>NZ_LT706987.1:0-25555 GCF_900155655.1 Prevotella ihumii
TGCTGCGTACCAATTGGGACAGGCGAAGAATACCCTGACGCATGTCCACAGGAGTGCAACAAACCCGAAAAACATTTGTTTCGTTGAGTACAAACATAAGTTTTTCGGGCAAAGGTAGTAAAGCAAGAATGTTACACAAAGGCGGCTAATATTGGATGCTTACTCATCAAATGAGGTCTGCCATTAGAAGATTGTAAGCCTATCTGTAGTTGACAACAAGTTTGTCTTCAACCCAAATCGGTCGTTAGACTTCTTTGAGATTTGCGAGCTTATTTTGAGCTTTTTTGGTTGTTTTTGAAGACGTTTAGCGAGCTAAACAACTGAAAAAAACAAACGAAAAGAGCCAAAATAAGGTGCAAAGATGAAGAAAAGCATCACATCTAAACGCTTTAAAAAGCCTTTGCGGGCTAATGCCCGATTTGGGTTCAATTGATAACAAGGTCGGTCTTAATTGAATACACGGCTGTAATGAGCGGGTTTACAACTGCGCCATTAATTGTTCCCAATTGTCTGCCAATACACGAATAGAGGGGAAAAGCGTGTGTGCGCCTTCGTCTAAGAGGGCAGTATCGGGCAAAGGACCACTATTGACAGCTATCGTAAAACATTTTGCAGCCACGCCAGCACGCACACCAAGGGGAGCATTTTCTACTACGATGCCTTCCCAAGGAGCGAAGTTTCCAGCCTTGCGAAGTCCTGTAAGATAGGGTTCAGGATTAGGTTTGCCACGTTTTACATCAAAGGCGGTGGTTACTTGTTCGATGGTGAGGAACTCATCAAAGTCGTTTAGCAAACGTTGGATTAACGCTCGCTGTCCACTACCTGTAACAACACCAATTCTAAGACCGCTTTCACGAATTTTGCGCATCAAGTCTACCACACCATCAAATATCTTTGGGGTTTCCATTGTGTGAAAATAAGCCGCCTTAGTTTGATAGATATGTTCTGCTTCTTCCTCTGTCAAATCCTTATCAAGCTGCATTTTGGCATAACGAGTTACGGTTTCAACCCCTCTTGCACCCTCCGTAGCATACGAATCTTCAGCGGTGAAGTGCATACCATACTCTTTCATAGCTCGTTGCCAAGCCTTTGCGTGGTTGGGCATAGAGTCGTAAAGCACGCCATCCATATCAAATAAAACTACACGAGGCGCAAATGGCTGTGCAGAAGTTGCGTTGTAATCCTTGATAGCTGTTGTAAACATAGTTGTAGTATAGGTTTGCTTTGTCGGACGGGTCAGACTTGTCGGACGGGTCAGACAAATCCGACAAAGCAAAAACTTATCCTTCGGGTTATAAGAACTTACTCTTTGGTTTATAAATGTTCTCTTATTGCTGCGCTTTCAGCCTCGTATCCTGGCTTATTGAGCAAAGCAAACATATTCTTTTTATAAGCTTCTACACCCGGTTGATTGAATGGATTAACGGCTTGAACAAGTCCGCTGATACCACAACCTATCTCAAAGAAATAGATGAGTTGACCCAAATAATACGCATTCAATGTAGGTAGGGTTAAGCGAATATTAGGTACGCCACCATCAACGTGAGCCAAACGAGTGCCGAGTTCTGCCATTTTATTCACCTCGTCCACACGTTTTCCTTCCAAGAAGTTCAATCCGTCAAGGTTCTCTTCATCGTGTGGGAAAAGCAATTGATGGTTAGGTTGTTCCACAGAGATTACGGTCTCGAAGATAGAACGTTCACCCTCTTGAATCCATTGACCCATAGAATGAAGGTCGGTGGTGAAGTCGCACGCTGCAGGGAAGATACCTTTAAGGTCCTTACCTTCGCTTTCGCCGTACAATTGTTTCCACCATTCAGCCATAAAGTGGAGCTTTGGCTGGTAGTTGACCATTATTTCAATCTTCTTTCCTGCGTGTTGATAGAGCGATTGGCGCACTGCTGCATAGCGAGCCGCAATGTTTTGAGCAAAAGGAACTTCAATAGAAGTCTGCTTTTCCATATCTGCTGCACCCTTAACAAGAGCTTCTATATCGAAACCAGCCACAGCAATAGGCAACAAACCTACGGGTGTGAGCACTGAGAAACGACCGCCTACGTTGTCAGGAATAACAAATGTCTTATATCCTTCCTGTGTTGCAGCTTTACGAGCAGCACCCTTTACCGCATCGGTAATGGCTACGATAACTTCTTTGGCTTCGTCTTTACCACGCTGAAGTTCGCACTGTTTCTTCAACAAGCGGAAAGCAAGAGCGGTCTCAGTAGTAGTACCCGACTTTGAAATATTGATAACACCAAACTTCTTGTCCTTCAAATACTCGGTCAACTCATAGAGATAGTCCTCGCTGATGTTGTTTCCTGCAAAAAGAATGACAGGGTTTTGCTTGTCGTTGATGAGTTGTGAAAAACTATTGCTTAATGCTTCGATAATGGCACGAGCACCCAAATAAGAGCCACCAATACCTGCAACAACTACCACTTCACACTTTTCGCGCAAAGTATTGGCAACTGTCTTAATCTCTTCTATCAATGCCGACTCCACGATTTGTGATGGTAAATGCAACCAACCCAAGAAGTCGTTGCCTTCGCAAGTAGCGTCTTCAAGTGCTTTCTGTGCAGCTGCTACCTGTGGAGCAAATGCTTCTACTGTACCAGGGGTTAAAAATTGTACAGCCTTTGTAATGTCTAACTGAATACTTTCCATATCTTTTTATCTTTATCCTTAAACGTTCTTTCTGTTATCTGAACGAGTCTGTGAGTAGTTTAATCTCTACTTGCGGACTTATTCCTTCATATAAAATGTTGTAAACGGCATCTAAGATGGGCATATTGACGTGCAAATGGCGATTAATCTCTTTCATACACTTTGTTCCGAAATAGCCCTCTGCTATCATTTCCATCTCCATTTGGGCTGACTTCACGCTATATCCTTTGCCTATCATCATACCAAATGTGCGATTACGGCTGAAGTTGCTATATCCCGTAACCAATTGGTCGCCAAGATAAACGCTATCCGTCATTGTGCGTTTGATGGGGTTGATGCTTACCAAAGCTCGTTCCATTTCCTGCATAGCATTAGAAATGATCACTGCCTGAAAGTTGTCTCCATACTTCAAACCTGAACAAATGCCTGAAGCAATGGCATAAACATTCTTCAAAACCGAAGCATATTCGATGCCGAGAACATCTTCCGAAACCTTGGTTTTTACATAGTCGGAGGTTAAAACTTCGGTCAATGCTTCTGCCTTGTCCGTATCTTCGCACCCCACAGTAAGGTAAGTCAATCGTTCCATTGCCACCTCTTCAGCGTGCGATGGTCCTCCGATAACTGCCAAGTTTTCATCGGGTACGCCCAAAACCTTGTGGAAATATTCCGAACACACCAAGTTTTCGTCAGGCACAATACCCTTGATAGCCGTTGCAATGAACTTATCGTGCAACTTAGTCTTCACTTTCTTCAAAGTAGACTTGAGATAAGGCGATGGTGTTACAAAGATTAACGTGTCGTAATCCTGCACAATACGATTAATATCAGATGACAAATGCAATTCGTTTATATCGAAATGCGCACTTGTAAGATAAGACGGATTGTGTCCAAGTCGCTTGAATTTCTCAATTGTTTCATCACGGCGGATATGCCAACCGATATGGTGGGTATGTTCCACAACAATTTTTGCAATTGCCGTAGCCCAACTTCCGCTACCAATGATAGCAATATTTCCTAAGTCGTACATAAGTCTATATAGAATAAAAGGAGCATAAGAAGGGCTTTCCTCCTTAAACTCCTACTATTTTTACTGTGCCTTATCTATCCACTGTTGTATCTTGTCTACCGATGGTTTATCGTAGCCGAGCTTGTATTTCTTGTTGATTTCGCCCAACTTCTGCTGAAGTCCTTGCGCTTTTTCGTCCTTGATATTCTGAATAAGATTGAAACCGCACTTGCGCAGAACGTAAACCCATTCTTCGCTTACCCCGATTTCAGCCCACTCCTTGATGCTACTTTGTGGCATCTTTGCCTCTGGCTTCATCTGTGGGAAGAGCAACACTTCCTGAATGTACTCCTGACCTGTCATCAACATCACAAGGCGGTCGATACCGATACCGATACCCGATGTAGGAGGCATACCATACTGAAGCGCACGGAGGAAGTCTTGGTCGATAATCATTGCTTCGTCGTCTCCATTATCAGCCAATCGCATTTGCTCCTTGAAGCGTTCCTCTTGATCGATTGGGTCGTTAAGCTCAGAGTAAGCATTTGCCAACTCCTTACCATTTACCATCAACTCGAAACGCTCTGTAAGCCCTTCCATAGAGCGGTGCTTCTTGGTCAATGGCGACATCTCAACAGGATAATCGGTGATGAAGGTAGGCTGTATGAATGTGCCTTCGCAGAACTCTCCAAATATTTCGTCAATGAGTTTGCCCTTACCAAAAGTAGCATCAATGCCTTCCATCTTCAATTCGTCCACTGCAATGTGGCGTATTTCGTCTTCCGACTTACCATATAGCTCGAAACCTGTCTTTTCCTTGATAGCCTCTAAGATAGGCAAACGACGGAATGGAGTTTTAAAGCTGATGAGGTTATCGCCCACTTGTATTTCTGGCTTACCATTCACTTCGATACAGATTTTCTCTATCAACTGCTCGGTAAAGCTCATCATCCAGTTGTAATCCTTGTACTGAACATAAAGCTCCATACAAGTAAACTCTGGGTTGTGGAAACGGTCCATACCCTCATTGCGGAAGTTTTTACCAATTTCGTACACACCTTCAAAACCACCAACGATAAGTCGCTTCAAATACAACTCGGTGGCAATACGCATATACATATCGGTATTGAGCGCATTGAAGTGAGTAATGAACGGACGAGCACTTGCTCCACCTGCAATGGTCTGCAAGGTTGGAGTTTCTACCTCTGTATAACCAGCCTCGTCAAAGAAACGGCGCATCGTACGCAATACGGTTGCACGCTTTAGGAAGGTATCTTTTACGCCCTCGTTTACGACAAGGTCAACATAGCGTTGACGGTAGCGAAGCTCTGGATCGTCAAACTTATCGTAAGCCACACCATCTTTGTACTTCACTACAGGCATAGGCTTCAAGCTCTTTGAAAGCAATGTTATCTCTTCAGCGTGTACAGATATTTCGCCCATTTGGGTCTTAAACACAAAGCCCTTGATACCAACAAAGTCGCCAATATCAAGTAGTTTCTTGAAGAGTACGTTGTAAGTATCTTTGTTTTCGCCCGGGCAAAGCTCGTCACGAGTTACATATACCTGTATTCTGCCCTTACTATCTTGGATTTCAGCAAACGAGGCTTTCCCCATAACACGGCGACCCATTAGTCGACCTGCTATAACTACCTGTCGCTTTTCGTCTTCTTTAAATTCCGATTTTATATCCGTTGAGAAAGCGTTGGTTGGAAACTCTGCTGCAGGATAAGGGTCAATGCCCAAGTTGCGCAGCTCTTGCAAGCTCTGACGGCGTATAATCTCTTGTTCTGATAATTCTAAAACGTTCATTGTTTTATTTTGATGAATTTAATTCTTTTTATTTTGTGCAAATTTACTAAATTATTTGCAAACAACTCTTCTTTTTATGTTTTTTATAATATGGTGTAGCACGAAAGGGGCAAAAAAGATAAAAACAAAACTTTGTTAAAATCCCATCTTATACGTTAAAAACATCATTCATATTTCGCACATACGCAAACAAAAAGAGAGTTGTAAGCAAACAGAAGAGTTATGCGTGTGCAAGTGTAACCTACAGAACATCAACGCTATATGAAGAAAAGTAAGATTATGTGCAACTATCAACCGCCAATAGCAAGGAAGAATAAAGCAATAGAACCAACAAACAGGTGAGAAAAGCACCTAAAAAGTGGCGTTTGGGAAGTTCAGAGTTGAACTTTGGGAGGCTCATAGTTGAACTTTGGAAAGGCAAAACATATATGTTTGGCAAAGTCAAAGTAGAACTATGGAGTAAGAAAAGTTTACGTTTGGAGTTTTAGAACACTAATCAAGAGGTATAAAACAATCCTATTTCAACATTTTAAGTGTTAAATGACAGATTATTTATTTCGTATTTGGCACAGTATTTGTTATCCTTACAACGTTTATTCCTAACTCGGATAGAGGGTTAAATCCAAATCGAGCGATTTGGGTTTAACCGCTTTCTTCTAACTTTTTGGCAAAAACCATTACAAAGTTATTTTAAATAGCAATATTTTACTTAACTTTGTAGTCGTACATTTATTTATATATAAGAAATAACAAAGATGAAAAAACTAATATTATCCCTATTCCTTATGGGAACGATAGCTATCCCTTCGAATGCAATTCAGCCTATTCCAAAAATTTGGGCAATGTCGCAAAGCGATGGTACTAAGGTAAACGTGCGTGCGCACGGCGAAGGACACGTGGCATTTTTTACAACGCTCGATGGCAAAATCTTGGTACAGAATGGTGGCGATAACTTATATTATGCCGTAATGAAAGATGGCAAATTGGTATCGTCGGGCATATTGGCACACGACGCTGACAACCGCAGTGCTGAAGAGGTGGCTTTCTTGAACGAAACTCGCACCGAAACACGATTGGACGAATTGGCAGACTTTCGCATCAATCATACTCGCAAGGCTAACCCACGTATAATAGCTGCATCTACAACTGACGGACTTGGCGAATACAATAAGCGTTCGAGAGGTTCTGTGAATAGCATTGGAAGTACTAAAGTGCCTGTAATCTTGGTCAACTTTGCTGACACAAAATTGCAACCAACTACTACTGTAGAGAAAATGACACGCTACTACAACGAGGTAAACTATAAGGAAGAAACTGACTGCGAAGGTTCAACAAGAGACTATTTTGTTGCACAAAGTCGTGGAAAATTCGTTCCTAACTTCGTAGTTTTAGGTCCTGTAACCGTACCAAATAGCTATAGATATTATGGCAAAAACGATCAAAATGGAAACGAGCCTAATGTAGAGTTTCTTGTGGTGGATGCTGTAAAGGAAGCTATGAAACAGGGTATCGACTTTAAGGAGTTTGCCAACAGCGAAGGCAATGTAGAATTGATTACTGTGCTCTATGCTGGTAAAGGTGAAGCGACAGAGGAACCAATAGCAAAGTATGACGACTTGGTATGGCCTTGCCAAAGCGACTTCGAAAAGGATATAGATGGCGTTCACTTCAAATCATTCTTTGTAGGTAATGAACTTGAGAACAACAACGAATTGATGGGTATGGGCGTATTCTGCCATGAGTTTGGCCACGCTTTAGGCCTTCCCGACTTTTACAATACATTGGGCGACGACTATATTGGCAACCCCTTCGGTATGTGGTCGATTATGGATTGTGGGGCGTATGTAAAGAATACACGCTCGCCAATAGGTTACACTGCTTACGAACGCTCGTATATGGGTTGGCTCAAGATAAAAGAACTAACCGAAGCACAAACAGTAACGCTATCGCCTGCAAAGGACGAAGATGGCGACTTGGCGGTGGTAATACGTAACCCAAAAAACCGAAATGAATACTACATCTTAGAAAACCGATACCCTGACACGTGGTATCCAGAGTCTTACTATGACAGCAGAGGCAAGGTAAGCTTTGGTAACGGACTAATGGTGAGCCACTATGCGTATGATGAGTCGGCGTGGAAAGAAAACTTTGTAAACATTCGCCCTAATGCACGTCGCGCGCACATTATTAATGCAGATGATGCAGCATTGGACTTCAATGCAAGCAAAAGCAATCTTTACGGTGATAAGGTAAAAGAGATACTCGCATTCAAGAGCATCAACAGAACCAATATTACTGATATACCTATTTACAACATTGAAGTGTTGGAAGACGGAAAGATACGTTTCAATTATAAAGACCCTAATGGTGCAAACGGCATAGAAGAAATAAATGCAGAAACAGCCAACAACGCTGACGAAGCTTACTACGACTTGATGGGTCGCAAGATAGAAAAGCCTACACGTGGTATCTATATCCACAAAGGCAAAAAGGTAGTAGTGAAGTAAGAATTTACACCTTATTAATATATGACAAAGAAGGCAGCCTGCACATAGCGGCTGCCTTCTTTATTGTTTAAACCCAAATCGGTCGTTAGCCCGCAAAGGCTTTTTAAAGCGTTTAGATGTTATGCTTTTCTTCGTCTTTGCAACTTATTTTGGCTCTTTTCATTTGTTTTTTCAGTTGTTTAGCTCGCTAAACGTCTTCAAAAACAACCAAAAATAGCTCAAAATAAGCTCGCAAATCTCGAAGAAGTCTAACGACCGATTTGGGTTAAAGATAAAGACGAGATACTTATTCGTCCGTTATTGACTTCATATTCTTAACTGCTTTTTCCACTCCTTCGGCAAGCTTGGGAACAGTATTTGGGCGTGATACATTATGACTATCAAATAGTTTTTTACTTTCGGTAGCAATGTCTTCTTTGTCTATAATCTCATAATCGAGTACAAAAAACTCTCCGTAGATGCTCATCGCTCTATCCTTTGTATCTCCTTTGTCTTTTACTATCACATCTGTATGACCCGATATGCTTATCAAGTCGCATACGCTGTGTGCACCATTGGGGTTGTATCGGTATATTTCGTTGCGCTTTGTATTCTTTATCACAAATCGCTTTAAGCCTATGAGTTTTCCTAAAAGACTAAGATTTAAGCCTTTCGCTGTCTCTGCGCTATCATTTTCAAACCACAACGAACTGAGTTCTATGGTTTTATTTTCAGCTCCTGTATGCACTTTCACCTTCTTATAACGCTTATCCTTATTCACCAAGATGGTGTCGCAGTGGGGGCGGAGGTGCTCGGTGGGATAGTGATTGATTTCTACTTTGTATTCGGGCTCTACAAAAGCACAGTCGGCTAACTTTGAAACATTGGGCAACTTCCCATCTTTGCGCAGTTGTATATCGGCTGCATAATACATTGGGCTGTTTAGTGTTGTTACTCTCGGACGCCCATTCTTCATCTTAAAGTAATGGTTGGCTATGCCTTGCTTATAGTAACATATTTTTCCGCCTTCGTCAATGTAGTATCTAAAAAATCCCTTCAGCTTCATATACCCATTAGGATTTGAACCTACACTCACCTCTTTTAATGCGTAGGTAATGGGCAGCATACCTATTAAGCTGTCTTTCTGCTGAGATAGGTCTACAGAGTAGGGTTCGTAGCCGATGTGAGTGATAGATATTTTTCCTTTGGCTTGGAGGGCTGAGGCTGGCAATTCACCTCTTTCGGTAGTTGTACCAAGGGTATTGCCTGCTTCGTTGTGCAGGGTGGCATAAGCTATGGCTGCCCCGTCTTGAATGTCTACTACTCTGTATTGCGCCATTGAGATAGTGCTAAAAAAGAGCAGAACGGATGTAAGTGATGTTTTCATTTGCATTAATGATAGTTTTTTAAATTGGTTTTGGCTGGTTCTATAAATTAGCTTTGTTAGATTTTGAGCTTATTTTTGAGGTCAAAATGCAAGAGCGTGAAGGAGTGTAGCGAGCTACACGACTGAACGAACTTACATTTTGAACCAAAAACGGAGCAAGCCGAATGCAATCAAACTTGTTTGAATGGTTGAGGCGCAGCCTGTTTTATATAAAAAGAAGCCAAAAGACAACAAAACGTATTTCATAAAAATTTAATAACGATATGCGGTGGTAACTTATAGAACCAGCCTTTTAAGTTTTCTATTTCATTTATCGCCTTGCTGTAACGTGTATGCAATGCTGATTGGGTTCGTATATTGCCCAACAGTCGCCATTTTTACGCAGGTCGAAAATGATTTTACCAAGAATATTACACATCGTGTTATTGTCTACAGGGTCGCCCTCCATACCTATTCTATTAAAGCGAGTGTAGCTAAGGTCGAACGATGTGGCATACAAGTGTGAAGAATTGGTGGCAGCATTGCCATTCACACGGCGCAGTTTACCAATGTCTTCACGGGTACGGAGCATTGATGTGGAAATGATACGATGGGGTCGGTAGCCTAAACGGGCTAATTCTCGCTGAAATCGCTTGCCTATCTCCTTCAACAAGCCCTTTGCACCAGCAGTGAGAAAAGGCGATGAATGTTCCATTGGATCGAGCAGATAATACTTATTAGACCTTATCTTCCTTAGGCTTCGCCCCTTCCTTCTCAACTGCTTGCGAGTTTCTATGGGTTTTATACCATATTCTTTGGCTGCTTTAGGTATCTCGCCCTGAAGGTCACAAAAGTGGTATTGCGCAGACAAGGCTGCATCGTCTTTGCGGAAAGTTGTACTTTCGCCCGTAAACTTGCTACTTCCGCACGATACAACGGCTGTTAAGAGCAAGCAGAAAGCAACACCCCAAATAGCTTTAGTGCTGCGTTTGGAAGGTGCAACTTCTTGTTGAACAGCGTTATATATAGAGTTATGTTGGTTTATTCGTATCATATTCAAAGCGATTCGATAATAACATCTGCCACGTCCTTAGGTTCGTTGAAAAGCATACCATCGAGCAAATCTTCATCATCAATAGAATTGAGCAATTCTATTGCCGTATGTTCGTCTATCATAGGTTCGCCACTTTTTGTGATTCGGGTGAGTAAATCGTCTAATATAAGTTGTTTGTATTCTTGCAAATCCATAGTTTCAATGTCTTTAAAATGGGTTTCTCATTATCTATTCGCAAAGATACATATTATTATTGATAACCCATACAACGATGAACTATAAAACTATAAGCAAAGAAAAATACCTAATAATGAGCATTAATGAAAGTATTTAAACCCCATTTTTGCAATGTAAAGATGACAAAAACGGAAGCAAAAATACCTACTATTAGGTATTAAAAACGATAAAAAGCCTATTTTATGCACATCTCGCAAATGATGTGCAATGCAAAATACCAATATATAAGTATTGTGTAAATGTTACAAACGAAGTAACTTTGCAAACCTAAATACAACATAACTAATCATTGTGTGAGAAACACACACATGGTTAATAATACTCATTTAAACTTTCTAAACTGTTATGAGAAAAGAATGGAGAGGTTTCACAGGCACTAAATGGCTTGATGAAGTAAACATGCGCGAGTTTATTCAGGCGAATTACACATCATTCGATGGTGATGAGTCGTTCCTCGCAGAACCAACAGATGCAACAAACAAACTTTGGGGCAAGTTGAAAGAACTTCAGAAGGAAGAGCGTGCTAAGGGTGGTGTTCTCGATATGGAAACCGAAATTGTTTCAAGTATGACAGCATACCCTGCTGCATATATCGATGAATCGCTCAAGGATTTAGAAAAGGTTGTTGGTCTTCAGACCGATAAGCCTTTGAAGCGTGCCTTTATGCCATACGGTGGTATTAAAATGGCTGAACAGGCTTGTACCACATACGGCTATCAACCTTCAGAAAAACTCCACGAAATATTCACAAAGTATTGCAAAACTCACAACGACGGTGTGTTTGATGCGTACACAGACGAAATGAAAATCGTTCGTCACAACCACATTCTTACAGGTTTGCCTGATACATACGGTCGTGGTCGTATCGTAGGCGACTATCGTCGTGTTGCACTTTATGGTATCGACTTCCTCATCGAAGAGAAAAAGAAAGACTTGAAGAACTGCGGTTGCGGTGAAATGCAAGACCATATTATCCGCCTTCGTGAGGAAATTTCAATGCAAATCAAGGCATTGAAAGAAATGAAAGAGATGGCTAAGATTTATGGTTACGACATCTCTCAGCCTGCAAACAACGCTCGCGAAGCTGTACAATGGTTGTACTTTGGCTACTTGGCAGCTATCAAAACACAGAATGGTGCTGCAATGTCAGTAGGTCGTGTGTCTACCTTCCTCGATATTTACATTACACGTGATATGGCTGAAGGCACATTGACAGAGGCGGAAGCACAGGAACTCATCGACCACTTGGTTATGAAGTTCCGTATGGTGAAGTTCGCTCGTATTCCTTCTTACAACCAACTCTTCTCTGGCGACCCTGTATGGGCAACATTGGAAGTAGGTGGTTTGGGTATGGACGGACGTTCAATGGTAACAAAGAACGACTTCCGTTTCCTCCACACATTAGAGAATATGGGACCATCACCAGAGCCAAACCTTACCGTGCTTTACACACCTGCACTTCCTGAAAACTTCAAGAAGTATGCAGCTAAGATTTCGGTTACAACAAGCTCTATCCAATACGAAAACGATGAAGTGATGCGTCCTGTATGGGGCGACGATTACTCTATCTGCTGCTGCGTATCGGCAACACAGACTGGTAAAGAAATGCAATTCTTCGGTGCTCGTGCAAACTTGGCTAAGTGTTTGACATACGCTATCAGCGGTGGTGTTGACCACAAGACTCGCGAACAGTGTGGTCCTGCACTCCGTCCTATCGAAGGCGACGTTGTTACCTACGACGAATTTATGCCTAAGTTTATGGATATGATGGAATGGTTGGCAGGTGTTTACGTGAACACATTGAACCTTATCCACTATATGCACGATAGATACTTCTATGAAGCTGCAGAATTGGCACTTATCGATACAGACGTACGCCGCACATTTGCTACTGGTATCGCTGGTTTCAGCCACGTTGTAGACTCTATCTCTGCAATCAAGTACGCTAAGGTGAACATCATTCGCGACGAAACAGGCTTCCCTCTCGAGTTCAAGACCGAAGGCGAGTTCCCTAAATATGGTAATGATGACGACCGCGCTGACGAAATTGCAGTATGGTTGTTGAAGACCTTCATCGGAATGATTAAGAAGCACCACACATACCGTAACTCTGAGCCAACAACAAGTATTCTTACCATTACTTCAAACGTGGTTTATGGTAAGTACACAAGCTGTATGCCTGACGGCCGTCCTGATGGTTCGCCATTGGCACCTGGTGCAAATCCATCTTACGGAGCTGAACAGAATGGTCTCCTGGCATCATTAAACTCTGTGGCTAAGATACCTTACGAATATGCTCTCGATGGTATTTCTAACACTCAAACTATTGCTCCAAGCACATTGGGTAAGGACGACGAAGAACGTACAAACACCCTCGTAGGTGTAATGGACGGATACTTCAGCCGTGGTGCTCACCACTTGAACGTAAACGTATTCGGTGTAGAAAAGCTCATTGATGCAATGGAACACCCAGAGAAGGAAGAGTATGCTAACTTCACAATCCGTGTAAGTGGTTACGCAGTGAAGTTTATCGACCTTACTCGTGAACAGCAGATGGACGTTATCGCTCGTCAGGCGCACGGAAAGATGTAAAATATAGATGTATTCACAGCAATGTATATCTAATGGAACTCGACATATCGAGCCCCTACAATATAAAATGTAGAAATATTCCATAGAGTACAAATACATCAAAACAATAAGGAGGGTGTGTCAAAATAGGCACATCCTTTTTTTATCACAAAGCCCCGACTTTCTCAAACCAGGGCTTTGCTATTTCCTAAAGGTTTTGTACCTTTAGGCAAAAATAAATCATAATTATGGCAAAGTTTAACTTTTGTCCTTACATACTCAACCAAATGTTGCTTTTTCCGCAGCAAATCGATAAAGATATTGCTCCGAACGACCCTGTTCGGTTGTTAAATGTATTAGTGGATAATCTGGATTTAACTAATTTTTATCAACTTTATAATGCCGACGGGCGCAATCCTTATCACCCCAAGATGCTGCTAAAGGTTGTTCTTTACGCTTATATGCACAACATTTATTCTTGTCGCTGTATGGAGCGCTTACTCCTACGGGATATTCACTTCATTTGGCTCGCTGGTTACGAGCAACCTTGCTTTGCTACCATTAATCGTTTTCGCAACCGATTGCAGTATGAAATCGATAATATCTTTACACAAATCATCCTTATACTTTCAGAGAAAGGGTTTTTGAGCCTTGAAACAGCGTATATTGACGGTACAAAAATAGAGTCGAAAGCTAACAAGTACACCTTTGTTTGGCGTAAAAGTGTAGAGTTCAATCGTGCTAAACTCCTTAAAAAAATAGAGGTGTTGATTTCACAGATTGATGATGTTATCGCCCAAGACAATGCAGCCCAAGAAGAGGTAATAGAAACAACAAGGAGGACGATTACTACGTTTGCTCAATGGGTCAGCATATGAAATACGTCGGTTATAAACGCATCGTTACAGATAGCAGCTTCGTTACATACAACGCTAAATATCAAGCTCAAAGGTGTGAAGACCACCCATTGAGAAGTCTGTGTTTTAAGGCAAAAGGAGACAGAATAATAGAGGTAAATCATCAGTTAGAAGCCTACAAACAGAAAGCACGAGAACTTCTAACCTTCCCCAAAGGTATCAAGCATCGAGGGCGAAGAGGCATTGAACCAGAAGCGGTCTTTGGACAGATGAAATTTAACAAAGCCTACAAACGCTTCAGACATTTTGGAATAGACAAGGTCAGAATGAACTTTACCTTCTTTGCCATAGCATTAAACATAGCAAAAATGTGCAAAAAGCTCACGACAAAGGAGATAAGATCACTTATAGCCTCATTTAGGGATGCCTTTTTGTCCATTTTTAGCCTTTATGAACGATTGATAATGCCCAAAAGTAATTTTACACTTAAAAACGCAGCATAAAGCTAAAAAAATAGAGAGAGAAGAAGAGTAAAGAGAAGAAAGAATAAAAAAGAGGAGGTGCCTATTTTGACACACCCCCTTTTTATACACCCAACAACAAGAACGTGAAAACAAAACTTTCACGTTACGAAATCAAAAAAAAACATTATGAGCGAAACCACCGTTGAATATAACACAGACGAACTTTTGCATACAGACGGCACAATACGAGCACGTGTTCACTCTATCGAAACTTTTGGTTCGGTAGATGGTCCAGGTATAAGATTTATAGTTTTCCTAAAAGGTTGTGCGATGCGTTGCCGCTATTGCCACAATCCTGACACGTGGGAACCTCAATCCGACCAGCTAATGACTGCCAACGAACTTCTTGCGCAAGCGGTACGTTACAAAAGTTATTGGGGAAAAAATGGTGGTATAACTGTAAGCGGTGGCGAATCGTTATTGCAAATAGACTTCCTCATCGACTTCTTCCGAAAGGCTAAAGCGCAAGGCATCAACACCTGCTTAGATACTTCAGCCCAACCTTTCCGCCGTAATGGTACTTTCTTTGCTAAGTTTGAAGAATTGATGCGCTATACCGATTTGTTATTGTTCGACATCAAACACATCGACTCCGCTGAACATAAGAAACTTACAGGTTGGCCAAATGAGAACATATTAGACTGCGCTCGCTACCTTTCCGATATAAACAAGCCCATTTGGATACGTCACGTATTGGTGCCAACCATCACTGACAAGGACGAATACCTTTACCAATTGCGTGCCTTCATCGAAACATTAAACAATGTAGAAAAGATAGAAGTACTCCCCTACCATTCACTCGGTGTGTACAAATGGGAAAACTTGAACATTCCGTACACCCTCAAAGACATTCCAGAGCCTACACCCGAAAGCGTAAAACACGCAGAACAGATACTCAAAGGCGAGGCATAAAACAGCAAAAGAAGACTTATTCATACAACAAAAGGCAGCTCACGGCTGCCTTTTATTGTTTTCATACCTACCAAATTAGACGTTCTAACTATCATTTTTTTACCCAAACCGTTCGTTAGACTTCTTCGAGATTTACGAGCTTATTTTGAGCTATTTTTGGTTGTTTTTGAAGACGTTTAGCGAGCTAAACAACTGAAAAAAACAAACGAAAAGAGCCCAAATAAGGTGCAAAGACGAAGAAAAGCATAACATCTAAACGCTTTAACCCAAATCGGTCGTTAGAATGAGAATGTATTTTGCGATTATGTTGAGATTTATTTTGCATATATCAAAGGAGCATAGCGGGCTATGTGACTGCAGATATAGGTAAAATAAAGCCAAAATAATCCAAAAGACATCTCATAAGTTTCAAAAATAATGAAGTAAGCACTTAAACTGGTCTAACGACCGATTTGGGTTTAAAAAGCCTTTGCGGGCTAATGACCGCTTTGGGTTTAACTATCCGATATAACTTTTCAACGCCTCCACATAGTCGGCAAAGGCTTGCTTACCTTTAGGCAGAATACGGCAAGTGGTGCGAGGGCGCTTACCAAAGAATGCCTTCTCGCTTTCTATATATCCTGCCTTTTCCAACTTATCGAGCTGCACACTAAGATTGCCCGATGTAGCTTGCGTCTTCTCTTGAATATATACAAAGTCGGCTTCCTCGATATTGATAAGCAGAGACATCACCGCCAAGCGTAGCTCACTATGAAGTAAGGGGTCTAACGACTGAAACATAAGCTATTCCCCACCCTCTTTATTCGTTTTGCGAAGCTGAAAATAGCTAAACATATCATCAAAAACACTCTCTAAGAGAATAGCCGAAAAGAGGAAATGAAAAGTAAGTCGCATCGTTTCTCCGTCATTAATCAATTGCATTACCGCCAAGAATAAATTAACGAAAGGATAAAACTCTTTCAAACTTTGACGAGCAAACGACTTGGCAACGATGATGGCGAGGCACAAACTAAATATAGATAAACAAAGTTCATTTTTAACTGAATCGTAAAAAGCAAACATCAGCGCAGTGGTCATAAAAGTAATGCTATTCCACGACTTATAGATGTTTCGCTCAAGATAATTCATCGTTTTGCGACGCTTCTTAGGCTGAACATACGTAATGCCATAGGTCAACCAACTCAAAACGGGTACAGCAGGCCACGCATAAACAAAAACATCGCTCACAAGATAAGTAAGCGCATAAATAACAGCAGAAAGCAATCCCCACACATTAATGAAATTGATGGGTTGCAAACGTACAGCCACATTATCCTTCATCATTCGGTTGATTACTCTTAAACTCTCCTCAGGACTTAATTCCTTTTCCTCCATAGTGTTCAAAATATTAAAGTTTAGAGTTTTATAAAGATACTGCAAAGATAAGCAATTTTATTTTGTAAAGTATAATATTTGAACAAAAAATCCCAAGAAACACATTTTATTAAAGTTTTACTCCTTGATCTTCTGCTGTTTAAGTTTATTTTCGTATCTTTGCAGTCCATATAAACTTATGCGTAGCGTGAAAATTAAGGAAGTTATCGATGCCCTTGAACAATTTGCGCCCCTGCCCTTACAGATGAGCTATGATAATGCTGGTCTGCAAGTTGGATTGACAGAGGCGGAAGTATCAGGGGCTTTATTGTGCCTTGACGTCACTGAACAGATAGTAGACGAGGCAATAGCATTAGGCTGCAATCTCATCGTAGCCCACCACCCATTGATATTCGGAAAACTTACCCAAGTTTCCGACACTACATACGTGCAACGCTCTATTATTAAGGCGATTAAGAACGACATTACCATCGTTGCAATGCACACCAATCTTGATGCAGCCATAGGCGGTGTAAACTACAAAATAGCCGAAAAATTGGGCTTAACCAACCTCCGCTTCTTTGGAAAACAACAAACTTTAAAGACCCCAACGGGCGAGATAATAGGTGGAGAAGGCGTCATAGGCGAATGGGAAGAAGGCGTGGCAGCAGACGACTTTGTGTTGCTCTTGAAGCGAACCTTCAACGTAGAATGTGTACAAGCCAACCAACTCTTGCGCCGTGAAATAAAACGTGTGGCACTGTGTGGAGGCTCAGGAGCTTTCCTCCTTGGCAATGCCATTGGCGAAGGTGCAGATGCGTTCGTCACAGGCGAGATGCACTATCACGACTACTTCGGACACGAACAAGAGATACAAATCTGCACCATCGGACACTATCAGAGCGAACAATACACCAACGAGGTGTTACAAGACATCATACAGCGTGAGTGCAAAGGCGTAAAAACCTATCTCACACGCACCAACACCAACCCCATTATCTACCTACAATAGATAAGGTGAAACAAGAAAAGAAACAAAGCAAACAACAACATAAACATTTACAACAATGGCAAAGAAAGACCCTAAAGAATTGTCAGTAGAAGAGAAACTGAAAAATCTTTATCAGTTGCAGAGCACACTTTCGGCTATCGACGAGAAGCGTGCATTGCGTGGTGAATTACCATTAGAGGTACGCGACCTTGAGGACGAAATCGCAGGATTGAACACTCGTATCGAAAAAATAAAGTATGAGATTGACGATTTCCAGCACGCTATCGCTCAGAAGAAGGGCGACATCGAAGAGGCTAAAGCAAGTTTGGAACGCTACAACAAGCAGCTCGATATGGTGGCTAATAACCGCGAATACGACACGCTGACAAAGGAAATAGAGTACCAAACATTGGAAGTGGAACTTTGCAAAAAGAAGATAGACGAAGCACAAACTCGCATTCGCGAACGCCAGGACGACTTGGCGCGCAACGAAGAAATGCTCGAAGACCGCTACAAGGCAATAGAAGAAAAACGTGCCGAACTTGAAGAAATTATGCAAGAAACACGCGATGAAGAAGAAGACTTGAAGGAAAAGGCTGGCGAATTGGAAACAAAAATCGAGACAGGCTTGCTCCGTAGCTTCAAGCGTATTCGCAAGGGTGCTCGCAATGGCTTGGGCATTGTGTACGTACAGCGTGATGCGTGCGGTGGTTGTTTCAACAAAATCCCACCTCAGCGTCAATTGGACATCAAGATGCACAAGAAGATTATCGTGTGCGAATATTGCGGACGTATCCTCATCGACCCAGAATTGGCAGGTGTAAAGATTGAAGCTGCTGAAGAAAAACCAAAGAAAAAGAGAGTTACTCGCAAGAAGAAGGAAGAAGGAGAAGATTAATCCTCAAATACTCACAACAGAAAAAATGCGTTTCAAGTCTGCCTTGAAGCGCATTTTTCGTTTCATATCAACAGCATTTCTACGCACCACCCACAGGCGCACTATTTAGTCTCCCCTTGAAAAGTATTTAACCATCTGGTTATCAATAAAATAATCGTTCTCAAACTTGCATATTTCTACAAAGTTTTGTATCTTTGTATAGTAAAATCTTGCAATTCAACGATGTATAAATCTCCATCCAAAGTCCGTCAGGCATCATTATTCTGGGATCTTGAGACAATGCTCTCTCCCAAGAATTCCCTGTACAAGTTAGCCAATCTGATTGATTGGAATCTGTTTGAGCAGTCTTTTGCCCCTCTTTACAGCAAGGACACTGGCCGTATGGCCAAGCCCATCCGTCTGATGGTCGGTCTGCTGATCTTGAAACACCTTCGTGACGTTTCAGACGAGAGCGTCGTGGAGCAGTTCTCGGAGAACGCCTACTTCCAGTATTTTTGCGGGATGGAGGCATTCCGCACCGACGCTCCCTGCGTTCCCACCGAGCTTGTCGAGTTCCGCCGTCGCATCGGTGAATCTGGCATGGAGCTGATACTCAAGGAAAGCATCCGCATCAATCTTTTAATCGGCGACCACAGAAAAGAGGAGATGCAGGGGAAAGACGGCAAGGATGGACGTGGACGCAAGCCCGATGCGGAGCATACCGCATTCATCGACACGACGGTGCAGGAGAAGAACGTGACCTTCCCCACGGACTCGAAACTCCTGAACAAGGTGATAGCCTTTTGCCACAGCGTGGCGGAGAAGGAAAACCTCAAGGTCCGCCAGAGCTATGCCAAGGAGATAAAGGAACTGAAGCTCGTTCAGCGCTTCAGGGGTAGGAAGAACAGCAAGGCCAAAGTCAGGAAGGCCGACAAGCGGATGCGCACCATTGCGGGCAGGTTGCTCAGGGAGCTGCTTCGCCTGCTGCCCGATAGAAATGCCTACCAGAAGCGGATTGACATCTGCATGAGGCTTGTCAACGGCGAGCGGTTGGACGGCCATAAGATCTACTCGCTTCACGAGCCAGACGTGCTTTGTATCAGCAAGGGAAAAGAGGGCAAGAAGTACGAGTTCGGCAACAAGGTTTCCATCGTCAGACTATGGGACGGACTCATCATCGGCGCGCTGTCATTCCGCAATGAGTATGACGGCCATACGATAGACAAGGCAATGGAGCAGGTCAGGCGGCTGTATGACAGGAAAATAAAAACACTTGCCTGCGACAGGGGATACCGAGGACAAAGTATGAGCGGGCAGACACAAATCATAATTCCGGACACGCCCAAGAAAACAGACTCACGGTACGCCAAGAACAAAAAGCACAAACTCTTCCGCAAGCGGGCAGGAATAGAGCCTGTCATTGGCCACTGCAAGGCAGACCACCGGTTGGGGAGGAACTTCTACAAGGGTCTCTTCGGAGACTCCATCAATGTCATGCTTGCAGCTGCAGCATTTAACTTCAAAAGAGCCATGAGGCTTCTTTTGTGCCTAATTGAAAGAGTGATTATGTGGTGCTGTGGAAGACAAGAATTAAATTTTCAACACCAATTCTTCCCGCAGGGCTATATGAAAAAATGCGATGTCGCCTTTTTGAGGGTCGACTATTTAACATTTCAATTCCTCAAATAGAGTTGTTCTGTTTGCCTCATAATATCACCTAAAACACATATCACCCATACTCAAAATACCAAAGTTCAACTCTGACGCTGCTAAACATATATGTTTTACACCCTCAAAGTTGAACTTTCAGAGCCCAATAGTTGAACTTTCAGCTCACTAAAAAGCAAAAACAAGCCCTCTTTCTATTCTAATACACCTTTTTATTCTTCTATATTTTGAAAAATATAGTCGTGTTTTAATACAAAAAAGCTACGTATTTTAACTATCTGTATGATTATCAGCTATTTACAAAACAACGCTCATAACTCTCATATTTACGAAGAACTTGCCATTCGTTCCCAAATACGAGAAATATGACAGACGATTTTAACAAAAGCCTATCATAAATCAGAAAAACAAAACAATAGAAAGAACAAAACTACGAAACTTAGTTCACCGAGTTCTGCTTCTTGAGGAGTTAGAAGGAGTTAAGCGGAGTTACCGCTCGTTCCTCGCTCGGAGTTAGAGCCAAATGTTATGTTGGTGTTTTGTCAGACAAGTCGGACGCGTCTGACCCGTCTGACTCGTCCGACTTGTCCGACTTGTCTGACCCGTCCGACTTGTCTGACCAATTCCCCAAAACTACCCCCACAATACATTTGATTCTAACTCCCCGTAACTCCTTTAACCCCTAAACAAAAATAGGAACTCGAGAACGTGATAAGCGGAACTCGATACGTGTTGATGAGCTTGCGAATAAATCGAGCCTCTACATTACCCCACAAACATTGGGATTAAACTCCTTGAC
Source organism: Prevotella ihumii (assembly GCF_900155655.1). Classification (GTDB taxonomy): domain Bacteria; phylum Bacteroidota; class Bacteroidia; order Bacteroidales; family Bacteroidaceae; genus Prevotella; species Prevotella ihumii. Next base: position 21,181 of record NZ_LT706987.1, read on the forward strand.
AAACCAAACGAATTTTAAGCTAATTAAGATGTATATAAAACGTAGACTGTAACCACCTATTTGGGTTAAAAAAGATAAAACCACTACCTTTATTCTTTCTCTTTTCGTACCTTTGCATAAAAATAGGAATGAGAGTTTTACTCACAGATAACACTATTTTTGAGAGAAATAATAATAAGTAATTATTAAATAGGTAAAAAGATGCAAGTAAAAAATAAGATTGCTGCATTAGCAGTTGGTGCTTTGCTCACCACAAGTTTGGTTTTCGCAACCACAGCTACCGACAATGTGATGTACAAACAGACAGACGGAACATACGTTATCAACACAACATCGCTCACACCTAAGGTAAAAGGATTTAAGGGAGCTACCCCCGTAAAAGTTTACATCAAGGGCAACAAAGTGGTAAAGGTAGAAGCACTTAAAAATCAAGAAACCCCAAAATACTTTAATCTTGTAGCACAAAAAATGTTACCTAAGTACACGGGAACAAAGATTACAAAGACCGCAAATATAGATGGCGCAACAGGCGCAACCTACTCATCGAAAGCCATAAAAGCTAACGTTGAGGCTGCCATAAAATACTATAAAGCAAACAAGTAATAAGCATAAAAAAAATCGGCAGATAGGTAATACTTCTGCCGATTTATGATATCAGCACATAGCGCCTTGATGTCCTGTTCCACTTCGCTGTACAGAGATAAACCTGAAGACAAACGCTTTTATCCCAAATCGGTCATTAACCCGCAAAGGCTTTTTAAAGCGTTTAGATGTTATGCTTTTCTTCGTCTTTGCACCTTATTTTGGCTCTTTTCGTTTGTTTTTTCAGTTGTTTAGCCCACTATGCTCCTTTGATATATGCAAAATAAATCTCAAAATAATCGCAAAATACATTCTCATTCTAACGACCGATTTGGGATAATGTGGAGTCAAATTGCTCCATAAGCCGAAAATAATCCCCAAAAAGGAGTGCGCCTCTCAGATTTAATTTGTATCTTTGCTATGTCTATCGTCGGATTCTCTTGTTTTTTTGCAACACTAAGATAAGTGAAAATTCTGACATAGCAAAATCCTGAGCCGCTCGGCTCTGCCGCTTGCCAAAGCAAGAACTTGTTGTTGATCAGATACTTAAAAAGTTTAATTTATAATAGTGTTGCGGAATTAAGGGGGAAGAATAATCTTTAATGGTTGCTAAACGCTGCTTAGCGGTAAAGACCATCTCGACAATCAATACAGACGCAATGAAACGACTCCTATACCTTTTCTTTCTGCTCTTGCTGTTTGCCTGCTCGCCTCATAATGGGCAGGATACGCTGACGGCTACAGACTCTCTTCTTACAATTCGACCCGACAGTGCATTGATGTTGCTTGAGAAGATGCAGAATATCGGGCAAATGAACGAGACTGGTGTGATGCATTATGTATGGAATCGTGCGATGGCGCACCAGGCAATGGGGATGTCGTTGGAGGAAGATAGTCTCACGCCTAATGCCGTTGCCTATTATCGACAGCATAATGACATGACGAGATTGCTCGATGGTTATTTGCTGAAAGCCTCCTATTTGCGATGGACGGGACATAATAAGGATGCCCTGTCTGAACTGGAGGAGGGAATAATGGAAGCCAAACGAAGGGGAAATGAAGTCAAATTGCTCGCGCTGGTCAAACTGAAGATAGACTTGCTCACCCTTTCTAACAATCATGCTGATGCCGCACAAACCGCTTATACCATCCTCAATGGGCATTACAATCTGGACAATGATGCACGGGGTAACCTGCTCTTCTTCTTGGGACTGAACCTATCCTTGCTCAACGACAAGCAAGCTGACCGATATTATAATGAGAGTATCCAGTTGGCATTGGCTTCTCATAAAAAGGAAGTGGCTGCTGAGCGTATTCGTACCTACGCAGAATCCTTGGCGGAAAAAGGCGAATATGCGCGATCCAACCAGTATATTTCCCGCTTTCAGAAGTTAATGCCACAATATGCGGGCTATTCTGCCATCCAGCTTTCCTTGGCCAATAATTACGCCAATCTGCACCAATTGGACTCAGCACGGTATTGTCTGGAAAGAGCCAAAGCGAGTGAAAGTGAATTGGAGAAAGCTGGACAAGGCTCGCTCAGCCGTAAGGCGAGTATTGAGCAATTGCAGAATGTGCTGAATTATACTGACGGGAAAACGATATCCTCGCTTGCTTTCAGTCGTTATTGCGACTCTGTTACGACGGTCATGCTGGATAAAGAAAACACTTCTCTGCGCCGGCTGGAGGCACGCAATAAGCTGCAGGCGGAAAATTATGAGCTGCATCGCTCGCGGCTTCGTATGCTTTTGGGCATTGTGCTGCTGTTCGTCCTGCTGTTAGGTGGTGGTAGTCTCGCCTATAGGCTGTACCGTCGAAAGTACCAGCGCCTTGCGGAGGCGGAGGACTGTATCGAAACCCTCACCGAAATGCTTAACCGTATGCACGTCGAGCCTGTTGAGGAGGCGCTGCCTGCCACCGATGATGCCAACTTCTTCCGCAAGGTGTTGTTGCAACAGTTGGGTATAATCCGTCTTGTTGCCAGCACGCCGACCAATCAGAATCAAGCCCTGCTCAAGCGCATCTCCGCCATCAGCTGTGGTGAGATTCCCACGCACGACCTATTGAACTGGGATGATCTTTACCCCATCATCGACCGTCTTTACAATCAGTTTCATACCCGACTAACGCAACACTACGGCAATCTGCTTACGGAGAAGGAAACGCAGATATGCTGCCTGCTCTGTGCAGGATTCTCCACCAAGGAGATTGGGGTTGTCACCCAGCAGACGAGTGCAACCATCTATGTCCGCAAGACTTCCGTCCGCAGGAAGATTGGCGTGCCTGAGGGGGAGGATATCGTGGCTTATGTCAATGCCATTTAGTCCCTGTTAAGACACACGGCGGTGTTATTAAGATTTTTATAAAGCGTAACCATTGATAGTCTGATGGTTACGCTTTTCCTGTTAAGACTTTTCTCTTAGTCGTTTAGTCGTCATAAGATATAATTTGTGACTAACTTTGTACTGTTGATAGAGGAGTATAATCCCCCTATTCATAAGTTATAATTTAAAAAGTTTATAAAAGATGAAACAGGAAATAAACACATGTATGGCAATTGTGTGTTTTCTTTCGATTACGGCAAATGCACAAACTTTCAAAGGCAAAATCGTTAATGCCTTGGGAGAGCCTTTGCCTTATGCAAATATTTGCCTTCTTAATCAAACTGACTCCTCTTTCGTACAGGGTACAGTGTAAGCACCCAATATTAGCCGACTTTCACACCAACAAATAACCCTTATATGTCTGGCAGCATATAAGGGTTATTTGTTATTTAAAGTTTGAAGGTAGCATTTTCGTGAGTTCCTCCTCCGTCATATCTGGCAGGGGTCTTGAAAGAACTTCCTTCATCCATTTGTATGGCTCTATGTCTGCTTCCCTGCAACACGCCATAAAGGTATAGAAGATGGCGTTGTTCTCTGCTCCCTCATTGTTACCACAGAACAGGTAGNATCATAACCCTCTGGATATATCTCCGTCACCTGTCGCTCTATATTCTCGGGAACATAGGAGGCGTAGGCCCTACCCTTTCTGGAAGGACGGCTCACACGGCGTGATGACCTGCGTTGTCCGGCCTGCTGTTTTATCTCCTTGATGATGGGAAGGGCTTCTACCTGAGCCAGGGAGCCCTCTTTGGCCCACTGCTCGTCAAAAAGCGTACCCGCCCAGNCTCCACGTCCTCGGGTGGTGCTTTCTTGTGTTTGAGGTTTTCCTCCAACTCATAAAGCGTGGCTATCGTTTCGATGATATGGGCGGCGTTTTTATCGTCAGCCGCCAGATGTTCGAACTTACGTCTCACGTGTGCCATACATCCTAACAGCACGATGCCCTGAACGTTCTCAAACCTACTGTAGACCTCATACCCATCAGACTGTATGGCACCCTGATAGCCCTTGAACAGCTCATCTGCCACAGAACCCGAGCGAGAACCGTCCTTCCAATGGAAGAACACACCCTGGGAGTGCATGGCGTCACGCACGCCCCACAGGTATCCCTTGCGCGTCTTTCCCTTGCGGTCGGCAACCCGTACGCTGGTCTCGTCAACTTGAAGGTAAGGACTTTGCAGGATCTGCCTTACTTGAAGTTTATAAAGCGGATAAAGCGCATCGGCGGCATCGTGAACCCAGCTGTTGACGGTTGAGGTGGGGATGTTCACGCCCAGTTCCTTCCATCTTTCACATTGCCTATACTCGGGCTGGTGATAGGCGAACTTGGCGGTGATGATTTCGGCGAGCAGGGAAGCGTCGGCAAAACAATCCACCGCTTGCTTTTTCAAGGGGGCTTCCAGGATGTC
>NZ_LT706987.1:25665-88851 GCF_900155655.1 Prevotella ihumii
GGAACCCTCTTTGGCCCACTGCTCGTCAAAAAGCGTACCCGCCCAGCCGCTTGCACTCTCAGGCAGGCGTTTCTCGCTGCGCCTGCCAAATACCATGCGCTCAAGTTCAAGAATACGACGGGACTTTCGTTCCAGCTCAGCATCCTTAATCTTAAGTTCCGCATCCTTACTCTGAAGCTCCGCATCCTTAACCTTAAGCTCAGCATCCCTTTGCTCAAGAAGTTTAACAACAGCTTCCCGAGTTAGAGAATGGTAGTCAGATGTCATTGTGCAATGAGGTGTATCCATAACATTATCAGTTCTTTATATAATGTAAAGGTACGAAAAATATCTGACACTGGCAAGAAAATACTAAGATTTATTGTATCTTTTTCTTCGGTAGCAACTAAGGTTTATCCCTTCAATATAGAGTACCAATTCGTCCCAGCAAAGTTCATAAAATCCAGTTCTCGCCCGTATGATTTTAGGACTCAAGCAGCCCTGTGCCATCTGTTTGTGATAGACGACAAAACCACAGCGCTCCCAGTGAAGCAACTTGATTCGGTTACGGGAGCGATTGTAGAAAACGTAGACAACGCCATCAGAAGGATTGAAGTCATTGCTGCGTACAAATTGGGACAGGCGAAGAATACCCTGACGCATGTCCACAGGAGTGCAACAAACCCGAAAAACATTTGTTTCGTTGAGTACAAACATAAGTTTTTCGGGCAAAGGTAGTAAGGAAGGAAGACCACGCAAAGGCGGCTAATATTGGATGCTTACCTTGCATTTGTTCATATTCGGTTATAATTCTGTTTTTATCTTAGCTTTTTTCTTTACCTTTGCAAACGATGTGCAAATCAGTGCATTATTTTATAGTTCATCTAAGCGTATGTCAAATCAAAATTCTAACAAGAAAATATCTCCTTGGGCGTGGGTTTCTACGCTTTATTTTGCCGAAGGTTTACCTTATGCAGCCGTTACTTTAGTTTCATTGGTATTTTATCAGCAAATGGGATTGACCGATGCTGAAATTACTTTTTATACCTCTTGGTTCTATCTTCCATGGGTTATCAAACCATTATGGAGTCCGTTTTTAGATTTAATTCGTACCAAACGGTGGTGGGTTTTATCTATGGAAATGTTACTTGGAGCAGCTTTTGCAGGTGTTGCATTTACTATTAATACTTCATTTTGGCTGCAAGGAACTATTTGTTTCTTTTGGCTTTTGGCTTTTTCCAGTGCTACGCACGATGTGGGAGCCGACGGCTTTTATATGTTAGGATTGGACGCTCACGAGCAAACTTTCTTTGTTGGCATTCGTTCAACCTTCTATCGCATTTCTATGGTTGTGGGAAAAGGTGGTTTGGTTGCCCTCGCAGGCTTGTTGCAAGAATATATGAAAGTGCAACTTTCGTGGGCTTTGGTGTTCTACGGCTTGGCTGCAATATTTATATGTTTAAGCCTTTACCATAAATATATATTGCCTAAACCCGCTGCCGATGCTGAATATCCAACGCTTTCATCAACAGAATTGCTTAACGAATTTGTAGGAACTTTTGCAAGTTTCTTCCGTAAAAGACAAATTATAATGGCTATTGCTTTTATGCTTTTGTTCAGATTACCAGAGGCTTTGCTTAATCCTGTTGCCCCATTGTTCTTGCGTGCTGATGTTGCAAAAGGTGGATTAGGACTTTCATTAGAGGCTTTTGGTGTGGCAAATGGCATTGTCGGAGTTGTGGGACTGCTCATAGGTGGTATATTAGGCGGATTAATGGCAAGCAAAGATGGATTAAAAAAATGGCTTTGGACGATGACTTTTGCAATAACCTTACCCAATATAGCTTATGTTTACCTTGGTTTTGTCATGCCACAAAGTATTTTTGCGGTTAGTGCTGCCATTTTCATTGAAAATTTTGGTTATGGTTTTGGTTTTAGTGCCTATATGTTATTTATGTTATATTTCAGTCAGGGCGAACATAAAACCAGCCATTATGCACTCTGTACAGGCTTTATGGCATTATCAATGATGTTACCTGGATTTTTTGCAGGTGCTTTAGCCGATGCCGTAGGTTACAATATTTTCTTTGTTATTGTTATGGCTTCTTGTCTTTTCCCTTTCATTGTTGCATCAATGTTAAAGATAGACCCAGCATTTGGGAAGAAAGGTAGAATATAAAGGTCCGAAAAGCCATATCAAAAGCCCCAATCCTCATCGTTTGAGGAGGGTTAGGGTAAAAACTGCTATGGGGTAAAGGAATACCGCATGATACTCTATTCTGCCGACTGAAATACAGTAAACGAAGCACCAGGAATTTTCTGCCCCCAAGCCTCAAAGCATATTCCTCTTTCTTCTTTGATATCATTTTTTTCTACGAGTACTCTAATGTGTCTTTTATCCTTTGAAACAATAAAGGTAATCCAATCATAGTGAATTTTCTGTGTTCCATCACTTAAGGTAGAGATTTGTATCTTCTCTTTTTTTATAGTTCCATCTTCATTATAATCTTCAGTATGCTTAGTGTGTGTAAAAGGATATTTTTCTAACCCTTTAAATGTCCATAAGATTTTTTTTATTTTTATTTGCACAGATTGCTCTCCTCCCTTTGCATCGAAAAAGAGTTTAGGAGTATTAACTTGAGGTTCTCCACTAATGTCATCGCATGATGATAGCATGGAAAGCGAAAAGAGTAAAATTAGCGTTAAGATGTGTTTCATACGTTTAATTGTTTCTTGGCCATAAAATTAAATATGCAACTTTAGAACGATAGTCCATTGCATCATTACTTCCTGTATATTTAAATTCATCATTTACATTTTGAACATATAAATAATAACCATTTGAAAGACCACCCCAACCAGCATTAACATGATAAAGATGTCTTATTCCATTTCTCCACTTTTTAAATAAGCCTGTTCCAAGAAAGCCACTGCCTTTTATTCTTTTTGTAAATTCTACCATTCCATCAATAACGAATGTATGATATGATGTATAATTAAGGCTACCAGCAGAGGCTGTCATTATGACAAAGGCATTTGGATGACTGAAAAAGTCTCTTGCGACTTTTTTGTCTTCAGACCAACCATACCCATCAAAGTCTCCATCACCAACGATACAATTGTCATATCGTGATTCAATATTTCCACCAATAATTTTTCTTAAAAATTTTGTAGCATTAATATTAAATACCATTGTACCTTTCTTAAGGTAAGTAGGCTTACAATTTGCAGCAAACCAACCAAGAAATCTCTTTCTTTCAATTCTCCAGTATTCCGAATTTTCCATGTTCTCCCAAAGAACTTTTTCTCCATTTGAGTACTTTAAATCTTTAAATCCAGGAAAATTCCTTAAGGCATACATAACTTGTCCAAAAGCAACAGGAGTGCATCCAAAAGCCGTTGCCTTACCAGCTGTGCTTCTTAAAGAAATAGAGATATTAGCAGAGATATTATTTATACCTTTATTAAAGTATGCTATAGCATACGGTACTCCATTGGCATTAAAATAAAAATTATCTCCATCTACATGTTGAGTCCAATTTGTTGTTAGGCGAATTCCTGTCTGTCTTTGCATCGCCCAACCATCTCGTAGCATATTATTTATTGCATTTTCGGTATTCTCACCTGGATATCCTTTATGCCCCCTTGTTGTATTTTGGGGTAAACTTTCTCTTATTGTATTATTAAAATCGTTTATTTCCATATTGCTTCCTCTAACCATACCAACTATACAAGAGCGTAAAGTTTCATTATTGTATAAGTCGGTTTCCTTAAACTCTCCTGAGTCTAAAATAGCATAAAGGGGAAAGGTTCTATTGTCTTTTGACACTATCGCATAACCCTGTTTATTCTTGAAAGTAATAACATAGAATTTTTCTGCGAATGTGTTCAGAAAATCATTAGTTCTGGTTTTGGGATTTCTTTCTAAATCTATAACTTGTTCAATACTCCTTGTGTCTTTTGAACTACGTGTTGAGATACTGTTAGAAAGAAATTCTCTTACAGCACTTTGTGCTTCAGAAGGTGTTCTTGTGAAAGGAGATGATTTTGTCTCAGACGTTTGCATTTCTTTTACACTTTGTTGCAACATAGTTTCGTCTTGTTGACAACTTACGATTGTACTCATAATTATACAGAGTAATGAGTACTTGGTTAATTTTTTTATGAACATAATTTTTTTATATCATATTTTAATATTATATTAATGTATCATAGTTTTTTATATTACCTTAATTCCGCAGCATAAATTCTTGTGAGAACTCCAAGTGACTGAGAAACAAAGTTCTCAAAACACTTGGATATGTCAGAAATTTCACCTATCTTGGTGCTGAAAACATAACAAGTAAGCAAAAAAAACTGATATGGCAAAGGTAGCAATTAAAAACGAGAATATCACTTCTTTCGGTGGAATTTATCATATTATGGACGTTTTCTCAAAGTTGGGCTTTGAAAAACTTACCGAATCTGTATTGGGCAAACGTGGAAGTAGCGGCAAAGCATTCTGTTATGGAAGTATTTTTGGATCTCTCTTCTTCAGTTACCTTTGTGGTGGAGAATGCCTTGAGGACATCAATGCGCTTATTGGGCAGTTCAAGCAAAGACCTGATACGCTGTTACCCGGTGCCGACACTGTGGGGCGCGGACTAAAGGAGCTTACCGAGAAAAATATTGTCTATAAGAGCAAGACCTCCGACAAGTCGTATAGTTTCAACACAGCAGAAAAGTTGAATACCTTACTTTTACGGATGATACGAAGAATGGGGCTTATAAAGGTGGGCAGTCATGTTGACTTAGACTTTGATCACCAGTTTATTCCAGCCCACAAGTTCGATGCAAAATATTCTTACAAGCAGGATTTTGGCTATTTCCCTGGTTGGGCTTCCATTGGGGGAATCATAGTCGGAGGTGAGAATCGTGACGGAAACACCAATGTGAGATTCCATCAAGAAGACACGCTCCGTCGCATTATGGACCGTGTAACCTCAGAACTTGGTGTGGTAATAGAGCGTTTCCGTGCTGATTGCGGATCGTTCTCAAAGGAAATTATCCAAACCGTAGAGCAGCGCTGCAACACGTTCTATATACGTGCAGCCAACTGCGGCAGCCGACATGAGGACTTCCGCCAGCTGAAAGAATGGAAGAGTGTTGAGGTTGATTATGAGAGATGCGATGTCACCTCCGTCAGCATAGACAACTTAATAGAAGGAAAGTCATACAGGCTTGTCATACAGCGTAGTCCTTTGAAAGACAAGGATGGCAAGCAACAGACGGATATGTTCGGAGTGATATACACATACCGCTGTATCCTCACCAATAACTGGATGTCTACCGAGAAAGACATCATTACATTTTATAATGAGCGTGGAGCAAGCGAAAAGAACTTCGACATACAGAACAATGACTTCGGATGGTCACATCTGCCATTTTCCTTTATGGCTGAGAACATGGTTTTCATGATGGTTACCGCCATGCTGAAGAACTTCTATCTCTATCTCGTCCGTCATATCAGCGAGAAGGTCAAGCCGTTGAAAAAGACAAGCAGGCTGAAAGCCTTTATCCTCCATTTTGTCAGCGTACCAGCAAAATGGGTGCGCACTGGAAGGCAGAACGTTCTGAACCTATATACAAATAAAAACTACTACGCTGAGGTCTTCATTGAATAAACATCATTTTTTGTGGTTTTTCATACTTCCCCATTGGTTTGGGTGGGGGATTTTATGCTTAGAAAAGACCCAAAAAACACCGAAGCACCTCATACCAACATATAGAGCCCCAAAAAGACATCTCAACATATAAAATTTTCTCACAAGAAAAAATACTGCGGAATTAAGGTATTACTTGCAAAGATAATATATTACTTCCTAACTACAAATATTTTACATCATTTTTTTATTTGTTGTTTACAACAATAGTTAGGGCGCAGAGTCAACCATGCAAGTTCGTGGTATAGAAAAAACTCCTGCAAGTCCATTGAATTTGACGATAATACTCTTTTTGAAGTCTCTCGACCCTGTTTTTTCAAAAAAGAGACAAAGAAGTCCCCTTAGGATTTCATTATGTTTTTAGCGAAGAAGCAAGCTCCTATCCAAGTGTCAGCCGTATCGTTTAGTTTCGCCCAGATGTCGTTTGCCCGGTAAACCCTCTTGGAGGTTCCAAACGTGGCTTCAATCCAGTTCCTCTCACCGACAGCCCTTCTCTTGTCCTCCGCATGCTCATCGTTTTCTTCTTTCGGTGGCCGACCAAGCGGATGGTTGTAACAGTCGACGTGGCATGCCTTGATATACTTTCTGTTCTCCTTTCCAAGGTAGAGTTTGTCGGCCTGAACCTCCCGCAGGAGCATGCCGAAACGCTTTTTGTAGAGTTCCATCTGGGTGACGAGGTCGGACGACTCGTTGTATGCGTCCCAGCTGAGATGATCCACATAAGTGTAGCCGTTGACGATGCTGACACCAACCTTTGCCCCAAACTCGACCTTGGCCTTTGCCTTGCCCCTGACGATGGGACGGAGGTGAGGTTGGTAGATACTGATGATGCGGTCGGCACATCTGCGGACATTCTGCTCGAACATCATTTTCTGCTGCTCGAACATCTTGAATGCTGCATTGAGGCATTTGAAGTCATGCCGACTGAAACATGAGAGAAGGTCACTTGTGTGTCTACCGAGAAAATCAAGAAACGTTTGGAAATCAGCCTTCAAGCAACGTATCTGGATCAGCCTGGTCTTGTCTATGAGCTTCTTTCCCTTGCGCTTTTTCTTAATCAAGCAGATGAAAGCCTGGCTTGCTTCCATCCACCTCTGCAAGCATCAAGGTAAGCATGTTGAAGAAATCATGGTCAAGACGCTTGCGGACAAGGACGAACAACTCGGGAACGAATACCGGCTTTTCCGTGAACTTGTCAAGACCGAGCAGATATTGCATGTAAGGGTTCTCCTGAATGGCCTGAATGGTCTTCTCGTCACTCAAATTCTCCACATGCTTCACTATCAAGACACCTACCACCATGCGGACCGGTTTGTTGCTTGCACCGCAATGACTGTTCTTCAGGTGCTTGTTATATTCCTTCTCAATCCTGTCCCATGGAAGGTTGTCTGCAAGTTTGACCCAGCGGTTCAACTTGCTCAATCCTGAGAGGGACTCTTGGAGTTCAAACAAGTCGTGACTACGATATTGAGAGTAGTATTTCATTGTGCTTCGTTAATATTTTAACAACCAAAGTAGTCATTTTTGGTGAATTACACAAATAAAATAAGGCATATATTGTTGAATATCAGTGGCTTATATTTATTTAGTAGGCCCTAGATAAGTTTTTATTTTTGTGCCGAAACAGTCAAATTAGATGAATGTAGGAAGTCGAAAGCAAGTAAATGTTACCTGCTCGTTTTCAAATCGTTCCACAAGTTACTTTCTGATAATCAAAAGACGCTGATTATCAATTCTATAAATCCTATCATTTGCTTTTATGCGGAAACATCGAAGAATCCGAATTTATCAAAGATTCGAATCTATCGCCCTCTTCATCCAACTTGTCTTTGTTACTCCAAAAGCGGAAATTTTGACCAATTTTATATCTGTTTGAAAATCACAGGGTTACAAGTCATTTTTTTAGACTATTGTTTTGCGTTTCAAAACAATGTAAGCATCCAATATTAGCCGACTTTCACACCAACAAATAACCCTTATATGTCTGGCAGCATATAAGGGTTATTTGTTATTTGAAGTTTGAAGGTAGCATTTTCGTGAGTTCCTCCTCCGTCATGTCGAGCAGGGGTCTTGAAAGAACTTCCTTCATCCATTTGTATGGCTCTATGTCTGCTTCCCTGCAACACGCTATGAAGGTATAGAAGATGGCGTTGTTCTCCGCTCCCTCATTGTTACCACAGAACAGGTAGTTCTTTCTTCCAAGCGTGATGGGTCTGATGGCCTGTTCCATGAGGTTGTTATCTATGTTGAAGCGTCCGTCTTGCACATACCTGCCAATGCGTATCCATACGGCGAAGGCATAACGCAGTGCCTTCTCCATAGCTTCGCCTGGGGTGTACTGTTTGTGTACATCCAACATATAGGTCTCCAAATACTTAAGAATGGGGTAAGCTTTAGCCTTTCGTTCTGTCTCCACTTCCTCGGGTGGTGCTTTCTTGTGTTTGAGGTTTTCCTCCAACTCATAAAGCGTGGCTATCGTTTCGATGATATGGGCGGCGTTCTTATCGTCAGCCGCCAGATGTTCGAACTTACGTCTCACGTGTGCCATACATCCTAACAGCACGATGCCCTGAACGTTCTCAAACCTGCTGTAGACCTCATACCCATCAGACTGTATGGCACCCTGGTAGCCCTTGAAGAGTTCATCTGCCACAGCGCCCGACCGCGACCCGTCCTTCCAATGGAAGAACACACCCTGGGAGTGCATGGCGTCACGCACGCCCCACAGGTATCCCTTGCGCGTCTTTCCCTTGCGGTCGGCAACCTGTACGCTGGTCTCGTCAACTTGAAGATAAGGACTTTGCAGGATCTGTCTTACTTGAAGTTTGTAAAGTGGATAAAGTGCATCGGCGGCATCGTGAACCCAGCTGTTGACGGTTGAGGTGGGGATGTTCACGCCCAGTTCCTTCCATCTTTCACATTGCCTATACTCGGGCTGGTGATAGGCGAATTTGGCGGTGATGATTTCGGCGAGCAGGGAAGCGTCGGCAAAACAATCCACCGCTTGCTTTTTCAAGGGGGCTTCCAGGATGTCGACCTTCGCATCCGTTGGCCGGGCTTCCTTCAGGCGGCAGATGACACGATCTTCTACCCTGACATAAAAGGATGAGGGACGCAGACACAGATGCTCACTTCTGTCATGTCCGATGATGACCATGCGCTCAGCGTCATAACCCTCTGGATATATCTCCGTCACCTGTCGCTCTATATTCTCGGGAACATAGGAGGCGTAGGCCCTACCCTTTCTGGAAGGACGGCTCACACGGCGTGATGACCTGCGTTGTCCGGCCTGCTGTTTTATCTCCTTGATGATGGGAAGGGCTTCCACCTGAGCCAGGGAACCCTCTTTGGCCCACTGCTCGTCAAAAAGCGTACCCGCCCAGCCGCTTGCACTCTCAGGCAGGCGTTTCTCGCTGCGCCTGCCAAATACCATGCGCTCAAGTTCAAGAATACGACGGGACTTTCGTTCCAGCTCAGCCTCCTTAATCTTAAGCTCAGCCTCCTTGTTCTTAAGCTCAGCATCCCTTTGCTCAAGAAGTTTAACAACAGCTTCCCGAGTGAGAGAATGGTAGTCAGACGTTATTGTGCAATAAGGCATATCCATCACATTATCAGTTCTTTATACGATGTAAAGGTACAAAAAATATCTGACACTGGCAAGAAAATACTAAGATTTATTGTATCTTTTTCTTCGGTAGCAATTAGGATTTATACCTTCAATATAGAGTACCAATTCGTCCCAGCGAAGTTCATAAAATCCAGTTCTCGCCCGTATGATTTTAGGACTCAGGCAACCCTGTGCCATCTGTTTATGATACACGACAAAACCACAGCGTTCCCAGTGCAGCAATTTAATTCGGTTACGGGATCGATTGTAGAAAACGTAGACAACACCATCAGAAGGATTGAAGTCATTGCGGCGTACCAATTGGGACAGGCGAAGAATACCCTGACGCATGTCCACAGGAGTGCAACAAACCCGAAAAACATTTGTTTCGTTGAGTACAAACATAAGTTTTTCGGGCAAAGGTAGTAAAGCAAGAATGTTACACAAAGGCAGCTAATATGTAAGCATCCAATATTAGCCGCCTTTCACACCAACAAATAACCCTTATATGTCTGGCAGCATATAAGGGTTATCTGTTATTTGAAGTTTGAAGGTAGCATTTTCATGAGTTCCTCCTCCGTCATATCTAGCAGGGACCTTGAAAGAACTTCCTTCATCCATTTGTATGGCTCTATGCCTGCTTCCCTGCAACACGCCATGAAGGTATAGAAGATGGCGTTGTTCTCTGCTCCCTCATTGTTACCACAGAACAGGTAGTTCTTTCTTCCAAGCGTGATGGGTCTGATGGCCTGTTCCATAAGGTTGTTGTCTATGTTGAAGCGTCCGTCCTGCACATACCTGCCAATGCGTATCCATACGGCGAAGGCATAACGCAGTGCCTTCTCCATAGCTTCGCCTGGGGTGTACTGTTTGTGTACATCCAACATATAGGTCTCCAAATACTTAAGAATAGGGTAAGCTTTAGCCTTTCGTTCTGTCTCCACTTCCTCGGGTGGTGCTTTCTTGTGTTTGAGGTTTTCCTCCAACTCATAAAGCGTGGCTATCGTTTCGATGATATGGGCGGCGTTCTTATCGTCAGCCGCCAGATGTTCGAACTTACGTCTCACGTGTGCCATACATCCTAACAGCACGATGCCCTGAACGTTCTCAAACCTGCTGTAGACCTCATACCCATCAGACTGTATGGCACCCTGGTAGCCCTTGAAGAGTTCATCTGCCACAGCGCCCGACCGCGACCCGTCCTTCCAATGGAAGAACACACCCTGGGAGTGCATGGCGTCACGCACGCCCCACAGGTATCCCTTGCGCGTCTTTCCCTTGCGGTCGGCAACCCGTACGCTGGTCTCGTCAACCTGAAGATAAGGACTTTGCAGGATCTGTCTTACTTGAAGTTTGTAAAGCGGATAAAGCGCATCGGCGGCATCGTGAACCCAGCTGTTGACGGTTGAGGTGGGGATGTTCACGCCCAGTTCCTTCCATCTTTCACATTGCCTATACTCGGGCTGGTGATAGGCGAACTTGGCGGTGATGATCTCGGCGAGCAGGGAAGCGTCGGCAAAACAATCCACCGCTTGCTTTTTCAAGGGGGCTTCCAGGATGTCGACCTTCGCATCCGTTGGACGGGCTTCCTTCAGGCGGCAGATGACACGATCTTCTACCCTGACATAAAAGGATGAGGGACGCAGACACAGATGCTCACTTCTGTCATGTCCGATGATGACCATGCGCTCAGCGTCATAACCCTCTGGATATATCTCCGTCACCTGTCGCTCTATATTCTCGGGAACATAGGAGGCGTAGGCCCTACCCTTTCTGGAAGGACGGCTCACACGGCGTGATGACCTGCGTTGTCCGGCCTGCTGTTTTATCTCCTTGATGATGGGAAGGGCTTCCACCTGAGCCAGGGAACCCTCTTTGGCCCACTGCTCGTCAAAAAGCGTACCCGCCCAGCCGCTTGCACTCTCAGGCAGGCGTTTCTCGCTGCGCCTGCCAAATACCATGCGCTCAAGTTCAAGAATACGACGGGACTTTCGTTCCAGCTCAGCATCCTTAATCTTAANGATACACGACAAAACCACAGCGTTCCCAGTGCAGCAATTTAATTCGGTTACGGGCTCGATTGTAGAAAACGTAGACAACACCATCAGAAGGATTGAAGTCATTGCGGCGTACCAATTGGGACAGGCGAAGAATACCCTGACGCATGTCCACAGGAGTGCAACAAACCCGAAAAACATTTGTTTCGTTGAGTACAAACATAAGTTTTTCGGGCAAAGGTAGTAAAGCAAGAATGTTACACAAAGGCGGCTAATATTGGATGCTTACGCTAATATTGGATGCTTACTCTAAACCACCGCATACAAAAAATCCGATTGCCAAAGGTTGACAATCGGACTTTCTATATCAATAGTAAATATGTAAACGATATGTAGATTAAAAATTATACATCAATCCAAAGTTAATGGCATTTAGAGCTGTTATATTTCCAAAAAGGGTTGTGCCAGGGAGTAAATCTTTATTCCCCATAAACCCAAGGAGGAAGATATTATGATTGTAGAATGCTGACAATCGTTTATTGAGACGATGATCTAAGGTCATTCCCAAATTGATTGCCCCAGCTTTTGTATGCTCCTTGTCTATTTGAATACCTATTGCAGGACCTGTATAAAGGTTCAAGTTCCATTTGCGCTTAGGATTGTAACCACGGAAATAAGCCAACACATCTACTTGGAAATCTACAGCCACAAAAAGAATGTTTCGCTTTTCTTCAATAAGCTCTGTACTTCCGTTCTCGATATAACCATATTTGATGTCGTCCATTACATAATCTAAGCCCAAGCGGAGAGCCGATACTTCGTTTAAACGATAGCCCCCAAAGGCTGTTAAGTTCATCTTCGTTCCACCATCTTTATAACGATGCTTGCTTAAAAGAATATTCCAACCTCCGCCAACGCTTGCAAAGAAGCGATTAGGAGCTTTGTCTGCATACGACTTTAGGTCGGCATCTTCAAAGCGATTGAAACGATTTAAGAGTACGCTCAATCCCAATTTGACAGAGAAAGTGTTGCCCAGCTTCAAAGGTTTTGTGCCAATCTCCTCTGTACGATAGAACTTTGAACCATCATTGTTGGTAAATACCTTATCGTGAGCATTGAGTGTTGCATACATTGGTTCGATATTGAAGCGAAGATCACGACTTAATCGCACCCAGAATTGTACGCCCAATCGGAAACCATCTACTGTAATTTTAGATCCCTTAATGGTGCGTTCCTCATCATTCAGTACCAACAAACCATTCTGATAACCCAACACAAGGTGTCCGCCCACTAACGATTTCCAACTATAATTTTTATTCAGTCCTAAAGGATTAAAGAGCAAATCGCCTGTCAAGGTTGCCATTCCCAATCCGTGAAGTAGTTCTTCTTGTTTGTTTCCGTCCACATTGGTTGTGGTAAGGTCGCTGCCTTTAGCCATATTAAAGCCCACACGTGCACCAAGGAACGAGTTGCCCCACCAGCCAAGCGACAATTGCATTGTAGAACCCCACGAGTCTTTCGCTTTATTTGGAAGCATTGGGAAATAACCATAGCCATACCCATAATCCAAGAAAAAGCGATAACGCCCTGAATTAGGAGAACTCTTCCAAGGCAAATTCTTGATAGTCTTAAAGAACCCATCAAGATTGTACATTGCACCTACGTTCAACACATTAGACACAGCACCTGGTGTGGTGTATATCTGTCCCGAATCGTAATGCTCGCTTGGCATCCAATACACCGTGTGACTATAATAAAGTGAAAGATAAGGCAATACACGATAAGACAACATTCCACCAATATTTGCGCCCAAATCCACTTTCTTTCCATATTTGCTCAATACCAATGAAGGACCGCCATAAACGGATACATTCCATCGTCTACCCGGTCTGTATCCTGTCATTGCGTTGAGCAAATTAAGCTGATAATCGGCTGAAACAAAAGTGTTCTCATAAGTGAACTTGGTGTATTCGTTTCCTTTTTTGTAATTCCAAATTGGATTGGTAACATAGTCTACCATCAACTTGGCAGCGTGATACATATTGAAATTGTACCCCACAAATCCATTTGCATTGAGTAAAAGACCACGATTTTTCTCTGTATATCTCCACTTGTTCACCGTAGTATTCCAACCTAAACCCGCACCAACAAAAAAACCTGTTTCAGGAAGGTCGTTCTTTGCTTCCTCTGTAAGTTCATAATTGCGATGATACTTGTCTCTGAACAATACCGATACGCCCATTTTCATATCCATTTGGTCGTAACGTACACGCCCATCGGGACGGTCAAAATGTTCTATCAATACGTATGAAGGTTCAAAAGTTAGGCGTAAGTCATTTGTAAGCTTTGCCCAAAACTGCCCACCTATGCGATAACCTGCGTAATTGCCACTTGTTTTATCGCTCACATCTGCGTGCACCATCTGCAATTTACCCATCTCGTAACCTGCAAAGAGGTTTACACCGACAGGCGAATCCCATCGATAATGTCGTGAAAAACCAAATGGATTAAGCATTGCATCAACAAATACGCCCGACTTTCCTAATAGCGAGGTCGTGTTCTTTCCCTTTGTCCAAGCCGCATTGGTTATCGTTACGCCACCACGCATACCTATTGCAGACGACATCCATTGCCCCACGCTTGCGCTAATGCTATATCCGAGCGTCTCTTCAAGCTTCAATGGAGTGCGCTGGTAGAATGATGGACCTATGGAATATTCAAAAAACCAAGGTCTACGCCAGTTGGGCGCATTTGGGTCTTCAATAAATAAGCGTTCGCCATTGAGGAAACGACGCTTGAAATCTCCAGCATTGCGCTGCGAAGACATATTGTTATAGAAGTACCAAATGTAAGACAGGTTCACACCATAGCCTATTCCGAAATGATTAAACTTACTTCCTTTCACCAAATCCATTCCTTTCGTTCCTGCCATAATATAAGGTTCGACGGCTAAAGCTGCGTGTGTACCTGCCAAAAACTTAAATTGCAATCCTGTATGAACATTCATTGCAAAAGCATTCTTGCGCATTGCCTTAGCCACGTCCGATCCTTCATACTTTGTAAGCTGCGACTGTTGCACTCCTACACCCAATATTCCCGATACACTCAAAGGTCTGTCAGGTCTGAAACCTAAAAGATAATTAGAGAAATTAAACAAGTAGTCTGCATCAGCGCACATTGTCCAATTCACATTGGGTTCGCCACTTACATATCCCAATTCGCCGCCCACGCCTATGCGGAACGTACTCATCGGACTCAAGTCTTTACCCAATCTCACGTGAATGCCTGCCTGTGGCGTTAGCTCGTAGGTGTTGTTATGTTGATAAAACACAACTCCAGCCCCAAAGTCTAAGAATGTATGCTTCCCAAAACCTCCGCCTTTTACCCACTTATCGCCTTCATAGCGGTGTCTGCCATCTAAACTATATGCAAGCGCATTAAAGTCTTTTTGCTTGCGAGACCCATAATAAGTTGTATCTTTTTCGATTGCAATCTCCTCCTCAGCCATTTTCTTCTCTAAGTCGCTAAGGTCTCTTGCCGTTGTGTCAGTACTATTTACAACCTGTACTTGTGTTGTATCTGTTGGTGTCTGAGCCTGTACAGCTCCCACAACCATTGACGAAAGAACGAACGTAACTATCTTTTTCATTCCTTCACCTCCTCTTTATTGCTTGTTGTTGATGCCTCGCTTGCATCTGTCATCTTATTATCGGTTTTGTTTTCTTCTATATCCACGTTGTCTTCCGTTTCTTTTGGAGCTTCTATTTTCCCAGCTGCAATCATCAAGTCTATAAATTTCTGTCTGTACTCTTCAACCTTCTTTGTGTCGTAAGGATATTTTTTACGCACATCATCAGCAATGTTGGCATCTGAATTATAAAATCCCTTGTATTTGGGCTTCATATCAAAACTATGTTGGAAATAAGCCAAGAAGGTAGGATTGCTATTGTCCGTCATTCTTAATGCCACGTCCACACCATATTTAGTTGCCAATTCCATAAAGTCGTCATCGCTTATTTCAGGCTTTGTAGTCTCTATCACACCCTTCATATACCATTTCTTGGCACTGTTGTCTGGCAGCGAGTCAACTAATACTTCCAACTCATCGTAAGTCTTTCCCAATTCGGGGGCTAACTCAAAGTTGAGTATTGCATAGTTTTCAACATTCGAACGCAATACATAGTCGAGTGCTTCCTTTGCTCTACGCTCTTCATCAGGTGTCTTTCCTTGCTTAAAGAACAAGGTTTCTAAGTCGGTAAACATCTTTATATCCTTATACTCATCTGTGTCAGGAAGCTTGTTTGCCAAGTGATAAGCCTCTCCGAGTTTCATCGCCTTGAAACACATAATAGCCTGATTGGCAACTATTTCACGACGATTGACCATAAATCTATATTCATTATCAAACGATATAGGACGCGAAACTTCCAATCCTGCTTCCATATCTACAAACGGAGCAAGGATAGAAAGGTCTATCGAATCTTCTTCGATTGCATAGCAAGCCACACGATTGGCCAAATAAGCTGCAAAAGCACTATATTTCATTGTGCGTCGTGCTTTGTTTTCTTCCCACGCACGGAAAGTTAGTTTGCGCAATTCTGCCGAGTCGGTTATTTGAGTAAAGAGGTTGTAGTAATCGCCATTCGAGAATACACTCCTTCCCCCTTGTCTATATTCCTTATCGTTATAATATGTCCACAATGCCTCTTTGGCATCTAACACCTTGTTCTGACGTAAGGTGTAAGTGCAACGCATCAAACGTTGGTTTTGCATAATTTCTTGTACCACAGGCAATGCTTTCAACTCACGTATTCCTGCCATATTGTTATTGAAGGCATAATTGCGAAGTGTGGTAGCCTCAGTCTCTAAACCACGGGCTTTCAACGAGTCTGACACATCAAACCAAGTATATACCAATGGAGCTTTCACTTCGAATCCCGCACTCGATATTTTACTGCCTACAATGCTTAAAGCCTTGCGGGCGCGAGCATTGGCCAACTTTGTATTCCTGTCAATATTTCCTTCCGGCGATGATGTTCCCTGCACGGTAAAGTTCATTAAGGCTCTACCATACGATTGCAGTTCTCTCACCAATTGGTCAAGATTTTGCTGATTGGAAACATCAGCGGTCAACTCGTCACGCCCCACCATAAAAGTCAGTTGCAAGTCGCGGGGCACTTCACGCAATTGCGCACGGGCCTGTTCATAGTATTGCGGTGTGAGTTTTATCTCCTTCATAGCCATTGACACATCAAGCAGTTTCCAAGGTTTACGGGTGTTGCAAGTACCATTTTTCGCCCCGTCTTCAAAATAGATGTGCGTATAATCTTCCAATCTCAACACCGAACCCCACTTATAGCTCTTATTAGGGTTAGGCTTTGGATAGGTTACTTCCCATCTAAAGCTAAACGCATCATTGGTTGTAGCCTTGTCTGTTATATAGTAATTGTGCAACGAGTCGTTGCGATTGTAATCAAAGCTCTTTCTTCTTATCTGGTTGCTGTGATACTTCTTGCCTTCATACACTAAGGGTTCAAGGTATTGGATTGTGTCTTCTTCCTCACAATTGATAACCACAGGTTGGAAAATAAGTCGTGAATGGTCTTTTGTGTACCATTCTGGCAAACTTACCGTTACGTCCCAATGCAAGTTAGGACCATCGTCAATAGGCTTCATTTCCACAATGTTTGTTCCCAAACGCTTGCCCACAACAGTGGTATTTGCCAACAAAATGCTCTTCGTATCGCCTGAGAAAACAAAGTCGTAGTTGAGACTCGAACCAATGTTCATCACCTTCACTTCGCCATCGTTTATGACCATCAACGCACCTTTGGCCGACACGTCTGCTTCGAAATGTCCGTCATAGTCGGGCGTTACAGTGGCATTGCTGCGTATCGTAACCTCTTCGCTTACGCCTTTGCTCTTGCTTCTATAATTGTTAGCTTGCTTGTTTGCTTCGTTCTTATTGTCGAATATGTACACTGGAACGGACAGGGGCATCTTGTTTGTGCCGCTATTGTCCAGGCTTTTCATACTTTTATACACATTACCCGTTACGTGCATCACCTGCGCATTGATGTTGTTCGCACACAAAACCATCAATATCCACATCGTTATGCAACGATTCAATAATTGTTTCATCCCTTTATTTTTCTTCTTACCTTATTATATATGACAGCGTAACTCCGATTTTTGTAGGCAATAGCTGATAACCCATATAGCCGTGAGTGGTCAATGTTCCGTTGTTTGCAGAGAGGTCGGGGACACCGTCCATTGTCTTTTTTTGATGATACACCACTACGCCTACACCTGCGTGTGCATCAATCGTCCATCTGTTAGAGAGCGACACTACATAACCAAAGGTTACACCTCCGCCCACTGCAAACCCATCATAGCGTGTGTTTTTTATCTTTGTGTCATAGTCCACTGCCAAACCGCTCACACCCACAAAGTGGTGGTACATTGGCCTGCCACCGAAATAATAACGATATTCAGGTTGTACTCCTACTGCTTTGGTATCTTTTTCCCAATAAGGGTTGTTGGTTGTAAACACACCGAGACCCAAGGTGGAGCGATTGCCAATTGTCATTTCAGCCCCCACATTATAGGTTTGCAACGCCAACATTGCTACATCTGTGTTTACCGCTATCGACTGTGCTTCAACTCCCGTTGCTGCACAAAGACTCACCATTACCGCTACAATCTTTTTCATTTCTTCTCTCCTTTCTTCTTTTCCTCGTTTATACGGGCAGCCTTTGCTTCAGCTTTAGCCTTTTTCTTTTGTTCCTTATCGTATTCTTTCAGACGCTTGTTACGTGCCTTTTCTATGTGTTTAGCCTTCTTGCGCTCTATCTTGGCTGCCTTTAGCGTATCCTTACGATAAGCCTCGTTTGCCAATTTCAGTCTGTAAGTTTCGTCTACCGCCTCACGTTTCTTATAACGATTGGCAACCTTTGTGCCGAAATGGTAAATCAAAGACACCTTCACCACATCTGTTGATGCAGCGTAAACCAAGGGGTCGAATGTTATTTTGTAACAGTTCTGTGGCGCCGTGGTCGTATATACGTGCAGATTGTTTTGCAATTCACGGCTGTACTCTTCCCATTTTGCAAACACTACACCTGCATTAATACCTAAATCGAGGTCAAGACTTGCGCCATTCTGATAGCCATAGAGTTGGCAAATTGTACCAAACGTAAGTCCACCTGTAAACGCATTGCCTCGCTTGCCTGTAGCACTCAGTTTCATATCAAACTTGTTTGCACCGCCATATACGCCCCAATAAAACACTCTTCTCGGGTTGTTGCCGTGCCAATATTTACGCAGCTCTATCTTACCATCATACAAGTCGTACACATTATAAGCAAGGGTTTTAGGCTGTGTATTCCAATTCACACGCCCCGAAAGTCCCAATGTCCATTTGTTCCAACTCTTATCACCCAAGGTAAGTTCCAAACCTACATTTGGGGTAAGCGCAAGCCAATCTATAACGTTGGTTCGCAAACTAAGTCTATCCGAAAATTTTAAGTTTTCTACCTTATTATAATATAGTGCAGCCGCCTGCCCATACGTGTCCATAAGCATTGGCTTTAGACACAAAAACATAGCCAATACATACAGACTTTTTTTGTAGTAAGTCATAATCCTTTAAAAAATAATATAAAATAAGTGGGGCTATCTTATTGCAAAAAGAAAAAAGTGCGCCTGACAGGAATCGAACCTGCACGTCATAGACACTAGATCCTAAGTCTAGCGCGTCTACCAATTCCGCCACAGGCGCATTAATTCGGGTGCAAAGGTACATTAATTATTGTGAAATTCCAAATGTTTTGGGGAGATATTTTTAATTAGATGGCCTCCCCCCCCCAGCCCCTCCGTTGGGATTACTCGTTATACACATCGCTATTTAACAAAAATATTACTAAAAGAAAACTTCTTTTGAAACAGATTTTAATGTGCGCAAGGGGCGTGTAGTTTGGGGAATTGGTCAGACAAGTCGGACGGGTCAGACAGGTCGGACGAGTCGGACTGGTCTGACTGGTCTGACTGGTCTGACTGGTCTGACAGTAAGCATCCAATATTAGCCGCCTTTGTGTAACATTCTTACTTTACTACCTTTGCCCGAAAAACTTATGTTTGTACTCAACGAAACAAATGTTTTTCGGGTTTGTTGCACTCCTGTGGATATGCGTCAGGGTATTCTTCGCCTGTCCCAATTGGTACGCCGCAATGACTTCAATCCTTCTGATGGTGTTGTCTACGTTTTCTACAATCGAGCCCGTAACCGAATTAAATTGCTGCACTGGGAACGCTGTGGTTTTGTCGTGTATCATAAACAGATGGCACAGGGTTGCCTAAGTCCTAAAATCATACGGGCGAGAGCTGGATTTTATGAACTTCGCTGGGACGAATTGGTACTCTATATTGAAGGTATAAATCCTAATTGCTACCGAAGAAAAAGATACAATAAATCTTAGTATTTTCTTGCCAGTGTCAGATATTTTTTGTAATTTTACATCGTATAAAGAACTGATAATGTGATGGATATGCCTTATTGCACAATGACATCTGACTACCATTCTCTCACTCGGGAAGCTGTTGTTAAACTTCTTGAGCAAAGGGATGCTGAGCTTAAGAACAAGGATACTCAACTCAAGAACAAGGATGCTGAGCTTAAGAACAAGGATACTCAACTCAAGGATAAGGATGCTGAGCTCAAGGATAAGGATGCTGAGCTCAAGGATAAGGATGCTGAGCTCAAGGATANTCTGACAAAGTGACTCTAACTCCTAAAAACAAAAAAATCGAGGGTGATCAAAACTGACAAACCCTCGATTTTTGTTTTTATAAGAAGCTATCTTACTTGTTTTCAGCATCAATAACCTTAATTTTTTGCTTTATTTCTTCTACATCGTCTTTCAAGCGTTGTATGCGGCGGTTCATATCATCGATGAGCGAATTGCCTTTCTTGCTGCTGATGTTGAGGAAACCAAGGTTGTTTTCGTAAGTGTTGATTTCTTGTTTCAACTGTTCGTAGCGACGCATTAGGCGGCCACGCTCGTTGTCTAACGCATTTTCGCCACGTGTTGCCACCTTCTTGATATTGTTGCGGAAGTTGTCTACACGCTTGCGTGCAGCCTTTACATTCACATTCTTATATAAGGTGTCTAAGGCTTCGTGATACGCCTTGTAGAGCTTGTCTTTCTCCTTGTATGGTACATGACCGATGCTGTTGAACGCTTCTGTAAGTTTGTGTATCTCCTCTTGGAGGTTGTCTTTTGCCTCTTCGGTAAGCTGCTTGAGCTGTTCTACAATTTCCAACTTCTTCTTCAGGTTTTCTTGCTCCTCGCTGCGTGCGTCAGCGTGTACGGCATTGCGAGCTTCGAAGAAATGGTTGCAAGCTCCAAGGAAGTCGTTCCAAAGCTGGTCGCCCAACTTCTTAGGCACCATACCTATGGTCTTCCATTCCTTTTGTAACGCTACAAACTTATCGCCTGTAACCTTCCAGTCGGTAGAGTCCTTGAGTGCCAATGCTTGGTCTAACAAGGCTTGCTTCTTTTGTGCATTCTCGTTAAACTGTGCTTTAAGGTTGGTGAAGTATTCGCCCTTCTTTGCAAAGAAGTCGTCGCAAGCTGCACGGAAACGCTCAAATATCTTAACATTCATCTTTTGTGGTGCAAAACCTATGGTCTTCCATTCTTTCTGAATGTCTATTATCTCCTTGGTTTGCTTTTCCCACTCGTTAGCACTCTTGTATGTGCCTTGTGCTATAGTTTCCGCCTTTTCGCAGAGGGCTGTTTTCTGGGTAAGATTGTTTTCTTCCTTTGCTCTTATCTCTTCGAAATGCTGCTGGTGACGCTTGTTGATAACCGTACTTGCCGCCTTGAAACGTACCCAAATTTGCTCACGAAGTTCCTTCTCTACAGGACCTGTTTCACGATATTCAGCGTGCAACTCCTGCAACTGGTGGAAAGCACTGATAACATCGCTTTCTTCAGCAAGCTTTTCCGCAGCTTCGCAAAGTTGGGTTTTCTTCTCCAAGTTTTTCTTGAAATCATACTCACGTGCCTCACGGTTAAGGCTCAAGAGGTCGTAAAACTGCTCTACATAAAGCTGATAGTTGCGCCAAAGCTCGTTGCTCTTATCAGCAGGCACTTGCTTTATGGTTTTCCATTCTTGCTGAAGCGTCTTAAAGGTTTGAAAGTTTTGGCTGGCTTCTTCAGGTGTTGTCGCCATTGCCTTTATCTTTTCTATAATTTCTTCCTTCTTCTTTAGGTTTTCTTGCTTCACTGCCTCTTGTTCCAAGAAAGCCTTTTGGCGTTTCGCTTTGATAATGGACATCTTTGCTTTAAACATTTCTTCGTCCTCATCTGGCACGATTTGATATTTTTCAGGGTCACCTCCAGCGTCTAAGAAGGCCTTTTGCTGTGCTTCACGTTCTGCAAAGTGGAACTTATAGAACGTAGTTTTAAGATAGTCTACTTCAGCTTTTTCGGGTGTGTCTTCACTGTCTGCCAATGCCACAACACGCGCTACAATTTCTTTTTTAGAGCTATAGTGTCTATGGTTAGGAGTTTCTGCTTCTTCAGCTGTTGGGTTGTTTACCTCTGTTGTAGTGGTTGCGTCTGATGCTGTTGCTTCTTGTGCAACACCTTCATTCTGCTTCACTTCTTCTGTGCCCTGACTAAGAGCCTTCTCTTGAGAGTCCATCATTTCACTATTAGTTTATGATTCGAGTATTTTCATTCTATGTTGGCTTAGTGGGGCAAAATGTGCTCCGCTATGGCACAACCTGTTAATAAGGTGCAAACTTAGGTAAAAACTTTTAATCTACCTAAGATTAACTAATTTTTTTTGAGATTAGAACAGTATTTAGAAAGATTATTCTTGATTTATAGGGAAAAGGGGGAGTGTAGGGGGCAAATATTATATTGGTATAGTTTTGGCGAATTTGTCAGACAAGTCAGACCAGTCGGACGGGTCGGACGGGTCGGACGGGTCGGACAAGTCTGACTGGTCTGACTGGTCTGACAAAACTACAACCTCCAAGGTATTGGCTCTAACTCCTAAGCGAGGGACGAGCGGTAGCTCCACTTAACTCCTCTAACTCCTAAAAAGCTGAACTCGGTGAACCGAGTCCCTATACGCCTTGCACACATTAAAATCTGTTTCAAAAGAAGCTTTCTTTTAGCAATATGGGGATACAGCAAAAGCCACTGCCAACTTATTGCGAATGCACTTGTTGGTAGCGGCTTTTTATGATGTTGTATTTTATTCAATACGAAGATGGATAAAACAAGCTTGAAGAAAAGTAGCTTTACTTAGCAGGGATTTCTTCCAAAGCCTGAACGAGCAACTTCCAGAATGGTTCTGCTGATGCTATTTCGAAACGTTCGGTAGCTGTGTGAGGACTGCGAATGTTTGGACCAAGGCTCACAACATCGAGATGTGGGTACTTGCCAAGAATGATAGAACA
The DNA here is from genome assembly GCF_900155655.1 of Prevotella ihumii. Taxonomy (GTDB): domain Bacteria; phylum Bacteroidota; class Bacteroidia; order Bacteroidales; family Bacteroidaceae; genus Prevotella; species Prevotella ihumii. The sequence continues at coordinate 48,427 of NZ_LT706987.1, forward strand.
TTCGAGACCTGCGTGGTCTACCTGTACGATAACGTCTTCGCCAGTCTGCTCCTTGTAAACCTTCTTTAAGAGGTTGAGGATTTCGCTTTCTGGGTTTGGATCCCAACCTACATAGCTTGCGCTAAACTCGGTCTTAAATCCTGCCATATCGAAACAGCTCTTGATGGTTTGGCAGATGTATTCCTTCATATCCTCACGTGCCGAGCGAGCAAGTATCTTAATGTTGGTCTTGTTGGCATCGATATTGATAATAGCGAGGTTTGAAGAGGTTTCTACAACATTAGGATAAACAGGTATCATACGCAATACACCGTTGTGGCAGCCGTAGATAGCGTTGATAATGTTTTCTTGCATATCGGCAGGAACAAGTGTTGCAGGCTTTTCAGCATCTTCAACAAAGAACTCGATGTTTCTTTCGATGGTCTTAAATTCGCTTTCGAGCAATTGACGCTGTGCCTCAACCATTTCTTTGAGTGCAGCCACCTTGTCTTGAGCCAAAGCAAGTACTACTTCAGCCTTGAAAGGAATGGCGTTGCGCATATTGCCACCTTCCCAGCTAACGAGACGAACACCAAGTTCTACCATTGCTTTACGTACCAAGCGAGCCATTTCCTTGTTGGCATTGCCACGGCCTTCGTGAATTTCAAGACCAGAGTGACCGCCACGGAAGCCCTTCAATGTTACCTTTACAGCTGCTTCTTGGTCGTTGGCTACTTCCTTGTATTCCAAAGATGTTGTGATGTCTATACCACCTGCAGAACCGATGGCAAACTTGCCCCAGTTTTCAGAGTCGAGGTTGAGAAGAATGTCGCCGTTGAGTTCGCCCTTAGGAAGGTCGTTAGCACCAAACATACCATTCTCTTCGTCACGTGTGATAAGTCCTTCGATAGGGCCGTGCTTCAAGGTCTTGTCTTCCATAACAGCCATAATTGCTGCCACACCTACACCGTCGTCAGCACCAAGGGTGGTGTTGTTGGCATATACCCATCCGTCCTTAATGTGGGTAACGATAGGGTCGGTCTCGAAATTGTGTGGGCTGTCTGGGCTCTTTTGAGGCACCATGTCCATGTGAGCCTGAAGAATTACACCCTTGCGGTTTTCATAACCGGGGGTAGCAGGCTTGCGCATTACTACGTTTCCAGCCTCGTCTACAAATGCTTCTACACCTACTCGCTTAGCAAAATCGAGCAAGAAAGCTTGCACTTTTTCCATGTGTCCTGATGGACGAGGAACTTGTGTTAAATCGTCAAAGTTTCTCCAGAGAATTTCTGGACTTAGATTTCTAATTTCACTCATAGTTGTTTTTATTTTAAGGGGTTATTACTTATTGTTATCTGTTTACTTCTATTGGGGCTGTTGCTTTCCTTGTAAAGGCTAAAGCTATCCAAGCATAGATGCCTAAAAGAATAACAAGGAGGGTTTGCAACGTGTGTACGATAAGTACAAAATATAACGCTCGCTCGTCGGTTATGCCATAGAGAATGAGCATTGTCTTTACAGCAAAATGCCACGGACCTGCACCATTGGGAGTGGGAACGATGACTGCCACCGAGCCTACAACAAAGCATACCAAAGCACAGGTAATGCCCAAAGTGGTAGTTTCTTGAAAACAAAAGAAGGTGAGGTAGAAGTGGAGGAAGTAGCTTATCCAAATGGCAAAGCTGTAAAAAAGGAATAGCGGAATGTTTTTTACACCCTTGAGCGACATAACGCCTTGCCAAATGCCCGACAAGGTTTCTTTCACCTTATTGTATATAGTAAGGTGACGGCGCACAAGATAAAGCAAGATGAGGGCTGAAACGGCACAGATGGCTGTAACAAGCCAGCCCATTGGGGTGAACATTCCGAATATATCGTCGATGCGTGTTCCTGTTTTTGAAAAGAAATTGGTGAACACACGTATCTGCGAGAGGAAGGCTATGGCGGTGATGAGTAGCACGATGAGCGAGTCGACAGCACGCTCTGTTACCACTGTTCCTAAGGCTTTGGCGAACGACACTCTGTCGTAACGGCTCAATACGCCGCAACGAGCAAATTCGCCCACACGAGGGATAACAAGACTTACAGCATAGGAAAGAAAGATGGAATTGACCGATACGGAGTTGCGCACACGTTCGCCCATTGGCTCTAAGGCTTGTTTCCATCGCCAGCCACGAAAGGTTTGCGCAAGAATACCGAAGGGCATAGACCATAACATCCACGTCCAATTCATTTCATTCTGTACGACTTGCAACATCTTTCCAAAGTCGAAGCCACGGTACATCCAATAAAGAATACCACCACCCAAAATGAGCGGAAGTACTATCTTGATGGTGCTATTGAGCAACTTCTTTGTATCCATACGGAAAGCAAAGATACTAAAATGCTTTTAAATACAAAATTTAATTCATATCTTTGTAGCCAAATAAAGATAAATTATGAAATTAGTCAAACCCAAAAAGAATCTCGGACAGCACTTTCTTACCGATTTGAACATAGCAAAGCGCATTGCCGACACTGTGGACGCATATCCTGAAATTCCCGTACTTGAGATTGGACCGGGTATGGGTGTGCTGACACAATATTTAGTGGAGAAATCTCGTGAAGTAAAGGCTGTGGAGATAGACGCGGAAAGTGTAGCTTTTCTTTATGAGAAGTTTCCTTCTTTGCAGCAAAACATCTTGGGAGAGGACTTTCTTCGTATGGATTTGAACGATGTTTTCGGGGGCAAACAGTTTGTGCTTACGGGCAATTACCCCTATGATATTTCATCGCAAATTTTCTTTAAGATGCTCGATTATAAGGATTTGATACCTTGTTGCACGGGAATGATACAACGCGAAGTGGCACAACGTATGGCAGCTGTACCCGGGAACAAAAGTTATGGCATCTTGTCGGTGCTTATTCAGGCGTGGTACGATGTGGAGTACTTGTTCACTGTTGATGAAAACGTGTTCAATCCTCCCCCAAAGGTGAAGAGTGCGGTTATTCGTATGATGCGCAACGATGTAACACAGTTGGGTTGTGACGAACGCTTGTTCAAACGTTTGGTTAAGACTGTGTTCAATCAACGTAGAAAGATGTTGCGTGTAAGTTTGAAGCAGATGTTCTCTGCAAAGCCTCGTGAAGGTTTTTACGAGCAAGAAATAATGACCAAACGCCCTGAGCAGCTTAGTATTCCACAGTTTGTGGAGCTTACAAATATGGTAGAAGAAGAGCTGAAACTTCAAAATCACGCCTAATAAACATAGAAAAATCAGCCTTGCCTGACCTATCTGTCTTATCCGACCCGTCCGACCAGTCCGACCAGTCCGACTTGTCCGACCAATCCGACTTGTCCGACCAGTCTGACAAACCCCAAAATCCTCCAAACAACCCCAAACTATGAACAAAAAAGAGAAATACGAACTGATATTAAAACAAATAGAAAGCCTCATTGCAGGCGAAAAAGACAACAAAGTGGGTGTACTTGCCAATGTTGCAGCCTTGCTCCATCACGAGTTTGACAGCTTCTTTTGGACAGGTTTCTATCTTTTAGCACCTGATGGAAAGCTCAAGCTCGGTCCTTTTCAAGGTACAATAGCGTGCTTTAATATTCCTGTAGGTAAAGGCGTGTGCGGCACATCGTTTGCCGAACGCAAAACATTGGTCGTTCCTGACGTGGAAGCGTTCCCTGGACACATTGCTTGCAGTTCGCTTTCACGTTCTGAAATCGTTGTGCCTATCTATAACAAACAGGGCGATGGCATCGGTGTACTCGATATTGACAGCACAGCACTTGATGCTTTCGATGATACAGATGCGCATTATTTGGAACGTGCAATGCAGCTCTTGACGGCAGAAATTTATGCCGACTAACAGAAAAACGCTGTATTCTTTGTATAATTAAGCGAAATTCTATAAATTTGTACATTACAAAATAACATTACAACAAATAATTATGATAGACGTTAAAGCAACTTTAGGTGAAGCCGAAGAACGTATGGAGATGGCTGCAATGTTTCTTGACGAGCAATTGCAGCGTATTCGTGCGGGTCGTGCTAACGTAGCTATTCTTGATGGCGTACGTGTGAGTTCGTATGGTTCGATGGTTCCTTTGAACCAAGTGGCATCTGTTACTGTTCCCGACCCACGCACTATTGCTATTAAGCCTTGGGACAAAAAGGCTATACGTGATATTGAAAAAGCTATTATGGACTCTGATGTGGGTGTAACACCTGACAACAATGGCGAAATCATTCGTCTTAGTTTGCCACAACCAACCGAAGAGCGTCGCAAGGACTTGGTGAAGCAAAGCAACAAGATAGGTGAACGCACAAAGGTAGAAGTTCGTAATGCACGTGCTGACATTAAGGATAAGTTGAAGAAAGCTATCAAAGACGGACTTTCTGAAGACTTGGAAAAGGACGCAGAAGAGGACTTGCAGAAAATTCACGACAAGTTTATCAAGCGCATTGATGCACTTCTCGCTGAGAAAGAGAAGGAAATAATGACAGTATAAAACCATAAAAAGTCTTCTTCAACTTGCGCTTGCAACTTGAAGAAGACTTTTCTTTTTCTATTTATGCGAGGCTTAGTAATAAAGAATACAGGTAGTTGGTACACGGTGAAGACCGATGATGGGCGCATCGTGGAAAGCAAAATAAAGGGCAATTTCAGACTTAAAGGAATTCGCTCTACTAACCCTGTGGCGGTAGGCGACTATGTGCAACTCATTATCAATCAAGAGGGAACGGCTTTTATTTCTGAAATAGAAGACCGAAAAAACTACATTGTGCGCAAATCGCCTAATCTTTCTAAGCAGAGCCATATCATTGCAGCAAACCTTGACCAAGCCTTTTTGATAGTAACGATAAACTATCCAGAAACTTCGCTTACTTTTATCGACCGTTTTCTTGCAGGTGCTGAGGCTTATCGAGTGCCTGTAACGTTGGTTTTCAATAAGTATGACTTGCTTTCAGACGATGAACGCCACTACCAAGAGGCAGTGATGAACCTTTATCGCACCATAGGTTACGATTGTATAGAGGTACAGGCGACAGCTGATGCGTCAACAGAAAAAAGTCTCGAACGCCTTAAACCCCTCCTTGCAGGCAAGGTTACACTGATGAGCGGTAATAGCGGCGTGGGCAAATCTACCATTATTAATGGATTACTACCACACGCCAATCTCCGAACAGCTGAGATTTCAGATACACACAAAACAGGTATGCACACCACAACATTCAGCGAAATGCTCGAATTGCCATCGGGTGGCTACCTCATTGATACTCCTGGAATTAAAGGATTTGGAACGTTTGATATTGACCGTGAGGAATTGACAAGCTATTTTCGTGAGATATTCAAATTCTCCGAGCAATGTCGTTTCTCCAATTGCACCCACACTCACGAACCAGGGTGTGCTGTCCGCCAAGCCGTAGAAGAGCATTTCATTTCCGAAAGTCGCTACCATAGCTATCTATCAATGCTTGACGACAAAGACGAAAACAAGTATCGTGAGGCTTTCTAATGTGCGTATTTGAATATAAAATACAAACATAGAAATTAGAAACTTCTTTATTCTCATTTTAGAACCCACTATTTCAAAATACTAAGCTCAATTCTTTTGTATATGTTTCCTTTTAGTGAAGAACAAGAAAGACGAATAACACAAACCCAACGGTTGGTTTGTTATGCATTGACCAACTATGCAGATAAAGTTATATCTGTTGCACGAAGGGGCGAATTTGATAGAAGTATTTTAGATGATGTGGGCGAGTTTAAAAATAAATTACCCCTTTATAAATTAGCTAAACTCCATTTAATATTCCTTGAAAATTTAAATCTACCACCCTCATACTATAAAGATATAATAGATAACTGCACAGAAGAGGCATATCGGTTAATAGATTTTTGGAAAACAGAATTTGGGTTTCCTGCTGATGAGGATATAGACTTTTCGCTATATGAAGATGAATGTGGGCATTTTGACGAGTCACATCTTGAAATACCATTTGGAGGAACAACTGACGATTTGCTTGTCCAAGGGTATAACTATGATGAAGTCTTGTTATGCCAAGCTACAATGACCTATAACACAAAGGTTTTAAGAGAACAAATAGAGAAGGGAACTAATCCAAACGTGTGGATTACCGCTCAATATAATTTTTCAGAAGCTCAGCAAAACAAGGATGGCTACAACGCTCTTGAAATCTGTACCGACCTTATTGATATATGTACAGAACAACATTACCCTAACTTTTGGACCTGTAGAGGGAAACACGCTTTTAGAATACACATTGACGCGCTTTATGATTTGATGGAAGGTGCTGCATACGCTCACTTGCGAACTATATTTCGCAAAATGATAGCAGGTGAGGAGTATAAACTTCTTTTTTGAGGAAAACCATAAGGACATTGCACGCTTGTGAAAACACCTTTATGCTATCAATCAATTGTATTAAACCCAAATACTTATGGGGGGGGGTAACGTAGGGGCTCGATAAATCGAGCCCCTACACGCCCCTTGCGCACATTAAAATCGGTTTCAAAAGAAGCTTCCTTTTAGCAATATTTTCGTTAAACAGAGTTGTATAAAGAGTAGTTGCTACTAAAGCCTTAAATTAGCCGCTTATGTCTTAATATCCACCAAGTTACGCCCGAGACCACAACAGAGATAACAAGTGCGATGCCAAAGCCCCAACGGCTACGCTCCATTCCGTTGATAAGGTTCATACCAAAGAGCGAGGAGATGAGCGTCGGAAACATCATTATAATAGATACTGAGGTAAGGGTACGCATAACGGTGTTCATATTGTTATTGATGATGCTTGAATAGGTGTCCATCGTCGACTCTAAGATGTCCGAGTAAATGCTCGTTGTTTCGCGTGCCTGACTCATCTCAATATTAACGTCTTCAATAAGGTCGGCGTCCAATTCGTCCACTTGTAGCTTGAATTTAAGCTTAGCCAAGAGGTTCTCATTACCACGAATAGAAGTTATGAAGTAGGTAAGCGAGTCTTGCAAACGACTGAGGCCGATAAGGCTTTCATTGTTCACCTCTTGATCAAGGTTGCGTTTTGCTTTATCAATAAGTGTGCTTATCTGCTTCAAACGCTTCAGATACCACACAGCAGAACAAAGGAAGAGGCGGAAAATCATATCCACATAGTCGGTAAATCCCTCACCACGCTTCTGCTGATACGACACAAAGTCGAGCATCATATTGGTTTCAAAGTTGCAAACCGTAATCGTTACGTCACGTTTGTGAATGATACCAAGCGGCACAGTGGTATAAGGTGTGCGCGAGCGAATTTCCTTTACATAAGGAATACGCAAGATAATAAGCATCCAACCATCGTCATACTCGTAACGAGCACGCTCATCGGTATCGGAAATATCCGACATAAAATAGTCGGGGATATTAAATCTTTCTTCTAATTCTTGCTGTTCTTGTTCTGTTGGACAAGTTACTTGTATCCAACAATTAGGTTGCCATTCCTTAATGGCACTTAGTTTTCCGCTAATGTTCCAATATGTTTTCATTTGCTAATCTCCAAAGTTTAGTTAGGTGGGGATTAGCAACTTGTCAAGTTACAATCCTCACGTTTAAAATTTTAAACTATTCGAAAGGTAATCGTCCATTGATTTTTTAAAAATTGGTTTACGGCTGCAAAAGTACATAAAATTATCTACAAGCGCAAACATTGTATGTAGTTTTTGTAGATAAATAGCAAAATGGAGAAGATATGAACTGCAAAAGAGTAAGGAAAAGGTGGTGTATATGTGCTTTTTTTAGGCAAAAATAAAGCATTATGTAAGAAAAGTATTATCTTTGCACTATTAAGTTTATGGAAACAAAGTTAGCAATATACGGTAACAAAGCTACCATTAAAGCAATAGAAAATGGTATACAGGTAGGCGAGCTCAACTTTTTGATAGCCCAAAAGGTTGCTATCATAACCCATACCTATACATTTAAAGGACACGAAGGCAGAGGCATAGCGATGAACCTTACGTTGGCTGCTATAAAATATGCAGAGAAACAGGGAATGAAAATAAGACCCAATTGCAAATATGCCTACAACTTCTTGATGAAGCACACCGAGTTTGCCCATCTTTTAGATGAGAAAATAGATGTAGGGCTATCGAGTGTTTTATAACCTAAGAATAAAAAATTTAATAACTAATTAATAAATAAGAACAAAAAATCTATGAACAAAAAAACGTTTTTGGTTTGTGGTCTTGTGAGCCTTTCGCTTGCTATGCAGGCGCAAACTAAGGGTGGTGGCATCGACAACCAAATGATGCAGAAGATTACAGCTGGTCATTCATCAGCTGCAAATCGTGCATTGGCAAATGCTATCGCAATGAACTCTATTGACAACTTGGCAAAGAACTTCCGCAACTCTGGAGCTTTCGACACCAACTTTAGTGTAGAAACTCCTAAGCAGAACATTCACAACCAGCACAGCTCTGGTCGTTGCTGGTTGTTCACAGGTATGAACGTGTTGCGCGCTAACTTTGCACGCAAGCACAAAGATAGCCTTCGTGTAGAATTTTCACACGTTTACCTTAGCTTCCACGACCAGTTGGAGAAGGCCAACTTGATGCTTCAAGGCACTATCGACAATGCTAACAAGCCTTTCAAAGACCCTATCGTACAGTATTTCTTTAGGAACCCAATTAGCGATGGCGGTACATTCTGCGGTGTGGCTGACTTGGTAGACAAGTACGGACTTGTACCTATGGAGGTGCAGCCTGAAACTTATTCAGCTGAGAACACATCTCGTATGGCTAAAATCATTTCGTCAAAGCTCCGCCAATTTGGTTTGGAATTGAGAAATATGTGCCAAAGCAAGACTTCAGCTAACGCTATCAAGAACCGCAAAACCGAAATGTTGGGCGAAATCTACAACATTCTCGTGCTTTCATTGGGCGAACCTGTAAAGACTTTCCAATATGCTTTCAAAGACAAGAATGGGAAACAGATAGGCAAACCTAAGACTTATACGCCACAGTCGTTCCGTGACGAAGTGATGGGTGGTAAGCTCGCAGGTTCATTCCTTATGGTGATGAACGACCCACGCCACGAGTATTACAAAACTTACGAGGTAGAATACAACCGCCACACCTACGATGGGCAGAACTGGAAGTACATCAACCTCCCTATGGACGAAATAGCTAAGCTCGCTATCGCTTCATTGAAAGACTCTACAAAGATGTACTCAAGCTACGATGTGGGCAAGCAGTTGGACAGCAAGCGTGGCTACCTCGCACTCGACAACTATGACTATGCAACCCTCTATGGTACAACTTTCCCAATGACAAAGGCTGAGCGCATCTCTACATTCGATAGTGGTTCTACACACGCTATGACATTGACAGCTGTCGACCTTGACGAGAATGGTCAACCTAAGAAGTGGAAGGTGGAAAACAGCTGGGGTCCTACAAATGGTCACAACGGTTGTTTGATTATGACAAACGACTGGTTCAACGAGTATTCTTTCCGTCTCGTAGTAGACAAGAAGTATGCTTCTGAAAAAATTCTCAAGGCTGAAAAGACCAAGCCTGTTATGCTTATGCCAGACGACCCATTGTTCGACGCAGATAAGTAATCCGCATTACGATGATACAACTATCCCCTGCCAAAGTTTTGGCGGGGGATTTTTTTTGCAGTATAGTGCAAAGGCGTGAAAGGAAAAACAGAACAATAAGAAACAAAGGACAAACGCCCAACAACCGCATCGTAACTACCTGACTATAAAAGAGATACAAACACGTTCCCAAACATATATGTTTTACCATCCAATACATATATGTTTTGGTGGGCAAAACATATATGTTTCACCTTGTCAAACATATATGTTTGGGAATTAAAAGATAGATGTATTATTTTCAAAAGATAATAAGAGGAAAAATAGAACAATAAATTCCGAAAGACCTGTAGCCTCATCACCACCTTATTATATATAAAGGGTACTCTTTATACACATCTCTGTTTAACCCAGATCGGGCATTAGCCCGCAAAGGCTTTTTAAAGCGTTTAGATGTTATGCTTTTCTTCGTCTTTGCACCTTATTTTGGCTCTTTTCGTTTGTTTTTTCAGTTGTTTAGCTCGCTAAACGTCTTCAAAAACAACCAAAAATAGCTCAAAATAAGCTCGCAAATCTCGAAGAAGTCTAACGAGCGACTTGGGATAAATTGTTCTTTTCGGGTAAAATACAGAAAAAGAAGTTCCCTCCTTTTCGCCGTTAACCATTGTTTTTTGAAGGAAATACTTAGTTTTTTATTCCCCAAATCCAATACCCCTATATAAAAAATGATATAATTGAAGAAAAATATTTTTCAATTTAACAAACTGATTATCAACATATTAAAATCAATAATAGACATATTTAAAATACAAATATATGTTAAACAGAAAATAGGCATAGGGGTTTTTCGGTTTTTCCGTGTTTTTGTAAGTGAAGATGAGAATTAAACTTATACGCCTACAAAATTGAGTAAAGAATATAACTTTATCTACAGATGAGTTTTTTATAACTATGTGATGAATAAGTTGTGGCTCTCCGTTGTTTGAAATGGGGGGCGCAACACTTTTAAAAAGCAAAACTTTTATACCATAACCCATAAAACTAAAATGACATTAAAAAGTGATCATACAAATAGGTTCCATTGAGGGTAAATGGATAAAACAAAGAAAAGGAATAGCAGAACACAAATTTAGAGAGTGTGTAATACTTATTGATAATAATCGAAGGTTTCACGAGGAGAGCCGTTACAGCAAAGTTTCGATGAGAAACAACAAGGCGTAAATGTGCTTGAATAAACATTTGGAGTTATGATTGATATATATGATAAGGTGTTAAACCAAATCTAACAGCTCTCCTCGTTTTAAAAAAGAATGAATACTTCAGTCTATATATACTTGTGACCCCATCGGAAGAGTGATTCTTGTGATGGGGATTTTTTATGCCAATAGCCAACTTATTTTCAGTTCTAAATGAATATAATAAGTGCATATTTATTGCGCAAAAGGGCTTATTTGTGCACGCAAACACGGTTTTTGTGCATTATATTTGCGTGATTTATAAAAATAACGTACTTTTGTTATCTAAAATCTAAAAAACAAAGATTCTAACAACACACTATTATATGAGTTTGAAAATTGTAGTACTTGCAAAACAAGTACCAGACACACGAAACGTAGGAAAAGATGCAATGACAGCAGAGGGCACTGTAAATCGTGCTGCACTGCCTGCTATCTTTAACCCTGAAGATTTAAATGCGCTTGAACAGGCATTGCGATTGAAAGAGCAGAACCCTGGTTCTACTGTTGGTATCCTCACAATGGGTCCTCCACGTGCAGGAGAAATTATACGTCAAGGTCTTTATCGTGGAGCAGATACAGGCTGGTTGCTCACCGACCGCAAGTTTGCAGGTGCTGACAGCTTGGCTACCTCGTATGCTTTGGCTACTGCTATCAAGAAGATAGGCGATGTAGACATCGTTCTCGGTGGTCGTCAGGCTATTGATGGCGATACGGCACAGGTAGGTCCACAGGTGGCACAGAAATTGGGCTTGAACCAAGTAACATACGCAGAGGAAGTAATCAAGGTGGAAGATGGTAAAGCTACCATTCGTCGCCAAATAGATGGAGGTGTAGAAACTGTTGTCGCTCCGTTGCCAGTAGTAATTACGGTGAATGGTTCGGCAGCTCCTGTACGTCCTTGCAATGCTAAACTTACAATGAAGTATAAGTATGCTACCTGCCCTATGGAGCGTACGGGCAAAGAACCTTGGAAAGAGCTTTACGAAAGCCGCCCTTACCTCACCTTAAACCAATGGTCGGTAGCCGATGTAGATGGCGATGAGGCACAATGCGGTCTTTCAGGTTCGCCTACCAAGGTGAAGGCGGTTCAGAACATTGTGTTCCAAGCGAAAGAAACCAAAACCATTACAGACTCTGATGCCGATGTAGATGGATTAATCAAAGAATTGTTGGACGAGAAGATTATTGGATAAGGCTATGAAGAACGTATTTGTATATTGCGAAATAGAAAGAACTACCGTTCAGGAAGTATCTCAAGAGCTGTTGACCAAGGGTCGTAAGCTCGCCAACCAATTGGGTGTAGAACTCCACGCTGTCGTTGCCGGTACAGACATAAAGGGTAAGGTGGAAGACCAAATTTTACCTTATGGCGTAGACAAGCTCTTTGTATTCGATGGTGAAGGCTTGTTCCCTTACACCTCTGCACCTCATACCGATATTATGGTGAACCTCTTCAAGGAGGAAGACCCACAAATAGCACTGATGGGCGCAACTGTTATAGGTCGCGACCTTGGCCCTCGTGTGTCTTCATCGCTTACTTCAGGTCTTACAGCCGACTGTACTCAACTTGAAATTGGCGACTATGAAGACAAGAAAGCTGGCAAGAAGTACGATAATATCTTGTACCAAATTCGTCCAGCATTCGGTGGAAACATTGTTGCAACCATTGTCAACCCTGACCATCGTCCACAGATGGCTACTGTACGCTCTGGTGTAATGCAGAAAGCCATTTATGATGGTAAGGCCAAAGGCGAGGTGGTATATCCAGAAGTAGGAAAGTATGTTTCTGAAATGTCGTACGCTGTGAAGGTTATCGACCGTCACGTGGAAGCTGCTAAGAACAATCTGAAGGGTGCAGCTATCGTTGTTGCTGGTGGATATGGTGTAGGTTCTAAGGAGAATTTCGACCTCTTGTTCCAATTGGCTAAGGAGCTACACGCCGAAGTTGGTGCTTCACGTGCTGCCGTAGATGCAGGTTGGGTGGAGAACGACCGTCAGGTGGGTCAGACAGGTGTTACGGTTCACCCTAAAGTGTATATCGCTTGCGGTATCTCTGGTCAAATTCAGCACATTGCAGGTATGCAAGATGCAGGTATTATCATTTCAATCAACAACGACCCCGATGCGCCAATCAATCAGATAGCCGACTATGTTATCAATGGTACAGTGGGCGAGGTAGTTCCAAAGTTGATAAAATATTACAAGCAAAATAGTAAATAAAGAAACAAAATGGCAAATTACTATACAGACCAACCAGAGATAGCGTTCCACTTAGACCATCCTCTGATGAAGCGCATTGTTGAGCTAAAAGAGCGCAACTATGCTGATAAAGACAAATTTGAAGATGCTCCTGTAAATTATGAGGATGCTATCGAAAACTATAAAAAGATATTAGACATTACGGGCGAGATTGCAGCCAACGTGATAGAACCTAATTCGGAAGCGGTAGACCTTGAAGGTCCTCACCTCATTGACAGCCGTATGCACTATGCAAGTAAGACTTACGAGAACCTTGATGCTACGCGCAAGGCTGGACTTTGGGGCGTTAGTATGCCACGCCAATATGGTGGTTTGAACCTTCCTAACGTGGTATTCTCAATGCTTTCAGAGATGATTTCGTCTGCTGATGGTGGTTTCCAAAACATTTGGTCTTTGCAGTCGTGCATCGATACCCTCTACGAATTTGGTAACGATGAGCAACGTGCAAAGTATATTCCACGCATTTGCAATGGCGAAACGATGTCGATGGACTTGACAGAGCCTGATGCTGGTTCCGATCTTCAGCGTGTAATGCTCAAAGCAACCTTTGATGAGAAAGAGAATTGTTGGCGTCTGAACGGTGTAAAGCGTTTCATTACCAATGGCGACTCTGACCTTCACCTTGTTTTGGCTCGCTCTGAAGAAGGCACACACGATGGTCGTGGACTCTCTATGTTTATCTACGACAAGCGTGATGGTGGTGTAGATGTACGTCACATTGAACACAAATTGGGTATCCACGGTTCACCAACTTGCGAATTGGTGTACAAGAATGCCAAAGCAGAATTGTGTGGTAACACTCGTATGGGTCTTATTAAATATGTGATGGCATTGATGAATGGCGCACGTCTTGGCATTGCTGCACAGAGTGTGGGCGTATCTCGTGAGGCTTATATGGAAGGTTTGAACTATGCACAACAACGTGCGCAGTTTGGCAAGAAGATTATCACCTTCCCAGCTGTTTACGATATGTTGTCAAGAATGAAAGCGAAGTTGGATGCAGGTCGTTCGTTGCTTTATCAAACAGCACGCTATGTAGATATTTACAAGGCATTGGAAGACATCTCACGCGACCAAAAGCTCACAGCAGAGGAACGCCAAGAGATGAAAAAGTACACTCGCCTTGCTGATGCCTTTACGCCAATCGCAAAGGGTATCAACTCTGAGTACGCTAACCAAAATGCTTACGACTCTATTTCTATTCACGGAGGTTCGGGCTTTATTATGGAATACAAGTGTCAAAGATTGTATCGTGATGCACGCATCTTCTCTATCTATGAAGGTACAACACAATTGCAGGTTGTAGCAGCGGTGCGTTATATCACCAATGGCACCTATCTCAACATTATGCGTGAAATGCTCGAAGAAAACGTTTGCGAATGTATGGGCGCACTAAAGACTCGTGTTGCAAAACTCATCGACCTCTACGAAGAATGTTTGGAGAAAATCAAAGCCAACGAATGTCAGGACGTTCAAGACTTCCTTGCTCGCCGTTTGTACAATATGACAGCCAGCATCATTGAGTCGCTCCTCCTCATTCAAGATGCCAGCAAAGCACCTGAGCTCTTTAAGAAGTCTGCTCATGTATTTGTACGTATGACCGAAGAGGAAGTAGCTGGTGCAGCTGCTTACATCAAAGCCTTCGAAGCTGAAGATTTGGAACACTTTAAGGCAGAGTAACAACTAATTCTATAAAAATAAACTCACCACTGTTAAGGACTCTCCCTTAACAGCGGTGAGTTTTTATATTTTATCCTCTCTACTCTCAATTATGTAGAAAGAATTGATTACTTTTGCAAATGACAAGCAGTAAACCCAAATCGGCCATTAGCCCGCAAAGGCTTTTTAAAGCGTTTAGATGTTATGCTTTTCTTCGTCTTTGCACCTTATTTTGGCTCTTTTCGTTTGTTTTTTCAGTTGTTTAGCTCGCTAAACGTCTTCAAAAACAACCAAAAATAGCTCAAAATAAGCTCGCAAATCTCGAAGAAGTCTAACGACCGATTTGAGGTAAAGATATAGCAGCAAAAGTATAACTTTCGGAAATAGTCATAAAGAAAATAAGTAGAAAGGAAACAAATGGTAAAGACAAAACACACGGAGGCAAAACCTTTTGTGAAGTGGGTTGGGGGTAAAACACAGCTATTGGGCGATATAGAAAAGTATTTGCCTAAAGATTTTGCACATCGTAACATCACTTACGTTGAACCATTTGTAGGTGGAGGGTCTGTCTTGTTTTGGATGTTGCGCACCTTTCCTAACATTTCACACGCTGTAATCAATGATATAAATCCCAAACTCATCAATGTTTATCGTGCAGTAAAAGAAAGTCCAACAGAACTTATCTCGCTTTTACAAACACTTGAAAATGAGTATCTGCCGTTAGATGCAGAACACAGAAAGGCTATGTTTTTAGCCAAACGTCAACTATTTAATAGCAATGAAATCAATGCAATGGAGCAAGCTGCGCTGTTTGTTTTCTTAAATCGTACTTGTTTCAATGGGTTGTATCGTGAAAACTTAAAGGGTTTGTTCAATGTTCCTCACGGCAAATATGCTAAACCTATGATTTGCAATGAAGATACCATAATGGCTGATGCTGAACTGTTACAGAAAGTAGAAATTTTGAATGGAGATTTTGCTTCCACAGCAGCTTTTGCAGGTGAGAATACATTCTACTATTTTGACCCTCCTTACAAACCTTTAAGTAGTACTTCATCATTTAATAATTATGTGAAAGAGAACTTTGATGACACAGAACAGATTCGCTTAAAAGAATTTTGTCAATATGTGGCAGCAAAGGGCAGTGAGTTTATTCTCAGCAATTCTGATGTGAAAAGCCACAACCCTGAAAACGATTTCTTTGACAACCTCTATTCCGATTACACTATTCACCGTGTATGGGCTTCCCGTATGGTAAATTCCAATGCCGAAAAGCGAGGAAAACTCTCCGAACTAATGATCTCGAATGTTAAACAGACGGCTTATAGAAACTTGTTTGATAAATAATAATATTTTCATTCTAAAACTTAGAAATTATGGTAACTCGTACAGAAAAAGATTTTGAATTGTTTATGTCTCAATTAAAAGAGACAACTATAAGCTTAGACTTTTATACCAATTTCCATAAATGTTATTCAAATATACAAGCAATAGAAATACATTTAACCCAAATCGGTCGTTAGACTTCTTCGAGATTTGCGAGCTTATTTTGAACTATTTTTGGTTGTTTTTGAAGACGTTTAGCGCGCTAAACAGCTGAAAAAACAAACGAAAAGTGCCAAAATAAGGTGCAAAGACGAAGAAAAGCATAACATCTAAACGCTTTAAAAAGTCTTTGCGGGCTAATGATCGATTTGGGTTTAATGAAAGAAATGAATAGTGGTAAACAGATGACCGATGTTTGGCATCTCCCTGCAATTGCACGGTGGGAAAAGTCGTGTCAAAAGCATCCAACCCAAAAACCACTTTCTTTATTAACAAGAATAATATTAGCTTCTACAAAAGAAGGTGATTGGGTGCTTGACCCATTTGCAGGAAGTAGTACAACAGGGATTGCTGCAAACTTATTTGGGCGTAGATATTTAGGCATTGAGCAAGAAGTTGAATTTTTAGAAATATCTAAAGCACGTAAAATGGAAATCGAAAACACTGAAACAGCCATAGCCTATAAAGAGAAAATTCTGAAAACACTGAATAATCCTTAGTCCTTTCTTCTCAATTCAATAACATTTACCTCTGGCCAAGCTCCTAAACGGAAAGGCATAGTGCCGCCAATGCCTAACGAAACATAGAGCATACTATTGCCTTCGGTGTATTTCCCACCCCATTCGTTGTATGCCCAGCGTGAGGGGGAGAAGCGTCCTATCTTCACTTGACCTGCGTGGGTATGGCCTGAAAGGGTAAGTGCTATATCAGTTTTATGGAGTACTCCGCTGCGCCAATGGGTGGGATCGTGGCTCAACAATACTTTGAATGTGCCATCAACCAATCCTTCCATCGCCTTGGACAAACTGCCAAAGCTCTTAAAAGGTGGTTTGCCTATGTTTTCGACACCAATAAGCGAGATGGATTCGCTTTTGTTTACGCCATTTTCATTGCGCAACCGCACAATATTAACGTGCTCATTCATCAACATTCGCCACCCCATTTTACCTTCCAAATACGCTAAAATGCGTTGATGGCGTTGAGCCGTAGTCTCTGCATTGCTACCTTTTTCTGCTGCTTTTTCACGTGTTGCCTCCATTCCATATTCACAATAATCGTGATTGCCCATCACGCTATATATGCCATCGGGAGCAGTTATGGAACTCAGACTTCGCATAAAAGGCCGCACTTCTTCAGCGTGTATATTCACAAGATCGCCTGTAAAGACCACAAGGTCAACCTGTTGTTTATTAATAGTTTGCACTACCTTTTCCACAAACTTAGGATTACGCAAGAAAGTACCCACGTGCAGGTCGGAAAACTGCAATATGCGATAACCATCGAAAGATTTTGGAAGCAAAGCAGACTCACAAGTAGCAGTTCGCACAACTATTCTACGCCAACCAAAGAAAAAACCATAGAGCAGAAAAGCCACAAGAAGACCCACCAAAGCTAAAGACAGACTGACAGAAAGCACAAACTGAAGCAGCGTAAAGACAAGTTTGGGCAATGCCATCAGCAAGACCAAAGAGAACAAAATGCGCAAGAAAGCATTATGATACACTCCCTTACGTGCCATAAAGAAGGCTGTAAGCGAAAAGATAGTAGGCAAAAACCACAACACATTGAACACCCACGAATGTAAAGGTTGAATATACGCTGTCCAGAGGTAAATATCGGGAACGAGGAGTAGGAATACGAAAAGAAGAATTTGTAGTATCATAGGCGTACAGCATTTTGATATGGCAAATATAACGATTAAATACTAAAAAGTCAAATTTTAAAGTGCAATATCCCAACTTTCGATTAAAAAAAACTAATGCCTTGATGGTTCTTCATTTTTTTATCGTATTTTTGTGGGCTAAAAAGGTATTTAATTTAATAAAAGGTAAAAAGAAGAATGAAGAAAATAAGAGCAGCCGTAGTAGGTTACGGCAACATTGGACGCTTTTCGGTAGAGACTCTTGAGGCATCAGCTGACTTTGAAATAGCTGGTATCGTGCGCCGTCAGGGTGACAAAGACAAACCTTTAGAACTTACGCCTTACGAGGTAGTTGACGATATAGCAAAGCTTAAAGATGTAGACGTGGCTATTCTTGCAGCTCCAACACGCAGTTGTCCCGAATATGCAGAACGTATTGTGGCACTCGGCATCAACACAGTAGACTCGTTCGACATTCACACAAGCATTCTTGACTATCGTACAAAACAGATGGAGAATTGCAAGAAGGCAGGAAAGGTGAGTGTTGTTGCAGCTGGTTGGGACCCTGGTTCAGACTCGGTAGTTCGTATCTTGATGGAGAGCCTTGCACCAAAAGGACTCACTTACACCAATTTCGGACCCGGTATGTCAATGGGACACTCTGTTTGTGTACGTGGTAAGAAGGGTGTTAAGAATGCTTTATCGGTTACAATTCCACTTGGTCAGAGCATTCACCGCCGTATGGTGTATGTAGAATTGGAAGAGGGAGCAAAGATAGAAGATGTTACAGCCGAAATCAAAGCCGACCCTTACTTCGCTCACGATGATACCCACGTGTTTGCAGTGGCAAGTGTTGACGATGTGCGCGATATGGGACACGGTGTAAACCTTGTTCGCAAGGGTGTGAGTGGTAAAACTCAAAATCAGCATTTCGAGTTCAATATGAGTATCAACAACCCTGCCCTTACCGCTCAAGTACTCGTAAACTGCGCCCGTGCTACAATGCGTCTTACACCAGGTTGTTACACAATGCCCGAAATCCCTGTAATCGACTATCTTCCTGCATCACGCGAAGAGATTATCAACTCTTTGGTATAAACTATTGAAGATAAACAAATAAAATAGAAAAAGGATTTTCTTCATCTCGGAGAAAATCCTTTTTTGTGTTATTACGCATTCAATATAGTTCTTAAATCATTGTAGATTTTATTCATCTCTACGTATTCATCACGAGACACTTGTTGGAGAATATCTTTAAAAAAACTACCATCCTCTACTTTATAGATACGTGTACCGATATAACGCACTAAGTCGTAAATGGCATGACCACGTACAAAGAGATATGCCGTAGAAGAGTTTAACCCTAATGCAGTGTATTGTTGCTCTTCTGTTTCATAATCAAACGAAAGTGCTTTATCAAGATACGGAGAAAAGTTTGATGAGATTTTCTGAATGAGTACTTCACCATTATTTTCAATTTCGTTACTCATACATTGTTGCGGTACACAAGCTCGGAACTGCTGCATTGTAAGCAAGGCTTTTCCTTCCTTTGTACTATGTAGCAACAACAATAAAGGTTTGTACAAGACAGACGAAAGACTGGTCAAAAATACATTAAAGTCAAAACCAAAGTCTCCTTTCTCATCAAGCCTTCTTTGCAATACTTCCGCTCTGCAAAGATGGTTTTCCCACGAGTAATAATAGGTTTGAGCAATGAAATGACTTGCGTCTATTTCGGGTTCTTGCAACAAATAACGCAAGTCGCTATCTATACAAATAAAAAAGTTCTTACAAAGATAAGGCTTGTAAGCTAAACATTGTTCACAGCCTGACGTTTCATTTCCCTTTTTGCTTTTACTATGTGTAATGTAATTAAACTCACCTTCCGTTGTACGTTGCAAAAGCGTATCCCAAAAGAAAATATCGTCTTCGTTTTCTAAATGTACAGAAGCAACAATCTTTGGATAGAGGATAGGCACATTTGCAAAGTAGCAAGCTTGGTTCAAATAGTTATTTTGCTGTTGCATCGCTTAAGATATTTTCCATATAAACAACCTTATCGCCCCACCCACTGCCAAATATCATAGGCGAATGGGTTGTTGTAATGATTTGCACATTAGGATTAATCTGGCGTATCCAATTTAACAATTCATATTGCCAACTAATGTGTAGCGATATTTCGGGCTCGTCCATAAGAACAATATGTTCCTTCTCGTCTTGCATCAATATTGTAAGTAGAATAATGAGCAATTGTTTTTCGCCTGCCGAAAGTCCATCAGCATAAATAGACGAACCATCGGTATCGAAAATAAATTCCAACTTACTCTTTTCTGCATTCAGCCTTTTACCCGTCTCTTTGAATGCTGTACCAATGATAGACTTAAACATATCGTTAGCACGATATATCTCTTTCACCTTTTCTTGGTCAATTTTCCCCTCTGCCTGTACAGTGTCAAGCATACGTTTAGACAATTCCGAAAGGTAATAGCCATACTCGCTTTGGAGCTTTTCCAACTGAGTATCAAGCACCGACTTATCGCCCGAGGTCTGAAACTTTATATCATTGGTTGAGATAAGGCTAAGATGAAGTTTTTTCTGTAAAGTTTCAGGCAATTTTGATGGGTCTATAACCTCACAAGGAGTCGAAATACCCACACCCACCTTATCAAGTGAGAGCTTATAATCATTAGTAAAACAAAATTCAACACGCTGATAATCACTTGATTGTTTTACTTCTATCGTGTTTAGCGTATTATTGATAATTTGCAATAGCGTAGTTTTAAACGATCCATTTATACCCGAAAGGATATTGACATCCTCGTGTAAGGCGAATGTAATATCATATTTGTTATAGAGTCCGTTTATCTTAATGTTTTTAATTTTCATACGCTATACTTATCCGTTATAAACTTTTAGCCTTATAGGCATTATTTCAGCAAAGTTACAAATATTCTTTTAATTTCCCCCTCCTTCATCGTTATATTTCAAGGTGTTACCACTATTCCCTATTTTTTTTGTACTTTTGCAACACAATAGTAAATAGAGGTAGCCAATAGGGACGGCTATCGCAGTTGAGAAATAATAAAGCAATAATGAATAGAAGTTTTAACCATCACCCAATGCTGTTAGATTGGGCTGCAATCCTGATGTTCACCTTGGGCGCATTATATGGTTTTTGGCATCGCGAAAATAGTATTTTGGTAGTGTTGGGCGTTATGTTTGTGCTGCTTACGATGGTGGCTTTAGACAAAGCGTTGCACACCATTTATGTGCTAACCGATGATGGTAAACTCACGATACGCAGAGGGAGATTTAAGAAAAGCAAGACCATTTTGTTGGCAGATATTAAAGAGGTAAAAACACTACCTTTGGCTTTCCGATTGGGAAGTTATGTGCTGATAGAATTGAAAGATGGAAAAGTGGAGAGTATCCAACCCGAAACAAGCGAAGCGTTTATTGCAGCAATAAGAAAAAGATTATGAAACTAAAGTATATATATGCTGTGGCGATGGCTGTAGTTTTTACAGTTCAGGCTTCCGCACAATCTAAAGTGTATCTTGATAGTGCTACAGTGGCACGCATTATTAGTGGAAAAGACATTGCCCCACCAACCCAACCCACAACTGTTGAAAGCAGACAAATAGACAATACTTCTGAAGATGCTGGAGAAGATAACGAGACAACAGAGCGTTTTCAGACCGACAATAGTCTCTCTTGGGAACAAAACATAAAGGCACGACTTGACGGAATACTACAAAGCGACATTACACAAACTACTTCGGTTGGGGTAATGGTGTGGGACTTGACCGATGACAAAAGCCTTTATAACTATCGTGAACGCACGCAGATGCGCCCTGCTTCTACAATGAAATGTATTACAGCTATTGCAGCATTAGACCGCCTGGGAGCTGATTATAATTTCAAAACTTCGGTTTACTATACAGGTACTTTGAACGACTCTACACAAACGCTTGATGGCGACATTTACTGTGTGGGCGGAATGGACCCTATGTTAAGCAATACAGACGTTACAGCCATTGCCGAAGCGATAAAGGACTTGGGTATTCAGAACATCAATGGCAGCATCTATGCCGACTTGTCGTTCAAAGATAAAAACGAGTTTGGCAAAGGCTGGTGTTGGGACGATAAAAATCCCCCACTCCGTCCTTTACAGATAGGCAAGCGTGATGTGTTTCTCTCAACGCTGAAAAGCAAACTTCGTGAGTGTGGCATTTCGCACAATGGCATAATGGGCGAAAAGGTTTTGCCACAAGGTGTTACACTCATTACAGAACGCACCCACCCTATCGCACAAGTAATGTATAAGATGATGAAAGAGAGCAATAATCTCTATGCAGAGTCGATGTTTTACCAAGTGGCAGCTTCAGTAGGGGGGAAATGGAACTCGGTTCGAAAGGGCGAAATGGTTATCAATAAACTGATACAAAAGTTAGGCTTGCAACCCCGAAACTATAACATTGCCGATGGTTCAGGGCTATCGCTCTACAACTATGTCAGTCCCGAATTAGAGATCCAACTGCTTCGTTATGCTTACAAGCAACCCAACATTTACCCCACCCTTCTCAACACTTTGCCTATTGCAGGTGTCGACGGAACATTGAGGAAACGTATGCGAGGTACGGCAGCAGCAGGCAATGTGCGAGCTAAAACAGGTACGGTAATGGGGGTAAGTTCGTTAGCAGGTTACCTCACCGCATCAAATGGACACACGCTCTGCTTCGCTATCATCGTAAATGGGGGTATGTCGCAAGCACCAATGCGTGGTTTACAAAATCGCATTTGTGTAGCTTTGTGCCAATAGTGTTCCAACCGATAATTTGCATTAGGATATTGTTCTATTTTTCCTCATTCCATTTTAGACTTATCAAACATCAATGATAAGAAAGCAAAACATATATGTTTGGTGTTGTCAAAGTTGAACTTTGGGAGGCTCAAACATATATGTTTTATTGTGTCAAAGTTGAACTTTGAGAAGCTACCTTTCAAGCCTCTATAAATCAAGTATTTACAAGTATCAAAACTATATTTCTCCCTCAAGTCTTAATTGTTCTATCCTTCCTTTTACTAAAAGCCATATACTTTCATCACAAACCTTACTCTTGAACTACGCAAATAGCATCATAGACTAAAATATAACCTTAAAAAACTACACTTACAAGTGTTCAAATATAGATAGAAAAATATATTTTAAACCCAAATCGGTCGTTAGACTTCTTCGAGATTTACAAGCTTATTTTAAGCTATTTTTGGTTGTTTTTGAAGACGTTTAGCGAGCTAAACAACTGAAAAAACAAACGAAAAGAGCCAAAATAAGGTGCAAAGACGAAGAAAAGCATAACATCTAAACACTTTAAAAAGCCTTTGCGGGCTAATGATCGATTTGGGTTTAAATATTGTTAAAAACGTATTTCGAAAAAATAAAGTAATTATCTTTGCAGCCAAAATACTACAAAAAAACATAAATAAACAATTAACCAAACTATCAGTTATTATTTCTCTTGTTGCTTTTACAAGCTGTCAACAAGAAAGTTATAGACTTGGCAAATGAACCACAATCAAGAGCAAACGACAAACTTACTGAGTTTGCAGACAATTTTTATGTAGTAACATTTGAAAATGAACACGGATATGCCATAGTGTCTAAGGATAAAAGAACTTTCCCTGTTTATGCAGTATTAGATTCTGGAAGGTTTAAGAAAAACATCTTGCAAGAAGCTGAAATGCAACACCATATTCAGAATATGATTGCAGGTAATAATAAGGAAATACAGGATTGCCAAAAGGAAGCACAACAATATAAAGCAATGTGTACAACAAGAGGAAATAATGATAAACCTGCACTAAATACAGAAAATGCAATACAAGAGAGGCACTCAATGAAAAATGGAGAAATGTAGGTAATGAATTTAAGTATACAGGAAAGAATAATGCTATGGATTATCGTTCAAAACCTGCTTATCTTATTTTATGGCCAAAACAAGAAAATTAATATACCCTTAATTCCGCAACACTATTATAACTTAAACTATTTAAGTACCTGAGCAACAAAAAGTTGCTCAGGATTTTGCCATGTCAAAGAATTCACTTATCTTAGTGTTGCAAAACAAGCAAGCAAAACTCTGATATGGCATGGCAAAAATACATATTAAATCCGAGAAACTCACTCCTTTTGGGGGATTATTTTCAATCATGGAGCAATTTGACTCCACATTATCATCTGTAATCGACTCAACCCTCGGTCTAAGGTGTGGATCGTTTGGTTATCAGTACAGCGAAATCATCCGTTCTCTCATGAGTATCTACTTCTGTGGCGGTTCATGTACCCCAGGATGTCACTACTCATTTGATGAATCACCTCTCGCTTCATCCGACACTTCGCACTTGTAGCTCTGATACTATCCTCAGAGCGATAAAGGAGTTGACGCAAGAAAACATCTCATACACGTCAGATACGGGTAAGAACTACGATTTCAACACGGCTGACACTCTCAATACTTTATTGCTCAATTGTATATTTGCATCTGGCCAACTGAAAGAGGGTGAGATGTATGATGTTGATTTCGACCATCAGTTCATAGAGACAGAGAAGTATGATGCAAAGCCTACATACAAGAAGTTCCTTGGTTATCGCCCTGGCGTGGCGGTTATTGGCGATTTGATAGTCGGTATAATCCGTAACTTTTACAAGGCCATTATTCAAAGACTTGACGTAAAGAAGTTCGGACTCAATGCAACAAGTCGCATAAAAGCGTTTGTCTTCAGGTTTATCTCTGTACCAGCCAAGTGGATCAGGACATCAAGGCGGTATGTGCTGAATATCTATACCTGTAATAATGCTTACGCAGATGTTTCCCATACTGATTTTGGATCATGCCTACAACTTATGGGAATGATATTGTGTATTGCCTCAAGTCACATTGTGGGGTAAGGGGATATTGTAGGCAGAAGTGGGTGCTTCAAGTTCAAATTATTTGCAAATTCAGTAATGAGAGGACGGGTAAACGCAATAAGGACGTTCAAGGGCTTAGTTGCAGATTTGAGGCTTAATTTTTTCATAATTTTAAGTTGTTAAGTTATTATTACCCTAATATTACGCTAGGGACTGCATTTTGTTTCATGTATAAATCTGATGATACTAAAGTTGAATTCTTTCAGAAGATTTGTAGTAATATATCCACTAGTGTATTAATGAAATACTCTTTTGAAGTGCTAATTTCTGTAACATCTCTAAAGTTTTATTTCTTAATTAATTATTTGATTTTTTCACCGAAGGGTATCTTTTATTTTTTCCTTATAAATACAAAAAAAGAGATAACGACAAAGAATAACACATAGGCTATGTTTACGTATTCGCCTTTCGAAAAGTTTATTATCCCGCTATAAAAACAATAGTTTAATCTCCACACTGTACTATAGGGTATAAGGTAGATATAATCTTTATTTTGAGCAATAATACCAAAAATCGTCATGAGGCTAGCAAACCCAATAGGTAAAACAAAACTCTTAAAAATCAAACTAAGATAATATTGTATAAATGAAACAGCAGAAAGTGCTATAAACAAATAAGAGAAATAAGAAGCTATTAGGTTATTAACATTATAACTGGAGAATTCATATCCAGGTAATAACTTATCCAGAGCAAAACCAGACAGGAGGAAAGTAAGATAACCTATAAGGAAAGAAATAAAGTTAATCTCTAAAAGGAAGACTATTTTGCTCGAATAAATTGTCAGCTTGCTAATTGGTCTTGTAAAAAGAAGTCTAAATCCATAATTCTTATATTCTACATCGCATAAAGAATAACTCAAAATGGCTGCAAGAATTGGATAAAGCAGAGCATAGGAGTCGAAGATGTATCTACCCAATACCCATACCCAAGGATTATAATCAAAAGTTATTACCGGATTATAGATATCATCAGCATGTTTATGCAAAACATATATATCGACGCATAAAGTCATGAACAAAGGAAATAGCAAGAAAAGCCAAATGGCAATATTAAATCTTAATTTATAGTGTTCACTTTTAAGAATAGTAAAGAACGATATAGGTTTCATAAGTCGGTTTTTATTAGATGAAGGAATACAGACTCCAAATTTTCTTGGTATGTATCTGCAAATAAAATTTGAATGTGGTTTTGTTGCATTAATTTTTTAAAACTGTCAAAGGAACCATCTTGCTCTATTTCTATAATAAGCGTTGCTTCAGAGATCCTTTTTGTGGGAATCAAGTGTTCTTTACATATCTTCATGCATCGTTCCGGTTGGTCCGTATGTATTAAATAAGATTGCTTTTTCTGATTGAGTAGACTATTAATTTCTCCTTGAAACAATAATCTTTTATTATTTAATATTCCGATGTGTGTGCATATTTTCTCCATTTCAGCTAAGATATGTCCTGAAATGAAAATAGTTTTTCCTTTACTTTTAAGTTTGAACATTAGCTCTCTCATTTCAAAAACACCTTGAGGATCTAGTCCATTGAGTGGTTCGTCAAGAATGAGTAATTTAGGATTATGAAACATTGCCATCGCAATTCCCAAGCGTTGTTTCATTCCTGTAGAATATTTTCTAACTTTTTTGTCTTTATCTTTAGTCAAATTCACAAGCTCTAGAACCTCTTGAATGCGTTTTTGTCCACAATGATATAGTATATCCAAATATTTTAGATTCTCATAGGCACTCAAATCTGCATAAAAGAATGGATGTTCAATCAAGCATCCTATATTTTGAAGGATATGCAATCTGTTGGAATGAAATTCTTTTTTACCTTAATTCCGCAGCATAAATTCTTGTAAGAACTCCAAGTGCCTGAGAAACAAAGTTCTCAAAACACTTGGATATGTCAGAAATTTCACCTATCTTGGTGCTGTAAACATAAACGAGTAAGCAAAAAACTGATATGGCAAAGGTAGCAATTAAAAACGAGAATATCACTTCTTTCGGTGGAATTTATCATATTATGGACGTTTTCTCAAAGTTGGGCTTTGAAAAACTTACCGAATCTGTATTGGGCAAACGTGGAAGTAGCGGCAAAGCATTCTGTTATGGAAGTATTTTTGGATCTCTCTTCTTCAGTTACCTTTGTGGTGGAGAATGCCTTGAGGACATCAATGCGCTTATTGGGCAGTTCAAGCAAAGACCTGATACGCTGTTACCCGGTGCCGACACTGTGGGGCGCGGACTAAAGGAGCTTACCGAGAAAAATATTGTCTATAAGAGCAAGACCTCCGACAAGTCGTATAGTTTCAACACAGCAGAAAAGTTGAATACCTTACTTTTACGGATGATACGAAGAATGGGGCTTATAAAGGTGGGCAGTCATGTTGACTTAGACTTTGATCACCAGTTTATTCCAGCCCACAAGTTCGATGCAAAATATTCTTACAAGCAGGATTTTGGCTATTTCCCTGGTTGGGCTTCCATTGGGGGAATCATAGTCGGAGGTGAGAATCGTGACGGAAACACCAATGTGAGATTCCATCAAGAAGACACGCTCCGTCGCATTATGGACCGTGTAACCTCAGAACTTGGTGTGGTAATAGAGCGTTTCCGTGCTGATTGCGGATCGTTCTCAAAGGAAATTATCCAAACCGTAGAGCAGCGCTGCAACACGTTCTATATACGTGCTGCCAACTGCGGCAGCCGACACGAGGACTTCCGCCAGCTGAAAGAATGGAAGAGTGTTGAGGTTGATTATGAGAGATGCGATGTCACCTCCGTCAGCATAGACAACTTAATAGAAGGAAAGTCATACAGGCTTGTCGTACAGCGTAGTCCTTTGAAAGACAAGGATGGCAAGCAACAGACAGATATGTTCGGAGTAATATACACATACCGCTGTATCCTCACCAATAACTGGATGTCTACCGAGAAAGACATCATTACATTTTATAATGAGCGTGGAGCAAGCGAAAAGAACTTCGACATACAGAACAATGACTTCGGATGGTCACATCTGCCCTTTTCCTTTATGGCTGAGAATATGGTTTTTATGATGGTTACCGCCATGCTGAAGAACTTCTATCTCTATCTCGTCCGTCATATCAGCGATAAGGTCAAGCCATTGAAAAANCGATTGCCCAAATCCTTCATGGCAGAGAACACCGTGTTCCTTCTTCTTACAGCACTTATCCGTAACTTCTACAAGGCCATTATCCAAAGACTTGATGTAAAGAGGTTCGGACTCAATACAACAAGCCGCATAAAAGCGCTTGTCTTCAGGTTTGTCTCTGTACCAGCAAAGTGGATCAGGACATCAAGGCAGTATGTGCTGAATATCTATACTTGTAACAATGCTTACGCGGATGTGTTCCAGACAGATTTTGGATAACGCCTACAACTTATGGGTATGATACTGCGTATTGCCTCAAGTCGCATTGTGGGGTAAGGGGATGTTGTAGGCTGAAGTGGGGATTTCAGTTCTAATTATCTGCAAATTCAGTAATGAGAGGATGTGTACACGCAAGAAGGACGTTGAAAAGTTAAGTTGCGGATTTGAGGTATACAATGAAAAAATCTATCTTACTTCAATACTTCGTTAATTCTAATGTAATCGTTTGAAAATGAGAGAGTTAATTAACTTAATATAACTAATAAAATTTGGCCAAGTGGCTGATTATCAGTAACTTTATAGTAGCAAAAACATAAAGCAAATGACATCAGAACCACTCGACCAATATACAGAAATCTGCAGAGATGCCNTTTATTGAAAAATACCGTATTTATTTTAGTTTGCTCCAATCCTAAAAGTATCTTTATCGTTGTTGATTTACCCTCTCCATTCTTGCCTAAGTATCCATAAATGGAACCTTCTGGAATCTTCAAGTTAATGTCTTCTAATACAGAATGATTTCTGTAGTTAAAAGTGAGATGGCTAGTTTCAAGTATATTCATAATCAACACTTTCTATTAAAATTATTCGTATTTAACCTTAATTCCGCAACACTATTATAAATTAAACTTATTAAGTACCTGAGCAACAAAAAGTTGCTTAGGATTTTGCCACGTCAGATTTTTCACTTATCTTAGTGTTGTAAAAAAAACAAGAGAATCCGACGATAGGCATGGCGAAGATACAAATTAAATCTGAGAAACTCACTCCTTTTGGGGGATTATTTTCAATCATGGAGCAATTTGACTCCACATTATCATCTGTAATCGACTCAACCCTCGGTCTAAGGTGTGGATCGTTCGGTTATCAGTACAGCGAAATCATCCGTTCTCTCATAAGTATCTACTTCTGTGGCGGTTTATGTACCCCCGGATGTCACTACTCATTTGATGAACCACCTCTCGCTTCATCCGACACTTCGCACTTGTAGCTCTGATACTATCCTCAGAGCGATAAAGGAGTTGACGCAAGAAAACATTTCATACACATCAGATATGGGCAGGACCTACGAGTTCAATACGGCTGACACTCTCAATACTTTATTGCTCAATTGTATATTTGCATCTGGCCAACTGAAAGAGGGTGAGATGTATGATGTTGATTTCGACCACCAGTTCATAGAGACAGAGAAGTATGATGCAAAGCCTACATACAAGAAGTTCCTTGGTTATCGCCCTGGCGTGGCGGTTATTNGTTAAGTTCAACCTCTACCTTTCCCAGCGTTATCTGAACATGGACGGACTGTTGGCTATAGCCATAGATCCGAGCTACATCAGTAAGTCAGGCAAGAAGACTCCGCATGTTGGTACTTTCTGGTCCGGCTGTGCAGGTTCCATGAAACACGGACTTGAAATCATGGGACTTGCCCTTGTCGATGTCTACGCCAACAACTGTATGATGCTTCGTGCCCATCAAACCCCTTCTACAAGAGAGTTGAAACTGCGTAGCATGACTCTTGTGCAGCATTACATTGCCGTCATCAAACGCTACAGGAAAGAATTGTTGAAGGTCACCGATATTGTTGTCGCTGATGCTTTCTTCTCTATCCGTCCGTTTGTGGAGGGAATCAAGGAGCAAGGCTTTCATCTTGTCAGCCGTTTCAGGGATACGGCGAGCCTATACTATGTGTACACGGGACCTCGTTCCAATAAGCCCGGGCGTCCCAAAACACTTGACGGGAAAATCAATTACAAGAAACTCGACCTCACGCGTATGGCGAAGATGCATATCGAAGGACTTGAAGGCACAGCTTACACACTCATCGCCTATTCAAAGGCACTGAAGCAGAAAGTGCGTCTTGTCATTTGGGTGATGCCGAACGGCAAGCACAAACTTTTCTTCTCTACAAAGACAGCCATATCAGGTGAGGAAGTGTTGCGCACATACCGCTCAAGATTCCAAATCGAGTTTTGCTTCCGTGATGCCAAGCAGTATACCGGACTCGCGCATTGCCAGGCAAGGCACAAGAATCAGTTGGACTTCTCCTACAACGCATCATTTGCATCACAGAATGTGGCAAAGGTGATGATGAAGGAAAACGGGCTACCGTATTCCATGGCTTCTTTCAAGGAGCTCATGGCGAGCACATACATTGCAAAATTAATTTTCGACAGGTGTCGGAGCATACCGAACCGAAAGTTAATTAGTCATACTATCAAAGAACTCTTTGGCTGGCAGAGGAAAGCTGCGTAACAATTATCTCAAATTTTAACGAACTATTGTTACTTATTACAAATGTTTTATTTCTTGTGTTCTGTTTAACAGCTTGTGACGATTTAAGTCAAGAAGCAAGAAGCAAATATATAAGTTTAGCATTTGATGCTCAAGGAGGAACGCAAATTAACGAAGTAATCTTGAAAAAGCATCCTTGGTGGTTTAACACCTTATATCTTACAATAAAAGATCCTGACATAACTAAAGAAGAATTTAAGGACGGAAGAATTGATCCTAAAAAAATAGAAAATGAACTTTTGCCTAATGGTGTTCAACGAATACACTATGATTGGGTAACATTCTATATTGCAAACGATTTAAAATCTATTGAAGTAAAGGTAGAGAAAAACAATACGCATAAACCAAGAGGTATTGAATTTGTTACTTATGGATACAGAGAAAGTGCTGTAGATTTTTTTGTATATCAAGAGGCATAAAAAGAACTTTGTTATACCTCATATAAAAGCCATAGACAGCTTTGCTTTTGCTTTGCTGTCTATGGCTATAAAAGATGGATTGCACACTTTATCAGTCTATAACAACGGGCTAAGCAGTCGCACTAAAGATTCCCAAAGACGGAAAAGGAACGATTCGTTATTGATAGTACGGAGCTGTTCTAACGGAATAGTATCGACAGAATCTGTAAGGAATATTTCTTTGATGCGTATTGCGGTGGTAGTATCGTAGAAGAAAGCATTGCCCTCAAAATTGTTTTCAAAACTTCGGAAATCAATGTTGGTCGACCCTATGGTAGCAATGCTGTCATCGGCTACAAGAAGTTTGGAATGGTTGAAGCCCTTTGTGTAGAGCAACACCTTTGCACCTGCCTTTGCTATTTGACAAAGATAAGTGCGTGAAGCCAAACTTACGAGTTTAGAATCAGCGTTTAAAGGAAGCAACAGGCGTACATCTACACCCGCCAATGCTGCTGTGCGAAGGGCAAAGAGTATAGGTTCGGTAGGCAAGAAATAAGGGCTCTCCATATAGATGTAATGCTTTGCGCTCATTAGAATTTTTAGATAGCCCTGCTCTATTTCTGGCCACAGATTTGTAGGACTGCTTGTTACAATCTGAATAAGGCTATTGTTGGGCGTAAGGGTGGTTTCGGGATAGTATTTTCGGTCGGTAATGAGTGTGCGATCGGCAAAAAACCAGTCGATAAGGAAAGCACGCTGAAGTCCATAAACGGCAGCTCCCTCTATCCTGACGTGAGTATCGCGCCACGCTTCGCGCTGTGTCCCTTTTACATAACGTAGAGCGATGTTCATTCCCCCTATAAAGCCCACCTTGCCATCAACGACGATAATTTTGCGATGGTTGCGATAATTCACCTTTCCCGTAAATGCAGGAAAGCGCACAGGCATAAACGAGTGAACCTCAATGCCTTCCTCACGCATTTCTTCAAAGAAACGATTGCTTGCTTTCCACGAACCCACATCGTCGTAAAGAAAACGCACCTCAACGCCCTCACGAGCCTTTGCAATGAGGGCATCACGTACGAGGCGCCCTAAAGGGTCGTCTTCGATGATATAAGAAACAATGTGAATATGGTGTTTTGCCTTGTTAAACTCAGCCAACAAGGTAGGAAAAAATTCGTAACCAGAGGTATAGACTTCCGTTTCGTTGTTTTTGAATGGTAAAGCCCAATTCTGATTCATAAAAAGTTGTATGATTTCTTTATGTTCGGTTGGAATTTGAAGGTTCTTTTGTTCTACAAATTCCACCATCGAACGCTTGGTCAGTTGGTCAAGACTGCGCTGCCAGATATGCCTATCTTTACGAGTGCGCCGCCCAAAGAAGAAGTACAGGACAATTCCCAACAGCGGCATAAAAGCCAGCACCAATATCCAAGCAATGGTTTTGGCAGGTTGGCGATGCTCCATTACAACGGTTATCATTGCCAAAATGGCAATAACGGTGTAGGCAACGAGAACTATCCAGTGTACATAAATCATAGGCTACTCTTTCTTTTTATTGCGCAAACTCTGCAGATAAGCCAATTCTTGTAAGGCAAAGTCGGTGCTACGAGGGTCGTTAATGAGTACATTAAGTAGCTTTTCGGCCTCGTCCCAACTACCCTTCTCTATGAAAAGGAATGCTTTCTGTCGATTGAGAAAAGAGCGAAAAGCCTGTATGTTTTGGTCTAAAGTTTCTTCTTCATCGTCACGATTTTGATATTCCCCCTCCATTTCTCGTTCTATATTTTCTATATAGTTGAGCGCACGAACATCGTGCATCGCTATAAGCGTGTTGATATATTCTTCTGTGTAGGTGATACGATTGAGGTGAATGGTGAAAGAGAGGTAATAGAACGCTGTTTCGTGTTGCTGAATTTGATTGTAACAGAAACCCAACATATAGCAAAGGTCATAAAAGAACTGCTGGTTATCGGCTTCCATTGCGTCAGCTTTGGAGTGTAGTAAACCGAAAGCATTGCTCAACCAAAGTATAGCCTCATAGTATCGCTTGGCAAGATAAAGTTTTCGCCCACGATAAAGATAACCTGCAACATCGGGCAATACCACTTCGGCTATGAGACGTTGCTCGTCTGATAGTTCTGATACTGCGCCTTTTTCCAACTTGTCTTTTGCATCTTGCCACATATACTTAAACTCTGCCATCAATTGCTTGTTGTCTCTAAGGTCGAAAGCTACAAGTACCGAGTGCGAGTAAGACTGTATATGTTCTGCATAAATGGTTTCGGACGTAGTAGGCGACAACGATTGCAGCATTGACGATATACGATAATAAAGTGCATCATTGGTTGTGTCCACCTGCTGAACAAAGAAAGTCATATAACGGCGGCGGTCTGGCTCGGAAGGGATAAAGAATGTAAGGTTGAGTGTGAGGTCTTTGCGTACAAAAGCATTGTCCTTGATGAGCGCATCGGAGAAGGTAAACGCCTCAATAGCAGCCTTATCGTTGATGGTCTCTACCCTATCGGTTATCACGCTCAATTCGGATACCACAACATCGCTCCACCCCCACGCTGTGCGCAACCATTGTCCAAGAGTAAGCGGTTCAACAGGATTACTTCGCCATTGGTCTGCCATTTT
Organism: Prevotella ihumii; assembly: GCF_900155655.1. Lineage (GTDB taxonomy): Bacteria > Bacteroidota > Bacteroidia > Bacteroidales > Bacteroidaceae > Prevotella > Prevotella ihumii. Next base: position 82,007 of record NZ_LT706987.1, read on the forward strand.
CTGATGGTTCACTTCTTGTTCACGAAGAAGGAAAAGTTCGCACATCAACTGGCTTTCCGACACTTCCGTATCGCTATTCTTGTTTTCTTTCTGCGCCTTTATTACATCGGCTAATTTACGCATCAACAATGCTTGCCAACCAAACATCTCACGCATAGCAAGCGAGATGATGTCGGATGAACGGTCAGGATCTAACAAAATAGAGGTGAAGAGATGGAGGTCGATAGTATTCGTTTCGTTATTGATAGAGTAAACAAAACGACTGCTATCTGACGATAAATTAAGATGATTGCACAATTGTCTTACATTGCTGAGATATTCCATTTGTGCATCGGCTATAAAGAGATAAGATAAGACGGCATAAGGTGTAGACTCTTGTAGGCGAATACCAAAATGCCCATTTTGATAGTCGTACAACGCAAGCCAATCTTTATCCTCTTTCTTCCATTCGTATTTGCTATTCAAGGAAACAAGAGCCGTCTCCACCATCTGCTTGTTGGTATTCATATTCACATCAGATAGGCGGAGCTTAGTTCCAAATAATTTTCTAAAAATATTGATCATACCACAATGTCATTACCAAGTTTGCGAGCAAGAATATTACGCATATCCTGCATTTGCTTTATTTCGCCCATCTTTTCCATCATCTTTGTAAGGTCGTTTTCGGAAGATAGGGCTGCTTGTAATTCCTTTAAGCGATGGTCGACATAGTCCATTCGGTAGTCGAGAATGAGGTGTACGATGCGATCTTTCAAGTCTGTCTCTCTTTCCTTTACCTGCATACTTTCCGAAAGGTGGAACTGGTCTACGCTCAATTTCACAGCCAATGTAGAAATGAGTGCATCTGTGTGATGGGTAAAGTATTCTTCGGCTTTAAATCCTTCCTCCCCGCTATGCTCCACAGCTTCAGCAAGTATCTGAACAGAAAGTGGATTGGCAAACGAAAGGTCATCTAAGCCAAGATCGTAAGCGATGTATTGTGCCACATTCAGACTTATTTTCTCTCCCGTTTCTTCGTTTTCAATATCTCGGAAGATTATCTTTTCACCGTCACGCACAATGGCTTGCACAAGCATTGTTTCTACCTTTGATGCTTGCTGCATAGGTGTGGCAGGACGAAGAGGTTCGGGTGTGGCAGTAATTGCTTCGGCACTTTGTGCGGCACGTTCTTGTTCACGGCGTTGCTGTTCTTTATCGTTATAGATGAAACGGTTCATCTGTGTGATGAGTGTTTCCTCCTTTACGCCTGTACGATGCGCACATTCACGCAGATAGGTGTCGCGTAGTATGGGGTCTTTGATTACGGCAATGCTTTGTACAATAGAGTTTACCGCCTCCGAACGTTTCACGGGGTCGGTTACACCTCGTAAGAGCAGATTGATTTTAAATACAATGAAGTCGGTCTGATTGTCTTCTATGTATTTTCTAAATTCCTCTGCTGTAAAGCTACGAGCCAATTCGTCAGGGTCTTTCCCGTCAGGAAGCAACAGCACTTTTACGTTCATTCCTTCGGCAAGGAGCATATCCGTACCTCGCAATGCAGCGTGCTGACCTGCCTCATCGCCGTCATAGAGCAAAACAATGTTCTGCGTGAAGCGATGCAGTATTTTGATTTGATGAACCGACAATGCTGTTCCGCTATTTGCCACTACGTTCTCAATACCGCATTGGTGCATCGAAACCACATCGGTATAACCCTCTACCATATATACAAGGTCGAACTTTCCAATGGCTTTCTTGGCTTGGAAGATGCCATAGAGTGCGTGGTCTTTCTGATAAATTTCGCTCCCTGGGGAATTTACATACTTCTGGGCTACCCCCTTTGTGCGTGAGTCCAACAGTCTACCTCCAAAGGCTATCACTTTTCCGCTGACATTTGTCCACGGAAAAATAACACGACCATTGAAGCGGTCTAATAAGTCGCCATTCTCACGTTCATAGCATAGCCCTGTTTTCAATAAGAACTCACGCTTATAACCTGCTGCAAGGGCGGCATTGGAGAAGTCTTGACGACCCGAAAGACAGAAACCCAATTGAAACTTTTCTATAATATCATCTCTGAAACCACGACTGCGAAAATACTGCAAACCAATAGCTTGCCCGTCCACATTATTCTTTAATATATCGTGAAAGTGCTTTGCTGCCCACTCGTTGACCAAGAACATTGCTTCACGTTCGTTTTCCAATTGGCGTTCCTCGGTGGTTAGCTCACGTTCCTGTATCTCAATGTTGTATTTCTTTGCCAACACACGCAAGGCTTCAGCCCACGACAGTTGGTCGTGCTTCATAATAAAGTTGACTACATTGCCAGCCTCACCACACGAAAAACATTTGTAAACCCCCTTTGCAGGACTTACAGAGAACGAAGGAGTGCGATCGTCGTGAAACGGACACAAGCCTTTAAAACTTGTTCCCGCCTTGCGAAGCGTAACATATTCAGAGATAACATCTACAATGTTTGCTGCATCTAATATTCTGTCTATCGTTGATCTGTCAATCATAAATGCAAAGATAGCAAATTAAAACAGCATTTCAAATATGATATTACTATTATTTACCTATTAAGTTCCTTAACCCATAGTTGAAAAACATTATTTTTTACATAAAATTCTGTTTGAGGTAATATATTTAAGGTGTAATGTAAAATGCGTTAAACCCAAATCGGTCGTTAGACTTCTTCGAGATTTGCGAGCTTATTTTGAGCTATTTTTGGTTGTTTTTGAAGACGTTTAGCGAGCTAAACAACTGAAAAAACAAACGAAAAGAGCCAAAATAAGGTGCAAAGACGAAGAAAAGCATAACATCTAAACGCTTTAAAAAGCCTTTGCGGGCTAATGACCGATTTGGGTTAAAAAATGGCTCGCACCGATAAACGATGCGAGCCATTTGTATGTTTGCCTCCAAACAATAAGCATTGGAGTAGTAAAGTTGTACGAATGTAAAGGCTTAAAGTTGAGCCAACTCTATCACCTTATACACAGCAGCCGTTACACCATCAACATCTTTACCGCCAGCCTGTGCATAGTGAGGTTGACCGCCACCGCCGCCCTTCATCAGTTTGGCAGCCTCGCGGATTATCTTTCCTGCATTGAGTTCGTAATCTTTCACCATATCATCGCTCAACATAATAGAGAGCAATGGTTTGCCTTCGTGGGTTGAACCCAATACGCAAACAAGCTTTTCGGGAATAGCTTCACGCACCTTGAACACAATATCCTTGGCTGATGCAGGTTCTACTGGCAACACTGCCTTCACGATGCTAATGCCATTCTTCACCTCTGCACGCTCTACCAACGATTTAGCTGTACGACTTACAACTTGTTGGCGGAAACTTTCCATTTCTTTCTTCAAGGTGTCGTGTTCCTGTATAAACTTCTCAACAACACCCTTGAGGTCTTTCGCATTATTGAAGAGTGCTTTCAAGTCGCGCAATGTATCTTCCACTGCATAGATAGCTTCTTCTGACTTCTGACCCGTAAGTGCTTCTATACGACGTACACCTGCTGCAACGCTACTTTCGCTCACAATCTTGAAGAAACCTATACGACCTGTAGAGGTAGCGTGGATACCACCGCAGAACTCGCACGAAGGACCAAAGCTAATCACACGAACCTTGTCGCCATATTTCTCGCCAAACAATGCCACAGCTCCCATCTTCTTAGCTTCTTCCAATGGGGTATCACGATGTTCCTCACGCTGAATGTCCTGACGAATCATATCGTTTACAAGACGTTCCACCTGTCGCAACTCCTCGTCTGTAACCTTTTGGAAGTGCGAGAAGTCGAAACGCAATGTGTCAGAGCTTACATACGAACCTTTTTGTTCAGCGTGTTCGCCCAATACCTGCTTGAGCGCATAGTCTAACAAGTGAGTTGCTGTATGGTTGGCTGCCGAAGCATCACGCTTGTCAGTATCTACACAAGCCATAAAGTCTGCCTCGATATGCTTTGGCAATTGCTTTACGATGTGAATACTCTGGTTGTTCTCACGCTTGGTATCGATAATTTCCACTGTCTCATCTTCGCTAACAAGAACACCTTGGTCGCCTACTTGTCCACCCATTTCTCCATAGAAAGGCGTATTGTTGAGCACTACCTCGTAGTAGGTATTCTTCTTTTGTGTAACTTGACGATAGCGCAAAATGCGACATTCGTATTCGGTATAGTCGTAACCTACAAACTGTTGTTCGCCTTCAGCCAATACCACCCAGTCGCCGTTTTCCACCGCTGCTGCATTGCGAGCACGTGCCTTCTGCTGTGCCATCTCCTCCTCGAACTGCTTTTCGTCTACGGTGAAGCCCTTTTCACGACAGATAAGTTCGGTCAGGTCGAGTGGGAAACCAAAGGTATCGAATAAGCGGAATGCTTCCTTGCCGTCAAGCACTGTCTTGCCTTCAGTCTGCATACGTTCCATAGCATCGTTGAGAAGGTTGATACCCTTTTCCAAAGTGCGGAGGAACGAGTCTTCCTCTTCCTTTATCACACGTGTGATAAGTTCACGCTGTGCAGGAAGTTCAGGGTAAGCACCGCCCATCTCGTGGATAAAGATATTCAATAGCTTATAGATAAATGCCTCTTTCTGACCTAAGAAGGTGTAAGCATAACGCACCGCACGACGAAGAATACGACGAATAACATAGCCAGCCTTTGCATTGCTTGGAAGCTGACTATCAGCAATAGAGAATGCCACTGCGCGCATATGGTCTGCCACTACACGCATTGCAATATCTATCTTTTCTTGTTCATTCTTTGCCTCACCGTTTTCGCCCGATGGAGTAGTAAATCCGTACTGTTTACCGCTCAATCGTTCCATTTCCTTGATTACAGGCTGGAAGATATCTGTATCGTAGTTGGAGTTCTTGCCTTGAAGCATACGCACCAAGCGTTCGAAGCCCATACCTGTGTCGATGACGTTCATTGCCAATGGTTCGAGCGAACCATCTTTCTTGCGATTGAATTGCATAAAGACAATGTTCCAAATCTCAATCACCTGTGGGTCGTCCATATTTACAAGCTCACGACCTGGCTTCTTTGCCTTTTCTTCAGCACTGCGAGAGTCGACATGGATTTCGGAGCAAGGACCGCAAGGACCTGTGTCGCCCATTTCCCAGAAGTTGTCGTGCTTGTTTCCATTTATAATATGGTCGGCAGGGAGATGCTTTTCCCAATACTTTGCCGCCTCGTTGTCTCTGCCTATGCCTTCTTTAGGACTACCTTCAAACACGGTAACATAAAGGTCTTTTGGGTCGAGCTTCAATACCTCTACCAAGTATTCCCAAGCGTGATCGATGGCTTCTTCTTTGAAATAATCACCAAAGCTCCAATTGCCCAACATCTCGAACATCGTGTGGTGATAGGTATCGTGTCCCACTTCCTCCAAGTCGTTGTGCTTTCCGCTTACACGGAGACACTTTTGCGAGTCGGCACGGCGACGTGGTTCGGGTTCTTTTGTACCTAATATAATATCTTTCCACTGGTTCATACCAGCGTTAGTAAACATCAGCGTAGGGTCGTCCTTGATTACCATAGGAGCGGACGGTACAATGACATGACCTTTCGACTCAAAAAACTTTTTGAACGAGTCACGAATTTCGTTAGCTGTCATCATCTTTATTATTTCTTAATTTATTAAAATTCAATGAAAAGTGTTGCAAAGATACTGACTTTTCACTATTTTTGCAAATGAATTGCTAAATGATTACCCATAAGGGTAGTAAACAAGCGTGAAACAAAATATAAATGGAAGAGAAATCACGAAAGCTATATTACTCTATTAAGGAAGTGGCACAAGAAATTGGAGTCTCAGAAAGCTTGTTGCGTTATTGGGAAACCGAGTTTCCACATCTCCGTCCCAAGACCACGGGAAACCGTGTGCGCCAATACACCGAAAAGGATATAGAACAAATAAAAGTTATTTATAACCTTGTAAAGGTGCGTGGCTTCAAGATTGCGGCTGCACGCAAGATGTTGCAAGAGAACCGTTCAGGAGCCGACAAGAGCCAAAAGGTGATGGAAAGCCTTATCTCTGTGCGCGACCAGCTGAAGGAGCTAAAAGGAATAATAGACAGCTTAGTGTAAAAACGATTTGCATCTAAAACAAACACTATGCAATATATTGCTCAAAAAATAACATAAGAGCAATATATTGCATAATTATTTTTAATCTTCAAGACATTAGCAATTTTTATAGAATTAATTAGTGCTAAATATCAATTAATAATTAACTTTGTAGCAATTTAAAATTAAACTCTATAGAAATGAAAAAAGTATTAGTATTATTCGCAGCGTGCGCTACATTGGTTGCATGCCAGCAAAAAGGTAAAACAGAAGAAGCTAAAACAGCAGATACCACTGCAACAACAGTAGACTCAATTCGCTATGCAGGCGAAATTCCAGCAGCAGATGGTCCTGGAACACGTTACGAAATAGCTATGGCTACAGACAGCACAAACGGTTTCAGCGCAACAGAAACATTGCTCGAAGCTGAAAAGGGCAAGGACGTTGTAAACAAATATACAGGTACTGCTGAAAAGATAGAAAAGGACGTTGACGGCAAGAAGAAGGTAGGCTACAAGTTTACATTCGGCGAAGGCAACGACACTTACTTCCTCCAAGTAGACGATGCTACCCTTCGTATGGTAAACGACCAGTTGGAAGAGTCAGAAGCTAAGGAAATGAACTACGACTTGAAAGTGGTAAAGTAAATCCATAAAGACTTTCTATACCCAAAAGAGCTAACATTGCAAAGCATTGAGGTATAGAGGGATAAAACAATTATAAAGAACCGCCATTGATAATGGAACATTCCATTTCAATGGCGGTTTTTTTTTCGCCTTATTTTTTTAT
>NZ_LT706987.1:89077-168027 GCF_900155655.1 Prevotella ihumii
AACGCCGCCCATATCATCGAAACGATAGCCACGCTTTATGAGTTGGAGGAAAACCTCAAACACAAGAAAGCACCACCCGAGGAAGTGGAGACAGAACGAAAGGCTAAAGCTTACCCTATTCTTAAGTATTTGGAGACCTATATGTTGGATGTACACAAACAGTACACCCCAGGCGAAGCTATGGAGAAGGCACTGCGTTATGCCTTCGCCGTATGGATACGCATTGGCAGATATGTGCAGGACGGACGCTTCAACATAGACAACAACCTTATGGAACAGGCCATCAGACCCATCACGCTTGGAAGAAAGAACTACCTGTTCTGTGGTAACAATGAGGGAGCAGAGAACAACGCCATCTTCTATACCTTTATGGCGTGTTGCAGGGAAGCAGGCATAGAGCCATACAAATGGATGAAGGAAGTTCTTTCAAGGTCCCTGCCAGATATGACGGAGGAGGAACTCACGAAAATGCTACCTTCAAACTTCAAATAACAAATAACCCTTATATGCTGCCAGACATATAAGGGTTATTTGTTGGTGTGAAAGGCGGCTAATATTGGATGCTTACATTACTCTGCCTTACTTCAATCTACTCTTTATACACATCTCAGTTTAACTTAAAATTCGTTCCTTTTATCAAGAAGTTGGAGGAGTTCAAGGGATTTATGCCCAAATGCTTATGAGCCCCTACACGCCTTACGCACATTAAAACCTGTTTTAAAAGAAGCTTTCTTTTAGCAATATTTTTTCTTAAACAGAGATATGTATAAAGAGTAGCATTTCAGCAAAAGTTGGATAACGTAAAATAACCCTATTCACTCAAAGGCTCGTATCTTTGTTTTTATTTCTTCCCTGCTATGCGCCCTGTTGTCCACGCTGCTTGAAGATTAAAACCACCTGTAATGGCATCTATATCCAACACTTCGCCTGCAAAATATAGCCCTGAACACACTTTACTTTCCAATGTGTTAGGATTGATACTCTTCAAACTTACACCTCCACAGGTCACAAACTCTTCACGAAAGCTTCCTTTTCCAGCTATCGTATGCATATCGTTGGTAAGCACCTCTATAAGTTTATGAAGCGACTTCTTGCCCAATTCTTCCCAACGCTTGGTTTCTGCTATGCCTGACCGCTGAAGCAGATACTCCCACAATCTACTTGGAAGGTCGAAAGGTCGGAGCGTTGCCACTTGTTTCTTCGGATTTTTCAACGCCAACGCCATCAGTTGTTCCTCTACAATCTGCACATTCCGCTCGTTCACCCAGTTCACAGCCACTTGCGCCTTATAGTCTTGCTCTGCCAAATAACGTGCTGCGTAAGACGATAGTTTCAGCGTTGCAGGGCCACTCAATCCCCAATGGGTGATAAGCAATGCCCCTGTGCTTCTGAACTTTGTAGCAGGAATAGACAACGAAGCGTGTTCTACCACCGTTCCCATTAAGTTGCAAAATGCCTTTTCTTTAATATTAAATGTGAAAAGCGAAGGCACGGGCTGTTCTATCTTATGCCCCAAGTGGACTAAGTATTCCAAACCTGCTGCTCGAGGCGACCCACCAGTAGTGATAATCACCTTGTCAAATCGTCTTGGAGCTTTATCTTTAAATCTCACTTCCAATTGTTCGCTATCCTCCACTTTACTGATACTCGTCAATGCGTGATGTAGGCAAACAGAAACACCAGCCTTTTGCGCTGTATGGGTTAAGCAATCAATGATAGATTGCGAGTCTTGCGAACGTGGGAATACACATTCGTCCGCCTGTGTCACCAACTTTACGCCCCTATCCTCAAACCATTTATAAACATCACGATAATCGAACGTTTTAAAAAGTCGTTTCATAAGTTGCGCTCCACGTGGATAGGCAGTTTTCAAGTCTGCAATCTCTGCAAACGAGTTGGTAAGGTTGCAACGACCACCGCCCGAAACTCCCACTTTGGCAAGTACCCGTCCTGCTCGTTCAAAGATGGTTACTACGGCTTCTGGTTCTTCTGTTTTGGCAGTAATGGCAGCAAAAAAGCCTGCTGCACCACCACCTATAATTGCTATATTGCGCATTGTGTATCTTCATTTTTTACTTAACAAAGATACAACTTTTACACTTCGCATACAAGATAATAATGCAAAATATCTTTGAAAGTTACTTTTTAACCCTTTCTTACAGGGTTAATTCATACACCTCGCTTGGGGTTTTGCGCTTCAAAACCTCCATTCCGAAATCCTTTCCTGCTATCAGTCCGTGACTTCTCAAGATGGTTTCTATGGTTTTGCGTGCCAATTCGGGGTGATTGTTCTCATCGCTAAGATGGCACAACCATACATATTTCAGTTCGGGTGTAGCCTCTGTTGCAATCGTTTCTGCACATTCAGCATTGCTAAGATGCCCACTTGGGCTACTTATTCTGTCCTTTAAGTATTGTGGATAAGGTCCTGCGGCAAGCTTTTCGGGCTCGTGATTGGCTTCTATTACAAGATAGTTGGCACGTCTTACATATTGTCTTATTTCGTCCGTAATATGTCCACAGTCTGTTACCAATGTAAACTTTACCCCCTCACATTCTACAAAGTAGCCCACGCAGTCGTTGCTGTCGTGTGGAACGGCAAAGGGCGTTACCTGAAACTCGCCCACTTGGATAGTTTCACCTTTATTTATATAGCGCACCATCTCTGCTCCTACCTTCCGTTTTACACACCAGTTGCGTGTAATGCCGTCGTGCACTTCCTTTGTAGCATAAACAGGAATATTGTGATCCACGCTCAATGCCCCCACTGCCTTGATATGGTCGGCGTGGTCGTGCGTAACCAAGAGGTTACGTATCATTGATAGTTGCAGTCCGTAGTTGTGCAAATGCTTTTTTAGCAGTCTTATTCCCACTCCGCAATCTATCATTATACAATCGGTATCGGTGTAGAGTAAGTAAGCATTTCCACTGCTACCACTGCCAAGCGACATAAATTTGAGCATTGGATTTTCCTTTTATTGATTTGCAAAAGTAACAAAAGATTTTCGGATAACAAAGAAATGGCACAATTCTTTGCCCAACTTTTTACGCTTCTTGACAAGCCTTATCCCTCCTCAACCCCTCATTTTCTTCTTTACAGATAGACTTTTAAGGAGCATAAAATATTGTTCTGTTTTTCCTCAAACACTATCTTTTTAAAACGAAAAACATATATGTTCGCCCAACTCAAAATCTACCTTTGACAGCGCAAACATATATGGCTGGTTCTATAAATTACCACCGTATATAGTCATTAAATTTTTATGATATACGTTTTGTTATCTTTTGGCTTCTTTTTATATAAAACAGGCTGCGCCTCAACAATTCAAACGAGTTTGATTGCATTCGGCTTGCTCCGTTTTTGGTTCAAAATGTAAGTTCGTTCAGTCGTGTAGCTCGCTACACTCCTTCACTCTCTTGCATTTTGACCTCAAAAATAAGCTCAAAATCTAACAAAGCTAATTTTATAGAACCAGCCATATATTTTTTATTTTTAACCCAAATCGGTCGTTAGACTTCTTCGAGAAAAGCCTTTGCGGGCTAATGAGCGATTTGGGTTGAAGCACATTGCTTACAACGTGATTTCAGCCGAACCGAAGCAACGGTTGTGGTCTTCATCGTAAATAACACAGAACTGTCCAGGGGCAACGCCGTGTATTTTCGCCTCCGAATGTATTATGGCTGTACCTTGATCGATGCTTGTTTGCAAACCTTCTGTCGATTGTGAGGGTACATTGGTCGGTTGTAAAGAGTCGATAGACGATTGCGAAACACTTGCACCTTCATTTATCAGTTCCAAAAAGCCTTTGTGAAATTCGGGAGTATGGCGTATCTTGAAACGAATAGGGATATAGTTTTTAGGCACATCGGCTGAAGTTGAAGCCGTGGGAGGTGTAGGTGCTTCGGTCAGCCAATGCAGGTCGTGAATTTTAAAGTCCTTTTTGTAAGCTGTTTCAGGGTCGTATCCGTGACTCACGTATAGGGTGTTTGTCGTTACATCTTTCTTCACTACAAACCAAGGACCTCCACCAAAGCCGAGCCCTTTACGCTGCCCGATGGTATGAAACCACAAGCCCTTGTGCTGCCCTATCTTGCGTCCTGTTTCCAATTCCACAACCTCGCCCACCTGTTCGCCCAAGTATCGGCGCACATACTCGTTGTAATCGATGTTGCCAAGGAAACAGATGCCTTGCGAATCCTTGCGCTTTGCGTTGATAAGGTGTTCGCGTTCGGCTATCTCGCGTACTTCGTTCTTCTCGTAATGCCCTATCGGAAAGATGGCTTTCTGCAACTGCCACGAGTAGATTTGTGCCAAGAAGTCGGTTTGGTCTTTCACAGGGTCAGGACTTGTACACAACCATTTCTTGCCCTCAATCCATTTTGTTTGTGCATAATGCCCCGTTGCTATAAGGTCGTAATCGTGCCCACGTTTTTCGTGGAACGCACCAAACTTTATCAAACGGTTACACATCACATCTGGATTGGGCGTAAATCCTGCCTTAACCTTATCCATTGTGTATTTGGTTACTTGATTCCAATACTCTTTGTGGCAATCTATCACCTCCAATTTGCAGCCAAAACGATGTGCCACAGCTGTAGCCATCTCAAGATCTTCTTCAGAGTTGCAGTCCCATTCCTCACGCTCTTCAGGACCTATCTTTATATAGAAGCAGTCGGGATGTAGACCGTGTTGTGCAAATTCGTACACCACCACGGAGCTATCAACGCCACCAGAGAGCAGCACTGCTATACGTTTATCTTTTATCTCCGCAATATTCATACTGCAAAGTTACTGATTTTCATCTACTTTAGCAGCATTTTCAATCATCTTTTTGCGCTTTCCCACCTTCATCTTGTCAAATCCTATGCCGTAAACACCATTCACAGCACTTTGCGAAACAAAGGCTTCGGGGTCTATTTCGTCAATGACACGGAATATACCGTGGGCTTCAGAACGACGAGCAAGGATAAAAAGCATTCCCAACTCCTTGCCTGTATAAAAGCCGCGTGCATCGATAAGGGTGCAACCACGGTGTACATCATTGTTGATGGCATTGCCTATTTCTTTCCACTTGTCCGACACAACGAAGAACTGAACCGAACCACGCATACCATTGATGACATAGTCGACCACACCTGACATAATGAAAAGTGCAATGTAACCATAAATAATGTTCTCCCAGTTCTTCAACACTACGTAACCAGAGGTAATAATAATGAGGTCGCAAGCGAGAATAACTTTACCCAACGACACATCGTGATGCTTGTTAATCATTGCTGCCACAACATCCGAGCCTCCTGTGCTGGCGTTGTACTGCAAGGCTATTCCTGTGCCCAATCCTAAGAGCAAACCACCTATAACGCACGCCAAAAAGGGCTCATTGGCAAAGAGCGTGTTGCCTTCCAATAGGGGTTGGAATACTGAAACATATATGCTGAAGAAGGAAACGGAGTAGATAGTACGTGCGCAAAATCGCCAACCCAATACCTTAAAAGCAAGAGTGAGCAATAAAAGATTGAGTGCAAAGTAGGAAACTTGCACGGGAATATTTGTTCCCCAAAAGAGAACAGACGAAATACCTGCAATACCGCCAATTGGAATTTTATGTGAAAGGATAAAAGCGCAACACCCAAAACTTGCAATACCTATGGCGATGGCTATCATAACCAAACTTTTCATCTCCTGAAAAATTTTCTTTTGATTTATTGTACTCATACCTTTTTTAATCGTCTAATTGTTCTTTTCTTTATCCGTTTATAATCGTTTAAAATCTACTTTGTTATTTTTGAGAGTGCAAAGTTACAATAGAAATTTGAAAAAATGAAAGTTTTAAGAGTATTTATTAGAATAATAACGCAAATAAAACGTGATTTTAACGCACAAAAACTAATACCATTAAATTTAGAATACGCACAATATCTATACAAACATCNAAAACTTGCAATACCTATGGCGATGGCTATCATAACCAAACTTTTCATCTCCTGAAAAATTTTCTTTTGATTTATTGTACTCATACCTTTTTTAATCGTCTAATTGTTCTTTTCTTTATCCGTTTATAATCGTTTAAAATCTACTTTGTTATTTTTGAGAGTGCAAAGTTACAATAGAAATTTGAAAAAATGAAAGTTTTAAGAGTATTTATTAGAATAATAACGCAAATAAAACGTGATTTTAACGCACAAAAACTAATACCATTAAATTTAGAATACGCACAATATCTATACAAACATCTAATTATAAGACACTTACAAATAAAACAAGAAAGAGAGAAACACAACCATAAAAGAAGTTATAATTTGTAAGAGAAACTACTACAAGGCAAAGAAAAAGCCCTTTTAACTACCTTTATAGAGGGTTAAAAGGGCTTTTAACACAACGATTACTTATAAATTATAAGTATATCTTCAACGTTTATTTATGTTCCAAAGGGTGTGAAGATTGATCGGTTACAATGTTGACCGATTTTTACAACACCTTTCCACGCCAAGTAACACCAACGTTTACCAACGACATCTTGTCTTGTACAACGCCGTTAGGGTTAGTGTTCTTACCGAAGGCATAGCTGTAATTGCCGTGTACACGTACATTCTTCTCCTTCAAAGGATAGTATTCCACACCTGCACTTACACGTGTTAGCTCTGTACCGTCCATAACTGCGCCATCAGCAGCAGTTCCAGAGTGGTTGACTTCATAGCTTACCTTGCCAAAAAGATTCAACTTTTCAGTAGGTTGGTATGAAAGCTGACCAATTACAGAGCAGTCTTTACCCAAAAAAGCTTGGTGCGAAGCAGCACGATTCCAATAGTCTAACTCCAACTGAACGTTGTCAGCGAAGTGGAATTTGCTACAAAGTGAGATGTAATTGATGTATTTCTTAGGTGCATACTCCATCAAGTTGACAGAGCAGTAAGGCTCTATAAAGCCATAACGACCTGTCCACATTGTGTTGAATGCGTACATATCGGCACTCTTGCTTGTAGCTGCCTTGTAGGGCTTTTGGTATGGACTCTGACAAACCTGCGCATTGAAAGTGTTCTTACCATCGTTTGTGGTGTATTCGCCTACCACACCCCACTGATAGCAAGGAAAGTTGTAGCAAAATTCAGACAAAGAATAGCAGTCGATAGGCGCAGGAAGAAGTTCCCAACCTGCTACCAAAACGATATACTTACCTGTAATAAACGAAAGGTTCTTGGTAGGTTTATAAGTAAGGTAAAGCCAGTCGGTAGCATCAAAGAAGGTGTTGTCCTTGTTCATCTTGTTCAAGCGGTTGCGGAAACCGTATGAGAACTTTGGCGAGATGTCGCCCTTGATAATGATGTTTACTATATTGCCTTTGAAACCCGATTCGTCCTTTATTTTAGAACCGTCTACAGTTACGTGTTGATAGTCGCCACGTGATTCAACGTCAAGACTTACAGGCTTACTTTCTTGTGCCATTGCGCTAAGTGCGCTAAACGCCAATAATGGTAGAATGTTTCTTAATTTCATATTAGGTAAAATTGAAAACTTAGATTTTTATAAAGGTTTATATATCATATAGAGGCGGCAAATTGCTATGCCGTCTCTATATCATTTGTTTATTTCGTGAACACAATATTGTTGTATCCGTCGTTATTTCTTACTTTCTTTTCTTGCTCTTGTTCCACAAACCACGAACCTCGCTTACGGTGTCGGTTGTGCAGAACGAGTCGATATTTTCACGACCGAGGAATTCCATAAGGTTTGACAATTCCTCGTTGGTCAATACGATTTCGAGCTGTGTGCTCTTCTGATGGCTGTAACCGCCGATGACTTCGTGAAGTGTAACACCACGCTTCAATGTGTTGATGACATAGTCTTGTACGCGCTCGTGTTCCTTGGCAATGACGAATACACGGTTCTTTACGTTCATACTCATCATAAAGTGGTTCAAGATGAGACCATTAAGCCAAGTACCAATAATACCAATGATTACGAGGTTTGGAGGGTTGATGGCGAACGCTGTACAACAGATAAGACCACCTGCAACAGCTACCGATGTACCGAGACTTACACCTGTGTACTTGTTGATAATCTTTGCAAGAATATCAAGACCACCTGTTGAAGCATTGATACTGAACAAGATACTCTGCGAAGCACTAAGAATAACAACGAAGCAAATCAAGTCGAACCAAGGGTTGGCAATGAGTTGGGCACCTACGTGCACAGCAAACATTGACTCTTTCATAGGAACAATAGTACCAAGGAAGTCGATCATAGGACCAAGAATAAGCGCAGTGTAAACAGTCTTAGCACCAAACTCGTTTCCAATTAAAACAAAAGATAGCACCAAAAGAATGGCATTGATAATGAAAATAACATTACCTACCGAAATGAACGGCATCAACTTTGCAATTACCAACGAAAGACCAGTGATAGAACCAACAATGAGCTTACTTGGAATAAGAAAGAAGTAAACACCGAGGGCTGCTATGAACATACCCGCAGTCATAATGAACAGTTCTACCCAAAACTTGCGTGTTTTGAGCAAACCGCATACTTGCGACAAAGACTCAGTGATGTTAAATCCCTTGCTTGTCTGAGAATCGTGACTCATAAAAAATTTGATTTAAGTTAGATATATTTTATTTTTCTCGTTTATGCTCCATCAGTCGCCCGTGTGATTTTCTAAGTTTAATGTTAACAGGTGAGCGGCGTTAATGCGGTGCAAAAATACATTAATTAAATGAAATAGCAAATATTTAAGACTTAAATTTGTAAGCAAACACTTACAAATTTTCAATTTTACACTATTTTAGGGCTTGAAACATTCACAAAAAGCGTTTTTTAACCCTTGTTAAACCTAAATCGGGCGTTAGACTTCTTCGGGATTTGCGAGCTTATTTTGAGCTATTTTTGGTTGTTTTTGAAGACGTTTAGCGAGCTAAACAACTGAAAAAAAACAAACGAAAAGAGCCAAAATAAGGTGCAAAGACGAAGAAAAGCATAACATCTAAACGCTTTAAAAAGCCGTTGCGGGCTAATGACGATTTGGGTTAAACCTAAATCGGTCGTTAGACTTCTTCGGGATTTGCGAGCTTATTTTGAGCTATTTTTGGTTGTTTTTGAAGACGTTTAGCGAGCTAAACAACTGAAAAAACAAACGAAAAGAGCCAAAATAAGGTGCAAAGACGAAGAAAAGCATAACATCTAAACGCTTTAAAAAGCCTTTGCGGGTTAATGACGATTTGGGTTAAAGCAAACTAAACTATCAAATTATTGCTTAGAGTAAAAATAAACGCTAATGCCAAAAAAGCACGATAAGTAAGGAGTAAAAAGGGCAAAAATGACAATTTATTTGTATATTTGCACCATAAAACAGATACAAATATTTAAAACTGCAAGATAAACGATGGAAAAAATAACAAACGAATACCTAACCTTGCAGGTTTCGGAACGTGGAGCAGAACTTGTAAGCATAAAAGATGAAAACGGAAAAGAATACCTATGGCAGGCAGACCCAAAGGGTTGGAATCGCCATTCGCCCATATTGTTCCCCTTTGTAGGTGGGTTATGGAACAATACCTTCCGTGTGGAGGGCAAGGAATATGAAGCCAAACGGCACGGATTTGCACGTGACGCAAAGTTTAAATTGATTACACACACGCCCAACCGACTTGTGTACAGCTTGCACAGTTCAACAGAAACCTACAAACAATATCCCTTCCACTTTATTCTCGCCGTGAGCTACAAGTTGGAGGGCAACCGCATACACGTGGTTTGGCACGTGCAGAACACCGACAACAAGGAAATTCATTTCCAAATAGGTGGACACCCTGCCTTCCTACTGCCCGATATGAAGGAGGGAGAACCTATGCGAGGCTTCTTAAAACTCAGCGCAGAAACCCTTGTGCGCAGCCAAACCAACAATGGACACCTAACAACGGCATACCAACCTTTCGAAACCGATGAGACGATAGTGGAGTTTACCGAAGAAACATTCAAAGATGATGCGCTCATCTTTGAACACGCTCAACTGAATGAGGTGCAACTGCTCAACAAGAAAGGGGAGGCAGAAGTAACCGTAAACTTTAATACGCCTGCCTTGGGCTTATGGAGTCCGTATGGCAAGAATGCACCTTTCGTGTGCATCGAGCCTTGGTATGGGGTGGCAGATGTGGAAAATTACGAGGGCGAACTGAAAGACCGCCGACTGATGAACCACCTACACCCTGGGGCGAGTTTTATGGCAGAATACGTTATCACTATCCGATAAATGCTTGCGCTTAGCAAATAGCGTGCCAAAAACAAAATTGCAAAATAGCGATTTAACACTTAAAAGAGCGAAATAGGAATGTTTCTTATTTCGCTTTTTATGTTCTAAAACACAGAAAACGAGTTTACAACTTGCCAAAGTTTAACTTTGACATTGTCAAACATATATCTTTCAGACACCCAAAGTTGATGTTTGGGCTGCCCAAAGGGCAACTTTGAGCGTCTAAGACACCATCAAAAGGGGTGTTTTCTATCCGTTTACTCCTTTTTATACACCTATCTTTCCACTCTATCCCTTCATACTTTTTGCACATTTCGCTCTATATTTCTTTTTCTATCTGTGTATCAATAAGATAGCATTGCACACGCATAAGGCGCATATTTCTCAACAAAGTGGTTGACAAACGCAAATGAGCGAATTATGGAGGTGCACTTTAACACATCTATATATATAAGGTGAAGAATAGAACGATAGAACCGAAAAAGACAAGAGGCATTATACGGACAATCATTAGAGCCTACCTTTATACACATCTCTGCTTACCTTAAAATTCTTTCCTTTTATCAACAAGTCAGAGGAGTTAAAGAGAGTTATGGTCAAACCCAAATCTGTCATTAGCCCTGTCAGACCAGTCGGACGTGTCAGACAAGTCCGACTGGTCTGACAGGTCTAATGAGCGATTTGGGTTAAATGCCTGTGGGCGTAACGTAGGGGCTCGATTTATCGAGCCCCTACACCATAACCCTAACGCATTTGGCTTTAACTCCGAACGAGGAACGAGCCATTTTTTGCTTTGCTCAAGGAAACTTCTCCACTTAACTCCCTCTAACTCCTCAAAAAGCAAAGATAAAGGACTGAAAAACAAGAAATGAAGGGAAAAACACACTTTTTTTGAAAATAATGGGCAAAAAGTTTGGAGGTAATGTATTAAAACCATACCTTTGCAGTGTACTAATTAAGTAGTACACTATAACAAAGTAAAATTCTTAAAACAAATACAGCTATGATAGAGATTAAAAACTTAGAATTTAACTATCCTGGAAACAAGAAGAAGGTGTTCCAAGGATTGAACTTGAGCTTAAAAGAAAACCGCATCTATGGTCTTTTGGGTAAGAACGGAATGGGTAAAAGTACCCTACTCTACCTCATTGCGGGCTTGCTCCAACCTAAGAAAGGTGAAGTAACCGTAAATGGTATAGAGTCGAAGCTCCGCCGTCCAGAGGTGCTTAGTGAGATTTATGTAGTGCCAGAAGAGTATAATCTTCCCAATCTCACACTGAAGCAGTACAAGAAAATACATCAGGCTTTTTACCCTCGCTTCAGTGAAGAGATATTGAACCGCTGTCTGACCGACTTTGATATGCCTCTGGACGCAAACTTCAAGCACCTTTCAATGGGTCAGAAAAAAAAGATTTATATGAGCTTCGCCATTGCTTCGTGCTGCCAATTGCTCTTGATGGACGAGCCTACAAATGGTCTTGATATTCCTTCTAAGGCTCTTTTCCGCAAGGTTGTGGCAGGAAACTTGCCCGAAGACTCGTCGCTCATCATCTCTACCCACCAAGTGCACGATGTGGAACAATTGTTAGACCACGTCTTCATTCTTCAAAATTCGGAGATGATAGTCAATGCTTCGGTGAACGAGCTGGCTGAACAATACGAGTTTAGCTATCGCAACGCTACCGAAATGGACGACAGCGTGATTTATGCCGAACCATCTTTGCAGGGCAATGCGGTAATCGCTCATAAAAAAGCCAACAGCCCCGAAACTACTATTAATTTGGAATTGCTCTTCAATGCAGCAACATTAGGTAAACTTAACAATAAATAAAGGAGGAAAAGATATGAAAAAGATATTTGTAATGGCGTTCAATGTATGCCTCTCAATCGTGGCTTGTGGATTGATATTCACCTCGTGCATACGCAAAAAGCAAGACTTGGGTAAAGAAATCACCAAAAATATTAAGGTAGACAGCTTCCAAGACATTGAGGTATTGGGCAACACTTATGTGGAAATTGTACCCGGCGACACGTTCAAAGTGGTAGTGGAAGGCAAGGAACAATTGGTGAACAACATTGTGGCAAAGGTGAAAGATGGGGTTTTGACCATCGACCAAAAGGAAGAAAAACAATGGAGAAAGGGTGAAATATCATTCAAAGTGTTCTCAAGAAAAGACTATTGGGCAACGGTTCGCATCACAATGCCTGCACTCCGCTGTGTGGCAGTAGGCGGTAATGCCAATATCAACACCTTAGAACCGATGCAAGGTGATAGCGTTAACTTCACAGTAGACGGCAACGGAAGCATTGATATTACAGGATTGAAGACTAAATTGCTGCAAATAGGGGTTGAAGGAAATGCGTCAATGGACTTTAAGAACTTAACCGCTCAACGCACAGCGGTAACAATAGATGGTAATTGTAGGCTCGATTCACACTTCGTAAACTCAGGTGCAGTAGAGATGCGCATTGATGGCAATGCCTCGGTAAATCTTACGGGAACTACCGAAAGCGAACCTGTATGCCGCACAAATGGTAATTCAAGCATAGTGGACAACACTACCCGTATGGTGAAAAAGTAAATTAAGAACAGATACAACAAGCTTTAAAACAGACAATTATGAACAATTTCAATATACAACGATTTGGCAAAGTGTTCTCAAGACTTATGATGATAAATAAGAGAGAATACATCAAGGGTTTCTTGGGATTTACACTTATTTTTGCAGCTATCTTTGTTTTATCCTGCAACCCTTTCAGAGGTGAAGCACTAACAGCTGCGGAATATGTAGACAGACTTACAGGCGCAAGCACCGTGTATGCCATTATTTTGGGATTTATCTTTGTTATTTCAGGCTCACTCGTCATTAATGACCTAAAAAACAAGCAATTGAAGATAGGCGAATTTATGCTCCCTGCCACCAATTTAGAGAAGTTTGTAGCTCGCTTGCTTTCGGCTACAGTGCTGACAATGTTCCTCGCTTTATTGGCTTTCTTTGCTGGCGACTTGTTGCAAATGGTATTCAATATGTTGCTACACAAGGGTACTTATGCTTCTGTAACGGGAATGGCGGTAGATGTTATCAAAGAGTTTAAAGAGGTAGTTCTTGCAAATGAAGAGCTGTACACATCTACTATTGTGTTCGGTGCAGTAATGATTAACACGCTTGGTCTCTATATTTTGGGCGGTATGTTGTTCAGAAAGATGGCTGGACTTTGGACTTCAGTAGCGTTGGTTATCCTAAGCAATATCTTTGGCGCATTGTTCTTTGGCTTCGCTTACGTTCTCGACCGCTACACAGACTATGTTGTAGTAATAGAAGATAGTACATATATGAAATGTTTGACTTGGGGATTTATAGCCGTAACTACCATCGGTAGCGTCTATTTGGCTTACCGCATCTTCTGCAAAATGCAGGCTGTGAACACACGATGGCTGAATGTATAACTTCCTAAAAGAAAGGATTGGATTATGAACTTTAGTAACAACAAGGCAATCTACGAGCAGATGGCAGACCGATTATGCGATGAGGTAATTGCCGAAACTTATAAGGCGGACGACCGAATACCATCGGTGAGGGAATATTCGGTGATGTTGGAAGTGAATACAAACACTGCCGTAAAAGCCTACGAACTACTTGCACGTGAGAAAATTATCTATAATAAGCGTGGCTTAGGCTATTTTGTATCGCCCAATGCACGCAAACAGATATTGGCTCAACGCAAGAAAGGATTTATGAACGATATGCTTCCTGAACTTTTCCGACAAATGACACTCCTCGAAATAGATATAAAAGAGGTTGTGGAAGAGTGGGAAAACAGAAGTTAGATATATATAGAAAAGAGTTTAGAAATTATAGAAGCAAGATTTCAAGACTTAGGGATAAGATTAGAAAGACATAGAGATAAAATTTTAGAGATTTAAAAGTTAGAATGAAAAGATTGGTCGGACTTATTAGAAATATTGATTTGTCCGACCTATTTTATAAAGCTAACAAAACCAACTAATCCAATAATAAAACCAAGAAAGAGCAATGAATATGAAAACAATAATATTATTCGCATTTGCAATACTGCTTTCGGCAACTACCTATGCACAAGAGATTACACCCGGACAAAAGGAGTTTGTAGAGAAAGTAAAGAAGCTAAGAACCGAACAAAGAGCAGCAATAAAACAAAAAGACTATGTAAATGGGGCTAAATGTTGCGAGGAAATACTTCGGCTTACAGCAGCTTTGAAACAGCCAAAACAAAACGTAGAAACCTATTTGGGTATAGTAAAGACGGCTAACCGAATATTCAATTACGACCTTGCTTGCTGTTACGCACAATTGAACAAGAAGAAAGAGGCATTGGCAGCACTCCAAAGAGCAATTGACGCAGGGTATCAAGAATACAGACATCTCAAAACTGACACCGACTTAGATAATATTCGCAAGGATAAAAAGTTTGTTGCTATGTTACAAAGCTTGCGCAAATATGACAAATTGGTCATTCTCCAAGGAGCAAAAGACTATCTAAAGGAAAATACAGACACGATGCCAAAGTTTACTTACGAAATGGGTACGAAGAACCTAAATTACGTACGTGAGTACTTCAAGCTCGACTCTGTGGCTGGAAAGGGCGATGAAGTATCGAAGATTATCAATATTCTCAACTTCGCACACAATGCTATTCGCCACAACGGAAGCAACTATGCAAGGGTAGAAATGGATGCTATCGACTTGTACAATTATCATAAGGCGACAGGTAACGGCATCAATTGCAGACAATTGGCCATTGCGACAAACGAAATGTACCTTGCTATGGGTATTCCATCACGCTACGTTACGTGTCTACCAAAAGACTCAACAGACACAGACTGTCACGTAATAAACACCGTTTACTCGAAGCAATTGGGCAAATGGATATGGGTAGACCCTTCGTTTAATGCATACGTAAAAGACGATAAAGGAAATTTTCTAAGCATAAACGAGGTACGTGAACGCTTACGCAAGAACCTTCCAATGGTATTAAACGAAGATGCAAACTGGAATAACGAAAAGAAACAAACCAAGGAGTATTACTTAGACTACTATATGGCAAAGAACTTGTATTGGATAGAGTGTGTTGTAGACAGCCGTTTCAATCCCGAATCACCTTATCGAAAGAACACAAACAAATACATAGGGCTATTCCCAGCAGAAGGCGAACAAAATGTAAGCAAGCAATCGTACGACCCTCGATACGCTGTACACACTGCAGAATACTTTTGGCAAGCACCGGAGTAAAGAAGAAAGTGCAACCAACAAGCACAAACCACTTGTGGTATAACGGCATGAGTCGGACAAGTCAGACCCGTCAGACTTGTCCGACTATCCTTAAAACAGCCAATAACGTTAAAGAAAACAAACCCAATAGCGTTAATAGCAAGCTACTAAAAGGAGCAATAACTCACCTTAAATTCTTCTAAAAGTCAACTTATAATCGTTATTGCCTTTGGGCTCGTGTATAAAAAAATAGGGTATAAAACTTGCTACTTATAAAAATTATTTATAATATTGCATCAGAAAACTAACTATAACTCAAAGACCTCACAGGCAAACTGCGAGGTCTTTGTGGTGAAATATATACTAAACAACAAGAAAATAAACAATTATAAAACATTAAAGAATGAAAAAGAGAACATTAGTTGCAGCTTGTTTGATGGCTGCAATGGCTACAAACGCACAAAATCTCTCATCAGGTATCGACAAGAAGAATATGGACTTGAGCGTAAAACCTGGTACAGACTTCTATCAGTATGCCGCTGGTGGATGGTTGAAGAACAACCCTCTCGATGCAGAACATACCAGTAACGGTGCTTTCACCGACCTTCACGAGCAGAACCAAAAGCGCATACAAGAGCTTATTATGGAGTTTGCGGGTAAGCCACAACAACAAGGCACACTCGGACAGAAGCTCGGAAGCCTCTACAATATGATGATGGACAGCGTGCGACTCAATCGTGAAGGTTTCACACCTATAAAGCCAACACTTGCACGCATTGCGGCTATCAAGAACAACAAGGAGTATCAGCTCGTAACCGCACAACTCGACCGCCGTGGCGAAGGTACAATGATGTTTGGAATGGGCGTGGGTGCAGATATGCGCAATGCAGATATGAACATCGTTTCGATAGGTCAGAGCGGTTTAGGATTAGGCACTCGCGACTACTACTTCAACGATGATGCACAGACAGTCAAGGTGCGTGAGGCTTACAAGACATATATGAAAAACCTCTTCAAGATGGTAGGCAACGACGAGGCTACAGCTACAAAGAAAATGGAAGCAGTGATGGCTATCGAAACTCGCATCGCTAAGGCAAGCTACTCGCAGGTACAGCTCCGCAACATTGACAAAAACTATCACAAGATGTCATACAACGAGCTTGTAACCACCTTCCCTGGCATAGATTGGGGCAACATTTTCTTTGCATCAGGCTTCCCTACATTCGACAAAGTAGACGTTGGACAGCCTGAACCTATCCACGAAGTAGAAAAAATTCTTGCAGAAACAAGTCTTGACGACTTGAAAGCTTATGCCGAAATCAAGGTCATTGCAGGTGCAACAAGCCAACTTAGCGATGATTTCCGTGCAGAAGCGTTCAAGTTTAGCAGCGTTATGAGCGGTGCACAACAAGACCGTCCACGATGGAAACGTGCCGTAGCAACTGTATCAAGCGTATTTGGCGAAGCTGTGGGCAAGCTCTATGTAGAGAAATACTTCCCTGAAAGCAGCAAGCAACGTATGATAGAACTTGTTAAGAACCTCCAAGAAGCATTGGGACAACGTATCCAAGAATCTACTTGGATGAGTGCTACAACAAAGGCACAGGCACAAGACAAGCTCAACAACTTTATCGTAAAGATAGGTTATCCTGACAAATGGCGCGACTACAGCGGCTTGCAAGTAGACGAAAAGCTATCTCTTTACGAGAATATGCAGAACATCAGCGAGTTCTTCTTGATAGACAAGTTGAACAGAAACGTAAATAAGCCAGTAGACAAGACCGAATGGGGAATGACTCCACAGACCATCAATGCTTATTACAACCCTACAACCAACGAAATCTGTTTCCCAGCTGCTATCCTTCAGCCTCCATTCTTCGACCCTAACGCCGATGATGCTGTAAACTATGGCGGTATTGGTGCAGTAATCGGTCACGAGATGAGCCACGGTTTTGACGACCAAGGTTCACAATTCGACAAGACAGGTAACCAACGCGACTGGTGGACAGCTCAAGATAAAAAGAACTTCCAAGACCGTACAAAAGTGCTTGTAGACCACTTCGGAAAGTTTGAGGTAGTAAACGGAAAGAAGGTAAATGGTCAACTCACCTTGGGCGAAAACATTGGCGACAATGGTGGTTTGAACGTAGCCTTCCGTGCTTTGCAAAACAGTATGAAGAAGAAGCCATTGAAGGTGATGGACGGTTTCACTCCCGAACAGCGTTTCTTCCTTTCTTGGGCTCGTGTTTGGGCTGGTAATGCTCGTCCTGAATACTTGGATATGGTTATCACTACCGACCCTCACTCGCCTAACAAAGCACGTGTAAATGCAGCACTTCCTGAAATCAATGCGTGGTATGATGCGTTCAAGATAAAGAAAGGCGACAAGCTCTTTATCCCAGTGAAGCAGCGTGCACAGATATGGTAAAAGCCGCTTTCACACCTATATAGAGGTGGGAAGAACCCATATATAAATCATAAATAAGACAAGTCGGATAGGCAAAACCTGTCCGACTTGTTTGTTTTATACCCATTTGTAAACTGCTCTTTATACACATCCTTCTTTAACCCAAATCGGTCGTTAGACTTCTTCGAGATTTGCGAGCTTATTTTGAGCTATTTTTGGTTGTTTTTGAAGACCTTTAGCGAGCTAAACAACTGAAAAAACAAACGAAAAGAGCCAAATGTTTTGTGGCTGTGGTTTTGTCCGACCTGCCCGATCTGTCTGACCCGTCCGACTTGTCCGACCAATTATCCAAAACTACCCCACAAGCATTTGGGCATAAACCCCTTTTACTCCTCTAACTTCTTGATAAAAGGAACAAATTTTAAATCAAGCAGAGATGTGTATAAAGAATAGATTTGCAAAAGAGGAAGAATAGACCAATTGTGAAAGAAGAAAAATCTTTTAAAAGTCCATCTATAAACTACTGTAAACAAAGCACTTACAAACGCTTTTCAAAGATAATTTCTAAAATACAACTAATTGGAAATAAAGAAGTTATCTTGTTTGTTAAACTGAATAGGTAATGATTTGGAAACGAGCGAACTACTTGGTGTCGCTGTTTTCTGCCTAACAAAGAACGCTTGTTATTCTGTTTGCAAAGATAATACTTTGTTACCGAATAACAAGCGTTTTCAAAGAAATATTCACGTTTCTGCACTTTGGGTTGTTGCTGTGTGGTTTGGGTTGGCTATAATCCTCTCCCTCGCTTCTTCTTTCTGTTGGCTTGGTATCTGAGCTTACGCTGCCATGCTGCTTCTGCATAATCTTCGCTATGTGAAGATGGTGAAATCATTTCTCCTAACCCTTCCACTATTTCATCGGCTGCACTAATGGCAGCATCTGTTACTGTGCCAATAGTATTAAGTGGTTGTAAGATATCGCCACCTCGTGAGATATTGGAACGGCTTGGAGGAACAAGTTGATAAGCTGTGCCAGAAGTTTCTTTTTCCTTTGGCGGATTATACTCGTGTTGTTGCAGTGTCTTTAGCTCTGCCTTATTGACAAGTTCGAAGTTCTTTTGCAAAGAACGGTAGCCAAACTCTCTGCCTACTTCCGATGCCTTGAACGCATATTCTCCGTATGAGAACTTCAAGCCATAGACCTTGCTCTGCTTGTTCTTCATACGATCTATGGTTACTCCGTGCTTGTTCAACTCATAGAGGAACATGGAATGTCCTGTGATACCTGTACTTTTGTACTTTTCAAGTAGGGCATAGCATATTCTTTGTAGTTCTCTCTTTGTTTCCTCTCTTGTGGGATTGACTTTTGCTTTCTGATGTTTCCTTTTGATTTTGACTTCCTTTGCAATGGTTAAGCCTTTCTCCCTGCTGATTTCCTCTGTTATTCTTGCAGCTTTGTTGCTTACAAAGGTGGTATCATAAACTTCTCCGTACAGGCTGATGCGGTTGGCGATAATGTGGATATGCCTGTTGTCTGTATCCTTGTGCGTTACTGCCACCCACTGATGGTTGTCAAGTCCCATTTTCTTGGCAAACAGATGGGCTATTTGGACAAGTTCAGAAACTGATAATTTCTTCTCGTCCTGTGGTGCAATGCCGATTTCGATGCGCAGGAATTTGTTTCTGCATCTGGTATTGTAATCGCTGACTAACTTCATTTCCTCGTAAATAGCCTTTGATTCTTTGCTACAAATGTTATGGAAGGCAAGCCGATTACCCAGCTTGCCCTCTCTGAAGATATAGTCCAATGCAGTACTTCCGTGCGCTATCGCCTTACACTTTCCTATCATACCTCGGCAGATTTAAGACCTTATATATATCGTCACCAATGCGGAAGTGAGGGTCGAAAAAACGCTTAAATGCTTCCTTGGCACATATGGAAAGATTCTTGGTTATCGGCACCCATGACTCGTCCTTTATCCTGATGAGGTTGGAAACCTGTGCGTAGTACATTCCCGTTCGGTGGAGTACGGCAATGGCTTCCTTTTCATTGTCGGTCATCTTGGGAACGGCAATCACTTCACCTCCCATTAGCATCTCACGGCAGTACTCGGAGAACTTCCGACCCGTACTCTCCGCCTTTGCCTTGATGCGCTGCTTCTCCTCCAAAGTACACCTAACCTTGATGAACTCCGTCTTGTTCATCTGTTTTTCTTCATTGTCCTTCTGCTGCCATTGGGTAGCTTTTCTTCTGTATTTCTTCATATAAGTTTCTCTGAAAGTTAATCATTATGGATGATTCGTTGCTGCTTAATTTCCGAATGATGACCGATGAGAACGGAGTGATTACGGTCTAATCTCCCCGACTGTTTATCGAGGGGAGCAAGCGCAGTTTGTGGGTACAAACTGACGTCTTGCAATAGCTGCTGAAATGCCGATAACGCCTTGGGGCGTTTCCCCTGCCGAAAGTGAATGCACGGCATTCCGTGTCTAACTGCGTTCGTGGCATTCTCACCGTTCAGGCATTGGACTAATAATTATGGTTTTATTTCTTTTGGGGGAGGGTCGAGGGTTTCAGAGAAAAGGGATGACCTTTTTACGAAAAAAAAACTCGACCCTTTTTCTCACGCTTATAGCTTTCTCCACTTCTCTATATCCTCGTGGTATTCCTCCAAATGACTGCGTACAAGATTTTCTATGAAACTTGAGAGATTGCTGCCCCTGTCGCCCAATCTTCGCACGATGAGGTCTGCACGTTCCTGTGTTTCCTTGCTCAGATAGACAGCCTTCCTATTACTGAGTCTAGCAGGTAAAAGATAGGCTTGCTTGTAGGCTTCAAGCGTCTCCTTCCTCATCTTGGCACTGATGCGTTTCTGAACGGGAACGCTCTCGGAGTGCTGCGGTCGTTTGGCATTCTGCGATTGCCCGATATGCCGTGCCATCCTGGATTGCTCTGATTGCTCCGTGGAACACTCCGATTGGATTTTTGCCGTGCGTTTTTCCTGCTGCAGTGCATCCTCTATCGGCTCTTCCATGGGAGCGGTACTTCCCTTTAATGCGACTTCATTTTGCGTTGTCGGCACACTGCCGTCTTCGTCATCTCCTCCGTTCAGAAACCATTCGAGGCTCTTATCCGCTTCTGTAGTGTTCATATTCTTTTCCATGTCTTTATCTCATTTTATGTTTAACTTGTTTTACCTTTATGGGATTGGTTTGTGTTTGTGTCATCGTCAATGATAGGCTTTTCTGCTGTTCACGCACCCTGTGGATGTGATATTCGTTGAGGTCTTTGAAGTTTCTATAATGCACGGACATATCATCTACCTTGAAACCAGCCTCCATGAAATCCTCTGTAGCTCTCCGTCCAGCTTCGTCATTGTCAAGGAAGGTACGAATGGTGGATACTTGCCTGTCATTGAGATAGCGAATGCTCCTTGCCACATTACTCACGGAGTTCATCACAAGGCAATGGCTGATGATTTCTTCTTTCATTGAAAGGAAGGATAGAAAGTCCATAAAACCTTCGAACACGCAGACCGGTTTCATTCTATCCGTTATCTTATCCGTGAACACGGGGGTAATATCCTTCGGAGCAATCGTTCCCTTGAAAGATCCGTTATCCCGAAGCTCATAACCGCCCGATTGGTTGGCAAAACCTATGGCTTGATAGTGCAGCCCTCTTACCTCATAGCTGATACAACGCAGAAAGGGCATCGCCTTTTCTAAGTTGATGCAGCGGTCTTCCTCAAGATACTTTAATAAGTGTGGAGGTAAGGTGTCTGATATTTCTATCAGTCTCCTTACTCCACTTGCGGATGCCATAGGTATGCTACTTCTTTTCATTGCCCTGTCTGCCTTTTGAGAATTGCAAGCAGTATAATCGGGAGCGTTCCGCCCCAAAAGGCGGATGGCTTCCGACAGTGTGCAGCTCTCTAATCTCATACAAAGGTCGATAATACTTCCGCCTCTGCCTTCAGCATAGTCTATCCAAAGGTTCTTCTCTGTGTCCACCTTGAAGCTCGGATGCGTTTCTTCACGGAGCGGTGAGCGATAGAGGGCATAGGCAGGTGTCCTGCGTACTGGTTTGATACCTTTCCTTTCAAGATACTCCACTATGGGGTATCGCTTGATGCGTGATAATTCTTCTTCTTTCATTGTCGTATTGTTTTATTGTAAGCATCCAATATTAGCCGACTTTCACACCAACAAATAACCCTTATATGTCTGGCAGCATATAAGGGTTATTTGTTATTTGAAGTTTGAAGGTAGCATTTTCGTGAGTTCCTCCTCCGTCATATCTGGCAGGGGCCTTGAAAGAACTTCCTTCATCCATTTGTATGGCTCTATGCCTGCTTCCCTGCAACACGCCATGAAGGTATAGAAGATGGCGTTGTTCTCCGCTCCCTCATTGTTACCACAGAACAGGTAGTTCTTTCTTCCAAGCGTGATGGGTCTGATGGCCTGTTCCATAAGGTTGTTGTCTATGTTGAANGTGGGCAGGGGTGGATTTTCCTAATCTTATACACATAGACAGGACTACAACCCTCACGCCTCTTGCTTACCTTTTCAAAGCCAGCCCTTTTGAGTGCTTCGCCCATACGTTTGAGTGTCAAAGGTTGATGCGTATAAACACCTAAATAAGCGAGTATTTCGGTAGTGGCCATGTAAGCACAATGAGGATTGTCCTCTGTTGGCTTTTCAAAACAGCGTAATAGTAGTTCCATTTCTGCGGTCTGTACTTGGAAGTCCTCACTCTCCTTGTAGAGTTCCGTGATTTCTTCATCGTTAAACCAATATCGAAAGCCTGCGTTTAGCAAGGCTTTCGCTTCGTTATAGACGGCATCCATAGAAATTTCCTTTGCTCGTTCAATGTCGATGGCAAGTACCTCAAAGGGCAGGAAGCGTCTGCTTCCTGTCGGGTCGGTCAAAAAGTCATTGCCGTTTACCGATGCTACAAAACTCGCCAAGTGTGGGTGTTCCTCCACATACTTGTCGTAAGGCATACGGTATTTAACCATCGGACAGGTGATGAGGTTCTTCAGTTCGTTCTCGTCACGCTTATTGAGGGCTTTGAGCTGGTCGTCAATGTTTACGATAAGGTTCTGACCGATATAAGTAAGTGTGTCCTTCTCCTGCGGATATATTTTTCCTGTGTAGCTGTAACCATGCAGGGCTGGAGGGCATAGCAAATCAAGAAAGGTTGTCTTGAACTTTCCCTGTTCACCCGTCAGCACGAGGCAGGTATGGTTGCGGCATTCACGGTCGTCCATAGCGTTGGCAACCACTGCAATAAGCCATTTGGTAAGGTACGGCAGCCACTTCTCGGAGTTACGGACGGTAACGCACGATGCAAGATTGGCGATGGCGCATTGGTTTATCTCTATCTTGTACAGCACTTCTGAAGCATCAACCTCTGGCAAAGCCTTGAAATACTCCTGTATGGGATTGATGCGTGGCGAAAAACAGCTTTCAATGATGGAATAAAGATTATCAGCGGAAGTGATGATACCTTCCTCGCTATCAAGTTCCCTGCGGAAGGTATTGATGTCATAACGGCTGACCTTACTATACATATTGGCATACTTGGGAGAAAACTCTGTTCTGCCAAGTACGGTGTTAAACCTGAAGTCATAATGGGTGGAGAGGTAGCTTTCTATCTCCTTGTTTTTGGAAGTTTGCCTACTATGCTTCGGCTTATCTTCTGTGCGTATATTGCTATTATCTGCGCATTTCTTCATAATCGTCCTAAAATGATTTCTGAAAGTGAAGTTAAGGAGGATAATTCTGATAGCCAAGCATTCTCGGTATGCTTGCATAATGTTGCATAGACTTGCTATAAAATTCCTTGTGGGAAATCATCAAACATCTTAGTTTTTAGTGGATTAAATGGAGAAATCAAAGGATAAAAGGAAATGATACAAATACCAATAATTGATTGACTTTGTAACAAACCACATTCAAATGCGGTATTCTGCACATTTGGGTAATGAGCTATAAGTAAAGGAATAACAAAGAACGGATAAGGCGAAAATAACTACCTATTTAAACAAAAAGCAATCCACAAAAAGATGTAAGCAAAAATTAAGAGCTTATCTCTATGTTCTCAGAAATCTTAGAACAAGATAGAAGGCTTATGCCAAATGGTTGATAGTATCTTTATATTCTATTGGCAGTGAAAGAAGAAAAGTGGGCGTACCAGTGTTGATAACGACAAGGAATAAGGAAGAGGATTTCATCGTATTTCCTTTGTTTTCCCTGCTGTTCCTTAGTGCTTTGAGCATAAGGAAACTATCCCTACTTTTGCATCGTGCTGGGGCGCAGAACGCTGCAACACAAGAAAACAGTAACAACGAACAAAACAATAGAAGTATGGGATATTTCATTATTACAGACCAGAGCTGGCAGAAGCTGAGGGACGAGGTGCTAAGCCTTGCCGAGTGCTGCCACAAGGCATTTGGAGAGAAGTGTAAGCACACAGATTGGCTGCACAATGGTGATGTGTGCAAGTTGCTTAACATCAGCAAGCGCACCTTGCAGCATTATCGTGATACAGGCGTGCTGCCATTCGCACAAATCGGACACAAGTGTTATTATAAACGTGAGGATGTGGAAAGGCTGCTCCTTACAAAAACTGACAAACCTAAAAAATAAACAAGTTATGGAAACGGCAAAAGATTTGAATTTTGGCTCGGACGATATGCAGGTGGTGCTTACCGCACTGCATGACGTGGTCAGAAGAATAAGGGAAGTGGCAGAGACGCACAAGCCATTGTTTGGCGGTGAGCATTTCCTCACGGGTAAAGAAGTGTGTGAGCGGCTGTACATCAGCCCTCGAACCTTGCAGGATTATAGGGACAGGAAGATTATTCCCTATACGCAGTTCGCGGGGAAGATACTCTACAAGGCTTCGGATTTGACAAGATTGCTGGAGGAGAACTATAGGGAATAGGAATGTACAAATGGTTTTATCATATTACCGTTTTGTATAATCAATTACATATATTTTACTTAAAAATCTATCCTCAACGGTCAAAAAATGAGAGGACATAGCAAATGATTTGTGAGTCAGTTCGTTCTGATTATTCGACCATTCGGGGGAAAACTGCCAAAAGACGGACTTTTGCCAACTTTGGACAGAGCAGCGTTACTAAAACATTACCCTATATCCAAGTAGGAAGGAATGGCAAAAACGGTAACGAACGAGCTAATCCCCAACTGAAATCTTCTGCAAAGATAGCCCAATAAAGGGAGAAAGGGAAGAAAAAAGGCAAGAAAATGAATGCTTGGAATCTTTCCCGTCAAAGTACAATGAATTGCGTATCAGCGGATAACCTGACAATAAATAGTTTTGTAACTTATAAAGAGTCAGAGTTATGCGAAGTACATTTAAGGTTCTGTTCTACCTCAAAAAGAACGCCCCGAAGAAAGATGGTTCCGTTCCCGTGATGTGTCGTATCACCATCGACGGAAGCATTGCACAGTTCAGCTGCAAATGCGACATACTCCCCAATCTATGGGACATCAAGAGTAACCGGGCTTCGGGAAAAAGTTCCGTCGCATTGGAAACCAACCGCTTTCTGGACAAGATTCGGGTGGGTATCAATGCCAAATACAAGGAGATTGCCGAAAGGGACAACTATGTCACGGCGGAGAAAGTAAAGAACGCTTTCTTGGGTTTGGAGATGCGGCACGAAACATTGCTGAAGGTCTATGCCCAGCACAATGAGGATTTTGCCAAGCAGGTCGATGCAGGCTTGCGGAGCCAATCCACTTACGACAAGTATTGCACAGTCTATAAGCATTTGGAAGAGTTCATCAAGACACGCTACCGCCTGAGCGACATTGCCCTGCGAGAGCTTACACCCGCATTTATCACGGACTTTGAGATTTTCCTTCGAACGGAAAAGCAGTGCTGCAATAATACCGTATGGATCTACATGATGCCTTTGCGCCGAATGATTACCATTGCCCAGAATCACGGCTGGATTGTTCGAGACCCTTTCGTGGATTACAGCATCTCCGCCGAGAGTACGGAAAGGGATTATTTGACCAAGGACGAGATAC
The DNA here is from genome assembly GCF_900155655.1 of Prevotella ihumii. Classification (GTDB taxonomy): domain Bacteria; phylum Bacteroidota; class Bacteroidia; order Bacteroidales; family Bacteroidaceae; genus Prevotella; species Prevotella ihumii. The sequence goes on from NZ_LT706987.1 coordinate 115,038, forward strand.
GTCAAATGATGGATTTGAAGTTTCGCCGCAAATCTATGGAGTTAGTGCGTGACCTGTATGTTTTCTGCTGCTTTACCGGCTTGTCGTTTACCGATATGAAGAACCTGACCAAAGACAATGTGCAAACTTCATTCGACGGCAAATTGTGGATTATGACCAAGCGACAGAAGACGGGCGTGGAATCCAACATCATGCTGATGGACGTTCCATTGAGGATTATCGAAAAGTATGATGGCATGGCAAAGGAAAATTATCTCCTGCCCGTTCCTCAGTACATTACCGCCTGCAAGAACCTTAAAACAATCATCGGACTTTGCGGTATAGAAAAGAACATAACGTGGCATACCAGTCGCCATACCATGGCAACGGAAATTTGTCTGACCAACGGAGTTCCCATCGAAACGCTCTCCAAGATGCTTGGGCATACGAATATTCGCACGACACAGATTTATGCTAAAATCACCCACGAGAAGGAGAGTCGGGACATAAACACCCTTTCCGACAAGTTAAGCCGGATAGAACAGTTTAACGGTATCACCATATAATAAGGAGGAATGTCTATGAAAAGAGAAATCATAACCATTGGCGGGAATGGAGAAATACACATCCCGTCTGCTCCCATTTGGATGTCGGCTTGTGAAATTGCCGACCAGCTTGGGGCATTCGCCAGCAAGGTCTCAGAAATATTCTCACCTTATTCAGAAAAGAGGCCTTTTGTTGAGAATGAGAAAATCAAGAGACTTTTCCATAAGTCTGGTTTTGTGGAATTGTACGACATGAATATTATTACGATATTGTTTTTGCACTTCCATACATGAATGCGAAGAATTTTCACCGATGGGTGGTAGAAAAAATACACCAAGGAAAAGCAAGCCTCAATTTCCCACAGTTATATGCATTGATGATTTTTAAAAAAAATCGTGTTTTCTTTGGTAAAAACACGAAAATATGTACCTTTGTAGTGGTTCAAAATATGAAGCTCAAAATAGCTTAGAACAATGGTGTAGCATTACAAATCATCACTCTTCGCTACGAGATTCATTGATAAAATCAAGAAGCCATTATAATGATGGAAGTAGAAATTGACAGAAGAATATTGAAATTCAAGAGAAAAATATATGGATATTCAGTTTTATACTTTACTAAAAGTTGACAATACGGAAAATACAGTGTCCGTAGAACATTTTGCCAATGCCCAGAATATTCAAGATTATATTTGGGATTTAATCACTAATTGTGTTGATAACGAAGGTGATAGAGAATACATTTTTGAGCCAACTTTGCAGACTACAAAAAATCATATTGATAACATTATTCAAAATAATAATAGAGCTGATGTGTGTAAATTATTGGCGGAAAAATTATTAGCCGTTGAGAATGAAACTAAAGAGAAAATAGCTCATTTAGGTAAGGAAATTCCAAAAGGAATCTTAATGATATCATTTGCAAAAATGACAGATACAGAATATAAGCTTGTGATTACAAAAGCAGATTATTCGGAATTCTTGGAGGAATTAAGTGGCGATAAGAGAAGTGGATTACCTACTAAAAAGAAAATATTCAAGGCGTTTATTCTGAATGCTACATCTAATGGCAGAGAGGAATTTGAATATGGAAAAATAATAACATATGACGCAAATACTTCAACAAAAGCGGTGTATTGGTGGAAAACTTTTTTGGAATTGAGTGAGGTTCGAAATGATGAAAAAAACACGAAAACGGCATACGATGCTATTAAAAAGGAAATAATTAATCCATTGCGACGTAAACACAAGCAAGATTATTTATGTTTGCGAAATGCTACAATTGCTTATTTTAGAGCAGATGGTAATTTTGATATAAACCATTACAAAGATGTTATTATTGGAGATTATCAACCTTTCGATGATTCTTTGGCTATCAATAAATTAAAAGATAAGATAGGAAAATTACCTAACAAACATAAGTTTGACAATACATTCCAAAAAACGCCACGTGTTGTAACTGATAAATTCAAAGATGTAATTCCGCTTACTAACGAAATTGAACTAAAACTAAAACAAGATATCTTAAATATTGAACGAATTATTAAACCACATAAAGATGAACAAGGAAATAGATACATTATGGTATTAAGTGCCGATGGTTATCAATATGCAGAAGGATTAAAAAGAAATCAAAATGAATGATGCAGGTGATAATATTATTCAAGTGCTCTCAAGTTCTTTTGAATTAATTTCAAAACAGGAGACTTGTGATGAATTTATTGCAGAATATCAAGTAGGTGCTTTAAATCTCTCTTCGTCCGAAAATGATGTTATAGATAAGATCAATTTGCGTGATCAGATTGCCATTCACTTTTTTGAAATAGAAGAGATAGATTCCATTGATTATCTATCTTCAAATACAAATAGCTGGAGTGATTTTATATCTGAACTACAAATGAAGAATTTCCAACAAGGAAAGATTCAAATTCATATTGAAAAAAGAATACAAAACAATCAATTGTCTATATATAATATTGATTATTTTACAAAGTACTTAGATACGCTTTCATTATCACAATTTATGGCTGTTCTTGATGAGCGTTTTACGACAGCATTATTTTTTGAAGTTCAAGATAAATGTTATTCTGAATGGAGTACTAACTCGATAGCTTTCATTGCCCAAAATAGCAAATATAAAATATCTGGTGTAGGAAATATAAATAGAGATAATAGAATTAATGAAGCAAGAAATTTGTGCTATCATGAGATTGGAAAATACAAGTTTCTACCAGAAGACTTGTTTTGCTCCCAATATGGTGAAAATCATCCTTTACAAAATGCATTTATTAAGGCATGTATAATTTATACATTTAGTTTCATTTTTGACTATTCGATAATTAAAAATGACATTTACGAATACAAATTGAACGGATTTAGAACTTTAAGCTGGAAAATAAATGTAAAGCAATTATCAAGTATCAATGTGGATATAAACTCTTGTAAATTAATATATGAAATATATCAATGGCTCTATTTGGGTGGAAACAACAATGATAAAATAAATATTGCACGCAATATCATCTCACTTAATATAAACAAAGAATGCTTAAGCATTGATTCTTCTGTTTTTGAATCAATTTTGTCTAATTACAAGATATATGAAAAAGAAAATGTAAAACAATACCTTCAGGTAAGAAACAAATTATCTGAACTATTGATTGACCTCCAAGAGAAAATTTCTGCCATAGTAGATTCCTTCATTGGTGATTTCAAAAAAAACATACTAACACTAGTTTCGTTTTTTATTTCGGTGGTAGCAATTAGAGTCGTTTCTAAAGGTGATTTTGTGGGCGGATTTACAAATGAGATTATCGGATTATCTTTTGTGTTTTTGTTAGTTTCTATAGGTCTATTACTTTATTCTCGCTGGGAATTAACAAAAAAAATAGACTTATACAACAAGCATTATCGCCAAATAAAAGATAGATACAAAGATGTTCTGAGCACTATTGAATTAGAAAGAGTTTTTGAAGAATGTGATCCACAAAAAGATAACACTAATACCTCTTTCGTGTTAAAACAGAAAAAGATTTATTCTTGGCTGTGGTTTTTATCAATTTTATTACTCTTATTGTTTTTAGTTGCTGTTATATTAATAAATAATGATATTTCAATTTGTCGCATAATAAACAAAGTCATATGTTATACACTGAATATGTTTCGATAAAGAATACCGCGTTACACGTAGTTGGGAATAAATTAAACCAGGATAATATCATATTATCCAAGAATGGTATAAGAATTGATTCTAATATAGAAAAAATCCTCTCAAACTATTTCCTCCCCCCCTTAACTTCCGAAGAATACTACCAACTCTACCACGAAAGTGATTTGATATTAAATGAAGTTTATACCTATGCTTCCAAGATTTTCGATGAGCCTGAGCAACTTTATGAACAATCGGTAAATCTGGCAAAACATTTGTATGAGCAAAGCACCCACCCTAAGATTAAAGGCGGAGAGTTTTATACTGTTTATTTTAAAGATTGTATATTGGACGGAGAAACTCTTGATGCTGTAGGGCTATTCAAGTCTGAGAATAAAGATACTTTTTTGAAGGTGTTGCGCGAAAATGGCAATTTCAACTTGGAGAGTGATAAGGGTATCAATATTAAAAAGTTGGACAAAGGTTGCCTAATTTTCAACAAGGACAGAGAAAACGGATATGTAGTTGCTGTGGTTGACAATACCAATAAGAGTGTAGAAGCTCAATACTGGATTGACGATTTCCTACATGTCCGCCAACGTAAAGACAAATATGCTAATACACAAAATTTTATGGCGTTAGCAAAAACCTTTGTAACCAAAGAATTGCCTAAGGAATTTGAGGTTTCCAAAGCAGACCAAATTGATTTACTCAACAAGTCGTTGCATTTTTTCAAAGAGAAAGAAACTTTTGATATTAATGATTTTGCCCATGAAGTAATTGCTCAACCCGAAGTGATTGAAAGATTTCACCAGTATAAGCAACAGTATGAGGACCAAAGTAATATAGTCATTGATAATCAGTTCGAAATTTCAGAATCTGCTTGTAAAAAGCAACAACGCTCCTATAAACGGGTCATCAATTTGGACAAGAAAATCCAAATCGTCATTGCTGGTAATCGCCAAAACATAGAACAGGGAGAAGATGAGCGTGGAAAATTTTACAAGGTGTATTATAAAGATGAAGATTGAATTGAACGAAAAGATATTCGTGTTTTTGTCGGAGTAAAAACGAGTTTATGAACGAAAATATTTCAGAAATAGTACGAAATAAAATAGAAAAAACGGATTATGGTATCGTGTTTTCCGCAAGCGATTTCCCTGTTGAAGTTACCAAGCAAAAGTCAGTAAACAAAGTCTTGGAAAACTTGACTAAAGCTGGTGAAATTCGACGCTTATCGAAAGGGCGATATTATAAAACAAAAATGACAGATTTTGGCGAGCTTATGCCCAGCAGTTATCAGATTGTAAAGGATCTACTGGAAGAGAACGGCAAACTGATTGGTTATATTACAGGATATCAAATTTTTAATGAGCTTGGATTAACTACACAAGTTTCTGCCATTTTGCAGATAGGAACTATCAAAGATAAGAAAAGCACAAAACGTGGTTATTACAGGATAAAATTTGTGAAGCAATGGAATACGATTACAAAAGAGAATATCCTTCTTTTACAGTTGCTCGATTGCCTTCGTTTCTTCAAAAATATTCCTGATACTAACCCTGCGGATAACTGTAAAAAACTCTTGGGACTATTATCTAAGTTAAGCGAAATTCAACGCAGCAAAATTAAAAAACTAGCTTTAAAATACACTCCGCAGACAATTGCGTTATTGGGAGCAATGCTTGAAGTGTTGAATCCGCACGAAGATGTTCTGATATTGCAAACGTCGCTTAACTACCAGACATTTTATAATTTATCAATTCCGCAAGAAGTATTGCCTAATCAAAAGAAATGGAATATAAGATGAGACTGCACGAAAACCAAACACTGTTTGCCCAATTACTCAATTTTGCAGCAAACGCCCTGAATATAAGACCCGAATTTATCGAGAAAGACTATTGGATTACTCGTGCGTTACAGAGAATGTCTCAAAATGTCAATGCCGAGAAAGTAGTTTTCAAAGGAGGAACTTCCCTCTCTAAAGTATACCGTCTAACCAATCGCTTTTCTGAGGATATAGATATAGCTGTCATTGATGCAGATTCTTTTTCTGGGAACCAACTAAAAACATTTATCAAACGACTTGCTAAGGATATGTCAGCCGATCTAAACGAACTTGTCGTACCCAATGTAACAAGTAAAGGTTCACGTTTCTACAAGGCTATTTATCAATATCCAAATTTGGTTGGACTAACGTCTTCCGCCGTGAAAGCAGGACAGATTCTAATCGAGGTCAATACTTATGCGAATCCATATCCATACATCAATAAGGAAATAAGTTCGTTTCTAACTGAGTATCTTGTAACTATTGGCAGAATAGATTTGATAGAACAATACAATTTAAAATCTTTCTCAATCAACGCCTTAGACAAACGGAGAACGATAGTGGAGAAATTGGTTTCATTGTTTCGCTTCTCATTTGATGAGAATTGTGTCAAATCTTTATCTTCTAAAATCCGTCATTTCTATGATTTATATTATTTGATAAACGATGATGAATGTTCCGATTATATCCAATCAGCAGATTTTGGAGAAGATTTCCAAGAACTTTTTATACACGACCAGCAACAATTTTCCGAACCTGATGGTTGGTGTACAAAATCTATCAAAGATTCCCCTTTGTTTAAGGATTTCTCTGGTATATGGTCGAAATTAAGTCCTAACTATCGGAAAGAATTAGTGCCTTTGGCGTTTTCCGAAATTCCTGACGAAATGTTGATAGCGGAAAATTTCATAAAGGTCTTAAATAATTTATTGATTCAGTAATGCACATAGATAAGATATTACTCGATATTGTAGCTATCGAACATGGATTTCAGCATATCCTTGATCGGGCTGAGAAAATCTTTTCCACACACTCAAAGGAACAATGTTTTGAACTTACTCTAGAATTGTTCAAGCACGAAGCCTATCAAGCCCGAATGTTGGCAACAACTATATTGGGCAGATTGGCAACAACGAATAATGATGCACTTCATTTTCTGAAAGAACAAGTAAGCACTGATGAAAATTGGTGTGTGCAGGAAATGCTTGCAAAGGCTGTTGATGAAGTTTGCAAACACAGAGGATATGAAGTTTCTTTACCTCTCATTGAAGAATGGCTGAATGATAACAATCCGAATGTTATCCGTGCTGTAACAGAGGGATTGAGAATTTGGACAAGTCGCCCGTTCTTCAAAGAAAATCCATCAGTGGCTATTGCTCTAATCGCTAAGCACAAGGGATCTGAAAGCGAATTCCTTCGGAAATCCGTTGGAAACGCTTTAAGGGATATAAGCAAGAAGCATTCAGAATTGATACGGCAGGAAGTGCAACAATGGGATTTGTCCAATCCCCGAATCTTGTTCACCTACAAACTTGCAGCAAAGTTATTAAATTGAATATGTACAAATAAAACAAATCTGTTTGTGCGTCGAGATAACAACATTTTCTAAAACACTAAATTTTATGATTATAAGTTCTAACATAAAAGCCATATTTCCATATGATTTGCGTATAGTTTGGCAAGTAGTAACATCCCTAACCAACTATTCGTGGAGAAATGATATTCAAAAAATAGAGGGCATATCAGACACGCAATTTGTAGAAATAACGAAGAGTGGATATAGGACAATTTTCACGGTAACAAGACAAGAACCTTTTTGTCTTTGGGAGTTTGATGTGGAGAATGACAATATGAAAGGACATTGGGTCGGTGTTTTCAGTGGCAATGAAAAGAATGTTACGATTGACTTTACAGAACACATTGAGCCTAAGAAATGGTTTATGATTCCATTTGTGAAAATTTATTTGAAATATCGGCAAGCCAAGTATGTCAGAGATTTAAGAAACGTGTTGAAAAGAGTACGACCATAGAGTTTTGGAAACCATTATGACGAAATTAGAATTGATAATGGCATTTCTCCCAATTGTATTCATGATTCACGAATACGAGGAGATTATTATGTTCAGGTGTTGGCTAGGCTGTAATAGAAATGAATTAAAAAGGCGTTTCCCGAGATTCGAGCAGTTTCTTGCACGTAGGGGACATTTTGATTATTCCACAGCCACATTTGCCATTGGGACTGCCCACGAGTTCATTCTGATATCCCTCATTTCTTTCTGTGCCGTGTGGATAGATGCTTATCAATGGTGGTTCGCTGCATTTGCAGGGTATTCCATCCATCTTGTAGTACATCTTGCACAATGGGCAATATACCGAAAATATATACCTGTTATCATTACCACAATCTTGACATTGCCATATTGTGTCTATGCCTTTGTTGAATTTGTAAAGGCATCTATTCTATCTCCTTTTCAGATATTCTTATGGTCAGTTGTCGGGATTATCCTAACAATGCTTAGCTTACTCTCCGCTTTTTTCTTGATAAGCAAGTTTCAACAATGGCAGAATAAAAGATAGAAAATATTGTCAATCATGAAATTAACAGAAAGAAATGTCCCAATTGCCAATCCATAGAAGTTCACAACTCACAGATTTTGGAGTCTATCTGAAGACAGTCGTCTTCCAAACATCGGCATCTTCGGAAAGATATGCCTTTTCTCATACTGACGACTATTATTTCTTTGGTTTCATCGAGGAAGGGCAATGTCGCTTGAATATAGATTTCAAGGAATACACTTTTGAAAAGGATAGTTTGGTAATCATTCGCCCAGGACAGGTACATCGCATCATTGATGCTTACAATCTTTCTGCAAACTTCCTTACTATTGACTCGGTATTGGTAAACAAGGAGGAGAAACGAATATTGGAGCGGTATGGTTGCCAAGAATCCCAAATATCTGACATATCAGAACTGAAACAGTTATTGTCGCTTCTTGCTCGAAGACTTAGTTGCACAGAAAAATCATTTTCAAAACCAATCATTCAACGATTAACAGCCGTAATAGTGGGGTTGGTTGTAAGGAATGTTGCAGGTGCGGCAGAGGCTCAATCTGAATTGCAGGGGAATATAAGTAGATATAAGGAAATCGTATGGGAGTTTCGGGATTTATTAGAAAGCAATATCCGAACGAACCATGCTCCTTCGTTCTATGCCGAACGTTTGAATATAACGGTTGCCTACCTGAATGAAGCGATAAATGCTGTTTTAGGAACGAGTGTAAGTCGGAATATTCAGGATGAAATCATCTTGCAGGCTAAGCGACAATTAGTCTATACAACAGCCTCTGTAAAAGAGATCGCACGAGGTTTGGGATTTGGCGATTACTCCTACTTCACACGGCTATTTACCAAGGTTGCAGGAGTTTCTCCAACGCTTTTCAGAAAGAATTACCACGAATAGTGCTATCATTACCATTGTCCGTCTATTGTGACAGCCTGTATCTCACCGTACCTTTGCAGCGAACTTTATTTACTTAGAAAGATACAGATTACAAGGATGGACAACGCTGTGAATATTTTGCAAGAAGGAAGTATGATGAAAGCCCTGACAAAGTTGGGGATCCCTATTGTCATCGCAATGCTGATTATGGCGATATACAATGTAGTAGATACTTTCTGGGTTGCACGTTTGGGAACTCTTCCTGTCGCTGCCGTATCAGTTGTTTTCCCTTTATCGTTGTTGTTTCTTGGAATAGGGCTGATGTTTGGTGTTGGGGGCGGAGTGTATATATCTCGCTTGTTAGGGGCGAAGCAGATTGTCAAAGCAGGTCAGGTCGCTTCCGTCTCGGTGATCACCTCTGTGATTTTAGCTGCTCTCATTGCCCTTGTATGCAATGCGTTTCTACCAGAAATTCTGCTTTTCATGGGGGCAAACGAGGAGATGATGAATTTAGCGGAAACATATGGTAGACTATTCATCGTCAGTTGTGTCATAGGAACGTTGAATGTGTCGATGTCCAATATTATAGTTTCTCAGGGGGCTTCAAAAACGTCTGCATCGGCAATGATAATAGGTTCTGTTATAAATGTCGCATTGGATCCCCTATTTATCTATGCTTTCGGCTGGGGAGTGGAAGGTGCTGCGTGGGCAACCATTCTTTCAAGAATCATTACAACAATCATTTACATCCGCTTCTTTATGAAAGCGGAGGTGAAAGTTTCGTTTACCTTGTTCGTCCCAACGATAAGAATGTACTTGGACATCATAAAGATAGGTATTTCAATGCTCTGTTTGCAACTTCTCCAAACACTTTCGATTAGTTTGTTGCAGAGAGCCGCCATAAAATATGGTGCAGAGGCTGTAGCAGCAGTGGGCATAGTTCTGAAAATTGTAACATTGGGAACAAATGTTGTATTCGGATTTGTCAAAGGGCTCCAACCTATGGCAGGCTATAACTACGGAGCAGAAAATTTCCAAAGGTTAAAAGAGGCTGTACGTTGTTCCTTGATACTCACAACCTCATTTTGTGTACTTTGGAGCATACTAATAATGGCATTTACCTCTCCTGTTATAAGCTGTTTCGGCAAAGATGAAACAATGCAAGAAATAGCAAGAATTGCCCTTAGAGCCAATACTATCATGTTTTTCACATTCGGTTTTCAATTTGTGTATTCCACACTATATATGGCAATCGGAAGAGCACGACAAAGCCTTTTGCTCAATATTGGACGACAAGGACTCTTCTTTATTCCTGTAATATTGCTGCTCCCATCATATTGGGGATTGAACGGAGTGCTTTATGCACAACCGGTAGCCGACGTCTTTGCAACTTTAATGACACTGTTCTTTGCCATTCAAATTCATAGGGAAATACGTCATAAATCACATCTCACGACAGAGAATCTACAATGTTGAACATAAAAGATATGATCCTTAATTCCGCAACACTATTATAACTTAAACTTTTTAAGTACCTGAGCAACAAAAAGTTGCCCAGGATTTTGCCATGTCAAAGAATTCACTTATCTTAGTGTTGCAAAACAAGCAAGCAAAACTCTGATATGGCATGGCAAAAATACATATTAAATCCGAGAAACTCACTCCTTTTGGAGGAATATTTTCAATCATGGAGCAATTTGACTCCACATTGTCATCTGTAATCGACTCGACCCTCGGTCTAAGGTGTAGATCATTCGGTTATCAGTACAGCGAAATCATCCGTTCACTCATGAGTATCTACTTCTGTGGTGGCTCATGTGTTGAGGATATCACTACTCATTTGATGAGCCATCTCTCGCTTCATCCGACACTTCGAACTTGTAGCTCTGATACTATCCTCAGAGCGATAAAGGAGCTGACGCAAGAAAACATCTCATACACGTCAGATACGGGTAAGAACTACGATTTCAACACGGCTGACACTCTCAATACTTTACTGCTCAATTGTATGTTTGCATCTGGCCAACTGAAAGAGGACGAGATGTATGATGTTGATTTCGACCATCAGTTCATAGAGACAGAGAAGTATGATGCAAAGCCTACATACAAGAAGTTCCCTGGTTATCGCCCTGGCGTGGCGGTTATTGGCGACTTAATCGTTGGCATTGAGAATAGCGATGGCAACACAAATGTTCGTTTTCATCAGAAGGACACGCTGAAGAGGTTCTTTGAGAGATTTGAACAGAACGGCCTTACTATCAATCGTTTCAGAGCTGACTGTGGATCATGTTCCGAGGAAATCGTAGAAGAAGTAGAGGAACACTGCAAATCCTTCTATATCCGCGCAAACCGCTGCAGTTCGCTCTACAATGAAATCTTTGCTCTCAGAGGTTGGAAAACTGAGGAAATCAATGGCATTGAGTTCGAATTGAACTCTATCCTTGTTGAAAAGTGGAAGGGTAAAGCATACCGACTTGTGATTCAAAGACAGAAACGGTTGGATGGTGTATTGGATCTCTGGGAAGGAGAATACACATACCGTTGTATCCTGACTAACGACTATGTATCTTCCGTAAGAGAGATTGTCGAGTTCTATAACCTTCGAGGGGGAAAGGAACGTATCTTCGATGATATGAACAATGGTTTCGGATGGGACAGATTGCCCAAATCCTTCATGGCAGAGAACACCGTGTTCCTTCTTCTTACATCACTTATCCGTAACTTCTACAAGGCCATTATCCAAAGACTTGATGTAAAGAGGTTCGGACTCAATACAACAAGCCGCATAAAAGCGCTTGTCTTCAGGTTTGTCTCTGTACCAGCAAAGTGGATCAGGACATCAAGGCAGTATATGCTGAATATCTATACCTGTAACAATGCTTACGCGGATGTGTTCCAGACAGATTTTGGATAACGCCTACAACTTATGGGTATGATACTGCGTATTGCCTCAAGTCGCATTGTGGGGTAAGGGGATGTTGTAGGCTGAAGTGGGGATTTCAGTTCTAATTATCTGCAAATTCAGTAATGAGAGGATGTGTACACGCAAGAAGGACGTTGAAAAGTTAAGTTGCGGATTTGAGGATGATTATGCTAAGACTTACTCAAACTGAAGACTTTAAGACAATAATCTCTTTATGCTCTACAACAATAGTTCGTTAAAATTTGAGATAATTGTTACGCAGCTTTCCTCTGCCAGCCAAAGAGTTCTTTGATAGTATGACTAATTAACTTTCGGTTCGGTATGCTCAGACACCTGTCGAAAATTAATTTTGCAATGTATGTGCTCGCCATGAGCTCCTTGAAAGAAGCCATGGAATACGGTAGCCCATTTTCCTTCATCAGCACCTTTGCCACATTCTGTGATGCGAATGATGCGTTGTAGGAGAAGTCCAGCTGATTCTTGTGCCTTGCCTGTCAATGCGCGAGTCCGGTATACTGCTTGGCATCACGGAAGCAAAACTCGATTTGGAATCTTGAGCGGTATGTGCGCAATACTTCTTCACCCGACATGGATGTCTTTGTGGAGAAGAAAAGCTTGTGCTTGCCGTTCGGCATCACCCAAATGACAAGACGCACTTTCTGCTTCAGAGCCTTTGAATAGGCGATGAGTGTGTAGGCTGTGCCTTCAAGTCCTTCGATATGCATCTTCGCCATACGCGTGAGGTCGAGTTTCTTGTAATTGATTTTCCCGTCAAGTGTTTTGGGACGCCCGGGCTTATTGGAACGAGGTCCCGTGTACACATAGTATAGGCTCGCCGTATCCCTGAAACGGCTGACAAGATGAAAGCCTTGTTCCTTGATTCCGTCCACAAACGGACGTATGGAGAAGAAGGCGTCAGCGACGACAATATCGGTGACCTTCAATAATTCTTTCCTGTAGCGTTTGATGACGGCAATGTAATGCTGCACAAGTGTCATGCTGCGTAGTTTCAACTCTCCTGTAGAAGGGGTCTGATGGGCACGAAGCATCATGCAGTTGTTGGCGTAGACATCGACAAGGGCAAGCCCCATGATTTCAAGTCCGTGTTTCATGGTACCTGCACAACCGGACCAGAAAGCACCAATATGCGGAGTCTTCTTGCCTGACTTGCTGATGTAGCTCGGATCTATGGCTATAGCCAGCAGTTCGTCCATATTCAGATAACGCCGGGAAAGGGAGAGGTTGAACTTAACCCAGTTGATGCACTTGGCCCGCTGCGGTTGAAATTCGTCCTGTAGGTCTGCTCGCAATGAGTGCCGTAACGCTCCATTTGAGTGAAATTTATCTTTCGTTGTATCGCCATGTACAATAAGAGTATTTCCAAGAGTAGATTCTCGAAATTTTTGCCTAATTTTGCAGATGAGCTTTTGATGGCATCTCTGCAGATTTCTGTATATTGGTCGAGTGGTTCTGATGTCATTTGCTTTATGTTTTCGCTACTATAAAGTTACTGATAGTCAGCCACTTGGCCAAATTTTATTAGTTATATTAAGTTAATTAACTCTCTCATTTTCAAACGATTACATTGGAATTAACGAAGTATTGATACAATATAAAAGATTTAAAAAACATTGGATAAGTACAGAAGTTGAAGGGATTGAAAAAGGAATAGTTATGTATCTTTCCCAAAGATTGTACGTTATGGTATCACAATTATTACTATTGTGATATTGGGATTGTTAGCAGGTGCATATTTTATCCCTTATCCTGAGACCATCAGTGCAAAGGTACAAATGGCTAATGCCAATCAGGGTACGGTGTCAATTCCCTATAAATATGTAAATACGATGGAAAACAGAATGACAGTCAATATAGAGTTTGAGGGTTACAATGCCGAAAACTACGGAGTAGCTGGTGGCACAATAGTAACCACATCACATACTCCCCATCAAACAAATGAGGGCAGTATGTTCACTGCACAAGTGAGGATAGCAAGCTGTAAATATCCACTCATCAAGGGAATGACTGGCAGTGCGTCTATTCTTGTTAGCCAAGAAAGCGTATTGAAAAGGATAATCCATAGGATAACAGACTGTATATGATTTTCTATTGGCAATCTCTCTCAAACTATAATAAGAATACCTAAGCTGTGAAAGAAGAAGGTTAAATGTAGTTACTATGTAGTATAATTTCGATAATAGCCCAACTACTCGTTAATCCTTTATCTTTCACCGCTTTACCTTTAATGTAGTTATGTAGTAAGATATAACAGTGAAAGAAAAAGGATATAATCAGTAGTCTGTATAACTGCCACTCAGCACCCCTGTGTGCCACCTGTATCAACAATAATAGGAATGAATGTTGGCGCAGAAGATTGCAGCCTTTGGCAGAGATATTTCCTAAACATACCTGCCTCTACGCTGTTAAGATGAAAGGAAAGGGCGATGATAATGGGCAAGGGGCAGAGTGGCGCATAACTCTCCACGCTATCCCCCTGCTTACTTATGCTGCTGGTAGCATTACCTGCTTCTATCTCATAATACTTTAAGCACATAGTCTGTTTTATAAGCCTGACCTTGTGATTAACTTTTTGCCAACTAACTCCGAAAAACTTTGCTAGTTCGCCCTCCGTCATAGCAACCTCTCCCTTTCCTTGACGAATAACACGCATACCATTGCTCCACTCAAAAAAAACTTCGCTCGATAGCTTTTCTTATATTGTCATCGGACTGATTGCACTCTGACTTTCTTTGGTCGTCCTTTTGATGATGCTTTGTTTTCATATTTACACCTCTTTCATTGATTATCTGTTATCATTTTGTGATGCCTGAAAGTTCATTTTCCTCTCTCTCCGCTTTAGGTACTCTGAAATGAACATCAGAGGGAAACCTAAGAAAATCGTAAGTATCATAGCTACAAGTAGTTATGATACTTTTCTTTTATACCCATCCCAAATTTCAGAGTATGCACGGAGGGGGCAGAAACTCCCAAAATGCTCTAAAAAGGCTACAATCAGGCTACACATTTTCAAGGCAAAATAAAAATGTAGCCAAGAGTACATACAGAGTACATAAGGAGTATGCGTAAATTACTGCTATTCAAACAAATATGTTGAACTTTGCAGCGTGATTACAGAGGTATTTTTGTTACCATACACCACTTCGGGCAACAATGTGTCCGACAAGCTACGGCTACAGATGGCAGGTGTTAGGACAAGACCTCTATTCAGGCTACAACTAAAAGCAGTAAAATGTATGAAAGCTATTTTCAGAGCAGTCTTCTATCTCAGAAGCAATTATGTGAACAAGGAGGGCAAGACCCCTGTCATGCTGAGAATCTATCTCAACAACGAACGCCTTTCCATCGGCTCGACGGGCATTGCTGTCCAACAGTCTCAATGGGACAGGGAGAAGGAACGATTGAAGGGAAGGACAACTGAAGCACTTTCCACCAACCTCGAACTTGACAACATTCAGAGCGGACTCCAGACCATCTTTAAGAAAGTAGAGATGACGGACGAGGTGTCCTTGGAGCGTATCAAGTCGGAGTATCTTGGCAAAAAGGAGGATGTGGACACCCTAATGAGCCTCTTCAACAAGCACAACAGTGATGTTGCACGGCAGGTAGGCGTGTCGGTCGAAGCTGCAACCTTACAGAAATACAACGTCTGCAAGAAACACTTCTCAAATTTCCTTCGTGATAAATACGGTCGGTCTGACATCCGCCTGTCCGAACTCGGCTATATTGTGATACACGACTTCGACATTTATCTCCGAACGGTTGTCGGGCAGAATCCCAACACCGCCACGAGGATGATGAAAACCTTCAAGACGATTACCATTCTGGGCAGGAAACTTGGTGTCCTGCACCATGATCCGTTCCTCAACATCCGTTTTCACATGGAACCGGTCAATCGTGGATTCCTCACAGACGAGGAAATCCTTAAAATTGCTAACAAGGATTTCGGCATCGGTCGTTTGGAACTTGTAAGGGACGTGTTCGTGTTCTCATGCTTCACGGGACTTGCGTACATAGACGTGTACAACCTCGCTCCGGAAAACATTGTCACGCTCAACGGCAAGCAGTGGATAATGACCAAGCGGCAGAAGACGAGCGTGGAGACCAACGTTCTTTTACTCGATATACCCAAGAGCATCATTGCAAAATATAGTGGCAAGACCTATCGTGACGGCAAACTTTTCCCCATGCTGACGAATCAAAAACTGAACAGTTATCTGAAGGAAATTGCCGATATTTGCGGTATCAAAAAGAACCTGACCTTCCACCTCGCCCGGCACACATTTGCCACGATGTCCCTATCCAAGGGAGTTCCCATCGAATCCGTAAGTAAGATGTTAGGACACACCAACATCAAGACAACGCAAATCTATGCCCGTATTACCAATAAGAAGATAGAACACGATATGGATGAGCTGGCTGACAAGTTGGGCTCTTTCAATACGGCATTAGGCATTTCCCCAAAATAATGTATATAACCCTAAAATTTTGAATTTATGACAACGACAAAGAAAGAACTTTCCTACTTCCGTCTGAAGTTGGAAGCGTATCTCGGAGAGCATTTTCCAGAGAGAGTGAATGACAATGCGTTTATAACCGCTCGAGCAGACGAGGCATTGACGGCTTACTGCGATGCCGTGGCGCAAGGTTTCTCCTACCCAGAAGCAGAGACGATGGCAAGCGAGGTACTGTACCACGACCTGCATTTCTCAAAGTATGATACCCTTGTTTCCTTACTGGAGCAGGAGTTTGAGAAGGAACTGCCAAGTCCGCTTCCCGAAAGGTTAGCACTAATTTTGCTGAACAACAAGGCAATTCAAGCGGTATTTGCCAAGTACGAACTCACGGACGACTTTGCGGCAGGTACAGAATACGACAAACTGTACACCGAACTGACCGGTACAATCGTGCTGCTCATCGAGGTCAATGGTCTGCCAACGATAGGCGGTGAGAACATGGCTTGATATAACACGAACGGGGGCTTTTGTAGTGTCAAGAGCCAAGATAAATGCTCCACTCCACACGTCAAGAGTTTTGCAAACACTTGTCTTTGTGTTGTGTGCGCATCTTGTTATCGCTCTTGAAACTATTAAAAGCCTCGATTATGAATAATACAATCATCATGAATCAAGACATTCAGCAGCCCGCCTTCATCAAGGCAGACGCATCGTATAAAACCGAGAAGAACAGGCAGCTGCCGACTTCTCCCAAGCAAGTCCGCCGCTTCGGTTGGACACGCTTCATCGAACTCGCCGTTCTGCTTTCCATCGTTATCGGTGCGATTTACCTCATCTCGAAGATAGTTACTCCGCAAGTCGTAACCGCCGTTTCGATTATTCTCGGTTTCCTGATACTACGCTTCATTGTTAAAGTTATTCTGCAAGTAACCTTTACAATCCTGCGTTGGCTGTTCTGGCTTGCCGTCATCTTGGCAATCCTGCTCTGTGTACTCTAAGGCACAAGGAAAGATATTCTTCGATTCATTCTTCTTTATGGGTGGTTATCTCGGTTGAGGTAGCCACCTTTTTCATTTTCCATACCGGCGTTGCACTTTCGCTTCTTAAGTCCATCTATTCCACTTTGATGTGCCATAAGTCGGTGCTGATTTCTTTTTATTCGCAAAGGTAGTAAGGGCTACGGCTTGCACAAGGTCTGTGCCTTTGGTTTGTACGGAAAATCTCCACACCTACATTTCATTCCGGGTAGTATTTTCCTGCAAAACCTTGTGCCGGCTGCGCCCCCTACCTTGTTCTTGCTACAAAAAGGAATCAGCATACTCCGATCTTTGGACGCATAAAAAAAATGTCATTATGGAACAGCAGAAAGTAAATATCACATCTTCGATGAAGAAAAAAGGATATAGCTCCTCCTCTCATTACCGCATAAGTTCGGTGGTTGATGAAAGTGAGCAAGTGTTGGCAACTAAGTTTGTGCAGTGGGAAGTTGAACCGTTGGAGAGCCTTTGTAATAGCAAGGTGTATCTTCTCCGTGTGAAACTCAATCGTGGTGAGCGAATGAGCCGTGAGGAAAAGAATTGGCTTGCCGAAGCGGTGAACACAAACACCTACTTCCGTACAGCCGTACCCCTTATGGGTTATCGGTTTGACTTTATGGACGTATTGAAGAAGTATTTGGTCAATCAATACGGACATTGGGCAGAGTATTACGCACCCGACCGCACCAGCCTAAGAGCCTATTTGTATGGTAGTGTCAATCAAATAGTAGAAATCCCCAAACATTAAACGACTATGAAAGGAACAGAACATTTTACGCGAGCAATAGCCGAGTATCTCAATCAGCGTGCAGCGACAGACCATTTGTTTGCACCCAACTTGATGAAGCCTAACAAGAGCATCGAGGAGTGTGTAACCTACATCTTGAACCAAGTGCAGGCGAATGGCTGCAATGGCTTTGAGGACGATGAAATCTACTCAATGGCGGTACACTACTATGACGAGGATGAAATTGAAGTAGGAAAGGAAATCACTTGCAGAGTGGCAGTAAATCATATTGTGGAACTCACAGAGGAGGAGAAAGCCGAAGCAAGGCAAGAAGCCATCAAGCAGTACCAACGTGAGGAACTTGCCAAGATACAGAGCCGTAACGCACGAGTGAAGAAAACCGAAAGCGCAGCACCCCAAACACAACCGTCACTATTTGATTTTTAAGCCTATGAAACCAAGAAACAAATATGAGAAGGCAGTCCTTGCCGAGAGTAAGCACCTTCGCCCGATAACCAAGACACAGAGCAAATGGGCATTCCGTGAATGTATAGACCATTTCGCCTACCGACTGCCCAAAGGTCGCACAACGTGTATGGATTGTGGGCATAGTTGGACAATAGAAAAGCCTACGGACACTTGCACCTGCCCCCATTGCGGGGCAAGGTTGCAGGTCAAGGAAACCTTTCAACGCAAGATAAGACAAAAGCAATATTTCACGATACTTACCACTTACGGAGAATACCAAATACTAAGAATGTTCCTCCTTTCTGTGGAAATGGAGAAAGGTTGCAAGGCATCTTCATATACCTTTGAAATCGGTCAGTATTGGTGGAACGCACAAGGAAGAAAAACGATTATTGCTGTTCAACGAACATTAGGCAGATACATTGACACCTTTTCTTTCTGTTCGCCAATGGCAGTACGCAACGACAACGAAGCCTACCGCTATATATCGTACTCACCGATATATCCCAAGTTCAAGGTTACGGACACACTCCGCAGAAATGGTTTTGAGGGAAACTTCCACAATATAGTGCCTACTGAACTTATACCGGCACTGCTTTCCGATAGCCGTGTGGAAACCTTGTTGAAGTCGGGGCAAATCCCGCTACTCAAATTCTTCATGCACAATGGTCGAAGAAGCATTGATAGCTATTGGGCATCTATCCGCATCTGTTTGCGAAACGGCTACCATATAGAGGACGGAAGTCTATGGTGTGATATGGTGGATATGCTCAATCAATTAGGCAAGGATATTCACAATGCCAAGTATGTTTGCCCCACCGACCTAAGAGCAGCGCACGACCATTACCAAGCCAAGAGCAGAGCGATGAAAGAGCGTGAGAACATTATCAAGAAGCGTAAGGAAGCAATAGAAGCCGAACAAGAGTACAAGCAACTCAAAGCAAAATTCTTTGGCATAGAGTTTACTGACGGCATTATCCGTATCCACGTTTTGGAGAGTGTGCAGGAGCATTTGGAGGAAGGCACGGCAATGCACCATTGCGTATATGACGCACGCTATTACAGCAAACCGCAGTCGCTTATCTTCTCTGCCACAAAGGACGGAGAGCGCATCGAAACCATCGAGGTATCATTGGAAACGATGAAAGTGGTACAAAGTCGTGGAGTGTGCAACAAGAACACCGAGTACCACGAGCAGATACTCGCCTTGATGCAGAAGAATATGAGAATGATAGCACAGAGAGCAACCGCATAACAATCCTATAATAACAACGATTATGGCGACATACAAGACAATAGAGAAAATTCCAACGTGGAGTTTAGGCTACCTTATCAATGGAGATAGTACAGGACTGACAGACGAAGAAATCGCACTCGCAGACCAATGGAGTAAGGACACCAAAGCGGAGGTTATATCGCCCCACACAGACATAGAGGGGAATATGCAACCTTATTTTACCCACGTTCCAGCCTTTGGACTACCCACCGAGGTAGAGGACTGCACCCTTATTTGCAGAGAGTAAATAAAAACATCAACCTATAAACGACAACAATATGAAAGTACAAGTAGAAGGCATTATTCATAATTTTTCGAGCAAAGCTCTCAACAACTCGTGGGCAGATGAAATACCCAACATCATCGTGAGAGTTATCAATGCCATAAGCATAGCCGAGAACAAGGAGGAGTTGCAGACCGCACTCCTTCAAATCTCCCAAGAAACGGAACTTGACAAGTTTTTTGTCTATGGTTACGGCGCACATCATTTTTGGCTAACCCACCGTTGGCTATCGAATGGTGAACCAATGGAACACAGATTACTAATCGCTGAGTTTTGAAAATATGGAAAGGAAAGTTTACAGAGTACGCACCCAATACGTTTTTGAAGGTGTGTTTGAGGTTGTAGCCACAGACCGAGAGGAAGCCGAGCGGAAAATCCTTGAAGATTGTGGAATGGTGATGGGCAGAGGAATACACAGCACACTGCCCGATGAACAAATCAATTGGGCTTTCGATACCCACCCCGAAGAGCGGATAATTGAAACAACCGAAAATCCCTAACACAATGAGCCACGCAACCTTAAAAAAATGCGTGGCTTCTTTTCTTTTTCTTTGAACGAGCAGGCGACCAAAGAAAAGAAGCAAAAGAAAGTCGCAATAATTGCATTATAATTTAATTACATACAAAAAGTCTGACAATTTGAACACGTAAGTCCTAATTTGTTAATAAAGTCTTTGACTCGCTTAACTTCTCTATTACGCTCTTGGGGATTATTATAGTAAACTGAAAAAAGCCATTGAGTGTTTGATGCAACATTTTTAGCTATCTCCATAAAATATCCAAAATCAATATCGGATAAAGAGTGCCCATAAACAACAATTCTTCTAATTCCAGCTAAATTATTCCAATATCTCGCATTATTACTAATTATGTCAGAAATGCTTTTACGTTGTTCATTTACAACTTTTGCAATATTATCGTATGCTGCATATTCATATATCATTGGGTCTGCAGAAAGGAAATCATTTCCATTAAGGTTATTTATATGCCCAACAACTAAATTGTTAGAACAGCAGCGTCTTCCGTGTATATAATTAATCTGTCTTTGAGGAATGCTGTAAA
The DNA here is from genome assembly GCF_900155655.1 of Prevotella ihumii. Taxonomy (GTDB): domain Bacteria; phylum Bacteroidota; class Bacteroidia; order Bacteroidales; family Bacteroidaceae; genus Prevotella; species Prevotella ihumii. Next base: position 136,228 of record NZ_LT706987.1, read on the forward strand.
GTTTCTCTAATGTATCTGTATAGTTGAAAGAAAGAAACAGACTGTTTCTATCAAAATTTGGCAAAGAAACAGGTGAGACATTTATATCTATTTGATTAACCCATTCTTCAAATATACGATGAAACACTTCAAACATCATTTCCAAATAGTATTCTGGAGCATCCTCCATTTGTGCCTGATAACGCATTTCATGGTCTTCCTCTAATTCGACATCTTCTGTTGATTCATCAAATGCATTTTGGAAATCTATATTCCCTAATGCGTATTCAAGGTCGCACCATAGTTCAAGTTTCCCATCTTTATTTTTTGTAGGGTAGCATTCTTCTAATTGTCCTATCCAATAACCATCTAAGCCACATTTTTTCCATGCATACTGTCTAAAATCTTCATAAGAAGATGCTATGCCGTGATGGAGGTCAAAACCATTGCCAATTATACATAGTGTATCCATTTTTTTGCAAAGTTACTCAATCATAACGAAGAAGGCGACTAAAACGACAAGAAAACGCCCCTTGCGGAGCATAAAAAAGTCGCAAGGGGTGTATTTGATAATCAGGGTATATAAAACAGGGCAAACTCCACATTTCGTCGTTTGACAAGTCCTCGCAGAACCTTGCCTTTATATCGACAGAAAGTGACAAATTCACGGTAGAAGTTCCTGTCGCCCGACTCTATCTTTCGTATTAGTCGGCTTTTGGGATGATTACCGTAACCGAGCAAACGACCTATGCCTATATTGTAGGCAAGCAAGGTAAGCAGTAGTGCATCCTTGCCATAGCCCTTGAAATGCTCAAAGCATTTCCATAGGTCGGCACGGAGCAGGGAGTCCGCCTGCCGTTCCGTCATATTGGAAAAGAAATGCTCGCTTGGTTGCAACCGATGACCATATCCGACATACGGATAGCAACCTTTTCTGTGTAGCCCCTCGAAGTATTTCACGACGACCACCGCACGCTCAAAAGGTGGCAAGTCCGCCAGCCGCACCTTGCGCTGGGCAAAGAACGGTTGGCAGAGCAAGCACATTATACAGAATAAAGCAAAGCGTTTAGCTGTTCGCATCGTTCAAGGCTTTGGTTACTACTGCGGTGGACTTTCCCTTTTCCTCCGTTTTTTCGTTGTTGAAGTTGAACGACAGTTTGGCGATTTGCCCGAAGTTGTCCTCCACATACACATCAATGGTTTGTCGGTCTGTGGAAGCAGAGGTGTAGTAAAGTCGGAAAACATCCTTGGTGAGCGGATAGCGGTCGTTGGGCTTGAATACCGTCCCATTGTCCATTCTTAGCGTTCCTTTCCCGTCGGGCTGGAAGTATCGGATGGTGTAGCGTGTGTCGGCAAATTCGCCCCCTCGTTTGAGGGTGCAGCGTATCTCTGCCGTCTGTCCCTTGACGATGTTCTTCTGAACGGGCATCGTCTCGACAGTGAACGGATAACACTGCTGAACATCCAACTCCCTATCACAAGCAGATAAACAAAACACAGCAAGGGTTAGCACTCCCATTACCCATATACTATTAAAAATTTTCTTTTTCATTGTTCCCTACATTTATAGATTAAACCTGATTCCTGCCGATACAGCAGGGCGAAAATGATGAACATCCGTACCAAAGAGTATGCGTCCCTGTCCTTTGAGTAGCAACAGCACATTGTCCGATAAGAAACATTCTATGGATAGATGCACCGCTCCACCATAGACGAAGTGAGAGTCATCGAGTAGTTTTGCGCCATCAAGAAGTAGTTTCTTATCTTCGTTAAGTTCCTCATAGCCACCCAAAGCGGATATTCCAGCATAGGCAAATACATTTTTACCATTGTCAGAAACAATAGGCTGCATATACCCCAAATGCACGAAGGCATCTTTGAGTTTCACATCATAGCTGCGATACGGCATATTTTGTTGCTCATATTCTACCGTAAGAAATGAATAATTCTCACGCTTCAGATAGCGAGTGAGCAAAATACCTATGCCAAAATTGTCTTTGGCAAACAAATTCTCGCCTTTGATAATTGGCACGTTACCTACTATTTCCAAGCCTTTTTGCTTTGGAATCAGCCGTTGTGCCTGTGTGGGCAGCGCAATGGCCACCGCACACATAAGAAGGAAAAGATACTTCTTCATTACCATTTAAGTTTGAGGTTATCAATCTTCTGAGCCAAAAGTAAATCTTGCGGCTCGACATAGAAGGTAAGCGTTCGTCCACCATTATGCTCATAAAGCGTCACTTCAAGCTGTTTATCCTCTGATAGTGAGAACTGTTCCAAGGCAATCGTTTTTCGAACGATTTGGTAACTGAACTCCCTCCTTTTCGCTCCCTTTTCTGCCTGTTTCCTATGATGCAACCCTAAGAAGAAACAAGCAATATCCGCTGTATTTCAGTCAGATATGAGTTTTATGCCATTTTCTGCTTTCTACTCCCATACTTCCGCATAAAACGCAGCCAGTTCTGGCACCTTGATGAACGTCCTAAACCGCTCTTTCTGAATGATGTCATTCGTGATGGAGAACTCGTAGTCGGTCGATTTCTTGGCAAAGACGGCTGCCCATGCATCAAAGCTGTTGATACCTTGCTTTTCCAAAGCCTGCGGACGGAGGTATTTGAAGAGCAGATACAGTTCCGTCAGACTATTGGAAATGGTCGTTCCTGAAAGGAAAGTGGCTCCCAAGTCCTTACCGGACCGCTCCTGTATGGTGCGAATGGCAAAGAGCATGTTTAAGGCACGCTGTGAGCCGTCGGGATTACCCAAGCCCGACACACGGTCGTGGCGGGTATTGAACATCAGGTTCTTGAATTGGTGCGATTCATCTACAAAGAGGTGGTCGATACCCATCATCTTGAAGTCCACGGCATCGTCTTTTCTTTCGGCGATGCTGTCCTGTATGTTCTGCAGCTTTGCTTCAAGTGTCTGCTTGCGCTTCTCCAAGCCTTTGAGCATACCACGTGAGATGTCTCTTCCTTGTTGTCGCAACACTTCGAGATTCTCTTCCACGGAGTCCAGTTCCTTTTGCATAATCGCTTCCTGTATCTCCAAGGCCTGCGGTATCATGCCGAACTGCTCGTGCGTGAGGATGATGCAGTCCCAGTCGTTGTTCTTGATGTCGTTGAAAATGCGTTGCCTGTTCTGCTTGTTGAAATCATTCTTTCCCGGATAGAGAATCTTTGCATTGGGATAAGCCTTGCGGAAGGTATCGGCAATATCGAAGACATTTGCCTTCAGTCCGATAATCATCGGCTTGTTAGCAAGTCCTAACCGCTTCATCTCATAGGCTGCCGTACACATGATAAGCGTCTTGCCCGCTCCCACCTCGTGATCGCAGATGCCGCCACCGTTGGTTTTGAGCATCCACACGGCATCCTTCTGACTCTTGTACAGGTCGGCAATGCCCAATCGTCTGAGGTCAAGGTCGGGAAACGTCTGGTGCGTACCATCAAAGTTGGGTCGCACAAAACAGTTGAAAAGGCGGTTGTACCTATCGGAGAGTTGCTGCTTGAACGTGTCGGGTGTGCGTCCGAGCCAATCAACAAAACCCTGCCTGATTTCCTCAATCTTGGCATTTGCCATCTGGATGGCATGTCCGTCCCTTACCTTAATGGTCTTGGTCTCTCCCGTAACCTTGTCCGTCACTTCCTTGCTCTTGTTGATGTCGGGAATGGTATTGTGAAGTGCATGCTTCAGGAGATTGATACCGTCATAGCGGCGGAACTCCCCCTGTACGGCATACTTGTGCCAGATATTGGCATTCTTTCGGTCGCAGACAATGCTATACTCATCCATATTGGAGTGATATGATACGCCTATCTCCGTCCCAAAGAACTCTGAGGCAAACCTACCATAGACTTTGGCAGGTATCCAACGTTCACCGAGGTTGAAGTCAAGGTCTGCAAAAGGAATGGGTGTTGGCGTGGCTGCACGCAGGGCAGCAAGGCTCTGCTTTGCCTCTTCGTGGTCGGGATGGTCCAAGAGCCACGACTCGATACGCTCCGCCTTTTCTATTACATTGCCCGAAATGAACTTGTCCGCAACCTCATAAGCATTCTCTTCGGGATTGAAATAGATGCGGCCTTCTAAGGAAGAAATGATGTCGCTTTCCTCCATATCAGGTAAAAGCGAACTCATATAGTCAAGTTCCACCGTACCGTACTTGTTAAGCGATGCGCCCAGTGCCTCCATCGGGTCTGTGGCAACGGTCAGCTCCGTGGTAGAAAAAACTGTTGGATGGTCGAAGATGTCCGCCTTGACGTACCTGCCGTTTTCAGAGCGTTCCAAGAAGAGCATTTCCACGCCTGTAGCATCCATCTTGATGATGTCGGTGTTCGCCTTCTGGTTGAAGTAGCCCCAGCGTGCAACATAGTCATCATACAGATGATTGAGCCTGCTTCGGTCTTCCCTGTCTTCTGCATGGTTCTCTGCCTCGTAGTCATAGAGACGATGATAGCACTCCCTTATCTCGATATAGCTTTTTAGTCGGGAAAGCTGCGCATACGGCAAGTCCATCGGGTTAAAGGTTGGATGTCGCTTTAAGTCGGAAAGAAACCCCACCTGACCTTTCTGCACAACAATGGAACCATCTCTCAGGTGAGAGTCCGGCAATGATAGAAAAGGGCGCGGTGATGCGTCAAACTTTTTCTTAACCTCTGTTATCGGTTGTGGCTTCCGCTCTTCGGCTTCATTCATGAAATCAAAGAGAGACGGTTCACGATATGACTGAGAGGAAGTCTTCTTGCTGCTTCTGCCCTTGGTTCTGTGCTGCGCTGCAGTTGTTGGCTGTTTCTCCTTATTCTCGTTTCTTCCTTTATTTCCTGTCTGCTTCTGTTCCTTGAAAGACTGTATCTGTGGATTGGGATCTTCCTTAATCTCGCTATTCACGCGCATTACCTCCTGTGTCCAGAGACTGTATTCCTCCGGAGCGAATAGTGAAGGCTGCTCCGTTTCCTGTCGCTCGTCCATGCTGTTCATCACCGGGTGGTGGTCATCATCAAAATAGACAGTCTGCCCGTTCATCTCCCGTGGGGCTTCCACATCGGTGCGAATTTCTCTCACCTTCTGCTCATATTGACGGTGAAGGCTAAGTACGGGTACGCCCTCTGGGACTGATTCTTCAATAGTAGAGCCTGCCTCTTGTATCTGTACTGTCTGCTCACCGCCCGTTTTATCAACTTGCTCACTGATTTTTTCAACTTGAACTTCCTCTTTGGGTTCTTCCGTGGAAAGGTTATCTTCCATTGTCGAAGTCTGAACTTCAGGTGCATCATCTTCCTTGATTTCCTCAATAATCGGCTCCTTGGTGTATCGCCCTTTTACAATTTCTTCCAATTCGACTATCTCGTGCAATTTCTTAGGACTAAAGTATAAGTCTCGCTCAATACCCAATCCATGTATCTTCACTTCCTCCATTTCGTCAAGCGACATATTACCCAATTCCCAGCCGTAGCCCATCGTGACAGCACCGAAACCTATACGGCTCTTAGGGTCGTACTCCAAGAGATAAGCCGTATATGCTCCCATCGGGAAGAAATAACGTGCGTAAGCGACCTTATCACCAATAAGTTCCTTTTCCGTACTGTAAAGTTTAGGTAGTTGCTTCCTGATACTGTCGGGCATCAAATTATAGGCATTCTCCGCCTCCTTGTGCACTTTGGGATCCTCTTTGGGTAAATTTACCGTTATACCTAACTTTCTCAGTTGTTTTTCGGCTTCTTTCTGCCGTTCCTCCTCCGTCATAGGTATGCCTGTTTCATAGAGTTTGCGGTCAAAGCGTTGCTCAACTTCCAGGGAGAGCTGTGTCCTGATACTCTCTGCCATATCATCAATGCTGCCATCGAAGCGATACTCCCATGCGGGCTTGCCGTAGGGGTCTGTACCCATCTTGCGCTCCGTGGCGATGATACGGTGAGCAATGTCTTTCCAATCTCCTGCAAAAAGTGAGTTGTGCTTGAAGACGACAGAAGAGCCTTCTTCTTTGGGAACGGAAAGAGTTTCTACAAACTGCTGTTCAATCCCTTCGCTGATTTCTTTACCTGTCTGCTTCTGCAGGACGATGAGGTCACTGCCTACGTCCGTTCCTGCATTGTCTGAAAACATACCCGATGGTAGGCGGAGAGCGGAGATAAGGCGGCTGTTCTGCATCAGATAACGACGTATGGCTTCATTGCGGGGACTGTCCAATACACCTTGCGAGGTAATAAACGCAAGAAGTCCGCCTTCCTTGATGCAGTCCAATCCCTTTACAAAGAAGTAATTGTGGATGGCTCGTGTGGATTCTCTCTTAAGAATATCCTTGCCCTTGCTGTACTCTCGGTCATAGACCATGAAATCCCCGAAAGGAATGTTACTTGTAATAAGGTCGTATTTATCCTTGTCTTCTATCTCTCCAATAGCTTCAAAAGGTTCGTTCCGAACGAATATGTTGCCTTTGTCATAAGGGTGCAGGGCTTGGCTGATTCGTGCCGTGAGCAAGTCCTTCTCCATTGCGTCCACAATTCCAGCCTGCCTTGCAAAGGTCTCGGCAAACGCTCCCATGCCAGCCGAAGGATCCAAACATCGACGTATGGGTACATTTACAGAAGTAAGCGCATCGGAAATGGCGGCAACGATGCGGGTATCGGTATAGAAAGACGTGAGCACGCTTGCCTTGATGCTTTCCCAGTACCGCTTGGCGGTATTGGCATCGACGGCTTCGCGGTAAATCATCTGTTTGAGCCTTTGGGTTGGCTCGAAGAGTTGTTGCTCCGACTGGTTCCAATAGCGTAGGTCATCGGGGCTATCACATCGGTTCAGCACGCATTTCAAGCCACCGAAGCCCTGATAGCCACGCAATATATCTTTTTCTGTTTCGGTGGCTTCGCGGCGTTCTTTTTCCAAGCGAAGCACAACACGGATGGCTTCAGTGTTGGCTTCAAGGACGTTTTTCTTATTATATGCCATAGTTTTTTCTTTTTAATTAAGGAGGAAAAAGGTCAGAAGATAAATGAATCTCATCTTCCGACCTATTCTGTTCCGCTTTGTTTCTATAGAGATTATCTCCCTCGTTGTTTTCCTTTCCTGTTTTCAAATTCAAAAGATGTGGTGTAATCTTCATTAAGGACAAGACGAGCATTGAACTTCTTTCCTGCCTTACTCGTCAAGCCTTTAAGGACAGACGTACGACCGGAACTTATCAAGTCACGGATATTATCTTCAGAGAGAAGTATGCCGCAGATTTCACGGAAGATGTGGAAATCACAGCCCTCATGTCTGCATTTGGCAACCTTGGTATAGATGCCTACGCTCTCATTGCCACATTTGGGGCAGCGATAGGTGGGATAAGACTTCTGTTTGGGGGCAAGAGAAAGCAGTTCCTCGCAGATGGTACCAACGTAGGAGTTGATGCCTTGCGCGAACTTTTCAGGCGGCATCTGTCCTGCTTCAATGGCGGCAAGTGTCAGTTCCCAGCTCCCTGTCATCTCCGCATTGGCGATTCGCTTGTCCTTGACAATCTCATAGACAGCCAAGCCTTTTTCGGTCGGTATAATTGCTTTCTTGTCCCTTCGGATATAGTCACGCAGGATAAGTGTTTCGATGATGTTGGCACGGGTAGCTGGTGTTCCTATACCGCATTCTGCCATAGCTTTTTTGCTTTCTGCATCCTCGACCTCTTTCCCAGCATTCTCCATTGCTGAAAGTAAAGTAGCTTCCGTATAGAGTGGTTTTGGCTTGGTCTTATCCTCGGTGATTTCTGCATCAAGTACAGGCAAGTTTTCTCCCTCTATCAGGTTTGGCAATGAAGACAAAACCTGTTCTTCACCCCCTTCTTTCTTTTCTGCTTCCGCTTCTTTACCTTTCTGCACGGCTTTCCAACCCAAGGAGATTTGTCGGCACGCTTTCCAAGCAAAAGTGCTGTTGCCGTCCGTGAAACGAACCAGTATACGCTCTTCCTCTGAATCGGGAGAAAATGCTTCGATGAAACGATTGACCACCATTTGATAGATAGTTGTTTCATCTGCCGACATTCCTGAAGGCGTTTCCCCAGTAGGAATAATGGCGTGGTGGTCAGTTATCTTTGCATTGTCTACCGAATGGCGATTAAGTGGATTTGATAGTGAGATGCCTATCTTGTGCAGCAGGGCGGGTACTTCCTCGAAAACATCCTCACTGATGTATCGGCTGCCTGTGCGGGGATAGGTCGTGATTTTCTTCTCATAGAGACTTTGGGCAATTGACAGGGTCTTGTCTGCTGAAAAGCTGTGGCGTCTGTTGGCTTCCTTCTGCAAGGCAGTAAGGTCGTACAAGAGTGGTGGTGCGGTATGCGTTACCTTTCTTGCGACCGATTCTACCGTAAGCTGGCTCTGACTACGAAGTGCAGCGAGGGCAGTCTGTGCCAATGCTTCACCCTCATAGTCTTTACAGCCAACGGCTTTCAGCGATATGCCCTCTTTCTCCAAGAGAGCGGATAATTTCCAATAAGGTACGGAAGAAAAATCACGATTTTCTATGTACCGACGGCAGACCATAGCAAGAGTTGGGGTCTGTACCCGTCCCAAGGAATAGCCGCCTTTGCGGGCGATGGACAATGCACGGCTGGCATTGATACCCATGAGCCAGTCGGCTTCGCTTCTTGCCTTGGCTGAATAATAGAGATTGTCATAACACTTTCCTGATTTAAGATTGGAAAGTCCTTCACGGATAGCTTTGTCCGTCAATGATGAAATCCAAAGACGGTCGAAAGGCTTTCTGCAACCAAGATGTTGATAGATGTAGCGAAAGATGAGCTCACCCTCTCGCCCCGCATCGGTGGCGACAATGATACGATCCGCCTTGTCAAAGCAGGAACGGATGACTTTAAGTTGCTTTAATGCGGCAGGGTCTGATACATACTCCTTGTCCTTACGTACTTGTCGTACCACTAACTGAAAGGGATTGGGACGAATGGGCAGGTCTTCAGCTTTGTAGGCAGAAAAGCCATAGGCTTCAGGCATGGCAAGGGCGATGAGGTGTCCCATTGCCCAAGTAACGACATAGCCGCAGCCTTCCATATATCCGTCTTGCTTGCTCGTTGCTCCTACGATGCGGGCAATATCTCTGGCTACCGAGGGTTTCTCGGCAATAATACAAGTTGTCATAGTGCTGAATGGTTTTAAGGTTACATTCTACGTCCACGAGACTTTTTCTGCTTGTTCTCGTCCTGCTTTTGTTTCTGCTCGGCAGTAGGTTGTGTCTGTCCCGTTTTGAGTGGTTCTTTCACATTCTTGGTGGCTTCGTTGGTCTTGCCGTGGTTGTTCACGGCTACCTGTGTTTTGTGTTCTTCCGCCACGGCTTCCACCTTGCCGCTTTTCTGGCTCTTGTCCGGATTCCATTTATAGAAGCGTGGGCGGTTCTGTTCCTTGTCCATGCGAACGTATGCGTTGAATGGTTGCCCCTGTTTGTCCACCATATTTTTTAGGTATAGTGTGCGACCGCTATCCAAGGCTTCACGCTGTTTATCTGATAACTCCAAGCCGCAAAGCTTATGTGGGACACCTTGCTGCTGTGTCTGCTGCTGGCGTTCCTTAAATCCACGGTTATTGTCAAAGATGAACTCAATGCCTTTTCGCTCGGCATTGACTTGCAAAGTTGCATCAAAGGTCTTGCCGCTTTTGGCGGTCATGCCTTCCACCTTCACGGCTTTACCTTCCACAAGGTCTTTATACTGAGTGTCAGAAAGTGTCACACCTTTGATTTCCTTGGGGATGTTCACACGGTCAGCACGCAGGGCGATAATCTCATTGGTCTGCGGGTCGATGGAGACGTAGGCAGAGAAAGGCTCTCCGTTCTTAGGTGTTACCTCAATGGTCTTGCCAAGATTACCCGTAGTGAGAAGTTGCTCCTTTTCTTCGGGAGAGAACTTGTAGCCCATATAGGGAAAGTCAAGCTGTGGCTCCTTGCGTAAAGGGTGGATAGCCAAGCCGACATTGCCGCTATCGTCCGTGCGGAATGCAAGACGTGCTTCGGTGTAGATAGTTGTATCACCAATAGGTACGGCAATAGTAACAAGGTTACTCTTCTGCCAAGAAAGCATCTTTTCTAACTCTCCACTTTGTTCCAGTCGTTCACGGGTAAGTCCGAGATTATCGAGTTGCTTCCAATCAATCTTCGACTCATCGATGGCAGTAGCATTCTTCTGCTGGGGCAGATAGTCCTCAAAGGGAATGCCCATCTCTGCCAGTTGCTGTTTGCTTTCGGGCTTTTTACGGCTTTGTATCATAGTGCGCAGGTTGTCCACGCCTTGCTCCACATTGTTAGACAAGACCTTGTACAGTCCAAAATGAGTCGGGTTATTGAACTGTTTGAGGAAGTTGGTCATGAAGTTTTTGAGAAGTCCATCCTTGTTGTTGAATTTCAAGAACGCTGCCTGATTGGCAGCGATTGCCTCGGTGGTTTTAAGGTTTCCCTTGTCGTCAATACCCGACACAACGGACAACTTGCCCGCTTCCTGCTCACTTTTTACTTCCGTGCGGTCTTCCAAGACCAGCACGTAATTGTCATTGTTATTTGATTCCATTGCTTGATAATTTAAATGGTGAATACTGTTATCAAGCAGCTAAATTATAGTAACATTCTTAAAGATTTAAGAGTAAAGGAATTAGCGGGAATAGTCAAGAAATAACAGGAAAAAGATGGACATATAAAAAATAAAGAAGAAATTGTTTGCTGCGTCGCTAAAAATCAACTACTTTTGCAAACGAAAGTTAATAACCTTGTAGAGTTATAAAATCAAATTATGGCTGTAATAAATAGAATTAAAGCTGTCTTGGCTGAAAAGCAGCTGACCGGCAAGTGGCTTGCTGAAGAAATAGGAAAGTCTGAAAATACCATATCAAAATGGTGTTCCAACAAGGTACAGCCCCCATTGGAAGTGCTTTTAGAGATTGCTACACTACTTAGTATAGATATCCGAGAACTCCTTATTTCAACGAAACCTCTGTAAATACGAATGATTCACATCTTTTGAATTTGTCACATGGAAAAAATAACTCTCGCCATTACGGGGCTTCTAAAACTCAATATTAGCAAATATAAGCGAATCACTTTTCTGCTTTGTATCCTGTTATTGAGCATACATGTATCCTATGCTCAGACTAAAAGTAATTCAGTACAGCAGATAAACGAACTCAATGACATGTTTGCTCGCATTGCTGCGAGTAATTCTTATGTGGAGGATTTGAATTATAATGATGCAGAAGCCATAAACCTTCCTCTTGGTTTGAAACGAACAATTGGTGGTATGGAGATAACGATTGCCATCAGTCGTTTTGCCTTGCAGACTTCTTCAACAGAGCTTGGCGTTTATGCAAAGGCGGTCATTCCACAAGGAACAAAAGGCGGGCGTACAGTGCTTTTCTTTGGGGCAGAAGGAATAAAAGGAACACATACTGGTGGTCTGGCAGGAGAATTGAAGCTTTCGCTCCTGCACGATGTCGAGATACCTTTCAATCGCGGAAATACAAAGATTGTCCTTAAGGGTAATGGACTAAGCAAGGACAGGGGTATTTCTCAAAGTGACACCTACATGACCATCGGCTGTGATGGTTTCCATAATTTAGCAATTGACGCAGAAGTACACTTTCCAACCTCCCTCATAGTCAGGGCCGGGGGACAAGATACTACAAATGACAGTACTTATAAACCAGCTACAAATAATATAATTAAGGATAGAAATTTATCAAATCAAGTCATAGGTCATTTTAATACTGTTATAGAAAGTTGGAATGACCTTCTTGTGTCTTTAGACCTACCAAGTTTTGAAATCAAAGGACTGAAAGACTACGTATTCTCATTGAATAACGTCATTTTAGATTTCAGTAGTAAGCGGAACGCCAAAACGATAAATTTTCCACAGGAATACCAGCAATATTATCTTCCCGATGAACAGGTGCTATGGAGAGGAATATATGCAGAAAATGTCTCTGTAACATTACCGGAGGCTTTTTCACGAGCTAGTTTCTCGGCTAAGGGATTGTTAATCGATGATTATGGTATAACGGGGCTTTTCTCTGCCGATAGTATTCTCTCGCTTGATAAGGGCAGTGCTGACGGCTGGCGGTTTTCTGTTGACCATTTTGGACTGAACCTTATGGCCAGTGAACTTGTCGCCGCAGAATTCACGGGGCGACTAGGCTTGCCGTTCAAGGGTAAAAATACTACCTTGGGATATGAAGGATACCTGCAACCTAATAATGAATATACGATGCGGATTAAAAATGAAGAAGCACTTGATTTCTCCATTTTTAAGGCAAAGGCTCATCTCGAAAAGAATTCCAGTGTCACTTTACGCTTAGTAGAAAATCGTTTTATCCCAGAAGCAATACTTCATGGATATATGACTCTTGGAAAAGAGGGAAACAGCGACTCCACATCACAAACAAAATTTGATAAGATTAGTTTCCGCGGTCTTAGACTCACGACAGTTGCTCCTTACATTTCTGCAGAATACTTCGGTTATGAAGGAGAGGCAAAATTGGGACACTTTCCTTTATCTATAAATAAACTTGCACTTAATCATTCAGATACACAGCATGTAAGATTAACAATAGGGGCAGGGATTAATCTTGGGAAGAACTTATTCTCCGGAGCAACGGAATTAAACCTCCTTGCAAAATATGAAAATCAAACTTGGGTGTTTGATAAATTAGAGGTAGGTTCCATTGCTGTAAATTCTGTTATCGCAGGTGTTATAACGCTGAACGGGCATCTCAATTGGCATAGAGGTGATGCGATTTACGGTAATGGGTTCGCCGGTGATGTAACTCTTGGGTTTTCTTTTGATGGCAAGGTAGAAAAAGATACGAGTATAAAGTCAAAGCATGATATTTCCATTACTGCTCGAGCTGCTTTCGGAAGAAAAGATGATTTCCGCTATTGGTATGCTGATGGAATGGCAACTTTCCATCCAGGCATACCAATTATCGGAGCACTGACTCTTAACGGAATAGGTGGTGCTTTAACATCAGGGGTGCGTGCTGAAGGTAGAAGTCCGGAAGGTGGGCGCTTTACCAGTTCAAACTATATCCCTGATGCCTCTATGGGCTTTGGATTCAAGGCTTCTACTGTTATTGAAATCGGTAAGGTCGCCTATGGCGAAGCTGCTTTTGAAATGATATTTTCAAAGGCAGGTGGATTGGCATCTGCAGGATTCTATGGTTATGGGGAATTTCCTAACAGGGGAGGAGGCGGAGGTAATACCTCTGTCAGTGACAAGCTCGAAAAACAACAGCAAACATTCCCAGCCAAGTTATCGGAACAGTTTAAGCAAAATGACTGGGCACAGTTAGCCAAGGCCATCAAATCTATTCCAGGAGCAATTAAGGATATGGGACTATCAGGAACATTATGTATCCAGATGGATTTCCAAAACCATGTACTGCATGCCAGTTCTGAAGTTTATCTCAATACTCCCGCAGAATTCATTCGTGGTGTGGGAGAACGAGGTCAGGCCGGTTGGGGAGTTCTGCATATAGACCCCAAAGAATGGTATTTGCATTTAGGCACTCCGTCCAACAGGCTTGGCGTACAGTTGGCAGTAGGAAATATTCTTGCCATAAAGACTGGCTCTTATTTTATGGCAGGAAGCCGTATTCCAGATATGCCGGCTCCCCCACAGGCTGTAGCCGACATATTGGGACAAGACCTAAACAGGCTGAGTCTTGGACGGAATCTAAATGCACTAAGTACGGGAAAGGGATTTGCATTCGGCTCAGAACTATCCGTCAAGACCGGTGATATTCAGTTCTTGATAATGTATGCTAATTTCAATGCAGGTTTGGGCTTTGATGTGATGCTCAAGGACTATGCGCAGGCACAATGTCGAGGCCGTTCCGGTACTATCGGTATGGGTGGTTGGTATGCTATGGGGCAAACCTATGCCTATTTACAAGGAGAATTGGGCGTAAAGGTAAAGTTATGGCTTATCCGTATCCGTGTACCGGTAATCAAGGGCGGTGCAGCAGCTCTTTTGCAGGCAGGACTTCCTGATCCAACCTTCTTTAAGGGCTATTTAGGAGTGAATCTCAATGTGCTCGGATTGATTAAGGGTAAGGCGCGTTTCAAACTTTCCATCGGTGAGGAATGCGATGTTGTAATACCGGGGAGTTCTCCGATAGAAGAACCAATGATAAATGATTTGGCTCCTGCTGATAAAGAGAATGAAGTCAGTGTATTCTCCGTTCCTCAGGCAACTTTCAACATTGCAATAGGAAAGAGTTTCGAAGCGACCACTGATGCTGGAGAAACGACCTATTACCGCATCAATCTCAAGGAATTCATAGTCAAAGATAAAAAGGAACATGTCATACCGGGTAAGCTCCTTTGGGGAAAAGATAAGACGGATGTTCGTTTCCAGTCTAAAGAAATTCTTCCTCCTAATACAGATTTGACGGCAGAAGTCCGTATTGTTTTCGAAGAATTGAAGAATGGTGTTTGGAAGCCGGTACTGACCTCAGGGAAACCAGCCTTTGAAGAAAAGATAAATCATTTTACGACAGGTGGCGCGCCGAGTGACATTCCTATGCGGAATATTGTCTATGCCTATCCAGTGATAGGGCAGAGATACTTCCTTCCCAAAGAATACTCCAAAGGCTATGTGCAACTACAGTTTGGACAAAAATACCTGTTTGAAAAAGGTTTTGACTACAAGCTTAGTTTTGTAACAAAACAGAATGAGCGTATATCTACAGATTTCAAATATAACGAAGCAGAGAATCGCTTAGAGTTTACTCTGCCGGAATTGAGAATGCAGACAGAATACAAATTAGATTTGGCGTATTCTGCAGCACAGAAGGATATGGCAAACGACAATAAAAAATCTTCTGAAATTAAGGAAATAAAAGACAATGATGATTTCTCAGGACAAATTGGTGGCGACAAAGCTATAGCAAAGATTTCCAATGAGATGGAACAATCGATTCTGAAATATGATTTTACAACCAGTCAGTATGCCACTTTCAGAGAGAAGATGCGAAGTGTCAAGGTCCGTGATAACCTTGCCATAGATGCAGGTGTTGCACTATTGCTTGGAGCTAATGTACAAGGTAAGGAAGCCTTCGACGAAGCTGAAGTCATCGGTGTGGAGAAGACTCAATACAAGCCTTTGCTCACTCTTCGCTCCGACCTCAAGGAAGAATATTTCAGAGGTGCAGTCTTGCCACTTGTTTATGAAGGATACCCTTATGGAAATATTCATCTCTCCGAGAGGGAAGAACAGCCAATCGGCGTCCCTCCCTATAGAGCTTTCTCACCAAGCCAGAACTACCTTTCAGCTTTACATTCAGAATCGGTGAACTTATCTTTATATCACTTCCCCTTTACATTTGATGCTTCTTTGGTATCATACAATGATTATCGAGACCTTCAGAATAGAATCATAAATAGTAGGGATGCTGTTACCCCGCAGGTTTACAATCGGTTTGTCATGGGCTCTTTGCCTGTTTTGAAAAAAGGCAAGTATCAAACAACTATCAGTTACGTATTGCCTGATGGAACAGTAACAAACAGTGTAGACTTCATCTATACAAACCAACTTAATTTGAACAAATAAATATGCGTTATATTAAGAAGACTCTTTTTCTGTTCGCTTTCTGTATTTACGCCCTTATTGGAATGGCACAACAGAAATCGACATCCAATATCAGAACCCGTGCAGAAATACATTCTGACCGTATTCTCTTGCGTTGGATTCCAAGTGATGCGAAAAGTTGGGATTTGCTTAATCAATATGGTGTTCGTTTGGAGCGTTTGACAGTATCACGTTCTGGTGTCGTATTGGATAAACCTGAGTTGAAAGTTCTTTCGGAAAGGTTGAAACCAGAAGCGACAGATACATTAAAACGGATTGCAGCACAATATCCGATGGGAGCAGTCATTGCACAGGCTGTCTTTGGGGAAGACTTTGAAGTCAGTTTGGGTAATAATCCTATATCTAAGGCCATTTCCCTTGATGAAATGCGGCAGCAACGCTATTTATTTTCTCTTTATGCCGCGGATCTCTGTTTCCCAATGGCTAAGGAAATCGGCTGGGGATGGGAGGATAAGGATATAAAAAATGGTGAACGGTACTTGTACCGTATTACTCCTCTTGTACCTAAGGGAAAGTATCAAATAGGGCAAGGGTCTGTTTTTACCATTGTCGGTGATACAGCTAAACTAATTCGTCCCGTCGGATTGTCTGCCCGTTTTAGCGAAGCCGGGGCTTTTTTATCGTGGGATTATAATACGCTATCCTATCTTTATTCTTCTTATTTTATTGAGAAGAGCGAGGATGGTAAGATTTTTAAGCCAATTTCAGACTTGCCCGTTACACGCATTGCAGATGTGGATAAGAATCCTTATGCTCCGATTACCTATTTGGATAGTATCCCTGAAGGGGAGACCATATATTATAGGGTTGTTGGCGTAACGCCTTTCGGCAGTAAGGGGGCGTACAGTGATATTGTTTCCGGGATTGCTTATCCTGCTTTGAAGGCTATACCGATGATAACAAGTTCCTCATTTGACAGGAACGGTGGAGCAGACATATCTTGGCAGTTTGATGGTGCATCACAGGAGTTAATCAAAGGCTTTAATGTTCTTCATTCTACTGACGACAAGGATTATACCATTCTTATCGGCAACCTCAATCCACAGCAGCGGAATTATCATATAACGAATATTGGAAGGCATATCTATTATAAAATTGAGGCAGAAGCCAAGCAAGGTGCTTCTACCCGTTCTTTACCGGTACTTATCCAGCCCGTGGACAGTGTGCCGCCGGGAATACCACAAGGTTTATCTGCACAAATAGACAGTCTCGGTGCCGTGCATTTGTCATGGAAGCCCAATTCTGATGCTGATATTTATGGTTATCGGCTATATCGCGGACAAACAAAGGGAGAGGAACTGATTCCCATTACGGATTTAGCCATCCGTGAAACAGCCTATACGGACAGTATAAACCTTGACAACCTAAATAATAAAGTTTATTATGCTTTAACAGCCCTTGATGAACGATATAACCAGTCTGACCTGAGTGAGACGATAGAGGTTGTTAAGCCAAATGTTATTCCCCCAACGTCACCTGTAATTGTCAGATGGACTGCAGAGGAAGGGAGGAACATTATTGAATGGGCCCAAGATGAAAATCCCTATCTTGCCGGATTTATTGTGGTACGTACTGATGTGGAGGACAGAACTCGTCTTGTTGCTCGGCGTGTTGAGAGTCCCATAAGTATGAGGTATGAAGATTATGACATTGAATCAGGGAAAAGTTATCTCTATCAGGTGATTGCTTATACCTCTAATCGGTTACGTTCTCACTTATCCAATCCTATAATATTGAAATCTAAGATGCAAGGGATGGACAATGATTCGATTAAATTCGACTTGGAAGCCTTGCCAGAAGGTATTGCTATCAAATGGGATATACACTATAAGGATTTGATGTCCGTAGCATTATATAAGTTAGACGATTCCAAGACAAAATACCTTTATAGAGAGAATCTACCAGCTTTAGGAGAATTTGTAGATAAAGAAATCTTACAAGGAAAAGAGAATGAATATATCTTAGTTGTTAAAGCAAAGGGGATACACCCTATAACATGTAAAAAAGGAATTAAAATATGACAAGAAAGGTTCTAAATGTCCTCTTGCTATTCATCTGTTCAGAATGCATGGCACAGAGATATCTCGTTGAATATGATGTGGAATTTTTCCTTAACAGAGATGGACTCCGTTATTATAATACACTTTACTATACCACTAGTAATAATGTTACTAGAACAATGCCACAATTTGAATTCTATCAACTGAGAGATAGTTATTTGAGAGTTCAAGGACATATAGAAATACCTGCTTCTGATGGTCCTATTAATCATCTGTGGATAAGGAATTTTTACCAGAAAAGAACAGTTGGGTGGAATTCTAACGAGGATTATCACAAGCCAATTGATTTTTTTAAAAGTTCATCTAATCAGACAGAGTTTTCTTTGTCAAATCTATATTGGGGGGCTCTTACACATAAAGGCTCTCATGTTACAACTCATAAGTTTATCGCCTATCCTGAATTACTTTTTATTGGTGCACAGCCTACCTTGTTGCCTAGCAAGGAAAAGGTCCTTATCACAAATACAGCCGGTTTTCCACATTCTGCATACAAATGGCAATATTCTACAGATGGTGCCCAAACTTGGATTAATGTTCCTTCCTCAGTTATTAATTCCTCACCTAATGGTTCTCTAAAAATTAGTGGAACAGATTTGATGAGTGAAAGTGCATTCCAGCAGCTTGCAGCTCAAGGAAGACCTGTTTTATTTCGAATATTCAATCCGGTAAAGTCTAGTGAAGTGATAAGTTTACAGGCTGCTTTATCATCTCCTACTGTTTTATCTCATGAAGTTGTCCTCGAAAGATGCCACCAGTCAGGTGATGCAATAATTAAGATGACATTAGATCGCCCTTTGCTTTCGGGAGAAGTTTTGAGTTGTTTCATAAATGGTCAGTCTATCGGAAATGCTGGTAATGTAACTTTAGATAGTAACAATAGTTTTTACCTTGGAGGATATAATTCTGGGACTTATGCCATATCCTTTAAGGGGAGCTATAATGGCAATAATACTTATACAGGTGATACTCGACATAAGTTTACGGCTATAATAGCAGAACGTCCAGCCATCACTCATTCTTTCACCCAAAAGAATGTTAGTTGTTTTTCCGGTCATGATGGAGAGATTGCATTGGCGGCATCTGGTGGAACAGGGAATTTCACCGCTACACTTACAGATGCCGGCGGTTCTGTTGTGCAGACACAAACATTCAATACGGGCAATGTAAGTTTCAAACGGTTATCAGCTGGCAATTATACTTTGCGTGTGCAGGACAGCAATGGTTGTGTTGCCAAGACATCATCAGGAGAAGAACTTATCCACCAAGTGATACTTACAGAGCCAAATGAGGCTGTTAGTATTACAGAAAAGAGCAAAACTAGTCCTTTGGCCTATCAATCTTCCGATGGGGCTGTTCAAATAGCTGTTTCCGGCGGTACACCTTCCGCTTCCGGATATACAGTACATTTTGTGCGGAAAAGCGATGGTCAAGTCTTTACACCAACAGATTCGCATTCGGATGGTAGCCAATACATCTATACCCTTCGTAATATTCCTCGTGGCGAATATACAGCTATAGCTGAAGACATGAGATTTGCCCTGTTAGGGAATGAAGACAAACAGGTTCCCTGTGGCTGCCATGCACAATTAGCGATAACACTTTCTGCACCGCCTCTTTTAACTGTAGAGGTTGAAGAGACACATTTTATCAGCTGTCATGGTGATAGTGATGGAGAATTGACTGCTCATGGAAAAGGAGGTAAGCCTATTATTTCCGCACAGCTCCCCTATACGTATACTTGGTATAAAATATCGGGAAGTACAAAAGAACAACTTCCGCTGCAGATAGACAGTGTTGCCCATAATCTTTCAACGGGACAATATCAAGTTAAAATTACAGACAGCAATGGTATATCTGTAGAGTCAGCTGTGTTTGAACTTAAACAGCCGGACTTGTTGTCACTGTCATTTACAACACGCCCACCTTCATGTAGCGGAGGAGCAGGACTTATTTCAACAACCGTAACCGGTGGTACGGCTCCCTATACTTATGAATGGAACAAGGAAGGAGCAACGGAAGCAAATCTCACCATCAATGAAGCAGGCAGCTTTTTTGTCAGAGTTGTAGACAGTCGCGGCTGTTCCATTACCGGGAATGTCGAGGTAACAACTCCTGAAGCCATTTCTATCAAACCAACGATTACCAATCCGACTTGTTACGGTGCAGACAATGGTGCAATATCTCTTGAACTGTCAGGAGGTACGGCTCCTTATACCATACATTGGGAAGATGACAATACCCTATCTACACCTAATCGGGAACATCTCAAAGCAGGAGAGTACGTAGCTGTCGTCAGCGACCAAGCCGGATGTTCCCTTCATTATCGTGTTGTCTTGGAACAACCGGAAAAGATGACAGTAAAACTTAGTAGCGGGTTTACACTTTGCCATGAGCAATCACGTAAAATAACAGCCATACCGAGCGAAGAAAATGTCACCTATCAATGGTTGCATGACGGACAACCCCTAACAGAAACCGGCAAGGAACTTATAGTAAGTAAAGCCGGTCATTATCGAGTTGTTATTACGAATGAGAAAGGTTGTACGGCAACATCTGAGGTTGAAATCAAAGCCAGTAACACAGAACTGCCTTTGGATATAACCATACCGTCATCAGTCACAGCCGGTTCCCCTATCCATGCTGTCAACATCAGCCGTATAAGGGCTGACAAATTAGAATGGTCCTTGCCCGACAATGCTGTTATTACAAGCAAGTCCAACGAAGGCGTTGTCTTTACCATTCCAACACCCGGTATCTATGAAGTGACACTCACAGGATATTTGGGTGACTGTTCTACGGTTGTCAGCCAAAGATTAGAAGTTCTTGGCGAAGGAGGAGTAGTTCTGCCCGATGGAAAAGGAGATGCGATCAAACAGTTTTTGATTAGTCCTAATCCGACTACAGGGGATTTTAAAGTATATGTTGAACTCAAAGAACCAAGGGACTTTACTCTTAGGCTCCTCTCTCCGACATCTGTTGAAATGGATAAAAAGGAGATTAAAAACATCCAAAAGCAGACTTTTGAGTATGAATTGCGTGGCGATACGGAAGGAGTATTCAAAGTGGAGCTGTCTGTTGGAAACGAGAAATCCACGCTTAGAATCACGAAAAAAAGAAAATAACAATTGATAGGACTCATGATAAAAGCAGGTCATATGAACAGACAATATATCCATTTCTATTGGCGTTTTAAGGTTTTATTGATTTTCCTCATCCTTTGTTGGGCAGGAAAGCAGCAGGGGTATGCCCAGTACTATCCAATCCATGCTACCGTTCAATGGCCGTCTCCTCAAAGTCCTTACTTGTCGGATTATTATAGTGGGAGCCGTGACAGGCTGATCGTCAATCTGCTCAACCGCGACCTACAGCAACCCCTGCTCTTTGCCAGACTACGCATCAGGATTAAGAGTACAGGTTTTCTTGCCACCAGCCGTGAGGAAATCAACTACCCGATGTTGGAACTCAGTGCAAATGTCCCGACCCGCCTGACTAATATAGACCTGTCCCCCTATCTTCAACCACAGAACCTACAGATTAACGGCAGGCTGCATAACGGTCAGTTACCCACGGGATATACGGAATTCTCCGTGCAAGTGGTAGACTATTATACCGGACGAACGCTTTCTGATTGGCATACGGGACGTTCCTATTTGGATGTGAAGAAACCTCCGATTCTCAACTTTCCTGAAAAGGATGCCCAAATTGGAGTCACAGAGCCGCTCTATATTCGTTTCCAATGGATGCCCCGTCATCAGGGACTTGCAGGCACGGAGTATGAGTTTGTGCTCAAAGAGCTTCCTAATAATGGAGCTGCTCCGCAGTCCGCCTTTGCCTACGGCAATGAGATCTATCGTGTTCGTACGCGTAATACGACGTTGAACTATACCCATCTTGACCCCGTTCTCTTCCCAAACCGTTGCTATGCATGGCAGGTGCAGGCCATCGCCCGTGACGGTGTTGATGAAGTGGGTATGTTTGAAAACGGCGGTTATAGTGAAATCAACTGGTTCTATCTTAATGACAACTGTCAGGCACCGACGGGTTTGAGAGCCCTTCCCCGTTTTGCCAAGGTGGACCTTTCATGGAACAAAGTTATAGGAACCACTGGCTACATTGTGGAATGTCGCCCCAAGACCAAGTTCAATACTTATGAATGGAGCAGAACCCGGATAGCAGGTGAACACCTTACACTGTCCCAATTGAAATTAGGTTGGACATACGAATGGCGTGTGGGGACGCTTTGTACGGATGACCGTCCGGTATTCTCTGGCGTCAGTGAGTTTACACTCAGCAAACAGAATGAAGAGTTGCTGGCTGACTGTGGAAAGGAACCAGTGAGGAAAGACCTGTCACAAGAGCCAAACTTACGGATAAAGGCCGGAGACATCGTTACTATCGGCGGTGATTATCCCATGACCATTACCGAAGTTGTCCCCTTAGGAGACGGCTGGTATTCTGGACGTGGCAAGACCCGACTGAAAACCATTATCGATGCTCCCGTTGCACTTCGTTTCGACCGTCTACGCATCAATGTGGATAACTTCCAGATAGACGGTACGGTAGAAGCGTCCTACGATGAGAAGAAGGGGAAGATAGCTAACCTTGATTATGTTGATGATGGCGGTAAGGATATAAAACCTGCTACTATCCGTATTCGTGAACATAAACTGGACTTTACGCTCCCCGATATACCACAATTTGTATACAATCCCAAGACAGGAGAATTAGAAACAACCGATGCTGAGGGTAATCCACAGACTATCAAGATAGATGTGCCGGAAAATGCTTCGTATGATAGTATTTTTCCTATGCTCGTTACTGACAACAAGGGAAATACCTATCAGATTAGCCCGTCAGAACAAAATACCGAAGGGACAGGCAATGATGTCGAAACGGGGAGAAAGGATGAAAAGATAGAACTTAATTGTGAACGTGTGGATCGTGTTGGTGATTTCAATACGGAATCTCTGTCAAGCAAGTATGGCTATATACACTTTGAACGCGGAGAGGGAAAATATGCCTTTGATGATGGTCAGGAGAAGTGGTACAAGAAGAGTGTCAAGGTGGATCGTTTCTACAAGCCGTTTGCAAAGGGGTATATTGCACCTTGGAAACTTGTCCCGACAGGAGAGAATGATGTTGTTACGGCGAAGTATGATGGGCTGAAGAATATTGACCTGAAGAAAGTTCATTTTGTTTCCGATCCGATTTCTGCTGCATTACCTGCACAACTCAACGAAGCAGAGCAGACATGGACGATTAGTCTCCGTTCTGTATCGGCCGGTTCCGGTTACGATGTTTTTGCTGTTTACGAAGGAGTAGCCATCGGCAAACTCCGCGTGGTAAGCTATGCCAATCAGCAGCACAAGGTAACCCTTGTTCCGATAAACAAAGTTAGGTTAGATAAAACAACTATTGAGCAGGGCCTCAATGCCATTTATAATCCTGTTGGCGTGCAGTTCACCGTGAATGTGGATGAGCGCATGCGTGGCAATTATGACTGGGAAACAAAAACAGAGAAAGACAGTCTGTTGGGTGTCGTCGGTAAGTCTTTTTTGGGCTATGACAAGGAACTCAAAGAGACTCCAGAGATGCTCAATCTGCAGAAGACTTACCAGCAGGAAGCAGGGACACTTGACGGCGTCTACCTATTTGTTCTAAATGGAGCCAAGGGACTTAAAGGACAGAATAAGGGCTTGTTGGGTGAAATGCCTCGTAAGAGTCGATTTGGGTATATCTTTGCAGGCAACAGCCCCAATACAGAAGGAATAGTTCATACCATGGCTCATGAAATAGGTCATGGTATCTTTACCTTGCAGCATACTTTTGATAGCGAGTATGGGAAAGATACACAAGGAGAGACTAATAATCTCCTTGATTATCCCAGTAATCATCTTGATTATAAGGAGAAAACAGAACTCGTCGCCTTCCAATGGAATGTTATGGCAAGTCCTGCCATATTCACAGCTATGGATAAGGCTAAAGATGGAGAAATTAATTTAAAAAAAGGAGAATATCTTGGATTTACGCCTGATGGGCGAGTTATACAAAAACGTCCAAAGGAATATGCAGGAATATTTGACAATGATACATCTTATTTCATCTATAAGTTTAAAGATAAGAATGGTAGTTTCTACACATGGACAGGGAAAAACTATACTAATGACAAAGGGGAAACTTTTGAGGTTCCAGACATACCTGTGACAGGGAAGGTCGCAGTTTGGGCTAATTCAAAAAATCCAGATTGTTATGTTTGGTATAAATTCATACATGTAAAAAATTACACATCTAAGGATTTTGATAAGATAAAAAAACAAATAAATGTTAGTACCACAGATGAATGGATAGCTGATTACGTATCTGGTGCTAAACCTGATTGTATAGAAAAAGCAACAGAAGAGAAGTCTCATGGAATACTGCTATCCAGCATTAATATAGGTGAAGATAATAAAAAAAATACCATTGATTGTAATGGAAATCAAAATCAGTTAGACCTTTTAAAACCCTTACTTGATAAAGTAAATAAGGTAACGTCATCTTGTAGTGCATCTGAAACCAATAAAATATTAGAAGAAAATTATTCTCCTTGCTTATTTGAGCATATTGGTATTGAGAAAAGGATAGTAATATTAAATAATCTACTATCTGGTGATGACAGCAATTGGGAATTCAGTGGCGACTTCAATATAGGAGACCGTTTTTTTCTTGACCATTTAGTAAATTCTACGCCAGAGAAAGATAGGGTCCGTTTGCTCAAAGACGGATTTATGGCCAATAATTACAAATGGCTTGAAATTCTATGGAATAATTCCACTGGCTTTTGGAATAATGATGTTACTACATCTGACATAATACCATTAATTGGTGATTTAAGCGAATGGGTTAAGAATTATTATAACCAGTTATCTATTCCCATTACAACAAAGACTATTGATGGTATTGGCGTACCTGGATTTTCTTCTTACGAATATCCAGTCGCATCAGTTAATCCAATATGCCTTGGCGTACCTAATGATGGAAGTACAGCATTCTATACGACGAATATTGCCAATCTGCCATACGCACTGGAGATATACAAGAAGCCGAATATCACCATCTCTGATGGAAAATTCCATTTTGTACAGCACTTCTTAGGAAGATTGCAAGGACAGGTCTTAACACAAGAAGGAAAGACTGTCCTCCAAGAAATAGTCCAAGATAGAGATCTTAGTGTTTCTCCGTTCGAGCCTGTTGTATTAATAGCATCACGAAACTATAGTGAGCTTGGCATTGTTAGCGGAAAGGAATATATCGTACCTGCTTTTGTTGCCGCGATTTATCAGCAGAGTCTGAATGACAATGCGAGTCAACAGACATTAAGAAGTATCTGCAACAGTATAGCCATAACTGCGGCTGTACTTACAACTCCATATACAGCAGGTGGTTCATGGGCGGCATACACAACTGTTGCCGCAGGTTTTGTGGCTGGCATCGATGAAGCTATAAAAAATGGAAGACTTCAACTTGGGAAAAGTGACGAATACGATTCTAAATATGCAAGTTTTTATGATGCCTGGAATGTATTATATAACACAACACTCGCAATAGATGCACTTGTCAATGTTCCGCAGGTAATACGTTCCATCAGAAGTTTCGACCTGATAATTTCCACAAAAAATGTCTATCAGAATGCAAAGACTTCAAAACTGGCAGCTAAGTTCGAAGGGTTATGGAAGAGTGGGAAGACTTCTATAAATATTAACGAGATACAAGGCCAGGCCAGAAAAATTGCCATTGCAAAATATGGCAAAGAAGCAGAACAACTTATTTACGTTAAGTTTAAGGAATATGGTGGCGCTGCAGCAGAAATTATATCATATTATGGACAAGAAGGTATCAATGCCCTTAAAAAGGTGAACAACATTCAAGGTGCAGCTTCTGAACTGATTAAAGGAAAAATTGGGTATCGACATATTAGTTCCGATGTCAAATATCTCGATAATTTGAAAAAGACTGGAGTCATTCCCGAACAAATAGGAAATAACCAAACTTATTTTTCTTTAGATAAGATAGAAAACTCTGATGATGCGATAGATTACATGCAACTAAATGGAAGAAAGACAGATGCTGTTTGGAGATTAGAATTTAATGCGAACCAATTATTAGGAAAAGCATTCTTTGCAAAAGGAAATTGGAATAAAAGCGAATATTTGGAAATACTTGCACGTAGTTTTCCTAACTTTGGAAAAGGCGGAGCATCGCAATTTATAACACAATCTGAAATTAAATTAACTAAAATGGTTAATCTGAGAACAGGTGAAGTAATAACATTTAAATAAAATGAAGAGAATAAAAATTGTTAGTTTATTGGCAACTTATATTTGTCATGATCCATTTGCATATAGCCCTATCTGTACATGGGATAGCTTTCCTCCAATTATATATACAGAAAGGGAAAGAATACTTCCGGTATTAAAAGAATGGGAACATAAAGGATATTTAACTTTAATATATGATGAGAAAATAGCCTTTATCCTTAACGTAGAAAAATTACCATCAAAAGAAAAACTAATAGAAGAAAGTCGTAATGTTAAATAAAGAATTGTAGAAGTAGAAAAGGAATTAACGAAGAAAGTATGGAACTTTGCCTATAGCTGCTTTATTTGTTCAAAGACAAATCATAGATAGAAGATAACCTGCATGTTACATGGCATAATAGAATATCAAATAAGGAAAATGAAAAAATGTAATACCCTATATCATTCAATAACAATGTTATTCTTTACAACTTTGTTATCATCCTGTCTCAAGGAGACTGCTGTTCCTATCGAATCGGCATTCACCATAGAGGTATCGGAAGATAAAACCTCTCCTGTAACCATTCAACTAGAAAATGAAAGTTATGGGGCTGATGAGTATGAATGGACTTTCGAGGGTGGTACCCCCTGTAGTTCCAATAAGAGAACTCCGGCTAAGGTCGTGTTCACTCAGGCTGGTGAGCACAAAATAACCCTGCGAGTCAGGAATGCAGTAGAGGAAAGGATAAGCCAGCAAACCATCAGGGTTGATTCTGCCATGACGATAGACTTTGATTTTTCAATCGCTCTCAACGACATTGCCCCGGGCATGGTATCTATTACCAACAAGAGTAAGGGCGGAAGTCAATACGAGTGGACTTTTGAAGGAGGTGTCCCCTCTACATGCAGCGAGCGGTTTCCTGAAGCTATAACATTTGCTGAAGGTGGTGAACATAAAATTCGCCTGAGAGTATTCAATGGGAGCAAGTATGAGGAACTCACCAAAGCCTTTACATTGCAGCCATCTATGCAAGTAGACTTTTCGTATAAACCATTACCAGTAGATCAGGATTGGGAAGCACCGTTGACACTGACAACAACCAATCTCACTACAGGAGGGTTATCTTACCGTTGGATATGTGATGGATCACAAGTTATTTCTCCTATCAAGCAAACAACAAGCGTGAGGTTTGAGCATCCGGGAACCTACAAATTACAATTGATAGCAGGAAATGGCAAAGAAGAAAAAACAAAGGAAAAGACAATTAAGATTAAGCCAAATACCGGTATTATCAAACAGAATGATGTTAGATTTGGTATCAATGAAGCCAAAAACAGTATTGGATGCTTTTACTCAGCTAAATTCGGGGGCGTATTAACGTCCAACCAGATAGCACAAGATAAATCGGGAGTATGGGTGGATTTTGGATTTTTTGCCCTCAACTCTTCTTTTAATTACTGCTACTTCTTTGCACCCAATCAAGCAAAAAGCAATTCTTTCCCAGAAATAGACCATGCGCAAGGAGCTACATTTGTTAATACTCCTGGTGCAATAGGTATCAATATCAATGATGCAGTCTTCGAAAACATCAAGCGAGCTTCGGATTTGAATCGATTTACAAAATGGTCAGAAATGGCACAAACGAGTTTCAGCAAATCGAACATATCGCACTTCGTCCTTGTGCGTACAGCAGATGGCAGGAAGGGTGTCATCAGAGTAAAGAAGTTCGTTAAGGAAGGTGCCCGTTCCTATATTGTTGCTGATGTTATACTTGAAAAAAGAATGGGGGAATAAAGATACAGGATTATGAGATATTTCAACAGGTGTTATATAATGCGCTTTGCCTTGTCAGTCTTCATGCTTACGGTATGGAGCCATACTGTGTATGCTCAAAACGTGGAGGAGGTTTTGGAATTCCGTAAGAAGAAACTGTTCAAGATGAGCGGCAGTATTTCTGCGAATGCCACCCAATTCTATAGTACGCCCAAACAATCCCGTCAATCCTTTACTTATCAACTATCCGGTTCTGTAAACCTGTCGCTATATGAGTTGTTGAACATTCCCTTATCGTTCAACCTGAACAATTATGGTTCAAACTTTTCTTACCCCTCGTTGCCTAACAGACTGAGTCTTCATCCTTCTTATAAGTGGATACGGACACATATCGGTGATGTGTCGATGAGTTTCAGCCCTTATACGCTTAATGGTCATCAATTTACAGGTGTGGGGATAGAACTTTCTCCTGCCAGATGGAGACTTTCTGCAATGGGTGGACGGCTTTTAAGAAAGGTGGATATTGATGCTTCTAATCCTGCAATCCGTCCTAATTATGAGCGTTGGGGATACGGTGTTAAAGCCGGATATGATGGAGAGAAGTTCTCCGTCGGCGGAACAATCTTCACTGCAAGGGATAAACAGAGAGACATCTCTTTCGATGCAGATGCTTTGGGAATATATCCCAAAGGCAACATTGCCATAGGAGTGGAAGGAAGTCTGAATATAATCAAAGACCTCAAGTTATCCTTGGAATATGGTCTAAGTATTATGCAGCGAGATTTAAGAGTAAAGGAGAAAAGCTATTATCATGCTTTCAAGGCAGATTTGGCATATAGCTTCTTGGGGAATACCATAGGTATCGGCTACGAACGAATCTGTCCTGACTACGAAACACTGGGTGCATATTACTTCAACAACGATTATGAGAACGCAACACTCAACTATAGTCGTAATTTCTTTAAGGACAGACTGAGCCTTGCACTTAGTGGAGGTGTACAGAGAGATGACCTTTCCAACCAAAAGCAGGAAAGGAACAAGCACTTTGTGGGTTCTGCCAATATCAATTTCACACCCAATGACAAGTTCACTGCTTCGATTTCCATATCCAGCTATCAAGCGCACCGCAATATCAAGTCCTCATTTGACTACATTAATGAGCGAACACCATACGAAAACCTTGATACCCTGCGGTTTACTCAGTTGAACAACAGCATAGACATGAATATAAACTGGCGATTGCGAAACAGTGAGACACAATCTCATACACTTTCTGCCAATGCAAGTTATCAGGAAGCCGCGGACAAACAGGGGCGTTACATCATGCCGGGTAATCTGACCAGATTTATGAATCTTGGCGCCAATTATGGCATAGACTTCACACCTTTGGATTTCTCTGTGACAGCAGGAATAAATGCCAGCAATAATTATGCATCACGCAAGAATGTTTTGACGATAGGCCCAACCCTTACCAGTTCGAAGCATCTTTTCAAAAAAGCCTTAACAACAGGACTGACGCTATCTTTCAACCAAACTCAGGAGGCGGGAAGAAAGTTGGCTACAATCTATAATGCACGATGGCATGCCAATTATCGTTTTCTCAAACGTCATGGATTAAATGCCAGTGTTGCCTATCAGCATCGCTCCCTGTCAGAAGCGACATTAACAAATTCTTCTTCTCTGACCAGTCAGATAAGCTATAGTTATTCATTTTAAAACAAATGATTTATGCGAAATAATATAAAGTCAAAAGTTTTACTTCTTATAATGGGAGTTCTTTTCGTTTCTTCCTGTCAAAATGAATCCGTAGAACCGGTTGGAAATATAACGAAAACGTATAGGGACTCAATAGCAGCCCGCGCAGCTGTGAATGAACTTTATACCAAAGGTCTATCACAACTTTATCTTTCTACGGATCAAGATAACGGCATACCCTTGGCATGGGGGAGTTACCTTTCGGGACTGTTTGAAAGTGAGGCGACTCAAGGCTATTACCTTGCACTTACAATGCAAAATATGACAGCCTCCTCTGTCAAGGATTTGGCTAAGCAAATATATTCCGCCTGTTTTGATGGAATAGAGGCAGCAGATACTATCATCCAACAAATACCAAATACGTTAGGATTAAATCCGGCAGAACAGGCAAAACTTATAGGTGAAGCTAAATTTTTCCGTGCCTTCAACCGCTTTTATCTTATCCGTGTTTTCGGGGCGTTCCCTGATAAACGGACAGATTCCTCATTCCTCAGCATGGAAACATCTTATGCCAAGGTAGAGAAAGATTTGCTTGAAGCCATCGCGACTTTACCGGATAAAAGTTTTGTCGAAAACAAATCGCATGTGACATCTTTGGTAGCTCGTGCCTTGTTGGGTGATGTCTATCTGCACATGAGTGGCAGACCGTTGCAAAAGGACAAATATGTTCAGGCAGCAGAAATACTGCGCCCTATNGCTATTACCTTGCACTTACAATGCAAAATATGACAGCCTCCTCTGTCAAGGATTTGGCTAAGCAAATATATTCCGCCTGTTTTGATGGAATAGAGGCAGCAGATACTATCATCCAACAAATACCAAATACGTTAGGATTAAATCCGGCAGAACAGGCAAAACTTATAGGTGAAGCTAAATTTTTCCGTGCCTTCAACCGCTTTTATCTTATCCGTGTTTTCGGGGCGTTCCCTGATAAACGGACAGATTCCTCATTCCTCAGCATGGAAACATCTTATGCCAAGGTAGAGAAAGATTTGCTTGAAGCCATCGCGACTTTACCGGATAAAAGTTTTGTCGAAAACAAATCGCATGTGACATCTTTGGTAGCTCGTGCCTTGTTGGGTGATGTCTATCTGCACATGAGTGGCAGACCGTTGCAAAAGGACAAATATGTTCAGGCAGCAGAAATACTGCGCCCTATTATCAAGTCAGGCAAGCACCATCTTGCTTCCAATGGTGTCCGCGAAGACCAATCCGCTTTCAATATGCTCCGCACAACTCCTACTAATGATGAATATCTATATGTCATTTATGGAGAAAATACGCTCTCACGGGCTTCTTTTGCATTTCCAAAAATAGCCAAGAACTGGGATAATGTTAAAGGACATATAGCTTTTAACGCTTTTCGACCGACACGTACTCTTTTAGCTTGTTATGGTGATGAAGACTTGAGAGGAAAAGACCATCAGTTTTTCCATACTTTTTTCAAGGTAAAGGATGATGGTAAGACCATTTTTGAAATCTTTTCCCCAGCTCCATACTATTGGCTTTCCTCCGGTACGGAGATAACTGCACAGCCAAAGCAATATGTCGGTGTCTATCGTTATGCAGAGATTCTGCTCATGGCTGCTGAAGCGATAGCTCGCAGTGAGGGCGTTACCCCAGAAGCAGTAAACTATCTGTCCCAAGTCCGCACACGTTCTATCCCTACCAAGTTAGTAGAATTAGAGAAGACACTTTCGGTATTGACCACAGATAAGTTTTTGGAGGAAGTTTGGTTGGAGCGTTTAAGGGAATTACCGTATGAGATGAAACAACTTTCAGACATTGTACGTACAGACTACTATCCGGTCTACAAGGACAGTACATTACGGTTTGTCCCGCTTCAAGAAGCAGTCACTCCTCAAGGCAAATTATTAGAGAAACAATCTTTCTTTCTACCAAGACCTACTTCTTAATTAAGTGGGTAAGTTCTGGAGTGGCTTTTATTCGTTCTATCTCAGAATTCACGAGAGAGAGTATCTCTTGTTTTATTTTACGGTAATTGGCTTCGATAGTCTCTTTGAGATTATCAGAGCCAACTTCATTTGTAAAGTTTACTATCACAGGTATGGGCTGATAGACTTTCATCTCAGCAGAAACCTTGGCACTATCCACTACTATCTCCGCATGGAAAATCTTTTGGTCAATACGTTCATCAAAGTTGTCAGATACAGCACCCACGAACATTCCTTGCGTGAGATTGCTGATTTTTGATGCTGGGATAAGGCTATCCATTTGTGTGGAGATAGAGGTGGACTTATCGTTTCGGTTGATGGTCATGGATTGCCGTTGTTGAAGTACCTTGGTAAGCATCCAATATTAGCCGCCTTTGTGTAACATTTTTGCTTTACT
>NZ_LT706987.1:169075-207977 GCF_900155655.1 Prevotella ihumii
GCAGACATAGAGCCATACAAATGGATGAAGGAAATCCTTTCAAAGCCCCTGCTCGACATGACGGAGGAGGAACTCACGAAAATGCTACCTTCAAACTTCAAATAACAAATAACCCTTATATGCTGCCAGACATATAAGGGTTATTTGTTGGTGTGAAAGGCGGCTAATATTGGATGCTTACGTACCTTGCCGAAACGTTCTGAAAGCGTTTTAGCAGTTTCTCCTACCACCTGACCACTGAACACATTGCCTACCGTATTTTGTATCACCTTGCTCTCNTTGTTCTTGAGTTGAGCATCCTTAATCTTAAGCTCAGCATCCCTTTGCTCAAGAAGTTTAACAACAGCTTCCCGAGTGAGAGAATGGTAGTCAGATGTCATTGTACTATAAGGCATATCCATCACATTATCAGTTCTTTATACGATGTAAAGTTACGAAAAATATCTGACACTGGCAAGAAAATACTAAGATTTATTGTATCTTTTTCTTCGGTAGCAATTAGGATTTATACCTTCAATATAGAGTACCAATTCGTCCCAGCGAAGTTCATAAAATCCAACTCTCGCCCGTATGATTTTAGGACTCAGGCAACCCTGTGCCATCTGTTTATGATACACGACAAAACCACAGCGTTCCCAGTGCAGCAATTTAATTCGGTTACGGGATCGATTGTAGAAAACGTAGACAACACCATCAGAAGGATTGAAGTCATTGCTGCGTACCAATTGGGACAGGCGAAGAATACCCTGACGCATGTCCACAGGAGTGCAACAAACCCGAAAAACATTTGTTTCGTTGAGTACAAACATAAGTTTTTCGGGCAAAGGTAGTAAAGCAAGAATGTTACACAAAGGCGGCTAATATTGGATGCTTACTGCTCTCCTTATCCCCATAGTCACGCGTGAGCTGCGAAAAGTCCTGAAAACCCAGACACACTGCTACTTTATTACTTCGTGCAGTGGCAATCAAATTGTCCAATCCACGGAAATAGATGGTCGGCAACTCGTCGATTATCACAGACGATTTGAGCTGCTTCTTCTTATTGATGAGCTTCACGATACGGCTATTGTAAAGTCCGAGTGCTGCCGAATAGATATTCTGGCGGTCGGGATTGTTGCCGACCACGAGTACTTTCGGTTCGTTAGGATTGTTGATGTCGAGCGAGAAGTCGTCACCCGTCATCACCCAATAAAGGGCTGGTGAAATCATACGGGAAAGTGGTATCTTGGCACTGGCAATCTGCCCTTGCAGCTGGTCTTGTGCTCCGCCCTCCCAAGCGTCCATAAAGGGTGAAAGGTAATTGGCAAGTTCATCGTAGGAAGTGAGTATCGGGAATATCTGCGCATAGGGTCGGTTCAGGAACTCTATGGCGTGCGGAAAGGTGCAAAACTTCCCATTCTCATATATCTTCAGAAACCAGATAATAGCAGCGAGCAAAATAATCGGCGATTCCACAAAGAAATCACCCTGCTTCTGAATCCACGAGCGGTTGAGATTGAGCATAATCGTATAGGCACTCTCGTAAGCGTCCGATATATCTGTCATAAAGGCAGGATTGATAGGATTGCAGCGATGCGACTTTCTCGGATCATCGAAGTTGATTACATAGAACTGCGGCTTTATCTTGTAGGCATCCAAGTGATTTAGCAGGTGATTATAAGCAATCTCGGAAAGGTCGGGAAATTTATAGTCGTAGATGTACATGGCAAAGCCTTTCTCTATCTGCTGCTTGATGTAATTGTTCACGATAGCGTAGGACTTACCAGAACCCGGTGTACCGAGCACCATTGAGGCACGGAACGGATTGACTACGTTAATCCAACCCTTGTTCCACTTCTTCTTATAGTAGAAGCGTGTAGGAAGATTGACAGAGTATTCATTCTCCATCAACCGAGTTTCCTGCATAAAACTCTCGTTCTCTGTATTGAAAACATCGTCCATCAGGTTGTTTTTGAGTAGTCGGCTCATCCATACGCCACCCATCAGCAGACAGATATAGCCAACGGACAGCGTAAATATATAGAGGGAAGCTACCCCGATCTTGCCGATGGGCAATACCAACAGCCACCAGTTGAGAAAGAAGAATACAAAGCCAAAGAAAAGCACCGTCCAAATCTTTGGCCATGTGATTTTCTCCTCTTTCACACCTTTTGTCCCAAGGCAGGACAAAGCAAGGAAAACCACACAAAAGAGTTTTGTCCAGAGGATAGACGAGAATAATCCCGTTGTACGCTGGAAGTTCATCAATATCTTGTTGATGATACCGAGCGTGAAGTTCCACTGCTGGAACGCCTCGTAACAGAACCAATAACAGTTAACGAGGAGGAATATCACTGATATGCCCCTCATAAAGTCCATGACTTTACCTAATGCCCTTAAATCATCTTCCTGTGCCATAATGCTGTATTTGTAGCCTCCCCCAACCCCTCCAAAGGAGGGGAGTTGGAAATGCTCATTTATTTAACGTTTTCTTCGTTTAATATTTGCCTTACTTAGTTTTCGGAGCTTACGCTGCCATGCCGCCTCCTTCCAATCATCGTTGCCCGTAGGTGTGAACGAACCATCCACCATATCCTCGATGAGTTCATCAACAAGGTTGTCGCCGTCTTCTGTATTTGGATGCAAAGATTCATTTGTAGATGTCTGCTCCAAGTGTTCTGAAGGACTGCCATACAGTGCTTCATCCAAGAATGGATTGTGTGTTGGATTGGATAGATACGCATTGAATACATTAGCAGCATATCCCTTGCCCAATCGGGAGCCGTTGAGCGCAACACCCCGCTCGTCATCAATAAAGGTAATGCCGTAAATTCTTCCATTATCATTCTTTCGGATTATCACACGCAAGCCCTGTTCCTCCAATCTTTGTCGGAGTCTTCCCTCCGTACCAGGAGAAGTACGCATTACTTCTAATACCTTTCTTCTGATGGTTG
Organism: Prevotella ihumii; assembly: GCF_900155655.1. GTDB lineage: Bacteria > Bacteroidota > Bacteroidia > Bacteroidales > Bacteroidaceae > Prevotella > Prevotella ihumii. Next base: position 172,009 of record NZ_LT706987.1, read on the forward strand.
GTATCAATGGCTTAACCATCTGCTTCGATTTTTGCATCTTGTTCTGAACGGCAGCATAGCCCACACCTCTACCTATGTCCGAGGCGTGAATGGGTGTGCTTGTTTTATTGCCCTTATCATCAGTCGGAACATAGACCAGCCCATTATATTTCTTTCCCCGAAACTCCATCTTCACTTCTTCTACTGCAAGATGGTATCGAGAAAGAATGGCATTCAGCTCTCCTAATGAGCAGAACTTATAATGTTTCAGCACCATGCGAAGGGTACTTGCCACTTGCTCCTTGATATTTCCTCTGGTGGTATCAATTTTGGGCATTTCTTTCATTGCTTTGTCAGTAACCTTTGAACTTGGAATGAGACCAAATTTCCTTTCCAAGGCATCGGTAATCTGTTTGCTTCTCCGTTTCTCAAACTTATCGTTAATCTTCCGCCCACGACAATCCACCCGAAGTGATACGATGTGTATATGCTCACGGGTGATGTCATTATGCTTAAAGACGATATAGGGTTGCTTGCCATAGCCAAGTGCCTCCATGTACTCCTTCGCAATTTTAACAAGGGTCTCATCGGATAACTTTTCATCCAGGTGTGGGTTGAGGGAGCAGTGAAAGACAGTTTTTCTCGTTCGACATTTCTTCGGTATCAATGCTTCCATATCGGCAAACACTTCCTCCATCGTATAACGACCCTCCTTATTCTGATACAACTCAGCAGCAAGAAGAATGTTCGCCTCCCCTTTCTCCACTTTTTTGAAGTTATATCCAAGTGCCCCTCCAAGGTTCTCCGTAGCTGAAATCTTTGCTATCATCTTTTGCGGTAGTCAATGGTCAAACAGATAGCCTGCTCCTGCAAGGCAATAATCTGAGCCGAGAGTTTCTCCAACTTTTCAAGCATAATCTGTGCAGTTTTTACGCTGTGGTATGCGTTGATGGCACGTACGGTCTGGTTATAGAGCACGCCAATCTTATGGATTTGTGCCGTCAATTCTGAGAGCTTCCGGTAATATTCCACTGCGGATTTATCCACCGTAATCACCTTGAAATACTCTCCAAGAATACGCCCACGCACGAAATCTGACTTTGTTTCTGCACCCGAACGTTGAAACAAATCAATTGCCTTTTGCTGGTCTTTCGGGTTGGGAAGACGAGTGTCCCATCTGTCCCATCGTTCAATCTTATCATTCATAGCCTTTCCTTTTTGTAATTACGACTTTGGAGTAATTCTCTCCCCTTCGGGGCAAGGGGCTTTGTCGGCAAAAACGGAGTTTGTCGGACAAAGACACACCTTGCCAATATTAAGAGTTGATGCAATAGAAGCATCCACCTTTTAGGGTGTCTGTTTCGAAGAATAGAGCTCCATGTATTATTCTCGCCTGCAAAGTTACGGCAGATTTTCAAATATCTCATTATCAGAGATATTCACTCTTTTTCCTTGCATTTCCCTGTACTTCACAGGTAGTTGAAACTTAGGATAAAACCTTGTTATTTTGCAACCAGATTCAGTTGAAAGACAGCTTAAAATCCGTATGGGTGAAGAGTCAAAAAAGATGGTTTCAATCTCAAAAAGATTCAATCAATAATGGTTTGAACGACGGATAATTTTATGTCTTTGGGCTGAGTCAAAATTAAGCTGGGTCAAAACCAGACTTTTAGGTCGAGTTAAAAATATGGTTTCAACAACAAAGATGACATGACTTGTCTGTCAAGATATACATTAACTTATAACATAAGTAACAACCGACTATGAATATGGAAAAGAAAAAAAACAATCCCATCTATCTGGGCTTCGCCTCACAGAAAGGCGGAGTTGGCAAAAGCAGCCTTGCCGAAGTGCTGGCTTCCATACTATATTACGAGAAGAACATCTCCCTTGCCGTCGTGGATTGCGACGGTACGCAGGAATCTTTCTATAAACTCCGCGAACGCGACAGAGACCTCATCGAGTCCTCACCCGAACTGGGCAAGGAACTTCATGAACGCCTGTCGCGCTACGGCAAGAAATCGTATCATATCATCAGAAGCAAACCTGAAAGAGCCGTTTCCGATGTCATGAAATACTTTCGTAAAATGAAGACGGCGCCGCAACTGATTATCTTTGACTTTCCTGGTCATGCCCTTACCAGTGCCATGATGGATTTGTCCATTACGATGGACTACATCATCTCACCTATAGAAGCCGACCCACAGTCGCTGGCTTCGAGTTTTGCATACGCCAAGACAATCAGGGACTTGGGTGTCGGGTTTGAAGGCTCACGCATTCAGGACTTCTTCCTGCTTTGGAACAAAATCAACCGCAGTGCCAGTACCACGGTCATCGACCTGTTTAGTCAGAATGCTGAGGAACAGGGATTGCCGATTTTCGATACTCGTATCTATAACTCCGTCCGATTCAGCAGGGAATTGGCACAAGGGGGTGTCAAAGGTGTATTCCGCTGCTCCTACCTGCCCCCTGCACCGGCTCTCCGCCCTCAGACCGGAGTGGATGAGTGGGTAAAGGAGGTCATGGAGAAACTCAACCTGAAAACTGAGAACGGCGTATGAAATCACTGAAAGAGCAACGTGAAAAGCTGCTTCAAGCGAAATTGGAGGAGATGGCAGACATTGGTGTCAAGAAGCGCACAGAGGAGAACACACCAGACTTTGACGACCCCATTGATTTGGATGATGATTCAGACTCTGTGGAAGAAGATACAAGTGCCTCTCTTTCTAAGATTGACGAACAGGAGGAAATACTGGAAGAAACTTCGTTTAATGGCAGCAATGCCAAAACAGCGCAGCCCTTGAAAAGAAAGAGAAATGCCAGAGCGAAGGATTCTTCCCCAGCAATGGACTTTCCTGAATACGAACAGCGATTTCTGACGGGTGTCCGCAATGGGCGCAATAAGTCGGGCTTCAGTATCCATACTGAGATACTCCAGATACTGCGTGATGTGCTGAACGACATCAGATCGGAGGCTTCCATCACGGGGTATATTGAGAATATCCTTCTCGATCATTTGAAAACGTATCAGGATTTGTTGAACCATACCGCCTCACAACGCAGGCGCGATAAAACCATAGACTTATGATAATCAATTTATTGTTAGGCGTATTGCTTTTGCTGGGTATAGCGTGGATAGCTCTCGGCATCGCATACTTTTGGAGGTTATTTCAAGATTTGGCAGCCCAATCAGGGAAGAATACACCAAAGCAGAAAGGAAACGGGCACGGCACAAGTCTCAATACATCCGTTTCCCAAGAGCAGATTGACAATGCACGTCACGTTTTGGTGGGTAGGAGCAAGCCTTTTCATTCCCACTCTATCTCCAAAGTTCCCGCTGTTTCCTCCTCTGAAAATCCTGATGAAAAACCTGATACTTTTGCAGAGAAAAACTCATCTGTATCCGAAGAAACAAAAGAAGTGGAAGGTACAGATGAGGACAATGAAATACAGGTTGACTACAAGATGGACGAATTTGACGAAGACGCTATTATCCGTGAGGAACTGCAGATTGCAGACGATTCTTTACCCGAAGTCTCACCGTCCGCCATTCTTACAAGGGACTTGTCCCGTATAAACGGTTGGCACAGGAATGACGATGCACTCGATGAGGAAAGCGAAACCGAAGTGCAGGATACGCTGCAAAGCATACGGGGCACACAGCTCATGGACTATATCAAAGAGGCAACGCTTAAGCAGGAGAAAGACCATCAAAAGCTACTTGCTGCCATTCGCAAGGCGGAAGAAGCGGAATTAGAGGAAAGTAATATTAGTTCTTCTTCTGACTTTGAAATGAACTCAAACGTAGAGAGCAGCGACAGCGATGTTTCAGAAGATGACGAGCGTCCACTTTCATACTATCTGTAAAACTATTGTTTTTGTTCATATTGTACAGTGTTCGAGGGGTGGCTCAAAAGTAAAACAATCATCCCATATCTGTCATACGATAAAACCGAGCCACCCCTTACCACCTCTATCTAAAAGAAAACAATTCATTTAACAATTTAAAATAAAAAGAACAATGAACAACAAAAAGAAAATCACAATGCTACTCCTGATGGCTATCACTGCCATAGGAGCATACGCACAAGGCAATGGTATTGCCGGTATCAATGAAGCTACAAAAATGGTAACCTCCTACTTCGATCCCGGCACGAAACTCATTTATGCCGTAGGGGCGGTAGTAGGTCTGATTGGAGGTATTAAAGTCTATAACAAGTTCTCAAGTGGTGACCCCGATACGAGCAAGACCGCAGCCTCTTGGTTCGGTGCGTGTATCTTCCTCATCGTGGCAGCCACTATCTTGAGAAGTTTCTTCTTGTAAGGCGATGGCTGCATTTGAAATCAACAAAGGTGTAGGCCGGACGGTAGAGTTCAAGGGCTTGAAGGCACAGTACCTTTTCCTCTTTGCAGGAGGGCTGCTGGCAGTCTTCATTCTCGTGGTTATTCTCTATCTCTGCGGCATCAGTCAGATAGCCTGTCTTGTCATAGGCGTAGTGGGTGCCAGCCTTGTGGTATGGCAAACGTTCACCATGAACAGAAAGTACGGGCAATATGGACTGATGAAAAAAGGAGCAATACGTATGCACCCACGCTACCTTGTAAACCGCCGTACGGTCTGCCACCTTATCTGTAACCTTCAATCAAAGAAAGCGAAGCAATGAGAAATAAAAGCAAGATAACCACCTTGGAGTCTAAGTTTCCACTGCTCTCCGTAGAGCAGGGTTGCATGGTGAGCAAAGATGCTGACATCACCGTGGCTTTCCGTGTGGAACTGCCCGAACTCTTTACCGTCACTTCTGCAGAGTATGAAGCGATGCACTCTGCCTGGCATAAGGCAATCAAGGTGCTACCCAATTACAGCATCGTGCACAAGCAGGACTGGTTCATCAAGGAGGACTATCAAGGAAAGCTCTCCGATGGCGGACTGAGCTTCCTTGCCCGTTCCTCTGAACGGCATTTCAACGAACGTCCGTACCTGCACCACAGCGTTTACTTATTCCTGACCAAGACCAACAAGCAGCGTATGGCACAACAGAGCAATTTTTCCTCGCTCTGCCGTGGACACCTCATTCCCAAGGAAATCACCAACAAGGATGAAGTGATGAAGTTCATGGAAGCTGTAGACCAGTTTGAATGCATCATCAACGATACCGAGCAGATAAGGATTGTCCGCATGACTGAAGATGAATTGATTGGTACAAAGGAAAAAGGCGGTCTCTTGGACCGTTATTTCTCCCTCTCGGAAGAAAGACACGCCTCGTTGGAGGACATCCGCTTGGGCGCAGACCTTGTACGTGTGGGCGACAATATGATTTGTCTGCATACGCTCTCCGACACGGACGACCTGCCTACAACGGTCAGCACAGACAGCCGATATGAGCGATTATCGACCGACCGAAGCGACTGCCGTCTTTCCTTTGCCTCTCCCGTAGGGTTGATGCTACCCTGCAACCATATCTATAACCAGTACCTCTTCATCGAGGATAGCGACGCCAACTTGGAACGCTTCGAAAAGCAGGCAAGAAACATGCACTCGCTGGCACGCTACAGCCGTAGCAACCAAATCAACGAGGAGTGGATACAGGAGTATCTCAATATTGCCCATTCACAGGGACTGACCTCCATCCGTGCTCACTTCAACGTATTGGCATGGAGTAGCGATAAGGAAGAACTTCGCCAGATTAAGAATGACGTGGGCTCTGCACTTGCTCTTATGGAATGCCACCCACGCCACAACACCATTGATGCGGCAACGCTCTACTGGGCGGGCATTCCTGGCAATGCGGCAGACTTTCCAGCAGAAGAGTCATTCTATACTTTCATCGAGCCTGCCCTCTGCTTCTTTACGGCAGAGACGAACTATAAGGATTCGCTCTCTCCCTTTGGTATCAAGATGGCAGACCGCCTTTCAGGAAAGCCCGTCCACTTGGACATATCGGATTTGCCGATGAAAAAGGGAGTCATCACCAACCGTAACAAGTTTATCTTGGGACCTTCGGGCAGTGGCAAGTCTTTTTTCACCAACCACATGGTACGCCAGTATTACGAGCAGGGAGCACACGTCCTCTTGGTCGATACGGGTAACTCCTATCAGGGCTTGTGCGAACTTATCCACCGCAAGACCAAGGGAGAAGACGGCGTGTATTTCACCTATACCAATGAAAGTCCGATATCTTTCAACCCCTTTTATACGGATGATTACTTCTTCGATGTAGAGAAAAGGGAGAGTATCTGCACGTTATTACTTACACTTTGGAAAAGTGCTGATGAGCATATTACTAAGACCGAAGCTGGCGAACTTGGTTCAGCCGTAAGCTCCTATATTGAGCTGATATGTGCTGACCACAGCGTTACGCCCTGTTTTAATACTTTCTATGAGTATCTGCGGGACGTGTACCGCAAGGATATGGAAAAGCGTGATATCAAGGTAACGCTCTCAGACTTCAATATTAACAACCTCTTAACGACATTGAAGCAATACTATCGTGGTGGTCGATATGATTTCCTGCTGAACTCGGACAAGAACATTGACCTGCTCTCTAAACGCTTCATCGTCTTTGAAATCGACCAAGTGAAGGACAACAAAGACCTTTTCCCTGTGGTAACGATTATCATCATGGAGGCCTTCATCAACAAGATGCGCCGATTAAAGGGTATCCGCAAGATGATACTGATTGAAGAAGCGTGGAAAGCCATTGCTTCGGCAAACATGGCGGACTACATCAAGTATCTTTATAAGACGGTGAGAAAGTATTTCGGGGAAGCCATTGTCGTAACGCAGGAGGTGGACGATATCATTCAGTCTCCTATAGTCAAGGAAAGTATTATTAATAACTCCGACTGTAAGATACTGCTTGACCAGCGCAAGTACATGACCAAGTTCGACGGCATACAGGCGATGCTCGGCTTGTCTGAAAAGGAAAAGAGCCAGATTCTCTCCATCAATCAAAACAATGACCCCAACCGACTCTACAAGGAGGTATGGATAGGCTTGGGCGGTATGCAGAGTGCCGTCTATGCTACGGAAGTGAGCATGGAGGAATACCTGACTTACACCACAGAGGAAACCGAGAAGGTGGAGGTGATGAACAGGGCAGCACAGCTCGGTGGTGATATCGAAACAGCTATTCGTCAGCTTGCCATAGAGAAAAGAAACAATAAAAAGAAATAAGTACAAACCATCAAAACTATAGTAACAATGAAAAAGTACATTTTCATGGCTCTCTTAGGATTGAGCCTTTCTGTTCCCAAAGCCCACGCACAGTGGGTAGTAACCGACCCTGGCAATTTTGCCGGCAACATCGTCAATTCGGTCAAGGAGATTGCAACAGCTTCGAAGACGGTGAAGAACACCCTTGACGGTTTTAAGGAGGTGGAAAAACTCTACAACGACACCAAGAAGTATTATGATGCCCTGAAGAAGGTGAATAACCTCATTGGGGATGCCTATAAGGTCAAGGAGTGTATCCTGATGGTGGGCGATATTTCGGAGATTTACGTTACCTCGTATAAGAAGATGCTCTCGGACAAGAACTTCCGCCCTTCGGAACTCGCAGCAATGGCTTCGGGCTATGCCAAGCTTTTGGAGCAGAGTGGTGAGAGTCTCAAGGAACTAAAGTCCATCGTTAAGAGTAATGTCTTCTCGATGAACGACCACGAACGAATGCAGGCAATTGACCGCATTTATACCACACTGAGGGAAAACCGCTCGCTTGTATCATACTACACAAGGAAAAACATCTCCGTAAGCTATGTGCGTGCAAGGGAGAAGAACAACCTTGCCTCTGTTAAGGCGCTCTATGGTAATACGGCAAGCAGGTATTGGTAAATCCACAGACAAAAAAGAACTTGAAAGAACTTTCATAAAACACTTTTGCTTATGGATTTTGCCAGTTTACATGAGCTGCTACGCTCAACCTATGACGAGATGATGCCACTCTGTGCCCAGATGACGGGCATTGCCAAGGGTATTGCGGGCTTGGGTGCGCTCTTTTATATTGCTCTTCGGGTATGGGCTTCCATTGCCCGTGCCGAGGCGATAGATGTTTTTCCACTTCTCCGCCCCTTCGTGCTGGGCTTTTGCATCATGTTCTTTCCGACAGTCGTACTGGGTACGATGAATGCCGTTCTCTCGCCCGTAGTGCAGGGAACGGAGATGATGGTACACCAGCAGGAAGGGAACCTTGCAGAACTTACTGCCAAGCGGGACAAGCTGCAGGAGGAAGCCTACCTTAGGAATCCTGAAACAGCCTACCTTGTTTCCAACGAGAAATTCGATGAGAAGATAGAGGAAATGGGTATCATCGGACCTGAAGATGCCGTGACGATAGCGGGTATGTATGCCGAGCGTGCTGCCTATCAGACCAAGCAGTGGATCATGAAGATGGTACACGACCTCTTAGAACTTCTGTTCCATGCTGCAGGGCTTATCATCGACACGCTACGCACCTTCATACTCATCGTTCTAGCCATTCTCGGTCCGATAGTCTTCGGCATTGCCGTATGGGATGGTCTTGCAGGCTCACTTACGGCATGGTTCTCACGCTATATCTCTGTCTACCTGTGGCTGCCTGTCAGCTCTATTCTTACGGCACTGCTTACGAAAATACAGGTGCTGATGGTACAGAAGGACATCGAAGCACTCAGTGACCCTAACTACCTGCCTGATTCGGGAACGTGGTACTACATCGTCTTCTTCCTTATCGGTATTGTAGGCTACTTCTGTGTACCTACCGTGGCAGGTTGGATTATCGAAGCTGGAGGTGGTATCGGCTCATACGGTCGTAATGTCAACCAGACAGCACAGCATGGTGCGCAAGGCGCATATACTGGTGGCAAGGCTGCTATGGCTGGCGCAGGTGCTGCTGTGGGAAATGTCGGTGGACGTATCAAGGGTGCACTGCTCAAAGGAAAATAGAAATCGAACAACTATGCTTAATTAATCAACAGATATAAAAGAAAAATGGAATTCAAATCACTTGGTAATATCGAGACCTCATTCAGGCAGATAAGACTCTATGCCTTTGTCTTTGCCATCGTCTGCGTGGTAGTAAGCGGTTATTCCGTCTATGCCTCGTACAGCTTCGCTAAGGAGCAGAGGGAGAAAATCTATGTGCTTGACCAGGGAAAGTCGCTCATGCTTGCCCTCAGTCAGGATGCAAGTCGTAATCGTCCCGTAGAGGCAAGGGAGCATGTACGTCGTTTCCATGAGCTGTTCTTCACCATTGCGCCTGACAAGGATGCCATTGAGAAGAACATGGAGCGTGCCTTCGTGCTGTGTGATAAGTCGGCTTTCAACTATTACAAAGACTTGGCAGAGAAAGGCTATTATAACCGTGCCATATCGGGCAATGTCAATCAGCGCATAGAGGTGGACTCTATCCACTGCAACTTTAATACTATTGCTGTCCGGTAAAACTTTTTCAAACAAAATAAATTAGGGCTGACACATCTCACGAGGTGTCAGCCCTTTTGGTTATCTTTGTCTTTACTAAAATAAAACATAACCATGAACAAAGATAGTCATTTTACCGGACAGCCGGTCTATAGTCAAGTATTAAAGTTACTCGACAAAGAGAAAATTCTTCAGATAAGCTGCGAAACGAAAGGAAGCGAGGCTTACGTGAAGCGCTTTGACGGCTACCAACATCTCGTCGTAATGCTGTTCGGCATACTCAAACACTTTGATTCTCTGCGCGAACTTGAGATAGGCATGAAGGCTGAGGCTCACAAGCTCAGACACCTCGGAATGAGCTATTTGGTTCGTCGCAGCACGCTTGCTGAGGCCAATATACGCCGCCCTCAGGAGTTCTTTGCAAGTGTTTATGCGTATCTTTTGGAGAAGTATGCCAAATTTTTAGCGGACAGCCGCCCTTCCAAGTGCTATAAGGGGCAGACGCACGAGCCTAAAGACTGGGAGAAGTTGCTTTACATGATGGATTCTACCACTATAACGCTCTTTGACAACATACTCAAAGGTGTCGGGCGGCATCCAAAATCAGGCAAGAAGAAAGGCGGTATGAAAGTGCATACGGTAATGAAGTATCATGTCGGCGTGCCAATGGTGGTGCAACTCACTTCAGCTGCAAAACACGACCATTACCTGCTCAAAGAGGTGCATCTGCCCAAAGACGCCACTTTAGCAATGGACCGTGGTTATGTCGATGTCGCGCAATTCCAACGTCTTACAGAAGAGGGCGTTTGCTACGTGACCAAAATGAAGAAAAACCTTAAGTATGAGGTACTTAAATCCGTTACGTATGTCAATGCAGAGGGCCTCGTAACGCATATTGATCAGAAAGTGCTTTTTACAAGAGGAGAACTCACCCACGAGGCACGAAGGGTGGAGATATTTTACGAGACAAAGAGACCTGTTGTACTATTGACCAACAACTTTGACTTTACTGTTGAGGACATTGCTGAAATCTACCGCCTAAGATGGGCTATCGAGTCGTTGTACAAACAGCTTAAACAGAACTTCCCGCTTCATTTCTTCTATGGGGACAGCGTCAATGCCATACAAATACAGACATGGGTAGTCTTGATTGCGAATCTGCTGATAACAGTCTTGTCAAGAAGCATTAAGAGACACTGTGCATTCTCGCAAGTTGTTACCATGATAAGACTTATGCTTATGTACTACGTTGATTTTATCGCATTCATGGAAAATCCCGAAAAAACTTGGAATGATTTCCTTGCAAAGGAGATGCAAAAAGCGCCACCTGAACCAAGTCTTTTCGATTAGGGGGGCTTACTTTTGAAAAAATAAACCTAAAAGTCCTATTTTACGGGGCTTCGGGGAGGATATTTATGCTCTTTTGAGTTTTACCGGACAGCAATACTTTAATACTTACCCTTATGCGGTAACAACCTATGCACGGGAGTTTATCGTCCGTCAGAGTAACGTTACAGAGCGCAGTCTTGTTACGACCTGCACGCTGCAGAACTCTGTCCGTTCGGACAATAACCCGCAAGGTTTTCTTATGGAGAACTTCCTCGTCAAGGAGAACAGGGATATACAGACTTATAAACGATAAGGCTATGGCAAGGAAAAGAAACTTTTTACTCTCACGTCACTATCTGCGCTTTCACCTGTGGCTCCGCCATCGTTGTGAAAGGCTCACGATAAGGCAGAGAAAGGAAATCGTCTATGGGCTGAGCTTCATCTATTTGCTCTGCTCGCTCTGGATGATAACGCAGTTTTTCCTTCCTCCAAAGAAGGAAAAACTACCCATCCCCATGGGAAAGCTGACGGACAGTCCGATACAGACGGACAGTACTTTACACGAGTTACACGGCAATTTTTACCTACAACATCATCAAACAATCAAAGAAAATGGATAATAAACAGAAAGAACAAATGAAGAAAGGCTTGGTCTTCGGAGGACTGGGACTGCTGTTTGCCCTCTCGATGTGGTTTATCTTCGCACCTTCGGGCAAGGATAAGACTGCTGCGGAGCAGGGACTCAATGACAGCATACCGCAGGCAACGACAGAAAAGCTCACCGAAAACAAACTTAAAGCCTATGAATTAGGCGACAAGGCACACGAGGAGGAACAGACCCGTGAGGAGATGGGCAGACTGTCGGACTATTTCGCACAGAACACTGCTCCATCAGAGGAGCAGCGTGCAGAGACAGCAGCATCTACGGCAAAGATAGAAAACTCCATGCATCGTTATGAGGAGAATAATCGGCTCTTAAACTCCTTTTACGCTCCCGACCCACACGAAGAGGAACGTGAAGCCTTGCGCTCGGAGATAGATAACCTTAAAAAAGAACTCTCTGCCAAAGACAGCAGGGAGGACAATGAAGAGAAACGGCAGCTTGCCTTGATGGAAAAGAGCTATCAGATGGCAGCGAAGTATCTTCCCAAAGCATCAACTCCACCTACCTTCAATAATGGTTTGGCGGCTGGAAAGGAGAAGACGGAAGACACTGTAGGTGGCTCTGATACCGCTAAGGGCAAGACCATGCAGAATGAAAAGCCTGCAATGGAGGTGCTGCCGGAGCGTAGGCAGTTAGTATCTTCACTTGACCAACCTATGAGCGATGTGTATTTTATGGAGGAATACGGCAAAAAGGCTCGCAACTTGGGCTTTCATTCGCTCGCAAGCACGGCTGTACCTACGATGCGCAATACACTGAAAGTCGTAGTGGACAGAACGAGCACGCTCAAGGAGGGTGACAATGTCGTACTCCGTCTGCTTGAAACCGCCAAGGTGCAGGGCTTGCGTATTCCACGGCAGAGCCGACTCATAGCCGTTGCCAAGATTGAGGGTAACCGTATGCACCTGCTCATCAAAAGCATTGAGGTGGACGGACATATCATAGCCGTCAAACTCTCGGCATACGACACGGACGGACAGGAGGGTGTGTATATACCTGGTTCGGAGGACATCAATGCGCTTAAGGAAGTCGGGGCGAACATCGGTGGTTCAATGGGAACCTCCTTTACCTTCGCTTCCTCTGCCAAAGACCAAATTATCTCCGAGGCTGCCCGTGGGGTGATGCAGGGTGCAAGTCAGCTGCTTCAGAAGAAGCTGCGCACTATCAAGGTAACGCTCAAGGGTGGCTACCGCCTTTTCTTGGTTCAGTCCAAATAAACAATCAAGAATAACAAGTAAAAAATAACATCAAATCAACAGCAACAATGAAGAAAATTATTTTATCAATGGCTATGCTTGCCATGGTGGGAGCAACAGCCACAGCACAGGAAAACAATGATGGTCTGACACCGAGCCGTCCTCTCACTTCGGGAGAACTCTTTCAAGGAATGAGCCGTGCCATACCAACGGGGCGTGTCGTACTGCCGTATGGTCTGGACGTAACCTTTGACAAGACTGTGCATCTTATCTTTCCCTCTGCCATCCGCTATGTAGACTTGGGTTCACAGAATATTATCGCAGGGAAGGCAGAGGATGCAGAGAACGTACTACGTGTAAAGGCTTCGGTGAAGGACTTTGAAACGGAAACCAACATGAGCGTGATTTGCGAAGACGGCTCGTTCTATGCTTTCAACGTGAAGTATGCCGATGAGCCGGAGAAGTTAAGCATCGAGATGAAGGACTTCCTGTCACCAACGGACGGACGACTGCCAAGCAATCGCTCTGACATCTATTTTAAGGAACTCGGTAATGAGTCGCCTGTATTAGTAAAACTGATGATGCAGACTATCTAGTCGACCCTCAAAAAGGCGACATCGCATTTTTCATATAGCCCTGCGGGAAGAATTGGTGTTGAAAATTTAATTCTTGTCTTCCACAGCACCACATAATCACTCTTTCAATTAGGCACAAAAGAAGCCTCATGGCTCTTTTGAAGTTAAATGCGGCAGCTGCAAGCATAACATTGATGGAGTCTCCGAAGAGACCCTTGTAGAAGTTCCTCCCCAACCGGTGGTCTGCCTTGCAGTGGCCAATGACAGGCTCTATTCCTGCCCGCTTGCGGAAGAGTTTGTGCTTTTTGTTCTTGGCGTACCGTGAGTCTGTTTTCTTGGGCGTGTCCGGAATTATGATTTGTGTCTGCCCACTCATGCTTTGTCCTCGGTATCCCCTGTCGCAGGCAAGTGTTTTTATTTTCCTGTCATACAGCCGCCTAACCTGCTCCATTGCCTTGTCTATCGTATGGCCGTCATACTCATTGCGGAATGACAGCGCACCGATGATGAGTCCGTCCCATAGTCTGACGATGGAGACCTTGTTGCCGAACTCGTACTTCTTGCCCTCTTTTCCCTTGCTGATACAAAGCACGTCTGGCTCGTGAAGCGAGTAGATCTTATGGCCGTCCAACCGCTCGCCGTTGACAAGCCTCATGCAGATGTCAATCCGCTCCTGGTAGGCATTTCTATCGGGCAGCAGGCGAAGCAGTTCCCTGAGCAACCTGCCCGCAATGGTGCGCATCCGCTTGTCGGCCTTCCTGACTTTGGCCTTGCTGTTCTTCCTGCCCCTGAAACGCTGAACGAGCTTCAGTTCCTTTATCTCCTTGGCATAGCTCTGGCGAACCTTGAGGTTTTCCTTCTCCGCCACGCCNCTCCCTGAGCAACCTGCCCGCAATGGTGCGCATCCGCTTGTCGGCCTTCCTGACTTTGGCCTTGCTGTTCTTCCTACCCCTGAAACGCTGAACGAGCTTCAGTTCCTTTATCTCCTTGGCATAGCTCTGGCGGACCTTGAGGTTTTCCTTCTCCGCCACGCTGTGGCAAAAGGCTATCACCTTGTTCAGGAGTTTCGAGTCCGTAGGGAAGGTCACGTTCTTCTCCTGCACCGTCGTGTCGATGAATGCGGTATGCTCCGCATCGGGCTTGCGTCCACGTCCATCCTTGCCGTCTTTCCCCTGCGTCTCCTCTTTTCTGTGATCACCGATTAAAAGATTGATGCGGATGCTTTCCTTGAGTATCAGCTCCATACCAGATTCACCGATGCGATGGCGGAACTCGACAAGCTCGGTGGGAACGCAGGGAGCGTCGGTGCGGAATGCCTCCATCCCGCAAAAATACTGGAAGTAGGCGTTCTCCGAGAACTGCTCCACGACGCTCTCGTCTGAAACGTCACGAAGGTGTTTCAAGATCAGCAGACCGACCATCAGACGGATGGGCTTGGCCATACGGCCAGTGTCCTTGCTGTAAAGAGGAGCAAAAGACTGCTCAAACAGATTCCAATCAATCAGATTGGCTAACTTGTACAGGGAATTCTTGGGAGAGAGCATTGTTTCAAGATCCCAGAATAATGATGCCTGACGGACTTTGGATGGAGATTTATACATCGTTGAATTGCAAGATTTTACTATACAAAGATACAAAACTTTGTAGAAATATGCAAGTTTGAAAACGATTATTTTATTGATAACCAGATGGTTAAATACTTTTCAAGGGGAGACTATCTATCAGAATGACAGACGCTGCATCAAGCACATCGGTGCACACCAGTTTGGCATGAAATTCCTGCTTCGTGGCTTGTACGCCCATAACGGCTTGCTGTATTTCCACACTCGTATGGAAAACGGTACAAATATGCCGTACTCAGTGGATTTTATCACATTCAAGGTGGTGGATAAGAAGGTGGCAAAGCGTACCGCTATACAAGAGCAGGTGCTTCAGCCACTTCGTGCCTATCATCAGGTGATGCAGGTGCGTGGCATGGGGAGTGAACGCACTGTGTTTGCGCTCGAACAGTTTTCTCTTGCAGAAGACAAGCAGCTTGAAGTGACGCTCTATGAGAGAAATGGCGGTCGTACACTGACCTTTTATATAACGGCAGAAGATCTGCAGTTGGCAAAGAAGATTGACAACCTCAAACTGAAATGGTAGACATTATGAAGAAGAAAATCATTTTATCGGTTTGTGCAGCGGTGGCAATGGCTTTCAGTCTGCCATCGCACGCACAGCGACTCATTCCTAAGCAGAAAGGGGTAGAAGTCGTTGGAAGTCTTCCCCTTATCAAAGGCGAGAAACTCTTAGCCAAGGATAACTTCGGCGTTGGCGTATCACTTACCTGCTACTTGAAACGAGAGAACTACTCCTTTGTAGGAGTTGAGTATGAACAGCAGAATATGCCGTATAGGGACTATGGCGTAAAACTCAAAGATGCGCTCCTGCACTTGGGCTATATGCACCCAATACTCTCCGACAATGGCAAGAACGTGTTCCTCTATGCTGGCATATCCGCATTGGGCGGTTACGAGGAATTGAATGAGGACAAGAAGCTGCTGCCCGATGGGGCTACGCTGCTCGACCGCTCTCGCTTCGTCTATGGCGGTGCTGTGCATAGCTCGGTGGAAGTGTTCCTAACGGACAGGGTTCTTTTTCTTGTAAAGGCGCAGGGACGCTTCCTCTTTGGAACGGATGTGTATCGTTTTCGTCCGATTGTTTCAGCAGGACTAAGGTTTAACTTTTAAGTAGAAGAAAAGATGAAGAAGATATTGAATACGATTTGGGTAATGGGTGTGCTGACCCTTGCCGTGTTTTGCCTATCTGCTTGTGATAGGGATTTGGATGTTCAGCAGTCTTATCCGTTTACGGTGGAAACAATGCCGGTTCAGAAGGACATCATAAGGGGACAGACGGCCGAGATACGCTGCACATTAAAGCGAGGCGGTGAGTTTGCCGACACTCGCTATACGATACGTTATTTCCAGTCTGACGGCAAGGGCTTGCTAAGAAATGATAATGGTACGGTTTTCAAGCCCAACGACCGCTATCCGCTCACAAAGGATGTTTTCCGTCTGTACTACACCTCGCTCTCCACCGACCGCCAGACGATTGACGTGTACGTGGAGGACAGTTTCGGTAAGATGCAGCAACTGACTTTCAGTTTCAACAATGAAAAGACGGAGGATAAGGGAAAATCCGCCACAGTAGTAACCAAAGCCTTGAACGATGCGAACAGCTAAACGCTTTGCTTTATTCTGTATAATGTGCTTGCTTTGCCAGCCGATCCTTGCCCAGCGCTGGGTGCGGTTGGCGGACTTGCCACCTTTTGAGCGTGCGGTTGTCGTAGTAAAATACTTTGAGGGACTGCACAGCTGGAAGAATTATCCGTATGTTGGATATGGGCATCAGCTACAGCCGGGCGAATGCTTCACGGCAAATATGACGGAACGGCAAGCGGACTCGCTGCTACGTGCCGACCTTTGGAAATGCTTTGAACACTTCAAAGGCTATGGGAAGGATGCCTTGCTGCTGACCTTGCTTGCCTATAACGTGGGTGTAGGGCGATTGCTTGGTTATGGTAAGCACCAAAAGAGTAAGTTACTGCGAAAGATTGAAGCAGGAGACAGAAACTTCTATTGGGAATATGTTTCGTTCTGCCAAGCTAAGGGAAAAGTTTTGAGTGAATTGGTCAAACGGAGGCAAGTGGAATTTGCCCTGTTTTATTTACTCTGATTATCAAAGACGCTTCTTGCGACATTTTTATGCTCCGCAAGAGGCGTTTTTCTTGCTAGTTTATTCGCCTTTCTCGTTATGAATGAGTAACTTTGTTGAAATAAAAACTTTGATTTATGGATTTTTTCAGATTTAATAAAATTTACGTCATAGAGTCCCTCCTTGATGAGCGTAGAACTGGTGAAGAACTATACAGAGATATTATCAATATACGAAGTTCTTGTCATAGTAATTTAGCTACAGAGTATGTACAGGTACTATCATTAGAAGATTGGTGTTACACTATTGAAAAAATAACACAAGAGGTCAAAAATGAAGGTATAATACCTATTCTTCATATAGAATTACATGGAAGCAGCAACCATGATGGTCTTGTACTGGCTAACAAAGATTTTATTCCTTGGAGCAACTTCGTATCAGATATGCGGTGCATAAATATTGAAACTCAGAATAACTTATTGATAACGATGGGGATTTGTTTCGGTATGGACATCTTGTATTACACCTCATTGGAAGAACCATCACCTTTCTTTGGGATAATAGGCTCTTTATATGCCTTACAAAATGATGATATATACATAAGATACAGTGAATTCTACAATGAGTTTTTACAATCATTCGATATTACAAAATCTTTGCTGTGCCTTTTTAGAGCAAATCCAGATAGGCCCCAGGAATACTCTTTTGTAAATGCACCAGAACTCTTTAGAAGAATTTATAAAAAATATCTTGAAACTCAATTTACGACTGATGCTATAAAAAAAAGGATTAGTGATACTATTATGGAGGACGAAACTAAGTGTAAAGTTAAATATACATCGAAAAAGAAGAAAGTTTTTGCGAGTAAATTCAAGAAAGAACTAAAAAAGACTAAGAACCCATTCTATTTAAGTCATTTCAACAACTTTCTTATGTGTAACAAATTCAAAACCTGCAAAAAACGGTTCACTATTCCACGGACAACTAAAGAATTCTTAACGACTAATTGGAGTGATATCATGCCAAACGTCATCAACTAAAAGGTACTTTTCTGCGACTTTCTTTTGCTTCTTTTCTTTGGTCGCCTGCTTGTTCAAAGAAAAAGAAAAGAAGCCACGCAATTTTTAAGGTTGCGTGGCTCATTATGTTAGAGCATTTTGGTTGTTTCAATTATCAGCGTTTTGGGGTGGGTATCAAAAGTCCAGTTGATTTCTTCATCGGGAGGGTGCTGTGCATTCCTCTGCTCATTACCATTCCACAATCTTCAAGGATTTTGCGCTCGGCTTCCTCTCGGTCTGTAGCAGTCTCCTAAAACACACCTTCAAAAATGTATTGGGTGAGTACTCTGTAAACTTTCCTTTCCATATCTTCAAAATTCGACCTTTAATAATCTGTACTGCTTCGGCTCTCCATTGGATAATTTGCGGTGTGTGAGCCAAAAGTGATGTGCGCCATATCCGTATGCAAAGAATTTGTCAAGTTCCGTTTCTTCGGCTATTTTATTGATTGCCGACCTTAACTCGTCCTTGTTTTCGGACAGGGTTATCGCATTGATAACCCTGATGAGTATGTGCGGTATCTCGTCCGCATAGTTGTAGATAATGTTTTCAATCTCTGTCTTCATATCTCTGATAATTTAATGGTTCATACTATGCTGTTGTCTTTATCCGCTGTCTGATAAGCCTTCGGTTGGCATTGACAAGGTTCACGATTTGGTCGTGGTACTCCGTATTCTTATTGCACACTCCACGACTTTGCACCACCTCAAATGATTTCAGTGATACCTCTATTGTTTCTATCCGCTTGCCCTCAATGGTTGCCGATAGGATTAGTGAGTCCTCTTTAAGATAGTATTCGTTGGAGAATACGCAATGGTGCATGGTCGCTCCCTCCTCCAAATGTTCCTGCACGCTCTCCAATACGTGGACTTGGATTGTGCCGTCCGTGAAATGGATACCGAAGAATTTGGATTTGAGTTCCTTGAAACGTTTTTCGGCTTCCATTGCCTTCTTTTGCTTCTGTTCTATCTCCTCCCTTTCCCTTTGTCTATTGAGTTCCTCCTGTCTGCGGTCGTGTTCGGCTTTGAGGTTGGTGGGACAAAGAAACTTCGGGCTGTGTATGTCCTTGTTCAATCTGCGGAGCATATCCACATAGTCGCACCAAAGGGAAATATCCGTTATATCGTAGCCGTTACGGACTGCAATCTTATAGGACTGCCAATACTCGTCAAACGCTCTTCTTTTGCCAAGGAAATAGCGTAGGTGGTCTGTACGTCCCGACTTCATCAATGTTTCGGCACGGCTGTCAGAAAGCAATGCAGGAATGAGTGTTGTCGGGGGTATTTCGTGAAAATCATCCTTGAAACCATTTCTGCGGAGTGTGTCTGATACCTTGAACTTCGGATATATCTGCGAATAGGCTGCATATCGGTAGGCTTCGTTGTCGTTGCGGATTGCCATAGGTGCGCAATAGGAGAATGTATCAACGTATCTACCCAATACTCTCTGAACGGCAACAATCGTCTTTCGTCCTTGTGCGTTCCACCAATACTGACCGATTTCAAGCACATAGTGTCCTGCCTTGCAACCTTTCTCCATTTCAGCCACGAGGAGGAACATCCGCAACACTTGGTATTCTCCGCAAGCGGTAAGTGTTGTGAAATAGTGCTTCTGCTGCAATTTCCTTTGGAATGTTTCCTTGACCTGCAACTTTGCCCTGCAATGAGGGCAAGTGCAAGTTTCTCTATGTTTGTTCATTATCCAACTATGCCCACAATCCATACAAGTGGTGCGACCTTTTGGCAAGCGGTAGGCTAAGTGGTCTATGCACTCACGGAATGCCCACTTACTTTGTGTCTTGGTTATCGGGCATAGGTGCTTGCTTTGTTCAAAAACTGCCTTTTCAAATTTGTTTCTTGGTTTCATAGACTTAAAAATCGAATAGTGATGGTTGTACTTGGGTTGCTATGTTCTCGGTCTTTTTAACTCGTGCGTTACGGCTCTGTATCTTGGCAAGTTCCTCACGCTGATATTGCTTAATGGCTTCCTGCCTTGCTTCGGCTTTTTCTTCCTCTGTGAGTTCTACAATGTGATTAACGGCTACTTGGCAGGAAACAGCCTTGCCGACTTCTATATCGTCCTCATCATAGTAGTGAACAGCCATAGAGAAGATTTCATCATCATCAAAGCCGTTGCAACCGCTTTTCTGCACTTCATTAAGAATGTAGGTGATGCACTCCTCGATATTCTTGTTCGGTTTCATCAAGTTAGGGGCAAACAAGGGGTCTGTCATAGCACGCTGATTAAGATACTCGGCTATTGTCCGTGTGAAATGTTCTGTTCCTTTCATTGTCGTATATGTTTTGATGTTGTTAATACTTGGAAATTTCTACTATTTGATTGATACGCCCATATAGGTAGGCTCTTAGGCTTGTTCTGTCGGGTGCGTAATACTCTGTCCATTGTCCGTACTGATTGACAAGGTATTTCTTCAGTACATCAAAGAAGTTAAAGCGATAGCCTTGTAGGGGAACGGCTGTACGGAAATAGGTGTTTGAGTTTACCGCCTCACATAGCCAATTCTTTTCCTCACGGCTCATACACTCGCCACTATTGAGTTTCACACGCAGGAGATATACTTTGCTGTTACAAAGGCTCTCCAAAGGGGGAATGTCCCATTGTACAAACTTAATTGCCAACACTTGCTCACTTTTTTCAGCCACAGGGTTAATGCGGTAATGAGAGGAGGAGCTATATCCTTTTCTGTTCATCGAAGATGTTGTATTTACTTTTTGCTTATCCATAGCGACATTTTTTTTTATGCGTCCAAAGATCGGAGTATGCTGATTCCTTTTTGTAGCAAAATCAAGGTAGCGGGGCGGGCTTGCACAAGGTTTTGTCGGAAAATACTACCCGTAGGTGTGGAGATTTTCCAGACAAACCAAGCGGCACAGACCTTTTGAAAGCCACAAGCCCCATACTACCTTTGCGGATAAAAAGGGAACAGCATCCGTCTTCTTCATTTCGCATATTGTGGAGCATTGGAAAGGAAGCGAAAGTGCAACGCCCATAGTGGGAAATAGAAAAGGTGGCTATCTCGAAATGTGAGATAACCACCTGATGAACGATAAATGAAAGTGTTTACAGATTCATCGTCGTGCTTCTCAAAGCACGCAAAGCAGGATGGCACAGACAATCGCCAGCCAGAAGAGAATGCTCAGCAACGTAAATGCCACTTTCAGAATTACCCTGACTATAAAGCGTAGTATCAGAAAACCTGCAATAACTGACACGACAGTTACGACCTGTGGCGTTACTATCTTCGAGATAAGCCAAATGGCACCGATAACGATGGAAAGCAGGAAGCCTAGTTCGATGAAGCGTGTCCAACCGAAGCGGCGGACTTGCTTGGGAGAAGTCGGCTGCTGCTTGTTCTTATCGGTTTTGTTCGATGCGTCTGCCTTGATGAAGGCAGGTGTGTGAACGATTTCGTTAAGCCGTGAGGACAATGGAAGCTCGCTTCTATTGTCTCGGCGAGAAATCGCACTTTTAAGAACGTCTTGATTCATGATGATTGTATTCATAATCGGAGCTTTTAATAGTTTCAAGAGCACCGGCAAGATGCTCTAACGACCCAAAGACAAGTGTTTGTAAAACTCTTGGCGTGTGGAGTGGAGCGTTTATCTTGGCTCTTGACACTACAAAAGCTCCAGATGGTGCTACATCAAGTCATGTTCTCACCGCCTATCGTTGGCAGACCATTGACCTCAATGAGCAGAACGATTGTTCCTGTCAATTCGGTGTAGAGTTTCTCATACTCTGGTGTTGCGCCAAAGTCGTCTGTCAGTTCATACTTGTCGAAAACGCTTTGCACAGCCTTATTCTTCAGAAGCATTGGTGTTAGTCTTTCGGGGAGCGGAGAGGGCAGTTCCTTCTCAAACTCATTCTCCAAGACAGATACAAGTGTGTCATACTTGGAAAAATGAAGTCCTCGATGCAAGACTTCACTTGCCATACTCTCCGCTTCGGGATGCGAGAAGCCTTGTGCCACTGCATCGCAGTAGGTGGAAAGTGCTTCATCGGATCTTGCCGTTATGAATGGTTTGTCACCCAGCAGTTCTGGAAAATGCTCACTCAAATAGTTCTCCAACTTCAGACGGAAGTAAGATAGTTCTTTCTTTGTTTCCATAAATCTTTTATTTTAGGGTTATACATTTCATTATATTATCAGATGCCCATCGCCTTATTGAACTTGCCGAGTTTGTCAGCGAGCTGTTCCATGTCATGCTCCACTTTCTTGTTGGTTATGCGGGCATAAAGTTGTGTAGTTTTAATGTTGGTATGCCCCAACATCTTCGATACACTTTCCATAGGAACACCCTTGCTTAGCGACATGGTTGCAAACGTATGTCGGGCAAGATGGAAGGTCAGATTCTTCTTGATGCCACAAATGTCGGCAATTTCTTTCAAATATGCGTTGGTTTTCTGATTCGTTAGGATGGGAAATAGTTTGCCGTCCCGATAGGTCTTATGACTGTACTTGGCAATGATACTCTTGGGTATGTCAAGAAGTAACACATTTGTTTCCACGCTTGTTTTCTGCCTTTTGGTCATAATCCACTGCTTGTCATCGAGCGTTACGATGTTGTCTGGTGTAAGGTTGGATACGTCGATATATGCCAGACCTGTGAAGCATGAAAATATGAAAACATCCCTTACTAACTCCAAGCGTTGAATAGCAATTTCCTTGTTGGCTATCTTCATAATCTCCTCATCCGTGAGAAAACCTCGATTGACAGGCTCCAAGTGAAAACGATGATTGAGGAATGGGTCGTGAAGAAGATAGCCACGCTTTTGCGCATAGATGGTCACGGTTTTCAGTGCCTTCAATTTCTTGACTGATGTGTTATAGGCACACCCAGCCGCCGTACTCAGGTACAGTTCAAAGTCCTGTACTATAGATGGCGTGAACTCTGCCAGTCCAATATCTTTCTTCCCATACTTATAGATAAGGAATTCTGCGAAATGCCTTCTTAAAACGCTGTACTTTTGCAGGCTGTCCTTGCTGATGGTATGTCCGACACGCTGTCTGACATCTTCGTTGAACTTGTCGAATATCGGGAGAAAGGTCGTGTACTCCCTGTCTTTCCCGACAAAGAATGAGCGGATTTTATCCAATGACAAGGATTCATCATCCTCGAATTTGTGGTAAATGTTATTCAGCATTGTGGAAATGGAGTCCAATGCGGCATTAGCGGATAAGGCTTCTGCCGTCCGACCTTTGAGCCTGCTGGTAGTGTTATTCCACAGTGACTTGTCCACGAATATTTTCGTAGATCCGAAATTAGCCATCTCTCCGTTAAGGAATACTCGGAGCATTACAGGCGACTTTCCTTCTTTGTTCTCATAGTTTGAGCGTAGGTAGAAGGATACCTTGAAATTTGTTCTCATAATGCATCATTCTTTTGTGTAGCACTCGGCTGCAAAGTTAATACTTAATACGTTGAAAAAGAAAGAGTTGATGCCGTCAATATGGTATTCAGAATACCGTCACTGCTACATTTTTTGCTACTGCAATTTTTGTGTAGCAGTTTATGTAGCAGAAATTGACCGAATGATGATTGTCATAACATAGGGTTATGCCGTCAGGCGATAGAGGTATATACAAAGAAAAATCGTTGTAAAACCTTGATTTTACAACGATTAGCAAATTTTTGAAGGCTAAATTGACAACCCTTGTGAAGTCCTTTTGAAGCCTATTAGCGGAGAGAGAGGGAAACGGACTTCTATGCAAAATAATTAGTCGACCCTCAAAAAGGCGACATCGCATTTTTCATATAGCCCTGCGGGAAGAATTGGTGTTGAAAATTTAAGTTCAGCCTCCCACAGCACCACATCATCACTCTTTCAATTAGGCACAAAAGAAGCCTCATGGCTCTTTTGAAGTTAAATGCGGCAGCTGCAAGCATGACATTGATGGAGTCTCCGAAGAGACCCTTGTAGAAGTTCCTCCCCAACCGGTGGTCTGCCTTGCAGTGGCCAATGACAGGCTCTATTCCTGCCCGCTTGCGGAAGAGTTTGTGCTTTTTGTTCTTGGCGTACCGTGAGTCTGTTTTCTTGGGCGTGTCCGGAATTATGATTTGTGTCTGCCCGCTCATACTTTGTCCTCGGTATCCCCTGTCGCAGGCAAGTGTTTTTATTTTCCTGTCATACAGCCGCCTAACCTGCTCCATTGCCTTGTCTATCGTATGGCCGTCATACTCATTGCGGAATGACAGCGCACCGATGATGAGTCCGTCCCATAGTCTGACGATGGAGACCTTGTTGCCGAACTCGTACTTCTTGCCCTCTTTTCCCTTGCTGATACAAAGCACGTCTGGCTCGTGAAGCGAGTAGATCTTATGGCCGTCCAACCGCTCGCCGTTGACAAGCCTCATGCAGATGTCAATCCGCTCCTGGTAGGCATTTCTATCGGGCAGCAGGCGAAGCAGCTCCCTGAGCAACCTGCCCGCAATGGTGCGCATCCGCTTGTCGGCCTTCCTGACTTTGGCCTTGCTGTTCTTCCTACCCCTGAAACGCTGAACGAGCTTCAGTTCCTTTATCTCCTTGGCATAGCTCTGGCGGACCTTGAGGTTTTCCTTCTCCGCCACGCTGTGGCAAAAGGCTATCACCTTGTTCAGGAGTTTCGAGTCCGTAGGGAAGGTCACGTTCTTCTCCTGCACCGTCGTGTCGATGAATGCGGTATGCTCCGCATCGGGCTTGCGTCCACGTCCATCCTTGCCGTCTTTCCCCTGCGTCTCCTCTTTTCTGTGATCACCGATTAAAAGATTGATGCGGATGCTTTCCTTGAGTATCAGCTCCATGCCAGATTCACCGATGCGATGGCGGAACTCGACAAGCTCGGTGGGAACGCAGGGAGCGTCGGTGCGGAATGCCTCCATCCCGCAAAAATACTGGAAGTAGGCGTTCTCCGAGAACTGCTCCACAACGCTCTCGTCTGAAACGTCACGAAGGTGTTTCAAGATCAGCAGACCGACCATCAGACGGATGGGCTTGGCCATACGGCCAGTGTCCTTGCTGTAAAGAGGAGCAAAAGACTGCTCAAACAGATTCCAATCAATCAGATTGGCTAACTTGTACAGGGAATTCTTGGGAGAGAGCATTGTCTCAAGATCCCAGAATAATGATGCCTGACGGACTTTGGATGGAGATTTATACATCGTTGAATTGCAAGATTTTACTATACAAAGATACAAAACTTTGTAGAAATATGCAAGTTTGAGAACGATTATTTTATTGATAACCAGATAGTTAAATACTTTTCAAGGGGAGACTAATTAAAGAATTATATCAAATAATATCAAAAATCATTGAACAACAAAAAGTTACTGATATGATTTGATATGATACTTTATTTCTTGATAGTAATAGTTCGAATACTTTTTGAAAAAGTGAGGGGCAAAAAGTAGGGCAACTTTGGGGCAAAATAAAGGGGGTTCAAAAATACCAATAAAAAACAGTTCTTCGCCAACAAAGTATTTTTATTTTACAAATGGGAAATATTGGGGCAAAAAGTGGGGCAAAACTGTATATTTGATTAACTTTGAAATAAAGATTATCAAATATGATTATAAAAAGAACTATAAAATTTTCAATACGTAATTATAGAAACGATGGTTACAGGATTCGTATGCGTGTATCATATGATGGGAATCGACTAGATTTCCAGACAGGGCTTGTAATTCAAAAAGAGAATTGGGACGATAGGCAACAGCGTATAATGTCCCTAAATAGCAATACAACTGTGACTAACGAGTTTAATGAACATTTGTCCCAGATGAGAGCATGTATGGTTGCTGTTTTTCGTGAATTTGAGTTACGACAGGTCATACCATCGCCTAAAGAATTGCGTAATGCCTTTCATGTTAAGACCAATCCACAGCCTCTAACCACGGAAGAATCATTTAAAAAAGATAGTACTATAAATGTGCACCAAGTGGACATTAATAAACCTAAAAAGAAGAAAAACGATTTTTGGAAGTGTTTTGATGAGTTTGTGAAAGTTAATGGCAAACTCAATGATTGGACTCCAGCGACCTATGAAAAATTTGCAGCTTTACGTAACCATTTACAAGACTTTAATAAAAAATTGAACTTTGAAGATTTTAATGAAGACGGTATCGCTGACTTCATAAACTATATGGGAAAGAAAGGTATGAAGAATAGCACGATTAATAAACAGCTTGGATTCTTACGTTGGTATCTTCGTTGGTGTTATGAGAAAGACTATCATACTAATCACACTTTTGAACACTTCAAGCCTAAATTGAAGAGTGCAAGTAAGCGTGTCATATTCTTAACACAAGAGGAATTGGAGAAAGTAGAAAACCTTAAAATCCCAGAGAAATATACATCACTTGAAGCAGTGCGTGATGTATTTCTATTCTGCTGTTATACAGGATTAAGATATTCTGATGTCAATAATCTGACATGGGAAGACATTCACAATAGAAAGATTGAAATTGTTACTGTAAAAACAGCAGATAGAATAATCATAGAGATAAATAGTAAATCACAAGCTATCTTAGACAAGTATTCTGATATTCATTTCCCTGATAAAAAAGTACTGCCTATTATAAGTAATCAGAAGATGAATAAGAGGCTTCATACATTATGCAAATTAGCAGGAATAGATGAACCTATAAAAAGCACCCATTATGAAGGTAACAAGCGAATAGATGAGGTAAAGCCTAAATATGAACTTGTAGGAACTCACTGCGGTCGTCGTACATTTATATGTACAGCTCTTGCAAAAGGAATCCCTCCCAGTGTTGTTATGAAGTGGACTGGACATAGTGATTACAAAGCTATGAAACCTTATATTGATATAGCTGATGAAGTGAAGTCTTCTTATATGAAACAATTTGATGAGTAAAAAGTAAGGGACATGAAATAGATTTTATTATCTTTGTATCGTCGTTTCGAAACACTTTAATACCTTAATTCCGCAGTATTTTTTCTTGTGAGAAAACTTTATATGTTGAGATGTCTTTTTGGGGCTCTATATGTTGATATGAGGTACTTCGGTGTTTTTTGGTCTTTTCTAAGCATAAAATCCCCCACCCAAACCAATGGGGAAGTATGAAAAGCCACAAAGAAATGATGTTTATTCAATGAAGACCTCAGCGTAGTAGGTTTTATTTGTATATAGGTTCAGAACGTTCTGCCTTCCAGTGCGCACCCATTTTGCTGGTACGCTGACAAAATGGAGGATAAAGGCTTTCAGCCTGCTTGTCTTTTTCAATGGCTTGACCTTATCGCTGATATGACGGACGAGATAGAGATAGAAGTTCTTCAGCATGGCGGTAACCATCATGAAAACCATGTTCTCAGCCATAAAGGAAAAGGGCAGATGTGACCATCCGAAGTCATTGTTCTGTATGTCGAAGTTCTTTTCGCTTGCTCCACGCTCATTATAAAATGTAATGATGTCTTTCTCGGTAGACATCCAGTTATTGGTGAGGATACAGCGGTATGTGTATATTACTCCGAACATATCCGTCTGTTGCTTGCCATCCTTGTCTTTCAAAGGACTACGCTGTACGACAAGCCTGTATGACTTTCCTTCTATTAAGTTGTCTATGCTGACGGAGGTGACATCGCATCTCTCATAATCAACCTCAACACTCTTCCATTCTTTCAGCTGGCGGAAGTCCTCGTGTCGGCTGCCGCAGTTGGCAGCACGTATATAGAACGTGTTGCAGCGCTGCTCTACGGTTTGGATAATTTCCTTTGAGAACGATCCGCAATCAGCACGGAAACGCTCTATTACCACACCAAGTTCTGAGGTTACACGGTCCATAATGCGACGGAGCGTGTCTTCTTGATGGAATCTCACATTGGTGTTTCCGTCACGATTCTCACCTCCGACTATGATTCCCCCAATGGAAGCCCAACCAGGGAAATAGCCAAAATCCTGCTTGTAAGAATACTTTGCATCGAACTTGTGGGCTGGAATAAACTGGTGATCAAAGTCTAAGTCAACATGACTGCCCACCTTTATAAGCCCCATTCTTCGTATCATCCGTAATAGTAAGGTATTCAACTTTTCTGCTGTGTTGAAACTATACGACTTGTTGGAGGTCTTGCTCTTATAGACAATATTTTTCTCGGTAAGCTCCTTTAGTCCGCGCCCCACAGTGTCGGCACCAGGTAACAGCGTATTAGGTCTCTGCTTGAACTGCCCAATAAGCGCATTGATGTCCTCAAGGCATTCTCCACCACAAAGGTAACTGAAGAAGAGAGAGCCAAAAATACTTCCATAACAGAATGCTTTGCCGCTACTTCCACGTTTGCCCAATACAGATTCGGTAAGTTTTTCAAAGTCCAACTTTGAGAAAACGTCCATAATATGATAAATTCCACCGAAAGAAGTGATATTCTCGTTTTTAATTGCTACCTTTGCCATATTAGTTTTTTGCTTACTTGTTATGTTTACAGCACCAAGATAGGTGAAATTTCTGACATATCCAAGTGTTTTGAGAACTTTGTTTCTCAGTCACTTGGAGTTCTTACAAGAATTTATGCTGCGGAATTAAGGTAATACAATTATTGGTTTATCAGACAGTAGTCTCTCCAATATTCTTTAATACATTTATCAAGGCGACAGAGATTTGGCTTTTTGCCAGGTATTATTAATTTATGTATTAAAGTGAAGAATATGGAATTAACACAAAGTTTGTTAGAAACCCCACTGGCACAATTGTCAGTGAAGGATTTTGTCGCACTGATGGACTCGTACAAAAACGGTGGTAATGCTACATCAGAGCATCTGTTTAACGAAGAAACATGGCTGTCAGGATATAAGGCGTTGGCCAAATACCTGAATTGCAGTGTCCCCACTGTCTGCCGCCTTGTAAAGAGCGGTAAGATTGACCCTGCCATAAGAAAAGTGGGGGCAACCTATTGGTTTGACAAAAGCATGATACGCAATTTGATGAAAGTCGGAACTGCATCTGATGCAAATGAGTAGAAAGGCTAAGAAAGATACAAAAATCATGGTATGGACAGAATCTTAAAACGAAGGGCAAATCTCCTGTATGTTTTGAGGAGGAAGAACGTGCGCTGCTTGACCAAGGAACGTATGATTTTCTTTCCCTATGGAGAGGACCCCTATGCTGTCAGACAAATTGCCTGCTTATGCAATGAGTATCACTTCCATGTACAATTAATACTTCAATAAGATGGATAAATTATTATTAAATGGTGTGGGCACTCTTGGAAGTGTAGTTAGCACATATACAGTAGGATTGATTACATTGATCATTATAGGTGTATCATTACTGATTATCCTATATCGTATTCTAAAATGGATAATTAGAGTCGATGGGAAAATGTCAGTATTAAGAGAAGTTGTACAAACTTACAAACAACTACAAGAATACGCAGAGGGTAATGATAAAAACTCTTTTAGATCTATAGATGATTCTTCTGAAATCATAGAAGTCAAAGATGCCACAATAGTAGTAAAGAATAAAAAAGACACTACCACCACAAGTAAATTAGGTTACCATTCAGCTGCAGTAAATACTGCTGACAATTCAATAGCTGAATATGAAGGACTTTCTTGTGTTATTTCAAATACTGGAGAAAGATCTTTAGCAATAGCAGCTGATAAAAGTTCAAATTGTATTGTTTCATGTACAGGATTTAAATCAGTATCAGAAAGTAAAGGTTATTTCTCTATTGCAGCAAATGTTGGAGATTATTCTGTTGCAACAAGCTCTGGACGATATTCAGCTGCAATAAATATTGCAGGGTACTCAATAGCAGTGAGTACTGGAGATTATTCTGTAGCTGTTGCTACTTCTGAAAAATCTTTTGCAAAGGTAGAAGGTAAAGATTCTATTGCGATTGTCTGTGGAACAAATGGAAAGGCAAGTGGTAGGTTGGGCTGTTGGCTTATTCTCACTGAAAGAGGAGAATGGAATGGTAAAGAATATACTTTAAAGGATGTTAAGTCAATAAAGGTAGATGGAAAAAAAATAAAGGAAGACACTTGGTATAAATTAGAAAATGGAGAAATAATAGAAGAAGGATCATCAGAAGATAAAATAGATCCTTAAAAGAAGAGGAAAGTTGTTTATAAAAGAAATAATAACATGAATGTGAGAATAGACATAGCAGTATTATTATTCATACTTCTTACTTATGCTTTGGGGTTAGATGTTGAAAATGTACAATTAGAACTGTTATTTTTCATAGCTTGCCACGTTGCAATAATATCACATAAGAAAAAGTAGAAAAAATATGATAAATATCCCAATCCTTGATACCTGTTGCGGAGGTAAGATGTTTTACTTCGATAAGCATGATAAAAGGGTTCTGTTTCAAGACATAAGAAAGATGAAGACAACATTATGTGACGGAAGGCACTTCGAGGTCAATCCCGATGTTCAGGCAGACTTCACCGATATGCCATACCCTGACAACAGCTTCCGCATGGTTGTTTTTGACCCTCCACACTTACTAAGAAGTATTGAGAACTGTAAGACATACGATATATATAATGGACCAAGTCCAAAGAACAAGGCAACAGGCTATCAAATGATAAAGTATGGTGCTCTTGGCAATGCAGACTGGAAAGAAGTCTTGCGAAAAGGCTTTGCAGAATGTTTTCGAGTATTAATGTCTGGAGGATTCTTAATATTCAAATGGAATGAAACAGACATCAAGGTATCAGAAATATTGAAACTTACCTCGGAGACGCCTATTTTCGGTCATCTATCGGGTAAACGTTCCAATACTCATTGGATTTGTTTCATGAAAGAAGATTGCAATAAATAAAAATAGTAAATCATGAACAGAGAAATAATATTTAGAGGAAAGTCCATTGCCAAAGGTAAATGGCTGTATGGAAATATACAAATTCCCAAAGCTCCATATGATGAATATTTCATGTGGGACAACGGGTGGCAAACACAGGTAGATGCAAATACCATCGGACAATATACTGGCTTGAAAGATAAGGTCGGTAAGAAAATCTTTGAGGGGGATATTGTGGAATTTACAAATTTGGATTTACCAAATATGGTTATTCGGTTTGACAACGGTTCGTTTATGCTTTGTGAGGACAAAAACAGTACTTATGAAGAGTTAAGAATGAATTATGCAGTAGAGGTGGTGGGTAACATTTATGAACACCCCGAACTAATCAAATAGCATTTAAATTATGAAAGCAAAACTTAGAAAGACAGGTAAGGTGGTAGAGCTAAGGCAATACTACTGTGATGGTACGGCAATGGATATTAACGGGAAGTTGTATCATCAAGGTGATATATCTGAATTGTTTGAAGACACCAATTCTAAAGGATTAGAATACGAGTTTGAGCAATTAGGTAGGACTAAGAAATGCAAATTCATATCGCAGCATGTAGATTTGGCTTCTCCTGAAGCTATTGCCAAGTATGTAAAAGGGTATCTTTTTGACGTACTTAAAGATGTTGGTGATGATGAGTATATCGCCACATATCTTCGGAATAAAGGTTACAAGGTAGAGGGTAATATAGAATAGCAAATGGAAAACATCAAATTACTCTATATAGACTTGTTCTGCGGAGCCGGTGGAACTTCCACCGGTGTTGAACATGCAAAGTTAGATGGAACAAAGTGTGCGAGGGTGGTCGCCTGTGTCAACCATGATGTGAATGCAATCGCATCGCATCAGGCAAACCATCCTGACACATTACACTTCACCGAGGATATTCGCACACTTGACCTTACTGGTCTTACAGCCCATTTGAATCGAATGAGAATGAAATATCCGTCGGCTTTAGTTGTCCTATGGGCTTCACTTGAATGCACCAACTTCAGCAAGGCCAAAGGTGGTCAACCACGCGATGCAGACAGCCGGACGCTTGCAGAGCACCTTTTCCGTTATATTGAGCAGCTGGATCCTGACTATATACAGATTGAGAATGTGGAAGAGTTCATGAGCTGGGGAGACATGGATGATAAAGGACACCCTATCTCAAAGTTAAAAGGATGCAGCTATGTTCGTTGGACAAATAAGGTCATCTCCTACGGCTATCATTATGATTGGCGTTTGCTGAATGCCGCCGATTTTGGCGCATATACCTCACGCAAGAGGTTTTTCGGTCAATTTGCGAAGAAAGGCCTTCCCATATCTTTTCCTGTTCCAACATTCTCGAAGAATGGTGACAGTGGCATGTTTCATGCCTACAAGAAATGGAAGCCTGTTCGTGAAGTGCTTGATATGAATGATGCCGGGCAAAGCATCTTTGACAGGAAGAAGTCTCTATGCGAGAAAACCTTGGAGCGAATTTACGCAGGGCTAATCAAATTCGTTGCCGGTGGAAAGGAAACCTTTCTTGTTAAGTATAATTCAATGAACCAGACAGGAAAATACGCAGCTCATGGAATTGACGAGCCTTGCCCAACTGTCGCTTGCCAAAACCGTCTGGGGATTGCCAATGTCAGCTTCATGTCCAAGGCTTTCAGTGGAGATCCGTATTCCAAGAACCAATCGATAGACATTCCTGCCGGAACTGTCACCACTAAGGATCACCATTTCTTTGTTACTGCTTACTATGGCAATGGAGGGAACCATTCTGTCGAATCGCCATGTCCTACGCTTACCACAAAAGACAGGCAGGGATTGGTTTCAAGTCGTTTTTTGGCAAATGAATACTCCGCTGGTGGTCAACTTTCCAGCATTGACGCACCTTGCCCTGCAGTATTGACAACACCGAAGCAAAAAGTAGTTGACTGCTTCTTGATGAACCCACAGTTCAACTCTGCAGGTGGAGATATCAATAAGCCGTGCTTCACTTTGATTGCTCGGATGGATAAGATGCCCCCTTACCTTATCTCCACAGAAAAAGGTATCGGTATAAGGATTTTTGAAACGGACAGTGAAATGACTTGCAAGATAAAGGAGTTCATGGCCATGTACGGAATCATAGACATCAAGATGCGCATGTTGAATATAAATGAGCTGAAACGCATCATGGGTTTCCCTGACAATTATATCCTTGTAGGGACACAGGCCGAACAGAAGAAGTATATCGGCAATGCCGTTGAGGTCAACATGAGCAGGGTACTCTGCGAGTCGCTTTGCGCAGCTCTTATTTCCAAGGCAATAGCAATATAGAATCAACAAAAAGAAATATGAACAGAGAAATAATTTTGATAATCTGGAACTTTTAAAATAAAAACTATGAACACCTATTGCATAAATTGTGATTATAGGAACCGTTGTGAAGAAACACATATACAACAATGTAAATTGAAAGACAATGAGAAAGTTGTATGTATCAATGGTAAATGGATAACACAGCGTAATTGGTTATAATCGTGTAATGAAAGAAGAGCGTGACAAATTCAAGATATAAACAAACAGACTCCGAAGAATGCCAGTCGCAACGAGGCAAAATATTCTATTACTTTGCCACTTGCATGTTGCTGCTGTTAATGGTTGATAAACCATATAGTACCTCTGCAAAGGGGCTGCATTTGTTTCTGCGAAAATGTAAGCGAGTATGTAAACTCCTTTTAGTCCAGGTACTTTGCGGAGTTTTCAAATGCGTAGATAAATTTTATAAAACAAAGTAATATGGCCAACAAGAATTTTACAAATCAATTGTGCCAATATGCACAATCCAAACAGGACTCTGAATATCCGCAAATACAAGGCTTTACGAATGGTTACAAACAAGCAGTCTTGGATCTCAAAGCTATCCTGCAAGAGCAAGATGGCAAAGGGTACAAATCCTTTAAAGACCATTTGTGGAAAAAGGTCAACGGAGACTTAGCGACAATCGCGGCAGTAAAGAACTATGAGGATATTCAAGGTATTCTTAATAATAAACCAAAAATGTTTCATGTCAGGTTTGTATATGATCCAACTGGCACCCACCAAATATTCTTTGATAAAGATATGCCTTTTATTCCAGTAGTAGGTCAAAAATTCTATTGGAAAGATTGGAACGATTTAGATTCCCCTTTTTATATAGAAGAAGTGCATTTGGCTTTCAAGGATGATGGGCAACGCAACTTTGATGGAATTTGGTGCTGGTGTACTGATTAGTCAGTTGTAAAATATGGCGCAAAAACTTGCAGGTTTCATATATTATACCTATATTTGCAGTAACTTATATATTAGTTATTAAGTGATATTATTTAATATAACAACCAATATTATAGTTATTATAAATGTATATATTTGAACCTATATCCACAGAGGACATCTTAAGGAGTCTATCAAGAAATTGCCGGCTACGTCGATTAGAGAAGAACCTGTCGCAGAAATCTCTATCTGAGACAAGTGGTGTTCCATTGTCTACAATACAGAGATTTGAGCATATAGGTGAAATTTCGCTTGCCAGCTTCGTGAAGATAGTCCGTGTACTTGGTTATGCTGAGGATATGATGGAATTAATAGGAAAACCAAAGTATTCAAGTCTTGATGAAATGGTTAGGATTAACAAAAACAGGAACAGAAAGAGAGGAACAGATGAGAAGATTTGAAACATTAAAAGTCATGTATCATGATCGACTGGTTGGACAACTTACCATGGGAATCAATGATACTTGTCTTTTCCAATACTGCAACGAATGGTTACACACTGGTTTTTCAATATCCCCATTGAAATTACCTTTAAAAGGGGACTTATTTGAAGCCCCTTATCTACCGTTCCATGGTAACTTCGGTGTCTTTGAAGATTGTATGCCTGGAGGATATGGAGAGTATGTACTACAAAAAGAACTGAATAAGGAAGGCATAAACTATCAATCTCTCACCCCTTTACAGAAACTAAGTATTGTCGGCTCATCTGGTATGGGAGCTTTATGCTATATTCCTGATAATAAGATAACGATTCCAAGCAAGTTTAAAGATCTTGATAAAATACAGCAAGCTGCATTGGATATACTATCAGGGAAAACCGATAAGAATGCAGGAAGATTGTATGTGGATAGCGGTAACTCTGGTGGTGTCCGTCCTAAAATACTGCTACAAGAGAACGGGTCTCATTGGATTGTGAAATTCCGGCATATAAATGATCCAATAGAATCAGGTAAGATAGAATACATGTACAGTCATGCAGCAAAGGAAGCTGGTATTATTGTTCCTCGTTTTAAGCTTTTCAATGACCGATACTTCGGAGTGGAACGTTTCGACCTTTCTCCCGATGGTGAGCGTATACACATGGTCACAGCCAGTGGACTTCTTGATGAGGATATAAATCCTCCCAAAATGGATTACAAAACTCTTTTGGCATTGACAGGCTACATTACGCAAGATCATATTGAAGTGGAACAACAGTTTCGTAGAATGGTGTTCAACTATTATGCTGAAAATTTTGACGATCATGCAAGAAATTTCTCTTTCCTTTATGTAGATGGAAAGTGGAAGCTCTCACCAGCTTACGATATGACTCATGATAGTCCTTTAGGACAGCATGCAACAAGCGTTGGGTATAAAGCAAAGCCGACAGAAAAGGACTTCATTGAGGCTGGTTCATCTGTACAAATGTCTCATAAACTTTGCTCTGATATAATAGATGAGGTAAAGCCAATAGGTCAGTTACTTCTTGCAAAGCTTAAAGAAAACGATTACAGTATTGTGGAAGGAACTGCGCAACAGACAAAAGAAGACCTTAATACTGGCAGAGTTGGCTTTAAAAGATAGTAGAAATTACAATCATCATCAAGCCATAAACAATTATAATATGCCTTGATGATGTTATAATAATATGACAGTATAATAGAATAAGCATAAAAACAAAACATATACTTTCCAAATAAGCATAAAGTTTGCCAAACAAGAAATTTAATTTTATGTAAAACAAAAAATGATGTCTTTTTTCTTGGTAAGCATCCAATATTAGCCGACTTTCACACCAACAAATAACGTAAGCATCCAATATTAGCCGCCTTTCACACCAACAAATAACCCTTATATGTCTGGCAGCATATAAGGGTTATTTGTTATTTGAAGTTTGAAGGTAGCATTTTCGTGAGTTCCTCCTCCGTCATGTCGAGCAGGGGCTTTGAAAGGATTTCCTTCATCCATTTGTATGGCTCTATGTCTGCCTCCCTGCAACACGCCAT
>NZ_LT706987.1:209132-210630 GCF_900155655.1 Prevotella ihumii
AGGCAACCCTGTGCCATCTGTTTATGATACACGACAAAACCACAGCGTTCCCAGTGCAGCAATTTAATTCGGTTACGGGCTCGATTGTAGAAAACGTAGACAACACCATCAGAAGGATTGAAGTCATTGCTGCGTACCAATTGGGACAGGCGAAGAATACCCTGACGCATATCCACAGGAGTGCAACAAACCCGAAAAACATTTGTTTCGTTGAGTACAAACATAAGTTTTTCGGGCAAAGGTAGTAAAGCAAAAATGTTACACAAAGGCGGCTAATATTGGATGCTTACNATTCAATGAAGACCTCAGCGTAGTAGGTTTTATTTGTATATAGGTTCAGAACGTTCTGCCTTCCAGTGCGCACCCATTTTGCTGGTACGTTGACAAAATGGAGGATAAAGGCTTTCAGCCTGCTTGTCTTTTTCAATGGCTTGACCTTATCGCTGATATGACGGACGAGATAGAGATAGAAGTTCTTCAGCATGGCGGTAACCATCATAAAAACCATATTCTCAGCCATAAAGGAAAAGGGCAGATGTGACCATCCGAAGTCATTGTTCTGTATGTCGAAGTTCTTTTCGCTTGCTCCACGCTCATTATAAAATGTAATGATGTCTTTCTCGGTAGACATCCAGTTATTGGTGAGGATACAGCGGTATGTGTATATTACTCCGAACATATCTGTCTGTTGCTTGCCATCCTTGTCTTTCAAAGGACTACGCTGTACGACAAGCCTGTATGACTTTCCTTCTATTAAGTTGTCTATGCTGACGGAGGTGACATCGCATCTCTCATAATCAACCTCAACACTCTTCCATTCTTTCAGCTGGCGGAAGTCCTCGTGTCGGCTGCCGCAGTTGGCAGCACGTATATAGAACGTGTTGCAGCGCTGCTCTACGGTTTGGATAATTTCCTTTGAGAACGATCCGCAATCAGCACGGAAACGCTCTATTACCACACCAAGTTCTGAGGTTACACGGTCCATAATGCGACGGAGCGTGTCTTCTTGATGGAATCTCACATTGGTGTTTCCGTCACGATTCTCACCTCCGACTATGATTCCCCCAATGGAAGCCCAACCAGGGAAATAGCCAAAATCCTGCTTGTAAGAATACTTTGCATCGAACTTGTGGGCTGGAATAAACTGGTGATCAAAGTCTAAGTCTATATGACTGCCCATCTTTATAAGCCCCATTCTTCGTATCATCCGTAAAAGTAAGGTATTCAACTTTTCTGCCGTGTTGAAACTATACGACTTGTCGGAGGTCTTGCTCTTATAGACAATATTTTTCTCGGTAAGCTCCTTTAGCCCGCGCCCCACAGTGTCGGCACCGGGTAACAGCGTATTAGGTCTCTGCTTGAACTGCCCAATAAGCGCATTGATGTCCTCAAGGCATTCTCCACCACAAAGGTAACTGAAGAAGAGAGAGCCAAAAATACTTCCATAACAGAATGCTTTGCCGCTACTTCCACGTTTGCCCAATACAGATTCGGTAAG
>NZ_LT706987.1:210731-494982 GCF_900155655.1 Prevotella ihumii
TCATTGCGTTCCCCGATGGCTTTGGCCATTCTGGATTTCATCTCATCTGAAGGAGGATCCTTCGGTGGTCGCCCTAACGGTTTGCAGTATGAATGGATTTCAAAATCCTCAAGTATATCTCGGTTTGACCTGTTCAGGTAAATCTTATCCGCAAGGATGGTGGCCGGAAGATAGCCGAAGCGTTCTTTGAAAAGTTGAATCTGTAGCAAGAAGTCCTTGCTCTCGTTGTAGGCATCCCAGCTGTGGTGGTCGATGAACGTATAGCCCTCGACTATGCTTGCACCTATCTTGGCCCCGAACTCAGTCCTTGCCTTGGCCTTTCCACGGACAATGGCACGGACGTGTGGCTGAAAGATGCTCAGTATGCGGTTTGCACAAGTATGAGTCTTTGACCTGTACATCTCCTCCTGCTGATGGTACATCGTGAGGATGGCAGTCAAGGTGCGTTTCTCATATAGGAATAGGCTCTCGTAGTACGTCTTGTTCTTTGCAAGCAAGTTCATTAAGATGCGGATGTCCTTGCGCAAGTAGTTGAGCATCAACCCGATAGTACCACGCACCATCTTGCCTTTCTTCTTGGCTTTCTTGACAAGCTGAAGGTATGCCTGACGTGCATGCTTGTAGTTCGTTCGTGGCTTGTGCAGCTCAAACATATCGCACACCTTTATAATATAATCGGTAACCTTGCGGCAACCATCATGTATTATATCAACGTCAACAGGATACCGCATTTCTGCATCGGCGCAGGTAGCATCAATCTTCAGCACTCCCTTGTGCTCGCGACCTTTTGAGTCGGTGAAGGAAGCGGCATTCGGATCCTCTGGTTCTATAGTCGGTGGTTCCTCATCATTCTTCTTCGCCTCTTCTTCCTCACGCTTGCGTTTCTCTACAAGAAGACGCTTCTGCTTGTCGAGAAGCTTGACTGTCATCTTGTTGAGTTCTTCCTCTGAGATTCGCTTGCGTATCGTGACGAATAGGCTCGGGTCGAATATAGGCTTGTCGGTGAATTCATGCAATCCACAAAAGTACTGCATATAGGGACTCTCTCTGATAATCTCGATGATCTCGACATCACTTAGGTTTAGTTTGTGCTTGATAATCATTGCGCCGAGAATCATGCGTGCCGGCTTGTTCCCTGCACCTTTCTTCTGATTGCCCAACCTTGAGTTGTATTCCTTCTCAAGTTCTGTCCATGGAAGAAGGTCACCGAGAGCCACCCAACGGTTTGTCTTGTCCAACTCATCAATGGATGAGCGGAGCAAACCGAGGTCAAGTTGCTTGTATTTAGGAGCGTAAAACTTCATCTTGCTATGGATTTAACTATGTAAAGGTACGATTTTCTTGTTAAACAAACAAAGAAATAAAGTTATATAAACTTAAATATCAGAGAGTTATAAATTATTCAGTAAACACTGATTAAGCATACGCTCCAGGCAATAGCCCGCTGCGCATGGATCAATATGCGCAGACTTTTCCTCTATGACATCGAAATGTCTCTCCAGATTGAGTAAAATGTTTCAAAGAGCGCTTTGGACTTGTAAAAGGCCCACATATTGGGCATATAATAGCTCGCAAGAGCTCATATACGACGCATTGATCATCCGAAATGGAAAATCTTACATCGTCCCAAATTAATCTGTCTACCTGGGATTAACTACCGATGAAGCAGAAATGTCTAACTTAAGTGCTACTTTTTGTAGCGGAATCAAAGTTACATATAAATAGTCTCCCCTTGAAAAGTATTTAACCATCTGGTTATCAATAAAATAATCGTTCTCAAACTTGCATATTTCTACAAAGTTTTGTATCTTTGTATAGTAAAATCTTGCAATTCAACGATGTATAAATCTCCATCCAAAGTCCGTCAGGCATCATTATTCTGGGATCTTGAGACAATGCTCTCTCCCAAGAATTCCCTGTACAAGTTAGCCAATCTGATCGATTGGGATCTGTTTGAGCAGTCTTTTGCCCCTCTTTACAGCAAGGACACTGGCCGTATGGCCAAGCCCATCCGTCTGATGGTCGGTCTGCTGATCTTGAAACACCTTCGTGACGTTTCAGACGAGAGCGTCGTGGAGCAGTTCTCGGAGAACGCCTACTTCCAGTATTTTTGCGGGATGGAGGCATTCCGCACCGACGCTCCCTGCGTTCCCACCGAGCTTGTCGAGTTCCGCCATCGCATCGGTGAATCTGGTATGGAGCTGATACTCAAGGAAAGCATCCGCATCAATCTTTTAATCGGTGATCACAGAAAAGAGGAGACGCAGGGGAAAGACGGCAAGGATGGACGTGGACGCAAGCCCGATGCGGAGCATACCGCATTCATCGACACGACGGTGCAGGAGAAGAACGTGACCTTCCCTACGGACTCGAAACTCCTGAACAAGGTGATAGCCTTTTGCCACAGCGTGGCGGAGAAGGAAAACCTCAAGGTCCGCCAGAGCTATGCCAAGGAGATAAAGGAACTGAAGCTCGTTCAGCGTTTCAGGGGTAGGAAGAACAGCAAGGCCAAAGTCAGGAAGGCCGACAAGCGGATGCGCACCATTGCGGGCAGGTTGCTCAGGGAGCTGCTTCGCCTGCTGCCCGATAGAAATGCCTACCAGGAGCGGATTGACATCTGCATGAGGCTTGTCAACGGCGAGCGGTTGGACGGCCATAAGATCTACTCGCTTCACGAGCCAGACGTGCTTTGTATCAGCAAGGGAAAAGAGGGCAAGAAGTACGAGTTCGGCAACAAGGTCTCCATCGTCAGACTATGGGACGGACTCATCATCGGTGCGCTGTCATTCCGCAATGAGTATGACGGCCATACGATAGACAAGGCAATGGAGCAGGTTAGGCGGCTGTATGACAGGAAAATAAAAACACTTGCCTGCNCTATATGAAAAAATGCGATGTCGCCTTTTTGAGGGTCGACTAAATAACGAACTCTATATTCGTATTATTGTGTTTTGAAGCATATATATCAACATATCACCTCATTTTCAAATGATTTAGTGCGTTTAGCTATGGTGAAATGTTAAATATTGGCCTTATGCGTCATTTTTACGCAATAAAATTTGGTTGTGTCATATTTACTCATTATCTTTGCAACATCAAATTGATAAAACTATATCGTCATGACAGAAAATATGTATAGTTACAAGTACCCCCATCCAGCGGTAACAACCGACTGTGTTATCCTCGGTTTCGATGGTAAGGGTCTGCACATTCTACTGATTGAACGTGGCATCGAACCTTACAAAGGTTCATGGGCGCTCCCTGGTGGATTCCTGAATATGGATGAGACGGTGGAAGAGTGCGCAAAACGTGAATTGATGGAAGAGACAGGCGTAAAGGATGTCTACCTGGAGCAGTTTCATGTGTTCAGCGATGTGAAACGTGATCCTCGTGAGCGTGTGCTGACAGTAGCTTTCTTTGCCCTCGTTCGCAAGAGTGATTATCAGTTGATAGCTGGCGATGACGCAGCTGGTGCCGAGTGGTTCGCTATCGATGAGCTTCCTCCCTTGGCTTTTGACCATCAAGAAATCATTAAACTTGCACGTGAACGCATTCGTGAGAAGTTGGCTGTAAAGCCTATCGCCTTCCGTCTGTTGGATGAGAAGTTCAAGATGAGTGAGTTGCAACGTCTTTACGAGATTATCAATGGCACGAGCTATGACCGTCGCAATTTCTCACGTAAGATGGTGGCCACAGGCTATCTGGCTGATGAAGGAGCTAATCCGGTGCCTGAACAGAACCGTGCCGCCACGCTCTATTCATTCAAGGAAGACGAATACAAGAAGGAGGCGAAATCGGCGGAGTGGCGAAAGTTCCCATTCGACTTCTAAACAAAAAAAGAAGCTGAGGGAGTCAAAACAGATTTAGTTACACTTAAAAAGAAAAGCATTATGGAGACAAAGGCAATGTCAGAGATTTACAATCTCATTATTCTCGACGAAAGCGGTAGCATGGACTGTGTGACACGCCAGACCATTGCAGGCTGCAATGAGACTATCAACACTATCAAGAGCGCAGAACGTAAATACGAGGGCTCGCAGAAGCACTTCGTTTCCATCTATGCTTTTCAGAGTGAAGGAAGCCGTCCCTCTCGTTACATCATCAAGAACGAGCCTGCCGAGAAGGTGAACCATATCACCGACAAGGACTATGAACCTTGGGGATGCACACCCCTAAATGATGCGGTGGGTGCTACCTTGGTAGATTTGAAGATGAAAGTGAAGAGCTCACCGAATGCCATTGGTAGCGTGACCATCATCACGGATGGTGCGGAGAACAGTTCGGAGCATTACAGCACGATGCAGGTGGCTCAGATGATTGAGCAGCTCAAAGAAATGGGCTGGAGCTTCAACTTCATCGGTGCCAACATCGATGTAAAGGAGACGGCTGCCATGTACAACATCGACAATGCCCTCGAATTTCAGCAGGATGAAGAAGGTACCCAGGCAATGTTTGAGCGTGAACGCAAGAGCCGTATGAGTTACTATAGCCGTGTAGAAGAGGTCAACATGTGCTGCTGTGCTGATATGGCCATACCATCTGAAGCAAGAGCAAAGATGATGAAGAAGGCTGCAAGCAACTACTTTAAACAAAGAGAAGGGCGTATTGCGCCTGCCAAAATCAGCAAGCTAAAAGCAAATGAAATCTTCGTGTTCGGCAGTAATCTCCAGGGAATGCACGGTGGTGGCGCAGCTCGTGCTGCTGTGGATCGCTTTGGTGCCATTATGGGACAGGGCGTAGGGCTACAAGGGCAGAGCTATGCCATCCCTACGATGCAAGGAGGCGTTGAAACCATCAAGCCTTATATAGATGAGTTCATTGAGTTTGCAAAGGAGAATCCTCGCTACAAGTTCCTCGTCACTCGCATTGGTTGTGGTATCGCAGGCTTCCGTGATGAAGAAATTGCACCTTTATTCCGTGAAGCACTTGAAGTGGAGAATATCTATCTGCCCAAGTCGTTTATTGAAATCCTCAAATAAACTCGCCAGATGAAGAAAGCAACATTATTGGGAGCCATCGCTGGTGATACCGTTGGATCTATCTACGAGTTCAACCCTACAAAGAACTACAACTTCCCGCTGATTGACGAGCGTATGGAGTATACTGACGACTCCATCATGACGATTGCTGTAGCCGACTGGCTTTTGCATCCAACAGACGCAGGTCATCCTACCAACCGCCTGATATTTTCTATGCGTAAATGGGGCAATAAGTATCGTTATCCGATGGGTGGATATGGCGGTACATTTACCACTTGGCTCTATCGCGAAGATATGGGACCTTACAACAGTTGGGGTAACGGCTCTGCTATGCGAGTAAGTGCCGTCGGTTTCGCCTTCGACACCATCGAGCAAACGCTTTATGCGGCAAAAGTGAGTGCAGAAGTGACCCACAATCATCCAGAAGGAATCAAAGGTGCTCAGGCAACTGCCGCAGCCATCTTCTTAGCTCGTACTGGTTCAAGCAAAGAGAAAATTCGTGAATACATCACTAAGACCTTTGGCTATGACTTGAGCAAAACCTGTGACGACATTCGTGAAGCGTATCGCTTTGAAGCCAGTTGTCAAGAGACAGTTCCTCAGTCACTCATCGCATTCTTTGACAGTAAGGATTACGAGGATGCTGTCCGTCTTACAGTTTCATTAGGTGGTGATGCCGATACTATGGGCGCTATCACAGGTGCTGTGGCTATCGCATACTATAAAGAGATGCCTGATGAGATTTATGACTTCACCATAAGCAAGCTGCCAGAAGATTTGAAGGCGATTGTGATGGAGTTTGAGAAGAAGTACACTCCTTGTGATACCACTATGGAAACCAACGTCACACTGACAACCATAGAAGGTTTGATCAACAGTCCTACTGACTTAGACTTTCTTTTCTTTTGGGGACACACAGAGAAACCCGGGAAAGTGACCAAGGCATGTTTCAGTCAATGGTACCCCTCTCGATTCAATATCGATGGCAGAGAGTATAATTGTATGGAGCAATATATGATGGCAGAAAAGGCTCGAATTATGGGTGATGAAGATACTCGGATGCAGATACTCGCAACTGAGAATCCCAAAGACATCAAGGCTTTAGGTCGTCTTGTCAAGAACTTCGATCCAAAGAAATGGAATGAGAATAAGGTTTCCGTAGTTACATATGGTAATTATCACAAATTCTGTCAGAATGAGGAGTTGAAGGCTTTTCTACGAAGTACGGAAAACAAAGTGCTTGTGGAAGCAAGTCCTTACGATACCATTTGGGGCATCGGCCTTAGTGCAGATGCACCAGAAGCAAAGCGCCCTGAATTATGGAAAGGTACAAACCTTCTCGGATTTGCCTTGATGAAGATTCGTGAGCAATTGAATAAATAATGAGTCTACTTCAATAAATTATTAACAAACTTGGGGAATACGTTTTGTCATGAATGGAAAAATGGGACGGCATTCTATGTGAATGAATCATAGTTAGACATTTTGATATTCGCTATTGACAATCAGATTTACCAAAACAAGAAATGAAAAGATAATCTCCCTATGATTACCTCAAACAATATATCTATAGCCGACATCCTCAAATCTATTGACGAGGGTCGCACACAACTTCCCGATTTTCAACGTGGTTGGGTGTGGGAAGACAACCGTATTAGAGCACTAATTGCATCGATTTCCAACGGTTACCCCATTGGAGCTGCAATGTTCTTACAGACAGGAGGATCGGAAGTAAACTTCAAGACTCGCCTTTTCGAGGGTGTTGACAAGTCTAAGGAAAATATCAATCCCGAGAAACTTGTTCTTGACGGACAGCAACGTACCACTTCGATTTACCGCTCAATGTACTCGAAGCAGCCGGTGGAAACCTGCGATAGCAAAAAGAAACCAATCAAGCGTTTCTACTATATAAATATTCCGAAAGCATTAAGTACTATCACAGACCGTATTGATGCTATTATTTCTGTACCTGAAAACAAAATCATCTACGAGAATATCGGTCGTGATGAAAAGCTGAATCTATCAACAAGAGAAAAAGAGTTTGAGCAGCATTATTTTCCTATCAATCTTGTTTTTGATAGTAGCGAAATGATGCAATGGCAAATGGAATATAACCAATACCATGGCTGTGACCCGGTAATTTTCCAACAATTCAAATCTTTCTTCAGCACTATCATAACTCCGATGTCGCAATATCAAATTCCCGTCATTGAATTGGGTAATGATGTTCCAAAGGAAGCTGTATGTCAAG
This sequence comes from Prevotella ihumii, assembly GCF_900155655.1. Lineage (GTDB taxonomy): Bacteria > Bacteroidota > Bacteroidia > Bacteroidales > Bacteroidaceae > Prevotella > Prevotella ihumii. Next base: position 217,962 of record NZ_LT706987.1, read on the forward strand.
TGTTCGAGAATGTAAACCAAGGAGGCGTTTCACTTACAGTGTTTGAACTTGTTACGGCAACTTTTGCCGCCAACAATTTCGAGCTTCGCAAAGACTGGGATAGCATCTGGGCACGCTTCAAGAACGAAAAGCAAATCAACTACAACCGCTATGTGTCATTCGATAGTAGTGCATTTCTCACAGCTGTAACCCTGCTCACTTCATATCTTCGTTCACTTGAAGACCCGACGAAGGCAGTAAGTTGTAAGAAGCGAGATGTTCTCAATCTCAAATATGAGCAGTACATCACTAATAGAGACCGCTTACTTGACGGCTTAACGAAAGCCATTCATTTCTTAAAGGAACAGCGTATCTTCACCGCAATAGATATGCCGTACACTTCGCAACTTGTGCCGTTGTCGGTTGCTTTTGCCGTTGACTCAAACGTATGGTTTGATAGTACTAACAGAAAAAAGCTTGAAAAATGGTTTTGGTGCGGTGTGTTCGGAGAACTTTATGGCGGTGCTAACGAAACTCGTTACGTTACCGATATACAAGGGTTGTTCGCATGGGTGAAAGATGATGATGCAATGCCCGACACCGTGGTACGTAGCAACTTCCACGCAAGCCGTCTGCAAAACCTTTATACGCGCAACTCAGCCGCCTATAAAGGTGTCATGGCTCTCGTGCTTAAGAACCACGCTCGCGACTTTATCTCCAATAAAGAAATGGACTTCGTCTCATTCGTGGGTGATGCGACAGATATTCATCATATCTTCCCAGCCAGTTATTGTATGAAAGAAGGTATCGACCGAGCACGTTGGAACTCTGTGATAAACAAGACCCCTATTTGTGCTCGTACCAATCGTATTATCGGAGGCTATGCACCATCCAAATACCTGTCAAGCATTATTCGCAACCACAGTGCGCACAAAGATGACTTGAAAGCCTCGCTTGCTTCACATCAGGTTGATGTTGATGCAATATTTGCAGATGACTTCGATACCTATTTTGAAAAGAGACGCAATGCTCTCCTTGATCTAATCGAGCAAGCCACTGGTAAACTAGTTAGCGGTCGTGATGAATTTACCAACATAACTCCTACACAAGCGGACATTGATGAAATGGAGGACGATGATAACCTCTATGACAGTGTCGAAGAAACGGACGGTTCCGAATACGATGTGGAAGATAGCCCTCACTACAATTGAATAAGGAATGCCGTTTTCTACACCCCATACAAAAAGCCCTAAATTGCCGATATTTCAGCCTAAAAACTTTATTTTGTCTAAGTTTGACAGATAAGAATGCGAATAATTATCTCTGATATCTTGATTTTACAAAGAAATTCGTCTAAAAGCTTGCGTATATTATAGAAATGATATATATTTGTATTGGGTTTTCAAAACACAATAACCCAATATAATAATATGGCAATACCTAAGGATATACTGGCAGTACAAAGACCAAGCAGCACGGTGGTGAAGCGCCGTGGAGCAAGGTTTGTAGTTATAAAGAGAACAAGCAAGAGGGTTGGCGGCAAGATAAAAACCGTTGACTTGGGAACCGTTGGCGAGATAGTCGACGGCCGATTTGTCGCACAGAAGAAGAGTAATACCGCTCCACGGAAGAGGTCCATCGATATCAAGGACTATGGAGAGATAGCAATATGTAACAAGCATAGAAGGGATCTTCTGGACGAACTATCCAAGGTGTGGGATTTAAACGATGCCAAGAGGATTTATACAATAGCATTGCTAAGGGCTGCATATGGTGATATAAAGAACCGAGACCTGATGCTACAGTATATGACTTCCTTCGCATCAGAGATAATCCCTGGGGTTCATCTGTCGGAGGATGCCGTATCAGCATTCCTTCAGGGGATAGGCCAGACGTACTCGTTGATATGCAAGTTTATGAGGAATCGTATAGAAGCTTTTGCTGGAAAGAACATCGTTATTGATGGAATGCTCAAGGATTATAACTCAAAAGAAGGATACATGTCGGAGTTCTCAAGAAAGGCAAGAACAAAGGGGTCGAAAGATTTAAGCCTACTATATGCCTACAACCCGGAAACAAAGGAGCCTATTGCGGCCAAACCATATCCAGGCAATATGCTTGACCAAACGTCCATAAACGACTTTGTGGCTGAGAACAAGATAGTTAACGGTTTGATGATCTTTGATAAAGGCTTCTACAACGAAGAGCTTTTTGAGAAGGTTGACAAGATTGAAGGCCTTTCTTATCTCATTCCTTTGAAGCAGAACTCTGCTTTCATCAAGAACTATGGGATGGATAATCCAACAGAGCATCTGGAAGGATATACAGACTCAACCATACTATATAAGAAGGTGCGAATGTCTAATGGCAAATACCTATACGCATTCAGAGATCCGAAGATGGCATACGAGCAGGAAATTGCCTATGTACAGCAGGCGCAGAAAAAGAAGGATGGCTTCGATGGAGAAAAATATACTGCGAAGAAATCTTCATTCGGTCTTATTGTCTTCAAGTCAAAGAAGAATCTGTCTCCTCTTACCGTATACTTGGCTTATTCACAAAGATGGATGATAGAAACGATGTTCAATCTCTACAAGAACATTATTGACCGCGATACCGTAAACGTGCATACTGACTACAGAGTATATGCCACAGAACTCATCAACTTCATTTCCGTCATCATAACTACGAGGGTGAAGAATGAGGTCGTAAAGAAAGAGCTCAATGAGAAATATTCATACAAGCAAATCTTCAGAATGCTCTCAAAATACAAGAAGGTGAGAACAGAGGAAGGTGGCCAGTGGGAAGATGTCATCAAGCTCAAGTATATCGAGAAACTTGCGGCAACTTTGGGTGTATAGGGTCTAAAAAACGGTATTCATTAATGAAAGTATAGATGGCGATGGCTTCTATATGACGGCAGATGGCGTCCCTTTGTTTTTCTATTTTCCTGATGATGGCTCAAATCTTGAACAAATCATCTTGAAAGGGATTGATGTGTATAGTGATTATCTTGATCCCAAAGACGTAGAATGGAATTTCAACATATATAATGATGTGGTTGGCTTTCAAGGAATTCTTGACCTTGCTTATGACGAGGTTAAGAAGAAATTAGTTGGCGGTATTGATGAATATCGGCGACGCAAAGAAGAACATCGAAAACCTTTAAAAGAAAATCCCAATAAAGTATTATAAACTGAACATATTTTTGTATCTTTGCACTATAAAAGATACATTATGACAAAGTTTACCAAAGCAAACTGGATGACCAGAGGACTGCAAGAAAAGTTGAATATAGTGGGTGAGCAGTTCCGTCTTGCCCGATTACGTCGAGACTTGACAATGGATCAAGTTGCCCAGCGTGCGCAATGCACAAGGGTTACCTTGTCCCGTTTAGAAAAGGGTGAGCCTACAGTGTCTCTCGGTGTGGTAATGCGAGTACTCAATGCCCTGCAACTCGAAGATGACATTCTTCATTTGGCTAAAGACGATGAGTTAGGACACATGATACAGGACTTGGGTATCAAGAATAAGAAACGAGCTTCAAAAAGATAACACATGGAAAATTTAGATGTTATAGCCAGTTTCGACTGGATGGATAAAGAAGAGAAAGTTGGCTCTCTTGGGCATGAATACCTAAGAGGTTCTGACGTGTTTTCTTTTGAGTTTGATAGGAACTGGCTTAAATCCTATCCCAAAATAGAGTTAGGTCGTGATCTTCGTCCCTATACAGGCGTACAATACAGTCAAGATAACCATATTTTCGGTTGCTTCTCTGATGCTCTTCCTGACAGATGGGGTCGACGGTTGATAGACCTTCGTGTCTCACTGGAGGCAGAGGGGAAAGCAATCCATACCTTATCTGATTGGGACTATCTCAAAGGTGTGGAAGATGAGATGCGTATGGGTGGCTTCCGCTTCCAAGACCCAGCAGACGGTACTTTTATCAGTTCTACCCCTGGTTACAGTGTTCCACCCACCATACACATTGACGAACTTCTGCAAGCAGCCAAGGAGATTGAGAAAAGCGAATACAAGCATTTGGAGCCTGAAAAGAAATGGGTGCAACGTCTCTTCCAACCTGGTTCCTCGATGGGTGGCGCACGTCCGAAGGCTTGTGTGCAAAGTGGCGGTCAGCTTTATCTTGCCAAATTCCCTTCCATCAATGACGACATCAACGTATCTCGATGGGAACACTTTGCACACCTAATGGCTAAGGAGTGTGGCATCACCGTAGCAGAAACGCAAGTTCTCAAAGCTGGCACTGGTCAGGATATACTTCTGTCTAAGCGGTTTGACAGAACAGAGGATAATAAGAGAATCCATATGGCTTCCTCGCTCACCGTTCTCGGCCTCACTGATGGCGATGGACAAAGAAACGGCAAAGGCTATTTGGATATTGTGGACTTTATCATTTCAGGCGGTGGCAACCATATAGAGGCTAACTTGGAAGAATTATACAGGCGAGTTGCCTTCAATATCTGCATTGGCAATACCGACGACCACTTTAGAAATCATGCCTTCTTGCTTGGAAAAGACGGCTGGGAGTTATCCCCTGCCTACGATATGAACCCAACAAACAGTACGTTTCAGGCTTTGCTTATTGATGCCAATACAAATGATAGCTCCCTCAACCACCTTTACAATGCTCATGAGCTTTATATGCTGGATGAGACAACTGCAAGAGGCATTATCTTGGACATAACAAGGAACATGAAGTATTGGGAGAATATGGCAGAGGATATAGGACTCCCCCAACGAGAGATCACATACTTCACGGATCGTTTTGAGCAAGGTTTGGAATTTCAATACGGATCAGGACTTCGTCGATAAGGTTAAAAAAGGAGGCATTCTATCTGCCTCCCCTTTTGCTTATACTGTATAAAAACATCATTTTTGCTTTTATGCAAGATAGCTTAACATAAAAGTAAAACAACAAATAAGCATAAAAACAAAACATATACTTTCCAAATAAGCATAAAGTTTGCCAAACAAGAAATTTAATTTTATGTAAAACAAAAAATGATGTCTTTTTTCTTGCAACATTGGCAGACTTTTTCTATCTTTGCAACATCATATTAATTGCTCTCCCCCTTTGTTCGGGTGTCAAGGCAGACTTGTACTGTTGTGAGCGAATTACATGTTATGGGGTCCCTCTCCAATGGACATTTATCCAAGTGACCTACCAAACTATGGAGATTGTTGTTTTAGCAGGTTTATCTTTAAAACCGCAACAATCAAATCCCTCTTGGGAGCATAGGTAGTAACGTGTATTTAAATATGATAAAAATGAAGAAACATTATTTTATGGTTGCAGCAATGACAGCGTTTCTGTCTTTGCCATTGTTTATTGCTTCATGCGGTTCTAATTCTGACGACGGCGTAGAAGCTATTAATGCAGAGAACTCCATCATAAGAATGGAAATTTCGATGCAAGGTGATTACGCCAAGTTTAATCCTTTCATTTCATTCAATGCCTGGGACTTAAAGGGGAAAGGAAAGGATATTCACACCTCGACAGGTAAAGATGTTAATATGTTTTGGGAGCAGCACTATGAAGATAACCCTTTCTCAACAGCATCTGCCCAAATCAAGGGCTCTTACTCGTCTTTCTCTGCCTCACTTATTCTTACCAACTCTGACAGACAGGAGGGTAAAGTAAGTGTCCGTGCCACGGTGTATAAAGATGAAAAAGTTATTCGTGACCAGACTTTGAACGTCGAAATACTGCCTTCTGACATATCAACCAGTATAGGCTATGTACCAGAAGAAGGTTTTACCAAAATCAATTAGGAGGGCTGACGATGGAACAACAAGAAAACAGAATCGTCCTTTTTGCAAACCAAAAAGGCGGAGTCGGTAAGACAACCTTATGCGGCTTATTCGCAAACTATCTCTCCGTTGAGAAAGAAGTGCCATTACTTGTTATTGATGCTGACCCATAGCAAACTTTCTCTGGCCGCCGAAAAGACGACTTGCGTAGACAACCCGAAGCGCCTTACAAGGTTCAGTCTATGACTATCAAGAATCCTGAAAGTACTCACGTTATTATGCAAAACTTGCGTACACTACCAGGAACTACCATTATTGACACTCCAGGTAGCTTGACCCAAGAAGGAATGTTGCAGCTATTGATTAATGCCGACTATATTATCTGTCCATATCACTACGATCTCAATACGATAGATTCTACTCGTGCTTTTCTACTTGCTATTTTTCGGTTACGCCAAAGCTATCCACAAATTAAAGCACAATTTATCTTCGTCTGCAACAAGTATGATGTGCGAGTTGGAAAAAATAGCGAGCTGAAAGCATGGAAGATTGTGGATGAGTATTTCCAGAAGTTCGGTATTCTTGCCCCTCGTATTGGTAGTTATGCTGATTTGGAACGTTACAATACCATCGGCAACAATGACAAGGTGGCAAAACACACCAAACGTTGCTTCGATTTCATTTACAAAACCATATATAACATAGATGACAATGACTAAGTATAAATCAGATATAGCCGACTCTGCATCGAATATGATGCAGCTGCCAGGAACGTTGGAAGGGATGCTCCAGGATATTCATGGACAAAAGGAAGTTTCTACCTCACAAGAAGAGAGTATTGAAATTGCAACACCAACAGCACCACCTCATACACCAGTAGCCCCGAAAAAGGCTAAAAGGCAGAAACAGCCTATTTTATCTCAGGCTACAGCTCCGACAATGGTAGATGGTGATGAGCTGTGGACAGCCTTCTGCTCCCAGTGTGCAGAAGAAGATAGCTTACCCAAGGTTGTGGGGAAAGATGGCAATATGACCCTTTGTAAAGTGAATAAGGACATTCTTGCAACATTCCGTAAATATGCAGTTGGTGGGTATTCCACTCAAACCATCATCAATGCTATTCTTCACAGTTTTGTACTGCATTACAAAAAAGAATTCAGCCAGTATAGGGTTACTGGTAAGCCCTTATTATAACATCGAAGATGCTTAACAAGTACTTTCATCATCTTGGCAAGAAGATAATTTTCAAATGTGTCAAATGGCTCATGATAGCAGTTATTGCTTGTATCACGTGGATTGGTTTCATTGGTGAGCAGGTCAAATCGACAGGGCTTCGCCTATACAAGCAGGGTCAGCTGCTCTATATTGAGACCGCAAAACCGCCTTTGCCTACCGCTAAGAAAGACAGTGTGCTTAATAAGTATATAGAAAAGAATAAACACTATGAGTAGAATTGCAACCATATGGAACGCTGACAAGATTAACTTCCTGGTCGAAAACTATGCCCATGCGAGCAATCGTAAATTAGCAGAAACTCTTGGAATTTCGATTCAATCTGTTAAAAACAAGGCTTATGAGTTAGGATTAAAGAAAGAGTGCGCCAAACGTAAGATATTCCCTTCTGTAGAAGATAATATTCTTCGAATGAGTGAAAATAACTCGTACCGTTCTGTTGCTGAAAAACTAAATATTTCGTAAGCATCCAATATTAGCCGCCTTTCACACCAACAAATAACCCTTATATGTCTGGCAGCATATAAGGGTTATTTGTTATTTGAAGTTTGAAGGTAGCATTTTCGTGAGTTCCTCCTCCGTCATATCTGGCAGGGACCTTGAAAGAACTTCCTTCATCCATTTGTATGGCTCTNCATGATAGCAGTTATTGCTTGTATCACGTGGATTGGTTTCATTGGTGAGCAGGTCAAATCGACAGGGCTTCGCCTATACAAGCAGGGTCAGCTGCTCTATATTGAGACCGCAAAACCGCCTTTGCCTACCGCTAAGAAAGACAGTGTGCTTAATAAGTATATAGAAAAGAATAAACACTATGAGTAGAATTGCAACCATATGGAACGCTGACAAGATTAACTTCCTGGTCGAAAACTATGCCCATGCGNCATCTTCGTCTGCAACAAGTATGATGTGCGAGTTGGAAAAAATAGCGAGCTGAAAGCATGGAAGATTGTGGATGAGTATTTCCAGAAGTTCGGTATTCTTGCCCCTCGTATTGGTAGTTATGCTGATTTGGAACGTTACAATACCATCGGCAACAATGACAAGGTGGCAAAACACACCAAACGTTGCTTCGATTTCATTTACAAAACCATATATAACATAGATGACAATGACTAAGTATAAATCAGATATAGCCGACTCTGCATCGAATATGATGCAGCTGCCAGGAACGTTGGAAGGGATGCTCCAGGATATTCATGGACAAAAGGAAGTTTCTACCTCACAAGAAGAGAGTATTGAAATTGCAACACCAACAGCACCACCTCATACACCAGTAGCCCCGAAAAAGGCTAAAAGGCAGAAACAGCCTATTTTATCTCAGGCTACAGCTCCGACAATGGTAGATGGTGATGAGCTGTGGACAGCCTTCTGCTCCCAGTGTGCAGAAGAAGATAGCTTACCCAAGGTTGTGGGGAAAGATGGCAATATGACCCTTTGTAAAGTGAATAAGGACATTCTTGCAACATTCCGTAAATATGCAGTTGGTGGGTATTCCACTCAAACCATCATCAATGCTATTCTTCACAGTTTTGTACTGCATTACAAAAAAGAATTCAGCCAGTATAGGGTTACTGGTAAGCCCTTATTATAACATCGAAGATGCTTAACAAGTACTTTCATCATCTTGGCAAGAAGANACCTTATGCGGCTTATTCGCAAACTATCTCTCCGTTGAGAAAGAAGTGCCATTACTTGTTATTGATGCTGACCCACAGCAAACTTTCTCTGGCCGCCGAAAAGACGACTTGCGTAGACAACCCGAAGCGCCTTACAAGGTTCAGTCTATGACTATCAAGAATCCTGAAAGTACTCACGTTATTATGCAAAACTTGCGTACACTACCAGGAACTACCATTATTGACACTCCAGGTAGCTTGACCCAAGAAGGAATGTTGCAGCTATTGATTAATGCCGACTATATTATCTGTCCATATCACTACGATCTCAATACGATAGATTCTACTCGTGCTTTTCTACTTGCTATTTTTCGGTTACGCCAAAGCTATCCACAAATTAAAGCACAATTCATCTTCGTCTGCAACAAGTATGATGTGCGAGTTGGAAAAAATAGCGAGCTGAAAGCATGGAAGATTGTGGATGAGTATTTCCAGAAGTTCGGTATTCTTGCCCCTCGTATTGGTAGTTATGCTGATTTGGAACGTTACAATACCATCGGCAACAATGACAAGGTGGCAAAACACACCAAACGTTGCTTCGATTTCATTTACAAAACCATATATAACATAGATGACAATGACTAAGTATAAATCAGATATAGCCGACTCTGCATCGAATATGATGCAGCTGCCAGGAACGTTGGAAGGGATGCTCCAGGATATTCATGGACAAAAGGAAGTTTCTACCTCACAAGAAGAGAGTATTGAAATTGCAACACCAACAGCACCACCTCATACACCAGTAGCCCCGAAAAAGGCTAAAAGGCAGAAACAGCCTATTTTATCTCAGGCTACAGCTCCGACAATGGTAGATGGTGATGAGCTGTGGACAGCCTTCTGCTCCCAGTGTGCAGAAGAAGATAGCTTACCCAAGGTTGTGGGGAAAGATGGCAATATGACCCTTTGTAAAGTGAATAAGGACATTCTTGCAACATTCCGTAAATATGCAGTTGGTGGGTATTCCACTCAAACCATCATCAATGCTATTCTTCACAGTTTTGTACTGCATTACAAAAAAGAATTCAGCCAGTATAGGGTTACTGGTAAGCCCTTATTATAACATCGAAGATGCTTAACAAGTACTTTCATCATCTTGGCAAGAAGATAATTTTCAAATGTGTCAAATGGCTCATGATAGCAGTTATTGCTTGTATCACGTGGATTGGTTTCATTGGTGAGCAGGTCAAATCGACAGGGCTTCGCCTATACAAGCAGGGTCAGCTGCTCTATATTGAGACCGCAAAACCGCCTTTGCCTACCGCTAAGAAAGACAGTGTGCTTAATAAGTATATAGAAAAGAATAAACACTATGAGTAGAATTGCAACCATATGGAACGCTGACAAGATTAACTTCCTGGTCGAAAACTATGCCCATGCGAGCAATCGTAAATTAGCAGAAACTCTTGGAATTTCGATTCAATCTGTTAAAAACAAGGCTTATGAGTTAGGATTAAAGAAAGAGTGCGCCAAACGTAAAATATTCCCTTCTGTAGAAGATAATATTCTTCGAATGAGTGAAAATAACTCGTACCGTTCTGTTGCTGAAAAACTAAATATTTCGGTTTCGTCTGTAAATATTATAGTCAATCAAGCAGCAACGAAAGGACACCAAAAGCGAAGTAAGGCAAATACTGCTAAGATAATGTCAGAGACGAGAATCCGTCTTATAAAACGAGAACGTGCAAAGGCTATTTTTGGTCTTAGTCAGGAAACAAAGATCAAAGTANTATCTTCGTCTGCAACAAGTATGATGTGCGAGTTGGAAAAAATAGCGAGCTGAAAGCATGGAAGATTGTGGATGAGTATTTCCAGAAGTTCGGTATTCTTGCCCCTCGTATTGGTAGTTATGCTGATTTGGAACGTTACAATACCATCGGCAACAATGACAAGGTGGCAAAACACACCAAACGTTGCTTCGATTTCATTTACAAAACCATATATAACATAGATGACAATGACTAAGTATAAATCAGATATAGCCGACTCTGCATCGAATATGATGCAGCTGCCAGGAACGTTGGAAGGGATGCTCCAGGATATTCATGGACAAAAGGAAGTTTCTACCTCACAAGAAGAGAGTATTGAAATTGCAACACCAACAGCACCACCTCATACACCAGTAGCCCCGAAAAAGGCTAAAAGGCAGAAACAGCCTATTTTATCTCAGGCTACAGCTCCGACAATGGTAGATGGTGATGAGCTGTGGACAGCCTTCTGCTCCCAGTGTGCAGAAGAAGATAGCTTACCCAAGGTTGTGGGGNAGCCAGTAGTTGAGTATTATCCGCTAGATTTTCTTACAGAAAATGGTGCAGCAGAAGAAGAAATTTTCAATGAACTTAGAAAAAGAAATATTAATGGCTAACAGATAAACTTAAAACAAATAATTATGTCACAATGCAAAGGTAAGGTTATCGCTATAGGCGAAATCAAAACTGGCGAAAGTCAGAGAGGTAAGTGGTCTTCACAGCAATGGGTTGTCGAAGAACAAGGTCAACAATATCCAGAACATTGGGTACTAGAAACTTTCGGTGAGGAAAACATCAACAAGTTTGACCTCCGTGTCGGTGATTTGGTGGATGTTAAGTACACTGCTCGTTATACAGAGAAGAACGGTAGTTTCTACCCTTCTAATCGTCCATGGGAGGTCTTGAAAGAGCAACAATCAACATAACACAGAATTGTTTAAATGAATAGTACGGATTGCATTAAGTGTGCAGTCCGTATTTTTTTTGTTATACTAAATAGACAAATAAAGCTATTCAAGCATCAAGAAGACAATTTATAATGTTGTTTTTCTCCCAATAGTTATATTAGCAATTTGTTTTATTGTTATTAACTTACTATTCCATAAATTTGTAATCGTTTTCGCAAAGACCTTTACCCGAACTTTGAAATTTTGCGGAAAACAAACGAAACTAAATATATATATGTCTTATGTTTGGAACTTTTATGACCATAATCATTATCGGGTATATAGGCTATTATGGCTATAACATTATTCACGATCTTTATTTTGATAAATCAGGTGAAGTAGTGTCAGTTGCCACAGTTGACGAGCAAGAGGTAGACATCAAGGATGAATTGGGTAGTTTTACCCAATACGATGCCGATGAAGACCGAAAGATTGCTGAACAAAAGAAGAAAGAAACCAAAACCACAGAGGACGAAACAGCACAACTATCAGGCGGTTCTGCCTTTTCGCAAAAAGAGACGTTATCCGACCTCGATATTCCTGCTACTATGACAGGAGGGATAGAAGCTGACCAAATACAAGGATTAATTAATTCCTTAGAAAACACTGACGAAAGTTCTGACTTTTTTATTGTAAAGTCTGTTATGAGTCCAACCAGCATATAGTGTTATCATTTTAAATACACGATAGGTTCCAAGCCGTCCAGCGCAGTTTCCTGTTGTATGGGAAACTGCCAAAAGGCTTCTTTTCTCGGTACTTTAATTCGAAATAAAATAATTTATTAAAATTCAATGTTTCAATTAAAGCATTTTTTCAATTCTGCAAAAAAAGTATTAGCTAAAACGAATGTTTCTGCTAAGCGTTATTGTGCGCTTTTTCTTCTTGGCGCAATGTATGTTGTACAGGCTTTTGCACAAGGTATTGGTGGAAAAGGATTCGCTTCTGCCACGACCGAAATTCAAAGCTATGCAACTCCAGTTAAGAACCTCATGTATGCCATTGCTGCAGTGATTGCATTGGTTGGTGCTTTTAATGTGTACTTCAAAATGCAGAATGGCGATCAGGACGTGAAGAAGACCATCATGATGACTATTGGCGGTTGTGTCGCAATGGTTGCCATGGCTACAGCTCTCCCAATGTTCTTCAAGTAAGGATTACAAGCAAGATATACCCGATATAAGGATTAAATAATCTTTTATCGGTGTATATCAAGCCATCAAAAGACACTCACAAATGGGAGAAATAATTAGTTATCCTGTTTTCAAAGGGTTACAAAAACCTCTTGAATTTATGGGAATCCGTGGGAAATTTATCTACTATGCAGCTGCTACTTTCTTACTTGGATTTATTGGCTTTTTAGTATTCAACATTCTATGGGGATTCTTTGCAGGGCTCATAGCCTTAGTAGCAATAGCTGGAACAGGTATAATTTCTATTTTCATCAAACAAAGACTCGGTTTGCACGCAAAAAAACGCTATAAAGGCTACCTATATTATATTGGTCTATTCGATTATTAATGATATTATTTAAGATATAATGGGAAAGAAGAAAGAACGACCATTTGACAAACTATACGCAGAACTCGAAGACATCAAGGACGCTCGTGGCGACCTGATGAATACTGTTCTTTTCTCGAAGAATGGCAATTGGGCTGTTATCATCGAAATAGAAAACCCTGTGCAGCAGTATTGCACGGACTCCGCCTTGTACTATGGCTATGCAGACATTCTAAGCAATATCATTCAGACTTTGGGTGAAGGCTACTGTCTGCAAAAGCAGGATGTGTTTTGCAGACAAGGCTATGAGCATGAAATTACCGATGATATGAGCTTTTTGTATCAGTCGTATTTTAAGTATTTCAAGGGACGTGAATACACCAACATTCGTACTTTCCTTATTATCACCCAGGAAGTCAAACAAAGCTCCTTTGTGAAGTATGATCCGAAGGTATGGCTCGACTTTCACTCAAAAATCGGCAAGGTCATCAATATCTTAGCCGAAAAGGGCATCCCATACTATAAATTGAACAAGAAAGAAGTGGCCGAGTACGTCCACCGCTTCCTTGCCTTCGACTTCAAACCGCATCCATTCTCGTTGAACAACATGAATGTTACGGATGAGTACATCAAGGTTGGCGACCGTGCCATCAAGTCGTTTTCGCTTGTCAATATCGACACGATAGACCTGCCCACCTTTATCCGTCCATTTAACACGATGGCAGTAAACGGTTTCAAAATAGCTACCGACCTATTATCGTTTCTCGCTGATATACCATTTACCGACTGTGTAATCTACAATCAGGTCATACAGATACCACAACAACGTCCGTTGATGCGGAAACTGCAAGGGAAAGCAAAAAGACACGACTCTATGCCTGACCCAAGCAACAAGATTGCCAAGGCCGACATCGACCTTGTGTTAGATCTCCTTGCCAAAGAAAGCCAGTTGCTCGTCTATACAAACTTCAACATCATCACTTCTTGTCCTCTTGCTAAGGTCAATGGTGTTACCTCATATTTGGAAACAAAATTATATGATTGTGGAATTATGCCTTCAAAGGCTTGCTACAATCAACTGGAGTTATTTATCAACTCTTTCCCTGGTATGTCATACTCTTTCAATAAAGATTATGACCTATTTCTTACCCTTGCTGATTCCGCTCTGTGCTTAACTTATAAAGAGCATATGAAACATAGTGAGGAATCAAGACTTAATGTCTATTATACTGACCGCCAGGGAATACCAGTCTCAATTGATATAACAGGAAAAGAAGGTAAAATCAAATATACAGACAATGCTAATTTCTTTTGTCTCGGTCCAAGTGGTAGCGGTAAGAGTTTTCATATGAACTCGGTAGTTGCCCAACTGCTTATGCAAGACACCGATGTAGTAATGATAGATACTGGTGATAGTTATGAAGGTATCAGCCATTATTTTCATGGTACTTATATTGCATACAGTAAGGAGAAACCAATCTCTATGAATCCATTTAGCATCACTCTAGACGAGTATAATCTAAACTTCGGCGAGAAAAAGCAGTTTCTTAAATCGCTAATTTTCCTTATTTTTAAGGGCAACGAAGAGCCTACAAAGATTGAAGATAAAATTATCAATCAGACGCTTGTAGAGTATTATGAAGAATACTTTAACCCCTTTGAGAAATTCTCTGAAAAGGATCGTGAGAAACTTCGTGAGCGTTTAATGCTTGAAGATAAGAAAAACGGCGACTATGCACGATATGAAGAGAAACTGGAAGAAAAATATGGCGATGACTATATTATCAGTGAACTAGAGGGGAAACAGTCCGCATCATTCGATTCTATCAGCAATAAAGATAGAACAACTAATGTGAATGATGATGAATTAGAGTTCACTAAAGAAGAGAAAGATCATCATGCTAAGATTGAAAGACAGGTAAATAAGCTACGCAATGTTATTAATGATCAAGCAGCCACCGATGGTGAGAAAGATAATGCCAACCGCCAGTTGGTGCGCCTGATGCCCGAACTCATAGAGGGCAAATACCTCATGCGTATCGAAAAGAAGATTGACAAAATAGAAAAGCAAAGAAAAAAGCTGAATGTCAAGAATCTATCTTTCAATAGCTATTATGAGTTTGCCCTGGAGCGCATACCCCAAATAATGACAGAAAAGAAGATTGATTTTGATATTGATAACTTCGCTGCCATTTTGGAACAATTCTATAAAGGTGGTGAGCTGGAGCATACACTTAACAATAACCTCGATAAATCGTTGTTCGACGAAAAGTTTATAGTCTTTGAAATAGATAAAATCAAGGATGACCCTATACTTTTCCCTATCGTCGTACTGATTATTATGGACGTATTCCTACAGAAGATGCGCCTAAAAAAAGGTCGAAAGGCTCTCATCATTGAAGAAGCGTGGAAAGCAATATCTTCCCCTACAATGGCAGGATATATTAAGTATCTCTACAAAACAGTTCGTAAGTTCAATGGTATTGCAGGTGTCGTTACACAGGAACTCAATGATGTGATAGATTCTCCTATTGTTAAGGAGGCAATCATCAATAACTCTGATGTAAAAATACTCTTGGATCAGAGTAAGTTCAAAGACCGTTACAGTGATATATCCGCAATCCTCGGTTTGACCGATGTGCAGAGGCAACAGATCTTTACGGTCAATGCCTTACCACCCAAAGAAGGTATCCCTTATCATAAAGAAGTATGGATAAGCCGTGGGCAATACTCTGATGTGTACTCTGTAGAAGTCCCTCCAGAATGGTACTGGGCATTCACCACCGAGCGAGTAGAGAAAGAGGCTTTAAAAATCTATGAGCGTGCCTTTGACAACAACATCGAGCAAGCCATCACACATATTGAGGAAGATCGCAAGAAGATGAAGATAGGGCGTTACTTTGATTTCGCTGTACTGGTCAATAAACATCAAAACATAATGAGCTTATGGGAAAGATAAAAAAACTGATGATTGTCATGGCAATCATGTTGTTCTCGGTCAATTCTGCCAATGCCTGGGGCAGAGTGGTGTATGATAAGAACGCTATCGCTGCCGTTGGGGCCAATACAGCCTTTCAGACACTTATAGAAAATAAACATAATACCCAGCTGGACTCTATCCGTTCCAAACAAGGCAAGATTATGTCTTATACTGCTTCAATGGAATCAATTAAGGAGCTTTATCGAATGTCAATGCAAAATATTCGTGGATTTGGTGAAGAATCTGCGTATTACAGACAGATGGCAGAGCAGTTTATTCAGGTGCCAGGCAATACAGCAAGAGCTGTAAAGGCAATCAACAGATGTCCTGGTATTAACTATGTTAACAGCTTGAATGAGATCGTCAATATTCAGAATGAGGTTGTCGGTCTGATAGAAGATTTTGTAGACATTGTGAATAATGGTAAGGTAGATTTATCAGCATTTACCAGTGGGAAGAGCAACGACAAGTTATCCAATCTATTAAAAAATGCCCATATAGGAAAAGGTGATGGTTATAATTTTCTTGATCGATACGAACGACTGACACTCGCCAATAAGCTACTCTCACATATCGTCGATATAAATACACGTCTCCAACAGATTGTATATATCTGTGAGTTTTGCTGTACATTCAGCAATCTTATGTATTCCATCGATCCTTTGACGTGGGCATCTTTCTTTTCGGGGAAGAACATAGTGGATGATGTCGTCAGCGACTGGAACTATCATATGAATAGCTAACAATAAGTAGAATCTAAAAATGAGAATCGTATGAAAAAAACACTTCTATCCTTGCTACTGCTTGTTACTTTCCTAACATCAAGCCAAGCAGGTATTATTATCCCAGATGACCTGCTAACCATTTCAGCCTTGATAGAGCTTCACAAGAAGATGGCCAAGGCCGAAGATGTTGCCGTAAGGCAAGTAGGCACAAGTTATGGTGAGCAGCAAATTGCAACCAACAATTCATCGAAGTTCAACGATGTGCGCACAACGCTCAACACCAAACTCAATAACGCCAACCAGTGGATCTTTCTTGCAGCAGCTGTTTCCAAAACCACACTCGATATTGGAAATACTACCAAAGAATACATACAGTTTGTAGAGCTTACAGGGAAAAATATCTTCCGCAAACCCCAGATTGCGTGGTATTTCGCCGAGGCCAACTATAATGTCAGCAAGCGAGTGTCACTGTTAAAGAAATCCGTGGCTATGTTAGTAGCCTCTGAAAAGAATATCCTAAAAGCCTCTCTTAGCGAGAGAATCCAAATGATATGCGAGATACAAGAACAAATAGCCGTGATACGAGGCATTATCAGTCAGGCGCTCTTTTGGAGCAGATGCGTGGATATTGGTAGCTTTAAATATGACTATATTTGGGACATTCTCAATAGTGATGTATATGAAAAAATTGCCCATGATCTTATAGGAGAATGGAATCAAAATCTTACAGCCTTATGAAAATTTATTTATCCATATTATTTTCCCTCTTGTTTTCTACGACAACCTTCGCCCAAGTACCAGTAAGGGACAAGCAGAAGGAGCATCAAATCCGTTCTATGGAACAAGGGCATTGGAACTTCTCACCAGACTGGTGGTATTTGGCATTCCATAAAAAATATAGCGGTGCCTATACGAAATGGCAGTGGCGAGGTCTTAAAAGTGGTTGGCGTGTTCACTTTGATGAAAGCAGATCAAATATCAAAACAGTTGGGCCTAGGCGTGAAGCACAACTAATCACATTGTTATTGAAAGAAAAAATCGTAGAAACCGAACGCAAAAAGATCGAAGAACTCAATAAAGAAGAGATAGCTCGTGCAGCTGACCGTAATGTAGATCTTGTTTATGGGAAATACAAGGAGCTGTTTTCAGATATGCAATCTGCAATAACAGAAGGCCTAACCTACTGTATGATTCGGAGTAAAGGGAAGATGTCATCAAGTATCAAAGAGCTTACAGATAGAAATGAAGTTATTACGTCTAACATTGCCTATCTCCGAAAAACAGGAGTGGGCTATGAGCTAGAAAACGTAAAAAGAGAAAAAGGATTTGCCCAAGCAAAGAAAGATATGGAAGAGTTGGTAAAGAAAGTAATCTCTCTCGCTCGTCTTGCTAAAGCTTATTATTAAAATCATATAACAAGAGAAATTATGACAGATCTATTGTTAAGTATAAATCTCACACTATCCATCTTTACAGACCAGCTACTAACTATGGGCTTGCCTGTCATCGACGATAACCTTAACAAATTGTTGAGTGCAATGAAAGACCCACCAACACTAGGATTGTTCGACGAAATGATAATAATGGCAACAGACTTAGGAATAATTCTTGCACTTTGCGTAGGCTCATACGAATGTTGGATGATGATGCTTGGCCGTCGAGGTATGGATGTTATGAAAATAGCTCGCATTATAGGACTTGCTATCTGCATACAATCGTCAGGGTTTATTTGTACTGCCTTAGAAAGCCCAGGCAATTGGCTTGAAACTAAAACACAGCGCATGGCAAAAGACGCTAATAAGAAAGTAGCAACTTTAGAACGAGCAGTAGCAACAAAGCAACAGGAGTATGTTGACTCACTTCGTAGTCAGCAAGCCAAACAGGAAGAGCAGAAGGCTGCCCAAGATGCAGCTACAGAAGATGGCTTATTGGATAAGATTCAACATAGTGTAGAGAATTTGGGTAATAGCATTAAGAATTATGCACAACAAGCAGCTGTACTCGTAGAAACAAAGATTAGCGAATGGGCCAACGACATTATTCGCTTTATCGGGGAAATCATCTTCCAAATGACGTATTATGGTATGTTAGTAGGACAGAGAATTTTCCTTAGTGTTCTAAGAATCTTCTGTCCAATAATGTTTGCACTATCCATCGTCCCACCTTGGAGAAGTGCCTGGTCGCAATGGATGTCTAAATACTTGACTGTTTCACTTTGGGGATTCCTCGTTTACATCATTGTGTATTATGTTGATTACATTGTTATATACTACTTACGATCTGATTTGACTGCATACAACAACCTCTTGCATAATGCTGCTAATTGGAACAATATTGGAGCACTTGGTATGCAAGCCATTGGTACGACTTGTATGTATGTTGTTGCCATGCTGACTGGAGCAAAAATATTAAGTATGGTACCAGAGGTTTGTTCATGGCTAATACCTGGAGGTGTATCATCGGGTATGGGATCTACCGCAAGTGGTGTGGCCACAGCTGCTGGAGCTGCTGGAGTTGGTGCAGCCACAAGTGCAGTTGGTGTCGTAGTTGGTGGTGCAGTAGGTGGTTCATTGGGAACTGCTAGTGTTATGGGTGCATATAGCCAGAATAGAGGCGAAGGAAACTCTGTCACCAGTTCAATAGCGAATAGTGTTATGAGCAACACTACCATGGGACAGTCTTACGCAAGAGGTGGAGATCGTGCAAGGAACTACAATAATGTTGGTAAAAGTGATGAAAATTATAAACGTAAAGATAGTCAATAGAATATGCTAATACAAAGCTTAGAAAAAAAGACCAGGCTTGCCCTGATGACCGTATTGCTAACAATAGTTGGCAATGTGGTTGTCTGTGGTATGCTCATCGTCTACGGATCAAAGATTTTATCAGAAGAACGCAATCAAGTATATGTTCTTGATGGTGATATACCATTCCTTGCTCAACGCAGCAAGCAAGAAGCAAATTTTGTTATGGAGGCAAAGGCACATATTCAGCTTTTCCATCAATACTTCTTCACCTTACCGCCTGACGATGACTACATCAAATGGACGCTTGGAAAGGCTATGTATATGGCCGATGGAACAGCAATGAAACAAAAAAAAGCTATGGAAGAAAATGGATTCTTTTCTGATATAGTTTCATCTTCTGCCACTTGCACTATAATGTGTGATAGCATAAAGCTGGATGAACAAAGCCGAAAATTTACTTACTATGGCACTCAAAATATACGTCGTCGAACAAGAAGTATTCGTCGTACTTTGATAACCAGTGGTGAATTAGAGAATGTACCGAGGACGCAGAATAATCCTCACGGATTGATCATCACTCGTTGGAAGACATTAAAGAATATTGACCTTGAATATTGATAAAGTATGGCAACAAAAGGGAAAGAAAAGAAACTGCCCAGATATAAAAGGCAGATTCGCTATGTCTGTTGGAAACTCTCCAAAGGATGGCAAGTTAAGAATAAGATAGAAAAAAGTAATCAATGGGCTTCCGAAAATCGAAAAACATTTTTTGCCCTAGTAGTTGGAATACTATCATTTATTTTTGTTACTACTGCTATCTCTACTCTATATGATTTGACAAGATCAAATAGTAATAATACGCAAATGGATTTCAGTGGAAAAACTGAATCTATTGAGAATATCCAACCTATGATGAATGGACTTCGTCAAATTGATGAAAGAAAAAAAGGAGAAAAGATAGAAATAAAACAACTGACAGATCGAGGAATTACTATCCATAAAGAACTAGACTCTCTGTTGGCCATTGACGTGAAAAGTCATTCTGACTCTGTTCGTATCATACAAGACTACCGTCAATTAGAAAACATCGTAAAATTTTTAAAGAAAGGAAAATAATGAAAAAATTGAATTTAAAACAGCCGAAATATATATTTCCGCTTGTAGTTTTCCTGCCTTTGACCTTCCTTGCATACGAGGTTTCCAATATGTTTGAAGGTAATAGTACCACATCAGCAAAGGTTGCAACAGATTCCCTAAATATGGAACTGCCTGATGCTGACAATCAAGCTATGAAGGATAAGATGGCAGGAATGGAAGAACGTGGTATGGGAGAAGGTGGTTATTCAGCTATTGACGGTTTAGGAAATGATGAAGACAAGAAAGACTCCCTTGGAAATGGTTATAGCGAAAGTGAAATGGATCAAATAGACAGGGACAACGCAGAACGAATGGCGCAACAAAAAGCACAGGAAGAAATGGAGCGAAGTCTTGCCGAGTCACGAAAGCATATCAATTCGTATGCAGGAAGTGGCTATGGTGGTGGCTATGGCAGTAGTTATAGAGGTGGTTCTTCGAGAAGAAGAAGTAGTAGTCGCCAAGATGAACTTGATGATTACGCCAAGGAACTTGAATACATACAGAAGAGAAGTCAGGCTGCTCAACGTGCTATTGCTGCAGGCAACGGAAGCTATGGAGGAAACAATGGTTCTTATGGTAATTATGATGATCCTTACTCAGTAGGTTTTGGGAATAATGGACGTTCGCAAAACTCATCAAAAGGTAAATCCAAGAAGGATACAGAAAAAGTAGAGACTGTTGAAAAAGTAAATAGTCCAAATGCAGATCGCTTTAATACTGTATCAGCTAACAAGAATGTGGATGCTCCACTCATTAAGGCTATGATTGATAAAACAACCAAAGCGCATGAAGGGACACACTTACGCTTTAAGCTATTGGATGATGTTACTATCAACAAAGTTCTTCTCAAAAAGGGAACATATTTGTATGGACTTGTTACTGGTTTTGGTCAGCAGCGTGTTCGTGCTAATATCACTAGCATCCTTGTTGGAAGTAAGTTTATCAAAGTCAATCTATCTGTTTATGATAATGATGGTATGGAAGGCTTCTATGTTCCAGAGTCAGCTTTCAGAGATATGATGAAAGAGGCAGGTTCACAAGCAATGCAACAGAATATGCAGTTCGGTAATAACTATGGTTCTACTTTAAGTGGAGAATCGGTAGCCTTACAAGCATTACAGAACATATATCAATCTGCAAGTAATGCAGTTTCTGCCAACATTCGAAAGAATAAGGCTCGTATAAAGTATAACACCATCGTATATCTTATAAATACCTCTGCCGAGGAATAGTAAAGATATTCAATTTTGAAAATTAAGAAACAATAAAGAAGAAACAAATGAGAAATTTAGTATTTACTTTATTAGCATTTTTATGTGCGACTCCCATTTGGGCACAGAAAAAGTATCGTGACATTGTTCCTGATACTGCCAAGGTTCATTATATCCACCGTCAAAGTATGGAGGATGCTTACATTTTCAACAGTGATTTGCCCAAAAATACTGTTTATGTAAACGAACAAGTAACTACCCATATTGTTATGCCTGAGAATATAAAGCTCGTTGATAT
Source organism: Prevotella ihumii (assembly GCF_900155655.1). GTDB lineage: Bacteria > Bacteroidota > Bacteroidia > Bacteroidales > Bacteroidaceae > Prevotella > Prevotella ihumii. The sequence goes on from NZ_LT706987.1 coordinate 239,912, forward strand.
TTCTACGAATAATATCATAGGCAATCAATGTGAAGACAATATTGTGCGTATCAAACCCGCAGGTAGAATGTATGATCATGAGCTTGCTGGTACAATGACCGTTATTGGGGAACGTCATATTTCACAACTCAATATTGTCTATGTAAAGGGACCAGCTCGCGCCAATTCTATATACAACATCGACCTTCGAGACACAAAGCGTTATAATAATCCTGATGTATTGATGCCCGAAGCAGAAATGGCAAAGTTTGCCTGGGCTATTTACGGTATACCTGCACACTTTCACAACATTCAGTACAAGAAGTATGGCATTAAGGCAGTTGTTAATAACATATATGCTATTGACGACTATTTCTTCATAGATTTCTCTCTATATAATAATACCAACATCAAGTTTGATATAGATGAAATACGCATTAAGCTAACTGATAAGAAAGAAACGAAAGCTACCAATACCCAAACTATCGAGCTTACGCCAGCTTATATGCTTAACAAAGTCAATTCATTCAAAAAAGGTTATCGCAACATCATAGTATTGAATAAGCTTACCTTCCCTGATGAGAAAATCCTAAATTTGGAAATTTCCGAAAATCAGATTTCTGGTCGAGCAATCTATATTCCAATCGAATACTCTGATATTCTCCATGCAGACGGATTTGATGAGCAGTTAATGAGAAGTTTATCAAGAATTAATAATTTAAGATAACAGTGATGAAAAAAATACTATTATCCCTATTGTTAGGTTTTACCCTTCTCTCACAAGCCTATGCTGGAGATGGAGATGAATTTATTACGGTCAATGCAGGATTACTATTTCAAAACACACTTAACGCAACCTTTGGATATGAGAAGGAATTGCGTTATGACAATGCTTTTGAAATTTTCGGTGAAGTGGGAAACCGATGGTCGAAGGATCCCGAATGTGGTAAGGTGTGTAGTAAATCTTTTTGGAAGAAGTACTATTGGAATGGTGGTATCTTGTATAAGAAAAGTCTTGTGCGGTGGAAAAATTCAACGCTCCGTCTTGATCTTGGCCCAGTAGCAGGTGCATATCGAGGAGATTACTTCTTTGGTGCAGAAGGTAGCTTTGAATACAGCTATACTTTTGCGAGAGGATGGAAACTTACCCTCAAACAAAAGAATAATGTAAACTTTATGCACGGTGATACTTTCCGCAATGGTCTAACCATCGGCGTGAAGATACCTCTTTAAAAAGAAAAGATATGATTATAGCTCCACAACAAGATTATCCTCTTAGCAAGAACATTACAGCTTTAGAAGCCTATATGTTTATGACTACAGAAAAATCCACAAGAGCACAATGTGTTTCAAAAATATATAGTAGAACAATTGAACTAGAAATATGAAAAGAAAGATTAATTCCATAATATGGACAGTAGCAATGATACTATTTTCCTTCCAAATGTCTTCTTGTTCAGAACATATAGAAGACAGGAACAACTATGTCGCTACTGGCTCTGTTTTACTTTCTGATAATAGCATTATATCAGTCAATGGGTATGACGCATCCAAGATGAAAGCCGTAGGAGTTGTTGTTGGAACAAGACAGGACAGTATTTGGGTTGTTTCAACCAAAAATCTGGGACAATATACTTACCTTGATACTCTAACGAGTGTCTCAAATGTATCTCCAGATGAAAAAGCCTTGTGCGGAATAGATAACACTTCGGCTATACTCAAATCAGATCGCAAAAGTCCTGCCGTAGAAGCAATTCTCAATCTTTCTTCTCCTGTTAAAGGGTGGGCATTACCTTCCATTGGAGAATTGAAAATGTTGTTTGCTAACGTAGTAACAATAGGGAAAGTTATGGAAACTATAAATGGCGATCCTTTCCTCCAGGAGCCTTACCTTAGTTCTACACAAGACGGCTCATCCACACAGACAGAAGAGTTATATGCCAAATGTATCTCTTTACATTCAGGATATATTTCTTCTATTCTTAAGACTGACCCTGCACAGGTTCGTCCTATCCTTCGTATGAAAATAAAATAATAGAATAATCTCTGATATGGCTATTGAAGAAACCAAAGAGCAGCAACAGATATATAACATATTTCGTAGTTGCATCTATATTGTGTTGATATTTGAAATTGTGATGAATTTGCCATTGGCTGCAAATGATCCGATTGCCAAGTTCTTATTATCTTTTCTTTACAAGCTGAAACTCTTTAATAGCGTTATTGGCTGTAAGTTTATGGAGCTTGTGTGTATAGGTGTAACTTGCATTGGCACAAGAGCAAAGAAGGAGTTAAAATTCAATATGAAGAATATGGTTGTTTATCCATTGATTATTGGATTCTATCTTGTCGTTACAAGTATTCTTGTGCATAAAGACGCATGGGGAGGCTCTCTATTTGGCTTTCCTACTAATCGTATGATCTATGCCGTATGTTCCATCATTGGCATTATGCTTGTTCATCAAGGATTAGATGCTATCAGTAAGTATTTCAATCATAAGCTTGGTATCGATAGATTCAATTTTGAAGAAGAGAGTTTTCAACAAATGGAGGATAAAATAGAAAATGATTATTCGGTTAATATCCCGATGATTTTTTATTTTAAAAAGCGTATGCGAAAGGGATGGATAAACATTATAAATCCTTTTCGTGCCACTCTTGTCCTCGGCACCCCTGGTTCTGGTAAGTCTTTTGGTATTATAGATCCTTTTATAAGGCAACATAGTGCTAAAGGGTTTACGATGATGGTTTATGATTATAAATTTCCTACACTTGCAAAGAATCTATTGTACCAATATTGCAAAAATAAGAAATACGGTCATTTACCCGAAAACTGCGGATTTCATATTATCAATTTTGCAAATGTGCGCTATTCAAACCGCATCAACCCAATTCAAAAAAAATACATTCCTGACCTTGCTGCTGCCTCCGAAACGGCAGCGACACTGCTTGAATCTTTGAACAAGGGAGGTGGCGACAAGAAAGGTGGTTCAGAGGCATTCTTTAAGAATGCTTCCGAGAACTTCCTGGCTGCCATCATTTATTTCTTCGTCAACTTTCACCCAACTGGCTATTTAAAAGGTAAAAAACTCAAAAGGTTCTTCCGCTATACTCGAACTATCAACATAGATAATGTAGAAGAAGGCGTTCTTCAATTAGTTTATAAACAGTGGACAGACTATGCTGGTGTTAATGAGAAAGACGAGGTCGTACTTGACTTCAACAATGAAGAGATGGTCAATATGTCATTAGATGGTAATGGATTATATGTTGATCTGGATGGCTTTTCTTACGAAGATTCGGACGGTTGCTTAGTAAACATCTTGGAGACCTGGTATGAAGACAATAAGGGAAATAGAGTTATTCCCGACACTAGAACAGGAGAATTCTCCGATATGGCTCATGTACTCCAGTTTCTTAATAAGCCTTACAATGATGTATTCAGAATATTAATGAGTGATCGTGCCATTAAGCCCCTTATGGCTCCATTTGAGTCAGCTTTTAAGAATAAGGCTATGGATCAGTTGGAAGGTATGGTTGGTACTTTGCGTGTGGCAGCAGGCCGTCTTGCTACCCAGGAAGCCTATTGGGTATTTACAGGCGATGACTTTGACCTAAAGATTTCAGACCGTGAGCATCCCAGCTATCTTGTCATTGCCAACGACCCAGAGAAGGAGCAGGTCATTGGCTCACTCAATGCCCTTATCCTCAATCGTCTTGTCATGAAGATTAACAGTAAGAACAACTATCCCTGTAGTCTTATCGTCGATGAGTTGCCAACGCTATACTTTCACAAGATTGACCGCTTGATAGGTACGGCTCGAAGCAATAAGGTGGCGGTGACATTGGGCTTTCAGGAACTGCCACAGCTGGAGGCGGACTATGGCAAGAATGGTATGCAGAAGATAATATCCACTTGTGGTAATGTATTCATGGGAGCAGCTCGTAATAAGGAAACACTAGAATGGGCTCAAAATGATATATTCGGAAAGGTAAAACAGACAAGTAAATCTATATCTATCAATGATCAAAAGGTTTCTACGTCTATATCAGAAAAGATGGATAATCTTTTACCAGCTGCAAAAATAGCAGATATGGCAACAGGTTGGTTGGCTGGGCAAGTGGCAAGAGACTTCACGCCAACTCCTAATGATGCAATGAATACCTTTGAGATAGAGAGTTCAACAGAGTTTAAAACCTCTAAGTACTTCTGTAAGACAAACTTTGATATGAAGAAGATAAAGACGGAGGAAGGAAAGTACGAAGACATTCCACCCCTATACGACTTCGGCTCAGATCGCAATATGGAAATTATCCTAAGTCGTAACTTCATGAAAGTCGAAACAGATATTGACACGATGATAGGAGAGTTATTACCCCAAGGTGTAACAGTAAAATCTTAACAAGAAACCTATGAAAATAGATAACATAGACAAAATAGATAATATTGGCGAACGACTAAAAAGCGTTCGTCAATATCTCATTATGACCCAGCAACAGGTAGCAAACACAACTGGCATCCCTGTCATTACTATATCTAAAATAGAGCATAATAAGGTCGTTAATTCCGATTCATTCATTAAAATGATACAATTCTATTCCAATTACATATCTGTGGACTTTTTGTTAGCCAAAGATTTTAGAATTGCAGATGCAGATCGATATGCAAAATCATTCTCCCTCAACACTATAGTAAAAGCCAAACTTGAACTTTTGAAACAACAGTTTACAAAGGATATAGAAAAATCAAAGAACGACTTTGTTGTTAAAATCACAGACACCATTAATCTACTATAGCACTTAATAAAATTCATCCACGATTTGATTATTGTGAAAATATTTTTTATCTTTGATGTATAAGCATATCATAACTTTAGATTACTAATTCAAAAAGATAACTATTATGACGGCAATGATTATTGGACTGATTGTATATTTGACTTACTGCATAGTCTCCCTGTTCGTTAAACTGATGTTCTGGGTAGTGTACGCATTAGGTATAGCTTTATATTTTACAGCCAAGTATGGGATAAAAGTATTTAGCTATGGTTATAAGTTTTTGTCGATTATAGTCTCTCTTATAATAAAACAAGTTGTAAATTCAGGAGAAAAAGGGCATGTAAAAGATGAAAGTTTTGCAAATTAGATAAAGATAAAAGATGTAAATGTAACCTATCTAATAAATGGACAAAAATTATTTTTAGGTTGTTTTTGAGTCCTTAATTGAACTTTTTAATAAATAAAAAATAGGGGAATAGATGTTTAAAATCTGTTTCCCTATTATCTATTTTTGCAGTATATTAATCCTACAAAGAACTACTAATACTCTTTACTTTATATAGATATTTTGGATCCTTTGCATATCCTATATGCCCAAGAAATCTAAAGTAATTCCCTCCCTTATATTTATACTGAACATAATCTTTATAAGCCTTCACTGATTCTTCCCAATTTGCAAACCGATAATACGAACCATCCGAAGGTCTCCGCAAGCCAAATAAATTATTGTAGTTCAAACAGACATTTGAGGTAAAATATCCTGTCTCCAGTAGGGCTTGTGCTACTACGATTTTTGGGAAAGCTACACCGTATCTATCTAAAGCCTGGTACAGATTATTGATATTCAATTCTTTTGGAGGACGAGTTCCAAATCTTAAATAAGCAATTTTATCCCGAAGTCCTGTAATATACTTATTCAAGTAGGCTATAAAGGGAGTTGGATTAAGACTTTTCCCATTAGCTGAAATTTTTATGTGCAAATGTGGACCAGTTGATTTTCCTGTATTCCCAGATATAGCAACAATCGTACCTGCATAGACATCATCTCCTTCCCTTACGGTTATTGCAGCTAAATGCCCATATAAGCATTGTATATGACCATGATCAATGATGATATGATTACCATACCCTTTCTTGCTATACACAACTTTTACTACTCTACCTGGTAGCATAGAATAAACGTGGCTCATATTACATTCAAGATCTATTCCATCGTGAAAAGTAGAGCATTTTTTAAAAGGATCAGTCCGAATACCATACCGTGAAGTAACGCTTATAAAATCCAAGGGAAGGCATACATCCATACGCTCCTTTATCAGTCCGAAAAGCATACTATCTTTTACATTGACAAATACAGGAATATCCTTTTCTATGGATATTTCATGCCCTTCTGTCGTAGAAAAAAAATCGGTAAATTCTATATCCGCTTTATCTTCTTTCGAGCGCACTTTCATAGAATCTTGATAGGCATAGAAGAAATCTTCTTCTCCCTTTTTGGTTCTTGAATCAGGCTTGTTCATCACATTCTTTTCGGTCTCGTTATCACGCTTAATTGTGTAAAATTGGGCCCAAGACTGACATGGGTATGAGAGAAAAGAAATGCCTACAAATAACAACAATTTTACTTTCATCTTACAATGTTTTTTTCTAAATTTGAATCAAAATTACTATAAAATATATTGTTATGGCAATGGTAAATCGTTTTTTGGAAAAAGACATTCCATATGGCAAACTTGCCAATTTGGGGATAAGCAAAGAGAAAACACTCTCTATGCCTAAAGATTTGTTAGAGACTTTTTTAAGTGGTAAGGTAACACCGCTTATTCAAGCCAAAGTTCAATCGCAAAGTGGAACGGTATATGAAGTTCCCCTAAAGCTCCAACTCACCCAAGATAGAACTGGTAAAGTTCAACTAATGACATATCCCATCAGAAAAGAAATGGTAAGTGATATATCTCTCAGCGATGACGAAAAGGAACGTCTCCGTAAGGGTGATACTATTCGCAAAGAAATAAAGGAAGATGGAGTTCGACATATGCAGTTTGTTCAAATGGATAACGAGACAAAATCGCTTATTAAGCGCAATGTAAGCAGTCTCCGTTTACCTGAACAGATAGCACAAATGGAAAAGATTAACGATATACAATTAGGTATGAATCAAAAGGAAGCTATCAAAGAAGGTAAACCTATAGAACTTGAAGTAGGCCATGAGAAGGTATCTGTTGGAGTGGACCTCAAAGAACCACAAGGCTTCAAAGTTGTCAAAGGAGATATGGCAGAATGGGAACGCCAACAGAAAATAAAGTACGACATCGTAAATGAAGGCTTTATGGGCTATGTTCTCACAGATCAAAACCGTTGGGAATACAAGCAAGTGGTAGATAAGATCCAGCATAAGGAGCTAAAACAAGAGGTGAAAGAAGGACAAAAAATGTCATCAGGCATAAAGCTCTAATTCATATTATCTACTTATTACTATATTAAGAGTTACACAAAAACTCACCATCTAACCAATCCCTTGATTGGGACACTTTAATACAATTACCGATTTAGCTGACAGTAGTCTTCACGGTAGTCTTTAATATATTTCCCCAGTTTTAAAGACTGATTTTCAAGGTGCATAAGATTTTGTTTTATGCCCAGAGAAGACTATTCTCCTGTCAGGGGGAATTACACAACCAATTCAAATATTATCAATCAGGAGCATTGTTATGTTTCTGATAGTTGTTATGCTTTTTCCCTTTTGATATTATCATCAGGAAACAGCATTGCGCTCGGCTTAGGCAAATTCGTTTTGAATTTTGTCAAAGTCGAGCTTGCTGCATATGGTCTTCTCTCGCTTACCACAATATACAAATTGTTTAACTTATGACAAAAGAAATTAAACCGTCGGTGGAGCAGGAAAATGCCATTCAGAAGCAGACCAAGTCTATTTCTGATAAAAAGACTGCAAAAAAGTCAGAGGTGTTCTATTCGTCTGTTGCTTATCTGCAAATGGAAGAAGACACTAAGGTATTTAGTGATTTACACAGAAAAGGTCATGTTAATAAACTTCTTAAAGAAGCTGCCAACTATGACCAGGGCGATGCCATCGAACTTGATAAGACCTTCAAGTCGCCTCTGCAAAACAAAGGCGATGACCTCGTGAAGGAAGATAAAAACTATGCGATAGTCTATAATAATTCTGTTGGTGGCACCTATGAGGTGTATCGCAAAGTAAGCGAGCAGATCGTAAAACAGAACATTGAGCGTTACGGCTTACCAGATAACGCAACCAAAGACGTAAAAGAGGTTACTCGTGCTACAGAAAAGGAGCAATATAAAGTCTCTCCAAAAGAAGAGGTTTCTTCGCCAATATTAAAACAATACAATGATTTGAAGCAAAAGCACCCAGATGCATTATTGCTTTTCCGTTGTGGTGATTTCTATGAAACCTACAAGGAGGACGCGGTAAAGGCCTCCAATATCTTAGGTATCACGCTCACAAAGCACAGCAAGCGTATGGATGAGGAAGGAAAGCCGTTAAAGATGGCCGGTTTTCCATATTATGCCCTCGACACCTATCTTCCCAAACTTATCCGTGCAGGTGAGCGTGTGAGCATCTGCGAGCAGCTCGAAATGCCCCGAAAGGAGAAGGTGAAGCAAACGAAATCTACCAAGGCCGACATCGACACTAAAGAGGTAAGAGACAATCTTGTCAATAGGATTGTGGAAACAGTAGGGAAAAATAATCACCATGCTTTTGTACTACCATTATCGGATAAGGCTCTGAACGTAGAAACCAACAAGGGAGAGAATGCAGAACTTGCTAAAATGCAGGTGCTGCGTGGACGTGTTACCTTCATTGATTCAGAAGATAATAAGTTACAACTCCGTGATTTGAAAGTAAACACTATTCTGCAGCTTACAGAAACGCTGCCATCTATCGCAAAGACCTATGTGGAAGAAATAAAGTCAAAAGAAACTATTTCACAACCTACCAACCAACCTGTTTCTGCTCAATCTGCTACTACTGAACAACAACAATTCATCGATGACATAAAAGCTGCAATGGGTAGTTCAAAGATGGTTGTACTCCCTGAATTTGGTACAAGGAAAGGAGTGGTAGCTGGTACTGATGAAGATAAAGGAATTTCGCTGAATCGTGTCTATGCCTGGAACGACAATGTATCGTTTGCAGGTTCAGTGCCTGGTGATGATGCCAACAAGCGCAGATATTACCATCCAGAGAATATCCGCCCTAAATTTTACGACTATCTCATTAGCGAGGTTAGACGAGCTGTTGCACCACAACTCATCACAGAGAATGGTCAGAAGGTTACTTCTGCCAATATGTTTGAATCACCCAAGCAAGAAGGAAAATACTTTTTCTATGCTCGGCTTGATGGTGTAGGCTTACACCCTAAAGCTGTAAAAGAGGCTGACGTGGAAGCCTTTATGAAAAATGAAATCTCTGTTAAGGAAATGTTTTCTAAGTATTATCCAACTAAGATGGCCAAGCAGCTTAGTAAGGAAGACTTCGATAACACCAAACTATCTGATGGTCGAGAGTTAAGCACATTCAGGGTCTATAAACAACGTAATGAATCCAAACCTCATTTCGGTGAATACCTATTGTATGCCGAAATGGGAAATAAACGGTTTCACGCCACTCCACTCACTCACGACCAACTAGATATGTACTTTGATCGCACACAGAGCAAAGGACAGCTGGCAGAGAAAGTTATCGGTGAACAACTACACCTGAAATCGGCTTATGAAAAATATAAGCTACCTGAAAACATCCCTGTTCAGGAAGTTCGAATTAGAAAAGATGCAGATGGGGCTTGGCTCATATCCGCTTCGGTAAAAGATAAAGGACAAACACCTGAAAGGAAGATGTCTAACAATGATCTTTATTCTCTTTTCAAATCAAAGACAGCTTCAAGAGAACAGCTCGGTGCCAAATATCTCTCGGAAGACCTCAAAGAACTTTCTTTCTCAAAGAAGTTGGAAAGGACACAGGGATTGAAAATGTAAGATTATATCCCAAATCTTTAAATCAATGAGCAAGTAACATTATCAACTTTACGCCATCGCCCATTTTCAAAGATGGGCATTGGCTATAACACTAACAATACTAAAAAAATGGAAAGCAAGTCATTTAAAGAACTTGAGCTTCTCAAACAAGAGGGGCGTATTGGCTGGGTAGAGTATCTCCAGCAAAGCGAATATGGTGAGAGTTATCAGCAGTGGCTCGACGATCGAGGTGCCGAGCCTGACGAGGACAATGCAGAATTGTTCCTCGAACAAACAGATGCTAAGTTTATCGAAAGTCAAGATTTATTGATGTAAGGTATGGCTTATAAAAATTATAATAACTCACAGACTTCCAGTGATAAGGCCATAGAGAAATTCTCTGAAATGATAATTTCTCGACTCGAAGAAGGAAAGGCAAACGACTGGAAAAAGGGATGGATTGGCGGTGAAGGACATTTTGGTATGCCTCAAAACCTGAACGGTCGCAACTATTCGGGTACAAATTCCTTGTTTCTCTTTATGGACACTGCTATCAATAAGTATTCTGCTCCTGTATATATGACTTTTTTGCAAAAAGAGAAGGAAGGTTTACGTCTAAAAAAGGGCTCGGAAGCTATGCCTGTAATCTATTGGGACATGAGCATTAAGGACGCAAATGGCAAAAAAGTATCAATGAGTGATTACAAGAACATGACAAAGGAGGAAAGAGAGCAGTGTGAAGTTCGCCCATTTCTCCGCTCATTCCGTGTTTACAACATTGATCAGACCAATATGCAGGAAGTTAACAAGGAAAAGTATGACAAGATTATCTCACGTTTCCAACCTCCCAAGCTGGCTGATACCCAGGGTATGTACCGTAATGCTGCTATCGATCGAATGTTTGAACGCCAGGAATGGCTATGTCGTATTCAGTATGACAAAGCATCTGCACAAGCCTTCTTCAAGCCTTCCGACGACATAATTGTACTACCCTTGAAGGCCCAATTCAAGATCAGCAACACGCCCGATGGGATTTACAAAGATGGTATGGAGTATTATTCTACCGCTTTGCATGAGATGGCTCACTCCACTGGTACCCCAGAACGACTTAACCGTACTATGGGCAGTCGTTTCGGCGATCCCAAGTATGGTAAAGAAGAACTTGTGGCAGAATTGTCGGCGGCGATGGTCGGCAACACTATGGGATTCGATCGCCGTATTCAGAACAATAATGTGGCGTATGTCGATGGCTGGCTCCATACTTTGCGTGAAGAGCCGAAGTTTATTGTCTCGGTAATGGCCGATGTCAATAAGGCTTCCAACATGATACTCCAGAAAATTGATGAACAGAAACTTGCAATTGGCGAAGCCCCGATATTGGGAGCACAGCAAGAACAAGACAAGCAGCAATCGCAGAAGACGCAAATTTCCACTTCTTCCAACGACCAAACGGAAGAGGTGGCTAAATCTGTAAAGGCGAGTATCTATAAGCTGCCAACAGGTTCTTATGTCATACAAGCATCTATCAATGGTCAGGAACTGGATCAAAAGCCCATCGATAACAAGACGGCCGTGTCTTTTCTCCGCCTGAAAGACGACACGAAGATGAATCAGATGCTTTCCGACATTGTGAAAGACAAGTATGGCAGCGAGCTGAACGTACCCAAAGTGAACAGAAACGAGTCAAGAGGCTTAAAAATCTAAATGCTTATGAAGGAACATCAAGTCGATTTCAAGGCTTTAAAGGCAAAGGTTGGTATTGATGATATTGCTTATAGCCTAGGTTATCAGGTTGACAGAAAAGCAGGAATGGGTAGGTACATAGAATTTGTCCTACCCGACTTTGCTGGCGGTAGAAAGGACACAATTATTGTGAGCCATATTCATGACAAAGCTCAACAAACTTTCTTTCGTCGTAATGGTCAACGTGGTGATGTAATCAATTTTATTCAAGAAAATGCCAACTCTTTTGGCATTAGTAGTCGCAACAACTGGGATTTAATAAGTAAGGTTATGGCAAAATTTGCCAACCAGCCTATTGAAGAGAAGCCACAAAAGGTTTATGCTCAAATAAACACCAATAAGCCCTTTAATCCGAAACTATATCATACAGAGCCTATTTTGCAAAATATTGATGCTGTTCAATATATATTCAAGCAGAGAAACATCAAGAAGAAGACCATTGAAGATTTTGCTCCCTGGATTCAAAGAGTAAAAGATATACGCTTCAATAGTGATTATATAAATATTGGTTTCCCTTATGTACAGCCTGGTGCTGAAAAAATAGAAGGGTATGAAATTCGTGGTTATGGTAGTTTCAAGCGCAAGGCGACTGGAACTAACTCCACTACAGCTGCGTGGATTGTTGACTTCTCAAAAAAAGACAATCCAGAAGATATAAAAAATGTCTACTTCGCTGAAAGTGCATACGATGTAATGGCCTTTTATCAAGCAAACAAAGCGAAACTAAAGGGAGAATTGGAACAATCAGTCTTTGTTTCTATTGGGGGTACTTTTTCCAATCAGCAGGTTGGAGGAATTATGAATTACTATTCAAATGCTCGTGCTGTGGATTGCTTCGATAATGATGTACCTGGTCGTATATATGGTATGAGAATGGTTGGTGTCGTCGAAAAAATACCACTCAATGTAGTGCAAACAGATGATGCTATCAGAGTTAGTCTTAATGGTGAAGAATATAAACTTGATCCTCAAAAGGCGAATCTGAATAATCTTCGTGATTTTATCCACTTCAAGCGCAATTACGGCATTGAAAAAGCACCAGAAGCCTTCAAAGACTGGAATGATGTAGTTATGAACAAACCATCCTCTCCAATAATTTCTAAGAATAAATACGAACGTGAAGAAAATCTTAGGGAAAAAAGGATGGGTGGGCTAAAGGTTTAAAAATGGACATTTATATCAAGCCAAATTACAGACAGTTTTTCGCCGAGCATATGGGATTGGTACTCCTCTTTGTAGCAACCCTGATTACTATGCCTTTAGTATCTTCATTAGAAGGTCGATATATCCAAATAGTAGTCTCATTTTCTTCCCTATTGATTGCTATTATGGGGATAGCTAAATATATCATGCTTACGGCGGTTGTTTGGATTATCAATGACGATACGTTATGCCGTATTCGTGGAGTTTTCTCACGACATACGGACTATATCGAGCTTTACCGAGTCGTCGATTATAGTGAATCGCAAACATTTATGCAAAAGCTGTGGAAAGTAAAGACGGTATGTGTTATCTCCACCGATAAAACTGATGGTACAATGATAATGTGTGGCGTAAATGCGCAAAATGATATAGTTCAGATAATCCGAAGAAGAGTAGAAAATTGTAAAAAAGAAAAAGAATATATGAAATCACTAATCAATAAAAAGGCCGTAATCCTTGCTTGTTTGATATGCTTTTTCAGTCGTTCAACTTATGCAGTTGGTGTACAAGTAGACCCTGCTTTAGCTGGTGCAATTACACTACAAATGAACACGCTAAAGAACATTTATTCAAAGCGTGAAAAAACTCAAAACAAAATTATACAAGCAGAAGCAGCTGTAACCGTAGCATTAGATAGGATGCACAAGATTGAAGATAAAATTTTAGGATATATGGCCAATGTGCAAGGAGCTTTTCAAAATCTCTATCAAATCAAACGTGCAGGAGAACTTGTCGTAAAGGAAATTCCTTCCAATATGAACAATGTTCGCTGTGCTATTAAAGTGGGTGGTTTTCAAGGTACATTCCTGGCTGCCACAGTTGGTACGGAACTACGCAGTATGACTATGGATATGATGAGCCTCTACCCATTCCTGGAACAACTTGTAACCAGTGGTACATATAATACAACTGATTATGACAACCAAGGGAACATTGTCAAGAAGAAAAAAAAGGTTAATCTTCTCAACTCTGCTGAACGCTATTACATCTGTAACACTGTACTCGATAAACTCGAAAACATAAATACATCGCTTTATCTCCTTGCATGGGAGATTCGGACGATGCGTTGGCGTGACCTTTTCATAAAACTCGATCCCGAAGGTTGGGCAGCAATTATGACAAGTAAGAATATCGTAGACGACATTATCTTCGACTGGAATTTTAATGTTATAACGTATTGTAGATAATTAAAACATAACAATGAAAGGTACTTTAATGGAAAATATAGAAAGAGAATTTGGCTTGTGTCCAGTATGTGGACATGGGCATATCATCAAGACAAATAGAGATTATGTTTGCACCAATCGTTTGAATCCAGCTTCTGAACATAGAAGGTGTAGATTCTCTATTCCATTTCACATCTATGGAACAGATGTAACTGATGAAATGATTCACCAATTGATACGAACAGGACAAACTAGTTATATCAATCTGTGTGATAAAAAAGGATTTCCCTATCAAGGTCGTTTTATCATCAATCCTGGAGAAGGTTACACAATTGAAGCTGAAACAAGACCTATTGATGCGGTATGCCCTAACTGTGGAGGTCAAATTATTCAAACAAGATTTGGATATGCGTGCGTAAATAATATAACACCTTCACCCTCTTGTAACTTTATAGTTCCAAATTTCATTTGCAACCGCTATATAACTGTAGAGGAAGCAGAGGCTTTTTGCAGAAATGAAGGTGATATACTTGATGGCTTTCTTAATAAGCAAGGCAAGTGGTTCTCTGCCTTTCTTACAAGAAATGAGGATGGTATGGTTGAACTTTCTTCTATGGTAGGGAAATGTCCTGTATGTGGCGGAAGTTTGCTTGTTGGCCCAACAGCATTCAACTGTTCAAATTATAAGCATGGCTGCGATTTTAAAATATGGAGGCATTACTATGGCCATAAAGTTAACCTTAATGATGCTAAGGAACTATTAGATTATGGTAAGCTGCAACAACCCTTTTCTGGTTTTGACAAGCTCGGTCATGTTCATACACTCATTTTAGCAGTCGGCAATCAGAATGAAATACAAATAATATCATATAAATAATAAGAACAATGAAAGAAAAACAAGTCTCTTCTAACGAACTTTTGCAGAAGGCAAAAGAACGTTCAGGATTGTCTAAAGAAGTATTAAGACAAAGCCTTCACGCTTTATTGGGAGCTATCAGTGAAGTTATGGATGATGGGAAAAGTGTAGTACTGGATAATTTTGGCAGTTTCGATTTGCGAACTGTCAAAGAACATACAGTAACACCACCACCACCCAACAATACTCCTGTATTGGTTCCAGAACACCAGGTTGTTCGTTTCAAGGCATATAAGAACTTTCTTATTTATCACATGAAATATTAAGATGTAATGAAAAAAATAACTTTTGCTTTTCTGCTGTTGATATGCACTTTCATAAGTGCATGCCACTCTCCTAAAGACGAAATGTTTGAAAAAGCCCAGGATAACCTAAAAGCATCACTGGATTATCCCAAGCAGCTTAAATTGATAGCTCACACAGAGCCAGATTCAGCCTTTGGGGTAAACTACTTTACTCGTAAAGAGATTACAGGGATGCTGAAGGTAATGGATGTTGTTACCAAAAACCTAATGTCAAAGACGCAAAGAGTAGCAGATATTACAAAGGCTGATCCGTACACTATAAACTTGATGCGTAGACAAATGGGTGCAGCCACAGAGGTGCAGACAATGATCTTCAAAAATACACCTAAAGGCGAATGGTCAGGCTGGAAGGTCAAAATAGACTATGAATGTGTCGATAAGGACGGTATGAAGTATCGTGCTGAACGATGGGTCTTCTTTGATCGAGAAGGCAAGAGCGTAGTAAAGACATTTGAAATACCATTACCGTGAGCGAGAATATCAAAAAATTGCGTAAACTCGTAGTCGAACTATACAAGTGCCATTCTTTGCTTGACAAAACAAAGATGGCACTTGTGCTTTTTGATATAGGTGGTTCGTATGTTGCTGTAAGTAGCGATGCCGATAAAATATATCTTATGTTAGGCTGGGAAATTTCTGATTTTACAGATAATGATGGGGCTTATTCTTATATGGTCATATCTTCTAAAGGATTACATATTTTACGATATTTACAGTCTAATCTTGAAATCCACAAGTTCGAACATCACTGTCATATCTTAGATACAACAGTTACAAGTTCACAGCAGGCTCTTGACTATATGCGACTGCTTATTGGTCATACCGAGCTTTGCTACCCTATTGTTAACCATTATGCAGCAATTGAAGAAGTCGGTTTTATTAGAGAAGTGCGCCTATCCTCCATTATAATCAATGCACAGACAGTTTCTGTGTGCATTGACAATGGAGAATTGGTAGAACTGGTTAAGAACCATGAATGGAATTTCAGCCATATTGGTCTCACTTTATTATCCAACTTATCGGATATTATACAAGAACAAGTCCTATTTATGGTTGACCTTATCCAAGTTAAAGCACAAACACTCAAAAAACAAAGGGTTCAAAACACTTCGCTATATGAGCTTTTTGTGCATAAAAAACATTCTTCACCACATGATACTATGGTTTTTATTAAGGTAGAAAATCAGTATATAACTTTTGATGATGATGCTATTAAAATCTCTTCTTTGATAAATAATGTGTTACTATATGAATGTAATGTTTTTGGACTTCGTGGACGTACAGTTGCTTTATTAAGTATTCTCCATTTCAACACAGCAAAGAAAGATAATAATTGTATTGTCATAGAGAGTCCGATAGATATTCCTTTGTATATGATAGGCCTTAAAGAAAGTTTCTTGAATAAGAAATGTAATGCAGAAATCGTATTCTCGGATGTTGTCGTTCGCAAACAAAAAGGTGGTGACTATATTATATCAGCAAACTATAATGGTATCAATCTTCCAGAAACTCCTATAATGACTACGATAGGTGGATATTATCACAATCTACCTATGTGTGAAGAGAAAAAGGCTATTTTGTTTTCATTGGTACATCACACCTATGATCATCTTATTTGCAATTGTATTAGTGAAAATTTGTGAAATAAATGATAGGTAATAACAAAAAGACATATCATTGAGTTATCTTTGCAGTCTATAATCAAAACTAAATAAATTATGATACGTCGATACTGCCTACTTTTTTTATCTGTGCTATTCTCGTACACTATGATAGCACAAAATGACAGCATTAAAAATCAGCAAGAACCGATTTTAGGTTACTATCATTTAGGAATGGATTTTGATGAGTATTGGAGTCAATCACAGAAATTGAAGGAGACCACGGAGATAATGGACTCGACAACCTTGATGACAGAGTATCTAATATCGATCAATGGTATTGCTTTCGATGTTAATAAATTTATCCCCCTAGCGCCGACATCACGGCTTTTAACAATGAAAACTACACAAAGGGTACGTTACCACTTTTCTTCACAGGGCATAACTATTTCCTTGAAAACAAATTAGTTTCTGTAACTATTAAGACCCCATATTCAGACACGAATGATGGCCTTTGTTATATGTTTGAACCATTGAGTTCTTCAAAATTGAATCTGTCCGATAATCGGTGCATATACGAGGTTCTTAATATAGAACAACACAACCAGTTGGTCGGACTGACCGAACAATTGGTAAAATATCTCTCAATAAAATATGGCACTCCTGTCAAGGAATATCCCCTTGTCAAGTTGCAACCTTTGCATAAAGGTGAGCTTTCTCTTCAATTATCTGTCCCATGGTTTAAGACTTGCAATGCCGAAGCAATCTTCCCAAAAGCAGAATGGGTATCAGGCAATATGAAGATCATTATGGGTATATCCTGTGAAGCCACTATCTTTATATCGTTCATAGATGAGTCTGCATTATCACATCAGCATCTCGACAGGCTTTTCAAGCCTACAAACCAACCTAAACCTACAATAGAATGGTAGCTTGAATTAACGCTTTAGTTTCCTCTCATCGTCAATATCATCCCAATTGCCTCCGCCACCAACTTCCCACTCTCGGTTAGAATGGTGGTCAGAGCCAGAAGATCCCAGTAAATTCCCAGCATTTAATTGTTGGGATTTTGTTTGTTGGTTCCCTTGTGTAGTTGTAGGCCTATGTACTGGAACATTTCTACTATGTCTTATAAACGCAGATAGGTCTATGTCTGTATCTCGTAAATTAACAATAGTAGAACTACCCATATCAATAGCATAAATAGCTTCCTCCCTCCTGATTACTACAATTTTTGCATTTTGTAAATCATCATATACCTTACCAAGCTCAGCTGTACCTAAAATCTCTTTGATATGATTGACTGTATTATCAATCTTTACTTTATCCTTATGCTGAACAAGATCAATCGTACTTTCATCTTCAATATGCCCAAATCTACAAAGAATAGTCCTCTCCTCCTCGGTCGAAGGATTAAATCCCTGGAGCCACTGCCTCCTATAATTTTTTCGCAAGATATTAAAATCACTCTCATCCACAGGAATAGTAATATTCTGCTTTCTATCTCTTACATATCCATCGTGATAGACATTGACCTTATATTTCCTCCATAAGGATTTATTAACGTCTCCAATAGTTAATTTGTCATTTTCTTCTATCAATTTATGTATAAATCCTAATATATCCTTCTCCTGTTCTCCAATAGACACATCTGGTTGCTTTTTGAAATTCAGTAATACTTTTAAGTCCAATATTTCACTTCCTTTATATACTTCTTTATTCTTATGATCTATCACGACATAACCATAAGGAGCATCCTTTTTCCCTACGAAAACAAGCGATATTCCTAATTTCTTTTTGAGCATCTTATTAAGTTCTTCTTTATTAGAAGTAAGTTCTTTGTATTTCAAAAGAATTGCTTTCAATCGTTTGCGCTGCTTGCTGGTTTCTTCCTTTGTTTTTTTGGTGGTCATTGCTTGTTCGATCTCTTTGATGGCTATACTATCGAGGACAGTGCCACCTTTCTTAACATTCAGTTTCTCATCCTCCACATAACTTTCATACCCACTACTTTCTAGTATTGCCTGAAACTGTCCCAGGCTTGCAAAAGAATACTCCATAGCCTTTTGGATAACACTCTTTGCCGCACGTTTTGGCTCAATTCCCATAATCTTATTGATTATAGCTTGTGAGCGTAGCCGTTCGTTGTCATGGTCTATTTTCTTTCCTTCTGGATTCACTCGACTCGTTACAATATGGATATGATTATTATCAGTATCATGATGTGCATAGATTAACACTGGTTGCCCCTTCTCCGCATACCCCATTTCTTTGAGGTATTGATGTGCTATTTCCAATAGCTGGTCGTGAGTATATTCCTGCTTTTTGCAAGAAATGGAAACGTGGAATTGGGTGTTTGTGATATTCTGATTTATCGAAGAATACTTCACAAGATATTCTTGCAAATTGGCTGCGGTTATATTGCCTGTCTTCTGTAAATAATCAAAATTAGAAATTTCTAAGAGTTCTGCCGTACCCTTAGACACCTTTCTTTCATTGTAATTGACAGCACTAAATGTACTGCTTGATTTAAGTATTGTTGCTATCATTGCACTTTAATTCATAGATATTCCTGCTTCATTAAAGATAACCGTGAAGACAACTGTCAGGTGTACTTCGGTAAATATATTAAAGTGTTTAAAAACAGTATTGCAAATATAGCATTTTTCAATGACAAATAGATATATTGATGCGCATAAATTTATACCTTTGGGTTAAAACCATCAATTGAGTAATTTTATGAAAGAAGACAAAAGAACCAACCGAATATTCCTTGTGTTGAACAATAGGGAATTAGATTTATTCAAGAAAAAAGCGCAGCACTATAATCAAATGTCTGCTATGATCCGTGATGCTGTTGCTCAATTTGATGATAAAGGAACTGTAAAACGCATAGAATCATTGAATAAATTAGCAGACCTAATGACTGAATTTAATCACGAAATATCGAAGCAAGGAGTAAACCTTAATCAAATTACCAAACGTGCAAACGAACTAATTTACAGTGGAGAACTTAACGAAGAATATTATAATCAAATCATTCTCCCCCAAGTTTCAATCTTAAAAAAAATGATGACCAACATAAAAAAACAGCAATCTGACATCTTCAAAAGATTGCTGGAAATCTAAAAAAAGGCAATCATTTTTTGTTCTAATACCGGAGTTGCGACGGTATTTCCCCCACTTTGTGGGCAAGTAACCTTTATGTGCAGATTTGAAAAATATGCGTATAAAGGTACAACTTGCTACACATTTTCTACGCCCTTTTTCAATCCCTTTGTACATGATATTTACAAGTCATTTTCGCCATTCCTCTCTAAATTCATTCTGAACCCCTGTATTATATTCGATTTGACAGTATTTTTTATTGCCAATCAAAAAGACAAAACTGCAAACAAACAATAAAACAAAGTGTATGCTTTGCAACCGAATATAAAAGTTGCTAAACAAAAAAGCAAAATATATGTTATTCAAACAATCATAAACTTTGCCAATCATAAAAGCAAAACTGCAAACAAACAATAAAACAAGGTGTATGCTTTGCAACCGAATATAAAAGTTGCTAAACAAAAAAGCAAAATATATGTTATTCAAACAATCATAAACTTTGCCAATCATAAAAGCAAAACTGCAAACAAACAATAAAACAAAAAGGGTAAAAGGTAATCGGTGACACCACTACTCGGAATGGTAGAACTGGAGGAAAAAGGTCGATCTGACATTAATGCTGCATATAGTCTTACCGGTTGCCTTTGAAAAAGTCGTAATATTATCGTTGTTTTATCTGGATAAAAATAAAATAACCTTGATTTTTTGGGGGGCGTTTATGAAAAATATCCATGGTCATTAGTCCACTTCGTAACCTTTTGAGAAGACTGGAGACTCGGCTTCTGTACGTCATCGACCTTATTTTTTTCCCTTTAGTTAAAAGTTTCTTTCGCGCGCGTATAAAGCTTTATTTATTATATTTTATTTATAAACTTTATTTAAGAGCGTTATAATACGCTGAAAATCAGACATATAAGCCATTATTAAGTAACATTTTGGGACCAGTTAAGTAACACTTTGGTACCGATTAAGCAACATTTTGGTACTGGTTAAGCAACATTTTGGTACCGATTAAGCAACATTTTGAGAAGAGTCCCCCTTCTTTTCCTTGATTATTTAAGGTAACAATCTGACTTTTTGAATTTTTGTCGCATTTCCTTTGCTCTGTCTTGTAATTTACCTACATTTGCATTGTCGTTTCGATTCACTTTAATACAATTACCGAAGTACACCTGACAGTAGTCTTCCCGGTACCCTTTAATCAAATTTTCGCTACGACATTATAGATTATCAATTCTGAAAATTTAATTAAAGGATTTAACAATGGCAAAAAGACGAATCACCCTCATTGAAAATGGCGACGTGGGCAAATGCTCATTCAGTTTCAACAACCTTATTCTTCGTTCTCCTCTTCGCTATACGATGATGGAACGCCGTTTCCTCTATAAACTATCGGAGGCTATCAAGATGCGGTATAAGGAAATGGGATTGACAATGCGTGATAACTGGCAGAACCTCGTGTTCAATATGACGGATCGAGATTTGGCTTCGATCGGTGGAAATAAACATATTATGCGTACCTACAAGACGGTGCGGTCTCTGGCCCAAAAAGCAATCATTCAGTTTCATGAGAATGAAGATAAACAGCTGGTGGTGGATTACTTTCACTGGATAGATGCTTTTCGATGGAATACATCAACCCATGATTATACAGTGCGTGTTTCTCCAGAGCTATATGAGTATGTAATCAACCTTACCAAGTCGTTTACCATCCTCAATCTGCATACGGCTATCTTGCTGACTTCGAAATACTCGCAAAAATTCTATGAGATATGCTGCCTCTATTCGGGTGATTTCCGCTATATCGACCCTACGGCTCCCGATGAAACTTACAAGAAGAGAATCTTGAAAATGTCGGTCGAAACCTTCCGCTCTACCTTCGGACTATCAGAACTCCATGATCCTAAGACTGGAGAGCTGTTGGAAAAAGAGAAATATCAGCGTTTCAAAACGATGGTAGAGAAAGTTATCTTGCCAGCACAACGAGAATTGTATGAGCTTTATCAAAACAATCAATGTGATGTGTGGTTTGACTTTGATGTTCCTGATCGATATGGGCGTGGTAGAAATGGTTCTCCTAAGAATCTTCGTTTTTATATCTATACAAGAGAATTTCCTAAGTCAAAAGACATAGCAAAGGATAGACCTTGGCAGGAAGGGGATGAGCCGTTGCAACCATACGAAGAGAAAAAGACTGCTAATAGTACTAAAGGGAAAAGAATGAAACAGACAGACTGGCTTAGCCTCGATGGAGATTTCCAAAGAGACACGGTACGCCAACTGCTGAATATTTATTTGGATGCCGATGCAGCAGATTACTATATGGTCAAGATTGACGAGGAACAACGGCAAAACAACGACACCTATTCACAAGTGATACAGGTTATCTACGAAAAGCAGAAACAAGCCAAGTTTCAGCAAGGGACTAAGAAATATAAGCAGAAGTGCTTAATCGATTTTGTGTTTGCCCAAAACCTGAAAGAATACGGTTGGTCTATACCGCCATTTTCGCCTAAATGATAGTGATACATTTTTGAAACAAACCCTTTAAAAGGAGCCTCTGTCGTGAGACAGGGACTCCTTGGCCTTTTACAGACGGAATGACACCTTCTGTTTCCTCTTATCAAAGGAAAGCCTCTGTTGTAGAGGATTTCCTTCTTCATCCAAAGTATCTAAGATAACACTGCCTTGATGCAGCAAAACCTTTACCTCGTCTGGAGTAACCATGTGCCCATTGTAGATTCGTTGAATTTTCAACTTGCTGCGTGGTTGACCTTCTAAGTTGGCACAGACGAAAGTCCGTGTGCCAACGACTACACGTCCGATGTCAAGGCTATTGTCAACTGTATTGTCAAGTCTTACTTCACCGTTGTCGATAACAGGGATTGAGGAAAAGATTCTCCCGGAGTTTGTGGAAAATCCGTCTAAGATGATTTTCTCACCGCTTAGGATTTTCTCTATTTCCTGGGCTGTCATCCGTCGATTGCAGACAAAGCTGGGTATGTGAAAAGTACAACTTTCACACTGATAGCCGTGACTATTGAGGAAGATACGCTTTCCACATACAGGACATGAAGTAGTGAGATATATCTTACTCATACTATGTACTTTTTTAGTTATAATCCTCCATGAGCTTAACCAATCGTTTACCTTGCTTGGTAAACACGGTCCAAAGGGCATTGGCCACAAGAAACAAGAGGAGGTACACACACTTGGCAAAATCGCTTGCCTGGTCAGCTACGATAAGGTTGATGCCACTTCCCAATAAGAATAAAAGCAAAATAATATCCTTCATATTGTTCTTAATTGTGGAGGGGTGGTTAATCCCCTCCGTTTCCTTGTTAGTCTGTTACCTCGTAGAAGTATTGCAACTCCTTACCGTGCAGATTCTCTTGCGCCCACTCATCAGCTTTGCGCCAAAGCTTGTCGTACACCCTTGCGATGGAGTCGCTCTTCTCATACCACTGCCAAATCTTGTGATTAAGCACCATCACAAGTTCTGTGAGGTAGATGTGGTCGGTGTGCCATTCCTTAAAAGCACGTTTGAAGGTATCAATGATAGCCTCGATACCAAATCTCTCTGCAATCGAAAAATCCATCCAAAAGGTGGTCTTCGGTTCATAACCAATCATCGACATTGTTGCATCGACACTGGCTGGAATTTGAATTGTTACCATGTGTTTAAGTTTTTAATGATGTGATACTTTTCCCTTTAGTTTAGCTGCTTTTGCAGCATCGCTGTCGAGGTTTCAAATTTTATGTGCTAATGGTAAGCAAGTCCATAAGACAGATAAGCCAGGTAATTTTGCGATATTGTTATGGAAAACCCAAATCTTTGATTTGTGGAAGGCTGCCATAACAATATAGCAAAATAGCGCAGCGGTACTTTGGCATTCTGACGGACTTGCTACCTTTGCTAAGTAAAATTAAATCCAGGCAGTGATTGCAGGAGTGTAAACGACAACAAAGAATACAGGGCTTATCTTAGACTAAAGGGTAAAGAATGGCTGTATAGCCGTAGGCTTTAAAATGAGATACTGTCATAACCGCTCTCCCAGAGTCCCATGAAAACCTCTGTCGAAATGCTTCGTAGAACATGCGACTGTGGTTTTCAAGGGATTAAAACAGCACAGTCTATTTTAAGGGTTTCAGCGCAGCCTGTGTTCTGTAAAGCAGAATGGATAAGCACGCTCATGTATATGAGATAAGTGCGTTCCTGATGCTTTACTGGACACTGGCGAAGCTGTGGGGGACAATGCAGAAATGATGTGGGAAAACAAGAATGAAAAACTTGCGATAGTGTGTTTTGATAGGGCAAAAGGAAGGTTTTGCATATATAATCAAGGGCTTGTAAAATGAAAGAGGGCTATGATAGATCTGTGCTGCGACCATTAGGAGCAGCACACAGCAAAAATCCGTGGTGACAAACCACGGACTTTCTTCTAACGGATAAACTTTGATAAGTCTATCATCATAGAATTATAAACAACTTTCTCATATCCCTCTTTCTTTAAAAAAGCAAGTTCACGTCTTGCATAAGCATTCGCTTGTTGCTTAGTCATACTTGCCTTGCTGTGTATTGGTCGGTTAGGGCGCATAGTATCTACTTGATAAATCTCTTGGTAAATAGGACTATACTTCGTGCGCTTGAATACATCTACTCTTGGATACTTCATTTTCTTCTATACGTTTCAAAGTTATACATATTTTCATCACACTGCGGACAATAAAAGGGATAGTCTAATACTCGTTCATACTGCACTTCATGATTACATTTAGTACAATAGCGGTGCGTTCTCTTCTCAGGATTTGCTTGTTTCATAAACATATAAGTTTGTGGAGGGGTGGTTAATCCCTCCGTTACCTTTTATAGCTCTGCAAGCCTCGATGTTGCCTTTATGATTAGGTCTTTTAGCTGTTCCTTATTCAGTTCGGGCAATAAGTCTATGACCATGAAATTCTCGGTGTCCTCAATATCTATGCCTTTCTTTGCAAGAATGGTCTTAATATCAAGCTGACTAAAGTCATTATAAGACTTACCACTTATCACTTGTGGCTCTTCATTGCTTGTGAAGATGTTGTTTACCTCAATGTTTGATGGTTCGCCAAAACCTATGAAAGCGTCAATACGAAATTTACGTTCCTCTTTCTTATCAATGTCATAATAGACAAAGTATTGTCCCGTAATATCTATATTATCCGAAAGAATGCCGTGTGCATATCTCACAGAACCATCAACTTTACGATAAGCGAAAGCCGTAACTCCGTCTTTCTTCATCTTCTCTTTTAGCTTAATAACAAGTGCAAGACAAATATCATGATGTTCTGCTATCGTCCCTTTACGAAGTTCGCCTACCTCAATGAGATTGTCAATGAGAAACGACCTCCAACCCTTACAATCTACATCATAGTAAGCAAGTGTAAATTTGCTATGGTGATGAATGCTGTTGCCCTTAATGGTGTGTCCTATACCATATAGCGTACCACACGCATGACGTTCCGTGCCGTCTTTCTTACGATACACGAAAGAAACAATGCCTTTGCGAAGTTTCTCAACTAAAGTCTCAAATAGATTTTCCATATTGATGAGATTGTTATTTGTTTATGTAAAACATCGTCAAGCATTAAAAACTTGACGATGTGATATTTCATTTCCCCTTTCAAGAAGTTCTTCTATGTCTTCTGTTGAATTTACCTCAGTCTCCTTGAAGTAGAAGTGGGTGTCAAGTGAGCCGTTCACATAGCAATCAAAGTCTTCTCTATCACAGCCTTTATTATCAACATATTCATACACAACTTTAAACCAAAGTATATCCATCAAGCAGTTTCTTACATTTCGTATATCAAATCCTGCACTCTCAATAGCATCGTCTAAATCTTCACTTGTCCAATCGTAACCAAAATCAGATTTGAAGTTTTCAAACTTATAATCTTCCTTACAGAAGCCTAACGATAGCAAGATAGCATAGTTGTTTGTCATAATTCTTGTTGTTAATAAGTGATACATTTCCCTCTCGTTCAACTGCTTTTGCAGCATCACGGTCGGGCTTTCAAATTTTACGTGCAAATGAGGTAGTAAGGTCATTAGGAAGATAAGCAAAGTAATTTAAGGATATTCTCATGGAAAACCCAAATCTTTGATTTGTGGAAGGCTGCCGTGAGAATATTCTTAAATAGTGTAGCGGTACTTTGTGTTCTTACGACCTTGCTTACCTTTGCAAAGGAAAATTAAAGCCAGATATGTCTACTGTAGAATAGTTGAAAACTAATCAAGATAGATATTTTGAAGATTTATCACTCAAAATATCGTATATAGGGCTTATTTTGTAACTTTGGAGTAATCTAAGACAATAAAGGCTATGGTAAAGGTAATTCATGTGCAACTGATGGAAGGGAGGAAGAACTATTATTTCGGATCTATTCCTGCAATTTATAGTGTACTGACAGCAGAAGATATTGGTATCAAGCAACGCTCATTGGAAAGAGTAGGGCTAAGTAAAGGAGGGGTGGTGTTAAACAAGAAGGCTATCATTCGAGTTTCGGAGTTGATTAGGGCGAAAACGAACTGCAAGGGAAAGGGAATTGGAAGTGTTGAAAAGTCAACTAAATGAAACATTTGATATAATCTGATATAAAGGTTCGATTCCTACTTTTTATGACTTCTGTTATTCATTGAAAAACAGGTAATTACAAATGATGAAAAATATTTACATAAAAAAGCGTTTTTCAGGATTGAACAAATTTTCGGAGAAAAAAGTGGGGCAAAAAATGGGGCAAAAAGTGGGGCAACTTTGGGGCAAAAAATGGGGCAACAATAATTAGAAGACAAAGAAAAAGTCCCTAAGTTGTTGTAACTTAGGGGCTTATGTGTTTGTATAAAGCGGAGAGAGAGGAAAATGACCATTTCGCTGCAACTCCTTGTATCATAGTCTTTTATTTTTTTATCCTTTTTAATTGTAGCCATATTGTAGCCACAACAGAGTATTTTGAGAGTACTCGCAGATACTGCTACCCGAAATGCGCACTTGCATTTCTTGGGTTCAAAAGTACAAAAAAGTAGAACATCCTCCAAATTATTGTGGGAAAATGTTTTAGAAATCTTTTGGCTACAATTTTCAGTGCATGGTGCAAGTCTATATATATAGATAGACCTTGCACCATGCACTGACAGTCCCAAAGATGTGATTGATTGATATGGCAGGCTAAAGATTTTCGCCTACGTATTGGGCAACAAATAACGCATAATGTTAAAAATGCAAAATGGCAATATAATGCCAATATTGGCAATTTAATATTCTTTCTAAAGCCCTATTTGTTAAGAACTTTGCAGCATTATTTCTAACAAAAAGACGGATACATATGAAGACAAAGAAACAAAACTCTGGAAGTAACGCAAAATTCTACGTTGTACTTCCGACGCTTGAAATCATGCTCTCCGCCAGCAAAAACTGCAAGCTAAGGGCAGGCTATGCCGATATGGAATATTCCAACTTTATGAAACACTGCAAGATGCAGACCGACCTTCGTATCAACACTTATGCAAGATGTGCCGCAGCCTTCGATATGGATGTGCTGCTGATACATCTCCCAAAGGGAATGATTGATTCCATGATTGCAACCACACCCCATAAAAGCCTTCGCTTCTCCACAATGGAGCAGGAAGATCTCATCGTTATTCTCAATCGGCTGTGCAAGCTAGACAGTAGAAGATTTAAGCAGCATCTTATGCAGTTATTGCACCAATTGGGGAAGGACTCTGAATTTCCAGACGGATGATAATCCACGGAGAGCAACAATTCAATCCTAAACTGAAAAGAGAAGTAGCATATGACAGAAGAAGATAATTTACAAAAGACGGTAATTGCAGAGTTACGCTCACTAAGGAACGACATGGAGCGAATAGCCAGCTTTATCGTGGAAATGAGACGCGATTATTCCGTTTTGGAGGATAAGATGGAACTCAGTTCCTCCGACGTCATCAGACTCTTGGGCATTTCGCGGGCATCCCTTGCCCGATGGAGGGACACCAACGCAATCCCGTTCAGGTATATATCATGCAACCACGTTGCTTATCCGTTCAAGGGACTTTACGTCGCCGTCAAGAGCGGACGTGCCTCCTTCAAGGGTTTCAGACGGGTGGAAGCCCTGCAACGACTCAACGCCTACAAGGATGGTGTCCTTAAAGGATATATGGGAAATGGTCAAACTTTATTTGAGGAACTATGAACATCAAAGAAGAAATACTAAGCCGAACCAACAAAGGACTGGATGTGTTCTGCTTCTATATGCCCATCGACTTTGTGCCAAAGCGCAATTTTCGAAATCCTTTGTATGACGACAAGCGTGCATCGTGCAATATCTATCTCGACAACAAGTCCGGCTGCTACCGAATGAAGGATTTTGGCAATGAAGCCTATTCGGGGGACTGTTTTTGGTTTGCAGCCACAATGCTCGGACTGGACGTGAGGAAAGACTTTGTTAAGGTGCTTGAAACCATAAATCGGGACTTGCAGCTGAATATTTGCATTGAAAGGAAAGAACATAGTAATCCCCACACAATGATGATGAAGCCTTGTAAACCAACCTTAGTACAACCACCTAACCAGCTCAAGAAGATGGAAGGTAAAAAGTGGTACAAGCTAATTGAGCAATCTTTCAATGTCAAAGAACTAGACTATTGGGAGCAATATGGTATTGATACTAAGACTCTGCAACGTTTTTATGTAAAGTCGCTTGCTCGCTATGAATCTGTCTCCAATCAGGGTAAGCCGTTTACACTTGGTTCAACACATGAAGATCCGATGTTTGCATACAGTATGGGGAAGTTTGTAAAAGTCTATCGCCCTAAGAGTAAGCTGCGCTTTCTTTATGGGGGTGAGAAAGTGAACGACTATGTTTTTGGCTTCCAGCAGCTGCCCAGCAAAGGGGATGTTGTTTTCATCACAGGTGGGGAGAAAGACGTGCTTTCACTTTCGGCTCATGGTTTCAACGCCATCAGTTTCAACAGTGAGACGGCACAGATTCCTGAGAATATCATCGAAGGATTGCAGCTCCGCTTTCGCCACATTATTATATTGTACGACTCTGATGAGACAGGCATAAGAGAAGCTAAACGGCAGACAGATGCACTTGCTCAATACAAGGTGTTGAGTCTGACCTTACCATTGCAAGGGGGTAAGTCGGAGAAGGATATATCGGATTTCTTTGCCTTGGGCAATGAAGCAAAGGACTTGAAAGTGCTTCTTAATGATATGTTCACCAATATGTATGCACAGACGATGATGATATTGCAATCTTGTGAGATAGACTACGATAATCCGCCAGACGCTTCAAAGTCGGTGGTGGCAGTAAATGGTGTTCCTCTTGGAACGCAGGACAATCTGTTTTGTATCACAGGTGGAGAAGGAACAGGCAAAAGCAACTACATTGCCGCCATCCTTGCCGGCACTCTTGGGAGAGAACGATTAAAGGCAGAGCAAACCTTGGGATTGGAAGTAACTGCCAACCCCAAAGGATTGGCTGTACTTCACTACGATACAGAGCAATCGGAGGCACAACTCTATAAGAACTTGGAGAAGACACTTCGCAGGGCTGGTATCAAGTCCGTGCCAGAGTTTTATCATTCCCTCTATCTAGCATCGCTATCACGCAAGGACAGACTGAAAATCATTCGTGAGAGTATGGACTTGTTTCATCACAAACACAGTGGAATTCATCTTGTGGTCATTGACGGTATAGCAGACCTGATACGCTCCGCCAACGACGAAACAGAGAGTATAGCCATCGTGGACGAACTCTATCGATTGGCAGGAATTTACAATACTTGTATCATTTGCGTACTCCATTTTGTACCCAACGGCATCAAACTCAGAGGACATATAGGGTCTGAACTGCAACGCAAGGCTGCGGGCATTCTCTCCATCGAGAAAGATGACAATCCCGAATACTCGGTCGTCAAGGCATTGAAAGTGCGTGATGGAAGCCCGCTAGATGTGCCGATAATGCTTTTTGGATGGGACAAGGAAGCCGATATGCACGTTTATCGTGGAGAAAAGTCGAAAGAGGATAAGGAAAAACGCAAGACCGATGAACTGTTGGCTGTCGTAAAGTCTGCATTCCGTGCCAAACTAAAGCTATCATATCAAGAGTTGTGCGATGTGTTGATGCGTGAAATGGAAATCAAGGATCGAACGGCAAAGAAGTACATTGCCTATATGAAAGAGCAGCGTATCTTGTCGCAAGACACAAGTGGTAACTATCAAAAAGGAGAATTATGCCATACATAGAACATACTTCAGAAAAGGATTGGTGCAAGCGATTGTTTGACAGATTGAAAACTGTCGAGAATAAACTCGATCAACTGCTTGTACTGAAAGAGCAGTCTGTTGATACAACTACCCATCCGCCTCTTAAACCAGAGTATCTTGACATCATCGACGTATCGAAAATTCTCAAAGTGGAGCAAAAAACCATCTACAACTGGGTTTGGGCCCATAAGATACCATACCTAAAAGCTAACGGAAGACTTCTTTTTCTTCGTGAAGAGATAGACGAAATGCTACGCAAGCGTGATGAATGGTAATCATCTTTCACGATATGAATATGTATTTTGTTATGTAAATGCTTGCGTTTACATAACAAAATGTGTATCTTTGCACAAAGATTGAATTGTATGACAAGCAAGGGTATTAAGAAGAAAATATCAGAATTCGAAATGGGAAAAGTCTTTAAGTTAGAAGACTTAGGGCTTTTGCACACCGAGCATCAAGCAGCAGTGATGACTTTACGAAGACTTGTGGAAAAAGGAGAAATAGAGCGGCTCAGTCCGGGTCTCTACTATAAACCTAAAATAACACCTTTCGGAGAAGTCGGACCTACTATGGAAGAAAGATTTCGGGATTTATTATACAAAGATAACCGCCCTGTAGGTTATCTGACAGGATTCTACGCTTTCAACTTATTGGGACTTACCACACAGCAATCTACCACCCTCGAAATTGGGACAAACTTCCCTCGTCGAAATAGAAAACGAGGTATGTATGCAGTTCGGTTTGTAATACAAAAGAATGAGATAAACAAGGAGGTTATTGATATGCTACGCCTGTTGGATTGCCTTAAATGGATAAAAAAGATACCCGATACGACTGTTGACCAATCCTATTCTCGTTTGAAGAATTTAATAAATGCCTATTCTAAAAAAGAACAGGAGCGGATAGTGGAACTTTCGATGAAATACTCTCCTTTAACTCGTGCCCTGCTGGGTTCGATGCTTTCTGACAAATCATTGACAGATAAATTATATCAATCGCTTAGTCCGCTAACGCAATTTAGGATTGGACTTTCACCATCACTCGCAAAAAAACAATGGAACATACAATAGCCAAACAACTGCATTTGGAAAAAGAAAATTTCAGAGACCTGCTTCATGCCGCTTCTGAGGAGCTCACCATCCCTATCCAACTGGTAGAGAAGGATTACTACATATCGTCCATACTTCGTGCTCTTTCTGAAAGTAGTTATACCGAACAGATAGTATTCAAAGGTGGTACGTCCTTGTCTAAGGCTTATCAACTGATAAACAGATTTTCCGAAGATGTAGATTTTGCCGTCATAAGCGAACACATGAGTGGTAATCAAGTAAAAATGCTACTTTCGCACCTCATGAAAGAAGTTACAGCTAATTTTAAAGAGGATTTAGATTTCAGCGATATTTCCAAAGGATCAAAATATAGAAAACAAGCTTTTCTCTATAATACTCAAGTAGGATTGGATGAATTATCCAACCCTGTACCAGCAAGAATTATAGTGGAAATCAGTGCATTTGCCAATCCATTTCCCCATGAAATACGAATAATTGAGCCATTTGTAACTACATTTCTAAGAAAGAAGGGAATGAGTTCCTTTATAGAACTGTATAATCTTACACCCTTTGAGTTAAATGTGTTGTCACTCAGACAAACTTTATGTGAGAAAGTCGTATCGCTTATTCGTTTTTCAATGAGCGACACTCCATTGGCATCATTGACATCCAAAGTACGTCACTTCTATGATTTGGATGCACTCCTAAGCATAGAACAATTACAAAACTATATTTCCAGCGATGCGTTTGTGTCAGATTTGACAACACTGATAAAACACGATCAGCAAGCCTTTGATGAGCCAAGAGGCTGGAAACTTTTGGATAACCTAAATCAATCTCCCTTGATAAAAGACTTTGAAAATATATGGAGTTCTCTGACACCGAAATATATTGAGAATTTATCTAAAATCGCATACCGTAAGATACCATCACCAGACAATATAAAATCCTCTTTCACCAAGATTCTCCACTCGATAGAAAATATTGATTTAGGACGGCAAGAGAATTAAACATTTAGGAAAGAACGAATATTCATAAAGAAAATCTCTTTTGTTTTACAGAAAGACCCCAAAAGTTAGAAACAAAACTTTTGGGGTACATTATTTCGGAATTAGATGTTTTAATGCCGCCATTTCGGACGAAAACTCTGTGAGCGATTATCTGCTTCTTGTGTCTGTTCATTGCCTATTTTTATTGATATAGAAGTCTCATTTTCGGACAGACTATTTCCCTGTTCTTCTTTATCTTCTTTGTCCGCTGAAAGCGTTAATGCAATCTTCCTATCCAACTCTGCCACCTGCCCTTTGAGCGAGCGAAGTTCGTCCTCTTTCTTCCACGTCCCATTAGCAATAGCAGTATAGATTTCCTTATTGGCTGCAACCTTTTCTTTCTCCTTCTCATGCGATTCTATCACCTTGGGGATACGCCCCAGCGCACCCAAGAAGTTCTCACACGCAAGTTTCGGGTCGGTAGCCAACTTACCATTATTATAGGTATAGTAGATACTCTCCTGCCCTTTGACAAAGAAACGATTCATGGAGCAGTCAAACAAATCCTTTGAGGTACTTTCCGTTTTCACCATGATTGAAAAACCATAAATCTCACCGATTTTATTGTACTCGCCTTTGGTACGTGCCTTGTCGTTAATTTCTTTCAGGCGTGCGGCAATGACCTTGATGTCTGTGCTGTCTTCCACGCCCTTTATGACCAGTTTGTTGATAGGATTGCCGTCCTTATCACGCTCCACACGCTTCTCAAAGCACGCCAAGTCTGCCTTGGCTTCCTTGATCTTGTCTGAATGGAAAGACACGGAGCTGTCAATCTCTGCCAACTTTCCCGTTGCGGCATCACGTTCACGGAGGAAGTTCTTACGCTCGGATTCCAGCGTGGCAATCTTCTTGTCGAGTTTGGCTTTCTCTAACAAGTCCGTATTACCAGATAGCACGGCAACATACTCTGAAAAGTTCATACCGCTATCCTCGTCCATCGAACCCTCGTCAATGGTACGACTACCGAGCGTATTGGTCTTCAACTGATTGATAAACAATTGCTTGTTATGTAGTAGGTTGAACTTGTAACTGTCCAACGACCGCTCCACGGCATAGATAATCACATCAACTTTATTGTCCGCAAATTCTTTGGCAACCATATTGCCTTTACGGATTGCCCGACCATTGCGCTGTTCTAAATCTGAGGGTCGCCAGGGTGTATCAAGTTGATGCACCGCCACCGCACGCTGCTGGGCGTTGACACCCGTTCCAAGCATAGAAGTAGAACCGAAGATGATACGGATGTCTCCACGATTCATCGCTTCTACCATCGCTTTCTTGGCTTTCTCGTTCTTGCACTCCTGAATAAAGCGTATCTCGTAGGACGGGATATGATAATCTTCCACCAATTTACGCTTTACCTCCGAATAGATATTGAAATCTCCACCGGGCTTATACGTACCCAAATCGGAGAATACAAACTGGGTACCTTTCTGTGCATCATACTTCTGATAGTAGTCATTGAGTAATTTCGCACAATGGCTTGCCTTGTTGTCGATATGGTCTGAGTACCCATTTTCGTCTATCATGCGTAGATCCAAGCTCATCTTGCGGGCGTAGTCAGTTGCAATCAGCATCTTTGCCTTTTCCTCACTCTCGCTCAGTGGCGCACGCCCTAAAAGGGTGGCATCACCGTTTTTGGCAAACTCCATCAACTTGCCGATAAACTCCTCCTGTTCAGGTGTCGGCGGAATGTTATGGAGTATCTCGTTTTTTTCGGGACGATCGATGCCTATATCCTTTGCTGTGCGGAAATCGCAAATCTCCGCATAAAAGTAATGGGGGTGTGCTGCGTACCAATTGGGACAGGCGAAGAATACCCTGACGCATGTCCACAGGAGTGCAACAAACCCGAAAAACATTTGTTTCATTGAGTACAAACATAAGTTTTTCGGGCAAAGGTAGTAAAGCAAGAATGTTACACAAAGGCGGCTAATATTGGATGCTTACAATATTTCGGTTTCGTCTGTAAATATTATAGTCAATCAAGCAGCAACGAAAGGACACCAAAAGCGAAGTAAGGCAAATACTGCTAAGATAATGTCAGAGACGAGAATCCGTCTTATAAAACGAGAACGTGCAAAGGCTATTTTTGGTCTTAGTCAGGAAACAAAGATCAAAGTATTCCCTAATAAGCAGAAATATAGAGTACGAGATCGGCTGAAACGATGTCGATATGATGTTGAACGTAATAGCATAGATGTGTTTATTGATGATGAGACTCGTCGTCATAACAATATTGAGACTGAGGCACAGAAGTTAGGTTTTAACATTCTAACCCAAGTTTAACACCTATCATCGTAGAATCTTGCTATTATTATACTTTTTCAGTTTTGGCTATGGACTCTGTGTCCTACAAATTTTTATTTTTCTGAATGGTGCATATTTCAGTTTTAATTTATCGTATATAGCAGTTGCCTGCTTTGAGGGATTGCTGCATTGTCGCATCTGTACGATGTCTCCTAACGGGTTCCTACCTTCCGTGGTTACAAGTTTCTGGGTGCTCATCCTCCGCACGATTTCGGTCCAATAGCAGGATTCGCCTTCTCGCTTCAATTGGCAGCGGATGGTATTTACCACCCAGTAGGCAAGCAGACCGAAGAAAAGATGCGCATCGCTCCGGTCATCGGTCTGATGATATATAGGACGGAGGTTCAGGTCGGTCTTCAACTGCCTGTTGGTACATTCGATTTCTCGTATGAGGTTGTAATAGTCCCATGTGGTACGCTCGTCGAGTGTTTCTACATTGGTCCGTAGGAAGTATACGCCGTGTCCGGACTCGATGGCTGAGAGGTCTTTGAGCTTCCAGTCTACACGTAGCATTTCCTTTGGTTTTTCTTCGTTTCTAATGTAGTCTATCGCATAGTATCTTGCGATAGAAGGATATTTCTGTATGGCTCGTCCCGTACGCTCTACAACCTTCTCGTAGAGTTTCGTTCCACCTTTCTTTGCAATACCATCATTTATCTTCTTCAGCTCTGTCTCAAATCTTTCACGCCAAAGTTTGTTCATTGACGATTCGGTCATAGCCTTAGATGGAGAGGTTATCTCAAGATAGTAGTCCTCACCTTCGGTGTGTACCTTGTTGAGCGTTATCGTTTGCTTTCGGGCGTCTTTTACCATCACACTCTTATGGTCCTCACTGAGCGTGTAATCTTTCAGCTTGGTGCGGGATACGCAGAGATAGTTGTAACCCTTTGCCTTAATAAGATTTAGATTCTCTTCGGTTGCAATACCTGCATCCATCACAATAAGCGATTTTTCTTTTTGTACAGGATTCCTGTCTGCCAGCGTATCTATCATATCAGGCAGTGATTTAGGGTCAGCCGTATTGCCTTCCAGGATAGAAGAATAGCGTATGAAGCCCTCCTTATTGATACACAGGGCCAGGACGAGAAGTTTACAATCAGATCGCTTCTCTTTCGACCTACCAAACTGTGCCTTCTTGCTTTCACGCTTACTACCCTCAAAGTAGAAGTTTGTCAAGTCAAAGAGCATCAGCTTGTTATCTATATTAAAAAGGTTATCTGTTACATTGCACAAGTGACGTTCTATCTTCTCTTTAAGTTCATAGAGTTTGTCCGTTACCTTGTACAGGGCATTGATACCCGGAGTCCAGTCTTGCGACCCAGTGTAAAGTTCGGCGGCAGCCGAATTATCCCTGAGATAATAATACGAGGAACGTTCAGATACGGCATACACAGTCCGGATGATGAGCGCAGAGAGTGCGGTGTGGATAGAATGGTTGCTCCATCCTTGGTCACGCAGGAACTCTTCCAGCCCCAGCTTATCAATGGTCTGCTTACAGAGCCATTCTGCACCAACATTCCTTGCGTCAGTATGTTCTGCCGTAGCAAGATCGATATAACGTTCAGACTCCTTTCTTGCCTTCTGTTCCTTCTTATCGAATCTATCAATTCCACCTTCCTCTTTCATCCGTTGCCACCACTCATCCGCCTTAGCCTGTTCCAGTTCAGTAAGCCCCTCCAAATGCTTGCCAAATAAAGAATTAGTTCCTCTGTTCTTAAAACGCTCTGTAAGTGCAAAAGCAATTCTTCTCACCTGCAAGGCTGTGAGAGAAGGTTCAAAACCAATATTGAGTAGGATGAGCGAATGTACGTGTCCAACCACGTCACGATACGACTCTTTAAGTCTATAATAAAGAGCCTTTTCACCAGTTGCCGGATTAAAACGTGTCTGTACATTTGCGTGCATAGGTGCAAAGTAACAAAAAAAAATTGATATGCTAGTGTCCTACAAATCAGATTTAGCCCGTATTCAGAAAACGCTACGGCTGATTATTAAGTACTTAGCAAACCTGAAACCCTCAAAACACACTGAAAATTTATGAAAAATAATTATGCCCGTTAAACTTGGGCTAAAGCCCATTCAGAAGTTACCTATCCTTCTGTTGGTATCAGAAGAGCGCAACACAGGTAAAAGTACCTTCCTCAACTTCCTTAAAGCCATCTTTAAGGACAATGTAACCTTTAATACGAATGAGGATTTTCGCAGTCAGTTCAATGCTGACTGGGCAGGAAAGCTCATTATCGTAGTAGATGAAGTGCTGCTTAACCGTAGGGAAGACAGTGAACGACTAAAGAATCTAAGTACCACACATACCTACAAGGTGGAAGCCAAAGGAAAAGACCGCTCTGAAATAGCCTTCTTTTCCAAGTTTGTGCTCTGTTCCAACAACGAGTACCTCCCTCTTATCATAGATATGGGAGAAACCCGCTATTGGGTAAGAAAAATAGAAAAACTGCAATCTGATGATACAGATTTCCTCAAGAAGCTCAAAGAAGAAATACCTGCCTTTCTATTTTTTCTCCAGCATCGCACACTAAGTACCCAAGAAGAAAGCCGTATGTGGTTCAATCCTAAACTCACGGAAACACCAGCTTTAAAACGAATTATTAGGAGCAATCGTAACAAGTTGGAGATTGAAATGGCAGAACTTG
This sequence comes from Prevotella ihumii, assembly GCF_900155655.1. Taxonomy (GTDB): domain Bacteria; phylum Bacteroidota; class Bacteroidia; order Bacteroidales; family Bacteroidaceae; genus Prevotella; species Prevotella ihumii. The sequence goes on from NZ_LT706987.1 coordinate 277,079, forward strand.
CCATTGACATTATGCAACAGATGAATATCAGGGAATATTCCTTCTGTCTGAATGATATTGTTTCACTACTCAACTTCACACAGGTGAAAGCCGAAAAAGGGCAAGTGCGTAAAGTAGTACAGGATATTTGGAAGCTACAACCAGCAAGTAATACGCTTTGCTATACCACTTACCAGATAGATTACAACCGCCCCAACTATTATTCTGATGTCAGGCGCATGGGAAGGTACTATACGGTCACCCTCGAACAACTTTTAGCGTTATAACCCTTATTATTTTGATGAATTGATGAAAAGAGAATATAACTCACTGAACATAAGGGAAATAAATACTCATCAAAAAGACATCATAAATAAATCATTGATGAAGAGGTTATTGCTATCCAAAAGAGAAATTATCATGTATATACATGGTTCCTCTTTTGGTCAGCAGTAAATCCCGAACAAGTGAAGTCGCGATAATCCTACTTCGTGAAGTAGGCAGCACTTTTGTCCGCACAAAAGTACAACTTGCTACTCTAAAAAATATACTCTTCTTCTATGAAAAGACAAAATATCGAGATTGTGAAATATAGAAGTCATGATTATATGATAAAAAGATAATGGCTTTATATGATAAAAAGATATAGCGATGAGGATAATATGAAATCATCATATCCTAATCATGTCGTAAGGATAACAAGATATTAACATCTGTTTTCTTCATAAACTTACTAAACTATAGCAATAGGATTGTTCCAATAGTTCCTCTTCATTTCCCTCATGATAAATACTTTGATGAATAAATGATGAGTGGTACATTCTCTGAATATCAATCACTTATCCCCAAATTCATCAAATCATCAATTTTCTAACAACATCTAAACTGTACGAATATGAATATCGAAACCGCAAAACAGATAAAACTACAAGACTTTCTACAAGCGATAGGGCATACTCCTATCAAAGTAAGTGGTGAAAAGCTCTATTACAAATCACCCTTTAGGAATGAAACAGTAGCATCGTTCAAAGTCAATACAAAACTTAATCTTTGGTATGACTTCGGACTAGGCAAAGGAGGTAGCATCATCGCACTTGCAGAAGAGTTATACCATTCAAGAGATATTTCCTATTTGCTTGCACAAATAGCAAAATTAACTCTAGGTATATCAGCTATGAGCTATCATTCCTATCAACCTACAAAGACAGCGGTACCAGAAGAGTCTGCTTTTAAGGATATAAAAGTGTATGAACTATCTCACCCTGCTTTACTTCGTTATCTCTCTGAGCGCAAAGTGGATTTAGAGATCGCTCAAAAGGAATGTGTAGAACTTCATTTTACCCATAAAGATAAAACCTACTTCGCTATAGGTTTTGCTAACAAGGCTGGTGGCTACGAACTTCGCAACTCATTCTTCAAAGGCTGCATAGCACCTAAATCATTTACGATTATCAAATCGAAAGACCAAGCCAATAGCTGTCTGATATTTGAGGGATTTATGGACTATCTATCTTATATGGCCTTGCAAAAGCAAGGTAAGGGTATCTTAACCCTTAGTGATGACAAGTCAGTGGGAGTTTCGGATTATATCATCCTTAACTCCGTCACCAACTTGCAAAAGGCAAAGAGCCTTTTAACCTCCTACGGACACATCGTTTGTCTTTTCGACAACGATAGATCAGGCTGGACAGCTTATGTAGAACTCTCAAAAGAGTTAGGGTATAAGGTTAAAGATGGCGCACGAGCTTACTCAAAATATAAGGATATTAACGACCTACTTTGTGATAAACCTATCATCATTCAACAACAAAAGGGAAAAGGAAAGGGGCTATAAATCATCGCTTACTCCCCTATGGATATTTCATAAAGCGAAATACCATAGCTCATTAGGGCATTTTCTTTACGCAGCCGTTACACTCCTATGCTAAAAATGCCCAATGAGCAAAGGGGAATCCCCTTTTGAAACCCCGAAGAGAATCATCAACCTAAACGTAAAAACAAATAATGTAAGAGGACTATGGGATACGCAGTATTACATTTAGAGAAAGCAAAAGGAGCCGACACGGGTATGTCTGCTCATATCGAACGCACCATTCATCCTAAGAATGCAGATGAAAATCGCACTCACTTAAACAAAGAACTCATTGAGTTCCCTGATGGAATCCACTCCCGAAGTGAAGCAATAAGCCATCGCATCAATACGGCTGGTATCACTCGCAAGATTGGTAAGAATCAAGTACGAGCAATCCGGGTATTGCTCACAGGAACGCACGAGGAAATGAAGCAGGTAGAAGAAAGTGGACAACTTGGTAACTGGTGTCAAGATAACATTCAATGGTTACAAGAAACCTACGGCAAAGAGAACGTAGTGTCGGCTATTCTGCACATGGACGAACACACACCACATATCCATGCGACGATTATACCTATTGTTACCTGTGAGCAAAGGAAAGCAAAGAAAGAAGAAGAGAATGGTAAAAGGAAGTACCGAAAGAAGAAATCTGGTATAGTCAGACTATGTGCAGATGATGTCATGGCACGCAATAAGCTAAAGCATTATCAAGATAGCTATGCCCAACTTATGAACAAGTATGGATTACAACGTGGTATTGAGGGATCTGAAGCGAAACATATCTCTACTTCAGACTATTATAAGTCTCTCATTGGAGCAACAGAGAACTTACAAAGTGAGTTGCAAACACTTGAAACAAACAAGGAGCAACTACAGTCAGAACTCAGAGAAGTAAATCAAGACATTAAGATGGAGAAACTCAAAAACTCTGCCGTAAATGCAACAATAGCCATTACTGATAGTGTATCTTCTCTTTTCGGAAATAATAAGGTAAAGCGATTAGAAGAAGAAAACAAGCAGCTTAATGCAGACAAGGCTACTTTGGAGGGGAATATCTCTACGCTCAAAAGGCAAATGGAGACTTCTGAAATGATGTATCAGCAGCAAGTGGAAACAATAAAAGATGAGTTCACCCAATACTCGATTAGCAAACAAGAAGAGGAAAGAAAGTTGGACGAACTTATTCCTTATCTTGCCGATATTAAGGCTATCGTGTGTGAATGCTTGCAAATGGGCTTTACTCCTAATTTAATAAAGGCTATTGCATGCTTCAAGAAAGTTAACTTCCGTGGTTCGCTTTATTCTAAGCAGCATAATCGTAAGTTTGACACGGAGCAATCTGTTGCATACATTAAAAATGTTGTTCGACCTGAACAGAAAAACAAGTGGCAATTGTTTATTGATGATTTGCCTGTAGTTGAGTGGTTTAAGATGAAATATGAACAGTGGAGGGCGAAAAATGAGTATAAGATTTCTCAAAATAGAATTGGGAGAATGAAAATATAATATTACAACGAAAGCAACATTTTTACGTGGAAAAAGTGTTGTTATCAATATTTTTGCTTATATTTGCCAAATAATGACAAATCACAATGTGACAACTATGGTTTTTTCTGAAAGACTTAAAGAGTTGCGGGAACAAAAAGGATTACTTCAACGGCAATTAGCGTCTGCTTTGGAGATAGATACTCCTATGTATAGTCGAATTGAGCGAGGAGAGCGTAAAGCCAAGAGGGAACAAGTAATTTTACTTGCAAAACTTCTTGAAACAGATGAAAGAGAGTTAATCCAACTTTGGCTCGCAGATAAGGTTTATGATGTGCTTGCAGAAGAAGATTGTGCAAGTGGAGTGTTGAATATGGTTGCTGAAAGTATAAGAGAATATGGAAAATAACATTCAAGATTTTGTTAATAAGGTTATTGAAGATGATTGTCTGAAGGTTATGCCTAATATTCCAGACAAATCAGTAGATATGATTTTGTGCGATTTACCCTACGGAACAACACAAAATAAGTGGGATTCCGTCATTGACTTAGATAAGCTTTGGCAACAATATATGCGTATTATAAAAGATAATGGTGCTATTGTTCTAACTGCGCAAGGTCTTTTCACGGCAAAGCTGATTTTAAGCAATGAAGATTGGTTCAAATACAAAATAGTTTGGATAAAATCAAAATCAACAAATTTCTTAAATGCTAAGAAGCAACCTTTGAGAAAGCATGAAGATATTTGTGTGTTTTATAAACAGCAACCCACATACAATCCCCAAATGACAAAGGGAGAGAGCTATGATAAAGGTATTCGCAAAAATCAATATACAGGAAGTTATGGAGATTTCAAGCCACGACATGTTCAGAGTAACGGCATGCGTTATCCAAATGATGTCCTATGTATGGATGATAATGAAATTCCAATAGAAGATTTTTTATATGTAAAAACGGCAGAGTCAGAAGGAACTGTATATCATCCAACTCAAAAACCTGTTGAGCTTGGGCGATACTTAATAAGAACATTCTCTAACCCTGGCGATATTATTCTTGATAATGCTTGTGGCAGTGGTAGTTTCTTAGTTGCTGCTGCTATGGAGCATAGAAAGTATATCGGAATTGAGAAAAATCAGAATGTAATGCTACATAAGGTCAAAGAAATAGATTATATACAAGTATGTGCAGATCGCCTTGCAGAGGTTACTGCTAAGCAGCACAATGATAAAATGGAACCTGTCATACAAGGTCTTTTTGACAACAAAGTATATACCTCCGCTGCAAAGTAATAGTTATGGCAAAACTTGATATAAAGAGAAACGAACGAGATTGGGCTGGTCAACTTATTAGTTGGATAAAATCAGCTATTGACAGAAAGACTACTGTTTTTCAAGATGCAACTAATGATACAGGAGTAAAAATGAAATCGGGAAGAACTAAATTTCCTGATATTCTTCTTTTCGTTGATAAGACTTCTGGTGTAATATTCAATGGATGGGAATTGAAGTTTCCAGATACTGCCGTTGACGATACCGTTATGTTGGAGAATGCGCTGGAAAAGGCACATAAACTACTCTCTGATTCCTTTGTTACATGGAACGGTGCAGAAGCTATCATTTGGCATATAGACGATGAAGAATATACACTTGACAGCCTATCAAAGTTAAAAGTCTACCCAAAGGTTTCAACTATCAACAATCGTGAGGATTTAGCTGATCCTGTAAAGTTTGCACAGCACGAACCATTATTGAAAGAACGTACAGAGGAAATTCTGCATGATTTAGATTCTTTGTATCATAATGGAACTTTGAAACCTGCACTTGATATTTCAGGGAACATAATTGAAGCTGTACAACAAGCATCAGCAATTATTATCCCTCAATTTAAAGAAGCCATTATTAAGGAAAAGGGCAGTAATCGTGCGTTTAGAGATGAGTTTAATAAATGGAAAATTTATGAAAGTTCCACTTTGAGGATTTTAGAATCCTCATCAAGAAAGAGAGAATATGTCATACCAGAACAGGTTTTGGCGAAGTTTACGTTCTACAATTTAATAGGAAAAATAATTTTCTATTTGACCCTCTGTGAGAATTTAAGTGGAGAATTGGAACCAATTACTTTTGATGAAAGTGAGTCTGCTAAAGATTTGTTGAATAGCTATTTTGACGAAGCAAAGAAGATAGATTATCAAGCTATCTTTCAACCGTATTTTACAGATAGTATAGAATATTCTGATTTGACCGATAAAGCGATTTATGCCCTATTGAAAGTGCTTACTTCTTTCGATCTTAAGGTTTTACCAACGGAAGTTATTGGTCATATATTGGAGAATCTTGTACCTGATGATGAGAAGCAAAAGTTTGGTCAATATTTCACTAATGAATTATTGGCAAACCTTGTGGCATTCCCTGTTGTTAAAACTAATAAGGACGTATTGTTCGACCCTACTTGTGGGACTGGTACTTTTCTAAATTCTTTTTATGAGATTTTACGAGCTTTAGGTACAAAGGAGCATGGAGAACTACTAAAGCAGATTTGGGGCAATGATGTTTCCCACTTCCCTGCTATTTTATCTGTTATCAACCTATATAAGCAAGATGTGGTTGCAACCGATAATTTTCCTCGTGTTATGCGTGATGACTTCTTTAATTTGAAAGTTGGAAAAAAGGTCGTTTTCCCCGATTCGCATGATCACACAAAGCATATTGAGGTCTCAATACCTACTTTTGACGGTATTGCAAGTAATTTTCCGTTTATACAGCAAGAGGATATTCTAAACGAGAAGCTATCAGCTTTCTTTAGAGAACAATTTCAAAGCGAGCAGCAAGCATTTTTGAAAGATAATACTTTCAAAATCAACGAACGCTCAGATTATTTCACATATTGTGTTTACAATGCAGACCGATTCCTTAAACCCGACGGTTGCTTGTCTGCGATAACATCAAATGCATGGTTAGGTAAAGAGTATGGCTTCCAATTTAAAAAGTTCTTGTTAGACAATTTTCATATACGATATGTCGTAAAGAGCAATGCAGAACATTGGTTTAAGGATTCTCAGGTATCTACTATTTATTTTGTGTTGGATAAAACACAGAGTGACGAGCCTACAAGGTTTATCACTCTTAACCGCAAGCTTAATGAACTATTTGTTGCGGACTCTATTAGCGAGCAAATAAAGCAGATTGAAGACTTTTATAGCGACATTGATAATTGTAGCGACCCTTGTAATGATTTGTGGGAGAAGGACAACTTCTTTAATGACCTATATAAGCGTAAGGATGGAAGATTGTCAGTATGTTTAGCATCTAAAGAATGTTTATTGGGCAGTCTTGATAGTAAGACTAATTGGGGACAATTCTTCTTTTCTACCAACTTGTTTGGCAGCTTTGAAAATTGTTTGACTCAATATCATCCAAGCATAGTAAAAGTGTTCAGAGGTGAGCGAACAGGATGGAACCAAATGTTTGTTATCAAAGAAGAAAATGTAAGGACTTCACACATTGACGAAAAGTATTTGGTTCCGTATGTAAAGTCATCATCAGAACTCCAACAGATAGAGTTTGATGAAAAATACAAGTTCTGGCTATTTGTCTGTCAAGAAGAGAAAAAGGCAATAGATGAAGGGACAAAATCGTGGATTGATAAATTTGTGAATGTGCCAAACAGAAATGGCAGCCAAACCGTGTCAGAGGCGTGCGCAGGACACCGTCCTTTTTGGTATTCTCTAAATCCCAAAAGAGGACACATAATCACGGCAATTAATCCCTACGAACGCTTCTTCTTTACTTTTTCCAAAGAACCATTTGCTATTGATCAACGCTTGATAGCAATGCAGGTACAGGAAGGCTATGATGTGGAGCTAATAGCAGCTTTACTCAATTCTGTTATTACATTCTTAATACTTGAAATGCGTGGTACTTCACGTAATTTGGGTGCTTTAGATTTAAACGCTGACTTCCTTAAGCAGATTAAGATGCTAAATCCTAACTTATTGAGCAAAAAAGATGTAGATGCAATAATCGCAGCATTTCAACCATTAAAGAATCGATCTATTAATTCTGTGGTTGATGAAGTTACTCGCACGGATAGGCGTAATTTTGATGCGACAGTATTAAGATGTTTTGGCTTAGACGAGCAGCTGCTTGACAGTCTGTATAATATCCTTATTGGTGCAGTAAATGATAGAATATCTATGTCAAAAAGATAGTTCAAAATTTATTCTACAATTAATATATCAATTAGAGCAAAGATATAAAACACTATGGAGATGAACGAGTTTAAGCAAGTGCTTAAAAATAATGTTAGTGAGTTAATCGCATTACAAGAACAGTGTCAAAATACAGATGTTAAGTGTGCTCAAAGCATTCTTAACACTATCTTATGGATGAAAGAAATCAATGAAGATATAGAAGGGGGGATAATACCATCTTCTTATGATAATATACTAATAAATAGCTTTGACATTCTTTCTCCAATGATGGATGTAATAAGACAAAATATAAGTAATAACGCGATAGAGAATATTGCAAATCTTGATAATTTTTTTTTATCTCAAATAACTGCAAATATAGATAGTTACCACTTCTATAAGAGTTTAGGATTTGCACAAGAAAACACCGTGGTTGTAGGGGCTAATGGTTGTGGTAAAACAACCTTAGCTAATACGTTGCAGAAATCCTTAAATGTTAAAGATGGTATCGTTATCCCTGCTCAAAAACTACTTATCATACCAACATTTAGCAGTACACCTAATTATGCTGCTACTGCAGAGAGATATAATCAATACCAAAGAGAAATATTAGATGATAAGCAAACATTTAATGCTTCTAAAGATGATGATCTCCCATGGAATGTAACAAAACAATATGGATCGGAATTTAGATACGTTTTAGCTGCATTATATTCAGAAAGAATGGCGCGCAGAAATAAGTTTTGTGATGCCTATGAAAGAGGCGAAAGACCTTCGGAGCAACAATTACACAGCGTGTTAGATCGAACTGCCGGCATTTGGAATTTCTTAATTGAACACAGGACTTTACAATGTGACGATAGTAATAATTTGATTTTAACTGATGATACGGTAAAAGAGGCTTATCCTGCTTTTCAAATGAGTGATGGAGAACGTATTATTTTATATCTTGCCTTAATTCCGCAGTATTTTTTCTTGTGAGAAAATTTTATATGTTGAGATGTCTTTTTGGGGCTCTATATGTTGATATGAGGTGCTTCGGTGTTTTTGGGGTCTTTTCTAAGCATAAAATCCCCCACCCAAACCAATGGGGAAGTATGAAAAACCACAAAAAATGATGTTTATTCAATAAAGACCTCAGCGTAGTAGTTTTTATTTGTATATAGGTTCAGAACGTTCTGCCTTCCAGTGCGCACCCATTTTGCTGGTACGTTGACAAAATGGAGGATAAAGGCTTTCAGCCTGCTTGTCTTTTTCAACGGCTTGACCTTATCGCTGATATGACGGACGAGATAGAGATAGAAGTTCTTCAGCATGGCGGTAACCATCATAAAAACCATATTCTCAGCCATAAAGGAAAAGGGCAGATGTGACCATCCGAAGTCATTGTTCTGTATGTCGAAGTTCTTTTCGCTTGCTCCACGCTCATTATAAAATGTAATGATGTCTTTCTCGGTAGACATCCAGTTATTGGTGAGGATACAGCGGTATGTGTATATTACTCCGAACATATCTGTCTGTTGCTTGCCATCCTTGTCTTTCAAAGGACTACGCTGTACGACAAGCCTGTATGACTTTCCTTCTATTAAGTTGTCTATGCTGACGGAGGTGACATCGCATCTCTCATAATCAACCTCAACACTCTTCCATTCTTTCAGCTGGCGGAAGTCCTCGTGTCGGCTGCCGCAGTTGGCAGCACGTATATAGAACGTGTTGCAGCGCTGCTCTACGGTTTGGATAATTTCCTTTGAGAACGATCCGCAATCAGCACGGAAACGCTCTATTACCACACCAAGTTCTGAGGTTACACGGTCCATAATGCGACGGAGCGTGTCTTCTTGATGGAATCTCACATTGGTGTTTCCGTCACGATTCTCACCTCCGACTATGATTCCCCCAATGGAAGCCCAACCAGGGAAATAGCCAAAATCCTGCTTGTAAGAATATTTTGCATCGAACTTGTGGGCTGGAATAAACTGGTGATCAAAGTCTAAGTCAACATGACTGCCCACCTTTATAAGCCCCATTCTTCGTATCATCCGTAAAAGTAAGGTATTCAACTTTTCTGCTGTGTTGAAACTATACGACTTGTCGGAGGTCTTGCTCTTATAGACAATATTTTTCTCGGTAAGCTCCTTTAGTCCGCGCCCCACAGTGTCGGCACCGGGTAACAGCGTATCAGGTCTTTGCTTGAACTGCCCAATAAGCGCATTGATGTCCTCAAGGCATTCTCCACCACAAAGGTAACTGAAGAAGAGAGATCCAAAAATACTTCCATAACAGAATGCTTTGCCGCTACTTCCACGTTTGCCCAATACAGATTCGGTAAGTTTTTCAAAGCCCAACTTTGAGAAAACGTCCATAATATGATAAATTCCACCGAAAGAAGTGATATTCTCGTTTTTAATTGCTACCTTTGCCATATCAGTTTTTTTTGCTTACTTGTTATGTTTACAGCACCAAGATAGGTGAAATTTCTGACATATCCAAGTGTTTTGAGAACTTTGTTTCTCAGGCACTTGGAGTTCTTACAAGAATTTATGCTGCGGAATTAAGGTCTTGTAGGGAGGGTGTTATTAGCTCCAAAGAATTCTCTTATTATAATTGATGAGCCAGAAATGTATTTACACAAGACTATAGTTGATAAATTATGGAATAAATTAGAGTTGGAAAGACAGGATTGCACTTTTCTATATCTAACACATGATTTACAATTTGCAGCGAACCGTGATGCTCGAAAGGCTTGGATACGTTCCTTTGAATATCCTTCAAAATGGACTATAGATAACATTGAGGGAAATGAAATTCCTGAAGAATTATTATTAAAACTCTTAGGTAGCAGAAAGAAGATTCTATTTTGCGAAGGAAAGAGAAATAGTTTAGATTCGAAGATATTTGAATTATTGTTTGAGAATTATACTATAACCCCTGTTGAAACATGTAAAGATGTGATAAACTTTACAAAATCTTTTAATAAAATACCCAATACAGTTGCAAAAGCCTATGGAATAATTGATCATGACTTTCGTTCAAAAGAACAACTTGCAAAATTAGAGGAACAAAATGTATTTTCTTATGATGTGGCAGAAGTAGAAAATCTATTCTTATTGCCGGACATTATCATAGGATTTGCTAAGTACAAAAATGAAGAGTGTGATATTGATGAAATTAAAACACGTATTTTAAACCAGTTTGAAAAAGATAAGCAAGCGCAGGTATCTCAGTTTGTTTCATCTGCTATCAATGCTTATTTTAAATCATCCCATATCTCAGTTGGTAATAAGAAAGAAGAAGTAGAACAGAATTTTCAAAAGTTTATATCAGAAGTTGATATTAACAAGTTATTTAATGAACGAGAATCTTGTATAAATGGTGTAATAGCCAACAAAGAGTATGAAAGAGCTATCATGTTATACAATAATAAGGGGCTACATACTGTAATAGAGAAATATTTTAATATGGGAGATTATAGACATAAGGCTTTGGATTATTTGAGAAGAACAAAGGAAATAGAACCTATAAAAAGAGTTTTCCCTGACCAGTTATGGAATGGTGATTAATGCTGGTTGGGAACAATTTGGGAACATTTACAAAATAAGAAAAAGCTAAGTGTTGAATAATCAACCACTTAGCTTTTTGCTTGGTACCCAGACCCGGGCTCGAACCGGGATGGATTGCTCCACTGGTGTTTGAGACCAGCGCGTCTACCTATTCCGCCATCTGGGCTTTTAATTTGAGAATGTATAATTCTTTAAAAGCGGTGCAAAGGTATGAATATTTTTTGAGATGAGCAAATTTTTTGCTTAAAATATAACGAATATATTTCAAATATATTTCAAATATAATGTTTGATAGGCCCAGTACATAGCATTTCAAATGCAAAACATATATGTATGGGAGGCAACTAATCAAAGAAAAGGAGGAAAAATCGAAGTTGATGTAAATCGACTGATAATGAGGAGGAAACGGAACGGTTTGCATAAGACTGCACTGTTCGTAAAGGGCAGGAATATGCAGATTTAGGCAGAAGTTCAGTTACCAAACCGTTACCCAATTTTGCCATAGGTAACGATGGAGTAATATTTGGTAACTGAATTATTTTCGCACGTGTGAATGTTGCTACGGTCGGCAGTTTTCTGCATAAGTGATGAACGCTTTGAATTTGGTAATTTTGCCACAAAACATCAAAGCGTATGAAAACAGAAAAGATCACAAGTTCAACATAGAACTGCAATTTCAGGTGTAGGTTTAGCTTAATAATCTATACCAGAAAACACCGAGGGGTTTGGGGGCGAGCAGCCCCCATGAGTGGAAAATCAACAAGCAATGCTTAAAAAATAAAAAAGGGAGACCTCTGTCTCCCAAAGATTAATTAATTTTGCATTGTTATGTACAAACAATTAACCTCGGAGCAAAGGTACACAATTTCTGTGCTACTCCAAAATGGAATTAAATTAAAAGATATTGCGAAAGCGATAAAAGTATGTCCAAGTACAGTATCTCGTGAAATAAAACGTAATAGTGGGACCAAAGGACAGTATAATTGGGAAACTGCCCAAGCAAATGCAGCTCTCACAAAGCGAAAAAAGCCAGGCAATCATTCAATCAAAAAGGATGTTATGGATGAAGCGATACGTCTTCTTATTACAGAACAATGGTCTCCTGAACAAATATCTGGCGTGTTGGCTAAGGAAGGTAAACGTATTAGCCATGAAACCATATATCGTACGATACGTAAGGACAAGGCAAAAGGTGGAACACTATATAAACACTGTCGTCACAAGCTAAAGCATCGTGCCAAGCCTGTTGGTAGCAGACGTATATCCATACCCAATAGAACAAGTATCAGCGAGAGACCTACTGAAGTTGACGGAAAACGCTTTGGGGACTTCGAGATGGATACAATTGTTGGAAGAGGAAATCATGGTGCTATTGTGACACTGATAGAACGCAGTACAAATATGCTATTTATGAGAAAACTTAAAAAGGGAAAGAATGCCAAGGAGTTAGCACGCACTGTAATACATTTGCTATCTCCATTCAAAGAGTATGTCAAGTCTATTACAACGGACAACGGCACAGAATTCGCTTGCCATGAAATGATAAGCAAAAGCCTTGGTGTCACCGTCTATTTTGCTGACCCATACGCTTCATGGCAGAAAGGGGCTATAGAAAATGCTAACGGACTGATTAGACAATACGTGCCAAAAAAAGAAACGTTTGAACATGTCAGTCATCAACAAATAACAAAGTATTCAAAGAAAATTAACATGAGACCAAGAAAGAAATTAGAATTTAGAACACCATATGAGTGCTTTTACGAACTAATTAAGTAAATTTGCACTTGCTTGTTGAATTCACGCTTGAAGGTGTTGCTCTACCTCAAAAAGAGCGATCTGGACAAGTCGGGCAAGGCTCCGATTATGGGACGCATTACCATTGGGCGTTCTATCGCACAGTTCAGTTGCAAGCTCTCTTGCAATCCCGACTTGTGGAATCCTCGTGAGAGCAGAATGGGCGGCAAGAGTCGTGAGGCGGTGGAAGTGAATGACAGGTTGGAGAATTTGCTGCTGTTCATTCAGTCAGCCTATCAGTCTTTGCTTACAAGAGGTTGCCCATTTGACGCAACCGACGTGAAGGAACTGTTTCAAGGCAGTGTGCAGACGTAGTGTATGCTCATCGAGAGGCTTGATATGGTCATAAACCCAAATCGGGCATTAGCCCGCAAAGGCTTTTTAACGCATTTAGATGTTATGCTTTTTTCGTCTTTGCACCTTATTTTGGCTCTTTTCGTTTGTTTTTTCAGTTGTTTAGCTCGCTAAACGTCTTCAAAAACAACGTAAGCATCCAATATTAGCCGACTTTCACACCAACAAATAACCCTTATATGTCTGGCAGCATATAAGGGTTATTTGTTATTTGAAGTTTGAAGGTAGCATTTTAATGAGTTCCTCCTCCGTCATGTCCGGCAGGGGTCTTGAAAGAACTTCCTTCATCCATTTGTATGGCTCTNAAAACAACTATTGGTGTCCGCTAAAAACTGATTGAAAGTTCTACAAGCCTTTGTTTTTCGGCAATACAGGCACATTTAACCAGTGGGGGCTTACTTTTTGTTTCAAATAGTAACCGTTACTAAAAACTATTATTTGCATGAAATTTAGCCGGATATCAGAGAAAAATACCCCAAATGATACTTTTATAAGCATTCTTTATTACAACGAAGTGGAGAGGAAAGTTTTACCGGACAGCAATAAAAAACAACCAAAAATAGCTCAAAATAAGCTCGCAAATCTCGAAGAAGTCTAACGACTGATTTTGGTTGAATCGATTAACAAAGACTTTACAATTAAAAGTGCTGTATAGTAAAAACTAAACTTGAGTAAGAGTAGATGTAAAATATCCTATACGCTACGTATTAAATATTTAGCGTATAGGATATTGAGCTGATATACAAGGGCATTGTTGAGCAATTTATTTTGCTGCAATATATTCGTTTACTATATTGATGAATAGTTGATGAATATGGGTATCTTCGTTAAGTTCGGGGTGGAATGCTGTGACAAACTGATTGTTTTGGCGTGCAGCAACAATATGTCCTTTCACTTCAGCCAATACCTCTACACCTTCGCCTACCTTATTTATATAAGGGGCACGAATAAAGGTCATTGGAACTTTAGGTTCGATGCCTTTGAGTTGCTCTTCTATATAGAAACTTCCTAATTGGCGGCCGTATGCGTTGCGACAAGTGTCTATATCCATTGTACCGATACGGCTGAATGGGCTACGTGGGTCGTCCACCTTGCTTGAAAGGATAATAAGTCCTGCGCAAGTACCAAAAACAGGGAGCCCTGTCTCAATGTCTTTTTTTATTTTGTCGAATAAGTTTAGTTCGTGAAGGAGCTTTAGCATTACGGTGCTTTCTCCTCCTGGGATTATTACGCCGTCTTTTTCTTTTTCCCAATCAGCTTCTTGGCGTATTTCAAAACTTTCTACTCCCAATTTATCAAGCATTTGTTTGTGTTCAGCAAATGCTCCTTGAAGTGCTAAAATAGCAATTTTCATATAATGTTATGGTGTTTAAGAAGCCCCTTCATAGGCTATGAAGGGGCTTTTCTTTATATTAAATACGTTGTATATGGCTTGGTTTACTTACCTCTTTCAGCCATCAACAATGCGATTTCGCTTTCGTTGATACCTACCATAGCTTCGCCAAGGTCTTCGCTCAATTCTGCAAGTACCTTAGGATCGTTGTAGTTTGTAACAGCCTGAACGATAGCACGAGCACGCTTTTCAGGGTTGCCAGACTTGAAGATACCTGAACCTACGAATACACCTTCAGCACCCAACTGCATCATCAATGCAGCGTCAGCAGGAGTTGCTACACCACCAGCAGCGAAGTTTACTACAGGGAGCTTGCCGTTGTCGTGAACATACTTAACGAGTTCGTATGGTGAGCGGAGTTGCTTAGCTGCTTCGTAGAGTTCGTCTTCGTTGAGCGACTGTATGCGACGCATTTCAGACTGAATCATACGCATGTGGCGTACAGCCTGAATGATGTCACCTGTACCTGGCTCACCCTTTGTACGAATCATTGTTGCACCTTCAGAGATACGACGCAAAGCCTCGCCCAAGTCCTTAGCACCACATACGAAAGGTACTTCAAACTCGTTCTTGTCGATGTGGTAAATGTCGTCAGCAGGAGAAAGAACTTCGCTCTCGTCGATGTAGTCGATTTCGATTGCCTGAAGAATTTGTGCTTCAGCGAAGTGACCGATACGCACCTTTGCCATAACAGGAATACTTACAGCTTCCTGAATACCACGTATCATCTTCGGATCGCTCATACGAGATACACCGCCAGCAGCACGAATATCAGCAGGGATACGCTCCAATGCCATTACTGCACAAGCACCAGCTGCTTCAGCTATACGAGCTTGTTCTGGAGTTGTAACGTCCATAATCACACCACCTTTAAGCATCTGTGCAAGGTTGCGGTTTAGTTCTTTTCTATTCTCTTTCATAGTGTTATGTTTTTTATTTTTTAAATGTTCAACTTGTTTTATGATGTTATTAGAATGACTTCATAAATCGTTGGCAAAGGTATAATTTCTCTATAAATTATCCAAATGTTAGTTCGTTATTAGTAAACAATTGCGTACAAATAGTTAATCGAAGTTTGCAAAAAGGGGCTGCCACCTTTCTCGTATTATATAATATAAACTACAATAAAAAAGAGCCGGCTATCACAGCCAGCTCTTTTTGCCTTATGAGAGAGAAAGGTGGTAATTCTTGAATTTTAGATATTTTCTATGATTAATTAAAAAATGATTACCACCTTAAGTATTCACCTATTCTATGGTTATTGTCTTACAACTTTTCGTCTGTCAATGCACCATTGAAGTCCTTTTCGTTTTGTGGAATAACCCACGTCCACTTGTTCACTTCGTCAGGATTGATGGTTACAGCCACTGCAGGGTGAGCGTTTCCACCTTGTGCAAATGTTTTGCGAACGATAGGAAGGTTCCAGCGTTTGTAGTCGCTCCAACCAAAGCCTTCGCCCCAGAGTTCCACTTCACGATAGTCTTTTATTTCGTTAAAGAGGTCTTTGCCTGTCTTTGTGCAAGTGTAACTTTCGTTACGACCTGTACCAGCGTTTAGGTCTACCAATGCTTGTTGTGCAGCAGCTTCATTGCCGAGGAAGTAGTTGGCTTCAGCTTCAATGAGTTTCATTTCGCTTGTACGTATGAATGGCACGTAGCAAACACCTGGTTGAGCTGTTGTCCAGAACTTCATCTGACCATCAAGGTAGAACACGCCTGCTTGGTAAGGAGCTTCCAATCCCGGTAGGCTATGTGCCTTTACGATAGAGTCGGCTTGTGCATACACATTGTCGTCACCCATACCTAATATACCATAAGTTTGGTTCACTTGATCTTTGTTTGTGATGTCGATGTTTCTAAACTTATCGGCTGTGATAAACATCTGTTTGCGTGCATCGTTGTTAGGAATACGTGTAATGAGTTCATGGCCAATAGTTCCCGCACCACAGTCGGTATTGTTAGCATAGTAGCCATTGCAAGCATCTTGCACACCAAATGCCCAGTACCAGTTTTGTTCCTTATCGCTACCATAGCTACCCAATAGCCACTCTGATGAAGGCTTATAGAAACCTGCTGCATAGTCAGCACCGCTTACCATAGGATAGCCTTCCTCTGCCAACTTAGCCTGTGCAAGTGCTGTAGCATAGTCTTGCTTGTTGAGTGCCGCACGAGCGTGTACAGCGTGTGCCACGTTAGCTGTAGGAATCCATACTTCTGCCTCGTTACGCTTTACGCCACTCTCTGTAAATAGTTTTACAGCCTCTTCGCAGTCCTTATATATTTGAGCGTATGTTTCAGCCAAGGTCGATATTTTGAGGTCGCCATTGCTTGTGTCCAAGCGCAACGGCATACCACGTGTAGCACCATTGTTGCTGTCTTGCCAACGATAGCAATAGTAGCGAATGAGCTTTTCGTACGAATAAGCACGGAAGGTTAGTGCTGCCGCCTTGATAAACTTCTTCTGTTTTTCGTCCCCTGTTGCCTTGTCTATGGTTTCGATGATGCCGTTTGCACCTGTAATAACCTGATAGTAGTAAGCCCATGCGTACGAGTCGTACTTACGTGTGTTATCGGTGTGCAACATCTGGTTGTGTACCTGTGCCCATCCAGCTGCATAACGATTGTAGTTATAGTTTTGGCTTGGCATACTTTCGTATATTCTGTAAATAGCGTTTTCGCCCGAATATCCTTGTCCGTAAGGTGCTTGTTGTGTAGTCATACACTTTGCCACACCGTTGAGGGTGTTGTATGCATTTGTCACTGTTCCTACAGCATTTTCAGATTCTACCGACTCTGAAGGCGATGTGTTAAGATAATCTTCGCTGCACGATGCCAAGAGTGCTGAGGCTGCAACAAAGGTTCCTGCCATTATATAATTTATTATTCTTTTCATATCTGTCTTAGTTTAAAAGGTTTTACGATTAGAAATCTACTGCCAAACCGAAGTTGAATACACGTGCCGAAACGTATGTATCGTCGCTACCACCTGTGAAGCTGAACTGTGGGTTCAAGCCCTTGCGAGAGGTAAGTGTAAACAAGTTTTCAACACCAGCTCTTAGAGAAATGTTGGCAAGTCCGAGCTTGCTAACCCAAGTCTTAGGCAAGCGATAGCCTAAAGTGATGTTCTTAAAGATGAGGTACGAACCACTTGTGAGCCAACGGTCGCTTGTAGCATTGTTATAGTTGCTTCTGTTGAAGTCGATTACAGGAATTCCATTAGGATCGATGCGGTTTGCTGATGTTTCGGTCATACCTTCAGGTGCGCCTTCCCAAGAGTTGAGCACGTCTGTGTGCAATGCTGAAGCTGAAGAAGCTGAAGGAGTAGCCATCAATCTCATATAACCGCCATCAAAAATCTTACCACCAAGGCTGTAAGTGAACAGCATATTCAAGGTCAAGTCCTTCCAACGGAGGTTAGAACCGAACGAACCATAAACAGATGGGAGTGCTGTGCCTGCCCATTCTCGCTTAGCGTTTGCAGTAGCTGTGGTGTACTTGGTGCCGTTAATCTCAACCAATTGACCAGCTTGTGCAGCCAATTCTTCCTTTTCAGGGTCGAGTGTGTAGAGCGAGTTACCTGTCATTTGGTCAACACCTACAAAGTGGTATGTGTACCATTCGTAAGCCGAGTGACCTTCAGAGTATTGCTGTTGTCCGTGCAAGATGTCCTTACCGCCAGGGAGCTTAATTACTTTGTTCTTCAATGTTGTAGCATCGAAAGCAAGATTCCAAGTCCAATCCTTTGTGCGAACTACATCGCCATTCAATGAGATTTCGAGACCTCTGTTAGAGATTGTACCAATGTTTTGCCACTGTGCAAGGTTAGCCAAGTCGTCTTCAGGGAACGAACCAGCTGACAATGGTAGACGTACTTGGAACAACAAGTCCTTAGAACGCTTGTCGAAGTAGCCAATGCTGAAGTTCAATCGGTCGAACAAAGTACCTTCTACACCGAAGTCGATAGTCTGTGTGGTTTCCCACTTAATGTCCTTAGCAGCCAACTTTTGACGTATCAAAGCTGGGTTGCCACCATTCTTTGTGATGTAGTAAAGTGCCTGATAGCCATAGTAGTCAACAGCTGCGTCGTTACCTACTTCACCGTATGACAAGCGAGCACGCAAAGCGTCAACCCACTTTACATCCTTCAAGAAGTTTTCTTTCTTAACGTTCCAGTTCAAACCTGCAGAGAAGAAGTTACCCCAGCGGCTATCCTTGTGGAACTTAGAAGAACCATCGCGACGGAATGAGAGGTCAGCAAAATACTTTTCGTCAAAGTTGTAACGAGCACGTGCCAAGTAAGACTCGGTCTTGTAATCGTTGTTGTAACCCAATGTATAAGAGTTAGAGATAAAGTTGCTCAATACCAACAAGTCGTCAATAGCAGAAGTAGTGTTCATCAAGCTGCTGTAATAACGCTTCCAACTGTAATTTTCGTGACCGAGAAGAAGGTCGATGTGGTGAACTCCGAAGTTGCGATCCCAGTTCAAAAGTTCTTGACCAGTGTATGCTATATACTGATTTGTATGTTCGGTTAAGCGACCCTTATTTGTTGCACCGTCACCAATCAATGGGTTGTTGTAAGTCATGCGGTTAGAGTTAGCGTGGTTCACGTTAGCCTTTGCAGTCAATGTGAAGCCGTATGGCAACTTAATGTTGGTGTAAATCAAACCGTCCAATACGTTGCGGCGATTTTTATCCTTATCGGCTGTAATTTCGAAACAGATGTTACGGTTGCTGAGGTAAGGAGACTTTGTATCGTAAACACGTTGTCCGTTTTGGTCAAGTACGAACGAGCCATCAGCATTGTGCATATAGATGGGATATACAGGCGCCATATAACGAGCTGTATAGAAAGGATTTGCGAAGAGATTACCTGTAGCGTTTTCGTTGAAGCTATTGATAGATGATGTACCAGAAATATTCATTCCCAATTCCAACCACTTGTTGGCATTATAGCGAGTGTTGATACGACCTGTAAAGCGTTCGTAGCCAGAGTTTAGGGTGTAACCCTTTTCGTTCAAATAACCTGCAGAAGAGTAAATGTTGAACTTATCGCCAGAGATGGCAGCACTAACGTTGTACTCCTGACGATGACCAGTGCGCTCTACAGCGTCTTGCCAGTTAAGGTCGGTATAGTTAGGATTGATAGTTCCGATGAGCTTGCCATTAGCATCAAAGAGCTTGTCTTCAGGCTCATTATAAATGTTGCGTTGGACAAAGTCGGGCACTAAGTGTTCGGTTGCGTATGCAGCAGCTTCTGCAGCACTTAGACCTAACTTACCACTCATAGCAAAGTTGCGCATTGCTTTCCACGATGCTTCCATCCATTGGTTTGCACCCAAGCGGTCGTATTCAGGGATACCACGCTTGTAGAAACCTTGGTCTATTTTTACAGAGATATTAGGCTTTGATGCATACTTAGCACGCTTTGTGGTGATAAGAACTACACCATTAGCAGCACGGTTACCATAGAGTGCAGCCGAAGAAGCGTCCTTCAATACCGACATATTGTCAATATCGTTAGGGTTGAGCTCAGCAATGTTACCTTCAAATGGTGTACCATCAACGATGTAAAGAGGTTGGTCAGCACCGCTTACCAATGTTCCTACACCACGAATGTGAATTTTAGGAGCAGCACCAGGTTCACCATACGAGTTGTTAACCTGTACACCAGGAGCAGAACCTTCCAAAGCACCAGTTACTGAACTACCGATGCGGTCTGAAATTTTCTTAGAGTCTACTACTGCTACCGAACCTGTGATAGACTGTCGTTTTGCTGTACCATAAGCTACAACTACTACTTCGTCCATAGTTTTGTTGTCAGGGTCGAGGACAATTTTCATACTCCTTGATGCCTTAACAACTTTGGTTAACATACCTATTGATGAGATTTCAAGTTTGGCATTACTTGATACGGTAAGCGTAAAATTACCTTCAATGTCGGTAGCGGTACCATTTTTTGTACCTACTTCCTTTACAGATGCGCCAATAACGGGCAATCCATCTTCCGAAGAAGTGATTGTTCCGCTAACTTGTTGTTGTGCTAATGCCATTCCTAAACTTAGGAATAAGCACGCAAAAAGCATTGTTAGTCTTCTTTTCATAAATTCTTATTTTAGGTTATACTATTATAAAACTTTATCTTGTTCTATGTCTCTCAATTGGTAACAGCTTTTGCTTTTCTATGTGATGAACCAATATAAGATGCGTTATGTTAACTAATCGCAAATATAGTGTATCTTTTTTAACAGCAATCAAAGAATGTATAAAAAAAGTGTATATTTTGCTTTTATTAACGCATAAAGATGCTCTTATGTTTGTTTTATACATAAATTAACATTAAATGTGTGAAAATAAATTGATGTGAGGTTATATTCTTGATTTTCTGAAAAATGATTATAATTTTACTTATTTTACTGATTATGTGTAATTAACTGATTTTTAATATATGTTAAATATGCTCTTTGTATTGCCATTTTGTTAGCTTTGTTGCTTGTTTTTGCTGCTTAAATATGCATAAAAGTTACTTTTTGAATATGTATAGTGGTCGAAACAATAAATAAGTGTTAATCGTTTTGCTTTTTATAGGTATAAAGCCGAAAATTCGTGAAATAACAATAGATGGGTATTCGGCTTGATTTTTATCTTGTTCCGAAATAGACGAATCATTTATTTTGTTTAGGGTTATGTCTGTTGGCTTGTAACTGTTTGATAATTAAGGTTTTGTATTGGGGTTGTGAAACATATATGTTTTACAATGCAAAACATATATGTTTGAGCCCCCTCAAAGTTGAACTTTGACAACGTCAAACATATATGTTTTGAATATGAAAGATAGATGTTATGCTTTTCTTCGTCTTTGCACCTTATTTTGGCTCTTTTCGTTTGTTTTTTCAGTTGTTTAGCTCGCTAAACGTCTTCAAAAACAACCAAAAATAGCTCAAAATAAGCTCGCAAATCTCGAAGAAGTCTAACGACAGATTTGGGATAAAAAAGAAAGAGCACGATGTGGCATCGTACTCTTTCAAGGTAAGGTGATTAAAAAGTTCAATTATTGAGGTGCCTTTCTATTGTGGCAACCTCTCTGTGTTAAAACAACAATATATAGAATGAATGATGTTAGTCTTATTTCACTACTACCTTTTTGTTGTTGTGGATATACACACCACCCTTAACAGGCTTCTCTATGCGTATGCCAGAGAGGGTGTAATAAGGTGCATTATCGGTAGCCGAAATTTCTACTTCTTCGATAGCTGTAGGGCCAGAGAATACGTTCACCTTACCTTCAACGTATTCGAACTCGTAGTTTTGTGCCTCTGCTCCCGATGCTGTAATGGTGTAAACACCCACCTTGTCTAAGGCTGTTACCACGTTGCCTTGTCCGTCCTTATAGACAAATGTAGGCTGCTTGGTTAGCACGCTTGCAGTTTCGTTGTTCTTGAGTTGGGTTACAGTGAAGGTTGGGGTGTAGGTGTCGCCTAAATTGATACCCTTTGTGTCGACTGTGATGGTAGCCTTTGCTGGGAAAATTGTAAGCGTACCCTTTACCAATTGTAACATATCCGATACCACATTGCCACGTTCGATGTTGATGTCGTATGTACCTACAGGCGATGTCTTTGTGGCTGCACAAGTGATGAGAGGTGTGCCAACAAAGTCGTCACCTTCAGTTTTCCAACCGAATTTCTCGTTTTCGTCGCCGTAAGCTCTTGAAGCATTGCGTACAATAATGTCTGTTCCGAAAGGCTTAATATTGTCGAAACCAATATAGAAGTCGCTCCATTGCGCAGTTTTCATATATGTTTTTTCGCTGTGGAGAGGCACTTCAAGCGGCGTAATACCCTTGTTGATGTCGGCAAATACCTCCTTACCTAATTTGCAAGGTGTCTTAGCATACATACGGATAGCCTTGTAAGCAAAGCTGCCTTCGAAAGCCTTGTCGCCTATTTCTTGGATTGTTTCAGGGAATACGATGCTTGTTATGCGCTGACAACCTGCCAATCCGTAAGCGTGAACCTTCTTGATGGTCTTTGCTACTTCAAGTTTGCCTTCTTTCATAGGCAATACTGCAATGATTTCGCTTCCATCTTTGGTGTAAAGAATGTTGTCTTCATACTTGTATTGCTTGTCTGCCCCCATTGGGATTTCAATGGTTTCGAGCGTGCTGATACCACCAAATGCACCATCACCAATCTTTGTAATAGAGGTAGGAAGTACAATTTTGGTAATGCCTTGGCAGCCATAGAAAGCGCGTTCGGGTATCTCGTTGTTAGCTGTGTTGAGCTTCTTGTCGTTATCAACGAGGAAGTCTTCGCCACCTGCAACGATGGTTGCACCGCTAAGGTCGATGGTTTCGATAGTTCCATCAATAAGTTCGCCCTTCTCGTTGCGACCTGCCAATGAGCGGAGGTACTTAATGTCGGTAGAGTTGATTGTACCTTTCACTACCAATTGTTGGAGGGTCTCAATCTCTGAGGTTGTAATCTGGTTCTTTAGATTACCTGCTTGAGTCACTGTCTTTTCTACGGTTTGATCCTTTGCAGGACGATTGGGCACGATGCCAATAATCATTGATTGACCTTCAGAGAATTGATATGAAGGAGGGTTGAGCAAACTGATGTCATAGAAACCATTGCTCTTGCCGTCCCAACCCCAGTTTACATACACCTTACCTTCTTCGTTGTAACCTGTAAGTACGAAGGCGTGGCCTGCTTGAGGACGAGTCTTGTCGCTTGCACCATAAAATATTGGGTGTTTGGCATTAAGTTCGGTGAAGATTTTCTCCATCCATTCCTTGTTTTTGCCAAAGTAGTCGGACTTGAAAATTAGCTCTACTTTGTCGTAACCAAAGTACTTGCGAAGTCCTATTTCGGCATTCTTGTTCACAGCACCTGAAGCGTCAATGTGGTATTCCATACCTGCTGCAAATCCACAATCGCGCATAAGAACAGCTACAGCCTTAGCTTCTTCGGGCTTATACTGACCTATCTTATACTCGTTCTTCATATTCTTCCAATCGTAAGTGTGGTCTTCAAAGTTCACGACAAACACTTTCTTGGTCTTGTCGGGCTGCTCTACAGGCAATTTCACTGTACCCGTACCATTTGCAGGCCATTTGTAGTGATGCAGAATTTGAGCCATCGCAGTTGCCACACAACCTGTTACAGCGTTTTTGCTGGTAGTGTAGCCTTGCCAAGTAGTTCCTGAAGCCGAAGCAGTTGGACACTCGTCATTGAAAGGTTTGGTCTGTCCCCACTTTGCAGTTACAAAGTTGTCAACCTTTTGGCTAAACTTCTTTGTGTCGGGCTTGATAGAGTTAACCATCTGACCAGTAGCTATAATCTCTTTTACTGAGGCTTCTGCTGTTTGAAGAAACCAACGGAAGTTGTCGTTGAGGTCATCTTCGTTGAATGGTTGGTCAGAGTAGCCAATTACTTCGGGCACCAAATCATCGTTGCTGATGATTGCAAAGCCGCCATTAGCTGAACCAATGATGGTGAAAGCATCGTTCTTTTTCAACACTTTCATCTGTTTTGCCGTTGCGATACGAGCCTTTGGAGTGGTAGCACTACTATTTGACAACAGTGCGCGTTTAGCTGCAGCCATAATATCGGCCTTGCTTCTTGGTGCAGCATTTGCAGGTAGCGAGAGCGCAAGAAGTAGCGCAACGCTTGCTATATTTCGTATTTTGTTATACATAGTTTCGATCGTTTGATTTAGGTTGTTGGAGCAAGGCGAGCTTAAAGGCTCACCTTGCTTTGCCAACGATTTAATTATTAATCATTACTTTCTTTCCGTTCACAATGTAAACGCCACGCTTCAAGTTTTTAAGGCTTGTAGCATCTTTGAGTACTTGTACACCGTCAAGTGTGTAAACATTGAACTTGTCAGCGTTCAAAGCTTCGATAGCGATGATGTCGGTTACAACTTCTACGTCTACAGGGTCAGAAACTGAACCGTCTGCATAGACTGCTGCCACGCTATACTTGTGGTTGCCGTCTGCTCCAGGCTTACCATCGGTATAGTCTAAGGTCTTGGTTGTGCCGATAAAGATACCATCGCGATAGATGTTGTAACAATATGGAAGATTACCCTTGACAAAGTGGATGTCGTCAATCATAAACATCCAAGTTTGCATTGCAGTGGTGTTATGATGGATAGCGAAGTAGCGAGCACCTTCAGGAACTTCAAACTTCACTTCTTGCCAACCGCTCTTGTCTATAACATAGGTATCGCCAATCTTAACGAACTTACGGATTTTTAAAGGGTTGCTCTCGGTAGAATAAAGCATATCAAACGATTCTTTACCGATGAGATTTCCCTTTTTGCTTTGGCCTAATAAGCATTTCACCCACATTGTAACGGTCTGAGCCTTGCCAGGAAGTATAGGACTAATCATCCAGTTGTCTGCATTAGCAAGTTTAGGTTTCTTGCCTGGTTCTACAATAGCTTGGTAGACAGCTGTTGCATACTTGTTGCCTGAGTGTGGATAGATAGCCTTACCCATTGAATTGTCTGGGTAATCGGCAGGTTGACACACGGTAAATGCAAACTCTGCACCACGTTGTGGGAAATCAAAATTATCAGGCTTTGGGTCTGGAGACAATGCCAATCCGTGGTCTCTATCTATAAGTGTCCAATCGCCCATCTTGGTGTCCCAAGGCGTGTAAGACTCAAAGTCTTCCATCACTGTTGGAGTTTCTATTGTAGGTGCGTTCCAAGTCAATCCTACTACAGGTGTGTTGTTGCCTGTTGCACGTACATTTTCAGGTTTAGGCATATCGGTCTTGTTGAACGCAATTGCTGCTTCTGCAATGTCGTTGCGCTTATCTACATCGTTTGGAGCAACAACTTCTGCCTTCACATTGAGTGTAGTAGCGTTGTCTTGCAATGAGGTTTGATAGGTTACAGGAACGATTTCAAAGTCGGTTGTTGTCAACTTTTTGGTCAGTTTCTTTTGGCCTATTTCGTTACCATTCATATAAACTTTCACAATGGTATTTGCGTCCAAATCCTGTTTACCCATATTGGTAACCTTTGCATTGACGGTTACTTTGTGTCCCTTTTGTGCTGTTTCAGGTGCGTTCAGTTCCACTTGGGCATCTATAGCAAGTGGGTCGATGAAGTGAATGTTGTCAACACCGATGGCAGCTTCGTTGCCAACAGGTTTTCCTGCTACAGCCATAAGTTTGAGGTCGATGTATCCACACTCTGTAAGAGATGGGTCGATGGCTACTGTAGCTCTGTGCCAACCTTCGTCTTCGGTACTTGTTGCGAAGTCTTTCTTGAAGAGTGCAACAGGTTTTCCATTAGTTGGAGTTGCCATAACGATGAGTTTACGATTTGCCTTAGGTGTGCACTTGTAGTCGAAAATGAGCTGTGGCTTCACTGCACCACGGAGCGAAATCTTGCCTAACATAAGGATGTCAGCAGCTCCGTCTTGTGTAGGGTTGAAGCGAACACAACCTCCATCACCATCAGAGGCGTCAAGTTTAGATAATACCCATGCATCTTGTCCAGATTTAGCAATACTTGCGAGGAACTGGTCGCCCTGTGTTCCATTAGGGAAACTGCGTGTATAAGGCATTTGGTATGGTTTTCCTACCAATACAGCCTTGATAGCGTATTCAGCACTGCCCGATGCGTTGCGTGGGATAACTGCCCAATACTTAATATCTTGTGGACCTTCGTTGGTCTTGAAGTCAGGTATTACAAACTCGGTAACGCCCTTAGCAGTAGTACCAATTTCGTCGGTAAGTCCTTCTGTAAGCGATACATTGTAAACTTGATATTCAATACCTGCAGGGTTCAGAATACCTCCATTAGCTGCTTCTGGTGCTTTCCAAGTGAGCTTGAGTGAAGGAATTTCATCGATAGCCGTGATGTCTTTAATCTTGCCAGGCTTATCTTGTCCCACGTTTACCTTAACAGATGCTCTTTGCCCGATACCATTTTGGTTGTAAGCTACGATGGTATAGCTATTGTTTCCGTGCTCTGCTGCGAGGTCGGTTACGGTATATGCCTTGCCCACTTCTGGTTTTTCTAATTTGCCTACACGACGTTCGCCACTCATTACTACAATGCTATCGAGCTGAGTAATAGGCTCTCCCTTACGATTGACTGAAGGAGCATTGAACGAAATGATAGCTTGGTCGAGTCCGCTTGGTTCTGCTTCAGCCTTCAAGTTGGTAACTACGTTAGGTGCGGTAGGCAATGGACCGAGTTCTACCTTGAAGTTATCAACCGCTACATAGTAAGAACCTAAAGCCGAAAGTGCGTGGAAACCAAAGCTATAGTTACCATCAGGACCTACTGTAATTTCCTGTTCGTAGGTCTTTGTAGTATTGCTTTTCTCCTTATAAGTTGTAACAGGAAGCAATTGGTTGGTGAGCTTTTCGTCGTCACTATTTACATCTTTACCCCATTTCACTTCAAGTTTTTCCTCTGTACCTGCAGGAACTGTAACATCATACTTTATAAAATAGGTGTAGCCTGCTGTGAGATGGATAGGAGGAGATATAAGCCAGCTATCGCTTCTGCCAGTAAGGCTTGCGCACTTCATACGTTGTCTATCGGCATCCCATTCCCAAATGTTATATCCGTTGGCTATCTTATTGATTTTTGCAAATGGAGCTGCATTATTTTCGGTATCGAAAGTTTCTACATAGTTAGGCTCGTATGCTTTACCAAAGAAGAAGCTTTCAGATAGTGCGTAGTTGCCAATGAAATTGCCATTTACAGCCTCAACGACATATTGGTATTGGCTATACTCGCTTACTTCTAATGTTTCTTCAAAGCTGAGACCACTCTGCCCCATACTTACAGCCTCTTCGTTTTCATTCTTGACTCTAAATACATTATAAGTAATGGTGCCGATGTAGCCTCCGTTCTCTCCTTTTGTAGGAGCTGTCCATGTAAGTTTTACGTGACCAGCATTGTCTTTGGTGAGGAGGAGGTTGCTTGGTTCAGCCAACTTATCGAAACCAATCCAATGATTTTCAGTAAACTTTACGCCCTCGCCCACCTCGTTTGAGGTAACAATCTTGAAGGTTGTCATACCGTTTTCAGATACTGTAACGTTTGCTTCTGCAACAGCACCTGGCAATACTTTGCCTTCTGCTACCTTTTTGCCGTTAGCATATATGGTGTACTTGAGTGGTTTATCGGTAGCTAATTTATCTCCGCTATAAGTAGTGCTTGGTGCGGTGAAGCTAATTTTACCTGTCAACGACTCGTTTACGAAGTTGTACGCCACATTGGTAACCTGACTTGGTGCGCCATCGGGTGCAGCTGCGCCAGGAATAGCCATACCTGTAATAGCGTTCGAAAGTTGGCTTATTTCGGTAGCCACACCTGTTTCAAGGTTAACGGTATAGAGCTTTGATGCCTCATTCGCATCAGTAGTCGCCCAATAGAATACGCCTGAAACAGGGTCTATTTCACCACTTTGTTCATAGTATTCGCCCGTTGCTTTAGCCACCTTTACACCCGTTGCACCCACGAGTGTTTCCTCGCCATTGTCAGGGTTCACCTTGTAAAGGTTGCCGTCTGTAGCTACACCATATACTACATTTCCTTTGGCATAACCAAGTGCAACGTAGCGATGTGACGAAGCCTTAATGGCTGTACGTGTAAGGGTGGTGTAGTCGATGAAACCCCATTCTAAGCCCTTCATATCTTCTGTGAAGAACTGTCCGAACACCTTATTAGATGTAGGGTCTTTGGCTGTTTCTGTGGCCAAAAGCTTGTTTGTGTAAATAGGAGTACCATCTTCTTTCTCTGCTGTCCACGTGTTGGTGTCGATGATGTAAAGGTCTTTCATCTTTATTCCAGCCATTGTTTTAGCACTCATACCATAGAGTTTTTCGCCAATGAGTGCGCTACCACCATTGAACGCAACCTGATAGCCCAACTCCTTTAATAGGTTAAACGAGATGGGGGCAGCAGGTGCAAACGAAACCAAATTGCCATATATATCGTTTATATATGTTCCCCATAGCTCTGCTGGGCGAGCTGTTAGTATGGTCGATTTGGGATAAGCAGGTGCACCATACGATGTCATAACCTGTTTGAATGGTGAAGTTAAATCTTTTGTTTTAGGAATCATTTTGTCGAACAACGAATAGTCGACATAGCATTCAGCCTTGTGTTGGGAAACTCGATTTTGAATTTCTTGTTTGCGTAACATATATCCGCTTTGCTGCTTCTGTGCAGATGCAGGCATAGCAATACATGTGGCAATCATACAGGCATAAAAATTGATGAATCTTTTCATGTCATTTGATTTTTGTTAACAATTATAAATAGTATGTTAATACTTTATCTTGATGAGTTGATGAAATTGTGTGGGCAAATATAGGAAAATGTTTTTGAAAATCCTAAAAGATATGCCAAATAATTTGAAATAAATTGTAGAACTTGTTGATTTTCCGTAGTCTGATAAGCGAAAGGAGATTTTTGTAATGTCTATTTTTTATTTTTTATGGTCTTAAAGTATAGTTTACTTTTTTTTAATAATAACATATTTTTTACCTTTTATGCCTTATTTTCTTATATTTATGCTTTATCTTTGGTTTGGACAGCTTCAGCTTACGCTAATCACTATTTCTATAGGCTGGTTCTATAAATTAGCTTTGTTAGATTTTGAGCTTACATTTTGAACCAAAAACGGAGCAAGCCGAATGCAATCAAACTTGTTTGAATTGTTGAGGCGCAACCTATTTTATATAAAAAGAAGCCAAAAGATAACAAAACGTATTTCATAAAAATTTAATGACTATATGCGGTGGTAATTTATAGAACCAACCTATATAATAAGGTGTAAACGAAATGCCTAAAGCGGATAGGGATATAAGGGGCAGTGGGGAAGAATAGAACAATGCGAAGTGAGTGATAAAGTGTTCTGATGGGCTCTTTTAATGTGTTGATTTACAGGTATTTATATTTGTGTTGTGAAACATATATGTTTGGGAAGGTAAAACATATATGTCTTAGCCTCCCAAAGTTCAACTTTGACACTGCCAAACATATATGTTTGGTGTAGTCAAGGTTTAAGTCTTGTTTTTCGATATGTGGATAGTGGAAGAATAGAACATATTGTTATGATACGAAAAAAGCAGATAAGCTCTCGCTCATCTGCTCATTACTAAAAACAATACTTCTGTCTATATAAACTTACCTAAAGCTTTTTTGTAATTAGCCTTAATACTATATTTCTTGCCAATTGCATCATAGTAATCCAACCTTTCGGTGTTTTTTATGTAGCTAAATTAATCATCTATTCTTAAATGTGCAAGTTTTTCTATTCTTTTTTGAAGAAATAGTCTTTTTTCTTTTATTCTTATGTTTTTTCGCCTTGTTTGTGTATTTGTATTCATTCGAACTATTTGTTAAGATGGGTTTAACGGTTGAATACAAAAAAGCAGACCATAACACAATATATGCTTATGGTCTGCTTTGTCGGGATGAGACGATTCGAACGCCCGACCCCTACGTCCCGAACGTAGTGCGCTACCAACTGCGCTACATCCCGTTATAGTTTTCTGTGCGTTTACTCGTAAGTTATCTCCTCGTTTTCAAGATATTGGCGCAATTGTGTACCATCATCGAGCGATGGAGCATAGGCGGTGAGCACTTTAAACATCTTTTTGTCGTATTTCGAAATTAAGTCTTTGAGGGTAT
Organism: Prevotella ihumii; assembly: GCF_900155655.1. Classification (GTDB taxonomy): domain Bacteria; phylum Bacteroidota; class Bacteroidia; order Bacteroidales; family Bacteroidaceae; genus Prevotella; species Prevotella ihumii. The sequence continues at coordinate 307,365 of NZ_LT706987.1, forward strand.
TGAGCACACAGATGTCGCCTGCTAAGCCACAGAGATGAATTTCGTTGATGCTGTTCTCGGTTATGATATTATGGAGTAGGGCTGCTGACTGTTCGTTAGCGAGGATTGAGTATTCCTCTTTCGTTGCATCGTTTCCCTTTCTTAGTACAGTGAATGGTGCTGTGTTGGTGTTGCAAGCCACGAGTAGAAGAGGGTGAAGGGCTGCGCCAATAGCGTTTTGCACACAATGGGTTGGCCATATTCCGCCATTGTCTTTGAACGAAAGATGGTTGTAAGGGTGCCAATCGGTTGTGGCTACTATCTGTTGATAGGTGTTTTGATGGTTTGCCACATAGTCGGCTAAGGCTGTCATTGCTTCTTCTGCATTGGGTACAGGCAATGTGCCGCTGATGAAGTCTACCTGTGGGTCGATGATGAGTAAGAGCTTTCTTGTCTCCATATCTTGGTTGTCTATATTATATAAGGTGTGTTTTTGAAAAACACACATACACATTGGCTGACGTGTATGTCTATTCTTGATCTTTTATGCTGCTATTAGTTGGCCATTTCGGATACAAATTTGATGCGAACAAGTCGAATTTCTTCTTCTGTATATTCATCCTCCAATTCGTCTAAAGCTGCATCTATGCTGTCGGTTTCGCTATTCATAAAGTAGTCGTAGATGTCGTCAATCTTGTCGTCATCGTACACATCTTCGAGGAAATAGTCGATGTTGAGCTTTGTTCCGCTGTACACTATTTCTTCAATCTTCGAGAGTAGGTCGCCAAAGTCTAAACCTTCTGCAGCCGCAATATCGTCTAATGGCAACTGACGGTCTATGCCTTGAATGATTTTCACCTTCTGCATAGACTTCTTGGCTACGGTTCTTACGCGCAATTCTTCGGGGCGTTCTATGTCCTTATCTTCACAATAACGCTTGATGAGTTTGCAAAATTCCTCGCCATAACGCTTCGCCTTGCCTGCTCCCACACCTTGTATGTTTTGCAATTCTTGCTCGTTGATGGGGTACATTGTAGCCATCTGCTCTAACGAAGGGTCTTGGAAGATAACCCACGCTGCAATGTTCTGCTTGTGTGCTATCTTCTTTCTAAGGTCTTTCAACATAGAGAAGAGCTCTGGGTCGAGTACCGACGATGTGCTCAACATCTCTTCGTCATCGTCTTCGGCTTTAAATTCGGTGTCCATAACAATCATAAAAGTTGATGGATTTTTGATGAATTTCTTGCCAGCAGCTGTGAGTTTGAGCAGTCCATAGTTCTCTACGTCCTTCTTTAGATAGCCGTCTAAGAGGGCTTGGCGTATGGTTGGGTTCCACAACTTTGGATTTTCGTCTTCGCCTGCACCAAACTCTTCCAGCTCATCGTGCTTGTGATCCTTTATGTCGTCTGTGCCTCTACCCTTTACAAAGTCGATCACATACTCTTGTTTGAACTTCTCGTTAAGAGCCTTTACCGCTTGTAGCACTATCAGAAGTTGATTGGTAGCCTCCACTTTGGTCTTTGGGTGGCGACAGTTGTCACACATTTCGCAATTCTCCTTTGGATATTCTTCGCCAAAATAATGCAACAAGAGCTTGCGACGGCAGACCGATGACTCGGCATAGACCTCAGTTTCTTGCAACAGCTGTCTACCTATGTCTTGTTCTGCTACCGACTTTCCTTCCATAAACTTTTCCAACTTCTGAAGGTCTTTCTTCGAGTAGAACACCAAGCAGATGCCTTCTTCGCCATCACGACCTGCACGCCCAGTTTCCTGATAATAACCTTCGAGGCTCTTGGGTATGTCGTAATGAATAACAAAGCGTACATCTGGCTTGTCGATACCCATACCGAAAGCGATTGTAGCTACAATGACGTCAATCTCTTCCATAAGGAAGTCGTCCTGTGTTTTCGATCTTGTCTCCGAGTCCAACCCAGCGTGATAGGCTGCGGCTTTAATTTCGTTGGCTCTTAGTACGGCTGCAAGCTCTTCTACCTTCTTTCTTGACAGACAATAGATAATGCCACTCTTGCCTTGATGGTGCTTTATGAACTTAATAATCTGCTTGTTGGTATCGTCTTCGTTCTTCTTTGGGCGTACTTCGTAGTAGAGATTAGGGCGGTTGAACGAACTTTTAAACTCTTTGCACGCCTCTATGCCCAAGCTCTTTATAATGTCTGTACGCACTTTGTCGGTTGCTGTGGCAGTCAAAGCTATGATTGGGGCTTTGCCAATTTGTTCTATCGCCTGTCTTATTTTACGGTATTCGGGTCGGAAGTCGTGTCCCCATTCCGAAATACAGTGTGCTTCGTCTATGGCATAGAAACTTACGTTGGCCGATTTGAAAAACTCTATGCTCTCTTCCTTGTTCAGTGACTCGGGAGCAACGTAGAGTAGCTTTGTCTTACCACATTGTATATCCTTTTTGACGTGGTCAATCTCAGTCTTTTTGAGCGATGAATTAAGGTAGTGGGCTACACCATCTTCCTCGCTAAGCCCATTGATAACGTCCACTTGGTTCTTCATCAATGCGATGAGCGGTGAAATTACGATAGCTGTTCCCTCCATTATGAGTGATGGAAGTTGGTAGCAAAGGCTTTTCCCTCCGCCCGTTGGCATAAGTACAAATGTGTCGTTACCATTCAAAAGATTCTTAATGATGGCTTCTTGTTCGCCTTTGAACTTGTCAAAGCCGAAATAATGTTTCAGTTTGTCTGTGAGATTAACCGTTTCTGTCATGTTAATAGTGCGTATATACAGTCTTTGTATAGTCTTTGCTTATTATCTATTGCCCTCCGTGGGTATGCCTGCGGAGGGCAACAGATGGGAATATATTTATGCCGTTTCTAACTTTTGTAGATGTGCTTTGTCCAATTGTTGGTGCACATAGTTGGCAGTTACTTCAAACTTCTTTTTCCTTGTTGAAGGCATATCGAACATTGTATCCATCATCACGGCTTCAACGATAGAACGCAAACCACGAGCACCGAGCTTGTATTCCACAGCCTTGTCCACAATACTGTCCAATGCTTCCTCTGTAAAGGTTAGCGCAATGCCGTCCATATCGAAAAGTTTGATGTATTGTTTGATGATAGAGTTTTTAGGTTCAACCAATATTCTTCGCAATGCAGCACGATCCAATGGGTTGAGATAGGTGAGCACTGGCAATCGGCCTATGATTTCAGGAATAAGACCAAATGAACGTAAATCCTGTGGAAGTACATATTTCATAAGGTCGCTCTTGTCGATTTTTGCCACATTCTGTACAGAGTTGTAGCCTACCACGTGGGTGTTGAGTCGCTGTGCTATCTTGCGTTCGATACCATCGAATGCACCACCGCAGATAAAAAGAATATTGCGTGTGTCTACGTGAATATAGTCTTGGTCGGGGTGCTTGCGACCTCCCTTTGGTGGAACATTGACGATAGTTCCCTCTAAAAGTTTGAGCAAACCTTGCTGAACGCCTTCTCCGCTCACATCACGTGTGATGCTTGGGTTGTCGCTCTTGCGTGCCACTTTGTCTATTTCGTCTATAAACACAATGCCACGTTCTGCCGCTTCAAGGTTGTAGTCAGCCACTTGAAGTAGTCGAGATAGAATACTCTCTACGTCTTCGCCCACATATCCAGCCTCGGTAAGTACCGTTGCATCGACAATGGTAAAGGGAACGTTGAGCATCTTTGCAATAGTGCGAGCCAAAAGCGTTTTGCCCGTACCTGTAGAGCCCACCATAATGATGTTGCTCTTCTCTATTTCCACGCCATCGTTGGTGTCTGCTTGTTGCAAACGCTTGTAATGGTTGTACACCGATACAGCGAGGAAGCGTTTGGCTTCGTCTTGTCCAATGATGTATTCATCGAGAAAGGCCTTAATCTCCGTAGGTTTTGGAACCGACTTCATATCAATATCCGCAACCTTCTTAGACTTCTTGCCCTTTGTCGAACCTAATACGCCCGACTCCATCACGATGTTATAAGCCTGTTGGGCACAATCTTCGCAGATGTACCCATTCAAGCCTGTGATAAGCAGACTCACTTCGTTTTCGTTTCTACCGCAGAAACTACATTTGTTTTGAGGCATTCTTTTACTGCTTACGTGTTAATACTTGGTCTATCATGCCGTACTCTTTTGCCTCTTCGGCTGTCATCCAGTAGTTACGGTCGCTATCGTTCCACACCTTTTCGTAGTCTTGGTGAGAGTGATTGCTAATGATAGTGTACAATTCTTTCTTGAATTTCATTATCTCTTTCGCTTCGATTTCGATGTCCGAAGCTTGGCCTTGCACACCTCCCAATGGCTGATGTATCATAACACGGCTGTGAGGGAGGGCCGAACGCTTGCCTTCCTGACCTGCTACAAGCAACACTGCACCCATCGATGCTGCCATACCTGTACAGATAGTAGCCACATCGCTTGAGATGAACTGCATTGTATCATAGATGCCCAAACCAGCTGTAACGCTTCCACCAGGCGAATTGATATAGATAGAAATATCCTTACCTGGGTCAACCGAGTCGAGATAGAGCAATTGTGCCTGCAATGTATTGGCTGTATAGTCGTCAATCTGTGTGCCAAGGAAGATGATGCGATCCATCATAAGGCGTGAGAATACGTCCATTTGGGTTACATTGAGTTGGCGTTCTTCCAAAATGTACGGGTTAAGGTATTGATTTTGTGCGCTCACTACATCGTCGAGCACCATACCATTGATACCTAAATGCTTGGTTGCAAATTTTCTAAAATCGTTCATTCTTTTCTTTTCTTAAAATAATTAGACAAATCTTGTAGCTGTTTCACTACCACTTTTATTGTCTTTAATAAAAATTGTATGCCATTCTTGAAATAAGCCCTACAATTGTATCGTAACACAAAGATATACAAAAAAAATGATAATTCACCTATAATATGCCAACTTTTTTATTCATATCGTGTGGGTTGATAGTTTTTTATTCTTATTTTTCCATTGCTTTTTTCAATGTTTCACCTATTTATATATAAAGGGGGCTGATGAGGTGGGGGGATATTGTGTTTTTTATCAATGTAGCTGTGGTTAGGCAAATTTCATTATTTGGTAATGGAACGTTTGGCAAGAGCGGCGCAACGTATAGCTACAAAAGAACGGAAGCGAATGTTTGACTGTGGAAAAATAGGACAATGCAAAGAAAAGAATATATCTTGGAAAATGGATTGGTAATCTGTTGATAGTCAAGCGGTTATTTTCCCGTTCTAAAACATATATGTTTTGCAGTGTGAAACATATATGTTTTACCCTCCCAAAGTTCAACTTTGACCACCTCAAACATATATGTTTTGCTCTCAATAGATTGATGTTTTGTTTTTCAGAGATGGAGTGGGGAAGAATAGAACAATATGTTCTTAGCGATACGCATAGATAGCTGGTGATGGAAAGCGTGAAATGTGGCATAAAAAAGTGTATGTGTTGTGAAAGAATTTGCAAAAAATTGTTACTTCTTTTATAAATGTTTGTTGGTCTAAAATTAAAATAATAACTTTACATAAGCTTAGCTGCACTTAGCAAGGTGTAGGGGCTCGATTTATCGAGTTCCGAATACTGAAAATTGTAGTGTGGAACGTAATAACTCACGCCCCTACATTTAAGGCGTGCGTTCGTTGGCATCATCATTGAATAAAACATATAGGCGGAAGGTATTAAACCCCGCTCTAAATCTATACTTAAAAACTCTATAATGACAAATACAGCAAACAACTATTGTGTGATATTGGCAGGAGGAAAGGGGAAACGTTTGTGGCCTGTAAGTCGTGAGGAATACCCTAAGCAGTTTTTAGACTTCTTTAGCGAGGGACACACGCAGTTGCAACAAACTTATGATAGGTTTTTGCAATTTATTCCTAAAGAGAATATTTTTGTTACTTCAAGCAAACAATATTTAGAATTGGTGCGTGAGCAGCTACCTGATGTGTGTGAGGATAACTTGCTTGTAGAACCTATCCATAGAAACACTGCCCCTTGTGTGGCTTGGGCGGCTTATCGCATTAGCAAAATTAACCCTAAAGCAAACATTATTGTTACCCCTTCCGACCAAAGCATTACAAAGATAGATGCTTTTGAGGAAGATATGCAGATAGGATTGCGCTTTGTGGCAAATCACGATGCACTTCTTACATTTGGTATTCAGCCTACACGCCCCGAACAAGCTTATGGATATATTCAGGAAGGCGATGTGTCGGACTATGAAAACATTCGTCAGGTGAGAGCATTCACGGAGAAACCCGACAGAACGTTTGCAGAGATGTTTGTAGAGAGTGGCGAATGGCTGTGGAATACAGGGCTTTATCTGTCTAATGTTGACTATTTGATACAGTCATCGTGCAATTTCTTGCCTGTGGTATTGCGCAATTTCGAACAAGATTTGACCGCATATAGCATAGCTGCGGAGAACGATTATGTGAAGCAAAACTATATTTCTTACCCCAATATGTCGATTGATTTTGGCATATTCGAGAAGTCGGAAAATGTGTATGTTATGAAAGGCAACTTTGGTTGGGCAGACCTTGGCACGTGGCACGGCATCTATGAGGCCAAAGCTCGTAGTGTAGACGATAATGTGATTATAGATTCTGAAGTCTTTATCGATAACGCTAAAAATAATATCGTAAAACTTCCAAAGGGCAAACTTGCTATTATTGAAGGACTTGAAGGTTTTATTGTGGCTGAAAACGATGGGGTTTTAGTAATTTGTAAGAAAGATAATTCGTCGTCAACCATTCGCAAGTACGTGAACGAGGTGCAACTAAAGTATGGCATTGATAAGGTGTAATGCCTTTCAATAGTAGGGATATAAAAAGATGAAGCGAAAGTTCTCGGTGTGAGACTTTCGCTTCGGTGTTCAATAAAATAATACAGATGAAAAGAAAACTCCTCACTTGTATGCGTTAGGATGTATTATCCAAGTTTTTGGAAGGTTGCTAAGATGCGTGCTGCTATCTCCTTTTGTTCTTCTGGAGCTACTTCAATATGTTTTCTGAAGTTAACATCAGCCTCGCTATTCATCGGAATAAGATGAATATGAGCGTGAGGTACTTCAAGTCCGAGTACTATTTGTGCCACCTTTTTGCAAGGAAATTCGCTCTTAATAGCTTGTGCCACTTTCTTTGCAAACAGTTGGAACTCGGCTAAATCCTCATCTTCCATATCGAAAATATAGTCTACTTCCTTTCTTGGGATAACGAGTGTGTGCGCCTTACCTACAGGGTTGATGTCTAAGAATGCGTAAAACTTGTCGTTTTCGGCACACTTATAGCTTGGTATTTCTCCAGCTGCAATCTTCGAAAATATTGTCATAGCCTTGGTTCTCCTTATCTTTTATAGGTCGATAGTTATCTTATCAACTCTTAATTTAATCTTTCCACGAGGTATTTCAATCTCAACTACATCGCCCACCTTTTTGTTCAACAAACCTTGTGCAATAGGCGTTTTGATAGAAATCTTTCCTTGTTTAAGGTTTGCTTCTGTCTCGCTGACGATGGTATATTTCATTTTTGTGTTATTGCTCACATTGGTCATTTCCACTGTCGACATAATCTGCACAGCCTCATCACTCAATCGTGACAAGTCTACAATTTTAGCTTGAGCAATGGTAAGCTTCATTTCGCTTATCTTTGCTTCCAAGTGTGCCTGCGCTTCTTTTGCAGCATCATACTCTGAGTTTTCGCTCAAGTCGCCCTTATCTGCAGCCTCTGCAATAGCTGCTGAAGCCTTTGGACGTTCTACTGACTCTAAATGTTGTAGTTCAGCCACGAGCTTGTCGTAGCCCTCTTGTGACATATAAGACATAATTGTTCTGTATTTATTGTTTTTAAGTTTTCGAATGAGATATAAAAAGATAGAATTCTAACATCATCGTGTCAGAATTCCATTCCCTTTTTCTTTATCTATATTTATTGCAAAGGTATTGCCAACGAAGGCAAATCCTAATATGTAGGGGCTCGATTTATTCGAAGCTCATCAGTACGTTCTCGAGTTCCAAATATCTATCTTTCAGTATGAGGAACTCGATAAATCGAGCCCCTACACGTGCAAATGTATTGCTATATCTTATGCAAAGGTAGCCCTTATTTCCGAACTACCCAACTTCTTGGGGTTAAAAATGGTTATTCACATTTTATTGCAATGCTTTCTGCTTGTTATTGCTATGCGTATTACTTGTTATTGCTATATGTTCTGTTTGTTATTGCTATGTGTATTGCTTGTGTTTAACCCATTGCAAACATGTGAGATATTATATTTTCAACTTGTCACTACCAGCTGCTTTGAAGCTCATATCCAATCCTTTTGCGCTGTGCGTGAGTGCTCCGAAAGAGATGAAGTCGACCCCTGCCTTTGCGTAGGGCAACATTGTATCGAATGTAATGCCACCGCTCGACTCTGTTTCGCAACGTCCTGCAACTATTTTTACAGCCTTTGCCGTGTCTTCGGGTGTGAAATTGTCGAACATAATGCGGTCGCAACCCTCTTGTAAAGCCTCGTCCAACTCCTTAAAATTGCGTACCTCACACTCTATCTTTAAGTCTTTTCCGTTGTCTTTGCAATACTTTTTAGCCCTTGAAATAGCATTGTGTATGCCTCCACAGAAGTCTATGTGGTTGTCTTTGAGCAGTATCATATCAAACAAACCTATACGATGGTTCATTCCACCACCTATCTTTACCGCTTCTTTTTCCAACATTCTCATTCCAGGGGTGGTTTTGCGAGTGTCCAAAATGCGGGTCTTTGTGCCTGCATCGATAAGTGTTTGTTGGTATTTATGTGCCATTGTGGCAATTCCACTCATTCGCTGCAACACGTTAAGCATCAGTCTTTCGGTTTGCAACAAGCTCTGTTCTCTACCCTTTACACTCATTACGATGTCGCCAGGTCGCACCTTATCACCATCTTTCACGTAAGTTTCTACCTCCAACTCAGGGTCGAAGCGGTGGAATATCTCCTTGGCAATCTCTACACCAGCAAAGATTCCTTCTTCTTTAATGAGCAGTTTGCTTTCGCCCATTGCATCTTTTGGAATACAACAGAGCGTTGTATGGTCGCCATCGCCTATATCTTCGCTGAATGCGAGGTCGATGAGTTTGCTATTTAATTCGTTTACTGAAATCATTGTTCTTTCAATTTTACAATCCCATTTGTTTTGATATTTCCAGCATTCTATTGATTGGACGAACAGCTTTCTTTGCTATTTCTTCGTCCACCTCTATAGTTGGGAACTCGTATTTTAAGCAGTTGTACACCTTTTCGAGCGTGATTAGCTTCATATACTCACACTCATTGCACCCACATTTGCCCTCTTCGGGAGCAGGAATGAAGGTCTTTTGCGGCGCACCTTTCTCCATTTCGTAAAGAATACCACTCTCTGTTGCGACAATAAACTCGTGTGCTTCGTCGTCAAGGCAAAACTTTAAGAGCGCAGCCGTGCTACCTACTTTGTCTGCAATGCTCAACACTTCGTCTTTACACTCTGGGTGAGCCAATACTTTAGCATTAGGGTGTTCGGCTTTGAGCTTGAGGATACCCGATACCGAGAAGCGAGAATGAACGTGGCAAGCTCCGTCCCAAAGAATCATATTTCTGCCCGTAATCTTGTTGATATATCCTCCGAGGTTTTTATCAGGTCCAAATATCATTGGCGTATCTTGAGGGAACGAACCCACAATCAGCTTCGCATTGCTGCTTGTTACCACAACATCGGTTACAGCCTTTGTAGCCGCAGAGGTGTTGACATAGCTTATGACCGTATGACCTGGGTGCGCTTTGACAAACTCGGCAAACTTATCAGCAGGACAACTTTCTGCCAACGAGCACGAAGCATTGGTGTCAGGGATAAGAATAGTTTTTTCGGGACAAAGTATTTTATTGGTTTCGCCCATAAAATGCACCCCACACATCACGATGATGTCTGCATCTGTCTGCGCTGCTTTTTGTGCCAATGCGAGACTATCGCCCACGAAATCAGCCACGTCTTGTACGTCGCCAACGGTGTAATAATGTGCCATAAGGACAGCATTCTTTTCTTTACACATTCTTCTGATTTCGGTTTTCAGGTCTATGTTTTTGTCCACAGGTTGATCAATATATCCCTGTTCTTTCCATTTTTTGTCAATCGTTTCCATAATGTTTATTTACGTTCGTTAGCGTGTTTTATATAGTCTACGGTGTAATGAAGGCCTCTACTCTCTTTGCGCTCTATGGCTTGTCGAGTGATAAGATACCCCACGTTTATCATATTTCTAAGTTCGCAGATGTTGCGTGTAGCTTTCACACTCTTAAAGAGCTGTTCTGTTTCCTCGTAAAGCAAGTCGAGTCTGCTCCACGCACGTCGCAATCGGAGGTTGCTGCGTACAATTCCTACATAGTTGCTCATCACCTCGCCCACCTCTTTTGCACTGTGTGTGATAAGCACTTTTTCCTCGTTGGTCATTGTACCCTCGTCGTTCCATTCGGGCAAAGTTCGGTTAATGGCATATTGGTCTATCATCTCCAAGGAATGTTGTGCAGCCGCTTTGGCATACACTACAGCCTCGATAAGCGAATTGCTTGCCAATCGGTTGCCACCGTGAAGCCCAGTACAAGCACATTCGCCCACAGCGTAAAGCCTATGAATAGAACTCTCTCCGTGTAAATCCACCTTAATCCCACCACACATATAATGCGCACTCGGACACACGGGGATAAAGTCTTTGGTGATGTCGATACCTATTTGTTTGCATTTCTCATAAATGTTAGGGAAATGGCGTTTGGTTTCTGCGGCATCTTTATGCGTTACATCGAGGCAAACGTGCGAAAGACCGTTGATCTTCATTTCGTGGTCGATGGCACGAGCCACAATGTCGCGAGGGGCAAGCGACAAACGTTCGTCATACTTGTGCATAAACGCTTCGCCTGTAGGAAGACGTAAGATGCCCCCATACCCACGCATAGCCTCTGTGATAAGGAAAGCAGGGTGGGTTTCGGCAGGATTGTAAAGCACTGTAGGGTGAAACTGTACAAACTCCATATTCTCAACCGTACCTTTGGCACGATACACCATTGCGATGCCATCGCCTGTGGCTATGTTGGGATTAGATGTAGTAGCGTAAACCGCCCCTGTACCTCCTGTTGCCATCAGTGTAACCTTGCTGAGAAACGTGTCCACCTTTTGGGTACGAGGATTGAGTACGTATGCCCCATAACATTCTATGTCTGCCGTGCGTCGAGTTACCTGCATACCAAGGTGATGTTGGGTGATAATCTCTACTGCGAAATGATTTTCGAGTACAGTAATATTAGCGTGATGGCTTACGGCTTCAATCAAAGCACGTTGAATTTCGGCACCCGTATCGTCAGCGTGATGCAAGATGCGAAACTCGCTATGCCCTCCTTCACGATGCAAGTCGTACACACCATTGCCATTCTTTTGAAAGTTTACCCCCCAATCTACCAAGTCTTTGATAGCTTCGGGCGCATTTTCTACCACAAATCTCACCACATCAGGGTCGGAGATGTAGTCGCCAGCAACAATAGTATCTTTGATATGCTTGTCAAAAGTATCTTTCTCAAAGTTAGTAACAGCAGCTATACCCCCTTGCGCCTTAGCCGTATTGGCTTCGTCGAGCGTGGTTTTGCATATCAGTGCTACTTTTCCTTTCCCGCTATTGGCTACCTTGAGTGCGTACGCCATACCTGCCACGCCAGCTCCAATAACAAGGAAGTCATATTCATAAATCATAATATGAGTTTATTAGGTTGGTGCAAAATTAATAAAAAAAGAATAAACTGCCATATTTTCAGCTATTTATTATTTGATGGAGATTGAATTTTGAGTAGGAATGAAGCTTATAAAATGTAAAAGATAGACGATAGGATGAGGTAATGTGAAAGATATTAACACTTGTTTACGATTGATGCTTGAAATGTTAAAACACAGACGAATTAAGGCGATTAAAATGAACGAACGAGAAGTTGATGGCGTATGAATGATATATGAGAGGGTAAATGTAAGTATTTGATATATAACGTTTTAGTTCGTATGCCTGCTTGTTTGCTCCGTCTTTTAATAATGTTTTTGAGGTGTTTTGGAACGTTTTACGTATTAAATCGTGCAATTTTTACCCATCTTAGACCTAAAAACACGTTGTCAAAGTTGAACTTTAGCACCCTCAAAGTTGAACTTTGACCCTCTAAAACATATATGTTTGACAATTCCAAAGTTGAACTTTGGCACGAATACCCCTTGTTTCCCACTTTTTTAGACTTCTATTTGTAGATTTCAAATGTTAAAATGCTACTTCTGAAACATTTTTAAGTGAAACCGCTAAAATAGATTTCTGTACCCTACACCTCCCCCGATATGCTGTTGTGCGATGAATAGAAATGTGTGAAAAGACTACCTAAAAATAGGTAATTTGTATATTAATATTCGTTTTTTCATCTTCTTTCTCAGATATTATCCTTATATTTGCGAGAAGAAATATTTAATAACAAAATCTAAAGATATGAAGAAAAATAAAGCAATAGTAAGCAATCTCCCATCAGAGTGTACAACAATAATTGTTGGTCAGGATATGACAGCCGACGGCTCAATGCTCGTGGCACGCTCTGAAGACTGGGACGCTATGGAAGCAAAGAACTACGAAATTTACGAAGACACAAAGAACGGAGCTACCGAATATGTAGCCAAAGACAGCCCATTCCGCTGCGAACTGCCTGCTGAGGCTCTTGGTTATAGCGCATTAGCTCCATACTGTCTGCCTAACCATTGGGGTAGTGCAGGCTTCAACACTGCTGGTGTGGGTATGAGTGCTACGGAAAGCATTTTCAGCAATGATGCCGTGTTGACCTTCGACCCATTGGTAGAGACGGGTATTGCCGAAAATGCTGTGTTCAATGTGGTGTTGCCTTACGTCAAAACCGCACGCGAAGGTGTAGAACGATTGGGTATGCTCATCGAAAAGCACGGTATAGCCGAAGGCTTTGGTATCGGTTTTGTGGACAATAAGGAAATATGGTATTTGGAAACAGCCTGCGGACATCGTTGGTTGGCTTGCAAGATGCCTAAAGACCAATACTTTGTAACGGGCAATCAGAGCCGCTTCCGTAAGTACAACCCATTGGATACAGAAAACTATATGGCATCTGCCGACCTCTTAGAGTTTGCAGAAAAGAACGGATTGTACGACCCTAAGAAGGGTGAGTTCGATTTCCACGAAGTGTATGCACGCGACATCAAGCTTGATACCACTTACAATTATCCACGTGTGTGGGGCTTGCAAGGAATGTTCTCGCCAAGCATCAAGAACGATGTAACCAAGAACACCTTCCCTGTGTATGCAAAGGCAGAACAACCTATAAGCATTACCGATATGCGCAAGGCTTTCCGCTTTCACTACGACAATACCGACCACGACCCATATTTGCACAGCAATCCTAAGGAAGTGTATCGCCCTGTATCTATTTTCCGTACCACGCAGACCCACATTCTTCAGGTTCGTCCCGAATTGCCACAAGCTATTGGCTGTGTCAACTATGTAGCTATGGGTATGGCAGACTTAGGACTCTTCCTCCCATTGTATCAAGGTATTACCTCTTATCCTGAAGCCTATACCAAGGGAACAAACGTGGCAAGTGTAGACTCGGCTTATTGGAAGTTCCGCAAGGTGATGACCCTCGGAATGGTAAACTACAACAAGTATGCACCTATTATTAAGGAGGCTTACCTCAAGTTTGAAGCTGAAACCGACCAGCGTCAGCGTGAAATGGAGGAAGAATATTTGCGCATATACAAGACACAACCCTTGCACGCAAAGGATATGTTGCAAGCATTCTCAGACAATATCCTGACCAAGGCATTAGAACTTGCTGACCGCTTGCAAGAACAGCTCTTTACCGAACTGACAAAGGATATTCAAGCAGAGTATCTGTTCCACGGCGCATAAGTTCTTAACTAAGTATTATATGTTATAGCCATCGAAGGAATGAAAGCCTTCGATGGTATTGTTATAAGGCTGGTTCTATAAATTACCACCGCATATCGTCATTAAACCCAAAACGGCCATTAGACCAGTCGGACTTGTCTGATACGTCCGACTGGTCTAACGTCCGATTTGGGTTAAAAAGGTTGAAAGAAGAGTGATTGGCAAGCAAAAGAAAAAATGAGAGAAATGCTGTCTTTATAAAAGATTATCGAGTTATGTATATATAAATAAGGTGTAATTGCAACCATTAGGATTGAGCAAAAGGATAGTAAAGAAATATTCTGAGAAAAAAATAACTCAATGCTAATGTGCTACTTTTTTTGATTTAATTTGCTTATAATCAGAAAAATATTAGTAACTTTGCACACCGATTATGGACTTGGATACCCTTAAAATAGATTTGAAGGGTCTGAAAGAAGGCTTAAATAGCTTTGAGTTCGACCTCGATGATGCTTACTTTAAGGCAGTTAACGCTCCTGAAGTGAGTTGTGGAAGTGTGCACGTGTCGTTGGATATAGTGCGCACTGAAAGCGATTATTTCACATTAGATTTCCACGAAGAAGGTACGGTAATCGTTCCGTGCGACCTCTGTTTGGAAGATATGGAGCAACCTTTTGAGACTTCACAACGTCTCGAAGCTAAGTTTGGAATTGAATACTCAGAGGAAGACGACCTTGTAACGGTGGCCGAGAACGAAGGAATACTCGATGTTACGTGGTTCGTTTACGAGTTTATAGTCCTCTCACTTCCTATCAAGCATGTGCATGCACCTGGAAAATGCAACCCTGCTATGATAAAAGCTCTTGAAGAGCACTCTGCTACCCGAATCAGTGAGGAAGATGAGCGTAAACCTATAGACCCCCGCTGGGAAGCTCTATTAAAATTAAAAAAATAAAATATTAAACGATTAAAAAATTATGGCACATCCTAAAAGAAGACAGTCAAAGACTCGTACACTCAAAAGAAGAACTCACGATAAGGCAGTAGCTCCTACATTGGCATTATGTCCTAACTGTGGTGCTTATCACGTGTACCACACAGTTTGCCCAACTTGTGGATATTACCGCGGTAAGATTGCTATCGTTAAGGAAACAGCCGAATAATGAACAAAATCAACGCAATCATCACAGGCGTCGCAGGGTATGTGCCCGACTATGTCCTCAATAATGAGGAATTGTCAAGAATGGTAGATACTAACGACGAATGGATAACTGCTCGTACTGGTATCAAAGAACGCCGCATCTTAACAGAAGAGGGCTTGGGTACCAGTTATATGGCTCGAAAGGCAGCAAAACTGCTCCTTGAGAAGACGGGCGTTGATCCTGATAGTGTTGATGCTGTTATTGTTGCAACCACAACCCCTGACTACGTTCACCCATCTACAGCGTCCATCGTTTTAGGTAAGTTGGGACTCAAGAATGCTTTTGCTTTTGATTTCTCAGCGGCGTGCTGTGGGTTTATGTATGCTTTTGATGTCGCAGCGAATATGATTCAAAGCGGTAGGCATAAGCGTATCATCGTGATTGGTGCTGACAAGATGTCTGCCATCACCGACTATAAAGACCGTGCTACGTGCGCCTTGTTTGGCGATGGAGCGGGTGCTGTAATGGTTGAAGGTACAGAAGAAGAGGGCATAGGACTGATGGACTCTTATCATCGCACTGATGGTAAAGGACTTCCATTCTTACATATCAAGGCTGGTGGTTCGGTTTGCCCATCTTCACAATTTACAGTTGACCATCGCTTACACTACACCTATCAAGAAGGACGTACTGTGTTCAAGTATGCAGTTACTGCAATGGCTGACGATTGTAAATTGGTAGCTGAAAAAAATAACCTCACCGCTGATGATATTGATTACGTTGTAAGCCATCAAGCAAATCTACGTATCATTGAAGCAGTTGCAAAACGTGTGGGCGTACCAATGGATAAGGTGCTTGTAAACATTCAGCGTTATGGTAATACCAGTGCTGCTTGTATGCCTTTAGTGCTCTGGGACTTCGAGTCAAAGCTCAAGAAAGGCGATACAATGATGTTTACTGCATTTGCAGCAGGTTTTGCTCACGGTGCTTTGTATTATAAGTGGGCATACGATGGAGCAACAGCAGCAACAAAGAAATAAGAACTCTAAGTATTTCAGATACTCAATACGCATCTTTCTTTAACCATAAAGATAGGTGCGTTTTTTAGGTTAAAAGCAAATAACAATATGCATAAAGCAGGATTTGTAAACATCGTAGGTAATCCCAATGTGGGCAAAAGCACATTGATGAACCAGCTTGTGGGCGAGAAAATAAGCATTGCCACATTCAAAGCGCAGACAACACGTCATCGCATTATGGGCATTGTCAATACGGAGGATATGCAGATAGTATTCTCTGATACCCCTGGAGTATTGAAGCCAAACTACAAAATGCAAGAGATGATGTTGCATTTCTCAGAGTCTGCACTTGCCGATGCTGATATTTTGCTCTATGTAACAGATGTTATTGAGAAGCCAGAAAAGAATATCGACTTCTTAGAAAAGGTAGCTAAGATGACTATTCCTGTTATCTTGCTTATCAACAAGATTGATGAAAGCAATCAAAAAACATTGGTTGAATTGGTTGAAAGATGGCATACTCTACTCCCAAAGGCAGAGATTTTGCCTATTTCGGCTACAAATAAGTTTGGCACAGATGCACTGATGAAGCGCATACAGGAACTTTTGCCTGAAAGCCCTGCATATTTTGACAAAGACCAATTGACAGATAAGCCTGCACGATTTTTTGTCACAGAGATAATACGTGAAAAGATTTTACGTTATTACGACAAGGAAGTGCCTTATTCGGTTGAGGTTGTAGTGGAACGTTTCAAAGAGGACGAAAAGCAAATACACATCAATGCAGTTATCTATGTAGAACGTGACAGTCAGAAAGGTATCATCATCGGGCATCAAGGACAAGCTTTAAAGAAAGTATCAACCGAGGCTCGCAAAAGCTTAGAGAAGTTCTTTGATAAGAAAATATTCCTTGAAACCTTTGTAAAGGTGGACAAAGATTGGCGCAACTCGCAAAAGGAATTGAGCAACTTTGGATATAACCCAGAGTAAAAACAAGTCGTTCAATACACTTAGCTTGACTTACAAGTTGACAATAGTTGTTCAGACGGATGTACAACTTAGTTTCTCAGCTTAAAGAATTATGCGTGTTGCATTTACGACTTGACTTCTAAACAAAGAGAATTACGTTAGGCGTATTTACAACTTTGTCTTGCAAGCTTAGTAATCATAAATAATCAATTGCCCTGATTAGAAGGAGGGCATACTCTCGCACGTGGCGAGGGCTGGAGACATTGGTCATCTTCGGCAAATATTCATTAAGGTGCGTGACCACACCTTAGACTCTCTTTACATCTTTATTCGAAGAGAGAAAAGACCGTTATAAATGGCAAATTTAGTAGCAATCGTAGGTCGCCCAAATGTGGGTAAATCTACACTTTTCAATCGTTTAACACAAAGTCGTCGTGCTATCGTTAGTGATACGGCAGGAACAACTCGCGACCGCCAATATGGTAAATGTTCGTGGAACGGCAGAGAGTTCTCTGTTGTCGATACAGGCGGTTGGGTAGTCAATTCTGACGATATTTTTGAAGACGCTATACGCCGTCAAGTGCTTGTAGCGACCGAAGAAGCCGACTTTGTACTTTTCCTTGTAGACAACGAAACAGGTATTACCGATTGGGACGAGGACGTGGCGCAAATTCTTAGACGCAGCAAATTGCCCGTTATCCTTGTAGCAAACAAAGTTGATAACAGCGGCGAATACTATCAGTCGGCAGAGTTTTACCGCCTTGGATTAGGAGAGCCTGTATGTATTAGTGCGCAGACAGGTAGCGGTACGGGCGACCTTTTGGACCTCCTTTTGGAACGTTTGCAAAATCTTCCTGACGAGGTTGTCGAAGACGAGATACCACGCTTTGCAGTAGTAGGTCGTCCTAATGCAGGCAAATCGAGCCTTATCAATGCGTTTATAGGCGAGGATCGCAACATCGTAACCGAAATTGCAGGTACAACACGTGATAGTATTTACACACGATACAACAAGTTTGGTTTCGATTTCTACCTTGTTGACACCGCTGGTATTCGTCGTAAGAATAAAGTAACTGAAGATTTGGAATTTTATTCTGTGATGCGTTCTATCCGAAGTATCGAAAATTCGGACGTGTGTATCCTAATGATTGATGCTACCCGTGGCATTGAAGCACAGGATATGAACATCTTTCAGCTTATTCAGCGCAATAACAAGAGTCTTGTGGTTGTAGTGAACAAGTGGGATTTGGTGCAAGATAAGGACCAAAAGGTTATCAAAACATTCGAGAACGCTATACGTCAGCGTATGGCACCATTCGTCGATTTCCCTATCATCTTTGCATCGGCTGTAACCAAGCAACGCATCTTTAAGATACTTGATGTAGCAGAAGAGGTGTATCGAAATCGTAAGATACACATTGGAACAACCAAACTAAACGAAGTATTGTTGCCAATTATTGAAGCTACACCACCACCATCGGTAAAAGGAAAGTATATTAAGATAAAGTATTGTTCACAGTTGCCTAACACACAGATACCTTCTTTCGTGTTCTATGCCAACCTGCCACAATACATTCGTGAACCTTATAGACGTTTCTTAGAGAACAAAATACGCGAACATTGGCATCTTACAGGTAGCCCAATACACGTGTTTATCCGTCAAAAGTAAGTAGAATACAATGCGTTACAAAGGACTTTTTCTTGCTATAGCGTTAGGCATTTTGGCTTCTTGTTCGAAAGAAAAGGAGATAGATCATAGTGCCATAGCTGCTAAGGCTGCACAACATTACTATGAGAATTTAGCTCACGGCAAGTTTGAGTTGTTTCTTGATGGTACGAATATGGCAAAAAAGCTTCCAACCTCTTATCGTCAGCAGCTGATAGCTAATCTTGAGCGTTTTACAGAACAACAGCAGAAGGCGCATAGTGGTATAAAATCTGTTTCAATAGCCAATGCCCAGTTCTTTGCAAAGGATAGTACAGCAAGCGTGTTTCTTATCTTACATTATGGCGACAGCAGTTCCGAACAAATTGTAGTTCAAATGTTGAAGCGCAAAGACTTGTGGATAATGCGTTAAGCAATTTATCTTTTTAGTAAAAAAAATATAGCTATTAATGATTAAGTCTCCAATCGAGGTTTTCGATTGGAGACTTTTTGTTTCTCAAAATGTTGTGTATCTACTGAAAATGCGGTAAATTTGTATGCTAAAACCCAAATAAAACAGAACATTATAATGGAAATCCAGCAGACTGAGCGCTATGCTATCGACCTTTTGCGTTGTGTATTGATGGTGTTTATCGTCACCATTCACACCAATTTGGTTGTAGATTTGCATTTAGACAATACATCTTACGGACAGGCATACGCTTACCTATCAGAGCTTTTATGGTTGTCCAATTCGCTTTTCTTTACCATCTCTGGCTATCTTTATTTTAAAGGTTCTACCTTCAATCTTGATACTTATATCGACAAAACGAAGCGTAGAATACGCTCATTAGTGCTACCTTATTTTCTTTGGAATACCATCATTTGGGGACTATATAGCGTAGGAGCGTGCTTTGTTCCTTCACTTTCTAACGATATTATCAAGCCCATTGGTAGTGCAAATCTCGTAGATGTATTTCACGTTTATTTTGCTACTTATGGCGAAGGGTTGGCGTCAATGCCTATTAATGGGCCATTTTGGTTTCTTCGCAATCTTATTTTCTTGTCGCTTCTTACCCCTCTTTTCTATCTGTTGTTTAGAGGGCATCGGTTCACATTCCTTGTTCTTCCCCTTGTGTGCTTTATTCCTATGCCGTCTGCTCCATTAGCCTCTATTATCTTTTTTGGCTTGGGTTGCTATGTTGGGATTTGGTCTGTTGATGTTATGAAATTAACGTCTAAGGTTCGTTATGCCCTTGTGACCTATTTGTTTACTCTTGCTTTGCCTTATTTGTTCACTATTCCTGAGCAATATGCTATGCTATTGGGCTGCTTTAAACATTGTGCTGCTTTTGTTATTGCATTGTGGCTTGCAGAACATTATCTTGCAGCAAAGCGTTACATCCCTAATACTTTGTTCCACAAATCACTATTTTTTATCTTTGCTTTTCACGGCTTTGTAGCTCGTTTTCTTACCAAGTCTTCAGCGTTATTGATAACGAAATACCCCGAAATACCCCCAGCTTTGCTCCATTTTGTGAACGTCGTTTTAAGTATTTTGGTTTGCATTTTACTTTATAAAACATTGCAGAAACTCTCGCCTAAACTCTGCAAAGTGCTTGGCTCACGTGCATAGTGGAATGGGGTTCACATGTAGCGTGGAAAAAGAAATATGTAATACAGCGAAACTTATAAACCAACGTTTATTTCACGATTGTTGAAATTTTGGGGCAAAAAACCTCCTCCAAATAGCCTTTCTTATGCTATCAATGGGGTACGTGATGAGGCATATAGCAAGCACTAACCCCACAATATAAGCAATGGAGGTAATACCTGATGAAGCGAAAAAAATACGTTTTACCGTTGGGAAAAAGTAATATTGGTACATCAAATTATTATCGTGGAGCAAGTAGACAGCAAAAGACAAGCCCCCAAGTATATTGATAAACTTGCTTTGCACGCTAACTTTTACAAATGTAAGCAAGAATAAAACGCTAAGTGCAATGGTAAATGGAGATGCATAACTTATGAGTTGACAAGCTTTGTCCAATTGCTTGTTAAGTGTAAACATGGTTACTCCGCCTGCAACTAATGCTACCAATGCGCCTAAAATAATAAGTGTATGCTTTGTTGTCAGCTTGTTATAACATTCTGGATAAAGCCGTAAATAGCGTGCCAATAGATAGATGCCAATAAAAGAAAGCGGCGAAGCACCATTGTCATAGAATGGTAGTTGAACTATCCAACCATAATAAAAACTAAGCAGATAAAAGCCTATCAGCGTATTGCGAAATGTTTTGCGGTCAACATTCTCAACAAAGATATTAAGAACAGGCGAAAGAAACATTAACACAAGATAAGCTGCTACAAACCAATAACCATCTAAAGCTACTAAATGAGCTGTGTAGCGAAAAGAAAAAATTACGGTAGGAATGCAAGCGAGCGTTACCCCGTATGTTAAAATGAGATAGAAAAACACTTGAAACCAAAGGCTTGCTAATTTCTTGAACGAAAAAAGGATGCCATACCAACCTGATATAAGAACAAAGATGTTGACACAACAGCAAGTGAAAGTTTTTACCAATGCATAGCTATATATCTGCCAGTCTGAGAACAACGTTACATCAGTAGCCTCTGAAGCCAAAGACAAAAAGTCGCAATGGTAAACCACCACCATAAGGGCAGCAATAAATCGCAATAACTCAAGGTTAGAATTGCGCATTAGTAGTTTGTCCTTTGTGGTCTGCATTATGCTTTCCTTTCCTCTTCCAATTCCACTTCTTTCACCTTTTTAAACAAGTCTGAAGCAAAGACAAGGTCGTTTAGCTTTTTGTTCTTTGCAGAAATTACCGTATCTTTCGTACCTTGCCATTCCTTCTTACCATCAGCAATAAAGATGATATTTTCACCTATGCCCATCACCGAGTTCATATCGTGGGTATTGATGATGGTTGTCATATTGTATTCGCGTGTAATTTCTGTTATCAGTTGGTCTATCACTAACGATGTTTTAGGGTCAAGACCAGAGTTTGGTTCGTCGCAAAACAAGTACTTAGGGTTCATCACTATGGCTCTTGCTATTGCCACTCGCTTCTGCATACCACCTGATATTTCACCAGGGAACTTTGCTTCTGCGCTCGTAAGATTTACACGGTCAAGACATTTTTGTGCCTGTTTGTCGCGCTCTTTGGCTGTCATATCCGAGAACATATCTAACGGAAAACGCACATTCTCAAATACTGTTTGCGAGTCGAACAATGCAGATCCTTGGAATATCATACCCATTTCACGGCGCATCAAGATTTTCTCACGCTTGGTCATTGTTACAATGTTGCGACCATCGTACAGCACTTCGCCCTTTGTAGGGTCAAGCAGTCCCACGAGGTTTTGCATCAATACCGTCTTTCCCGCACCACTCTGTCCGATGATAAGATTGGTTTTTCCGTCCTCAAACACCGTGTTGATGTCGTGAAGCACTTCCTTTTCGCCAAACGATTTATAGAGATGTTTTATTTCAATCATAATGTTTTTTAGCTGAGAAGTTGGGTTAAGAACACGTCACTGAAAAGGATTAGCACGCTGGAACTTACCACTGCATCGGTAGAAGCCTTACCAACGTTTACCGAACCTCCTTTTACAGTGTAGCCAAAGTAAGATGCCACGCTCGAAATGATGAACGCAAAGAACAAACTCTTCAATATGCTCATGTACATAAACCACGGATTGAACGAGTGCTGAATACCTGCTGTAAGGTCGGTAGGTGTAATAATGTGGGCAAAATATGCAGTGGCGTAAGCTCCTACCATACCCATTGCAGCTGAGAAAATAACGAGGAAGGGCATAATGGTTATCAGTCCTGCAATCTTGGGCAAGATAAGATAGCTGGCTGAGTTGATACCCATAATTTCTAAAGCATCAATTTGTTGGGTTACACGCATTGTTCCCAACTCGGAAGCAATGTTCGAACCCACCTTTCCCGACAAGATGAGACACATAATGCTGGACGAAAACTCGAGCAGCATAATCTCTCTTGTTACGTATCCCGACACCCAATGTGGCATCCAAGGGCTTTGCACGTTAAGTTTTATCTGAATACAAATCACTGCTCCGATGAAGAACGATATGAGCAAGACAATGCCAATAGAGTCGACACCCAACTGCGACATCTCTGTTACATAGCGTTTTAGAAACATTCTGAAACGTTCAGGACGGCTAAAGGTTCGACCCATAAGAAGCAAATACTTGCCAAAAGCTGTGAGCCATTTTGTTATAAGCATAATTGTTGTTTGTGAATACGAGTACAAAAGTAATTAAAATCAAATAAAATACTGCAATATATTCAAGAGTTTTAGCATATAACAAGGTTATTAGCGTTTATTTTACTACTTTTGCATCGGAAACTAAAGGTATGCTATGCTTTCTGTTTGGGCGGATAGGTTAAAAGTTTGGTCGGACAAGTCGGACGAGTCGGACGAGTCTGACAAAACTAAAGGACGGGTCTGACAAAACTAAAGGGCTGGTCTGACAAAACTAAAGGACGAGTCTGACAAAACTAAAGGACGAGTCTGATAAAACTAAAGGGTTGGTCTGACAAAGCTAAAGAAAGAAGCTTACTGCTTAAAGAGAGCGCAAAGCATAGTATTTCTTAAAACAAAACGCAACAAAAATGGCTGAAACAGATAATATTATAGTACGTCCAGAGGAAGAAAAAAGCAGCCTTCTGCGCACCGAAGGATTGGTAAAGCGATATGGCAAACGCACCGTGGCTAATGGTGTGAGCATCAATGTGCGACAAGGCGAAATCGTTGGACTATTAGGTCCGAATGGTGCAGGTAAAACCACATCGTTCTATATGACCACAGGGCTTGTTATCCCAAACGAAGGTCACGTTTATATAGACGATGAGGAGATAACCAATTACCCCGTGTACAAGCGTGCCAAAGCTGGCATTGGCTATCTTCCACAGGAAGCAAGCGTGTTCCGCAAAATGAGTGTGGAAGACAATATTATGAGCGTACTCGAAATGACAAAACTCACTAAGGAGCAGCGACTTGAAAAGATGGAAGGCCTCATTCGAGAGTTTAGATTGGAAAAGGTACGCAAGAACCTTGGCGACCGCCTGTCGGGAGGTGAGCGACGTCGTTGCGAGATAGCGCGTTGTTTGGCTATCGACCCCAAATTTATTATGCTTGATGAGCCTTTTGCAGGTGTCGACCCTATTGCTGTGGAAGATATTCAGCACATTGTGTGGCGTTTGAAGTTCCGCAACATTGGTATTCTCATCACCGACCATAATGTACACGAAACTCTCAACATTACCGACCGTGCCTACCTGCTCTTTGAAGGGCGCATACTTTTTAAGGGTACGCCTGAAGAATTGGCACAAAACAAGGTGGTAAAAGAGAAGTATCTCGGTACCGACTTTGTGCTTCAGAAGAAAGACTTCCAATTGTTGGATGAGCGCAAACGTGCCAAGGAAGCAGAAGCAGAGCAAGAAATGCAACTTTAAAATAAGGTAGGGTATAGCGTTTTGATGGCTTTCGTAAATCATTGAACCATAGAAGAATAAATAGAATATAATTTGAATACGACAAGAGCGTGCATCACAAAAAGGGTGCACGCTCTTTTTGGTTTCTTCATATTTTAACAATAATTCCAATATTATTTGATATTAAAATATTATCTTTGGCAATAGTTTAGTTAAAAATAGGATAAAATAATAATAATAAATAGATTTCTTAAAAAATATGGCAATATTAATATCAATTATTCCCATCGTCTTACTATTTGTATTGATGTTAGGATTTAAAATGGCAGGACATAAGAGTGCCTTTCTTACGCTTGTTGTTACCATAGTTTTAGCTTTGTTCGTAGCTCCCCAAATGGGCTTTACACCTAATGATTTTACCTCCGTTGGAGTGGGGTGGGCTGTGGTAGAAGGTGTGCTAAAAGCAGTTTTCCCTATTCTTATCATCATCTTGATGGCGATTTTTAGCTACAATGTGTTAGTAGAAAGCAAAGAAATAGAGGTGATAAAAAATCAGTTTACCTCCTTTTCCGATGATGATGGCATCACCGTTCTTATGCTTGTATGGGGCTTTGGTGGACTTTTAGAGGGTATGGCAGGCTTCGGAACAGCTGTAGCCATTCCTGCTGCTATCCTCATTTCGTTAGGTTATAAGCCTGTGTTCTCTGCCCTTGTTTCGCTCATTGCCAACACTGTGCCTACGGGCTTTGGTGCTGTGGGTGTGCCTATCATTACGTTGTGCAACGAGGTTGCGCCTACTGGGGCAGCCACACCCGAACTAATCCACACCGTAGCTGGCAATTGCGTCTTGCAGCTATCACCCTTGTTCATCATTTTGCCTTTCATTATTCTCACATTGACCAATCACGACAAGAAAGCCATTCTACGCAATGCACTGTTGTCGTTATGGGTAGGCGGTATATCGCTTGCAGCCCAATATGCGGTGGCTGTATTTTGGGGAGCAGAAACGCCAGCCATTATCGGAAGTATAGCTGCCATCGTGGCTATTTTGGCTTATAGCAAACTCTTTGCACCTAAGAAGAATACGGACAATATGAAGCGATACACCGCTGCCGAAACCTTCCGTGCGTGGAGTGTTTACCTCTTCATTTTGCTCTTTATTCTCGTATCTGGTCCGTTGTGTCCACCTGTCAATAGCTTCCTCAAGTCGCATCTTGTCAGTCACGTGGCTTTACCTATCTATGCTGATGGACACACGTTCAATTTTGGTTGGATAGGCAATGCGGGATTGATGTTGCTTTTGGGGACAACCATTGGTGGACTAATTCAAGGTTTAAGCCTCCGTCAGCTTGTTGTTATTCTTGCCCGTACAGCGGTAAATCTGAAGAAAACAGTCATTACTATCATTAGTCTTGTATCGTTGGCATCGGTAATGAACTATGCAGGAATGATACTTGTCATTGCTTCGGCATTGGCTTTCATCACGGGGCAACTTTACCCACTTTTTGCGCCACTCATTGGTGCGATAGGCACATTCGTTACGGGTAGCGATACATCGTCTAATATCTTGTTTGCTAAGCTTCAAGCCAATGTGGCGCACCAACTGAACTATAGCGACCCCAACTGGCTTGTGGCTTCTAATACCACAGGTGCTACGGGCGGCAAAATGATTTCGCCACAGAGTATAGCCATTGCCACAGCGGCTTGCAATATGCAGGGCAGAGATGGCGAAATACTTCGTGCAGCCTTGCCTTACGCTGTAGGTTATATCCTCATCGGTGGACTTATGGTGCTGTTGGCTGTGTAAGCAGTCTAAAAAGCGTGCAACCTATTTTTGCGTGTAATATACTTGTTAGGTTCTTCGCTGAGTTTGGTGAATGTTTCGGTTTTATCACATAGATGGGCTAAATGTTAAATCCCATTTCTCACGATATGTTTTTGGCATACTGTTTGCCGTGTTATGGAAACAAAAAAAGCGAGCAAATAGTTGGCTCTATTTGCTCGCTTGTATGGTGGAGGTAGTCTGTTTTATATTATTTCTTGCACACTTTGTACACCCTCTATCTGTTTTAGGCTGTTCATTATCATACTCACATCTTCTCTGTCGTGTACGCCTATTTCTATTCTTCCCTCGCAGATACCATTATTGCTCGATAGTGCAACCTTGTGAATATTGATACCCAATTGGTCGGAAATAACGTTTGCCACATCACGCAACATACCTTGGCGGTCGATGCTTCGAATGGCGATGGTGGCATCAAAGAACAATGTTTTGTGCATATCCCATTTGGCATCTACAATACGTGGACCGAAGCTGGCTTTCAGACGAGTAGCAACAGGGCACGCACGCTTGTGTATCTCTATGTGACCATTGTTGTCGATGTAGCCTAATGCGTCATCACCTGGGATAGGGTGGCAGCAGTGAGGAATGATGTATCGTGATATGTTGTCCTCGTTGATGTAGATAGGTTTCTTCTTGTTGAAGTCTTTGCCCACAACTATCAGTCCGCCTTCCACTTTAAGTCCTTTGGAGGTAGGTGTTGTTTGCGCTTCTTCGTTGGTTTTGGTCTTGAGGAAAGGCACGTACTTGCGCCAACTTGAGGTGTTGGTTTCTTTCTTTTGCTTGTTCTTACCTGTCAATTCGTCAAGGTCGGGTTCGCCCAAAATAATGCTTTTGTTGCCAATAGCCACAAACAATTCGCTGTGTTTGTTGGTGTTGTGTAGGTCGCAAAGTTTGTCAAGCACCGAGGTGGTCATCTCAAAGTTGTGCGCTATGAGCCATTTCTTCAACATCTCTTCACCACTCTTTTGCACTTCACGATTTTCGCGGCGTAGTATGGCAAGCACTTTGCCCTTTGCCTTGGCTGTAGAAACAAAGTTTATCCACGTAGGTTCTACACGTTGTGCCTTAGAAGTGAGGATTTCCACTTGGTCGCCGCTTTGCAGTTTGTAGCTTAGCGGTACAAGTTTGTGGTTCACCTTTGCACCTATGCAGTGGCTACCTAAGAAGGTGTGAATTTGGAAAGCAAAGTCTAAGGCTGTACACCCTGCAGGCATCATTTTTATTTCGCCCTTTGGTGTAAAGATAAATATCTCTGATGCAAACAGGTTAAGCTTAATGGCATCGAGGAAATCCATAGCATCGGGCTGTGGGTCGTCGAGTATTTCTTTGATGGTTTGTAACCAGTCGTTCAGTTCGTCTTCTTCCTCTGTTACCTCTTCGCCCTCTTTGTATTTCCAATGAGCTGCAAATCCTTGCTCGGCTATTTCGTCCATACGGCGTGAACGGATTTGTATTTCAATCCACTGACCCAATTTCGACATCATTGTAACGTGCAAAGCTTGGTAGCCATTGGCTTTGGGGTGGTTCACCCAATCGCGAAGTCGGTCGGGGTGACTCTTATACAACTTGTTGATAGCAACATAGATTTGGAAGCACTCGTTGGCTTCTTCCTCCTTGCTCTTTGGGTCGTAGATAATTCTTACGGCAAGTATATCGTAGATTTCTTCGAAAGGTACGTGCTTGTTTTGCATCTTATTCCAAATAGAATAAGGGCTCTTTATGCGGGCTTTGATTTCATATTTTAAGCCCATTTTGTCGAGTGCTTCACGTATAGGAGCTGTGAATGATTCGAAAAGGAAGTCGCGTTTTTCTTGGGTTGAGGCTATCTTGTTTTCGATAGCTTTATATGCGTCAGGGTGTTCGTATCGGAAGCTAAGGTCTTCAAGTTCGGTCTTTATCTTGTTCAAACCCAATCGATTGGCCAATGGAGCATAGATGTAAAGTGTTTCTCCTGCTATCTTATATTGCTTGTTGGCAGGCTGCGAAGCAAGTGTACGCATATTGTGGAGGCGGTCGCATATCTTGATAAGGATTACACGAATGTCGTCGCTCATCGTGAGAAGTAGCTTTTTGAAGTTCTCAGCTTGTGCTGAGGCCTTGTCACCAAAGATACCTCCTGAGATTTTGGTCAATCCATCAACTATCATTGCTATCTTTGCGCCAAAGATATTTGCAATGTCTTCTACCGTATAATCGGTGTCTTCCACCACATCGTGCAATAGGGCAGCGCAAATACTTGTAGACCCTAAGCCTATTTCTTCGCAGGCTATTTGTGCTACAGATATAGGGTGAAGGATATAAGGCTCGCCCGATAAGCGGCGCACACCTTTATGTGCTTGCTTTGAAAAGTGATAGGCTTTTGTTATAATATCCACCTTTTTGCGGTGTGGCGATGCCAAATAGGTCTGTAAAAGGTGCTGGAAGGCTTCCTCTATGACTTGGTCTTCCTTTACCTCGTCTATGCTATTGTTTTTAATATCTTTCTCCATAAGCGTGCCTCCATTCTATATAGTTAATGTAAAAAATGTTGTTTGGGTGTTGATAGCTTCATTAATAGACCTCAATAGTTTTTCCTTTATATTTTTATCGTTTGTTCTTTTTGGTTTTATTGTTTGTGTTTCTTTGTTTTATCGTTTATGCTTTCTTGTTTAAGGAATGGACTAAAAATTTAGGCTACACCCTATTCCTATTGCCGAACTCTTGAACGGATTGCGTTCTGTGGCAAAGGAATTGTCGCTGATTACTGTAGGTTGGATATGCAAAGATAGGTCGTCAGAGATGTCAAAATCGGACAAAGAAGCGTCAACATACGCATCAATAACCGATAGCGCATAAACTGCCACAGTGGCAAAGATGCTTAAATCGCGCCAACGGCGGAATTTATCCTTGCGTTTCTTAAATACATTCTTGTAATAGTCTTTGTTTGCTTCGGTGATGGTATTGCCCAAATGAAGAAACTCGTTGTAACTTTGTGTATTTGGGTCATCATCGGCTATGTCGATATAGGCTTGCGAATAATCCTTATACTTCTGATTATTCCACGTCATAGCATAGATGCAGCCTGCTATACCACCATAAAAGATGGGCAGTTTCCAATACTTTCTGTTGTACACCTGGCCAGCTCCTGGGAGGGCAATGGCCAACCATACGGCTTTTTTAGGTTTAGGTTTCCATTTGCTCCAATCCTTTTTAGCCTTCTTTTCGTCCATCTTTGCAAGGTCGGACAATTGAGTATCATAAGTGTCCACGTGCATAGTTGGTTCGTTTTTCATCAAGTTGACAGCCTTAACAGTTGTGCTATCTTCTGGATAAAGTACAGTAAGGGTATCTGTAGCTATGGTTTGTGCCACTGCTGAAACCGAGCTAATAGCCACTGCTGCGAGTGCTATCAATTGTCGGCGAATGATATTTTTTGAGCTATACACGTATCGAACAGTATTAAAAAAACTATGCTTTATTTCATTTTGTCCATTACTTCCATAATGTGCAAGAGCTCTTCTTCAGATGCAAAAGGTATGCTTATTTTGCCTTTACCATTTGCGTTACAACTCATTTGAACCTTGGTATCGAAGAAGTCGGATAGACGTTTCTTGAGTATATTAAACTCTTCGGGAAGTTTAGACTTTGCTGCAATCTTCTTCTTAGCCGATGTTATGTCCTCACCATTTTTAAGTTGTTGACAAAGTTCCTCCACCTTTCGCACGCTGTATCCATTCTTTTGAATTTCCTTAAACAACTTCAACTGCAACGAAGGGTCGTCCAAAGAAAGCAATGCACGAGCGTGTCCCATATCTATTTCTTTCTTTTGCAATGCCATTTGTACCTGTGCAGGAAGTTTGAGCAGGCGCAAATAGTTGGCTACGGCTGCACGACTCTTGCTCACACGTTCAGCCACACGCTCTTGGGTCATACCGCTCTTCTCCACTAAGTGTTCGTATGCCAAAGCTATTTCAATAGCGTTGAGGTCTTCACGTTGAATATTCTCCACCAAAGCCAGCTCCATAACGTTTTCATCCTTTATCATTCGGATGTACGCAGGTATGGCTGTGAGGCCCGCAAGTTGAGATGCGCGCCATCGGCGTTCACCTGCCACAATCTGATACTTATGGTCTGCAATCTGACGGAGCGTAATAGGCTGAACGATACCCAACTGCTTGATGCTGTTAGCCAACTCTTCCAAGCCTACTTGCTCGAAGTCTCGGCGTGGCTGGTTGGGGTTTGGTTCTATTTGGTCTAATGGTATTTCGTTGATGGTTGAACTTCCGTGCGTGCTAACGCTTTCTGTTGAAATCAACGCATCAAGTCCACGTCCTAATGCACTTGTCTTATTGCCTAAATTGTATTTCTTGTGTGTAGCCATTCGTTGAATTTAATGTTTATTAAAGATGATACTTTCAGTCCTTTTCCTTAGTTCTTTTTATTCTTTTCGATTATCTCTTTAGCCAACGCTAAGTGATTTTTTGCGCCTGTAGAATCGGCATCATAGAGAATAACAGGCAAACCGTGGCTCGGACTTTCTGACAGTTTCACATTACGTTGGATAACGGTCTTGAACACCAACTCTTGGAAATGGCGTTTTACCTCGTCATATATCTGGCGTGCCAAACGGAGTCGGCTGTCGTACATTGTGAGCAAAAAGCCTTCAATCTCCAACTTTGGATTGAGCTTACTCTTAATAATCTTGATAGTATTGAGCAATTTACTAATTCCTTCCAATGCAAAATACTCGCATTGTACAGGGATAATTACAGAGTCGGCAGCTGTAAGTGCATTCACTGTAATCAAGCCTAATGAAGGGCTACAGTCGATGAGAATAAAGTCGTAATCATTGCGAACGGGTGCCAAAATAGCTTCTAACACATTCTCACGCTGGGCAATTTGGAGCATCTCTATTTCAGCTCCGACAAGGTCGATATGGCTCGGAACGATGTCCAACCCCTCTATATCAGTAGTGTAAATTGCTTCCCTTATGTCAGCTTTGTTAATGATACATTCGTATAATGAGCAGTCTACCTCGTTCAATTCCACACCCAACCCACTCGAAGCATTAGCCTGAGGGTCGGCATCGATTACAAGTACGCTCTTTTCAAGTGTAGCCAATGAAGCAGCAAGGTTGATTGTGGAGGTTGTTTTGCCCACACCACCTTTCTGATTTGCCATTGCAATTATTTTTCCCATTTCCGTTTTATCCTAAGATGTTTTGCCTACAAAGATACATATTTATTGTGAGATTGCGCCAAGTATGAACCTTTTTTAGTATTTTTGCAATCAAAAGAAAACGGAAATATGAATTCAAACAAACCATTAATTCTCATCTCAAATGATGATGGATACGATGCAGTCGGCATAAAAACCCTTGTAAGTTTCTTAACCGACTTTGCTGAAGTCTTTGTATGTGCGCCCGATTCGGCTCGTTCGGGCTTCTCTTGCGCCTTTACAGCAAGCAATTATCTGCGATTAAAACAACAAAATAATATTCCTAACTGCACAGTATGGTCGTGTAGCGGTACACCTGTCGACTGCGTAAAGATAGCAATGGACCAATTGCTTGACGGACGTCGCCCCGACTTAATATTAGGTGGTATCAATCACGGCGACAACTCTTCGGTGAACAATCATTACAGCGGAACAATGGGCATAGCAAAGGAAGGATGCTTGAAGTATATCCCTTCGATAGCTTTCTCATCGTGCGATTATAACCCAAATGCTAATCTCGACCACCTAAAATCGTATGTGGTAAAAATAGTAAAACGGGTTTTAAACGAAGGATTACCTAAAGGAATATGTCTTAATGTCAACTTCCCTGCGCTGCAAGAATTTAAGGGTTTAAAGGTGTGTCGAATGGGGTGTGGCTCGTGGATAAATGAAGTTCTTCGCTGCGAACATCCAAGGGGTTTCGATTATTACTGGATGTTAGGCGAATATAGGAACGACGAACCCTCTGCAACCGATAATGACCAGTGGGCTTTGGCGAATGGATACATTTCTGTAACACCTACACGCATCGATGTAACCGATTATGAATGGGTAGAGAAAATGAAGAGTTGGGAGGCATAATCTTTCAATTCTGAAATGCTTTAGATAGGTAGCAAATAGCAGTTGAACACAATGGTTGAGCAATAGGGAGGAAATTGTGAGGGGGAGAAAAATAGAACAATTCTGTTTTATAGATGAAACTCCGATATGCAATTTGTAACCTATTGTAAATCAAAGGATTAGTGATGTGTCCTGAAACATATATGTTTCACCACCCAAAACATATATGTTTTACCCTGTCAAAGTTGAACTTTGGGAACGTCAAACATATATGTTTGGGATTGTGAAAGTTGATGTTTGGGGAAAGGAAAGATGGACGAGGAAGAATAGAACAATAATAGCCAAACGGCAAAAGGTAGTTTTCTCCTTGCTGTATATAATGTAGTGGACGGCAAAGCGTAAGTGTAGTTTCTTATGAAATGAAGACTTGTGCACAAGAAATTGAACAATATCTGTATAAAATATGAAATATTACATCATTGTAGGAGAGGCTTCGGGCGATTTGCACGCATCTCGACTGATGGCTTCGTTAAAGAAATTTGATGCTAACGCTGACTTTCGCTTCTTTGGAGGCGACCTTATGAACAGCGTAGGTGGCACACGTGTGCGTCATTACAAGGAGTTGGCGTATATGGGCTTTATACCCGTGTTGCTCCATCTGCCTACCATCATCAAGAGTATGAAGATGTGCAAGGAGGATATTGTGGCGTGGAAACCTGATGTGGTAATACTTGTAGACTATCCTGGGTTCAATCTAAAGATAGCTAAGTTCTTGAAAAAGAACACCCAAATCCCTGTTTACTACTATATCTCGCCTAAGATTTGGGCGTGGAAGGAGTGGCGCATACGTGCCATAAAGCGTGATGTGGCTGAGATGTTTTCCATTCTGCCGTTCGAAATACCATTCTATGAGGGGAAACACAATTACAAAATACATTACGTGGGTAATCCTACGGCAGAGGAAATTGTGACTTTTAAAACGGAATACACCGAAACAAAGGAGGCGTTTTGCGCTCGGCACAACCTACCCAACAAACCTATCATTGCTGTATTGCCAGGGAGTAGGAAACAAGAGATAAAAGACAATCTGCCTGCGATGCTTGAGGCGGCTTCACACTTCGAGGATTATCAAATAATAGTTGCTGGTGCACCTGCCTTAGATAATGCTTATTATCGACAATATGCAACTAATTGCGTTGCGAAGACAATAAAAAATGAAACGTATGAACTGCTTTCGCACTCTATAGCTGCACTTGTGACAAGCGGAACGGCAACCTTAGAGACGGCTTTGCTCAATGTTCCACAGGTGGTTTGTTACGAAACGCCACTGCCATCATTGATACGTTTTGCCTTCAAACATATTATTAAGGTGAAGTATATTTCACTTGTCAATCTTATTGCAGATAGAGAAATTGTGCAAGAGTTGTTTGCTGATCGTTTCAAGGTGTACAATATAGCAAACGAGTTGTATAAGATTTTACCCCATCAAGAAGGGCGTCAAGCAATGCTTCAGAACTATGAATTGGTGCGTGAACGATTGGGCGATAACATCGCTCCCGATAATGCAGCAAACCTAATGGTTTACCTCTTAGAGCGCAAGGCAGTTGCTTCAAAACCTATCGAACCAATGTCTGCTCTGCCCGAGGTGAATGAAACGGAAGAATATGAATAAACGAAAATCGGTCGTTAGTAGCTCAAAAGGCTCACTAACGACCGATTTTCGTTTGTCAACGGCTTAGCTTTATTCCGCTATTACATCCTTATTCTTTGGCTTTTTGTTGGCAAGTGATACACCAAGAAGAATGAGTACACTGCCGATACCTGCCTCTATTGTCATCTGTTCGCCAAGGAAAATGGCACTGATGATTACTGTACAAATAGGACTAAGATAGTTGTAGTTGGCTGTCTTTACCGCTCCAAGTTTCTCTGTAACAAAGCTCCACGCACCAAAGCAGAAGAATGAAGCAATAAGACCTAAGAAGAGAAGATTGAATGTTACAGGGAGGTCGGTTAAGAAATGACCCAATGGGAAAGTCCAAGGTTTATAGATGAAGAGTGGGAAGCTGGTTAACGCACCATAAAAGAACATTTTACGTGTTAAGAATGCTGCACCGTACTTTTCGCCTAATGGACGTAATAACAAGCAATAAGCACCAAAACAACCTGTAGAAAGCAGTGCTAAAGCATCGCCCAATACACGATTGGTAACTGTGCTGCTTGTGCTATTGCCACCAAAGATAATGAATGCTACACCTGCCAATGCTATTAAAGTACCCAATGCCAAAGGTTTGGTAAGTTTTTCTTTGCAGAAAAGAATAGCAAAGAACATTGTGAAGATAGGCGAAGTACAAAGAATGAAGCTAATATCGTTTACACTTCCTACTTCTACAGCAAAGTTTTCAGGGATAAAATATAACGAGCCACCCAAAATACCACAAGCTACCATAAGTAATTCGTCCTTCAAGTTGTTAGACCAAAGTTTCTTGAACG
Organism: Prevotella ihumii; assembly: GCF_900155655.1. GTDB lineage: Bacteria > Bacteroidota > Bacteroidia > Bacteroidales > Bacteroidaceae > Prevotella > Prevotella ihumii. The sequence goes on from NZ_LT706987.1 coordinate 341,899, forward strand.
AGAGTGTCCACATCGCCAAATAAGCGATTATATAGCGAGCAAGAAACACTTCTTCGGGACGCATACCGCCACCGATAACTACTTTCGTGTTTACAAGCGTTGCTCCCCAAATGCTTACTACCAAAATTGCAATAATGTGATAGAATACTGTTATATTCTTATTTCCTTGTAAAGTATTTGGCATAGTATTTTTAATTAGGTGTTATATTTGAATTTAAGCGCTGCAAAGATACTTAAATAAAGTAACATAAACAAAATTATATCCTTACTTTTTCTATCTTTTTTTGTTGAAAATTCATATTTCATTCACATTTAGCATAAATTTGTGCTAAGAGAGTATTAATTTTTGCTAAACATAGCTTTGCTTTTGCTGTTTATAACTCTCCATATAGAACTGTCTTTTTTCTTGTTTTTCCAATTTGTTTATTGGTTTCTTCGCATTGTTCCTGCATTGTTTAGCAAATCTTTAATCACTTCTCCGCCTGCAATAAGTCCTGCTGTGGCTGGCACCCACGCATTCGATGCTGGCGTAGAACGCTTGTTGTGTGCAATACCTGTGGGAACTTCTTCTAACGAAGGGTTAAGGTTTTGGTTGTCAGACCTATTTTTTATCTCCTCTTCGTTCCCCTTTATTGGCTCATTGCTTGTTTTTGTTATGTATTCGCTCGATGTTGTGCCTTCGTCTGTCGATACTATTTCCATACTTTCTAAGGGATCTTCGGGGCTGTAAACCACTTTGAGGTGTCGCACATTTGTCTTTCTTAGTTTCTTGCGCAGTACCTTTGCCAGGGGGTCGTTTATGGTTTTGTAGAGGTCGGTTACACAGAATAGGGTGGCATCGAGCTTGAATGCTGCCCCCATACTGCTGATAAGAGGCACATTGAGGTTGTAGCAGCGAGTTATGATGTCTATTTTTGCCACCACGGTGTCGATGCAATCTACTACATAATCATAGTTTGCGAAGTCGAAAAGGTCGGCATTTGCAGGGAGATAAAAGGTTTGAAACTTCTTCACCTTGCAGTTGGGATTGATGTCAAGGATACGTTGTTCAGCCACATCCACCTTTGCTTTGCCCAATGAAGTGTGTGTTGCAATGATTTGACGATTAAGGTTGGAAAGACAAACATAGTCGTCGTCCACAATGTCGATGTGTCCTACGCCGCTACGTGCTAAAACTTCTACCACGTAACCACCTACACCACCCACACCAAAGACCAACACGTGGCTATTCTTTAATGTCTCTATGGCAGCCGAACCTACTAATAATTCGGTTCTTGAAAATTGATTTTCCATTCTTTTTTCGTTTATGTTGAGCTGTTTGTAGATTGTGCGAATACAGCAGTTGTTTGTATATTTTAAAGTCTATCCTTCAACCTCTCTCCTTTAAAAGGAAGGCTTTCTTAATTTAAAAAGATGGTCTTTTGATTTAAAAAGATGGTCTTTTGATTTGAAAACGATGGTTTCTTGATTTTTAAAAGAGAGCTTCTTAATTTTTAAGAGATAGTTTTCTTATGCTTTCCTCATTGAGCTTTCATCTTGTTTAAAGTGATGTTGCTCTTCTTTATCCTATGTGTGCGACTTGCGATAGGTGGTTGGTGAGCAATGTTTCATCTTTTTAAAGAACTTATTGAATTGAACTTGTGAAGAGAAACCAAAGGCAAAAGCTATCTCTTGGATATTCTTTGTCGTTCCTACAAGATGTGTTTCCACCTCTTTTATTATATAGTCGTCTATCAGTTGTTTGGGTGTTCTACCTGCCACACGTCGTGTTACCTGCGCAAGGTATCGTGGAGTAACGTTCAGACAATTGGCATAGAAACTCACTTCAGCCGTACTTCTATGATGCGTAGCTATCTCGTTCATCAGCATATTGTAGAGCTCTAACATACGTGAGGATATGTTTTGATAGTCGAACCCATTACTATGGTCGAGCAATTGAGCATTCGTTCCGAGCTTAGAGTCCGCAGAACGAAGGATTAATTGGCTCATATACTCTTGTGCAAGTTTGATAGCTGAAGCAATATTTTCCCCATTGCAGAGGTACACAGCAACGGCAGAAGAGAACGCTCCACCTGAACCGTGGGTAATTCTGTCAATAAACCCTGGGCGTGTAAAGAAGTGGGTTTCTTTTGCGGAAGACTCAACCAAAACATCTGTTAGTGACGCCTTTGCAATTGCACCACCTTGTAGGACAATGGCTTTACTTCCATATTTTAAAAGTCGGTGTGCTATCTCTTCCAACTCTTCATTGCTTCGTATATCTTTGCTCTTTAGAATATAAGCAGCACTATCTTGCTTGATTACGACCACCGAACTTAACGGAAAAAGCAATTCTATTACAGCTTTTACCACTTCCAAAGGCATCAACATCTTCCCTTTACTACTGATAACAACAACATCAAGCACAACGAATTGGGGTTGAAACTCCTTCAATAATCGGTCTACCGCTATAACTTGTTCTACTGTACGCAACATTCCCACCTTAACAGCTGTAGGGCGTAAAACATTCATTGCTGAATGAATTTGCGCCTCAAGCACGTTTGCAGGGATGTCGTAGAGCTGTTGAATGCCCTCCGTATCCTGTGCTGTTACAGACGTAATGGCTGTTGCAGCGTATGCACCAAGCGATGTTATGGTCTTTATATCAGCCTGAATACCAGAGCCTCCTGTGCTATCCGAACCCGTTATAGATAATATGGTAGTTTTCTTTTCCATTGTGTTGTGTGAAGGAAAGATGGAAGAACGATAGATAAGAGAAGGTCGGATAAGTAGGAAGAGTCTGACTTTCTCGACTTGTCCGACTTACCCGACCAATCTGTGTTATAGAGATTTTATCCTCTTAGTCTTCCATCAACTTGCGATAACGACCCTTCTTTATTTCTTCGTTACCCAAGCGCATGGCCTTGTTGATTTCATATTCAGAGTATGTACCTTCGAAGAAGAACACCTCGCCATTGCCTTCAAAAGCAAGAATGTGTGTACAGATACGATCCAAGAACCAACGGTCGTGGCTGATAACTACGGCGCAACCTGCAAAACCCTCCAAACCTTCTTCCAAAGCACGCAATGTATTAACGTCAATATCATTGGTTGGTTCGTCGAGTAACAGAACGTTGCCTTCCTGTTTTAATGCCATTGCCAATTGCAAGCGGTTGCGTTCACCACCCGAAAGCACACCGCAGAGCTTGCTTTGGTCGGTTCCTGAGAAGTTGAAACGAGAGATATAAGCACGTGCGTTTACGTCACGACCACCCATACGAATGGTTTCGTTGCCCTGTGCTACCACTTCATAAACCGACTTGTTAGGGTCAATGTCCTTATGCTGTTGGTCTACGTATGCCAACTTTACGGTTTCGCCCACTTCGAATGTACCTTCATCGGTAGTTTCAAGCCCCATAATGAGGCGGAAGAGAGTAGTTTTACCAGCACCATTAGGACCTATTACGCCCACAATACCGTTAGGAGGGAGCATAAAGTTGAGGTCGTTGAAGAGCGTCTTTTCGCCGAACGCTTTCTTAACGTGCTGTGCTTCAATTACCTTATTACCCAATCGAGGACCATTAGGGATAAAGATTTCGAGTTTCTCTTCGCGTTCTTTCTGCTCTTGGTTCAACATTTGTTCGTACGAGTTCAAACGAGCCTTTCCCTTAGCTTGACGAGCTTTCGGAGCAAGGCGCACCCATTCCAACTCACGTTCCAATGTTTTGCGACGCTTCGAAGCTGTCTTTTCTTCTTGCTCCATACGCTTTGTCTTTTGGTCGAGCCAAGAAGAGTAGTTGCCCTTCCAAGGAATACCCTCACCACGGTCGAGTTCGAGAATCCATTCGCTCACATCGTCAAGGAAGTAACGGTCGTGCGTTACAGCAATTACTGTACCCTCATACTGTTGCAAGTGCTGTTCCAACCAGTCGATACTTTCAGCATCCAAGTGGTTGGTAGGCTCGTCAAGGAGCAACACATCAGGCTTTTGAAGCAACAAACGACAAAGTGCCACGCGGCGACGCTCACCACCAGAGAGGTTGGTAACAGGTAAATCGCCTGCAGGACAACGCAACGCAGCCATTGCACGCTCCAACTTTGAGTCCATATTCCACGCATCTGTTGCATCAATAATGTCCTGCACTTCAGCTTGGCGTTGCATAAGTTTGTCCATCTTGTCAGGGTCGCCATAGTACTCCTCCTGTCCAAACTTAAGATTGATTTCATCATATTCACGCAAGGCATCGTACACGTGCTGTACGCCTTCCTTTACATTTTCTTTCACGCTCTTTTCTTCGTTGAGCGGTGGATCTTGAGGTAGATAGCCCACGGAATAGCCTGGGCTGAACACCACCTCACCTTGTGTGGGCTGCTCAATACCAGCAATGATTTTCATCAGTGTAGACTTACCTGCACCGTTGAGACCGATAATACCTATTTTCGCTCCATAGAAGAACGAAAGATAAATATTTTTTAGAATTTGTTTTTGGTTTTGTGGGATGATTTTCGATACACCCACCATCGAGAAGATAATCTTTTTATCGTCTGTTGTTGCCATATTATATATAATGTGTAATTTATGCGTTAATCAAGAAATAGACCTATTTGGCAAATCACGGATAAGTGTGTATTGCTGCCATTGTATATCTTTCTGCAATGTTTACAACCCATAGAGCTGCCAAATTTTCCTCAAAGATACTAACTCTGTGTGAATTATGCAAATAAATGCAGCTAATTTTCTTTCCTTTAATTCGTCCGTTTAATAGTTTATACCTATCTTTGCAGCAATTTCACATTCTACCCTATAAAGTAGGGGGATAGAGAGGTAAGACAGATAAAGAATATATTCAATTATTTTAAAACTTGATAAAAACAAAATGAAAAAGGCTTTATTTCTTTGCGCAATAGCACTTTGTGCAGGTTTTGCATCGTGTTCGGACGATGATGACGATGTAACCAAGACTGATGGTGTTACAACATTCACAAACGGAGCATTCGTTTTGAACGAGGGCAATTTTGGTACAAATGGTCACGTGGGTTATGTTAGCCGCACCACAGGCACATATACCGACAGCGTGTATTACAAGGTGAACAACAAGATGTTGGGCAACACTACCGAGTCAATGTGCTTTGCCAATGGTAAGGTTTATATCGTTTCTCAGCTTGGTGAAAACAATGGCAGCGAAGGATTTATCGTTGAAGCTGATGCAAAGACCTTTAAGAAAATCAAGTCTTATTCTCCTAAAGAACTCGTAGGCAAGAACCCAGACCAAATAGCAGTAGTAGGCAACAATATATATGTGCATAGCTCTGTTTTCGGAGCTAACTATACATCTATCTACAATATCTATATGATAGATAAAGATGGTAAGGTTTCGCTCGTAGAAGGTACAAGCAAAGCTGACAACAAGGCTATGATTGTTTACAATGGTAAGCTATATGCAATGACTACAGGTAACGAAATTCTTGTTATTGAGAATGGTAAAGTAGCATCAACTATCAAAACTCCAGGCAATCTTACAGGTATCCGCTATGCTGGTAATGGCATATTGTGGGCAGCAATGGCAGGCGACTACAACGGTATTAGCAAGATAGACCTTAACCGCAACGACAATCAAGTAGTTGAGCGTCACAAGATAGCTGAACCTCTTACAGCACCTTATAGCCACGTTTCGTCTATCGCTGTAAAGGGCAACAACATTTACTTCTGTGGTGGTACAACAACTATCTACAAGCACGACTTTGCTAAGAACACTACAGCAAAGATGGTTGACGTAGTATCGGTTAGCCCTAATGCTGCTATGTATTACAACAGTTTGGCAGTAGACCCTATCACAGGCGATGTTTACTTTGCATCACTTAAGGATTATTCAGTATGGCAGACTAACGCAACAGTTGTATTTACCGACAATGGCACAACACTTGCTAAGAAGTGGGAATTTGCTAACAAGAACGCAATGCCTGCAGGTGTATTCTTTGCAGAGTAATTTCAACCCAAATCGCTCATTAGACCAGTTTAGGTGCTTACTTTATTCTTTTTGAAACTTATGAGATGTCTTTTGGCTTATTTTGGCTTTATTTTACCTATATCTGCAGTCACATAGCCCGCTATGCTCCTTTGATATATGCAAAATAAATCTCAAAATAATCGCAAAATACATTCTCATTCTAACGACCGATTTGGGTTTAAGTTATTTATAAGTTATACAAGTGGGGCGAAAACAGCAATGTTTTTGCTCCACTTTTTTATTTTCTTACCCTAATTCTTTTTGATAATACTACTGTTCTTTTGCTCTTTTATTGTTGTTTGCAAGAAGTTTGATAGAGGAAGAATAGAACAATGGTGAAATATCTCTAAAGTTTAAAATTGTCGTTTGTAATCTATTGAAAAAGAATGAGTTACCCTTGCTTTGTAAAACATATATGTTTCACCTCCCAAAACATATATGTATTGCCACCCCAAACATATATGTTTTACCCTGTCAAAGTTGAACTTTGGCAACTTCATACCTATATGTTTTGCGCAGAAAAGGTGGGTAGGTTATAAATAGAACAAATTGTTTCTTCCCCTAAAAAGGGTTACTCTTTATACAATACTTCGTTAATTCCAATGTAATCGTTTGAAAATGAGAGAGTTAATTAACTTAATATAACTAATAAAATTTGGGCAAGTGGCTGATTATCAGTAACTTTATAGTAGCAAAAACATAAAGCAAATGACATCAGAACCACTCGACCAATATACAGAAATCTGCAGAGATGCCATCAAAAGCTCATCTGCAAAATTAGGCAAAACTTTTGAGAATCTACTCTTGGAAATACTCTTATTGTACATGGCGATACAAAGAAAGATAAATTTCACTCAAATGGAGCGTTACGGCACCCATTGCGAGCAGACCTACAGAACGAATTTCAACCGCAGCCGGGCTAAGTGCATCAACTGGGTTAAGTTCAACCTCTCCCTTTCCCGGCGTTATCTGAACATGGACGGACTGTTGGCTATAGCCATAGATCCGAGCTACATCAGTAAGTCAGGCAAGAAGACTCCGCATGTTGGTACTTTCTGGTCCGGCTGTGCAGGTTCCATGAAACACGGACTTGAAATCATGGGACTTGCCCTTGTCGATGTCTACGCCAACAACTGTATGATGCTTCGTGCCCATCAAACCCCTTCTACAAGAGAGTTGAAACTGCGTAGCATGACTCTTGTGCAGCATTACATTGCCGTCATCAAACGCTACAGGAAAGAATTGTTGAAGGTCACCGATATTGTTGTCGCTGATGCTTTCTTCTCTATCCGTCCGTTTGTGGAGGGAATCAAGGAGCAAGGCTTTCATCTTGTCAGCCGTTTCAGGGATACGGCGAGCCTATACTATGTGTACACGGGACCTCGTTCCAATAAGCCCGGGCGTCCCAAAACACTTGACGGGAAAATCAATTACAAGAAACTCGACCTCATGCGTATGGCGAAGATGCATATCGAAGGACTTGAAGGCACAGCCTACACACTCATTGCCTATTCAAAGGCACTGAAGCAGAAAGTGCGTCTTGTCATTTGGGTGATGCCGAACAGCAAGCACAAGCTTTTCTTCTCCACAAAGACATCCATGTCGGGTGAGGAAGTATTGCGCACATACCGCTCAAGATTCCAAATCGAGTTTTGCTTCCGTGATGCCAAGCAGTATACCGGACTCGCGCATTGCCAGGCAAGGCACAAGAATCAGTTGGACTTCTCCTACAACGCATCATTCGCATCACAGAATGTGGCAAAGGTGATGATGAAGGAAAACGGGCTACCGTATTCCATGGCTTCTTTCAAGGAGCTCATAGCGAGCACATACATTGCAAAATTAATTTTCGACAGGTGTCGGAGCATACCGAACCGAAAGTTAATTAGTCATACTATCAAAGAACTCTTTGGCTGGCAGAGGAAAGCTGCGTAGCAATTATCTCAAATTTTAACGAACTATTGTTTATACACATCTTGATAAATTTAAAATTAGTTCCTTTTATCAAGAAGTTAGAGGAATTGAAGGAGTTAGGAGGAGTTAGGAGGGAGTTAGAGCCAAATGTATTGTGGGGATAGTTTTGGGAAATTGGTTAGACCAGTCAGACTGGTCGGACAAGTCGGACAAGTCGGACAAGTCAGACAAGTCAGACGGGTCGGACAAGTCGGACTGGTCTGACAAAACCACAGCAATAAAACATTTGGCTTTAACTCCGAGCGAGGAACGAGCGATTTTTCGTTTTGCTCAAGGAAACTTCTCCGTTAACTCCCTATAACTCCTAAATATTGGGTTAAATACATTTAATAAGGTGTACATTTTTTCTGAAAATACCTTTGTATATAAAGAATTATTGCTAAATTTGCACGCAATAAATTTTTAAATTATCCAAATTTACATACTATGTCATCATTTGTTGCAGATAAAATTGTGATGGACGGCTTAACCTACGACGACGTCCTTTTAATACCAGCTTACTCACAAGTATTGCCCAAAGGGGTAGAGTTGAAAACCAAGTTCTCTCGTAATATCGAGTTGAACGTACCTTTCGTAACAGCAGCTATGGATACTGTTACCGAAAGTTCGATGGCTATCGCTATAGCACGTGAGGGTGGTATTGGTGTAATTCATAAGAATATGACTATCGAGGAGCAAGCTCGTCAGGTGGCCATTGTGAAACGTGCCGAGAATGGAATGATTTACGACCCTGTAACAATTCGCCGTGGTCGCACCGTGCGTGATGCGTTGGCTATTATGGCTGAATATCACATTGGTGGTATTCCTGTAGTTGATGGCGAAAACCATTTGGTGGGTATCGTTACCAATCGTGACTTGCGCTTTGAACGCCAATTGGATAAGACCATCGATGAAGTGATGACACGTGAAAATCTTGTAACTACACATCAGCAAACCGACTTGATTGCCGCTGCACAGATACTTCAAGAAAACAAAATAGAAAAGCTTCCTGTTGTGGATAGCAACAACCGCTTAGTAGGCTTGATTACTTATAAAGATATTACCAAGGCTAAGGATAAGCCAATGGCTTGCAAGGACGAAAAGGGTCGTTTGCGTGTAGCTGCTGGTGTGGGTGTTACAGCCGACACTATGGAACGTGCCGAAGCCCTCGTTGCAGCAGGTGTTGATGCCATTGTTATTGATACAGCTCATGGTCACTCGCAAGGTGTTATTGGTAAGTTGCAAGATGTTAAAGCAGCCTTCCCTAACCTCGATGTAGTGGTAGGAAACATTGCTACAGGCGAGGCTGCAAAGTTCCTTGTTGAGCACGGAGCTGACGCTGTAAAGGTAGGTATTGGCCCTGGTTCTATCTGTACTACCCGTGTTGTAGCGGGCGTTGGTGTGCCACAGTTGAGTGCTATTTACGATGTTTACTCTGCACTCGAAGGTACAGACGTTCCATTGATTGCCGATGGTGGTTTGCGCTATTCGGGCGACGTGGTAAAAGCCTTGGCAGCAGGTGGCAGCAGCGTAATGATAGGTTCGTTGGTGGCAGGTACAGAAGAGTCGCCAGGCGATACCATTATCTTCAATGGTCGTAAGTTTAAGAGCTATCGTGGTATGGGTTCGTTGGAAGCTATGGAGCAGAAGAATGGCTCACGCGACCGCTATTTCCAAGGCGACATTAGCGACAATAAGAAGTTGGTTCCAGAAGGTATTGCAGGTCGTGTACCTTATAAAGGCACTGTAAACGAGGTGATTTATCAGCTTGTAGGTGGTCTTCGTTCGGGTATGGGCTACTGCGGTGCTGCTTCTATTGAGAAATTGCACGGTGCTAAATTTACGCGCATTACCAATGCTGGTGTGATGGAAAGTCACCCACACGACATTGCAATTACAAGCGAAGCACCAAACTATTCGCGTCCTGAATAATAAATTGTCTCCATTTTCGTTGATAAGACGAGAATGGAGAAAAACTTTGACTATAAAGTTTTAATGAATTAACAACGTTTCGTTGTATATCGGAACACTTAATGATACTTGTTTGAAATGAGAATTAAAGCATTAGCAGCCTTGTTGCTTGCCAGCACAATGGCTTTCGCACAGCAGAATGACCCTGTTGTGATGACTATAAATGGTCAGCCTGTAACTCGTTCTGAGTTCGAATATTCTTACAATAAGAATAATGCCGATGGTGTGATTGATAAGAAGAGTGTAAACGACTATGTTGACCTATTTATCAATTATAAGTTGAAGGTACAAGCAGCAAAGGATGCAAAATTGGATACGCTCACTTCCTTCAAACAAGAATTTGCTGTTTATCGTGACCAACAGGTACGTCCTACAATGATAACCGAGGCTGATGTTGAGACTGAAGCACAGAAGATATACAAGGATACCAAAGAGCGCATTGCTAAAAGTGGTGGCTTGGTAAAGTGTGCACACATCTTGTTTGTTGTAAACCAAAAAGCATCAAAGGAAGAACAAGATGCAATGCTCAATAGAGCCGACTCTGTTTACAATGCCATAAAGAAAGGAGCTAACTTTGCTGAAATGGCAAAGAAGTTTTCGGGCGACCCAGGTACAGCTTTGGTTGGTGGTGAACTGCCACTCATAATAAAGGGACAAACTGTTAAGGCGTTCGAAGACGCTGTGTTTGCTATGAAAGCAGGCGAAATAAGCAAACCTGTGCTTTCACCTTTTGGTTACCACATTATTAAATATATAGCAAAAGAAGAGATGCAACCATACGACTCGGTGCGTAACAATATACGCCGTTATATTGATGCTCGCAACATTCGTGAGCAGATTATCAACCAAAAACTTGATACTCTTGCTAAGCAAGCAGGCAACGGAATGACACCTAAAAAGTTGTTGGCTGACAAATTGGAACAAATGGAGGCTGCTAATCCTAACCTCAAGTACCTCATCAATGAGTACTATGATGGACTTTTGCTTATCGAGATGAGCAGTCGCACTGTATGGGACAAGGCTTCATCAGACGAAGCTGGTTTGCAGGCTTTCTTCAAGAAAAACAAGAAAAAGTATGCTTGGGAGAAGCCACGCTATAAGGGTATTGCTTACCACGTACAGAAGCAAGAAGATGTAAAGGCTGTAAAAAAATGTGTTGCTAAGTTGGCTTTCAAGGATTGGGGCGACAAGCTTCGCACCACATTCAACAACGATAGCACTATTCGTATTCGTGTAGAAAAAGGTATTTTCAAGGAAGGCGATAACACATTGATAGACAAAGAAGTCTTCAAAAAGAATGTTGAAGTGAAGAAGATGGAGAAGTATCCTATCGATGCTGTGTACGGCAAGCTGTTGAAAGCTCCAGAAGAAATGGACGATGTACGTGGTCAGGTAATTTCAGACTATCAAGAATTGCTTGAAAAAGAATGGTTGGAAAGCCTTCGCAAGACTTATAAGGTTGTAGTAAATCGTGAAGCATTGGCTACAGTAAACAAACATTAAGGAAAGAAAACTTTATGAATATAAAAAAATATGGTGCAGCCATCTTTCTCGTTGGCTCTACGCTAACGATGATGGGAATTCCCAAAGCAGCAAGCATCTGGGCAGCACAAATGGGTGCAACGGATACCCTCCACAGTGAAAAAGTCGACCCTGATAATGTGGTTGATGGCGTGCTATGGGTGGTAGGCGATGAACCTATATTGAAGTCGGACTTGGAAATGTTACGCCTACAAGGTGAGGCAGAGGGAATGAAATGGAAGGGCAATCCTAATTGCACTATATTGGAACAAATTGCTGTGCAAAAGCTTTTCTTGCACCAAGCTGCATTAGACAGTATTACGGTGAAGGAGAGTGAAGTGGCGCAGGAGGTGGAACAGCAGATCAACTATTTTATCTCGTTGCCACAAATAGGTTCGAAGGAAAAGTTAGAACAGTACCAACATAAGAGCATTGCGCAAATCAGACAAGATATGCACGATGAGCTAAAGAACCGACAATTGGTACAACGTATGCAAGAAAAATTGGTTAGCGATATAAAGGTGTCGCCTGCTGAGGTGCGTGAGTACTTCAAGAAGATACCTACAGACAGCCTTCCTATGATTCCAACAATGGTGGAGGTAGAGATACTTACGCAAACGCCAAAGTTGGAACAAGAAGAGGTGAACCGCATAAAGAACCAGTTGCGCGACTATACCGACCGTGTTACAAAGGGTGAAACATCGTTTGAAACTTTGGCACGCTTGTATTCGGAAGACCCAGGTTCGGCTCGTCAAGGTGGCGAATTGGGCTATATGGGACGTGGTATGCTTGATCCTACTTTTGCTGCGGCTGCCTTCAATCTTACCGACCCTAAAAAGGTTTCGAAGGTTATTGAGAGCGAATTTGGTTATCATATCATACAGTTGATTGACCGCCGTGGCGACAAGTTGAATTGTAGACACATCTTGATTAAACCAAAGGTATCGGCTAACGCCATCACAGCTGCAACTCAACGATTGGATAGTATTGCTAACGACATAAGAAGTGGCAAGTTTACGTTTGAAGCAGCAGCGGGTTATATCTCGGACGATAAGGATACACGCAACAACCACGGATTGATGACCAATTCTTCGTCTAATGCTCGCACATCAAGATTTGCAATGAAGGATTTGCCTACAGAGGTAGCTCGAATGGTAGAAGGATTAAAAGTGGACGAGGTTTCTGCACCTTTTACAATGGAAAACTCAAGAGGTAAAACGGTTTGTGCCATTGTCAAGTTGAAGAGTCGTGTAGACGAACATCGTGCTACCATTACCGAAGACTTCCAAGCAATGAAAGACATTGTAACCGCTGAACGCCGAAAGGAAGTGATACACAATTGGGTGGTGAAGAAGGTTAAGGAAACTTATGTAAGAATGGATCCTGCTTATCGAGATTGCAATTTCGAATATGAAGGTTGGAACAGATGATATTGAAAAATAAAAAGACAAATATTTGCGGGCATAGAATCGTTTCTTATATGATTCTATGCCTGTTTGGGCTATCTATACCCCACCTTGTTTGGGCACAAAACACAAAACCCAAACAAGGCGAAAAGGTGTATTTAGACCACGCTGATGTGCTCCGCCATAACCAATGGGAAAAGGCTGATGTGCAGATAGCTAAAGGAAATGTAAAGTTTAGACATAAAGATATGAGCCTTACTTGCGACAGCGCATATCTTAATGATAGACAAAATACCTTTGAGGCCTTTGGAGATGTGGACATTAAGCGCAAAGACGGAACACGTATCAATTGTGAACGAGTATTTTATGATGGTTTTGCACAAGTAATGAGAGCCAGAAAAAATGTACGTGTGCGCCAACCATTAAAGTCATTGAAGTGTGACAGCTTGGATTATAATTTGGTTTCTAAAGTGGCAAACTTCTTTGGAGGGCGTGGCACATTAATATATAATGGTAGCACAATCATTGCCGACGAGGGCGATTACAATACAGAAAATAGTGATGCAAACTTCTATGGAGATGTAATTATTCGTACACCTAAGTATCGCATAAATACACCAACGGCACACGGAAACACCGAAACAGGATTGATGCACGTTATAGGTAAGTCGGTGATAAGAACAAACAAAGGCGAGGTGGTACATACAAATGATGGAACATATAACAGCAAGACCGACAATATGGAATTGACAGGTTATTCCACCATTACATCACCTGAGAGAGATGTGCAAGGCAATAACATCACCTATAACAGCACAACGGGAGATGCAGAAGGCCACGGCAACGTGAAGATTTACGATAAGGTAAACAAGCGTACAATGACGGGCGAGGATATGAGATACAACAGCAAGACGGGGCAGAGCGAAGGTTCGGGCAACGTGAAGATTGTAGACCACAAAGAACAACGCACCATTACAGGTGACAACGTAATATATAACGGCAATACAGGACACAGCGAAGGTCACGGAAATGTAAAAATAGTAGATCTAAAAAAGCAACGCACCATTACGGGCGAACACCTGATGTACAACTCAAAGATACGTGAGGGGGAAGGAAAAGGCAATGTGCACTACTTAGACGAAAAGAGCAAACAAGCCTTTTATGGCGATTATATTCATTATACAGACTCGTCGGCAATAGCTTATGGGGGCAATCCTGGTCCTGTAGCAAAGGAGTTTTCGAAGGGTGATACGCTATTTGTTCACGCCGATACGATAACAATGAAGGGTTATAATGTAGATACGCCAGAGATGTATCGTAAAGTTTTCGGAGTGAATAATGTAAGGGCTTACCGAACAGATGTGCAGGCGGTGTGCGGATTTTTTGTGTATAATACTAAGGATTCGTGCCTGACAATGTATCAAGAGCCTATTGCGTGGAATGGTAATCAACAGATATTGGGCGACTCGATTAAAGTGTATATGAACGATTCCACCATCAGATCAGCACACGTATTTGGCAATGCGCTTTCGGTAGAAAAACTCAAGGACAAAGAGCATTACAACCAAATATCATCAGACTTGATGCACGCTTATTTTAAAGATGGTGCTGCACGACAGGGAGAGGCAATACGCAACGTGTTGACAATATATTATCCCCTTGATGAAAAAGACAGTTCGTTGGTGGGTTTGAACTATTTGGAAACCGATACGATGCGAATGTACATCGGTGTAGATAGACAGTTGGAAAAGATATGGACGAATAAGTTCACGTCAACAATGTATCCGATGACACAGATACCTCCCGACAAAACTGCTCTCCCCAATTTCCATTGGTATGAAGAGGTGCGTCCAAAGGACAAGAATGATATATTCCGTAACGTTGCACGCAAAGACGATACAGATATAAGACCAAAGGCTGTGCCTGCACCACCTCGACAGCAGATAATGAAATGATAGAAGTATGATGTTATTCAAACAGCGTAAGCCTCGACCATTTCATCATAGTTTTCTGTACATAGATGAACGGAAAGAACTGTTGAAGCAGATAGAGCAACGTGCAATAGCTGAACTTCAACGTGAAGAAAAGGCAAATGTGAAGAGTTGTAAGGACGACGATAGGGAGGGAAGGTTTGAAAGTTTCCGTAGCGAAAGCAATAATCCTTATCAGTTCGATTTCCATTCTTCACGCCTTAAGTATCGCACTCGCACACATCTTTTTATTATGCTTTGTATTGCAATCGCATTAATTTTGCTGTGTGGAGTGTTCTTTATTTCAATTACATCATAGAAGGAATGAGTGATATTATACAACTTTTACCCGATAGCATTGCAAATCAGATTGCCGCAGGCGAGGTTATTCAGCGTCCTGCTTCGGTAGTGAAAGAATTAGTAGAGAATGCTGTTGATGCTGGAGCAACGGTTATTAATGTCGTAATCGTTGATGCTGGGCGTACATCAATTCAGGTGGTGGACAACGGAAAAGGTATGACCGAAACCGATGCACGACTATCCTTTGAACGCCACGCCACATCTAAGATACGCAAGGCTGACGACCTTTTTGCGCTCACCACAATGGGATTTCGTGGTGAGGCTTTGGCTTCTATTGCTGCTGTGGCTCAAGTAGAGTTGCGTACACGTCAAGAGGGAGAGGAATTGGGTACACATCTTTCTATTGCTGGTGGAAATGTGACAGGTCAAGAAGTTTGCTCGTGTCCACAAGGTAGTAATTTTAAGGTGGAAAACCTTTTCTTTAATGTGCCTGCACGCAGAAAGTTCTTGAAGTCGAACACTACCGAACTCAATAATATTATCACAGCTTTTGAACGCATCGCATTGGTTTATCCCGATATAACATTCACGTTGAACAGCAATGGAACAGAGATATTTTCGCTCAAAGCTTGTAGTTTGCGACAAAGAATTGTAGAAGTTTTTGGTAAACGATTAAACCAAGACCTTCTTCCTGTGGATGTGCACACCACGTTGTGTCACATTCAAGGATTTGTGGGTAAACCTGAAGCGGCAAAAAAGAAAGGTGCATTGCAATTCTTCTTTGTCAACGACCGCTATATGAAGCATCCTTATTTTAATAAAGCGGTTATGAATGCTTTCGAACGCTTGATTCCTTTTGGCGAACAAGTGCCTTACTTCATTTATTTCAAAGTACCTGCTGAAAATATTGATGTGAACATTCATCCCACAAAGACCGAAATAAAGTTTGAAAACGAGCAAGCTATTTGGCAGATATTAATGGCAAGCGTGAAAGAGGCGATAGGCAAATTCAGTGCCATTCCTTCTATAGATTTCGATACAGAAGGCCGACCTGATATACCTGTTTACAATCCTAATACGAGCATTGAAGCACCTAAAGTGGAGGTAAACCCTAATTATAATCCTTTTTCACATACACCTTCTTTATCTTCAAGGGCAACGACAGATAGTTGGCAAGAGCTTTATAAGGGGTTGGAAATTGAAACTTCAAACTCAAATATTGAAACTATTGATGCACCAAACGCCGACTCAGAGCAACATATCTTTAAGTCAAAGGCTTCAAACCATTCGGTTATTGAAGATAAGTCGCCTATACATTATCAATATAAGGGCTGCTATATAATGACAGCAGTGAAGTCGGGATTGATGATAATCGACCAGTATCGTGCGCATACACGTATATTATATGAGCAGTATCTCAAGCAATTGAGCAAACGCACTGCGCCTACTCAGAAGTTACTCTTCCCTCAAATGATACAAATGCCTATCGCTGATGAGGCTTTTATTCAGAATATAATTCCCGAACTTCAAGCCATAGGCTTTGAACTTACAGATATGGGAGGTGGAAGTTATGCTGTTATTGGCGTTCCAACAGGAATAGATGGTCTAAACATAAAAGAATTGGTAGACGAAATGATAACAACTGCTATCGAACAAGATACTACTATTGGCGAAGAAATCGATAAAGCATTGGCATTGAGCTTAGCTAAGAATGCAGCAATCCCTCACGGGCAAATACTCGGTAACGAGGAAATGGAAAATTTAGTAAATGGTCTGTTTGCTTGTTCGAATGTGAATTATGCACCTGATGGCAAACCCATAATAAGCATACTTAAACAAGAAGAAATTGAACATTTATTGCGCTAAACGCTATAATTTGTCCTTTTTTTTATTTATTGAGGGTAAATGACGTTTTTTTTCGTAGGAAATAAGATGTTATTAAAATATAATTGCTACCTTTGCCAAAGAATTCAAAAAATAAACTTACTAATTACTAGTAGATAATTTGATTGTTTAATAAATAAAATTTATGAAAAAGTTTTTTATAGTATTGGCATTAGCTGGAGCATCAATGACCAGCTTTGCACAAGAAGAAGTACCTACACAAAAATATAGCGTTGCTACAAACTCTTTTTGGAGCAATTGGTTTATTCAAGTAGGTGGACAGTGGAGTGCTTGGTATTCAGGTCAGGAACATGGAATGAACGCTAAAGCAAGTCCTTTCAAGAGTTTCCGTGGTAAGCCAGGTGTTGCTCTTGCTATTGGTAAGTGGTTTACTCCAGGTTGGGGTCTCCGTGTTAAGGGACAAGGTATTTGGGGTAAACGTGTCGGAGAAAACGATAACGTAAACTCAACATTGGATAACACCAATAAGTATTGGTTGCTCCAAGGTCATGCTATGTTCAATCTCAGCAACTTACTCTGCGGTTACAACGAAAGCCGTGTATGGAATCTTATCCCATTCGTTGGTGCTGGTATTGGTCGTTCTATGAGCGAAGATTTTTATAGTATGGGGATTAGCGCTGGTATCCAGTCTCAATGGCGTGTTAGTAAGCTTGTTCGCATTTATGCTGAAGTAGGTTACAACCGCTTTGAAGGCGACATTGATGGTTTTGACCAGTACTATGGTAACCGTGGTTGGGATTCACACGATAACAACGTTTACGCTGAACTCGGTCTTAACTTCAACCTTGGTAAGTCTACATGGGAAAAGACTCCAGACGTAGATGCACTCAACGCACAGCACCAGTCTGCTCTTGATGCTTTGAACGCTCGTCTCCGTGATGCAGAAGCTGAAAACGCTCGTCTCCGTGATGCACTTGCTAACCAGAAGCCAGCTGAAACAGTATCTCAGTCTGTTAAGGAATTGATTGCAACTCCTATCTCTGTATTCTTCAACATTGATAAGACTAACATCGCTTCACAGAAGGATCTCGTAAACGTACAGGCACTTGCTAAGTACGCTCAGGAGAACAACAACAACCTCCTCGTTACAGGTTATGCTGATAGCGCAACAGGTAAGGCTGACCACAACCAGTGGTTGTCAGAAGAACGTGCTAAGACTGTAGCAGGCGAACTTGTTAAGATGGGTATCGAATCAAGCAAGATTACAACTGTTGGTAAGGGTGGTGTAGACACATTGTCTCCAATCTCTTTCAACCGTCGTGCTACTGTTCAGGTAACAGACTAATAAAGTTTAGAACAATAAAGAAAAGTGTTTGTCCAATGGGCAAACACTTTTTTTTATGTCTATAATTTTGTGATTACAAATCAAAGATTATTGGAATGAGCTGCGAGGGTGGGGATAAGGGGATATTAGTATCTGCTACGGATATAGGTAAAGGGTTATTAGTACGTTGCTTCTCTTTCCTTTTCATTATTCGGAACTCGATAAATCGAGCCCCTACACATTTACTCAGAAAGCAGTTGGGGTTAGCTCCTTAGCGAGGAACGAGTGGTAGAATCCTTTAATTCTGAGTGATATCATCCTTTATCTCCTCTAACTTCTAAAAAATGGAGGGTATGCCAAAATAGACATACCCTCCATATTTTTAGTTTCTAATCTGTAGATTGATGCTTTTGCTTAGAACTCTGCGTTCTTTGGTGTACGTGCGAATGGTATTACGTCACGTATGTTTTGCATACCTGTAACGAAGAGAATGAGACGCTCGAAGCCCAATCCGAAGCCACCGTGAGGACAAGTTCCGTACTTGCGAGTATCAAGATACCAATCGTAAACTTCTTCCTTCATACCACGGGTGTGGATTTCATCAAGAAGCTTTTCGTAGCTTTCTTCACGTACCGAACCACCAATGATTTCGCCAATGCGTGGGAACAACACGTCAGTACCCTGCATAGTCTTACCATCAGCGTTCTTCTTCATATAGAACGACTTGATTTCGCTTGGGTAGTCGGTCATAATAACAGGACGCTTGAAGTACTCTTCTACCAAGTAACGTTCGTGCTCGCTGCTCAAGTCCATACCCCATTCAGACACAGGGAACTCAAACTTAGTGCCGTTCTCTTGTGCTTTCTTCAATATTTCAAAGCCCTCTGTATAAGTAAGGCGTACAAACTCGTCTTTCAATACACCCTCAAGGCGAGCAATAAGTTCCTTATCAATCATTTGATTGAGGAACTCAAGGTCGTCTTTACAGTTGTCTAATGCCCAACGCACACAATACTTGATGAAGTCTTCTTCCAAATCCATCAATTCTTGTTGGTCAATGAAAGCCACCTCAGGCTCCACCATCCAGAACTCAGCCAAATGGCGTGGCGTGTTAGAGTTTTCTGCACGGAAAGTAGGACCAAATGTATAGATAGCACCCAATGAAGTTGCACCCAATTCGCCTTCCAATTGTCCAGACACTGTAAGGTGAGTAGGCTTGCCAAAGAAGTCGTTAGCATAGTCCACTTCTCCCCCTTTTGCTACACGGTCGAGGTCGAGCGTAGTAACTTGGAACATATTTCCAGCACCCTCGCAGTCGCTAGCTGTAATCAATGGAGTGTGGAAATAGTAAAATCCGTGTTCGTGGAAGTACTGGTGAATAGCCATTGCCATATTGTGGCGAATGCGGAACACAGCCCCGAAAGTATTGGTACGTAGGCGCATATGTCCATACTTACGCATATACTCCATACTCTGTCCCTTCTTTTGCATTGGGTAGTCGCTTGGGCAGAGACCATAAATTTCGATGTCTTTGCACTGAATTTCAGAAGTCTGCCCCTTACCTTGACTTTCTACCAATATACCATTTACGCTGATACAAGCACCTGTTGTAATGCTTTTCAATGCTTCAGCATCCATTGTAGATGGGTCTACTACTACCTGAATATTTTTGATTGTAGAGCCATCGTTCAAAGCAATGAAATCGACAGCCTTACTGCTGCGGTGAGAACGTACCCACCCACGCACGTTAATATCTTTTCCAAAGTCGGTGCAAGCGAGTGCATCGACGACTTTTGTTCTTTTCATTGTGATATATTTTGTTTGTCCTTAATACTAAAGGATTGAGAATAAGAACGTGCTAAGTTTTTAGCAACATTCTCATTCCCAATACTTTATAATAATATTTAGTTTATTCGAAAGCTCCCATACGAAGCATATCTACTTCTTGTTCGGTGAGGAAACGCCAGTCGCCACGACGAAGGTTCTTCTTTGTAAGACCTGCGAATTGTACACGGTCGAGCTTTACTACACGATAGCCGAGGCTTTCGAAGATACGGCGAACGATACGATTTTTGCCGCTATGGATTTCTATTCCCACTTGACACTGGTCTCTATCGTCTGCATACTGTATGTTGTCAGCCTTTATTTCACCGTCCTCAAGCGTGATACCATCAGATATTTGTTGTAATGTCTGTGGGAGCACAGGTTTGTCGAGGAATACGTGGTAAACCTTCTTCTTCAAGAACTTAGGATGTGTAAGCTTACTTGCGAGGTCGCCATCGTTGGTGAGCAACAATACACCTGTGGTATTGCGGTCGAGTCGACCAACAGGGTAGATGCGTTCAGGGCAAGCACCCTTAACAAGATCCATCACTGTTTTGCGCTGTTGTGGGTCGTTGCTTGTAGTTACATAATCCTTTGGCTTGTTCAAGAGAACATACACTTTCTTTTCCAAAGATACAAGTTCGTCCTTGAATTTCACTTCGTCCGAACGCAAAATCTTTGTACCCAATTCTGTTACCACTTCACCATTTACAGTAACGTTACCTGCCTGGATAAACTCATCAGCCTCACGGCGTGAGCACACACCTGCATTAGCAAGATACTTGTTGAGGCGCAATGGTTCGTTAGGGTCAATGTTTTCCTCCTTATATTCTATGCGCTTTTTGAGCGAATACTTTGCATTTGGGTCGTAGTCGCTGCTGTGTTGGCGATAGCCACCTTGTTGTCCGTAGGCGCCACGATTGTTGTTGTATCCTCCATATTGGTTGTATCCACCGCCTCGGTTGTTGTATCCACCGCCTCGGTTGTTGTTATATCCGCCTCGGTTGTTGTTGTATCCTCCACGTTGGTTGTTGTATCCACCGCCTCGGTTGTTGTATCCACCGCCTCGGTTGTTGTTGTATCCGCCACGATTATTGTTATATCCGCCACGTTGGTTGTTGTATCCACCACGGCTTTGGTATCCACCACGGCTCTGATACCCACCATTATTCTGCTGGTATCCACTCTCTTCGCCTTCGTTGTTGTTGTAGCGTGGGCGATAGCCTCCTTGTTGTGGTCGGCTCTGGTAGCCTCCTTGGCGTTGCTGATAGCTGTTTGTACGTGGGCGATAGCCACTTTGACGCTCTGTTCCTGAATGTCCCTGAAGATTAGAGCCGAATCCCTCTGGTCGGAATCCTCCTTCGCTATTGGTGTTTTCACGCTCTGTACCGTATGCACGTTGTGCTGTTATACGTGGGCGTTGTGTGCGCCCCACACTACTGCGGTACCCTCTTTCGTAATTGCCCTGTCCATTAGGTGAGTAGCCGTTACGGTTAGCCTCATTCTGTGTAGACTGACCTTCTTTGTTCTCAAGTTCTTCTGTCATATTTTTATCTTTTTAAGTTTTGTTTTGCAGCCTCACGGCCGCTCTTTTATTGATTACTATTATTGATAAATGTTTTTTTTCTTTTACCTTTATTACATATTATTAGTCTGTAAAGAAGTTTCCGGAGCAATTAAACTCCTGTATAGTTTTGTGGCGTAATCGCCATCAATTCTTTCTTTACCTCCTCGCTTACTTCCAATGTTTGGATAAATGCGTGAATACTATCTTCTGTCATCTTGTCATTGGTGCGTGTCAATGCTTTCAGTGCCTCGTAAGGATTAGGGTAAGCCTCACGGCGCAAAATGGTTTGAATAGCCTCAGCCACTACCGCCCAAGTATTCTCCAAGTCGGCATTGAGCTTTTCTTCGTTCAAGATGAGTTTGCGCAAACCCTTCAGTGTGCTTTGTACAGCAATGAGTGCGTGACCGAAAGGCACACCAACGTTGCGCAATACAGTAGAGTCGGTGAGGTCTCTCTGCAAACGACTTACAGGCAACTTCTGTGCCAAGAACTGCAACACGGCATTGGCAACGCCCATATTTCCTTCGCTATTTTCAAAGTCGATAGGGTTCACCTTGTGTGGCATAGCACTCGAGCCCACTTCACCCTTCTTAATCTTCTGCTTGAAATAGTCCATCGAGATGTACATCCAGAAGTCTCTATCCAAGTCGATGATGATGGTGTTGATACGGCGCATAGCATCAAAAATGCCACCCAAGTGGTCGTAATTGCTTATCTGTGTTGTCCATTGTTCGCGCTCCATACCTAAGTGTTCGCTTACAAACTTATTGCCGAATGCTTTCCAATCGTACGATGGGTAAGCCACGTGGTGTGCGTTGAAGTTGCCCGTAGCACCACCAAACTTAGCTGTAACTTTGCACGCTTTGAGTGTTGCCAATTGCTCTGTAAGGCGATATACATACACTTCTATTTCCTTGCCCAATCGTGTAGGCGAAGCAGGTTGTCCGTGTGTCTTAGCCAACATTGGTACGCCTTTCCATTCTTCAGCATATTCTTTAAGCTGTTGGATAAGCTCTTCTATCTTAGGATAGTACACTTCTTTGAGTGCGCCCATAATAGAGAGCGGTACGCTGGTGTTATTGATGTCTTGCGAAGTAAGTCCAAAGTGTATAAACTCTTTGTAGGCATCCAATCCTCCGATAGCATCAAATTGTTCTTTGATGAAATATTCTACGGCTTTCACATCGTGATTGGTTATTTTTTCAATATCCTTCACACGTGTTGCATCAGCTTCAGAGAAATTGCGATAAATTTTGCGCAATCTATCGAAGTGCTTTGCGTCAAACTTTGCCAATTGTGGCAAAGGTAATTCGCATAGGCTAATAAAGTATTCTATTTCTACTTGCACTCTGTATCTTATAAGTGCAAATTCAGAAAAATAGCTTGCTAATTTTTCTGTTTTATCTCTATAACGGCCATCAACAGGCGACACTGCGGTTAACACATCAAGATTCATAAGTCTATGTATATTTATTAAGTTGCAAATTTAATAAAATTAATTGATTAGTTGCAAACAATTGTGATAATAATTTTTAATTTGATAGATAATAGAAATATGTATATTTAATAGATCTTGATTGTTAAACAAGAAATAGCCTTGTAACATTGTGTTACAAGGCTATTTTGATAAAATGTGGGCGTTGACGGATTCGAACCGCCGACCCTCTGCTTGTAAGGCAGATGCTCTAAACCAACTGAGCTAAACGCCCTAATAAAAAACTCCCCGCAACCCCGAAAGGCTACAGGGAACACCCCTGTGGGCGTTGACGGATTCGAACCGCCGACCCTCTGCTTGTAAGGCAGATGCTCTAAACCAACTGAGCTAAACGCCCTTACTTTTCGTAAGCGGTTGCAAAGGTAAGTATAAAATGTGTATGCACCAAATTTTTGGCTCTTTTTTTTCGATATAAGGTAAAAGTTCTTGATTTTTGTACCTCGTTGCGTTTCATATTTTTCGCAGCCTTATATAAATAAGGTAGAGTGGGGGAGCGTTGTTGAAATTGCTCAGTGTGAGATTTTGGAAGAGAGAGCGCAAAAATAGGATAAGGAAAAATAGAACAATGGCGGTGTAAGGATAAATCTTTGTTTTAGATTTTGCAATATGTTGGTTATCAAGTATTTACAAACTGGTTTTAAAACATATATGTTTGACCACCTAAAACATATATGTTTTACCGCCTCAAAGTTAAACTTTGACAATGTCAAACATATATGTTTTGGAAGCGAAAGATGGAACTATTGTTATAGAAAAATGGAGAGAGGAAAAACAGAACAATATGTTCTTAGTGTTTGTTTTTTCAGTTGTTTAGCTCGCTAAACGTCTTCAAAAACAAACGAAAATAGCTCAAAATAAGCTCGCAAATCTCGAAGAAGTCTAACGACCGATTTGGGTTTAAAGGGATGTTGTTTTTGAGGAGTTAGAGGGAGTTAAGTGGAGTTGTCGCTCGTTCCTCGCTCGGAGTTAAAGCCAAATGCGTTAGGGATATTGTGTAGGGGCTCGATTTATCAAGTTCCGTTCATCATAAGTTAAGTGGAACTCGATCGATCGAGCCCCTACACGCTCTTGCACTATGTTGCAAAGTTGAAAGCCTAAAAGCGACTAAGGGTTGTTTTTTGCAAACGATTGAGCACACTTAGAGGTGAAAATGGTGCTCCACTCTGCATTAGTTAATAAATGCAGCGTGGAGCATAAATCTATAGGCAGGTTCTATAAATTAGCTTTGTTAGATTTTGAGCTTATTTTTGAACCAAAAAGAAGCCAAAAGATAACAAAACGTATTTCATAAAAAATTAATGACTATATGCGGTGGTAATTTATAGAACCCGCCTATGATGTATAGGGTTTGAATGTTCATTCTGTAAAGTGTGGTTTGCAATTGTGTGTTGTAACGAAATAATAGCAACTAAAAGCCCTCGTTTACTGCACATTTTGCAATAAAAAGTTGGTTATAATAAATATTTTGCTTAATTTTGCTTCCCTAAAATCTAATAATTTAAATCAGGTATTACTAATGAAATCAGATTTCGAGATTGCCCACGAGGCAAAGTTAGAGCTCATTGACAGCGTAGCGAAGAAAGTAGACATTCCAGTAGAAAAATTAGAACCATACGGCAAGTACATTGCTAAAGTTCCTTATACACTCATTGACGAGGAGAAGGTGAAGAAGAATAAGCTTATTCTTGTTACCGCTATTACTCCAACTAAGGCTGGTATCGGTAAGACTACCGTAAGCGTTGGTCTTGCTTTGGGTATGGCTCGTATTGGTAAAAAGGCTATCCCTGCTCTCCGTGAACCATCGTTAGGCCCTTGTTTCGGTATGAAGGGTGGTGCTGCTGGTGGCGGTTATGCTCAGGTGTTGCCTATGGAAAGAATTAATCTTCACTTCACAGGCGATTTCCACGCTATCACTTCGGCTAACAATATGATAGCTGCATTGCTCGACAATTATATCTATCAGAAGCAAGAAGAAGGCTTCGGAATGCGTGAGATATGGTGGCGTCGTGTGTTGGACGTAAACGACCGCAACCTCCGCAACGTTATTACAGGTCTTGGCGCACGCACCGATGGTAAGATGGCGGAAGGTGGTTTCGACATCACTCCAGCATCTGAAATTATGGCTATTCTTTGCTTGGCTACCGACGAAGAAGACTTGCACCGCCGTCTCGACAATATCATTCTTGGTATTAAGCTCGATGGCACACCATTATATTTGAAGGAATTGAACGTAACAGGTTCTATCGTTGCCCTCTTGCATGATGCTATCAATCCTAACTTGGTACAGACCATTGAGAATGGTCCTGCATTTATCCACGGTGGTCCTTTTGCAAACATTGCACACGGCTGTAACACCATCATTGCAACAAAGATGGGTATGACCTATGGCGATTATTGCATTACAGAGGCTGGCTTCGGTGCTGACCTCGGTGCAGAGAAGTTCCTCGATATTAAGTGTCGCAAGGCAGGTATCTCTCCTGTACTTACCGTACTCGTAGCTACTGCACAGGCATTGAAGATGCACGGCGGTGTAAACGAGAAGGAAATAAGCCAACCAAACGTAGAAGGCGTAAAGGCAGGTTTGGCTAACTTGGATAAGCACATTGCTAATATGCAGCAGTTCGGTCAGACCGTTGTGGTATGTTTGAACCGTTTTGCAAGCGATACCGACGAAGAACTCGAACTCGTAAAGAAGCATTGCGAAGAAAAGGGCATTGGTTTTGCACTCAACACAGCCTTTGGCGATGGTGGTCAGGGTGCTGAGGCATTGGCTCACTTGGTAGTAGACACTATCGAAAAGAACCCTTCTAAGCCATTAGAGTTTATCTACGACGAGGCTGACGCAGTGGAAGTGAAGTTGGAAAAGATTTGTCAGAAGATTTATGGCGCAAACCGTGTAATCCTCAAGCCTGCAGCTAAGAAGCAGTTGGAACGCATCAAGCAATTAGGTTTGGAGAAGTTCCCTGTATGTATTGCTAAGACTCAGTACTCTTTCTCTGAAGATGCTAAGGCTTACGGTATGCCAACCAACTTTGACATCACTATTCGCGACATCGTGATTAACTCTGGTGCAGAGATGATTGTTGCCGTAGCAGGAACCATTATGCGTATGCCAGGCTTGCCAAAGAGTCCACAGGCTGAACGCATCAATGTGGTAAATGGCGTGATAGAAGGTCTTTCATAAGATTTTTTATTTCATAATTATATTTTAGTGAACCCTTTCTATGAGTTTGAATATATCAAGCTCGTAGAGGGGGTTTTGTGTTTTGATAGATAGTATAGTGTGGGGTAAGAAGTGCGAATGATGCAATATTTTTCGTTTTTTAGCGTTAATCTTAACGTTATGCAATGGACGGACAGAATTAGACAAGTGAAGATTATTCTTGTGATAGCAGCAATTCTTATTGCTGTGGCTTCGCTTGTGGCTTCGCAAATCCTAACGCACGACCTTGCCCAACAAGAGCGTACACGTATGGAAGTGTGGGCTGATGCTATGCGCGCATTGAGTCAAGCTGACGAGAATACCGACCTAACATTGGTACTAAAGGTACTGAACGAAAACAATACCATTCCTGTTGTGGTGCTTGATAGCGAAGGCAACGTAACCGACTTTCGTAACGTAAAGATTGATGCCAAAACCTACGAAGACAGTTTGCACGTGGTTTCGGCTATGGCGATGCGAATGAAGGTAAACAAACAGAATATCAAAATTAAGCTGTCCGATACTGCAAAGGACTATATAGAAGTGTGTTATGACGACTCGTTGATGCTGAAGCGATTAGCACTCTATCCGTACGTACAGCTCGGCGTGGTGATGTTGTTTGTGGTGGTAGCCATCTTTGCTTTATTAACCTCAAAGCGTGCCGAACAAAACAAGGTGTGGGTGGGGCTGAGCAAGGAGACAGCGCACCAGTTGGGTACACCTATATCGTCGCTAATGGCTTGGACTACCATTCTTAAAGAGACCTATCCCGACGACGACCTATTGCCCGAAATGGATAAAGATGTGAAGCGTTTGCAGCTTATTGCTGAGCGTTTTTCGAAGATTGGGTCGTTGCCCGAACCTGTTCCCGCAAGTCTGAACGAGGTGTTAGACCACGTTATTGATTATATGGACAAGCGCACTTCTAAGAAAATTC
Organism: Prevotella ihumii; assembly: GCF_900155655.1. GTDB lineage: Bacteria > Bacteroidota > Bacteroidia > Bacteroidales > Bacteroidaceae > Prevotella > Prevotella ihumii. The sequence goes on from NZ_LT706987.1 coordinate 369,201, forward strand.
TTATGGTGAAGGAGTTCCCCGAAGGCGATATTATCCTTAAAATGAACCCTTCGCTTTTCGAATGGGTGATAGAAAATCTTTGCAAAAACGCTGTTGATGCAATGGGAGGTGAGGCTGGACGCATTACGCTACACGTAGAAGAAACCCCAGAGCGTGCCATTATAGAAGTGAGCGATACGGGTAAAGGTATCAAAAAGAAAGATATTCGCAACGTATTCCGCCCAGGATTTACCACCAAAAGTCGTGGATGGGGCTTAGGACTTAGCCTTGCCAAACGCATTGTAGAGGAGTATCATCGTGGTCGCATCTATGTGAAAAGCTCAGAAGTGGGCAAAGGCACTACGTTTAGGATTGAATTGAAGAAGCCTAAGGAATAGCGAACACTAATTGAACATTCAAGATCTTCTCCAAAGAAGACCTATCCAACGCTCTCGGTAGTTTGTTCTCTCCTCAGTCTACTTTGCCAGATCAAAGAGAGGACGGTTAATAACCCCTTCACGAAAAGCCAAACGGCATACTTTCTTTACAGCTAAAGTCATCTTGCGATAATAACTCTGAGAATGACCATGCTTCCCACACTGTATTGATGCAAGCCGTCCAAGAAGTCCTCGGTTAATTGCCCAAAAGTAATGTCATTTGTGTGGTATCGCTCTTGGAGAAAGACTTGGAGGTGTTTCCTGAGCATATAGTAGACCGAGTGCCAGCGTTTCGAGATCTCCACACCGACAAGTTTCTTCTCTTCTTCTACCATTTGGTCGTATCGCTGTAAGAATGTTGTTCGCCCTGCATTGAGCCTTGAAACTGCTCCTTGATTTCTTTGGCAGAGAACTCTATTCCTCTATCACATAGAGTTTGATACGCTTTCTGTACGAAAAGGAGCAACTGCTCCAACTTTGGATTGGTAGTTACTGCTTCACGACTCTTACCGATTTGGGGTTAAAATATTTAAGGTCTTCTTTATTAAATCTCTACCTCTAACTGATAGTGCGTATCGCTTAAACTGGTACTACTTCTAATCCTAACTTCTTAAAAATCTTTTTTTTCTCCTTATATATATGGATTTATGCAAAATTTTAGCTACCTTTGCGCCTCGAAGTCGCTGAAGAGTTTTGGCTCTTGGGATAGGCTGTTACAATTTGAATTGATAATAAATAATAAACATATAATACTTCAAAGATGAAAATTTCATTTGAAAATCCCGACAAACTCAATGGTCTTATGACTATCGTTGTCGAAGAAGCAGATTACAAAGAAGATGTAGAGAAGGCTCTCAAAGACTATCGCAAGCGTGCTAATATGCCTGGTTTCCGTCCTGGACAAGTACCTATGGGTATGATTAAGCGTCAGGTTGGTCCACAAGTAAAGATGGATGCTATCAACAAGCTCTTGGGTGAGAACCTCCAAAAGTACATTGCTGACAATAAAATTCAGATGCTTGGACAGCCTATGGGCTCTGAAAAGCAAGAAGCAGTAGACATAGAGAAGGAAGCTCCTTACACATTTATGTTTGATATTGCTGTTGCTCCAGAGTTCAAAGCTGAATTGACTAAGAAAGATACTATTGAGTATTACGAAATAGAGGTTGATGATAAGCTCATCGATCAGCAAATAGAAATGTTCGCAAGCCGTGCAGGTCACTATGACAAGGCTGAAGAGCTCGACCCTGAAAAGCGTGATATGTTGAAGGGCGACCTCCGTGAGTTGGACGAAAACGGTAATACGCTTGAAGGTGGTGTTACTGTTGAAGCAGCTGTAATGATGCCACAATACATCAAGGTAGACGACCAAAAGAAGTTGTTCGATGGTGCTAAGTTGGGCGATATTATTACTTTCAACCCACGTGCAGCTTATCCTGAAAACGATGCAGAGGTTTCTTCATTGTTGAAGATTGACCGTGCAGAATTGGCTAACCACACTGGCAATTTCTCTTACCAAATCACAGAAATCTCTCGTTTCGTAAATGCAGAGAACAACAAGGAACTTTGGGATAGCGTATATGGTGAAGAGGCTAACATCAAGGACGAAAAGATGTTCCGCGATACCATCGCTGAAGGTGTTAAGAACCAACTCGTAGGCGACCAAGACTTCAAGTTTATTCAAGACATTCGCACTTATATGGAGAAGAAAGTTGGTGAACTTCAGTTCCCTGACGAACTCTTGAAGCGCATTATGTTGGCTAATAATCAAGATAAGGGTCAAGCATTTGTTGACGAGCACTATGCTCAAAGCGTGAAGGAACTCACTTGGCATCTCATCAAAGAGCAGTTGGCAGTGGCTAACGAAGTAAAGGTAGAAGATGCTGATGTACGTGAAAGCGCAATGCTTATGGCTCGTGCACAGTTCGCACAATATGGTATGAACAACGTACCTGAAGAGTACTTGAATAACTACGCTGAAGAAATTCTCAAGAAGCGTGAGAATATCGACCAGTTTGTTGAGGCTGCTCTCGACCGCAAACTCGGTGCTAAGTTGAAGGAAGTTGTAAAGTTGAAGAAAAAGAAGATTTCTTTGGAAGACTTCAACAAGCTCCTTGCTCCAGCTGAAGAAGCTAAGTAAGCAAAAATAAGATTACAATTATACAATAAGAAGACTTATTCAGAACTTGCCTATATATAAAAGGTGAGTTATGGATAAGTCTTTTTTCATTGCCTTTCTTACCTACTTTTTGTTTATTCTATGTCCATTTGATGCTTTAAAGTGATAGACATAGAAAAACTTTACCTACAAGCGAGTATTGTGGAAATATATCTATTACCGTACCTTTGTATCGAAATCAAATCAATAACAAATAGTCAGAAGACATTAAATGAACAAAAATATTTTGAAAGAAATGTTATGGCGAGAGTAAGGAAGAATAGAACAAATGGGAACAATGGCTTATTATTAACTTTGTCTTTTGTAATATATTGATAATAAGATAGTTGTATTTTGATTTTTAAAACATATATGGTAAGCATCCAATATTAGCCGCCTTTGTGTAACATTCTTGCTTTACTACCTTTGCCCGAAAAACTTATGTTTGTACTCAATGAAACAAATGTTTTTCGGGTTTGTTGCACTCCTGTGGACATGCGTCAGGGTATTCTTCGCCTGTCCCAATTGGTACGCAGCAATGACTTCAATCCTTCTGATGGTGTTGTCTACGTTTTCTACAATCGAGCCCGTAACCGAATTAAATTGCTGCACTGGGAACGCTGTGGTTTTGTCGTGTATCATAAACAGATGGCACAGGGTTGCCTGAGTCCTAAAATCATACGGGCGAGAGTTGGATTTTATGAACTTCGCTGGGACGAATTGGTACTCTATATTGAAGGTATAAATCCTAATTGCTACCGAAGAAAAAGATACAATAAATCTTAGTATTTTCTTGCCAGTGTCAGATATTTTTCGTAACTTTACATCGTATAAAGAACTGATAATGTGATGGATATGCCTTATAGTACAATGACATCTGACTACCATTCTCTCACTCGGGAAGCTGTTGTTAAACTTCTTGAGCAAAGGGATGCTGAGCTTAAGATTAAGGATNACTACCTGTTCTGTGGTAACAATGAGGGAGCAGAGAACAACGCCATCTTCTATACCTTTATGGCGTGTTGCAGGGAAGCAGGCATAGAGCCATACAAATGGATGAAGGAAGTTCTTTCAAGGTCCCTGCCAGATATGACGGAGGAGGAACTCACGAAAATGCTACCTTCAAACTTCAAATAACAAATAACCCTTATATGCTGCCAGACATATAAGGGTTATTTGTTGGTGTGAAAGGCGGCTAATATTGGATGCTTACCATATATGTTTCACCCTCCAATACATATATGTTTTGCCCTCCCAAAGTTCAACTTTGACCTTGTCAAACATATATGTTTGGCAAGCCAAAGATTGAAGTCTTATTTCAGAAAGATGATGTGGGGAAAAATAGAACAATAAACAAGGGTACCCCCATCTCGAGAAGTTTTAAAAAGTAAGGAGCATAAGTTAGCATTACAGACTTACGCTCCTTTTAGTTTTTTTTGTGTAATTTAACGCTTTTAGTTCTTAGAACCAGAAAGAAGAGCTATCGTGGTTTGGACGAGTACCTTCTTCGTTGAAGTAGAACTCGTTGAATGCCTTTTTCTCAGAAATGCCAAATACTGACATCAAAGTTTTCATAGAACGTTGCAATGATGCAGGAAGTTGAGCCATAGGCAATTCTTTTGCTTCATCCCAGTCGTCTACGTCAGTCTCTAATTCCTTTCTGTCAATGTGTACAACAACAGGGATAGAGATAGTAGGATACCACGCCTCGTTCTTCAATTGCTCCTCTGTTGGAGTAAAATCAGGTGCGTCGTATTCCTTGTCGTATTTATAGATAGAATCCTTTATCACGGTCTTGTGTGTGTGTTTACCCTTGCCGTTCTTTGCTTCCATCAACATAATATTGAGTGTGCAAGTGTGGCGACCATAGCCAAATGATAACATTCCCTTGAAACCGAGTGGGTTTTCCAATCCTGTACTCTTAGCTTCGTCAAAGTGCATTGTTTTGTTCCAAGGTGTTGGGTCTACATAGTCGTAGCGTACAAATTCGTGTTTCTTAGGATTGTCTAATGCTGCATCAAAGTCAGAAAGTGCCTTCAAGTCTTTTACAACAAAGAAGTGTTGGTATTTCTGGTCTTGTCCTTTTTCAATGAACTTTCCATTGATGTTGTTGCCATCTTTATCGAAATAGGTTAGAGTAATAGCATAGTAGCAAGCTGCCAGATCGTTCTGATATACATTGCTGCTCAATGCGTAAAGGTTCTTAGGGTTAGATTTGTCTGCTACCCACTGACCATCTACCATATTATAAATAAATTTCTGTGGACTGCCCATGTATTTACAGCTGTCAGGCAATGCGTTCTGATGGAAGTGAGGGAAGCCGTGCAAGTGGCCTTGATACAATTCTATTACTACCTTAGCAGGCATCACGCCTTCAATTTTCTTAGTTTCGTCCTTCTTTTGAGCTCCATCTTTGTTTTCCACTTCGTCCTTCTTAGGTTTTGGAAGATCGTCTTCCGAATTACAAGCTGTGAACGTTATGGCGAGTAACAACATTGTTGCAAGCAACATCATTGATTTGATAAGATTTTGTTTCATTGTTTTTTTTAGTTTGATAGTTAATGTTGATTTATAAATTACTTATTCTGCTATTTCTATTGGAAGGGTTACAGACAAGTCCCAAAGTGCCAAACCTTTTTGTTCTTTGCTTGGTTTGTAGAATGGTGACACAGAGCCGTCTTGGTTAAACTTAGAACTTCTACCTGCGTGCATCAACTCTACTTTGAGGTTGAAGTTCTTGTTTGATTGTACAAAACGCATAAAACCAAAGAATCCCATTGGGTTAGTAGCACCTATAAACTTGCCATTATAAGTGTCTGCGTATGTGTAGTCGTAAGGCAAGTTTTCTTTTTTACCTATACGTGCACCGTTCTCAAAGTACTCGAAGAAGTGTTGATGAATACGGTCTTGTTCATTGTCGAAGAATTGGTTGTTCATTATCTTTCCCTCTCGGTTGTAATAGTCTATTTTTAACGAATAAACCACGTCAGGGTTCTGCTTGATACTTTTCACATAAAAGCGGTCTTGACCAGCGTCCGAAGTTTTGAAATGCTCACCCTTTATCACCTCCCACACAATGGTTTGGGTTTTTCCTGTGGCTTCAAAATCTTCTTCGTGTGGCATTGCATCGAAAGTTTTTCCTGCCTTCAGTTTGCCTTCTACCAATGTGAAAACTGCCTTTGTAGGGTCTTCGTGAAGTTTGTTTTTGCCTTCATCTTCGGGTGTATCGGGGCTGCAGGCTGCAAATATTCCGATTGTGAAAATACCCAATAAGATGGGCAAAGTTGATGTCTTAATTCTTTTCATATTACGTTTTTATTTTTATAGTTTTACTTTTTGTTTCCTTAGAACTTCCAACCGAGTGTGAAGCGTATGTCTCTTCCTAAGTCGTGAGCGTAGTATCGGGCGCGGTTGGTGTATTCTTTATATTCCTTATTGAAAATGTTGTTGCCTGCAACATATATACTTAGCGTGTTATGGGCATCTATTTTCCATTCTGTTCCTGCCTCAAAGCCAAACAAACTGTAGGCTGGTGGCGCAAAATTGATGAGGTCTGTTGCTGCATCAAATCTGTTTTGGCGTGCCACAAATCTATGATTTACTTCTATCCAAGGCGTAAATCTTCCGCAAGACTTTGGTGTAAAGGTGAGACTATGCGTTAGTCGGAACGACGGAATGTAAGGTAGGTAATTGTTGGTGCGCTTTTCGTTTGCCCAAATCATAGCCGAAACAAAATGATAAGCCAATACAGGGAGCGGACGAATGGTAAAGTCTAAGTCTACACCACGAATAAAAGCATCTGTTTGCATATACTGGAAAAGTGGGTAAGTGCCCGAAATTACGGTTACATCTTGCCCTTTCATAGGGCAATCATAGATGTAGTTCTTCACCCATTGTAAGTAAGCGTCTATGCGAACATCAACGTATTTGCTTTTATAATCTGCCGAAGTTACCCACTTGTAGCTGTTTTCCGAATTCATAGTTGAGTCGCCACGCACATAACGTCCAGCACCCAACTCGCTTCCGTTGCTATATAGCTCAAAAACGTGGGGCGCACGCCACGCCAAACCTAAGTTGGAGGTGAGTATGAGATGCGGATTTATGTGGTAATGACCGCCTATGCTGTATGTGAAGTTTGCAAATGTGCGATGCCCACCATAATATTTTCCTGTGTAATCGTAGCCTGCAGCTTTGGTATCTTGCCAGTCGAAGCGCACGCCACCTTCAACTCCCCATTGGTTGTTATCATATTTTTGCAATGCGTAACTTCCAAGCAATGTTTCTGTATGATTAGGAATAATGGGTACAACGCCTGTTCCCTTCTCATTAGAATGGTCAATATTGGTGAGTTGCATACCTATTTCGCTCTGCCAAAAGCCATAATTCTTGCGCCATCGCAATTGATTTTGCAATGATTTAAGGTGCATACTCACAGCTGGAATGTGCGACAAGTTCATCCTTCGAATGCGATTTTCTTCTCTGTCGTCTGCCTGATAAGAAGCCATATAATAAAATCTTCCAAGTCGTTCCATATCGTAGAAGAGTTTTAAAGTTGCATTGGTGTGTACAACGTGTTGGAATGGGTAGTTGATATGGCGTGTGTATGGGAACACTTCCACAGGTTTTCCTATTGCAATACGCTCTGCCAACAAGTCTTTTTCACCCATTTGTGCATTGTAAAGCACACCCATCTTCAAGTCGTAACGACTGAAATAGCCTTCTATTCGAAGGTTATTGTGGCGATAACCCAAGGCTGTCGAGAAGTCAAACTCGCGTGTTCCTGTATTGTTCAGCAAGTAGTTGGGCGACCATTGGTCACCGCTGTTGGCGTATGTAATCTGTGTACGCCATGCCAACGATGGCAGAAAAGGCATTGAACCTTCAGCGAAACCCATCGTTTGATAGCGATAGCCATTCGAACCATACATTGCCGACAATTGTCCGCTCACACGTTCTTGTCCGTAGGGTAGGGCTTTCTGTTCCATTAGCACAATTCCTCCCAACGCTTCAGAACCATATCGCACACTTTCAGCTCCTTTGACAACCTCGATAGATTGTGCGCTGTTCTTGTCAACTTCGGGTGCGTGGTCAGCTCCCCATTGCTGTCCTGTTTGTCGAGCACCATTCACCACCATCAAAATACGATTGCCGTACATTCCGTGGATAACAGGTTTAGACACCGTTGTTCCTGTTTGGATAGAGCTAACACCACTCACACGTTCCAACATTGTGGCCAACGAAAGCCCCATAGCTCGTTTTATGGTTTCCTGATTGAGATTTGCACTTACCGAGTTGATGCTTGCTGTCTTGCGTGTAGTTGTTATTTCTACTTCTTCCAATAGATGTTCCCCCTGATTTATACTATCAGGAACTGCCGCTATACGTGTATTTACTTGCTGCGCATATCCTTGTAACGATGCACCAACAAGCAAGCCTGCAACACCCATTATGGTGTGCGCAAGTTTGTTCGTATGTTTCATTACGAATACTTAATAAGTTTTGTTATATTGTGAAATGCAATTATCCTTAACGTATGATGAATAAGCTTGCAATGAACTGTATAATAAGCAATTGCAAATGTTGTAGGTCACAGATATAACAAGCCAATAGTTTGTTTCATAGCGTTATAATTTTTACGACACAGCTATGAACACTCCATTTGTCTTGCATCTGTCTATGTCAACACAAACATACAAGTATTGCTAATAAACGTTATTGCGCTTATAGCTTTAAGAATAATATTAAAATGATTTTTACATTATGCCACTGAGGGAGGCGAATGGGCGTTTATCGAATAAATCGTTAGATAAACGGTTTGCTCGGGTGTGATATAATGTATGATGGGTTCGACGTTGATAATCGGCACATAAACTATTGTGCGTGCAACATCTGCCTTATGCCAAGTAAATTCACAGATAGAGCAAACAGACTTTATGGTATGCTTGGCTGTGGTTTGCTCTTTATCGTGATGATGATTTAACTCATTAAGATGCAAGTCGGCCATTTTGCACACGTTCGCTGTGATGAACACTAACAATAGTGCCCAAGCATAGAAAAGTTTGCGTGTCTTTGCCTTCTTCAACATCAGTTTTTTCTGTTAATTCTGTCTACTTTTTAAAATAAATCTGCTACAAATTTATAACTAATCGTTTAGAGAAAACGAATTTTATCCTAAAACTTAAACTAATTTAACGATGATTAGTATTGATGCATAAGTTGATTTTTTACACACCCACCCTTAATTATTGGGCGTTGATAAGCGAACGAGCAAACTCTATGATGGTATCTTTACCACGCTGAAAATCGTCTGCGGTAAGGCCAACTTTGTGTTCAGGAACGATGCCAAACTCAGTGAGCTGCTTATTCTTATCATACATTGGACACGCAGAAAAACGTATGCTCCACCCATTGGGCAATTCTGATGAGAAAGGAAGTCCTGCTCCGCCACCTGTACGGTCGCCCACAGTGGTTACATTAGGGCAACATTGCATATATTTCACAAATTCGTTGGCTGCTGAATACACACTTCTGTTGGTCAATACCACCACAGGTTTTTGCCATCTGATGCCTTTCCCTGGCTTCAAAGTTTGTACCTGCATTTCCGAAAAGTCGTTATGTCCCTTGCCTGTCTTATGTTGCATATAGCCAACGAGCAACTCCTTATTGGTAAAACGTGCTGCCAACTCCTCCGCATTTGTAAGTGCGCCTCCGCCATTGTTTCTTATGTCAATGATAAGAGCCTTGCAAGGCTGAAAATAAAACAATATATCGTCCAAATTGCCTGCACCTATGCCACGTTGAAAACTGCTACAATGCAAATAGCCTATGTTGTCATCAAAGATGGTATAGTCCATTCCGCTTGCTATAAGGTAATCGGTCTTGAGGTATTTTCTTATCAGCGAGTCCGAATAGTTCTGTGGATAATTCTCGTGCCACGACCAATAGCGTGCCATATTGAACGATGTATAAAGGTTTACGTGACCGTCTTTCAGTTCGGAAAGCATATTTGCCATTACTTCAAACTGTTGTTTCTCGCTCATATCATCGTCAAACTGCTTTGCGTAACGCTCTTTCACCTCGTTCCAATCGATGTTTTTCTGCTCAAAGAAGCAGTAATGCTCGTCCAAGATGGTCCATAGCGCTTCAAAGTTTCCACGTTTTGAGTCTTCAAACTCATCGTTGGTAACACACGAATTGAGGGTAAAGAGAGCAATAAATACGCCTAAGCATATTGTTGATAACTTCAGAACAGATAATAGTTTCATCTTGTACGTGCGATAGCGTAACGCATAAAGCATTGCTGATAACTTTAGAAAAGATGGCTGTTTCATAGTTGTTAAGGAATAATTTTAGTTATAGAAAACTTTCGCACAATGCCTATCATAAAGAGATTGCTCCACGTATGATATTTTAATCCGTTTATCTTTGCTTGCTGATAATCGCCAAGGTAGCCAAAGCGCAGTGTGGTGTGATGCAACGTACAGTCGAAAGTTAGCATCTGTCGCATTGATGGCGCACAACCGATGGTGGTCAATACGATGTTATGGTCGTAATTGCCCTTTGCAAACAATTCGTAATAGCTTTGTCCGAACTGAGGTGAGAACATCACACCTACAAGTGGTACTTGCGCTTCATAAGTGATTTGGAACGGGCGATTCCATAAACGGAACTCGTAGTTTGCAGCTATTGTAGGAGCAAGATTGAGGTTAGCGTAGCCTTGTGCTGGATTGTTGCCATTGCGAAGGTTGTACAAGAACCCAAGGTTAGCATCTATGCCTCCTCCAGCTTTCACCTTTAGCGAGCCTTGGGAGGTATCCCATTTGCCCAACTCATACAGCACATTGTATTGAAAGTTGTATGCTCCGCCTATTTCTTGGTTGTTATCGGCTCTGTTCTTTGTATATGCGAGGTGCGATTGATGCACCAATTCTCTCGAAAACTTCGTTCCGTTCTCTCTTATCGTGTGTGATAGGTAGCGCAACTCTAACCCTTTGTATTCTTCGGGCGAAAGATAGGTATCCAATTGGTTTACAGTTCCAATGCCCACCATTTGTGCATTGGTTATTATCTTGCCCGTGCGAAGGGTGTCTTGAGCCTGTGTACACAAACTCGTTGCACACAATAGTATCGTTAGAAAGCTATGTTTCATTGTTTTTATCATCATTCATCGCCAAATAGGTTTCCTTCTTTTGCGTGGTTGGTGGGGAGACCTTGGGCAAAATTGTTAGATTGGTCAGACTTGTCGGACTTGTCGGACGAGTCTGATGCCGCAGGTGAAGCCTCTGTGTCGGGGGTGTTTTCTTCTTCCACAGGTTCTGGAAAGCGGATAGGTTCAAGCTCTGTTACCTTGCTTACTTTAAGCGTAGTAATACGTTTTCCCTTCGCTTTATAGCCCTTGACACCTACAAACTGTTCGGCATCAATCTCCTCTTTGCCCTTTGCAGCATCGCTTCCACCGTATGTAACCTCAATGCGTGGATACACCTCGTCGGTAAGCAAAGCCCATTTAGATGAAGGATTGTCGCCCACAAAACTTTGATGACGGATGGTCTTTTCCATTAGGAAACGCTTTAAATAAGCAAATCCTTGATTGTCAGCATCAAATATGACGGCTGTCCACGCCTTTTCGGGATCAAATTTCTCTATCTTTAGGATATTGTCCTCATAGTGGTTGGAAGTGTCGAACGTAGTTGTATAAAATTCACCATTGTCTAACACTACCAATATCTTGTCGTTGTCGTTAAATTCGCCGAGCAATTCGCCCTGTTCCTCGTAGTTGATGCGATTTACATCAGGGTCGAACCACACCTTGCGACCGCCCAATGTTGAACCGCCGTGGCTCTTTAGTGATATACGATGTACTTTTTCTTTGGTCAGAATATTACCCTTTGCACCCTTACCCTTGATAAGAATTTCGGAGAAGTTGCGTTCAAATATCTGAACCTGTCGTTTCTTCTTCGGGTCGTTCTCAAGTGTAACCTTTATCACTTCAGCCTCGCCATTAGGATTGGCTGTGAAATAAAGCACACGTGTGCCGGGTTTGCCACTTGTAAGGTCGTATTCTCGGTCGCGTGTTACGGTTGGAATGTCGAAACGCTTTATGTAGTTGATGCCGTTTTGTCCATCTCGATACACCATATTATATATAGTGCGACGGTCGTTTTTCTTGTACACTTGTATGTGCTGTACGTTTTTGCCAACAAATACCTTGTCGGCAATGCGCACCACCTTAAACTTTCCGTCCTTGTAGAACACGATAACATCATCGAAACTTGAACAGTTTTCTACAAATTCAGCCTTCTTCAGGCCTGTACCCATAAAGCCTTCTTTGGCATCGAAATAGAGTTTTTCGTTTGCCTCCACTACCTTTGAAGCCACAATGGTATCAAAACTCTTTATTTCGGTACGACGTGGGTGGTTCTTTCCGTATTTCTCCTTCAAGTGTTTGAACCACTCTATCGTTACACGAACCATTTCGCTAAGGTCTTTGTCTATATCTTTTATCTCGGCTTCTATCTTCTCTATCAGTTCGTCAGCCTTATCCTTATTGAACTTCAAGATACGTTGCATCTTTATTTCAAGCAGGCGCAGAATGTCCTCACGGGTTACTTCGCGAATGAAGCTTGGCTTATGAGGTTCGAGACGTGAGTCTACAAACTTCACTACCTCGTCCATATCCTTCGAGGTTTCAAACTTTCGTTCCTTGTAGATGCGTTCTTCTATGAAGATGCGTTCCAACGAGTTGAAGAAAAGCTGTTCCAAGAGTTCGCCCTTGCGTATCTCCAATTCCTTTTGCAACAATCCTTTGGTGTGCAGAACCGACTGTTTCAGCACATCAGACACAGTTAGGAATTGTGGTTTCTTATCCGCTATGACGCAGCAATTAGGTGATATAGATATTTCGCAGTCGGTAAATGCGTAGAGTGCGTCCATCGTCTTGTCGCTTGATGTACTGGGGGTGAGGTGCAATTGTATCTCTACCTCTGACGCAGTCATATCCTCCACCTTGCGGATTTTTAGTTTCCCCTTCTCAATAGCTTTGGTTATCGACTCTTGTATGGTGCTTGCCGTTTTGGTAAAAGGTACTTCACGTATAACAAGGGTCTTGTTGTCTATCTTTTCCACCTTGGCTCTTACCTTGAGCGAGCCACCTCTCTGTCCGTCGTTATATTTAGATACATCGATGCTACCCCCTGTCGGAAAGTCGGGATAAAGCTCAAAAGGCTTGTCTTTCAAGAACTTTATGGCGGCATTGCAAATGTCGTTAACGTTGTGAGGCAAGATTTTAGAAGTCAGTCCTACGGCTATTCCTTCTGCTCCTTGTGCTAAAAGGAGTGGAAACTTTACAGGCAACGTAATAGGTTCTTTGTTGCGTCCGTCGTAAGAGAGTTGCCATTCGGTGGTTTTAGGGTTAAAGACGGTTTCCAACGCAAACTTAGATAAGCGCGACTCTATGTAACGAGGAGCAGCCGCACGGTCGCCCGTAAGAATGTTACCCCAGTTGCCTTGGGTGTCGATAAGCAAGTCTTTCTGTCCCATCTGCACCAACGCATCGCCAATAGAGGCATCGCCGTGAGGGTGGAACTGCATAGTATGTCCCACGATGTTTGCCACCTTGTTGTATCGCCCATCGTCCATTCGTTTCATAGAGTGGAGAATACGGCGTTGCACAGGCTTTAGTCCGTCCTCAATGTGTGGAACAGCACGCTCTAAGATAACATAACTGGCATAATCTAAAAACCAGTTTTTGTACATTCCCGATAGGTGTTTCACAGCCGAGGCATCAAATTTATCGGCAGGAACATAGTCCGAACTCCCCACTTCCGTAGCAAGTTCTTCGTTCTCTACCTCTTCATTATCAGCTGTTTCACGGCTGTTTTCGCTTTCGGTAGCGTTGTTTTTTGAGGTCAATTCTTCCTCTTCGTGCTTATCTTTTATCTTATCGTCGTCCATAGCGTGGGATAGTCTTTATTTTTAAGGTTCAAAGTTACGAAAAAAAACTCAAAATGCCAAAATTAAGGCATTAAAGCCAAATATTGTGTTGTTGCAGTTTTGTCAGACCTGCCCGACTTGTCTGACCTGTCTGACCCGTCCGACTGGTCTGACTGATCTAATGACGATTTGGGTTTAACCATAACCCCCTTTAACTCCTCTAACTTGTTGATAAAAGGAACGAATTTAAACAGAGATGTGTACAAAGAGTAGCCCAACGGACGGGGGTGGCACTTGTTCTATTTATAACCTCCCTATCTTTCGTTTCTCAACCATCAATCTTTGGCGTGCAAAACATATATGTTTGGCATTGTCAAAGTTGAACTTTGAGGCGGTAAAACATATATGTTTTGGGTGGTGAAACATATATGTTTTGGAACGCTTGCGTAAGTGGTTTATAATCAGATAGTTGAAAGATGATATTTTCTTCGTTTAGTGTTAAACAGTGATTGTTCTATTTTTCCTTTTGTTCACCTTGTGCTTTTCGGTGGATAATATACTTTTGTGCGCTATTCTTTCAAGAAATCAACTTTAATAGATAGAGGAAGTAAAAGTGAAAGATATTTAACTTTTTTGTTCTGTAACTTGTGGATAAACAAACTTTCACCTCTTTTATTAATATTATTCCATTAAAAAGCAGTAACTTTGTGGCGAATTTTTTGAATTTAAAAACTTACGTAAAAGATATATTATGGCACAAGAGGATGTATTCAAGAAGATAGTAAGCCACTGCAAAGAGTATGGCTTTGTCTTCCCAAGTAGTGATATTTATGATGGTTTGGCAGCAGTTTACGACTATGGTCAGAATGGTGTTGAACTGAAAAATAACATCAAGCAATATTGGTGGCAATCAATGGTGTTGTTGCACAACAACATTGTTGGAATAGACTCTGCTATCTTTATGCATCCTACAACGTGGAAAGCCAGCGGACACGTTGATGCTTTCAACGACCCATTGATTGACAACCGCGACTCGAAGAAGCGTTATCGTGCTGATGTGCTGATAGAAGACCAGTTGGCAAAGTACGAAGAGAAGATGGATAAGGAGGTGGCTAAGGCGGCTAAAAAGTTTGGCGACAGCTTTGATGAGGCTAAGTTCCGTGAAACCAATCCACGTGTGTTGGAAAACCAACGTAAGCACGACGAACTTCACGCACGCTTTGCCGAGGCTATGGAGTCGAACAATTTGGAAGAGTTGAAGCAAATTATCATTGACGAAGGCATTGTTTGCCCTATCAGTGGTTCGAAGAATTGGACCGATGTGCGCCAGTTCAATCTTATGTTCTCTACCGAGATAGGTGCTTCGGCCGACTCTGCAAGCAAGATTTACCTCCGCCCTGAAACCGCTCAAGGTATTTTTGTAAACTTCTTGAATGTACAGAAGACGGGTAGAATGAAACTTCCATTCGGTATTGCACAGATAGGTAAGGCTTTTCGTAACGAGATTGTGGCTCGTCAGTTTGTATTCCGTATGCGTGAATTTGAGCAGATGGAAATGCAATTCTTCTGCCAACCAGGTACAGAGATGGAGTGGTTCAACTACTGGAAGCAGTATCGCCTTGCTTGGCATCAAGCTTTGGGAATGGGCAATGACAACTATCGCTACCACGACCACGAAAAGTTGGCACACTATGCTAACGCTGCAACCGACATTGAGTTCCGTATGCCATTCGGTTTTAAGGAAGTAGAGGGTATTCACTCACGTACCGACTTCGACCTTTCGCAACACGAGAAATACTCAGGTCGTCAGATTAAATATTTCGACCCTGAACGCAACGAAAACTATACACCATACGTGGTGGAAACATCTATCGGTGTAGACCGTATGTTCCTTACAGTGATGTGCCACAGCTATACAGAGGAACAGCTCGAAAATGGTTCTACACGTGTAGTATTGCGCTTGCCTGAACCATTGGCACCTGTAAAGTGTGCAGTGCTTCCATTGGTGAATAAAGACGGATTGCCTGAAAAGGCGCAAGAGATTGTGAACGATTTGAAGTTCCATTTCAATACTACCATCGAGGCAAAGGATACCATTGGCAAGCGTTATCGTCGCCAAGACGCTATCGGAACACCATTCTGTGTTACCGTAGATGGCGATACACTGAACGATAACTGCGTAACCTTGCGTCATCGTGACACAATGGAACAGGAGCGTGTGCCTATCGCTAAGTTGCGTGAGATTATTGAAGACAGAGTGTCAATCACTTCTGTGCTGAAGAAATTGGACGTGAAGTAATTTATAAATATGACTTACAATAAAACAAAAACCACATTGCAGCGCATTATCTGTGCTGCAAGTGTGTTGCTACTATTGTGCGCAACGGTGGGAGCATTCACTTCTTGCTCGGACGACGACAAAGAGATGGGCGAGTTTGCCGATTGGAGAAACAGGAATGATAAGTATTGGAACGACCTATACACCCAAACCAAGCAGAAAATAGCTAATGGAGACAAGTCGTGGGATATAATTCTGAACTACACTTATCAGAACCAAAAATCAACACAAGGTGAATTGACTTATTCTCCAGAACGATACATCATTGTGCATAAATTAGAAAATGGTACAGGTTCGGGTACGCCTTTGTACACCGATTCTGCATTGGTACACTACCAAGGACGAATGATACCGTCTGAAAGCTATACAGGTGGCTTTGTCTTTGATAACAGTTGGGGAGGTTTGACCTTCAATCCTAAAACTTCAAGACCACGCCAAGTGTATGTGGGAGCTATGGTGGACGGATTTGCAACTGCACTTCAGGCAATGCATATCGGCGACAACTGGGAGGTTTACATTCCTTATCAGTTGGGCTATGGCTCGGTTAAGCAGAATGAAATACCAGCTTTCTCAGTGCTTATCTTCAATCTTCGTCTACATTCTTATTATCGTGCAGGAACAAAAGTTCCTGATGTAATTTAGAATATTTCGGTTCGCATAACACTAAATCACCATTTTAAAGAGGTGTCATTTAGTGTTATGCGCTTTCTTATATTCAGGTCAACATTTTAAAGTATATGGTATTTAGCAAGGCTATAACCGATGCGCTCTTAGAAAAGATAAGGAGTGGCGAGGCCATGTCGACCCAAGAGAAGCTCAACTTGATAGTTCAGTTGAGTATTCCGTCCATCTTAGCGCAGGTAACGTCTGTGCTGATGTTTTATATTGATGCCTCTATGGTAGGCTCATTGGGTGCTGCTTCCTCGGCTGCAATCGGTTTGGTAGAACCTGCCACATGGCTTTTTGGGTCGCTTGTAGCTGCTGGAGGAATGGGCTTCTCGGTGCAAGCAGCCCACTTTATTGGGGCTAACGACTTTGAGAAAGCACGCTCTGTGATGCGACACGGCTATATTTTCGGCTTGGCATTTAGTTTTTTGCTGATGGCAATTGCAGCTTTGTTGGCGTTTCCGTTGCCTCGTTGGTTGGGTGGAGGTGCAGATATACAGTACGATGCTTCAATGTACTGCCTTATCTTTTCGTTTGCTGTGCCGTTCCACATGGTGGAATACCTTTCGTCAGCTATGCTTAAAGTGTCTGGCGATATGCGTCATCCCAGCTTTATAGCTGTGATGATGTGCGTGTGCGATGTGGTTTACAACTTCTTTCTCATCTTTCCAACCCGCGAGTTGACCGTGTTTGGCGTTTCGTTCAATGTGTTTGGATTTGGCTTAGGTGTGGAGGGCGCAGCTTTGGGAACAATGCTTTCATTTGTAACAGCTGCTATTCCTTTGGCTTATTTTGCCATCTATCGCAGTCCAATATTGGCGTGGCGATTAGATACAAAACGCTTTGTTTGGGTATGGGAGTACGTTGTACACGCTGTAAAAATAGGTGCACCGATGGCTTTACAATACCTTCTGATGAATGGCGCACAGGTTATTTCGACGATGATAGTTGCTCCATTGGGCAATTTTGCTATAGCTGCCAACTCGTTTGCTGTAACGGCTGAAAGCCTTTGTTATATGCCTGGGTACGGTATTGGTGATGCTGCAACAACCTTGGTTGGACAAAGCGTGGGCGCAAAACGCCGTGAACTCTGTCGTAGTTTTGCTTATATGACGGTTGGATTGGGAATGGCTGTGATGGCATTGATGGGCGTTGTGATGTATATCTTTGCACCTGAGATGATTGGAATGTTATCTCCTGTGGCTGAAATACGTGAGTTGGGTGTAGCTGTGTTGCGTATTGAGGCTTTTGCAGAACCATTCTTTGCCGCTTCTATCGTTGCTTATAGCGTATGTGTGGGTGCTGGTGATACCTTCAAACCATCGTTGATAAATCTTGGATCAATGTGGTTTGTGCGTCTGACGTTGGCATACACCTTGGCTTCTACCTACAGATTGCAAGGTGTATGGTTTGCTATGGCAGTAGAATTAACCTTCCGAGGAACGTTGTTCTTAATACGTATTTTCCGTGGACGATGGATGAATAACATTGCAGATCAGTCGCAGAAGGAAAGTATAACAGCATAGAACATTAACAAATAAATGACATTTTTCGAACAAGTAAGTAATATGTTTAGCGTGTATAAACAACATTTCAGAACGTATAAACGATATGTTTAGAGCATATAAATAAATATTTTTAGAACAAGTAAATAACATTTTAGTATGACTTGGTTTTCATCTTTATTAGACACACTTAATTATTGGACAATCTTTCTTGGAATGTACATTGAGGGAACGGTTATTCCTTTCCCTTCCGAACTTATTGTTGCACCTGCAGCCTATCATGCTGCGGCAGGTCATTTAAATATTTTCGGTGTAGTTATCATTGCAACTTTGGGTGCAGTAGCAGGTTCTACAACCAACTATATTGCAGCTTATTTCCTTGGCAGACCTATTATTTATCGCTTTGTTAATAGCAAATTGGGTGCATTGTGTCTACTTAACGAGGAGAAGGTGCAGAAGGCTGAGAAGTATTTCTACGACCACGGAGTTATTGCAACATTAACGGGACGATTGATACCAGGGATTCGTCAGATTATTTCGGTGCCTGCTGGCTTATCCAAAATGACGTTTTGGAAGTTTTTGCTTTATACTTTTATTGGTTCAGGTTTGTGGAATTGTGTTTTAGCAACCTTGGGTTGGTATCTTCATTCTATTGTTCCAGAAAGCCAACTGACCCAAAAGATAGAAGAATACAATGCTTATATAAAGTATGGCATCTTGGGTATCGTAGCTGTTGTAGCACTCTATTTCCTTATAAAGCATTTTGCAAAGAAACAGAAGTCTGCAGAGTAATGCGTAAAGAAGGTTGAAGGAGAGTAGGACATAAGTCTACTTAGAACTTCTTTAAGCATCGTTAGAATATGATAAAAGCATTACATAGTAGACTCTCAAAAATGCGATGTCGCCTTTTTGAGGGTCGACTCGCTAAACGTCTTCAAAAACAACTAAAAATAGCTCAAAATAAGCTCGCAAATCTCGAAGAAGTCTAACGACCGATTTGGGTTTAAAGACATATCCATCAAATAAAAATAGAGCAGAACCTCTTCATCAAGGTTTTGCTCTATTTTTTTGTGTTATGACGATTTATATCGTCGTATTATCCGTAGATAATATTACCATTTTCGTCTAAAAATTCTTCGTCAATACCCTTCTCATAAGTAGTCATTGCACGAAGACTCATACCAATATTAGAGAAACCACCATCGTGATAGAGGTTCTGCATTGTTACCTTCTTGGTCAAGTCGGAGAACATTACGATGCAGTAGTCTGCACATTCGTCAGCCGAAGCGTTGCCTAATGGCGACATACGGTCGGCAAAGTCGAAGAGCTTATCCATACCCTTTACGCCCTGACCTGCGGTGGTCATTGTAGGCGACTGCGAAATGGTATTGATGCGTACATTCTTTTCACGACCATAAATATAGCCAAAACTGCGTGCAATACTTTCCAACAATGCCTTTGCATCTGCCATATCGTTGTAACCAAAGAAGGTGCGTTGAGCTGCTACGTACGAGAGTGCAAGGATAGAACCGTACTCGCTGATAGCGTCAAGCTTCTTTGCGCTCTGTATCATTTTATGGAACGATACTGCCGAGATGTCAAGTGTTGTATTGAGCAATTTGTAGTCTAAGTCGTCGTAAGTCTTACGTTTACGAACGTTAGGCGACATACCAATAGAGTGTAATACGAAATCAATCTTTCCACCTAATATCTCCATTGAGCGACTGAATACATTCTCTAAGTCTTCTACACTTGTAGCATCTGCTGCTATAACTTCACAATTCAATTTCTCTGCCAATGCGTTTACAGTTCCCATTCTTACGGCTACTGGGGTGTTGGAAAGTGTTATCACTGCTCCTTCTTCTACAGCCTTTTCGGCTACTTTCCACGCAATTGACTGTTCGTTGAGTGCACCAAAAATGATGCCTCTTTTACCTTTTAATAAGTTGTAACTCATATCTTTTCTTCTAAAGTAGGTTTCAAAGGTACAACAAATAGTTGAGAAAGGAGGACAAGTGGTATATATTTTAGGAATTTAAAACCTTTCATACCTTGTTCACGTGCATCTTATTACTATTTTTATTCTATGGTTATCGTGGACGCTTGTTACCTTTTAAAAGCGTTATATTATTGTTCTATTTTTCCTCGCATCATCTTTCAGAAATAAAACATCTATCTATGGTGTGCAAAACATATATGTTTGGCATTGCCAAAGTTCAACTTTGAGGTGGTAAAACATATATGTTTTGGGTGGTCAAACATATATGTTTCGAATGCAACTAATCAAGGAAAATGAAGAATTATCGTATAATGCGAAAACTATCTGATAATGAGTGAGAAATGGAGTTAACTGTATAGAAGTGCGCTGATTGAAAAGAGCAGAAATATGTAGATTTGTGCAGAAGTTCAGTTACTAAATCATTACCAAGATTGGGAATAGGTAACTAAATGCAGATATAGGTAACTGAAATTATTTGGTTCGTGTGTTTGTTGCTTTGGTCGGCAGTTTTCTGCATAAGTAAAGAACGCTTTAATTCGGGTAACTTTGCCCATAAAGATTAAAGCGTATGAAAACAGTAAAGATGAAGGTGTTGCTCTACCTCAAAAAGAGCGGTATGGACAAGTCGGGTAAGGCTCCCATCATGGGACGTATCACGCTTGGAAGGAGTATTGCGCAGTTCAGTTGCAAACTGTCTTGCAACCCCGATTTGTGGAATCCCCGTGAAAGCAGAATGGACGGAAAGAGTCGTGAGGCAGTGGAAGTGAATGCCAGATTGGAAAGTCTGCTGCTATCCGTCCAAACAGCCTATCAGTCTCTGCTATCCAAAGATTGCCCATTTGATGCAACTGATATAAAAGAGGAATTTCAAGGAAGCGTTCAATCTAAGTGTATGCTTATTGAAAGACTGGATAGACTCATCAAAGAGAAAGAAAACCATATAGGCATTGACATAAAGGGACAAAGCATATTTGGCTACCATTCCACTCGTACCCATTTGCAGAACTTTATAAAAAGTAGGTATAAGGTTTCTGATTTGGCTTTTTCACAGCTTACTGAGCAGTTCATCTACGACTTCCAACAATACTTTATGGGTATTTGTGGGTTTCAGGAAAGTACGTTCTATAATGCCGCTACCCATCTGAAAACGGTATGCAGATTGGCTTATCGTGAAGGATTAGCCGATATTTTATTGTTTGACAAAGTCAAGGTAAGCAAAGGCGACAAGAAACTACCCAAAGCTCTTGACAGGTGTTCGCTTGACAAACTAATGAACATACAGTTTGGAGAGTTGGAGGAAGAAATGGAAACCGCAAGGGACTTGTTTGTCTTTGCCTGCCATACGGGTGCAGCCTATTGCGATTTGATGGAGTTAAGCAGGTTGCATCTTGTCCGTGATGACGAGGGAAGTCTTTGGCTGAAGTTCAACAGGCAGAAGACTGGAGTACTTTGCCGTATCAAGTTGTTGCCCGAAGCCATCAGGATAATAGAGAAGTATCGAAGCAATGAAAGGGAAAGCCTATTGCCACAGATGAAATATGCCACCTATCAATCGTATCTTAAAGCATTGCGCCTAAGAGCAGGCATAGCCTTTCCCTTTACCACGCATACGGCAAGGCATACCTTTGCCACGCTCATTACCCTTGAACAAGGCGTACCGATAGAAACGGTAAGCAAGATGTTGGGGCATAGCAATGTGAGTATGACCGAGCGATATGCAAAGGTTACGCCACAAAAACTATTTGTGGAATTTGAGCGTTTCCTTTCTTTCACGGAGGATATGCAGATGAGTATTTAGCCATAGAATAGAAGCATTAAAACTAAAATCATGATGAGAAGTACATTTAAGACACTGTTTTATATCAACAGACAAAAGACCAAGGCAAATGGTCTGACCTCCATACTCTGCCGTATCACGATAGATGGCAAGAACTCTGTCATTACTACAAACGAAGAATGTAAGCCTGCGGAGTGGAATGCCAAGCAAGGAATAACTACAGATAAGAAAACAAACCTTCGCCTGCAATCATTCAGAGAACAAGTAGAAAAGACCTATCAGGAACTGCTCCTAAAAGACGGGGTGATAAGTGCTGAACTGCTTAAAAACAGATTGCAAGGCATAGCAACTTCTCCTACCACTTTGTTGGAGCTTAGCAATACAGAACTACAATCGGTAAAGGAAGGTGTGGGCAAATCAAAGGCAGAAAGAACATACACTAACCTTTGCTATGCTAACAGGATGCTGTGTGAGTTTATCAAGGATATAGGTAACGAGGATATTGACATCCGTACCATTACAGAGGAGCTATTTGAGGAATACCGATTCTTTCTTAAAAAGAAAGGGTTGAAAAGCTCTACCATCAACAATTATCTTTGTTGGCTGAGCCGTTTAATGTTCCGTGCGGTAAGCCAGCGCATCATTCGTTATAATCCATTTGAGCATACAGAATATGAAAAGGTGGAAAAGGCTATCCGCTTTCTTATCAAGAGTGATGTGGCAAAGCTGATGGCAATGAAGATATGTGATAGCGATGCCGAACTTGCAAGACGAATGTTCGTCTTCTCCTGCTTCACAGGTTTAGCCATTACGGATATGGAACATTTGATGTTTGGGCATATCAAGAGTGCCGCAGACGGACAAATATATATAAGAAAGGAGCGTCAGAAGACCAAGGTGGAGTTCATTGTGCCGTTACACCCCATTGCCAAGACGATTATCGAGCAGCAAAGGCAACTAAAAGCGGTGAAAGAAGAAGGCAATAACACGGATATGGATAATCGTCTTATCTTTCAGCCCTGTTGCAGCAGAAGTGTGTTAGCAGCGAAGTTAAGCATCGTAGGCAAGGCTTGTGGTATCAAGCAACGTCTGTCCTATCACATGGCAAGACATACCTTCGGAACGATGTGCCTAAGTGCAGGTATCCCCATTGAGAGCATCGTCAAGATGATGGGACACGCATCAATTGCAAGTACGCAGATTTATGCACAGGTGACGGGCAGCAAGATTTCGGAAGATATGGACAGACTTATAGCCAAGCATAAGTGTACTAATGAGATAATGGAAAAGGAAGCATATAAAACAGTGGTGTAAGGTCAGAGAGGGAAATGACCATTCCGCTGCAACTCCTTGTATCATAGTCTTTTATTTTTTTATTCTTTTTAATTGTAGCCATATTGTAGCCACAACAGAGTATTTTGAGAGTACACGCAGATACTGCTACCCGAAATGCGCACTTGCATTTCTTGGGTTCAAAAGTACAAAAAAGTAGAACATCCTCCAAATTATTGTGGGAAAATGTTTTAGAAATCTTTTGGCTACAATTTTCAGTGCATGGTGCAAGTCTATATATATAGATAGACCTTGCACCATGCACTGACAGTCCCAAAGATGTGATTGATTGATATGGCAGGCTAAAGATTTTCGCCTACGTATTGGGCAACACGGCAACAAATAACGCATAATGTTAAAAATGCAAAATGGCAATATAATGCCAATATTGGCAATTTAATATTCTTTCTAAAGCCCTATTTGTTAAGAACTTTGCAGCATTATTTCTAACAAAAAGACGGATACATATGAAGACAAAGAAACAAAACTCTGGAAGTAACGCAAAATTCTACGTTGTACTTCCGACGCTTGAAATCATGCTCTCCGCCAGCAAAAACTGCAAGCTAAGGGCAGGCTATGCCGATATGGAATATTCCAACTTTATGAAACACTGCAAGATGCAGACCGACCTTCGTATCAACACTTATGCAAGATGTGCCGCAGCCTTCGATATGGATGTGCTGCTGATACATCTCCCAAAGGGAATGATTGATTCCATGATTGCAACCACACCCCATAAAAGCCTTCGCTTCTCCACAATGGAGCAGGAAGATCTCATCGTTATTCTCAATCGGCTGTGCAAGCTAGACAGTAGAAGATTTAAGCAGCATCTTATGCAGTTATTGCACCAATTGGGGAAGGACTCTGAATTTCCAGACGGATGATAATCCACGGAGAGCAACAATTCAATCCTAAACTGAAAAGAGAAGTAGCATATGACAGAAGAAGATAATTTACAAAAGACGGTAATTGCAGAGTTACGCTCACTAAGGAACGACATGGAGCGAATAGCCAGCTTTATCGTGGAAATGAGACGCGATTATTCCGTTTTGGAGGATAAGATGGAACTCAGTTCCTCCGACGTCATCAGACTCTTGGGCATTTCGCGGGCATCCCTTGCCCGATGGAGGGACACCAACGCAATCCCGTTCAGGTATATATCATGCAACCACGTTGCTTATCCGTTCAAGGGACTTTACGTCGCCGTCAAGAGCGGACGTGCCTCCTTCAAGGGTTTCAGACGGGTGGAAGCCCTGCAACGACTCAACGCCTACAAGGATGGTGTCCTTAAAGGATATATGGGAAATGGTCAAACTTTATTTGAGGAACTATGAACATCAAAGAAGAAATACTAAGCCGAACCAACAAAGGACTGGATGTGTTCTGCTTCTATATGCCCATCGACTTTGTGCCAAAGCGCAATTTTCGAAATCCTTTGTATGACGACAAGCGTGCATCGTGCAATATCTATCTCGACAACAAGTCCGGCTGCTACCGAATGAAGGATTTTGGCAATGAAGCCTATTCGGGGGACTGTTTTTGGTTTGCAGCCACAATGCTCGGACTGGACGTGAGGAAAGACTTTGTTAAGGTGCTTGAAACCATAAATCGGGACTTGCAGCTGAATATTTGCATTGAAAGGAAAGAACATAGTAATCCCCACACAATGATGATGAAGCCTTGCAAACCAACCTTAGTACAACCACCTAACCAGCTCAAGAAGATGGAAGGTAAAAAGTGGTACAAGCTAATTGAGCAATCTTTCAATGTCAAAGAACTAGACTATTGGGAGCAATATGGTATTGATACTAAGACTCTGCAACGTTTTCATGTAAAGTCGCTTGCTCGCTATGAGTCTGTCTCCAATCAGGGTAAGCCGTTTACACTTGGTTCAACACATGAAGATCCGATGTTTGCATACAGTATGGGAAAGTTTGTAAAAGTCTATCGCCCTAAGAGTAAGCTGCGCTTTCTTTATGGGGGTGAGAAAGTGAACGACTATGTTTTTGGCTTCCAGCAGCTGCCCAGCAAAGGGGATGTTGTTTTCATCACAGGTGGGGAGAAAGACGTGCTTTCACTTTCGGCTCATGGTTTCAATGCCATCTGTTTCAACAGTGAGACGGCACAGATTCCAGAGAATATCATCGAAGGGTTACAGCTCCGCTTTCGCCACATTATTATATTGTACGACTCTGATGAGACAGGCATTAGAGAAGCTAAACGGCAGACAGATGCACTTGCTCAATACAAGGTATTGAGTCTAACCTTACCATTGCAAGGGGGTAAGTCGGAGAAGGATATATCGGACTTCTTTGCCTTGGGCTATGAAGCAAAGGACTTGAAAGTGCTTCTTAATGATATGTTCACCAATATGTATGCACAGACGATGATGATATTGCAATCTTGTGAGATAGACTACGATAATCCGCCAGACGCTTCAAAGTCGGTGGTGGCAGTAAATGGTGTTCCGCTTGGAACGCAGGACAATCTGTTTTGTATCACAGGTGGAGAAGGAACAGGCAAAAGCAACTACATTGCCGCCATCCTTGCCGGCACTC
Source organism: Prevotella ihumii (assembly GCF_900155655.1). Taxonomy (GTDB): domain Bacteria; phylum Bacteroidota; class Bacteroidia; order Bacteroidales; family Bacteroidaceae; genus Prevotella; species Prevotella ihumii. Next base: position 394,882 of record NZ_LT706987.1, read on the forward strand.
TTGGGAGAGAACGATTAAAGGCAGAGCAAACCTTGGGATTGGAAGTAACTGCCAACCCCAAAGGATTGGCTGTACTTCACTACGATACAGAGCAATCGGAGGCACAACTCTATAAGAACTTGGAGAAGACACTTCGCAGGGCTGGTATCAAGTCCGTGCCAGAGTTTTATCATTCCCTCTATCTAGCATCGCTATCACGCAAGGACAGACTGAAAATCATTCGTGAGAGTATGGACTTGTTTCATCACAAACACAGTGGAATTCATCTTGTGGTCATTGACGGTATAGCAGACCTGATACGCTCCGCCAACGACGAAACAGAGAGTATAGCCATCGTGGACGAACTCTATCGATTGGCAGGAATTTACAATACTTGTATCATTTGCGTACTCCATTTTGTACCCAACGGCATCAAACTCAGAGGACATATAGGGTCTGAACTGCAACGCAAGGCTGCGGGCATTCTCTCCATCGAGAAAGATGACAATCCCGAACACTCGGTCGTCAAGGCATTGAAAGTGCGTGATGGAAGCCCGCTAGATGTGCCGATAATGCTTTTTGGATGGGACAAGGAAGCCGATATGCACGTTTATCGTGGAGAAAAGTCGAAAGAGGATAAGGAAAAACGCAAGACCGATGAACTGTTGGCTGTTGTAAAGTCTGCATTCCGTGCCAAACTAAAGCTATCATATCAAGAGTTGTGCGATGTGTTGATGCGTGAAATGGAAATCAAGGATCGAACGGCAAAGAAGTATATTGCCTATATGAAGGAGCAGCGTATTTTGTCGCAAGACACAAGTGGTAACTATCAAAAAGGAGAATTATGTCATACATAGACCAAAGAACCGAAGATATATGCCAGAAACGCTTGTTTGACAAGCTGATGACTGTCGAGGACAAACTTGATCGCTTGCTGGTTTTACAGGAACAATCCATCGACACGACCGTACACCCTCCATTGAAACCTGAATACTTGGACATCATCGACGTTTCCAAGATACTCAAAGTGGAGCAGAAGACCATCTATAACTGGGTTTGGGCTGGAAAGATACCCTATCTTAAAGCCAATGGGCGTTTACTCTTTCTCAGAGAAGAGATAGATGAGATGCTCCGAAAGCGGGAGGGATGGTAATTATTGTTGCTTATATTTTTTTATCCGCAATTATTTTGTCGGGACAAAAATAATACTTACCTTTGCAAGCAGAAAGTTGGTTGCGGTTTTACCGCACATGAAGATAACAGTACTCGCTTGGCATACCGTAAGATCTGCCGGCGAGTCATTTTTTTATATATACTATGGCAAATAAAAAATCACGTTCCATTCAGGAACAAATCGATTTACTGAAAGATAGGGGTATGATTATTGAAGACGAGGATTTTGCCCGTCTTCACTTGAACCATATCAGCTACTACCGATTAAAGGGGTACTGGTGGGATATGCAAAAGGACAGAGACCATCATATATTTATGGAGGAATCCAGATTTGAGGATGTTATCTCACGTTATTTCTTCGATAAGGAATTACGCCTGATACTGTTTGATGCCATTGAAGCGATAGAGATAGCACTACGAACAAAAATGATTTATCATCTCTCACAATCTTTTGGCGGGCTATTCTATACCGACAAAAAACTCTTTGTAAATGAATCTCTCCACCAACAGCATATAGAGGATTTGATGAGCGAATTTATGCGCAGTGGTGAAGTCTTTATAAAAGAATACAAACGCAAATACGGAGTGTGGCAAGACGGGAAATGTACATCATTTACCCAGCAGCCTGATGCGTGGGTGATTTTTGAGGTGGCAACTTTCGGTACCCTTTCAAAGATATACAAGAATCTCTGTCATCAGTTACCGGAAAAGGCGAGAATTGCCAATGACTTCGGGCTTAACATACACACGGAACTCTCAAGCTGGCTCGAAGCTATATCCTATTTGAGGAATATTGTAGCCCATCATTCCAGAGTTTGGAGTCGGAATATGGTAAAACGACCTATGGATATCAACAATCCCAAAGGTATATGGCTGAGAAATCCTCTTTCGGAGTTTGCCAAGAAAAAGCCATATCTGATAATTACCTCTATGTTGTACCTGTGCAATGCTATCAATGCCGGAGACACTTACAAAAAGAAAATTATCTCATTGATAGAAGAACGTCCGGATATTCCAATTTACAAGATTGGCTTCCCTAATCATTGGAATAAAGAACCTATCTGGCAATAATGAATTTATGGAGATAATTCAACCAATTATCATACACAATATAAGAATGCCAAGATAAAAATTTTTCAAAAATCGAAAGTCAAGCACAAGAACAAGTGCTTGACTTTCATTTGGATAACCAATACATATTTAGTGTCTCCATTTGGGTCTGAAACTCTGTGAATGGCTATCTTCAAAGGAAAGGCTATTTCTTTTAGCAAATATATATTTTTTCGTAGATTTTTGAGCTGACTATGGATTTTAATATGTATCTTTGCTGTCGTGAATAATGTATTGTTTCGCGACAAAAATTATATGTAAATATGAATGAAAGTATTGAAAATAAAATACTTGCAAAGGTAAAAAAATGCGGACGTAGTTCTGTATTCTTTATTGGTGATTTTATTTCGTATGGTAGTCGAAATTCAGTTAATAAAGCATTGGAGCGCCTCACGGCGAAGGGACTGTTGCTTAGAGTCGCACGTGGTATTTACTGCTATCCTAAAATAGAAAAGGTGTATGGACTTGGTGCAGTCCCTCCATCGCTTGAAGACATCGCCAAGGCAATGGCAAAAAGAGACGGGGCAAGAATTGTCCCAACAGGGCTTTTTGCCCAATACCAACTGGGACTTACTCAACAGGTGCCGATGAATGTTGTTTATTTAACTGACGGAGTGTCTCGCACAATAGATCTTGGCGAGGGGAAAAACATAAAATTCAAGCGTGCCTCACCCAGATACTTTGCCATTCGCAGCCAGTTAGCTCTTCTTTTGACAATGGCACTTAAAGATTGGAAAGTGGAAAATTTGACGGAGGAACAGATCGCCCTCATTAAAGCACAGGTAAACGCAAATCCCCGCTTTCAGGCGACAGATCTAAAACTAATGACCTCAAAGGTAAGGGAATTTATAATTAGCTTGTATGAATAAGTTTTTGAAATTATCAGATTCACAGCGAAAAACCGTCTATGAATCAATTGCGCATAAGGTGGGACTGCCAGCCCAAGTCGTTGAGAAAGATTTCTGGGTAACCGCAATCCTACAGGTGATCTTTGCACTGCCTGTTGCCGGGCATATAGTTTTCAAGGGTGGTACAAGTCTGAGCAAAGGCTGGAAACTCATAGAACGATTTTCGGAGGATATAGACCTTGCTGTTGATCCCGTATTCCTTGGCGCGCAGGAAGGAGACCTTACGAAAAAACAAATCAAGAAATTGCGTAAGACATCGTCGCTTTTCGTTTTAGCGAAGCTGGCTCCCATGATTTGCGAAGAACTTGAACGGCAAGGATTACAGTCGTTTATTACAGTCGAAGCACAACCCAACGGCGAAGGTGATAACACGTATCCCGAACCACGTCAGATTTATCTTCATTACAAGTCTGTCTTTGATAAGGCACTCACATATCTTCGTCCTGATGTAGTATTGGAAGTCAGTGCGCGTTCATTGATTGAACCGACAGAGCCAATACAGATCAAAAGTATCCTTGGTGAGAACCTCCTTATTATGCCATTGACCGATAGTGTCATATATACTGCCATTCCTGCAAAGACATTTCTTGAAAAGGTGTTCTTGCTCCATGAGTTATTCTCTGTTCCCGGGCATGGAATGGTGGCTGAACGCAAAAGCCGACACCTTTATGACCTTTACGTCATGATGAATAAAGATTTTGCAAGGGATGCAGTTACTGATGATATTTTATGGGAATCCATACGCCATCATCGGGAAATTTACACCTCTGTGCGAGGTGTGGACTATACGCCTGATGTACGCAAACGTCTCCAGCTTATCCCCAGAAAAGATATTATTGACACATGGAGTTCCGACTATGAGTCAATGAAAGAATCTATGATTTACGGGGAAAAGCCAACATTTGATGAATTATTAAAGGGGATGTCAAAACTTCAAGAGATGTTTAGAGGAGAAGATTGTCACAAATAATGCTTACGGTTTTGGAATAGAACAAGATTTCGGCAATAAAATGGTATTATTGCCGAAATCTAATCGTTAACACTTATAGTTCTATATTTAGTGTCTCCATTTGGGTCTGAAACTCTGTGAATGACTGTCCTCTTCTTTATTTTGAACAGGAGACGGCTCATTGCTTATCTTGACAGAATGACTATTGCCAGATAAAGCCTCTTCTTGTTTCATGCCCTCCGTTTCTTCCTTTTCCTCTTCCGATGGTGCAAGTGTAAGGGCAATCTTTCTGTCCAACTCTGCCGACTGCCCTTTGAGCGAACGAAGCTCTTCTTCTTTCTTCCACGTTCCATTAGCGATAGCAGTATAGATTTCCTTATTGGCTGCAACCTTCTCTTTCTCCTTCTCGTGCGATTCTATCACCTTGGGGATACGCCCCAGCGCACCCAAGAAATTCTCACACGCAAGTTTCGGGTCCGCAGCCAACTTACCGTTATTATAGGTATAGTAAATGCTTTCCTGTCCTTTGACAAAGAAACGGTTCACGGAGCAGTCAAACAAATCCTTTGAGGTACTCTCCGTCTTCACCATGATAGAGAAACCATAAATCTCACCTATTTTATTGTACTCACCTTTGGTGCGTGCCTTGTCGTTAATTTCTTGCAGGCGTGCGGCAATGACCTTGATGTCTGTGCTGTCCTCCACACCCTTTATGACCAGTTTGTTGATAGGATTGCCCTCTGCATCACGTTCCACGCGCTTCTCAAAGCACACCAAGTCTGCCTTGGCTTCCTTGATCTTGTCTGAATGGAAAGACACGGAGCTGTCAATCTCTGCCAACTTTCCCGTTGCGGCATCACGTTCACGGAGGAAGTTCTTACGCTCGGATTCCAGCGTGGCAATCTTCTTGTCGAGTTTGGCTTTCTCTAACAAGTCCGTATTACCAGATAGCACGGCAACATACTCTGAAAAGTTCATACCGCTATCCTCGTCCATCGAACCCTCGTCAATGGTACGACTACCGAGCGTATTGGTCTTCAACTGATTGATAAACAATTGCTTGTTATGCAGAAGGTTGAACTTGTAGCTGTCAAGTGACCGTTCCACGGCATAGATAATCACATCGACCTTGTTGTCTGCAAATTCTTTGGCAACCAAATTTCCTTTACGGATTGCCCGACCATTGCGCTGTTCTAAATCTGAGGGTCGCCAGGGTGTATCAAGTTGATGCACCGCCACCGCACGCTGCTGGGCGTTGACACCCGTTCCAAGCATAGAAGTAGAACCGAAGATGATACGGATGTCTCCACGATTCATCGCTTCTACCATCGCTTTCTTGGCTTTCTCATTCTTGCACTCCTGAATGAAGCGTATCTCGTAGGACGGGATATGATAATCTTCCACCAATTTACGCTTTACCTCCGAATAGATATTGAAATCTCCACCGGGCTTATACGTACCCAAATCGGAGAATACAAACTGGGTACCTTTCTGTGCATCATACTTCTGATAGTAGTCATTGAGTAATTTCGCACAATGGCTTGCCTTGTTGTCGATATGGTCTGAGTACCCATTTTCGTCTATCATGCGTAGATCCAAGCTCATCTTGCGCGCGTAATCAGTTGCAATCAGCATCTTTGCCTTTTCCTCACTCTCGCTCAACGGCGCACGCCCCAAAAGCGTGGCATCACCGTTTTTGGCAAACTCCATCAACTTGCCGATAAACTCCTCCTGTTCAGGTGTCGGCGGAATGTTATGGAGTATCTCGTTTTTTTCGGGACGATCGATGCCTATATCCTTTGCTGTGCGGAAATCGCAAATCTCCGCATAAAAGTAATGGGGGTGTTGCGGCGTACCAATTGGGACAGGCGAAGAATACCCTGACGCATATCCACAGGAGTGCAACAAACCCGAAAAACATTTGTTTCGTTGAGTACAAACATAAGTTTTTCGGGCAAAGGTAGTAAAGTAAGAATGTTACACAAAGGCGGCTAATATTGGATGCTTACAATGGTTTTAACCCAAATCGAGCTTTCTATGTTAATATCCAAATATTTTGACCGTTATTTTCAATTTATGCTGAGATTTTATATTCAGGGGTGAATGTTTGGCGGTTTCTAACCATTGCAGTGACCAAATGCACAAGTTTGTTCTTGACATTGTTCAGTGCAACTTGCTTCTTCTTTCCGCGTTCCACGAGGCGCATATAGTACCTCGCCATAACGGGATTGAATTTGACGGCAGCCAGTTCAGCTTGTGTCAGCATAGCCTTTATCTGGCGGTTCGCCATATAATGTACATGCGGATCAGAATGCACACTGGTGCCAGAGTCTTTTCCGAATGGGGCTAAGCCGTAATAGCAGGCAATCTTGTGCGAGTCGTAGTTGAAACGATGGAAGTTGTCTGTATACACCATCAGACAGACAGCGTTCTGCGTTCCTATGCCAGGCACCGAGGTCACGATGGTGAACACCTCGGTGAGCTCTTCGTCCGACTTAATGAGCTCGGTGATTCGCTTGTCTATCTTCTCAACTTCCTTATTGAGTTCTGACACGATATGCCTTCCGCTCTGCGAGATCATCGTCTTGATAGGCGATTTCTCCATGGTGAGCTTCTTCTCGCTTCTACGCACCTGAAAGCTGCATCTATGACGTACCACCATTTGACGATACAGAAACAGCTCTCGTAGTTGTGCAAGTGACTCGCTAAGTGGCTCGTACATAACGGCTTTGTCGTGATTTCTCATAGCGTATTCTGCAATCATCGAGGCGTCGGCGCGGTCAGACTTCAATCGTCTGAGACCTGATGCGTCCTTGATGCTCTTGGCGTTCTCAAGCCACATGTCGTAGCCTTTGCCGTAGAGGAAGTTGCATAGCCCTTTGCTGTAGTCGCCAGTATTTTCACCGCAGAAGAGCCACAGGGATGGGTCGATGCCGTAGGAATTCTTCTCCACCCACTTGACCAGTTGCTTGTAGCCGGACACTGTTGTCTTGAACTCGTTGAACACTCTTGGGGCCGTTTCTGTCAGACCGTCTGCAAAAATGATAGCCACATCAACTTTTTCTTTCGAAAAATCAACTCCGATAAATAAATTCTTCATATCTTTGTACAATTTTATTAAGTAGAATTGGTCGATAGTTGTATGGACTAACACTCTAACAAGGCTCAGAGCCGATAATTTTCTATCTGGTCTTTGCAACTATGTCGATGAGGTCCGAAACGATTTATAGCTTTTAGTTGGGTCATTAGCTGGTTTACCTCTTCGACAGACCGATTCTACCTTTTTACAACAAAGGTACGAAACTGTCTTTAGTAATCATAGTTTTATCTTGATTATTTAATGTTTATGCGACTGCGTCGCATTCTTCTGCAAACTTAGAGGTCATTAGACCAGTTTAGGTGCTTACTTTATTATTTTTGAAACTTATGAGATGTCTTTTGGATTATTTTGGCTTTATTTTACCTATATCTGCAGTCACATAGCCCGCTATGCTCCTTTGATATATGCAAAATAAATCTCAACATAATCGCAAAATACATTCTCATTCTAACGACCGATTGGGGTTAAAAATAATTTATGACAAACAAAACCCATAAATTCATCCGCAGAGAGATGAATTTATAGGTTTCAAAAGTAGTGTTATGAGGATTTCTAAACAGAAAAGACTCATTCTTTGATGCGGATAAACGCATTGGCAAGAATGGCTGTAAGACCGCCCATTGTGATACCGCTTGAGAATATATTTTGAATGATTTCGGGCATTTTCTTCATAATATCGGGAACAAGTTCAACGCTCAAACCCATAGCAAAGCTAATAGCCATCACCAAAACTGCTTTACGATTGATAGTAGTTGCGGCAATGATGCGAATACCTGCTGCAGCCACTGTTCCGAACATAAGAAGTGTAGCACCGCCAAGTACACAGTCGGGAATTAAAGAGAACAATTGTCCTACTACAGGGAACAAGCCCAAAAAGACCAAAGCACCTGCTATGAAATAACCTACATAGCGACTTGCCACACCCGTAAGTTGTATCATACCATTGTTTTGCGCAAAGATAGAGTTTGGAAAGCTATTGAAAACTGCTGCCAAAAACGAGTTGAAACCATCGGCAAGAATACCGCCCTGAGCACGCTTCATAAACACTTCGCCCTCAACTGGTTGACCAGAGATGAGCGAGTTTGCAGTGATGTCGCCGTATGCTTCAACAGCTGTTACAAGATAGATGAGACCAATACCAATAATAGAACCCACGTCGAAACGCAATCCATACTTGAAAGGTACAGGAATGTTCAATGCACCAGCTCCATTAAGACGTGAGAGGTCTATCATTCCCATAAAATAAGCAACCACACAGCCCAACAACAAGCCAAGCACAATGGAAGCCATACGGAGGAAACGATTGCCCGAACGATTGAAAAACACAATACTCAACAATACCAAAAGTGCTAAACCAAGGTTTTGCATAGAGCCAAATTGCCCTGCTTCCATTGCCATCTGACCACCTCCACACGAATTAATACCAGCCTTAATCAAGCACATACCAATGAGCGAAACCACGATGCCCGAAACCAACGGAGTGATGATTTTACGCATATAAGGTAAAATGCGGCTCACAAACATTTCAACCACTGATGCCACCAAACACGCACCAAAAATATAGCTTAGTCCCATTTCTACATTCATCTTTCCGCCTACCATTCCGAGCATACCTGCGCCAATGATAGGACTAATAAATGAGAATGATGTACCTTGGATACAGAGCAAGCCTGCCCCCACAGGACCTAACTTATAACATTGTACGAAGGTAGCAATACCCGACACGAAGAGCGACATAGATACAAGAAAGCCCGTTGTCTCTAAATCGAATTGTAATGCCGAACTAATGATGAGCGGTGGAGTGATAATAGCCACAAAGATGGCCAAAAGGTGCTGAAGTGCCGCAAATATAGTTTCACGCAATGGCGGACGGTCGTTCAGTCCGTAAATAAGTTCTTTTGATTCTTCCATAGTTAGGTTACAATATAATAATTTTAGTTTTCAAAGTTTTCGTAAAGCAAAAACTAATCTCGCTTAATCTCTAAGTTTGATTTCGCAATTGTCTAACGACTCAATAATTGCCAAGCTCTCGCAGCGTACCCCCGCAGCCTCTATCGCCTCACGGCCGTGTTGGAAAGCTTTCTCAATAATAAAGCCCATTCCCACGAGTTCTGCCCCAGCCTGTTGACACAAATCCATAATGCCTCTGGCTGCATTACCATACGCCAAGAAGTCGTCTACAAAGAGCACTTTGTCGTCAGGAGTAAGATATTCTTTTGATATACACACGTGATATTCACGCTGTTTGGTGAACGAAAAGACCGTTGCCGAAAGCATATCGACCATTGTTGATGGCTTTTTCTTTTTTGCAAATACCACAGGTAGGTCGAGCAAGAAGCCCATCATTATGGCTGGCGCAATGCCACTTGCCTCCACTGTAATAATTTTGTTGATTTCGGTAGATGCGTAGCGGCGTATCAATTCCACAGCTATCTGCTTCATCAAGTTAGGGTCTAACTGATGATTAATAAACTTGTCTACCTTTAATATTCCTCCTTCAAAACATTTACCATCTTTAAGGATGCGGTCTTTCAATGTCTTCATTGTACAATTATTTTTATTTTGCGTGTATTTTGAATTAACTCTAAAAAAGCAAAAGGACTTCTAAATAAAAGTCCTTCAACAATAATTGCGTGCAAATTTACTATTTTTTTCAAAAACAAATTAGCTTTTATTCTAAATATTTTATCCCATCAATGAAATCCATAACTTTTATGCGGAAGTATGGGAGTAGAAAGCAGAAAATGGAATAAAACTCATATCTGACTGAAATACAGCGGATATTGCTTGTTTCTTCTTAGGGTTGCATCATAGAAAACAGGCAGAAAAGGGAGCGAAAAGGAGGGAGTTCAGTTACCAAATCGTTCGAAAAACGATGAAAGGAAAAGGACGGCTTAAAGTGGTAACTAAAACGGTGTTTTCTCTTTCATTATCAGTGCCTTACACCGCTCAAAGTTCCTCGAAGAAGTGTAATTTTGCAAGCAAAAAACAATGGAAAAAGAAAAATTCAAGCTGCTTTTCTACCGCAAAAGAGGTACGCAGAACAAAAACGGTAAAAGTCCCATCATGGGACGCATCAGCGCAGGACACTCTATGGTACAATTTAGTTGCAAATGCTCATGTACTCCTCGCTTGTGGGACAGTCGCAAGAACCGACTGCTGGGCAAGAGTGCTGAAACCGTATCGGTAAACAAGGAACTTGACCGCCTTCAGGTGAGTATTCACAAGGTTTATGAGTCTCTTTCGGGTAAATCCAATGCTTCCATCACGGCAGAGCGAGTACGGGATCGTCTTTTCATACTTCGGGACTTGGAAAACAAGGAAAGCAGTGTCGGCAACCGCCTACGCCACTTGCATTAGGTCATTCGCAAGGCATTGCAGGAGCGATACGTTCGTGAAGACCCTTTTGAACTCATAGACATAGAAACGCCTACCTACGATCGCAATGCACTTACGGCGGACGACCTGCAAAAACTCTTAGCTTACCGTCCGCACCGCTCGACAGACAACCATTGCAGACTTATTTTCCTCTTGGGATGTTTTACGGGGCTGGCATTCTCCGATTTGAAGAAACTCAGAATGGATGATGTTTATACGCTCGGTGATGGACGCAGATATATCTCCCTCTGCCGAACAAAGACACAGAACAGAAGTATTGTCCCATTGCTGCCCGTTGCCGAGAAAATACTCGCCATTGTGAGCCACGGACGAAGGGAGGGGCTTTTCTTTCGAGAGTTTCCCAGCAACAGTAATTTCAATAGAACTATTCAGGAGATATGTATTAAGGCAGGACTGCCACCGCATACCCAAGCGACCTCGCACACCGCACGGCACACCTTTGCTACGACCATCTGTCTGGAGAACGGACTTCCGATAGAGACGGTGAGCAAGATGCTGGGGCATCGCTTTATCTCCACGACCGAGATTTATGCACGGGTGACCAAGAGCAAGATTGCCAAGGAAATGCAACCCCTGATGGGTAGTGAGCATACAAGGGTACTGCGTAAAGCCTTACGGCTGTGTCCGTCAAGAACACCGAAAAAGTCAAGTCCCATAATTGGGATGTAACAGCCGTAATGAATGATTCAAAAAAAGAAGTCCAACTTTTTAACAAGAAGAACAATGAAACAGAAGAACAAAAAGGAACTTTCCTACTTCCGATTGAAGTTGGAAAGCTATATGAGTGAACATCACCCCGAAAGAATGAGTAATACGGAGTTTATCACGGCAAGAGCCGACATAGCACTGACCGCCTACTGCGATGCCGTGACGCAAGGTTTTAACCATTTAGAAGCAGAAAGAATAGCAAGTGAAGTGCTTTTCAGTGGACTGCACTTTTCAAAGTATGACACCCTTGTTTACATCTTGGAGAACGAATTTGAGAAGGAACTTCCTGCACCGCTCCCCGAGAGGCTTTCACTTTTGTTGTTGGCGAATAAGGCTGTTCAAGCCACATTCGACAAGTTCGGTTTGACGGACACATTGGCTTCTGACGAGCAATACGGCCGTCTTTACACCGAACTGACAGGCACGATAGTACTGCTCATCGAGAGCAACAACCTGCCAATGGTCAAACAGACGGAGGAAGCAAGCCCGAAGGCATTGTAGGCAAAGGCGCACGCAAAGTTCCTGATGCCGTTTCTTATCGTGCAAAGGTACAACGGCAGCCTATCTGCCCTGACAAGGTCGAGTCCTGCGGATGGAGAGAAGAATCTCCACCGCAGGATTTTTCTTTTTCAAGGCGGTACTACAATTCTCAATATCCGTGCGGTCGTATTCATCTCTCCCAACCTTGCAGGGCAGGGCTGCCGTAGAGAGATAGGCACGACAAGAATACGGCATACTCAGGCTCTTTGGACGCAAAAGCGAATTATAGAAACAATAGTTAGAACTAACGATTGTCTTGACAATCTTATTATATGACAAGCCTTTTTTTGTACAACTTATTGTCTGTACAATTTGTTGTCATAACAATTTATTGTCAAGACTATCTGTTGTCAAGACAAACTATCGTCAAAACAAACTATTGATAGTTCGACATCTCGATTTGTCGAACTATCGAACTGTTGATAGACCAACAAATATGCAATAAAAGGAAAGAGCCGGCACCTCATCTCATTACCGCAATAACGCTGAGGAATTTTCTCGTGGTCTTTTCTCTTGTTTTCCTAACATTTCCCTGCTTTTCCTCATTTCTTGCAGCGGTGCTTCCGAGGGTTTACTTTTGCACTCGATAAGTACGGCAATGGACTGCATAACAGTTTGTTTGCCGAGCAACAACAAAGTAATCAAAACAAAATTAAGGCAATGAAACTCATTATCATCGACCGCAAAGCGTGGGAGCGACACCACTCCGAATTTGCAGACTTTATCCACAGTATCGAACAACTCATCGGCAATCCGCCCAAAAAGGACGAATGGCTTGACAATGAAGCCGTATGCCACAGGCTCGGCATCAGCAAACGCACCCTGCAATCCTATCGCGACACGGGTAAAATACCCTTCTCCATCATTGGGCATAAATGCTATTATAAGGAGAGCGACATCGCAGAGTTACTGAATGCAAACAATGAATGAAATCAAACACAGAACGAACTATGGAAGAGAATGAAATCATTACACAGCAAGACCCTCAAATGCAGATGTTTGCACAGTTGATGGAGGGTACTTTGAAGAAACTGGAGCGTTATTGTTCTACAGCCCGTCCGATGCTGGGCGGAGAGATTTACCTCACTGGCGAGGAGGTTTGTAGCCAATTACGGCTCAGCACACGCACACTCCAAGAGTACAGAAACTTAGGAACGCTTCCTTTCTACAAAATCGGAGGGAAGATACTTTACAAACAGAGCGACATACAAACAATGCTTGAAAGACATTATAACGCAATACCCAAGAAATTATGGCAAGAATAGATGAACAAAGGAAACAACGTCTGGAACAAGCCCTTCGAGATATGGGCAATTATGGCGTTAAACTCCGCAAGCCCGAAGAGTTGCCCGATTTTGACCAGCCCGTAGATTATGAAGAGGAAAAGAAAAGATTTGAGCCTGTTAAAGTTGAGGAACAAAATGACAAGGAGAGTCACAAGGACTATTCTCAACCGTCCTATCAAGAAACAGAGTTGTCACCAACGGAAAGGGCTACTTCTACCGAAGAGAATCATCAACGAATGGGAAAAACAAGGGAAAGGAAGCAATTATCCGAGTTTCAGGGGAAATATCTCCAGCCCTTTCGCAACAGCCACCGCAAAGCCGTGTATGTATCAGAGGAAACTCAACGGAAGTTGGACTTCGTGGTGAGGAAAATCGGTGAGCAGGGAGCAAGCGTTTCAGGCTATGTGGAGCAGGTGCTTCGAGAACATCTCGACCAATACAAAGATGATGTGGAAAGATGGCGGAAACTCTGAAGTACTGCATTCCTCGAATGCAAGTCTACGCTGAGTTACTGTATTCAGTGAATGCAGTAACACGGCATGGGCTTATAATCCCATTTTCTACATCAGCAAGGTGTGTCTTTGTACCACAAATTGCTATTTGTACCACAAAGACCCTTGCCCCGAAAGGGGATTAAATCACTCCAAAGTCGTGATTAGAAAGCAATGAAAAAGCAGAAACAAAAGAAGCCAGACGGCAGATGTGCCACCTGCCCACGATGGGACAGATGGCACATCAGAATACCTAATTCCGAAGACCAGCAGAAGCTTATCAATCTCTACCGCAAGTCGGGAGCAAAAACGAAAAGTGATTTTGTCCGAGCAAGGCTTCTTGGTGAAGCCTTTAAGATCATCACCCAAGACCCTGCAAAAGAGCCTTACTTGGAGAAACTCTCCGAAATCGTCACCATGACTCATAAGATAGGCATGCTATACAACGAAGTCGTGAAAGTCCTCAATACTTATCATTCTGTAGTCACTTCTCAACAACTGCTCGGCAAACTTGAAACTTATTCCCAACTTCTTATCAGACTACAACAGCATGCACTATTTCTGACAAAATTTTAATACAGTTGGTTAAAATTAACAGAGCGTTTGTAAATCACCATCCCATTGTAAAGGCATGGGATGCCAGGTGTTGATGAAGGAGGGCTACCCCTCGCGTGTCACATCATGCTGCTCACGTCATTTAATCACCTTCTTTCCATTGACAACATACACACCTTTAGGCAAACGGGCGATTCCCTCTTTGCCCTCTCCAACTTTAACCCCTTGAAGGTTATAGATGGCATATTGGGAAGCATTTGTCGTTGTATGGGTAGGGATGCCCAACTCTACGTCATCCAACACAACAGCCAGCGACTTCACGGCGTTTTCGTTATTGTTATGATTAGGCTCCACAAAAGCAGAGAAACACTCAACAGTTGGTGCTTGAGACAGCTCAAAGCAATTTGTTTCTGCATTATAGAGATAAGCCGAGACTGGCTGATGTTGTTCAATCGTTCCAACAAAGTTATAATTGTCAGAGCCGAGAACACTCTTGACTTGCTGATTGACTTCTACATCCTTGCCATGGATGGTCAGAATCATGTCTGCTGTTGCGTCATGAATGTGTTTTATTTCCAGAAGATAAGGACAATAAGCCTCTATATGCTGAGTTGTGTTAAAATAAAGTTTGTTCTCCTGCTCATGAACGAAATTATAAACATGCAATTCGGCGGGTTGGCCGTTTATCTTGATGGCATCGGGAACAAAAGGTAAGGAGACGGTAGTCCATGCGCTTCCTGTATCCTTACCATTGGCAACCAAAGGACGCTGGCATGTAATTTCTCTTGCGGTAAAATTGCGCAACATCTTTATGGGCTGGTTGGTTTGTAAGGTTATCTTCGGTGCTTCATCGCCCAAGATGACATTTTTTCCTTTCAAAGCCTCGGGTACGGTGCTTGCTTCGTGCAGATAATATAGACAGTTGGGATTGTTGCTTGGCTTCAACTTTGTATCTGGCTTCACATTCAAGTCGCGCATGTCTACTGCTATGGCATCCGTCAAGTCGATACTCTCTTCTGGCTCAAGAGCCATTGACGTTCCATCTGACAGGTACTTCATCACGGCAGCTTTGCACGTAATGGCTCCATTGCATATAGCCTTACCTTTTTGATAGATACCTTCGTATCCCAGTAATGTTATGATATATCTTGTTCCAGGAATCAAGTTGTCGAAAGCAAACGGTAGTGTGATAGTCTTTCCTGCGGGAATGATGGCATTTAGCCGTTTCATCTGTACGTCTTGTTTCTTTCCAACTATTGCGATGAGCAAATCGCGGTCGTAATCATCAGTCGCCGTATTTTTAACCTCAAACCGTCCTTCCAGGTGGGTGCCATACAGTTCATCCGCCTTTTTACTACTACCGTTTGTGCAGAATACCGATGCCGTTAATTTAGCGTCTGGTACGTTCTTTCCTTCTGCGACGTCCACCTCTCCTTTACCTACGAAATCGATGTCGCAATCTTGCATGCTGTCCCAAACGTTAATGCGATATTGTGTTTTCGGCTTCGCCACATCGGGTTGAAAGCTCAAAGGTACTTCTATCGTTGCGCCAGGTGCTATGGATAAGCCCAATACCGAACGTTTGTTGCCGAAAACAAAACTTAACGAGCCTGTAAAGTCAGGACCAACATTCTTTATTTTTGCCATAGCCGTATAAGTTCTGCCCGTCTTGATGACTTTTGGCATGTCAATGGAAACCAATTTCAAGTCGATGGTTTGAGGATTGATGATGGAAGCATTCAGCTGGGTTTCCGTAATATGTAAGTTGCATACCGACTTCTCCGCACCAGGGCAAAGTTTCCAGGTGTTTGCCTTTTTGTCTTTGCATATGGGCAACAGCTGATAGTCACCTTTCAGTCCTGCGCCAAAGTTTTTCAAGATTGCCTTATAGAAAGTCCTTTTAGGGGTGATTGGCTCGTACGAGATGAAATCGCTCTCGTGCACCACTTTAATCAACTTACCGTCTTTATATAAGCCCACGCCCATTTTACCTTCAAAGGGCAACAGCATGTAATTGAACACCTCGTAAGACAGACTAAGGTTTTTAAAACCTTGATCAATTCTTTTTCTCGACATTTGGCTAAGGCCGCGCAAGTGTAGGTCTATTACCGTTATGGCGTCCAACTGCTCTTCACCTTCATTCGGCTTAACGCCTAAAATGGCACACTGGCTCAATGAATATCCGCCCTCAAACGATCCTATTCCTTGTTGGTCTGGATTGAGAATAGACAAGCGGAAATAACCATCAGACAAGCCGCTCCATCCCCAGTTGATGTGAAAGTAATCGCCCGACTCATATCCATCGCAAACGAATTCGTGTCCACCTCCAGTTGGCGCCACACCACCATACAGAACGGGGCGACCTTCATTCAATTCCTCGTAAATCATATTGTTCCATGTCTTTGAGGTATATCCACTACGGTCGGCATAGCGTGCCGTCTTGCTGTATCCAAAATAGTGTGTCAGTGCGTATGGCAACTCAACGGCTATCGTTCCCGAGCCCCCTTGCTTGGCGGTGGCATAGTCCATTTCCGTTGAGACTCCGCAATATTTCATCAATTTCGCCACGGCGTTTTTCTGCTCCCGATTGGCATTCTCGTCATACGTTCGCAGCATGTTTTTCCAATCGAATGTCGTTTTGGGCAGTGCGTCCAAAACCTTTCCTATCTTCGGGCTCTTGTAGCCGGGTATCGTTTCGAGGGTTTCTCCCTGCGGGCATTGATGATAATACATCACTTGTGCCATGGCTGTTGCGACGCATCCTGTTACCGTTCGTTCAAAAGCCCCCATCGGGCAGGCGTCATTATAGGGCGCTCCTTGATCCCAACGTGTTTCGATGAGCGGACGAATGGATCGTTTCACGCTTAGTCCCGCACGGGTTCCAGGAGTTGTTTTTAGGTTTTTTAACTGTAGACGGACAGCCGTTTTTATCTCGTGCTCATACAAACTGAGCAAGTCTTTCAATTGCACGGGAATGTTGTTTACGTCAAACTTTCCCGTATAGGCATATCCCAAGACAGCGTCTGTCCGATCGTCTGCCGACGTGATGACAAAGCCTTGCCCGTTTCCATTGTTGAAAACATAATAAGCGTTGGGACACTGCATGACCATTTTCAACTGGTTGCGCTGAGCTTTTGCGCGAGTGCTTGTCGTTGATTGTTTTTGCTTCAAAAATCGCATAGCCAGCTTCATGGCCTCTTGCTTTCCGATGGGATTGGCATTGGCCAAGGTGGAAATGGCGATTAAAACGAATAATAGAATTTTCTTCATTGTTGATTTCTTTTGCAGGCATACGAGCGTTGCTTGCGTAAGTATGGAAATAAAGTACGGCAAGGAGGGTACGGCTTCATTGCCGTAAGCGCCCCTGCCTTTTACTGTCGTGATGTTTTAAGATTTTGAAAATTTGACAACTTTGCTTCCTATTTTGGCTATATATTCGCCAGCAGGCAGTGTGTTTATACAGATAGTCTTGTTACCTCTTACCGCATGGGTTGCCACCAATTGTCCTGTTACGCTGTACACGCAAACTTGCTCCGTGCCATTGTTTGTTGCTCCCTCTATGATTAAGCAGCCATTGCTAAAGCTTATGTTCGCTTGGTCATAGGTGATTTCTGCGATGCCATCCGTTTTCCCCTCTACTGCCGTGTTTTTTTCATAACTACATTCGGTGTCATCCGAAGATTCGCTCACGGGAACATGCTTAAAAGCCTTGTTGAGCGGAAGGTGGTTGAAGTACAAACAGTTGCGCGGACCTAAGTAAAGGCGGTCTCCTTCTGATTGCGCCAAAGGAATGAACGTATGTGCGGCATCGTACTGTTCATCGCCTTCATCACCATAGCTGAATGTGTAAGGGAAATCTTCTGTTCCTGTGTTCTTGATGTCTCCATTGTCATCGTACACATACTTTAGCTCCATGATTGTGCGATCCGTCGCTTCTTCTCCTGGAATATATTTCAAACCTACCATGCGGTCGTCAATGTTTTTATCGTATTCAAACACTTCTTTCCATACATTGTTGCCGTTGCTCATCATAAAACTAAAGATCTGCTCACGTCCCTTGTCATCATAAGTAATGGTGGTATGGCGATCTGCGAAATCTTCCAGTTTCAGATTCTTCTCGTCAAACTGCACGTCATTGGTTTTAATCACGCGCATCTGTGCATCGTACTCGTATGTAGAACGTACGTCTTCCATCAATACAAGGTTCCCCTCTTTATCTAGTTTTAACGTGTATCTGTGATAGGTCTTGATGAATCCGTTGTTGTCACGATCGTAAACGTCACGTCGGTCTTTTTGCTGTCCGCCATCTGGCTTGACGGTATAGCGTGTTTCTTCTTTCAAATAGCCATTCGAATCATAAGCGAACTTGATGACTTCTGTTGGTTTATCATCTTTGGTAGATTCTACTTCTGTCAGAAAGCCATAGTCATCATATTTATATTTGAAGACTTCTGAACCTCCGAACGTACTCCATTGTGCAAGACGATGCGTGTGAACTTTTGGAATAGCTCTGTAATAATTGGGTGCTTTCTTACTTTGGGCGTTAATGCCTAAACTCAATACTGCCAAAAGAGCAGGTAGTAAAAATTTTCTCATGTTAATTGTTATTTTATAAAAGTTTAAATGTATCTCTATATCATAGTGCGCAAACCAAATGCGATACGCATATTTGAGTTATGACGCCTTTTGTATTGCAAAAGTACGTCTTATCAATATAATGAGCAATACCTACTAATTGTGGCGTTACTCAGGCATACCTATTTGTAGGTATAAATATAAGTCTGTTAAGGTATTAGCTTGTTTATCAAGTTGTTAGCTTGTTCAACATGAAACTTATAAAATAATTAATCTATGTTCTTTATGTTCAATAGTTCGTTAAAATTTGAGATAATTGTTACGCAGCTTTCCTCTGCCAGCCAAAGAGTTCTTTGATAGTATGACTAATTAACTTTCGGTTCGGTATGCTCCGACACCTGTCGAAAATTAATTTTGCAATGTATGTGCTCGCCATGAGCTCCTTGAAAGAAGCCATGGAATACGGTAGCCCGTTTTCCTTCATCATCACCTTTGCCACATTCTGTGATGCAAATGATGCGTTGTAGGAGAAGTCCAACTGATTCTTGTGCCTTGCCTGGCAATGCGCGAGTCCGGTATACTGCTTGGCANGTTGTCACCTTGTATTAAAGCTCTTCATTTTTCTTCTACCTACAACTAGTTACTTCTCTAAAAAAATCATTTTATCAGCTTATCTTCAAGTGAGCAAAATACATAAAAATAGGTATTTTGCATTTTTTTTCATCTTCGTATCTTTGCAACCAAATTTATAACACTCATTATTCAAACAATTATTAAAATGAAAAAAACAACTATCGCCCTGTTTTTGGGGCTTACAGCCATGGTCTTTACATGGACATCGTGTGACAAATCGGAGGATTTATCCCAAAAGAAAGAGAAAGAAGAACAACATGTGATTAGCAAGCATGCTGATATTTTGTTGCAAGCAGAACAAATGACCAACTACGACAAGTGGGTTTACATTGATTTGGAAAGCGGCAAGCAAGAAACCAAGACAGATTATCGTGAATGGGTGTATGGCATGATGAACCGGCAAACGGGCGAAATGCAACAGATTACCAAAACGATACCCGAGCGTGCAAATAACGAACCAAAGAAGTGGCATATCGCTTTCCACTTGTATGACCCCATGACCAATGGTGGTGAAGTAATGATTGCAGGTAAGGACACTACTTCTGTTGACCAAATCACTGAACTTCCCAAAGGTGGAACATGGACAAAAGACAAGCCTGTATGGATTTTGGTAGATATGGCAGGTATGATGCAGATGCCTCCGACAATGGGATACAGTAAGGGATTTTCTAATCCTAATCTGCACAAGTATATGCGTCGTGTGACGATGGGGCAATATGAAATGGCAAACAAAGGGCGCATCTTTATTGTAAAATTAAAGGATGGAAGTTTTGCAGCCATTAAGTTCACAGACATTACTGATGCGACAGGAAAGAAAAAACAAGTGTCATTCGACTACAAGTTTGTTAAAAAGAATTAAACCCTTGTGAAGATAACCACCTTTCATTCCGCTGATAAGGGCTGAGAGGTGGCTTTTTTGATTAATCAAGGCAGCAATCTATCAAACAGAATATCTCATCCTCGGAAAGGCGTTGTCTCCTATACGTCTTTCACAGCAATATCGCTCACTATATAATAAATAAGGTGAGAAACAAGCAAACTATCAAAGGTAGGTAACCCTCTCATCTCTTTTTTTTCGTTATTTTCATGAACAAAATATTCTTGCTCTGCTTATTCGCAGTACTCCAATTTGTCACGACCTCTGCCAAAGCCGACATTGCATCTTCTCGCTATACTATTCGTGGAACGGTAACCGATGAATGCAACTGTCCGCTGCCAGGAGCGCTCATTGCGGTTTCTGGCACTACCATCAAGCAAGGAACCAACAGCAAAGGCATGTTTGAAATCACGGTCAACGAAAATCGTAATTATGACATTACTGCTTCGTATGTAGGCTTTCAGCCCAAACATGTCATCGTACGCCCCGGTCAAAACGCCAGCATTACGCTGTTCCCCTCGCACACCAACCTGAACGAGGTGGTTGTAACCGGCACTCGTAGTGACCGCCCGTTAAAAGACATGCCTGTGCTGACACGAGTTATCTCGCGGCGCGAAATAGAAACGATAAACGCCATAGACCTTACCACACTGCTGCAAACGGCGTTACCGGGATTGCAATTCTCGTACAATGACATGTCGCAAGCTACCGAAATCACTTACCAGGGTCTGGGTGGAAAGGCGGTACTTTTTTTGCTCGATGGTGAGAGAATCAGTGGAGAGGGTGGTGCAAACAACATAGATTACGGCAGGTTTAACGTAAACGACATTGAACGGATAGAGATAGTGCGCGGCGCTGCTGCTACCTTATACGACAGCAGAGCCATTGGTGGTGTTATCAACATCATTACACGCAAAGGTTTCCGTCCCGTTACCGCTCGCGTTTCCACCCGATATGCAGGGCGAAACGGCGAGATGTATTCGGTTTCCGCAGGTGTTAATCGTAAGAACTTTTCAGCACTCACCTCGTTTGGGTATCGCAAGCGCGAGTCGTATTCCATTGCCGACAGTACAGGTAAGGTGCGTGAGACACGTTTGTCTAATGGGATGGTCGTGCGTGATACGCTGCCTGCTTACCAGTCTACCATTCATGGATACAGCATATTGGACGTCTCTCAAAAATTGTCATATGTATTCAATGACCAGCTACGCGCCGATTTCCGGGGTTCGTACTATAACAACAGGCGTCCGAGCAACGAATACAAAAAACTACATCAGGTTTATACGGATTTGACTTTGAGCGGAAAACTATCATACATACCAACCAGCAATCAGAACATAGAACTGACCGTGATACGTGACGACTATCAGAAAACAAACGTGTTTGACAAGGTTGACCTGAAAGAACATATGTATCGCAACATCAACACAACGGGAAGACTGTATTATTCGGGTACGTTTGGAAAACACACCATAAGCGCAGGTTTTGACTATGTTCGCGAAGACTTAAAACATTATTTCCTGCCAGACACCGCACAAATGCACACAAGTCAATTTTCCTGCTGTTTGCAGGAAGACTGGAAACCATGGCGGCAACTGAACATCGTGGCGGGCGTACGTGCCGACAAGGTTACAAAATATAAGTTGCACTTTACACCCAAACTATCTGTCATGTATCGCCCTTGGGCGTTTGTTACTGTCCGCGCAGGCTATTCACAAGGGTATCGTGCGCCAAACTTAAAAGAGTTGTATCAAGAATGGACCATGGGTGGACTTATACAAATGTATGGCAATCCTAACTTGAAACCTGAAGTGGGAAGCCAATTGTCCGCATCTGTCGAATATGATAAGAATGGGTTAAACCTTTCCCTGTCTTCTTACTATAATAATTATCTCAATAAGATAACTTATGCATATGTTCATCCTGAAAAAAACATGGACATGAGATGGGAAAACGCCGACAGTGTTAGGACGTTTGGGGTGGAGGCGACTGCCAATTACAAGTTTGTCTGGGGGCTGCAACTTGCAGGAGCATATACTTATATTACCGATTATAATAAGAAAAATGGATACAACCTGTCATGGTTGCGTCCACATAGTGCCAAGTTAAGTGCCATATATTCAAAGACTTGGGGAAAGACGACAGAAACATTGTCATTCTACGCCAACTGGGTTTCTGCTCTCTCTGCCTACACTTACAAAAAAAATAAAGATGAGCAGACAGGTAAAGTCGTTGAGAGTTTCACGCGAGAAGATTTTGATGCACGCACTATCTGTTCGCTCAACTTGCGTTCGCAATTACCCCATGGCATTACTATCGGTGTCATGATTGATAATTTGCTGAACTATAAGGAAAAAGCTGTTGATTCAGGATTACAATATCCACAAAATGGTCGTACTTATGTTGCTACGATTTCTATTAATATTGCAGATATGCTCAAGTTATAACCATATTAGAACATGATGAAAAAGAAAATTATCATTGCCGCTATTACAATAATAGTCATTATTTTGGCAACATGGGGATGGAATCATTGGTTCTCATGTACTCGTATTGCATTTGTTAATTATCAAGCCATTGAACTTGCTCAAATTAGTCGCGCAAACGAAAATGGAATGATTAAGATAGAAAATTTAAGTGTAGAAAATCTTGATGAGCTCAACAAATACGACATGGTGTTTGTACAAGCCATGGGATTGAAACTTACTGCTGAACAGCGCAAGCTCATCACGATGGCTGCCCAAAAGGGGATACCCATGCTAAGTACAATGATTACAACTCCTGAAAACGATTTTACAACCATTGACCAGATAAGTGCTGACACCTTGCGGCTGTACTTGGGAAACGGTGGACGACAAAACTATCGTAATCTCGCCTTGTTTGTACGCAAATATATTGACGCTAAAATCTTTAAGGCTCCAACGCCACAACATGTGGTAGAACATATATTAGGGCTGTTGCATCATCGTCCGAAAACAGAGGATAAAGCTGCCGATGATTTGCAGTTTAACTCTGTAAACGAATACAATGCTTACTTAAAAAAGCAAGGGTTGTGGCACAAAGGCGCACCAGCAATAGTGGTAATGGGTCAGATGGGCGAACCTACCTCGTTGATTGCACGATTGGAACAAACAGGAAATAATGTTTATCCTGTTAACGACATTCGAAAATTTATAGAAGAGGGACATGCTGACAGCATTCCTCTGCGTGCAGTTATCAATATGGCACATGGACGAGTTGGTGATAATTTGGTAGCTTTCTTGCAGCAAAAGAACATTCCTTTGTTCGCTCCGCTCAACGTAAACCAGCCTGAGAGGGATTGGCGCAATGACAAACAGGGAATGATGGGGGGATTTTTATCGCAAAGCGTAACCATGCCAGAGATAGATGGAGCTATCCGTCCGTTTGCTCTTTTCGCTCATTATAAGGGAAAAGACGGTCTTGATTATGTAGATGCGATACCCGACAGATTGAACACTTTTGTGAGAACGGTAAACAATTATATTCGTTTGAAAAATATACCAAACAGCAAAAAACGTGTTGCCATTTATTATTACAAGGGGCCTGGCCAAAATGCCTTAACAGCAAGTGGTATGGACGTCTGCTCTTCATTGTTCAATTTGCTCACCACCATGAAGCAACAGGGGTATAACGTGCAAGGTCTTCCGTCATCTGCAGATGGACTTGAAAAACTCATTCAACAGCAAGGAGCGGTTTTGGGTACATATGCCAAAGGTGCCATCACTCATTTCATTCACACAGGGCATCCTGCGCTGGTAAATAAAGAGGAATATGATAAATGGGTAAAGGCTTCTATCGTTGGTGAGAAATATAAAGAAATAGTAGAGAAGAATGGAGAATTTCCCGGTAATTACTTAGCGACAGACAAAGGCGAATTGGCTATACCGCGCATACAGTTGGGCAATATTGTTCTCATGCCTCAACTTGCTGTTAGCACGGAGGGTAATTCCTTCAAGATCGTACACGGAACAGATGCGGCTCCATCTCATGCTTTCATCGCATCTTATTTGTGGATGCAACATGCCTTTAAGGCCGACGTGTTGGTGCATTTTGGTACACATGGCAGCATGGAGTTTACGCCCAAAAAGCAAATTGCTTTGAGCAATGAGGACTGGCCCGATAGATTAGTGGGTTCAATTCCTCATTTATATATATACACAGTAGGTAATGTCGGCGAGGGAGTCATCGCCAAACGCCGTTCGTATGCTTGCTTGCAAACCTATCTTACACAGCCTTATATGAAGAATGACGTACGCACTATGTACAAGGCATTATTGGATAAAATGGATGTGTATCATACCAAAGTGGCTAAAAAACTTCCTGGTATAACGGAAACAGCCTTGCAAGTGAAGGCGATGGTTGTGAAAATGGGCATTCATCGCGACTTACAATTAGATGCGAACCTTAAGCAGCCGTACAATGAGGAGCAGATGCAACAGGTAGACAACTTTATTGAAGAATTGGCAACCGAAAAGATCGGTGGGCATTTATACACGATGGGAGTACCTTATGATACCCAAGGCTTGCACTCTACGGTTATGGCTATGTGTGCCGATCCTATTGCATATGCGCAATTCGCAGTAGACAAGCAAAAGGGGAGAGCATCTGATGTCATGATGAAACAACGTTCTTTGTTCGTACAACGTTATCTTTACCCTGCTCAGAAGTTAGTAGATAAACTTCTTGCAAACCCTTCTCTTGGCAATCCAAAAATGGTGTGCCAAGTATTAGGTATCGCTCCAGCCGAATTGCAAAAAGCACATCATCTTTGCGAGGCACTTAATGCGCCATCCAGTATGATGGCTATGATGCAAGGCATGAGTAAAAAGTCACCGATGGCTAAAGGCATGAAAAAGAACATGAATTCCATGAAAGGAAATATGCCAAAAGGAATGGGAATGGGTGGCATGAGAATGCAAAAGCCTTCGTTCTCATCTCATGAAAAGGATTTCGCGTTTGCTGTTATAGAAGCCGAACGAACAATTATGAACGTGGCGAAATACCGCAAATTGCTGATACAAAGCCCAGCAATGGAATTGAGAAGCATACTTAACGCAATGAATGGTGGGTATACATCACCCTCATCGGGTGGCGATCCCGTGACGAATCCAAACACATTGCCAACAGGGCGTAACATGTATAGCATTAATGCCGAAACAACTCCCAGCGAAGCTGCATGGGAACAAGGTAAACAACTGGCAGAAAACACCATTGCCCTATATCGGCAACATCACCATGACAGCATTCCAAGAAAAGTGAGCTTTACACTTTGGAGTAGTGAATTTATTGAAACACAAGGCGCATCTATTGCCCAAATTTTATACCTTTTGGGGGTAGAACCAGTTCGTGATTTCTTTGGACGCATATCAGACATCAAGCTTATTCCGTCAAAAGAGTTAGGACGTCCACGCATAGATGTAGTTGTACAGACCTCCGGACAGTTGCGAGACTTAGCCGCATCACGTTTATTCTTAATCAACAGGGCTGTCGAAATGGCCGCCGCTGCTCATGATGATAAGTATGAAAACATGGTAAGCGAGGGAGTAAAGGAGACCGAGCGAGTGCTGACAGAGAAAGGGGTTTCACCAAAAGAAGCACGAAGCATGGCTGCACGACGGGTGTTTGGCGGAGTAAATGGCAGTTATGGCACCAACATACAGCCGATGGTAATGAGTAGCGACCAATGGGAAAACCGTTCAGAAATAGCGGATACCTATCTTAATAATATGGGGGCTTTCTATGGCGATGACAAAGAGTGGGAAGATTTTAAACAATATGCTTTCGAAGCTGCCCTTACTCGTACAGATGTCATAGTTCAACCGCGACAAAGTAACTTATGGGGAGCATTAAGTTTAGACCATGTTTATGAGTTTATGGGCGGACTCAACATAGCCGTCACCAAGGCAACAGGCAAAGAACCCGATGCTTACATTAGTGATATGCGCAATCATTACAATATGCGTATGCAAGATTTAAAAGAGGCGGTGGGTATAGAGAGCCGAACTACTATCTTCAATCCTGCTTACATCAAGGAACACATCAAGAGCGGAAAAGAGGGTGCTGATGAGTTTGCCAAAACCATACAAAACACTTTTGGTTGGAACGTGATGCGTACCAACGTGATTGACCAACAGTTTTGGGATAAAATTTATCAAGTTTACATCAAAGACGAATATAAAGTAGGAATACAGAAGTATTTTGAACAAAAAAATCCTGCAGCTCTTGAAGAGATAACGGCCGTGATGCTGGAAGGCGCGCGCAAAGGTATGTGGAAACCTACGCACGAACAAATAAAGACCTTGGCTTCGCGGCACATGGACTTAGTGAACCGCTTTAAACCCTCATGCTCAGGATTTGTGTGTAACAATAATAAACTCCGTCAGTTTATCGCGAAGGAGGGAGCGGACAATGCCGTTCAACAGCAACAATATCTCCGAAACATTAATCAGATAAGAGAGAAGGCTACTGATGGCAAACAGGGGATGACCATGAAGAAGGAAACTCTGTCTGACAACCAGAATACTACCTCTGACTCCGTAAACGGTACGGTTATTATCATTGTCGTACTTATTGCTATAATTGCTGTTGCATTCATTGTGCGACGCAATCGTAAAATGCGATAAAAATGAAGGAAGGCTGTTTCTGAAAAATACCATCTTATGAGTAAATGTGATTATATGAGGGTACATCTTGATTTAAAAAACATGTTAAAAATTCATCATAGATAATTTTCAGAATCAGCAAAGAGCAAAAAAAATAAACAATGAAATTGATAAAATGGTTACTGTCATAGCTATTCTTATGTTATTGGTTTGCTTCAATTTTCTATTGAAGCAAACCTTTGGAACGTGGAAAGGAATTGTAGTATACACCATGCTCATAGCAGTGTTTACGATAAGTACATGGAAAATCGCCATTAACCAATCGCGTACGCATATAGCCGAATGGTTAGCTTCTGAGACGATTATGCAAAATATGGCTGTCATACTCTCAGTAGACATTATTGTCCAATTGCTTTTTTGTATGGTTGCAGCGCGGGAAAAGACAAAGATGCCACAGGCTGCTACGTTTCGTCAAGAAATATATTACGCTATATTACAATGGTGGCCAGGCTTTGCAATCTTTCCTGTTGTTTTTGCCATGCTGGTTGAGTGCATCTTTGGCTTGCCCGGCCTCTCGTTCTCGCTCATAGCATATGTATTGGCGGCAGTATTTGTCGTATCCATACCATTGCTCACTTTTCTGTTGCGAAGACTTTTAGGCGATAGAGACGTACGCTTAGAAATGCTTTTCCTTTCAAATTTAATCGTGGCAATGATTGCCGTCGTGGCAACGGTTCGGGTATCAACGCCACAAAATAGCAATTCGCCAGTTAATTGGTTCGCTACGGTTGGAGTGACTTTGTTGCTTTCACTGGGCGTTTTCTTAGGGGCATTGATACGTTACATTAAAATAAAATAGGACATTGATAAATACATGATTGTAAAAACATCTTGATTGAAAACTAAATAAAAACAAATATGACTTATATTTCAGATTTTCTTTTTTGGATTACCACAGGACTTTTAATTCCTGTCATCGTAATTTTATTGTTGCTCTTTATCCGAGCATTACTTTTGTTAGGGACATTCTTCGGACAGTATCTTGGCATGCGACATACGGTGCGTGTCATTGAAAAGCATTTCGACACTCTTACCGTCGATGGATTGCCCAGTCTCAAAGAGCAGCTGCCTACGCAAAGAACGTCGCCTCTTTTGGTTTACGCGCATCGCATATTAGATGCGAAAGGAAGCGAGCAACACATTGAGAGGTTGCTTT
The DNA here is from genome assembly GCF_900155655.1 of Prevotella ihumii. Lineage (GTDB taxonomy): Bacteria > Bacteroidota > Bacteroidia > Bacteroidales > Bacteroidaceae > Prevotella > Prevotella ihumii. The sequence continues at coordinate 423,004 of NZ_LT706987.1, forward strand.
CACAATTTGAAATAGATTATAATAAAGAGATAGGCGCGCCTGCCTTGTTGGCTAAATTAGGCCCACAGTTGGGACTTATGGGAACGCTTATTCCCATGGGACCTGCTCTTGTGGGATTGTCAACAGGCGACATTGCTTCTATGGCGTACAATATGCAAGTGGCTTTTGCCACAACCGTCGTAGGATTATTCTCGGCTGGCGTAGGCATGATAACAATGCAGGTTAAGCGGCGTTGGTTCATGCAGCAGCGCACGCAATTAGAGTTCTTGGCAGATTTAATCTTAGAAAACAAGGAGAGGGTATGAGAAGACGTCGCCGTTATGCATCATCTTCAAACGATGAAGATTTTAATCCCATGAGTGTGGTGGGCAATCTGTTTGACGTGTCTATGGTCTTTGCCGTGGCTCTCATGGTGGCATTGGTAACACGGTACAAGATGCCAGAGATGTTCAGCAGTCAGGATTTTACGATGGTAAAAAATCCAGGTAAGGAAAATATGGAGATTATTACCAAAAAAGGTAAAAAAATAGAGCGTTATACACCGTCCAACGATAAAAGTAATGCCGATGGTTCCAGAGGGAAAAAAATAGGAATAGCCTACGAATTAGATAATGGACAGGTGATATATGTGCCCGAATGAGAACTACTCATGGAAAGTTTTGCAGTAAAAGAATGATTACCGTTATCAGTCACCTTGAATGCGCTGTCGTCAGAAATAGCGATCCCATCTTCGCAGCTGCTTCTTTTCATCGGCTGGGATTCAACCGAACCTCCGCACTCACTGGTGATAGTTACCTTCTTGTCATATAAGCTGCGCAGAATAGTTTCAACAGAAACATCCGAAGATTTCGTCAGTATTGGACACGGCTGGTCGTTGACCAGGAGATTACTCAAAGAAGAATGGCGTTTCGTGAATATAGAACTGAAATGCCAACTGGAAAGAAGTAAACCTTTGTACTGATTGACGCTCTTGCCGTTGATACGGTAATCCAAGTACTTGCCACTGTATGTTAGGGACAGTACGTCGCCTTTGGCAACGGTAAACTGCTTTTGTTCGTCCACTTTTCCTTTAACAATGACCGTAACTGTGGAACCGTTCACAGAGAAACCGAAGTCGGGAAGCCCGCCCAGCCTGATGACTGAACTCATACCTGCATGATAGACGGATGTCATGTCGCTGACACTCCACGAGAAAGTGGATTCAGGAAACTTACCGGGGGAGTTAGCATATGACTCTCCTTTATTTTCAGACATGTTGGCTGTGAGCACGGTACCTCCTGTCTGAATGACATCAACGTGGTAGATACCGGGAAGAAGTTTTTTGATGGTAGCGTGATCAGTAGTCATCAAGCCCGATTGCACAAGGGAGTCTGTAACTAGACCTGAAACAGATTCAGCACGTACCTCATAGCGATAGGATGGATTGCCGAAGAGAACTTTCACATCAATACTGCCGTCTGCCTGTGGCTTACTATCTATGCAGCTGGCTGGCTTTGGCGTCAAACGAGCGAAGACGCCATCATGATAGCCGAAGGTAAATACATCACTGCCGTTACCGTCAGTGTCAAAGAATACGTTATGGAAGATAAACTTACCTCTCTTGGCATCCTGTTCACTGCAACGATAAACACGTACCGTCTCGGGATCCCATTCGCACTTTCCCGTGCCATCAATCAGCAAAAGGGCATTGGATGCGTTTTTAACGAACTGCTTATCTTTCAGCAAATTCGTGGCGAGCTCAATAACATTACCTGTCACACCGAATCCACTGGCGAGAACGTCTCTGATTTCCAGACGATAGGCATTGTCAATGGGACGGATGAAAGCAATTCGCTTTGCTTCGCTTTCAGGAATATCCACAGTATACTTCACATCGCCTTCGGCTGATATGATGAGATGGAGCGCATTGCCTGTCTTGCGGATAATCATTCTTTCTCCTACGTTGATGGCACATAGGGCTTCTGTCTGTGGAATGCCTTTGATGATGGAATATACTTTTCCGTCTCTTATGCGATAGCCGTATACCGTGATGCTCTTCGCTTCGTCCGTGAAGCCCACATCAAAAGGACTGAAAGGGCAAAGCATGGAAATGCTTCCGTCTGTCCCGACAAGGGGCTTGCTGTATGCTACGGCTGTCATGTCCTTGTCATTTTGTAGGAGCGAGGTGAAATGTCCGTCGCGCTCAAAGTAAAACCCACTGCCACCCCATACGGCCGTCGTGTCAGCCGTTTCGTGTATATTGGTGGATGTGAGCCACTTTCGGTTCATGACATGCCAAGAGGAATATTTCTCAGGTATGCCGATGGCGGTGTTAACCCCATTGTCACGCCAAATCATATAGGACCCGTCCGGAATGGGACTGCCATGTTCCTGCCCGATAACTAATAAGCGGGATTCGGAGGAAAGGTTATAGGGCTTGGACTTGTAATAAGTATCATGGAGGGAAGAATACAGAGGTGTTTCCTCATAAGAGGTCGTTGACACGGGCTGGAAAAGCAACTCAACATCCTCACGAGCGATGCCCGTTACGCGGTGATGGTATGCAGCATTAGCTGATGCATCCCAAATGAGATTGCCACGTGGATCAAGGTAGGAACCTTTCAGCGTGACGCCGTACTTTAAACCAAGGTAACTTTCAATTCTAAGCCGCTCAGTATTGGTGAGATGGCGAGAGAATACGATAGCTTCGGGGCTGTAGCCATCAAAGATATTATTGCCAATATCGGTGGTGCTGAAAGCATTTTTGAGATTGACATCCTGACCGTTACAGGTGGAACCAACAGAATAGAAACCTCCACATTTCTCACCCCATACAGAACGCACGGCCTTGTTAGCTTTGATATAGGATACTATCCTGAGGGCACTTTCCTCAAATGTTTCCGTGGCTGTGGTGTCCACACTACCGTAAAGAAGATCTTGTCCGTATTCTTTGCCGTAATCCAACGTACTCGTGCCACTGACACCAACAGCTTTGTCCTTGGACATTAGGACACCGCTACCGGGACGACCACTCAACGTATACAGCACGGCATCCTTTTTGGCATCCGCAGGTTTGTGACAAAAGAGTCCGATAACGGTCGCCTGACCCAATGAACTGTATTTCATCAGGGAAACCTTGGGAGCATTTACTTGGGAGAGGTTAAGGGCAGGGCGGAAGTTAAACGTGCGCACATGCTGCTGGGACTGTATAAATTCCTTTCCATATCGACCGCTCTGTTTGTCCAAGATTCGTGAACGCACGGTATCCCCGGCATAGTCCCTCCAGAAGTAATTGCCAGTTAAATCCGTGTTCATGGGTACCGTCATGTGCCAGAGCTCCGCACCGTCAACGCCACCTGGCGACTGAGCTTCCACATATAGCGGGAAAGATAGCAGGAATAGACATAAGGATAGGTAATAGTTTCTCATAAGCTATTGTGTTTAGTGTCTTTATTTTAGACTTTCAAATAGATTCTCAGGTAAGTCTTCAAAAAATCTTTCTTATATTACAGGAAAATATGACGAAAATATATAAAACCAAATTGTTTACAACAAATTGTTCAGCATCTTTTTTCTCTGATTTTCATAATTTTTCCAATTTTTCCAATTTCATATAGTGAAGTTTTCTATGAATTTCTTGAAATCCGTATATCTTCTTGTGAAAAATTTATATCTTTGCAAACAAGAATAAAGAGTTCTTTGAGGCATTGCAAAAGAAAGAAGGAGAAAGAAACTCGCTCGTTTCCAAGTCGTTCACCTTTTATTATTCTTATTTATGCTTTCCTTTTGTAATCAGCCGATTACATTCGCTTCTATTACTTTTATGCGGAGATTTGCGATTTCCGCACAGCAAAGGATATAGGCATCGATCGTCCCGAAAAAAACGAGATACTCCATAACATTCCGCCGACACCTGAACAGGAGGAGTTTATCGGCAAGTTGATGGAGTTTGCCAAAAACGGTGATGCCACGCTTTTGGGGCGTGCGCCGTTGAGCGAGAGTGAGGAAAAGGCAAAGATGCTGATTGCAACTGATTACGCCCGCAAAAGATTCAAGATATTTGTATCTTTCAGATAATCAATAGAATAAGGAAGTGTAAAGGATAAAAGGGTTACGAGTTGGAAACGAGCAAGTTTCTTACTCTTTCTTTATTCTGCATTACTTCAAAGAGCACTTAAATTGATAATGCAAAGATAATATTTTCTGATGAAAACAGTGTATTTTTAGAGAAATAAATTGTAGATACACCTTAAAATATTCACATCTAATTCTATTGGCACTTATTTATTCAAGTTTTAGTGTTGTTATTATGCTATCAAAGTAAGCATCCAATATTAGCCGCCTTTGTGTAACATTCTTGCTTTACTACCTTTGCCCGAAAAACTTATGTTTGTACTCAACGAAACAAATGTTTTTCGGGTTTGTTGCACTCCTGTGGATATGCGTCAGGGTATTCTTCGCCTGTCCCAATTGGTACGCAGCAATGACTTCAATCCTTCTGATGGTGTTGTCTACGTTTTCTACAATCGAGCCCGTAACCGAATTAAATTGCTGCACTGGGAACGCTGTGGTTTTGTCGTGTATCATAAACAGATGGCACAGGGTTGCCTGAGTCCTAAAATCATACGGGCGAGAGCTGGATTTTATGAACTTCGCTGGGACGAATTGGTACTCTATATTGAAGGTATAAATCCTAATTGCTACCGAAGAAAAAGATACAATAAATCTTAGTATTTTCTTGCCAGTGTCAGATATTTTTTGTAATTTTACATCGTATAAAGAACTGATAATGTGATGGATATGCCTTATTGCACAATGACATCTGACTACCATTCTCTCACTCGGGAAGCTGTTGTTAAACTTCTTGAGCAAAGGGATGCTGAGCTTAAGGACAAGGATACTCAACTCAAGAACAAGGATGCTGAACTTAAGGATAAGGATGCAGAGCTTAAAGATAAGGATGCAGAGCTTAAAGATAAGGATGCAGAGCTTAAAGATAAGGATGCAGAGCTTAAAGATAAGAATGCTGAGCTTAAGAACAAGGATGCTGAGCTTAAGGATAAGGAGGCTGAGCTTAAGATTAAGGAGGCTGAGCTTAAGATTAAGGATGCTGAGCTGGAACGAAAGTCCCGTCGTATTCTTGAACTTGAGCGCATGGTATTTGGCAGGCGCAGCGAGAAACGCCTGCCTGAGAGTGCAAGCGGCTGGGCGGGTACGCTTTTTGACGAACAGTGGGCCAAAGAGGGTTCCCTGGCTCAGGTGGAAGCCCTTCCCATCATCAAGGAGATAAAACAGCAGGCCGGACAACGCAGGTCATCACGCCGTGTGAGCCGTCCTTCCAGAAAGGGTAGAGCCTACGCCTCCTATGTTCCCGAGAATATAGAGCGACAGGTGACGGAGATATATCCAGAGGGTTATGACGCTGAGCGCATGGTCATCATCGGGCATGACAGGAGCGAGCATCTGTGCCTGCGTCCCTCATCCTTTTATGTCAGGGTGGAGGACCGTGTCATCTGCCGTCTGAAGGAAGCCCGGCCAACGGATGCGAAGGTTGACATCCTGGAAGCCCCCTTGAAAAAGCAAGCGGTGGATTGTTTTGCCGACGCTTCCCTGCTCGCCGAAATCATCACCGCCAAATTCGCCTATCACCAGCCCGAGTATAGGCAATGTGAAAGATGGAAGGAACTGGGCGTGAACATCCCCACCTCAACCGTCAACAGTTGGGTTCACGATGCCGCCGATGCACTTTATCCACTTTACAAACTTCAAGTAAGCCAGATCCTGCAAAGTCCTTATCTTCAAGTTGACGAGACCAGCGTACAGGTTGCCGACCGCAAGGGAAAGACGCGCAAGGGATACTTGTGGGGCGTGCGTGACGCCATGCACTCCCAGGGTGTGTTCTTCCATTGGAAGGGCGGGTCGCGGTCGGGCGCTGTGGCAGATGAGCTCTTCAAGGGCTACCAGGGTGCCATACAGTCTGACGGGTATGAGGTCTACAGCAGGTTTGAGAACGTTCAGGGCATCGTGCTGTTAGGATGTATGGCACACGTGAGACGTAAGTTCGAACATCTGGCGGCTGACGATAAGAACGCCGCCCATATCATCGAAACGATAGCCACGCTTTATGAGTTGGAGGAAAACCTCAAACACAAGAAAGCACCACCCGAGGAAGTGGAGACAGAACGAAAGGCTAAAGCTTACCCCATTCTTAAGTATTTGGAGACCTATATGTTGGATGTACACAAACAGTACACCCCAGGCGAAGCTATGGAGAAGGCACTGCGTTATGCCTTCGCCGTATGGATACGCATTGGCAGGTATGTGCAGGACGGACGCTTCAACATAGACAACAACCTTATGGAACAGGCCATCAGACCCATCACGCTTGGAAGAAAGAACTACCTGTTCTGTGGTAACAATGAGGGAGCAGAGAACAACGCCATCTTCTATACCTTCATGGCGTGTTGCAGGGAAGCAGGCATAGAGCCATACAAATGGATGAAAGAAGTTCTTTCAAGGCCCTTGCCAGACATGACGGAGGAGGAACTCACGAAAATGCTACCTTCAAACTTCAAATAACAAATAACCCTTATATGCTGCCAGACATATAAGGGTTATTTATTGGTGTGAAAGGCGGCTAATATTGGATGCTTACAAAAGAACTTCGACATACAGAACAATGACTTCGGATGGTCACATCTGCCCTTTTCCTTTATGGCTGAGAATATGGTTTTCATGATGGTTACCGCTATGCTGAAGAACTTCTATCTCTATCTCGTCCGTCATATCAGCGATAAGGTCAAACCATTGAAAAAGACAAGCAGGCTGAAAGCCTTTATCCTCCATTTTGTCAGCGTACCAGCAAAATGGGTGCGCACTGGAAGGCAGAACGTTCTGAACCTATATACAAATAAAAACTACTACGCTGAGGTCTTCATTGAATAAACATCATTTTTTGTGGTTTTTCATACTTCCCCATTGGTTTGGATGGGGGATTTTATGCTTAGAAAAGACCCCAAAAACACCGAAGCACCTCATATCAACATATAGAGCCCCAAAAAGACATCCAAATCAGATTTAGTCCGTATTCAGAAAACGCTACGGCTGATTATTAAGTACTTAGCAAACCTGAAACCCTCAAAACACACTAAAAAATTATGAAAAATAATTATGCCCGTTAAACTTGGGCTAACGACCGATTTGGGATAAATGGGGCTAAGACTATTCCTAACCATTTATGGTGTTGTTCTCTATGTTGATTTCTTCACTCGATGCCCTTTTCACTTTATTTGGTTCTCTTTCGTAACCTACTCTTCAACCAAAGGTAAACACCCAATGAAAGAAACACTATAAGGATAACCACCATCTGCCATACATATTTCTCCGGCTCCACCCAGAACTCGTTGAAGAAATTGATGCGCCCGAGTATCTCTACGGGCGTCCAGAACACGATGACCGTGGCAATCGCCATTCGTATGTTCGCTCCCCATGAGGCAAGACGTAGCTGGCGGCGCAGCATGAAGAACGAACCCACGAGGCAACCCATACCCACAAGGAATGTTACGGGATGATGATCGCCAAGGAAATGCTTGTCGTAGCAGAACATGAGCAGCAAGTACATTGCCCAAAGAATCATGTTCAGTTCCATGAACGTGACGATGCTCGTGTGGTGCGTCATGGGTTGCACCACCACAACCTTGCGTTTGCTTCGAAAACATACCTTTTGTATCCATGTAATCAGGTCGCATCCGTTCTTTGTGCTGAACACATACATGGTCATCACCATCATCCACAAGCCAAACGAGGCCGGCATAATAAGGTATTCGGGCTTCGTCACCACCACGCCATTCTCTATTTCGGGCGACACACCGTAACGACGGGCGTAATAGAGGAAGAGGAATTCCACCCAGCCCGTCCAGAAGAGCAGACCGCCAAAAAGTCCCCAAAGGGTCTGGCGCGTGTCCCCTTTTACGAACACCCCGATAATAACAAGGATTAATCCTGCAAAGCCCATCGCAAAACCTGCAATATGCATGGCTTCCTCACTCATAAATTTCTCCATCAATATCATCAGCGCATGACCTAAGGGCATGGCGAAAAGCACCAATAGAAATGAGGCGATGGTGCGCCACCAGTAGTATTCTCTTACTTTCTTATCCATATTATTGAGATATGTTATGACTGACTGATGCGATGTATGGCCTGCCGTATCATCGTGATGAGCTTTTTTGTTCCTAATCCGGACCGTTCTCCCGCCATCTTGATAGTAGCTTTTTTCAGAATCAATTTTCCCAATGCTGTTTGCAACATTTTAAAAGGTGCGTATTGCTGAGCCAAGGTTTCCTTTAGACCAGGATATTGAGAGAAAAGATCTTTGAGCATAGTGTCTTCGGTAATCTCTGCTATCTGTTTGTCGTCATCTTTCTCTGTTTCCATAGAGTCTGTCATTGTAGAGGTGGGCGGTGTGGCATACTTCTCTTTTTCGTCTGCCCATGTGAGAAGCGTCTGCGACCCAGTGAGAGTACGAATGCGAGTACAGTCTTGCATCACTTCAAGGATGCCTCTGAAATCGCCCTGCTTGTCTCTCACAGCATAGTAAGTGATATAGATAAACAGATTAGGCTTGTTAATCCAAAATTCCGCCTTGTCCTGTTCGCCGCTTCGCATCTTTTCCACTATTTCACGAACGATGTGCACGCTCTTGCGTGGATGGCAGTTTTCTACTTTTCGCCCTATCACGTTTTTAGAGCGAGGAAATATGCGATGGTCGGTATCAGAGTAGAATTGCACCAGTTCATCTTCGTTGACAAACGAGATGTCGAAAGGCAAATGCTGGTAGATGAGATTGATTTGCTTGAGCGTGAGCTTGCCTGTTGTCACGTCTAACGGTTGGTCGTGTTTCACGGCGTAGCCATACTTCGCCAACAACGATTGCAGTTCTTGAGCAAAGCCGTCGGCAGGGCGGATGTTATCTTTCTTCTCTGTCTTTGCCACATTGATAAAGGCAAAACCTATCTCTTGGTCTCCACTCTTCATTTCCTCAAATTCCTCTTCTTTGATCAAAGCGAGCGAGGTTGGATAGAGGATGGCCTCTTCTTTATCCATCAAGTCGCGGAGATAGGGTATCAACTCTTTCACTTGTGCGACAAAAGTCTCTTCATCGTTAGCTTCAAGCAATGGATTCAACTTCTTCACGCAGTTGGAAATCATGTCGTCAAAGGTCCACATGGTGACGGTGGGACGGTCAAATCCTTTCTTCTCAAGTATCGGATAGAGCTGATTTTGTTTTCGGGTATAGTGTATGAGGTAGGCAGAGGCTTTGTCCAACAGTTCCAACCACTGATTCTTAATCACAGGATACTGTACCAAGTCTTCGGCAGCGTTCAGTATGCGACGCATCTCCTCATTCTCGCGATAGTAGTGACGAATGGGGTGATCATCAGGCAAGGTTGGAATGCTGTAATCCATCATCTCCTCCAATAGCTTGTTGAGCTCGGAAAGATTTTCCTTGAAACATTCCTCGGGGTCTTCTTCCGTCATTGTCTGCTCCATCAAGGCATAATGATAGGGTTTCAGCTTGCCCACTTTCTCTTTCAGTTGTCGTTTGGCTTCCTCAAGCGAAATAGTTCCAAAAGCGTATTGCTTTTTGATGTCAGCCAAATATTGCAGTCGTTCTATCTCTATCTTAGGCAAGTGCCGTTGCATTTCGCATATTTTCTTATTCATAACAATTGTTTTTTTACATTTATAATATAACGAGCAAATGTAAGCTTTATTTCAGTTCATCACAATAATAACTTATTTGTCCGCCCGTATCACCTATTTCAACATCGGCTTTGTACCAACTGATAATCTGTAGTTTGAAATATCGCTGTCCATCGGCAGTGCGTACCACGTATGTATGGAACGAGGGAGCATAGACAGGCGGTGGACCTGTAAAGGTCATTGCTTTTGCCAATGTGGGGTTAGCATCTGTCTGTGTCGATGCAGGACCGCGATTGGGGTCGAACCAAGGATTCTGTTCAAAGTCGAGTTTATTGGCGATGAGATACTTGTTCCAGTCGTTTTGCGACATGGTGATATATACCGAATGGTCATCCACCACCCATTGCAAATTGGTTGGCAATTGTGCCACCGTTTTCCAAGTGTCGTAACTGCCGTATCCTAAGTCGGCGGCTCCGCCTTTTCCATTGCCCGATGTTCCGCTATTCGTTCGCATACGGTAGCCGCAAAAGGCAATGTCCCAGTCGGTACGCTCCCGCTGTTCGCCCTCTTTAATGTCGCCATTGGGCTTGTCAAGGTTGAATATTTTTCCTGTGCGCAAATTGATGTACAGCCAATCGTTGGTAACGCCGGTGGTGTATCCCGTAACTCTTGGCAGCGTTTTGCCCGTAAACTCCTCTGCATCGTAACTCACGCACGAGGACAATGCTGTCGTTAAAGCGAAAAGTATGAATATGTATTTTCTCATTTCTTTATTTTTAATGATTTTACGATGTCATCAACAAGAAATTCCACTTGCACATATCCCTTTGCACCGCTGGTGGCAGGAACATTGAACATAGTGATGCCCGATCCCAAGGTGTGGGGCACATAGTTGAAGATGTTATCTACTCCGAGCGTAACTTTCACTTTGTTGTAGAATGTCTGCACCACTGCCAAGTTACAGAGTGCATAGGTAGGCAGCGTGCAGCGGAAATAGGCATCGTAGCTTTTATGATGTTCTTCCACCCACACACGATCTTGCACATCAAAGTTTTTCTCGCCCATGAGCGATGCACTGAAGATGGTTTTCAAGCGGTAGTTAGGCTTGTTATATACATAGTCGATGCTTGCCGTGGCAGCGTGTGGCGATGTGGTGTTCACCTGTATGCCGTTTTGCTTGCTTACGTTTACATAGCTGTATGTTCCATTCAGGGTAAACCGGTCGAGGAAGTGCCATTTCAGGATAGCCTCAATGCCCAGCATACGCTGACTGCTGAGGTTGGTGTATTCAAAGTTATACTGCATATCATAGATGTGCCATACTCCCTCTATCTTCTTTCTGAAAAAGTTTCCATAGGTGTTTACGTTGATGAAGAATCCGTTATGACTATACTCGGCACCCAGCGAAAAGTAATGATTCTTCTCGGGCTTCAAGTCTTCGCTTCCCCTAATTTGAAACATCCCTAAATGGTCCCAATTGAAAAAAAGTTCCTTGATGCTCGGTGCCCGGTAACCCATGGAGTAGTTGGCACGTATCGCCCAGTGCCCATCGGGAGAGTATTTTACCGCAATTTTGGGCATCCACATAAATCCGAAAGCTTTTGAAAAGTTGGTTCGCACACCTGTGGAGAGCATCCAGTGGGCATTTGCCGTCCATTCGTCTTGTACGAAGTACTCCGTCTCGTGCAGGGCGCGCGTGGTCATTTTCCTATTCACGAATCGGTCGCTGGTGAGTTCATCCGAAGTATGTTCCACTCCAAGTATGATGCTGTGTCCGCTAAAGTAGGTACTTGTCAGTGTGAGACGTGGCTCGAATATTTTGCTCTTGTACACCTTCTTGCGTTCATCGATACGCTCGTGCCGTTTGAAACGGTCGTAGAAATCGTTGTGTATGCTAAGGTTTACAGTAAACCAGTCTTTTACATTATATTTCGCCTTAACGCCTGTCATGAGATCGCGACTCTGCGAGAAAGTCATATCTTGTATCAAGTCGTATGAGTTCATGAAGAACATCGAGCCATACACCTGTACCGACAGGTTTCTGTTGGGCTCGTAATAGAACTTCTGCGCTGCCGAGATATGCTCCGTTCCCTCAATGCCCATTGGCGAACGTGCCGCCACACTGGTGAGCGTGATGTCATGAGGCAGAAAGGGGTTTGCCTCCTTTGTGTAGGTCTTGCTGTCGTTCTCCGCCTGATACATATAAAAGGCATCGTTCTCGCTATACCATACGTCGGTTTGAGAGGTAAAGGCGTTGTGTTTCACTCCAGCAGAGAGCCACGCCTGTAAGTTAGGACGGTCGCTGTTCTTCTCAAACATATATAGAAAATCTTTTGGAGACGGTGTTTTGTAGTTGCGCTCGTTCATCTGTGCCCAGCGCATACCTGCCTGAATATCCAATGGTTTGGTCGCTTTTTTAGAAATAAGATTGATGACCGCACCCGAAGCACGACTGCCATACAGAGTACTGCTGGCACCCTTTACAATCTCCACACGGTCAATGGCGTGCAGGTTAAAGCGTTCGTAGTCGAGGTTGCCTGCCATATCACCCGTCATTCGTTCACCGTCTTGCAGAAAAAGAACGTGGCGCGCATCCAGTCCCTGCATTGAGATTTCGTTGCCGAAACCCACTTTCTGAATGTTGAGTCCTGGTGTCTCTTGTTGCAGGGCATGTTGTAGGTCGCTGTACCCTGCATCAACGAGTGCCTTTCCGCCCAATACCTGTGTGGTGATGGGCGACAGTTTTACGGGACGCTCTGTTCGTGAACCTGTTACAACGACATCGTTCAGGTGCAGCACGTCTTCGCGCATAACAATCTTTATGTTGTTTTCCTGTGGCGGCACACTTCCTTTTACGGGGACGAAGCCCGTTGCATGGACATTATAGTATAGTTCCTTTCCCTTTTCTATACTTAATATCACCTTGCCATCAATGTCGGTAATGGCATTCTTAACATCCAACATCTCTTTGCTCGTGGCATATTGCACAGTAGCCCCTACCAAAGGTTGCTGCGTATCTTTTTCAAGTATGGTTATCCTTACCATGCGCTGTGCCTGTGCGCTTATCGCCAAAAGCAGGCAAAGGAGTAAGAATAAGAATCCTTTCTTCTGCATCGTTTCTTTTTATTTTTGAAAAAGGAAGTGAAAGCACTCACAGTCCCTCACTTCCTTTATTATCATATTTGTAACGTATTACAATCCGTGTTCCTTCTTATAGGCTGCCAAGTCCTTCTCGTATTGGGCAAACTCGGCTTCGTAATTGTTGATACGGTTCTTGTCGATAGTCTGCAAGAAACACTCGGAACGCACGTTCATCATATTGTAATCGACTATGAATGTAATCTGGTTCGTTTTCACATTCAGATAGCCTTCTACACCTGCGCCACTTCCTTGCTGTACTCCGGAATCATCTTTAGGATTTCCCGTAACGCTACCGTCCTTACCCTTAAACTTTATCCAACCATCGCCTTTATACTCATCTTTCTCCCAAGAATTGAGTTGCATAAATTTACATTGGCATGAGAAATACACAATCAATGGCATCTTGCCTACGGTAAAGCCCTCGAGTGAAAGTTTCATTGTCTTATCGTTCACCCAATCAAAACTAAATTTTGTAGGACATCCATTTGGCAATAATGTTTTGTCAACCCCACTCATCGTAGCTTTGGTAGACAAAACAATCTCACCATTCAAGATGTTTTTTGCCTCATTGAAATATTCCTCTATCGGATCTTTCTGTTCTAAATTCTCATCACTACTACAAGAAGAGAATCCCGCAAAAAGAACTGCAATAAGGCAAAATAAACTTATATTCGTAACAAACTTTTTCATCATTATAGCTAAAAATTCCCATCAAAAGTTACAGATGCAGGGAAGACAGGAACAGATTGCCAACCTGCGTATGTGTCAAGAACGAAATGGAGTTCATTATTTACAAGAGAGCCTGTAAAACTGGATAATTTAATTTTAATGGGTAATCCACCATCCAACAACATCAATTTACCGGCATAACCGCCTATGGGGGTCGTTGCTGTAACAACTCCGTTGTTGATAGAAACTCTAAGTTCTACTTTGATTGTTCCCGGCATCTTGCCAATAGGTCCCACTATACCTGTCAAATCATACAGGTTACCACCGGTGCTTATCAATGTAAAGCTCTGATTTGTAGCATTATTGTATGATTTCCCATTCATAGTAATGTTACTCAACGTACCATTGTAAGTACCTGTCTGCGCATTAGAATTTACTGCAAATCCTAAAATGCTGATTACTATCAATATGGTAGAAATAAAAAAATGTTTCATCTTTTTTATGTTTTGTTAATTATTAATTAGTGATGACCATTCAACTCCATCTATGTAGCCACCACCACTGGACAAGACCTTGAGATACTTCTTGATAAAGTCTTTTGTTTCCTGTCTGTCAAACACGTCTTGCGTACACGCAAAAGAGGTTTTTTTATCGTAGGTATGAAATTCCGTCAATTCCGGATAGGTAATACGACAATTCGCAGATAAACCGCCAAGTTCCAAATTGGATATCATCTTAAATTTGGACAAATCTACCTGCTCTATACTCTTCATATTCGCAAATGTTATCATATAAGAACGCAACCCGCTTTTTTCCGGTAAAGCTATCTTTTTCAAATCCGGGCATTCTACAAAAACAAGTGAGGAACCACCGGGACCATCCTGTTCCTGTTCTATTGCTCTCTGACCAAACAGGGTACTATGGCTTAAATCTATTTCGCTAATACCGCTAACCTTTACCCATAGGAAACCTGTCATGTTTGTAGCATCCTCAAGATTGATGCCTTCAGAGGCATCCACGTCTGTCAATGACAAGGTCATGAGACCGCTACAGGGTCTTAGGTACGGGAGTTTCGCTTTGTTTGTCAAGTTTACAGTAAGAAGTTTGCCGTCCCAATAAGGATTGTTCACAATATATTGTACCCCTTCCAATGTTGTAGCAGTGGCAACTCCATACCACTTATTAAATACACAGGCATTCGACCTTTCTTTGTTGCTTAACCGCTTGCTGATGTCAATATGAATACCGTCTTCATCAAAGATGCTGGAAAAGTATTTTTTGAAATTAGCCCTTATATTCTCATCAGGTATCTCGCGAATGGTATTGTATTTCTGCAAGTCGCCTTTTGCTGTTTCCATCTTCACGTCTATACTGCCAGACTCAATCTCAGCCTTCTTCTCTCGATAGAAACGCACAAGGTCTTTGATATTAAACTTTGCCGTCTGTGGCAAGTACAATTTCGTGATTTTGTGCAGCTGTGTTACGGTTTCATCACCATTCTCTTCCGTTTTTACATTCACCAGTCCTTCAAAGTCATAAATGTCGTTGCCCGTCAAATCTACACCGGTAATTTGTGCCGGCAGCTGGGCAAAGTCGAATACTGGTCCATATCCATTATTCGACAGCTTCACCTCCTTCAGGTTGGGCAGAATGTCAAGTCCGCTGAGATCTTTGAGTTTGGTTCCGCTTAAATCCAATGCGGTGGTTTTCTCCGCCAAGTCGTTGAGTTCCAACTTGCCGTCTTTGTCAAAGGTAAAGCCCCTCGTTTTCAGAATGTTCATTAACTCTGTGTTTTTAAGGGATTTTGTACTGTAATTAATTGCCTCGTCCTTGCTACATGAGGCAAGTCCCATCACAAGGAATACCAATACTGGTAATGTTAAATTCTTTACTATTTTCATTTTCGATAATAAATTAATTGTTTTGAGTTGCAAAGGTAGGAGTCTTGTTTGGATTTCACAATACCCATTTATTAGGATTTTATTTTTGTTTTTGCAATCCTCATTTATTAGGATTTTTCTGTTTGTGAGCATTTTTATCTGTTTTACTTTTGGTAAGGCTAAAACGTTCCTCGCCAGATGACAATTTGCATCGCCCCATATTTCAATGTCGTGGGGAAGTTCTACTGTGCCGCTGATGCCACAGTCGTAGTCAATGGTATTTACATAGGTGTTTGTCAGTAAGTGTTGGAACGGTAGAGATTGGGGTTCAATGGCTTTCCTTTGAACGATAGTTGCCTGTTCGCCTTGTCATATTCCATGCCCGGAATATTCCTGATTAAGTATTCCAAGTTAGCACCTTTCCTTACTCGAAGGCAATCAGTATTGATAAACGTGGTGTCTTTTCTTATGGAAAACAATTTCCGCTATCCAATAACTTGAACTTCATCGAGTTCTATCGTTTTATGTAATGAAGAAATATATTTTCGAGTAGGGTATATAGTATCACCCACAGCTAAATTCAAAATAGTAGCATTAGCAGTGGGAAACAGCAAAATAGAATTACTTTTATAAAGAAATAGCATACAAATAGGTAAATATAGGATATAAATATGTAATTTTGCACTCCGAAACTCTGATGTATTGCGCCAAAAAGGTGCAGTGCTTAGAGGTTATTTATCGTGGGGGAGATGATTTCCCCTTAATTTAAAATTATTTTTATTTATGTACAAACCAAATTTTAACAAGCGCAGCGTTGTGAAGTTTACCCACTTCTCTAACCACAGCTACTCTCTCTTTGCTGTTCTTGGCAAAGAGGTTATTATTGGTGTACTGAGTGTCGCAACCCTCCAACACGCTACGGCTCACAACCGCAGCATCGAGGCTATGCAAACAAGCAACGACACCACAGCTACCAATAAGAGTATCTTGATGGACGAAGTGAACGTAGCAGGCACACGGGCGCCGCTGACCGTTAGTCAGCAAGCGAGAATGGTAACTGTACTAAGCCGTGAGGACATTCAAGCGGCTCCTGTACAAAGTGTTAACGACCTGTTGAAGTATGCAGTAGGTGTAGATGTTCGCCAAAAAGGTGCATTGGGCGCACTCACCGATGTAAGCATACGAGGGGGCAACTCTGAACAAATAACGGTTTTGCTCAATGGTGTCAACATTTGTGATGCACAAACAGGACACAATGCTTTCGATTTCCCAGTCGATATTTCTGAAATCGAACGCATAGAAATTCTCGAAGGACCAGCAGCAAGAGTTTATGGTACATCTTCCTTATTAGGTGCAATAAACATCGTAACCAAAGCTCCACAAAATTCGTCACTCACAGCTCACGCCCAAGGAGGTTCGTTCGGACTCTTCGGAATGGGTGCTCGTGGAAACATTGCACACGGAGCGTGGAACAATCAGCTGTCGGCCTCTTACCTACGAAGCGACGGACATTTGCGCAGCAAAGTAGGCAATCTGAATGCCGATTACAACACTTTGAAGTCGTTTTATCAAGGTGTGTACAATGATGAAGCTATTCTTGTAAAATGGCACGCTGGTATGAGCGTTAAGAATTATGGGTCGAACACATTTTATAGCTCTAAGTTCGACAATCAGTTTGAACATACTTTCAAAACTTTCACTGCAATCCAAGCTGAAAACAAGCAAGGTCGTTTGCATCTTCGCCCTTCCATTTATTGGAATCGAAGTATGGACAGATTTGAACTTATACGTAATGTGAAGGATAAAATTCCGTTCAATTATCATCGCACAGATGTTTATGGTGCAAACCTCAATGCCTATTTTGATTGGACTTTAGGGCGTACTGCCTTTGGTGCAGAGTTGCGTTATGAAGACTTAGTAAGTGGCAACTTAGGAGAAAAACTCAATCGTCCTCGTCCTATTCATCGTACCGACCGAATGTACACCAACGGACTGCAGCGCACCAATCTACAATTTGTTTTTGAACACAACGTTATTCTTGATAGGTTTACGCTCTCTGCAGGATTGGTAGCCGTTAAGAATAGTCAAGCCGATATGAATATGCGTGTCTACCCCGGTATTGATGCAAGCTATCGTATAGGTAGTGCTTGGAAAGTGTATGCTTCGTACAATTCTTCGCTTAGAATGCCATCGTTCACCGAACTTTTCTATTCCGTTGGTGGGCATAAGGCAGACAAGCATCTACTTCCTGAAGAACTTTCGGCTGTGGAGGGTGGTATAAAGTACAATACGCAAAGTGTAAATACCAAAGCAAGTATCTTTTTCAATCATCATAAAAACCTAATCGACTGGATTTCAGATGGTACACTTGACGAAAGTGGGGCTACGCTATGGAAGAGTGTAAACTTTGGAAAGATAAACGCAATAGGTGTAGAAGCCAACGTTGACTTCAACTTCTTACACCTCATTCCTTCACAACACGTGGTGAAAAAGCTCAGCCTCGGTTATGCTTATCTGCATCAAAACGAGAAAGAACACGAAGGTATTGTGAGCAAATATGCATTGGAATATTTGAAAAATAAGTTTGTTGCCAACTTACAACTTAACCTTTGGAAACAATTAGACTTAGGGTTAAACTATCGTTTCCAGCATCGTATGGGTAGCTATCTTGACATCAACAATCTGCGTCATAAGTATGCAAGCTATGGCATTGTTGATGCTCGATTGAGTTGGAACACCACTAATTGGGGTGCATACCTTGAAGCCAACAACCTACTCAATAAGTCGTATGTAGACTATGGCAACGTTGTCCAACCCCGAATGTGGATTGTAACAGGTGTTAGCGTGAAGCTATAACCCCATTACCATTGAAGGTTGGTAGGACTTGTCAGACCTGTCAGATGCGTCCGACTTGTCTGACAAGTCCGAGCAATCCAATTTCTCTAAACAAAAACTCCCTCAACTCGTTCATATAGAAACTGTTGAGGGAGTATTTTATATAAAGCAATGCTAACTAAAGCATCGTTGCTGTTACTTATCTTTTACTTCACTTGAACTACCAAGTACTTGCTTGTGCTCCAGAAAGTTTGAGCATCGTTGATACGAAGAACAAACTGACCGCTTGCGTCCTTTGTAAGGCTATAACTGCTACCTGGGTGAGAAGTGAGCAACTTCACGTTCTTGCTGTAAAGTTTGATTTCCTTTGTAGCACGAATATCAATCTTTGTGAAGTAGTTCTTATTGAAGCTACCCTGCAATACCTTACCACCATCAAGCACGCGTTGGTCTTTCAGCTCTCTCTTTGTACCAAATACGTACCAAGCTGTGTTCAACTGCATATCCTGTGTAGAGATAGTTTCGCTCTTTTGCTTTGTTTCCTCTTGCAAGTTGCTCTTCTCTGTTTCAAGGTTTTGCTTCTCTGTTGTGAGCTTTTCCTTATCGGTCTTGAGGTTAGAAACATCGGTGTTCAAACCAGTGATAGTTTCGTCCAACTCTTTAATATGTATATTCTTTGAAGCCAATTCAGCACGCAACTGCTTCAGCTCGTTATCCTTCTGAACCAATTGAGCTGTCATCTGTGTCAAAGTCTTACGCATTTCATCGCCTTTGAAACCAGTCTCTTGGAGTTGAGCTTGGAGTTTCTTGATAAGCTCACGGTTTTCTTTCATACGCTGAGCGATGAACTGAATATTCTCCTTAATCTGTGTAGCCTTATCAGCACTTTCGCCTTCCTTAGCGAGTGTTACACGATTTTCAGCTGCATTAATCTCAGCAAAGCCTTGTTGAATTTGATTCATTGTAGCCATCATATCGTTCACCTCGTTGTCACGAGCATTGATGATAGCGCGCAAAGAGTCGTTCTGAATTTCTGCTGGGTTGAGTGCAGGTTTCTTGTCGAGGTTGCAAGCAGTGAAAGTCATCATTCCACAAGCTGCATAAATCAAAAGTTTTTTCATAATCTGTTTGTTTTTTAAAATGAAGAATTGCTTCTTCACTGTTTTTATTATTAGTCGTTTTGTTTGTTGCCTTTTTTAGTTTTTTCTTTTCCAGCCAACACAATAACAAACTCGCCACGTGGTGCAGTCTCTTTGAAATGGGTTATCACCTCTTCCAATGTGCCTCGCACACTCTCCTCGTGTAGCTTTGAGATCTCTCTACAACAACTCACTTGGCGGTCAGCACCAAACGTTTCGGCAAATTGTTCCAACGTTTTCACCACACGATATGGCGACTCGTAGAATACCATTGTGCGACTTTCGTCTTTCAAGCTCTCTATCTGTGTTTTGCGTCCCTTCTTTTGTGGGAGGAAACCTTCAAACACAAACCTATCGCAAGGGAAGCCGCTCGACACCAATGCAGGTATCATAGCTGTTGCACCTGGTAGGGTTTGCACCGTGATGCCTGCTGCTATGGCTTCGCGAGCAAGGAAGAACCCTGGGTCGCTAATGCCCGGTGTGCCTGCATCAGAGATGAGTGCTATTGTTTCGCCAGCTTTCAGTCGGTTTACGATGTTGGCAGATGTTCCGTGCTCGTTAAACTTATGATGCGCCATAAGATGATTTTTTATCTCAAAGTGCTTCAACAGAATACCCGATGTGCGTGTGTCCTCACACAGCACGAGGTCTGCCTCTTTCAGGATACGGATTGCACGAAACGTCATATCCTCCATATTTCCCACTGGCGTTGGTACAAGATATAAAGTGCCCATAACTGCTGCAAATGTAAAGTAATTCAATTAAACAAAGAAAAAAATTAGCATTTTTAGGCGAAAACAAATATCTTTTAACCACCCAAAGCATCTTTCCTATCATATTGTAATATCAATAGTTCGTTTATTCTCCCCATATACGCTAACACATTATTCGCTTCTATTCGCTATTTCTTCCACTTTTACAAACAATAGTGTTAAATTCATCTGAAATAAGGCGTGATTTTGCAACAAAGAAGTAGTTGGTGCAGAAAAGTGGGCTAAATGCGTGTGCAACCGTAAACAATTGAGCTACAAAAAGATACAATATAATAAAAGAAAGTGTGCAAAATGATAGACCTTTGAGAATGGATAGATAGAACTATAAAACAGAGAATATAGACACAAAAGACGTAATTTGTTGATATTCCAGAGGGTCATAGTTGAACTTTGAGGTTGCTAAAGTTCAACTATGGGAGGTTAAAACATATATGTTTGGGGTTGGCAAAGTTGAACTTTGACTTTCCGAAAAACCAACAAAGGAAATTTAGGAGATATAATAAGAAATAAAGAATAGTGCTATTTCGGGATTTAAAATGTTAAATCGGGGAATTTAAAGGTTTGGGGTGGCATAGGATTTGCTGAGGGCTTTTTAGGAGTAAAAGGGAATTAGAGGGGAGTTAAAGCCAAATGTTTTGTTGGTGCAGTTTTGTCGGACGGGTCGGACGGGTCGGACGAGTCCGACTTGTCCGACTTGTCCGACAAGACTACAGATAGCAAAGGTGTTGGCTATAACTCCTTTAACTCCCCCTAATTCCTCTAACTCCTAAAAGAAAACCTCCCTTAACTCCTAAAAGATAACTACCTCATTAAATAAAAAGATTATCCACTAAAAATACTGTTCTTAATTATTATTCGTACCTTTGTATGCGAAAAGATTTATCAACTCCTACGTAATGAATAATAATAAGCCTTTGAAGGCACACTTATGTATGCTGATAGCTGAAGTGATATGGGGACTAATGTCGCCCATAGGCAAAGATGCTATGATACACGGCATCAGCGGAATAACAATGGTATTCTTTAGAGTGTCGGGCGCAATGCTCCTGTTTTGGATTGCAGGCTGCTTTGTACCTAAAGAACACATTCCACGCAAAGATTTCTTCCTCTTTGCTGCTGCCGCACTCTTTGGTGTAACGTGCAATCAATGCTTGTTTATCATAGGGTTGAGCTACACTTCGCCTGTCAATGCAAGCGTTATTACAACAAGTATGCCTATCTTTGCAATGATGTGGGCATTCCTTATCATCAAAGAACCTATTACGCTGAAGAAGGCGGGAGGCGTAGCCATTGGTTGTGCAGGAGCTATCATTCTTATTCTGACCAGTATGAATGCCGCTTCGCACAAGGTGGGCGATGTACGGGGCGACTTGATGATACTCGTTGCACAATGTAGTTTCGCCCTCTATATGTCGCTCTTTAGCAAACTTATAAAGCGTTATTCGGTATTCACCATCAACAAGTATATGTTCTTTTGGGCGACCCTTTATATCCTCCCTATAGCGTTGGGCGACCTTCAGGCTACCAACTTTGCAGCTGTGAGCAGTCGCACTTGGATGGAGACAGGGTTTGTGGTATTCTTCGGAACATTCATTAGTTACATTACGTTGATGATGGGACAACGTGTGCTTCGCCCTACCATTGTAGGAGTTTACAATTACGTACAACCCATTGTGGCTGTGGTGGTATCGGTCTTAACAGGTATTGGCACCTTCACACTTTATCAAGGTGTGGCTATCGTGTTTGTATTCTCAGGAGTGTGGTTGGTAATAAAGTCGAAATCGAAAAGAGACATAGAAGCTTCTCAAAATATAAAGTAAAAGAATGAAAGTTTGCATAGCAGAGAAACCCAGCGTAGCACGAGACATCGCAAAAATTATTGGTGCTACCCATTCGCACGATGGATATATGGAAGGCAATGGTTATCAAGTAACTTGGACTTTCGGACATCTATGCGAGCTGAAAGAACCCAACGATTACTTCGTGAATTGGAAGTCGTGGAGCTTGGCTGCATTGCCTATGGTGCCGCCAAGATTTGGTATAAAACTCATCGACGATGAAGGTATAAAGAAGCAGTTTGCCATCATCGAACGATTGTATCAAGGTGCAGAAGAGATTATCAATTGTGGTGATGCTGGGCAAGAGGGTGAGCTTATTCAACGTTGGGTGATGCAGAAAGCTAAGGTAAAATGTCCTGTAAAACGATTGTGGATTTCTTCGATGACCGATGAGGCTATTCGTGAAGGATTTGCAAACTTGAAAGACCAAAAAGATTATGAACCGCTCTACCTTGCAGGACTTTCGCGTGCCATAGGCGATTGGCTATTGGGTATGAACGCTACACGCCTCTACACGCTAAAATATGGTAATAATCAGTATGGTAGAAATGCGCAAGTGCTGTCCATAGGACGTGTTCAAACGCCTACATTGGCACTTATCGTAGAGCGACAAAAGGAGATAAACAATTTCAAGCCAGAGCCTTATTGGGTATTGGCTACAATCTATCGCAATACACAGTTTACGGCAACAAAGGGCAAGTTTACATCAAAAGAAGAGGGAGAAGCTGCATTTGCACTCATCGAGGGTAAACCCTTTGAAATTACAAACGTAACAAAGAAGAAAGGAACAGAGCAACCCAAGCAGCTCTACGACCTTACATCGCTGCAAGTAGACTGCAACCGCAAGTTTGGTTTCTCTGCCGAAATGACGCTCAATACCATTCAGAGCCTATACGAACGTAAGTTTACCACTTACCCACGTGTAGACACGCAGTACCTTACCGATGATGTGTATGCGCAGTGTCCACAGATAATGAATACCCTCTTTCAAACGGCTTTTGCAGCTCAGAAACCATACGCCGACTTGGTGAAGGTGTTGGGTGGCAAACCATTGCCAAAGTCGAAGCGTGTGTTCGATGCAGCTAAAGTAACCGATCACCACGCCATTATTCCTACCAACGTTATTCCTCAAGGACTTACAGATGTAGAACGCAAGGTTTACGACCTCATAGCACGCCGTTTTATCGCTGTATTCTATCCCGATTGTAAGTTCTCTACAACAACCGTTTTGGGTAAAGTGGACGAAGTGGAATTTAAAACTACGGGAAAAGAAATATTGGACGAAGGGTGGAGAGCTGTGTATAACAAAGCAAACGAAAAAGAAGTAGAACCCGAACAAAACGAAAAGGCAGCAGACGAAGAACGTACACTGCCAACATTCGTTAAGGGAGAACAAGGCGAGCACACTCCAACTCTGACCGAGAAACAAACCACACCGCCCAAGCATTACACCGAAGCTTCGCTCCTAAGAGCAATGGAAACAGCTGGAAAATTGGTAGATAACGACGAGTTGCGCGCAGCCTTAAAGGAAAACGGAATAGGTCGCCCATCGTCACGTGCAGGTATTATAGAAACCTTATTCAAAAGGCGATACATCAGTAGACAGCGTAAAAACCTTGTTGCAACCGAAACAGGAATTGCATTGATAGACACTATTCACGAACGACTCCTAACTTCTGCCGAGCTTACGGGTATTTGGGAAAAGAAATTGCGTGATATTGAGCATCGAAAATACGATGCTGCACAGTTTATAGCCGAACTCAAAGAGCAGATAACAAAGATTGTAAACGACGTATTAGCTGATAATTCCAACCGAAAGATTGGCAATGTAACAACAGAAAAATAAAAATACTTAGGCTGTAATTGCAATAAATAAGGTAGAAAACACGTTATTCGTAGTATATGAAAAGAAGTAAATTCCTACATACACATAAATCGCTGCACAGCATTGCTTGTGGAGTGGGCTTGTTGCTTTTGTCTATGGTATTACTAAACAGTTGTGGCATAGATAGAAACATTAAGAAAGGCGACAAGTTTCTTGCAATAGGCGAATACTACGATGCGGCTGCACAATACAAAACAGCCTATCAGCGCACCCCAGCCAAAGACCGTACACAACGTGGACAATTGGCTGCAAAGATGGCACTCTGCTACGACCACATCGGACAGTCGCAGCGAGCAGTGGCAGCTTATAAAAACGTGATAAGATACAAACAAGACAGCATCAATACACACTTGAAGTTGGCAGCCAACTTGATGAAGAATGGGGCTTACACAGAGGCGTTGAAGGAATACAAACTTGTGCTCGATTCGATGCCGAACAACGAGTTGGCATCACAAGGACTTTCAGCTGCAACAGTTGCACCCACGATAAAAGAACAGGGGTCTTACTATGAAGTGAAAAAGATGGCTGTATTCAATTCACGCCGACAGGACTATTCACCAATGCTATTTGGTGACCAATACAACCAACTTTACTTTACCTCTACACGCAACGATGCCCAAGGCGACGAGCTTAGCGGTATTACGGGAGTAAAGCCCGGTGATATATTTTACAGCGAAAAGGACGACAAAGGCAAGTGGACACAGCCTAAAACAATAGAAAGCGGATTGAACACTGAGTTTGATGAGGGTACACCTGCATTCTCGGTAGATGGTCGCGAGATGTACATCACACAATGCTTAACCGATGCTACTCACCCTCGTTTTGCACAAATAGCAGTAAGTCAGCGCGCTGATGCAGCGTGGGGAAAGGCTACAAAGTTGGAAATAAGCAGAGATACACTGTCAAGTTTTGCCCACCCTGCTCTATCTCTTGATGGCAATTGGCTCTACTTTGTAAGCGATATGCCCGGAGGTAAGGGAGGCACAGACATTTGGCGTGTGCGTCTTATGGGTGGAACTACGGGAGGCGTGGAGAACCTCGGTGCGCCTATCAACACCGCAGGAAACGAAATGTTTCCTACATTCCGCCCCAATGGCGACTTCTATTTCTCGTCTGACGGACACGGAGGTTTGGGTGGTTTAGATATATTTATTGCAAAAGTGGGAACGGACAAACGCTACCACATAGAGCACCCAGGGTATCCGCTCAATTCACAGGGCGATGACTTTGGAATGACCTTTGACGGAGTTCACAACCGTGGTTTCTTCTCTTCCAATCGAGGTGACGGCCGTGGTTGGGACCATATTTATAGCTTTGAACTCCCTGAAGTGGTACAAACCATTAAAGGTTGGGTATACGAAATGGAGGGCTATGAGTTGCCAGCAGCACAGGTTTTCCTTGTTGGCGATGATGGTACAAACAAGAAAATATCGGTGAAAGGTGACGGTTCGTTCGAACAAGAAATACGTCCGAATGTAAATTACATACTCTTAGCAACGTGCGCAGGCTACCTTAACCATAAAGAAGAAATTCGTGTAGAACCTGTGAAAGAGTCGCAAGAATATGTGTTGCAATTCCCATTAGCTGGTATTCGTGTGCCTGTAATGGTAGACAATATTTTCTACGACTTCGATAAAGCAACGCTCCGCCCCGAGTCCAAAGACGCATTGGATAAACTCGTGAAGTTGTTAATGGAGAACCCTAACGTTACGATAGAACTTTCTTCGCACACCGACTATAAAGGTTCGGCTGACTATAACAAGCGATTATCGCAACGTCGTGCCGATGCTGTGGTAGCTTATCTTGTTGAGCACGGCATTGCTGCCGACCGTCTTTCACCAGTGGGATATGGTGAGGACAAGCCTAAGAAGGTACGCAAAAAGATGGCAGAGAAGTATGCGTGGGCAAAGGAAAACGATGTATTGACCGAGGAATATATAACCAAACTCGACAAAGAACAACAGGAGGTGGCAAATCAAATCAACCGCCGCACCGAGTTTATTGTACTTCGCACTACCTACGGTATGTTTGACGAGAAAGGCAACTTGAAAAAACAGCCTAAGCCAAAAGAAGAAAAGAAAGCAATAGAAGATGATGGAGACATCATTTTCGATATAGAATAACATTTGAGAATGAACTCAATAAATAAAAAAGAAGTATCGCCTACACCCTCAATACAAACACTTGAGGGTGTAGGCGATATTGTTTTACCATCAGCCTTTGAAGCCTATACGCTACAACTTATGGGCGAAGAACGCTACAAAAGGTTCAAAGCAGCCTTAACAGCTACATCACCTGTTAGCATTAGGCTTAATCCATTTAAAACAAAGGGGAAAGTTTCAAATGCTTTCGCACCACAACCCATACCTTGGTGCAAGGAGGGTTACTATCTCAACACTCGACCAAACTTTACCTTCGACCCTCTTTTTCACGCAGGGCTTTATTATGTTCAGGAGGCAGCCTCAATGTTTGTAGCGCACGTGTTGCAACATATTGTAAACCGTCCTATAATGTTATTAGACCTTTGCGCTGCCCCAGGGGGAAAAACAACGTGTGCACGTGGCACAATACCCACAGGCTCATTGGTATTTTCAAACGAACCGATAGGCAAACGCGCACAGATTTTAGCGGAGAACGTGCAGAAGTACGGGCATCAAGATGTGGTGGTAACAAACAATTACCCTCGTGACTACAAACGTACCAAACTCGCCTTTGATGTCATCATAGCCGATGTACCGTGTTCGGGAGAGGGAATGTTTCGCAAAGATTCACAAGCTATTGAGGAGTGGAGCGAAAAGAATGTAGCCAATTGCTGGCAATTGCAGCGCAGCATCATTGACGATATATGGGATAATCTTCGGTCGGGCGGTTATCTTATTTATTCTACTTGCACTTTTAATGCCCACGAAAACGAAGAAAACATTGCTTGGATATTACAAGAATATGATGCTGAATTAGTAGATATTCCTATCCAAGAGGAATGGAACATCACAAACTCTCTCATCGGAAACCCTTGTAAAGACGGAAAACGCTTCCCTGTTTACCGCTTTATTCCAGGATATACCGAGGGCGAAGGCTTATTTATGGCAGTTATACGCAAGAGAGGAAAAGAAGAAAATGGCACTACCCCATCTTCGGATACACATAAAAAAGCCATTGCCGAAGCTCGCAAACGCCTTAAAGTATTGGTTCACGGCATAGAAGAAGGCACAACAAAGGGGAAGAATATTATCCCACACCATAGCGCAGCACTAAGCATAACAGACGAAAAAGAGAAGTTTGAGGCAGTAGAGATAGATTACCCCACTGCCATAGCTTACCTTCGTCACGAAGCAATAACGCTCCCAACAGATGCTCCAAAGGGTATTGTGCGCCTCACCTATCGTGGAGCGACACTGGGATTTGCAAAGAATTTAGGCAACAGAGCCAACAACCTATACCCACAGGAATGGCGAATAAAAAGTAGCCACGTGCCTGAAGAACAGACAATTATAGAACTATGAAACAATATCACGACTTATTAAAACGTATAAAGACTGATGGTGTGCCAAAGGGCGACCGCACAGGCACGGGCACACTTTCTATTTTCGGACATCAAATGAGGTTCGACCTCGCTGATGGTTTCCCCCTTCTCACAACCAAAAAACTACATCTAAAAAGTATCATCTACGAATTGTTGTGGTTCTTAAGAGGTGATACGAACGTGAAATACCTACAAGAACACGGCGTAAGCATTTGGGACGAATGGGCAGACGAGAATGGCGACTTAGGTCCTGTTTATGGTTCGCAATGGCGGTCATGGCCCAATGGACGTGGGGGAACTATCGACCAAATTACTAACGTTGTGGAAATGATAAAGCACAATCCTAACTCGCGTCGCCTTATCGTTACAGCGTGGAATCCTGCCGAGGTAGACGATATGGCTTTGCCTCCTTGTCATTGCTTGTTCCAGTTTTATGTGGCAGAGGACAAACTCTCATTACAACTTTATCAACGCTCGGCTGACACCTTCCTTGGTGTACCTTTCAACATTGCATCGTATGCCTTATTGCTTCAAATGATGGCACAGGTAACGGGTCTTCAGGCAGGCGAATTTGTCTATACCACAGGCGATACGCATCTCTACAACAATCATTTAGAACAAGTAGACTTGCAGCTCTCTCGCACACCACGTGCATTGCCAAGAATGATAATCAATCCCGATGTAAAGAACATCTTCGACTTTAAATACGAGGATTTTCAATTAGTAGATTACAATCCTTATCCTCATATCGCTGGCGAAGTGGCAGTATAAAGATTGAACACATTGCTCAAAAACACAATAACAATGCAAATCAACATCATTGCAGCCATAGCACAAAATCGTGCTATCGGCTTTGAAAACGATATGGTATACTTCATAAAGGAAGATTTACGCCGATTTAAACAGCTCACAACAGGACATACGGTAATTATGGGTCGGAAAACTTTCCGTTCACTGCCCAAAGGTGCATTGCCCAACCGCCGCAACATTGTGTTAAGTCGCACCGAAACCGACTTCCCTAATTGTGATGTTTACGCCTCATTAGAGGAAGCCCTGCAATATATTGGGGCTGACGAACAAGCCTTTATCATTGGTGGCGCAAGTGTTTACAAGGAAGGTTTAAAGATTGCAGACCGCCTCTATCTCACTGAAATAGATGATACTCCTGCTCAAGCCGACGTCTTCTTTCCTGAATTTAACGATGGGGCTTGGAAGATAGAAAAGTGTGAATCACGCCCAGCCTCTGAAGATACGCCCGCTTATAGCTTTGTAGATTATGTGCGAGCAAAGTAAGCAAGCACATCTTGGAAGGAAGTATAATTAGGTTAAGCAAGGTAAATGGGTCGTGGAAGAATAGACCAATGCCATTTATAGCAAAATGTTTCAAAAACACATTGCTAACCTTTTGATAACAAGCAAGTTATAAACGGGTTCTAAAACATATATCTTTCACCACCCAAAACATATATGTATTGGCGTGCCAAAGTTCAACTTTGAGAAGCTCAAACATATATGGTAAGCATCCAATATTAGCCGCCTTTGTGTAACATTCTTGCTTTACTACCTTTGCCCGAAAAACTTATGTTTGTACTCAATGAAACAAATGTTTTTCGGGTTTGTTGCACTCCTGTGGACATGCGTCAGGGTATTCTTCGCCTGTCCCAATTGGTACGCAGCAATGACTTCAATCCTTCTGATGGTGTTGTCTACGTTTTCTACAATCGAGCCCGTAACCGAATTAAATTGCTGCACTGGGAACGCTGTGGTTTTGTCGTGTATCATAAACAGATGGCACAGGGTTGCCTGAGTCCTAANAGTATTTGGAGACCTATATGTTGGATGTACACAAACAGTACACCCCAGGCGAAGCTATGGAGAAGGCACTGCGTTATGCCTTCGCCGTATGGATACGCATTGGCAGGTATGTGCAGGACGGACGCTTCAACATAGACAACAACCTTATGGAACAGGCCATCAGACCCATCACGCTTGGAAGAAAGAACTACCTGTTCTGTGGTAACAATGAGGGAGCAGAGAACAACGCCATCTTCTATACCTTTATGGCGTGTTGCAGGGAAGCAGGCATAGAGCCATACAAATGGATGAAGGAAGTTCTTTCAAGGTCCCTGCCAGATATGACGGAGGAGGAACTCACGAAAATGCTACCTTCAAACTTCAAATAACAAATAACCCTTATATGCTGCCAGACATATAAGGGTTATTTGTTGGTGTGAAAGGCGGCTAATATTGGATGCTTACCATATATGTTTTGGAAACAAAAGATTGGTCTTTCATTTTCCATTTATAAAGAGTGGTAAAATAGAACAATAACTTCAAAAGAAATAGCCGCAAACTATCTCATAATGAAAGATCGTTTGCGGCTATTTTAATGCTTATTCAATAAACCCAAATCGGTCGTTAGACTTCTTCGAGAGTTGCGAGCTTATTTTGAGCTATTTTTGGTTGTTTTTGAAGACGTTTAGCGAGCTAAACAGCTGAAAAAACAAACGAAAAGAGCCAAAATAAGGTGCAAAGACGAAGAAAAGTATAACATCTAAACGCTTTAAAAAGCCTTTGCGGGCTAATGACCGATTTGGGATAAAATATTTACTCAATACTTTCGCTTAATCGAATGATACTAAACGAGTGCCGTCGGGCTGTTCCTCGATAGTTACCTTTACAGCGTTTTCGGGCAAAACTTCTTCTATAAGCTCTGGCCACTCCAAGAGACAGAGGTTGCCACTGTAAAAATAATCCTCGTAACCCATATCGTAAACCTCTTCCAACTTTTTGATGCGATAGAAGTCGAAGTGGTAAATGGACTGATTATTACCATCGGTATATTCGTTGACGATGGCAAAAGTGGGAGAAGTAATTACATCTTTTACGCCCAACACCTCGCAAATAGCTTTGGTAAAGGTGGTTTTTCCAGCACCCATCTTGCCATAAAAAGCAAATACTTTGCGGTTGCCAATGTTCTCGATGAATTGTTTTGCTGCCTCGTGAATGGTTTCAAGGCTATTTATTTTGATTTCCATTGTTTATATTTGTTTTATTTTCTGAATATCGTTATCGTTTCTTTGGGGTGAGTGTGATGAGCGGTACAACCATTTCTTCTATTGATATACCACCGTGTTGGAACGTATCTTTATAGTAAGCCACGTAATAATTGTAATTGTTGGGATAAGCAAAGAAGTCGTCGCCCGTAGCAAACACGTATGATGTGCTAAGGTTTGGCGCAGGGAGTTGTGCTTGGCGAGGGTCTTTAATGGTAAACACTTTCTTTGAATTATAATTCAAATTCTTGCCCAACTTGTAGCGAAGGTTGGTATTGGTATTGCGGTCGCCAATAATCTTTGTAGGTTTGGTGGTGCGAATAGACCCGTGGTCGGTGGTAAGAATAATTTTATAACCAGCGTGTGCCAACTCTTTGAACACTTCCGAAAGCACATTGTGGCGAAACCAACTCAATGTTAGTGAGCGATAAGCACTCTCATTGCTTGCCAATTCGCGTATCATTTTCATCTCTGTACGAGCGTGCGAAAGCATATCAATGAAGTTTACGACCAATACATTTAGGTCGTTTTGCTCCAAATTCTTCAATTGTTGCATAAACTTCTCTGCAGCATTCGAGTCGTTTATCTTATGGTAAGAAAACTTATCGTGGCGGCGATAACGCTCTATTTGCGTCTGAATAAGAGGAGATTCGTTCAGATTTTTTCCTTCTTCTTCGTCTTCATCAACCCATAACTCTGGGAACATTTGAGCAATTTGGAGTGGCATAAGTCCACTAAAAATTGCATTACGAGCATACTGAGTAGCTGTGGGAAGTATGGTCATATAGAGTTCTTCCTCTATATCAAATAGGTCGCCTATTTCTTCAGAAAGGACACGCCATTGGTCAAAGCGCAAATTATCTACCACGATTAAGAACACTTTGTTGCCCTCATCTATCGTAGGAAATACCTTCGATTTGAATATTTCGGGACTCATCAGTGGTCTGTCAGTAGCTTTGCTTTTGCTTTTGTCACTCAAATCGGTTATCCAGTTAAGGTAGTTCTTCACAATATATTTTGCAAAACTATTATTGGCTTCTTCTTTCTGCATAATGAGCATCTCCGTCATATTGCTTTCGGCACTGCTCAATTCAAGTTCCCATTTCACCAATTTCTTATATACTTCCACCCAATCGGTAAAGTTATTGCATTCAGAAATTTGCATTGCTATTTGCTGATAGTCTTGTTGATACCCCGACTGGGTAACCTCTGTAACTATCTCACGGCGATGTACATTCTTCTTTAACGTAAGAAGAATTTGGCTTGGGTTGACAGGCTTTATCAAGTAGTCGGCTATCTTTGAACCAATGGCTTGGTTCATAATATCCTCTTCCTCGCTCTTTGTTACCATTACAACAGGTGTTGCAGGCTGTATCTCCTTAATTCGTTGAAGTGTTTCTAAGCCCGAAAGACCTGGCATTTGCTCGTCTAAAAGTACCAAATCGAAAGCTTGTGTAGCGCATTGCTCTATTGCGTCTGCACCATTGCTTACGGTAATAACTTCGTATCCTTTTTTCTCAAGAAATATAATGTGGGCTTTGAGGAGTTCTATCTCATCATCAACCCAGAGTAATAATCCATTGATCATATTATGTGATGTGGTTTTATGTGGGCAGCACCTTCATTGTTCCGCCCTTATTGTTACTGATTGCGATTAGAAACCACCGAGGTCGTAATACTCGTCCTCAATGTCGTAGTCGAGCACAGGTTGCTGTTCGGGCTTCTTCTCTGTTTTTTGAGCAGGCTCAGCCTCATCTTCAAAGTAGATAACTGGACCGTCTGTATTCTGCTTCTTTGTAGGGTCTGCCTTCTTCTCTCCCTTTTTCGCATTTGGGTCTTGCTTTGTAGGTTGAAGTGTTTTGCCCTTTTGCTGTTTCAGCGTAGGCTTTCCGTTAGCAGGCTTTGGTGCTTGTGGCTGCTTACTCTTATCGTTATTCACCTTTGGCGCAATAGGTTTTGGCTCATCAATAGGAATTATGAATGTACCTTCAGGGGCGTTTGGTTCATCGTCTGTTGGTATCTCAAACGTATTCTCATCAATTGGCACAACAGGTAGTTCCTTCTTTTCGGGTTCAACCTTTGGTGTAGGCGCAACAGGCTTAGATGTTTCAGTTTCTGTATTCGACACTTGAGGGTTGCTTATTGGCTTATTAGGCTCAACAGGCTTTGGTGGCTGTGGCTTTGAAACAGGTGTTTCAGCCTTCGTTGGCTCTGCTTTCTTAGGCTGTTCGTCCATAGGAATGATAATTTCGGTAGGCGAATTAGGGCTCACTGGTTCGTCCGTAGGAATGAGTATTTCGCCATTATTATCCTCAATGACAGGCTCTTTGCCCTTCTTCGCATCGTCCGTAGGAATTACGAGTTCTGTATTTGGTGCTTCTGCATTTGTCTTTGGACTCTCTGCCTTCACCTTTGGTTCTTGTTCCATAGGGATTGTAACACCATAATCTACTTCGTTCTCCAATTTTTCCTTAATGTTAAGGTCGCGCTCGGTAGGATTACGACTTTCTATCTCGTCTTGTAAGTCGCGTTCTTCTTCACGTGGCACAGCTATTTCGGCAGGTTCAGAGAGCAAATAACGCTTTGTTACAGTAAGCGGTGCGAAATGTTTCGCATAGAAATCGTCGTAGTCTTTGTAACTAAAGGTCGTTCCAATGAGCTGCAAGTTCTTGTCGCTGATGATGATACCACGTGCCGACTTATTCAATTGTTCTACTACATTCTTTGCATTAAACAATTGGCGACCATACTGATATGCCTCATCGAAGTTTCTGAAGCCAGAGATTTGCATCTGATGAATGTCTTCAACATCAATGATTTCTATATCGAAGTTGCGTACATAGAAACTTGTAAAGTTGAAACGAGCCATCTCAAACAAGAGCTTGTTTTCCTTCAAAGAGTCGGGATGATAAACCAAGAGGAATTTGAAGTCGACATCTCTATCGGGAGAGAACTTCACTTGCTTTATACTATCACTATCGTTGAGAATATTAGTACGGTAGTTCCACACGTCACCAAGGTCGAACTTACCACTTCTAATCTTCTTTCCTGCCTGAACACCATTGACTATCATGCCTGCCATTTCGCTGATACGACTTTGTGGATATTGCTCTACAACGGTTTTCATTTCGGTCAAACAACCGTTAGCATCGCCCTCATTAAGTTTGCTCAATCCACCTATGAATAGGAATTTATCACGATTTGCGCCCATAGGGAAACGTGTATCAGAGATGCGCTTGTTAGCTGCCACTTCTCCAAAACGATTGGCTTTGAACGCTTCGTAGGTCGCAGCGTAGAGAGAGTCTTCTATCTGCTCGCCAAACTTTGCATTCTCTTTAAAGTAAGGGTCGGTCAAAACAGCTGTCCACTTGCTCTGTGGATAGCTTGCCTTTAGTTTTGAAATGTACGTATTGGCAATTTCGAGTTGGTTTTTCCTCATATATAAGAGGTAGAGATGGTAATATACATCGTCCATCTGCTCATATTCGGGGTAGTTATCGCTTACACGACGGAGTGCTTTCTCCGATAAGCGAAGATTATCCAACCTATCTTTAAAGATTACACCCGACTTGTGTAACCCTTCTTCAAGTATCTTATTGCTCGCTGCCAATTGGTCGGCAGAGAAGGGTATCTGTGCCAAATAATACTCACGCTTGTGAGGATCGTTCTGTGCAGAGTCCTTTAACATCTTTACAGAATCCATCTTTGCCTCTTCTTTTGCAATCGAATCGCGCTGTGCGTCAGTAAGATTGGCAAAGTTATTATTGGTATTAAGACCACCCACAACTGTTTTATTCATACGTTGCCAATGGTCTACATTCTCACGTTTTCCCCACAATTGTTGGAACGAAGTTTTACCTTGCTGAACTGCCGTTGGATTATAGAAATACCAAGTGCCATCGCTTTGCTTGTTAGGCAATGATGGTCGACGTACCATAGCGTTATCTATATCCAATCCTCCATTCTCGCTTTGGCGTTGTGCTGCTTCTTGTTCAGCCAATCGGTCTCGCTCTTCTTTCTCTTTTTTCTTCAACGCATTGATAACACGATCAATAGCTTCGAAACGTTCCTTTTCAGAACATTTAGCCAAATACTGCAATGAATCTTGCAATTGAACAGCATCGGTATGTGGGGCAAGGTCGTCCAATATCTTTGCACGAGTAGATAGTTGTTCGTAATCTTTTCTATCTTTATCCAACAAACCCAAGGCTTCATTGTAACATCTGCGTGCATCACCAAATCGCTCTTTTGCCCAATACAAGTCGCCAAGGTGCAAGAGCAGCACACCTTTTTCCACTCCCGACCGAGTAGCCTTTTGACTTCCTTGTTCGTAAGCACTGATAGCATTCATCGTATCTCGCTCAGCCAAGTAGATATTACCCATAGCGTAATACACCTGATCTAAGTATTCTTTATTATTGTCCGATGCAGCCATACGCTTCAGACGACTAATCATTTGCTTGCTTTGACCTGTTGCCATCACCTCTGTAGCTGCAATTCGGGCGTTAAACTCTAATTCATAAGGCGGATTAAGATGGATAACATGCTTGAAAGCATTGTGTGCCGCCTCTTTATGACCTAAAGCTGCTTGGATTTGTCCCATAAGATACCACTCACGAGCCTTCTGCTTTTTACGCATCTCGTACTTAATTACTTTGCGCAAATAGGGCACAGCTTTTTCTAATTCACCTGTATGAATATAGTAGTCGGCATAGGTGTAGTCCCATTCTTTCACTGCATGCCAATCCACAGAATCACGTTGCATATTGCGAATAACATCTTCTGCATCGTACAGCCAGCCAGCCTCTATATACGACTTAGCCAACCAAGCTCTTGCCTTACCATAGATAGCACTTTGCCCTTTGTAAAGTCTACTCATATAAGCAAATGTAGTAGCAGCATCTTCAAACGACCCTTTATAAAACTGAGAACGACCCATCAACATCCACGCCTTCCAAAGGAAAGGATTATACTCACGACGTGAAAGCCACTCTATATCTTTCACTGTCTTCTTGCGATGCTTATTCCATTCAGGTTTACGCTTAATGCTATGGCGTGCAATCGCCTTTTCAGCCTTCTCAATAGCCCGCTCAAAGTTGCCTTTGCCTAAATCTTTGCTATTCTTATTGCCCACCGTATAGAGCGGAATCATCTCGGTAAAGTTGTCTTTATTACCATTTTCTTTTTCCAATGACCCCTCTATGTAGGCTTGCGCACCATTGTAATATGTGTTATATTTGGCATTGAAAGAGTGCCACCATCGCGATTGCGAGGTGTTATTCTTAGTAGAACAGCTTACAATACCTATTGCAAGCACAGCCACTATCAAAAGCGGAATATATTTAGCATAAGTTGATTTCACGTATAATTAACTCTTTTATCAGCGTTTTTATTGCCTTTTAATAGAATTGTTTCATTCTTTTAACCCTCAATCATTGCAATCAGTTCGTCTTTCACTTGATTAGGAACATTTATCCCTCGAAGAATAAGACTTCTGTTCCACGCCTTTGCCTCGTGAGGTTGCATTGTATAAAGCACTTCCGCAAACTCTTCTGCCTCATCGTCAGTATAGTTTGCAGCATCTTTCCCCGCAAATCGGTCGAGCTCTTCATCATCAAAATACTCTATCGCCTTGGTTGCAGCCTCCATTATACACGTTTGTTCGCAGCTCTCATCTTCACCGCTACACGTAGAGCAATCGCCCGATGCTATCACAATAGCATCGTCTTCGGCATTGCCTTTGCGACTAATAAAAGTGCCTAAACCCACTAATACGCCTACAGCAAGAATGGCAAGCAATCCAATAACAATAATGTCCATTTATTTTAATTCTATAAGTACTTGATACGCCTTAAAGACCTTTTCAAACAAGTCTACTCTTCTATAATGGTAAAACCTACCTTGCGCAACTCGTTCCAATACTGTGGATAAGATTTAGATACCACTTCTGGGTCATTAATCTTTATCTCGCCCAAACGCAAACAAAGTGGTGCAAAGACCATAGCCATACGGTGGTCGCGATAGGTATTGATTACAATAGGTTCGGAAGGTTCGCATCGCTCCCCGTCCCATACCATTTTAGAATTGTCAGCATCGTGCATCACATAGCCCAACTTTGCCATTTCTACCTTCATTGCCTCAATTCTATCGGTCTCTTTGAACTTCAAACTGCTCAATCCACTGAACTTGAAGGGGATATTTAGCAACGGACAAAGACTTATCATCGTTTGTACCAAATCGGGTTGATTGGTAAAATCGTACTCTAATCGTGGCAACATTCTGTGTTTTCGCTTCAGTGTTACATCGCACAATTCGTCCTTCTCTTTGGCATCAAAAATAGTCTTAATACCCAACAAAGAGAAAATATATTTCACTGCTGAATCGCCTTGTTGCGACCCATTTTTTAATCCAGAGAAAGTAATCGTAGAATCTTCGTCATCAAGCAATGTCAACATTTCGTACCAATAACTTGCTGCCGTCCAATCGTTTTCTATCATATACTCACGCTCTGTGTACATTTTAGGCGCAATGGTAAGCGTATCTACGTCGCTCCATTCAGCTTCTGCGCCATATTCACGCATTACATAGAGAGTGAGGTCGATATAAGGTCGGGAGATGATGTCGCCCAATAGTTTTATTTCAAGTCCTTTCTCCAACGTTGGCCCTATCATCATCAATGCCGAAATGTATTGAGAACTTACATTACCCAATATTTCCAACTTCCCCCCCTTGAGCGGTTTGCCCTTTATTCTTAATGGTGGAAAGCCTTCCTCGCCCTCATAAGCTATCTCTGCTCCTAAAAATTGCAATGCCTCAACAAGAATTTTTATAGGGCGTTGCTTCATACGTTCCGTTCCAGTAAGTATATGTTCGCCTTCCGTAACGCTCAGATAGGCAGTCATAAAGCGCATTGCTGTTCCTGCCGCTTTGATGTCTATTTCGTAAGGATTATCCCTTAAAGCCCTCTTTATTACATCGGTATCGTCACATTCTGAAAGGTTATCGGGCAACAATTTACCCTTTGCAAGGGCGTTGATTATCAATGCTCTGTTGCTAATACTCTTTGATGAAGGCAAGGCTACTTTTGCACTCAATTGCTTGGGAGGGGTTATTGTATATAGCATTATCTTTTACGATTTTAAGAAACAACTTGGAATGGCATTAGCACATCCTTTTTCACATACAAAAATACAAATAAAAGTCGTGAAAGCTGAAAAACAAGTACAAAAGTTTGCTAATGTGTCAAAAAGTTGGTAATTTTGCAGCAACAAAAAATACGGGATGTAGTTCAGTAGGTTAGAATGCTGGTCTGGGGGACCAGTGGTCGGGCGTTCGAGTCGCCTCATCCCGACGCATCAAAGGTGGTAAGCAAGACGGTTTGCTTACCACCTTTTCTTATCCCTATATAGACCATTTACAATCCTCACACCAACTTGTAAGAAAGGAAAAACAGAACAATAAGAATAAAAAGCATTAGAGCGAAGAATAGCATTTTAACTATCTGATTACCAAATACATACACCTACACTGCAAAACATATATGTTTTACCACCCAATACATATATGTTTGACCCTCCCAAAGTTCAACTTTGACAATGCAAAACATATATGTTTGGCAATTAAAAGATAGAGGTATTAGAAACAAGCAACGAAGTGGTAAGAAACAGAACAATTTTAATAGGCGTACCAACCATAACTGCCGAAGCGAGATTACACCTTATTATATATATTAGAGATAAAAATAAAGTAAAAAAACGATGTAGATTATAACGCTACGACATAGATGAGATAAGAGGCAAAAGTGTTATGCGAACGAGTATTGTTTTTTTATAATAACCCTCTATTCGCAAAATCTCTCTATATATAGGTAGGTTTTTCAAAAATTGACTTTGGACAATAAAGAATAAATATTTAGCATTTTTTGCGTTTAAAATTATGGTTTAGTGCTTATGTTTTTGTAACTTTGCACATCTAATTACGGAAATTCATAAAAACAAAATGGCTGGTACAAAAAGAATTAAGACTGCACTGATTTCAGTGTTTCATAAAGATGGTTTAGACGATTTGTTGAAGAAACTGAACGCTGAAGGCGTAAAATTTCTTAGTACAGGTGGTACACAAGAATTTATCGAGTCGTTGGGCTACGAGTGTCAACGTGTGGAAGATGTAACAAGCTATCCTTCTATCTTGGGTGGTCGTGTGAAGACTTTGCACCCAAAAATATTTGGAGGTATCTTGGCGCGTCGCAACTTTGAAGGCGATAACGCACAAATGATGGAGTATGAAATTCCTGAAATCGACTTGGTAATTGTAGACCTCTATCCATTTGAACAGACTGTTGCAAGCGGTGCAAGCGATGCCGACATTATCGAAAAGATAGACATTGGCGGTATTTCGCTCATTCGTGCAGGTGCTAAAAACTTCAAAGATGTTGTCATTGTACCAAGTAAGGCCGAATATCCTGTGTTGCTCCAAATATTGAACACAAGCGGTGCAACAACCGAATTGGAAGACCGCAAGATGTTTGCTGAACGTGCATTCGGCGTGAGCAGCCACTACGATACGGCTATTCACGAATGGTTTGCAAAATAAAGTTTGCACACATCAAGGCAGAACTTAGGTTCTACTCAACTGAAATAGAATATAACTTTACTCGAAAACAGACAATGCGCTGTTAAGAGCAATCACTTTTAAATAATAAAGAATGGGATTTTTTTCATTTATCCAGGAAATAGCAATGGACCTGGGAACAGCTAACACTATCATTATCAGTGATGATAAGATTGTTGTTGATGAACCTTCAGTAGTGGCTCTCGACCGCCGTACCGACAAAATGATTGCGGTGGGTGGCGATGCAAAAATGATGTACGAAAAGGAACACCCTAATATTCGTACCATTCGTCCACTTCGTGATGGCGTAATTGCAGACTTTACAGCCTGCGAGCAGATGATGCGTGGATTAATTAAGATGGTACACAGCGGCAATCGCTTGTTCTCACCATCGTTGCGTATGGTTATTGGCGTCCCATCGGGTTCTACTGAAGTGGAATTGCGTGCTGTACGCGACTCTGCCGAACACGCTGACGGTAGAGATGTTTACCTCATCTTTGAGCCTATGGCTGCTGCCTTGGGTATGGGTCTTGATGTTGAAGCCCCTGAAGGCAATATGATTGTTGACATAGGTGGTGGTAGCACCGAAATTGCAGTTATCTCTTTGGGCGGTATCGTTTGCAACAACTCTATCCGCGTTGCAGGTGATGACCTCACAGCCGATATTCAAGAGTATATGAGCCGTCAACACAACGTTAAGGTGAGCGAACGTATGGCAGAGCGTATCAAGGTTCACGTAGGTTCGGCATTGACCGATTTGGGCGAAGAAGCTCCTGAAGACTACATCGTACACGGTCCTAACCGCATCACTGCGTTGCCAATGGAAGTACCTGTATGTTATCAAGAAATTGCACACTGTTTGGATAAGACTGTGGCTAAGATTGAGAACGCAGTATTGTCAGCACTCGAAAATACTCCTCCTGAACTCTATGCAGATATTGTAAAGAACGGTATCTATCTTAGTGGTGGTGGTGCTTTGCTTCGTGGTATCGACAAGCGATTGACCGACAAGATTAACATTCCATTCCATATTGCTGAAGACCCATTGCACAGTGTGGCAAAGGGTGCAGGCATAGCACTCAACAATGTAGACCGTTTCTCATTCTTGATGAGATAAACATACAAGAAAAAGCCATTAAAAGGTAGATGGCTGGTTCTATAAATTACCACCGCATATAGTCATTCATTTTTTATGAAATACGTTTTGTTATCTTTTGGCTTCTTTTTGGTTCAAAATGTAAGTTCGTTCAGTCGTGTAGCTCGCTACACTCCTTTACTCTCTTGTATTTTGACCTCAAAAATAAGCTCAAAATCTAACAAAGCTAATTTATAGAACCAGCCAGATGAAATTCTATCTTTTAATGGCTCATATCGTTTTATAAGCAGTAAGAATGCACAATCTAACGGAGTTTCTCGCAAAGTATAAACACTGGTTTCTTTTTGTATTATTAGAAGTTATCAGTATGGTACTTTTGTTTCGGTTCAACAATTATCAAGGAAGCGTTTGGTTTACCTCTGCCAATATCGTTGCAGGACAGGTGTACGAGATAAGTTCTGAGGCAACCTCTTACCTTACAATGGGTAAGGCTAATAAGGAACTCACACAACGCAATCTCTTGTTAGAACAAGAGGTGAAGAAACTTAACGAAATCTTGTATGCCAAAACACACGATGCGAAATACAAGCAACGTGGACAATATCGCTTTCTTTCCTCGTTCAAACTGATTGATGCGAAGGTGGTGTCAAACTCGTTAGACAAAGCTGAAAACTTTATTACCATCAATAAAGGTTCGTGGGATGGTGTTCGAAAAGATATGGGTGTAGCGTGTGGAAATGGCGTTGTGGGTGTGGTCTACTTGGTGGGTATTCACCACTCTATCGTTATTCCTGTGCTCAATTCTAAGTCGAATATCAGTTGTTCGCTACAAGGACGTAACTATTTTGGTTATCTGCATTGGAAAGGTGGAGCTAAAGATGTGGCTTATTTGGACGATGTACCACGCCACGCCAAATTCAAATTGGGCGATAGAGTGGTAACAAGTGGTTATTCTTCAATCTTCCCTGCTGGCATTTTGGTGGGCAAAGTGAAGCACGTCTACAACTCGGAAGATGGCCTATCGTTCCGTATAGCTGTACAACTCTCTACCGATTTTGGCAACCTACGTGATGTTTGCGTGATAGACGATGCCTCTATTCGTCAACAAAAACAAGTGATAGATGCAGCGACCGACTCTATTAAACAGCTCGGTACGGATTATAACACTACCGAATAATAGTGCGGTGAATGGAATTATTGGTTAACAAAGAAGAAAAGGCGAAAGCATAAAAATGAATATAGATATAGTAAAAATCTTTGGTTGGTTTGTTGTTTTAATACTTGCTCAGGTGTTTGTGCTCAATCACATACATCTGTTTGGTGTTGCTACTCCCCTACTTTACATCTATTTTGTTTTTCTGTTTCGTCGCAATATGCCACAATGGGGGTCGTTGCTTTGGGCTTTCATAATGGGACTGATAATTGATACTTTCTCAAATACTCCAGGCGTATCATCGGCTTCGCTAACACTGATTGCAGCTGTGCAGCCCTTTGTTCTTCGCCCTTTTGTTCCTCGTGATAGTGCAGAAGACCTCCAACCAGGTGTAAATACACTTAGTTATGTGCAGTACCTTTGGTATGCAGCAACACTAACATTTATCTACAATTTGGTATTCTTCTCTTTGGAAATGTTTAGCTTCTTCAATATTCTCACTTGGTTGGAATGTATCGGGGGAAGCACCTTGCTTACGCTACTTCTTATTTTAGTAATCGAACATGTAAGGAGTCGCGTATGAAAAATTTTGATTTAGAAAAGCGACGTTTGGTATTGAGTGGTGTTGCTATTGCAATCATCATAGCCTACGTTATACGCCTATTTGCCTTGCAAATTGCAAGCGACGACTACAGAAAGCGTGCCGACTCGAACGCTTTCTTGAAGAAAATAGAGTTCCCCTCACGTGGTATTATAACCGATCGTAAGGGGCAATTGCTCGTTTACAACCAACCTGCATACGACATAATGGTGGTGATGAACGAAGAAAAAGACCGCTTAGACACGGTAGAGTTCTGCAAAGCACTCAATATAAGCAAGCAATTCCTTATTCAACGTATGAATGACATCAAGGATAGAACCAAAAATCCTGGTTATTCACGCTTCACTCAGCAGCTATTTATGAGCCAGTTGAGCGACAAAGAGTTTAGCGCATTTCAAGAAAAGCTCTATCGTTTCCCTGGCTTCTATATCCAAAAACGAAGCATACGACAATATCACAAACCCATAGCAGGCCATATCTTGG
Organism: Prevotella ihumii; assembly: GCF_900155655.1. Lineage (GTDB taxonomy): Bacteria > Bacteroidota > Bacteroidia > Bacteroidales > Bacteroidaceae > Prevotella > Prevotella ihumii. The sequence continues at coordinate 465,370 of NZ_LT706987.1, forward strand.
GCGATGTAGCTGAAGTTAGCCAAAGCGATATAGAAGAAGACGATTACTATCAGCCTGGCGATTACATTGGGAAGATGGGGATTGAACGCAAATACGAAAAGCCTTTGCGGGGTCAAAAGGGGGTTCAAATCTTGCTTCGTGATGCCCACGGACGAATAAAAGGTAGGTATCAAGATGGCAAATACGACCAGAAACCACGCCCGGGAAGTGATATTCAGCTCGGTATAGATGCCGATTTACAAGCCTTGGGCGAGCGTTTAATGGAAGGAAAGCTCGGTGCAGTGGTTGCCATAGAACCAAAAACAGGACAAATACTTGCGATGGTTTCTTCGCCAACTTTCGACCCACGCTCTATGATAGGTAAGATGCGAGGTAAGAACCTACAAACGATGACGCTCGATCCTGCAAAGCCTTTGCTCAATAGAGCCATCATGGGACAATATCCACCTGGTTCAACGTTCAAGACAGGTCAAGCCATTACTTACTATTCAGAAGGTATTATCAACGATTCCACACGCTATCCGTGTCCACACGGTTTCTCTTTCAAAGGCCTTCACGTGGGGTGTCACAGTCACGCATCTCCTATTTCGCTTGTACCAGCACTAAGTACTTCGTGCAATGCTTACTTCTGTTGGGGACTTTACCATATGCTTTCAAATCGTCAACGTTACAAGACGCTTGACGGAGCAATGAACCGTTGGCGCGATTATATGGTTTCAATGGGCTTTGGATATAAACTCGGAATAGACCTCCCTGGAGAGAAGCGAGGTATGATACCGAACGCTAATTTTTATAACAACGCTTTCGGGAAATGGAACGCACTATCTGTTATCTCCATTTCTATTGGGCAAGGCGAAGTAAACCTCACTCCTTTGCAGATAGCAAACCTTGGTGCAATCATTGCCAATCGGGGATATTACTACACGCCACACGTAGTAAGAAAGATACAAGGGCATCGTTTGGACAAAGAATACCTCACCAAACATAAAGCAATGGGTACACCGCGGGCATACGATAGAGTTGTAGCAGGAATGGTTTCATCGGCTTTAGGCGGTACGTGTGCTCACGCTGCACGTGCAGGATATACATTGGCTGGTAAAACGGGTACGGCTCAGAACAGAGGAAAGGACCACTCTGTATTTATGGGGTTTGCACCTGTCGATTCTCCAAAGATTGCCATTGCTGTGTATGTAGAGAACGGTGGTTTCGGTGCGGTTTATGGTGTGCCAATTGGTTCGCTGATGATGGAACAATACATCAATGGCAAACTAACCCCTGGAGATGCAGCCAAGGCGGAAGCAATACAGAAGCGACACATCAGTTACCCCTTCAAACGACCCTTGTCAAAGGCGGACTCTTTACGCCTCGACTCCATCAAACGTGTGAACCAAATCAAGGATTCGTTGAAGATGGAACGAGAGAAGCAAAAGATGGAAGAAGGTGCAAAGGAGAAAGAGCTCAAGGCTAAGCGTGATGCAGAGAAGAAAGAAAAGGAGCAACAACCACTCAACGACCCTGCAATACGTGTAGATGAGGAGGTAAAGATAAAGTCTGAACGTGACGAAAAGGATAAAGACAAAGACAATGCTAACGGCGGAAAGAAGCGAGAAAGCGACTCAAAGCCGAAAAGCCCTTAACCTATCAGAAGCAAGATCAGGCTTTTAAAAGGTAAAACATATATGTCTATGAAGTATAACCTTATGCATTGAGCAAACAAAACATATACCTCCATAAGCATAACGTATGCGATGAGCAAACAAAACATATATGTATAGAGCACATAACGTTGCTTTAATATAGAATATTGATTATAATTTAAAAATCGTAAGTTAGCAATATAACGTGGCAAACAATTACAAATCCGACAAACAACCAGGTGTACTTCGTTCATTAGATTGGTGGACGATAGGTATCTATTTGGCTTTACTCACCTTTGGGTGGATAAGTGTCTGTGGTGCGAGTTATACCTATGGTGACACAGACATCTTCTCGCTCTCGTCTCGCTCGGGTATGCAGATTGTTTGGATTGGTACATCTATCTGTTTAGGTTTCGTGCTATTGATGATGGACGACCGAATGTACGACACCTTTGCTTACGTCATTTATGGGCTTTTAGTTCTATTGCTTTTCCTCACCATCTTCAATCCTCACTCCATTAAGGGCTCTCGTTCGTGGATTGTTATGGGACCTCTGCGGCTTCAACCTGCCGAGTTTGCTAAATTTGCCACGGCTTTAGCCATCGCCAAATTTATGTCTGCTTACGGCTTTACTATGTCTAATTTAAAGCATTTTGCGGCAGCTTGCGGCATTGTGCTTGTACCTATGCTGTGCATTGTGGGGCAAAGAGAAACGGGTTCAGCCCTTGTTTATCTTTCGTTCTTTCTAATGTTCTATCGTGAAGGCATGCCCGGATCGTTCCTTTTCACGGGTATTGCAATGATCATCTACTTCGTTGTAGGTGTAAAATATGAAAGCGTAACACTATGGGACGAGACCACTTCTGTAGGAAAATTTAGTGTTCTTCTTCTCGTCCAACTCTTTAGTACGGGCATGATATGGGTGTATCTCTACGACAAGATAAAGACCCAACGCATATTGCTTACCATCATAGGCGTTACAACACTGAGTTTATTGTTCTCCGTCTTCGTTATTCCGTTCGATATAGTTTGGGTTCAGCTCATTCTTTCAGCAGGGTTAATCGCTTATTTGGTTTACAATTCGATGAGTACACGCTTCATCAATTACCTTTATATTGCACTCTTTGCGGTAGGTTCGATAGGCTTTTTCTATTCAGCCGATTATGTTTTAAACGACGTGATGCAGCCCCACCAACGTGTGCGCATCAATGTTTTGTTAGGATTGGAAGAAGACCTTGCAGGCGCAGGCTACAACGTTCACCAAAGCGAGATAGCCATTGGATCGGGCGGACTTCAAGGCAAAGGCTTCCTGAATGGAACACAAACCAAACTGAACTTCGTTCCTGAACAAGATACCGACTTTATTTTCTGTACCGTTGGCGAGGAAGAAGGCTTCTTAGGCTCTGCCTCTGTACTCTTCCTTTTCTTAGCTTTGATACTCCGATTGATGTATGTTGCCGAGCGTCAACCGTTTAAGTTTGGGCGAGTATATGGCTATTGTGTGGCAGGCATCTTTCTATTCCACGTGTTTATTAATGTAGGAATGGTGCTCGGACTTACTCCTGTTATTGGTATTCCGTTGCCCTTCTTCAGCTATGGCGGTTCGTCCTTATGGGGCTTCACCCTCCTCCTCTTCATCTTCCTACGCATAGATGCAGGGCGCAATCTCATTCGCCAATAACGCTCGCTTATCTACGCTCTTTAAAGAAGCGTTGCATCAGTTCACGACATTTTTCCTCTAAAATGCCGTATGAAACATTAGCCCTGGGGTGCAAAGCCTTAGGCGCATACACGCTATACCCTCGCTTTTCGTCTTTACAACCATAAACGATGCGTTTCATTTGCGACCATCCCAATGCCCCAGCACACATAATACAGGGTTCAACAGTGACATAGAGCGTGCAATCCTGTAGGTATTTTCCACCCAACTCGTTAGCTGCCATCGTTACAGCCTGCATCTCTGCATGTGCCGTAACATCGGTAAGCGTCTCTGTAAGGTTGTGCGATCGGGCAATGATGCGACCTTGACAAACCACCACAGCCCCAACTGGAATTTCTCCAGCCTTGAACGCTTCTTCCGCCTCCATCAAGGCACGTTCCATAAAGTATTCGTCTTGCTTTTGCTGTTCTTCTATACTCATACGTGCAAAAGTACAACATTAATTTTGTAAATCAGAAACTTTATTCTACCTTTGTGTATCATTTTGAGGGAGTCCCTTATCCTCCATAACAGAAAACAACAGATGAAAATATTTGATAAACTAACAGCCGCATTTAGGAAACCACAAGAGCAGTCCAAAGCAACCATTATTCGGTTAGAAGAGGTGGATAGCACCAATAGTTATTTGCGTACCTATACCCCTCAAGAGGGCGAACAAATGACAGTTGTAGTGGCAGACTATCAAACCGCTGGACGTGGACAAGGCACAAATGTGTGGGAAAGCGAAGCAGGCAAAAACCTCCTTTTCTCTGTCCTACTCCACCCCTACGAAGTGCCCGTTGCTACCCAGTTTCTCTTGTCTGAATATGGAGCTTTAGCCCTTAAAGAAGCACTTTCAGAATATGTAAGCGAAGGCATTACGCTGAAATGGCCTAACGATATATATTGGAACGATAAGAAACTGAGCGGCACACTGATAGAAACCAAGTTGGGCGCAGGTCGCATTAAGGACTGCATCTATGGTGTGGGGCTGAATGTCAATCAAACCGAATTTAAGAGCGATGCCCCAAATCCAGTTTCGTTAGCTCAAATTTTAGGACACGAAGTGGACAGAGACGAACTGCTAAAAAAGATAATTCGCTCGTTCGAAAAGCATTACGACTTGATACGCAGTGCCAACTATGGCGCAATTTCAGGGTTGTATCACGAAGCAATGTACAGAGGCAAAGGCTTTCACGAGTTTGAAGATTCAGACGGAAAATTTGAAGGTGCAATTATCGAAGTGGAAGACGATGGGCATCTTATCCTAAGAGATAAAGAAGGAAGAATAAGAAGTTACGAATTTAAAGAAATAAAGTATGGCAAGATTTAAAAGAATATTGCTCAAACTATCGGGCGAGAGCTTGATGGGCAAGCAAGGTTATGGCATCGACTCTGAACGATTAGAAGACTATGCACGGCAGATAAAAGAGGTACACGAGATGGGGGTACAGATTGGCATTGTTATCGGTGGCGGTAACATTTTCCGTGGTTTGAGCGGTAGTCAAAAAGGTTTCGACCGTGTGAAAGGCGACCAAATGGGTATGTGCGCTACCGTTATCAACTCGTTGGCACTCAGTTCTGCATTAGGCGCAATAGGTGTTAAAGCAAAAGTTATGACAGCTATCCGTATGGAACCTATTGGCGAGTTCTACAACAAGTGGAACGCTATCGAGGCAATGGAGAATGGTTGCATCTGCATCTTCTCAGCTGGTACAGGCAATCCTTACTTTACCACCGACACAGGCTCAAGCCTCCGTGGTATAGAGATAGAGGCTGACGTGATGTTGAAGGGAACTCGTGTAGACGGAGTTTACACTGCCGACCCTGAAAAAGACCCTACTGCAACCAAGTTTACCGAGATTACTTACGACGAAATCTACAACAAGGGTTTGAAAGTAATGGATCTCACCGCCACAACTATGTGCAAGGAGAACAATCTACCTATCTATGTGTTCAATATGGACATCGTAGGCAACTTAAAGAAAGTGATGGACGGCGAAGAAATTGGTACGTTGGTACACAACTAATACTTTAACTCAAATCGCTTTCTATGTTAAAATCCAAATGTTTTGACCATTATTTTCAATTTATGCTGAGATTTTATAATCAGGGGTGAATGTTTGGCGGTTTCTAACCATTGCAGTGACCAAATGCACAAGTTTGTTCTTGACATTGTTCAATGCAACTTGCTTCTTCTTTCCTCGTTCCACGAGGCGCATATAGTACCTCGCCATAACGGGATTGAATTTGACGGCAGCCAGTGCAGCTTGTGTCAGCATGGCCTTTATCTGGCGGTTCGCCATATAATGTACATGCGGATCAGAATGCACACTGGTGCCAGAGTCTTTTCCGAATGGGGCTAAGCCGTAATAGCAGGCAATCTTGCGCGAGTCGTAGTTGAAACGACGGAAGTTGTCTGTATACACCATCAGACAGACAGCGTTCTGCGTTCCTATGCCAGGCACCGAGGTCACGATTGTGAACACCTCGGTGAGCTCTTCGTCCGACTTAATGAGCTCGGCGATTCGCTTGTCTATCTTCGCAACTTCCTTGTTGAGTTCTGACACGATATGCCTTCCGCTCTGCGAGATCATCGTCTTGATAGGCGATTTCTCCATGGTGAGCTTCTTCTCGCCTCTACGCACCTGAAAGCTGCATCTATGGCGTACCACCATTTGACGATACAGAAACAGCTCTCGTAGTTGTGCAAGTGACTCGCTAAGTGGCTCGTACATAACGGCTTTGTCGTGATTTCTCATAGCGTATTCTGCAATCATCGAGGCGTCGGCGCGGTCAGACTTCAATCGTCTGAGACCTGATGCGTCCTTGATGCTCTTGGCGTTCTCAAGCCACATGTCGTAGCCTTTGCCGTAGAGGAAGTTGCATAGTCCTTTGCTGTAGTCGCCAGTATTTTCACCGCAGAAGAGCCACAGGGAGGGGTCGATGCCGTAGGAATTCTTCTCCACCCACTTGACCAGTTGCTTGTAGCCAGACACTGTTGTCTTGAACTCGTTGAACACTCTTGGGGCCGTTTCTGTCAGACCGTCTGCAAAAATGATAGCCACATCAACTTTTTCTTTCGAAAAATCAACTCCGATAAATAAATTCTTCATATATTTGTACAATTTTATTAAGTAGAATTGGTCGATAGTTGTATGGACTGGAACTCTAAATAGGCTTCGTGTCGATAACTTTCTATCTGGTCTTTGCAACTATGTCGATGAGGTCCGAAACGATTTATAGCTTTTAGCTGGGTCATTAGCTGGTTTACCTCTTCGACAGACCGATTCTACCTTTTTACAACAAAGGTACGAAACTGTCTTTAGCAATCATAGTTTTACCTTGATTATTTAATGTTTATGCGACTGCGTCGCATTCTTCTGCAAACTTAGAGGTCATTAGAAAAAACTTTTTGTCATTTTCTAATGACCGCCATTAGAAAAACTGCTTTGTATATGCTTGATTCATAAATATTTACTAACTTTACCACAAAAAAAATATATACTCCGATGCGAAACTGTGACATAAAGTTCGTAAATAAGGAAATAACACCTTTTGGTGGGCTTTCCCTGTTCTTCAAAATGCTTGAAAAATGCCATTTTGAAGAGCATATTATGCAAAGTGGTATTCCACTTCAAGGATCTAGCCGTGGCTACAAACCAATCCAGTTAATATTGGGATTATTTGCAGGTATGTGGTGTGGCGCAAGTTGTTTTGGCCATCTTGACGTGGTGCGTTATGACGCTGCACTGTGTGACCTACTTGGGTGGAAACGCGGAGCTGACCATCGTGCATACCAGCGCTATCTAAACAAAATCTCCCAAGCTGTCAACCAACGTGCTTTCGGAAATTTGTTCCGTTGGTTTTTCTCAGAGTTGAAGTTCGACAATTACCCCTTGGACTTCGGTTCAACTGTGATGGTCCGTGAGGGAAATCAGGAGGGGGCAGCCAAAGGATACAACTCCAAGCGTCCTGGAGACTCTCGCATCATCCGCTCCTTGCATTCGTTTCCGATGTGAGGATGATAGCAAATTACTGGCTACGTCCAGGCAACACATCTGCAAGTTCCAATTATCCCAAATCGATCATTAGCCCGCAAAGGCTTTTTAAAGAATTTAGATGTTATGCTTTTCTTCGTCTTTGCACCTTATTTTGGCTCTTTTCGTTTGTTTTTTTCAGTTGTTTAGCTCGCTAAACGTCTTCAAAAACAACCAAAAATAGCTCAAAATAAGCTCGCAAATCTGGAAGAAGTCTAACGACCGATTTGGGTTAAACCTTATAATATGAAGTTCCTCTGTCGAAATTGTAAATATAAAAAGCAGAATAAAAAAATCCACTTACTATAACAGCAAGTGGAGAGGTATATATCTTCGTTAATCTTCATCAGCAGCGGTGAAATCTACATATTCGCCTTCATCATCGCCAATAACTTGTTTTCGGCGTTGCTCCTTTGGTCGGTTATCGATAATGGTATTGCCGTTTACGTGTACTTCCTCGTCACGCTGTTCGGGTTGGAAGCGTTGTGTGGAACGGCGAAGCATCTTAAAGAAAGCAAAACCTATAAGGATAACACCCACAAAAAGAGCCATAAAAAGAAAAAATATGAACTTGAGAAATATCATAATCTATATTCTTGTTTGTAAAATAAAGCTTGTTTTACTTGCGTACAATGATAGACAATAGTACATACCACGCAATGATGATAGCCAAAGAGGCAATACCAAAAATAAGAAGCAAGGGTATGCAGGTGAGCAAAAATAGGTATTTCACTTGATTACCTTTCCAGCCCCACTCCTTAAACTTGAGCGCAAACATTGGAATTTCAGCCACCATCAACCACGAACTTGCTACTATCCCACCCAAGAGGACAAACAATGCGGAAGGAGAGGTCTCAATCCACTGTCCACCACCAATAATGAGCGAACCCCAAAACAAAGCGTTTGCAGGTGTGGGCAGACCTATAAAGCCCAACGACTGACGTTCGTCAAGATTGAATTTAGCTAATCGGAGTGCGGAGAAAGCTGCCATAATGTAGGCAGAGAATGGAAGAATGGTACGTAAGGGTTCTAAAAAAGAAGGATAGTCCATTACGCTAAGCAAACTAAACAAGATGGTAGACGGAGCTACACCAAAGGTAATAACATCGGCTAAAGAGTCTAACTCCTTACCAATGGGCGAACTCACGTGCAACAAACGCGCACTCATACCATCGAAAAAGTCGAAAATTGCTCCAAGAATAATAAACCCAAAGGCTACTTTGGCATTGCCACTAAATGCAAAAGCTATAGCAATGCAACCTGAAACGAGGTTGCAACAAGTAATGGTATTGGGTATATGCTTCTTTATTGCCATAAGACTTGTTTTCTTAACTCAACTTTGCTATAACAGTTTGGTCGCCCGTAGTAGATTGTCCCATCTTGACACAGATTTCTGAGTCTATAGGGAGGAAAATGTCGACACGGCTTCCCAACTTAATAAAACCCATGTGTTCGTCTATGAAACATTCGTCACCTTCCTGCGCATAGGTCACAATACGGCGTGCCACAGCACCAGCAATCTGACGACAAAGAATATCTCTGCCATCGGTAGTGGTAAGTAAGATGTCTGCGTGTTCGTTCTCTTCGCTTGCCTTAGGTAACCAAGCTTTGTGGTAGTTTCCATCAAAATGCTTCACCATCTTTACAGTTCCATCTACAGGAAACCAATTGGCATGAACATTCCATAAACTCATAAAAATGGAAACCATAATGCGGCGGTCGTGAAAATATTTGTCCTCGTCCACTTCTTCTATAACTACAATTTGCCCATCGGCAGGGGCTACAACTATTTTTTCGGTATCTTCAGAGCCAAAATATCGAATAGGACAACGATAAAAATTGAGTACAATTCCATAAATCGTACCGAAAATTACGATGAAAATCCAAAACGGAATTTTTGAAGGAACGCCAAACCATAACAACAAGGCTATTAGGGCAATACCAATGCCACCATATAATAATTGGTCAGTGCCTTCGTGATGTATTCTAATCTTTTTAAGTTTCTTTTTTATTTTTCCCATAGGTGAGAACGGATATTTTAACGATTGCAAAGATAGGTATTTTTTGTTAGTCTCACAAATATTTATCTTCATTCTTTTGGCTATATCAGCTTTTAATCGTAACTTTGAAACTCAATTTTTGATACTATAATGGAAGATTACATACATTTACACGTTCACACACACTATTCTATTCTTGACGGACAGTCGAAGGTGCAATATCTTGTAGACAAAGCCGTGAAGGACGGTATGCGAGGTATGGCTATAACCGACCACGGTGTGATGTTTGGCATAAAAGAGTTTTCTGATTATTGTGCAAAAATTAATAAAGGACGCAAGAAAGAAGGGCTTGAACCTTTTAAACCTATCTTCGGTTGCGAAATGTATGTGGCACGCCGAAGAAAAGAAGATAAGGTGAAAGAGATGCACGACAACTCGGGTTATCACCTTGTTGTATTGGCTAAAAACTACACGGGTTATAAGAACCTTATTAAATTGGTATCGCGTGCTTGGGTAGATGGTTATTATTATCGTCCACGTACCGACCGTGAAGACTTAGAGAAATATCACGAAGGACTCATTGTTTGTACAGCGTGCATTGCTGGTGAAGTGCCTAATAAGATTATAAAAGGTGATATTGAAGGGGCAAGAGAGGCTTGTCAGTGGTATCATCGTGTGTTTGGCGACGACTTTTATTTGGAGTTGCAGCGTCACGAGGTGAAAGACCCAACGTTGGTAGCTAATCGTGAGGCATTCCCACTTCAGCAGAAAGCCAATCGAGTATTAATGCAATTCGCAAAAGAGTATGGCATTAAGTGTGTCTGTACCAACGACTGCCACTTTGAAGACAAGGAAACTGCAGAGGCGCACGACCACTTGTTGTGCTTGTCAACTCAAGAGGATTTGAACGATCCCAAGCGTATGCGCTATTCTAAACAAGAATGGTTTAAGACGCGTGAGGAGATGAACGAAGTCTTTGGCGATGTGCCTGAAGCGATGGCTGCAACAATTGAAATTCTTGATAAAGTTGAAGTTTATAGCATCGACAACGGACCTATTATGCCCTTCTTCCCTATCCCTGAAGAGTTTGGAACAGAAGAAGAATGGCGTAAAAAGTTTAGCGAAGAGGATTTATACAACGAGTTTACGACTGATGAGAATGGAGAAAATCAATTGTCACCCGAAGACGGGCAAGCCGTTATAAACCGATTGGGGGGATACGAAAAAATATATCGTATCAAGTTTGAAGCCGACTACTTGGCTAAATTGGCTTTTGACGGAGCAGCCAAGCTTTATGATACACCGCTCTCGGATGAAGTAAGAAAAGCGATAATTTTTGAGCTTCACGTAATGAAGACAATGGGTTTCCCTGGTTACTTCCTCATTGTACAAGACTTTATCAATGCGGCTCGAACAGAGTTAGATGTAATGGTGGGGCCTGGCCGTGGCTCTGCAGCAGGTTCTGTGGTGGCTTATTGCTTAGGAATAACTCGTATTGACCCACTGAAATACGACCTCCTTTTCGAACGTTTCCTCAATCCCGACCGTGTAAACCTTCCCGATATTGATACCGACTTCGACGATGATGGACGCGGAAAGGTATTGCAATGGGTAATGGAAAAATACGGCGAGGAAAACTGTGCGCACATCATTACTTATTCTACGATGGCAACCAAGAACTCCATCAAGGACGTTGCACGTGTAGAAGGATTGCCATTAGATATTTCTAACGCCCTTTGTAAAGCTATTCCAGATCGTCTTCCCGATGGGTTGAAGATGAATTTGAAGAATGCTATCAAGTGCACACCTCGGCTGCAAAATGCTGAAGTGAGCGAGGACGTACGTGAACGAAATACTATCAAATATGCAAAGATGTTGGAAGGAACGGTGCGTGGTACAGGTATTCACGCTTGTGGTTTCATCATCTGTCGCAGCCCTATCAGCGAGTGGGTACCTATCTCTACGGCTACCGACCCTGACTTCCCCGACCAGAAAGTTCCTGTAACTCAATACGATGGACACGTCATTGAAACCACAGGACTTATCAAAATGGACTTCCTTGGTCTAAAAACACTGTCCGAAATCAAGGAGGCTTGCAAAGTTATCAAGCAGACCACAGGCGATATAGTTGATATAGACAACATTCCAATTGACGACGAACTCACCTATCAGTTGTATCAAAAGGGACAAACCATTGGAACGTTCCAATTTGAATCAGCAGGTATGCAAAAGTATTTGCGCGAGCTCCACCCTACTGTATTTGAAGACCTTATTGCGATGAATGCGCTCTATCGTCCAGGACCGATGGACTATATCCCCGACTTCATTCGTCGTAAGCACGACCCCAGCTTAGTGACATACGACATTCCTTGTATGGAGAAATACCTCAAGGACACGTATGGTATTACCGTTTACCAGGAACAGGTGATGTTACTTAGTCGTCAGCTCGCCAACTTCACACGTGGTGAGAGTGATGCTTTGCGTAAGGCAATGGGTAAAAAGAAGAAAGACATCGTTGACCAAATGAAACCAAAGTTCTTAAAACAAGGTCAAGAGAATGGTCACGACCCAAAGATATTAGAGAAGATATGGACAGACTGGGAAAAATTTGCCAGTTATGCGTTCAATAAGTCGCACGCTACTTGTTATTCGTGGGTGGCTTACCAGACAGCTTATCTAAAAGCGCACTATCCAGCTGCATTTATGGCAGCGTTGATGACACGCCGTTTCAGCCAAATTACCGAAATTACGAAGTTGATGGAGGAATGTAAGGCGTTAAAGATAGCTACCCTTGGCCCTGATGTAAACGAAAGTCAGATAGGATTTGGTGTAAATAAGAAGGGCGAAATACGCTTCGGTCTCTCTGCTATCAAAGGTATGGGAACAGGCGCAGCCGATGCTATTGTAAAAGAACGTGAGACAAATGGCGCATACAAAGATATATTCGACTTTGCTCAACGTATCGACCTTAGCAATGTAAACCGCAAGGCTTTCGAAAGTTTAGCTTATAGTGGAGGCTTCGATAGTTTGGGTATTCAGCGCGAAGAGTTCTTCGGTGTAAATGCTAAAGGGCAAACTTTCCTCGATGCACTTATACGTTATGCGCAGCTATTCCAACAGGAAAAGGCGCAGATGCAGAACTCTCTCTTTGGCGGAAGCGAAGAAGTAGAGATAGCACACCCAACCATACCGAAGAGCGACAAATGGCCAGCGATAGAAAAACTCAACAAAGAACGCGAACTTGTGGGTATTTATCTTTCGGCACACCCATTGGACGAATATAGTGTGATACTCAATAATCTTTGCAACACCCACACTTCAGAGATGGGACGTTCAGCCGATATGGAAGAATTGTCTAAACGTGACGAAATAACCTTTGGAGGTATTGTTACTTCTGTGACAGAACGTTTCTCACAAAAGACGGGTAAACCTTTCGGCATTGTTACCATTGAAGACTTTGAAGGTGTGGGCGAAATTGCACTTTTTGGCGAGGATTGGGCACGATGGAATGGACTAATGAAAGAGAATTACACCATCTTTATAACGGCAAAATGTCAGCCTCGCTTTCGCAATAGCAATATCTTTGAGACAAAAATTCAGAATGTAGAGCAACTGTACGATGTAAAAGAAAAGCGATTACAGCGGTTCACAATATCTATAGAAGCTGCAGCACTGAATACCGAAACGGTATCCGAACTCACATCTATTATTGAAGAAACCCCCGGTAATACACAGCTGTACATACAGTTATACACTCCTGAACAAAACGCTGTAACCCTACACGCTACCAACAGAGGAGTGAACGTTGAGCGCAAGTTGTTAGACTATATCAAGGCTACCGACTTTATGGAGTACACCATTAATTGATGTCAAAGCAGTGTTTGGCACAATATTTGAAGTAAAAAAGATATATACATAAACTTATCAATTTCATAATTTAAAATAAACAAAAATGGAAGTAGAAATTACAACCCAGAACTTCGAGAGTTACAAGAATGGTGAATTACCATTAGTAGTTGACCTTTGGGCAACATGGTGTGGTCCTTGCAAGGCCATCGCTCCAATCATTTCTGAATTGGCAGAGGAATATGACGGCAAAATCGTTGTAGGTAAGTGCGATGTTGAAGACAACGACGACATCTCTATCGAATATGGTGTACGCAACATCCCAACAATCCTTTTCTTCAAGAATGGCGAGTTGGTAGACAAGTTTGTTGGTGCTGCATCTAAAGATAAATTGAACGAAAAATTCCAACAGCTCCTCTAAGTCGAACACCAACGAAACATATAATAAGGTGAATTCTCATTTATGGGGTTTCACCTTTTTTATTGCACCCAACAAAAGGAAGATATTAAGAAATAATTCGGACGAAGGGAACCTTATTTGTTGATGTTTTTTTGGGCTATTCATCTGAAAATATTTATCTTTGCAAGTATTATGGCAGCAATGGAAAATTTGAATGGAGAAAGACGCCGCCAAGGGCGTATAGAGGTAATTTGTGGAAGTATGTTCTCTGGAAAGACCGAAGAACTAATCCGCAGACTGAAACGTGCAAAGTTTGCAAAGCAGAAGGTAGAAATCTTTAAACCTTCGCTCGACACACGCTACTCCGATGAAGATGTTGTGAGCCACGACAAAAACGCTATCCATAGCACACCTATCGACTCGTCAGGCAATATCTTGCTCCTCGCATCAGATATTGATGTGGTGGGTATAGATGAAGCTCAATTCTTAGATGATGGGCTTAAAGAAGTGTGCAACCAATTGGCAAACAATGGTGTAAGAGTAATCGTAGCGGGATTGGATATGGACTTTAAAGGCGTTCCGTTCGGACCTATCCCCGACCTATGCGCCATAGCCGACGAGGTAACAAAGGTACACGCCATCTGCGTAAAATGTGGTGCATTAGCCTATGCCAGCCATCGTTTGGTACAAGACGAGCATCTTGTGATGTTAGGCGAACAAGCTGAATATGAGCCACTTTGCAGAGAATGTTATCAAAAAGCCCTTGCAGCAGAAAAATAACTCCCACTCATTACCGAACCAAAATATAGGCAAACGAGGGAAGAGTGGACTGATAAAACACGAATATAAATAAAATAAAGAACACAACGACAATGCAAAAACCCATCACATTCGATACTTTTATTCGTTGGGCAATGGTAGCTCTTGCCATAGTAACCGTATTTTTCATCGTAAAAACCCTCTCGGGAGTATTATTACCTTTTTTCATAGCGTGGCTATTTGCCTACTTGCTCTATCCCATCGTAAAGTTTGTTCAGTACAAAATGCACGTCCCTACTCGCGCATTGAGCATCATTGTTACAATATTCTTTGTTGTATTAGTCCTTACAGGCGTTTTCTTATTCATCATTCCACCATTGATAGAACAAATAGACAAGTTTATTGACATTGCAACCCACTATCTACAAAAAACAGCACATACCAATAACCTTTCGGCAATGGCACAAGAATGGATTCTAACCCATAAGCACGACATAGAACACTTCTTGAAAAGTCCCGACTTTACCGAAACTTTGAGGTCAGCAATGCCAGAGGTTTTTTCTGTAATTGGGCAAACGGCAAGTGTACTTATATCGATTGCAGCATCAATTATCACCTTATTATATATGTTCTTTATTCTGCTCGATTACGAGAAATTTACCACCAAATGGATAAAGATATTTCCACAAAAGGCACGCCCTTTTTGGAGCGGATTGGCAGCAGATGTAGAACGCGAGCTGAACAATTATATACGTGGGCAAGGCTTAGTTTCGTTAGTTATGGGCATTCTCTTTGCCATAGGGTTCACCATCATTGGTTTTCCTATGGCCATCGGTATGGGTATTCTCATCGGACTACTCAATCTTGTACCCTATCTCCACACCTTCGCCCTTGTTCCAGCTGTATTCTTAGCCCTATTAAAGGCAGCGGATACGGGGCAAAACTTTTGGATTATCCTACTTTCTGCCTTGGCAGTATTCGCCATTGTTCAGATATTGTGCGATATGGTGGTAACACCAAAGATTATGGGCAAAGCTATGGGACTCAACCCTGCCATCCTTTTATTGGCATTGTCGGTATGGGGCACACTTTTAGGATTTATTGGATTGATAGTTGCTCTTCCACTCACAACCCTCATTATAGCCTACTGGAAACGGTATGTTACAAAAGAAGGAGCTGAACATTAAAGCGCAGGTTCAGTCGCAGTTTTCAGCCGAAATATCTTCAAAATTTTCCTTTTATGGACTACTTAACAGCTATAAAACTTAAATAATGAGAAAAAATAGACAAATAATTTGTCGTATTCAAAAAATATAACTACCTTTGCACTCGCTTTTAAGAAAGAAGCTAATGGTAAGATTCGCTAGCTCAGTTGGTAGAGCACAACACTTTTAATGTTGGGGTCATGGGTTCGAGCCCCATGCGAATCACAAACCACAGAAGAGGACTTCATTGCTGAAGTCCTCTTTTTTTTGTTTTATACGCACCAAACATCAAGGTTAGCGCGAGCCCAAATCTATACTATTTGTGGAAAATGTAAATTGTTGAATTTCTTTTTATCGCCATAACAAATATAAAAATTCTATATCTGCCGACATTGTCAATAGTTCGCTCTATTTCGCTCGCTCGAATGAGATCCTTCAATTCGTAGCATAGTTATATTCTAAAATACAAGCTATAAACAAATTTCTACGGCACATTAGAAGAGGAAAATTAGAACAATAACAGAAACAGACATAAACGAAAAACACGTCTATATAAAACTCTGATTTACAACAGATTACAAACAAGATGCAAAACCTATATGTTTGAGCACGCAATACATATATGTTTTACCCTCTCAAAGTTGAACTTTGACAACCCAATACATATATGTTTTAGAAACAAAAGATAGATGTATTGTCTGCGAAGATTGGAAAGAGGAAAAAAAGAACAATAATCCCAAATCGGTCGTTAGACTTCTTCGAGATTTGCGAGCTTATTTTGAGCTATTTTTGGTTGTTTTTGAAGACGTTTAGCGAGCTAAACAACTGAAAAAACAAACGAAAAGAGCCAAAATAAGGTGCAAAGACGAAGAAAAGCATAACATCTAAACGCTTTAAAAAGCCTTTGCGGGTTAATAACCGATTTGGGATAATATCAACATCAAAATACATTGTTTTACAGCCAATAAATCTACACATCCACTTCGCAATTATACGTGCAAAAAAGATTATTTGATTACCCACTACAACCATTTTAGGTTTTCTCCCACATATTCCATTTTTATTTACTAACTTTGTAGCCTAAAACCATTGCGCTATAAACAAGAAATAAAAGATGGAATGGGCAAAAGTTATAGGTCAAGAAGACGCTAAGCACCGACTTACAGAGTTGGTGCAAAATGGGCACGTACCTCACGCTCTATTGTTTTGCGGTCCAAAAGGCTGTGGCAAAATGGCATTGGCTATGGCGTTTGCAAGCTATCTTATAGAGCAATCGGCTACAGACAAAGGCAATGCAAGGGCAATGCTTGCTAAGATGGAGCACCCCGATTTGCATTTCACTTTCCCTACCATCAAGCTATCGGGTATGAGTTCAGAGCACCAGCCTATGAGTGCCGACTTTGCAAAAGAATGGCATACGCTTATTACCGATAGTGCTTATTTTTCGATAAAGCAATGGATGGAAGCGATGGGAGCTACTACACAGCAAGCCATCATAACGGGGGCTGAAAGTGATGACGTTGCACGACGATTGGCATTGAAATCGAGCCAAGGGGGCTACAAGGTGTGCATTATTTGGTTGCCCGAACGTATGAACCTCACTTCTGCCAATAAGCTCTTAAAGTTGTTGGAAGAACCCACAGCAGGCACAATTTTCCTCTTAGTAAGCGAAGAACCCGAACGACTTTTGGAAACCATTATTAGTCGTACACAGCGTATTGAGGTGAAGCGCATTGCAGACGAAGCTATCGAACAGGCGTTGATAAGTCAGCGAGGGTTAGATACAGATACAGCACACCGTGTAGCACGCATAGCACACGGCAGTTGGCTTAACGCCATAGAGCTGTTGAGTGCAGATAACGAAAGTCGTGAGTTTTTACATCTTTTCCAAACACTTATGCGCCTTGCTTATATGCGTGAGGTGAAGGCGTTGAAAGGGTGGAGCGATAGCGTGTCGGCTTTCGGAAGAGAGAAGCAACGCCGTATGTTGACCTACTTCCAAACACAGGTGAGGGAGAACTTTATGTTCAATTTCCAAAATCCTGAACTTACTTATATGACATTGGAAGAGGAGCAATTTGCAAGTAAATTTGCTCGCTTTATAAACGAAGCAAACGTAATAGAGATAAACGAACTTTTCGGTCGGTGTCATCGTGACATCGGTCAGAATGCCAATGCCAAAATAGTGTTTTACGATATGGCATTGAAACTCATCGTACTGATATTGAAGAAATAATTTTTTCAAAGATTACATACATTATATATACCCTTGCGAAGTCGTGAAAAAAGACTGAAAACGTAAGGTCACAAATATCACAATATGGATTATAAAAATATGAAATTCAAGATATGGACAGGCTGCGACAGAGGTTTGTGCCATAGGGCTTGTGGACGTCAGGATAAACAGTTGAACACTTACGACTGGTTGGAGGACATCCCAGGGAATACAGATACAACCGACCTCGTGGAGGTACAATTCAAGAATACACGTAAGGGGTATTATCACAATGTGAACGGATTGGAACTCCAAAAAGGCGATGTGGTTGCAGTAGAGGCTAACCCTGGACACGATATTGGTGTAGTGACACTGACGGGAAGATTGGTAAAACTGCAGATTAAAAAGGCAGGTTGCATCAAGTCGCCCGAAGACATTCGCCGTGTATATCGTCACGCTAAGGAGGTAGATTTGCAGAAGTATGAAGAGGCTAAAGCTCGTGAACACGCAACGATGATAGAGAGCCGCCAGATAGCCAAGAACTTAGGTTTGCAAATGAAAATTGGAGACGTAGAGTATCAAGGCGATGGAAACAAAGCGATATTCTACTATATTGCTGATGAGCGTGTCGACTTCCGTCAACTTATCAAAGACCTTGCAGCAGCCTTCCACGTGCGCATTGAAATGAAACAGATTGGTGCTCGACAAGAGGCTGGTCGCATCGGGGGAACTGGTCCTTGTGGTCGCGAGTTGTGTTGTGCTACGTGGATGAAAAACTTTTCAAGCGTTTCTACTACCGCTGCACGCTTCCAAGACATTTCGTTAAACCCAACCAAATTGGCGGGTATGTGCGCAAAGCTGAAATGTTGTCTCAATTATGAAGTAGACCAATATATGGAAGCGGCAAAGCGATTGCCAAGCAAAGAAGTGATATTGGCTACAATGGACGCCGATTACTATCTATTTAAGACCGATATTCTCAATGGGCAATGCACTTATTCTACCGATAAACATTTGGCAGTAAACTTAGAAACCATTACCGTAGAACGTGCAAGAGAGATAATTGAGATGAATCGCCAAGGCGAGCGACCTTTATCGTTGCTCAACAATGGTAAGGCTAAACCTTCTAAAAAGCCTATCGACCTCTTGGCTGGGGCAGATATTAGTCGCTTTGACAAGGAAAAACAGCATCGTAAAAACAAGTCAAACAATAATCAGCGCAAGCAAAGTCAGCCTCGTAATGAGAATCGCAGACCACAAAAGGGTCAGCCTCAAGAACAGGGACAAGCACCTCGCTCACAGCGCAATAATCACCCAAATAATAATCGACCACACCACCATCAAGGAAGACAAGGTGGTAATAGACCTCAAAACAATAGGAGGAATGAGGAGTAAAGGACGTGTTTTTCTAACCTTAATAGGGCTTGTAGCAATGGCTATAAGCTCTATTTCGTGCGATGACCCTCGTACTTTCGACAGCTATAAGGCAGTAGAGGTGAATGGTTGGCAAAGAAATGATACGGCTACCTTCAAGGTTGAGCGACAATGGGAAGGCACTTATTGTATGGATTTGGGCATTAGAGCAAATCAAAACTATCCTTATAAAAATATTTCGCTTATTATTGAACGCACGGTTATTGCATCAAAAAAGAAAAAACTACCTAATAAAACTTATCAAGACACCATAACGTGCAGAATTATAGGTGACGATGGACGCCTTGTAGGTAAACGTGGCATAACCAATAGTGAAATTACACATCACGTTTGCTCATTTGTTTTAGAGCGCAACGACTCATTAAATATTGCTGTTCGCCACATTATGAGCAAAGAACAGCTGCAAGGTATCAGCGATGTAGGTATAAGGTTAATACGAACAGATAAGGCTATCAAGCAAAGAATATTCTAAAGCAAAAGGGAGAAACATCTAAACAAAAGGGAGAAAAGCGTCCTCTACGTGACGCACTTCATAGTTTTCGGGAGTTCCAACGATGGTTATAATATCAAAACGAAGTTCCTTGTCTATGCGTCTCGTTTTGACAAATGCGTTGGCAGCTATCGAAATTGAACGAATTTTCTGTGGAGTTACAGCCTTGTCTGCATCAACAAATTTCTCGTTGCTACGGGTTTTCACTTCCACAAATACCAATATATCATTGTAAATAGCGATAACATCTAAGTCGCGATGACCATACTTCCAATCACGTGCCATCACCCTATATCCGCTTTGCATTAGATATTCACACGCTATTTGCTCGCCCCATTTACCTATATCGTTGTGTAGTGCCATATCAAAAGATATAATTCCATTTAAAGATGAATAATTCTTTTACAAAGGTAAGGTATTGTTTCGAATTGTCCAAACTATTCCTCACACATTTCAGTTACACCTCCATTAAACCCAAATCGGTCGTTAGACTTCTTCGAGATTTGCGAGCCTATTTTGAGCTATTTTTGGTTGTTTTTGAAGACGTTTAGCGAGCTAAACAACTGAAAAAACAAACGAAAAGAGCCAAAATAAGGTGCAAAGACGAAGAAAAGCATAACATCTAAACGCTTTAAAAAGCCTTTGCGGGCTAATGACCGAAGTTGGGTTAAATGTAAAAACTTAATATTTGGTGCATCAAAAGATGAGTTCCTCTGAGCCTAACATTGATTGTGCAGAAACGAAAAATACAAGTAAGATTATCAAGAGATAAACTTCTCCTAACTCAAAAGAAATCAATCAGAAATAAAAAGATCCACATTGGAATATCAAGAGATAAACCAACGTGGATTAATTTTATAATGTATTAGGGCTAATTACTTGTTCTTGTACTTCTCTACACCCTTATCCAAGAATTCCTTATATCCAGGGATGTCTTCTTTGTAAACGAAGCTACCGCTCAAAGGATTACCTTGGTTGTCAACAGTAACATAGAATGGTTGAGCCAAGTAACCAAACTTAACCTCCTGGAGGTAACTCCACTTGTCACCAACAGTACGCAATGTACGTGGTGTACCATCTGCACGTTTCACCTTGATAGGTTCCTTCAAAGGAGTCTTGTCGTCAACATAAAGTGAAATCAAGATATAGTCTTCGTTCAACTTCTTTGCAACTTCAGGGTCTGTCCATACAGCACCTTCCATCTTACGACAGTTTACACAGCCGAAGCCAGTGAAGTCGAGCAATACTGGTTTGCCAGCCTTAGCTGCTGCAGCCATACCGAGTTCGTAATCCTTATACTTAGGTTGAACTTCCTCGTGGTTGAGGTTGAAATCCTGTGTGTACATAGGTGGTGCGAAAGCACTTACAGCCTTCAAAGGGGCACCCCAAAGTCCTGGAATCATATATACGGTGAATGCCAAAGTCAAGAGACCGAGCATAATTGCTGGAACAGGCATTGCCTTCTGTTCTTGGTCATCGTGTGGGAACTTTAGTTTACCAATGAGATACAAGCCCATCAAACCGAAGATTACAATCCATATAGCGAGGAAAGTTTCACGGTCAAGCAAACGCCAACCATAAGCCAAGTCAGCAACAGAGAAGAACTTCAAAGCAAAAGCCAATTCGATGAAACCAAGCACAACCTTGATCATATTCATCCAAGAACCAGACTTAGGTGCTTGCTTCAACATTGTTGGGAAGAGCGCAAAGAGAGAGAATGGCAAAGCCAACGCAAGCGCAAAACCGAACATACCAATGGTAGGTGCTACCCAGTCACCGCTGGTTGCAGCCTGTACAAGCAACAAACCTACAACAGGCGCTGTACAAGAGAAGCTTACCAAAGAGAGGGTGAATGCCATCAAGAAGATAGAAAGCAAACCTGTTGTTGATGCAGCCTTGTTGTCAACAGCGTTACCCCAAGAAGCAGGCAAACGAAGTTCGAACCAACCAAAGAAGCTAAGTGCAAATACCAACAAGAGGAGGAAGAACGCAATATTGAATGGTGCGTTTGTAGCCAACTCGTTAAGCTTTTGAGGACCAAAGACTGCTGTAATAACAGCTGCCAAAGCCATATAAATAACGATGATAGAAATACCATAAGTGATGGCATCACGAATACCTTTCTTCTTATCGTCCTTTGCGCGCTTGAGGAAGAAGCTCACAGTCATTGGAATGATTGGCCAAACACAAGGTGTAAGCAATGCTACGAAACCACCAACAATACCCATTAAGAAGATATAGAACAATGAGTGACTTTCTGATTTTTTATCTGTACCAAATGCTTGAAGTTCTTTGATAACTGGACGCCAAAGGTCTGAAGGATTTACATCAGAAGCACCAGCTACTTGAGCTGTATCGCCCAAAGCTAAATCGTCCATTGCCATAGCAGCAGAGTCGGTTGCAGAACCATCAAGTGTAGCAGCGTCCTCTGTTTTAGCTTCATCTTTAGTTTCCTCAGCCTTAGCTTCAGGAGCATCAGCAGGACCATTGCCAGAGTAGCTAAACTCAACAGTTGTAGGAGGCATACACATCTCGTCGTTACAAGCTCCATACTCCATATAGCCTGAAATCTTGTAAGTCTTACCTGTAATCTTGTACTTTTGGATAAAAGAAACAGTGCCTTCGAAGTAGCGGAGCTTCATATCGAACACCTTGTCGTACACGTTCAACTCCTTACCACGTGGAGTAAGCTTACCCACAGGTTGTGCGCCTTCAGCCTTTTCAGATGTGAATGTAGCCGAAGTAGGTCCGTCTGCAGGCAGACCAGTTGAGTACACGTGCCAACCACTATTAATTTTTCCCGTAAAGATAACATCTACTTCAGTAGGTGAAACCCGCTTCTGCTGTACACTAAAGCGTACAGGATTTTGTGCTATTGCTGTAAGATTAAATAATAGCACCAATAAGGTAAATAAAATTTTCTCCATCATTTTATAATATACTGTTTTTCTCTGTTAGGTAATTTCAAGATGTCATCTGCCACTCAGATTTAGTATCTTTCTTTAAATTATGCTGCAAAGATAATGTTTTCTTTTAAGAATAAGAATTACTCAAAAGAAATTTTGAAATATTTTTTGTGATTTATAAGGTAGGAATGTATAAATATTAAGTTTTGAGAACATATAGGGTAAAAAACAAAAAATACAATCCAAAATAATCGTTTCTTAGTATTGTGAGTTTCTATTATAAATCTTAACTTTGCAATCAAATCAGCGTACTACTATGCTTATCGTAAATAGCACGAAGAAAAAAATAGAACATTCGTCTACAAAAGAGGCAATTTTAAAAACAGATAGTAGTATCAATAAAATATTACCGATAGAATGGAAACAAAGAAAAAAATACACATTAGTCGCACCATAGCCTCGTTTGTGCTTGTGCTTTTTGCAATGCCGTTAGGCCACGCATTGATGATATTGATGGAGAAATTTATGAACGAAGGCGCAATGCACATCGCAGGTTTTGCCTTAGGCTTCGTAGGTTTGCTAATGGTTATCATAGGTGTTTTCGTAAAAGGCGATACCCGACAAACCCTTTGGGGACTATTCGGAGGCTTGCTCTTCTGGACAGGCTGGGTAGAATTTCTCTTCCTTTATTATGCGCGCCGCTATGGTGTGCAACCCGAAATAGAGATGGGCAAGGTGGTTACAAAGCCCGAATACCTCATTATGCCTGCATCGTTTGGAATGTGGATGATGGTAATGGTGATGTACACGTTCAGTACAAAGAATGGTTGCGACTTCATAACGTGGATTCAAAAGGTATGTTTCAGAGACAAGCGCAAAGCCATCGTGGTGCAACCAATGACCCGACACACCAGCATCGTTACCTTTATGGAAATCAATATGATGCTTTGGGGACTTTACCTTTTATTAATGTTCTGTTACGACAAGAATTTTCTTGGCGACCACCACCCTGTTACGTTCCTCGTAGGTTTAGTTTGTTTCGTTGGCTCATTGTTTATGTTCAAGCGACAGTTGCATTTAGCTTCGTGGGGGGCAAACATCAGAATGGCAATAGCTACCGTAATAGTGTTTTGGACACCTGTGGAAATCCTTGGCCGCATCAATTTCTTTAAAGAGTTTTGGGTAGAACCCGAACACTATGCGCCACAAATGATAGCCATACTTATTGTCTTTATAGCCGTAATGGCTTATCTTTGGAAAAAAGGAGTGCAACGCAATAGGTCGTCAAAGTAAACAAAGATAGAAATCCATTATATATATAATAAGGTGTAAATATATGAAACGTTCTACTTGGCGCAAACATCACAAATGGTTGGGGCTAGTTTTGGGATTCTTTCTCATTATGTTTTGCTTATCGGGCTTGGTACTCAATCACCCCACTCTATTCTCCGAAGTAAACATCGGACGCAACCTTCTACCCAACGACTACCGCTACACGGGGTGGAACAAAGGTTTGTTGCGTGGTGCTTTGAAATGGAACAAGCACGTTCTTATCTATGGTAATTCGGGCATTTGGCTCACCAACGACAAAGCAAAGGGCATAAAAGACTTCAACAACGGACTGCCTAAAGGGGCTGACCATAGAAATATAAAAGGTATGGCGCAAATGCCTAACCGCCAACTGTTTGCAGCAGAGCAATACAACTTGTACACGCTCAACAAACAAAACAAATGGGAGCGAATAGCCTTACCAAAGGACGAGGACGAACGACTAAGCGATATTACACAGAAGGGCGACTCGCTCTTTGTAACGAGCAGAAGTTACATTTATATAGCCTCATCACCTTACCGACAATTCACAAAAGTTATGCTTCGCCCTGCCAACAATGAGGACGGGCAAGTTTCGCTTTTCCGCACCGTGTGGCAACTTCATAGCGGAGGAATATTTGGCATCGTGGGCAGAGTTTGCGTAGACTTGATAGGCATCATCCTCATCGTTCTCACCCTGTCGGGCTATATTTATTGGTTTTTGCCTTATTTTAGCAGCAAGCCCAATGCAAAACTAATGCGCCAAACTTTATTCTTACACAACAAAATAGGTAAACTTTCCATTGTCTTCACGCTCTTTTTGTGCATCACAGGGTGGTTTCTTCGTCCCCCAGGGCTTATCGCCATTGCATCGGGCAAAGTACCAGCACTACCTTTCTCGGCAATGGATAGTCCGAACACGTGGAACGACGAATTGCGCACACTGCGTTTTGACAACAATGCCAACGAATGGTTGCTTTATACCTCTGAAGGGTTCTATACCCTACCCCATATCCAAGCTACGCCAAAAGCCCTCACCACCGCTCAACCGCCTGTGAGCGTGATGGGTATCAACGTGCAAGAAACCGACAATCAAGGGCATTGGCTTATCGGCTCGTTTTATGGTTTATATCGTTGGGACAGAGAGAATAACAAAATTATCGACTATTTTACAGGCAAGGCTGCTCAACCCATAAAGGGTATGCCAATAGGCGAACACGTCATAGCAGGCTACACCAAAGCATTTGGAGGTAAAGATATTGTAGCCGACTACAACAGCGGAACGTCGGCTATCGCTATGCCTCAATGGTTGAGCACGCTACCTATGTCACTTCGCAATGTGTGCATCGAGGTACACACAGGCAGAATTTACACTTTCTTGGGTATGGGCACAATGTTCTACATCTTTGTAGTAGGGCTTGCTGCAGTGTGGTGTATATGGAGCGGTTGGAAGATTAGATGTAGAAAAAAACAAACATAGCACAACACTCATTATTGTTCTATATTTCCTCCAACCATCTTTCAGAAATCAAACATCAATCTTTAGAAAGCAAAACATATATGTTTGACGTTCCCAAAGTTCAACCCAAGTTTAACACCTATCATCGTAGCATCTTGCTATTATTATACTTTTTCAGTTTTGGCTATGGACTCTGTGTCCTACAAATTTTTATTTTTCTGAATGGTGCATATTTCAGTTTTAATTTATCGTATATAGCAGTTGCCTGCTTTGAGGGATTGCTGCATTGTCGCATCTGTACGATGTCTCCTAACGGGTTCCTACCTTCCGTGGTTACAAGTTTCTGGGTGCTCATCCTCCGCACGATTTCGGTCCAATAGCAGGATTCGCCTTCTCGCTTCAATTGGCAGCGGATGGTATTTACCACCCAGTAGGCAAGCAGACCGAAGAAAAGATGCGCATCGCTCCGGTCATCGGTCTGATGATATATAGGACGGAGGTTCAGGTCGGTCTTCAACTGCCTGTTGGTACATTCGATTTCTCGTATGAGGTTGTAATAGTCCCATGTGGTACGCTCGTCGAGTGTTTCTACATTGGTCCGTAGGAAGTATACGCCGTGTCCGGACTCGATGGCTGAGAGGTCTTTGAGATTCCAGTCTACACGTAGCATTTCCTTTGGTTTTTCTTCGTTTCTAATGTAGTCTATCGCATAGTATCTTGCGATAGAAGGATATTTCTGTATGGCTCGTCCCGTACGCTCTACAACCTTCTCGTAGAGTTTCGTTCCACCTTTCTTTGCAATACCATCATTTATCTTCTTCAGCTCTGTCTCAAATCTTTCACGCCAAAGTTTGTTCATTGACGATTCGGTCATAGCCTTAGATGGAGAGGTTATCTCAAGATAGTAGTCTTCACCTTCGGTGTGTACCTTGTTGAGCGTTATCGTTTGCTTTCGGGCGTCTTTTACCATCACACTCTTATGGTCCTCACTGAGCGTGTAATCTTTCAGCTTGGTGCGGGATACGCAGAGATAGTTGTAACCCTTTGCCTTAATAAGATTTAGATTCTCTTCGGTTGCAATACCTGCATCCATCACAATAAGCGATTTTTCTTTTTGTACAGGATTCCTGTCTGCCAGCGTATCTATCATATCAGGCAGTGATTTAGGGTCAGCCGTATTGCCTTCCAGGATAGAAGAATAGCGTATGAAGCCCTCCTTATTGATACACAGGGCCAGGACGAGAAGTTTACAATCTGAACGCTTCTCTTTTGACCTACCAAACTGTGCCTTCTTGCTTTCACGCTTACTACCCTCAAAGTAGAAGTTTGTCAAGTCAAAGAGCATCAGCTTGTTATCTATATTAAAAAGGTTATCTGTTACATTGCACAAGTGACGTTCTATCTTCTCTTTAAGTTCATAGAGTTTGTCCGTTACCTTGTACAGGGCATTGATACCCGGAGTCCAGTCTTGCGACCCAGTGTAAAGTTCGGCGGCAGCCGAATTATCCCTGAGATAATAATACGAGGAACGTTCAGATACGGCATACACAGTCCGGATGATGAGCGCAGAGAGTGCGGTGTGGATAGAATGGTTGCTCCATCCTTGGTCACGCAGGAACTCTTCCAGCCCCAGCTTATCAATGGTCTGCTTACAGAGCCATTCTGCACCAACATTCCTTGCGTCAGTATGTTCTGCCGTAGCAAGATCGATATAACGTTCAGACTCCTTTCTTGCCTTCTGTTCCTTCTTATCGAATCTATCAATTCCACCTTCCTCTTTCATCCGCTGCCACCACTCATCCGCCTTAGCCTGTTCTATTTCAGTAAGCCCCTCCAAATGCTTGCCAAATAAAGAATTAGTTCCTCTGTTCTTAAACCCAAATCGGTTATTAGCCCGCAAAGACTTTTTAAAGCGTTTAGCTGTTATGCTTTTCTTCGTCTTTGCACCTTATTTTGGCTCTTTTCGTTTGTTTTTTCAGTGTAAGCATCCAATATTAGCCGCCTTTCACACCAACAAATAACCCTTATATGTCTGGCAGCATATAAGGGTTATTTGTTATTTGAAGTTTGAAGGTAGCATTTTCGTGAGTTCCTCCTCCGTCATGTCGAGCAGGGGCCTTGAAAGAACTTCCTTCATCCATTTGTATGGCTCTATGTCTGCTTCCCTGCAACACGCCACGAAGGTATAGAAGATGGCGTTGTTCTCCGCTCCCTCATTGTTACCACAGAACAGGTAGTTCTTTCTTCCAAGCGTGATGGGTCTGATGGCCTGTTCCATAAGGTTGTTGTCTATGTTGAAGCGTCCGTCCTGCACATATCTGCCAATGCGTATCCATACGGCGAAGGCATAACGCAGTGCCTTCTCCATAGCTTCGCCTGGGGTGTACTGTTTGTGTACATCCAACATATAGGTCTCCAAATACTTAAGAATAGGGTAAGCTTTAGCCTTTCGTTCTGTCTCCACTTCCTCGGGTGGTGCTTTCTTGTGTTTGAGGTTTTCCTCCAACTCATAAAGCGTGGCTATCGTTTCGATGATATGGGCGGCGTTCTTATCGTCAGCCGCCAGATGTTCGAACTTACGTCTCACGTGTGCCATACATCCTAACAGCACGATGCCCTGAACGTTCTCAAACCTGCTGTAGACCTCATACCCATCAGACTGTATGGCACCCTGGTAGCCCTTGAAGAGNCCAGGATAGAAGAATAGCGTATGAAGCCCTCCTTATTGATACACAGGGCCAGGACGAGAAGTTTACAATCTGAACGCTTCTCTTTTGACCTACCAAACTGTGCCTTCTTGCTTTC
The DNA here is from genome assembly GCF_900155655.1 of Prevotella ihumii. Classification (GTDB taxonomy): domain Bacteria; phylum Bacteroidota; class Bacteroidia; order Bacteroidales; family Bacteroidaceae; genus Prevotella; species Prevotella ihumii. The sequence continues at coordinate 493,573 of NZ_LT706987.1, forward strand.
ACGCTTACTACCCTCAAAGTAGAAGTTTGTCAAGTCAAAGAGCATCAGCTTGTTATCTATATTAAAAAGGTTATCTGTTACATTGCACAAGTGACGTTCTATCTTCTCTTTGAGTTCATAGAGTTTGTCCGTTACCTTGTACAGGGCATTGATACCCGGAGTCCAGTCTTGCGACCCAGTGTAAAGTTCGGCGGCAGCCGAATTATCCCTGAGATAATAATACGAGGAACGTTCAGATACGGCATACACAGTCCGGATGATGAGCGCAGAGAGTGCGGTGTGGATAGAATGGTTGCTCCATCCTTGGTCACGCAGGAACTCTTCCAGCCCCAGCTTATCAATGGTCTGCTTACAGAGCCATTCTGCACCAACATTCCTTGCGTCAGTATGTTCTGCCGTAGCAAGATCGATATAACGTTCAGACTCCTTTCTTGCCTTCTGTTCCTTCTTATCGAATCTATCAATTCCACCTTCCTCTTTCATCCGTTGCCACCACTCATCCGCCTTAGCCTGTTCCAGTTCAGTAAGCCCCTCCAAATGCTTGCCAAATAAAGAATTAGTTCCTCTGTTCTTAAAACGCTCTGTAAGTGCAAAAGCAATTCTTCTCACCTGCAAGGCTGTGAGAGAAGGTTCAAAACCAATATTGAGTAGGATGAGCGAATGTACGTGTCCAGCCACGTCACGATACGACTCTTTAAGTCTATAATAAAGAGCCTTTTCACCAGTTGCCGGATTAAAACGTGTCTGTACATTTGCGTGCATAGGTGCAAAGTAACAAAAAAAAATTGATATGCTGGTGTCCTACAAATCAGATTTAGCCCGTATTCAGAAAACGCTACGGCTGATTATTAAGTACTTAGCAAACCTGAAACCCTCAAAACACACTGAAAATTTATGAAAAATAATTATGCCCGTTAAACTTGGGTCAACTTTGAGGAGGCAAAACATATATGTTTGAGGTGGTAAAACATATATGTTTCAGAACATACTTATAACCATTTAATAACCAATAAGTTACAAGTACAATATTCAATATTTATATCTAAAAAGCTATTGTTCTGTTTTTCCTTTTACAAAGTCTCAATTAATCCCAAATCGGTCGTTAGACTTCTTCGAGATTTGCGAGCTTATTTTGAGCTATTCTTGGTTGTGTTTGAAGACGTTTAGCGAGCTAAACAATTGAAAAAACAAACGAAAAGAGCCAAAATAAGGTGCAAAGACGAAGAAAAGCATAAAATCTAAACGCTTTAACCCAAATCGCTTTCTATGTTAAAATCCAAATGTTTTGACCATTATTTTCAATTTATGCTGAGATTTTATAATCAGGGGTGAATGTTTGGCGGTTTCTAACCATTGCAGTGACCAAATGCACAAGTTTGTTCTTGACATTGTTCAATGCAACTTGCTTCT
>NZ_LT706987.1:495083-525874 GCF_900155655.1 Prevotella ihumii
TATGCGGAAGTATGGGAGTAGAAAGCAGAAAATGGCATAAAACTCATATCTGACTGAAATACAGCGGATATTGCTTGTTTCTTCTTAGGGTTGCATCATAGGAAACAGGCAGAAAAGGGAGCGAAAAGGAGGGAGTTCAGTTACCAAATCGTTCGAAAAACGATGAAAGGAAAAGGACGGCTGAAAGTGGTAACTAAAACGGAGTTTTCTCTTTCATTATCAATGTTTTGCATCGTTCAAAGTTCCTCAAAGAAGTGTAATTTTGCAAGTAAAAAACAATGGAAAAAGAAAAATTCAAGCTGCTTTTCTACCTCAAGAGAGGTACGCAGGACAAAAACGGAAAAAGTCCCATCATGGGACGCATCAGCGCAGGACGCTCTATGGTACAGTTCAGTTGCAAATGCTCGTGTACTCCTCGTTTGTGGGACAGTCGCAAAAACCGACTGCTGGGCAAGAGTGCCGAAGCCGTATCGGTAAACAAGGAACTTGACCGCCTTCAGGTGAGCATACACAAGGTTTATGAGTCTCTTTCGGGTAAATCCGATGCTCCCATCACGGCAGAGCGAGTACGGGAGCTTGTATTCGGACTGAACAGTGAGTCACAAGGACTGCTGCATCATACAGACGAGTATATCGACCGCTTCCGTGAGCGTGTGGGCATAGACCGCAGCGAACGCAGACTAAAATGCCTGTTGCTCTTTCACAAGCATCTGGCAAACTTCGTCAGGTATCGCTACCGTGTGGAGGATATTCCCGTGCAGAAAGCCGACATCGCCTTTATCAAAGACTTGGAGGACTACTTCGCCAAAGAAAAGGGATTCAAGCTCAACACTTCGGCTGGCTATCTCTCCATGCTGGCTTCCTTGCTCAAAGACCTGCATAAACGGCACATCATTGACACCTATCCCTTCATCAACCATTCCATTCGTTGGGAAGTGGGTACTCCACGTTACATCACAAGGGAGGAGGTAGGTCTTATCGCAGCCTTGGGAGAAGATAAATTGCAAGGCTATGAAAAAGTGTCGAGGGATATGTTCCTTTTCTCCTGCCTGACGGGGCTTTCCTATACCGACGTGTATCACTTGACGGAGCAGCACGTCTTTCACGAAGCGGGAATGACTTGGATACGCAAGCCGAGAATAAAGACGGGCAACGTGTGCCACATCCCCCTACTTCCCGAAGCCACTGCCATTATCGAGCGTTATCGGGGCATTCACACGAGGGCTTTCCGACACGAACCGCCCAAGGGGTATCTGCTGCCCATACCCGGATGCGACACGGTAAACATACACCTCAAAAAGATAGCACGGCTTTGCGGTATTCAGAAAACGCTGACCTATCACATGGCACGGCATACCTTCGCATCTCAGATGACACTGTCGGAGGGCGTGTCCATTGAGAGCGTTTCCAAAATGCTCGGACACAGTCAAATCAAAACCACGCAAGTGTATGCGGAGACATCTCCCGAGCGTGTCTTTCTGGACATAGAGAAAATACTTCCACAACTCGCACATTATCAACTGACCAACTAAAACCGCAGAACAATGAAAAGTACATTTGCCATACTATTCTACATAGATAGAAGCAAGACCAATGAAGACGGACTATGCGTAATCCGTTGCCGTATCACCTGTAATGGAACGTCCTCATCGTTTTCCACGCAGTTGCAAACTTCCCCCGACGAGTGGCTTGCCCGAAAAGGGTGCATCAAGGCGACAACAGGTAATTCAAGCGGCATCAATCTGCAACTGAACTCAATAGAAGAGTGCTTGCATTCACTCTATGAACGTACATTAAGGGAAGAAAACTATATCACGGCGGAATACCTCAAGGAGCGTTATATGCAGCAAAGTCGCCCCATGCCAACACTTACGGAGCTATATCAATCCGTTTGTGAATACAAGGAGGAATTGCAGGGCAGAACATTAAGCAAGGCAACTGTCAGGGCTTTTAAGGACAGCTACAAGAGTTTTGTTCATTTCCTGCAAGTAAGGGACAGGGCAGACTGTATGCCCACAGAGGTGGACAAGACTTTGCTTGAGGACTATCGCCTTTTTATGCTTCGGGACTTGGGAAACAAGGAAAGCAGTGTCGGCAACCGCCTACGCCACTTGCATCAGGTCATTCGCAAGGCATTGCAGGAGCGATACGTTCGTGAAGACCCTTTTGAACTCATAGACATAGAAACGCCTACCTACGAGCGCAATGCACTTACGGCGGACGACCTGCAAAAACTCTTGGCTTACCGTCCGCACCGCTCGACAGATAACCATTGCAGACTTATTTTCCTCTTGGGATGTTTCACGGGGCTGGCATTCTCAGACTTAAAGAAACTCCGAATGGACGATGTTTATACATTCGGGGATGGGCGTAGGTACATATCGCTCTGTCGAACAAAGACACAGAACAGAAGTATTGTCCCGTTGCTGCCCGTTGCCGAGAAAATACTCGCCATTGTGAGCCACGGACGAAGGGAGGGGCTTTTCTTTCGAGAGTTTCCCAGCAACAGTAATTTCAATAGAACTATTCAGGAGATATGTATTAAGGCAGGACTGCCACCGCATACTCAAGCGACCTCGCACACCGCACGGCACACCTTTGCCACGACCATCTGTCTGGAGAACGGACTTCCGATAGAGACGGTGAGCAAGATGCTGGGGCATCGCTTCATCTCCACGACCGAGATTTATGCACGGGTGACCAAGAGCAAGATTGCCAAGGAAATGCAACCCCTGATGGGTAGTGAGCATACAAGGGTACTGCGTAAAGCCTTACGGCTGTGTCCGTCAAGAACACCGAAAAAGTCAAGTCCCATAATTGGGATGTAACAGCCGTAATGAATGATTCAAAAAAAAGAAGTCCAACTTTTTAACAAGAAAAACAATGAAACAGAAGAACAAAAAGGAACTTTCCTACTTCCGATTGAAGTTAAGAAGTTACATGAGTGAGCATCACCCCGAAAAGTTGCAAGATACGGAGTTTATCACTGCACGGGCAGATATGGCTCTCACAGTTTACTGCGATGCTGTAGCACAAGGCTTTACACACATTGAAGCGGAGAGCATGGCAAGCGAGGCATTGTATCAAGGCTTGCACTTTTCCAAGTACGATACGCTTATATCCGTGTTGGAAAACGAGTTTGAAAGGGAACTTCCTGCACCGCTCCCAGAGAAACTCGTACCTATACTGTTGTCGAACAAGGCTGTTCAAGCCACATTCGACAAGTTCGGTTTGACGGACACATTGGCTTCTGACGAGCAATACGGCCGTCTTTACACCGAACTGACAGGCACGATAGTGCTGCTCATCGAGAGCAACAATCTGCCAACGGTCAGACTGACGGAGGAAGCAAGCCTGAAGGCGTTGTAGGCAAAGGCGGCGCACGCAAAGTTCCTGATGCCGTTTCTTATCGTGCAAAGGTACAACGGCAGCCTGTCTGCCCTGACAAGGTCGAGTCCTGCGGATGGAGAGAAGAATCTCCACCGCAGGATTTCTCTGTTTCAAGGTGGTATTGCCATTTTCTATATCCATGCGGTCGTATTCATCTCTCCCAACCTTGCAGGGCTGGGCTGCCGTAGAGAGTATAGGCACGACAAGAATACGGCATACTCAGGCTCTTTGGACGCAAGGCGTAACAACTAACAACAGATAGGACTGACGATAATACGGACAATCTATTGTTTGTACAATTTGTTGTCATGACTATCTGTTGTCAAAACTATATATCGTCAAAATAATCTATCGATAAAACTATCTATCGACACTTCGACATCTCGATTTGTCGAACTATCGAATTATCGATAAAACAACAAGATAATAAAAGGAACGAGCCGGCACCTCATCTCATTACCGCAATAACACAGACGGATTTCCTTTGTTTTTCTATTGCTTTCTCTCTATTTCCCTGCTTATCCTCATTTCTTGCAGTGGTGCTTCCGAGGGGTTACTTTTGCACCCGAGAAGTACGGCAATGGACTGCATAACAGTTTGTTTGCTGAGTAACAATAAAGTAATCAAAACAAAATTAAGGCAATGAAACTCATTATCATCGACCGCAAAGCGTGGGAGCGACATCGCTCCGAATTTGCAGACTTTATCCATCGTGTGGAAAAACTCATCGGTAATCCTCCCAAGACCGAGCAATGGCTCGACAACGAAGCCGTGTGCAAGCGTTTAGGCATCAGCAAGCGTACCCTACAATCATACCGAGATACGGGCAAAATCCCTTTCTCCATGATTGGACATAAGTGTTATTACAAACAGACCGACATCTGTGAAATGCTGAATGCAGTCAAGGATTGAAATCAAAGAATGAATGAATTATGGCAGAGAATGAAATCATTACGCGGGAAGACCCTCAGATGCAGTTGTTTTCACAACTGATGGAAGGCACTTTGAAGAAGTTGGAGCGGTATTGCTCTACCGCCCGTCCGATGCTGAATGGTGAGGTTTACCTTTCGGGTGAGGAGGTTTGCAGCCAATTACGGCTCAGTACACGCACGCTCCAAGAGTACAGAAACTCAGGAACGCTTCCTTTCTACAAAATCGGAGGGAAGATACTCTACAAGCAGAGCGACATACAAGCCATGCTTGAAAAACACTATAACCCGATACCCAAGAAATTATGGCAAGAATAGATGAAAAAAGGAAACAACGCTTGGAACAAGCCATTAGAGATATGGGAAATTATGGCGTTAAGCTCCGCAAGCCCGAAGAGTTACCCGATTTTGACCAGCCCTTCGATTATGAAGAGGAAAAGAGAAGGTTTGAGCCTGTTGATAAAGTTGAGGAACAAAATGACAAGGAGAGTAACAAGGATTTTTCTCAACCGTCCTATCAAGAAACAGCGTTGTCGCCAACAGAAAGGGCTACTTCTACCGAAGAATTTCATCAAAGAATGGGAAAAACAAAGGACAGAAAGCAATTATCCGAGTTTCAGGGGAAATATCTCCAGCCCTTTCGCAACAGCCACCGCAAAGCCGTGTATGTATCAGAGGAAACCCAACGAAAGTTAGACTTCGTGGTGCGGAGAATCGGTGAGCATGGAGCGAGCGTTTCGGGATATGTCGAACAGGTACTGCGGGAACACCTCGACCAATACAAGGAAGATGTGGAAAGATGGAGGAAACTCTGAATTACTGCATTCCTCGAATGCAAGCCTACGCCGAGTTACTGTATTCAATGAATGCAGTAACACAGCAGGGGCTTATAATCCCATTTTCTACATCAGCAAGGTGTGTCTTTGTACCACAAATTGCCATTTGTACCACAAAGACCCTTGCCCCGAAAGGGGATTAAATCACTCCAAAGTCGTGATTAGAAAGCAATGAAGAAGCAAAAACAAAAGAAGCCAGACGGCAGATGTGCCACCTGCCCACGATGGGACAGATGGCACATCAGAATACCTAATTCCGAAGACCAGCAGAAACTTATCAGACTCTATCGCAAGTCGGGAGCAAAGACAAAGAGCGACTTTGTCCGAGCAAGGCTTCTTGGTGAATCTTTTAAGGTCATCACCCAAGACCCTGCAAAAGAACCTTACTTGGAGAAACTCTCAGAAATCGTTGCCTTGGCTCATAAGATAGGAGTTCTGTACAACGAAGTCGTGAAAGTCCTCAATACTTATCATTCTGTTGCCACTGCTCAACAACTGCTCGGCAAACTCGAAACCTATTCCCAAATTCTCATCAGACTACAACAGCAAGCAGTACAACTGACAAAATCCTTTGGGAGTAGAGAAGAATGAATGCTGATAAATCATAACACCCATACTCGTATCGTACCGCGAATGTCCAATCCCTCTTTGGATGATACAAAAGGGTCACTTTGAACGATTACATAGGACCAGTTTCAACGATTTTTCCACTCTGCCCTAATACTTTATCTTTTGGAAAGTACATTGATAATCAGATAATTATTTCAATAACTCCCGATTTGGAGTATTACCCCACATTTATTATTTTTTTATTTTGACAATTCCCGATTTGGGGCATTACCATGACCATTAACAAACACAAAGTCTGTATAATCCCCTATAACTAACGTATCTTTTGAAATTTTCCGTATTTTGTAATCAACATATGGATAGAGCTTTTCCACAGGATGTGGAAGTTTCCAATAAATAAAAACTCGCATGCCATCAACATCAAACACTTTAGGGAATAAAATGTCCTGTTGGGAAGTAAATTCTTCATCTCCTTTCTTATTATAAGCTGAATTCAACTTGCAAATGCAACAGAATTCTGATTAATAATTTGTTTAAATTTTTCGTTTGGCGTGAGGTATCCAAGTCTTTTACGAGGTCGATTATTGAGTTTATTTTCAATCCACTTAATCTGTTTGTTGGTTACTTCACTAAAGTCCTTACCCTTTGGGATATACTGCCTGATAAGCCCGTTGGTGTTTTCATTGGCACCACGTTCCCATGAGTGGTATGGTTTGCAAAAATAGAATTTTATTTCCAATTTTTGCGCAATTTCCTCGTGCTTTGCAAACTCCTTTCCATTGTCAGCCGTAATTGTGTGTATTAAGTTTTTCACTTTCCGCAGTGCCCATACTGCAATCTTAGCTACCGGGATGGCTTCTTTTCCCGACAACTTGCGTATCCAGACCCTGCTTGTTGCTCTGTCGTTAATGGTAAGAATGGCACCTTTGTGGTTCTTACCAATAATTGTATCTATCTCTAAATCACCAAATCTCTCCTTCAGTTCCACTATCTCGGGACGCTCATCAATATCCACCCTGCCTGGGATAAATCCTCGCCCTGCATTTTTAGAACCACGTTTGGCATACCTGCGACCTTGTCTGCGAAGATATTTGTGCAGTTTGCCACCCCGCCGCTTATCCTCCCAAATCCAGCGATATATCGTTTCGTGAGATACCATCGCAATTCCCTCCAAGCGGCTCCTGCCGACAATCTGCTCCGGGCTGAATCCTTTCTTCAACAGCTTTATTATCCGTTTTCTCATTGCCGGTGTAAGCACTTCCTTGCGATGTTTTTGCTGCTTGCGCCTGTCTGCTTTTCGCTGGGCAAGCTCCATGCTATAGCTACCACTTCGGGCGTCGCAATTGCGCTTTATCTCCCTGTAAACAGTGCTTTTATCTACTCCGATAGCTTCCGCTATTGCTTTTTTGCTCATCGGTATTTGCAACATCATAGAAAATTGCATACCTTTGTACCTCGGTTATATGTTTGCTCATCTGCAACTTTTTTTTCTTTGGACGGACAATTAAAGCAAAGATAGCAAACTTTATCCATTCAGAGTGAGAGAAAGGGGGACATTGTCTCTCTTTCCTCTCTGAAAAATAAATGTTTTTATTGCTTATTATCCGCACCCAAAAAGTTGCATTTATAAGTTGAACTCAAGAAGTATTCACCTGTAAGAAGTTACTAATGACAAAAAAGAAATTGCCCGTTCGTTTTACGGGTCAGCACTTTACTATTGATAAAGTGCTAATAAAAGATGCAATAAGACAAGCAAATATAAGTAATCAGGATACGGTTTTAGATATTGGGGCAGGCAAGGGGTTTCTTACTGTTCATTTATTAAAAATCGCCAACAATGTTGTTGCTATTGAAAACGACACAGCTTTGGTTGAACATTTACGAAAATTATTTTCTGATGCCCGAAATGTTCAAGTTGTCGGTTGTGATTTTAGGAATTTTGCAGTTCCGAAATTTCCTTTCAAAGTGGTGTCAAATATTCCTTATGGCATTACTTCCGATATTTTCAAAATCCTGATGTTTGAGAGTCTTGGAAATTTTCTGGGAGGTTCCATTGTCCTTCAATTAGAACCTACACAAAAGTTATTTTCGAGGAAGCTTTACAATCCATATACCGTTTTCTATCATACTTTTTTTGATTTGAAACTTGTCTATGAGGTAGGTCCTGAAAGTTTCTTGCCACCGCCAACTGTCAAATCAGCCCTGTTAAACATTAAAAGAAAACACTTATTTTTTGATTTTAAGTTTAAAGCCAAATACTTAGCATTTATTTCCTGTCTGTTAGAGAAACCTGATTTATCTGTAAAAACAGCTTTAAAGTCGATTTTCAGGAAAAGTCAGGTCAGGTCAATTTCGGAAAAATTCGGTTTAAACCTTAATGCTCAAATTGTTTGTTTGTCTCCAAGTCAATGGTTAAACTGTTTTTTGGAAATGCTGGAAGTTGTCCCTGAAAAATTTCATCCTTCGTAGTTCAAAGTCGGGTGGTCTACATCAATGCCACTGTTTATCTTCCATTGCTTACCCTTATAATCCATTCTCAGGGTGAGTTCCTGCCCACATATAGATAGTGTGTTCTCATAACTTAGGCTATCTATGTATGGTCTATTCGGTATAGTATAGTCGTAAGTGTTGCTTGTGTTTCTATCCTCTTCGTGATGCAGTCCGTACCCTGTCTGCAATTTCAACTGTTTGCCAAAAGGATGGGTATATTGCAATGATATTCTGCTTTCGTTGCGCAGGGTGGGCAGTTGTTGGCAAAGATTGCGCAACAGTAGTGAATCTCCGCCCACAGCGTTGCGCAGGTGGTGGAATTTCGTCAGTGAAAGGCTGGTATTATTAGTTTCATTCGAGTTACCGCCAAGTGTCGCCTTCACGGTAAATGATGCCCCAGCCTTGCCAATCCGCCGTGTGAGGTCGGCAGATACATGGTAATTCTTTCCATTGCTTTTTGTGTTATTTCGCAGCGTTCCCGAGGTCAGCGTGTCCGCAGCCGTATTGCGCTCATATAGGTATGTTGTGTTGTCAGTCAGGTTGTCTGACCGTCCGAAGTTTCCATTTGCACTTATATTCAGCAAAGTCTTTTTGTCTATGTTATACTGCAGATTTATGTTTGCGGCATTACTGTGATTCTTGCTCAAGGAAAGCAGCATTGATTCCCGATATTTTGTTCCCGATGAAAGATATTGCTCATCATAGTCATGATTCTCGCTTCCATTGTGGAAGGCATTGAGTGAGAGGCTTGCATTGAGCGTAATTTTCTTACCAAATTTCTTCACGATATTGCCCGACAATATGTTTTGGAAATTGTTTCCCCCAATGTTCATATTACTAAGATTGTCAGAGCGCAAAGTCAGCGAGGTGTTTTCGCCATCGGCATTGAATAGATTGCCCTGTACCTCATCCCTGCGTCTGTCGCGATTGCCGTGTTCAGCCGTTAGTGTTCCTGTCAGGCTGCCATTGTAGGTAGATTTGGTCTTGATGTCCAGCACATAATTGTCGGCACCATCATCTACTCCCGTCATTTTCTCCAATGCGCTGAGCATGTCATACAGTTTCAGTAGTTCCACTGCATCGGTTGGCATATTCTCCAACGCTGCGATAATGTCGTTGCCCATAAAGGTCTCGCCATTGATGTTTACGCCGTTCAATGGCTTTCCTTTGAATGATAGTTGCCTGTTCGCCTTGTCGTATTCCATGCCCGGAATATTCCTGATTAAGTCTTCCAAGTTAGCACCTTTCCTTACTCGAAGGCAATCAGTATTGATAAACGTGGTGTCTTTTCTTATGGAAAACAATTTCCGCTGTCCAATAACTTGAACTTCATCGAGTTCTATCGTTTTATGTAATGAAGAAACATGTTTTCGAGTAGGGTATATAGTATCACCCACAACTAAATTCAAAATAGTAGCATTAGCAGTGGGAAACAGCAGAAGTAGAATGATGAAGATTAAAAGAATTCTTTTGATTATCATTTTGCAAAATTACCATTGTTCATAGATATATGCAATACCTTAAAATGGCGATTTTATAGAATTAGAAATGTCTAAGGTTGATTTTCATTGAAAAAACAACGTAAATACTTTGCTTATATGAATTATATCGCTATCTTTGCAACATCAAACAGAGAGTTCTTTGAGACTTTGCAGAATAAAGAAAGGGAAAGAAACTCGCTCGTTTCTTAGTCGTTCACCTTATCAGATTATATATTCTGCTTTTTATTAGTAATCAGTCGATTACATTCACCCCCATTACTTTTATGCGGAGATTTGCGATTTATCGTTTTTCGAACGATTTGGTAACTGAACTCCCTCCTTTTCGCTCCCTTTTCTGCCTGTTTCCTATGATGCAACCCTAAGAAGAAACAAGCAATATCCGCTGTATTTCAGTCAGATATGAGTTTTATGCCATTTTCTGCTTTCTACTCCCATACTTCCGCATAGAACGAGGCAAGCTCCGGCACCTTGATGAATGTCCTAAACCGCTCTTTCTGAATGATGTCGTTTGTGATGGAGAACTCGTAGTCAGTCGATTTCTTGGCAAAGACCGCAGCCCATGCGTCGAAACTGTTAATGCCCTGCTTCTCCAAGGCTTGCGGGCGCAAGTATTTGAAGAGCAAATATAATTCTGTTAGCGAATTACTGATAGTAGTTCCCGAAAGAAAAGTTGCTCCCAAGTCCTTGCCTGACCGCTCCTGTATGGTGCGAATGGCAAAGAGCATATTGAGCGCACGCTGTGAGCCATCCGGATTGCCCAAGCCCGACACTCTGTCGTGGCGAGTATTGAACATCAGGTTCTTGAATTGGTGGCTTTCATCTACAAAAAGGTGGTCAATACCCATCATCTTAAAGTCCACGGCATCGTCCTTGCGCTCGGCAATGCTGTCTTGAATGTCCTGTAACTTGGCTTCCAAGGTCTGCTTACGTTTTTCTAAGCCTTTGAGCATGGCACGGGAAATGTCCGCTCCCTGCATACGGAGCACTTCAAGATTTTCTTCTACAGAATCTTTTTCTTTCTGCAAAATCGCTTCTTGTATCTCCAATGCTTGCGGTATCATGCCGAACTGCTCATGCGTGAGGATAATGCAGTCCCAATCATTATTCTTGATGTCATTGAAGATGCGTTGGCGATTCTGCTTGCTGAAGTCATTCTTTCCCGGATAGAGTATCTTGGCATTGGGATAAGCCTTGCGAAAAGTGTCGGCAATATCGAATACATTTGCTTTGAGTCCAATAATCATCGGTTTGTTAGCCAATCCCAACCGCTTCATCTCGTAGGCTGCTGTACACATGATAAGCGTCTTACCTGCACCGACCTCGTGGTCGCAGATACCACCTCCATTGGTCTTCAGCATCCACACGGCATCTTTCTGACTCTTATAAAGGTCTTGTATGCCCAATCTTTTAAGGTCGAGGTCGGGAAACGACTGATGCGTACCGTCGAAGTTGGGACGCACAAAGCAGTTAAAAAGGCGGTTGTAACGGTCAGAGAGCTGCTCCTTGAACGTGTCGGGTGTCCGTCCGAGCCAATCTACAAAGCCTTGTCTGATTTCCTCAATCTTGGCATTTGCCATCTGTATGGCATGACCGTCACGAACCTTAATCGTCTTCTCATTACCCTCCGCATCAAGTATGGTCTTGCTTTTGTTAATGTCAGGAATGGTATTGTGAAGTGCGTGCTTCAATAAATTGAGTCCGTCATAGCGTCTAAACTCACCTTGTACAGCATATTTGTGCCAGATATTACCGTTCTTTTGGTCGCAGCCAATGGCATACTCGTCCATATTAGAATGATAACTCACCCTGATGTCCGTCTCGAAGAACTCCGAGGCGAACTTGCCATAGACTTTCGCGGGTATCCAGCGTTCACCGAGGTTGAAATCCAAATCAGCAAAGGGAATGGGCGTGGGAGTGGCGGCACGCAGGGCAGTCAGACTCTGTTTCGCTTCCTCATGCTCCGGATGATCCAAGAGCCACGACTCGATACGCTCCGCCTTTTCAATCACATTGCCAGAAATAAACTTGTCGGCTACCTCATAGCTGTCCTCTTCGGGATTGTAGAAGATGCGTCCTTCCAAAGCAGAAAGCATATCGCTCTCTTCCATATCGGGAAGCAAAGAACTCATATAGTCAAGCTCCACCGTGCCGTATTTGTTGAGTGATGCGCCCAATGCCTCCATCGGGTCTGAAGCTATGGACAGTTCGGAGGTGGAAAAAGCCGTCGGATGGTCGAAGATGTCCGCCTTGATGTACTTGCCGTTCTCGGAGCGTTCCAAGAACAGCATTTCCACTCCGGTGGCATCCATCTTGATGACATCGGTGTTTGTCTTCTGGTTGAAGTACCCCCAACGACCTACATAGCCGTCATAAAGCCGATTGAGTTTCTCACGCTCTTCCTTGTCCTCCGCTTGGTTGTTCGCCTCATAATCATAGAGTCGGTGATAACTCTCCCTAATCTCAATATATGCTTTCAGCCGTGAGAGCTGAGCAAAGGGTAAGTCCATCGGGTTGAAGGTAGGATGTCGTTTCAAGTCAGACAGGAAACCTACCTGCCCATTCTGTACGACTATCGAGCCGTCACGCAAATGTGAGTCGGGAGAAGAAAGGAACGGACGCGGTGAAGCATCAAACTCTTTCTTAACCTCTGCTATGGGCTGTGGCTTGCGAGGTTCGGCTTCCTCCATAAAGTCAAAGAGCGAGGGCTCTCTGACGGGAGCAGATGCAGTTTTCTTGCTTCTGCGGGAACTGCTTGGCGTGCTTCTTGCCGGCTTGGGTTGCCTGCTCGCAGAAAGTGGTTGGTTATCGCTGACCTTCTTTTGTTGAGCAGCCTCTTTGATTTCATTATTTACACGGGCTACATCTTGTGTCCAAAGACTATATTCCTCTGGGGCAAACAAGAACTGTTCCATGGCTTCTGTCTCTATAGTGCTATCCATAATCGGATGATGGTCTTCATCAAAGAATACCGTCTGACCGTTCATCTCGCGTGGGGCTTCCACGTCTGTGCGAATTTCACGGCTTTCTTGTTCGTATTGTCTTTGAAGGGTAATTACGGGGACACCTTCTGGGGCTGGTTCGGTTTCAGGCTCTGTATGTAAAACTGGCGCAGCTTCTTCGACTTTCAAAACCTCCTCGACTTGTTCTACCATTGCTTGTGGTTGATTGTCTTCCTGTACAGGTTTCTGCACTTCCTGACGGCTTTCATCCTTGATTTCCTCAATGATGGGTTCTTTAGTGTATTGTCCTCTGACAATCTCTTCCAGTTCTGCTATCTCGTGCAATTTAGTGGGTTTGAAGTATAAGTCCCGTTCTATACCCAATCCGTGTATCTTGACTTCCTCCATTTCTTTGAGGGACATATACCCAAGTTCCCAACCATAGCCCATCGTAACGGCTCCGAAGCCGATGCGTTCCTTGGGGTCGTATTCCAGCATATAGGCGGTATAGGCTCCCATAGGGAAAAAGTAGCGAGCGTATGCTGTGCGGTCGCCGATGAGTTGCTTTTCCGTTGCATAGAGTTTGGGAAGTTGCTTCTTAGTGCTGTCGGGCATCAAATTGTAAGCATTTTCTTCTTCTTTTTCATCTTCCTTATCCTCTTTCTTTTCCTCCTTATCCTTGGATTCTTGTAACAGAGGTGGTTGTTCTGTTTTTAGACCTCCTTGCACTTTCTGCACCATCTTGTCCACGTGTACCTGCCATTCCTCCTCGGTCATGGGTATGCCGGTTTCATAGAGTTTACGATCGAAACGCTGCTCCACTTCCAAAGAGAGCTGTGTACGCAGGCTGTCAGCCATATCCTCGATACTGCCGTCAAACGTGTATTCCCAAGCGGGCTTACCATAAGGGTCTGTACCCATCGTGCGCTCTGTGGCAATCGTGCGGTGGGAAATATCCTTCCATTCGCCCTCAAAGAGGGAGTTATGGTTAAACGCAATAGAAAAGCCGTCGCCTTTGGGAACAGAGGCGGTTTGTACAAACTGCTGTTCGATGCCCTCACCAATTTCCTTGCCCGATTGTTTTTGCAGGACAATCAGGTCGCTGCCCACATCCGTACCTGCATTCTCGGAGAACATACCCGAAGGTAGGCGGATGGCGGAGATAAGACGGCTATTCTGCAAGAGGTAACGGCGGATGGCTTCATTCTTGGGGCTGTCCAATACACCCTGCGAGGTAATAAATGCAAGAAGTCCGCCCTCCTTGATAGTGTCCAGCCCTTTTACAAAGAAATAATTGTGAATGGTTCTGGTGGATTCCCGTTTAAGGATATTCTCTCCCTTGCTATAACTACGGTCATAAACCATAAAGTCGCCAAAGGGGATGTTGCTGGTAATCAGGTCGTACTTGTCCTTTTCTTCCAGTTCTCCGATGGCTTCAAAGGGTTCTTGCCGAACAAAGATATTATCCTTGCCGTAAGGATGAAGGGCTTGTGTGATGCGCGCCGTCAGTAGGTCTTTCTCCATCGCATCGACCATACCGGCACTTTTGGCAAAGGTTTCGGTAAAGGCTCCCATACCTGCTGAAGGGTCTAAGCACCTTCTTACTTGCATGTCGGCAGCACTAAGGGCTTCGGCAATGGCGGAGACGATACGGGTGTCGGTATAGAAGGAGGTCAGTACGCTTGCCTTGATACTCTCCCAATAGCGTTTGGCGGTGCTGGCATCGACGGCATCACGGTAAATCATCTGTTTGAGCCTTTGGGTAGGCGCGAACAGGTTTTGCTCCGATGCGCTCCAATAGCGGAGGTCATCGGGATTATCACAACGGTTCAACACGCATTTCAGACCACCGAAACCTTGATAACCTCTGAGCAGGACTTTCTCGGCTTCGGTGGCTTCACGGCGTTCTTTCTCTAATCGGAGGATCACACGGATGGCTTCCGTATTGCCCTCCAAGACTGCTTTCTTATTGTATGCCATAATTTTTCTGTTTTAAGATGGAGAGGGAAAATTAGTCGGAAGATAATTTTTCCTATCTTCCAACTAATTTGTTTTATCTCCGATTCTGTGAGAGTTATCTTCCTCGTGCTTTGCCTTTCTTTCCTTCAAACTCAAAGGCGGTGGTATGGTCTTCGCCCAGAACAAGACGTGCGTTGAACTTCTTGCCTGCCTTGCTCGTCAAGCCTTTGAGGATAGGCGTTCGCCCGGTAGTTATCAAATCACGGATATTGTCCTCGGAAAGGAACGTGCCGCAGATTTCACGGAAGATGTGGAAGTCGCAGCCCTCGTGCCTGCATTTCGCAATTTTGGCATAGATGCCCACACTCTCATTGCTGCATTTGGGGCAGTGGTAGGTGGGATAGGACTTTTGTACCTGTGGAGCAAGGGCAAGGAGTTCCTCGCAAATCGTCTCCACATAGGAGTTGATGCCTTGTGCGAACTTCTCGGGTGGCATTTGTCCAGCCTCGATGGCGGCAAGGGTCAGTTCCCACGAGCCTGTCATCTCTGCATTGGCAATTCGTTTATCCTTGACAATCTCATAGACTGCCAAGCCTTTCTCTGTCGGGACTACCGTTTTCTTTTCTCTTCGGATATAGTCTCGCAGAATCAATGTCTCGATGATATTGGCACGAGTGGCTGGTGTACCGATGCCGCACTCTGCCATTGCTCTTTTACTTTCTGCATCTGCGACCTCTTTCCCTGCGTTTTCCATAGCAGAAAGCAAAGTCGCTTCTGTATAGAGCGGTTTGGGCTTGGTCTTGTGCTCGGTAATTTCTGAAGAAAGCAGTGGTAACACCTCGTTTTCTATTAGATTGGGCAATACGGATAAAGTCTGTTCTTCTTCCTCTTTGCCTTTTTCATCGTTCGTGCCAGTACTATGCTGCACGGCTTTCCAGCCCAAGGAGATACTTCGGCACGCCTTCCAAATGTAGGTGTTTGTACCGTCTGTCAGTTCCGCCTGCATCCTCTCCTCCTCTGAATCGGGAGAAAAGGCTTCGATGAA
Source organism: Prevotella ihumii (assembly GCF_900155655.1). GTDB lineage: Bacteria > Bacteroidota > Bacteroidia > Bacteroidales > Bacteroidaceae > Prevotella > Prevotella ihumii. Next base: position 510,744 of record NZ_LT706987.1, read on the forward strand.
ACGATGGACTACCATTTGGTAGATGGTCGTTTCATCTGTCGATAGTCCCGATGTTGTTTCACCCGTAGGGATAATGGCGTGGTGATCAGTTACCTTGCCGTTGTCCACCGAGTGGCGGTTAAGTGGTGTCGGAAGTGCAGTGCCTATCTTGCCAAGTAAAGTGGGTACTTCCTCGAAAACGTCTTCACTGATGTATCGACTGCCGGTGCGGGGATAGGTCGTGATTTTCTTCTCATAGAGGCTTTGTGCGATTGAGAGGGTCTTATCTGCTGAAAAGCCGTGCTTTCGGTTGGCTTCCTTCTGTAGGGAGGTAAGGTCGAACAAGAGGGGTGGCGACGTATGTCCCACCTTTTTTGCGACCGAAGTCACGGTAAGCCGGCTCTGTTCGCGAAGCATGGCGAGAGCGGACTGTGCATCGGCTTCATTGTCAAATGCACTACTGCTCACAGCTTTCAGCGATACGCCCTCTTTCTCTGCTGCTACGGAGAGTTTCCAATAGGGGACGGAAGAAAAATCACGATTTTCTATGTACCGACGGCAGACCATAGCGAGTGTCGGGGTCTGTACCCTTCCCAAAGAGTAACCGCCTTTGCGAGCGATGGACAGGGCACGGCTGGCATTGATGCCCACAAGCCAGTCGGCTTCGCTTCTTGCCTTGGCAGAGTAATAGAGATTATCGTAATGGCTTCCCGGCTTAAGATTGGAAAGTCCTTCACGGATGGCTTTATCCGTGAGGGAGGAAATCCAAAGTCTGTCAAAAGGTTTGTGGCAGTTCAAATGGTTGTAGATATAGCGGAAGATGAGTTCACCTTCACGCCCGGCATCGGTGGCTACGATGATGCGGTCAGCCTTGTCAAAGCAAACTCGAATGGCTTTGAGTTGCTTGAGTGCTGCGGGGTCTGATGTGTACTCCTTATCCTTGCGCACTTGTCGCACGATAAGTTGGAAGGGATTGGGACGGATGGGCAGGTCTTCTGCTTTATAGGCTGCAAAACCGTAGGCTTCGGGCATGGCAAGGGTAATGAGGTGTCCCATTGCCCAAGTAACCATATAGCCGTTACCTTCTATATATCCGTCTTGTCTATTATTTGCCCCAACGATACGGGCAATGTCTCTGGCTACCGAGGGTTTCTCGGCGATAATACAAGTTGTCATAGTCGGTAAAGGATTAAGGGTTACATCTTACGTCCACGGGACTTCTTCTGCTTGTTTTCGTCCTGCTTCTGCTTTTGGGCGGCAGTAGGTTGTGTCTGCCCGGTCTTCAACGGCTCCTTCACGTTCTTGGTGGCTTCGTTGGTCTTACCGTGATTATTCACGGCAACCTGTGTTTTGTGTTCTTCGGCTACGGCTACCACCTTTTCCTTGCCGGTCTCTTGCTTCTTGTCAGGATTCCATTTGTAGAAACGCGGGCGGTTCTGCTCCTTATCCATACGGACATAGGCATTGAAGGGTTGTCCTTCCTTGTCCACCATGTTCTTCAGATAAAGTGTGCGACCGCTGTCTAATGCTTCACGCTGCTTCGCTGAGAGTTCCAATCTTGCTTCTTGTCAGGATTCCATTTGTAGAAACGCGGGCGGTTCTGCTCCTTATCCATACGGACATAGGCATTGAAGGGTTGTCCTTCCTTGTCCACCATGTTCTTCAGATAAAGTGTGCGACCGCTGTCTAATGCTTCACGCTGCTTCGCTGAGAGTTCCAAACCGCAGAGCTTATGTGGTGCGCCTTGTTGCTGAGAGTGCTGCTGTCGCTCCTTCAAGCCTTGCTTATTCTCGAAGATGAACTCGATGCCTTTCTTCTCGGCATTGACTTGCAAGGTAGCATTGAAGGATTTACCACTCTTGGCGGTCATTCCTTCCACTTTCACGGCTTTGCCCTCTACAAGGTCTTTGTACTGTGCATCAGAAAGTGTAACACCCTTGATTTCCTTGGGGATATTCACGCGGTCGGCACGCAGGGCAATGAGTTCGTTGGTCTGTGGGTCAATGGAAACGTAGGCGGCAAATGGCTCACCATTCTTGGGCGTAATCTCAATGGTCTTACCGAGATTACCCGTTGCAAGAAGTTGCTCTTTCTCTTCTGGAGAAAACTTGTGTCCCATATAAGGGAAATCGAGCTGTGGCTCCTTGCGAAGCGGGTGAACTGCCAAACCGATATTACCCTCGCCATCGGTACGGAATGCCAAACGGGCATCGGTGTAGATGGTGGTATCGCCCATCGGAATGGCGATGGTTACAAGATTGCTCTTCTGCCAGTTGAGCATTTTGGTAAGTTCTCCGCTCTGCTCCAATCGCTCACGGGTAAGACCGAGGTTGTCAAGCTGCTTCCAATCAATCTTTGACTCGTCGATGGCGGTGGCATTCTTCTGCTTGGGCAGGAAATCATCAAAGCACACCTGAGTGTCTGCCAACTGCTGCTTGTTCTCAGGTTTCTCACGGTTTTGTAACATTGTTTGGAGCGATGCCACACCTTGCTCCACGTTGTTAGCCACTACTTTGTAGAGTCCAAAACGGGACGGCTCGTTAAACTGTTTGAGGAAATTGGTCATGAAGTTCTTCAGCAAACCGTCCTTGTTGTTGAACTTCAAAAAGGCAGTCTGATGCACGTCTTTGGCTTCGGTTGTTTGAAGCTTGCCCTTGTCGTCAATACCTGAAACTACAGAGAGTTTTCCTGTCTCTTTCTCGTTCTTCACTTCCGTGCGGTCTTCCAATACCAGCACATAGTTGTCATTGTTGTTTAGTTCCATAAATTATTACATTTTGATGAATATATAATGTTATATATTGGCAAAATTAAATTGATTAAACCAAACGCGCACACGGGGAGGTAAAGGTGGGAAATGGTGGGAAATAAAATGAGGGGAAGATGCGCTGCGCCAACAAAAAAGGCGTTCCCTATAAAGAGAAAGCCTATGGATGAGAAAGCACATCTACAATGCCTTTTTGGTTGGTAGCCCGATTGTCTGCCGCCAATAACCGTGAGTGTTGTCAGTCAGAGTCGTGAGTAACGTCACTCAGATCCGTACATGTCGACGTGTAGTGCCGTACATGTCGTCACTCAGAGTCGTACATGTCGACATATAGAAGAATATTGGGTAAAATACAGGGGGCGTTTTTCTTTTCAGAAAAACGCCCCCTTTCAATACCTCACGTCTATCTGTGGTTGCCTATCCTGTTTATAAAGGTTATCCTGATGATAGATTGTTTATAAAGATTATTCTACTGTAAGTGCAACCGCTTGTGGCTGCTATGTGTGTGATGCATAACGGGGCTATGGCTTGACGATTTTAGCGTTACCAAAGACAGTACACACCATATAGATGCCGCTGGGCAAGTGTGCCAGTTCCACACTGTTGGTTCCTTCTCTGAGCGACACGGTTGCCACGCATTGCCCAGTGGAAGCATAGATGCGCATAGCGCAGGCTTGAGGAACGATGAGCGTGAGACAACCTGCCACAATCTCTGGTGAGACGATAAGCGACCTACTCTGCTCGGGGGCAAAGATAGAGGTGCTGATGTTCTCGCCTTGGCTTGGCTCATCGTTACCTATGGATTGTGCTTTGGTATAGGCGAGAGGGTCGTGCTGGAAGTCGAAAGTGGCACCGTGCGTCTGCTGCCCTTGCCCCGCACTGGGCAGCCCGTCATCATCGTCTGGCTCGTAATAGTCGTAGTAGGAATAGTTGCGCACATAGAACGGCACTTGGCTGGTGGCTCTGAAATACATGCGCTCGTCGCCCTCTACTTGGTATTGCAAATTGGCATAAGCCATGCCTTGCAACAACGATGCTGTAGGGAAAACCACGTCCAAGTAGCCATAGCCTGCACGCATCACCACATTGCGGCGCAGATACATGTTGGTGGCTGGGTAGGGACTGCCCGAGGCTTGGGTGAGATAGAAACAAACGTCGCCCTTGTAGCCTGTCCGTGAGTAGAGCGAGTAGCGCACCGTGAGACTGCCTTGTCGCTGGTAGGTGACGGCATAGTCTGAGCCTAACCAGCTATCGCCCTGCTTGAAATATGCCGTGCGCAGCGTGATGTCGCCATGCTGTGGTTGCGGTGTTGGATCAGGTTTCTCGGCAGTGCGTATGGTGAGTTGCCCCACATGGTTGTTGGCTGGGTCTTGTCCGAGAGGAGCGTAGAAATCTTGCCCTTGGTGGTGGAACGCCAGCAGTAGGTAGTATTTGGTTCCCTCATCGGTAGCCTCGCTGTTGGTGAGCCTTGCAAAAGCTTCGTTGGTGTAGAAGGTGTAGCGCATGCTCTGTCCTCGCTCAATGGTGGTGCTGCCCGCTGAAATCAGTACTGGTGTGGCATGGCTTGACGTGGTTGGCATGGCATAGAGTTTGATATCGCCAGCATACTTGCCGCCATTGTTGACCACGGAGAAGGGTATCTTGATGCGCTCGCCTTCTTGTGCGTAGGCAAAGGTTTGGAGCGTTACGATGATGTTGGGCTTATCAATCTCAGGCGTGGGGGTTGGCGTGGGTTGCTCGTCCTGCACGGTGAGCGTGCCAGCCTGTTCTTGCAACGCCACGAACTTGGCATCCTTGACATAGCAGATAGCGAGATGATAGTCGGCTGGGGCGAGGTCGTCAGTGTTCACGCTGAAAGTTATCGCACGTTGGCTGGCAGCTCGAATGAGCGTGGTTTGCCTGTCCACCAGCTGAGAGTGTGGGTCGGTCTCGCTCTTGTACACGGCAAGGGCTATCTGCCCCACATAGTTGTCGTTGCCCTTGTTGCCCACGGTTATCTCGATGGTGGCTTTGTCACCTTGCTTGATGGTGTGGTGTGGTTTCTGAGTGTTGGGGATGAATAGCTGCACGTTCTTGGGTTCGGGTTGCTCCTCTTCGTCCTCGTTATCTTCCTCATCGGGCTGTTGTCTGTCGGGTTGCAGGTAGCGCAGCATTTGCTGGTGATAGGCATATCCGCCACTTCCGCCACCAATGCCCTCCTCTCCAGGTTGTAGCACATCGAGGTTGTACCAACCATTTTGTGAGCGGTTCCAGCCCCAATCGACATGCACCATGCCGTTGGCTTTGATACCGTCGAGGACGAAACAATGACCTCCGCCCTGTGAGAAGCCAGCATAGACCACAGGACCGTAGTCTTTCAGCTCGGCGTGGATATGTGCGAGCCATGCCGCCTTTCTGTAGTTGTTGCGTTCGAGGAAGCGCACGTCTTTCTTGTATCCGAAGTGGTTGGTCAGTGCGTCGGGTGCATTGTACACATAGGCTCCGCTGCCACCCACGAAGGCTGGATTGTAGTCCATCTGCACGGCATAGCCCACGTCACGCAAGAGCCGTCCTATGTTGTCCGCCTGTGTGTCGGTGAGCATGGTGCGAGTTGCCCTATCGTAGCCTCCGCCCGTAATTGCCGCAGGCATTTGGTTCCAATCGTAGGCAGCGTTCTCCCTGCCCACTCCGTCAAAGTTGAGTCGCATCCGGTATTGTCCTTTCCACCAATATTCGGTTCTTCCATGTGGGTGGTTGGGCCACTTGTGCCATCTCAGCACGGTGGATATGGCTGTTGCCACACAACCTGCCACGGTGGGGTATATGGTTCCGTTGTACTTGTAGTTGGGGGCGTATAGGTTGAATGGCCACGCCTGTCCCCACGATATGGGGTAAGGCAGCTGTTGACGTCGGTTGCTGTCGTAGCCGAGCAATGGTTCTATGTCCGCACGGTCGGTGGCAGCTCGGGTTGGCACGGCGGCTGGCGCGTGTGATTGGTGGCTGAGTACCCATTGGATTTGTCGCTGGTATTCCTCAAACAGCCAATGTATGGAGGGGTGTCGCATGATGGCTTCTTGTGTGAGCGTTCCCTCCTTGGAGTATGCCAAGATGGGTACGACACGGTCGTCGCCTGCTACGACAACAAAGCCTTTGTCGGTGCCGTTGTTGATGACGTAGTAGAGGGTTTGCCCCTCGTTGGTGCGTGTGACGGCACGCGTGGTAGTTGTCGTGTGGTGTCTGGAGGCACTCTGTGGACTGTATGCCACGGATATGTTCTGCCCACCGATGTAGCCTTGTGCGCCGATGAAGGTGCGTGCTATGCGTAGTGCCTTGTCCTTGCCTATGGGGGCAGAGATTGCCAGCAAGCACAACATCAAGGACAGTGGCAAGAGTAATAATCGTTTCATAGAAAAACTTTTAAGATTGTTTGACTGAACAATGGTAAAACGATGTGAGAAAAGAGAAACTATCCGAGGGACTCTTGGCAGATTTTGTGTTGCCCTGTCGTGAGGCTGGCGGCAAAATGAGCAAGTCCGACGGATAGTTTCATTTAATTCAGAAAAATATTTCTTTGGATTACTCCATGTATCTTATCTTATCCACGGTGACGTAGAGCTTAACAATCCTGTTGCTTCCCTCCGTGGTTAGCGTGAAGACGATAGGTTCCTTGGTCTTGTGGTGTTCAAGAATGCTGCTCAGTGGCAAACTTGACGGCGCTACGCCGTACTTGGCTTCTGTTACCCTTGTAGCTGTCGCTTGGTGCTTGTTGACGAGATTTGATACAAATGACAAGTAGCACCTGTCGCACATATCTTCCACGGTCTCACCTTGCTCTCTTGTAATCTCGAAGTATTCAGTGGTCTTGGTGTCAAAGTATTGTTTTACTTTGTCGTAGTACAAGTCGGGCAGTTTGCCTGCTTTCCACAACGTTCTCATCTTCATCTCTGGGTCGCCCTCAAGGTACATCAGCAGGTCGCCTCTGATTTGTGCATATTTGTCACGGAAGTGTCCGTCGCCCATGCCGTCGATGGCATCGACACGGAAGACGAGGCGCGCCTTCTTGAAGTCTTGTACAAATTCACGACGTGTAACGCTGTAGGTGCTTGATGCCTGCACGCGAGCCAAAGAATTGTCAACGGCAAACCTAAGCTGGAAACTCACTGGGTGCAGCTGGTTGAAAGGAACTCGCTGTGCGAGGAATGTCTTCACGGCTTCGAGGTTGGCACTTGCCACTTGGTTTTGCAAGGTTTGTCCGCCTCCGAGCATTGTGATGTGGATGTCGCTGTTCTCCAAAATCTTCTTATACTTTATCTCATCGTTCGCCTCAATGTCCACAATACCCTTAATTTTCTTTACGGCGATGTCGAGTGCTTGCTGCACGTCCTTCTCGTCGGCATCCGTGTCAATGCACAGGTAGAGAATGCGTCCGTAGTTGATGGCAGACACATAGACCGGCTGACAGTTTTCCAAGTATGTCTTGTCCACCGACTGGAAGATAGTAGGGGTCTTTCTTGGTGCGTCAACGATGACACTCGGACCTTTTTGGATAACTTTGGCAAGGATGTGATTCTTCTTCTTGGAGAAGTTGAAGCCGAAGCTGGCAGCGAAGTCAACAATGGGGCTTTTTACCGCCAAACCGAGCTTTATCGCCAGCTCTTCGTTGCTATTTACTTTTTCTACAGACTCCAGCAAGATGTTAGAACCTTCCTTATATGCGATGGTTGCCCATTTGTTGAGAGCTTGCTGATAGTCGCTGTAACGAGGATTTTTCACAGTGAAGGATGAAGAGTGGGAATCTGCCTCACTCTCTGGATTGAGGTTGAGCGTCCAAGTAACCTCGCCTAACTCGCAGTCGGAGATGGTGGCATACGTGCCGTTGATGATAGAGTTGCCTTTGAGCGCACATCCCGGATAAATGATGTCTGTTCTTGGGTCGAGCAAAATCATTTCGTTGAAAGTATTGTTCAACTTGTAATTCGTCGTTGTCGTTACCCAATAGCCCGGTATGCCGTCTACCTTGTCCCTGCTACCGGGTGTGACGGTTGGAGTACCTACGATTTCAGGTTGCCCTGTTCCGGGCTGGATGGGCGTTCCATTGTCCCTTGCCATGCCGGGTGCGAACGGCAATCCCTTGAGGTACTCTTTCACGTCATTGCCTCTAAGCATGTTACTTCCGCCACCCACTTGTTTCTCAAAATACACACGCTCTATATCCGTGGCATCAAACGTTTTCTCCTCGCCCTGCTTGGTTTTCACCTTCATGACGTAACTTTGTGCATTCGCACACAATACGCCACCCACGAGCAGCATACTGAGTAAAATTCTATTTCTCATATTGTTCTATATATTATTGGTTAATGATTTTTATGGCTTGATTGCCCTCCTTGATAACATACGCACCCTTGGGCTGCATGGTTAAGTCTATGTCAACGTATCCCGTCTGTGAAGCCTTGTAATGACCCACCAACTGACCGTTAATAGTAAAGAGCCTGATTTCTGCGTTGGCGGCAAGTCCCTCGTAGTAAACATGCCCATTCGCCATCCTACGGCTCATACCGTTCTCGGACACGTTGTTCACCCCTGTCACCTTGTCGTCCTTCGAAACATAATAGCATTCAAGTTTGGTGATGTCAATTTCTTTCGTGTTGTTGCTGCCATCGGTGGCAACCAGCGTTGTGCCTTGTAAAGAAAACTTAGGATCATCGTTCAAGACAAATGTTATCTTTGTCCCAGACTTCATTTGAAACACCAACAAATCTGTTGCGTGGAGTTTGGTTGTACATAATGTGATGAGACACATCAGTGTACACAATTTGCTTACCTTTTTCATGTTGTCACTTTTTATATTGTACGTTAAGAAATTTTTAGTTCCCAAAATTAAAATAAATTTCTTAAATATCGCACAAGACGCATTTTTCGTTTTTGAGTCTAAATCGCTCGTTGGAGTTCTTTTTATGCAAAAAGAAAGCAAGAGAGAGTTTACTGTTGCAATAACAACAACTGTGCGCTAACGCAATACATGGTTTTTCGTTCTTGATAAATACAAAATGAAAGCAAGTTACGCTAATTAACGATTTAGGTAAAAAAACTAAAAAATAAAAAAAAACAGTATAGCAGTGCTTTCCAATGACTGTGAGGGACGACATATAGCCTTGCGAGTGATGACATAAGGCAAGGTGACCATTCATATTGGCTAATATTGTTGTTGAACCGCAAGGATGCTAATTGGTTGGCGAGGCAACAGCAAAGATGATATGGTTATCCGTAATCGTACGACCAAATTGTTGACAAAATGAAGGCTTGTCAAGTGCAGCAGCCTACTTGCCGGGTTTTTCACTTTCAGCCAATAGCATTCCGATGTTTAGAAATGCACGGAAATTAAACAAACCCATCTGTGTCGTTTTGCTCACCTCATTTATAAGGTGAGCAAAACGCAAGAAAGTGCACAGTCCAAAAAGAAATGAGGGATACACTTTCTCTCTACTGACTGACGACGTGTACGGAGTTGAGTGACGACCTGTACGACACTACATATTGACATGTACGGAGTTGAGTGACGACATGTACGGAACTGAGTGACGTCGGTCACAGTGGTTACGATAGCAGGTGGCGCATGGCTCTTTCTTCTTGACGGATGCGAACCATTAGCAGGTAGCCGTAGAGCAGCAGACCCACGCACAGCGTTGTCCAAGCATGGCAGAGCAGAGCCACGCCTATCAGTTCTGGTATGATGTTGAGGAAATAGTTGGGGTGTCGCACTGTGCGAAACAAGAAACTGCGCTCGATGCGGTGGTTGGGTACGATGTAGAGTTTCACCGTCCAAACGTCGCGCAGTTTATAGATAACGTAAAACAGCATGAGGTAGGCAAATGCCATGACTGCCACGCCGATGACCGAAACTCGGTCAAACTCCATGTTGCTGGCATATCCCTCGTACAGGGCACCAAAATAATAGGCTATGTGGGCAAGTGTCAGCAGCAGGGAGTTGCGTTTTCCGTACTGGGTGGCACCACACTTGATGAGACGTTTCTCGTTCTTGATAGAATAGGCGAGCGAGAACAGGCGCAAGACAAAGAAACTTGCGAAGATGATAATTGCGTATTGCATAACTGTAATATGTTTTATGATGTTTAATAATCTGCGATGAAGCCGTGCCGATGAGGGGGATTCTGCACGGCTCGGACGGTGTATAGGCTTGTCTCACCTTGTTACCACTGCTTGAGAGGCGGTGTGGCGGTGTCGTTGAACTTGATGGCGATGTTGGTGAGTCCGTTGTCCCACCAGCCTGCGAAGTTGAAAAGCAGTATGCCCGTGGTGCGCATGTTGTCGTCGCCCCGCAGGATGTCCATCACATAGGGATCCACGTATTTAGTGACGGTATTGGGCGCACCGATACCATTGTATCCCGTGTACGAGCAGAAGGTGATGAACCAGTCGGGTGCCGCACTACCGTACGCCTCACTGGCTTTGAGCAGGTTCTGGCGAACGAGGCTCACCTTGTCCTTAGCTTCGCATTTGTAGGTGTCCTCCACGTGCAGCGTGGTTCTGGTGTAGTTCATCGACTGTAGGGTGGTAGAGAACTGACGGTTGTTGGGCCAGCTCTCTATCCAGCCCGAATTGGTGGAATACCAGCCCTCCCGGCTCACGATGAGCATCTTGCCACGCAGGTCGCCCATAGTGAGGTCAGGGCTGAATGCTCCTGCAATGTATGGTGTAACGTAGGGATCGGCTTTCAGCACGTTGCTCACCGCCTTGCGGTATTTGTCGCCTCCATCGTGATCGTAGTCATAGTCGCGCTTGATGGTCATGATAACTGTTTCTGAGGGGTGTTCCCGCAGAAAATCAGCGGTGGCACGCAATACATCCTTGTGGAACGTGCGGTCGAACACAAACCTGTCGTGGCAGAGTTTCAGCACATCGCCGTCGAGCACCAAGCGGATGTCGAAGAAGCGTATACCGCTCTCGAGCTGCCCCTTGATGTCCTTGTCTTGCGTTTTCACCCATACGATGCCCGTCCATGCTCCCGTGTCGTGGGTGCCGGGAATGGACATCTTGCACACCAGTCGGTCGTCTTCTATGTTCTGCATCCAATTGGCGTTGGTGGTTGGCACCAGTTGGCGCAGGCGCAGCGAGAGCGTGTATGTGAGTCCTGCCTTGGGTCCTTGCGCTCCGCTCCTGCCCTCCAATGGCGTGTGGTGTATCCACCACGGCGTGCGTTTGCCCTTGCGCTCTGTCGTGGGTATGGCGTAGATGTCAGAGAGATAGCCTGCCTGTTTGCCTATGGGCATTGCCCAGAAGCCGTACCAGCCTGATGTCTCGCCCGGTTTCAGCGTGAGTGGCTGGGTGAGCGGACACACGAAATCTTCTCCTTTTTTCAGCAACACAGGTGCTACCGCAGGCTCTGTCGCTCGGCTGTCTGTCTGCCACGTCGCTTCCCACACAAACGGTGCTGCCTGCATCGAAGCGTCGGAGGCGCGCATACGCAGTTCAGCCAAGTCGAGCTCTCGCCCTGTGTCGTTGGTCAGCCGCATTCGGATGAACGCTCCTTGCGGTGTGAACCTCACATGAGGCGTGTGCAGGTGAATGCCGTCGTGCGTCTTCAGCGGCAGCCATGGCGAGAGGTATGGCAGATTCCACTGTTGCTCCTCGCCCCGGGTTATGGGTTGTGCCATGCGGCTCACCCCAAAGGTCATGCGTTGGCTCTTGGCATCGTAGGTGCCTTGCCCAAGCATGAAACACGCCTGCCAGTTGCCTAGCTCTTCGCCGTCGGGACACTCCACCTCGGTGGTGATGTTGTCGCACCACAGTGTGTTGCCCCTTACTATCCATTCCACAGGCACGCATCTCACGGGTATCTTGGGGTTGTCGTTCCTGATGGCGCAAATCCCCTTCTGCGTCTCGCCACTCTTGAGGCGCAGCTGTGGAAATAGCGTTTCGCCCTCAAATTCGTAGCTCATTGCCCTTGTCGCAGCTGGCTTGTCGTAGCTGAACGTGGCGTTTGCCACTTCTACGCTGAGCCGCACCATGCGCGGTTGGCGGCGTGGCTCTTCGGGTTCGGCATCCGTGCCGTTGTCGCATGCGCACAGCAGCATGGCGCACAGCAGTGCGTACAAGGCTGTGAGCAGCGTTGTCGTTTTGGTTATCTCTTGGTATGAGTTTTGTCTTGTAGCCATTGTTGTTATCTCCAGTTTTTATTTTAGGGGTGCAAAGGTAGCAAATAATTCGCAACCACACAAACCTCACCAACCGCATAGAAACAATACGACCACGTCATGCTCCGCAGGGGAGACGTGGCGTGGTCGTTTATTCTATATCGTATATCGTTCGTTGGCGGCGGCTTGGTGGACGGCGGTGGCTCGCAAGCTGCCACTGTTCGGTTATCCTGTGCTGTTGCCCACTACTTGCGGTGTATGAGGCGTTGCTCGTCTTTGTCTTTCTGCAACTGGCGTGGGGCGCGCTTGCCGAATTCGTCCACGTCTCTGTTTACCATGAGGCGCACGCCATAGTGGAGGGTGGCATTGTCGTTATGTCCACGGTCGAAGCCGTCTTTGGAGAGCACTCGGTAGCAGAAGGTTTTGTTGCTATAGGCATCGTCTTTGTCATACGTGTTATGTTTCCAGCGAGTGCGTGACCAGTAAGCTATGCGCCATGTAGGTGCGCCTTTTGGGAAGGGGAAGCCTACACAGGGCAGCACACGGTAGCAGTCTGTGAGGTATAGGGGATTGCTGTCCGAACACTCGCCCCACCATTTGTCGTCCATGATGTCACGCACGGTTACATTGGCGTTGCCTATCCAGCGGCTCTGTACTACGAGGCGCATACCTCTACCGTCGTTCGTAACATCGGGACCGCCTGCATCCATAAATCTCCAGCGGTAGGCACAGCGATAGCGGTTACCATAGGGACGGCGGTCTTTGTGCGACTGTGCCTCCTTATTGTTGCCGTCAAAACGTATGGCATATAGTTCAAGGCGGTTCTTGTTTTGCATGAAGTAGGAGTAGAAAATGGGTTTGTTGTTCCAAAACCGCTCTTCCTGCATGTCTGACTTGTTGCTGTTGTGTGTCTCGCCAGCTGAGATGATGGGGCGCATATCGTCTTCCTCGGGGTCGTACATCTCGAAGTAGGGTTTGGGAGCAGACTTGATATTGTCCCAGCCTGTAAGACCTATTGGCAGTTTACCCTCGTAGATACTTGTGAGGATGTTGGGCAGTGCCAACCCCCATTCTTCGCCAGTGGGTAGGTGGTAGTCTTGTGGTTTCATCGTGCCGCTGTTCAGCGCAAAGCGCATCTTCATGTCGCCGCTTTTGAGCGACCAGTTGCTCACCCATCCGTAACCAGCCTCGTTGGGGTGTGGCGTGTTGGTGTCGTGGAAGCCCACTTCGTCTGTCTTGCTGTTCGTTACCGCCAAGCGTTCCAAAGGGTTTGCCCAAGGATAGGCTGGCTTGCCGTCTCTCGTTTTTCCAAAGCATGGGCGACACACGCCAAGCTCTATGATTAGAGTTTTATTCTTGTTTTTATCGCTTTTGAAGTCGTAGGGTGTAAACTCTCCAGTCCAATCCTGTGGCTTGCTCTGTGCAAGCAGCCATTCGTTGGCGTATGGATAGCGTGCACCTGTTTTCTGTTTCTTACCCAGCATGAATCCGCCACGTTCGGCGGTGAGCATGGTCTGCCCGATATAATCGAGCTTAGGAATAGGCATTCCCCACACGTAGAACTCGTCGTACTCGGCTTTATCCTTTCCCTTGCGCATGGCAGAGGCATCGAAGGTGTAGCGATATTCGTAGAGTGGCGAGCCGTAGTCGGCACTCTCTTCGAGTGGGTTCATATTGGCAGGGTTGTTGAAGTGCAACTGCCGGTCGTTCTCGTACAGCCAGTAGAAGTTGTTTTCAATGCTTGTGTTCCAAGGGCGCAACTCGCAGTCGAGACCAAAGGAGTGGTCCGTGGCGAGGTCGGCATTTGAGCGAAATAGGCTGGATGGCATCATTAGGAAGCCACCTCGAGCAGTGATTTGCGAACTGGCAAAGGCGTATTTATGACCCTCTGGTTTTACCAAGTTGGTGTTGCGTTTCACCTTGAAGCGTAACAAGTTGCCTATCTGCTTGAACTTCCAGCCCTCGATGATGATTTTACCATTACGCATCACGAGCGGTTTCCAGCCAGTGGTGAAAGGCACGTTGGCAAAGATGTTGCCTTTTTCGTCTATCGTGTTATGCAGGCTTGCGTGCTTGGGGTCGAGGTCTACATAGAAGCGATATAGGTTCTCTGCCAGCTTGCGCTTGTTCTCGTCAAGGCTCATATCGGTGCGTGCCTTGTCGAAGTCGGGATTGTATTCGCCTCCGATGATGCCGCACACATACCATTTCTCACCATCCTTGGGCATGGCACTCTTGCCGTTGAGCCAGTGAAATTTCACTATACCGTCGCTGTTTATATCTATTGTCCCATCTGGTTTTGGCTCCACATTACTCCAGTTCATTTCGCCCGTGCCAAGCACCACTTTGTTAGGATCTACAGCCTCCTTTCCGTTCACCATCGCTTTATCGTCATCGCCAGCACGCACGATGAAGATGCGTGCTTTTAGTTCAGAACCGTGCAGGATGGGCAAATCTTGCTTGTCAAGGGCAATGGCGCGCGTGCCGCTGCCATCTTGTACGATATTCGGAGCCTGTACGGTGGCGTTCAAATCCACGGCAATGGTGGTGAAAGCCTCTGTATCCAGCGTGCCGTTATTCAGTTTTTGACTCTCGCTCGTAATCGTATCGTCTGCACACGAGGTGGCAAACAGTGCCAATATGGCTGCCACTGCGAGAGCGGTGTATGGTTTGAATAGATGTTTCATACTTACAAATTTTATGTAGGGTAATAAAAAATAATTACGATTAGTCTTCGTCGGGATTACTAGGTATTTCACCATGCTCGCCACCTTCAAGGGATCCTCCTCCCGGCCCTTTGCCGCTTCCAGCCAGCAGTGCATGTTCTGCCTGCATGGGTATCATCGTGATTTGTGGACGAACGTACTGTTTCTTTTCTCTTGTTGTCTCTTGGATGTTGATTACTTCTTTCATAATTCTTAATTTTTTATGTTGTTAATACTCATTGCTTAAAAACTCGTGTAGTGTTGCGGGGCAGCGTTGTACATGTCGTGGGATAGCTTTGTACACGTCGACATGTAGCGGTGTACATGACGACATGTACGCGAGTCGGGGTTTATGGGTGGTTGTCCTCTGGGGTGTTCTGCTTGCTTTTTGCTCGTGCAGTTTTCTCTGTTCGCTCGTAGCTTACGCCCGAGAGGGTGAAGTATCGGCGTGAGGGTTGCAGCCGTACGGCTGGTTTGGAAATGTGCTTTGTTGGGTTAAACTCTTCCTTGCCTTTTTCCACGAGGCTGCTGCTAAAGGTGGGGGTGAGT
>NZ_LT706987.1:525975-685542 GCF_900155655.1 Prevotella ihumii
TCTTGCTTCTTGTCAGGATTCCATTTGTAGAAACGCGGGCGGTTCTGCTCCTTATCCATACGGACATAGGCATTGAAGGGTTGTCCTTCCTTGTCCACCATGTTCTTCAGATAAAGTGTGCGACCGCTGTCTAATGCTTCACGCTGCTTCGCTGAGAGTTCCAAGCCGCAGAGTTTGCGGGGTGCGCCCTGCTGTTGTGTCTGCTGCTGGCGTTCCTTGAAACCACGGTTGTTGTCGAAGATAAACTCAATCCCCTTCCGTTCGGCATTGACCTGCAGGGTGGCATTGAAGGTCTTGCCGCTCTTGGCTGTCATGCCCTCCATCTTCACGGCTTTGCCCTCCACGAGGTCTTTGTATTGTGCATCGGAAAGCGTAACACCCTTGATTTCCTTGGGAATGTTCACGCGGTCGGCACGCAGGGCGACAAGTTCATTGGTCTGTGGGTCGATGGAAACGTAGGCGGCAAAAGGCTCTCCGTTCTTGGGTGTTACCTCAATGGTCTTGCCGAGGTTGCCTGTAGTGAGTAGTTGCTCCTTATCTTCGGGCGAGAACTTATACCCCATATAGGGAAAATCGAGTTGTGGCTCTTTCCTCAAAGGATGGATAGCCAGCCCGATGTTGCCCTCGCCGTCCGTGCGGAAGGCAAGACGTGCATCGGTGTAGATGGTGGTATCGCCCATCGGGATGGCAATCGTAACGAGATTGCTTTTCTGCCAGTTGAGCATATTTGTGAGTTCTCCGCTCTGCTCCAACTGCTCACGGGAAAGTCCGAGGCGGTCGAGTTGCTTCCAGTCCACTTTCTCCGGGTCGATGGCGGTGGTGTTCTTCTGCTGTGGCAGATAGTCCTCAAAGGGTACGCCAATCTCTGCCAGCTGCTGCTTGCTTTCGGGCTTCTCACGGCTTTGGAGCAGGGTGCGCAGGTTGCCCACGCCCTGCTCCACATTGCTTGCCACCACCTTGTACAGTCCGAAACGGGTCGGCTCGTTGAACTGACGAAGGAAATTCTTCATGAAGTTCTCCAAGAGTCCCTCCTTGCTGTTGAACTTCAGAAATGCTGCTTGGTTGACGGCGGTGGCTTCGGTGGTCTTGAGGTTGCCCTTGTCGTCGATACCAGATACTACGGAGAGTTTCCCCGTTTCTTTCTCGTTCTTTACCTCTGTGCGGTCTTCCAAGACCAGCACATAGTTGTCATTGCTGTTTGATTCCATTTTTTATAAATTGTAATGATGAATACTAAAATCATCTGCTAAATTATAGTTATAATAAGAGAATGAAGAAGATGAAAGAAAAGCGGGAATTATTGGGAAATAACAAGAAAGTCTTTCTGTTTTAAATGAGTTTTTATCAGATGGAATCTGAATGATTGTCACCGTAAAAGTGTTGCGAAAAGTTAAAAAATAGCATTATGAGCATTTTTTTTATTTTTTATTGCGAACGATGCAAAAAAAATCGCTATCTTTATGCCGTCAAAGACAATAGATGATTCCGGAATTTTATCGCGTCAAAAGACCTTACTATGGGATTCATAGTTCGTATATGTTTAACTTAAAGCACTTCATCGCTATGAAATTACTAAAAGTTGAAGCCATTGAAGACCTTTTCGCTGTAAAAGGTGGCATAGGAGAGAATGAGCCTGTTGAGCAGGACACTACAATCGTGGTTCATTGTAATGTTGCAAACTCAGGGATTATCGTAAAACATCAAACAGCTGGATAATCCCCACTATTAGGTAGGATTGGAGAATTTATGGTCTCCAATCCTACTTTTAAATATTCACGGTCGCAATGTATATTGTTTTTAATCCCAAATATGCTCTTCGTAGTGATGAAAAGAGAGTCGTTATCTTTGACTCTACTGATGGAGATGGTTGGATGTCATATATACATCCTATCCACGCTATTGTATTGGCTACAATAAGTTACACAAATAATGTAGCAGAAACAGAATCTTGGTTTTATGAAAACATGGGAATTTCTAAACAGATAATTACTTCTTTTGTACATTCTCTATTAGATAATCAAGAGATTACCTATGTTAAATTTGGGGATATGAACATTTCGTTCCCTCCTAATACATTAATATCATCTACAGAAGTAAATAAAAGGAAATTTGATGATATTATCCATATATCTCTGAATATGAACGATGTGGACTTGAAAACGAAAAGATTATATACAAGTCCCGACAAGATCGTTATTATGCTAAATAATAAATGTGCTGTCAAGTGTAATTATTGTTATGCTGATACATACACGACAAGCAGCGATTTAAATTTTGACGATTTTTGTAATCTCATTACAGAATGTAAGACCATTGGAGTAAGGAAAATAGAACTAATTGGAGGAGATGTTTTCGTCAAACCAAATTGGGAAGAATATATTTCATTCTTATTAAATTCTGGTTATCCTGTTGATTTTTTATCAACAAAAAAACCGTTGAAAGAGTCTGATGTCAATAAGTTAATAAATCTTCAATACAGAGGGGATTTGCAAATTTCATTAGACACAGTTGATGAAACAATACATAAATCATTATTATATGCTCCCAATGATTATTTAAAACAATTGCAACAGACATTTGATATATTATCTTCATTTCGTGAGTTACCATTTAAAGTAAGAATAAGTACAGTTCTTTGCTCTAATAACGCATCTTTTGATTCCATATTCCAACTGTTCTCTTTTTTAAATCAGTATAGTATAATTTCTCGATGGGATATTTGTTATGCATTATTGCCATTCAAAAAGGGCAATATTGAGTTATGTACATCTAGGCAAGAAAGTTTAGTACGCCAATACATTCGAAAGATTCAATTATCTTATAATCCATTTTTTGAGATTGTACTAAATGCCAAGGGTGTTGATTCCAAAAGCACAGAATTGCTTTGTAAAAATCAAGATGCTAATTATCGTTGTTCAGCCAATGTTAGTTCATGCTTTATTCTTCCAGATGGAAAAGTTACTTTGTGCGAACGATTATATTGGAACAAAAATTTTATCATAGGAGATTTGAAGCAAGATTCATTGGCAAAAATTTGGAGATCCCCACGAGCGATCTATCTGTCAGAATTAGAAAAACATATTGATGAGAAGAGTCCTTGTTTTTCTTGTATTGGCAAAACTGATTGTTATGGAAAAAACAAAAGATGTCTTGTTAATGTATTCTTACGATATGGTAATAATATTACCTTTCCAGACCCTTCATGTATAAATAGTATTTGAAAATGAAAAGATTCTTTATTTTTTTTATAGTTTTATTCTCGAATATCGTTATGTTCGCTCAGAATCAGAACTATAATATCAGATCACGAGTTTTAACCTTAGAAGATTCCATCCCAGTAAGTTTCGCAACAGTGAGACTCATGCAGACCGACTCCGTTATGGTTGGCTCAACCCTTACGGATTTGAACGGTCTGTTCGGTTTCGACACCCCATTAAAAGAAGGGATGTTTCTTTCCATATCCTCCGTAGGATGCAAAACCACAGATGTAATCCTTCCGTGTGATACCACGATTTATATTGAAAGCACCAATAAACTTGCAGAAGTCGTGGTTCGGGGAAGTAAGAGATATGTCAAGGGAACGCCGAGGGGCTTGCAAATCTCAATGGCAGGAAATCCTGTTGCAAAACTTGGCAATGCTATGGAGGCGATCAAGTACCTTCCGATGATTGACGCATCTGGCGGTGGGATATCTGTCCTTGGACATGGAACACCCGTTATCTATATCAACAACAGGCTTGTGCGTTCAATAAGTGAGTTGTCTTCACTTTCCGCCAACGATATATCCAATGTAGAAATTATCACCAACCCTTCATCAAAATATGGCGCCAATGTGTCATCTGTCATTCTCATACGCACAAAAAAACTTAATGAGGGATTCCATGCTGTCGCAGCAGGTAATGTTTCGGCAAGTGAAGAATGGTCAGAATCTGTCGATGTGTCACTGAATTACCATACAGAAAGCGGACTTACCGTCTTGGGAGATTTATCATACGGCTTTTCTGGCTTCAAACAGGATAGACATTATATTGAAGGTTTTTATTCAGAGAGTAACCCTGAATCAAAATATCGTACTGATACTTATTCCAAAGCCAAAAGCAGAAGCCAGTCCCTCATGGCAGACGCTGGCCTAAACTACGATTTCGGGAACAACTCCATTGGTGCAAAATACACGTTTCAGCGCACTCCCAAGAGTCACTATAGCGGCAATGCCAAATCCGTTATGGAAAATCAAGGGACCGAAGATGTAATAGCATCAATAAGTGACCTGCATAGTCAAAGCTCTATGCATCATGTCAACACCTTCGGCAGTTTTTCCTTGCCTGCCAATATCGGGTTACGCATAGACGCCGATTATGTAAAATCCTATCGTACTTCCAACTCGGGTGTAGATGAGAACAATTCTACCAATATGATCTACAATTCGAATGTAAGCAAAGCCTCTTTATGGTCAGGAAAAATTGTACTGTCAAGAAAAATCAGCAAGGTAGAGATAGAGGCTGGCTCGGAAATCTCATATACACGCAACAATCAGGATTATTTGGGGTCCTCCACCGGGAATCAGGATTTTATTGCTCCAGAAACAGACAATGTAAAACAAAATCTCTATGCAGGATTTGTCGGTTTTAACTGGACACCCAACAACACATGGAATATGTATGGTGGACTTAGACTTGAATCAACCAATACAGATTTCAGACAAAACAACGTTCTTCGTGAAGATTTATCAAAATCATATACAGACTTGTTGCCTAATCTGGGCATATCCTTTAACTCATCTATTCGTATGAGCTTGTTTTACAGAGCATCCGTGTCTCGTCCGGGATACCAATCTCTTGACAACACATACGTTTATGTTACTCCTACCCTTTGGGAAACGGGCAATCCTGAACTTCGTTCAACTCTCCGCCACAAAATAGGATTGAATCTTTATTATAAGAAATTTATCCTTCAAAGCTCATTCACAATGAACAAACGGAATGTGACCTCAATATATCGCTATGACAACACCGATCGTATTAATGTTGTACAACCAGTCAATCTGCCAGATTATAACTCATTCCAACTTGTGGCTGTCCAACAACTTGATTTCGGCTTTTGGCATCCCACCATACAGGGCGTGTTCTACGTTCAGGATTTGAAGTATGGCTCACCCGTAAGAAAATACAACAAACCACTCTATACTCTGTCGCTTAACAACCGGTTCGATATTCCCAGCAGCTTCTATGCTTATTTTAATCTGTTCGGTCTCGGGACCGGCAATCAAGATGTGATTTATAGCCGTGGTTCGTGGCAGGCATCGGTGACCTTGAACAAAACTTGGAGAAACTGGGTTTTCACACTCTCGGCTAATGATGTATTCAATACATGGAGACAGAAAATTGACACGTTCACCAATACTGTCGATTATTCTTCTGACATCCAAGGGGCATCCCGTTCAATCACATTAAGCATACGATATACTCTTAATGCAGCAAAGGGTAAATATAAAGGAAAAACATCTCGACAGGACGAGATAGATAGATTATAACTCCATACAATGAAGAAGATGAAAATTATCATGCAACGTGATGCTATGCAATGCGGTATAGCATCATTAGCTATGATTTCTAATTATTTTGGTCGATTTATTTCAATCGAAGAACTCTCCAAAATATGTTTTGCATCTTCGGAAGGTGTTTCTTTACAAGGACTATGTGAAGCCGCAACCACTCTAGGCTTTCATTCTATTCCTGGCAAAGTAACTATTGAGTCTTTGTGTAATGAAAATCTTCCATGCATACTTCATTGGAATCAGAATCATTTTGTTGTATTATACAAGGTTAAAAGGAATAAGTTTTATATTGCTGACCCAAGTAAAGGTATCCAGAAATGCACTATTGATCAAGTGAAAACACATTGGATAGCCACAACTTCTAATAACGAAGAGAAAGGAATTGCTTTATTCCTTGAACCGAATGATAATTTCAAAACCTCAAAGCAACAGAAGAGATTCCATCCTCGATCTTTTAGATTTCTATATGGATATTTTAAACAATACCGTAATTTTTTTACTCAAATAATCATTGGCTTAGTTTTAGGATGTGTTTTGCAACTAATCCTACCATTTCTAACACAGTCAATCGTAGATATTGGAATTAAAAATAATAATATTGGTTTCATTTGGCTTATATTATTAGGAGAGTTTTTGATTGTTATAGGGCGCACGGCTACGGATTTTATTCGCAGATGGTTATTATTGCACATATCAATGCGGATTAACATTTCGTTGGTGAGCGACTTCTTTATCAAACTCTTAAAACTGCCCATGTCGTTCTTCGACACCAAACTGATGGGCGACCTTATGCAGCGTATGAGCGACCACAGCCGTGTAAACTCGTTTCTGACACAGCAAACGCTCAGCATCGTGTTCTCGCTTTTTACATTTGTGGTATTCAGCGTTGTACTGCTGTCTTATAACTGGCTCATCTTTACCATTTTCATGCTCGGCAGTCTGCTCTATGGCGGTTGGCTTGCGCTATTTCTCAGACGTAGAAAGATGTTGGACTATGAACTCTTCGAGCAACAAACCATCAATAACAACAAGACCTACGAGTTCATCACCTCCATGCAGGAGATAAAGCTCCAAGATTGTGAACAACGCCGTCGCTGGGAATGGGAGGATGTTCAGGCAGACCTTTTCGGGGTGCAGATGAAGTCGCTGAAGCTCCAACAGACACAGGAGGCAGGCAGCATCTTCATTAACGAACTCAAGAACATTGTCATCACGGTGGTGGCTGCAACAGCCGTCATTCACGGACAGCTTACTTTAGGTATGATGCTTGCCGTGCAGTATATCATCGGACAACTCAACTCCCCCGTTGAGCAGTTGATGAGTTTCTTCTATTCAGTGCAGGACGTGAAGATAAGCCTTGAGCGTATCAATGAGATACACCGCATAGATGATGAGAACGGAAAGCAAGGATTGGAAATGGCAGTAAAAGAAGAACATAAGGGAATTGACCTTGAAAGCGTAAACTTCAAGTACGACCCTCACGCCCTGAAAACTATCATTGATGATGTAAGCCTCACAATCCCCAAAGGCAAGGTAACAGCTATCGTAGGCGCATCGGGCAGCGGTAAGACAACACTCATCAAGCTTATGCTGGGCTATTACCCTGTATTGGGCGGAAAAATCACCATTGGAGGAACTGATGTAAATGAGCTCAATAAGAAGTGGTGGCGCAGACAATGTGGCGTAGTGATGCAGGACGGTGTGATATTCTCCGAGAGCATAGCAAGGAACATTGCCGTAGATGATGGCGAGATAGACAAGGAGCGGTTGCAGAAAGCTGCAGAAATAGCCTGTATTCACGATTATGTGATGGGGCTGCCCTTAAAATACAACACAAAGATTGGTCGCGATGGCGTGGGGTTGAGTCAGGGACAGAAACAGCGTATTCTGATAGCAAGAGCCGTGTATAAGAATCCCGATTACATCTTCCTTGACGAAGCCACCAACTCGCTCGATGCCAACAATGAGCGCATGATTGTGGAACATTTGGACGGGTTCTACAAAGGCAAGACAGTCGTTATCGTGGCGCATAGACTAAGCACAGTAAAAAATGCCGACCAGATAGTGGTGTTAGATAAAGGTAAGGTAGTAGAGACAGGCAACCACGAAGCACTTACAGCGAAGCGTGGTGCTTATTACAACCTTGTAAAGAATCAATTGGAATTGGGTAACTGACAGCAGAAAGGAAGATTATGGCAGACAACAAGATAGAACTCCGCAGCGAGAAGGTAAAACACATCATTGGCGAGATTCCTTCAGGTATTGTACGCTATGGCATCACTATTATCACCATTGTAATATTGGGACTGCTGGTGGGCGCATACTTTATACCTTATCCCGAAACCGTCAGTGCAAAGGTACAGATGACAAATGCCCGTCAAGGCACAATAGACATTCCCTATAAATACGTGAATACGATAACGAGAGGAATGACGGTAAACATCGAAGTTGAGGGTTACGATGCAGAAACATACGGAGCTGCCAATGGTATCATAACATCCACATCGCATACACCCCGACAAACGGCAGCAGGCAGCGTGTTCACGGCACAGATAAGGATAACGGATTGCAGGTATAAAATTATCAGTGGAATGACTGGTACAGCATCTATATTAATAAGCAATGAAAGCATACTTCAAAAGATTGTAAGGCGAATTATAAATGTCCAGTAACTTCCATTGTAATAAAGCGATGAAAGAGGGCAATGTCTATGTTAATATGTCCACATTGCTGTTCAATGGAAATGATCAAAAGTGAGAAGAAACGCAATGGCAAACGGTGCTACTAATGCAAACATTGCCAAAAACGTTTTATTACCGGTTACGCCGACAAAGCCTATCTTCCTGACACTGATTCTGAAATCATTCAACTGACCAAAGAAAAGTGGAGTATTCGTAGTACGGCACGAGTATTGGAAAGTTCAATTACCACTTTGCTTAAAAGGATTTTACAGATAACAAGTAAAATCAAATAACCGTCTATCGCTGTACGATAGAGAAATAAATCATGTAGTTGCCTTCAATGTAGGCAGAGTACCAATCGTACTTTGTCGGTAATACTTAAAAGCCCTTTCCTCTTCAAAGCTGAATTTATTTATACCGATAAATTGAAAAACTATGGCTATCTTATCAGTTAGGAAATACTCCATACCCGTTTTTCATTCCACCAACCATATCGAGCTGTACAATCTTACACTTCTCACTCACCTAAAACAGCTAAACCGGAAAACGATTTGTTACAGCCGTAGTTTATCAATGCTAACAGCTATCATAAGGATTTATCTGTGGGTATAGCCATGTTCCGTAATCATCACACTGCAACTACAATACCCAATCCGTGTTTGTATTATTTGTCTGGAATGAGATGGGACAAGGCAGGGGTGTTCTTTATCCTTTGAATCTCTGAATCAACCAGCGAGAGTATTTCTTGCTTTATCTTACGATAATTGGCTTCGATGGTTTCTTTGAGATTGTCTGAGCCATCTTCATTTTTGAATTCCACTATCATAGGGATGGGCTGGTATGCTTTCATTTCAGCCGACACCTTGGCACTATCCACCACAATCTCGGCATGGAAAATCTTTTGGTCGATACGTTCATCAAAGTTGTCTGACACTGCCCCCACAAACATACCCTGAGTAAGGTTACTGATTTTCGATGCTGGGATAAGACTATCCATCTGCGTGGAGATAGAGGTGGATTTGTCATTGCGATTGATGGTCATCGACTGGCGTTGCTGGAGGACTTTTCCGAAGCGTTCGGAGAGAGTCTTGGCAGTTTCACCTACCACTTGTCCACTGAACACATTGCCCACTGTGTTCTGTATAACTTTGCTCTCCTTGTCCCCATAGTCCCTTGTTAATTGACTAAAATCTTGAAACCCCAAGCATACCGCTACCTTGTTGCTTCGGGCAGTAGCGATAAGATTATCAAGTCCACGGAAATAGATGGTCGGTAACTCGTCGATAATAACGGATGATTTGAGCTGCTTCTTCTTGTTGATGAGCTTCACGATACGGCTGTTATAAAGTCCAAGTGCAGCCGAATAGATATTCTGACGGTCGGGGTTGTTACCCACAACAAGAACTTTCGGCTCGTTGGGATTATTGATGTCGAGCGAGAAATCATCACCTGTCATCACCCAATAGAGAGCTGGCGAAATCATACGTGAAAGTGGTATCTTGGCACTGGCTATCTGTCCCTGCAACTGGTCTTGCGCTCCGCCCTCCCAAGCATCCATAAAGGGAGAAAGGTAGTTGGCAAGTTCATCGTATGCCGTAAGAATAGGAAAAATCTGTGCGTAGGGACGATTGAGAAACTCGATGGCGTGTGGAAACGTGCAATACTTACCGTTTTCATATATCTTCAGGAACCAAATGATGGCAGCCAAAAGGATAATAGGCGACTCCACGAAGAAGTCTCCCTGCTTCTGTATCCACGAGCGGTTGAGGTTGAGCATAATCGTGTAGGCACTCTCATAGGCATCTGAAATGTCCGTCATAAAGGACGGATTGATAGGATTGCAGCGGTGCGATTTGCGTGGGTCGTCGAAGTTAATCACAAAGAACTGCGGCTTTACTTGGTAGGCATCAAGGTGGTTGAGTAGATGGTTATAGGCAATCTCGGAAAGGTCGGGAAACTTATAGTCATAAATATACATCGCAAAGCCTTTTTCTATCTGCTGCTTGATATAGTTGTTCACGATAGCGTATGATTTTCCCGAACCGGGAGTGCCTAACACCATTGAGGCACGAAACGGATTGACCACGTTAATCCAGCCTTTGTTCCACCTTTTCTTATAATAGAAGCGTGTAGGAAGATTAACCGAGTATTCATTTTCCATCAGCCTTGTTTCCTGCATAAAGCTCTCGTTCTCCGTGTTGAATACGTCGTCCATAAGGTTGTTTTTGAGTAATCGGCTCATCCACACACCACTCATTAGCAGGCAGATATAACCCACAGAGAGTGTGAAGATATAAAGCGTAGCCGCCCCGATTTTACCAATGGGCAATGCCAACAGCCACCAATTCAGAAAAAAGAAGACGAACCCAGCGAAAAGCACCGTCCAAATCTTTGGCCATGTGATTTTCTCCTCCTTCACGCCTTTTGTACCTAAGCACGATAAAGCGAGGAACACTACACAAAAGAGCTTTGTCCAAAGGATGGATGAAAACAAGCCTGTGGAACGTTGAAAGTTCATCAGTATCTTGTTGATGATACCGAGTGTGAAATGCCACTCGTGAAATGCCTCGTAGCAGAACCAATAACAGTTAATCAGGAGGAATATCACTGAAATTCCCCGCATAAAGTCCATGACCTTACCCAATGCCCTTAAATCATCTTCCTGTGCCATAATACTATTTTATTGTTGTTAGAAAATCCTTTGAATGTTATTTGAACGTGTACTTAACGTTTCCTGCGTTTAAGTTTTACCTTACTTTGCTTACGGAGTTTGCGTTGCCATGCCGCTTCTTTCCAATCATCATTGCCCGATGAAGAGAAGGATTCTCCCACCATATCGTCGACTAGTTCATCGACAAGGTTGTCGCCTTCCTGCTCATCAGACTGTATTGTCTGCATCTGTTGCTGTAAGGTGGTATCAATCTTTCCATAAAGCGATTCATCCAAGAATGGATTGTGTGCTGGATTAGATAGATATGCGTTGAATACATTGGCAGCATATCCTTTACCCAATCGGGAACCATTGAGCGCAATGCCTTCTTTGTCATCAATGAACGTAATACCATAGATGCGTCCATTATCATTCTTTCGGATTACCACTCGCAAGCCTTGTTCCTCCAATCTTTGTCGGAGTATTCCCTCCGTGTGGGGAGAAGTACGCATTACTTCTAATACCTTTCTTCTGATGGTTGGTATCAATGGCTTAACTATCTGCTTCGATTTCAGCATCTTGTTCTGAACGGCAGCATAGCCCACACCTCTACCAATGTCCGAGGCGTGAATGGGCGTGCTCACCTTATTGCCCTTGTCATCGGTAGGCACATAGACCAGTCCGTCATATCGCTTTCCTCGATACTCCGTTTTAACCTCCTCTACCGCAAGGTTGTATTTATGCAGAACGGCATTTAGTTCACCTAAGGAGCAGAATGTATAATGCTTCATCGCAGAACGAACAGTATTTGCCACTTGTTCCTTGATATTTCCTTGCGTAGTATCGACCTTTGGCGTTTCTGTTGTTGTTCTATCACTGACCTTTGAACTTGGAATGAGGTTATATTTCTTTTCCAGAGCATCAGTAATCTTTTTGCTTCGCCTGCCCTCATACCTGTCATTGATTTTTCTGCCTTGGCTATCCACCCGAAGCGAAACGATGTGGATATGCTCACGGGCAATGTCATTATGCTTAAAGACGATGTAGGGTTGCTTGCCATAGCCGAGTTCCTCCATATACTCCTTCGCAATCTGTGTGAGCCTTTCATCAGACAGCTTCTCGTCTGGGTGCGGATTGAGGGAGCAGTGAAAGACCGTTTTCTTTGTTCTGCATTGCTCAGGTATTGCCTTTTGCATATCGGCAAGTACCTTATCCATTTGAAAAGTGCCATCGAAGCCTTTCCGAAGTTCGTTCACGCAGAGAACTGCCGCTTCGTCGTGCTGCACCTTTTTGAAGTTATATCCCAATGCTCCTCCAAGGTTCTCGGTAGAAGAAATCTTTGCAATCATATTCCTTTATCGACTATCAAATTGTTCCGTCAGTTGGATGGCTTTCTGTTGTAGCGTGATAATTTGACCAGAGATTTTTTCCAATTTTTCAAGTAAAATCTGTGCAGTTTTCACGCTGTGATAAGAGTTTATTGCGCGTACTGTTTGGTTGTAGAGTACGCCTATCCGATGATTTTCGGCAATCAATTCCGAGAGTTTACGATAATAGTCCACAGCGGATTTATCCACTGTTATCACCTTGAACTTCCCTCCAAGAATACATCCACGCACAAAATCAGACTTCGATTTTGCACCGGATTTATGGAAAAGTTCAATGACTTTTTGCTGGTCTTTGGGGTTGGGCAACCGCACGTGCCAATTGTCCCAGCGTGGCTTTTCCGCTTTTTTTCTCTCTGAACGAGATTTCTCTTCCTTATCCATAGCTTTACTTTTCTTTAATCACGACTTTGGAGTGATTTAATCCCCTTTGGGGCAAGGGTCTTTGTGGTACAACTGTAAGTTTGTGTTACAAAGACACACCTTGCCAATATCAAGAGTTGATACGATTGAAGTATCCACCCTCGTGGGGTGTCTGCTTCGGGATATTACCTCCATGTATTATTCTCGCCTGCAAAGTTACGGCGAGTTTTCAAATATCTCATTATCAATGGTATTCACTCTTTTTCCTCGCATTTCCCTGTACTTCACAGGTAGTTGAAACTTAGGATAAAACCTTGTTATTTTGCAACCGAATTCAGTGAAAAGTCAACTTAAAATTCATTTGAATGTAGAGTGCAAGAAGATAGTTTCAACCTCTGTGATTCTTATCCGAATGAAATTCAGGATATAGTCAATTTTAATCCTTTGAGCTGAGTCAATTTTAACCTAAGTCAAAATTCGACTTTTGAGTCGGGTCAAGAATAAGGTTTCAACTTTGGACGTAATCAGACTTATCAGTCAAGTTAAAAAATAATTTATAACACAACTAACGACCATTCAAGATTATGAAAAAGAAAAACGAAACTCCCATCTATCTGGGCTTCGCCTCACAGAAGGGCGGAGTGGGCAAAAGCAGCCTTGCGGAAGTCTTGGCAGCTATCTTATACTACGAAAAGAATATCCCTCTTGCCGTCGTGGACTGCGATGGCACACAGGAATCGTTCTTCAAGCTACGCGAACGGGACAGAGACCTTATCGAGTCCTCCCCCGAACTGGGCAAGGAACTTCACGAGCGTCTGGCTTGCTATGGCAAAAAGTCATACCCAATCATCCGAAGTAAACCGGAGAGTGCCGTCGGTGATATTGAGAAATATATTAAAAAGAAAGCATCCCCTCCGCAACTCGTTATTTTTGACTTTCCCGGTCATGCAGTTACAAGTGCCTTGATGGACTTGTCCATTACGATGGACTACATTATCTCTCCGATAGAAGCCGACCCTCAGTCGCTGGCATCGAGTTTCGCCTATGCCAAAACCATCTGTGAGTTGGGGATTGGCTTTGAAGGTTCACGTATTCAGGACTTCTTCCTGCTTTGGAACAAGATCAACCGCAGTGCGAGTACCACGGTCATTGATTTGTTCACTGAAAACGCAAAAGAACAAGGACTGACCATCCTTGATTCACGTATCTACCATTCTGTTAGGATTAGTCGAGAACTGGCACAGGGAGGAACAAGAGGCGTGTTCCGATGCTCTTACCTTCCTCCTGCAATTTCCCTCCGTCCGCAGACGGGAGTGGATGAATGGGTGGCGGAAGTCATACGGAAAATCAAACTGTAAACGGAGGATAGTGTATGAGTTCATTAAAGGAACAACGAGAACAGCTGCTTCAGGAAAAAATGAAGGAGATGGCGGATATTGGTGTCAAGAAACGCACGGCAGAAAACACTCCTGATTTTGATGAGCCCATCGACTTGGACGAAGAGATCCTATCAGAGGACCCCGTCTCAGAAGATGTAGAAAAGGAGGAAAAGACCAACGATATTTCTACCGAACAGGTTGTTCACTCTCCCAAGCGCAAGAAAGTAGGTAAAGGTATGAATGCAGCTATGGCATTAGACTTTGAGGAATACGAGCAACGTTTTCTGACAAGCGTCCGTAACGGGCGCAACAAGTCAGGTTTCAGCATTCACACCGAAATCCTGCAAATTCTGCGTGATGTATTGAGCGACCTTCGCTCGGAGGCTTCCATTACAGGATATATAGAAAACATTCTTCTTGACCACCTGAAGACCTATCAGGATATGTTGAACCACACCGCCTCACAGCGTAGGCGCAATAAAACCATAAACTTATGATGATGGAATTACTTATGAATATCTTGTTGCTGCTTGGAATTGTATGGATGCTTTTGGGCATCGCATACCTTTGGAGAATATTCCGACACACAGCACCACAACCGGCAGAAAAAGCCAAAAAGCGACCTACCGTAACAAATGAGCAGATAGCACAAGCTCGCCATGTTCTGGTGGGCAGAAGTAAACCCTTCGTTTCCCCGTCTGTCCCCGAAGTTCCCGCCGTTTCCCCGTCTGAAAATTCAGCCGATAATCCCGATACCTTTGCAGCGCAAAATGTACGCAAAGAAGATGAAACGGAGTCGCCAATCCCACCTCAATCGCCATCGGAGCATACCGACGAACGGGAGAAGGACAATGAAATGCAGGTCGCCTACACAATGGACGAACCCGACGAGGATTCCATTTTAAAGGAAGACCTGCTGATTGCCGATGAAGCCATGCCCGAAGTTTCACCGACTTCAATCCTCTCACGGGACATCGCCCGTGTCAGTGGCTGGCACAAGAATGACGATGCGCTTCAGACAGAAAATGAGGAAACCGTCCATGAGACCCTTCAAGCCATACGAGGCACGGAGTTGATGGAACACCTCAAAGAGAGCACGCTCAAGCAGGAACACGACCATCAACGACTTCTTGCCGCCATTCGCAAAGCCGAAGAAACGGCACAGCAGGAAAGAGAGACAGCTTCCTCTTCCGAGTCCAAAGCGGACGAAAGAGAAGACGACAAAGAAAACACGGTGGACGACAGACCGCTGTCCTATTATCTGTAAAACAACCAAAACCGAAGAAGCGGGCGGGTGGCTCAACCGTAAAACCATCTGCCTGTATTGAAACAGAGCCGCCCTCCGCAACTTCTCAAACATGATTCATCAACAACTTAAAATTATAACAAACAAATGAACAACAAAAAAATCACAATGATGCTGCTCCTGACGGCACTGACCACCGCAGCAGCGTATGCACAGGGAAATGGTATGGCAGGTATCAACGAAGCCACGAAGATGGTAACCTCCTACTTCGACCCGGGTACGAAACTCATCTATGCCATCGGTGCCGTAGTGGGGCTTATCGGAGGAATAAAAGTATACAACAAGTTCTCAAGTGGCGACCCCGACACGAGCAAGACAGCCGCTTCTTGGTTCGGCGCGTGTATCTTCCTGATTGTGGCTGCCACCATCTTACGTTCCTTCTTCCTGTAAACGATGGCACAATGGGAAATCAATAAAGGTGTAGGTCGGACGGTGGAGTTCAAGGGCTTGAAAGCGCAATATCTCTTCCTCTTTGCTGGGGGACTGTTGGCGGTCTTCTTTCTCGTGGTGGTATTCTATCTCTGTGGCATCGACCAGTTGGTCTGCCTTAGTCTTGGCTTAGTGGGTGCTACACTCGTCGTGTGGCAAACGTTCGCCATGAACCGCAAGTACGGCAGATACGGACTGATGAAGCAGGGAGCCATTAAGATGCACCCTCGCTACCTATTGAACCGCCGCACCGTCTTTCACCTTATCCGTAACCTCAAACCAAAACGCAAGGCATAATGAGAAACAACAGTAAAATCACGACCTTGGAAGCGAAGTTCCCGCTACTCTCCATCGAGCAGGGTTGTATGGTGAGCAAGGATGCCGACATCACGGTAGCTTTCCGTGTGGAGCTGCCCGAACTCTTCACCGTTACCTCCGCCGAATACGAGGCGATGCACTCGGCATGGCACAAGGCAATCAAGGTGCTGCCCAACTATACCATCGTGCATAAGCAGGACTGGTTTATCAAGGAACGTTACCAACCAAAGATGGCAGAAAGCGGACTTAGTTTCCTCTCACGTGCATCTAACCGACATTTTAACGAGCGTCCTTTCCTGCACCACTCAGTCTATCTCTTTCTAACCAAGACCAACAAGCAGCGTATGCAGCGACAGAGCAATTTTGGTTTATCAAGGAACGTTACCAACCAAAGATGGCAGAAAGCGGACTTAGTTTCCTCTCACGTGCATCTAACCGACATTTTAACGAGCGTCCTTTCCTGCACCACTCAGTCTATCTCTTTCTAACCAAGACCAACAAGCAGCGTATGCAGCGACAGAGCAATTTTTCCTCGCTCTGCCGTGGGCACTTGCTCCCCAAGGAGATTACCGACAAGGAGGAAGTGGTCAAGTTTATGGAAGCCGTGGACCAGTTCGAGCGTATCATCAACGACACGGAGCAAATCCGACTCAGCCATATGATGGAGGAGGATTTGGTGGGTACAGCAGAGAAAGGCGGACTCTTAGACCGCTACTTCTCCCTTTCTGAAGAAGGACACGCTTCTTTGGAAGACATACGATTAGGAGCAGACCTTGTGCGTATAGGGGACAACCGCCTTTGTTTGCATACGCTGTCAGATACGGACGACCTGCCCACAAGTGTTTCCACCGACACACGCTATGAGCGATTATCAACGGACAGAAGCGACTGCCGACTGTCCTTTGCCGCTCCCGTTGGCTTGTTGCTGCCCTGCAACCATATCTATAATCAGTACCTCTTCATCGAGGACAGTGATGATAACCTGCAAAGGTTTGAGAAGCAGGCACGCAACATGCACTCGCTTGCAAGATACAGCAGAAGCAATCAGATTAACGAAGAGTGGATACAGGAGTATCTCAACGTAGCCCACTCGCAGGGGTTGACCTCCATTCGTGCCCACTTCAATGTGCTGGCATGGAGCGATGACAAGGAGGAGCTTCGCAACATCAAGAATGATGTGGGCAGCGCGTTGGCACTGATGGAGTGCAAGCCACGCCACAACACCGTTGATACGGCTACCCTCTATTGGGCGGGTATTCCCGGCAATGCCGCCGACTTTCCAAGTGAGGAGAGTTTCTATACCTTTATCGAGCCGGCTCTCTGTTTCTTCACGGCAGAGACCAACTACAAGGACTCGCTCTCTCCCTTCGGCATCAAAATGGCTGACCGACTTTCGGGCAAGCCAATCCACTTGGACATTTCCGACCTGCCGATGAAGAAAGGTATCATTACCAACCGCAACAAGTTCATTCTCGGTCCTTCAGGTAGTGGCAAGTCTTTCTTTACCAACCACATGGTACGCCAGTATTACGAGCAAGGGGCGCACGTGCTTTTGGTCGATACGGGTAACAGCTATCAAGGCTTGTGCGAGCTTATCCACCGCAAGACCAAGGGCGAGGACGGTGTTTATTTCACCTATACCGATGAGCATCCTATCTCTTTTAATCCTTTCTTCACCGATGATTACTTCTTTGACGTGGAGAAAAGAGAAAGTATCTGCACCTTATTGCTTACGCTTTGGAAGAGTGCCGATGAACATATTACCAAGACAGAAGCAGGCGAACTTGGTTCTGCCGTCAACACCTACATCGAACTTATCAGGACGGATCACACCATCGTTCCCTGCTTCAACACCTTCTATGAGTATCTTCGTGATGTGTATCGGGAGGATATGGAGCATCGGGACATTAAGGTAACGCTCTCTGACTTCAATATCAATAACCTCCTAACGACACTCAAGCAGTATTATAAAGGTGGCAGGTATGACTTCCTGCTGAACTCGGACAAGAACATCGACCTGCTCTCGAAACGTTTCATCGTCTTTGAAATCGACCAAGTGAAGGACAACAAGGATTTGTTTCCTGTCGTAACGATTATCATCATGGAAGCTTTCATTAACAAGATGCGCCGATTAAAAGGCATCCGCAAGATGATTCTCATCGAGGAAGCATGGAAGGCGATTGCATCCGCTAATATGGCAGACTATATAAAATATTTATATAAGACGGTCAGAAAGTATTTCGGGGAAGCCATCGTCGTGACACAGGAGGTGGACGACATCATTCAGTCGCCCATTGTCAAAG
This sequence comes from Prevotella ihumii, assembly GCF_900155655.1. Lineage (GTDB taxonomy): Bacteria > Bacteroidota > Bacteroidia > Bacteroidales > Bacteroidaceae > Prevotella > Prevotella ihumii. Next base: position 544,344 of record NZ_LT706987.1, read on the forward strand.
AGAGTATCATCAACAACTCCGACTGCAAAATCCTGCTTGACCAGCGCAAGTACATGACCAAGTTTGACGGCATACAAGCCATGCTCGGACTCTCCGAAAAGGAGAAGAGTCAGATACTTTCCATCAACCAGAACAACGATACCAACCGACTATATAAAGAGGTGTGGATAGGTTTAGGCGGTATGCAGAGTGCCGTCTATGCCACGGAGGTGAGTATGGAGGAATACCTTACCTATACTACCGAGGAAACAGAAAAAGTCGAAGTGATGCAGCGCGCGGAACAGCTGGGTGGCGACATAGAAACCGCCATCAGGCTACTCGCCAATGAGAAAAGAAACAATAAGAAGAAATAAATATGAACCATCAAAATAGTAGTAATAATGAAAAAGTTTTTATTCATGGCTCTCTTAGGATTGAGCCTTTCTATTCCCAAAGCCCACGCACAGTGGGTAGTAACCGACCCGGGCAACTTTGCGGGTAACATCGCCAATTCCGTCAAGGAAATCGCCACCGCCTCGAAGACGGTGAAGAACACCTTGGACGGATTCAAGGAAGTGGAGAAGCTCTACAACGACACGAAGAAGTATTACGACGATTTGCGTAAAATCAAGAACTTAATCGGTGATGCCTATAAAGTAAAAGAATGTATCCTGATGGTGGGCGACATCTCGGAGATTTACGTTACCTCGTACAAGAAGATGCTCTCAGACAAGAACTTCCGTCCTTCGGAACTTGCTGCAATGGCTTCCGGCTATACCAAGTTATTGGAATTGAGCGGCGAGAGCCTGAAAGAACTCAAATCGGTTGCCAAAAGCAATGTGTTCTCGATGAACGACCACGAACGTATGCAGCAGATAGACCATATCTATACCACGCTGCGTGAATATCGTTCGCTGGTATCTTACTACACCCGTAAGAACATATCGGTGAGCTTCGTGCGTGCCAGAGAGAAGGGAGAACTGAGCGAGGTAAAATCCCTCTACGGTAATATGGCAAGCCGCTATTGGTAATCAAGTAAGGAAAGGACAAACTTATGGATTTTGCCAGTTTACACGATTTGCTCCGCTCGACCTATGACGAGATGATGCCGCTTTGTTCGGATATGACAGGTGTGGCAAAGGGGATTGCGGGCTTGGGCGCGCTCTTCTATATCGCACTGAGGGTATGGGCTTCGCTTGCCCGTGCCGAGGCAATCGACGTGTTTCCGCTCCTACGTCCCTTTGTGATTGGTTTTTGCATTATGTTTTTCCCTACGATAGTGCTTGGCACAATGAATGGCGTACTCTCCCCAATCGTCAAGGGTACGGAAATGATGGTGGACAAGCAGGAGGGGACACTTGCCAAACTTATAGCACAAAGGGATAAGTTGCAGGAGGAAGCCTATCTGCGCAACCCCGAAACGGCATTTTTGGTATCGAATGAAGCCTTTGACCAAAAGATTGAAGAGATGGGCATCGTCGGTCCGGAGGATGCCATAACCATTGCGGGAATGTATGCGGAACGCTCTGCCTACCAAATGAAACAATGGATTTTAAAGTGTGTTCACGACATCATGGAAATACTCTTCCACGCTGCGGGATTGATTATTGACACGCTGCGCACTTTCATTCTGATTGTGCTCTCCATTCTTGGACCCGTCGTTTTCGGCATTGCCGTATGGGACGGACTGTCGGGGTCGATGACGGCTTGGTTTTCTCGCTATATATCGGTGTATCTATGGTTACCGGTGAGCAGCATCTTGACCGCCCTTCTGACAAAGATACAAGTGCTGATGGTGCAGAAAGATATTGAAACCCTTAGCGACCCGAATTTCCTCCCCGATGCGGGCAGTTGGTATCACATCGTCTTCTTCCTCATCGGTATCGTGGGCTACTTCTGTGTTCCAACAGTCGCTGGCTGGATTATCGAAGCGGGTGGCGGCATCGGCTCATACGGTCGCAACGTCAATCAGACGGCTCAACGTGGAGCGCAGGGCGCATACACCGGAGGCAAGTATTTGGCAGGTGGAGCCGGAGCCGTTGCAGGCAATGCCATCGGACGTATCAAGGGTGCATTACTCAAAGGTAAATAACAAAAAACGAAAAAAACAATGGAATTCAAATCACTCACCAATATTGAGACCTCATTCCGTCAAATCAGGCTCTATGCCTTTGTCTTTGCCATCGTCTGTGTGGCGGTCAGCGGCTATGCCGTCTATGCCTCGTATGGCTTTGCCAAGGAGCAACGGGAGAAAATTTACGTGCTTGACCAAGGAAAATCCTTGATGCTCGCACTGAGTCAGGATGCAAGCAAGAACCGACCTGTGGAAGCGAGGGAACACGTCCGCCGTTTCCATGAACTGTTCTTCACCATCGCGCCCGATAAGGATGCCATCGAGAAGAACATGGAGCGTGCCTTCCTGCTCTGCGATAAGTCGGCTTTCAACTACTACAAGGACTTGGCGGAAAAGGGCTATTACAACCGTGCCATTTCGGGCAATGTCAATCAGCGTATCGAGGTGGACTCCATCCGCTGCAACTTTGAGGTCTATCCCTACGAGGTAACGACCTACGCCCGTCAGTTCATCGTACGACCGAGCAACATCACGGAGCGTAACCTGATTACGACCTGCACCTTGCAGAACTCCGTCCGCTCGGACAACAATCCGCAGGGCTTCCTGATGGAACAGTTTATGGTGCGACAGAATCAAGACCTCCAAACCTATAAACGATAGCACGATGGAAAGGACAAGGGGATTTTCATTCGCACGGCACTATCTGAGGGCGCACTTGTGGCTTCGCCATCGGTGCGACAGGCTCACGGCAAAGCAGCGCAAGCTGATTGTATTCGGATTAAGTTTTGTCTATCTCGTCTGTTCTTTAGTGATGATAGCGCAGTTTTTCCTGCCGCACGATAAGGAGGAAAGACTACCTATCCCCAAGGGAACGATAATAGACAGCGACATCCATACAGATAGCGTATTTATACGACTTTATCAACAATATTCAACTAATAGTAATGAAAATGGATAATAAACAAAAAGAATATCTCAAGAAAGGACTGGTCTTCGGTGGGCTGGGATTGCTTTTCGCCCTCTCGATGTGGTTCATATTTGCCCCGTCGGGCAAGGAGAAGAGTGCGGCGCAGCAGGGACTGAACGACAGCATACCGCAGGCGACCACCGAACAGCTGACGGGCAACAAACTCAAAGCCTACGAATTGGGCGACAAGAGCCGTCAGGACGAACAGACACGCGAGGAGATGGGCAGGCTTTCGGATTACTTTGATAGTAATACCGCCCCCTCGGAAAGCGAGCGTGCCGAAGCAGCCGCTTCGACGGCAAAGATTGAAAACTCGATGCACCGCTATGAGGAGAACAACCGCCTGTTGAACTCTTTTTATGCGCCCGACCCCAATGAGCAGGAGCGTGAGGCACTGCGCTCGGAGTTGGACAACCTCAAAAAGGAATTGGCATCCAAGAACGAGAGTGAGGATGCGGAGGAGAAGCGACAGCTCGCCCTGATGGAAAAGAGTTACCAAATGGCGGCGAAGTATCTGCCACAATCTTCTTCAACTACCAATGCTGCCCACGCTTTTACACCCGCAAAGGAAAAGGGAGTTTTGGAAACATCGGCAACAAAACAAGTATCGGTAGCCGGTTCTCTCCCTGCAATGGAGGTATTGGCAGAACGTAAGCAGGTGGTGTCTTCGCTCAACCAGCCGATGACAGATGCCGACTTCGTTCAGCAATATGGCACGAAGCCACGCAATATGGGCTTTCTTTCGCTCACGAGTGCGGTTGCTGCTGTACCCCGCAACACGCTCAGCGTGGTGGTGGACAGGACGGCAACGCTGAAGGAGGGCGACAATGTGGCGTTGCGCCTTCTCGAAACTGCCCAAGTGCAGGGCTTGCGCATTCCCCGCCAAAGCCGACTCATTGCGAGGGCTAAGATTGAGGGCAACCGCCTGCACCTGCTCGTTAAGAGCATTGAAGTGAAGGGACAGATTATTGCCGTGAAGCTCTCGGCATACGACACAGACGGACAGGAGGGTGTGTTCATTCCCGGTTCGGAGGACATTAACGCTCTCAAAGAGGTGGGTGCGAACATCGGTGGTTCGATGGGGACTTCCTTCACCTTTGCTTCCTCCGCCAAAGACCAGATTATCTCGGAGGCGGCACGTGGGGTGATGCAGGGCGCAAGTCAGCTGCTCCAAAAGAAACTCCGCACCGTCAAGGTAACACTTAAAGGCGGCTACCGCCTGTTCTTGGTTCAGTCAAAATAAGCATATCAATCAATAAAAATAGCAATAACAAAATAATAACAACAATGAAAAAATGGATTTTTTCGGCTGTCCTGCTTGCCACGATGGGAGCGTCAGCCACTGCACAGACAACGACTTCAACGCTCACGCCCGACCGTCCGCTCTCATCGGGAGAACTCTTTCAAGGCATGAGCAAGGCAATCCCAAACGGACGCATCGTCCTGCCTTACGGCTTGGAGGTTACTTTTGAAAAGACGGTGCATCTGATTTTCCCTGCGCCTGTCCGCTATGTGGATTTGGGTTCACAGAACATCATTGCCGGCAAGGCGGAGGATGCGGAGAACGTACTGCGTGTAAAGGCTGCCGTCAAGGACTTTGAGACGGAGACCAACATGAGCGTGATTTGCGAGGACGGCTCATTCTACGCTTTTAACGTGAAGTATGCCGATGAGCCAGAGAAGCTGAGCGTGGAGATGAAAGACTTTCTGTCGCCCGTCGAAGGACGCTTGCCGAGCAACCGTGCGGACATCTACTTCAAGGAACTTGGGAACGAGTCGCCCGTACTTGTCAAACTGATGATGCAGACCATCTATCAGAATGACAAACGCTATATCAAGCATATCGGCGCCCAAATGTTCGGTATGAAATTCCTGCTTAGGGGATTGTATGCGCACAATGGCTTGCTATATTTTCATACCCGAATAGACAATATGACCAATATGCCGTATTCGGTGGACTTTATCACCTTCAAGGTTGTGGATAAGAAAGTAGCTAAACGCACTGCCATTCAGGAGAGAGTGCAACAACCACTCCGTGCCTATCATCAGGTGAACTATATCAAGGGAAAGCACACCGAAAGTTCAGTGTTTGCCTTGGAACAGTTCTCACTATCAGAGGATAAACAGCTTGAAGTGACGCTTTATGAGCATAATGGTGGACGAACGCTTACCTTCTATGTCGAGCCGCAAGATTTACTTTTGGCTCAGAAGATTGATAACCTCAAACTTAAATGGTAATGAAGAAGTATCTTTTCAAATGGATGAAGGAAGTTCTTTCAAGGCCCCTGCTCGACATGACGGAGGAGGAACTCACGAAAATGCTACCTTCAAACTTCAAATAACAAATAACCCTTATATGCTGCCAGACATATAAGGGTTATTTGTTGGTGTGAAAGGCGGCTAATATTGGATGCTTACCTTTTGCCGGAAGCGGAAAGTGAATGCAGAGTGTGTCAGCCTGCCCCATGAATGAAACAGGCGCCCACACACAGCCGGACAAACCGGGAAGAATGATTGTTGCCACCCGGCTGAACAAGTTCCGTCGGATCGGAAACAATCATACTTCCTTTGTTGTGGTTTGCCCTTTTCACGCTTCCGGTGATGTCTTTTTCCTTTTGGTGATTCTTTTTTTTACGGATTTTCCCCTGAAGTTTTTTTCTACACAATCTGCCTCTGTTTTCGTTTACCTCCATTTTGCGCCTTTCAGTAAGCCGCATCAGTCAGTCATTTTCGTTCTGGGCGCAAAGGTAATTCCGGGATTGGACGGGAAAGCAAGGTCAAGCCTCCTGTTTTCGGTAAAAATCTCCAGCCCTGCGGGTAGTATTTTGACCGAAAAACCTTGCATTCCCTAATCCCTACCTTTTCAAGCACCCGAAACGAAAACGACCGATGCGACAGAAAGACGCATAAAAAAAATGTCGGATAAACGAGAGGCAGATAAGATAGTTTGAAACTCAACTCCCTCAGCTCTTGAATCCGCATTAAAAACAAAAAAATCAAAAACAGCGAAGATATGACGGCAACGGCAAATTTCAGACAAATGGCGCAACACATCGGGTTGGCGATATGCGGCTTGATGATGCGCACCGCCTTCGGGGTGTTCGGCATCCTTTGGGGCATCATCAGAGAGATTGTAAACGGAGTGTTCCGAGTGGCGATAGGTGTAATCGTGGCTATCCTTTCCACCATTGCCTTCTTTGGCTTCATCCTTTGGTTATTCACCCTTTAACCCTTACCGACATGGCAAAAAGAAACAGCAAGACGGCAGCGCAGCAGTGCAGATATTACGAGGTGGACAACATCTTCGTGTATATGGTGGAAACGTACATCAACGGCAATTTTGAAACTTTCCGAAGATTGTACCACGAACTGAACAAGGACGCACGGAGGGATTTCATGGACTTCCTTCTCAGCGAGGTAGAGCCGACCTATTGGAGAGAGATACTGAAACAGATAATCTAAAAACGACAGCGATATGAAAGGAACAGACCATTTCAAGAGAACGATATATATGTACTTGGAACAGCGTGCGGAGGAAGATGCGCTATTTGCAAAGAAGTACCGCAACCCTGCCAAGAACATGGACGAGTGCGTGACCCACATTCTGAACTATGTGCAGAAAAGCGGTTGCAACGGTTTCACGGACGGAGAGATATTCGGGCAAGCCATCCACTACTATGAGGAAAACGAGATAGAGGTGGGCAAACCGATGGACTGCCAAGTGGTTGTGAACCACGTTGTGAAACTCACGGCAGAGGAAAAGGCGGAGGCACGTCAGAACGCTGTCCGCAAATACCAAGAGGAGGAACTCCGCAAGTTGCAGAACCGCCACAGACCGTCAGCGAGAAAAGAAAACCAACCCCAACCCTCATTATTTGATTTAGGCTTATGAAACCGAAGACCAAGATACAGACAGAGGTGGCAAGACTTTCCGCCAACCTTCGCCCCATATCAGCGACACAAATAGATTGGGCATACCGCCACTGCGTTGAGCATATCGGCTACCGCACCAAGAAAGGGAACATCACCTGTTCCGACTGCGGTCACGAGTGGCACAGCGACAGCGGACTATGCGACACCCTTGAAGGCTGCACCTGCCCCAAATGCCATGCCGAACTCAAAGTGCAGGACACACGCAGACGCATCTACAAGGAAACGCAGAATTTCAGCGTGATAACCACCTGCAAAGGGTATCAGGTAATCCGCGTGGCGCAGGTCAGATGCGAGAGCAGGAAAGGCGAACCGATGCGTTTCTACTGCCACGAGGTCGTGCAGCGTTGGATTTCACCCGACGGCAAGGTTACGGACATGGCGTTGCTCCGTGGCTTCCTTTTCTGCTATTGCGATGTGTGGGCATTAGGCAGCGATATGGAGGTAAGACCGCACAACAGCCTATACGATGATGTGGTGGCAAGAAGCTGTGCATATCCAAAGATGAGGATATTGCCCCAACTCAGACGTAACGGCTTCAAGGGCGATTTCCACGGCATCTCCCCCGTGCGTCTTTTCAAAGCCTTGCTTTCAGACCCAAGAATTGAAACCCTTATGAAAGGCGGTGAGATTGAGGTCATGAAACACTTTCTTTTCAATACCCGTACTGCCGATGAATGTTGGGCATCATATCTGATTGCCAAGCGTCACAAGTATCAGATAGACAACCTCTCAATGTGGTGCGACTATCTGCGTATGCTCAAAAAACTCGGTCAAGACCTCCGTAACCCGAAGAACATCTGTCCCGAAGATTTCATGGCGGCACACGACAACGCAACCCGAAAAATTGAAGCCATACACGAGAAGGAAAGAGCCGCAGAGCAACGCCGTTGGGAGATTGAAAGGCGTGAGCGTGAGCAACAGCGACAACTCCAACGAAAGAAAGATGCGGAGGATTTCATCGCCAACAAATCCAAATTCTTCGGCTTGGTAATCACGGACGAGGAAATAATCGTCAAGGTGCTTGAAAGCATAGACGAGTATTACAACGAGGGCAAGACGCAGGGCATCTGCGTGTTTGGCAGTGGATACTACAAGAAAGCCGACACCCTCATACTATCGGCAAGGATTGGCGATGAGATTATTGAAACCGTAGAGGTGGACTTGCGAACCCTCGAAGTGGTGCAGTGCCACGGCAAGCACAACCAGGACACCGAATATCACGAGCGCATCATAGACCTTGTGAACAAGAACGCCAACCTTATCCGTGAGCGGATGAAAGCGGCATAGCATAACCCCTAAAACAACATTGATATGGAAGTAAGAATTGAAAGTATGATTTGTGTGTGGGATGATGCAATCCCCACGATGTTCCTTGAATTTGTGAACCTCCTCACTCTCACAACGAGTGAGGGGGAATTGAGAAAGAGCGTAAAGGAGTTTGCCGAGAAGCACGAACTTGACAAGTTTTTCCTTTACGGCTTCGGCTCACACCATTTCTACCTGCACCAACGCTACACAAGCAACCCCGAAATGGTGATGAAGAACAGAGTTCTGTCAGTACATTTTTAACCATCTAAAAAGCAACATTATGACAACACGAATGACCATCAACGGAGTAAGCACCTGCGCGGAAGCAGGTACGGAGAAATACGAGCGTTTCCAATCGGGTATCGGAAGACGCAGGCGGACACTTGTGCAGTACGACTACCGCCACCCCATAGACAGAGAATTGTTCTCTTGTGTCAAACCCACGTTGGACGAGTGCCGAGCCGCACGGGACAAGTGGCTGAACGCAAAGAAGGGAAAGGAGGACAGACTATGAACACGACCTATCAAACGCTGATAGTCAAGTTCAGCGAACCTATCACGGCATTGGACGGTATCTTTGACGATACCGGAGCGTGGGGAACGGACACCCTCAAGGGGTGGATAGATGATTACGAAAGCACACGTTTCACCGCCACCGACAGCCATACGGCAGTCATCACGAGCGAGTACAATATGGAATGTGTGAAAGAGTGGCTACAACGGCAGACCCCCATTTCCGAAATGCGAGAATTTTGAACGGGATGGCGGTGTCCGCACCGCCAATACTTAAAACCCTAAAAACAAAAGATATGATAGCCAAGACGATATTACAGCAGATAGGCGGAAAACGCTTCACCGCCATGACAGGTAGCCGTGATTTCATAGATATGGGCAACGGCTTACGGATGAGCCTTGCAAGGAACAAAACAAGTGCCAACCGCCTTGACATCATCTATGACGAAGGGGCAGACCTCTACAATATGCGCTTCTACCGCAGGACGTTCAGCAAAAAGACCTTTGAGTGCAAGACAAAGGACATTGCCGTACACGAGGGTATCTATTTTGATATGCTGGAGGAAATGTTCACGATGGTGACGGGACTTTACACACGCTTTTGAGTGGCGGGGCGGCGAGAGCCGCCCTACTTTCTTTCAGTGAGCATGATGGCGGACAAAGAAAGTAGCAAAGAAACCTTTGTCCAATCTGCGATAACTAAAAAATCCGCAAGTAAAACTTGCGGAGGCTATATATTGGGTCGTTATTTTTTGGTGGAGGGGAATGATAATCTCGAACCGTTGAACTACACATTTCTGCTTCGTCTCCATTTCCCCCAACGATTTGATACGTTCAATCATTTTTGTTGTTCCTTTCTGAATTTTCCTAAATACTTTCTTCATAATTTCGCTATACTTTTTATGGTTAATAACTATGTTTTGTATTGCTCTCACAACACTTACAACTTGAAGTGTTATTTGGAAACCGATAGGCAAAAATGGCTCAACGATGTCAATTAACGAGAAAATCCTACGATAATCTATCAAGTGATAGAGCAAAAGACGTGCCAAGTTAAATATGGCACGTCTTTTGCCAGTTTTGTCAGTCCTTTTATGGGATATACAACAGCGCAAACTCCGCCTTTCTCCGTTTGAGCAGCATGGCGTGGCGTTTTCCTTTGTAGTTGCAGAAGGCTATATACTCACGGTAGATGTTCCTGTCACCAGCTTCCAGCTTCTTGATTAAGGTGCTTTTGGGGATTGTTTTGCTGCCTAACAGCTTCGCCGGTCCCACATTGTAAGCTAACGTGCCAAGCAAAATCGAATCAACCCCGAATTTACGGAACATGGCGACAAATTTGCGCAGGTCTTTCCGCAAAAGTTCATCCGCATCCCGTTTTGTCATGGTTCGTGCCGAATACTTCTCGTTTGGCAAAAGTTTGTGACCCCAACCGACGTATGGGTAGTGTTTTTCTGAGTGCCAGCCTTCAAAGTAGCGGCAGCATAAAAAAGCACGTTCCATAAGCGGCAGTCGGTAGATTGCCGCCTGCCCGTCCGTTCCCTCTTGGCGGCTGATCTGCGCGGACACAGAACAGACCGTCAGAAGTGAACAGAGCATTGTCATGAATACACGCATCATTTCAACAAGGGGCTGAAGTTGCCGATGGGAACGATGGTAAGATCGTCGTCCTTTACATTCCTGTTGTTGAAGTCAAATTCCAGTTCGTAGGAGTTGCTAAAGTTATCCTCCACCACCACGATGAAATTATGCGCCTCATCACCCGCCGCCGTGTAGTACAGGCGGAATTTTTCGTTCTCCAGCAGGTAGCGGTCGTTAGGCAGGAAGGTGATGCCGTTATCCATTTTGAGCGAGCCTTCCCCCTCGAACTGGAAATAGCGGATGGTATAGAGCGTACCCGAAAAGTCGCCCTCCTTTTTCAGTTCACAGCGGATTTCCACTGTCTGCCCCTTTACTACCTTGTTCGGCACGGGCATGACCTCCACCGTGAAGGGATAGGACTGCTGGATGTCCATGTCATCGTCACATGACACGAGGGTGAATGACATGGCGGCTATCAGGCATAACGCCACTGCCTTGAATATTGATGTTCTCTTGTTTCTGTTGTTCAGTATGTTCATTGTTCTTCGATTTTTAGATGGTTGTTTTTCTGTTTTTTCGTTGTCAGTTGCAGGTACTCGTTCAAGTCCTTGCAACCGTCATAGAGGGAGGAACGGTCGGTGACACGTTCCCCGTATCGCATGGTAAGTGCGGCAAGCGTCCGCCGTCCGGCTTCGTCACGGTCGAGGAAGCAGCCGATGCGCCCGTATCCGTCCAGCAATCCCGCCGCCTTCTCCACGTTGGCGACTGAGTTCAGCACAAGACAGTCAGCGTTACCGGTTACACCAAGCGTCACGGCAGAGAGAAAGTCCATGAAGCCCTCGAACACGAGGCACTCGTCAGCCGGGATGTCATTCGCCTTTACCAGTGATACAGACTTCGGAGGTATGCAACCCTTGAAATATCGGCTTCTGACTTCATAGCCACCTGCCATGTTCGGAAAGCCAACGGCAAAATACCGTTTCCCACGCACACCGTAGTTCAAGCGGCAGCAGTGACGGGATGCGATGGCGTAAGGGATGCCCCGTTCCTCTAAATACTCCGTCAGCAGTGAGCGGAGCAGCGGAGCGACCTCCACATCCTCAAAAACGGATTCGGTCGGCTTCGAGAGATAGACGGGCTTTTCCCATCCGGCAACCGTCATATTGGCGGCTTCCGCTATGAACTTCGCTTGCTTCATGAAGTCATCGCTTTGCAGAAACTCCCCGGCAAGCGTGAAGATGTCGCCGCCCTTGCCCAAACCGAAGTCGTACCAGAGCTGTTTCGCCACGTTCACACGGAAAGAGGATGTGCGCTCGCCCCTGTACGGGGCAAGATACCACAGCTCGTTACCGCTCCTTCTGACAGGCTCATGCCCCAGCCGTGCGAGAAAATCCGCAAGCGGCATCCTTCTGACAGCATCTATTTCCGTCCTTTCCATGCCCGTGTCAGTTGATGATGAACTTGATACCGACCCCGAACTGCGTGTGGAACTTCCGTGTGTCGCCACCACAAAGGCAACGCTCCCGCAGGTTGGCAAGCAGGGCGATACGGTCTGCCACGTAACACTCCACATCGAGCGTCAGCGCACCGCCGTAGATGAAGGCGTCCCGGTCGTGCAGCGTGGAGCCGTCATGCAGCACCTTCTTCCCCCAATTTACCGCCTCATATCCGGCGAGAGCCGAAGCCCCGGCATAGACGAAAACAATCTTTCGGGCGTCCGACAGTATCTTGAAGTAATAGCCGCCCTCCGCCGTGAACTGCGCCACGGGTATCTTGGTGTCCTTGTAGGGATTGTTCTTCAACAGGTATTCGCCACCGAACACCCACTTGTTCCCCTTCTTCGTGTAGGTGGAGAGAGCCGCCCCGAAGCTGTACCCGCCGTCCTTGCCGCCGAGATTGAAGCCGTCCGCCATGTCCGCCCTCACCTCGATGCCCTGCATCTTCGGCAGACACCGCTGGGCGTGCGCCTGCCCTGTAAAAAGGGCAAGCGACGCGATGATTATTGCGATGTACTTTCTCATGGTCAGCGTACTTGAAGTTCGTTGATGGTACCCGCGCGTACCAAATCCTCGTTCTCAATCACGAAGGACTGGTGACGGCCGCCGTTCTTCTCGTTCAATTCCACCACGAGGCACTTGTCATCGGGGATGGTGAACTTCGCCATCGTGAAGACCGTGCGCTCGCTCTTTTTGCCCGGCACGAGGGTGGCGTAGTTCTGCGCGCGGAGCGGCAGAATAATCTGCTCCTGCACGGCAGTACGCTTCGCAACCTTCTTGTCCACGATTTTCCAAGTGATGTAGTCCACATCGAAAGGCACGTTGCTCTGGTTCTTTATCTCCGTGTGGAAATAAAGCAAGCCGTTGTGCGTGTAGATGCCTTTCAACAGGTATTGGATGCCGAAACGCTTGCAGCCGATATGCTTCACCTCGCGCTTGTTCTGTTTGTGGATGGACTTCATGATAAGGCGCACCAGCATCGGGCTTTCGCTGCCCAGCTCTTTCAGATAGATTTCCTGCGCGTTGTTCGGGCGGTTCACCGTGCTGCCGTCATGGATGAAGTCGCACATCTCCACGTTGAGCAACAGCGGTTCGGCGGCGTACTTCACGTTGAAGGTGTAGAAACTGCCGTCCTCCGTGATGACGGACATATTCGTTTCGTTGGGAAAATTCCTTACGGTAGCCTTCACACGGATGATGTTCTCCGCTCCGTCGGCTTTCCCGGCAATCAGGTCGGGCGAGCCTAAATCGACATAGCGCACCTCCGCCGGAAAAATGACGTGGACGGTCTTGTCGTAGGTCACTTCCAGACCGTGCGGCGGTATCATGCGGTCGAAGGTCAGCTTGCGTGACAGCCCGTGATATAGGTCGCCGTCCGCCTCCTTCTGCGGATAGACCTCCTTCGTCAAGGTCGGTTGTTCACTTCCGTTGGTCGTTTCAACGGTTACATTCTCCTGCGCGTTGGCAGTTATGATGCCCATAGCGAGGGCAAACATGATGATTACTTTTCTCATTACTTTTGGATTTTAGTGGTAATTTTTATTGTTTTCAATATTTTTCTTGGTAAAGCATGACCCTGTACCCGGCTTTCAGATGCACCTTGACGGTTCGCATCTTTTTGGCGATGTACTGGCTCGTGCCTTGTATCAGCCCCTTGCCCAAGTCGGAGGCGAGCTGCGCCCCGGCATTGGTGGAGATGTTGATGCTGCTTCCCAGCGAGCCGCCCATGTTGGCGGCGACCTCCCGGACGGCGTTCATCTCCATCGAGTTCGGGATGAAGATGCCGGGCTGTCCGTCCGTGTCATAGACCGCAAGCTCCACGGGGATAATCGTGCCGTCGTATTCCAGCGAGGTAATCTCGATGTCGAGCCGCTCACCCTGTATCTTGCCCGTGCCGACCACCACCGCACCCCGGGGTATTGTCCTGCCTGCCACCGCCATAGGCTCCAGCAGGCGCAGCCTTACCGTCTGCCCGTCCGTCACGCTCTGCGCCCCATGCACGCACGCCGGTATGGTGTTCCTGTCCAATACCTCCGCCGTGCCGACAGCCGTGTTGAAACCCCGGTTGCGTTCCTGCGATAAGGCGGCGACAAACTCCGCGTTACTCATAGGCTGTGAGAGTGAAGAAACTACTTGATGCTCCACCTGTCTGATAGGCATTGCCTTGTTCTTCTTCCCTTTCTGCACGGTAGTTGGCTCTGCCCTCTGTTCCGCCGATGGCTGTCCTCCGTTCTGACCGCCCATGTACTTTGCCGCCAGCTCGTAGGACTTCTCCATAAGAGCCACCTGCTCGTCCATAGAGGAAGCCTTGCCCCTCTCGCTTTCCAGTTCCGACTCCAGCGATGCGATGCGCTCCAACAATTCGTCCATCTCCGCATTGTCGTTTTTCGGCTGGTCGTAGAAGTTTCCGAGCGTGGCGTTCAGGTCACGGTAGGCGGCTGCGGAGGACTGGATGGTCTGCGGCGTGGCTGGCTTTGCCCTTTCTTCCTTGCCGCCCGGATTGGCGAGGTCGAAGTCCACTCCGTTCTCCGTTCCCGCTATCTCGCGGTCGAACATGTCGCCCAGCTGCCCGATGGCACGGTTGCGGCTCTCCTGACGCTCTTCCATCTCCCCATGCTCGTAGGCTTTCAGCTTGTCGCCGATAATCTGCCGGTTCGCCTTGTCAGCGTCGGGCATCTCGGTGTTGTATCCGTCCGTTCCCGGCGGTTGCTCCTTGCCGGAGGACGGGGCGAATATCAGCCACATCGCCCCGATGAACACCAACACCATAGCGGGCAGCACGATCATCTTCTGCCGTTTCAGCCGTTGCGCCTCTGTCAGCGGTTCGCGCTCCTTTTTCGGTTTCCCCGTTTCGGGAGCAGCTTTGTTCTCTTTCGTCGGTTCATTCTTTGTCTGTTCCATATAAATAAGGTGTTAAGTGATTGCCTGTTTCCGCCGGGGTCGGCAGTTCCACCCGTCCGGCGTGTCCCGTTTCCATATGTGAGCCGTCGTTCCTGCCGATGTCATAGACGGCTCTGCCGAAGGTGTAAAGGGCAAGCACCGCGAAGGCGGCGAACATCCCCAGCACGATGCGGCGGCGTGTTTCCGGCGGCAAGCCGTCCAGATACCCTTTGAGACTTGCCGCCAAGCGTTTCCGTTTGTCGTGGAGTTTCCAATACATGCCCCACATTGATTTTCTGATACTTTTCATGTCCTGTTACCGTTTGATAGTCTGTAAATCCTTGTTCTCAATGATGGTGAAACCCTCGATGGTAAAACCGTTCGGGTTGTCATCCGACCGCGATGCGTTCAGCAGGCGGCAGGTGGTCACGAGGCTGCGCTCGGTGACGTTGCTCTGCCGGATGATTTTCTGTGTGGCGTAGGTCACGGCACGGTAGGGATAGGCGTTGAAGTCGCACACCACGCTGTCCACCTTCAGCACTTGGTTGATGTTCCCGGCGATGATGCGGTTGTAGTACCCCTTCTCCGCGAAGTCCGAATAATAGTGGTACACGCTCTTGTCCGCCAGCAGCAAGGCACGTTTCACGTTGTGTTCAATCGCGCTTTTTTCAGGTGATAGCGTGAAGAACATCTCGTGGAAACGGCGCACATGTTCCCGTGCCTCCGCCGGGCGGTTCTGCGACAAATCCTGAGACAAGGCGAGCATCAGGCTCTTGCCGTTGTCCAGCACATAGATTTTCTCCCGTTGCTTCTCTGCGAAACGGTAGGAGTTCCACACGCTCCACACCGTCACCACGGCGCACAGCGAGAGGAAGACGATACCGAACAGGCGTATCTGCCTGAACGACGATTCGATGTTTCTAAGTGATTTGAATTCCATTTATATTTTCCAATTTATGATTGCACATTGATTATTTCAGCAATTTGCCGACACGTCCGACTGCGTTTCCTGCGGCTGCACCCGCCACGCTGCCCGCCATGCTTCCGGCTCGTCCCGCCATCTGGTTCACGTTGCGACCGTAACCGCCCATGCCTCCGGCTTGGATAATCCAGCCCGCAACGGTGGGAATGGTAAAGTAGCCGATGATGCCGATGCAGAGGAATACGATATACACCCCGTCGCTCGAATCCAGCGAGAAGTTCGGGTCTGCCTGCATCCGCTCGATGTCGTTTTGCAGCATCAGAACCTGTATCTTCGCCAGTATGGTGCTGAACATGTCCGATACCGGTAGCCACAGATAGACCTGTATATAGCGGCATATCCACTGCGTGAGCGTGTTTTGGAAACCGTCCCATACCGACAGGGCGAAGGCTATCGGACCGAGAATCGCCAGCACCACGAGAAAGAAGGTGCGGACGGTGTCTATCACGAGGGCGGCGGCTTGGAACAGCAGTTCGAGTATCTCGCGGAAGAAGTCGCGGATGCTCTTCTTCATGTTGTACATTCCCCGGTCGATATACATTCCCGCCATCGTCACCATGTCGGAGGGCGACCAGCCGAGTTCCTCCAGTTGCTTGTCAAATTCCTCGTTGGACACGAGGTAGGCGGTTTCGGGGTTGCGTACCATCGCCTCGTATTCCAGTTTGTCCTTCTGCTCCCGGTATCGGTTCATGTCCAGCGTTTCCGCCTCCAGCATCTTTGCCGTGCCCTGTACGACGGGTGAGAGGATGCTGTTTATCGTGCCCAGCACCACAGTCGGGAAGAACATGATGCACAGACCGATGGCAAAAGGACGGAGCATCGGGAATACGTCTATCGGTTCAGCTCTCGCCAGCGACTGCCATACCCGGTAGGCGACGTAGAACAGCGCACCCAGCCCGGCGATGCCTTTCGCCACACCAGCCATGTCCCCACACAGCGGCATCATCTGCTCATAAAGTGAACGTAAAATCTGATGAAGGTTGTCGAACTTCATAGGCTACCAGTATCTTTCGTTCATGTTCCCGTACAGCCCCATGATGCGGTCGAGGTCGTTCTTCTTTTTCGCACGCAGGTAACTCACGGAGATGTTCTTGTTCGTGTAGTAGCTCACGAGGTTGCGGTAACGCTTCATCTTCGAGTGGCAGCGTTCCACCACGTCCATGCGCTCCTTGTCGGTCATGGAGAGCGTGGTGATGTTCACCACGTTCCTGAGTTCCGTCAACACTTCGTTGCTTTCCTCCAGCAGTTTCGTGTAGCCGAAAGCGATTGCGGAAAGCTCTTCGGGTCTGAAATTCCCGTCACGGAGCATCCGTTGGAAACTGTTCACATAGATGTCTGTGATGTCGCCCACCATCAGGATGGTCTGCTGCACCTTGCGGGCGTCCTTGACCAGATTGTTCACCGATTTGAGGGCATCGTAATACTTCTTGCCCTGCTGATAGATTTTCACCGTCTCCTGAAAGTTGCTCACCATGTTCGTGGCGGTCTTGGAGGTATGGATGATGTTTTTGGAGGCATTGATGATGCCCTGCGCTAGATTGCCCGGATCGCTTACGACCCACTGTGCGCTTGCCCTGCCCGCGAAAAGCAGGCACAGGCAGATAATCATTGTTATTCTTGTTCTCATGTTACTTTGGATTTTAGTGGTTGTTATTCTTCGGTCGGATGTCCCGGCTGCGGCTTCACCCGCACATAGTCCCCGTTTGGCGAGAAAGTCAGCACATCCGTGGCCTCGTTGTAGGACACGTCGATGCGGAAGCCGGTGTTCATGAACAGGTTGCCGTTCTCCTCCTGCAAGAGATAGGTTTCCGGCTTGAGCTTGCGGCGCAGACCGCTACGACGGAACACCGTCACTTTGTAGGCTTCGCCCTCCTTGTAGATAAGCACGTCAGGTTTTCCCTCCACGCTCTCCCAGTTCCCGCACAGCATGTCGCGGCGGTTGTCGGCCCCCTCGCAGGATTGCAGCATCATGACCGCCAATCCGATAAGGCACTTGCTGACTTGCAGCATTTTCACTTTTGGTAAATTCATACGCGTTTTTCTTTTTTGGTTGATACATTCTGTTTTTTAGTTATTCCTTGTTTCTCCGCCTTTCGGCAAGCTGCCGGATGGCGGCTTCGATGTCGTCGCCCAGCTTCTCCGCCAGACGGTAAACCTCCACTTTTTCCGTTTCCTCGGTGGTGTACGCCAGATACTCTTCCGCGCTGACCTCCGTGGCATAGACCGCCGACTGCGTGCCGCCCAAGCCTATCCACACCTCCTTGTAGAGCCGTGAAGGGTTGTTCGCCATGTTGATGGAGAGTATCTGCGACTTCTCCTTTTCCGTCAGTCCGAGCAACGCCTGTATCTGGTCGAACTTGTTCATATATTTCCTTTGGTCAAGCAGGATTTTACAATCCGAGTTGTTGATAATGCTCTCTTTGACCACCGGAGAACTGATAATGTCGTCCACCTCCTGCGTCACCACGATTGCCTCGCCGTAATATTTTCTGACCGTCTTATACATATAGCGCAGATATTCAGCCATGTTCGCCGATGAGAGGGCCTTCCAAGCCTCTTCCACGATAAGCTGTTTCCGCACGCCTTTCAGCCGCCGCATCTTGTTGATGAAGGCTTCCATGATGATGATGGTCACGACGGGGAACAGTTCGCGGTTTTCTTTAATCGAATCTATCTCGAAGACGATGAACCGCTTGCCGAGCAGGTCGATGTTCTCCGTGGAGTTGAGCAGGAAATCGTAACGCCCGCCCCGGTAATACTGCCGCATGGTGGTGAGCATGTTGTCGATGTTGAAGTCGGACTTCTCCACCTTGATGTCACGCTGTGCCAGTTCCTTGCGGTAGTCGTCACGCATATACTCGTAGAAGGTGTTGAACGACGGCACGATGCTACGGTCGGATTGGATGCGCTCAATATAGGCACTCACGGCACTGCCCAGCTCGCCGCTCTCCGTCTTTGTCACCTTGTCGTCCTCCGACTTCCAGAGCGTCAGCAACAGGGTCTTGATGCTGTCCTTCTTCTCCACGTCGAAGATGTAATCGTCGGTGTAGAACGGGTTGAAGCTGATGGGCTTATCTTCCGTGTAGGTGAAATACACACCGTCCGCTCCGCCTGTCTTGCGTCGGATCATGCCGCACAAGCCCTGATAGGAGTTTCCCGTGTCCACCAATACCACATGTGCGCCTTGCTCATAATATTGGCGCACGAGGTGGTTCATGAAGAAAGACTTGCCGCTGCCCGAAGGACCCAGCACGAACTTGTTGCGGTTGGTCGTGATACCCCGCTTCATGGGCAGGTCGGAGATGTCAAGGTGCAGCGGTTTTCCCGTGAGCCTGTCCACCATCTTGATGCCGAAGGGCGAGAGCGAGTTGCGGTAGTTGGTTTCCTCTGTGAACAGGCACACCGCCTGTTCGATGAAGGTGTGGAAACTCTCTTCCGCCGGGAAGTCCGCCGCATTGCCGGGTATCGCCGCCCAGTAGAGTGTCGGGCAGTCGATGGTGTTGTGGCGCGGCACGCATTCCATGCTTGCCAACTGGCTGCCCACGTCGTTCTTGATATGCTTCAGTTCCTCCGCATCGTCGCTCCACGCCATGACGTTGAAGTGTGCCCGTACCGAGGTCAGTCCGTAGGAATGGGCTTCGTTCAGGTATTGGTCTATCCACTCGCGGTTGATGCTGTTGCTCCTTGAATAGCGAGATAGCGACTGCATGTTACGGGCGGACTTCTCGAACTTATGCAAGGTTTCCTCACTGTTGTCTATCAGCACATACTGGTTGTAGATATGGTTGCAGGAGAGCAGAAGCCCCACCGGGGAGGCGAATGACAGTCGGCAGTCACTCCGGTCGGTGGAGAGCTTCTCGTAACGGGTGTCGGTAGCCACCTTGCCCGGCAGGTCTTCCGCGTCGGAGAGGGTGTGCAGACACAGGCGGTTGTCGCCGATGCGCATCTCCCTTGCCGAAAGCTCGATGTCCTGCAAGGTGGTGTCACCTTCCGACATGAGCGAGAAGTAGCGTTCAATAAGTCCCGTATTTCCCTCAGTACCCACAATCTCATCGGTGGAGAGGCGGCGCAGCCTGACAAGCCCGCTGTCGTTCATGATGCGCTCGAACTGTTCGCAGGCTTCCAAGAACTTGGTCGTGGTTTCCCTGTCCAGCTCCTTCGGGATGATATGTCCCCGGCACAGCGTGCTGAAATTGCTCTGCATCCGGTTACGCTCCTTTGTTGTCTTGGTCAGGTAGAGGTAGCAGGTGTGTTTCAGGTACGGACGCTCGTTGAAGTGACGCTCGAAAGAGCGGCTTAAAAAGCTCATGTCGTCCTTCTGAAGCTCCGGTTTGTAGCGTTCCTTGATGAACCAGTCCTGTTTGTGGACGACGGAGTAGTCCGGCAGCACCTTGATAGCCTTGCACCAGCAACTGTGTATCGCCTCGTACTCCGCACCCGTCACGGTGTAAAGTTCCGGCAGTTCCACCTCGAAAGCCACCGTGATGTCGGCGTCCTTTGAGATGATGCAGCCATGCTCCACCGCTAAAAGTGGGAACCTGTTTTCCAGTGTTGTCATTTTCGATGTATTCCTCATTGTCTTTCTTCCTTTCGTTGTCGTTTGAACAGACGGGGTATCCGCCGCCGGTTGATAAGGTATCGGGGATGGCTCCGTGCCGCTCCTAATTTCATCAGCCCGTGTTCGCCGTACCGGGCGTTCAGCGCGAAGGTCTGCCATACAAGGAGGGAGGACGATGCCGCGCCGAAGCCGATACATATCCACTGGTCGATACCGACCATGTAGAGGATGACGAACAGGACGAAGAGAGCCAGCAGACCTCCGCAGAAGATGAAGAGGTACTGTGCCTTCAAGCCCTTGAACTCTACCGGACGGCCGATACCCTTGTTGATTGGGTATTCAGCCATACATTATTTATTAAAGGAAGAATGAGCGCAGGATGGTGGCGGCAACAATCAGGAAGATGCACGCGCCGAACCACGAGGCGGCTGTCTTGCTGGTGTCGGGGTCGCCCGATGAAAACTTGCCGTACACTTTTACGCCCCCGATAAGCCCGACGACTGCACCGATGGCGTATATCAGTTTAGTTCCGGGGTCGAAATAAGAACTCACCATAGAGGTGGCTTCGTTGATGCCCGCGATGCCGTTTCCCTGCGCGAAAGCGGAGGCGGTTGCGGCGATGACAAGTGCCGCGGAGAGGATTGCTTTTCTGTTTTTCAAGATGTTCTTGTTCATAAACTGTTCTTGTTTTTTGCCGTCAAAAGGGTGGATGGTCCTTTGTCGGGCGGTTGATACTTTGTTTCTTTACTTTGGTTTTAGTGGATGCCCGTTTGTTTCCACGGACGTGGGCGTGTCCGTTGCGGATAGGGATGCGCCTTGCGTTTCCTCGCCGCGTGGGTTGATGTCATTCTTTCATGTTCATTTCTTTTATTGTTGTCATACATAGTTGCGAATGTCGAACTCCTCGATGTTGTCCGGCACGACGAACTCCTTTTCAGGTTTCTTCAGCCGAATCTCGATAAGCCCCTTGATGCGGATGCCTATCTCCGAAGAGCCTTCCATCATTTTCTCGTACAACTCCGTGCCCTCCATGTCGGTGAACACCTTCGCCGCCTTTTCACGTTCCGCCTGTGTCGCGTCCGGGTTCTTGGCGGTCTTGCAGGCGTCGTCAATCTCGTCAAAGCTGCTGCCCGAAGCCCGTGGCGTGTCCGAGGCGTCCTCTTCCGGTTCGTCGTCCCCGTATCCCAGTTCCTCCGGCGGTATGCTCGTGAAGGTCTCATCGAGTTTTTCCTCCGGAACTTGTGCCGGGCGGGATGCGTTTCCCGTTTTTCCGTCGTCAAAAGTAGCCTCTTCCTCCGACAGCTCAATGCCTTTTTCCATAGTGGCGGCTTCTTGCGTCGGTATGGCAGCGGTTGTCCGGGTGGATGCCATCCTGAAACGGCTCTTGCCGATGATGTCCGCCTTTTCCGCAGGGACTTCCTCGTGTGCCGCTATGCGTTTAGCCTCATTCCCGTCCAGTGACCGCCATAATCCGACAATGCCCTTGAAGAAGCGGACAATCCGCGTGTCCATGATGCGCTCGTAAAGGAGCAGGAACAGGAACCAGAGGTTGCAGCCGACCGATACCGCCAGCAGAATGTCTGTCATGCTGATTGTGTAATTCATATCCTTCCGTTTTTGGTTAGAATACTGAATTATAATTTCGGGCATAAAGGCTCTTTATCGCATCCTCGCACTGGTTGAAGTGATGCGTCAGCACATGGTCGATGTAAGCGGACAGCATAAGCCGGTCATGCCCGATTACACGGGTGATACACATGATACGCTCGTGGTACTCCGGGCGCACATACGCCATCTTCCCCTCACGTGCCTTTACTTCCGAGTCACGGATGAACAGACGTTCATAGTCCTTCTCGCAGCATTTGCCGCTTACCGGGACAGGCGACAGGATTTCCACACTCGCCTGCACTTGGGCAAACATACCTCCGCAGTCTTGCTGTGGTCTTTTTTCATTCGGTGTCATTTCTTTTTCCATTTTCAAATCAGATCTTCACGTTGTTTCTTGTACAGTTCGTTGATTCTCTCCTTGTGCTGTTCCAGATGTTGGCGCAGCACGGTATCCACATAGCCGCCCACCGAGATTTCACCTCCGGCGATGTCGTTCACGATTCTGAGGATTTTGCCGTGGACATCGCGGCTGATATAGACACACTGGCGGGTCTTTATCTCGTTGCGGCGCAGGAACAGCTCGTTATAGTCCTCATCCTGCCTTTTCCGGCGGCCACTTTCCCTCTGCGCTTTTTCCCGTGTTACTGGTTGCACAGGAGGTGGTTCCGGTGCGGCGGTGTCCTCTTCGGTCGGTGCAGCTGCGGGTACTTCCTGTGCGGGGCGCAGTGTCCCGTCCTGTGTGCGCCGCCCGATGGAAGCTAACAGCAGTTCCTCGTCGATGCCTTCCGTGTTCACTTTCCTGCTGCCCATGCTCACTGCGGTCTGATGATGTCGCTTATCTCTTCGGAAAACTCCCGGATGCCACTCCCTTTCAGCAGTGCCGTGTCCATCGGGAAGATGGTGGAGCGGAAAACGCTCTTGCGCTCTTCCGAAAGGTCACGGCGGAACTTCTTGCTGTCGGGCAAGCGGGTGGAAAGTACCGGAAAGCCCATTTCGGCTATCACTTCCTCGTAGATGCCGTACAGGTCGTTCCTCTCCCTGCCGTCCACCATCGTCCAAAACAGATAAAGCCCCTTTGTTTTCGCCTGTCCGGTAGTCATCAGCCTGTCGCGGAACATTGTGACGAATTTCAGGGTACTCTCCACAACAAAGCGGTCGGCACTCAGCGGAGTGAAGATGTAGTCCATCTGCGAGAGCGTCTTTATCACGCCGTTACTACGGAGTGTGCCGGGCATGTCGAAGAACACCACGTCGGGTTTCACGTCCTCAGTGGCAATCATCCTCTCGGCATCGTCGAGGGCGTTCACCGCATTGCTCTTGACGATGGTGTAGGCGTTCTTTTTCATCCGGCGGAAATGGTCGCAAGCGAGAGCCTTGAAGTAGGTGCTGCTGTCGATAAGCCCCATTTCGTGTTCGCGCAGCCCGTGGATGCTGTGCTGCGGGTCGTCGCAGTCCACGACGGCGACATTGTAGCCTTTCACGTTGTGCAGGTAGCTGGCGGCAAGTGCCGTGACAGTGGATTTGCCGATGCCACCTTTCTGTGTTGCGAATGCAACGAAGATTTCCTTACTCATAGTTCCATTTATTTTAATTGTTGAAGATTTCTTTTTCTATTTATATGCGGATTTGGTTGCTACATTATCCGCTTCAGTGAACAGACACATGGGCGGGTCATCGCGTATCCGGTTCTGTGGTGAAGCGGTGCGGCGAACAAGTGATGAATGACGACACTGCGTCATGAAGTCATTGAATCTGTACTTCACCAGATTGTCGGATAACCGGGGTTCCGACGGTTCGGGTATCCGCTTCGGCAAGTATCCGCCGAAGCGATTGTCCGGGTATTTGAATGTTCCTTTTCTCATATTTTCAAATCGTTCGTTTCTTGAATCATGCTGCAAATAAACAAGTATATTTTGGAACCTGTATCACTTCTCCGGCAAGTGGCAGCACGTTGCGCCGGTTGGCAGTCATTGACCGGGTCAAGCATCTGTCCAATACAGCTTTAAGGGCGTAACTTTGCCCCCCGGACAGCAGGGTTCGCCGATGGTGCGCGGCCCGGAGTCCTGAAAGGTATCTTCCCATCCGTCCCCTGACGGATTTTTATGTTCACCTGAACATAGCAAGGTATGTTTTCAGCCGCTCAAAATATTTTGAGCATCCCGGAAAACGCCTTGCCCTTGCAGGGGGCGGGCTTTCCCTCCGAAGTCGGAAAGCCTTTCAGAACTGCGGTGCTGTGATCCGAAGCGGCGGCTTATGCCGTCAATCCGCTAAATCCAAAGTAATATGAAAGAGAAAAGGAAAAGCAAAGCAGGGAGAAATCCCAAACTTGATCCGGCGGTGTACCGTTACACCGTCCGTTTCAACGAGGAGGAACACAATCGTTTCCTCGCCATGTTCGGAAAATCGGGTGTCTATGCACGGTCGGTTTTCCTCAAAGCGCACTTCTTCGGACAGCCGTTCAAGGTGCTGAAGGTGGACAAGACGCTGGTGGACTATTACACCAAGCTATCGGATTTTCATGCGCAGTTCCGCGCCGTGGGTACGAATTACAACCAAGTCGTGAAGGAACTGAGGCTGCATTTTTCAGAGAAAAAGGCGATGGCGTTGCTCTACAAATTAGAGCAACACACCGTCGAACTCGTGAAACTGAGCCGCCGGATTGTGGAACTTTCAAGGGAAATGGAGGCGAAATGGTCGCAAAAATCAGTGTAGGAAACTCGTTGTACGGCGCGATTGCCTATAACGGGGAGAAGATTAACGAGGCGCAGGGGCGGTTGCTTACGACCAACCGCATCTACAATGACGGTTCGGGAAAGGTGGACATCAACAAGGCGATGGAGGGTTTTCTCACCTTCATGCCGCCACAGATGAAGGTGGAGAAGCCGGTGGTGCATATTTCGCTCAACCCACATCCGGAGGATGTGTTGACCGATGCGGAATTGCAGGATATAGCCCGCGAGTATCTGGAAAAACTCGGTTTCGGCAACCAGCCTTATCTTGTTTTCAAGCACGAGGACATCGACCGCCACCACCTGCACATCGTGACGGTGCGGGTGGACGATAACGGGAAATGTATCAGCGACAAGAACAACTACTATCGTAGCAAACAAATCACCCGTGAGCTGGAGAAGAAATACGGGCTGCACGGCGCGGAGCGCAGGAACCGCCGGCTTGACACGCCGCTAAGCAAGGTGGACGCATCGGCAGGTGATGTGAAGAAGCAGGTGGCTGGCACTGTGAAGGCTCTGAACGGGCAGTACCGTTTTCAGACGATGGGCGAATACCGTGCGCTCCTTTCCTTATATAATATGACGGTGGAGGAAGCGAGAGGCAACGTGCGCGGACGGGAGTATCACGGGCTGGTTTATTCCGTCACGGACGACAAGGGTAACAAGGTGGGCAACCCGTTCAAGTCCTCGCTTTTCGGGAAGTCCGCAGGTTATGAAGCCGTACAGAGAAAATTTATCCGTTCCAAATCAGAGATTAAGGACAGGAAGCTCGCCGACATGACGAAACGCACCGTTCTTTCCGTGCTGCAAGGCACTTATGACAAGGACAAATTTGTATCCCAACTCAAAGAGAAGGGCATCGACACCGTACTGCGCTACACGGATGAAGGGCGTATCTATGGAGCGACGTTTATCGACCACCGCACAGGATGTGTACTGAACGGCTCTCGCATGGGCAAGGAGCTTTCGGCGAATGCCTTGCAGGAACACTTCACCCTGCCATACGCCGGACAACCGCCGATACCGTTATCCATCCCTATGGATGCTGCGGACAAGGCATACGGACAGACCGCATACGACCGTGAAGACGTATCGGGCGGAATGGGCTTGCTCACTCCCGAAGGTCCGGCGGTAGATGCTGAGGAAAAGGCTTTCATCCGGGCGATGAAGCGCAAAAAGAAGAAAAAGCGCAAGGGCTTGGGTTTGTAATCGGAGTATCAACAATTAAAAAATCAATGTATGTCACAACAAGAAGACGATTTGAGGGCATTGGCGAAAATCATGGATTTTCTGCGTGCCGTGAGTATTATTTTAGTGGTTATGAACGTGTACTGGTTCTGTTACGAAGTCATCCGGCTGTGGGGCGTGAACATCGGTGTGGTGGACAGAATCCTTCTGAACTTCGACCGCACGGCGGGGCTGTTCCATTCCATACTGTACACAAAGCTGTTTGCCGTCCTGCTGCTTGCCCTGTCCTGTCTGGGTACAAAGGGGGTCAAGGGAGAGAAAATCACTTGGGGAAGAATATGGACGGCACTCGCCGCCGGGTCCGTGCTGTTTTTCCTAAACTGGTGGATACTGGCTCTGCCGCTTCCGATTGAGGCGGTGATGGGGCTGTATGTCCTTACCATCGGTACGGGCTATGTCTGCCTGTTGATGGGAGGTCTGTGGATGAGCCGTCTGTTGAAACACAATTTGATGGAGGATGTTTTCAACAACGAGAACGAGAGTTTCATGCAGGAAACAAGACTCATCGAAAGCGAGTATTCGGTCAATTTGCCGACACGCTTCTATTACAAAAAGCGTTGGAACAACGGTTGGATCAATGTGGTGAATCCCTTCCGTGCGTCCATCGTGTTGGGTACGCCGGGCAGCGGCAAGTCATACGCCGTGGTAAACAATTTTATCAAGCAACAGATTGAAAAGGGCTTCTTGATGTACGTGTATGACTTCAAATTCAGCGACTTGTCCACCATTGCCTACAATCATCTGCTGAACCACCCTGACGGCTACAAGGTGAAGCCGAAGTTCTATGTGATCAACTTCGACGACCCGCGACGCTCTCATCGGTGCAATCCCATTCACCCGGATTTTATGGAAGATATTACGGACGCCTACGAGAGTGCCTATACAATAATGCTCAACCTCAATAAAACGTGGGTGCAAAAGCAGGGTGACTTCTTTGTGGAATCACCTATCATTTTGTTCGCCAGTATTATATGGTATCTTAAAATCTATCAGAACGGGAAATATTGCACGTTTCCCCATGCCATCGAATTTTTGAACCGCCGCTACGAGGATATTTTTCCGATACTGACTTCCTATCCCGAACTGGAGAACTACCTTTCCCCGTTCATGGATGCGTGGCTCGGAGGGGCTGCGGAGCAGCTCATGGGGCAGATAGCGTCGGCAAAAATTCCGCTTTCGAGGATGATTTCACCGCAGCTCTATTGGGTGATGTCGGACAGCGAGTTTACGCTGGACATCAACAATCCCGAAGAGCCGAAAATCCTATGCGTGGGCAACAATCCCGACCGTCAGAATATCTACGGGGCGGCTCTCGGATTGTATAACTCCCGCATCGTGAAGCTCATCAATAAGAAGGGGATGCTGAAGTCGTCGGTCATCATAGACGAGCTGCCGACGATATATTTCAAAGGGTTGGACAATCTTATAGCTACCGCCCGAAGCAACAAGGTTGCCGTGTGTCTGGGATTTCAGGATTTCAGCCAGCTGGTGCGCGACTACGGTGATAAGGAGGCGAAAGTGGTGATGAATACGGTCGGTAACATTTTCTCCGGGCAGGTGGTAGGTGAAACGGCAAAGACACTATCGGAACGATTCGGTAAGGTGTTGCAGAAACGGCAGTCTATCTCCATCAACCGGCAGGATGTTTCCACCTCCATTAACACGCAGATGGACGCGCTTATCCCGCCCAGCAAGATTTCCGGTTTGACGCAGGGAATGTTTGTCGGTTCGGTGTCCGACAACTTCAACGAGCGTATCGAACAGAAGATTTTCCACTGCGAGATTGTGGTGGATGCCGATAAGGTAAAACGGGAGGAAAGTGCCTACAAGAAAATCCCCGTTATTACCGATTTCACTGACGCAGACGGCAACGACCGCATGAAGGAAACGGTGCAGGCAAATTACCGGCGCATCAAGGAGGAGGTGAAGCAGATTGTTCAGGAGGAATTGGAGCGCATCGCGGGCGATGACAACCTGAAGCATCTGTTGCAGCAGAAGTAACCTATTAAAATAAGGGAGGATAGCTAAAATCCTCCCTTATTTTAATATTCCTCCAAAAGTTTATTTTGACGTAAATCTTCAATGTAACATGCTAAGTTACTTGAAACTTTATTAAATACTTTATCAAGATATGGGATGATATTTTCCAAATTCAATTCCAACTCTAACGGGAAACTATGATATTGATGTAAAAACCTTGTGATGTCATTTCTTTCTGAAACAGATAAAAGCAAAAATGGATTACTGTTTTTATAATATACCATTGCTGAAAGATGAATAAAAGCGCATCCTAATTTATAAACAAAAAAAGGCCAGCCATAAAATTTATCAGCTAAATCCACCATTTGTTTATCGGTCACGACTTTCTTTGTATTGGGATAAGACCATTTTATTCCCTCCAAAGTTTGGTTTATAAAATGCTCTCTAAGGTTTAAATCGCTAATTGACAACAAAAACATAACTCTTACCATAGAATCTAATTCTTGACGCAGAATAGATATTACCTGCCCATATAATTGTTGTTGCAACAAAATATTTATAGCGCAAGAATGTTCTCCTGACCTTTGAGTAACTATATCGCAAAATAAATTAATATTATTTGTTTTCATTGTTGAGTGATTTCGCTTATAAGATATAGGATTTACTATTGGTTGCCACATATATCTGATGCGGCATTTCTTTTTCGTTGTATATTATTGTATGGTTGTCGCACAAGGTCATTCCCAGCCTTTCAACCACACGGATGGATGCCACGTTTTCCGGTCGGATACTGCAACAGACAGTTTTCAGTTCCAGCTCTCCAAAGGCGTATTCCAAACACGCGCGGGCGGCTTCCGTACCGTAACCGTTATGCCAGTATGTGTTATCGAGTATATAGCCAAGCTCGACAGTCTCGTTCCCGTTTAGGGTACTATTCATCAGACCGGCTTGTCCTATCAATGCGCCGCTTTCTTTCAGTATGACGGCAAAATATCCGAACCCGTCCTTGCGGTATCGGATGAGTTGCCTGTTTATCCATTTGCGCACGTCCTTTTTGGTAAAGCCGTGTTCCCAAGCGTACATGACTTCCGGCTTTCCCATTATGGCAAGGAGTGCGTCCATATCCTTACGGGTTATCCTGCGGATAAGCAGCCGTTCCGTTTCCATGACGACCAGCGATGCGGAATAGGTCTTTATCTCAAATCCGTCCTCTTTCCATTCCTTCACAAGCCTGTTGATCGTTTCTTCCACCAGACTGTCATAAGCGGCATCGGGAATAACCTTTATAAAAAAGGTGTCACGGGTTTCTTTCATGACCCATTCGTTGATGTCTTTCAGTTCCTTGCCTTCGGGAATGTAATTCTTGTGTATCATGAACTCGTTGATGTTGTCCGCCAACAATTCTTCCAACTGATAACGGATGTCATCCTCCAGTTCGGCAAATGGTATGGTTTCCTCTTCATAGATGCCTTCTATTAAAACATCATCCTCTTCCATATCCTCGTCCGGTGTCTGATTGCCCCGTTTCATGTCCAACATATCCTGAGCGAACTGCCCGGATTCCTTGTCCTTGTACTTCTTGGCATATTTTTCCAGCAGTTCCCAGTCCTGACGGCTCATCGGGCATTTGAAAACGGCTCGTTCCACCTCGTTACAGCGCACCATGTCCGCCTTCACATCATCGGGAAGCGACCGGCATTCCTTGCAGATATGCCGCGAGTGTCCTTTGCCGCTGAATTGCTCGTTGGCTTTGTACTCGCTACAAATCCGACAGTAATGCCCCTGTTGTTTCTTCTTTTTCGCCACCATACCCCGTTATTATATCAACAGTTCTTTTCCTTTATCGGTAAGACGATATTTCTGCCGGGGATGTTTCGGATTTTCCGGGTAAATAGGCTCTACCAAATTCTGCCTTATGGCTGGATACAGATATAGTTCTAAAAAATTACTTTTGTCCTTTAATCCTATCACACACATAATCTCTTTGGTTGAAAGTGTCTGTGTGCCGATTGCAGACAACACCTTTTCCACCTGTGGGGTAACTGTGGGGTGACTGTGGGGTAACTGTCGGGTAATTGTCGGGTCGTGCCCCACAGTTTTTCGGGTATAGCGGAAAATAACCCATACACTATTTCCATCTGTATGAAACTCCGGATCGGGAATGCCGACACGCCGGCATTCGCTTATCATAAGCCCGATGCCTCGTCCCCAGCTTTCCAGAACCTCGCTTTTATACAGAACATTCGCAATAATCAGGTTTTGAGGTTCTGAATTATGCCCGCTCAATAACTTTTCCATTGTTATATCCGGCGGAAAAGTTCCACTGTTCTCAATCTCCACACGGTCATCATAGATGGCAATTCCTACCGAACTGCCGGGACGGTGGTATGAGCGGTGGCAAAGGGCATTTGTGCAGCATTCCCTCAATGCCTTGTAAGGAATCTCAAGCTCTTCCTCCCGATACAAGCCTTCAACTTTGCCCGAAAGGGAAAGATGCTTGAAAAAGAACGACATTGCAGTGTCCAGCAGTGTGTAGATATTGCCAGTGGTACGCTGATTGTCTATAAACTCGTCTTTTGTAGTTCCTTTGAAACGCGCCAACCGAAGCAGGCACTGGGGATAGAAGTAAAAATCACGACCGAACAAGACTGCGGAAGCATTATTCAGTTTTCCGTCATGTAACAGGTTGAATTTTTCGAGTATGGTCGGCAAATCCTCCCTTATGGTGGCTTCGGGTAGGCGACCGCACCGGATGCCTCCACGTACCGCTCCCATAATGGCATGTTCATCAAGGTCAGTAACTTTGATGTCGGGATTCGTCATCGCCTCCCAAGCGTATTTCCCACCTCGCTGCATAAGCAGTTGGTTATATACGTCTTGCGGCATGGAGGATGTCACGCTCTCCAATCGAAGATAAGCCCGTCCCTTATAGGAGAACGGACGCATATAACGTTGGCTGTCCGCAGACAAGGCTATCACACTCTTGTCTGTATTTTGGATACTGATATACGAAACTTCGAGTGTGGCAAATGGTTCAAAACGCCGGATGGCTTCCGCAATATCACGCTTCGTCTTGTCGCTCACTTCCTGCCCGATGATCTTTCCTTTGTCGGTCACACCGAACAACACCGTGCCACCTTCGCTGTTAAGGAAAGCGCAGAGCGTTTCCATGCCGCGCTCCAACTGCCCGGTGGTTTCCTTGAACTCCACCTGCCCGTTTTCCTTTTCGGCTATCAGTTGTTTTACTATATCGAGGTTGTCTATGTTCATATTCAATTCGTAACAATTGTACAAAGATAGCGTTTTTCGCTGAAATTCGGGGCAATAGCGCGCCGAAAACGCCCTTTTTCGTATAGATTTTACTCAAACGGGAGAACAGCATGATACCATTCTCCCGCTTATACCTGATTTTATCTTCTCATACGTTCCAGCTCTTCATCGCGCAGCATTCTCTCGTTCAGTTTCTCCTGCATCTTGTCGAGGAAATAGGTACGGCTTTCGTTTTTCCGACGTTTGATGTCGGTATAGAAGCGGTAGCAATCCTTCGACTCAATACCGAATATCTTGTAGAGAATCGGGGCGAGCTGTTTTAGCGGCATATTGCCGTTGTTGATACAGCCCATCTCGTCTATGCCGTAGATAAGTTCCACGAGGTCGATGGCGTTGCCCGTCCAAAGAAGGCTGGCGGTGGTTTCTGTTGCGTTGTTGGCGGATATTAGTGGTGGCACTTGGGGCGTGGCAAGGAATTTCTGCATCTTTCTTACGAAAGACAGAGCCTTGCTGACGTAGGCGGCAATCTCTCTTCTTTCTTCTGACAGATTACGCACCGGATGGTGCTGCAACTCGATTTCGATGTAGGCAAGCGCGATGACGGTAAGGTTCATGTCCATGCCGCCGTTGCACAGTTCTATTACTTGGGTGGCGAAAGCCGTGTATGCTTTTTCCATATTGCAGTCTCCGGCTTCGTTTATCCGGCGGAAGAACTCGGTTTCCGCCAATAAAAAATAATTCATGTCCTGTCAATTTTGAAATTTTACACTCTGTTTTCGGTATGCGCACATGAATATAATTGGCAAAAAACGCGGCAGAAAACAAAAAATCCAACGCTCAATTTTACAAAGTGTTGTATTTCAGTGGTATAAAATTCAATATTTTTTCACAGGGACAAATTATCTCCGACTTAAATTGTTTGTAATCAGAACATTTATTCTATTCTTGAAAATAAAAATGTATGCTTGCCGCACATTTTGGCTATCTTGCTTTTTTATCAAGGATGTAGATAATGCGGCATACACCGTTGGGAAAACTTTTCAAAGAGGAAAGCGTCCAGTGTTGCTCTGGCAGAGCCGACTTAAAAAAATGTCGTCCGCTTCCGGATATGAAAGGAACGGTGTATAGTATGATTTCATCCACAGCGTGCATACGCAGTAGTCCGTTTATATAGTCTGCCGTGTCCGGTGTGGCTTCCGCGAGGTAACGGATGTTTGTGCCGTCTTTTCTCCATTCGTGCAGCATTGAAATGGAATAGTCTGGTGTCACGCGGTAAAGGGCGTTCTTCCTGATTTCATCAAGACCGCAACGGTCAAGGCACAAATCCTGATGTGCTTTATAATATAACTCTGAAGAAAGACATCCGTCCATCGTCAGTACGGCGAGAATCTGAACTTTACCCATAATCGTTACCTTTCATTAGGCAAGGGCAAAAAAGTAGCGTGCAATTCACACTACCTTCAAGCGATGGCTCTGGTAAAGCCTTTACGGAGAGTACGTGAATGCACGCTATGCGTAAGCATAGCATAAGCATCACGCAATCGTCTCCGTAGTTCCAATTTACCAGATTTTCGCTTGAAACGCCTTGCGGTCTTATCCTATATGTTGGCGGCGAAAAGCTCCTGCCAATCGCCGTTTTTCTCAAATGTTATGCAAAGATAGCCAAATTCAGTGAATTACAGGCTATGATTGCTTGAATTTATATTTAAGTCCATACTCTTCAAGTTTGCTGTATAGTGTTGTCCTGCCTATTCCGAGCAGTTCGGCGGCGACACTCCGGTTGCCGTTTGCCTGTTTCAACGCACGCAATATCCGCTCCTTATCCTCCGCGTCATTGCGCAGGGCGAAGTTGACAGTAGAGGTCGGTTTCGTCACGGCAAGTTCCAGATGCTCTTTCATGACAACACCTTCCTGCGCCTGCAATACAGCACCCATAACTTTCTGCCGAAGTTCCCGCACGTTGCCCGGCCATGCGTGTGTCAGCAACGCTTTACGTGCTTCGGAACTGAACCCGCTCACGCTACACTCCAGCTCTCTGTTTGCCATATCACGGAAGAACTCTGCCAGCGGCATGATGTCTTCCTGACAGTCACGCAACGGAGGAACGGTTATCCCGAAGTCGTGCAGGCGGTACAGAAGATCCTGCCGAAAACGCTTTTCACTCACTGCCGCTTCCAGATCCTCGTTGGTGGCGGCGATGATGCGGACATTGAAACTCCTGTCTGCCTTGTCTCCGACCGGGCGATACCGCCTCTCCTGTATGGCGCGGAGCAACATCTGTTGGGTTTCCAACGCGAGGTTTCCTACCTCGTCCAGAAACAGCGTGCCGCCTTCCGCCTCATGGAAATATCCTTTCTTGGCACAATCTGCTCCTGTAAACGCTCCCTTGACGTGTCCGAAGAAGGCCGAGGGCGCAAGCTCTTTGGTGAGTGAACCGCAGTCCACCGCCACGAATGGCTTGACTGCCCGCTTGCTCTTGTCGTGCAGGTGGTGGGCAATATGTTCCTTACCCGTGCCGTTCTCTCCGAATATCATCACGCTCATATCGGTAGCGGCTACCAGCCTTATACGGTGCATGATTTTCTGAAATGCGGAACCGTCACGGGCGAACACAGGCATACGGCGTTGTCCTGCCTGACGTTCTTTCAGTATGGAACGGATCAGGGGGACAAGTTTATCCTCCACAAGCTGTTTGGGAATATAGTCTATCGAGCCGAGTTTCATGCTTTCCACGGCGGTATTAACTTCGGCGTAGTCGGTCATAATGATGAAGGGCTGCATCTTTCCCTCCTTTCGCATCCAGCGCAAAAGGTCAATGCCGTTACCGTCAGGCAGGCGCAGGTCGGCAACCACGATGTCATTATCTGTCGCCTGTTGTAGATGTTTCTTCGCGGTTGAGAGGTGGTAAGCCTTCACGGTGCGGTAGCCCTCCCGCGCCAGCATGTTGCAGACAAACTCGCAGTACACGATATTGTCTTCTACCACAATTATTGTTGTCTTATCCATCTTCGTATTTTCTCCTTTCCTCTTCTGCCAACCGGATTATTTCCGCTCCCTTATCCAGCACGGCAGTCACGGCATGGCTTAACGCTTCACCATCCGGGAGTACATCGCCATGAAGCAATCTGTAAAGTACATTTAGCGGTTGGTCGGCACGTAGCACCTCCCACGAGCTGCGCAGGTGGTGTGTCAGGGAATCCAGCTTTTGCAGGTCTTTTTCTGTTGCCGCTTCCCGTATTGTCTGCATCTCTTTTTCAGTTTCCGTCATCAACTTTTCCAGCATAACGGCTTCATTGCCGTAAGACAGCAAAGCTGAAAAATCCGGTTTCCCGTCCGGTGTTTCTTTTATGGCACACCTGTCGGAAACCTCCATCAACTCCGATATGGAGAACGGCTTGAACAGGCATCCGGCAAAGCCTTTTGCCAATAGTTCCCCTTTGTTACAACTGCCCGAAGCGGTTGCCACAACCACCGGGATTGTTGGTGAATTGCCCACGTTGGACGAACGCAACAGTTCCAGTAATTCGAAACCGTTTATACCGGGCATATTCAAGTCTGTCAGCAACAGGCTGTATTCTTTCTGGCGTATCATTTCCATCAGTTCCGCAGCATCGGTGCAAGTGTCGCAGTGTATTCCTTCTTGGGAGTACATCTCTTTCAGCATCAGAAGTAATACCTCATCATTGTCAATGGCGACAACATCATGGAATTTATTGTTATGATAAACAGGTGTATTGCTTGTATATCCAAGCTGTTCTTCAGCTTCCTGCATAGAAATTTCAACTGTGAAACGACTGCCTTTCCCTTTCTTGCTGTCCAAACGGATTGTTCCGCCAAGCATCGACACAATATTACGCATTATGGCAAGCCCAAGCCCGAAACCCTCCTTTGCGGCGGCATTTGATAGACGTTCAAACGCACCGAACGCTTGTTTCTGTTCCTCTTCTGTCATGCCTGTACCTGTATCTTCAACGACCAGTGTCAGAACTCCATTATCATATTCAGTAATCAAAGAAACACCGCCTTCTTCTGTGAACTTGACTGCGTTTGACAGCAGGTTATTCCCGATTTGTATTATTCGCTCTTTGTCGGTCAATACAATGGCATCGTGTCCAGTCTTCACGGACAAGGACAACCCTTTGTTCACTGCAACAGGAATGAACTCCGTTTCAAGTGTGTGCGTGATTGCAGAAATCCGGCAGGGTGACAGACGGGGCTGTTCCTTGCCGTTGTCCAGGCGGAAGAAGTCAAGCAAAGTGTTGAGCATATCCCGCATACGGTCGGAGGATTGCAGTATATTTCGGATATATTGCCCATTATTACCGCTATTGCATTCTTTCCGCAAAAGTTCGGTATAGCCAGTTATTGCCGTCAGTGGTGTACGCAACTCATGGGTAATAGTATGTACCGCTTTCTTTCGGGAGGTTATGAGTACCTCATTTTGTTGCACGGACTGTTCCAATTGCTCGATCAAATCCGTTGTCTTGCGTTTGTATCGTTTAATGTTCTTTGCATCACGGTGTATGATGATATAGGAAATGACCAACAGCAAAAGAACAAATCCCATCAAGCCGCCTATCTGCATAAATGATTTTTTACGCATCGCTGTTATCTCGCTTTCTCTATTTTGTAAATCAGATTGTACCTTCTTTTCGATTTGGCAAATCAATCCTTGCAGTTGTCTGTTAAGTTCTGCATTACGGGCAGCAAGACTATCGGCTTGTTCTGACAATCGACGGCTCTGCGCTTTCTGTTCGTTGACCATGTTTCTATTGGATGAACGGAGCGTAGTCGTTGTTGTCGTTGGCTTCGTTCCCTCTTTTTTGCCAAAGATGCCCAAGAAACCTTTTCGTTTTGGCTTTTTGGACTGTTCCTGCACACTTTTCTGCACAATAACCGGAATTTGATTGGCTATCTTCTTGTTAATAGATTGTTGTTCATCCATTAACCGGACTATCTGGAACATCTGTCGTTCCTTATCCTCTAAAAGACTGCGCACACTATCGATGCGCTCTGCTGGATAGGTGGCCTTGAAACGGCAGAGCATACTGTCCATTGCCATACGCCGTGCATGGTAATGCTCGATATCTTTATCGTTCCATTCCAGTATTGTTTCACCCAATAGAGAAAATTTTATCATTTGAATATTGATATTGTTTATTTCTTTTCGGAGCTCGTCTATTTTTTTATTGCCAAGTTCTAATGCTTCTATCTCCTGCCATTCATAGAGGCTATTATATGCCATACATCCGATAAGAATGGAGATAAGTATATATCCCAACTGTATTGCCTTATAGAAATTTCCTGACCGCTCCATTATTTTGATGACATTGATTTTTGGAACATGAATAAAAGTTTATCTTTTTCGTTCATGCGGATATTATCAGAATAATCGCCTTTTGTTATTTGATACCCGCATGGCTTGACCATAAAAACGCCTAAGCCCTTAGTGTATGAACTTACTTCTGAGGCGTAGTCTTTACTTGTATTTAATGGAACTTTCCCTTTAATATGACACCACTCATTATTGCAACTGATGTCTTCAATCTCAGACATCATTTTTTGCAAATCTGTAATAGCTTTGGAACTTGCCGCTTGGGGTATCTGCAACTCAAAATAGAGCATCGGTTCGAGAATGTCCACACCTGACTGTTGCAAGGCCAGCCTGAAGACATAAGGGGTCAGCTGTCTGAAATCAGCAGGTGTACTTACCGGGCTATAATACTCGGCTTGAGTAAAAGTTACTTTCAGATCAGTCACTTCCCATCCATGTAAACCAGATTGGCAAGACATACGAATCCCTTCAAAAACGGCATTTTGAAAAGAATGGTTCAGATAACCATAGGAGATGTCACTTTCGATTTGCAACCCTGTCCCTAACGGCAAGGGTTCAAGCGTCAGCCCTATTGTGGCCCAGTAAGGGTTGGGTGGCACTTCGATCTGAATAATCTTATTGACCTTTTTTATAGGTCGTTCTTTGTAGATAGTCTTGATCTCATCAAAATGGACCTTTACGGAAAATCGTTCTTCCAGCAATGTCTGTATGATTTCCTTTTGGGTCAAACCATATAACGAGATTTCCAATTCATCACTATATGAGTTTATGGAAAAGGACAAAGACGGGTCTTCAATCCACAATGTATTCAGAGCGGATATCACCTTGCTTCTCTCTTCGGGCCTGTCTGGCCGGACGGAGGATTTGAGAGCGGGATGCTGATGCGATAATCCTTGAATCAAACAAGGTTCAGCACCTAAATAATTTCCGATTCGAAAATCATCCATATCCTCTACAATCGCGATATCATTGGCGCCCACTTCATCAACATTTATCTCTCTGCCCTGATAAATAGTCTTTAGATTTTTAATCTTGATGAATTTTTCCGAATCGTTGATTCTTACAATGTCTCGAAGTCTCAGACTTCCGTCAATTATTTTTAGAAAACTTCTTTTATGTCCTTTGGGGTCATGCTCTATCTTATAGAGATAAGCTGAAAGTCTGTTTGAGACTGATTCTGGAGGAAGTATAAAAGAAGAGATGGCGTCCAACAACTCATTGATACCGATATTGAACATTGCTGATCCATGTAGTACCGGATAGACTTTGGCTTTTGCCACAAGATCGATTATCGTATTCCAATAATCAGCCGGTGAAATTTCGCTATCCGCCAAATATCGTTCTAATATATTGTCGTCATGGTTGCATACAAATTCTTTGTATTCTTCCTTTATATATGTTTGGGAGCAAATCGGATAAACCAATCCATCGACAACAGTTTGCATAAACAGGACATCTTGAGACAGATTTGTTTTTATATCCAGATACAAACGCTCTAAATTCACACCGTCACGGTCAATTTTATTGATAAATATAATTGTCGGGATTTGCAGTTTTTGTAAAGTATTGAACAGCAACTTTGTTTGCGCTTGTATGCCTTCCTTTGCGGATAAGATGAGGACTGCTCCATCAAGCATTTTGAATGTCCGCTCCACTTCCGCAATAAAATCCATGTGTCCCGGAGTGTCAATGATATTGCATTTCACTCCATTCCAGATAATAGATGTCGTAGAAGCCCGAACAGTAATTCCTCTACGTTTCTCTATATCCATAGAGTCTGTTATGGTGTCACCATTATCCACACGGCCGCACTTTTCCGTTGCTCCACTGGCAAACAGCAGATTCTCGGTTACGGAAGTTTTTCCTGCATCAATGTGAGCAAGAATTCCTAAATTTATAATATTCATTTGGATTAAGCAATAATATACTACAATAGATGCATTGTCGAAACGCACCTTTTAATACCTCCTCGTAGCATGTGAGAACTACAGGATTACTAACTCGTATTAATATGTATATTATTACTGCCGCATAACGATTGCAAAATTACACAAAAAAAATATATCTAACAAAAGTGGGAGGATTTTTTAACTTTTTTTACCATAGACATTTTATTAGGGAAGCGTAGGTTCAACTGGTAAGTACAAATAAGTAGAAATGTTTGAACAACAACGTTTTAGGAAGTTGAAAAAAATCAAGTTTCTCTCTCGGTATAACGTTTATTTTGGCCAATATCTTCTTTAGTTTGGCATTTGAGTATTTCCCATTCGTGTTCTATTTAGCTCCTTATTATGAGTATGTAGCAAGTTGCTTATCAAATTCAGCCTCTTTGAGGGTCAAATATGGTTTTGCAAATGGTGACTGACAAGACATAAACAAGGTCAGCAGGATTTTTTACATAAATGGACATGAATGTATATAACCTAAAATAAGAATAAATTTTAATAAGGGCTGCCCAAAAAGAAAAAAAATGCAGTTGCCATCCTACAGATACTTGCAGAAAGGATAAAATTTACTTTTAGACCTTTTGGGATAGCCCTTATTAATACTTCAGATAAAATTCCTAAGGTTATATTTTCAATCCTTTGGACCGGGTTTCCTCCTTGGCATACAGCCCCGGATGCCCAGTTATGGTGTGATTGGCGATAATACTTTCCGATGGATTGCGTATTTGCGGTGATGTATCTTCGGGATATTGCCTGATACCGTTTCGCACACCTTTCGCTTCCGGTTTGACCTGTTGCCCTTCATGCTCCTTTTCGGTGATTTCGGGTGTAGGCGGCGCAAGTTCCAGCTGTATCTTGCGGTCAAGGGCGGCAAGTTCGGACTTCAACTGTTTCAGTTCTTCCTCCTTCTTCCACACCTTGCCTGCTATCTCCTGCAACTGCGGTATCTCACGTTCCAAGACCTCATTCTTCGCTTTATACTGGTCGATGATGGAGGGGATTCTCTCAATCGCGTTGAGGAAGTTGCGGGCGGCGGCCAACGGGTCAGCCAGCGCCAGATGCCCGTTGTTGTAGGTGTACTTGTAGTTCCCCTCGACCACGAAGCGGTTGTCGGTAAACTCCAATCCCTCTTTGAGTATCCTTTCGCTGACCACCTTTATCGGGAAACCGTAAAACTCTCCAACCTGCGTGTACAACCCTCCGGTCGTGGCATTCTTGGCTATCTCCTGCAAACGCTTTCCGATGACTTTCTCATCGGCGGAATCCACTCCGTCCACCTTTATTATATTAAGGTGATTGCCCTCCTTGTCGGTCTGCACCACAGAGAGGAAGCGGTTCCAGTCCTCCGTCATGGCATCTATGAAAGCTGTGTTGTTGCCCAGCTCGCGGGTCTTCGATTCCAGCTTGAACTCCGAATCACGCTTGCCCTTGTTGAACGACTTGCGTTCCCCTTCGAGCGAGGCGATACGTTTTTCCAGTTTCGCCTTGTCCAGCAGGTCGGTGTTGCCGGATAGCAACGCCATATATTCCGAGAAGTTCATGCCCGATTTCTCGTCCATTGCCCCCTCGTCGATGGTACGCGCTTCCATAGCACCGCTTTTAAGCTGGCTGATGAAAGTCTGCTTGCAGTGCAGGAGGTTGAACTTGTAACTGTCCAGTGATTTTTCCACCGCGTAGATTATTACGTCCACGTTGTTCCCGGCGAAATGCTTGGCTATCTCGTTGCCTGCTCTAACTCCCCGTCCGTCACGCTGTTGCAGGTCGGACGGTCGCCACGGCGTATCAAGATGATGAATTGCCACACACCGTTTCTGTGCGTTCACACCCGTTCCGAGCATGGAGGTGGAGCCGAACAGCACACGCACCGTCCCGGCGTTCATGGCGTCTATCACCGCCTTCCGCGCCTTGTCGGTCTTGCACTCCTGAATGAAGCGCACCTCGCTTGGCGGTATGCCGTAGTCCTCCGTCAGTTTGCGCTTGATTTCCGAATAGACGTTCCACCCATCGCCCGGCTGGTAAGTCCCCAAGTCAGAGAAAACGAACTGCGTGCCTTTCTGCGCGTCGTATTTTTGATAATACTCCGCGATTATTTTGGCACAGTGGCTCGCCTTGTTGTCGGGGTGGTCTTCGTAATGCGGGTCTATCATGCGCATGTCGAGTGCCATCTTCCGGGCATAGTCCGTGGCGATGAGCATCTTCGCCTTTTCTTCCGTTTCCGAAAGCGGCAGCCTGCCCAACAAGGTGGCATCGCCCGTCTTGGCGAACTGCATCAGTTTCTGTATGAAGTCCTCCTGTTCTGGCGTGGGCGGTATATGGTGCAGTATCTCGTTCTTGGCAGGACGGTCAACGCCCACATCCTCCGCCGTGCGGTAGTCCGTGATTTCATTATAGAAGGCGGCAAGCTCCGGCACTTTGATGAAGTAGCGGAAACGCTCCTTCTGGACCACATTGTTCGTCACGTTAAATTCAAAATCCGTCGTCTTCTTGGCAAATATCGCCGCCCAAGCGTCGAAACACCTTATGTCCTGCCGTTCCAGCTCCTTCGGGCGCAGGTACTTGAACAGCAGGTACAATTCAGTCAGTGAGTTGCTGATAGTCGTGCCGGAGAGGAAGGTCGCACCCAAGTCTTTTCCTGTGCGCTCCTGTATGGTGCGTATGGCAAAGAGCATGTTAAGTGCCTTCTGGCTTCCCTCGCTGTTTCCCAATCCCGCCACACGGTCGTGGCGCGTGTTGAAAGTCAGATTCTTGAACTGGTGGCTCTCATCTATGAAGATGTGGTCGATGCCCATCTGCTTGAAATCCACCACGTCGTCCGTGCGTGACTTTATGGCGTGTTCCACCTTCTCCAGCTTCGCTTCAAGGTTGTGCTTGCGCTTCTCCAATCCTTTCAGCATCGCCCGCGACACGTTCTTTCCCTGCTGCCGTAGCACTTCGAGGTTTTCCTCCACCGTGTCAAGCTCTGCTTGCAGGATGCGCTGCTGCAATTCCGGCGACTGCGGTATCTTGCCGAACTGGTCGTGCGACATGATGACGCAATCGTAGTCGTTGTTCTTTATATTATTGAAGAAGCGCACACGGTTGGCGGTCGAAAAGTCCTTCTCCGAAGCGTACAGAATACGTGCGTTGGGATATGCCGCCTGATAGGTGGCTGCAATCTCCGCAACGTTGGCTTTCAGCCCGATAATCATCGGCTTGTGTGCCAAATTCAGACGCTTCATCTCATGCGCGGCGATGCACATTATCAGCGTCTTACCGGTTCCCACCTCGTGGTCGCAAATTCCGCCGCCGTTCTGTTTCAACATCCAGACGCAATCCATCTGTGAGGGATAGACGCTCTTGATACCCCGGCTTGCCAGCCCTTTCAGGTTGAGGTCGGGAAAGGTCTGATGGGAGCCGTCGTAGCGCGGGCGCACGAAACAGTTGA
Source organism: Prevotella ihumii (assembly GCF_900155655.1). GTDB lineage: Bacteria > Bacteroidota > Bacteroidia > Bacteroidales > Bacteroidaceae > Prevotella > Prevotella ihumii. The sequence goes on from NZ_LT706987.1 coordinate 586,155, forward strand.
ACTTGCGGTTATACATCGTCGTCAGCCGCTCCTTGAACTGTGGCGACTGCTCTTCGAGCCATTCGGAGAAGCCGTTTCGTATCTCGTCAATCTTGGCGTTGGCGAGCTGTATTCCCTCGCTGTCGCGCACCTTGATGTCGTTGCCATGCTCGTCCCTGCCGATGGACTTCATCATGTCGGGACAGGTGTTGTGCAGGGCGTGTTTCAGAAGGTGCATGCCGTCATAGTTACGGTAATACCCCTTCACCAGAAACTCGTCCGTGATTTTCATGGTGCGGTAGCCGCACGCCACCGAAAACTCGTCCATGCTTGCAGAGTAGGCGATTTTCACCTCCGTGTCGAACAGCCGGCTCATGTAGGCGGCATAGACACCCGTCGGAATCCAGCGTTCCCCGAAATTGAAATCAAGGTCTTCAAAAGCGATGCGCGGCGGTTCGGCATCTTTCAGAGCCTCCAACGCCTGCTTCACCTCCGGCATACGTTCACTTTCGGGGTTTTCGCCCATCCAAGCCTCTATGCGTTCCGCTTTCTCTATCACGTTTCCGGCAATAAAGCGGTCCTTAATCTCGTAACCGGTTACGAGCGGATTGTAATAGATGCGCCCTTGCAGGGCTGTGAGCAAATCCTCCGCCGTACTGTCGGTTATCTCCCGCATATAGTCGAGATCGACAGTGCCGAACTTGTTGAGCGACGCGGACAGTGCTTCTTCGGGTGAGCCGACGTTGGCATGGCTCTCCACGGAGAAGGAAACGGGACGCTCGAAGATGTCCGCCTTGACAAACTTCCCGTTCTCCGCCCGTTCCAGCGAAAGGATGTCACGCCCGCCCGCGTCCATCATCACTAACTTCACGTTCTGCTTGGCGTTGAGGTTGCCGTAGCGCATGACAAACTCATCGTAACAGGTGTTTAGATGCTCTCGCCACGGGACATTTGCTTCATGCAGGTTCGATTCATAGCGGTACAGCCGCTCGTAGGCGTCACGGAGTAAAACATACTGTAACGCCTTCTCCTTCTGGTAGCCTTTCAGGTCGAGCGGCTGGAATGTCGCCCCGTATGGCGTGATGTCCTTCAGGTAGCCGATGTTATGACGCCCCCTGTCAGCCACCAGCGACCCTTCGCGCAGGTGCATCTCCGGCGTGCGGTGGTAGGCACGCGGCGAAAGGTCCACGACTTCTTCCTTCGGCTTCTCCGCTTCGATGTCGGGGAAAAGGGAGGTCGCCACCGCTTCCGGTGGGGTATCTGTAACGGCAGGTGCGGTGACTGCTTCCGGCTGTGTTTCCTCCTGCCGTGGTTGCTCACGGGGAGTGTCCGGCACGGCTTTCACTTCCATCTTTTCCGCCGCCGCTTGTTTCTCGTTATGCTGCCTTGCCAGTTCCCGAAGTTCCTTCCTGCGTTCCGGCGTCAAATCCATCATCATCTCGTAGAAGCCGTTGATGGGAGGATTGGTATCCCAGTCCAACGTGGCATAGATGTCGTCTGGGTCGGCAGGCTTGGCGGTGTTCTCCGTTTTAGCCTCCTTGTTCTCTGTTACAGTCTTAGGGGTGGTAGCCGTCGGCACAGCCGTAACATTTTGTGTGACATGCACCTGTGGCTTGGGTAGAACGCGCCTTGCCGAGCTTTCCTTTTTCGCCTCCTTTTTCTTTTTGGCGGTTTTTGGTTGTTGGCTGACTTCTTCCGTCATCCCCCAGAGATCGAGCAAGGATAGCTGCACACCGTCAGAATATTTCGGACGTGGCTCTATCTCCGGCTTTTCCTCTGTGGGTTGCGGTTTCTCCGTCGGAGTTTCCACCGCCTGCATCGAAGATGTTGTTTCCATCTTTATGGCAGTACGCTCCACCTCCTTTTGAACGGTAACTTTTTCTTCCGTTCCCGACTGCCGGATTGAACCCGAATACAGACGCATGGCGAGCCTGTAATGGAAATCCTCGTCGAGCATACGGTGCAAATCCCCGGCGATGCCTGCTGCCTTGCCCTCGTGCAGATAGACCATAGCGGGCTTCCCGTATGGGTCGGTGTCAAGTTTCGCCGTCGTATGCACGATGCGTTCCGGGTGGTGGATGAAATAGGCGTTGTCGGTCAGGTCGGTTTTCGTGTCCGTCTGTATTACGGTCATCAGCCGCTCGTCCTGCGACATTTCCTTCTTGCTGAGGTTCTTTTGCAGGACAATCAGGTCACTGCCCACTTCTGTCCCCGCGTTGTCCGTGAACAGGTTGTTGGGCAGGCGTATCGCGGATACCAGATCAGCCTTACTGAACAGCTCGTTACGCACGGAGGTCTTGGTGCTGTTCAATACCCCTTGCGAGGTGATGAACGCCACGATACCGCCGTCACGCACGGCATCCAGTCCTTTGAGAAAGAAATAGTTGTGGATGGCTTTCTGGGCGGAGCGTCTGCCGAATGAGTCGCTCCGCTGAAACTCAGGGTCGAACACGGCTATGTCTCCGAACGGAATGTTGGACACCGCCAAGTCGAAATAATTGTTGAACGGTCTTTCGATTTTCTCAAAACCGCAGGTGCGCGTTTTCTTGCCGGGATAGAGATGCCTCAGGATTGTACCCGTGAGCAGATCCTTCTCGAAAGCCATCACATCCGCATTGGGGTTGTGCCGCAGCATGGAATCCACGAACACGCCAACCCCCGCCGACGGTTCGAGCATACGGGCGGGGCGGACGCTGTAATCTGCCAGCACGTCCGCGATGGTGTCGGTTATCTCTTTGGGGGTGTAGAAAGCGGTCAGCACGGACGCTTTCAGCGAATCCACAAACCGCTTGTACTCTGTTTCGTCCTTGCTGTTCTCACGGATAAGCCTGTGCAACTCCACTGTCGGGGCGAACAGTTCGAGGTCGGATTTCGCCCACCGGACGGCATCCGTCAGTTCCTTTGCAGGGTTGAGGATACATTTCAGACCGCCGAAACCGCAGTACCTTTGAAGTATGGCACGCTCTTCGGTTGTCGCTGTCCTGTTTTCCCTGTCAAGGATGAATGCCGTCCGTATCGCCTCGATGTTGTCCCGCAGTTTCTGTTTGCGGTTAAACGCCATATTCCCCGATGTAAAGGACGGTTGCCCCCGTCAGCTCCGTGTAGAGCAGGTCGTAATCGGAAGACAGGGCGAAGTTGTCGTCCGAAAGGTCATAGACGGAGAACACGTTGCCGACAAGCGGCATAAGTTTCAGAATAAAGGCTTCTTGTTTCTCTTCCGGCACTTCGTCGAAAAACTCGCTCTCCACGACTTCACGGAGAATGGCGTACCGGGAATAGCGCAGCCCGCGCAGCAGCGTGTCCATCGCCTGCTCTTGCGCGCCATCGGCGGGATAGCCTTCGAGCCGCGCCTTTTCATACGTTTCGGCGGCACGGTCGGCCCGTTCCCGTATGAAAGCGGTGTCAGTCGCCTGTTCAAACTTGTTCGTGCGGAGGTAGTCCAGCAGGTACAGACCGTAATAGGAAAAGTCGGTCTGACCCTCGTTTTTCTTCTTGTTGTTCATTACTTTGGAGTTTAGTGGATTGATATTTAACGGGATAATTGATTGGAAAAAGGAAGAAAAAGGCACTCGGTATCCCTCCGAGTGCCACCACTAAATCCAAAGTATGAGTGTAATCCGGTATCGAAGAACAATTCATTACTCTGAACAAGTGGCAAAGTTAGTGCAAATCGAAGACAATACGAAAAAAACTTGTTTGTTTCTATTGTTGAGATGCAGCCTAACTTATCAAAAGTTAGTGATTATTTCCTTTTTTTCGGATAGGAAGACTTGCATTTCTTTTCCGGGAACACGAACGTCGTGTTATATTCCCCGTCAAAGGCGACTATGGCATCGAAGTTCTTGCCCTGCTTGCTCTTGAAGCCTTTGAGCGGCTTGGTGTGCCCGTCGGTGAGCAGGTCTTTGATTTCGTCGTCGGACAGGGTGCGTCCCGCTTTCTGCCGGAACACGGGCAGTCCGCACTCCGTGTTGTCGCAACGTACCACCTTGCCGTAGAACCGCATCCTGCCCGTGCCGCACTTGGGACACGCGCAGCCGGAATCACGGCTGCCGAAGAGCTTGTCGCACGAGAGCAGTTCGGAGGTGATTTCCCGTGTGTACGCCTCTATCTCCTTGCGGAAAGTGTCGGCGGGCAGTTCCCCGCGCTCGATACGTGCCAGTTCCTTTTCCCATTCGCCCGTCATGGCTACATCGGCGATGCGCATCGTCTTCACCACGGAATTGAGGGCGAGTCCCTTTTCGGTGGGAACAAGCGACTTCTTGCAGCGTTCCATGTAACCGCGCTTGAAAAGCGTTTCGATGATGGACGCTCGTGTGGCGGGAGTGCCGATGCCGCAGTCCTTCATCGCCTGCCGCAGCGCGTCGTCCTCAATTTCCTTGCCCGCTGTTTCCATTGCCGAGAGCAGGGTGGCTTCGGTATGCAGCGGCTTGGGTTTGGTCTTTCCTTCGGTGATGGAGGTGGCTTTCAGCGTGAGCGTGTCGCCATCCTGCCAGCCGGGGATGGTAGTTTCCTCCTTTTCCTCGCCATAGACGGCACGCCATCCGGCTTGCTTCACGACACTGCCTTTCACGGTGAACTCCACTCCGGCACATTCTGCCGTGACAGCAGTCACGTCCTTGACGCATTTTTCGGAGAATGCCTCTATCATTCGTCCGGCAATCATCTGATAAATGGTGCTGTCCTCTTTGGAGAGGAAGAGCGGTTTCTCTCCCGTGACGAGCAGGGCATGGTGGTCTGTTACCTTGCCGTCATCCACGCTACGGCGTGTCGGGATGGCTTTTGCCCGCACCTTGTCTTTCCATTCGGGCTGCGTGCCGATAAAGGCGAGTAGCTTGGGGATTTCAGCGAACACGTCTTCGGGGATGTAGCGGCTTCCCGTTCTCGGATAGGTTATCAACTTCTTCTCGTAGAGCTTCTGCGCGATTTCAAGCGTCTGTTCCGCCGTGAAGCCGTGCTTGGCGTTGGCTTCTTTTTGGAGCGTGGTCAGGTCGTACAGCAAGGGAGTTTCCTCCGTCTTCTCCTTACGCTCTGCTTTCGTTACCGTTGCGCTGCCTGCCGCCTTTACCTTATTATATAGCTCCGTTGCCGGTTCTTTCGACTTCCATTTCTCGGAGGATGAGAGTTTCACGACCTCGCCGTCGCAACCGTCTGTTGCGATATGGAGCTGCCAGAATGCTTCGGACGTAAAACGGCGGTTCTCCCAATAGCGTTCACACACCATCGCCAGCGTGGGTGTCTGCACACGCCCCACCGAATACGTGCCATGTCCGGCGGCTATGGATAACGCCTGAGTGCCGTTGATGCCCACGAGCCAGTCGGATTCGCTCCGCGCTTTGGCGGCGAGGTATAGGTTGTCGTACCTGCTGCCGTCTTCGAGGTTGCGCAGTCCCTCACGGATAGCCTTGTCGGTGAGCGAGCTGATCCACAGACGCACGAAAGGAGTGGTGCAACCCGTATAGTGGTAGAGGTAGCGGAAGATAAGCTCTCCCTCGCGTCCGGCATCGGTCGCCACGATGATTTGTTCGCTTGTGTCGAACAGTCTTTTGATGACTTTTATCTGCGACACCACGCCGCTGTCGGGCTTGTAACCTTTCTCCGTCCTGACCTGACGGGGGACGAGCGTGAATGTGTCGGGAATAATCGGGAGGTTGTCACGGACAAATCCGCGCACGCCGTAGCCGTCGGGCATGGCAAGCTGAACGAGGTGTCCGAATGCCCATGTCACGGCATAGCCGCCTCCTTCGAAATATCCTTCCTCTCTCTTTGTCGCGCCCACGATGCGGGCGATTTCACGTGCCACGGAGGGCTTTTCTGCAATGATTGTCTTCATGTTTTCTTGCTTTTTTGTTGATACTTTGGATTTTATTTTGGATTCAGTGGCGGACACGGGATTACATTTTCATGCCTTTGTTGTTCTTCTTTTTCGGCTTCTCCTGCTGCTGTTGCTGGCGGTCGTCCTTTGGGGCGGTCTGACCTTTCTGCAAAGGCTCTTTCAGGTTCTTTGTCGCCTCGTTGGTTTTGCCCTCGTTGTTCACCGCCACCTGTGTGCGGCTCTCGTTGGACGGGGCGACCTGCTGGGCGTTGTCGGGGTTCGTTTCGTAGCGGTACGGGCGGCCCTTCTCCGGGTTGAACTTGATATACATCGTGGCATGGAAGCCCTGCTTGTCGGTCACGTTCTCCAGTTTCACGGCTTTACCCGCCACGTAGTCGGCTTTCTGCTTGTCGGTGAAGTTCACGCCGCTCCATTTGCTGATGGGGCGGATGCTGCCGTCCTCGTTCATCCACGTGTTGCGGCGTTGCTCCTTCTTGGTCTGTGCGGCATTTTCCCCGCCTTGCGCCTGACTTTTCGAGGTGTCACCTTTGGCTTCCTGCGTCTGTGCGGTACGGGGCGACCTTCCGGTTCCCGGCACGAACTCCACGCCGCGCTGCTCCACGTTCACTTGAAGGGTGGTGACGAACTTCCTGCCGTCGTTGCGCTCGATGAGCTTGTCGCGCACGGGCAGTCCGGCGCGGAGCATGTCCTGCTCCTGTTTGGTGATTTCCGTCTTGCCGATGCGCTCCGGGATGCGCACCTTGTTTGCCGGAATGTCCGTGATTTCATTCGTCTTGCGGTCGATGCTGATGTAGGAGGGGATGATTTCGCCCGTTTCCCTGTCCACAATGTCCACGACCCTGCCGAGGTTGCCCGTTTCGCGCAGGTTCTTCCGGTCATCGTCGGAGAATTTGTGTTCCTTGTACTCATCTAACTTCTGCTCCTTGCGGATGAAGTGCGGCACGAGGCTGACATTTCCCTCGCCGTCCTTCTTGAAGGAGAGGCGGGCGTCCAGCTCGAATGATTCGCCGCCGAAGGTGGGCTTGACCTTTACCAAGTCGGACTTGCCGTAGTGGAGCATCTTCGTAAGGTCTCCGGACTTTTCAAGGTCGTCACGCTTCACGCCCCATCTGTCCTCCAGCTCCTGCCAGTTGATTTTGCTCTCGTTGATGGGTTGGTAGCCCTGTCTGCCCTGCGTCTGTTGCGGGCTTTCCTGCTGTTCTTTCTGTTGTTCCATGTTTTCCTGTTTTTGAGGTTCTTGTTTCTCTGTCTTTTGTGCCGCCATCTCTTCCTGCACCTGCTGTTGATAAGGGAAGGTGTCGATTTTGTGCGGTGCAAGGATTTGTTTGTTCTGGTACGGATGCTGAAGCAGGTCTTTCATCACGCCAAGCATGGAATCCACTTGGTCTGCCGCGATGCGGTAGAAACCGAAGCGGCTGGGTTCCTTGCACTGCCGGAAGAAGTTCTTGAAGAAGTTGTCCAGCACGTCGCCGTGTCGGTCGAATTGCAGGAAACTCTGCGCGTTCTCAGCTTTCGCAGGGGTACGCTTGGGTGTGTCGTCTGCATTCAGCCCGGCTACCACGCTGATCTCGCCCGTCTTCTCGTCACGGACTACCAGCACGTCCTTTTCGTCTTTTTTCTTTGCCATTTGAAAAATGTTTTAATGGGTTATTTATGAAAGAAATTATGGATACGAGCCTTGTAGAAGGCTATATCTTCTTTTTTGAAGTCCTTGATATGGTTGGAAAGGAATGTCAGCACATCCTCCTCGCTGTAATAGGTTTTCTTGCCCAGTGTCTTGTAGGGCAATGCGCCGACACTGCGGTAGCGTTGCAGTGTGCGCTTGCTTATCTGGAGCAGCATGCACAAATCCTGATTGTCGAAAAGGCGGATGCTTTCCGTGATAGTAGGCTGTTTCCCCTCAGCCTTCATCGCCAGCAGCAGTTCGTCCTGACGGTCGAGCCGTTCCATCAGCTTCTGCATCCAGCCCTCGAAGTTGTTTCGTGTGAGCAGTTCCATGACCTATGTCCTCCTTCCTTTTGGTTTGCCGCCAGTGCGCAGCGTGTGGTTGCGTTTCAATTCCTGCGGTGTCGCCGCGTCCTCGTTGACGGCACACGCTTCAAGCAGGCGGTCTATTTCCGACTGCCGGTAGCGGCATTTACCGCGAAGCACGACATAACCGATGCGTTGCTCGCTGCGCATACGCTGGAGGGTGCGGGTACTCACGTTAAGCAGGTGCGCCGCCTCGCGTGTGGTGAGCAACCTGTCGGGCGATGCCGCTTTCTTGTCGCCGGAGGCGGCACGGACGTGTGCCGCAATCTCCGCTATCTGTTCCGTCAATGACCGGAAGGCAGAACTTTCCATCGTTATCACTTTCATATTCAGTCCTTTATTTTTGTTTATTTTCATGAACATAGGCTGCGCCTCGGCATACCGTTCAAGCAAGTTTGACGCTCTACACTCGGCTTGCTCTATGTTTCTGCGACAAAATTCGGCAATAAACAAAAGGGGCTTTAACAACTCACTACGTGACTCACGTAAGATTTTTACGGAAGATGGCTCCGTAACCCGGTCAAACGGTGCAACAGGCAGCCTTTCAGCGGAAAACGGTACGTGTTAAGGGCTGCATCGTTACCTTTGCGGGCAAACCGATAATTGCATGAATATGGAAATAGTATCTATCGAGAAAAAGACTTTCGAGATGATGGTGGCGGCATTCGGCGCACTCTCGGAGAAGGTCGCCGCCCTAAGGCGCAAAAGCGACACGGGGCGCATGGAAAGATGGCTCACGGGCGAGGAGGTCTGCGGGCAGTTGAGAATAAGCCCGCGCACGTTGCAGACGCTGCGCGACAGGCGGCTTATCGGCTACTCGCAGATAAACCGCAGGTTCTATTACAAGCCGGAGGAGGTTAAGAGGTTGATACCGCTTATCGGCACGCTCTATTCGCACGGCAGATGATTTGATTTATTCACCCACTGAATCCGAAGTTATGATGAACGAGACCAACGATGTTTTTACGATGGAAGACGAGCCGATAGCCTCTGTGATGCAGGATATGCGCAAAGGCTCGAAATGGCTGTCTGTATTTCTGGAAAGTTACCGCCCTCCGCTGGACGGGGAACGTTACCTGACTGACGGTGAGGTGGCGGAACTGCTCCGTGTCAGCCGACGCACCTTGCAGGAATACCGCAACAACCGCGTGTTGTCCTTCATACTTTTGGGAGGGAAGGTGCTTTACCCGGAAACGGGGCTGCGCGAGGTGCTGGAAGCGAACTACCGCAAGCCGCTGGAGTGAGGCGGCCAACATGAAAAAGGAAACGGGCGACATTTTGTGGTGCTGCCCGTTTACTTTTTATATACTTGGGTGTTTTAATGACCTTAAAACCAGTTTTTTGATTGATCCAACCAATTTCTATCGTTAGAAATTCATATAGTTAATAAAAAGTTGTAACTTTGCATTTAACGCAATCTAAAAATTAATTGTAATGGCAATTTTAAACAACATTAAAAATGTACTATCAGAAAAAGGAGTTATGAGCAAATGGTTGGCAAAACAATTACAGAAAGATCCTGCAACAGTATCTAAATGGTGTAATAATCATTCTCAACCTGATTTGTACACATTTGTTCGTATTGCAAATTTGCTTGATGTTGATGTTCATGAACTTATTTGTCATACAAAAAAATAGTATCTAAAGGAATATAGATGTTTCACCATTTTTAAGCATGTAAATAAAGTGTATGAGCAATAAAATTTGGAATTTTGATATATTAGTTGATGATTGTTTTGTTAATTTTAATACAAAAAAGCAAGAAATAAATCCAGATCATAATGACAGGTTATTATCAGTTGCTAATGGCTTTGAAGATGGCAGTTGGAGATATCGTCAATTCAAAGAATTTGTTTTCAGTAATATTGCAGAAACAGCTTTGTCTGCACAAGAACGAGAGAAATTAATAGATAATGATTACGGTAGGCTTATTGAGGCTGCCAAACATTTACGACTTGTTGACAAAGAGCAGAATGGAAAGGGAAGTGAAATAGCGGAAATTATTCTATATGGCATAATGAAGAACCATTATAAAGCCTTATCTGCAATACCTAAAATTTTTTATAAACAGAATGATAATGATAATGCAAAGGGCTCTGATTCTGTACACATTGTAATTGACCCAAATGGAGGCTTTCAACTTTGGTTAGGAGAAGCTAAATTTTATAATTCTCTTGAGGATGCGCGATTATACGAACCAATAAATTCTGTTGAACAAATGTTGCGCAAACCTATTATGAAAAAGGAATGCGGAATAATGACCAATCTCAATGAACTTGATAAACAAATTGAAAACCAAACATTACTTAAAAAGATAAAAGAATGTTTCGATGAGAATACTTCCATTGACGAAATAAAACCCAAACTACATATACCTATTCTTTTATTACATGAATGCCAGATAACAGCAAGTACTACTGAAATGAGTGATGAGTATAAAAATAGTATTATTTCTTTTCATAGAGATCGTGCTCATTCGTTTTTTAAGAAGCAGATCAACAAGCTTAGTTCTGTTCATAAGTATTCGGAAATAAACTTTCATTTGATTCTTTTTCCTGTTCCTGATAAAACAAAAATAGTAAACTGGTTTATTTCACAAGCAAAAAATCTCAAAAATGATGCAGACGAATGATATATATAATACATGTTTAGATATAAGTAATGTTCTAAATGCTGGTGATATAAGTAATGCAAGATCCAAAGTAATTACATTACTTCATGAGATTAATGGTACTAACAATAATTCATATATGGAATTAGTCAACCATCTTATTCGTGAAGTGGGGCTTTTACCGTATATTGATACATATACTGCATCTTGGGAAGATCGGTTTGTATGTGAAGTTTTTAAAGTTAATATTGGAGAAAGAAAACCTTGTGTCTTACATACTGCTCAATCACAGGTATTAAAGAAGTTATTAGAAGGGAAAAGCGTTGCGGTGAGTGCTCCTACAAGTTTTGGTAAAAGTTTTGTTATTGATGCATTTATTGCGATTAAACAACCAATTAATGTTGTAATATTAGTACCTACGGTTGCTCTTGCAGATGAAACAAGAAGACGAATTTGCCGAAAATTCTCTCATCAATATAAAATAATTACAACAACAGATGTAGAACTTGCGGAGAAAAACATATTGGTATTTCCGCAAGAAAGAGCTTTTGCCTATATAGATAAACTTCCTTCAATTGATATTCTAATCGTTGATGAGTTTTATAAGGCAAGTACAAATTTTGATCTTGAAAGAAGCTCCACTTTACTCAGTTCAATGGTAGAACTCGGAAAGAAAGCTAAACAAAGATATTATCTTGCCCCAAATATCCATGAAATAGAAGAAAATGTATTCACTGAAGGGATGACATTTCTGCGTATGGATTTTAAGACCGTTGTAACGCATGCATGGCGGTTATATAAAAGCAGACCAAAGAATGAAGATAAACAGAGTTTTAAGACACGTAAACTTATTGAATTAATAAATACAGGTATAGGTAAAGCTTTGATATATACCGGCACATATAAGGGAATTGAAGAAGTAACAACAATTCTTAACAGAAATTTATATAATAAAGACTCTGAACTGCTTGCTAATTTTTCTGATTGGCTGGAATGCAATTATGGAGAAAAGTATATTCTTAAAGATTTAGTCAAACATGGTATTGGTATTCATAATGGTCAGCTACATCGTTCTCTTAGTCAAATTCAAATAAAACTATTTGAAGAACAGAATGGGTTAGATTATTTGGTATCGACCTCGTCTATAATTGAAGGAGTAAATACTCAAGCGTGAATTCAACAAGCAAGTGCAAATTTACTTAATTAGTTCGTAAAAGCACTCATATGGTGTTCTAAATTCTAATTTCTTTCTTGGTCTCATGTTAATTTTCTTTGAATACTTTGTTATTTGTTGATGACTGACATGTTCAAACGTTTCTTTTTTTGGCACGTATTGTCTAATCAGTCCGTTAGCATTTTCTATAGCCCCTTTCTGCCATGAAGCGTATGGGTCAGCAAAATAGACGGTGACACCAAGGCTTTTGCTTATCATTTCATGGCAAGCGAATTCTGTGCCGTTGTCCGTTGTAATAGACTTGACATACTCTTTGAATGGAGATAGCAAATGTATTACAGTGCGTGCTAACTCCTTGGCATTCTTTCCCTTTTTAAGTTTTCTCATAAATAGCATATTTGTACTGCGTTCTATCAGTGTCACAATAGCACCATGATTTCCTCTTCCAACAATTGTATCCATCTCGAAGTCCCCAAAGCGTTTTCCGTCAACTTCAGTAGGTCTCTCGCTGATACTTGTTCTATTGGGTATGGATATACGTCTGCTACCAACAGGCTTGGCACGATGCTTTAGCTTGTGACGACAGTGTTTATATAGTGTTCCACCTTTTGCCTTGTCCTTACGTATCGTACGATATATGGTTTCATGGCTAATACGTTTACCTTCCTTAGCCAACACGCCAGATATTTGTTCAGGAGACCATTGTTCTGTAATAAGAAGACGTATCGCTTCATCCATAACATCCTTTTTGATTGAATGATTGCCTGGCTTTTTTCGCTTTGTGAGAGCTGCATTTGCTTGGGCAGTTTCCCAATTATACTGTCCTTTGGTCCCACTATTACGTTTTATTTCACGAGATACTGTACTTGGACATACTTTTATCGCTTTCGCAATATCTTTTAATTTAATTCCATTTTGGAGTAGCACAGAAATTGTGTACCTTTGCTCCGAGGTTAATTGTTTGTACATAACAATGCAAAATTAATTAATCTTTGGGAGACAGAGGTCTCCCTTTTTTATTTTTTAAGCATTGCTTGTTGATTTTCCACTCATGGGGGCTGCTCGCCCCCAAACCCCTCGGTGTTTTCTGGTATAGATTATTAAGCTAAACCTACACCTGAAATTGCAGTTCTATGTTGAACTTGTGAAGCAGAGAGTGTCGTTTTATGGTCAAATAAGAACGGGGCTCATAAGATTGATTATTTTACCTTTCGCAACATCATTGGACGCGCAGGCAGAATGTTTCGTTATTTTGTAGGTCGTGTCTATATGCTTGAAGAGCCACCAAGTCAAGAAAATACTAAATTGAGATTAGAGTTTCCTGATGATGTAGTAAAAAAACTTGATGGAAATGACCCCGGTATAAAATTGAATAATGAACAATATGTAAAAATTCAACGATATCAAGATGAAATGATAGAACTTCTTGGAACGGATATTTGGCATAGAATTGAAAGAATACCACAAATCAGAAGTTGTAAACCATCAATGTTAAAGATAATTGCGGAAAAATTGAAAACTGATTCCAATTGGCCAACAAATTGCGATGCTTTACAAAACAATAATACATGGGAATGGAGGGATGCTTTAGGAGATATCATAGAAATTTTGGAATATCATCGAAAAGGACATTTACGGTATTATGCATGTGCATGTAGTAATGGATGGAAAATGACTATAAAAGAGCTATATAACACAGTAAAAGATTATGGTATTACATATGAGGATATATTTACATTTGAAAGATATGTATCCTTTAATCTCTCATCTATTATTGCGGTAATTAATATTATACGTCAAGAACTTTATCCTAATTCCTCAAATATCGCCAATTTTGTATATAAAGCATCAAATGCCTTTTTACCTAAAATTGTATTTCAACTTGAAGAATACGGATTACCGAGGATGATTAGTAAAAAGATACAAAATGCAGGTCTTATAAATCTTGAAGACGATTCTAAAGAGATTACAATCGTTATACAGGAATTTAACACGATAGGAATTGAATACCTTGAACAAAAAATACCTAATCTCCATTCATTTGACAAATATATATTAAAACATTTTATGAACGGAATTCGTTGCATAACGACAAATCAAAAGAATTAAATAATAGCCATATTATTACCTCTATATTTTTTGAGATATGATATGGCTATTTAGATAAGGATCCATATAGAAATTCTTTCGTATAATTTTCATTTGATATCTTCAACAGTACGCAGTTTTTCCGTTCTGTATAAACATCACGTATGTTTGCCGCTTCTCTTGTGAGAGAACCTTTCCTACCAGCCACATGCGGAACAGGTAGGTGTTGTAGGTGTTCAGCCGAAAAGCAATCAGAATAATGATTTCAGGCGCGTACACGTCCGCGTACAGCCCGTTTTCAAGCTGCATGTAGCGGCACACCTTGTAGTCGTTCAGCACGTCAGACTTGCGGACGGCTTTGATGACGGCGTTCACTGCCGGGACGGTCGTATGGAACAGTCCGGCTATTTCGGTGGCGGTCATCCACACATCGTTACCGGTTACGCTGACCGCCTTGTCCTCTATGATGATTATGTCACGTTTCATGGCTCCTCTTTTTTAGATGGTGCAACCTGCAAATTCCTCGACGTTGTTTAACCTTGCGGCAAGGTTTTCCATATCCTGATTGAGTTTTTCTTTGGTTATCTTCGCGTAAATCTGCGTCGTCTTTATGCTCTTGTGTCCAAGCATGGAGCTGACCGTTTCGATGGGTACGCCGTTGGAAAGGAAAACTGTCGTGGCTGCCGTGTGGCGGCTTTGATGCCACGTGATATGCTTGGTGATGCCGCAACGCTTGGCGACGGCACGGATACCGGCAAGGCACGTGTTATAATGCGGAACGGGGAATATCCTGCCGTTCTCGCATAGCCCACGGTATTTGCCGATTATGCGGTTGGCGATGTCAAGCAGGCGGATGTTGGACACCACGCCCGTTTTCTTGCGGTTGATGTTTATCCACTCGTGTTCGTCGAAATAGGTACGGATATTCTCTTCCGTGAGGTTGCGCATATCCGCGAACGACAATCCGGTGAACGCACAGAACAGGTAGAGGTCGCGGTACAGTTCCTGTTTGGCGTTTTTCAGTTTCCCCTCCATCAGCAGGCGTATTTCGTCTTTGGTCAGGAAACTGCGTGTCGTTTCCTCCTTCTTGATTTCATACTCGCGGAACGGGTCGCGTGTCAGCCACTCGTTGTTGATGGCTATGAACACCATTGTCCGTAGCGGGCAGACGTACAGCCACACGGTATTGGTGCAGCAGTGCTTGTCCGTGCGCAGGAACATCTCGAAGTCGGAGATGAAAGCGGGAGTAAGCTCTTTTAGGGCGATGTCCTTCACATGGTAGCGGATGTCGAGGAACTCTTGCAGGTGCTTGTAAACGACACGGTACTTTTCCAGTGTACCTTTTGCTTTCATGCCTGCTTCCACCTGTTTCTCATAGTTCTCGTTGTGCCGACGGAACACCTGCATCAGCGTGTGGTAGCGGTGTTCCAGTCCGAGAAAGGCGTTCTTTACCTTCTCCGCCGTGACGAAGTTGTCACGCTCCATGATTTCCTGATAGTGTCTGTTGATGCGCACCCGCATCTTGTCAAGCATACGGTTCGTTTCGAGTGCCGCCGCGCTTCTGCCCGTGACACGTCCCCCTTTGGTGTCCCACAGCTTCGGATCGACACTCAACTTGCAACTGAACTGCGTCTGGCTGCCGTCCACCGTGATGCGTCCCATGACGGGAACCGTCCCGTCCTTTTTCACTACCTGACGCTTGAGGTAGTAGATTACTGAAAATGTACTCTTCATCGTTCTTAATTTTTGGATTTCAAAATTAGTTGGTGAAGAGTCCGGTGTCGGTACGCAAAACGGGGAGGAACGGCGCAATCTTTTTTCCGTAACCGTATTTGTTACGTGAGTTGTGGGTAACTCACTATAACATAGTGTCTTGTTTCGCCATTCGTACCCGTTTGTCGCATTTTCGGACATGGTTACGAACAAGTAACGTTGCGGCGTCAAGATTTGGCTTCGGCAAGGATTGTAATGGCTTCACGAATTATCGCCACTTTAACTAAAACCCTTGTAACTCAATTCTATCACTATATCTTTCCGCATTTCACTTTTTTGTAGTAACTTTGCACCAAAAGAAACAACTATCCACGAGTGATGGTCAGACGCTGACCAGTTGTGATTTGCTCGAAAAATCGTATCTTTGCAATATAAGAAACAACTTCTTCGAGCGTGCAACTTTGCGCTATCAAGTTGTGATTTGCTCGAAAAATCGTATCTTTGCAATATAAGAAACAACACACGCTACAAACATTCAACAAACAAGGCGTTGTGATTTGCTCGAAAAATCGTATCTTTGCAATATAAGAAACAACATAATATGCTTTTATACCTTCAATATTCCGTTGTGATTTGCTCGAAAAATCGTATCTTTGCAATATAAGAAACAACCAGAACTTACGTTCGCACCCATCTTATATGTTGTGATTTGCTCGAAAAATCGTATCTTTGCAATATAAGAAACAACCAACGTGCTATAAAGGATTGCAAACGTTGAGTTGTGATTTGCTCGAAAAATCGTATCTTTGCAATATAAGAAACAACCGCCCAATACCAAAATAGAAGTGGAACGTAGTTGTGATTTGCTCGAAAAATCGTATCTTTGCAATATAAGAAACAACGACACCGCATCGCAGTTCTATCTGAGCGCAGTTGTGATTTGCTCGAAAAATCGTATCTTTGCAATATAAGAAACAACATAGACGCAGACGGCAACGGCACATGGCTCGTTGTGATTTGCTCGAAAAATCGTATCTTTGCAATATAAGAAACAACCATACGTCAGGCAGGTAAACGGACATAAAGGTTGTGATTTGCTCGAAAAATCGTATCTTTGCAATATAAGAAACAACAAACTACTTTTTATTTGAAGATGAGAGGGGGTTGTGATTTGCTCGAAAAATCGTATCTTTGCAATATAAGAAACAACTCTCTTTCGGTGTTAAGTCTTTTGCTTTCAGTTGTGATTTGCTCGAAAAATCGTATCTTTGCAATATAAGAAACAACACAATTACATTCTGTCAGTTTTTGTAATAGTTGTGATTTGCTCGAAAAATCGTATCTTTGCAATATAAGAAACAACCCTAATTATGAAACTATAATTAATATTCTTGTTGTGATTTGCTCGAAAAATCGTATCTTTGCAATATAAGAAACAACAGTAAAAGCAAGAGGTCAGGTAACTATTGGTTGTGATTTGCTCGAAAAATCGTATCTTTGCAATATAAGAAACAACTGGACGATTTCGACACCGACGAAGACTGCCGTTGTGATTTGCTCGAAAAATCGTATCTTTGCAATATAAGAAACAACCCACGGCGACGCTTAGCGACGACACGCTCGGTTGTGATTTGCTCGAAAAATCGTATCTTTGCAATATAAGAAACAACAATTTTTCTTCGGCAAATTCCGTTAGGTCAGTTGTGATTTGCTCGAAAAATCGTATCTTTGCAATATAAGAAACAACTGGCCTTTTGGATATGGGGCTTATAAATAGTTGTGATTTGCTCGAAAAATCGTATCTTTGCAATATAAGAAACAACAAATTTAGTATCAATTCCATCTCCATCTTGGTTGTGATTTGCTCGAAAAATCGTATCTTTGCAATATAAGAAACAACCAAGAATTAGAAACTAATCATTCATATTAGTTGTGATTTGCTCGAAAAATCGTATCTTTGCAATATAAGAAACAACATGTGTATCTTTGCAGCCAACGAATTGCGCGTTGTGATTTGCTCGAAAAATCGTATCTTTGCAATATAAGAAACAACCGCATTGCACGCAAATATCTTTCTATGGGTGTTGTGATTTGCTCGAAAAATCGTATCTTTGCAATATAAGAAACAACTAGATATATCTTCCGCCTTACGTTCTGTTGGTTGTGATTTGCTCGAAAAATCGTATCTTTGCAATATAAGAAACAACGAACAAGACCTACACCCTATCCATGTATTGTTGTGATTTGCTCGAAAAATCGTATCTTTGCAATATAAGAAACAACCTCGAACTTCTGATTAAGATTCAGAATTTTGTTGTGATTTGCTCGAAAAATCGTATCTTTGCAATATAAGAAACAACTTGATTAGAATAAAACACTATATATCAAGCAATTGCAAATATTTCTTGCAAAGAAAAAATGCAAAGAAAAGAAAAGTACTACCTCAAAAGGGTGGTACTTTTTATTTTGTAATGACAGAAAAAAGCGCAGCAACTCAAAAAGTTACTGCGCTTATATTTGCTGATTATAAAGTTACATCAGAACGGATATTACATTCCTAATGCCTTCTTTGCACTGTCATTATTAGGGTTCACTGTCAGAACTTTTTGGAAATATTCTTTAGCAAGTTCAGCATTACCCTTCTTTGAATGATAATAACCTAAGCCATAGTAAACTTGTTCAAGATAGAGTTTAGCATCACCATCAAGGGTTGGTTTAGCTTCTTCAAATGCTGCAACCTTCTTATAGATTTCTGCTACCTTATCAGGATCATTCTTCATTTGTGCAACACTAGCCTGGTTGAGCCAAATCCAATCTGAGATTGATGGGAATTTGGTTATCATAGTGTCATAAATAGCCATTGCCTTATCGAGAGCAGCATTTCTATCAGCTGTTTCGGTAAGCTTTCCGGCCTTATCTATATAAGTTTGTGCAAGCTTTGACCAGTCATTTGAATTTGCTTTCTTGCTACGTGCAAGATAATCCATTTGGATTTCCAAAGATTTATCTTCGTTGCCCTGCGCTGCATAAACATCTGCAATACTTTTCAAAGGCTCAAGGTTGTCCTTGTCCATTTCGATAGCTTTGTTAAGGTTTTGCAAAGCCTCGTCATACTGTTGATTGCCACACAAAGCCTTACCATACATAGCGTAGTCGTTAGCAACTTTCTTTCCACTACCAGCAAACATATTCTTTGCATACTGAAGTGCTTCGCCATACAATCCCTTCTCTGTAGCTGCCATCAATCCAACACGAGAAATATATTCGCTACCAGGGAACTTGTTAAGGCCCGCCTTAACAACTTCTAATACCTTATCATATTTCTGGAGAATATATGCAGTATAGCTATATTTGTAGAAGTTGTCTTCAGAGAGATTAGCAAAGTTTGATTTGCTATACCAACTCAACGCCTCCTCATACTTACCATCATTAAGCATAATTTCAGCTGCTGTTGCTTCAACAGGATAATTAGGCTCAACCTTACGCAATTCTTCAAGTTTTTCAACAGCAACAATTGAATTTACTTGACGATAAACTTTTGCAAAACGTTCGTAAGCTGCTACGTTATGAGGGTCAAGATTAATAGCAGTTTGATACTGTTGAGCAGCAGCACCTGCATTACCTACGCTATCTTCCAAAGCAGCGATGTCACCAAGAAGGAGGTAGCCAAAAGTACCATTCATCTTCTTATTATTAATAATGAGGTCAGCAATTCTCTTAGCTTCACCATAGTTTCTTTGTGCAAGGTAAACATTACCAAGTGCAGCCACAGCTTGCTCATCCTTCTTGTAAAGCTTCATATATTCTTTAATCAAGTCTTTACCAGCCTTAGAATCATTTGGTGCAGCTTCTAAAGCAGAAATGATAGGGTTAAGAGCAGCCTTATAGCCATCATTTTGAGCCATTGCAGGAGTTGACAAACTTAGTATCAAAGCTCCAGCTAATAAATATTTCTTTGTCTTCATAATCGTTATTTATTTAGTTAAACTTATGTGGATTACTTTCTTAGACGTATGATAATACTCTTTGTTTAAAAAGTTGTACTCTACAAGACACATATTTCAAAGATTTTAATCTGTCTTTACTTTAACTTCTCGAATATTTATCTCGCCACGATAAGGTAGCAATCCAGTTTTAAGTATAATCTTTTGTCCAATAGGACCAGCTATAAAATTAGCAAAAGCCCAAGGTAACGCTTTGTGTGGGTCGGCTACGACAGCATAAATCGTTCTAACAAATGGATAGCGCCCATCAAGGAAGTATGCTTGATAAGGTTGCCAGCTGTTATAATCTTCAGCCTTACTTGTTTTTGATATAGCCATTACACGTATATCGTTTCTAAATGTGGTGTTTGTAGAGTCTCTTCGATCATTCAACCAATTTGAACCTATCACACCTATTGCGTTAGGAGTTTTCTTAACGTACTCTATTACAGCCTTACTATTTTTAGCTGCAACTACGTTTTCGCTCTTAATATTCTTTCCTTCCAAAATAGAATCAACAACAAAATGAAGTGTCGCTGATGCTTTGTTGTCGAAAACAACTTCTATTGCCCCCTTAGTAGACTGAGGATAGAGTTGATTCCAATTTTTAACTTCGCCTTTAAGAAGTCGTTTTACATCGCTTACAGTGATGCAAGAGTCTGTATTTTGTTTGTTTATGATAAAAGCTATACCATCATAACCCACAGGGAATACTGACGGAATAGGTCCTTTACCTTGTAATATTGCATCTTCACCCTTGGTAAGTCCGTGCGAGGTAAAGAAAAGATTGACTTTGAGGTCAAGCAACATCTTCATACCTGTGTTATCGTCAGTATAAATAGGTAAGAGATGAGTTTGAGGATAACGATATTGATAAACTTGCAATTCTTCCTCAATAAAAGGACTAAAACTTTCGTCAGAGGCGAACTTAATCGTCCCTGACGTTGGTGTATCTGTTCTACCATCCTTTGCCTTTTTCTCTCCACAAGAAGAGAAAAGGCTAAGTGATAGTATCAATCCTACAAAAATGTAGAACGTGGATCTTTTCATATAATCTGCTTTTTTATTGCTAAAAATTAGTTGAGCTTAAATGTAACAGGGAGTGTAAACCAAACGTTTGCAGGCTGTCCGTTGTTCATACCTGGGGTCCATTTTGGCATACTATTTACAACACGGAGAGCTTCTCGGTCGAGAGATGGGTCTACGCCACGTGCAATCTGTGCTTGACTTACGCTACCGTCACGTCCTACAACGAACTTAACAATAACGCGTCCCTGAATGCCATTTTCCTGAGCAACAGCAGGATACTGCAAGTGTGATGACAACCACTGGTTAACATTACCCTTGAAAGCAGGCATCTGCTCAGCTGAAGTAAAGATTTTCTTTTCAATATCTTCTGCTGGTGCTTCTACCTTTGGTGCTTCTGCTACAGGCTTCTCAATCTTTGGAACAATCTGCTCTGGAGTAGCAACTGTACTTCTGTCTGCAACAACGGCACGGTCTTCAACACCTTCCTTTGTTTCAGTACCTACAGCCTTTGTTTCCTTGTTCATCTTAATCATAGGAGGCATTTCTTCTTTTACATCTTTATCATCTTTGATGACAGGAGCTGTAAATTTCACAGTAGCACGAGTTTCAGGAACAACCTTTTCAGGTTCAATCTTCTTAGGTTCGTCCTTCTTCTGCTGCTCTTTGCGCTTCTGTTGTTCCTTCTTAGCTTGTTCAAGAGCCATCAACTCCATTTTAGCTGCATACGCTTCTTGAGCTGCGAGGTCATCGTTGTGCTTTTTAATTTGGTAAGCCAAATATCCACCACCGAGGAATGCAGCAACAAGCAGAATAGCTAATGCTTTGATATTACGCTGTGAAACAGACTTACGAAGTTGGTATGCTCCGTATTCCTTATTTTTATCAGCGAATACCATATCGACCCATTTAGGATCGTATAGATCTATTTTTGACATGTTCTTTTTCTTTAATTGTTAATACATCAATGAATTTAAGCATTAATACCCTTCTTCAAAAGCAATGCTTTTTCTTCTGGGCTAAGCTTATCAATGACATAAGTTGCAATGTATGAAATCTGCATTTCATCGAGAATATCTACAAGATGGCTATAAGCTGCTTTGTCAGTTGGTTTGATGATTACCGTTAGCGTTGGTATCTTCCTTCCACTGACGTTACCCAACTTAATTTGAGTAAGCTCAGCTTGATAGATGCTGTCTGGATAAGACTTAGGGTTAGCATTCTTCTTCTTGTTCAACTCTTGTACGGCAATGCGCATATCGTTGAAAGGAACACTTGCACCATTGTCTACTTCCTTGTGTTGAAGAACGTAGCGAATACCTGTTTTGCCTGCACTCCAATCGGCTGGTTTCAACCAATTAGGGTTATCCAATTCAGGTTTTCCTTCTCCATAAAACATCTTATCATCCTCGCCGATGAAGATTGTAATAGAGTGAGACTCTTTAGCCTCATTTTTCTTTGCATCAGGTTGGTTTTTGTCATTACTTGGCATGGTCAACTCCATAGTTGAAGGCTTGCTAAGTGATGTACAAAGCATAAAGAAAGTAATCAGCAACATAAGCATATCCACCATAGGCGTAAAGTCTACGCGTACGGTCATTTTCTTCTGCTTGCCGCCTCCTTTTCCTGTATCCATCATATCCATAGTTTATTCCTCCTTAGCAGATGCAGCTTCTGCACCCTTTTTAGCGTCCAACTGTGTGATCATATAGTAATGGCTTTCGTCCATATCTTGGAGTTCACTCATCACTTTCTTAACTGTTCCATAAGGAGTTTTAGCATCAGACTTCAAGGCAATTCTAACTTTAGGATTTACCTGACGGGCTGCATTAACCCATTGCTGAAATTCTGTCATCTCCTGTCCCTGGATACTATCGAGAGGTATTCCCATCTTTGGGAGTTGCTCACTACGAACCTTTGCTGGCTTTGCAAGATAACCTGCAAGCTCTTCAAGAGGTGCTCCAAATGTAGATTCAGCTAAGAATGTTTTCTTTTGCTCTGGTGACAATGATGTTACCATATCCACGATCTGAGCCAATTCATTCGTGTTGTCGTAGCTCATAAATACCTGGCCATTGCCAGTTGGTTGTCCATTAGCACCTTTTTCAGGGCTAATGAGTACTGTCAAGACACCATTTTCAGGCACTTTCATATCGGAAACCGAACCTGGGGTGTTTACTTTCACAGGCTCATTCTTCACGAATGTAGAAGTGAGCATAAAGAAAGTAAGCAGCAAGGTCATAACGTCCGACATCGGCGTCATATCGATCCAAGTGTCTTTTTTCTCAATTTTTACTTTACCCATAGCGATAAAATTTTAAAGGGTTAGCAAAAATTAAGCTTCGTCTGTGTGGTTTACTTCGTATGTCTGAGCGATAGAATAACCAACTTCGTCGAGAGCGTATGTCAACTTATCAACCTTGTTTGAGAAGTAGTTGTAAGAAACTACTGCACACCAAGAAGTTGCGATACCGAATGCAGTATTGATCAACGCCTCAGAGATACCTGCAGAAAGTGCAGCTGAGTCAGCACCACCACCTGAAGCCAAAGCTGAGAACGACTTGATCATACCAGTTACAGTACCGAGAAGACCTGTAAGTGTACCGAGTGTAACGAGTGTAGCGATGATTGGGAGGTTCATTGTAAGAGTTGGCATCTCAAGCTGAGTTGCTTCTTCGTGAGCCTGCTGAATCTTAGCTACCTTCTGACCCTTTTTCAAGTTTGCATTAGCGCCTGTTTCCATGTCCTTATAAGCGTTCAAAGAGGCCTTAACAACGTTAGCTACAGAACCTTTCTGTTGGTCGCAAAGCTGATTAGCCTTAGCCAAATCGTTAGCGTTCAAAGCTTTCTTGATGTTTGTAACGAACTTAGGAAGAGCACCCTTGCCGAAAGCAGTCTTCAAAGCCAACCAACGCTCGATAGACATAGCGAGCACTGTGAGCAACAAAGTGTGGATAACAGGCACAACGATACCACCTTTGTAGATAGTACCCCAAACGTCTGCTGGATGTTCGTTTGTACCTGGATCTTGGAAGTGCATATCGTTTGCGAACCAAGTAAAGAACAGTGTAAATGCTACAACTGCGCATACTGCGATTACCCAAAATGCACCTCTAACTCCTGTGAAGCCCTCTGATTTTTTCTGTGGGGCTGCTTTTTGTTGTGTAGTTGCCATAATTTTGATAAAATTTTAATTTTTAGTTATAAATGAATTGAATTATTAATATCTTATTGATTTTTAAGAGTTTGGATATTTAGGCTAACCTTTTAAGGCTTCCTTTTCTCCACATTCTTGGCAAAGATAACAATTAATGAAGAATTAAATCTATGATTAATATCTTTTAACAGTTAATTTTTCTATTGCTTTATCTCTCTTTTTCTCCTTTATTTTTTGCGTTTTAAGGCAATCTTGTATAAAAAGTTTACCTTTCAACAATTATCTTTTTATTTTCGTTTATGAACTTAATCGTTTGCTAATTGAATGTTTATATTTGTTTACAAGTTATATTATATATAGCTTTTTTTAATATTAAGAGCAGACAAAAGAGAAACCGAAGTCAACTTTACTAAGTTGTTCTATTTTTCCTTAATCAGTCTATATTGCTTAAAACATCTATCTAAAGAATATGAAACATATATGTTTGACATAGCCAAAGTTAAACTTTGAGAAGCTCACATACAAGTATCTATCACCAAATAGTTGCAAGTTTGATTATTAGAATTTAATCTCTAAACTTGATTGTTCTATTTTTCTAATGCTATTTTATGAAATAAGACATTTTATATCAATGCCTATTCATCTCTGCAAGCAAATGTTTTTTAAGGCTGGTTCTATAAAGCCATATCTATGATTTGATATACAAAGATACTACTTTTTTTACAATATAACGCAAAAAGAATGGCATTATTTCATTCTAAGAGAAAGAAATAATGCCATTTTATTAAATTTTGAAGTATTTTACATCATTTAGCCCTATTGCTTACAGATGCAGATTGTGCCCCATTCGTTCCTTCTTTGTTTTAAGATAGCGATAATCATATTGGTTTGGACTAACCTCAATTGCAACGTTTTCAGTAATTTCCAAGCCATACGCTTCCAATCCTACACGCTTTGTAGGATTATTGGTCAACAAGCGCATCTTATGCACGCCAAGATGGCGAAGCATCTGTGCTCCACACCCATAGTCGCGTTCATCAGGCTTAAAACCTAAGTGAACATTAGCGTCTACAGTATCCAATCCTTGCTCATCTTGTAACTTATAAGCTGCTATTTTATTCATCAGTCCAATACCACGACCTTCTTGCTGCATATAAATTAATACACCTTTCCCTTCTTTTTCTATCATCTGTATTGCTTTATGCAACTGTTCACCACAATCACAGCGTTGACTACCAAGTATATCTCCAGTAGCGCAAGATGAATGTACACGTACCAATATTGGCTCATCTTCTTTCCATTCACCTTTTATGAGAGCCATGTGTTCTACTCCGTTATTTTTCTGTCGGAAAGGTATCATACGAAAATCACCATATACTGTTGGGAGATTTATCTCGTTACCTATTTCTATTATAGACTCTTTGGCAAGACGATAGGCAATAATGTCTTTAATAGTGATAATTTTCATTCCCCATTCTTTCGCTTTCACGATAAGATCGGGCATACGCGACATTGAACCGTCCTCATTCATTATCTCCATTAATACACCTGCTGGATAGCAACCTGCTAAACGACAAAGGTCAATAGCTGCTTCTGTATGACCCGAACGGCGAAGCACACCATTTTCTTGTGCATACAGCGGATTGATGTGTCCTGGACGCCCAAAGGTTTCAGGCTTTGAATTTGGGTCTGCCAATGCTTTAATGGTTTCTGCACGGTCGTGTGTAGATACGCCGGTAGTACAACCTTCTAATTTATCAACCGTTACCGTGAAAGGTGTACTAAGCATTGAAGTATTATCAGAAACCTGATGTGGGAGTTCTAATTCTTCTGCTCGTGAAATTGTTATCGGTACGCAAAGAACACCACGTGCATTCTTCAACATAAAGTTTACTTTCTCTGGGGTAATCATTTCAGCAGCCATAATAAGATCGCCTTCGTTCTCGCGGTCCTCATCGTCCACCACAATAACAAACTTACCTTCCTTAAAGTCTTTTAGTGCATCTTCTATGCTACTGAGTTCAAAGTTTTCCATAAAATTTTATTCTCATTTTAAAGCAGCTTTTGTGTTTGGAAGTCTGCTTTATCTATTATTACATTTTATCTCTTTTCACTATCCCTTTGGGGCAGTTATTTTATTTATTTCAGATATAATATTTTCATTCACCGTCTTGATGGTTTTAAGGTCTCCATACAGCCTCAACCTAAATCGCCACATTCTGATATAGCAGAACAAGCCAACGGGGACAAAGATAGCCGCAAGGATATTCATCCATTTATGGTCAAATGGGCGTGTGTGCGCCTTTGTTACAAGGAATGGATATTTGTTCAACTCGGATATAATGAGTCTATTTCGTGTATTACCCAAATCTTCTATCACCGTTTCCATTTCTTCGCTAATGCGTTCTATCTCGTGATCGGGCTGATATTTAAAGAAGGTTCGTATCACATTCGGAGGCGATTTCAAGTGTACCTTCTCTGCGTATGCTACTATTTCTTTATTCAGTTTGCTAAGCGTTTCAGCGTCTTCTATATAGTGAGGTGTATTTATAATTACCTCTTTCGAGCTTATACTTCGTTTCACACGCAAGCCCAACATACGCATTAGCAAGTTGCGATACAAATCCATATTAAATACAGCCGAGTCGTTGTTGGCTTTATAGGTAATAAATATTGCTGTCGGAATAAGAATAGTAGGCGACATACCTTTACCAAACCATATTGCCCACGTGCCTTGGCGCGCCATACGATAACCTGTATTGTCCAACGTGTAATAAATGATGTACACTAATACGCTTATAATAATTGGCAAGCCCAATCCACCTTTCTTAATAATAGCACCCAAGGGCGCACCAATAAAGAAGAATATCAAGCACGTTAGAGCCAATGTGTATTTATTGATTTCTTCTATCGTGTGTTGCCGTATTACCTTATCAGCATCAGAGGTCACCATGGCCTTAAAGTCGAGGTCTGATACGGCTTGCTGACTCACACTCAATGCGT
This sequence comes from Prevotella ihumii, assembly GCF_900155655.1. Classification (GTDB taxonomy): domain Bacteria; phylum Bacteroidota; class Bacteroidia; order Bacteroidales; family Bacteroidaceae; genus Prevotella; species Prevotella ihumii. The sequence goes on from NZ_LT706987.1 coordinate 612,753, forward strand.
TATCAATAGTGCGGCGACGTTCTTCAGGCGACATCTTTTCGTAAAGCGAATCAACGTTCATCGGTTTGGTAGACAATATTTGCCTTACCAACTTTCGGTCTTGCTTTTTTAGTTTGACAGGTGCGTAGTACATTGTCTTTGCATCAGCAAAATAAGCCTTGCCCACACTATCGTAAACAGTGATAAGCGAGTCTCTATCCTGACGAATTTTGCTTATTCCCTTTGTACGGGCATCGCTCGACAAGCCTGAAGCATCTGAAAGGTTAAAGTCAGCATCAAAGTCGATTAGTATCTTCTTGTGCGCAAAGGTTTCACGGCGATAAGGCACATTGGCACTATTGCCCAACTCTTGCGACCGCATATTCTCAAACCATTCTCCGTTCCATAGGTTCAGTACCAAATGCTTCTTCTCTGCTGTAGATTGCAACATACCCGAATCGGCAAGAATAATAGCTTGGTCTTCATAGCTATCTGTCATTCGGTATATCATTATATTATAAAGGTGTCCCGTCTCTAAGTTTTTCTTCTCTACATAAAGATTGGTCTGCGGAATACCATCGTAAAACACTCCTTCGGGGATTTCTAATTCTGGACTTTTCTGTTGCATAGAGATAAGCAATTGTGTGAGCTTTCTATGCGCATCAGGACTAATATTATTCTGAATATAAAACGAGCCTACTGCTATCAACGACACAATAACAATAAGTCCACGAAATGCTTTTATAAGCGGAACACCTGCCGACTTTATAGCTGTAAATTCAGAGCTTTCGCCCAAATTACCAAACGTGATAAGCGATGAAAGCAATATAGCAATAGGCAAAGCTTGTGGAACAGCCATCAAAGCCATGTGCCAAAAAAACTCTGCAAGCACATCTACCGACAATCCTTTGCCCACCAATTTTTCAGCATACTTCCACACCATTTGCATCATCAATACAAATATACTGATGAAAAACGCACCTGTGAAAAGCATACCAAACTGCTTTGCGATGAATATGTCTAACTTTTTGATACGAAACATAGTTCGATAGCGAATGTACTATTGCACAAATCATTTGCAAAATTACACAAAATAATCTGAGAAACCACGCTTTTATATATTTTTATTATCGTGGCATTTCACTACAAACTAAATTCCAGAGATTGTTCTAAACCGCTCCATATTCTCGTTCCATATCTCTATCAAGTCGCCTACTTCGTCTTTTTCAGCAAAGTCGGTCACTTTTAAGTGATAGTAATCGTCCAATTCGTTCTTCACCAACTTCATTTCCCAATACGTTTCCTCTTCATCATCATTCCAATGGAAACGAATAAGACCATTCACCCGATGTTCTAAAATTGTAGCTGTATGCGACTGATGCTCCTTCATTGGGTTGCCCCAAGTAAAGACAATTTCGTTCTCAATCGTCTTCACATCGTTAGCCAACCATTTTTTCCATCCGCTATCCGTCCCTATAAGTTGCCAAATCAGCTTTGCCGATTTCGACTTTAATTCATATTCTAACTCTATTTTTTGTTTCATCATTGCGATTTTTATAGGTTCATTTGCAAATATAGTCCATTTTTTCGATTTTCCTAAATAATTTTCGAAATAAATTTGTTGGATTAAAAAAAAGTCTATACCTTTGCACTCGCTTTTGAGAACGAAAGCTGAAAATGATGGCGGGATAGCTCAGTTGGTTAGAGCGTCGGATTCATAATCCGGAGGTCCGGGGATCGTAGCCCCGTCCCGCTACAAAGAAAAAGGAGTTGCAACAATGTTGTAGCTCCTTTTTTGTTACTTATATGACAACTTATTAAAAAGCAAACTCCCAACTTCATAACTGCGTGAAGTTGGGAGTTTTTGTATATAAGAGAGTTTTTATGGGGCAGCGAAAAGTGTCTTCTTAAACTCAAATCGGTCGTTAGACTTCTTCGAGATTTGCGAGCTTATTTTGAGGATAGTTCTATAAATTACCACCGCATATAGTCATTAATTTTTTTATGAAATACGTTTTGTTATCTTTTGGCTTCTTTTTATATAAAACAGGCTGCGCCTCAACAATTCAAATAAGTTTGATTGCATTCGGCTTGCTCCGTTTTTGGTTCAAAATGTAAGTTTATTCAGTCGTGTAGCTCGCTACACTCCTTCACGCTCTTGCATTTTGACCTCAAAAATAAGCTCAAAATCTAACAAAGCTAATTTATAGAACCAGCCTTGAGCTATTTTCGTTTGTTTTTGAAGACGTTTAGCGAGCTAAACAACTGAAAAAACAAACGAAAAGAGCCAAAATAAGGTGCAAAGACGAAGAAAAGCATAACAGCTAAACGCTTTAAAAAGCCTTTGCGGGCTAATGACCGATTGGGGTTAAAGTTTAATACCAACACCTATACCAAGAGGGTGGCAATTGATACCTTTTCTAAAGAAAGAAGTGAGGGCGTAATGTGCATAGATATTGAATCTTGAGAAGCCTATATACGCCTCGAGATTTACACCCAAAGGATTCACATTCAGGTTTCGGCTTACCGTGTGACGCGTTTTGCCAATGCGATACTTACTTCTAAAGCCACTGCGCAGCTCGGCAGAAAGACCTGCAGCTATAAAGGCTGTTTTGTGTCCAAACTTCTTTTTCCATTCCAACATTACAGGCACCTTAAAGTAAGTGTACTTCATAAAACTTGTACGCACCCCCATTTCTTTGTTCTCTACCAATGTTGCCGCATCGTTTACATTATCAAGTACATATTTAGTATCGAAATGATTGTGCACAAATCCTATTTGAAAGGCTGTAACCAACCCAAAGTTATTACTCTTGTCGAATGCTAAACCCATATCAAAGAATGTCATTCCCCACTCTAAAGAACGTGAATCGCGACTATGCGCCTCCGTTCCACCATTGAGAAGATTAGTTCCAATATAGAAATCAGGCAAATTAGCATAGAACGTACGTCCACGCTTTGCTCTTACGGGCACAAAGGGAGAAGAAATAAAAACACGTTCCACCTCTTGCCCGTCTACAAAGGTTGTTTCTTTACTCTTTACATATTCATTTCCATCCTTATCCAACAGCACAATCTTAGTTTCCACGCTATCGGTCTTCACCACAATCTGCTTGTTACGATACTGAATGGTTGTGTCGTTCTCCTCAACAGCCATTGCTGGAACAACTGCCATAAATGCCAAAGCTAATAATAGAGTTTTCATATTCTTTAGTTTTATATTTCTTTTTAAATGTGTTAACGTTTTGAATAACAGAGTTTTAATACATCGTCAGGACCGAGCGCACCTTCTATATATATCAATGCGCCTCGCCCGTACCCTCCATCCGTAAACAGAATGTATCGATTGATACCCGTAGAAAGTGGAGGCAGCATATAATATCCGCTTGATACCTTCCCATTTTCTACTATTTCACGAATTTTCTTTGCCTTTTTGCGGTCAGCTTGCAAATAAGGTTTTATGCGATTACCTATATATTTATAAGTTAACGCTTTGTAAACCTGTAATTTGTAGCCTCTCAAAACAGTGTTGTTCAGCACCACCATTTTACAGCCTTTCTCTCGTTCAAACCGCTCAAAAGCTGCTCCCACTTGCAAGTCGTTTTGTGCCGATACCGACAAGAAGCCTGCCAAGAGCCACGAAATGCAAATAATTCTCATCATTTTATTTTTCATTTTCATTATCTCCCATCATTAAAAGTGCGCTAAAGTCTTCGCTGCCATCTGTCGAAACCATCTCCAAAGCCGCTTCCGCCTCATACTGCACCACTTCTTTGTTAGTAGTTCGTACACCATTCACCATTGCATAATTCTTGTTGGCAAAGAAAAAATGTTGCCCAAGCACTACCAGAATTGCAACAATTGCAGCCGTAGACAATGCCCTTGTAACCCATAGCGGAACTTTGCGTGCAGATTTTCCCATCTTATCTTGCCTTTGTTTCGTCTTTTCTCCACGTTGATGTTGTTCCCACGCAAACAAGGCTTGCAAAGGTTGCCATTCTTTAGGCAAAATAAGACTGCGTTGTGAAAAGAAATCACGCAACAACTGTTCTTCCGCCACTGTTGTAGCGCCGTCCATATATTTGTCTATCAATTGTTGTACATCTTCTTTTTTCATTTCTTATTCCTTTCCATTGTTAGTTTTACAAACTCTCGTTGAATACGTCTTCGTGCTCGCGAAAGATTTTGTCGGAGAGCTTCAGCCGTGCAACCACATATTTGTATTATCTCTTCATTCTCGTACCCCGATATGTCTTTCAGTCGGAATATCTGTTGTTGTAGCGGTGGCAAGTGGTTTACAATAAGTTTTATCAGCTCCATATCGTTTTTTGCCTCTATGCTTTCAGCCTCTACAATCATCTCTTTATGATAGTCGGCTTCAGCACATTCCAACTTTCGATGTCGCCAATGGTCTATCGCTATTCCTTTCAGGGTTTTCGTTGCCAAGGCTTCTATATTGGGGTGATTGTCCAATCGCTCGTGTATAGCCCATAGTCGGAGAAACGTTTCTTGCACGAAATCTTCGGCCTCTGCGTCTCCACCTTCTAATGTTCTTGCTTGTCTGAGCAACTGCCCCTGCAAGCTCACCACTTGTTTGTTAAACTCTTCTATTTCCATCGCTGTTCAATAGGTAAACGAACGAAACGTTATTTTGTGACATCGCTACATCATTTTTTTTCAAAAAAACTTTTTTTTATTGCTTCAAACACCGCTTTTGCGTCTTCATATCTTCTATGTTGCTTTCCAAATAATTGGAAAATATTTGTAATTTATTAACTGTTCATTATCAATCACTTAGCGTGAAGTTTATTAGTACGATGACTTTAGAAGAAGCAACAGCCACCAGCCCGGCATGGGAACACCGGGTATGGAAAGGCTACGAACAACAGACCTATCAGACAAACTTCTATGAGTTGACACGGACGTATCCGCCCAACAATTTACTTCTTCAGAATATAGGTAAAACGCAACAATCTTATCGGAGATGACACCCGAAGGTCCATCAATTATGAAAAGGAGTCGTTTTATGAAGTTGTCCGAAAGTCTGTATGTTATTCTTTATCCCATCTGTATGGCTCATATTTCCTACTGTTCTTGAGTACCGAGAAAATGATGTTGGACATCTTTCTGGCTATTTTGACTATGGCCTCCTGCGGTTTCATGGACTGCTTGTATCTGGCATAGGCCATTCCCAGTCCGTAATCTCTGTAGATGGCTATCCATGCAGCCTCTATGATCATCGGTCCGAGATGCTTGTTGCCACGGAAAGTCTTCTCTCCGCTTGCGGTTTTCTCTCCACTGCTATGACAGGTCGGTATCAGGCCGAGATAACTGGCGAACTGGTTCTCGTTACGGAATCTCTTCACATCGTAGATTTCTGTCAGTATGCACATGGCTACACTTACACCTATGCCGGGTATCGATATCAGAAGCTCGTAATTGTTCCTGTACCTGTCGGTCTGCGCAAGCTTTCGTATGGATTTTGTCGCGTCCAAGAGTGTCTGGCGTATCGTCTCCACCTGCTTGACGAGCAAGTCCAACGACAATCTTGAGGAGGAAAGCAGCACGACATCCTCCTTGAGCCATTTGATGAAAGCCTTTGACCAGTGCGTCCCCGGTCTTGCGAACCGCTCGGGTATCTCCACGCCATTGCAGTGCAGCAGGTGTTTCACCCTTGCCTTGTAGCCAGAGAGTTGTTTCTGTATGGTCTTCCTTATGCGGATGACTGACCTGTCATCGATATTCTCTTTCTCACGGATGTATATGGGACGGATGTCACCGGCGCGCAAGGAGCGCGCAAGTTTGGCTGCATCTACCTTATCGGTCTTCATCACCTCCTCGTACTGGGTGGTCGGAACATCCGCGGCATGGGTCACGACACAGTTGATGCCGTACTCCTTGAGAGCGTAGTATGTGGAAAAACCACTGAAGCCTGACTCATACACGGCATGGTACTCGCCATCAGGGAAATGCTTCTTCAAAAAGTCAAAGAGCGTCTTTGCGGAGGCTTGCTGCGGGTGCCTCTCTTTGTAACCCGACTCGGTCAGCACACAGATCTCCCAAGTTTTTGCATGCACATCAATTCCGATGTAAATCTTTTGTCCTTTGAAGGAAATTTTGTTTCTTTGCATATCGGTACGGTTCTAATTGTTTGTCATTTGTCGTTTGCACTACAAATATACAATCCAATTATTATCGTACCAACTTTTTCCTTGCAGACTATGAAAAACACCGCGGTGGTTTGCCATGCGGCCGGAGGCGCGAAGCCTCCGAAGAGCGGCATCCGACTTGTCTTAGTGTGTTAGCCTTTGCAAACATAGTAACTTAATATTATTGGGATTTCCCTAAGCCGAAAAAGGTATTTCCCGATCTATTTTTAGATATCTCCGTTGCCGAAATTGTATGATATTTTATCATTTTGCAACATACGAAATATAAACTCACTTAAACTTAACACTTATGAAGAGATTATTCATTTTTATGCTGACTGTAATGATGGTATTTACATCAGCAAGCGCAATTGGAGACCGAGAAGCAAGACGAGAAGCACGCTATCTTACCGATAAGATGGCATACGAATTGGGACTTTCGTCGCGCAAGTATGATAGAGTTTACCAAATCAATCTGCGTACAAGCAGAGATCTCTATGCAGCCCCCTTGGAACATTCGCAATGAGGCATTAAGAGCTATCTTCGGACTTCCCGTTTGGCAACGCTTTGTGCGCACCATCGATTTTTATCGTCCTGTGTATTGGGAAGACGGACATAAGATAAAAACGTTTTATAATTCCGTCTTCTTTCTTATCCAAAACTATCTCCACAGCAGATTTAATTTAACACTTAAAATTGCGAAATAGGAATGTTCTAAAATTCTGATATAATGTTCTCTATTTTCAAACGTCAAGATTATAAAAGCCATAGTTCAACTTTGACAAGGTAAAACATATATGTTTGAGGTCGCCAAAGTTGAACTTTGAGCGGCTAAGCATTGATGTTTTGCTCGCTAAAAAGTGAAGAAAAGCGCAAAATCTATCCGTTTTTAGCATTTCATAGTTCTATATTCGTGTTTTAGACGATGTGTTTTTCTGCACAGATCGTTCAATAAATCTATTATATGCTATATATCAAGCATTTACAAATGCACACTCATATTTCGCATATTTACGTACAAAGATAGTTTTGAAGCCAAATACGAGAAATATGAGGTATGCTTTTAACATATTACACACGTATATTAGAAAAACAAGAGGATATATTGGAGAAATTGAACAACACATATTTAGCTTGAAATAGTGTGTGCTTGTTTCTAAGAACAGATAAGCGTGAGAAGCCAAACACCCTGTTTTATTTCTTAATAATAGAAAGAATAGACTAAAAAATATGTAAAGAAAATGTATTGAAAAAGATTATCCTTACTTTTGCAAATATGAATACCGAACTAAACAAAACGTATCATGCAAAGGCTGAACAGTTGGCAGAAACAACTGCGAAGCTAAAGTCTAAAAGTCGTGGTTTTATATTGGGCGAAATCTTATCTTTTGCTCTCGCCATAGGATTTATAGTATTGTTTACCCTCATTGCCGATGCTTACTGGGCATTGGGCGTAGCAATGTGTGTGTTGCTCGTCTATTTCTACATCCGAAACTTAGATGCTAAAAACGACCGCAACATAGCTTATCACGAAGCATTGCGCAAGGTTTACGAACGAGAGATAAGTTATCAAGAAGGCAATTATGCCGTGTTTGATGCTGGCGAACGTTATCTTAACCCTACACACGCATTCACTTACGACCTTGACATATTTGGCAATGGGTCGCTATTTCAGCGCATCAACCGCACCATATCTACAGGCGGAAGCGACTACCTGTCAGCGTGTTTGGCTGGCAATTGGGAGGAAACGCCTCGACAGGAGCTACTCGCAACTATCCAAAAGCGTAGCCAAGCCATAGAGGAATTGAGCCGTGATATAGAGTTTGTATCGCAATTTAAGGCACAAGGTGTGTCGCAACCCATTGACACCCAAAAGGTAAAAGACGCTTTCAAGGGTATTCACGCCATAAAGATTTCGTCATTCTTTGCCAACAAGGTGTTCCGACTACTGACTTACACCAACCTTGTGGGCTTCTATCTTAGCATCTTTCTTTCTATTTTTGGACTTGTTCCTGCCCTTTTACCGCTGTGGTGGGGAATGTTCAACTTCTTTTTGGCAACCTTTTGTGCCAATAAGTACATCAAGATTATCAATGAGGTGATTTCAAAACTTCAAAATCAAGTGCGTGGATATGTAAACTTAGCAACGTTGATTGACCAACAGGCGTTTAGTTCCGCTGAACTCACAGCACTGAAAGCACAGATGGAGGGCGCAAAAAACTCGCTTGGCAGTTTGGAACGTATCCTTCAGAAGATTGACAACCGTAGCAACGAAATAGGTATCGTACTCTTCAATTGTTTTGGGCTAATAGATATTACCATTGTGCGACACTTCCTTCGTTGGCAACGCACTTACACCGAAACCACCCATAAATGGATCGAGGCCGCAAGCGTAATGGACGCTTTGGTGTCGATGGCTACATTTACGATGAACGAAGACAAGGCTAAGGCAGCAAAGGTGGTAGACGATAGCAAGAATGTACGTTATTCGGCTGTCAATCTTTATCACCCCTTCTTGGGCGAAAAGGCTGTGAAGAACGATTTTGATATTCGCAACCTTGAATACTATATCATTACGGGAGCGAATATGGCTGGTAAGAGTACGTTTCTTCGCACATTGGGTGTGAACTATATTTTGGCAATGAACGGACTGCCTGTGTTTGCCGACAAGATGGAAATTTCGTTTTTCCGCCTCTTCACCAATATGCGTACAACAGACGACCTTACGCACGGCATTTCTTATTTTAATGCCGAATTGCTCCGACTGAAACAACTTATAGGGTCGCTGCAACCTGAAGTGCCAAGTCTGATTATCCTTGACGAAATTCTAAAGGGTACAAACTCGTTAGACAAACTGAATGGTTCGCGCCTTTTCTTAAAGTATATTGCAGAGAAAAACGTAACGGGTGTGATTGCTACGCACGACCTTGAACTGTCAAAACTTGAGGAAGAAACGCCTGCACGCTTCCACAACTATTGTTTTGAAATTCAGTTGGGCGAACACGTTACCTATTCTTATAAGATAACAAAGGGTGTGGCACGCAATCAAAACGCAACCTTCTTATTGAAAGGAATACTACAATAAGTCGCCTTGCGATAAGGAAACGTATAAAAACAATTCAGCCGCAAAAAGTGATTAAACCGAGGTTTGCACTTTTTGCGGCTGAATTGTAGGTTGAAAAAAGATGGTTCTTATTTTAAAATAATACCATTATAGATGCGTCCTGAGTTGATACCCAAACGGCGGGCAGAGAAGTATTCTGTTGCCGAAGCATAGGTGCAAATGCCTTCATCTATAATGTTTTGAGAGTCAACACCCATTTGTTCCAAATCCATACGATTGGAAAGTTTTAGGTCGATGTGCCATTTCATCGGTGGTTCGCCTTCCTTAGGTGTGCTTACAGGATAAAGTTTTGCCAAACGTTCCATATCGAAGTTGGCATTGGCAAACTGTTCGTAAACCTCCTGTCCTACTTCAAAATGGGCTAAAGATATACCCGGACCTATCACAGCTTTAAGTTTTGTAGGGTCGGAATGGAAGTTGATTGCCATTTCCTTCACGGTTTTCATCACGATATGTCCCAATGTGCCTCGCCAACCTGCGTGAACGGCAGCTGCAGCGTGATGTTCGGCATCGTAAATAAGGACGGGAATACAGTCGGCAGTGGACACTCCTATGCAAACATTGGGTTCGTTGGTCATCACAGCATCAACTCCTTCGAGTATTCGATTGCGTATGTCTTCGGGAAGATTGAAAAATTCGGCTGCAATCATTCGTGATTCGATGCCGTGTACTTGGTGAGGAACGATGAGATGATTAACCTCTAAACCTAAATAAGTAGCCAAAGCGTTGCGGTTGGCTTGTATATTTGCAGGCTCATCACCGCAATAAAGATTGATATTAAAAGCCTCGTAATTGCCTTTGCTTACACCGCCACGGCGAGTGGAAGAAAAGGCAATCACGTCTTTTGCTATATCGTAATAATGTAATTCGGGCTTAATCATCTGTGTACTCAAAGTCGTCGAGCTCCTCAATATCTTCTATTTCGTCCTCGTCAATCCATTCAACGTCTTCCACATCAGCACCCTCATCGTGCATTTCAGCCTCAAATCGGCTCATATCCTTATCACGATGCACAAGGGTGTCTTCGGCTGTGATAATCTGCAACTTATTGCTTTCAGAGTTGAGTTCTCGCCAAAGAATATCTTTCAGTTCGTTCAATCCCATTCCTGCAACTGCCGAAATAAATACCACAGGGAGGTCGTCAGGGAGGGTTTCTTTGAGCATTTCTATAAGTTCATCGTCTAAGAGGTCGCTCTTGGTTACTGCCAATACACGATGCTTGTCCAACATCTCGGGGTTAAACTGGCGCAACTCGTTCAACAGCACTTCATACTCTTTCTTTATATCATCCGTATCGCCAGGCACCATAAACAACAACAGCGAGTTACGCTCTATATGGCGGAGGAAACGAAGACCCAATCCTTTGCCTTCGCTTGCACCTTCTATGATACCTGGAATGTCTGCCATCACAAAACTTTGATGGTCGTGATAGCTCACAATACCCAACGAAGGCTCCATTGTGGTGAAAGGATAGTTGGCAATCTTTGGTTTTGCACTCGATAAAGCTGAAAGTAATGTAGACTTACCTGCATTAGGAAAGCCTACCAAACCGACATCAGCCAAAAGTTTTAACTCAAGGATAACGGTTTGTTCCTGCATTGGTTCACCTGGTTGGGCATAACGTGGAGCTTGATTGGTTGCAGTGCGGAACTGGAAATTACCCAATCCTCCACGGCCACCCTTTAGCAGTACCACTTCTTGACCATCGTAAGCCACATCGCAAATGTACTTACCTGTTTCGGCATCATAGACCACTGTACCACAAGGAACATCAATATAAATGTCCTTGCCGTCCTTGCCGTGGCACTTGTCACGTCCACCATTGCCTCCGTGTTCAGCATAGATGTGGCGTTGGAAACGAAGGTGGAGAAGTGTCCAATAGTTGTGGTTGCCTCTTAAAATGATACTTCCACCTTTTCCACCATCACCTCCGTCAGGTCCTCCGTTAGGATTATACTTCACGTGGCGTAGGTGCATTGAACCTCGTCCGCCCTTTCCAGAGCGACAATATATCTTTACATAGTCTACAAAATTTGATTCTGCCATAAGGGATAGGGGGATATAAATGATAGGGAGTTTAGGAGTTAGAGAGAGTTAAGCTAATACTGCAATTTGCCAACGCTAAATATCTTTGCGACTTGTATTTGTTCTTTCAACACTTTTTGTTCAGTTTTCAAACCCTTTTCAGTAGGTCTGTAAAACTTTTTAGCTTCGTCGGACAAGTCGGACGATTCGGACAAGTCTGACTTAACAATCGTTCTTACAAAAATAATCTATTGGCTTAACTCTACCAACTCCTGAACTCCCTTTACTCTTTAAATATATTTTAAATTATAATGCGTCGATCACTTCCACAATGCGACCGAAAATCTCGTCAACTGTGCCAAGACCTTCTACGTGGTGATGAATGCCTTCGCCTTCATACCAGTCGATAAGTGGAGAAGTTTGAGTGTTATATACATTCAAACGTTTCTTAATGGTTTCTTCGTTATCGTCCGAACGTCCGCTTTGCTGACCACGAAGAATAAGACGCTTCATTAGTTCTTCTTCTGGCACAAAGAGCTCAATCATAGCTGCTACCTTGTGTCCACGCTCAGAAAGCATTTGCTTCAAAGCCTCAGCTTGTGGAATGGTACGTGGGAAACCATCAAAGATCACGCCTTTGTGTTCCTTGCCAAAACTGTCGTAAACGCTTGCCAAGATGTCAATCATCAAAGCATCAGGAATGAGCTGACCATTGTCTATGTAGCTCTTAGCGGTCTTACCGAGTTCAGTACCATTCTTTATTTCTGCACGAAGTACATCACCTGTTGAGATATGACCAAAGCCATACTTCTCAATCATTTTGTCGCTCTGTGTGCCTTTACCAGCACCAGGAGCACCGAAGATTACAATATTTTTCATTATTCTTGTACTAAAGTATAAATATCTCGTAAGTTACGTCCTTGCTGGTCGTAATCTAAGCCATAGCCTACAATAAAGTCGTTGGGGATTTCCATTGCTGCATACTCAATATCCAATGGAACTTGAAGCTTCCCTGGTTTGAGCAAGAGCGTAGAAATATGAAGTCCTGCAGGGTTCTTTTTGCGTAGCATTTCAAGCATACGCTTCATCGTATTGCCTGTGTCTACAATATCCTCAACGATAACAACCTCGCGTCCTTCAATGTCTTCATTCAACCCTAACAACTCTGCAACCTTACCCGAAGACTCTGTTCCATCGTATGAAGCTACTCTTACGAACGATATTTCGCAAGGAATGGTTACAAACTTCATCAAATCGGAAGCATACATAAACGACCCATTGAGCACCGCAAGGAAGAGCGGGTTCTTACCCTCCATATCCTTATTTAGCTTTGCTGCAACTCGTTCCACCTTCTCTAAGATTTCAGCCTCTGTGATTGATGTCTCGAATGTTTTATCTTTGATTTTTATGCGACTCATTGTTTATAAATCTATTATTTTGCGCAAATTTACGAAAATTATAGCAAACATTCCTATATGATTAGCATTTATTTTGTAATTTTGGGGCTGTTATGAAGATATTTACAAGTGCTCAACTACATGAGCTTGACCAATATACGATTGAACACGAGCCTATTAAGTCGATTGACTTGATGGAAAGAGCGGCAAAAGCCATTACTCACGCCATAATGGAGGAATGGACAAATGCCACACCCATTGTGGTATTTGCTGGCTCAGGCAATAATGGTGGCGATGCCTTGGCAGTGGCACGATTGCTCATTGCAGAGAATTACAACGTTAAGGTGGTGTTATTCAACATTTCGAATAAACTATCAGACGATTGCGCTACCAACAAGAAACGCTTACTTGAAAACAAACATTTTAAAGACTTCACCGAAGTAACCGTTTCGTTCGATCCTCCTGAACTCACAGCTGATACTTTGGTAATAGACGGATTGTTTGGCACGGGACTAAACAAGTCGCTTGCGGGCGGATTTGCCTCACTCGTGAAGTACATCAATCAAAGTCCATCACAGGTGGTGAGTATTGATGTGCCATCAGGGTTGCTTGCTGAAGACAACACAAGTAATGTGCGTGCTAACATTATTCAAGCCAATCTTACACTCACCCTACATCAAAAGAAGCTCTCGTTTCTATTAGAAGAGGCTCAACAATTTATTGGTAGACTAAAGGTGTTGGACATTCGCCTACACGAAGACTACATTGCCAAAAGCAAAGCACAATACAACATCTTAGAGGAGAGCGAAGTACGCAATATGATGCTCACACGTAGCGACTTTGCACACAAAGGAATGATGGGCAACGCACTCATCATAGCAGGTAGCTATGGTATGGCAGGGGCTGCCGTACTTGCATCAAAGGCTTGTTTGCGCGCAGGAGTAGGAAAGGTAACTGTGCACACACCAAAGAGAAACTATGATGTGATGCAAATATCTGTTCCCGAAGCGGTGATGCAAATAGACCACGAAGAAACTTATTTCTCTGAAGCCGTAGACACAGAAGATTTTGATGCTTTAGGCATAGGACCTGGGTTAGGACAATTGGAGAACACAGCCATTGCAATGATTTCTCAAATACGCCGTGCCCAATGCCCTGTTGTAGCTGATGCTGACGCCATCAATATGTTGGCTTCGCATAGAGCGTGGATGCAGCAATTGCCTAAGAATATCATAATGACGCCTCACGCTGCAGAGTTCGATCGTTTGGTCAACATTCCCTCAACAAGCGACTACGAACGATTGGAACACGCACGCCAAATGGCGCAAAATCTACACGCTTACATTATCATAAAGGGACATTACAGTGCATTGTGTACGCCTACGGGCAACGTTATCTTCAATTCTACGGGCAATAGCGGTATGGCTACTGCAGGCAGTGGTGATGTGCTTACAGGTATCATAACAGGCTTGTTGGCTCGTGGTTACGAACACGAAGCGGCGTGTTGTGTAGGAATGTATCTTCACGGATTGGCAGGCAACATCGCTGCAAAGACTTTAGGCAAAGAAAGTCTCATTGCAAGCGACCTTATCAATCACCTTCCTGAAGCCTTCCAACGACTAAAGGATTAAGTCTAAAAAGTTTTTATAAGGGCTAAGTTCTAAAAGTGGGTTACGGAAGAACAGAACAATGCCGCATTAAGCTGCATCTTAAAAAATCATCTTTATAACCTATTGATTACAAGATGATTACAAATGCGTTCTAAAACATATATGTTTCACCACCCAATACATATATGTTTTACCCTATCAAAGTTGAACTTTGGGAACGCCAAACATATATGTTTTGGAAACGAAAGATTGATGTCTTATTATACATCGATCAATTATGGAAGAATAGAACAATATTTCTAAGCATACATCACTTGATTATTCTTAAACAAAAAACAAACGTGGCTTCTATCAAATTAGTTTTTACTAAAGCTGATAGAAGCCACATTTTATTTATTTACGTCTATTCGCTCTTTTTTGGCGATACATTGCTTTCTGCTTTGCGCTACCCGAACCGTGCGCACCAGTGATATATTTTTTCTTCTTGGCTTTGGTCTTCACCTTGCCATCGTCCACTTTGGGTTTCGATGCACCTCGGAATACCATTCCGCCTTCAATGATTTCGTCTATTTCGTTGCTCATTATTTTTCGTTAAGAATATGAATAAATGTGTCGGACAAATAGGCTTTATCAGACTTGTCCGACCCGTCAGACCCGTCAGACCTGTCAGACAAGTCCGACAAGTCCAATAAAAGAGATTAATGGTGGAACAAGCGTACGCCTGTAAATGCCATTGCAATACCATACTTATCGCAGGTTTCGATAACATGGTCGTCACGAATACTTCCTCCAGCTTGAGCAATATATTCTACACCGCTCTTATGCGCACGCTCAATGTTGTCGCCAAATGGGAAGAAAGCATCAGAACCAAGGGCAACCTTTGTATTCTGTGCTACCCAAGCCTTACGCTCTTCGAGGGTCAAAGGTTCAGGCTTCTCGGTAAAGAACAATTGCCACGTACCTTCTTGGAGCAAGTCCTCGTATTCGTCAGAGATATAAATATTAATGGAATTGTCACGGTCGGCACGGCGAACACCTTTCTTAAAAGGTAGGTTCATCACCTTTGGACACTGACGCAACCACCATTCGTCAGCCTTGCTACCTGCCAAACGAGTGCAGTGAATACGACTTTGCTGTCCTGCACCTATACCAATAGCTTGTCCGTCCTTCACATAACAAACCGAATTGCTCTGTGTGTATTTCAATGTAATGAGTGCTATCATCAAATCACGCTTGGCCTCTTCAGTGAAAGACTTGTTCTTTGTAGGTATATTCTCAAGAAGCTGAGGATCGTCAAGTTTGATTTCGTTGCGACCTTGCTCAAATGTTATGCCAAATACCTGTTTGCGTTCTATGGCTTCTGGGGTGTAGTTAGGGTCTATTTTGATAACGTTATAATTGCCCTTACGCTTCTTTCTGAATATCTCAAGTGCCTCTGGAGTATAGTCGGGAGCTATCACACCGTCGCTTACCTCACGATTGATAAGGCGTGCAGTAGCCTCATCGCAAGTATCACTCAATGCGCAGAAATCGCCATACGAGCACATACGGTCGGCACCTCTTGCACGTGCGTATGCCGAAGCTAAAGGAGTAAGCTCGAAATCTACATCGTCTACAAAGTAAATCTTCTTCAATGTGTCGCTCAAAGGCAATCCCACAGCTGCACCAGCAGGACTAACGTGCTTGAACGAAGCAGCAGCAGGAAGTCCAGTAGCTGCCTTTAGTTCCTTGACAAGTTGCCAACTGTTAAGCGCATCTAAAAAGTTGATGTACCCAGGACGACCATTGAGTACCTCAATAGGCAATTCGCCCTCCTTCATAAATATTCTTGAAGGCTTCTGGTTGGGATTACAACCATATTTAAGTTCTAATTCTTTCATATCTTATTTTGGTGTAATAGAGTTTCTACGATTGCGGAAAGATGTGCAGCAATGGCAATTTTAATTTGTGAACAAATTATAGAATATGAAGTGAAACTCAATACCTGCAATGAGCTTGTGAATAAATCGAACTTCCACATTCTGCCTATGCCATTTTTCGGTGCAAAGTTAATTAAAAGATAGGAGAATATCATTGCTTTGAAAGCATTTTTATGAGCAGATAAATATTTAATCGAAAAATAACCTTAATTTTGTTTCATTTTCCAATCTTTTCGTAATTTTGCAGACGAAAGTTGTTGATTTATAAAGAAATGGGAAAACCTTTAAAAAGATTTATTACAGAGTTTGAGCATAAGATACCTCAATATGCTCATCTCTCTGCCGATTACGAAAAAATATCGGCTAAACTAAAGCAACATCACATCCACTTGGAAGCAAAGTCGCTACGCAAACTTTGGACTTACGTGCATACAGCCGAGAAGCCTTCAAAGAAAACTTTAGACCGCTTAGCTCTCTTCGCTGGTTTCCAAAATTGGAAGGATTTGCAAACTGCAATTCACGGTGATAGTGATGGACAGATAAACTTTGAGGACACAGAAACTGAGGAAGAACATCAGAAATGATGCTTCCTAAAAACAAAAAAGGTTCGGAGCAATGCTCTGAACCTTTTATTTTTTTTGGATTCTCGAAGGGAGAATTACTTTGCTGCCTTAGCAACTGGAGTTCTTCTTTCCTTAATACGAGCAGCCTTACCTGTAAGATTGCGCAAGTAGTAAAGCTTAGCACGACGTACTTTACCACGCTTGTTCACCTCGATAGACTCGATGTTTGGTGACTCAAGTGGGAAGATACGCTCAACACCGATGGTGCCTGACATCTTACGAACTGTGAAACGCTTCTTTTCACCTTCACCGTTGATTTTGATTACAACACCACGGTAGAGCTGAACACGCTGCTTGTTACCTTCGACGATTTTGTAAGCGACAGTTACAGTATCACCAGCTCTGAACTCTGGGTGCTTCTTGTCGGTTGCAAATGCTTCTTCAGCAATTTTAATTAAATCCATTTCTTTTTGATAATTAAATATTGTTTGTCGTTCCAATACAACGTAGCACGCGACTCTTCCACGACCAGCGGTTATACCGAAAAGCGGTGCAAAGTTACTATAAATTATTGGTTAAACGACAGAAAAATCATTTTTCGCACCGCTGCTTTAACTAATTTTCAGATTTCAAACCAACAAATGAATTGCATTAAGCCCACTGACTGATAAGTTTTTGCTACCTTTGCAACAAAATGAAACATCATTCAGAACTTTGAGCAAAGGTTATTGCAACAAATAAAATAAAGATATATGAGTACAAATAAAGTATTAATAGGTGGCTTAGGGATAACGCTTCTATGCACATCGTGCGCATCTCACTACCAATTAGCCAATGTGGAAAGAAGCAGAATACTAATAGACAACCACTACGACAACAATGCAGATGCGCATGCAACAGCGTTTCTGGCTCCTTACAAGCACAAGGTAGACAGCATAATGAGTCCCATCGTGGCACATTCCGACCATTATATGAAGGCTCACCGACCCGAAAGCGACCTCTCAAACCTCGTTGCCGACATCTTGGTATGGGGTGGAAAGGCGTACAACGAGCGTGTCGACTTCGCTGTTTACAATATGGGTGGTATCCGTGCAGCCCTTCCTGAAGGAAACATAACTGTAGGCGATGTAAACGATATAGCACCTTTTGAGAACAAAATATGCTTCCTTACGCTCACAGGCGATAAGGTTATGGAGCTTTTCAGACAGATGGCTCATACAGGAGGCGAAGGTGTTAGCCACGGTGTGCGTTTAGTTTTCAATGCTGACGGCACGCTCGCATCGGCTCGTTTGCACGATAAAGAGATAGTTCTAACTGCAAAATATCGCATCGCAACCATAGACTATTTGGCACAAGGCAACGATAAATTAGATGCTTTTAAAGCCAAGACAGACTTCGTTTCACCCCAAGAAACAGCTAACAACTCACGATATATTATTCTTAACTATTTTAAAGAAAAGACTGCTAAAGGGCAGATTATCAACAGCAAAGTGGAAGGTCGCATAACATACGTGGGCAATAAAACCAACCCAAACATTAGCGACGACGAATAAACAATAACCCATAAAGACACAAAACAATGAAAAAGAATATATTATTAGTAGCGTTGTGTATGCTCACCACGGTGGCTTTTGGACAAAAGAAACAGCTCACCATACTCCATACCAATGATACACACAGCCAAATAATGCCTTTCAACGTAACCTTAGCCGACACGATGCGTGCAGGCAGGGCAGGTTTTATCCGCAGAATAGAAATGTTGAAGCAGGAACGTGCGAAAGACTCCGACTTATTACTCTTTGATAGTGGCGACTTCTGCCAAGGTTCGCCTTACTTCACAATGTACAAAGGCGATGTGGAAGTGGGACTAATGAACGAGATGCACTATGATGCAGGTACAATAGGTAATCACGAGTTTGATTTCGGATTGGACAATATGATAAAAATGTTCAAGAATTTGAACTTCCCTATCGTATGTGCCAATTATGATTTTGCCGATACAGAGTTGGCAAAGGTCGTAAAACCTTATGTCATCTTAAAACGTAAAGGACTGAAAATAGGAGTATTTGGAGTTTCGCCCGTACTCGAAGGCTTAGTGTTAACAGCCAATTATGGCCCATTAAAATACAAGGACCCTATTGCGTGTGCGCAAAAATGTGCTGACGAACTCAAAGCTAAAGGCTGCGACTTGGTTATTTGTCTATCTCACTTGGGATTAAATATAGAAGGGATTAGTGATGAAGAGCTCGTGGCAGGTACACGCGGCATCGACTTGATATTGGGTGGACACTCGCACACCTTCCTCGAACAGCTTGTTTATGTCAATAATCTTGATGGCAAGGCAGTAGGCATAGACCAAAATGGTAAGTCTGCCATCTTTGTTGGAAAGATGGTTCTCAACTTAAAGAAGAAATAATCAGAAGTTAGACTTGTCGGACGGGGGCAGACTCGTCCGTCAAGTCTGACAAATAACTCAACACTATCCTTATTCAAAATAGAACGTAAGCGCAATCATCTTCGAATGTGCTTCGCTCACCGAATTAGTGTACATCAGCATTTGCTTATTTTTCAGCTCCTTAGCGTGCGTTTTATCAAGGCAATCGCCCAAACCATACATAAATTTAAGTTCGGGACGGAGCTTAAAATAAGGTAGATAAAAGTCGCAACCAACACCAAATTCCAAGAACACATCACCACCTTTTAGTTTTATAAAGTCGTCCGATTTCCCCGAAAGGTTCAACATAGGATTGACACCCATCATCAGGTAAGGGCGATGATTGTTGAAACGCGGTGCAGCGGCTATAAGGTCGAATGCACACGAGACATAAGCTGTCTTTAGGTCTTGTCGTTCTTCGGTAGGCTGACCATTAGCATTAAGGTCGGTAAGATTGCGGAATGTAAGGTGACGTGTACCAAAATACATTGCTGGAGCAACACGAAATTGGAAAGTTTGGTTCAAACGCAATTCGCCCAACACACCCACCGTAAAACCAGCATCCCAACGATCTTGGTCGGCAGACACCAATTTCTCTTGTACCCCATTCCCATCTTCAAAATCTATAGTTTGAAGTCCTACATTGAGCAACTCTAAGTCTTGAAGATGTGCGCCCACCATCACACCAAAATGGAATGGACGCAAGTCGGTATAAGGACGATTTTGTACAGTTCGTTCCTGCGCATAAAGCAGAACCGAACAACACGATAATAATATAGTATAAATAAGTTTTCTCATAAGTACGTTGTGGCTGACCATAGCACGCCACCTTATTATATAACGCAATATCTTTATACTTATTGTGTAAACATAAAATTTGGGAAAAGCAAAAGTTAAAATTATTTTTAACTCGTCTAAATATAGAAAGTTTCAATCACTATTTGTAGGTATTACAAAAAAACTTTTTACCTTTGCAGTATACAAAAATAGGTATTGCTTCGGTGGTCCTATACAAAAACATTAACAAATAATTAAAATTTTAAAGATTATGGCTTACGTAATTGGAAATGATTGTATCGCTTGCGGTACATGTATCGATGAATGCCCAGTAGGTGCAATCTCTGAAGGCGACATCTACAAGATTGACGCTGACGCTTGCACAGAATGTGGCACATGCGCAGATGTTTGTCCAAGTGAGGCTATCAGCCTTCCATAAGGAAAAGCATATTGTTACTGATTAGATTTTTTTAACGGGCTCTTCGGAGTCCGTTTTTTATGCCCAATAATGAAGAATAGCAAGAATAAGGCAGACCGTTTTTCTTTTTCCCACTATCCTACTCCATAGCAGCCAAACATATAGAGCTATTCTTCGCTAAATATTTTCTTTTTGTCCTTCTTATCCAACAGAAGTGTTAAATCCATACACCATATTTCTTATATTCACACGCAATAAGACCATTCTACACAAATATGGGCTCTATTCGTGTGCAATGATAAACTACTGATATACAATAAAAAACAAGAAAACTAAAGAAAGTGTGCAAAGACAGCAGCCTTAAACAACGTAAAGATAAAACTATTAAATGGAATATATGAACAAAAAAGACGCTGAGAATTGATATTTTGGAGGGGCAAAGTTGAACTTTGAGGGTATCAAAGTTGAACTTTGAGGCGGCAAAACATATATGTATGGGATATTCAAAGTTGAACTTTAGCAAGCTACACTTTATAGTTTGGAGTTTTATAACAAAAAAGGTGAAATAAGGAACATTCCTATTTCACCTTTTCAAGTGTTAATTCGCAGGTTTCGCTCGTAACTTTTGGCACACTATTTGCTTACACCAAGCAAAGCAATTGCACAACGCCCTTAAACCCAAATCGGCCATTAGACCAGTTTAGGTGCTTACTTTATTATTTTTGAAACTTATGAGATGTCTTTTGGATTATTTTGGCTTTATTTTACCTATATCTGCAGTCACATAGCCCGCTATGCTCCTTTGATATATGCAAAATAAATCTCAAAATAATCGCAAAATACATTCTCATTCTAATGACTGATTTGGGTTAAACCCATAGGCTCAACAATGCCAACACAGCCATTGTGCTTTGTTTCAGAAAGATGCGCCACCCCGCACTATCTAAGGCTACCAACGTTGAAAGAATAGTTGTTAAAATAGATAACTTAATTGTTGATTGTAAACAACTGTTCGCCCTCGGTGGTGTAGAATATCATTGTAATAACCCCTTGTGGAAAGGCATTAAGGTTGATTTCAAACTTAGCCGATGGTTCTTCTATATTAAATTCTTTGAGCAATTTACCTTCGCTATCGTTCACCACAACTCGTTTTATAGGTTGATCGCCCGTAGCATATAACATTCCTTTGTCGCTTATTTGCACTTTAACATCAGCAACTGGCACAGTAACACGCTTTGTAACAACGGGTTCAGACTTACGTACTTCAGGAAGTTCAAATCCCATACCTTGCAATGTTTTGATAGCAAACTTGCGCCCTAAAGTAGCATAACCTTCATAGCTGAAATGATGTTTGTCGGCAGATAGAGGACAATTGGCTGCTGGAACCACAAAGGCGTATTGCAACTTGCTGTGTATCTTATTGATGGTTTCATTGGCTTTGGCATACTTACCTTCATATTCTGTACGCCCAACTTCACCTACTATCAACGGAACTTTAGTTGAATCCAACTTTAAGTCGGTTACGAGGTCGTAATATATCTTTCTCACCTTGCCAAGCCATTGTACTGAATTAGCATCAGTTTCGCCCTGTTGCAACAAAATACCTTTTATAACACCTTGTTTTTGTGCCACTTTTCCCATATCTACAAGGCGTTGATAAGGGTTGTTGCCATATTGTTGGATCTGCGTTTTCACATTTTCATCTTTTACGCTCTCCACATACGCCTTGTATTCAGTCTTATCGAAAGCCGTAATGGGACAGCCATCAATAGCCACACTTACTATGCCTATGCGCTTCCCCTTGGTATTTTCCATTAAAGTTTTACCAAAGCTGTCGAGCAACCCTATGCCCGCATTGGCACGAACAATAGGAGGCAATGCCTTGCGCCATTGTCCTATGCGTCGTCCATCAGTATCGTTAAGCGTTGACAGATAGAGGAAATTGTCGGAAACCACAGAGTCTCGCTGCGTAATCAGTGCTTTGCCTACCATATTTTCTTGACCTATCGCCAAGTAAACCCAAAAGTTTGCGTCTTGTGCTTGCACGCCCATCACGTTTAGAAGCAGCGCAAGCAAAAGGAAAATCTTCTTCATTAAGTCTTATTTATTGAGTTATAATTACAAAAGCATTAAAGAAAAAACGGTGACTTTAAGATTTAAAGCCACCGCTTGTTATTATTGTTTAGCTTCAATCTCGATTAATCGAGGTTAGCCAATTTGTTGTCAGAACCGAGAACTTCCTTAATCTTTTCAGCATAGAGGTCGGTCATATATTCACGAGCCTTACCGCAGTACTGACGTGGGTCGAAGTACTCTGGGTGTTCCTTCAATGTTTCGCGTACACCAGCTGTAAATGCAAGACGAGAGTCTGAGTCGATATTAATCTTACATACTGCGCTCTTAGTAGCCTTACGGAGCTGTTCTTCAGGAATACCAATAGCATTTGGCATAGCACCGCCATTGCTGTTAATTATTTCAACATACTTTTCAGGTACAGAAGATGAACCGTGGAGTACGATTGGGAAACCTGGGAGTTCCTTTTCTACTGCTTCCAATACATCGAATGCCAATGGAGGAGGAACAAGCTTACCTGTCTTAGGATCGCGTGTACACTGTTCTGGCTTGAACTTGTATGCACCGTGTGAAGTACCGATAGAGATTGCCAATGAGTCAACACCTGTACGCTTAGCAAAGTCTACTACTTCTTCTGGACGTGTGTAGTGAGATTCTTCGGCTACAACATCGTCTTCAACACCTGCCAATACACCCAACTCGCCTTCTACAGTTACATCGAATTGGTGAGCATAGTCAACTACCTTCTTGGTCAAGGCTACGTTTTCTTCGTAAGGAAGCGCAGAACCATCAATCATAACAGATGAGAAACCAAAGTCTACACAGCTCTTACAAGTTTCGAAACTATCACCATGGTCAAGGTGAAGTACAATTTCAGGATGTTTGCAACCCAATTCCTTTGCAAACTCAACAGCTCCTTCAGCCATATAACGGAGAAGAGTTTGGTTAGCATACTTGCGTGCGCCTTTAGAAACCTGTAATATAACAGGCGACTTTGTTTGAGAAGCTGCGGTAATGATAGCTTGGAGTTGCTCCAAGTTGTTGAAGTTGAAAGCTGGTACAGCCCAACCACCATCAATTGCTCTCTTGAACATCTCACGGCTGTTCACGAGTCCTAAGTCCTTATAATTTACTGCCATAATTTAATGATATATATTAAAAATGTGAATACTATTTGTTTATTACATTTGCAAATATAACCATTATTTTTTGTATAACCAAGCTAAAAAACGTCTTAAAAGTGTATATTTGTTAAAAAATACGATTTATTGAGATAAATCATATTGGTTTTAAAAAGCTAATCAACCAAGCTTTTGCATTGGGTGGGCACACAGCTTACATACCGAAATATGGAACAATGAAAAACAAAAGGTCAATAGACCAAGAATAAAAGATAATCATTTGATTTACAATAATTTACAATCAAATACAAGAAAGTAAAACAAGCAAGGAGTAAAAAATGAAGATGAATAACCTCAGAAATGAGTTTTTAACGCTTAATTGTTAAGGCTGGTTCTATAAATTAGCTTTGTTAGATTTTGAGCTTACTTTTGAGGTCAAAATGCAAGAGAGTGAAGGAGTGTAGCGAGCTACACGACTGAACGAACTTACATTTTGAACCAAAAAGAAGCCAAAAGATAACAAAACGTATTTCATAAAAATTTAATGACTATATGCGGTGGTAATTTATAGAACCAGCCTTAATCTTAAATTAATGGTTGGTACATAAAACGAAATAGAGGAATAGGCTTTTTGCGGTTTCAACATTTTTTTTTACCTTTGTATATATAGAACTTAGAATGAGTGGAAATATACAGAAAAGCCCCTCTTATATGGAATTTAGAACCCAAATAAATATAGAGTAAGCCCCTCTTATATGGAATTTAGAACCAAAGTAAATATACAGAAAGCCCCTTTTGCGATACTTCCCTGCGAGCGTGTGTTGTTCGTTGGGTCGTGTTTTGCCAATAATATAGGGCAAAAGTTTGCAGATGAGAAGTTTCGGACTGTGATCAATCCTTTTGGAACGATGTACAACCCAGCTTCCATATTGCACACCATAGAGCGTATGGACGAAACTTTTGATACGGCAGTTATCACCTTAGGCACCAATCACGTTTATATTGAGAAGACTTCGGGCGAAATTGTAGACAATTGCAAGAAGCGTCCACAGCGTTTGTTCATCGAGAAAGAACTTACGATAGACGAATGTGTAGCCTACCTAAAGTCAGCTATCAATTTGCTTTTGCAGCGCAATGAGCATACAAAGTTTATACTTACAGTAAGTCCGATACGCTATGCAAAGTATGGATTTCACAAAAGTCAGCTATCCAAAGCTACATTGCTCTTAGCCGTAAACGAGGTTGTAAAGGCGTATCCGACACACGCTGCATACTTCCCCGCTTATGAGATTGTAAACGATGAGTTGCGCGATTACCGCTTTTACAAGGCAGATATGCTTCACCCCAACGAACAGGCGGTGGACTATATATGGGAATGCTTGGTGGAAGAGTGGTTCTCTGACGAGGCAAAGAAGTTTCTTTCGGCGTGGAAACCCATAAAGGAGGCATTGTCTCACCGCCCATTTGATGCCAATTCAGAGGAATACAAAGCCTTTAGAAATAGAACTTTGGCGCAAGCAAAGGCACTTTCTGAAGTGTATAAAGGTCTAATCATAAGTGAAGAATGAATACAGAAGCGATAATAGAATATCTACTCCATCACGGCATAAAACCTACTGCCAACCGCATAGTGATTGTGGAAACGCTCTCAAGGGTTGACTATCCGATGTCTATGAAAGAGATAGAAAGCAAGATACAGACCATTGATAAATCGAACATATCTCGAACGCTCAATCTCTTTCGCAAGCATCATTTGGTTCACCAGTTGGAAGATGGGAGCGATATGGTGCGATACGAACTTTGCCGAAGCAACAATCATGAGGAGGACAACGACATGCACGTGCACTTCTATTGCGAACGTTGCCACCATACGTATTGCCTTTCAGACACGCCTATCCCCAAGGCAGAGCTACCCAAAGGCTTTAAATTAAACAGCATCAATTATATGATGAAGGGCGTATGCCCAAAGTGTAAAGCGAAAGAATAAGGGTTAGCAGAGGCGAAAGTATTCGTTTTTTTGTAGTTTTGTCAGACTCGTCCGACCTGTCCGACCCGTCCGACCCGTCCTACAATTCCAATAAAGCCCCACCCTCTCACACGCTTAAAACAATAAAGGACGGATATGCTCCGCCCTTTATTTTATAGTATTACCTTCTAAGTCTTATCTTCTTCTTTTGGTTGTTGTGGTTTTCTTTCCACTGCTCTTTGTTGTTTTAGCCACAGGAGTAGCAACCGTAGTTCTTGGTTTATAGTATTTCAATGCTTCAGGCATCAATCTTTCTAAGTTCTGAATACGAGTAGCGTCCGATGGGTGGTCGCTAAACATCTCTATAGGTTTAGTGCCTGACGACTGTGCCATACGCTTCCAGAACGGAATAGCACTCTGTGGGTCATAGCCAGCCATAGCCGCAAAGATTAATCCCATATAGTCTGCCTCGTTCTCATTCGAGCGACTATACCTCAAATTGCGGAACGAGAAGTAAGTACTACCTATTTGTCCTGCTGCTTGCGCTGCTTCTTGTCCAACCGTTGCACCAAGAATGGCACCTGCAGCTTGCGTAAATATACCTTGATTTTGCTTCTTTGTCATCTGTTCAGCACTGTGTTTAGCCACAGCGTGTGCTATTTCGTGTCCCAGAACAATAGCCAAACTTGCCTCGTTCTGTGTATATGGCAGCAATCCTTCGTACACTACAATCTTTCCACCTGGCATACAGAAGGCATTAGCCTGCTTGTCTGCAACAAGATTAAATTCCCATTGGAAGTTCTGTATCTCGTTTGCAAAGCCGTTATTGCGCAAGTAAGTTTCCACGGCATTGGCAAGATTGCGACCTACACGATTTACCAATTGTACGTTTCGTGTATCGGTAGAGCGTTTTGCAGATTCCATAAACTTGCTGTATTCTTGATTGCTGAGCGACAGAATATATTCATCGCTCACCGAAATTTTGTGCTTACGGCCTGTCAAAGGTACAGTAGAGGTTGTGCCACAAGCGGCAAAAGTAGCCACAACCACAGTCATCATCAATAATTTTAAATGCTTCATAATGCAATTTTATTTGTTATCTTTTGTTCTTTTCCTCAAATATTTCACCCAAGCGTATGGTTTTCTTGTCTTCAAATAAGTAAGATTTCGCTCATTAGCGTATGCCTCTCGCTCGAATGAAAGATTCATATAAGCCCTCCCCGACATAGGCAAACGCACCAGCCATTCCACAACATACCATATATAAAAAGGTAAGACAAGCATCTCCAACATCTGCCTTGTGTGTATGCGCTCGTGATTGATGGTCTCCTCGCTTAGCAATACTCCAGGGTGAACAAACAACATTCCAAAAATATTGATTGCATCGTAATGCTTAGCAGGAATACGCTTTGTACGGAATATTATCATTGTCCTGTCTCTACATTCTCAACACGTGGCTTGGCTACAGTAGGGGTAATAGCATTCGCAGGCGCATCGTTGCTACCGCCTTCAGGACGTGAAGGCACTATTACGGGTGCTTCTTCGCTTTCCGAAGATTGAGAATTGTCCGACGAATGATTGCGATGGCGATTTTTACCACGTATGGTATTCATCACCTTTTCAGCCTCTTTCTGTTCTTCCAATGCCATTGAGTCTTTCGCAAGCACATCTACAGAAGCTGTATCAAACCTTACAACATTCTTTTCGGCTAAGTTCGAATCGGGTTCGATGGCAGTTTGCGTGTACTCAGGGTCGTTTTTATGGTTTTGATAATACAATAAACCGTATGCAACAAGAAAAATCGTACCAATTATAATAAAGATTACCAAGCCACGACTTATTGTAGGCTCGTCATCATCGTCGTGATGCAAAGGTGCTCCACAATTGTGACAGTTCACTTCATTCTCGTCTACCTCTATGTTGCAATTAGGACATCTCATATCTTTTTCCCTTATGTTTATTTGGTGACAAAGGTACACTAAATCGGAGATTAATCAAAATATTTCACTCTATATTTGAACTCATCGAAGGTTGAAAAGCCCATTTCCTCCAACATCAGCTTACTTTCTTGGCGCATTTTCTCATCATTAAATTCGAGAATAAGCGGAAGTCGTATTATTGTTTTCTCTGCCAACCCCTGTGCTTTTATCCATTTCAGATTGTCTATCACCCTATTGTTGTCTCGCCCCGTGTATGCTTTATATATAAATAGGTGTATATCTTTCACATCTACGATATATTGCGAAACGAGGGGAGCAACCGCCTGCAAATGTTCCAAAGGCACATTGAGCGAAGTCTCCAACGTGAGTTTCCACAAGGGGTTCATAATCTTTTCAAACCTTACTATAAAATCGCTGTGCAACAAGGGTTCACCTCCACCAAAACAGATGCCTCCTCCTGTTGCCATAAAGTAGAGGTCGTCTATCTCCACTTCACCATATAGCTCGTTTGGGGTAAGGGTTCGCCACACGCCCTCGCTCGACAAAATCGCCATTGCACACACACCTGCCGCAATGCCACCTTCCTTTACAGACAAACCATTGCGCTGCTTACGTTTGAGCTCGCTTTCCAAATAGCGCACCTCAGCTTCACACGCAGCACAAGTTCCCTTACATTCGACCTCGTAAAAACATTCCTTTGGAGCGTATGCAATACCATTCTCGTCGGCTATGCGTTACCTAATAGCTTCAAAATCTTGCAAGTAGTTCTCCCTTTGTTCATAAGTTATACGCCGTTGGTTTCTATATTAATAACGTGCAAAGGTTAGAAATATTTCTTTCCGACATTATTTTTGGTTCTTCTGCAAACAGCTATCTAAAGCCACATTGCCCACAGCTCGCCCTCGTTTGCAGGACTTTTAGACAACCGACAAACAGAACAATAACCCAAAAGGCATCACATTAAAACAATGCAAACACAATCTATTGATAATCAGCACATTGCAAATGCGTTCTAAAACATATATGTTTCACCACCCAAAACATATATGTTTTACCCTCCCAAAGTTCAACTTTGACAACCTCAAACATATATGTTTTGCTTTCCAAAGATTGATGTTTTAAAATTAATGGTTGGGTATAGGAAAAAGAGAACAATAATATAAGGTAGGTTAGGAATGGGCTAATGACAATAAAAACTATCACAAATACTTAAAAACACTTTCACTTGCTCGTTTCTTAAATATTTCTTTTCTGAAAGAGAAATATAAGAAATAAAGCAAAATTTTGGGTCTTGTATATTTAAATAAGTAAAAAACAAAACTTAATTAATGATTTTTGAATTATTATTAAATAAACATTTATACCTTTGCAGACGAATAACGAAAAAATCAGACTACTACTGAAAATAGAGATACGCATTTATTTGCAGTATCATTAATTAATAATCATAATATAAAAAACAAAACAAGATGAAGAAAATTATCTATGTTGCCGTAGCTGCAACAATGCTATGCACAAACAACGCATTAGCCGATTCAAACAACTCGAACGATGAAGAACATTGAATTGTTATCACAACAACCAAAGATAATACCTTTCACGTTAATACCAAAAATTTTAAAAACACTACGATTTGGCAAAGTACGCAGAAAAGACAAGCGATGGAATTGACCAAAAACATCCTAACGGCGATTATCACAAATAATTGCGATTAAATTCAAATTACTTCAGGCTAACAAATGTTACCTGAAATAAGAAATAACACTACTCGTATGAGAATAATACAATTATTCCTTTTTTTATTTTTTACCCTCAACAGCTTTGCACAAGACTGTAAGATAGATGGTGCTGAAGTTATGGAAGATAAACCTCTAATAAGGAAAAGAACTATCTTAGACACTGCTACTGTAAAAGTTTTATACGAACTACAATATAGAGAAGACTCTACAAAGGCGGAAAAAACAAAGGCACAGACCATTCTTCTTTGTGGCGATACGCATTGTATGTTTCTCGATTATTATACCATTTTAGCTGATTCGATGGCTTATGCGATGGAAAAACAAAAAGCATCACCATTAGAATTTATGGGTAAAATACATAATCTACATAAGAAAAGAAAGTTTAAAATAGAAATTCTAACAGACTTTGCCAAAGACATAACATCGGTTTGCGAAGAAGCAATAGAGACCTACGCATATACAGAACCAGCAGCTTCGTTCAGCTGGAACTTGGCAGAGGGCGACACTACCCTTTTAGGTTATAAATGCTCTAAAGCTACTTGCACTTTCAGAGGACGCAACTATATAGCCTGGTATGCGCAAGACATAAATATTCCGCTTGGACCTTATCGCTTTGGCGCACTCCCTGGCATCATTATGTTGATGTACGATACAAAAGACAACTATATCTTTACGCTGAACGGACTTGAAACAAACCCAACGACAAACAACTTGATTTACCAAAAAGAAGAAGGAAGTTTATTTCATAAAGGTGAAAAAGAGAAAATGCGTGCAATCATAAAAAAAGAAAATGAGCATTGGACGGAAAGCATTTTAAGTTCACCTATTATTAGAATAGACCCTGAAGTGGCTGCCAAAATGGATCGTACACCAGACCCTTATAATCCGATAGAATTAGAATAATACAAGCCAACACGCCTTGCCTTGAATGAAGAAAGAAATATTATTCTCACTATTTTTCCTTTTAATGGCACTTCCTCTTGCTGCCCAAAAGATAAACGGAAAGATAGTGAGCAGTGACAACAACACTCCCATAGCAAGGGCAACTTGCAAGTTAGTGGGTGAAAAGAACGCTTTATTAGCTTATTGCATTACAGATAAGAATGGACGTTTCACTATCAATACCAAGCCTAACGCTGTGGCATTGGTGGTTACAGCTATGAACTATGCTGCCAAACGCATAGACATAAGTAAATGCAAAGAGGGAATGAGCATCGCTATGAAGGAGGAAAACCACGAACTAAACGAGGTGATAGTGCGTGCGCCTGCCATTAGCCGTAAGAAAGACACGCTCAATTATAATGTGGCTTCGTTCTTATCGGCTGAAGATATGCACCTTGAAGATGTGCTGAAAAAGATGCCAGGCATTGAGGTAACAGAGGACGGAAGTGTACGATACCAAGGAAAATCTATCAATCGTTTTAACATCGAGGGTCAAAACCTCTTGGGCAATCGTTATAACCAAGCTACACGAAATATGCCTGTCAAAGCTGTGGCAACTGTGCAGGTAATGGAGAATAACCAACCCATAAGAGCCTTGGAAGACAAGGTGTTTAGCGACCAAGCATCGTTGAACATCAAACTGAAGAAGGAGTATAAATTCCACCCCTTTGGTGAAGTGGCAATAGGGGGCGGAGGCTTTGACAAACTACTGTGGAACAATTATTTCACACTGATGAACGTAGGCAAGAAAGCACAGACACTCATCACTGCCAAAATGAATAACCTTGGCTACTGCTTAGGACGCAATGCCACAAATAGTATCAATCTGTCCAACTTGGACGATGATATTTTCTTGCCAAGTAGCTTGGTAAGAGGCGGTACGCTACGTACACTACCTATGAAACCTAATCGATACATAGACAACAAATCATTTGAGATTTCGGCTAACCAACTGTTCAAATTGTCGGAATATTCCAACATTGTAGTCAACCTGACTTATATAGACGAGCACGAAGAAGGTAAAGACAGCACGCACAACGAATATAATATAGGTGAGCGAATTGTATTGAACGAAACAAACAGCTTGAAGTCGTATTATCAGAAATTTGCACCTATCGTTAAGTACGAATTGAATGAAAAAAAACTTTACTTGCTGAACGAGGTGAAAGGAAACATAACAAAGACCTACACAGAGAACAATATCGTTTCAAACAAAGATAGTCTGCTCACCATTGCAGAACGCAAACCTGCGTATGTTTCCAACCATCTGAAAGCTATTCTCACAACAGCTCGTCGCATCTATTCGCTGAACTCTACGGCGAGATACTACAATGCCGAAGAAACAATAAACCAACCCTACGCACAAAAACTTAGACGTGAGGAGTTTACAATGGACAATAAAGTGGGAACAAGTTTTATCCTTTTCAGCAACAAACTAAGACTGAATTACGTCAATAAGCTCTTCTCACAAAGTCTGCATATCGAAAATAGCGTATTCAAGAGTAGTATTCAGTCTAACATTATCATGCCCGCTTACAGCTTTGATGTCAAGAAAGTGCATCTGAATGTTGATGCGCCTATCAACTTTATACAAAGGCGTGTGCCGTGGAAGATAGAGCAACCTATTGACAACAGGCTCTTTCTGTCGCCTTCGGTGTCGGTCAGCTATCACCCAAACAGCAAAATAACATTGGGTATAAGTGGTGGTTACAACGAAAACAGTGGGAAAGAAACACTCTTTGGACACTCTTATTTCAGCAATTACCGCACTCGCGAAGACTCTATATCTTCATTCGGTTGGGATAAGCAATGGAGGTCTTCGTTCTCATTCACGTATATGGATATAATCCACCTCTTCTCTTTCAACTTATCAACATTCGCATCGTGGAAGCACAGCGATTATCTCACAAACTATAATTATACCAATGAGATTTCTACAAGCAACCCGATATGGAAAGACAACTTTAATAGAAGTTTCTCTGTTATTACCAATATGAAGAAGTCGTTCTTCGGTAAATGCAGCCTCAGCCCTTCGTTTAGTTATTTCCATAACGAATATGCTTACGCACAAAACAACGAGGAATTTAAGATAAAAGCAAACTCCTTGTCGGCTTCCTTAATGATGCTTGTCTATCTAAACAAATGGATAAACATAACTTACGATGGCTTTGGAGCAATGAGTTGGCAAAGTAATAACAATGCACCACAAATGAAATCATTCCGCAACAACGTTATCTTGTTTTATAAACCTTGTAAGAAATTTGATTTGAAACTAACAGGTGAGTACAATGCGGTAGAGGTAAGAAAGGACAAATATGAAACCAACTTTTTCTTAGACTTCAACGCCAATTATTATTTGGCTAAGCGAACGCGCTTAATGATGAATGTAACAAACTTGTTTAATCAACATCGCTATGTAAATGCCTCGTACAATGCAACCAACTACCACTATTATTCAAAATTATTGCGTGGCAGAGAGATATTCGCTTCCATAATGTTTTCTTATTAAAAGATGGGCGTTTAGCTTTATATAACTCGTTTTCAACGGGTTAAAAAAACATTATAAGCAGATTAAGAAATCGCTATCAAACGGATAAAACTCCATTTGATAGCGGTTTTTTCTTGCACCTTTAAATCCATATTTATGCCAAATAGGCACATTTTTAGCCAAATTGTCAGCATTAAAACCATAGGCACGCCATTTGAAGAGATAGCTATCAGAACAAAAAGAAAGGAGAACAAAAGATGTTATTAGACAAGTTTACAATCAAAGCACAAGAAGCTGTACAAGCTGCAGTGCAAACTGCTAACCGCAATGGTCAGCAAGTAATAGAACCTATACACCTACTATCAGGCGTGATGGAAAAAGGAAAAGACGTAGTGAACTATCTTTTCCAAAAGCTCGGCACCAATCTTTCGTTGGTAGACAATGCCGTGAAGAGCGAAATAACACACCTTCCAAAGGTTTCAGGGGGTGAACCTTATTTCTCTGCCGATGCTAACAAGGTGATGCAACAGACAATGGATATTTCGCAAAAGATGGGCGACGAGTTTGTAAGCATCGAACCTTTATTGCTCGCACTCTTAACCGTAAATTCCACAGCAAGCCGAATATTGAAAGATGCGGGTTGCACCGAAACAGATATGCGGGCAGCTATCAGCTCGTTGAGACAAGGCGAGAAGGTGCAATCGCAAAGTGGTGACGAGAATTATCAAGCACTTTCAAAATATGCACGCAACTTGGTGGAAGATGCAAGAGCAGGCAAGCTCGACCCTGTAATAGGTCGTGATGACGAAATTCGCCGTGTATTGCAAATCCTCTCACGACGCACAAAGAACAATCCTATACTCATAGGCGAACCTGGGACAGGTAAAACAGCCATCGTAGAAGGTTTGGCAGGGCGTATCATTCGTGGTGATGTGCCTGAAAACTTGAAGAACAAGCAACTCTACTCCTTGGATATGGGCGCATTATTGGCAGGTGCAAAGTATAAAGGCGAATTTGAAGAGCGACTAAAGAGCGTTGTAAAAGAAGTAACCAATGCTGATGGCGACATTATTCTCTTCATCGACGAAATACATACCCTCGTAGGTGCAGGTGGCGGAGAGGGAGCAATGGACGCTGCCAACATCTTAAAACCTGCCCTTGCACGTGGTGAATTGCGTGCCATTGGTGCAACTACGCTCAACGAGTATCAAAAGTATTTTGAGAAGGACAAGGCACTTGAACGCCGTTTCCAAACCGTTATGGTGGACGAACCCGATGAGTTGGACGCTATATCTATCCTCCGTGGACTGAAAGAACGCTACGAAAACCATCACAAAGTGCGTATTCAAGACGATGCTTGTATAGCTGCTGTGCAACTTTCGGAACGTTATATATCCGACAGATTTCTACCCGACAAGGCTATCGACTTGATGGACGAGGCGGCAGCAAAGCTCCGTATGGAGCGAGACTCCGTTCCAGAGGAATTGGACGAGATAAGTCGCCGACTGAAACAATTAGAGATAGAGCGTGAAGCCATAAAGCGTGAGAACGATACAGAGAAGATTGCGCTCTTAGACAAGGAGATTGCCGAGCTGAAAGAGCAAGAAACAGGCTTCAAAGCAAAATGGGAAGGCGAAAAGGCATTGGTAAACAAAATCCAAAAAGACAAGGAAGAGATAGAACAGCTCAAGTATGAAGCCGAACGTGCCGAACGTGAAGGCAACTACGAGCGTGTTGCTGAAATTCGCTACTCACGCTTAAAGGAGTTGGACGATGATATTCAGCATATTCAATCCCAACTGCAACTTACCCAAGGGGGCGAAGCAATGATACGTGAGGAGGTAACTTCGGACGATATAGCCGAAGTAGTGAGCCGATGGACGGGGATACCTGTAACACGAATGATGCAAAGCGAACGTGAAAAACTGCTACATTTGGAGGCTGAACTCCATAAGCGAGTAATAGGACAAGAGGAAGCCATCACGGCTGTATCGGACGCTGTACGTCGCTCTCGTGCAGGACTGCAAGACCCTAAAAAGCCTATCGCATCGTTTATCTTCCTCGGTACCACGGGTACTGGTAAGACAGAGTTGGCAAAGGCTTTAGCAGAATATCTTTTCAATGATGAAACAATGATGACGCGCATAGATATGAGCGAGTATCAAGAAAAGTTTAGCGTATCGCGTCTTATTGGTGCACCTCCAGGATATGTGGGATACGATGAGGGCGGTCAACTGACCGAGGCTGTACGTCGCAAACCTTACTCTGTGGTATTGTTTGACGAGATAGAGAAGGCTCACCCTGATGTGTTCAACATTCTCTTGCAGGTATTGGACGATGGGCATCTGACAGACAATAAGGGTCGTGTGGTGAATTTTAAGAACACCATCATTATAATGACGTCCAACCTTGGTTCGCAATACATTCAACAAGAGTTTGCAAAACTCACCGAGGACAACCGACAGAACATTATCGACCTTACACGTATCACGGTGATGGATATGCTAAAAAAGACCATTCGCCCTGAGTTTCTTAATCGTATAGACGAAACCATAATGTTCCTACCGCTCACCAAGGCAGAGATAGCAAACATTGTTAGTCTGCAGCTCAATCGTGCTAAGGATATGCTCACACCACAAGGCTTTAGCTTAGAGTGGACGCCAAATGCGGTAGACTATCTATCCGAAGTGGGCTACGACCCAGAGTTTGGTGCTCGCCCTGTAAAGCGTGCTATCCAACGCTACGTACTGAACGACCTTAGCAAGGCCATTCTTGCCGAAAAGGTAAGCCGAGAAAAGCCTATCATTATAGATAGCTTGGGCGAAGGATTGGTATTTAGAAACTAAATTTAGGATACAAAAAGCCCCTTCCGAACTTACGGAAGGGGCTTTTTATATTATGTCTATTGCTTATTCTACAACTTCAGCTGGAGAAATAGCACGCCAAATAACAAGTGTTTGTTGCACCATTGTGCCTACCATTTCTGCTAAATACTTTAAGGCTGGTAATTTATAGAACCAGCCTTAAGAAAGAGAAAAATTGAGCCGTTCTATAGCCGAAAGGTATTCTTGAATAAGCCTATTCACAATTGTCTCTACCGATTCTATAGCATTAATGGCAGCTGCCACTTGACCTATTTCCAACTCACCATTAACTACATCGCCCTCAAAAATGCCTCGCTTCGATGCCTTTTCGCCAAGAATAGCCATTAGTTGTTCGACAGTTGCGCCCTCGTTCTCAGCTTTTTCTATTTGCTCAAACAAGGCGTTACGCACCATTCGGGTAGGCGCAAGTTTCTTTAAGCACAACATTGTGTCGCCTTCGTTCAGAGCTACACACGCTTGCTTGAAGGCTTCCGCTGCGCTACTCTCCTTGCTCAGCGCAAAGAGCGTTCCTATTTGTACAGCCTCAGCACCCAATGCCATCGTTGCCAATAAGGCTTGACCTGAAGCGATACCTCCCGCTGCAATTACAGGTAGATTGGTAGTTTGGCACACTTGGGGTATGAGGGTAAGCGTAGTAGTTTCCTCTCTCCCATTGTGTCCACCAGCCTCAAAGCCTTCTGCAACGATGGCGTCCACGCCCGCCTCTTCGCATTTGCGAGCAAACTTACTGCTCGATACCACGTGAACCACTTTTATTCCATTGGTTTTGAGCAGAGCTGTATATTTCTTCGGACTGCCTGCCGATGTAAAAACTATGGGCACGTGCTCGGCAATGAGTATTTGGATAATTTCCTCAACATTAGGATACATCAAAGGCACGTTCACACCCCACGGCTTATCAGTGGCAGTCTTCATCATATTAATATGGTATAAGAGCATTTCAGGGTGCATTGAGCCTGCGCCAAGCAGTCCTAACCCACCTGCATTACTTACAGCGGCAGCCAATCGCCAACCACTGCACCACACCATTCCACCAGATATGATGGGATAAGAAATGCCAAAGAGTTGGCATATTCTGTTGTTTACAAAGCGTTTATTTCTATTCATAATTCTCAAAAGGAAAAACTTTATTTTCAACAAAAATAGCAAATACTTCACAAAATAAGCCCATAAAGTTGCAAAAATCAAACTTTTTTTATTCTTTTGCAAGCCAGAGTGTGAATAAACTAAGTTTTTGAAACTCTAAAGGTGCTGTTAAAGTAATTAAAAGATACAATTTTGTTTGGTTATTTGAGTAATAATGAATACATTTGCGGTAGAATTTAAAACAATAACTAACATAAACATTGTTATCAAATTACTATGGAAGTAAAAAAAATTATGGAAGCCTTGGAGCTTAAGCATCCAGGCGAGTCTGAGTTCTTACAGGCAGTTCAAGAAGTTCTCGAATCAATCGAGGAAGTTTACAACCAACACCCTGAGTTCGAAAAAGCTCAGATTATCGAAAGAATGGTTGAACCAGAACGTATCTTCACATTCCGTGTAACATGGATTGACGACAACGGTAAGGTTCAGACTAACCTCGGTTATCGTGTACAATTCAACAGTGCTATCGGTCCTTACAAGGGCGGTCTCCGTTTCCACAAGGCTGTTACACCTTCAATGTTGAAGTTCCTCGGTTTCGAACAGACATTCAAGAACGCACTTACAACATTGCCTATGGGTGGTGGTAAGGGTGGTTCAGACTTCGACCCAGTTGGTAAGTCAGACGCTGAAATTATGCGTTTCTGCCAAGCATTTATGCTCGAACTCCGTCACAACATCGGTCCAGACCAGGATATCCCTGCTGGTGACGTTGGTGTTGGTGGTCGCGAAATCGGCTATATGAACGGTATGTACCAGAAGCTCACACGTCAGTATCACACAGGTGTGCTCACAGGTAAGGGCCTCACATGGGGTGGTTCTTTCTTCCGTCCTGAAGCTACAGGTTATGGTGCACTCTATTTCACAGAGCACCTCCTCAAGAAGGCTGGCAAAGACATCAAGGGTAAGAAGGTTGCTCTCTCTGGCTTCGGTAACGTAGCTTGGGGTGCTGCACAGAAGACTCTCGAACTTGGCGGTAAGGTAGTTGCTATTTCAGGTCCTGACGGTGTTTGCGAAATCCCAGAAGGTATCACACCTGAAATGATCGACTATATGCTCGAAATGCGTAGCTCTAACCGTAACAAGGTAGAAGATATGGCTACTAAGTTCCCTGGCAAGGCTAAGTTCACAGCTGGCAAGAAGGCTTGGAGCGTTCCTGTAGACATCGCTCTCCCTTGTGCATTCCAAAACGAGCTTAGCGAAGATGACGCTAAGGAATTGGTTGCTAACGGTTGCTGGTGCTGCTGCGAGGTATCTAATATGGGTTGCCAACCAGGTGCTATCCACTACTTCCAAAATAATGGTATCCTCTTCGCTCCAGGTAAGGCTGTAAACGCTGGTGGTGTTGCAACATCTGGTCTTGAAATGACACAGAACGCAGCTCACTTGAACTGGGCTCCAGCTGAAGTTGACGCTAAGCTCCACTGGATTATGGAAAGCATCCACGAGCAGTGCGTTAAGTACGGAACTCAGAAGGACGGCTCTATCGACTACGTTAAGGGTGCTAACATCGCTGGTTTCATGAAGGTAGCTCAGGCTATGCTCGAACAGGGTGTAATCTAATTTAGTCTCCTCCTCCACCCCACGGCACTCGTGGGATGGATAAAAATAAAGGAGAAGACTGATAAACATAACAATATGGATAAATTCAGATTTCTCCTTACAATAATAGGCTTTACCGTTTCGACCGTGTCTTTGGCACAGTCGAGTGGTAAAGCCTCTTATTATAGTAATAGTTTACACGGACGAAAGATGAGTAACGGTGAGCGTTACGACCGTAACGACTTTACTTGTGCACATCGTACGCTTCCTTTTGGTACACAGTTGCGTGTAACAAACACAAAGAATGGCAGGGAAGTAATAGTACGTGTTACCGATCGTGGACCATTTGTACGAGGGCGCATTGTCGACCTATCATACGCTGCAGCCAGCGAGATTGGTATGATTTCGAGCGGTGTAGCGTATATCAAAGTTGAGGTATTGCCTAAAGATACCGAAATTCCTTTCGCTTCAGAACCCATCGTTCCCAAGTTTCCAGAGGTGGAATATGGTTTAGCAGGTGTATGTTACGAGTTTATACCTGAATGGGGAAGCAAGGGAAAGGACGATAAACCAACTACCATAGAACGCAAAGTAAAGACTTCACTAAACCCAAATAAAAAGTCAATAGTTAGACCCGTTAAGCCAAAAACCGATAACAGCAAAAAACGACCTACCGAGACTAAGCCTAACAACAACAATACTGCGACTCAGAAAAAAGAGAAGTCGAACAAGTGGACTGACTTCTTTAAAAGTATAAAAGAAGGCGTAACAGGGCTGTTTGAATAAGCTTTCACATAATTAGAAGACAGCAATAAACCGCTATCAAATGGAGTTTATCTCTTTTTGATAGCGGTTTATTATTGCAATACATTCCAATTCTAAATTGCACAATCTTTGTCTTATAGAAAAAAAGAGAAATAAAGAAGTATAATAAGAACAATAAAAAGAATTTACCCAATTGATATGAACCTCCAAACACTTTTTGTCAAACTTTTGAAGTTCATACCAAACCTTAGATTACCTCTAAACTAAAGTGTTGATAATCTCGAATAATGGTGTAGAGAAACTTCTCGTGTGCGGTGTTGTCGTAGGGGATATTCAAGGCTTGATGCACCTTTATTGAGAGCTTTTCTATGCGATAACTTCGTTCTTCGGTATAGTCCGAATTTAGTGTACGTTGTATCACATCTATCTGATTGAGCGTTAAATCTTCCGCTTGTTTATACACAGGGGTATAATTACGCTCCAAGTATGAGAACTCGTCTAACGAAACTTGCAACTTTCTATAATTGTGCAATTGTATCACCATTGTTCCTGCTGCAAGGTCGCCAATGCGTTGTTTATCCTTTGTTACCAATATAGATATGGGCGCAATGGTAAACCCTACATCTATAATTTGTAGCAACCAACGCATAAAATAGTCGCCCAATGTAGGGGTAGAACCATCTTTTTTCACCACCTTTATTTTCATCACCATCTTGCCCAACGATTGCCCGTTGTTGAGCACTTCCATAAGGAACGAATAGAAAAACACAGGTAGGAAGAGCCCAAAGAAGTAACCTGCCTCACCTACTTGCACATTTAGCAAGTCGATTAAGATAGACATTCCCAAAAGATAAAATCCCAAGATGGCTATATCAATGATATAGGCTAACATACGTGCGCCAATACTTACTGGGGTTTGGGCTATATGCACATATTGCCCTGTTATAATGTTAGATTGCGACATATCTTTTTTCTATTTTTTTGAATACATACAAATTGCAATTGCATATTTTCTCTATCAATGTTGCAAATTTAAGAAATTATTTATACTTTTGTGCGTAATCTTTGACGAATGTTTTAGAAACCATTCTAATTTTATGAAGGAAATATTGTTCATACGCAATAATATCGACAAGTGGAGAGCTACTGAAGAGAAAGTGGAACAGGCTCGTATGGTGTCGCCCGATGAGTTGGCAGACCTCTATACCGACCTAACTGCTGACTTGGCTTTTGCCCAAACCCACTACCCCACGTCACGTATTACAGCGTATCTTAACAATCTTGCTTCGGCTTTACACAATGAGATTTACCGCAATAAGCGTGAGAGATGGTCACGATTGTACACGTTCTGGTCGCAAGAAGTACCCGATGTGATGTGGCGCGAACGTCGTTTGCTGCTCATCTCGTTCATTATATTTATGGTGAGCGCACTCGTTGGCGTTATCTCAACCTTGGGCAATCCCGAATTTCCACGCACCATAATGGGCGATGCCTATATGGATATGACGTTGGACAATATCGCAAAAGGCAATCCTATGGGCGTGTATGGCTCTACCAGCGAGAGCACAATGTTTCTCGCCATTACCTTTAATAATATTATGGTATCGTTCAATATGTTCGTTCTTGGCATACTGACAAGCTTTGCCCCTGGCTTTAGTCTTTTCCGCAATGGCATAATGATAGGCTGTTTCGATACCTTTTTCTATCAGCAAGGTATGCTTTCTGAGTGCTTTTTGGCAACAATGCTCCACGGCACGTTAGAACTTTCGGCTATCGTGGTAGCAGGTGCAGCGGGCTTAGCAATGGGCAATGGGTGGCTTTTTCCAGGCACTTACACCCGTATGGAGAGCTTCAAGCGAGGTGCAAGACGAGGTTTAAAAATCGTTGTCGGCACTGTTCCGCTTTTCATTATTGCAGGCTTTATCGAGAGTTTTCTCACACGACATACCGATATGGGCGATGGTTGGCGCATAGCTATCATTAGTCTCTCGGCACTATTCATCGTGTTCTACTTTATTTATTTACCATTCAAACGCAATCACAATGCAAATCATTCATCCTAAAATTTCGTTATATCGAGTTCGCACCCTTAGTGACAACTTCTCTGCAACATTCGACTTCGTGAGAGAAAACTTCAAGATGTGGTTTGTTGGCAATCTTTACTTGCTCCTTCCCCTTTGCCTAATACAGGGTTATGCTATGAACACATTCATAGGCGATGTTTTGGGAATGAGTGAAAACAGTGCTGCGTATTCACCCTTCAGTGCCAGCGATGGCATATTGATACGTATGGGAGTATCGTATATAGCTATCCTTTTGTTTGCCACAATTGGCGATGCGCTTACCATTTCGTTGTGCTATGCTATGATGAAATATTATGATGAGCACGACGAACGTTTGAAAGGTGTAACCCTTACCGACCTGAAACCAATGATTATAGCTTACTTGAAGAAAGTTGCTAAGGCAACATTGGCTTTCCTTGGCATCTTCATTTTGTTGGCTGCCGTGGTAGGTTTGCTTATCTTTGCTTTAGGAGAAGTA
This sequence comes from Prevotella ihumii, assembly GCF_900155655.1. Taxonomy (GTDB): domain Bacteria; phylum Bacteroidota; class Bacteroidia; order Bacteroidales; family Bacteroidaceae; genus Prevotella; species Prevotella ihumii. Next base: position 654,293 of record NZ_LT706987.1, read on the forward strand.
TCGCTTTTCTTTATTGCCATTATTTTCTTAGCTTCTATGGTGATAACAGTTCCTATCGCCTTGTTCTACCCTATCTATATATTCGAGGAGATAAAGATTATACCAGCCCTAAAGCGAAGTTTGCATTTGGGCTTTCCACACTTCTTTAGCATTTTAGGCTTTGTTATTGTTATTTCGCTCTTGAGCAACATCTTACAAAGTTTTATTTCCGCACCTTGGTATATTATGTATATGTTGAAGGTTTTCTTTACTGTAAGCAATGAGACAGGCAACTTTACCACCTCGGCACTTTATAGCTTTGGTTTCTACCTCACATCTGTATTGATGTCACTTGGCATCTATCTTTCTGCATCGTTCACCCTTATGGGTCTTGGCTATGTTTACGGAAGCATTGCCGAAGAAAGCGATGCTATTTCGGTAGATAAAGACATAGAAAACTTTGCAGAACCTTCGGCTGAAGATAAGGAAATAGACAATTTCGATAATCTTATTTAAGCTCCATACAGACGCTAAATGTTACCCCAGCTCCACGATACACTCACGTGCGACAGCACCTTACTTCACCAGTTCCGCTCTGATGAAGCATACGACTATGCACGAGAGTTGCAAGCTCCCGACCTCAACATTATAGAGTGGATTGGCAAAAAGCTGATGGAAATCATTGGTAAGTTATTAAATATAGAGGGACCAAGCGATATTCGCATACCGCTCTATATACTTTTTGCCCTTGTTATTATAGCTATCGTGGGCTATCTGCTGTGGAAATACAAGCCATACTTGTTCCGTAGGTCTGGGGAAATTAGCACCGATGCCATCGAAGAAAACAACATTTATGGTATCAACTTTGAGGAAGAGTTGGCAAAAGCTATGCAAGCAGCCAACTATAACAAGGCTGTGTGCATCGTTTACCTCCAAACATTGCGCTTCTTAGCCGACAATAAGAAAATTAATTGGCAGATATATAAAACACCAACGCAGTACACACGCGAGTTTTTGATGGGCGAATTTACTCGCTTCACCAACCTTTTTATGCGCGTACGCTATGGCAATTACCAAGCCAACGAGCAGAGTGTGAAGACGATGCACGAGCTTAAAGCCAAGATAAAGGAAGGAGGTGAGGCGTGAATCGTAAGTTTATAATGGGCGTTGTAGGCTTCCTTGTGTTTGTCTTTATTATGGAATGGAATGCTCCAAAGAAGTTTGTTTGGCAACCCACTTACCATCACACAGACGAGCAACCTTTTGGTTGTGCGGTTTTCGATTCGATTATGAACCGCTCATTGCCCAACAGATATAGCGTAATAGACAAGACTTTGCCGCAAATACTTACAGCAAAGCCCACTCAGCCTACCACCTATATCGTGACGACAAGCGACTTTCAAGCTACTCCAATAGACCGTAAAGCTATTGCAAAGTTGCTCCAACAAGGACACAATATCATAATTTCGGCAGGCAGTTTCTCCGCTGACAGTATTCCAAACGTCGGTAATCTTGCCATCGAAGGTAATGATAGTTTCGACCCTCGTGCGGTCAGAGCAAGCATAGAGCAGCTTACCATACTGATGGACACACTAAGTTGGGCAGACCAACGGCCATACACCCAGCGTCCTTTTTATGCTTATCGCCAAATGATAAGTGGACGGGTGGAAGATTATCGCTCGAAGAAAGAACAGCTAAAACAGCCCTGCGACACACTTTTAAAGGCATGGATTACCCCTGCGTGGAACGAATACACACTTATTTGCGAGGCATATATAACAGATATAAAGGCAAGTAAGGGGCATCTTTATTTGTGTAGTGTGCCGTTATTCTTAACCAATTATGGCATCTTAGACCCACAAATCAATCCTATTATCTTCCGCCTGATGTCGCGATTGGGCAACACACGCATTGTGAGAACTGAAGGTTATATCCCTAAGACAGAGTTGAATACGGAAACACCGCTCGTCTTCTTCCTCCAACAACCTCCACTAAGATGGGCTATCTATCTAACGATGTTAGGTTTGCTGCTCTTCTTTGTCTTCACCGCAAAGCGTCGACAGCGCGCCATACCACTACAACAACAACGCGAAAACAAAGCGTTAGAGTTTGTTCAACTCATAGGAACGCTCTACTACCAGCGTCACGATAATGCCGACTTGGTACGCAAAAAGTGCAACTACTTTGCCGAGACACTTAGAAGAACGCTCCAAATAGACATTACAGCCGAAGAAGAACAGGCAGAGGCTGCACGTATCATAAGCCAACACACAGGTATTGCAAATGAAGAAATAGCCTCAACCCTGCAAAGCGTAAACGCATACAGCGCAAACCAAGAACGTGTGAGCGACAAAGATATGCGCCAGATTATCAACGAAATAGACAATATCATAAGACAAATATAATTATGGAAGAGCATACACAAGAGAGAACCAACCTTACAGCGTTCAGTGAGAAAATTACCACGCTGCGACAACAGATTAGCAACATTGTTGTAGGACAGCAAGAAGCCATCGACCTTATTCTCACAGCCATTCTTGCCGATGGTCACGTACTCATAGAGGGTGTACCAGGTGTAGCCAAAACACTCTTGGCTCGTTTGGTATCAAAACTTATCGATACACGTTTCTCACGCATACAATTCACCCCCGACCTTATGCCGAGCGATGTTCTCGGTACATCGGTATTCAATATGCAGAACTCAAAGTTTGAGTTTCACGAAGGACCAATATTCTCTGAACTTGTCTTAGTGGACGAAATCAATCGTGCGCCTGCCAAGACACAAGCTGCCCTCTTCGAAGTGATGGAAGAACGCCAAGTATCTATTGATGGCACAACCCATAAGATGGGCGACTTGTACACCATTCTTGCCACACAAAACCCTGTGGAACAAGAAGGTACTTATCGTCTTCCCGAAGCCCAGTTAGACCGTTTCATCTTCAAGATTACAATGTCGTACCCTACTTTAGAAGAGGAAGTAGAAGTTTTGAAGCGACATAACACTACTGGACGCCACCTTGTCAAGTTGGACGAGGTACGCCCTGTACTCAATATAGCCGAGCTTTTAGAAATGCGCAAGATGCTTGGAAAGGTATTCATAGAAGACAGTTTGATAGCCTACATTGCCAACATTGTACAACAATCGCGCATCTCTAAGGCAGTTTACCTTGGTGCAAGTCCTCGTGCGTCAGTAGCTATTCTCAACGCATCAAAGGCATACGCTTTGCTGAATGGCAGAGACTTCGTTGCGCCAGACGACATCAAGTTTGTAGCCCCTTACGTGCTCCAACACCGCTTAATGCTCACAGCCGAAGCCGAAATGGAAGGCTACACCGCAATGAAGGTAGCACAACGATTGATAGAAAAGGTGGAAGTGCCTAAATAAATACACAGCAAGAAAAAGAGAAGTCTATGTTTCTAACGCGCAGATTTTACCTTACCCTCACAGCCCTTGTACTTACAATAGGCTTAGGCTACGCATATCCCATTCTGTTCGCCATCGGGAAAGGCGCATTGTGGATATTCTTGACAGTAGTGGCAATAGACTTTATCTTGCTTTACCACAAAAAAGCGATTACGGCACAGCGTATTTGTGCCGACCGCTTTTCAAATGGTGACGACAACGAGGTGGCAATCAGCCTCACCAACGAGTATCCTTTCAAGACCTATACCACCATCATAGACGAAGCTCCCCTTATTTTTCAGCGAAGAGATGTGAAATTTCCGCTCGCAATAGCGGCACATTCCACAGGCGAAGTAGCCTATACATTGCGCCCAACCGAGCGTGGTGTGTATGCTTTTGGACACATCAGAGTATTTGCGCGCACCCTACTTGGAATGGTAGAACGTCGCTATACACAAGGCGAAAAGAAAGATGTTAAGGTGTATCCGTCCTACTTGATGCTCAACCACTACGAACTGTTGGCAATGAGCAACAATCTTACAGAAATGGGTATCAAGCGTATTCGTCGTGTGGGCAACAATACCGAGTTTGAACAGATTAAGGAATATGTGGAAGGCGACGAGTATCGCACCATCAACTGGAAAGCTTCAGCACGCAAAAACCAATTGATGGTGAACGTGTATCAGGACGAGCGTTCGCAACAAATCTACTCCGTAATAGACAAAGGTCGTGTTATGCAACAGAGCTTTAATGGTATGTCGCTCTTAGACTATAGCATCAATGCCGCATTGGTGCTTTCGTACGTTGCCATACGCCGTGAAGACAAAGCGGGACTTATTACCTTTTCTGGCAATATGGACACATTGCTGTCGCCTTCGCGCCGCCCGGGACAGATGCAACATATTCTTGAAGCCCTCTACGCACAGAAAGCCAACTTTGATGAAACCGATTACAGCAACCTTTGTGTGAATGTGAACAACAGAATAAGTAAGCGCAGTTTGCTCGTTCTTTACACCAATTTTTCGGGAATGACTGCCCTTCAGCGCGAATTGCCTTATCTCAAACTGCTCAATCGTCGCCATCGTCTACTCGTAGTATTCTTTGAAGATGCTGAAATGAGCAACTATATTCGTGAAGAAAAACATTCCACATTAGAGTATTATCAACACGTAATAGCCGAAAAGTTTGCTTATGAGAAGCGACTCATCGTATCAACGCTTCGCCAACACGGTATTTTAAGCCTACTTACCACACCCGAAAAATTGAGCATTGATGTTATCAACAAGTATCTTGAAATGAAACAGCGACAGATACTTACTTAATATCACCAAAGGAAAAATAGAACAATGACATACAAGCATTAACACCTTAAAATATATATTTCCAACCCACTGATTACTAAATACTTACAAATACTTTTCAAAACATAGTAAGCATCCAATATTAGCCGCCTTTGTGTAACATTCTTGCTTTACTACCTTTGCCCGAAAAACTTATGTTTGTACTCAACGAAACAAATGTTTTTCGGGTTTGTTGCACTCCTGTGGACATGCGTCAGGGTATTCTTCGCCTGTCCCAATTGGTACGCAGCAATGACTTCAANAGCCAACGGATGCGAAGGTCGACATCCTGGAAGCCCCCTTGAAAAAGCAAGCGGTGGATTGTTTTGCCGACGCTTCCCTGCTCGCTGAGATCATCACTGCCAAGTTCGCCTATCACCAGCCCGAGTATAGGCAATGTGAAAGATGGAAGGAACTGGGCGTGAACATCCCCACCTCAACCGTCAACAGCTGGGTTCACGATGCCGCCGATGCACTTTATCCACTTTATAAACTTCAAGTAAGGCAGATCCTGCAAAGTCCTTATCTTCAGGTTGACGAGACCAGCGTACAGGTTGCCGACCGCAAGGGAAAGACACGCAAAGGATACCTGTGGGGCGTGCGTGACGCCATGCACTCCCAGGGTGTGTTCTTCCATTGGAAGGACGGGTCGCGGTCGGGCGCTGTGGCAGATGAACTCTTCAAGGGCTACCAGGGTGCCATACAGTCTGATGGGTATGAGGTCTACAGCAGGTTTGAGAACGTTCAGGGCATCGTGCTGTTAGGATGTATGGCACACGTGAGACGTAAGTTCGAACATCTGGCGGCTGACGATAAAAACGCCGCCCATATCATCGAAACGATAGCCACGCTTTATGAGTTGGAGGAAAACCTCAAACACAAGAAAGCACCACCCGAGGAAGTGGAGACAGAACGAAAGGCTAAAGCTTACCCCATTCTTAAGTATTTGGAGACCTATATGTTGGATGTACACAAACAGTACACCCCAGGCGAAGCTATGGAGAAGGCACTGCGTTATGCCTTCGCCGTATGGATACGCATTGGCAGGTATGTGCAGGACGGACGCTTCAACATAGACAACAACCTTATGGAACAGGCCATCAGACCCATCACGCTTGGAAGAAAGAACTACCTGTTCTGTGGTAACAATGAGGGAGCAGAGAACAACGCCATCTTCTATACCTTCATGGCGTGTTGCAGGGAAGCAGGCATAGAGCCATACAAATGGATGAAGGAAGTTCTTTCAAGGTCCCTGCTAGATATGACGGAGGAGGAACTCACGAAAATGCTACCTTCAAACTTCAAATAACAGATAACCCTTATATGCTGCCAGACATATAAGGGTTATTTGTTGGTGTGAAAGGCGGCTAATATTGGATGCTTACAAAACATATATGTTTGACCACCTAAAACATATAGGTTTCACCCTCCCAAAGTTCAACTTTCACAACCCCAAACATATATGTTTTGCTTTTCTAAGATTAACCTTTTATTTTTGAAAGATGGCATAAGGAAAAACAGAACAATAAGAAAATAAATCTTGATAGTATTCTAAAAAGCACCTAAATTTTCGACCTATAGGTCATTTTGCGTGGTAGAAGCCATTGTGAAAGCCGATAAATACTAACTTTGTTTAAGCCTTCATTGGTTCTTCCACTTACATTATTGCAAGCATTTCTGATGTTTTTTCGTTTTGATAAGATTTCTCCGTAAGGTTTGATTATTCCAAGTAACAAATAAAAAATGAGGCGTATTGGTTTACAACGCCTCATTTATTCTATTTTGACAATTGTCAAAACATCGCCTTCCACCTTAAACTTTACTTCACGTCCTGCAAACAACATACCATAAATGCGAGTTGCATCGTGTTGATAATGCGGACGGGGGTCGTTAGAAAGTACCGACTTTAACGCTGCAATCTCTTCTGTAGTAAATACAGAGAGCAAATGCGCATCACATTCCACTTGTAGCTTTTCCCATTGCTTGCTGTCGGTAAATCCTCCACGTGCATTGGCGTGACTATCGGCATAAGGTACATAAGGCTTGATGTCGTAAATAGGTGTTCCGTTCATTAGGTCAGCTCCCATAACCTCTATTTCGCCACCTTCTATCTTAGCTATTCGCACAGAAGACAGCCCCAATCCGTTAGGACGGAAAGGCGAACGAGAGGCAAATACCCCCATCCTTTCATTGCCCCCAAGGCGAGGCGGACGAACGGTTAAGCCGTCAGTTTCTTTCCATAAGCCTTTATCATTTTCGGAAAAGCCCCATATCAACCATAAATAATCGAAGCCGTCCAATCCACGGAGCGCCTCATCACGACGAAACTTAGGTAAGAAAACAATGCGTCCTCTAACTTCTTCAGCCACTCCGCTCTGTCGTGGAATACCAAATTTAGAGGTAAGCGGAGAATGGAAAAAGGCAATTGGTTCTATTTCTTTCATAATGCAAACTTACAAAAAAAGTGATATTCCTTAGCTTTTTTGTGGGCGACTTCTGTTTTTTTAACTATCTTTGCACAGATTAGATTTGTCGGACTGGTCTGACACGTCCGACTGGTCTGACTGGTCTGACTGGTCTGACTGGTCTGACAAATCAGACTAATAACCTATTACCCAGAAATTAAAATCATAAAACGTATGGAAAATCAAGAAAAACAAAACATTGAACTTCCTGAAAACGCCTTCCGTGAATTGCACGAGGGTGAGGAATACAAGCCCGTGATGGACCCTGCAAAGGTGCATCCTGAAGTGAGTGCTTGGTCGGTAACGTGGGGATTGCTAATGGCAGTGCTCTTCTCGGCTGCTGCGGCTTATCTTGGTCTGAAGGTAGGACAAGTGTTCGAGGCAGCTATCCCAATTGCTATTATTGCCATTGGTATGTCGTCGGCTACAAAACGTAAAAATGCCTTAGGCGAAAACGTTATTATTCAGAGCATTGGTGCTTGTTCGGGAGCTGTTGTGGCAGGTGGTATCTTTGTTATGCCTGCTATTTATATGCTGCATTTGGAGGCAGATTTTTTCCAAGTATTCCTTGCTGCATCGCTCGGAGGTGTGTTGGGCATCTTGTTCTTGATTCCTTTCCGTAAGTATTTTGTGAAAGACCAACATGGCAAATATCCTTTCCCTGAAGCTACTGCCACCACACAGGTGCTTGTAAGTGGCGAAAAGGGTGGCAGTCAGGCTAAACCGCTGTTGTTAGCTGGTCTTGTGGGTGGTCTTTACGACTTCTGTGTGGCAACCTTTGGCTGGTGGAACGAAACTGTAACTTCACGTATGATAGGTTTTGGCGAAACCATAGCCGACAAAGCAAAGGTGGTGCTGAAACTCAATACAGGTGCAGCTATCCTTGGTTTAGGCTATATCATCGGACTGAAATATGCTTTCATTATCTGTATGGGCTCGCTTACTGTGTGGTGGCTTGTTGTACCGGGTATGGCTTTAATCTTTCCTGACACGGTACTCAACCAGTGGGATCCATCTATCACAACCGCTGTGGGTGCAATGACTGCCGAAGAGATATTTAAGAACTATGCACGTTCTATCGGTATCGGTGGTATTGCTATGTCGGGAATTATCGGTATCATCAAGTCGTGGGGCATCATTAAAAGTGCCGTGGGCTTGGCTGCACGTGAAATGAAAGGCAAAGGCGGAAGCCAAGAAGAGGTGATACGCACCCAACGTGACATCTCGTTCAAGATTATTGCTTTTGGAAGTATTGCTACCTTGGTTATCGTTTTCCTCTTCTTCTACTTCGGTGTAATGCAGTTCAACCTTTTGCACGCCGTAGTTGGAATTATTCTTGTAACGATTATTGCTTTCCTTTTCACAACCGTGGCTGCCAATGCTATTGCCATCGTGGGTTCTAACCCAGTATCGGGTATGACGCTTATGACGCTTATCCTTGCATCAGTAGTGATGGTTGGTGTAGGCTTGAAAGGCAATTCGGGTATGTTGGCTGCCCTTTTGATGGGTGGCGTAGTATGTACAGCTTTGTCAATGGCAGGCTCGTTCATTACCGACTTGAAGATAGGTTATTGGCTCGGTACAACTCCTAAGAAACAAGAAACGTGGAAATTCCTCGGTACTATTGTTTCGGCAGCTACCGTATGCGGTGTAATGATAGTATTGGACAAGACTTACGGCTTTGAGTCGGGACAATTGGCAGCACCACAAGCCAACGCTATGGCAGCTGTTATCAAACCACTGATGAGCGGACAGGGTGCGCCTTGGGCATTGTATGGCATTGGTGCAGTTATCGCTTTGGTACTCGACCGTTGTAAAATTCCTGCGCTCCCATTTGCTTTGGGTATGTTTATCCCTATTCAATTGAACATTCCTTTGCTCGTAGGTGGTGCAGTGAATTGGTATATCACAACTCGCTCAAAAGACGAGACCATCAATAAAATTCGTGGTGACAAGGGTACACTTCTCGCATCGGGCTTTATCGCTGGTGGTGCATTGATGGGCGTGGTATCAGCATTGCTGAAATTCTTTGGTGTAGAGTTCGACTATGCTAACTGGTGGGAAAACCATCTTTCAGAATTGCTTGCACTCTGTGCTTACATCGCTTTGATACTCTATTTTATTGTAGCAACCAAGCCAAGTAAAAAAGAAATAGAAAGCGCAGAAAAGGAATAAAAGAGCGTAGATATTATTCCAAATGAATAAAATAAACCGCTATCAGACAAGAATATGTGTCTGATGGCGGTTTTGTTTAACCCAAATCGGTCGTTAGACCAGTCGGACCAGTCGGACTTGTCTGACACGTCCGACTAGTCCGACTGGTCTAACGACCGATTTGGGTTTAATAATGGTTCGTACTTCAGTTTTCCACTTCATAGGAGTCCATATCCCAATTTCTGTATCATCTTTACACGAAATGAAACAAGTACCTAATCCAATTGTAAATAATAAAAATAAAAACTTTTTCATATATACTTGAACTGTTAATGACTAATTAATGTCTGCAACAAAGTTACATCATTATATATCAATTAAGCGTATAACTTGCGCAAAAAACGTTAATTACGACTTTGTTTCTTTCCATAATACCATATTTCAATGCTGTTGATGATGTTTTGCCAAAGAATATAACAGCCTGGACCAACAGAAGATAATGGAATAAGATAAGTAAAGGCAATCCAAATGGCAAAGGTGGTATTCTTTTGTCCTAAAGCTTGTCCCGACTCTATAACGCTATCAAAACGTCTGCCAATATAACGCCCTACAGCAAACTGAACAAGACACATAACAAGTCCTAAGAGAGCAATGAGAATGAGAAAAAGAGCGGTAGTATCGGCGTGAACAATATTCTTGACCGTTGTGCCTGTAACAATGGTTAACGTACAAGCCCAAAGATAAAATCCAAGGTTGCGTACAGATAAAATCCACGTATATAAAGGCTGTAAGATGCGCCAATGCTTAGTGAAATAGGCTATCAACATTGGCAAAACCAAGACCATACAAACACGATACAAGATGATAAGGAAAGCCTCAAGAAAGTCTATATTGGCACTTGACTCGATAAGTGGGAAGCAAATAGGAATGAGTGCAGCACAAATAAAATTGGAAAGAAAAGTGTAGGTAGTCATATCTTCAATGCTTCCACCCAACTTTTGTGTAACTACAGGTGCAGCAGAAGCACACGGACAAATGATACAAGCCAATACAGACTCCATCAATATCAACATATCGCTGTTAAGATGTAAGAGAAGAATAATGCCTACAACAAGGAAAACAAACAGAATTTGGAATATGCCTATCCATAAGTGCCACTTCACTGGTTTAAGTTTTCGGAAGTCTACTTTACAAAACGTAACGTAAAGCATCAGAAACATCGCCACGGGAAGAATAGAGCGAAAGATGGAATCGAAGAATACAGAAACGGGCGAAAGCATAGGAGTAAAGGCAAAAAGGAGGTAGCCTAAAACACCAACAGCCATAGATACAGGCAGTATCCAACTTTTTATAAATGAAACAATATTCATAATTTAAAATTCAGACAATACAACTTTGCAATGCCATATACAAATCAACGCAATAGATTGATTAATTAATTCTACAATAAAAGAGAGAACCCGTTTTGAGTTCTCTCCTTATTATATATAGGTAGGGATAGTTTTACTTCTTTGGGCAACCTGTCCAAGGTTTCAGCTGCTTGAAGAAGTCGTTACCCTTATCGTCTACAAGGATAAAGGCAGGGAAGTCTTCTACATCAATCTTCCAAACAGCTTCCATACCGAGTTCAGGATATTCCACACACTCAATACTCTTAATGCTGCTTTGTGAAAGAACAGCAGCTACACCACCGATAGTACCGAGATAGAAACCACCGTGCTTCTTGCAAGCATCGGTAACTTCTTGGGTGCGATTACCCTTAGCAATCATTACGAGTGAACCGCCATTAGCTTGGAACTCGTCAACGTATGGGTCCATACGGTTGGCAGTAGTAGGCCCCATTGAACCACAAGGTAAGCCGTTAGGAGTTTTTGCAGGACCAGCATAAAGCACTGGATAGTCCTTAAAGTATTGTGGCAATGGTTCGCCAGCATCAAGACGAGCCTTGAGCTTGGCGTGTGCAATATCGCGTGCTACGATGATAGAACCCTTAAGGTTGATACGGGTGGAAACAGGATATTTGCTGAGTTCGGCACGAACGGCATCAATGCCTTGATTAAGGTCGATTTCAACGCCTTTAGCACCTTCACCGGGTTTACGATATTCTTCAGGAATGAGTTCTCCAGGGTTGGCATCCATCTTTTCCAACCAAATACCATCTTTATTGATTTTACCCTTGATATTGCGGTCAGCAGAGCAAGATACACCCATACCGATAGGACAGCTTGCGCCGTGACGAGGAAGACGGATAATGCGAATGTCGTGAGCAAGGTATTTACCGCCAAACTGCGCACCAAGTCCAATCTTGTGCGCTTCTTCGAGGATTTTGTTTTCCAAGTCGATGTCACGGAAAGCACGACCTGTTTCATCGCCTGTGGTTGGGAGATTATCGTAATACTTGATGCTACCGAGCTTCACGGTGAGGAGATTTTTCTCTGCTGATGTACCACCAATAACAAAACAGATGTGGTAAGGAGGACAAGCTGCTGTACCGAGGCTCTTCATCTTTTCAACGAGGAAAGGAATAAGTGTGCCTTCGTTTTGGATAGTAGCCTTGGTCATTGGATAGAAATAAGTCTTGTTAGCCGAGCCACCGCCTTTAGCTACCATAACGAATTTGTATTCAGCTCCTTCTGTAGCCTCTATGTCTATTTGTGCAGGGAGGTTACACTTGGTATTTACCTCATCATACATATTCAAAGGAGCATTCTGCGAATAGCGAAGGTTTTCTTGTGTAAAGGTATTGAATACACCAAGAGAGAGTGCTTCTTCGTCTTCAAAACCTGTCCAGATGTGTTGACCCTTTTCGCCGTGGATAATGGCAGTACCTGTGTCTTGACAGAAAGGAAGTACGCCCTTAGCAGCTGTTTCGGCATTGCGGAGGAACTGAAGTGCTACGTACTTGTCGTTTTCTGATGCGTCTTTATCCTTCAGAATGGCAGCTACCTGCTCATTGTGTGCACGACGGAGAAGAAACTCGCAGTCGTGGAAAGCCTCTTGGGCTAACAATGTGAGTGCTTCGGGAGCAACCTTTACAATCTCTTGACCTTCAAAAGTAGTTACAGAAACGCCTTCTTTAGAAACTAATCTGTACTCGGTGTCGTCTTTGCCCAATTGAAACATTGGGGCATATTTAAATTCAGCCATAATGTAAGTTTTATCTGACTTAATACGCTGCTTAAAGCAAGCGTATTGTAGATTTGTTAATTATTAAATAATGCTTTTGTAAATGTCTATTGTATTGAGAAATAATAAATAATAGGCTGCTCTAACAAGCTGTTAAGCCTATTAAAGCAGCCTATAATATCTTAAAAACCGAAGATTTCTTCAGTTGTTACACGGCGAATAGGAGCGATTTTCTCCAATGCCTTTATATCAAGTTCCTTTTCGTTACCAAGAATGAGATACTTGAATGGCTTCTTAGCCATATTTGTTTTCTCAAAGTTGATAATGTCTTGGAGCTGAACGTTAGGAATGTCCTTGTAAAGTTTTTCGCTCATACTGCAATCAAGACCCATCTTTTGTGCTGCAAGATATGCAGAAAGGATAGAGAACTTAGAAGTGCGAGAAGAAGCGAGACTCTTCATTAAGCTCTGTTTAGCAAGGTCAAAGTTAGCTTGACGAACAGGAACATTGTCCAAAAGTTCGTTGAACTGTGCAATGCAATCCATCATCTTATCGTTCTGTGTGATGATGTAGGTAAAGAAGTTTTCCTTATCAATCAAACGACCTGGCTGACGATAGCGTGCACTTGCAGAGTAAGCCAAAGCACGTGCCTCGCGCATTTCTTGGAATACGATAGCATTCATACCACCGCCAAAGTACTCGTTAAAGAGTGCAATAGTAGCTGCATTGTCAGGATTCCATGCCTTGTTTTCGTTGTGGAATTGTACAAGGTAGATGTTCTTAGCATCGTAAGGTGCAATCAAAATTTCGTTCTTAGGAGTTGTTTCCACTGTATAGTGCTTAGCTGTTGGCACTGGAGCAAACTTCTTAGGAGTCTTGAATGTCTTGCTGATAAGCTTATCAATGTCTGCCAATGATGAAGGACCATAATAAAGTACGGTTTGCTTGTAGTTTTTAAGATTCTTCAAGGCATCAAGCAACTTCTGTGGGTTGAGACTCTTCAATTGTGCCTCACTAAGGATATTGCGAGTAGCATTGTATTTGCCATACATACCATAGTCGAAGAGTGCGCTGAAGTTGTCGTCTTGGTCAGCCTTGCTGTCCTTACGGCTCTTAAGCATAAGGTCTACAAACTGGTCGTATGCTTCTTTATCAACCTTAGCATTTTCGATGAGATTATTAAACAATGCCAATGCTTGTGGAAGGTTTTCATTCAAACCAGACAGCATAATATAGGTTTCGTCCTTGCTTTGACCGATAGAGTAGTCGCAAGCCAACTTGTAGAACTGTTGTTTGATTTGTTCGTTTGTCAACTTGTTTGTACCAAGGTATTCGATATATGAAGCAGCATAACCTGGGAGCAAGTCGCTTTCTTCACCGAATGGAAGTTCAAAGTAGAGTGTAAAGAGATCGTCTTGAGTATTCTGCTTATAAAGCACTGGCCAACCTTTCTTTGTTGTACCCTTTGTCAAATCCTTCTTGAAATCTACAAATGATGGTTGGATAGGTTGAGCCTTATGGTCAAGAATTTCCTGCAAGAAAGCTGAACGCTTATCGTTATTGGTTGGAATTGGTGTAATCTTTGGTTTGTCAACCTTCTGTATAGAATTATCTACACCTTGTTTTTTGTAAATAGCAGCGTAACCATTATCGAAGAAACGATTAGCAAAGCTTACAATGTCAGCCTTGGTGAGCTTAGACATTCTCTCAATTCTATTTACGTACTGTTGCCAATCCACCTTATTGATAAAAGCATCAACAAATGCTTTGCCACGGAAGTCGTTTCTATCCAATTGCTTGTAATAGGTGCGCTTGTAGTTGTTGATTACAGAAGGTAAAAGATCGTCAGAAAACTCGCCTTTCTTCAATTTCTCTATTTCGCCTAACAAGAGTGTGCGTACTTCGTCCAATGTTTGGCCTTCTTTTGGAGCACCAACAGCAATGAACATAGAGTAATCTGCAAGGTCCGAGAAGCCTACACCTGCTGTCTGAACCTTCATCTTCTGATTGAGATTAAGGTCGAAAAGACCTGCACGACCATTGTTCAACAAGTCGCTGATGATATTCAATGTATCGCCTTGGAGTGAGTTTCCAGCCTCACCTCTCCAACCTAAGTAAAGCATTTCTGCCTCTTGACCAACAACAGTTGTATCAACAGGAGCTGTGTACTTTGGTTGTGGACCATATTGAGGTGCGCTCAATGTTTCGCTCTTCTTCCACGAACCGAAATACTTCTCAATTGTTGCGATGGTCTGATCTGGGTCGAGGTCGCCTGCCATACAGATAGCTACGTTGTTTGGCACGTAATATCTGTGGTAATAATTCATAATGTTCGTGATAGAAGGATTCTTCAAGTGTTCGCCTCTACCGATGGTTGTCTGTGTTCCGTATGGGTGATTAGGGAACAACTTTGCCATTAAACTTTCAAAGAGTTTACGGCTGTCACTTGTCAAGCCCATATTGTACTCTTCGTAAACAGCTTCCAACTCGGTGTGAAATCCACGTACCACCATATTTTGGAAACGGTCAGCCTGTACTTTAGCCCACACCTCAACTTCATTACTTGGAATATTTTCTACATAACAAGTAACGTCGTTTGATGTATAAGCATTTGTTCCCTGACTACCGATAGCCGCCATCAATTTATCGTATTCGTTAGGAATGTTATACTGAGCAGCGATTTGCGAAACAGAGTCAATCTTATGATACCACACCTTGCGCTTTTCAGGGTCGGTAATGTGGCGATATTCCTCGTAGAGGTTTTCAATTTGCTTCAAATAAGGACGCTCTGCCTCCATATTTGATGTGCCAAACTTCTCTGTACCTTTAAACATAATGTGTTCAAGGTAGTGAGCCAAACCTGTTGTTTCAGCAGGGTCGTTACGACTACCTGTACGCACAGCGATGTAAGTTTGCACACGTGGTTTTTCCTTGTTTACACTGAGGTAAACAGTAAGACCATTCTTTAATGTGTAGATGCGTGTCTTCATTGGGTCGTTAGGCACGCTCTTGTAGGTATAAGTCTGTGCTTTTGTTCCTAACACGCTAAGTGTGAGGAGCATCGACATACCTAATTTTCCTAAGAAAAGGTTTTTAAGCATAATATAATATTTAGTATTAAGTTTTTATCCTATCTCTCGTACAAACCTTTGTTTTTACTGATCAGGATGTTATTTATTCTTCATATTCTGTTTCTTGGTCGAGCTTATTGATGAAATCTGTATAAACTTCTTCTTCCACATCGCCCATATCGTATTCTTTTTTAGCGTCTTTCTTTATCTCAGCTATCCACGCACGACGAGCCTCAACGTAATCTTTACGTATTTGTTCTTCGTCTGCAGGAGTTATGTCCTTTATTCCATAATAATCAAGAATTAAGCGATAAGTCCACGCCCACTGATACTTACGATAGTTTTCGTTTATTTCTTCAAATCTATCGGTTACTTCTTGAATGGTTTCTAACGTTCCATTCTTGATGTCATTCAGGATGCGAAGCTCTTCACTCTCTGGGAGCAACAAGCCTGAAAGGTCATTCCATTTGCCCAAACCTATTTCTGTTTCAGGTTTGCCAAAGAAGCCCCACTTGTGCGCACGTTTGAGCACAGCACCCATATAGATGCGTAATGCTATGTCGTAATACTTGATACCCTTGTTAAGACTTGAAGCATTAATCACATATTCGTGATAGATGTACGATGAAACGTTAGCTCCGCTGGCTTGACGAAGTGTTTCCAATATCTTTTTGCCTCGTATTACTTCACCCACTGAGAATGGTGAGAGCCAATCAAAGTTGATGATACTCTTCTGCGAATTCTGTGGACGGAGGTCACGCTTAGGCCATTTCTTCACGTCACGATACAATCCGACGGTAGTAATGTTGCGACCAGGCACAAGATACATCGTTTCGCCATAGGCTATAAGGTAAGAGAAAGGTAGTGCCTGTGTATTGGGGTGGTGCATCAATTTACCGAAACAAACCGAAAATGTTCCGATTGTAGCAGGCATCAACACATAGCTACCGCTGGCTGTTTTAGTGCCTCGTTCCAATGTTCCCCAGTGCATAGGCCCCATCTTGTAAGCGTGGTTAGAGAAGTTTGTACCCGACCCTGCATTGTAAAACGAGAACATACCACCAATAATAAGCGAACTCTTATGATGTGAAGCACTGAAAGGTCCGCAAAAAGCTGCACACGCCTCGCCATTAGCCATAAACGAATTGGCAAAGAATACACTTTGTGAGGCTGTAAAACCATTTGATATTTGGCAGGCTTCACCCACAAAGCAGTCTTGCATCTTCACGCTATTGATAACGCTTGTGCCATAGCTTATGATAGAGTTTTCGCAGATAACGCCCGTTCCAATATATACATTCGAATTTTCAGAACTTAGAATAGTACAGTCGCTCAATCGACTTGCACCGCTCACCTCACACTCGTCTTGTATAATGGTATTGGTTATTTCCTTCGTGTTTACAATCTTCACACGATTGCCTATCGTACCTCTTTCAGGCATTGTGCGAGCTATTTCTTCCGAAACAAGGCGACGAATAGCATTCTTCAAGTCCTTATCTCTGAGATATTTCACCATAAAGGCAGCAAACTGACTATTGAGTTCAGGGAACAGCATCAAGTTGCCATCACCCACTTCGTTCAACACCGAAACGATGTTGCCTTGCCCATAGGTTGCCCCTTCCAAAGTCTCCATTACAGAGATATTTGTTATCAAGCAGTCGTTACCAATGGTATAATTGTTGATATAGCTGCCTATCTTTTCTATCAAGCAGTTGTCGCCCACCGATACATTGCGCAATGTGGCATCATTTATTCCCGAATGTTTCACAAATCCCTTTGTTACTTCCACTTCTTTTTCAAATCGTCCTAAACGTATATCGCCATAGAAAAGGACTCTATGGAAGAATTTAGCTTGAAATCCTTCCTCTGCCACCTGCACCCTTGTCCAGTCTTCAGCCCAACAATTATTTTTCTCGAAGATACTTATTTCTTCGTCGGTTAATGCCCTGTATGCCATAATTTTATTTTTTCTTATGCTTCAACTTTATCTTTACGCCATTCCCTCATCAATGTCCACATTGTAGAGGAAATCGTTGTAAGGGTATTTCTGCACGTGTAGCTCACGCACCTTCTTGTATAGCACATCTCTAAACTCGTCTACGTTTTCTTTTTCTCTTGCTGAGATAAACAGGCAGTCGTCGTTTAGCTTCGCCATCCACGTGCGTTTAAGCTCTTCGAGCGATATATTTTCTTTCGTTAGCGGTGTAAGGTCGTCCTCTTCTTTTTCTTCCCAAGTGTAATTATCTATTTTGTTAAAGATAATCATCATAGGTTTATCAGAGCATTCCAAGTCTTTCAGCGTTTCGTTTACCACCTGAATTTGTTCCTCAAAGTCGGGGTGCGAAATATCTACAACGTGCAACAACAAGTCTGCTTCTCGCACCTCATCAAGTGTCGACTTAAACGAGTCTACCAAGTCGGTAGGCAATTTGCGGATAAAACCTACCGTGTCAGCCAATAGGAACGGAAGATTTTCCAAAACTACCTTACGCACTGTGGTATCTAAGGTTGCAAATAGCTTATTTTCTGCAAACACTTCACTCTTTGCCAACAGGTTCATAATGGTAGATTTTCCAACGTTGGTATAACCCACGAGTGCCACACGTATCAGTCTGCCACGATTTTTACGTTGCGTCACCTTCTGCTTGTCTATTTCTAAAAGGCGTTGCTTCAAGAGGGTCATACGTTGGAGAATGATACGGCGGTCCATTTCCAACTGGGTTTCACCAGGTCCACGAAGTCCCACCGAACCTTTTCCACCACCCGAGCCCGAACCACCACCTTGGCGTTCCAAGTGGGTCCACAAGCGTTGCAAGCGTGGGAGCATATAGCGATATTGAGCCAATTCCACTTGCGTTTTGGCATTAGCCGTTTGCGCACGCATTGCAAATATATCGAGGATAAGCGAAGTACGATCGAGAATTTTCACGCCCAACTCGTCTTCTATATTTCGTAATTGCTTAGCCGACAATTCGTCATCGAAGATAACCATACCTATGGGCTCTTCGTTATCTTCCATTTCCTTGACAAACTCTTTTATTTCTTCCAATTTACCCTTACCCACGTAGGTTGTCATATTAGGACCACCCACACGCTGTGTAAATCGTTTCACTGTAACAGCTCCCGCCGTGTCAGCCAAGAATTCCAATTCGTCAAGATATTCTTTAGTTTTAGCCTCGTTCTGTTCTTGGGTTATCAATCCCACAAGCACAGCTGTCTCTGCTTTAACTTCAGATATAACAAATTCTTTCATTCAAATAGTACTATTATATAATATGGTGCAAAGATACTAAAAAGTTGAGAGTTCGTAAAGCGATAAATCTTGTTTTTTAGACTGAATATGTTATTTTTTATAAATAAAGTTCCAATTATTTTTCGTTCTTTTTGTTGTTTTTCTTACTTTTGCGGCATATTTTTTTAATATCATAATTTATGCGATTAATTATCGAACCCGATTATCAGCAAATGTCACGTTGGGCAGCTGATTATGTTGTGGCACGTATCAATGCCGCAAACCCCACCAAGGAGCGTCCTTTTGTATTAGGTCTTCCCACTGGTTCTTCGCCAGAAGGTATGTATGCAGAACTTGTGAAAGCTAATAAAGCTGGAAAAGTAAGTTTCAAAAATGTCATCACATTCAATATGGACGAATATATAGGACTGCCCGAAAGCCACCCAGAAAGTTATCACTCATTTATGGCACGCAATCTTTTCGACCATATTGACATCCCACGAGAAAACATTCATATTCTCAATGGTAATGCCACAGACCTCAATGCCGAATGTGAGAATTACGAGCGAATGATAAAAGAAGCAGGAGGTATCGACCTTTTCTTAGGCGGAATTGGTCCTGATGGTCATATCGCTTTCAACGAACCTGGCTCAAGTCTCAGCAGTCGTACGCGTCAAAAGACTTTAACTACCGATACCATTATTGCCAACTCTCGTTTCTTCGACAATGATGTAAACAAAGTTCCTAAGTTTGCCCTTACCGTAGGTGTGGGCACAGTGATGGATGCTCGCGAGGTTCTTATCCTTGTCAATGGCTACAACAAGGCACGTGCTTTGCAAGCTGCAGTGGAAGGTCCGCTAACCCATTGGTGGACTATCTCTGCCCTCCAACAACACCCTCACGGCATTATCGTTGCCGATGAGGCTGCTTGCCACGAGCTCAAGGTAGGTACTTATCGCTACTTCAAAGATATAGAGAAAGACAAACTCTAACCCACACATACAAAGGTTGTTAGCCAAACATTAGCTAACAACCTTTTTTATTTGTACTTACTAAAAAATCAAAACAATACTGCGCTTATAATTTCATTACACCAACTATTTTATCTGCAATCCACTTAATTGGAATTGAAACCGCAATCGTTATTGCCATCAATACAATAAAAATAAAGAGAGGATTATCGAAGCTATAAATAAAATCGTGGAAAAGGTGATAACAGAAAAAAGAATGGGTAAGCCACATCACCATCGAATATTTCCCAAGGAACTGCAATACGGTAGCAGCAACTTTGCCAATTCGCAATTGCAAAAATAAGACAATAAAACAAAGGAGATAAAGAAAACCAAATACACCTGTAGTGATAAAACATTGAGCTGTTATCAGCAATAACAACAAACTCAAAACTAAAACATTTTTCCCTGCCAAACGTTCTATCTTTAATCCTCGTTCTACACTAACTCGATGAAGCAATGCACCTAAAACAAATTCAAATGTCAGTTCTATATAAGTAATGAAATGAGCAAAGACACTATCATAACTTTTTTCAACAGCGATATAACGACTTATGATATATCCGCTAACTAAATAGAGAAAGCCAAACAAAGCAACCGATTTCCATCTGCCCAACTTATCAACAAGCTTAAAAATATACAAAGCCGTGATACTCAACATTGTATAAGGAAATAAGAACCAATGTTCAGCATTATAACTATTCTTCCAACTCGTCAAATTTCCTATCATTTCCCAAGCATCGCCAGGATACTTTTCAGGACGAACAAAACTTCCTATGCTTACAAAGATAAGCAAAATAAGCCAATAGGCAACAAACAGTTTCAACAATCGTCTGCCTTGTGCCTTCAGTCCCATATCTCGCTGAGCAGTATACAAACAATCTAATCCATAACCACTAAGCATCAAGAAGAAACCAACAGGTACACACGCACGAGTAATAATGTAAGCTAATGGCTTATCACCTACATAAAGCAGGGGATGGCAATATGCTACAAATCCAAGATTATTAAACAAATGTAGAAACACCATCATTAAGATTGCTACTCCTTTGAGCATCAAACTTTTCTCTTTCGACATAATAATAAGATTATGTGCGAGCCAAAATATTCATAAAAAATAGGTTTCAAAACAAGTACAAAGAAACGTGGACAAGCAACTTATCCACGTTCCTTAGGTACTTGCCGGAAACCTATAACCACAGATAAGAAACACGCCCACGCTATCGCAGACGCTCACTTATTATTCTGTGGTTCGTTCTATCTACCGGCAAGTTTCAGGAACGTATAGAATAAATAGCAAACGCTAAATTTCACCAATAAAAAAATGAAAGTACAGCGGTAACTCCCACCACACTATTTCGATGCAAAAGTACAATAATTTATTGAAATAACATACTATCCATATAAAAAGAAAAGGCTGACTTCACAGCCAGCCTTAATCCTATACAAAAACATTATGAAATAATTTTATTTCGCGAACAAGATTTACATTTAATAAAATCTATTTTATTGCATTCGATTGCAAGTGCGACACTTTCGTTCGCAATAGCGTTCGCATTGCACTCGAATATCATATCCAAGCATTGCACCAAGTATAAAGTCCTCTTCAGGTGTGAGCTGATTGAGGGGTTTGGTGATGAACAGATTGATTGCGTCTAAACATTCTTTACGCCCAAAGAAAAGATTGAGTCGGTCGTTACCCACGGGGTGAATAACGTAGGGAATAGCCTGACGCTCAAGGCGACCCGTAACGAAGTCTTCATACTTTTTATTAAACGTATAAAGCACCATTTGGCGTACACCTTTCTTAAACTCGTAGATGTGGTTCATTAGAACTTTCATATCTGCAGGCATAATTCCTCCTTTCTTCGTCTAAGCGTGAATAGTCCTCGTTAGGCTTAAAGCGAACCTTTTATTTCACCCAACCAAGCATCAATGCGTCCTTCTGTTTGGTCGTCTTCGTTCACATCATCCAATGCAAGACCTACGAAAGCACCATCTACAACAGCCTCGCTGTCGTCAAAAGTATAACCATCTGTAGATACACCCGGAAGAATTTTTGCACCTTCAGCAGCATCATAAATTTCTTTCATACCACTGCAATAAGTGTCTGAATAAGATTCTGAGTCGCCACAACCGAAGATAGCAATAGTCTTACCTGAAAGGTCAGCAGCCTTCAACACCTTGACACCATCGTACCAATCGTCTTGCAATTCGCCTGCACCCCAAGTTGAAGTACCGAGGATAAGATTATCATAATTAGCCACTGTGTCAGCAGAGAAGTCTGTAACGTTGATTACTTCTGCACCTAATTTTTCTCCGATAGTATTTGCAATGTTTTCGCAAGTACCGGTTGATGAACCGAAAACTACAACTGTTTTATTCATATCTTTATTACTTATTTATTTTCTTGTTTTACGAGTGCAAAGATATGGATAATCTTCAAAGCGTGCAATACCTAAAAGTAGGCATTCTTACAAAATACCTAATAATGGGGAGGGAGTTACCTCACCACAAACTTCTTATGTTTCCTCACATACACGCCCTTAGGCAAACCCGATACCGAAGTGCCGAGATAGCGACCGTCTAACGAGTAAATACGATTGTCTAACGCCTTAGCCTCTACATCTTCTACACGTTCTATCCCTTGAGCAGCCATTCGCAACACTTCCTTCAAACCTTCGTGAATATCTATTTGTCCATAACCATACATATTGTTAGGATAGGACAATGCGGCATCGTAATGGGTGCAAGTCTTAGCAAACACCTTACGGCAGTCGTCGGGCGTTAACGAAGGGTAAGCCTGCAGCCAAAGGGCAATAGCTCCAGCCACAACAGGACCCGACATTGACGTGCCGCTATTGCTATTCCACGCATACTCCTTGCCGTTATACATAAAGTGGCGTGTATCGCTCGAAAGCGGAAAACCTACATTATCAGGATTGTTGATAAAGAAACTGCTGTATGCAGAGATGATGTTCTGCCCCGGTGCTACCACATCGGGCTTTGTTCGTCCGTCAAGCGTAGGACCTATGCCAGAAAAAGAAGTCAACCGTCCGCCCGTACCTTGGCTATAGTTTTTCCACTCGCCACGATAGTTCAAAAAGCCTTCACGATAGGCAGTTGCCCCCACCGAAATAACGCTTGGCGCACTCGATGGAGAATGAATGCTATGGCTATTATCACCCGAAAACAATTCGGCGTCAATTTCTTTGTTCTGCACCCATTTACCTGAAATGCGATACAATTCGATATCAGCCTCCTTGCCTACCAACTCTAACGAGATAGGTGTAGTCTCGCCCAAAAACGAGTTAGACCACATACGAAGGTCGTAAACCGTTTCACTCGCTTTCAGACTTGAAGGATAAGCCGTAATGTGCCAATGTATTTTTTCATCGCCTATCAATAGCGAATCGGTAAAGGTTGAGTCCTTACTTGCCAAAACACTTGCCGTAGCTATCTCTTTCAACAAGGAGTTAGCCTTGTCTTTATACAATTTATAACGCAGCATAAAGGGTTTAGCCGACTTAATAGTGAACATCAGTCTTACTTTATTGCCTTGCACAAATGCGCCAACGCTCTCTCTGCCAACGGGTTTATGCACATAATTCACCCAGTCGGCATCATTGCCAGCCGAAGCCACAATAATATGCCCAGGTCCTGTAAGCGAATTTAGAATTTGGTAATACAGTTCGTCATCGCCTATGAGGTCTTGATGTCCACCTTCACTAAAATTAATAACACAGGGTTTGCCCACACGGTCGGCATAGTCGAACATATATTTAAAGCCCAAGGCATCAGTGGCGTAGGTGTATTTATAATAGTTGGCTTTGTCTATCAATCCTACATTGTTACCCGTAGCATTTGCCACCATCACTATATCAGCATCGTAGGCTATACCGTAGTAAGGGGTTTGTACGCCTACCCCCTCTGCACCACCTCCTGCAGCTATACCTGCCGTATGTGTGCCGTGGGTTTGGGTCAGTCCGTCTAAGGGATGCCCTATGGCAAGGAGGTCGGTTTCGGTAGTATAATCTCGTCCCACAGGCAACGCACTTCCGATGGTATCTTTTGACAATTGGTCCCACAATGCTTTTATTCTGTATCTGCTCATATCACGTGAGTAGAAAGTGGGGTGAGTAAGGTCGAAACCTATATCTTGCACACCCACAATTACATTCTTGCCTGTATAGCCTTCAGGGAGGTCGATACCTTGATACACCTTATCTACATTGACAAACTGCCGAGTGGTATCCATCTGCACCTCAGAGCGTTGTCCTGCCTCAATACGCGCTACAAACGAAGAGCGTGAAAGGTCGGAAAGGCTGTTGAGCGGAATAGAAACAATATAGATTTCGCCTATCTTGCTCAACACTTTACAACCATAATCGGCAAAAATATATTCTGCATTTCCACTTTTCAACTTCACGAAAGCCGTAAGCGTAGCTTGTCTGCCCTCGTGTCTCCCCTTTGTTTTCGCACGATTAGACTTTAGGGTTTGGTCCATTGCTGCCTCACGCACCAAAGCCGACATCTTATGGTAGGTTGGGCGTTGCGCCATTGCCACATTGGCAAGGAGCATATATATAATAAGGTGTATGTATCGTTTCATATTTTATTTATTTTAAGTCTATTCCACACGATTATTCTTATTTGGTCTATCAAGAAGGCAACAATGTATGACGCCACAACCAACCCACTAATGCACAGCAGACAGCACAATCCGCTATAAGTATGGAAGATGTAGGCTGCTGTTGAGATATATTTTTCGAAAACGAAAGGAAATACATTGAGCAAGTAAACCGCAAAAGCCGAAGTCGCAAGGGTATTTACCACCTTACTATAAAACCGCAATCGTGAAAACAAGACCGCAGTAAGCGTAACCGAAAGCAACACAAGGGGTGAGGTGTGTTTGTACCAAAGGTTTGCAAGGGTAGCACTAACGTTTACCGAAACGAAAGCTAAAAACGTAGAAAGCAATACCAAGCCTACAACACAGAGACTTAGCATAGAGGACGATAAACCGCTGAAAACATTATACTTGCGCACATATCCTGCCAAGAGATAAACAAAGACAAAGGTAAGGGGAGAGTCGCCATCTGCACCGTACCAACTACTATCCAACCACCCAAAGAGCGACTGCACAACAAACAGACAGCCAAGTATGAGGGTGTACTGTCGGCGGTTGCCATTGTCTATAAGTCCATTGAGCATAGGCGAGAGGCAATACAACACGAGATAGGAACGTACAAACCAATAGCTGTCCAAGCGTAAAAGATGGCACAGATAGGAAAGCGAAAAGTGTGCATCAGGTATCACACAAAGGTTTACCCCATAGAGCAAAACAATGAAGAAAAGCACCTGGAACAACAATCCCAAGATGCCACGCTTATTAGCCTTGATGCCATACCAACCCGAAATAAAAACAAACAGATTGACACTAAGAAAGCCCGCTGCCTCGAAGAAAAAGCGCGCAAATGCCGACAACCCATCGCTTGCCACATCGGTAGCAGTGGGCGTACCAATAGCCACAAAGTCGGCGTGGAGTATCAATACCAATAGCATTGCGACAATTCGCAAAAGCTCCATACCGCTATCACGTTTCTTCTTCACGTTGTTCATCTTCTCATTGTTTTTATGTAGGGGCTCGATTCGTCGAGTTCCATTTTATTAGGAGTTAGAAAGGAGTCAACCGAAGTTACCGCTCTTTCCTCGCTAAGGAGTTAAAGCCAAATGCTATGTTGGTGTATCTTTGGCAATTTAGTCAGACCTGTCCGACTCGTCTGACCAGTCCGACCAGTCCGCCAAAACCACCCCTCGCTAACTATAGCAATTCTGCGCTCTCCTCCCAACAGAGGGGTCGGGGGGAGGCTTTTATTCGCAAAGAAACCAAAAATAACCGAAACCACCAAACTACACCGCAAAAATATTCACCCATCACCCCAAAAATCATCATACACAATTGGTCTATTTATCCCCACCCCACCTTAGAAAAACCAAACACCCATACTACAAACGCAAAACATATATGTCTTGCCGTCCCAAAGTTAAACTTTGACAGGGTAAAACATATATGTTTCAGAGGGTCAAAGTTAAACTTTGACAACCACGTACATAAACCTTTGACTATAAAACAGTTACAAACCCATTTGTTTCCATATATCGACAAAACGGAATTGGTCTATTCGTAACCTCCCCTTCTCGCCATAAACAAACTTGCACTATACCAATCTTACAGATTAGCTTACTTCACAACAGACACTTCTATATTTACCACCTTGCACACGCTCTTGCCATTTTGCAAAACGGTAATAGCAAAGGGTACACGTCCTTTTTTCACCTTTTTATCGGCAGCCACAACAGCTGTATAGCGCATACCATTTTGAGGCTCTATATTGTTAATCAAGATAGATGGGCTTACCGTAATATACTTATTATGGCTAAGGTCTACAACAGAAGGCTCAAGATTGTAAAGCGGCTGCCCTCCCCTATTAAATATCTCGAACATAATCTTACCTGTTTCGCCACGTGACAATTGTCCATCGCCACTATCGTCTACAAAGCGTACATTAACGAGTTCCACATTAGGAGTCTCATCCATCAACATAGGGGTAGTAGCTTTCTGAAGTTGAGCCATCGTGTCTGCCACAGCCACATTTGTAGCCGTAGAATATCCATATACACCATCACCTTCTGTGCTTCGTGTGCCTTCTGTGCTTCGTGTGCCTTCCGTATGGTAAGGGTTAATACCTTGCACGCTGTTTTGCTGCACACGTTCATATCGGTCGTGAACCTCCTGTTGCGCACGCTTCTGCGCATTCGATTCAAGTACCGCACCTGCTACCGCACCACCTGCCATACCGACAATTGTGCCTACATCCGAACCACGCGCACCGCCAGCAAGACCGCCAATGGCACTGCCAAGCACACTGCCTAACGAACCGCCTGTCATAACTCCATTCATAGAACTGCAACTACTCATCACAATACTTGCAACCAACCCAAAGATATATACTTTCTTCATATTCGTTTCCTCCAAATTCTTTGGATACAAAGGTAAAATAAACCAATCGAACTGACAAATATAAAATCCCTATTAACAAAGGGTGGTTTCCCTAAAACTAACTTTTTTATATAAACCTTATTTCCGCAAACAATTTCCTTGTTTGTTTCAAAACTTGCTTGCGTCTCCTTTAACCCTACGAGAAAGGTCGATTTGTCATTTTTTGCTCAACTTACTACAAATAGGTTGGTTATTGGACACAAGTTCCCTTACCCATAAGGGAATGGGGAAGATAAAATTCAGCAAAGAGTTTGAAGCTATTCTTTAAAAATCTTGATATAATACTTTTTGGGTGTGTATAGGTTTAAGACGTATCTCCTTCCTGTCTTAATCCATTTGGCAGGTACGTTGATGAAGTGTAATATGAACTTCTTCAAACGACTGCTTTTCTTTAGAGGTTCTATTTGTTGAGACAATTTATCAATGAGAAAGAGGTAGAAGTTCTTCGGCATTGCTGTAACGAGCATAAAGACGGTGTTCTGCTCAAGAAAGGAGAAAGGCAGGTGTGCCCAACCTGGAAGTAACCGTAATCGCCTTTATAAGAATATGTTGCATCGTATTTGTGTGCAGGAATAAACTGGTGATCAAAGTCCAAATCAACGCTGCTTCCTTCGTTTATTAAGCCAAGATGCTTAACCATCGTCAGAAGAAGTTCTTTTTCAAAGTGCGATTTCTCGCCACGAGCATGTACAAATTTCGCTTTGCTCATTTGCATACTTCGTCTGGCTTAACGAAATCGTTGGTTTAATTTCTCAGCCTTATTGAACTTATAGGCGTGCTTGGATTTATCACAAGTGTAAACCACATTTGCTTCCTTAAGTTCTTTTAAACCACGACCAACGGTGTCTGCCCCAGGAAGTGTACATTTGGGAGATAATGAAAACTGAGCAACGAGCGTGTTAATATCTTCTAAGCAATCAGCACCGCACAAATAGCTATAAAACAGCGATGAAATAATATCACTATATTGGAATGCCGTACACCTGTACTGCCACGCTGACCAAGCGAGGAATCAATAATTTGATTGAGTTCAAGTTTGGAAAAAACATCCATTACGTGAAAAATTCCACCAAAAGAGGTTATTTTATCAGATTTTATTGCTATCTTTGTTGCGTCAGTTGGTTTATTATTTTACATGTTTAGTAGCACTAAGATAAGTGAATTTTCTGACATACGCAAGTGTTTTGGAAGCATACAATCATCCTAAATCAATAAGACAATGAATAAACAACTACGCATCAGGCTCTTCGCCCTCCTCGGCACGCTGCTCGCGACCAGCTCGCTTCTCGCCGAAGGGGTCATCACTATGACCACTACCAAGGCCGTCGGAGAGAAAATCAAATTAGAAATTTGGGCTAGTAGCAACGTCACCATCGAAGGTGTCAAAGAGCCGTCTTCTAAAGGCTCCACTACCTACACCCTTACCAGCCAAACTGTCATCATTCGAGGCGATGTCACAAAACTTAAAGGTTGGAACAATCAACTGACCAATTTGGACGTGTCTGGTTGCACTTCCTTGACATCGCTTAAATGCTTCGGCAACAAACTGACCAGCTTGGATGTATCGGGCTGTACCGCCTTGACAGAACTTAAATGCTACGACAATCAACTGATCAGCTTGAACGTCTCGGGCTGTACCGCCTTGACAACGCTTGAGTGCTTCAACAATCAACTGACCAGCTTGGACGTATCTGGCTGTACCGCCTTGGCATCGCTTAAATGCTACGACAATCAACTAGCCAGCTTGAACGTGTCAAAGAACACCGCCTTGACAAGGCTTGACTGCTACAAAAATCAGCTGACCATGTTGGATGTATCAAAGAATACGGCCTTGACAAAGCTTGAATGCTACCGTAATAAGCTGATCGCATTGGTTGTATCCCAAAACACCGCATTGACATGGCTTAACTGCTACCGCAATAAGCTGACCGCATTGGATGTTTCCCAAAACACTGCGTTGACAAATCTTGACTGCCAGCAAAATCAACTGACTGCATTGGATGTATCTAGAAACACAGCGTTGACAAAGCTTGTCTGCGCTGAAAATAAGCTGGCCGCATTGGATGTATCCAAGAATACTGCTTTGACAATCCTTGCCTGCGGTGAAAATCCGCTGACTGCATTGGATGTATCCCAAAACATTGCGTTGACACAGCTCATCTGCGACAACAATCAGCTGACCGCATTGGATGTATCCCAAAACACCGCATTGACATGGCTTGACTGCTACCGCAATCAACTGATGGCGTTGGATGTATCAAAGAATACGGCCTTGGCAAGGCTTGACTGCTACCGCAATCAACTGATGGCGTTGGATGTATCCAAGAATACCAAATTGGAAACACTTAACTGCCACGGCAATCAAATCAAAGGCGAAGAAATGACTCGCTTGGTGAACAGTCTGCCCGACCGTACTGGAAAGAAAGCCGGTAAATTTACCGTAGTGCAAGAACCAGCTCTTGAGGGCAATATTTGCCTTAAATCCGATGTCGCTATTGCCAAGGGTAAGAACTGGAATACGCTAAAGTACAAGTCCGATACCAGAAAGTATGTTGCCTACGAGGGCGCACATTCCTTAAAGGTTACGCTGACAAAGGAAGGGGAAGGAACGCTCACCGCTACTGGAGCCGCTGACCTTAACGCCGTTCCAGAAGGTACCGAGCTGACCATCGTAGCGACACCGGCTGCAGGCTACAAGTTGACAGCTCTCACGGCCAACGGTAAGGACATCCTCGCGACGAAGAAGCTGAGCGTCAGGGAAGACACCGAGATCAAGGCAACCTTTGCGAAGAAGAACTACACCGTGCTATTCACGCCAGAAGGCGAAGGCGAAAACAAGCTCACAGCTACTAGAAATGGGGAGCCCTTTACCTCTGGAAGCCCAGCTTATGAAGGCGACAAGATCGTCATCACAGCTCAGCCTGCTGAGGGCTACCAGATAGACAAGTGGCTCATCGGCAAGGAAGAGATAGAGGTCACTCCCTATACGGGTCAGACGACCTTTGAGTGCACCGTCGGCACGGCAGATGTTTTAATCAAGGCGACCTTTACGAAGAAAACTTTTGCCGTAACGTTCACAAAGGAGGGCGAAGGTACGATCTCTGCTACGGGATCAGATGATCTCAACGCAATCCCCTATGGTACGGAGTTGACGATTGTTGCTACGCCAGCCGCCGGCTACAAGTTGACAGCTCTCACGGCCAACGGTACGGACATCCTCGCAACAAAGAAAGTTGTGATCAAGGGTGCAACGGAGGTTAAGGCTACTTTTGCAGATCACACGGGCGTGGAGACGACCGTCACTCAGCAGGTGAAGCTTTACCCGAATCCAGCGACTTACTATCTCATCGTGGAGGGTGTAGCTCCTGCCAGCAAGGTGACGCTCCACAGTATGACTGGCGTACGGCTCTATGCGGGTCGTGCCGATAGCCGAGGCGTGCTACAGATTGACTTGACACCCTATGCGGATGGTGTTTACCTAGTCTGCGTAGCGGGCGAGACTTACCGAGTGCTGGTAAGGCACTAGAATCAAAAAAGGGGCGAACCATTGTTCGCCCCTTTTTTGATTAGAGGGTTAGAGGTTAGAGAGTAAGCATCCAATATTAGCCGCCTTTCACACCAACAAATAACCCTTATATGGTAAGCATCCAATATTAGCCGACTTTCACACCAACAAATAACCCTTATATGTCTGGCAGCATATAAGGGTTATTTGTTATTTGAAGTTTGAAGGTAGCATTTTCGTGAGTTCCTCCTCCGTCATATCTGGCAGGGGTCTTGAAAGAACTTCCTTCATCCATTTGTATGGCTCTATGTCTGCTTCCCTGCAACACGCCACGAAGGTATAGAAGATGGCGTTGTTCTCCGCTCCCTCATTGTTACCACAGAACAGGTAGTTCTTTCTTCCAAGCGTGATGGGTCTGATGGCCTGTTCCATAAGGTTGTTGTCTATGTTGAAGCGTCCGTCCTGCACATATCTGCCAATGCGTATCCATACGGCGAAGGCATAACGCAGTGCCTTCTCCATAGCTTCGCCTGGGGTGTACTGTTTGTGTACATCCAACATATAGGTCTCCAAATACTTAAGAATAGGGTAAGCTTTAGCCTTTCGTTCTGTCTCCACTTCCTCGGGTGGTGCTTTCTTGTGTTTGAGGTTTTCCTCCAACTCATAAAGCGTGGCTATCGTTTCGATGATATGGGCGGCGTTCTTATCGTCAGACGCCAGATGTTCGAACTTACGTCTCACGTGTGCCATACATCCTAACAGCACGATGCCCTGAACGTTCTCAAACCTGCTGTAGACCTCATACCCATCAGACTGTATGGCACCCTGGTAGCCCTTGAAGAGTTCATCTGCCACAGCGCCCGACCGCGACCCGTCCTTCCAATGGAAGAACACACCCTGGG
>NZ_LT706987.1:686640-745667 GCF_900155655.1 Prevotella ihumii
TCGATTGTAGAAAACGTAGACAACACCATCAGAAGGATTGAAGTCATTGCTGCGTACCAATTGGGACAGGCGAAGAATACCCTGACGCATGTCCACAGGAGTGCAACAAACCCGAAAAACATTTGTTTCGTTGAGTACAAACATAAGTTTTTAGGGCAAAGGTAGTAAAGCAAGAATGTTACACAAAGGCGGCTAATATTGGATGCTTACAAAGAAATATGGCATACTTCACCTATATGGACTTCCCGAAAGAAGTGCAAAGGTGTATATACACGACTAACTGGATTGAAAGACTCAAAAGAAAGTATAAGAGGACTATCAACATAAGAACATCCATGCCATCAGCACAAGCGATCATCTTTCTCTTGGGCTCCGTAGCAATGGAGGAGACTAAAAGTGCTTACAAAAGAAAAATATACCAATTCAAAAGTTGGGAGAAAATAAAGGAAAATGGAAATAACAAGGATAAAAGAGAAGAATAGCTTACACACTTTTAAGGACAGTACCAAATAAAATGTAAGCATCCAATATTAGCCGACTTTCACACCAACAAATAACCCTTATATGTCTGGCAGCATATAAGGGTTATTTGTTATTTGAAGTTTGAAGGTAGCATTTTCGTGAGTTCCTCCTCCGTCATGTCGGGCAGGGGTCTTGAAAGAACTTCCTTCATCCATTTGTATGGCTCTATGTCTGCTTCCCTGCAACACGCCACGAAGGTATAGAAGATGGCGTTGTTCTCCGCTCCCTCATTGTTACCACAGAACAGGTAGTTCTTTCTTCCAAGCGTGATGGGTCTGATGGCCTGTTCCATAAGGTTGTTGTCTATGTTGAAGCGTCCGTCCTGCACATATCTGCCAATGCGTATCCATACGGCGAAGGCATAACGCAGTGCCTTCTCCATAGCTTCGCCTGGGGTGTACTGTTTGTGTACATCCAACATATAGGTCTCCAAATACTTAAGAATAGGGTAAGCTTTAGCCTTTCGTTCTGTCTCCACTTCCTCGGGTGGTGCTTTCTTGTGTTTGAGGTTTTCCTCCAACTCATAAAGCGTGGCTATCGTTTCGATGATATGGGCGGCGTTCTTATCGTCAGACGCCAGATGTTCGAACTTACGTCTCACGTGTGCCATACATCCTAACAGCACGATGCCCTGAACGTTCTCAAACCTGCTGTAGACCTCATACCCATCAGACTGTATGGCACCCTGGTAGCCCTTGAAGAGTTCATCTGCCACAGCGCCCGACCGCAACCCGTCCTTCCAATGGAAGAACACACCCTGGGAGTGCATGGCGTCACGCACGCCCCACAGGTATCCCTTGCGCGTCTTTCCCTTGCGGTCGGCAACCTGTACGCTGGTCTCGTCAACTTGAAGATAAGGACTTTGCAGGATCTGTCTTACTTGAAGTTTGTAAAGCGGATAAAGCGCATCGGCGGCATCGTGAACCCAGCTATTGACGGTTGAGGTGGGGATGTTCACGCCCAGTTCCTTCCATCTTTCACATTGCCTATACTCGGGCTGGTGATAGGCGAACTTGGCGGTGATGATCTCGGCGAGCAGGGAAGCGTCGGCAAAACAATCCACCGCTTGCTTTTTCAAGGGGGCTTCCAGGATGTCGACCTTCGCATCCGTTGGACGGGCTTCCTTCAGGCGGCAGATGACACGATCTTCTACCCTGACATAAAAGGATGAGGGACGCAGACACAGATGCTCACTTCTGTCATGTCCGATGATGACCATGCGCTCAGCATCATAACCCTCTGGAAATATCTCCGTCACCTGTCGCTCTATGTTCTCGGGAACATAGGAGGCGTAGGCCCTACCCTTTCTGGAAGGACGGCTCACACGGCGTGATGACCTGCGTTGTCCGGCCTGCTGTTTTATCTCCTTGATGATGGGAAGGGCTTCCACCTGAGCCAGGGAACCCTCTTTGGCCCACTGCTCGTCAAAAAGCGTACCCGCCCAGCCGCTTGCACTCTCAGGCAGGCGTTTCTCGCTGCGCCTGCCAAATACCATGCGCTCAAGTTCAAGAATACGACGGGACTTTCGTTCCAGCTCAGCATCCTTAATCTTAAGCTCAGCCTCCTTATCCTTGAGCTCAGCATCCTTATCCTTGAGCTCAGCATCCTTATCCTTGAGCTCAGCATCCTTATCCTTGAGCTCAGCATCCTTATCCTTGAGCTCAGCATCCTTATCCTTGAGCTCAGCATCCTTATCCTTGAGCTCAGCATCCTTATCCTTGAGTTGAGTATCCTTGTTCTTAAGCTCAGCATCCTTGTTCTTGAGTTGAGTATCCTTGTTCTTAAGCTCAGCATCCCTTTGCTCAAGAAGTTTAACAACAGCTTCCCGAGTGAGAGAATGGTAGTCAGATGTCATTGTGCAATAAGGCATATCCATCACATTATCAGTTCTTTATACGATGTAAAATTACAAAAAATATCTGACACTGGCAAGAAAATACTAAGATTTATTGTATCTTTTTCTTCGGTAGCAATTAGGATTTATACCTTCAATATAGAGTACCAATTCGTCCCAGCGAAGTTCATAAAATCCAGCTCTCGCCCGTATGATTTTAGGACTTAGGCAACCCTGTGCCATCTGTTTATGATACACGACAAAACCACAGCGTTCCCAGTGCAGCAATTTAATTCGGTTACGGGCTCGATTGTAGAAAACGTAGACAACACCATCAGAAGGATTGAAGTCATTGCGGCGTACCAATTGGGACAGGCGAAGAATACCCTGACGCATATCCACAGGAGTGCAACAAACCCGAAAAACATTTGTTTCGTTGAGTACAAACATAAGTTTTTCGGGCAAAGGTAGTAAAGTAAGAATGTTACACAAAGGCGGCTAATATTGGATGCTTACAATAAAATGGGCAAAGCGACAACAACTCCTTGATAATAAAAAAGGAGAAAACGAAAAAGCGGATATGCCCATTTGGACATATCCGCTATATTGTAAAGAGATATTTTACAAGGATTATTCAGCCTTTGCTTCTT
Organism: Prevotella ihumii; assembly: GCF_900155655.1. Lineage (GTDB taxonomy): Bacteria > Bacteroidota > Bacteroidia > Bacteroidales > Bacteroidaceae > Prevotella > Prevotella ihumii. The sequence continues at coordinate 689,647 of NZ_LT706987.1, forward strand.
CTGCAGCAACTTCTGTTGCAGGTGCTTCAGCTTCAACCTTCTTTGTAGAACGACGGCTACGACGTGTCTTTTTAGCTTCTGCCTTAGGAGTCTTAGCCATATTCTCATCATAGTCAACCAACTCGATAAAAGCAATAGGAGCAGCGTCACCTTGGCGTGTACCCAGCTTGATAACACGTGTGTAACCACCTGGACGATCGCCTACCTTAACAGAGATTTCCTTGAAGAGCTCGTTAACAGCCTCTTTGTCCTGAAGATAACGGAATACAACACGACGTGAGTTGGTTGTATCGTCCTTAGCACGTGTAATAAGAGGTTCTACAAACTTCTTCAAAGCCTTAGCCTTTGCGAGGGTCGTAGTGATTCTTTTGTGCTTGATCAAAGAGATAGCCATGTTGGTAAGCATAGCACTACGATGACTTGCAGTACGACCTAAATGGTTGAATTTTTTATTATGTCTCATTTTGTTTTTACTTGTTTAAGCAAGGGAGAGTTTATAAGTTTCCGTAGAGCTGTAACACTACGGAAACTTCATAAAGCATTATTCCTTGTCTAATTTATACTTTGTTATATCAGTTCCAAACGAAAGATTCAGACTCTCGAGCAAATCATCAAGCTCAGAAAGCGATTTCTTACCAAAGTTGCGGAACTTCAAGAGGTCGGTCTTGTTGTACTGAACGAGGTCGCCAAGTGTTTCTACATCAGCTGCCTTCAAGCAGTTGAGCGCACGAACACTAAGGTTGAGCGTAGAGTCAGTAAGCTTGGTTTTAAGCAACTGACGCATATGCAATACTTCTTCGTCAAACTCTTGGTTACCCTCTTGTTCTGGATTTTCAAGAGTAATCTTCTCGTCAGAGAACAACATAAAGTGATAAATAAGTATCTTTGCAGCCTCTTTCAATGCATCCATTGGATGTATAGAACCATCTGTTGCAACTTCAATAATCAGCTTATCATAGTCGGTCTTCTGCTCAACACGATAAGGTTCTACTGAATATTTTACGTTGCGGATTGGGGTGTAGATTGAATCGATTGGGAGTACATTTACATCAGTGCAGAATTCACGATTTTCCTCAGCAGGAACGTAGCCACGTCCCTTATTGATAGTCAAATCCATCTGCATTGAAGCTTTTGAATCTAAATGACAAATCACCAAATCAGGATTTAACACTTCAAATCCAGTCAGATACTTACCTATATCACCAGCTTTGAACTCGGTTGAATTCTCTACGGTGATACTAACTTTCTCATTCTCGAATTCTTCTACTACTTGCTTGAATCGAACTTGCTTGAGATTCAAGATGATGTTGGTTACATCTTCCTTTACACCCGGTACTGAAGAGAATTCATGCTCAACACCCGCAATGCGAACAGTGTTGATAGCATAACCTTCAAGAGATGAAAGGAGAATGCGGCGAAGAGAGTTACCAATGGTAACACCAAAGCCAGGCTCAAGAGGACGGAATTCGAACTTGCCGAACTTGTCGTTAGCCTCCAGCATCACTACTTTATCAGGTTTTTGAAATGCTAATATCGCCATTAATTTAATGAATTTTATTGTTTAGAGTACAACTCAACGATTAACTGCTCCTTAATATTTTCAGGAATATCTGCACGATCAGGACGGTGGAGGAACTTTCCACTCTTGCTGTTCTCATCCCATTCAATCCAAGGATACTTGCTGTGGTTGAAACCTGCCAAAGCAGCTTCAATTACTTCAAGAGACTTAGCTCTTTCGCGTACACCAACAATATCACCTGGCTTTACTGAATATGAAGCGATATTAACAACCTTACCGTTAACAACAATGTGCTTGTGGCTAACCAACTGACGAGCAGCAGCACGTGTTGGTGCAAGACCAAGACGATAAACTACGTTGTCAAGACGGCTTTCGAGACTCTGAAGAAGAATCTCACCAGTAATACCACTTGCCTTTGCTGCACGATCGAACATATTGCGGAACTGACGTTCGAGTACACCATATGTATATTTCGCCTTCTGCTTTTCAGCCAACTGAGCACCATACTCAGATACCTTGCGACGACGATTGTTTCCGTGCTGACCAGGAGGGAAATTTCTCTTAGCTAACACTTTATCTGCGCCGAAGATTGGCTCACCAAAGCGGCGTGCGATTCTAGATTTTGGACCTATGTATCTTGCCATAATTATTTCTAATTTAAATTGTTATAAGATGTGATTATACACGACGACGCTTAGGAGGACGACAACCGTTGTGTGGTAATGGAGTTACATCGACAATCTCTGTAACGATGATACCAGCTGCGTTGACAGCGCGGATAGCACTCTCACGGCCGTTACCTGGGCCCTTTACAAACGCCTTTACTTTACGCAAACCGAGGTCGAAAGCTACTTTAGCACAGTCCTCTGCTGCCATCTGTGCAGCGTAAGGAGTGTTCTTCTTAGAACCACGGAATCCCATCTTACCAGCAGAAGACCAAGAGATAACCTGACCTTCGTTATTTGCTAAAGATACAATGATGTTATTAAATGAACTATGTACGTGAAGCTGACCTAATGCGTCAACTCTTACATTTCTTTTCTTAGATGTTGCTGATTTCTTTGCCATAATTTCTTTTTAGTTTAAAAGCTTTAAGTCTATAAGTCTACGAATAATAAATTCTCAACTCTCAACTCTCAACTAAATTTTACTTAGTAGCCTTCTTCTTATTAGCAACAGTCTTCTTCTTTCCCTTACGGGTACGAGCATTATTCTTAGTACTCTGACCGCGAACAGGAAGACCATTACGATGTCTAACTCCACGATAGCAACCTATATCCATGAGACGCTTGATGTTCATTTGGACCTCTGAACGGAGATCACCTTCAACTTTGAATTCAGCACCGATAATTTCACGGATTTTAGCAGCTTGGTCATCAGACCACTCGCTAACCTTCAGGTCGCGGCTGATACCTGCCTTATCCAATATCTTTGCTGAACTACTTCGACCTATACCATAGATATAAGTCAATGCGATTTCGCCACGCTTATTCTGGGGCAAATCTACTCCAACAATTCTTATTGCCATTGAATTTGAATTAATTAAAAATGTTTATTTTGCGCTAAAAAGCATACAAAGGTAATTATTATTTGTTACCTACGTAAGTTTTTATGCTTTTTTAACTTTAACCCTGACGTGTTTTAAACTTAGGGTTCTTCTTGTTGATAAGGAACAAACGACCTTTACGACGTACTATCTTACAGTCAGCTGTTCTCTTCTTTAATGATGCTCTTGTCTTCATATTTTGATGTATTATTTATATCTGAAAACTATTCTGCCTTTTGTTAAGTCGTATGGACTCATCTCGACTTTCACCTTATCACCAGGGAGAATCTTGATGTAGTGCATTCTCATCTTACCAGAAATATGTGCTGTTATATCAACACCGTTTTCCAACTCTACTCGGAACATTGCATTTGAAAGTGCTTCCAAAATAGTTCCGTCCTGCTCAATTGCAGTTTGTTTTGCCATATTTAAAAATTTTACTTTTATAAGTTTTACTTCGAATACTGAAATAAGAACTCGCTATATTTACAATGTTGCAGAACAATATCGCTTTGTAGCATCAAATGTGGTAGCCAACCAAATGTTAAAGTTTGATTGGACTTCCACATTAGATAACTTATCATCAATATCTCGAAATAAAATATTATTTACAAGAAAATGATTTTAATATGCTGCAACTCCAGCATTGCCTCTTGTATGTCCTGAGTTCAAAAGACCATCATAGTGACGCATCATCAAGTGTGATTCGATTTGTTGAAGTGTGTCAATAACAACACCGACAAGAATCAACAAAGATGTTCCACCAAAGAACTGGCTAAATGAATCTTGAACATTCAATAAATGTGCAAGGGCTGGCATAACGGCGATGAAAGCAATGAAAAGAGAACCAGGGAATGTAAGACGAGTCATTACAGTGTCGATATATTCCGCTGTGTCTTTACCTGGCTTAACGCCTGGAATAAAGCCGTTGTTTCTCTTCATATCTTCAGCCATCTGAGTAGGATTGAGAGTCATTGCTGTATAGAAATATGTAAATGCGATAATCAAAAATACATATACACAGTTATAAAGCAAACTCTTTGTATTCATCAAAGACTGAAGTACAGTACTTGTATTGTCAGTAGAATACTGAACAATTGCCAAAGGTATAAACATCAATGCTTGAGCAAAGATGATAGGCATTACGTTGGCTGCAAATAACTTCAAAGGAATGTATTGGCGAGCACCACCATATTGCTTATTTCCGATTACACGTTTAGCATACTGCACTGGTATCTTGCGAGTACCTTGCGTCAAGAGGATAGCTGCACATACAACGCCATAGAGAATGATGATTTCAACAATAAACATCACGATACCACCACTTGTAATAGCAGTGAAACGACTACTAACTTCTTGGAAGAAAGCTTGTGGAAGTCGGGCAATGATACCAACCATGATGAGTATTGAGACTCCATTTCCTATACCTTTATCGGTTATACGTTCACCCAACCATAGGATAAACATTGAACCTGCTGCCAAGATAAAGGCTGCAGGAATCATAAAAGCAGTCCAACTGACACCAGTTGCCAATGCTCCTGCTGCCTGTGCTTTAAGGTTAAAGAGGTACGCAGGTGCTTGGAACAGCAAAATGAACACTGTCAAGATACGAGTATACCAATTTATCTTCTTATGACCGCTCTCGCCTTCACGCTGCATCTTTTGGAAATAAGGTACAGCGATAGCAACGAGCTGCATAACGATAGAAGCTGAGATGTATGGCATAATTCCTAATGCGAAGATAGACGCATTGGAGAATGCACCACCGGAGAACATGTCCAACAGCGACATAAGTCCGCCAGCTGTCTGTGACTGCAATTTTTCCAACAAGCTCGGATTAATACCTGGAAGTACTATGAACGAGCCAAAACGGTAAATAGCTGTGAACAGAATGGTCACGAGGAGTCGCTTGCGCAAATCCTCGATTTTCCAACAGTTCTTCAGTGTCTCAATAAACTTTTTCATTAACTTAGATTATAGTTGTGTTACCACCAACTGCCTTGATAGCTTCTTCAGCAGTCTTTGAGAAGGCATTTGCTTCAACATCAACCTTCAATTTTAATTCGCCATTACCCAGAATCTTAACAAGGCACTTGCCATTTGTCAAACCAGCTTCTTTAAGTTCAGCCAATCCGATCTTTGTAAGATTCTTCTTTTCAGCGATTGCCTGAAGTGTGTCCAAGTTTACAGCCAAGTATTCCTTATGGTTGATATTCTTGAAACCACCCTTAGGTACACGGCGTTGAAGTGGCATCTGACCACCTTCAAAACCGATCTTTTTCTTATAACCAGAGCGTGACTTAGCACCCTTGTGACCACGTGTAGAAGTACCACCGAGTCCAGAACCTGGACCACGACCAATACGACGACGTGAATGAGTAGAACCCGCTGCTGGTTTCAAATTATTTAATTTCATAATTCTTATTTCTTTTTAAAAGATTGATTAATCAATTACTGATACCAGATGATGTACTTTGCGAATCATACCACGGATGCTTGGAGTATCTTCTACTTCAACAACCTGTGCAATCTTGCGAAGTCCAAGTGCTGTCAAAGTTGCTTTCTGGTCTTTAGGAGCGTTGATACGGCTCTTAATTTGCTTTACCTTAATAGTTGCCATAATTTTATTTCTCCTTTAATTAACCGTTAAACACTTTATCCATACCAATACCACGTTCACCTGCTACTGTATATGCGTCACGCATTTGAGCGAGAGCAGCAATTGTAGCCTTAACAAGGTTATGTGGATTTGATGAACCCTTAGATTTTGCAATCACATCAGAAATACCTGCGCTCTCCAATACAGCACGCATAGCACCACCGGCCTTAAGACCAGTACCAGCTGCAGCTGGCTTGATGAGAACTTGAGCACCGCTAAAACGTGCTTCAGCTTCATGAGGAACTGTGCCTTTCAATACAGGAACCTTAACAAGGTTTTTCTTTGCAGCATCTGTACCCTTTTGGATAGCAGCTGTTACTTCGCCAGCCTTACCAAGACCCCAACCGATAACGCCTTTACCATCACCTACAACGACGATAGCTGCAAATGTGAAAGTACGTCCACCTTTTGTAACCTTTGTTACACGGTTAATCGCAACCAAACGGTCTTTGAGTTCTACGTCACTATTTACTTTTACTTTATTCATTGCCATAATCGTTTAGAATTTAAGTCCTCCTTCACGTGCAGCGTCAGCCAAAGCCTGAATGCGACCATGATAGAGATAACCGTTACGGTCGAACACTACTTGTTGAACTCCAGCAGCTGCAGCCTTTTCAGCTACAAGTGCGCCTACCTTCTTTGCTTGTTCAATCTTAGCCATCTTTTCGAGACCAGCTGAAGAAGCCGAAGCGAGAGTAGTGCCTGTAAGGTCGTTGATTACCTGTGCATAAATCTGCTTATTACTGCGGAAAACGCTCAAACGAGGACGTTCTGCAGTGCCGTTCACACTCTTACGAATGCGGAACTTTATTTTAAGTCTTCTTTGTTCTTTCTTAGTTGTCATAATCGTACTGATTTATTAAAGTTACTTAGCTGCAGCTGATTTACCAGACTTTCTACGAATAACCTCTCCCTGGAATAGGATACCCTTACCCTTGTAAGGCTCAGGCTTACGGAAAGAACGTATCTTTGCACAAATAAGACCTAACAATTGCTTATCAGCTGATTCAAGCATAAGCATAGGGTTCTGGTTACGTTCACTCTTTGTTTCAACCTTAACCTCTGAAGGAAGCTGAATAAAGATAGGGTGAGTATAACCGAGCGAGAACTCTATCAAATTACCTTGATTTGAAACGCGGTAACCTACACCTACAAGTTCCAATGTTTTCTTATAACCTTCACTAACACCAACAATCATATTGTTAACGAGTGAACGATACAAACCGTGGAAAGCTTGCTTTTGTTTGTAGTTTACTGGGCTATTTTCATCAACCTCAAAAGTTATCTGACCTTCTTCAATATTGGTCTTGATTGAAGGGTTAACATACTGTGAGAGTTCGCCCTTAGGACCTTTAGCTGTAATTACATCATCCTTCAATGTTACTGTAACACCTGCAGGAATACTAATTGGTAATTTTCCAATTCTTGACATTTCAAATCCTCCAATTAATAAACGTAGCAAAGAACTTCACCACCGATTTTCTCAGCAGCTGCTTCTTTGTTAGTCATTACACCTTTAGACGTTGAAATAATTGCAATTCCAAGTCCGTTAATAACTCTCGGCATGTCTTTGTAACCAGTGTACTGGCGAAGACCTGGGCTTGATACACGCTTCAAATGCTTAATTGCATTCTGCTTTGTAACTGGGTCGTACTTCAAAGCGACCTTGATAGTACCCTGTGGACCATCCTCTACAAACTTGTAGTTAAGGATGTATCCCTTCTCGAAGAGAATCTTTGTGATAGACTTCTTCAAGTTAGACGCAGGAACCTCAACAACACGGTGATGAGCCATGATTGCGTTTCTGAGTCTGGTCAGATAATCTGCTATTGGATCTGTCATAAAATATAAATGTTTAATTAATCGGGACTTCCCCGACAATATTAAAAAAAATCTTTTGTAACATTTATGCGTTATGTCCTCTTTTGCAAGAACACATAACGCAATAAATGAATTACCAGCTTGCCTTCTTTACGCCAGGAATGAGACCCTGAGAAGCCATTTCACGGAACTGAATACGAGAAAGACCGAACTGACGGATATAACCTTTAGGACGACCTGTCATCTTACAGCGATTGTGAAGACGGATAGGGTTAGCATTCTTTGGAATAGCTTGGAGCTTACGAGCTGCCTCGTATGCTTCAGCAGGATCTTCAGAAGTAGCTATAATCTTTTTCAAAGCTGCACGCTTTTCAGCGTAACGAGCAACGAGCTTTGCACGCTTTACTTCGCGAGCTTTCATTGATTCTTTTGCCATATCTCTTAATCGTTTTTAGCGTTCTTGAATGGAAGACCAAATGCCTTCAAGAGAGCATAACCTTCTTCGTCAGTCTGAGCTGAAGTTACGAATGTAATGTTCATACCTTGAATACGATCTACCTGATCAATGTTAATTTCAGGGAAGATGATTTGCTCTGTGATACCCAATGTGTAGTTACCACGACCATCAAACTTGCTTTCGATACCCTTGAAGTCACGGATACGTGGCAAAGACACACGTACAAGCTTTTCGAGGAACTCGTACATACGCTCACGACGCAATGTTACCATAACACCGATAGGCATCTGCTTACGAAGCTTGAAGTTAGCAATATCCTTGCGAGAGTATGTTGCTACTGCCTTCTGACCTGTAATAGCTGTGATTTCATTGATAGCAACTTCAATAATCTTCTTATCTTGAGTAGCATCTCCCAAACCTTGATTGATAACAATCTTCTTCAAGACAGGAATCTGCATAGCAGAAGTATAATTGAATTGCTTCTGGAGTGCAGGAGCGATTTGCTCCTTATACACATTCTTTAACTGTGCTGTATTCATTACTTAATTACCTCCCCTGACTTTTTAGCGATACGCTTAACAGTCTTGCCTTCACGTTCAATCTTGATACGTGTAGCCTTACCGCTCTTAGGATCGATGAGACTTAAATTTGAGATATGAATAGGTGCCTCCTGCTTTACAATACCACCTTGTGGGTTTGCTGCAGATGGCTTTGTGCTCTTTGAAACCATATTGATTCCTTCTACAAGTACGCGTTCTTTATCAACGAGAACTTTGAGCACCTTACCAGTCTTGCCCTTATCAGAGCCAGCAAGAACGATAACTTGATCGTCTTTCTTTATATGGAATTTTGCCATTTTACTTTTCGTTTTTTAAATTAAAGAACCTCTGGTGCCAAAGAAACAACCTTCATATTTACTGCACGCAATTCACGAGCTACAGGGCCGAAGATACGGCTACCACGAATTTCGCCCGCATTGTTAAGCAATACACATGCGTTGTCGTCGAAACGGATGTATGAACCATCAGCACGACGGATTTCCTTCTTTGTGCGTACTATCAAAGCTTTTGATACTGCACCTTTCTTAATATCACTTGATGGGATGACGTTCTGCACTGCAACTACGATAACGTCACCAACACTTGCGTAACGACGGCGAGTACCGCCAAGTACACGAATACATTTAGCTACACGTGCACCGCTGTTATCACATACTGTAAGTTTTGATTCTGACTGTATCATAATTACTTAGCTTTTTCTACTATTTGAACTAATCTCCATCTCTTTGTTTTGCTCAAAGGACGAGTTTCCATAATGAGAACTGTGTCGCCAATGTTAGCTTCGTTCTTCTCATCATGAGCATGGTACTTCTTTGTCTTCTGGACAAACTTACCATATATAGGGTGCTTTTCCTTGAACTTTGCTGCAATAACGATGGTTTTATCCATTTTGTTGCTAGTTACGACACCCTGTCTTACTTTTCTTAAATTTCTTGTTTCCATCTGGACCATTGTTATTTATTAAGTTCTCTCTGACGAAGTTCTGTTTTCATACGTGCGATGTCACGACGAGCAACCTTAATCTGAGATGGATTCTCAAGTGGAGTAACCTGATGATTCAGCTTCATCTTATCAAGAGCTGTTTCAGCATTTTCTATCTTCTCAACCAATTCTTTGGTTTCGAGTTGTTTTACTTCTTTAATCTTCATCTTTCTTAAGCGTTTTTATCGAAATCACGTCTTACGACAAACTTTGTCTTTACTGGAAGTTTCTGTGCTGCGAGGCGGAGACCTTCTTTAGCAATATCGAAACTTACACCTTCTACTTCAAAGAGAATACGACCTGGGGTAACTGGTGCAACCCAACCTGCTGGGTCACCCTTACCCTTACCCATACGCACATCGGCTGGCTTACGAGTAATTGGTTTATCAGGGAAAATTCTAATCCAGACCTGACCTTGACGGTTCATATAGCGGTTTAGCGCAATACGAGCTGCCTCAATCTGTCGGCTATCGATCCACTTTGGTTCAAGTGTCTTGATACCAAACGAACCAAAAGCCAATTGCGTACCTCTGTGGGCGTTACCTTTATTACCGCGTCCATCTTGAGGTCTTCTATATTTTACTCTTTTTGGCTGTAACATGATAGCTTCTACTTTTAACGGTTATTGTTTCTTCTTCGATTACCACGTCCAGAGCGTGCGTTTCCAGAGTTACCTGTACGTGCGTTACTCTTTTCTTGAGTAAAGTTAGGAGTGAGGTCTACCTTGTTGTAAATTTCTCCACGGCAAATCCAAACCTTAATACCCAAGAGGCCAACCTTAGTAAGAGCCTCTGTCTGACAATAATCGATGTCTGCACGGAATGTGTGGAGAGGAGTACGTCCTTCCTTAAACATTTCCTTACGTGCCATCTCGGCACCGTTCAGACGACCTGTAATTTGAACTTTAATACCTTCAGCTCCAGCGCGCATTGTGTTAGCAACAGCCATCTTGATAGCACGGCGGTAAGCCACCTTACCTTCTACCTGGCGAGCGATGTTGTTACCCACGATGTTTGCATCGAGTTCAGGCTTCTTCACTTCAAAGATATTGATTTGAATTTCCTTTTTGAAAAGGTTCTTCAATTCTTCTTTGAGCTTATCTACGTCCTGACCACCTTTACCAATAACAATACCTGGACGGGCTGTACAAATAGTGATGGTAACGAGCTTCAATGTACGTTCAATGACGATACGAGAAATGCTTGCCTTTTCGAGGCGCTTATTCAAGTATGTACGGATTTTCTTATCCTCCAAGAGGCTATCTCCGAAATCCTTGCCACCGAACCAATTTGACTCCCAACCGCGGATAATACCTAAGCGGTTGCTTATTGGATTAACTTTCTGTCCCATTCTACTATTTATTTATCATTGTTAGCGTCAGACTTTGCATCTACGAAAAGTGTGACGTGGTTAGAACGTTTACGAATTCTATAGCCACGGCCCTGTGGTGCAGGACGCATGCGCTTCATTGTAACACCTTCATCAACGAAGATCTTAGAGATATAAAGTTCACCGTCTTCAGCTTTGCGGTCATTTTTGGTTTCCCAGTTAGCAATAGCTGAGCGTAGAAGTTTCTCTACATTCTGAGCAGCTGCCTTCTTTGAGAACCTTAGTACACCTAAGGCACGATTTACTTCCATACCACGAACCATATCTACAACATAGCGCATTTTACGTGGAGAAGAAGGGCAGTCCTTGAGCTTTGCAAAATACTGGCTTTTGAGGGCTTGTTTACGCTCCTCAGCCTTTATATGTTTTCTTGCTCCCATTATATTTATCTTTTTCTAAGGGTTATGACCTGTTACTTTCTATTACCAGAGTGACCACCGAAACGGCGTGTAGGGCTGAACTCTCCGAGCTTGTGGCCTACCATATTCTCAGTAATGTAAACAGGGATAAATTTATTTCCGTTATGAACTGCAACAGTGTGACCCACAAATTCTGGGGAAATCATTGATGCTCTGGCCCATGTCTTTACGACAGTCTTCTTACCACTCTCATTCATAGCGAGAATTTTCTTTTCGAGTGATACGTTGATGTATGGACCCTTTTTTAATGAACGACTCATAATTTACTCTTAATTACTTTGTTTACTTCTTTTTAGCTCTTTCAATAATGTACTTGTTTGAAAGCTTCTTAGGTGCGCGAGTCTTGAGACCCTTAGCGTACAAGCCCTTACGAGAACGTGGGTGACCACCTGACTGACGGCCTTCACCACCACCCATTGGGTGATCTACAGGGTTCATAACAACACCACGGTTGTGAGGACGACGTCCCAACCAACGTGAGCGACCAGCCTTACCAGACTGTTCAAGTGCGTGGTCAGAGTTACCTACACTACCAATTGTAGCTTTACAAGCTGAAAGAATCTGACGTGTTTCGCCAGAAGGGAGCTTAATAACACAATAACTGCCTTCACGAGAAGTAAGCTGAGCAAAGTTACCAGCCGAACGAACGAGCAAAGCACCCTGACCTGGACGCAATTCAATGTTATGAATTACAGTACCAACAGGAATGTTTGCAAGCGGAAGAGTGTTACCTACTTCAGGAGCAGCATCTGCGCCTGACACCAATGTAGCACCTACTTGCAGTCCGTTAGGAGCAATAATGTAACGTTTTTCACCATCAGCGTAGTACAACAAGGCAATACGAGCAGATCTGTTAGGATCGTACTCGATTGTCTTAACTACAGCTGGAACACCATCTTTCTCTCGTTTGAAGTCGATGAAACGAAACTTCTTCTTATGACCACCACCAATGTAGCGAACTGTCATTTTACCAGTGTTGTTTCGACCACCAGTAGAACGCTTACCGTAAACGAGAGACTTCTCTGGCACGGATGCAGTAATATCCTCGAACGTGCCAATAATCTTGTGTCTTTGTCCCGGTGTAACCGGATTTAATTTACGTACTGCCATTTTTTATTTAAATATTGCTGTAAAAATCAATTTCATCGCCATTCTTTAGAGTGACGATAGCCTTCTTGAATGCGTTCTTTTGACCTTTCACAAGGCCTGCCTTAGTATAGCGTGATGAGCGCTTACCAGCATAACGAACAGTATTCACATCAACTACTGTAACATTATACAGACTTTCGATTTCCTTCTTAATTTCAAGCTTGTTAGCCTCTGGCTTAACGATAAAACCATACTTAGGCTGTGCAGGCTTAACATAAGTGAAAACTGTCTTTTCCTTCTTCAAACCTTCAGGATGACGCTTGTTTTTTACAACATAGCTACGAGTTTCAGTTGTTGCATTGTGTGCCTTAGCTGACTTCTCGTTCAATGCCACTAATGTTCTGTCTGCAGAAGACTTGTCGGTAATCTTGGCCATCTTTTCAGTGACCACTGGTTTAATGATAAATCCCATAATTCTTACTGTCTCCTATTTTACTTATTTAAGATTTCGTCGATTGTCTTGAGAGAATTTTCAGTAATTACAACAACATCAGCATTCAAAACTGCGTATGAATTTACCATTGCTGCTGTAGTAACTTGTGCCTTCTCCAAATTACGAGCTGACAAATATACATTTTTTTGAGTTTCTGGCAAAACTACAAGCACTTTCTTGCCCTCAACTTTAAGATTTTTAGTAAAAGTTATAAAATCTTTAGTCTTTGGAGCGTCAAAGTTGAAATCTTCAACTACAACGATTGCTTCGTCTTGTGCCTTGTAAGCCAATGCAGACTTACGAGCAAGAACCTTAACTTTCTTGTTGAGCTTGAAACTATAATCGCGAGGTGTAGGACCGAAAACGCGACCACCACCTACGAGGACTGGTGAGTTGATGTCACCACGGCGTGCACCGCCGCCGCCCTTCTGACGACCTAACTTACGTGTAGAACCAGTGTGTTCACTTCTTTCCTTTGACTTAGCTGTTCCCTGACGTTGGTCAGCAAGATACTGCTTTACATCGAGGTAGAGTACGTGATCGTTTGGCTCAATTCCGAAGATATTCTCGTTAAGAGTAACCTTACGGCCGGTCTCCTGACCTTTAATATCTAATACGTTAATATCCATTACTTATTTATTATAAGGGTTGAACCATTACATCCAGCCACGCTACCCTTAACAAGGATGAGGTTGTGTTCTGGAATTACCTTTAACACTTGAAGGTTTTGAGTAGTAACTCTATCACCACCCATTTGACCGCCCATGCGCATACCCTTGAAAACCTTTGCTGGGTAAGAACAAGCACCAATAGAACCCGGTTTACGAGCGCGGTCGTCCTGACCGTGAGTAGACTGACCTACACCACCGAATCCGTGACGCTTCATAACGCCTTGGAAGCCTTTTCCCTTAGATGTACCTACAACGTCAACAAACTTAGTGTCGTTGAACAATTCTACAGTAATGGTATCACCGAGGTTGTACTCCTCATCAAATTTGAACTCGGCCAAGTGCTTCTTTGGTGTTGTGCCGGCTTTCTTAAAGTGTCCCTGCTGTGGCTTAGAAGTTCTCTTCTCCTTAGCTTCGCCGAAACCTAACTGAACAGCCTTGTAACCGTCTTTTTCGATTGTCTTAACTTGGGTTACAACACAAGGACCAGCTTCAATAACAGTGCATGGTACATTCTTACCATCGGCACTGAAAACGGATGTCATTCCGATTTTCTTTCCTAATAATCCTGGCATTTCAATTAATTTTAATAATTTAAATTCTTAATAATTTTGCTTTCGTAGTGCGTTATTACACCTTGATTTCTACTTCTACACCTGATGGCAACTCAAGCTTCATCAATGCGTCAACTGTCTTAGGAGTTGAACTATAGATGTCGATGAGACGCTTGAAATCAGAGAGTTGGAATTGCTCACGTGACTTCTTGTTAACGAATGTAGAGCGGTTTACAGTGTAAATACGCTTGTGTGTTGGCAATGGAATAGGACCACTAACGATAGCACCTGTTGTCTTTACAGCCTTCACAATCTTTTCAGCTGACTTATCAACCAACTGGTGGTCGTAAGACTTAAGCTTAATACGAATCTTTTGACTCATTGTTTTTATTGAATTTAATTGTTATAGAATAAGTATGGGGTACATCTTCATAAGAGTCATTCGCTATGAAGATGTTCCCAACTTTGTTATCTTTTTACTTTACGAGGTCAGCGTTACCGTGCAACTCTTCCAAGATTTCCTTAGCAAGGCTTGCAGAAACTGGAGAGTGGTGATCGTACTCCATAGATGAAGTAGCACGACCTGAAGTAATGGTACGGAGTGCTGTTACATAACCGAACATTTCTGACAATGGTACCATAGCCTTAACTACGCGTGCACCGCTGCGAGCTTCTTCCATACCCTGTACAAGACCACGACGCTTGTTCAAGTCACCGATTACGTCACCCATATTTTCTTCTGGGGTAACAACTTCTACCTTCATAATAGGTTCCATAAGAACAGGACCTGCTTGAGGGCAAAGTTTCTTGAATGCTTGGTGAGCAACAAGTTCGAATGACAACTGGTCAGAGTCAACTGGGTGGAAAGAACCATCGGTCAAAGTAACCTTCAAACCTGTGATAGGGAAACCACCAAGTACACCGTTGCTCAAGCAATCTTTGAAGCCCTTTTCTACTGCAGGGATAAATTCCTTAGGAACGTTACCACCCTTAACCACGTTAATAAACTGCAAGTCGCCTTCCTTGTAGTCTTCGTCCTTTGGCTCGATAGTTACATCGATACAAGCGAACTTACCACGACCACCTGATTGCTTCTTGTAAGTTTCACGGCTCTGAGCAGCCTTTGTAATAGCTTCCTTATAGTTAACCTGTGGCTTACCTTGGTTACATTCAACCTTAAACTCACGCTTCAAACGGTCGATGATGATGTCCAAGTGGAGCTCACCCATACCTGAGATGATGGTCTGACCGCTTTGCTCGTCTGTACGTACGGTAAAGGTTGGGTCTTCTTCAGCCAACTTCTGCAAACCTGTATCAAGTTTAGCAATATCTGCTTGGCTCTTAGGCTCAACAGCGATTGAAATAACGGTATCAGGGAAGGTCATTGATTCGAGTACGATTGGTGCAGCCTCATCGCAGAGTGTATCACCTGTACGAATATCCTTGAAACCTACACCTGCACCGATGTCACCAGCGTCGATTGACTCCATAGGAATTTCCTTATTAGAGTTCATCTGGAACAAACGGCTGATACGTTCTTTCTTGCCTGAACGTGGGTTGTAAACGTATGAACCTGCAACAACCTTACCTGAGTAAACGCGGAAGAATACCAAACGTCCCATAAATGGGTCGGTAGCAATCTTAAATGCGAGTGCAGAAGTTGGTTCTGTTACACTTGGCTTACGTACATCTGCTTCTTCTGTATCAGGGTTTGTACCTTCTACTGCAGGAGTATCCACTGGTGAAGGGAGGAATGCACATACATAGTCGAGCAATGGCTGAACACCCTTATTCTTGTATGAAGAACCGCAAATCATTGGGCAACATTCCATAGCGATACAACCCTTACGGATTGCAGCCATCAACTTCTCTTCAGGAACATCGTTACCTTCGAGATAAAGTTCCATTACTTCATCATCATAGTTTGAAGCACCTTCGAGAAGTTTTTCACGCCATTCAGCAGCTTCGTCTGCCAAATCAGCAGGAATATCTTCTATGCTATATTCAGCGCCCATTGTTTCGTCGTGCCAAAGGATAGCCTTCATCTTAATAAGGTCTACTACACCCTTGAAGTTTTCTTCTGCACCGATAGGGATTTGAACAGCGAGTGGGTTTGCACCCAAGATATCACGCATCTGGCTTACTGTTTCGAAGAAGTCAGCACCAGAACGGTCCATCTTATTTACGTAACCAACACGTGGTACGTTGTATTTATCTGCCTGACGCCATACAGTTTCAGACTGTGGCTGAACACCGTCAGCTGCAGAGTAAGTAGCTACTGCACCATCGAGTACACGGAGTGAACGTTCTACCTCAGCAGTAAAGTCAACGTGTCCTGGAGTATCAATCAAGTTAATCTTGTATGACTTTCCTTGATAGTTCCAGTTACAAGTTGTTGCAGCTGATGTAATTGTGATACCGCGCTCCTGCTCTTGTGCCATCCAGTCCATTGTAGCTGCACCATCGTGCACCTCACCAATCTTGTGAGTCTTACCTGTATAGAACAAAATACGTTCAGAAGTTGTTGTCTTACCAGCATCGATGTGAGCCATGATACCGATATTACGCGTAAATTGTAAATCGTGACTTGCCATTTTTCTTTTTTTTCGTTAAATCGTTTAGAATCTGAAGTGAGCAAATGCACGGTTAGCCTCAGCCATACGATGCATATCTTCCTTACGCTTGTAAGCGCCACCCTGATTATTGAATGCGTCCATAATTTCAGCTGCGAGCTTATCAGCCATACTCTTACCACCGCGCTTGCGAGCGAAGGCAATCATATTCTTCATAGACACGCTTTCCTTACGGTCAGGACGAATTTCTGTAGGAACTTGGAAAGTAGCACCACCAATACGGCGGCTCTTTACTTCTACCTGTGGAGTGATGTTATCGAGAGCCTGCTTCCAAACTTCGAGTGCAGACTTCTCTTGGTCACTGTTCTTTTCTGCAACGATGTCGAGTGCTGCATAGAAAATTTCGTATGAGGTATTCTTCTTACCATCATACATCAAGTGATTTACAAACTTTGAAACCTTTTGGTCATTGAACTTAGGATCTGGTAAGATCACACGTTTCTTTGGTTTTGCTTTTCTCATTTTCTTATTAAAAATTTAAAAATCTTGCGGAGGCTGTCGCTTTTACGTTCTTCAATATCCACTCTTGGACGTTTACTCAACCTGTTTTAAACAAATCTCCAGCAAAACTATTTTATTTCTTCTTTGTTTTGAGTCTCCCGTTTACCAACCATCACCGATTATTAAACCGAAAGACTTTTGCTTTATTTAAGTTTCTTTCCTCCATACATTGTGGAGAAAGGAAACTTAAATTACTTTTTCTTACTTCTTAGCAGCCTTAGGACGCTTAGCACCGTACTTAGAACGACGCTGTGTGCGACTTGCTACACCAGCAGTATCAAGTGTACCACGAACGATGTGATAACGTACACCTGGGAGGTCTTTTACACGACCGCCACGTACCAATACGATACTATGCTCTTGCAAGTTGTGACCTTCTCCTGGAATATAAGAGTTCACTTCCTTCTGGTTTGTCAAACGAACACGAGCAACCTTACGCATTGCTGAGTTAGGCTTCTTAGGGGTTGTAGTGTAGACACGTACGCAAACTCCACGACGCTGAGGACAGTTATCCAAAGCAGGAGACTTACTCTTCTCTACAATCACCTTTCTGCCATTCTTTACTAATTGTGAAATAGTAGGCATAATTGTACTTTTTTATTTATATATATTTTGTTTATTTTCAACTTCATACGCCTCTGTGCAGCCTATATATTAAGGTGTAACTACACACAAAGGTATTTCGAGGTGCAAAGGTACAAACTTTCTACCGAATATCACATATATTTATAAAACAAAAGAAAAGCGAGATTTAGAAATTAAGAAAATATAACATAACAACAAATATATTAACCAACTTAATCTCACAATTCACAATCTTTTCTCAATAATTATAAGTGCTTATACCTAAGGACAGCACTATAATAGGGTCTGCTAATTTATTTCTTTCATACAACCTTGTGGTGTGGGTAATACAGCCTCCATACTGTCAAAAATGCTCATAATTCTCTTTTGGAAGGTCTTCAAGCTCGATTTTTCGAAAATGAGACAAAGAAGTCCCCTTAGGAACTTCATGATGTTCTTAGCGAAGAAGCAAGCTCCTATCCAAGTGTCAGCCGTTTGGTCAAGTTTCGCTCGGATGTCGTTGGCTCGGTAAACTCTCTTGGTCGTTCCAAATGTGCCTTCTATCTCATTTCGCCCGTCGATGGCTCTCTTCTTGTCCTCTGCGTGTGTGTCATTCTCTTCCTTGGGAGGTCTGCCCAGTGGACGGTTGTAGCAATTGATATGGCAGGACTTGATGTGCTTCCTGTTCTCCTTCCCCAGATAGATCTTGTCGGCCTGAATCTCCTTGGGCAGCATGCCAAAACGCTTTTTGTAGAGTTCCAGCGGCATGCCGAGGTCGGACGATTCGTTATAGGCGTCCCAGCTGACATGATCCACATAGGTGTAACCGCTCACGATGCTGGCACCGATTTTCGCACCGAACTCAACCGTGACCTTCGCCTTGACCCTGACAATGGGACGGAGATGCGGCTGGTAGATGCTGATGCGGTCGGCACATCTGCGGACGTTCTGCTCGAACATCATTTTTTGCTGTTCATACATCTTGAACGCTGCCCGAAGACATTTGTAGTCATGGCGGCTGAAGCAAGCAAGAAGTGTGCTTGACTGTTTGCCCAGGGCATCAAAAAACAGATGGAAGTCTGCCTGCAGGCATCGTATATGGATTAGTTTTGTCTTGTCAATGAGTTTCTTTCCCTTGCGTTTCTTTTTAATCAGTCCGATGAAGGCCTGGCGGGATTGTTGCCGGCGCCATTGTGACTATTTCTCAGACGTTTGTTGTATTCTTTCTCTATCCTGCCCCAGGGAAGGTGGTCGGCTAGCTTGACCCATCGGTTGGATTTGCTCAATCCCGAAAGTGACTCTTGAAGTTCAAACAGGTCGTGACTGCGATATTGTGAGTAGTATTTCACCTCGACTCTTGAATGTTTTAACAACCAAAGGTAGTCAGTTTGGGCGAATTAACCAAATTTTATACAACATAAATAGTTAATTGTCAGATAGTTAAAGTTAATTAGTAGACCCGAATTAGAAAAGAAAATACCTCAACAAGAGAGTGAACAATTGGCACGAAGCACACTTACCAACCTAACTGGGCTTTCCAAAAAACAAATCGAAAGCTTGACAAACATTCTTCTTGGCTCGCAGAGGCTCAAATCCGCCTTTATCAATCATAGTTTTATCTTGATTATTTAATGTTTATGCGACTGCGTCGCATTCTTCTGCAAACTTAGCGGTCATTAGAAAATTTCGCTTTCATTTCGTCTTGAAATTGAACGAAAGATACATATTGTGTTAGTATACAGATGTTATAACGATGGCACCGCCTACTATAATCTGACTTTTTGCACGAAAAATCTCTAATGGCCGATTTTGGTTTATATGCCGATGCTAATAACGGAGAGAAATTAAGCTTTAAACAAACGCCCCTTGCAAGTCTTATCGGTTGCAAGGGGCGTTTTGGTATCTGTAAAGGGCGGAACGGCATTACGTTGTTCCGCCATTGTTAATAGTAATAGATGCTTATGTTAATGAACGAACTTCGTTGAAGTTCCATTGAAGTTCACGATGTAGACACCGCACGGCATATCGCCGAGATCTATCACTGCAGGATTGTCGAGCAAACGCACCACTGCACCTTGTGCATTGTAGAGCACAACCCGTCCGCAACTGCCGCTGAACAGTATCTTTCCATCGGTAACGACAAACCCTGCTGTGCTGCCGTCAGCCTCGATGCCCTGCACACCCGTTGGATCATCAATGCCCTCGTAAGGCAAACCTGGATATCCTTCCGTTCCGCCAACGTAGTCTATCACGTTCCACTGCTTTGCCTTTGCAATCGCCACAGCCGGTTTCGTGCAGACATTACCCTCTGTTCCCTTCGTATCGACGATAATTATTTCGGCAATGTCGCTCTCGTTACGCTGCGGAAGTCCCTCCATAAGCGACTTGCAAGCCTTGGCAGAAAGCTCATTTGAATAGCATACTACGGTTAAAATCATTTGGTTTTGCGACAAATCCAACGCTTTCAGCTTGTTGTTGTCTATCCAGATGTACTCCAACTCTTCGAGTGCCTTCATATTTACATCGGTCAGCAGGTTGTGGTGAAGCGAGAGCGTGTTCACGTTCTTCAGCTTCGACAAGTCGAGCTCTGCCATCTCGTTGTTGTACGCACAGAGCAATTCCAGTTCAGGAAGGTCGAGCGTCATCGCCTTCAGCTTGTTGTCGTTGATATAAAGTTTCTTCAGCGTAGGCGAATTGAGCGAGAACGACGCGAAATTGTTCTTTGCCAACTGCAATTCCTGTATGCTGGTATTCTTCGTAAGATTGAGTTCGGAGAGTTTATTCTCGTTCGCAAACAGGTTCTGCAAATATGGATTGTTCGTTACATTCAGCTTCTCTATGTCTGTACCGTTCAGCGAAAGCGTTTCAAGATACTTCTGCGCACTCACGTCGATGCTGCCAATCTTGTTCTTGTTTGCTGAAAGGAAGTTCAAAAGAAGGTTCTTGCTGACATCGAGTTTCGTAAGTTCGTTTTCGTCGCAATCCACGAAAACAAGCTTTCTGCACTGCGTAATATCCAATTCCTTCAGTCCGCAGTAGCTGCAAATCAAAGTGTCAAGGTCTTTGTTGTTAGACAATTCCAACTTCTCCAACTTGCCGTTCTTACAGCTTAGCACCTTCAGCATAGGACAATGGCTTACATCAAGGGCTTCCACTTCAAAGTTATCGACGCTCATATCCGTAATTCTGCCTTCTATTCTTACATCTTTCTTCGTAACCTGATAGTAGTCAAACTTCTCACCCAATACATCTTTCGTCTTCAAGAACTTAATTCCGTCGAACGTCATATCATCGCCAACAATATGAAAAACAACCTCGCTGCCAACTTTCTGGCTTGTCGTAAAGGTTACATAAGACTTCTCTGTAGCCTCTTCGATATGCTTGAACGACGACCAAGGTGTAGATATTTTGTAAACGTTTAGCTTTCCGTGAGGAACAAACAGCTTGCATTGGTCGAAATCCACATTATAGAATGCCATCGAACCACAGTAGGGAGGCGCAGCCGCAAGGGTGTGAACTTCGGTCAGTCCCGTACAATTCATAAACACGCCAAAGCCTATCTGCTCAAGATTTTCGGGTAAAGTAATGGTTGTTAATTTCTTTATGTGTGAAAATGCCGAGCTTGCTATCTCGGTGAGCGACTTCGGCAAGGTTACCTTCGTAAGCTCGTAAACCTCATAGAACGAATATTTATCAATCTTCTTCACCGTTTCGGGCACCACATACTCGCCGCTTCTGCCCTTCGGATACTTCAAAAGCGTTTCTATGTTCTTATCGAAAAGCACGCCGTCTACAGACGCAAAGGTTTTATTATCCTTATGAACCTCAAACGCTTTCATAGCGTTGCAGATGTAGAAAGGCACCGNAATTCTGGAACTCCTATTGCAGATGCCGAGAATACAGAGATCAAAGACTTGCAGGCAGAGATTGCACGTTTAAAGAAGGAACTGACTCACGAATCACTTCGTGCTGATGCTTTCAACGAGTTGATTAACGTTGCAGAGAAGCAGTTCAACATTTCCATCCGAAAAAAAGCTGGCGCCAAACAGTAAAGAA
Source organism: Prevotella ihumii (assembly GCF_900155655.1). GTDB lineage: Bacteria > Bacteroidota > Bacteroidia > Bacteroidales > Bacteroidaceae > Prevotella > Prevotella ihumii. The sequence goes on from NZ_LT706987.1 coordinate 711,556, forward strand.
CCTGCATGCAGAAGACTCTCGCTGTTATCAGATAGAGAGTCTCTGCAAGCTGTTTGGCTTCACGAAGCAGGCTTATTACAAGTATGACGAGAACCGTCTTCTTGAGAGGATTGCAAGTGAGGAGTTTGCCGTATCCTACATCAAAGAAATCCGTAAGAAGGATCGTAAGCATCCAATATTAGCCGCCTTTCACACCAACAAATAACCCTTATATGTCTGGCAGCATATAAGGGTTATTTGAAGTTTGAAGGTAGCATTTTCGTGAGTTCCTCCTCCGTCATATCTAGCAGGGACCTTGAAAGAACTTCCTTCATCCATTTGTATGGCTCTATGTCTGCTTCCCTGCAACACGCCATAAAGGTATAGAAGATGGCGTTGTTCTCCGCTCCCTCATTGTTACCACAGAACAGGTAGTTCTTTCTTCCAAGCGTGATGGGTCTGATGGCCTGCTCCATGAGGTTGTTATCTATGTTGAAGCGTCCGTCTTGCACATACCTGCCAATGCGTATCCATACGGCGAAGGCATAACGCAGTGCCTTCTCCATAGCTTCGCCTGGGGTGTACTGTTTGTGTACATCCAACATATAGGTCTCCAAATACTTAAGAATGGGGTAAGCTTTAGCCTTTCGTTCTGTCTCCACTTCCTCGGGGGGTGCTTTCTTGTGTTTGAGGTTTTCCTCCAACTCATAAAGCGTGGCTATCGTTTCGATGATATGGGCGGCGTTTTTATCGTCAGCCGCCAGATGTTCGAACTTACGTCTCACGTGTGCCATACATCCTAACAGCACGATGCCCTGTACGTTCTCAAACCTGCTGTAGACCTCATACCCATCAGACTGTATGGCACCCTGGTAGCCCTTGAAGAGCTCATCTGCCACAGCGCCCGACCGCGCCTCGTCCTTCCAATGGAAGAACACACCCTGGGAGTGTATGGCGTCACGCATACCCCACAGGTATCCCTTGCGCGTCTTTCCTTTGCGGTCGGCAACCTGTACGCTGGTCTCGTCAACTTGAAGATAAGGACTTTGCAGGATCTGTCTTACTTGAAGTTTGTAAAGTGGATAAAGTGCATCGGCGGCATCGTGAACCCAGCTGTTGACGGTTGAGGTGGGGATGTTCACGCCCAGTTCCTTCCATCTTTCACATTGCCTATACTCGGGCTGGTGATAGGCGAACTTGGCGGTGATGATTTCGGCGAGCAGGGAAGCGTCGGCAAAACAATCCACCGCTTGCTTTTTCAAGGGGGCTTCCAGGATGTCGACCTTCGCATCCGTTGGACGGGCTTCCTTCAGGCGGCAGATGACACGATCTTCTACCCTGACATAAAAGGATGAGGGACGCAGACACAGATGCTCACTTCTGTCATGTCCGATGATGACCATGCGCTCAGCGTCATAACCCTCTGGATATATCTCCGTCACCTGTCGCTCTATATTCTCGGGAACATAGGAGGCGTAGGCCCTACCCTTTCTGGAAGGACGGCTCACACGGCGTGATGACCTGCGTTGTCCGGCCTGCTGTTTTATCTCCTTGATGATGGGAAGGGCTTCCACCTGAGCCAGGGAACCCTCTTTGGCCCACTGCTCGTCAAAAAGCGTACCCGCCCAGCCGCTTGCACTCTCAGGCAGGCGTTTCTCGCTGCGCCTGCCAAATACCATGCGCTCAAGTTCAAGAATACGACGGGACTTTCGTTCCAGCTCAGCATCCTTAATCTTAAGCTCAGCATCCTTGTTTTTGAGTTGAGTATCCTTGTTCTTAAGCTCAGCATCCTTGTTCTTGAGTTGAGCATCCTTAATCTTAAGCTCAGCATCCCTTTGCTCAAGAAGTTTAACAACAGCTTCCCGAGTGAGAGAATGGTAGTCAGATGTCATTGTACTATAAGGCATATCCATCACATTATCAGTTCTTTATACGATGTAAAGTTACGAAAAATATCTGACACTGACAAGAAAATACTAAGATTTATTGTATCTTTTTCTTCGGTTGCAATTAGGATTTATACCTTCAATATAGAGTACCAATTCGTCCCAGCGAAGTTCATAAAATCCAGTTCTCGCCCGTATGATTTTAGGACTCAGGCAACCCTGTGCCATCTGTTTATGATACACGACAAAACCACAGCGTTCCCAGTGCAGCAATTTAATTCGGTTACGGGATCGATTGTAGAAAACGTAGACAACACCATCAGAAGGATTGAAGTCATTGCTGCGTACCAATTGGGACAGGCGAAGAATACCCTGACGCATATCCACAGGAGTGCAACAAACCCGAAAAACATTTGTTTCGTTGAGTACAAACATAAGTTTTTCGGGCAAAGGTAGTAAAGCAAGAATGTTACACAAAGGCGGCTAATATTGGATGCTTACTCTATGTCTGTACCGTTCAGCGAAAGCGTTTCAAGATACTTCTGCGCACTCACGTCGATGCTGCCAATCTTGTTCTTGTTTGCTGAAAGGAAGTTCAAAAGAAGGTTCTTGCTGACATCGAGTTTCGTAAGTTCGTTTTCGTCGCAATCCACGAAAACAAGCTTTCTGCACTGCGTAATATCCAATTCCTTCAGTCCGCAGTAGCTGCAAATCAAAGTGTCAAGGTCTTTGTTGTTAGACAATTCCAACTTCTCCAACTTGCCGTTCTTACAGCTTAGCACCTTCAGCATAGGACAATGGCTTACATCAAGGGCTTCCACTTCAAAGTTATCGACGCTCATATCCGTAATTCTGCCTTCTATTCTTACATCTTTCTTCGTAACCTGATAGTAGTCAAACTTCTCACCCAATACATCTTTCGTCTTCAAGAACTTAATTCCGTCGAACGTCATATCATCGCCAACAATATGAAAAACAACCTCGCTGCCAACTTTCTGGCTTGTCGTAAAGGTTACATAAGACTTCTCTGTAGCCTCTTCGATATGCTTGAACGACGACCAAGGTGTAGATATTTTGTAAACGTTTAGCTTTCCGTGAGGAACAAACAGCTTGCATTGGTCGAAATCCACATTATAGAATGCCATCGAACCACAGTAGGGAGGCGCAGCCGCAAGGGTGTGAACTTCGGTCAGTCCCGTACAATTCATGTATTTACAACCGATTATTACTCAATATTTTATAGATAATAAGTCAGAAATATGGTTGTTATTTTTAATTGCACATTCTAAAAGGTGAAGATTTAACGCTTTTATTGATTATTAACTCAAAAAGGACATCAACTTGGGTCGTTTCTTCTCTTTTCCTTGCTATTCGTTTCCGATATTCCACTTTTGTTTTGGTCTATCTCATATGTACTGCAAAGGTATTGATTTTTGTTTGATATTGCTCCTTGCTTGCTCCTTGTCGTAGATTAATTTTCACACAGGAATTTTTGTTCTCTTTCTATAGGGGCTTGAAACAATCCATTTATTGGAAACAATTAAAGACGGAGCTGGTTTGCCCCAGTGCTTTTTAAGAAACAGGGCAATTATTTTATCTCCACAAAGGCTCTTGTTCCCAATTATGAGGAAAGCCTAATAAACGAGTTCTTACTGATGGGTATTTCGATAAAAGCTGCTTGAAATCTGCAACAAAAGTGTTGCCCATAGAAATGGAGTTAAGCCAATACACCACATAGCAGAGTTGCGGATAAAGTGTTTGTTCACGGAACGAGAAATCCGTAATCCATGTGTTTGGCATACGCATAGGCATCATTGGCTTGACAGGAAAGACCCGATTTGACAGTCTTGAATGATGGGCGCAGCAATTACGAAGTACGGGTCTGGGTACGGATTAAAAGGCTAAGTGATTATTTTCAGTCATTTAGCCTTTTTAATTATCTAATTTTTCCCCACATTTTCCCCACAGCTGTCTATTTATATACAGGGCAACCGCATCAAAATAACGTTAGCTTAGGAAACAAACGTAGTTTTCAACCTCCTCCTCTCCCTTATTGTCCATTTTCCTAAAAAACCATTGGTCCAAATCGAAACTACTACCCCATAAAAATTGATTTTTTGCCCCATATAATTCAAATTTCCCTTGCGGGTAATATTTTTTAAGAAACATGATTTTTGACAACAGGCTATTATTCAGACAAATACAAAATTATGCATTTTTAAGGGGGGATATTGTAAATTGTTGAAACTTCTCATCCTTGTATCCACCCCACTTATCCCTATTAATACAAAATCGACAAGTATTGATTATCAGGTTATTGACATTTTGATGCGGTTGCCCTGATTTATATATTTTAGAAACATATTTTTCCGTAAAGTTACTATGTTTGCAAAGGCTAACACACTAAGACAAGTCGGATGCCGCTCTTCGGAGGCTTCGCGCCTCCGGCCGCATGGCAAACCACCGCGGTGTTTTTCATAGTCTGCAAGGAAAAAGTTGGTACGATAATAATTGGATTGTATATTTGTAGTGCAAACGACAAATGACAAACAATTAGAACCGTACCGATATGCAAAGAAACAAAATTTCCTTCAAAGGACAAAAGATTTACATCGGAATTGATGTGCATGCAAAAACTTGGGAGATCTGTGTGCTGACCGAGTCGGGTTACAAAGAGAGGCACCCGCAGCAAGCCTCCGCAAAGACGCTCTTTGACTTTTTGAAGAAGCATTTCCCTGATGGCGAGTACCATGCCGTGTATGAGTCAGGCTTCAGTGGTTTTTCCACATACTACGCTCTCAAGGAGTACGGCATCAACTGTGTCGTGACCCATGCCGCGGATGTTCCGACCACCCAGTACGAGGAGGTGATGAAGACCGATAAGGTAGATGCAGCCAAACTTGCGCGCTCCTTGCGCGCCGGTGACATCCGTCCCATATACATCCGTGAGAAAGAGAATATCGATGACAGGTCAGTCATCCGCATAAGGAAGACCATACAGAAACAACTCTCTGGCTACAAGGCAAGGGTGAAACACCTGCTGCACTGCAATGGCGTGGAGATACCCGAGCGGTTCGCAAGACCGGGGACGCACTGGTCAAAGGCTTTCATCAAATGGCTCAAGGAGGATGTCGTGCTGCTTTCCTCCTCAAGATTGTCGTTGGACTTGCTCGTCAAGCAGGTGGAGACGATACGCCAGACACTCTTGGACGCGACAAAATCCATACGAAAGCTTGCGCAGACCGACAGGTACAGGAACAATTACGAGCTTCTGATATCGATACCCGGCATAGGTGTAAGTGTAGCCATGTGCATACTGACAGAAATCTACGATGTGAAGAGATTCCGTAACGAGAACCAGTTCGCCAGTTATCTCGGCCTGATACCGACCTGTCATAGCAGTGGAGAGAAAACCGCAAGCGGAGAGAAGACTTTCCGTGGCAACAAGCATCTCGGACCGATGATCATAGAGGCTGCATGGATAGCCATCTACAGAGATTACGGACTGGGAATGGCCTATGCCAGATACAAGCAGTCCATGAAACCGCAGGAGGCCATAGTCAAAATAGCCAGAAAGATGTCCAACATCATTTTCTCGGTACTCAAGAACAGTAGGAAATATGAGCCATACAGATGGGATAAAGAATAACATACAGACTTTCGGACAACTTCATAAAACGACTCCTTTTCATAATTGATGGACCTTCGGGTGTCATCTCCGATAAGATTGTTGCGTTTTACCTATATTCTGAAGAAGTAAATTGTTGGGCGGATACGTCCGTGTCAACTCATAGAAGTTTGTCTGATAGGTCTGTTGTTCGTAGCCTTTCCATACCCGGTGTTCCCATGCCGGGCTGGTGGCTGTTGCTTCTTCTAAAGTCATCGTACTAATAAACTTCACGCTAAGTGATTGATAATGAACAGTTAATAAATTACAAATATTTTCCAATTATTTGGAAAGCAACATAGAAGTTATGTACCTTTGTCGGCAAATAAAGATATTCTCGTCAAACAAATATAAATAATATAAACATGGAAAAAAACAGAAAAAAACAAATCGTAGTTTTGAGTATAGCTTTAGTTTGCATTTTCATCTTGGTATTTTCATTGTTCCATAAATCAGCGACAAAAGATAGCGCAAATCCTCCTTTAACAAATGTTTTGACTGATAGCATTTCTCAAATTGTCTCAGCTTGTCCTGGCGAAATTGGTGTGGCGGTTATTGTTAATAACAGAGATACGGTTAAGGTCAATAATAAGAGTGTTTATCCTATGATGAGTGTGTTTAAGGTTCATCAGGCATTAGCTCTTTGTAATGACTTTGACAATAAAGGAATTTCACTTGATACCTTAGTAAATATAAATAGGGATAAACTTGACCCAAAGACTTGGAGTCCTATGCTGAAAGATTATTCAGGACCAGTCATATCATTGACAGTGAGAGATTTGCTGCGTTATACTCTTACTCAGAGTGACAACAATGCAAGCAACCTTATGTTTAAGGATATGGTTAATGTCGCTCAAACAGATAGTTTTATAGCCACACTCATTCCTCGTTCAAGTTTTCAGATAGCTTATACGGAAGAGGAAATGTCGGCTGACCATAACAAGGCTTACTCTAACTATACATCTCCTCTTGGTGCTGCAATGTTGATGAATCGTTTGTTTACTGAAGGTCTTATCGATGATGAGAAACAAAGTTTCATTAAGAATACGTTAAAAGAATGCAAAACAGGTGTAGATAGGATAGCAGCTCCACTTCTTGATAAAGAAGGGGTTGTTATAGCGCATAAGACAGGTTCAGGTTATGTTAATGAAAATGGTGTTCTTGCAGCTCACAATGATGTTGCCTATATATGTCTGCCTAATAATATCAGTTATACCTTAGCGGTATTTGTTAAGGATTTCAAGGGAAATGAATCACAAGCGTCACAATATGTTGCGCATATATCAGCTGTAGTATATTCTTTATTAATGCAAACTTCAGTAAAATCTTAAACTGCACTTGCTTTGATAATTAATGATAAACAATCTAAAAGCACTCTAATCGTTATCGGAGTGCTTTTAGATTACTAATCAAATTGCTTCTATTATAATTTGAATCCTCTACTTTTTCTTTCTTCCTGTTGCGGCACTCTTGCTCCATATCTAAGCCTGTGCCATTGCTCCCTGAACCAGTCGGCAATCGGCTTCCTGTTTATTGTCAGGTTCAGCCTGCTTTCATCGTCAGGGTCATTTTCCACCCTTAAAATATCATCCTTTATATCAAAGTTCCGCCTGTGTTGCTCGGAATAGATTTTACCGCTACATTTCAGGGCTTCTTTTTTGACTATAAGACTTTCAGTCATTTCTTTAGAGAATCCCAGCATGGCACAAAACTTTTCCATGCGCAGCATTTCCCTGAACATCGGAAACCACCTGAAAGCCTTGTCTATGATTCTGGCGAGCCGTGACAGTTCTTTTTCTTTCATGTCAAGTTCCTGCCTGTGCATTTCTCTGAGATTGTGGATTTGCGTATCATGCTGTTTCTGCATCTGCTGTACTTGGCTCTGCAATTTTTCAATATTGGTGTTCCGTTTTGAAACCTCGTCTTGCAGTTTTTCGTTGGCACGTTCCAGTTCTTTCAGTTTTCCACTCCCGAAAAGAGAAGCAACTCCACTAGTTATGGCTGTCGCTGCCGTGGTGGCTGTCTTCTTTAACTTGTCAGTGCGTATTTCTGATTTCACCTGTTTCAGTTCCTGCTCGGCAAGATTTATCTGTTCTTCTTTGTGCCGTTTGGCTGCATCCATGCGTTGCAGTTCAGCTTTCTGCTTCTCAATGATAAAGTCGTTCCGTTCCAGATGCTCCTTACCAGTGACAGCCTTTGACTGCCCGCGTTCCATCAGCAGGATGTCGGATGCAAGGGTCTGCATCTGCATCATGTCATCGTCATTGAGCTTTCGGCTCTTTCCTGTTTCGTGGTTCATCCAGTCGAAAACGATATGGGCATGATAGTTCGGCTTGAACCATCTGTCCCCGACTTTGAAGCTTTCCCTGTCTTCCGCTTCCGGCTGACCGTTCAGCCAATGCCCTTCATCCTTGTGCAGGAAGATTTGCAGCGGTGTGATTCCCCAGCGTCTTTGACACTCCTCACCGAATTTACGCACGTCTGCCAGTGTGGTGTCCGACCTGACAAGCAGCACTCCTTCACGTATGGGGGAGCATCCCGCAATCTTGACTATTTTACCGTTCTTGCCTTTGCGTTCACGCTCCTTTTCCTGCATGGCACGTCCGGTCTTTTCCTTTACCATCTGTCTGATATTGTCATAATGCATCCGCAAATCCGGACTGCCGAAGTCGGGATTTATCCACTGCTCATTATCGGTGGAGAGTTCTGGAACCACATAGGTTCTGGACTCTCCGATGTGGCGCATGTATTCGGCAGTCCTCCTGTTGTGAGCCTCACTCGATGCGATATTGCAGGGCTTGATATGTATGCTTGATTTTGTTGCCATAGATACTTGTTTTTTGGGTTTGTACTTTATTGTTTGCTTTTCCGCTGTCCGTAAACGCATGGGGTTCTTAGGGGTGCAACCCATAAGCGGAGATTGCAAAGAGAGGGTCACTCTTTGCTCTGGGTTCTCAGGGGAGAAACGCCCTGAGTGGGTCATTAGGGTAAAACCCTAATCCCCTCGGGAGAGCCCACAACTACGTAAGCGGAGCGTGTAGTTATAGTGGGCTATATCAATGGCAAGCCATTGTCTGCAAACTCCAGCCTACGGCTTCCGCTCTCCTCCGTCAGGGAGATTTTTCATCATCGTTGCCGATTGGAGATGCACCGACCAGCACAAGGTCTAAATCGTCTATCAGTTTTTGCAGGACGGGATTCTTCTCTATCATCCGCTGGAGGATTCTCTCAGCCTCGACCAAGTGGTTGGCTGTACTCATCACCTTGCCCTCCCGTATCTGAAAGATAATCCAATCGGCTATGTCGATATGGGCTTCTTTTTGTTTCGGGGTGGCATTCCTTTCGATGATGTCCGAAACCACCACCTTACAAAAGTACATGCTCTCGGCTCGCTGTTTCCACTCGGCATAAGCATCGGCATCGGGAAAGAGAAGCACGGTTCGCCCTGACAGTACACGGAGTTTCTCTTCTCTCATCTGACTCTTACCACCCGTAGCCAGCCATACATAATCGGGGAAGATAGCAGAACCGATAACGGCACTCTTCTCGGATTCCACCAAGACCACCACCTTGTCGGGATGCGTTTTCAACAAGTGTTCCCCGAAAAGGCATTGGGATAGTTGCCAATCCTCTGCCAACACACGCTGCTTTTTCAATATGCTGTGTATCCAGTTCACTGCCGATGTCTGTCCTCCCTTGATACGGTGTCCGTCTTCGGGATTGTACTGCATCACCTTTCCCGTGCGTACCTTGCCCGTCCTGTCTATCTGCCAAAAGATAACAGAGCCGTCACGGGTAGCCCCCAAACGGTATTCCTCCAACAACCGCTTCAACACCTCTTTCGCCTTGTCGCCATAGTAGGAAGTAAGGAGTGTGAAGAGGAAACGGAAGAAATTGCTACGCTCGCTTTGCGACTTCTCCACATAGTGAGGGGGAATATAGCCGATGGCTGTCGGCTTACTTTGCTGCTTCACTTTCTTCTGCTCTGCTCTTTGCCTGTCAAAAGAGAAATCATTGGTAGTTCTGTGTTCAGGATGCTCTTGAAAATACTCTTTCGGAGTGTAGTGATACCCACAACCGCTTTCGTGGTTACATCTGCCGACCGATGGATGCAACGGCACATTATTTTCGTCCACGTAATAGACGAAAGAATGCCTGTCTCCGCATTTGGGGCAGGTATGCCGTGTTGCCGTTCCTTTATACTTCTGTAATGAATAATTGCCCATAGCTTAGTCCGTTTTTGATGGTTGATTGTCGGCTGTCCCATCCTGTCCCATTGTCCCACACTCTAAGGGTTGGGACAGTGGGACACTTGGGACACCTGCGTTTTTACTCTCTTTGCTGCGCTGGATGATACGGTTTACGGTGGACTTGCCACAATTCACCTGTGAGGCTATCTCCCTGACGGACTTGCCCGATTGGGAGAGTTGCAGAATTTGGCAATCCCTTTGGCTTGATTCATTGTCGCCCAATTTTTTCAAGTGTTCCTTTTCCGTGGAATAGCCCCTGAACACGAACTGCAAGAAAGCATCCACCTTGTCAATCTCGTAAACGATTACATTATCCGCATCATGAGAGAACGTGCCATAGCGCACTTTAAGCTGCTTCACATAGCGAAGCCCTCCGTCTTGGGCACTTTTTCCAATGGTGAACACGCTGTCAAAGAAATTGTAGAGCCGTTTGCTTCCGGCAAGGTCGTTGGATGTGATGGGACAATCCAAAGAGCGTTTGGGCGTATGTGCCAGGACAAGGATAGAGAGCGCATATCTCTTTTTGAGATTGTTCAGCTGAATCATCAGCCGTCCTGCGGCATCGCCTTTCTCCATGGCGCAACACAGGTAGGTAAGATTGTCAATGATGAAAATCTTGCAGTCGGTCTGCACAGCCATCTGTTCAATGCCGCCTATGATAGCTTCCTCAAAGTTGGCATCCAAAAGCTGGTTGCAGTCAATAGACACCCGATAGATTTTGTCGGGAAAGGTGTAGAGCTCTCCATGCTCGTTGGTATAGCGGAGCTGGAACTGCTTTTCGGACAGTTCAAAGTCCAGATACAGCACATTGTCGGTTCGGGCGATGCGGTCGGCTATCTGCACGGCAAGGATGGACTTGCCCACGTTGGAATCGGCAAACAAGCAGGAGAGTTCCCCCTCGTACCAAAAGCTGTCCCACAGCGCACGGGGCGTAGGCAATAACGATGCTTCAAGAATGGTTTGGTTTGCCGTCTTGATATTCATCATGCCTACACTGTCGGGCATACCGTTATGCGCTTGGGATGCTTTTGTGAGGTCGCCACGTATCAGGTTGATATAGTTCTTATCCTCTTCCATATCATTCACCAGTTACGTGGGTTGGGCTTGCGACGGTGGGAAGAGGATAAGGACTTGTTCAGTTCCTCGTCTGACAACGGTATGGGATTCTTTCGGGCGGTTTCCAGCCACTTGTCCAGTTCGTCACGGTAAAGGCAATAGCGTTTGCCGGGCTTGGTGGCAGGGATTGTCCCTTCTGACAGTTTCATGTAGAGCGTACCCTTAGGGATACCTAAATACTCTGCTGCCTCGTCCACAGACATGGGCACGTGGGTGTCCACCGTTTTGGCATTGTTCACACTGCGCTGCTCGGCGAGCAGGCTTTTCAGGCTCATCACTTCGTCTCGAAGCTGAGCGACAACCTCGGGGAGGTCGTTGAAGGTAAGAATTGATTTTTCCATTCGCATACTCGTCTCTTTTGTAAGACTTGGCGCAAAGGACTGAAATGATATATCCGTGAATATCTCCACGACACGTCATTGCAAAATAATTCCCGAATAATTAAGCCCAGCCATAAATGACGGGTAAAATTACTCGGGAAACGATGTAAAACAGGCGGTTATGAGTTACCGGATGGTTGTCGTTGGTGTCGTGATTATCCTAATTCCGCACATAATCCTCGGGATAGTGGAAATCAAGTTTGCCGTTTTCGGGTTCATCAATGGGAATTTCCGTCTTTAACGGCTCTACCTTGAAATTCTTGATGGTTGATAAGTCTGTATCAGCAAACGATTTCGGGAAAAGGGCTTTGATGAACTTGGCACGGTTATCCCCATTGTAGTATCTCTTGTACAGGAAACGCTCAGAGATATTCCATACGAAGTGACGGAGTGGAATGTTGTTGATGTCTTTGGTAAACGGTCTTTGTATGGGCTTCGGGGTATAAGTGTTAAGATTCATCCATTTGTCCACCTCAGTACAGATGTGGTTCACGGTTTCTTGGTCGGCAATGCGAGGCAGGTAATAATGGCAATACTCCATGACCATGCGGATGCGCTCTTCCTTTTCCCGTTGCTCTCTGCTTGCGTAATTGGCACGGTTCTTTTCGTGAAGATCCGGGGCGATAGTAAGCTCTATCGGTTGTGTTTGGATAAGTGTCTCTTCTTTTGTCGGGGATGATTCGGGTACAGGCTCAGGGACTGATGTAGGTCCAGGCACAGATGTGGCTTCTTCAAGTGTATTTTGTGACAGTTCTTCCTGCACCTCTATGGCTTCGGCAATCGTTTCTTTCTTGCCGAACTTGATTTTGTAGATTTCGTATGTATCAAAGATAAGTGTCTGAAAGGAGAGATAGAGCAACCATCCCAACAGGTTACAGCATACGAATACTATCCACCTGACAAAGTTGTCTTGGTTGAAGCTGTCCGCTATTACCAGCGTGGCAATGGAAGATATTAGGACGATGGCGAAGCCGACAAAGCCCAAGATGATGTATTTGTCCTTGATTGATGATTCCATATTTCGTTGAGAGATTGAATGTTCCTGTATTATTTTGTGCAAAGTTAATGCTATTTTTCCCAATTACTGCCCGTTATTTGCGGTTAGAACGGTCTTTTTCAATGTATTTCACGAAATGTCATCATATCATACTCTGTTTCATACTCTGAGGGGCTTATAAATGGTGGCATCAAGCCAAAAACATAGAGGGGCGATTATAGCCTTGTAGCCATAACCGCCCCTCTGAATACCTGTCAATGTGAGACATTTATGCCTCCTTGCGCTTCAAGGTTATCTTGTCCACCACCTGACACATCTGCTGCGCTGCTATCTTGGAATAGATTTGTGTGGTGGTAATGTTCTTATGTCCGAGATAGGCTTGGATGACAGCCATGTCCGTTCCCATTTCCACGTGCAGGCTTCCGAAGCTGTGGCGGGTACAGTGAAAGGTGATTTTCTTGGTTATCCCTGCTGCCGTGAGCCACCGTTGGAGTGGTCCTTGCAGCATCTTGTCCTTGAAATCCTCAAAGATAAGTCCCTCGCCCCGTTCTCCCAGCAGTCCATAGGCTTCATCACTGATGGGGTTATGCACTATTTCTTTGGTTTTCTGCATACGGGTGGTAACGAACATCCTGCCGTTGGTGTATGGTTGTATCTGCTGCCACGTGAGCTGTCTGATGTCGCTCTTTCTCAGTCCCGTAAGACAGGCGAAAAGAAAAGCTTTTTTCAAGACCTCCTCCTCACAGGGTGTTTCGGCAAGCCGTATCAGTTCCTCTTGGCTCAAATGCTCCCTGATGGTGGGAATGCACTCGATGCGGTCTAAGAAGCCGTTTGGGTTCTCCTTTATCTTCCTGTCACGGTAGGCGGTGTGCAGCACGGCACGGAAAGTTGACCAATAGCCTGCTGCGGAGTTGATGTGCAGCTTTTGGTTGGTGTGGATGGATTGGGGTGCATCAAGCAGGTATTCCATGAACTTGCGGCACAAATCCACATCCACCTCCTCAAAGGTGCATTTGCCGTTCACGAACCGCTGGAAATGCTTGTATACGTGCTGCCACTTGATATTCTTGCGGTCAGCCAGTCCTTTGAAATAGGCAAGGAAATCGCCCTTCATCTTGGTCTTGTCAAAAAAGCCGTTGTTTTCATTGAAAATGGCTTCGTAGCGCTGGTTGCGCAGGATGACCGCTTTCTTCATCATGCGTGCGTTGAAGTCCCGTTCCTGCTGGTTTGCAGGTTTGGCGAAGATGTAAATTCCTAAGGCTTCACGTGTAATCACTCTCATGGTGACATTGTCACGGTAGCCGGGATAGTAGTCAAGGCATAGTGAATACTGTGTCCCGTTCTTAATCTTGCGCTTACGCAAGGTAACTGTTTTGCATTTACTCATAATAATTATGTTTTAATTGGTTGTATACATTTTGGAGTTGTATCCATGTTTCCGATGGCAAAGGAACAACGTGAAATATCCGTGAATACCTCCACGATACATCATTTTGAAATAATTTTCGATAATCCCGATTTTTCACGGTTATTTGTTCCTTTCAGCCATGACACGCTCCACATCTGAGCGCAAAAGCAGGTTTTTCACACCCACCTTTATCTTTTCGATGTGCTTCACCTTGACGATATGGCAGATGTTGGCTGACGAAAGACCATAGATTTGCTGCACCTGCTCAACGGTATAGTAGCGTTCATCGTTCACAAGGTCAGTTCTGCGGAGTTCGTTCAAATGTGATTTGGAGTAATAGGTACGCCCGTACTCTCTTTTAGTGGGTATCTTATGGCGATAGGTGTAGGCACGGAGTGCGGTCGGCTTCATGCCGAACAGTTCCTCCACCTCCTCGGTCAGTAGCCAGTCGGTAATTTCGCTAATATCAACTGCCACACCGAAAAACTCGTCAATATGCTTCTTGCTGTAATAGTTCTTTCCTGCGATACGGCAGATGGGGATATGGTTACGCTTGGCGGAAGTGTAAAGCCATGACTGCTTTACCTTAAAAAGGGACATCACCTCCTCGCCCGAATAGAAGTCCAACACTTCTTCGCTTTCCTTTTCCCTTTTTTCTCTTTTGGCAGGTAAGGAAGATGAAGATGATTTCCTTGGTGTGGAGGTGTTGCCGGGCAGGATGCGGTGATAGGGATTGCCCTCCAACATCTGCTCGATGTCGGCTCTGCGGATGAATGCCATGCGGTTGCTGATGCGTGAGGCTTTCAGCTTGCCGATGGCTACAAGTTTGTAAATGTACTGTCGGGAACAGCCCATGAGGATGGCTGCTTTGGAAAAGGTGAGATACTCCTGATGCTGTATCTCCATCAAGGGTTGGGCGACTTTGAAGAGGTTGTTCTTCTGCATCACTCTGGCTCGTTTGGCTTCTGCCTGACAAGCCTCACTGCAATATCTTTGCATACCGCTTCGGGTTACAAAGGACTTGCCGCAAAAACTGCATTTTCTGGTTGCTTTCATACCGTTTTATCGTTTAATGGTTCATTTCTTCAATCCTATATCTCTGAAATGGTAAACGGATGTGAACGGAAGTCAACCATTGTCGCTTTTCTACACAGTGTGACTGTTTCCGCATATCGGGGCGGTTATTGTCGCTTGTCGTAAACGGTTGTAAACCCTTGTCAACTGTCTGCACGGTGTGACAAAAAACAAGCCCCGCAAATTCTCCACGTCAGAAATACGTCTCAAAAATATGTGGAAATTTGGGAAGCGACAAATGGCAACCGAAAAGTGTTAAATTTTAGAATATGCTGGTAATTAAAGATTTACACTCGGATATTTCTGATTAGTTTTGGTTGTTCCCTTAATTCCGCAGCATAAATTCTTGTAAGAACTCCAAGTGCCTGAGAAACAAAGTTCTCAAAACACTTGGATATGTCAGAAATTTCACCTATCTTGGTGCTGTAAACATAAACGAGTAAGCAAAAAACTGATATGGCAAAGGTAGCAATTAAAAACGAGAATATCACTTCTTTCGGTGGAATTTATCATATTATGGACGTTTTCTCAAAGTTGGGCTTTGAAAAACTTACCGAATCTGTATTGGGCAAACGTGGAAGTAGCGGCAAAGCATTCTGTTATGGAAGTATTTTTGGATCTCTCTTCTTCAGTTACCTTTGTGGTGGAGAATGCCTTGAGGACATCAATGCGCTTATTGGGCAGTTCAAGCAAAGACCTGATACGCTGTTACCCGGTGCCGACACTGTGGGGCGCGGACTAAAGGAGCTTACCGAGAAAAATATTGTCTATAAGAGCAAGACCTCCGACAAGTCGTATAGTTTCAACACAGCAGAAAAGTTGAATACCTTACTTTTACGGATGATACGAAGAATGGGGCTTATAAAGGTGGGCAGTCATGTTGACTTAGACTTTGATCACCAGTTTATTCCAGCCCACAAGTTCGATGCAAAATATTCTTACAAGCAGGATTTTGGCTATTTCCCTGGTTGGGCTTCCATTGGGGGAATCATAGTCGGAGGTGAGAATCGTGACGGAAACACCAATGTGAGATTCCATCAAGAAGACACGCTCCGTCGCATTATGGACCGTGTAACCTCAGAACTTGGTGTGGTAATAGAGCGTTTCCGTGCTGATTGCGGATCGTTCTCAAAGGAAATTATCCAAACCGTAGAGCAGCGCTGCAACACGTTCTATATACGTGCTGCCAACTGCGGCAGCCGACACGAGGACTTCCGCCAGCTGAAAGAATGGAAGAGTGTTGAGGTTGATTATGAGAGATGCGATGTCACCTCCGTCAGCATAGACAACTTAATAGAAGGAAAGTCATACAGGCTTGTCGTACAGCGTAGTCCTTTGAAAGACAAGGATGGCAAGCAACAGACAGATATGTTCGGAGTAATATACACATACCGCTGTATCCTCACCAATAACTGGATGTCTACCGAGAAAGACATCATTACATTTTATAATGAGCGTGGAGCAAGCGAAAAGAACTTCGACATACAGAACAATGACTTCGGATGGTCACATCTGCCCTTTTCCTTTATGGCTGAGAATATGGTTTTTATGATGGTTACCGCCATGCTGAAGAACTTCTATCTCTATCTCGTCCGTCATATCAGCGATAANTAGAGCGCACAGAGAAAGATATTCAGGCAGAGCGTGACCGCCACTTACGTAAGATAGGCGAGTTGGAGATGAAGCTGGATTTTGCGAAGAGGGCATCAAAAGCATTGGGGATACCGATGCCCGAAGACGATTAGTTTCCCCTGACAGTAAACTTAGTCTCAACGCCCAGCTCGAAGTCCTTGGTATCAGCAAAGGTACATTCTACTACGAGCTCAAGGGTGAGAACGAAGAAAATATCAAGGTTATGAGCGAAATAGATCGCCAGCATACTGAGCATCCCTCCAAGGGGGTGATTGGTATGTGTGATGCATTAGTATTGCTCGGATTTGCGGTTGGACCGAAACGTGTTCGACGTTTGATGCACAAGATGAGTATAACTCCCATCTATCCTAAGAAATCACTTTCTAAACCAGGCTCCACAATATACAAGAAGCCTTACCTCTTGCGACATTTGGACATAAACCATCCAAATCACGTGTGGAGTATAGACATCACCTATATTCCTATGAGGAAGGGTTTTATGTATCTTACGGCTATCATTGATGTCTACAGTCGCTGTATTATGGCCTGGGGACTGCATAACACCCTTGAAAAGGCCAATACATAGAGGTGCTGCATACGGCTGTCAATGCTTACGGAAATCCAGAAATCATCAACTCTGATCAGGGCAGCCAGTACACCAGCGAGGAATGGACATCTACCTGCGAGGATTTAGGTATAACCATCAGTATGGATGGACGTGGCAGATGCAAGGATAACATATGGATTGAGCGCTTCTGGCGTACTATTAAAACGGAGTATATTTATCTGAATCCAGAGGATGACGTGTGTCTGCTACGTGAAGGGATAAAGAATTGGATTGAGTACTACAACAAGAGACGACCACACCAGGGTATCGCACATGAGATTCCAATGACCCGTTATGAAAAGAGTGCGTGATATGCATTTTTTTGCCATAATACTATCGTATTCCGAAAAAAAAGATGTACTTTTACAGCACCCAAGGAAGGATGACGGTGATACTTTACGCTGTTGTCGAAGAAATGGTGGGGCATCAAGCCCCATCCATTTCTACCCAAGGAAAGGACTCTGGCTCACATTGTCTGTTGTCAGTAATGCAAATGAAATCTGCATAAGTTCTTGCCTTAGTCAATAAGATTACTGGTCTGAGATAACAATACTCTGTTAATAATCACATAATTATTTGAAAATGAGCGAGTTGATTAACAAAACATAACTAAATAAATCTGGCTAAGTGTTTGATTTTCAGTATCTTTATAATTTATTCAAGACTTTAAAAGTATGATGATTTCAGAGCCACTTAGCCAATATGAGGAGATGCTCAAGGATGCAATCCGTACATCAATGAAAGAATCTGGTGCAAAGTTAGCAAAAACTTTCCAGACTCTGCTCATCGAGATACTGACTTTATACATAATTCTACCCAGAAAGATAAACTTCACACAGATGGCTCGCTACGGCAAGCATGGCGAGCAGACCTATCGTCAGAATTTCAATCGCAAGAAGAAAGACTGCATCGATTGGCTTCTGTTGAACCTGTCTCTTGCAAGGCGTGTGTTGGATATGGATGGCTTACTTGCCATTGCCATAGACCCATGCTATATCAGCAAGGCCGGGAAGAAGACTCCTCATATCGGACGGTTCTGGTCGGGATGTGCAGGGGCGGTGAAGCACGGACTTGAAATCATGGGCATCGGCTTGCTGGATGTTGCCAACAACAAGTGCATGATGCTGCGTCCCATCAGACAATAGGGAACTCCGCACTGAAGATGAGGAACAAGACACTCGTCGAATATGACATCAGTGTTATGAAGCGGTATTCAAAAAAACTGCTGAGTATCACTGATATAGTAGTGGCTGATGCATTCTTCTCCACATCCACGTTCGAGAAGGGCATATCGGAGTTTGGCTTCTATCTGGTCAGCCGCTTCCGTGACAACGCTTGCCTGCATTACATTCCCAAGAGGGAAAAGAGGCGTGGACGACCAAGAGTCAAGGGAGACAAGATTGACTTGGCAAACCTCAACCTCTCATGCATGGAAGAACTGCACATTGATGGACTGGACGGAAAGGCGTACACCCTCGAGGTTTATGCCAAGGTTCTGAAGAAGAGGGTGCGACTTGTCATCTGGCGAATGCCCGGTGGAAAGTGCAAGTTGTTCTTCTCGACAAAACTCTCAATGACGGGTGAGGAAGTATTGAAGACATACCGCACTCGTTTCCAGATAGAGTTCTGCTATTGCGACAGCAAGCAGTTTACGGGACTTATGGATTGCCAGGCAAGACACAAGAGAAAGTTGGACTTTGCGTTCAACGCATCGTTCGCCTCACTGAATGCCGCCATTGTCTTCATAAAAGACAATGGCATAGACAATTCCATGGCAAAAGTTAAGTCGTTGATGTTCAATGCGAACTATACGAAATTAATTTTCGACATATCCCGATGCCGACCGAACCGAACTTTAATTAGTCGACCCTCAAAAAGGCGACATCGCATTTTTTCATATAGCCCTGCGGGAAGAATTGGTGTTGAAAATTTAATTCTTGTCTTCCACAGCACCACATAATCACTCTTTCAATTAGGCACAAAAGAAGCCTCATGGCTCTTTTGAAGTTAAATGCTGCAGCTGCAAGCATGACATTGATGGAGTCTCCGAAGAGACCCTTGTAGAAGTTCCTCCCCAACCGGTGGTCTGCCTTGCAGTGGCCAATGACAGGCTCTATTCCTGCCCGCTTGCGGAAGAGTTTGTGCTTTTTGTTCTTGGCGTACCGTGAGTCTGTTTTCTTGGGCGTGTCCGGAATTATGATTTGTGTCTGCCCGCTCATGCTTTGTCCTCGGTATCCCCTGTCGCAGGCAAGTGTTTTTATTTTCCTGTCATACAGCCGCCTGACCTGCTCCATTGCCTTGTCTATCGTATGGCCGTCATACTCATTGCGGAATGACAGCGCACCGATGATGAGTCCGTCCCATAGTCTGACGATGGAGACCTTGTTGCCGAACTCGTACTTCTTGCCCTCTTTTCCCTTGCTGATACAAAGCACGTCTGGCTCGTGAAGCGAGTAGATCTTATGGCCGTCCAACCGCTCGCCGTTGACAAGCCTCATGCAGATGTCAATCCGCTCCTGGTAGGCATTTCTATCGGGCAGCAGGCGAAGCAGCTCCCTGAGCAACCTGCCCGCAATGGTGCGCATCCGCTTGTCGGCCTTCCTGACTTTGGCCTTGCTGTTCTTCCTACCCCTGAAACGCTGAACGAGCTTCAGTTCCTTTATCTCCTTGGCATAGCTCTGGCGGACCTTGAGGTTTTCCTTCTCCGCCACGCTGTGGCAAAAGGCTATCACCTTGTTCAGGAGTTTCGAGTCCGTGGGGAAGGTCACGTTCTTCTCCTGCACCGTCGTGTCGATGAATGCGGTATGCTCCGCATCGGGCTTGCGTCCACGTCCATCCTTGCCGTCTTTCCCCTGCGTCTCCTCTTTTCTGTGNTTACTATACAAAGATACAAAACTTTGTAGAAATATGCAAGTTTGAGAACGATTATTTTATTGATAACCAGATGGTTAAATACTTTTCAAGGGGAGACTAATTAGTGAGATTGTCAAAGAACTCATTGGCTGGCAGCCTAAGGCTGCGTAGCCATATACTCAAATTTTAACGAACTATTCTTGAATGTTTTAACATCCAAAGGTAGTTATTTTTGGGCGAATTGACCAATTTTTACACAATATAAATAGTTAATTATCAAACAGTTAAAGTTGTTAATAGACCCTAAGTAAGATTATTTCATAGCATTTTAATGTTAGATTTTATGCTAAGTCATTAAAATGTTGTACTTTTGTATACAGATATTTTACAAGTTATATTAACATAAAAAAGATTGAAAATGAAGAAAAATCTACTAAATGCGTTTATTGCCGTCTTGGCAATGGTAAGTTTGAGTGCTAATGCACAAACTCAAATTGTTTTTGATGCAACTGTGCTTCAAGGAACTTCAATAGCTGCTAATAATGCTGATGAGTTAAACAAAGATGGTATTAAAATTGCTTGCTCTAATGCTGCTTTTAAGGTTTCAAATTACAATACTAAAAAGTCTGAGTATCGCTTTTACAAAAATTCTAAAACAACAATTACTTCAACAAAGGGTAATATTATTAAGGTAGAATTTACTTGTCTTCCTGAAAAAGATAAGAAAAAAGGAACTATTAAGTATGGTGCTGCTGGTTTTACTGATACAGAAAATTACTCTTATACAGAAGATGAAGTTACAGGAACATGGGAAGGTGATGCTGCTTCAGTAACATTATCTGCTAATGTTGGTCAAGTTCGTGCAAGCAAGGTTGTTGTAACAATTAAAGCAGCTGAGGCTGGTGTAGTTGAAGCTCCACAAATTACAGGTACAACTCCATTTGTAACAACTACGGAAGTAACAATTACTGCTGCTACTGGTGCTAAAATTTATTACACCCTCAACAATGAAGTACCTACTGTTGAAAAAGGAACTCTTTATAAAGAGACTATTAAACTTGATAAGACTACCACAGTTAAGGCAATTGCTGTAAAAGATGGCAAGACAAGTTCAGTAGCTGAAAAGACTTTCACTAAGGAAGAGGTTAAAGTTGTAAATTCTATTGCTGAATACAAGCAACTTGCTGCAAAGGAAAAGGCTACTTTGAAACTCAACGATGCTCAAGTTCTTTATACTTGGACAACAAATAAGGGCAATACTTCAACTTACGTTCGTGATAACTCAGGTGCAATTCTTTTCTATCAAGCAAATGGAAACTTAGAATTGAAGCAAAACGAAATGTTGAAGGGCGAAATTACAGGTACATTTGACCTTTATAATAAAATTCCTGAATTGGTTTATGCTGCTGGCTTAACAAACCTTGATAAGGTTGAACGTACAGCAGGTAGCGATGCAAAACCAAAAGCAATCAAGGTTGGTGAAGCTATGGATAACCTTTGCGACTTAGTTGCACTTGATAAGGTTAAGTTCATAGTTGAAGCATCAACAGATAAAAAAGGTAATCCAGTTAAGAATTTCTATGTTGTAGACGGCGATAAGAAGATTCAAATTTACAATGGTTTCCATCTTGACGCATACAAAGATATGGCTTTTGATGCTGAAACAGAATATAATGTTGTAGGTATTGTAGGTTCTGTTTACAAAGAAGTTCCTTCTATTTATATCATCAAGGTTGAAAAGAACACAGCTGACGGTATCAACACTGTTGCAACAGAAACTATCAATGCAAACGCTCCTATGTACAACCTTGCTGGACAACGTGTTGGCAAGAACTATAAGGGTGTAGTTATTCAGAATGGTAAGAAGTTCATCAACAAGTAATTTCATTAATACCTATTGAATGTTTCATAAATCAAGGCGGCTCCAAATGCGGAGTCGCCTTTTTTAGTTTTATGCCAAAACGTAGACCTATTGTTTTGGGTTTCGAAATAGCCTGTTTTGCGCCACCAAAACCTATTGTTTTGTATTGTTGTCCGCTAAAACTTCAAAGCTCGGGTACGTGCGTATGTATGTGTATGCAAGCTTCCAAGAATAAAAATTTGGGCTGATTCCTACTTGAGGAGTCAGCCCTTTTTGGTAATTTTGCTGCAACAAAACAAACATCATTACCAAATTATGGGCAAAGGTACACATTTGGACGCAATCCCAAAACAGGAAAGAAGAAAGGCGGTATAAAGGTGCATACGTGCATCCAAGGCAACGAAGGCGTACCATGTGACGTAGAGTTCACTTCAGCGGCCACGCACGACCATTTTATGCTTTGCCCAGGAAAACTGAACGGCAGTTGTGGGGCTTTGCGCAAGTGCGGGGGTGCAGAGCAGCAGAAAGGATAAGAGTAGAAGTTGCCTAAGATAATTTAGCATCATCTTCAATATGCTTTCTAATTGGAACAAAGGATAGTTGTGGATTTTCCTTGAAACATTCTTCTATCATATCGAGCCATGAATTATAGAGGTCATTGGGATTATAAGGAAAATCCCAATAATCGTGAATGCTCATAAGTATATCTTCGTCTGGGTGATTTAGCAAATCCTTGATGCGGCTATGGTTCTTCAAAATTTCTTGTACAATATGAGGATATGGACGCTCTAATGTTTTGCCATTTAATATAGTACATTGCCCACCAGCTGAGAAATCGTCCCGCATATTTGGACATAGAAGTGAGTAGTTGTTGCAAAGCCATAGAGATATAGGGCGGTAACGGTTCTTATTATCTTTGTTATAAAGGCTCTTGAACAAGATACATGCCCTTGCTAATATCTCGTTTTTATCATCAACGGAAAGGTCGTTATAGAATGACAAGTTCACCTTGGTGGTTTCTCCCATCCACCAAGGCATCTCATGTTTTTTCTCTTTTCTTGCTTTGTCAATATAGTATTTGCGCACTTTTGAAATCTTATCAGCTTCAGGTAACTACCTAAAGTTATCATATTCCGTTTGCATCTTGGCGAAAATGCTATCCCCTTGGTCAAGGTTCATATCAATTAGATAACGAGGTGCATGGGTTACGGCAATATTGCTTAAGCATTGTTGATAAGGTTTGCAGCGGAATTCGGGTATACCGCCAAGTTTTCCGAAAAGCATATAAATCCTTTCTACATCTTCATTTCTTGAGCTTTCAATGATGCTACTACCTGTTGAAGTCCATGCGTCTTTTTGAGTGGATTTGATTTCTACTCCATAACCAGTTTCTTTAAGAAGTATATCTGGGAAGATATGATTACGTACCAAATGGATTCTTTCTTTAGGAAAACTTACACTTGAAGCTACTTCCTTCATAGAGGCTAATGAAAACTCTTCTATATCACTACCGCTCATGCTTTTATAATCTATAGGATTGTTGCTTACAGACTCATTCATAAACTTGATAGAGTTTGATAAGAGGGAGTTAACCAACTTATCTGTGTTATTCATACCTTCAAGATTGAAAGTAACAAATCTTGGCTCTTGTATCATAATTATGTAACTACTCAGTACCCCTATAGAAATAGGTATGCTGCCTTTACCCTTGCAAATTAGCAAGGGCGAGCAGTACGTCAAATTTGGAATTGCCGTTTTTCTTGGCGGTGTCAGTCACCGAATGCAGTTTCATGTAGATGTCAGCACCAGCGTCTGTTCTGAAGCAACCACTTACTTTCTGCTTGACTTTTATGTTCCTCACGCCTCTCTCACTGGCATTGTTGTCATATGGAACTCGCTTATCGGTGAGGAAGGTGAAGATGTAGTCATGGCATTTGTAGAGTCCTTTTTTCAAGGCGTTGAAGTCCTTGTGTAAGTGATTGGTGCTTTCTTCAAGCAGTCTGTCGAGCCTTTCGTAGAAACCGGCTGCAGCCTTTTTGACTTTCTCCATCGTCTTGCTTTTCCTTAGGTGAATCGCATCCTGCAACAACTCCGTAAGTCTCGTTGACCATGTCTGGTTCTTATCCAGGTCTGTGAGATATTGTATGTTCCTCAATAGATGCGCAATGCATACCTGATGTCCTTTGACGTTCAGCCTGAAATAGGTACTGTGCCTGTCCGTCACGAGCGTGACATCAGGAAGGTCGTTGGGGAAATGCTTCCTCGTTGCGGCCTTGCCGCGGGATTTGTCCTGGAAGAGATAGGTGAGATTGTCGTTCTGGAAGACCCATGCCCAATGGTGCTCCCCACCGACGTACAGCCCAGTCTCGTCGGCGCCAGCGACTTCGGCCTCTTCGACACGGTCGCGTATTTCCCTATAGGCATTCTCCGATTTCTTTCCCATCCGGGTCAGTATGTTCTGCACCGTTCCCTGGCTGATATGAAGATGGAATACATCGCGCAACATCTCGCACAGCCTTGCAAAGGGGATGTACTGGGAATGTCCGAAGTAAGCAATTATGGCGTTTAGATTAGGGCCGTATGAAATGCGGCTGGTATACTTCTTTGAGGCTCTGCACTTGTTCGTGTGCCCGCATTTGCAGCGTTTGCCGAGCAGCACGTGCTCCGTAGTGGTGGGTTGTATGGAGGGAATGTCGACAACCTGCGACTTGCCAATCACCTCGGCCTCCACATCAGCGAGTGACTCGCCACAACACTCGCACACATCATCAGGATGGTGGTGGACAATAAAATCTGGATCTTCATTGGTCTCAAGGAAATGCCCCTCATGCCCGGGCTGACCGCCTGTCTTCCTGTCGCTCTTCTTCCTGAGCGACTTAGTATGACGAACAATCTGGTTTCCTATTGAGTCTTGGGTGGGCGGAATACTACTGTTGCTACTGTCCTTTGGTGGTTCCTCATACTTTGACAGGCGTTGCCTCAGATCCCGTATGGTTTTATCCTTCTGGTTTACGAGACGGTTGAGACGGCTTATTTCGGTATCCTGGTCGGATACCTTCTTCTCCAACGAAGCAAATCTGTTTTCTATCGTCTGGAGTACATCTGCCTTGTCTGTCACTTGCTCATTCACGCTGCAAATATACTACGTAAATTCATTTCCTGCAAGAGTATTAGAAAACTTAAACAGTTGAGATACAGACTGTTAAATGTAATATGGCGACTTTTAACAAAGCCTACCCCAAGGCGTGTAGGGGACTATGTTGAGTCTCCGAAAATAGATACAAAACACTGATGCATAGGTGAATAAGCGTACTTTTGCTACCATCAAAAGGTATTTCCCGTCCTCTCGGGCAGCCGTTCGTTTACTATTTGGAGCGGTTAGTTTTAACACTTCGGATTACTCTCTGATGGATTTACCATAGGGGTACTGAGTAGTTACATAATTATTTAAAATATTTATTCCATAAACTCTGTATGCGCATAGCAATATTGAAAGCAAGTACTGGAGGCACTGCATTGCCAATAATTCTATAGGCTCCGGAAGGACTTATAGAAAATCCTCTTCCTGTCTTTTTTTTCATCACAAATTACGCTAAAATCTGCCGAATAGCTTAGAATGAGCGATTTATGAGTGTTTTACCTCAATGGAGGTAATGATTTAGCAACGGTTCTAATTTCTGCAATGTGCATACGTTTGCTTGTCAAACAACTCTTGTCGGTTGCAAAAGTACAACAAAAACTTCGGCTCGCAAAAATATAGTTTATCTTTTATGATTTATTTTCAGTTGTGATTAGATAATTTCAACTGAGTTTACAAATGTACTTTGCAACTTGCCTGTTAGTTCTTGATGCGCAATTATATGTAGCTAAAATGTTAAAAATGTAGCATAAGATGGCTTTTTATCGCAAATGTTTCTTTTTTATGAAACAACATGAGTATCTTTGTCAACCAAAAAGAATAATATGGCACAAAATATCTTCCGACTTGTCTTGACAGACGAGGCACAGGACTTCATTGAGAGTTTACCCGAAGCGGTATCTTACAAGATATACTACAACATCAAGCGTGTTGCAGGAGGAGAACGCAACAAGGAACTTTTCAAAAAGTTGGAAAATTCGGAGATATGGGAGTTCCGTACATTATATAATAAGACTGCTTATCGGCTTTTTGCCTTTTGGGATAGGGACAAAGAGACATTGGTGATAGCCACTCACGGCATCATCAAGAAAACTCAAAAGACACCAAGCAAGGAAATAGCAAAAGCAGAAGCAATAAGAAAAGAATATTTCAAAAACAAATAATTATGGCACAGATGAATCTTACTCCATTGGATGACGTGCTTGACAAGCACTTTGGAAAAGTTGGTACTCCGAAACGTGACGCTTTTGAGAGTGATGTGGATGAAGCGTTGCATGCTTATCGTTTGGGAGAAGCCATCAAGAAGGCTCGCATAGAGCAGAATTTGACCCAAGAACAACTTGGTGAGCGTATCGGTGTGAAAAGAGCGCAGATTTCCCGATTAGAGAGAGGTTATAGTATAACAATACCTACTATGCGAAGAGTATTTAAGGCTCTTGGTGTGGTAACTGCAACTATCGATTTGGGGATTGCAGGTAAAGTAGCACTATGGTAAAGATTCACAATTAAAGAAATAAGTAATGGCAACGATAGATTTTGAAAACATAGATTCTGATAGCACAGATAACAAGTATTTGGACCTCTGTAAAAAAGGAAGATATATAGAAGCAGTGAAAGTTTATAAAGATGATACTGGTTGCGGATTGGCTGAAGCAAAAGCTTATATTGACAATCTTCGTTCTGAGTATGGGATAAAACCTCAATCGTCAGGACAAGGCTGTATGGTTGCAATAAGTATCTTGATTATAGTATCATTTCTAATATTTTTGTAATATGGCACGACGATATAGAGACCCATGGGCTAAAAAATCCAAAAAGGGAATGAAGTCATTGGGAACGATGGCTAAAGTCGGTGGTGTTTTAGGTTATGCTGCATATAACAGCATAAAGAGCACAAACGCCCAAACACGCCACTTAAACCAAGCTACAAAAACCAAAAATATATCTCCAAAAGGTTGTGGCATTATTGCGATTGGTTTTATATTGGGAGCTATAATTGGCATTTGCGCTGGAAGTTTTATGGCTTTTGGAATAATCTTTTTGGGTACGGCTTTCGTAGTATCAATTATGACTATTGTATCATCTGATGATAACACAGAACAAACATCATCTTCAACTGACACAAAAGAAAAAGTCCTAATAAATTCTAATCCAAAATTTAAAGAGACTACAGATGCAATTAAAAAATCCATCATGGAAAAAGTTTGTTACGAACCAATAAATACACAATTAAATGCGTTGCCTGTGAATTTGAGAAAAGAATGCTTCTTGCAAGCATTGCTGTCTGCTTTGAATGAATACAATTTGATGTCGGAAATTCCAAATGAAACAGAAAAATATATAGATGCTCTTACTGCAAAAATGAATATTTCAGAAGATATACTTGCAAGCAAGAGCCAATATGTTGATTTTACAAAATCACTTATTGTTCAAGATATTTTGCATGGAATTACTCCACATAGAGCAACTTTGACACGAAACCCTATAAACTTTCAAAAGGATGAGATTTTGATTTGGCCTTTTGTCGGAGTTGTTTTGTATGAAGAAGTCGTTAGACGTCAATCTGTCGGGGCATCAAGAGGCATCAGTGTCCGTGTAGCAAGTGGTATATACTATCGTGTCGGAGCATTTAAAGGAGAGCCTTTAGTTACTTCAAGCCTTCAGCCAAAATATTCTGGCTCACTGATAATTACAAACAAGAATGTTTATTTTTATTCTGTTCAAAAATCAATTCGTTTACCTTATGGGAAAATATTGTCTTTTGTCCCATTTGAAGATGGTATCGGCATACAGCCAGATAGAATGAATGCAAAAACAATCTACATCAAAGGGCTTGATGGTAGATTTGCATTTAATGTTGTGTCAAATATACAAAACATAAACAATTAATAAATCCAATGAAGGGTGTCCTTATTGGCACCCTTCATTGGATTTATAGTCTAACGCCTTTACGTTGTGAAGATAAACGTAACTTTAGGTTATCCCATTGCTCCTTGAACCAGTCACCAATAGGTTGTCTATTGATATACAAAAACAGTTGGTTCGGCTTGGTAGAATCAGAAAACACCTTGATTTCCGCATTCTCCACATTGAACTTTCTTCTGTGCTCCTCGGAATAGAGTGAACCGCTAAAGTTTAACGCCTTACCTGTAAGGAGTACTCCGATTTGCTCGATGGTGAAGCCTATCTTCCTGCACAGGTCTTCCATTTGCAAGCGTGCCTCCAACATCGGAAACCAACGATTGGCTTTGCGGATGAGGTCGTTGAGCATCGTTACCTCCGTGCAGTGCTTGCTCTCTAAATTCGCAACCTCCGATTGGTGCTTCCGCTGCATCTCGTCAAGCTGTTTGCTGTGGCTGTCTTCCATTCGCTGCACCTTCTCATGGAGTTCGTCAATGTATTGCTCTCGGTCTGTCACAAGCTCGCACAACTTTCGGTTGTGTTGCTCCACCTCTTTCAATTTTCCACTGCCCAAAAGAGAACCAATCTTCGACACAAGGGCTGTCTTGGCTGCCGTCTTGGCTGCCTGTAGTTTCTCCGTGTTGATTTCGCTCTTGGTCTGTTTGAGCAGTCGCTCCGCTTCCTCCACATCAGATTGCAACAGTTTCATGCAGTTTTGAAGTCTCTCCGTCTCTCCTTGATGTTGCGGTAATACTGTGCCGTGGTGGTATGCCTCGCATCCGATCCACGGACACCTCGCTTCAAGCCATACTTGCCCATGGCTTCCGCATAACTGTCGTGATAGCCAACCATCTTGTCACGGTTGAGCACATCATCGGCACACAACCTCACGGCATTGGCTTTCTTGCGGTATGTCCGCTTGCCTTCTTCCGCTGTCTTGTTCTTCGCCTTTCTCCGCTCGCCTGTCACTATCGGAACGATGGAGGCGTGGAGGTGCGGCGTGTGCTCGTCCATGTGGAGAACCACCGAAACGACATTCTCCTTGCCGAATGTGTCCTGCAACCACTTCAAGCTATCGTTGCACCAATCGTCAAGCTGACCATTGGCTGCGATGTTCATCATGTCCTCGTGCGTTCCAGACAGCACGGTTCTAATCACCCTCACCTGGTCATTGGTTATCTTACGCTTGATGCCTGCCGTATTGATGCGGTGGGCGATGGCTTCGTCACGATCATACACACCGCTCGGCATCTTGACAAGCTCACGGTTGAGGTGAGTTCTCGTAGGGTCAGCGTTGTCGGGTATCACCTTGCGCTCTATGTGGTCTGACTCCCTTGCGTCAGAGCTGCCCTTTGCCTTCTTGAAATCCAAACTGAAATGTCCCATAATAAACTTGTTTTTGAGTTGTACAAATCCGCTTGCCGCATTGCGCCCTGCGCATGGCTCACGGGGTTTCAAAAGGGGATACCCCTTTGCTCAATGGGCGTTTTTAGTGGTGGCGTGCCACTGCGTCAAGAAAACGCCCTATTGAGCTATGGCTTTTCCGTTCAGAATAGCCATTGGAGCAGGAACCGCCTATATGCCCAAGGCTGCGCCTCTCTTTCGAGGTGGAACGGTTTGCTTAACAGGCTGTACTTGGTGTACAGACTGTTTGGATTTAACTCCGCACAGATAGTCGTTCAAGTCTTTGTACTCACTGTACAAGTGAGATGCATCCCTCACACGGTAGCCGAGGGCGTTCTCGATGGCAAGCGTTGCCTTCCGCCCTGCATCATCGTTGTCGAGCAGACAACTGATGCGCTCGTAGCCGTAGAGTGCGTCAACAGCCTTGTCCACATTGCTTGTGGAGTTGAGTACCACATAGTCCTGCGCTTCCAATGATGGACAAGACGGAAACTTCCACAAGCGCAGCGAGAGAAAGGAGAGGTAGTCCATCATACCCTCGAACACGTAGCAGGTGTATCTTGGCTCGCCTTGCTGTCGGATATGGGTGATGTCCTTGGGTGACATGCAACCCTTGAAGAATAGGTTGCGCACCTCGTAACCGCCCGACTTGTTCTTGAAACCGATGGCGAAGTAGCTTTTGCCACCATGCGAGAAGTGGAGTTCTACACATTCCTTTCTGGCAATATGCAGGTTAATCTTACGCTCGCTCAGATAGCGCAGGAGTGCAGGATGGTTAAGTTCCCTAACCTCTAATCTCTCAAAACTCGGCTCAGAGGCTTGCTGAATGAAAGAAAAGTCGGTCGGTCGGACATGGAGTGCTTGCTTCTCCAGCTTGTCCAAGAGATATGGCAAGCTATCTGATGCGTAGAGGTATGACGCAAGGGTGATGATGTTGCCGCCCTTGCCCACTCCGAAATCGAACCAACTGTTCATCGTAGTGTTCACTTTGAAAGATGCCTCACTCTCGTTTCTCAATGGTGACTTGTACCAAAGGTTTGCGCCCTGCTGCTTGACAGGACGGTGTCCCAAACTTTGCAGATAGTCTGCAATCTTGGACACAAGCAAAAGAATTGGAAGTTTCTGCACAGGTCTGAGATAGAGCAGTTGCAGATAGTCCATGCCAAGCTCGTATTGCTCACCGAAGATGTGAAAAAGCAATTTCTTGATGTTCGGAAAATCCCCTTTCATTGGCTTGTGGCTTATCGGCTCGTAGAGATTGAGAAAACCGTCTATTACAGTTCGGTGGTTCACATGTTCGGGAACGGTACAGAATCCGTCATACTTGTGGACATACTTGATGAACTCCTTGCCGTAGTCCTGACGCAAGGTTTCCATGTTCCAAGGGATGCGCTTTCTTACCTTCCCTCCATTGATAGTAGGTTGGTCAACCACCTTGTATAAGGTTGTGCCAACACGGATGAACACCTCGTTTGGTGGAGGTGGTGCCTGTGGCTGCATGGTAGCAACTTCAACTGGCAGTTTGTTGTCATTTGTCATGTTCATAAATTCTCCTTTGTAACTTATAAAAATTAAAGTTGCAAAGGTAATGGCGGAAAATAAAAATACAAAACTCAAACCTACGCAGAATGGAGAAGTTTGAACCGACAGTGTTAAAAGATAGGAAATCAAGGTGTTTGATGTAGCTTTTGGGGATAAGGTAAAACGTAAGCATCCAATATTAGCCGCCTTTCACACCAATAAATAACCCTTATATGTCTGGCAGCATATAAGGGTTATTTGTTATTTGAAGTTTGAAGGTAGCATTTTCGTGAGTTCCTCCTCCGTCATATCTGGTAGGGGCCTTGAAAGAACTTCCTTCATCCATTTGTATGGCTCTATGTCTGCTTCCCTGCAACACGCTATGAAGGTATAGAAGATGGCGTTGTTCTCTGCTCCCTCATTGTTACCACAGAACAGGTAGTTCTTTCTTCCAAGCGTGATGGGCCTGATGGCCTGTTCCATGAGGTTGTTGTCTATGTTGAAGCGTCCGTCCTGCACATACCTGCCAATGCGTATCCATACGGCGAAGGCATAACGCAGTGCCTTCTCCATAGCTTCGCCTGGGGTGTACTGTTTGTGTACATCCAACATATAGGTCTCCAAATACTTAAGAATAGGGTAAGCTTTAGCCTTTCGTTCTGTCTCCACTTCCTCGGGTGGTGCTTTCTTGTGTTTGAGGTTTTCCTCCAACTCATAAAGCGTGGCTATCGTTTCGATGATATGGGCGGCGTTTTTATCATCAGCCGCCAGATGTTCGAACTTACGTCTCACGTGTGCCATACATCCTAACAGCACGATGCCCTGAACGTTCTCAAACCTGCTGTAGACCTCATACCCATCAGACTGTATGGCACCCTGGTAGCCCTTGAAGAGTTCATCTGCCACAGCGCCCGACCGCGACCCGTCCTTCCAATGGAAGAACACACCCTGGGAGTGCATGGCGTCACGCACGCCCCACAGGTATCCCTTGCGTGTCTTTCCCTTGCGGTCGGCAACCTGTACGCTGGTCTCGTCAACTTGAAGATAAGGACTTTGCAGGATCTGTCTTACTTGAAGTTTGTAAAGTGGATAAAGTGCATCGGCGGCATCGTGAACCCAACGGTTAACGGTTGAGGTGGGGATGTTCACGCCCAGTTCCTTCCATCTTTCACATTGCCTATACTCGGGCTGGTGATAGGCGAACTTGGCGGTGATGATTTCGGCGAGCATGGAAGCGTCGGCAAAACAATCCACCGCTTGCTTTTTCAAGGGGGCTTCCAGGATGTCGACCTTCGCATCCGTTGACCGGGCTTCCTTCAGGCGGCAGATGACACGATCTTCTACCCTGACATAAAAGGATGAGGGACGCAGACACAGATGTTCACTTCTGTCATGTCCGATGATGACCATGCGCTCAGCGTCATAACCCTCTGGATATATCTCCGTCACCTGTCGCTCTATGTTCTCGGGAACATAGGAGGCGTAGGCCCTACCCTTTCTGGAAGGACGGCTCACACGGCGTGAAGACCTGCGTTGTCCGGCCTGCTGTTTTATCTCCTTGATGATGGGAAGGGCTTCCACCTGAGCCAGGGAACCCTCTTTGGCCCACTGCTCGTCAAAAAGCGTACCCGCCCAGCCGCTTGCACTCTCAGGCAGGCGTTTCTCGCTGCGCCTGCCAAATACCATACGCTCAAGTTCAAGAATACGACGGGACTTTCGTTCCAGTTCAGCATCCTTAATCTTAAGCTCAGCCTCCTTATCCTTGAGCTCAGCCTCCTTATCCTTGAGTTGAGTATCCTTGTTCTTAACCCAAGTTTAACACCTATCATCGTAGAATCTTGCTATTATTATACTTTTTCAGTTTTGGCTATGGACTCTGTGTCCTACAAATTTTTATTTTTCTGAATGGTGCATATTTCAGTTTTAATCTATCGTATATAGCAGTTGCCTGCTTTGAGGGATTGCTGCATTGTCGCATCTGTACGATGTCTCCTAACGGATTCCTACCTTCCGTGGTTACAAGTTTCTGAGTGCTCATCCTCCGCACGATTTCGGTCCAATAGCAGGATTCGCCTTCTCGCTTCAACTGGCAGCGGATGGTATTTACCACCCAGTAGGCAAGCAGACCGAAGAAAAGATGCGCATCGCTCCGGTCATCGGTCTGATGATATATAGGACGGAGGTTCAGGTCGGTCTTCAACTGCCTGTTGGTACATTCGATTTCCCGTATGAGGTTGTAATAGTCCCATGTGGTACGCTCGNAATCGAATGCTCATTCGGTACTGGCAAGAGAATCTATCGAGCCAATGACATAAGAGCCAAGCTTCCAGATACAGCACGATGCTGGACGGGAATGTGCTACTTCGTTAAAAACGTGATGAAGTTCCTGAGGGAACTTTGTCTTGCCCTGACCGAAATCTGGCGGTTTTTCATCATTATCGTCACTATGAGGGTCTACGTCTGCTACCCTATGTCTGTGAAAAGATAATAATTCAAGCAGACCCTAATTAGTAAGCATCCAATATTAGCCGACTTTCACACCAACAAATAACCCTTATATGTCTGGCAGCATATAAGGGTTATTTGTTATTTGAAGTTTGAAGGTAGCATTTTCGTGAGTTCCTCCTCCGTCATGTCCGGCAGGGGCCTTGAAAGAACTTCCTTCATCCATTTGTATGGCTCTANTTCGTCAAAAAGCGTACCCGCCCAGCCGCTTGCACTCTCAGGCAGGCGTTTCTCGCTGCGCCTGCCAAATACCATGCGCTCAAGTTCAAGAATGCGACGGGACTTTCGTTCCAGTTCAGCATCCTTAATCTTAAGCTCAGCATCCTTATCCTTGAGCTCAGCATCCTTATCCTTGAGCTCAGCATCCTTATCCTTGAGTTCAGCATCCTTATCCTTGAGCTCAGCATCCTTATCCTTGAGCTCAGCATCCTTATCCTTGAGTTGAGTATCCTTGTTCTTAAGCTCAGCATCCTTGTTCTTGAGTTGAGTATCCTTGTTCTTAAGCTCAGCATCCCTTTGCTCAAGAAGTTTAACAACAGCTTCCCGAGTGAGAGAATGGTAGTCAGATGTCATTGTGCAATAAGGCATATCCATCACATTATCAGTTCTTTATACGATGTAAAATTACAAAAAATATCTGACACTGGCAAGAAAATACTAAGATTTATTGTATCTTTTTCTTCGGTAGCAATTAGGATTTATACCTTCAATATAGAGTACCAATTCGTCCCAGCGAAGTTCATAAAATCCAGCTCTCGCCCGTATGATTTTAGGACTTAGGCAACCCTGTGCCATCTGTTTATGATACACGACAAAACCACAGCGTTCCCAGTGCAGCAATTTAATTCGGTTACGGGCTCGATTGTAGAAAACGTAGACAACACCATCAGAAGGATTGAAGTCATTGCGGCGTACCAATTGGGACAGGCGAA
>NZ_LT706987.1:746634-819417 GCF_900155655.1 Prevotella ihumii
TATTGCTGTCCGGTAAAACTTTTTGGTGGCTATCTGTGTTAGTAAAAATAGACTTAAACTTATTATTTCTTAGAATTATCGGTTATTATAGGTCTTTTCTTGTCAAAATAAGTGCATTTTATAATGCTTACAGTTTGAAACTGAAAACCAAGCCCCTGGATGAGCAAAACGGCTGCAATACCGATGGATAAAGAGATACAGAGCTTTCAGTTTATTTTTACCGGACAGCAATAAAATAAAAATATGGGCTTACACACTTTTATAAGACAGTACCTATGTGTATGAGGGGGAGAGGGAATGCAACTGGGTTTTACGTCTGACCCCTTATTCTTACTGAGCCATAAAGAGAGAGGTATAGGTAAAAAGAGTAAGAATAGATATTAACAAAAAAGAGAGCTTCAAGAATTTCTTCTTAAAGCTCTCTCTCAGTAAAAAAGGCAGCTACCTACTCTCCCACATTGCATTGCAGTACCATCGGCGCAATTGGGCTTAACTTCTCTGTTCGAAATGGGAAGAGGTGGAACCCCAACGCAATAACCACCTAATTAAATCATATCAGTTACTACTCAATAATCAATTCGAGCAGCACCGTAGAAGGTGACAATCTTCACAAGCAAAATGTATCATAAAACATATTCAAGATGTCTATTAAAATGATATTACTAAAAAGCAACACCATACAACTCAAAGCATAACCATACGAATGAAAGTTTTGGGCAATTAGTAGTGCTCGGNAAAAACATTTGTTTCGTTGAGTACAAACATAAGTTTTTCGGGCAAAGGTAGTAAAGCAAGAATGTTACACAAAGGCGGCTAATATTGGATGCTTACCGTTAGACCAGTCAGACGTGTCAGACTGGTCGGACTAGTCGGACTGGTCTAACGACCGATTTGGGATAAAGATAAAAAGATGAGAAGAAGGTAATTGTATTTTTTTGACAATAAATGGTGCTTTACAAAGAATAAGCCTTCGTATGAGAGATTTTAATTTTCTTGTAAATGCTATACTTCTATCTCAAGTCCATCGTATGCAAAATGAAAACCTTCAGGCAATAGGTGTTCGGCTTCAGCGTGTAAACCTATCTTGTGAGTGAGATGAGTTAGGTAGGTTTGCTTTGCTTTAATTCTCTTTCCGAAGGCTATAGCATCGCTTACAAGTTGGTGAGAATGGTGCTCAGGTTCCCATCTTAACGCATTGACAACCAATGCCTCTACACCTTCAAGATAGGGAAGTTCTACCTCTGATATGGTTTTCATATCGGTTATATACGCCAATTTGCCTATTCTGTAACCAAGAATGGGCAATTGTCCGTGCATTACTTCAATAGGAGTAATGCGTAATTCATTAATTATGAGAGGCTGATGAGGCTCAATGTTATGAAGATTGAGTCGTGGTACACCTGGGTAAAGGTGTTCGCCAAAGCAGTAGGGGAGTGTGTGTTGTAAGCCTTGACAAGTGGCTTTATTGGCAAATACATCAATGTCGCCCAACATACAATAAGGTCGCACATCGTCTATTCCACCTACGTGATCGTAATGAATGTGCGTGATGAGGATACCATTAATTTTGCGAAAGGGTAGCGGAAGTATTTGTTGACGAAAGTCAGGGCCGCAATCTATAAGTATTCGGGTTTGTTCGGTTTCAATCATTGCTGCGGTTCTCAAACGATTGTCGTGTGGGTCTTTGCTTGTGCACACCTCACATTGACAACCTAAAACGGGAACTCCGTTAGATGTTCCTGTACCTAAGAACCTTAGTTTCATACGCTTTCTTTACCTTATATTTACTTCTGGATAGATTTCTATACCAAACTTTTCTTTCACATCGTGTTGTATCGCTTTGCATAAGGCCACAACTTCCTCGCCTGTTGCACCACCCCGATTGACCAAAACCAATGCTTGCTTATCGTGAACAGCAGCGTTTCCGAGCGCTTTACCTTTCCATCCACATTGTTCTATGAGCCAGCCTGCAGGGATTTTCTCTTGTGTTTCGTTTATCGTGTAGTGAGGCATACGCTCGTATTGCGCAGCTAAAGCATCGTATTTGGCTTTCTCTACAATGGGGTTCATAAAGAAACTGCCTGCATTGCCTAATACTTTTGGGTCGGGAAGTTTAGCATTACGAATGTCTATAATCACATTACGCAACTCTAAAGGTGTAGGTTCTGCAATTCCTTTTTCGGTCAATGCAACACGTATATTTCCATAGTCCAACTTTGGACAATAAGTCTTTGAGAAGCGATAAGTTACAGCCGTTATGAGATACTTATCTTTCCATTCGTGCTTAAACTTGCTTTGTCGATAGCTGTATTCACATTCCGAATTTGTAAAACGGCAAATCTTTCCTGTTGCTATTTCTACAGCTTCTACCTCTGTAATAAAATCCTTTGCCTCCGCTCCGTATGCTCCAATGTTTTGTATAGCACTTGCACCTACTTCTCCAGGAATAATAGAAAGGTTTTCAGCTCCATAGAGTTGATGTGTGACACAATAGTCTACCACTGCATCCCATTCAAATCCTGAACCGCAACGTACGTGCTCTTCGTCCACTTGTTCTATGAAATTGATGCCCGAATGAATTACCATACCATCATAATCGCTTGTGAGTAAGAGATTGCTCCCACTACCTATTATTAGTATAGGATAGTCGTCTTGGGTCAGCATCTTTGCCACTTGTTGTGCTTCAGCTTCGGAGGTATATTCTATAAATCGTCGACATTTGGCATCAATCCCGAAAGTATTGTGGTGGAGCAGGCTATAATCTTGCAAATCTATCATTACTTATCCCCTTTGCTTAATAAGCATTTATCTTAACCAACTTCCACGAATTGCCTTTCTTGTTGAATACTAATTGCGTTTCAACACCATTCGAAAGTCCACGGAAGGTAAGTATCTTGCGCTTGCTCTCCTTGTATTTCTGTCCGTAAAGAATGTTGTAAATCACGTCACCAGGGACTTCTGGCAAGAAACTGCTCCATTCTGCTGCTGGAATAGTTATATTCACATTGCTTGCCTCTTCACCATTTGGGTCTGGACCGCTATAAGGCAACGGATTTTTAACAGCAGATAAGTCGCCTGAAGTAAAGAATCCTGAAAGAAACTTCAAGAACGATGCATTATGATTGATAGAGATGCCTACATTGCGAATTTGGTTCATTGTCCAATAGCCATCTTGATGGTCGAACCAATATTGCTCTACTAAGCCTTTGCGCAGATGTATTTTCTCCACAATAACTGTATCAAGCTCGGTAGATTTTGCATACTCAGCTTGTTTCTCATCATCGAAAATCAATGTGTAATAGCCCTGTGGGCGGAAAAAGCGTTCCATCTTCCAATTGTTGCGTGCTATTTGAGTTTCTTTACCATTTGTCTTTACAGGCAATGGGAAAAGAATACGATTACGTTGCAACTTCTTATTGGCAATAAAGTTGAAGAAGAAATCGTCAAATAATTGGTCGGCAGCCTTTGGCATTGGCGTTTCTGCTATCAGGGCTGTGGCAGAATCTACTGTGTCGGCTGTATCGACAATTGCTGTTGAGTCAACTTTGGGTGTATCAACGGGCTCTACTTTCTTGTTAGAACAACCTGTATTTACAGTCATCATTGCTACACACACTACTAAAACCAAAAAAGCTGCTTTCTTCATAATTATTTTTTATATCTCTAAATTGTATGCAAATATACGATTTTTATTTTAATAAAGTGGTGTAAACCTTGTTTTCTCTATTGAGAAATACATTTTTCACATTTGGCGACCCCCTATTCAAATTATAAATTGTACCTTTGCACTAAAATAATAAAGAAGATGATATTAGAGAAGATAGAACAACTCTTGAAAGAAGTTAGCACCATTACAGCTAAGAACGCTGAAGAGGTGGAACAACTTCGCCTGAAATATCTAAGTAAAAAGGGTGAGATTAACGCATTGATGAGCGAGTTTCGCAACGTAGCTGCCGACCAAAAGAAGGAAGTGGGTATGAAGATTAACGAGCTAAAGCAGAATGCGCAAGAACGCATCAATAGTCTTAAAGAACAGCTTGAAACCAATGAAGCACAGAGCGATGATATAGACCTTACTCGCACGGCTTATCCTGTGGGCTTGGGTACACGCCACCCACTCACTTTGGTAAAGAACGAAATCATCGACATCTTTGCACGTATGGGCTTCACTTTGTACCAAGGTCCAGAGATTGACGATGATAAGCACGTATTTACGATGCTCAATTTTGCTGCCGACCACCCTGCACGTGATATGCAAGATACTTTCTTTATTGAGCGTACCAACACAATGGACGTTACAAAGAACGTTATTCTTCGTAGTCACACCTCTAACGATGAGGCACATTATATGTCTACTCACGAACCTCCAATTCGTGTACTTTGCCCGGGTCGTGTATATCGCAATGAGGCCATTAGCGCACGTGCACACTGTTTCTTCCATCAGGTAGAAGGACTTTATGTAGACAAGGATGTTAGCTTCACCGACCTCAAGCAAGTGTTGCTTACCTTTGCACGTGAAATGTTTGGAGCTGATACCAAGATACGTCTTCGTCCAAGCTATTTCCCATTTACAGAGCCAAGTGCAGAAATGGACATTAGTTGTAACATCTGCGGTGGCGAGGGTTGTGGTTTCTGTAAGCACACAGGTTGGGTAGAAATCCTCGGTTGTGGTATGGTCGACCCTCACGACTTAGAGGCTTGCGGTATCGACTCAAGCGTTTATACAGGCTATGCTTTCGGTATGGGTGTAGAACGTATTGCCAACTTGAAGTATCGTGTCAGCGACCTCCGTCTCTTCTCTGAGAACGACACACGTTTCCTTCGTGAATTTGAGAGTGCGTTGTAATCTCGCAACCGCACTTATTCTTACAAATACAAAAGGCATTGTAGCGCAGATAGCTACGATGCCTTTTTGTTTTTATATGGGATAAATGGTCTTGAAGTATTGACTGATAAAGTCCATAAACGATGTTAATTCCCGATTATGAACGCCTCCATATCTATCCTTGCTTGTTAGTGCGTAGGCAATATATAGACGGCGTTTGGCACGCGACATACCCACATAAAACTTGCGCGCATCTTCCTCATCGGCTTTCTTTTCCTTGTTTAGCGCATTGGGATAACGCCCTTTAGCTGCATCAAAGATGATAACATTGTCAAACTCTAAGCCCTTTGCTTTGTGAATAGTGGTAACATAAACCCGTTCTTGAATACTTTTGCTATTGCAGAAGTCGCTTTCTTTCATCGTGTTGATGTCCATCATATAACGTGCCGATTGTTCACCAAGCACATTAGGAATAGTTGGGTCGGTTACCATATCAATGTTTAAATAATTTGTGACATAATCCAATCGTGCCACTTCTTTGATATATTTATTCTCCAACATATATCCGTAACAACGTTTCAGTTCTGTTACGATAGCTTTTTCGTTGGTTTCTACCCTTTTGTAAAGTTGTTTTTGAGCCGATAGATACAGGTCTTGATATGCCGACCGCAGTGCTTTTACGTACGGCACAACACGTTTATGGCGAATGAAAGCTCCTTGTGCAGCAAGCCGAGGTGAAGCCTTATCGGCACAAAGCTTAACAAGACTGATGGTTGCCTTGACATCGTCAATGGCTTTATGCGAATTTTCGCCCACAAGGGAGAAACGTTCCAAGAGCGCTTCCAACTTGTATGATGGCAGATTGGGTTCTAACAGACGGATTATTTTCAATGAGTCCAAACACTTGTTTGGGTAGTTTGCTATCTTGTCGTTTGCATAGCGTTGCAAGTTATGGTCTAATATGGTTGCATCATAATTAGCGTTATGACCCAAAAGCGTGGCATTGTGCACATACACCCAAAATCTTTGTAAAGCCTCAGCAGCTGGAAGCAACTCGCCTTTCGCCCTTTTCTCGTTATAAATTTTGTACATAGGGTTCTCCTTATCGCCAAGTTTTTCCAAGATAGGCTTTTGAGTTTCTATGTATAGGTCTAAGGGTTCGCCCACTATTGCTCCGTGTTTTATCTTTATGGCAGCTATCTCTATAATATCATCTTCAAAGACATTCAGCCCAGTAGTTTCGGTATCGAACACCACAATTTCGTCTTCGTTGTATGTTTTCACAAATTCAGCGAGATAGGTGCTGTTCTCATAGCGGAGAAAGTCTGAAGGCGCAATCGCCAACTCTTTTAGTTTATGGACAAAACGGCGTGCCAACGCATTCGATTCGAACACTTTCATTCCCTTTAGCAAGCGTGTCCACGCCAACGAGTTGCGCTCATTGTTCAGTATGGTGAGGTGTGCCAATATCAGTTTCATATCTGCTGTATCGAATAGGTCACGCCCCGACACCTTAAAGTGTGCCAAACTCTTTCGTGCCATTGCTTCGCTTACCTTGTTGGCATCATTATTTGCATTTACAATAACGGCCGTTGTTTCGTTTTCAGTTTGTCCATAAAATGTCAAAGCCTTATCGGCTACAAGTTCTATTTCGTCTTCTAATGTGCGAGCAGGCAATATAAGGAGGTCGTCGGCTTGTGCTTTTTCCTCATTGTCTGTAATGGGTAGCAATTTACGAGCTATGTTGAGTTGCTTTTCTGCATAGTCGTTAAATACGTCCAACAAGTATTTGGGCGACCTATGGTTTTTTAGCAGGTGGTGTATATTATCCTTACAACGCATTTTTAGCAATGTTAGTGTTTCCACCTTTGCCCCCATAAAGGAGAAAATAGCCTGTTGTTCGTCGCCAAGATACATCACTACGGGTTGATCTTTGGCTGTTAACAAGTCGATAATTGCCAATTGCATAGCGTTGAGGTCTTGCACCTCGTCTACCTGTATCCACGCATATCGCTTACAGCTGCTCTCCTTATTATATATATTGTATGTAGTGAGCAGCAAGTCTTCAAAGTCCATCAAGTGGTGGTCGGTCTTGTATTGCTCGTAGCAACCTGCATAATACATTTTCCATAACAGCGACCGCATCTTGTTCGCCATCTTCCAATCCAAGGTTGGGGTATCGGCATCGTCCAAAAATTGTTGTGCATTGCGATAAATATGAAGCACCGTTTGTTCGTTATACTCCAAATGCTGCGTCTTACAAATTTGCTTTACGGCATCTCTGTCGTCGTCTGTAAAACATTCGGGGTGGAGGTAATATTTCCAAGGGTGTAGGTGCTGCATCTGAAACATAAGGTGCGAGAAGAAAATTATCTCTTGATACGCTTTATAACGCTTAAAATTTCCTATGATGTGTTCCTCGTTTTCGTTTCTGTAATCGGCAATGATGCTCACCGCCTCTTCATCGTCAATAATCGAAGTATCGGCAGCCACCTTATTTTCGTCAAACAAGAACTTAGAACAGAAGTGGTGTACATTGCCCACTTGCAGGTTTTCTACCTCCTCATTGTCTACCACCGTACGAATACGATTGAGCATTTCGCGTGCAGCACGATTGGTAAAGGTGAGACAAAGCATATCATCGAAGGCTACACCCTGAGTGTGAGCATACTTCACACGTTCGGCCAAGATGTGGGTTTTGCCACACCCTGGCGATGCCAATACAAGGTGGTAGCCCTTATTGGCTTCCACTACGGGTTGCTGACTTTCGTCTAATGTACTTTGTTTTGGGTCTATCATAGCGCAAAAGATGTGTTTTCTGCAAATTTACACAATTATTCTGATATTTGGTAAGGTAGTTTTCTTTTGTTGTTCATCTTATTTAAAATTATTGCTGTCCGGTAAAACTTTTTCAAACAAAATAAATTAGGGCTGACACATCTCACGAGGTGTCAGCCCTTTTGGTTATCTTTGTCTTTACTAAAATAAAACATAACCATGAACAAAGATAGTCATTTTACCGGACAGCCGGTCTATAGTCAAGTATTAAAGTTACTCGACAAAGAGAAAATTCTTCAGATAAGCTGCGAAACGAAAGGAAGCGAGGCTTACGTGAAGCGCTTTGACGGCTACCAACATCTCGTCGTAATGCTGTTCGGCATACTCAAACACTTTGATTCTCTGCGCGAACTTGAGATAGGCATGAAGGCTGAGGCTCACAAGCTCAGACACCTCGGAATGAGCTATTTGGTTCGTCGCAGCACGCTTGCTGAGGCCAATATACGCCGCCCTCAGGAGTTCTTTGCAAGTGTTTATGCGTATCTTTTGGAGAAGTATGCCAAATTTTTAGCGGACAGCCGCCCTTCCAAGTGCTATAAGGGGCAGACGCACGAGCCTAAAGACTGGGAGAAGTTGCTTTACATGATGGATTCTACCACTATAACGCTCTTTGACAACATACTCAAAGGTGTCGGGCGGCATCCAAAATCAGGCAAGAAGAAAGGCGGTATGAAAGTGCATACGGTAATGAAGTATCATGTCGGCGTGCCAATGGTGGTGCAACTCACTTCAGCTGCAAAACACGACCATTACCTGCTCAAAGAGGTGCATCTGCCCAAAGACGCCACTTTAGCAATGGACCGTGGTTATGTCGATGTCGCGCAATTCCAACGTCTTACAGAAGAGGGCGTTTGCTACGTGACCAAAATGAAGAAAAACCTTAAGTATGAGGTACTTAAATCCGTTACGTATGTCAATGCAGAGGGCCTCGTAACGCATATTGATCAGAAAGTGCTTTTTACAAGAGGAGAACTCACCCACGAGGCACGAAGGGTGGAGATATTTTACGAGACAAAGAGACCTGTTGTACTATTGACCAACAACTTTGACTTTACTGTTGAGGACATTGCTGAAATCTACCGCCTAAGATGGGCTATCGAGTCGTTGTACAAACAGCTTAAACAGAACTTCCCGCTTCATTTCTTCTATGGGGACAGCGTCAATGCCATACAAATACAGACATGGGTAGTCTTGATTGCGAATCTGCTGATAACAGTCTTGTCAAGAAGCATTAAGAGACACTGTGCATTCTCGCAAGTTGTTACCATGATAAGACTTATGCTTATGTACTACGTTGATTTTATCGCATTCATGGAAAATCCCGAAAAAACTTGGAATGATTTCCTTGCAAAGGAGATGCAAAAAGCGCCACCTGAACCAAGTCTTTTCGATTAGGGGGGCTTACTTTTGAAAAAATAAACCTAAAAGTCCTATTTTACGGGGCTTCGGGGAGGATATTTATGCTCTTTTGAGTTTTACCGGACAGCAATAATTTAAAATAATGGCTTCCTATGTGTTTCATTTTTTAGCGAGTAACCCATTTTTTACCCCTTTTAGAGTTATTAATGACCGATTTGGGTTGAACGACTTTACATACCTCTCTCCACCCATATCGCGGCTTATTTGGAGAATGTTTTGCTTGTTAAAGTAATTCAGTAGCTGGTTTAGTATCGGCTGTCCGAGAAAATGTGTACCTTTGCCTATGATTTGGTAATGATTTTTGTTTTGTCGCAGCAAATTACCAAAAAGGGCTGACTCCTCGAGTAGGAATCAGCTCAAATTTTTATTCTTGGAAGCTTGCATACACATGCATACGCGCGTACCCAAGCTTTGAAGTTTTAGCGGACAACAATAATTGATTTAACATTTTAATTCCCCAAATAGAATTGTTTGATATTTCCTATTATATATTCTAAATCCCTTTTATTGATGTTATAGAAAGCTAAAGTTCAACTTTGACAATGCCAAACATATATGTTTTACCACCTCAACATTGATGTTTGGCAAAGCTAAAGTTCAACTTTTACCTTCTGAAATACCACTTAATAGCACTTTTCTTGTTCACATTTTTCTTTTATTCGTTCTATATTTCCGTAATCTAAGCAGTATATTCTTGCACACTTTTTCAAGTTTACTCATTACTCATTATCAATCAACAGTTTACAATTGCACACACATTTATGCCACTTTTGTGTATCACGCTTCTTTTCAACGCATATACGAGAATTATGACCCTTGTATTTAACACTTATCCAAAGTAAAACGGGAAAATAGAAAAAGATAAAAGAGAAATACACTATCTATCGAATAAGGTAACAATTGGTATAGTAGCTAAAAATAATTCCGCTAGCGAGTTATTCTTTTCAGGCTGGTTCTATAAATTACCACCGCATATAGTCATTAAAATTTTATGAAATACGTTTTGTTATCTTTTGGCTTCTTTTTATATAAAATAGGCTGCGCCTCAACAATTCAAACAGGTTTGATTGCATTCGGCCTGCTCCGTTT
Organism: Prevotella ihumii; assembly: GCF_900155655.1. Lineage (GTDB taxonomy): Bacteria > Bacteroidota > Bacteroidia > Bacteroidales > Bacteroidaceae > Prevotella > Prevotella ihumii. The sequence continues at coordinate 756,806 of NZ_LT706987.1, forward strand.
TTGGTTCAAAATGTAAGTTCGTTCAGTCGTGTAGCCCTTCACTCTCTTGCATTTTGACCTCAAAAATAAGCTCAAAATCTAACAAAGCTGATTTATAGAACCAGCCTTATGAAATTATGTGTATGAGGGGAGAGGGGATGCAACTGGGTCTTACGACTGCCCCAAAATTCGTTGATCTGAAATAAAAAACTCCTTAAAGTAAAAATACTTTAAGGAGTTGAGTAGTGCATTTGTACACCCTTAGGGACTCGAACCCTAGACCCACTGATTAAGAGTCAGTTGCTCTACCAACTGAGCTAAGGGTGCAGGAAACAAAATGAATATCACGTGAAGTGTACACCCTTAGGGACTCGAACCCTAGACCCACTGATTAAGAGTCAGTTGCTCTACCAACTGAGCTAAGGGTGCATATCATTTCGTTTTTGCGAGTGCAAAGGTAGCATTTTTTGGTGATATGACCAAAAGAATATCTACTTTTTTTATAAAAAATTTCTTTATCTATTGGATATTCGCTTATTTCTCTCATCTTGCTTTTTATCCATCTACAAATAATGAAGCGGAAACTTTGAACGCTGATATAAAAATAAAACCAAAATTGCACAAGAGCTTGAGTACAGAGAGAGAAAATTCTTTATTCAAGACTTTATAATGATTCCTCCCCAATAGATAATCCAGGGTCTATAACGTTTCATGTAGGTAATCGAGTTTTAATCCACCTGTTACGAAGTAGACCATATACTTAAAGTTTTCTGTCTTGACAAATCCTCTTGCCCTCTTTTAAGCGAGTTATATTTGTGAGTTAAGTCCCTCAAGGATTCCATTATCCCAAATCGGTCGTTAGACTTCTTCGAGATTTGTGCGCTTATTTTGAGCTATTTTTGGTTGTTTTTGAAGACGTTTAGCGAGCTAAACAACTGAAAAAACAAACGAAAAGAGCCAAAATAAGGTGCAAAGACGAAGAATAGCATAACATCTAAACGCTTTAAAAAGCCTTTGCGGGCTAACGACCGATTTGGGTTTAAAGTGTTGTGGCAATAGGGTGTTGCTATAAGCTTTGGGTTAAAATAATATAATACCTAAAAAATAGATGGTGGTAATATAATAATATTACTTTTGTTGCGTTTCTCAAGTATATGTATCAATCACAATTATCAAACGATTTAACGCCTATGATAGAAGTATTTACACACGAAGAAACGACTCCGTCGGAAACTACATTAAATATAATTCGACAAATTGCCCACACTTATAGAACACTAAAAGTGAATGGCAAGCAGCATACATATTGCCTTAATTAAAAAGAAAAATGAAGACATTAATTTCACCCTCACTATTGTCAGCTGACTTCCTTCACTTGGATAAGGATATAGAAATGATAAACAATAGTGAGTCGGATTACATTCACATGGACGTGATGGATGGCATCTTCGTGCCTAACATTTCGTTTGGCTTTCCTGTGCTCAACGCTGTGGGGAAGGCTTGTACCAAACCTATGGACGTGCATTATATGATAGTGCACCCTGAACTTTATATTCAGCAAACAGCTGATGCTGGAGCTGCAATTATGAGTGTACATATAGAAACGTGCACACACTTGCACCGTACTATTCAGCAGATAAAGCAAGCTGGTATGAAAGCAGGTGTGGTATTGAACCCCTCTACACCTATTTGTCAGCTTGAAGACATCATAACCGAGGTTGATCTTGTGTTGCTGATGAGTGTAAACCCAGGGTTTGGAGGTCAGACCTTTATCGAAAACACAATAGGAAAGGTGAAGCGATTGCGTGAACTTATTGCTCGTACAGGTAGTAGTGCCATTATAGAAATAGATGGTGGTGTGCAAGCAGAAACAGCTCCACGCCTTGTAGAAGCTGGAGCCGATATGTTGGTAAGTGGTAGTTATATTTTTAAGTCTGCCAACCCTATTCAGACTATTCACGACCTGAAAGCGTTAGGATAGTGAACTATACCGAAAATGGGTTCTAAAAATTAGAAGTGTAATTTTTAGAACCCATTTTTGGTTATGCGAACTGCAAAGTAACGTTGTAGTCGCGTATCATTTTGCGCATATTGAGCAACGCATATCTCATACGGCCAAGGCTGGTGTTGATACTTACACCTGTGGTCTCAGCAATTTCTTTGAACGACATTTCCTGATAGAAGCGCATAAAGACAACTTCGCGTTGTGATGCTGGCAGATGGTTCATCATCTTTTTTATATCGGATAAAGTCTGCGTATTAACAAATTGGTTTTCGATGTTTCCTATAAGTAAGTCGTTGCCTCCAATGTTTGATAAGTCGTTCTCTTTTGGAGCAGATACTATTTTATCGGATTTCTGCATACGATACCAGTCCATAATAACATTATGGGCTATACGCATTGCCCACGCAGCAAATTTGCCACTTGGAGTGTATTTACCTTCTTGTAGCTTTGTTATGATTTTAACAAAGGTCTCTTGGAAAACATCGTCAGCTGTATCACGATCTCTTACCACAAATAGAATGTAAGAGAAGAGTTTAGATTGATTGCGTGATAACAATAAATCGAAAGCCTCATTGTTCCCATTAATGTACGACAAGGCCAATTCCTCGTCGGTAAGTGCGTTAAGCTCTTGCATATCTTAAAATATTTTTATTAATTTAAGTAATGGTGCTTCGATAGGCTTTTCTCTCTAAATTTATTTATTAATAAGTTGATTTATTGTATTTCACCTACAAATATAAGTACTTTTATCTTTTCTGCCAAGTTTTTAAAGAATAAATGTATGAAAAAGTGTATTATGAGACGTTTTTGTTGGGTATATGCAATTTTTCTATAAAATACTAAGTTTGCAAAAGAGGCTTTTTAGAGTTGTATCCGAGCTAAGAAATAATCTGATAAATGATAAGGATAGGGCTAATTGTTATTGAAAGGACATAAAAAAACCGCCAAACTCTGAGAGTTCGGCGGCAAATTTCTTGCTTGCAATATTTAGTAATCGAATTACTTAACTGCTGCTGTGTCAACTGTCTGAGCAGCTGAATCAACCATCTGAGCTGCTGCAGAGTCATTAGCCATAGAGTCAACCATTGTTGTATCTACTGCTGTTGAATCAGCGTCTGCTGCTGGCTTAGCTTCGTTCTTGCAAGATGTCAAAGAGATAGCTGCGAAAGCTACTGCTACAAAAAATAAATTCTTCATTTTCTTTGCTTTTTAAATCTGTAAAACAATCATTTGTTTATTAAAACGATGCAAAGGTAAGTATTTTTTCAATACCACAATGTATTTTTTGCTTTTTTTTTATGCGTTTTCTGTAACTAAAAAAGAAAGTGTTGATTTTCAGTGAGTTATGTATTCGTTTTATTGGTTAAATATTGTGAAAAGAAAAGCGGTGATATGTAAATGACTTCTTTGAAGTGTTTTTTGCTTTGTATTTGTTCTTGATGCGCATTAGATAATGAATAATAAAATAGGGCAACAATGTTATTGAAATTTGGATTTATGAGAGTTTTGCCTTAACTTTGCAGATTATGATAGATACATCTTCTTTTCAAGGTAAGAAAGCAAAATATTATACATTAGGTTGTAAACTTAATTTTTCGGAAACAAGCACCTTCTCGCGTACCTTATATAATATGGGCGTGCACGAGGCTAAGAAAGATGAGCAGGCGGATATATGTTTGATAAACACTTGTTCGGTAACAGAGGTGGCTGATCATAAGTGTAGACAGATAATTTCGCGTATGGCTCGCCAAAATCCTAATGCGTTTGTAGTGGTTACGGGCTGCTATGCGCAGTTGGAAAGTGAACGAGTAGCACAAATAGAAGGAGTAGACTTGGTCTTGGGTAGTAATGAAAAAGCAGACCTAATACAGTATCTTAGTGATGCGTGGAATAAGTTTGAGGACGAAATGAACGAAGAGGGTACAGGTAAGTATCATTCTGTGAAGACGAAAGATATAGTGACATTCCAACCAAGTTGCTCTCGTGGCAACCGCACTCGTTATTTCCTCAAGGTTCAAGATGGGTGCAACTATTTTTGTACTTATTGCACCATACCTTATGCACGCGGTTTTTCACGCAATCCCGATATAGCTTCGCTCGTTGCGCAGGCTGAAGAAGCAGCACGAGAAGGCGGAAAAGAAATTGTATTGACTGGTGTGAACATTGGAGACTTTGGTCGTACAACAGGTGAAAGTTTTTTAGACTTAGTGAAGGCCTTAGACAGGGTAGAAGGAATAGAGCGTTATCGCATTAGTTCGCTTGAGCCCGACTTGATAGACGATGAACTGATACGTTATTGTGCACAGTCGAGAGCTTTTATGCCACATTTCCATATACCTTTGCAAAGTGGATCGGACGAGGTACTAAAATTGATGCACCGCAGATATGACACTGCACTTTTTGCGCACAAGATAAACTTGATAAAGGAGATAATGCCAGATGCCTTCATCGGTGTGGACGTGATGGTAGGGTGTAGAGGTGAAGTGCCAGAATACTTTGATGATTGTTATAATTTCCTTTCATCACTACCTATAACTCAACTTCACGTGTTTCCTTATTCGGAACGACCTGGTACAGCTGCACTGAACATTTCTTATGCTGTTGACCCACGTGAGAAAAAACGCCGTGCACACAAACTTTTACAATTGTCGGACGAAATGACGCATAAGTTTTATGCAGAACACGTTGGGCAAGAGGCAGAAGTGTTGCTGGAGAAGGCTGTGCGTGGAAAGAAGATGCACGGATTTACAAAGAATTATATTCGTGTGGAATTGTCACCTACGCAAGTAAAGGAAGAATATGATAATCAAATAGTAAAGGTGAGATTGACCGAATTTAATTTTGATAAATCTGCCTTAAAAGTTGAATTATTATGAAAGTTGCCATTGTTATATTGAATTGGAATGGGCGAAAGATGTTAGAAACCTATTTGCCTAAGGTGGTGCGTTATTCGAAAGACGATGCAGAAATAATCGTTGCGGATAATGCTTCTACCGACGACTCATTGACTTGGTTAAAAGAAAACTTTCCAAAGGTGCGAACCATAGTTTTGCCTAAAAACTATGGATTTGCAGGCGGTTATAACAAAGCATTGGTACAGGTAGAAGCAGAATACTATGTATTGCTGAATAGCGATGTAGAGGTGACGCACGATTGGCTTACTCCGCTGATAGAAAAGATGGAGGCTCATACAGAAATAGCAGCTTGTCAGCCAAAGTTGCTTGCGGTTCACGATAAAGATGCTTTTGAGTATGCTGGTGGTTCGGGTGGTTTCTTAGATAGATATGGTTATCCGTTCTGCCGAGGTCGCATCTTTGATATTGTGGAAAAAGACAATGGGCAATACGATAATAATATGCAAATATTTTGGGCAACAGGAGCTTGTCTGATGATAAGAGCCAAGGATTATTGGCGTGTAGGAGGATTGGACGAACGCTTCTTTGCGCATAATGAAGAGATAGACCTTTGTTGGCGTTTGAACTTGATGGGACGTAAAATATACTGCTTTCCTGATAGTTACGTTTATCACGTGGGAGGTGGAACTCTGCCAAAGGCGAACCCAAGAAAGACTTTTCTCAACTTCAGAAATAATCTAACGATGTTGTGGAAAAATCTTCCTGAGAAAGATTTAAGACATGTGATGCGTGTGAGATGGTTCTTAGATTATCTTGCAGCCTTTGAGATGTTGATATTAAAACGTAATATAGGTGATTTTATGGCAGTGTTGAAAGCACGTAGAGCCTTTAAAAAATGGCGTAATACGTTTGAGAGAACCCAAACAGAAAACGGCAACGACCTAAGAAGCAATTACTCTATATTGTGGGAATATTATGTAAAGAAGCACAATACATACGAGAAACTTCCCCAATAAAATTGCACAATATTTAACCCAAATCGGTCATTAGACCAGTTTAGGTGCTTACTTTATTATTTTTGAAACTTATGAGATGTCTTTTTTCCTTATTTTGGCTTTATTTTGCCTATATCTGCAGTCACATAGCTCGCTATGCTCCTTTGATATATGCAAAATAAATCTCAAAATAATCGCAAAATACATTCTCATCCTAACAACCGATTTGGGTTTAATATATGTGCGTAGAGTTTTAAGTTTTTTAGCAAATAAGTTGGTTGGTTAAATAAATTTTAGTAATTTTGCATTGATAATTAGCTAATTTAAGGTAAGTGAGAAAATTATATTTTATACTCTTTGTACTGACTTTTGTAGTGTCAAGTTGCCAGTTTAAGTTGTCACCCGATAATGCGGATGCCAACAATACAATGCTGACAATTGAACGTTATGACCGTTTGGAGTATCGTTATCTCACTACGGGCGACTTCTCTGCATTGCAACGTATGAATACAGAGTATCCAATGGAGACTCGTACATTGATAGAAGATGTGGTACAGATAGGCAATGCCACTGACCCAGATATTAATACTAAGTTCTTGAAATTTTATCAAGATACTACGCTTCAATCGCTTATCGCATCGGTAGAGTCGGAGTATGCTAATATTGATGACCTTAATAAGCAACTTAATATTGCTTTCCAACATCTGAAACATTCGCTTCCCGATGTGGGAATACCGCGTATCTATGCACAGATTTCAGCTTTAGACCAAAGTATTGTGGTAGGTAATGGGACGGTAGGAATATCGTTAGATAAGTATTTAGGTGAAGACTATCCGCTTTATCAGAAGTATTATTCGCCTATGCAACGCAAGCAGATGACGAAAGAATATATCGTTTCGGACTGCTTATGGTTCTATTTGACAAGCGTTTATCCGCTGAAAGATTCAGATAAACGTCCCCAATTGGAGCGTGATTTACATATGGGAAAGATACAATGGGTAGTAAATCAAGCGTTAAGAAAGAATATTTTCCGTACAAAATATGTGCAAGTTGTGGAGCGTTATATGGCTAAAAATCCACGAATATCGTATGACGAACTACTTAAAACTACCGATTTCTCAAAGTTGGAATTGAGGTAATAACTCGTTAAAAGTATAATTACTTGTGGGCTGAATTCCTTGTTTTGTGTGGAAAAACTCTGAAAGCGACCATTTAACCCAAATCGGTCGTTAGACTTCTTCGAGATTTGCGGGCTAACGACCGATTTGGGTTCAAGGGTGTGTAGGGGCTCGATTTATCGAGTTTCGCTTAACTTATGCTGAGCGGAACTCGATAAGTCGAGCCCCTACATTTTGCAACATACAGCAAATTTGAAATTCCTTTAACCCAAATCGGCCATTAGACCAGTTTAGGTGCTTACTTTATTATTTTTGAAACTTATGAGCTGTCTTTTGTCTTATTTTGGCTTTATTTTACCTATATCTGCAGTCACATAGCCCGCTATGCTCCTTTGATATATGCAAAATAAATCTCAAAATAATCGCAAAATACATTCTCATTCTAACGACCGATTTGGGTTTAACCGATTGTTGAGAAGATTGGTAAACTCATAGTTCTTTAATCCCCATTTGGGAGCAATGAGTAAGTCGGCAGGACTTTGTGATACAAAACGCTCCAAGACGAGGTCGGAACGTAGTAGGCGGATATATTGGCATATCAAATCTATGTATTCTTCTACTGAATAGAGGTGAAAAGGCTCTTTATCATATAGTTGTGCGAGCTTTGTACCTTTTATGATTTGGAGTTGATGTATTTTTAAAATAGTGAGTGGGAGCGAAGATATAATAGGGGCTTGTCGGAGGCTTTCGGCTGCATCTTCGCCTGGCAGACCTATAATGATGTGTCCGCCTACGTATATGCCACGCTTAGCAGTTTCTTCCACTGCCCACTGTGTGCAAGCAAAATTGTGTCCACGATTGATCAACTCTAATGTCTTATCATTGCAACTCTCAATACCATATTCCACAATGAGAAAGGTACGGTGGCTTAATGCTTCAAAATAATCTAACAACTCTTCGTTTACACAGTCGGGACGTGTACCGATGGCGAGTCCTACAACATCTTTAACAGCGAGTGCTTCCTCATATAAGGCTTTGAGATGGTCTACAGAGTCGTATGTATTGGTGTACGATTGGAAGTAAGCCAAGTACTTCATATCCGTATATTTTTTCTCAAAAAAGCGTTTACCGTCCTCTAATTGCTGAGTGACGGTTTTTTTATGGTCGCAATAAGTAGGGTTAAAAGTTCTGTTATCGCAGAATATACAGCCCCCTTTTCCTATTCTCCCATCACGATTAGGACACGAAAAGCCCGCATCAATAGATATTTTTTGCACTCGATAAGGAAACTTTTGCCGTATCCAAGTACCGAAATCATTATAGTATTGTTCCATTCTTTTGCAAATGTACTTATTATTTTGTACTTTTGTTCCATAAACCAAAATGAAATTATGAAAAAGATTCTACTAACTTGTGCTGCACTGCTTGTATCATCTGTGCAAGTCCTTGCAGGTGAGCCTCTTTTACTAAAAGAGATGACGAGCAATGCGTTTGCAGCTAAAACCATTTCTGGTATCAACCCATTGAAGGGTACATCAGACTATGCGCAAATATCTACAGACTGGAAACGAATAGTAACCTACTCGTTTGTAACAGGTAAAGAGACAGGCGTACTCTTTGATATTAACGCAACTAAAGGAGCTACCATTAAGGCATTTGATGGTTATGAAATTTCTAATGATGGACAGTTTATCCTCATTCAAACAGCTACTGAACGCATTTATCGCCGTTCATTAAAGGCCGATTTTTATCTTTATAATGTAAAAGATAAATCGTTGAAGAAACTGTCTAATGGAGGTAAACTGCAAATTCCAACTTTCTCGCCTAATGGTAAATACATTGCTTTTGTGCGTGACAATAACATCTTTATTACAGATGGAACTACTGAAAAGCAAATTACCACAGATGGAAAGTTTAATGAAGTAATCAACGGACTTCCAGATTGGGTAAACGAAGAAGAATTTGGCTTTAACAATGCTTTAGCGTGGGGTGCTGACAGCAAAACATTGAGTTGGATACGCTACGATGAGTCTAAGGTTAAAACTTACACAATGCAGATTTTTAAAGGTGCAAAGCCTACTAAATCTGAATACGAGATTTATCCTGGCGAATACGCTTACAAGTATCCAAAGGCTGGAGAAGACAATGCAAAGGTGTCAGTGTGGTCGTACTCGTTAGAAAACGAAAAGACTTTAAATTATAATTTGCCATTGGCTGCCGATGGCTATATACCTCGTGTAAAGTCAACACGCTTTGCCGACCGCATTATTATCTATACAATGAATCGCCATCAAGACGAGTTGAGCCTTTATAAAGCCAATCCTACAACGGGTGAATGCAGCCTCTTGATAAAGGAGAACGCAAACAAATATGTTAAGGAGGAAGCAATGGGAAACATCAGCATAATGAATGATTACATTCTCTTCCCATCTGACCGTGACGGCTTTATGCACCTTTATCTTTATACCATTGATGGTAAATTGGTAAAACAGATAGAAAAAGGAAAATACGATGTGTTAGACGTGTATGGCTATGATGAAAAGACTGGCAAAACCTATTTCCAGGCCGCAGCTAAGACTCCAATGCAACGTGAGGTGTATGTAGCTGACAAGAATGGTAAAGTGAGCTGCCTTACTCCAAAAGATGGTTGGAACATCGGTATATTTTCAGGCGATTACAAATACTTCCTTAACAATTGGAGCGACCGCAATACGCCTAACTCATACGCCATCTACGATAACAAAGGCAAATTGGTGCGTGAAGTATTCAACAATGATAAACTCATAGCGAAGCTTGATAAGTATAATCTTCCTAAACGTGAATTCTTTAAGTTTACTACTTCTGAAGGAGTGGAACTCAATGGCTGGATGGTGAAACCTGTCAACTTCGATGCAAATAAGAAATACCCTGTTGTATTCTTCCAATATAGTGGTCCTGGTAGCCAACAGGTAGTAGACCGTTGGGCATTAGGCTCTATGGGTAGCGGAGGTATATACGAATGTTATCTTACACAACAAGGATTTATCGTAGCTGTTGTAGATGGACGTGGAACAGGTGCACGTGGTTCAGAGTTCGAGAAGTGTACCTATCTTCGCCTTGGCGACCTTGAAAGCAAAGACCAAGTTGAGGCAGCTCTTTGGATGCAAAAGCAGCCATACGCCGATGCCGACCATATAGGTATTTGGGGTTGGAGCTTCGGTGGATTTAACACATTGATGAGTCTTAGCGAAGGGCGAAATGCCTTTGCAGCAGGTGTTTCAGTAGCTCCTCCAACCAATTGGCGTTATTACGACTCTGTGTATACCGAACGTTACATGCGTACACCACAAGAAAATCCTGATGGCTATGCTGTAAATCCTATCGAACGAGTAAAGAATATGAATGGAAAACTTCTCATCTGTCACGGTATTGCAGACGATAATGTTCACATTCAGAATGTTTGCGAATACTCTGAAGCATTGGTTCAAGCAGATAAAGATTTCCGTGAACTGTATTACACCAACCGCAACCACGGCATTTTTGGCGGAAATACTCGCAACCACCTCTTCCGTCAAATCACCGATTGGTTTGTACAGAATTTGAAGTAAAATATTCTTAGAATAAGTTTTTATTATACGTTTACGCCCCCTTATTGCACTCAAACAATGAGGGGGCGTATCTGTTTGTAAGTATTGGGTTTAATTTGGGTGTGTTAAGTTTGGGTTTTACGACTGACCCAATAAAAAGACTACAAGTGCCTAAAGATAAGGAATAGAGAGAAGCACAAACAAATTACTCGCAATTGGTTAGTAAGACTTCTACTATTACCAATTGCGAGTATTTTTTTACTTTTAAGCCGTTACTGCTTATGCTTCGCTGCGCTGAATATATGCTATCACATCGCCCTTATTTACTTTAGAGCCCTGTTTGCCATTGATTTCTACCAACTGGCCACCAAGAGCTGCAGGCACTTCTACAAACTCACCCCAAGGAGCTTGTATATAACAGAGCTTGTCGCCTTCGGCATATTCCTTGCCAATGAATGGTTCGGTAGCTGCAACAGCTTCACCATCGCCTTGGAATTCCCAGAAAATTTGACCCTTAACAGGGGCTACAATAGCGTCAGCCTTTGCGTGTTTGAACGCTGTAGCTTCCTCAATGCTTATTGATGCGCCAAGTTTAGCGTCCTTAGCTTTCTGCAAATCGGCAAGGAAGTTCTTCTTTGCCTGACCGCTCTTATAATTACGATACTGTTCTGGGTGCATAGCAAGTTCGAAGAGTTCTTCGTCATCTTGTCCATATTCCCAACCATTTTCGTCCATCTCTTTACGGAAGTCGTCCAAAGCATTAGGAATTAATGTATGTGGGTCGGCAGTTGTAAACTCAAGACCTTTCTCTTTAGCCAATGCAACAATCTCTGGTGCAATCTCGCCCGGTACTTTACCGCTCTTACCAAGTATCATTCCCCACATAGAATCGTCCATCATTACGAAACGACCTTTACCTTGCTCGATAGTAAGGAGGTTCATCAAGGCAATGTTCTTTGTATATTGTGAGAATGGAGTTACCAATGGAGGATAACCTACACGTGGCCATACGTATGCTACTTCATCAAAGAGCTTTATCAACATATCGTCTAACGAGAGTTCTGCCTCGCCCTTCTTCTTGCGAAGATTGTTAATTGTAGCGTGAATACCGCCAAGATCGGCCATCATAGAGCCCATCATACCGCCAGGAAGACCACAGCCAAGGAGCAAAGAACTACTTATTTTGTTCTTAGGATTGATGAAATAGCCGAGCCACTCATCAATAAACTCTTGTGTCATAGCGCGTGCCTTCATATAGGCGTCCATATTGATTTCAGGAACATCGAAGCCTGCATTCTTCAACATACTCTGTACAGAGATAAGGTCTGGGTGAACCATACCCCAAGACAATGGTTCGATAGCCACATCAAGAATATCTGCACCATTCTTTGCCACTTCCAACATAGAAGCCATAGAAAGACCCGGACCAGAGTGACCATGGTATTCGATAACAATATTAGGGTGCTTGTCCTTAATCATCTTTGTGAGCTGACCCAAGAAAGCTGGTTGGCCGATACCTGCCATATCCTTCAAGCAGATTTCTTCTGCACCTGCTTCAATCTCTTCATCTGCCAACTTGCAGTAATATTCCAATGTGTGAATAGGCGAAGTAGTAATACAAAGGGCTGCCTGTGGTATCATTCCTGCCTCTTTTGCCCACTTGATAGATGGCGCAATGTTACGAATATCATTCAAACCGTCAAAGATACGTGGAATATCTACACCTTGAGCGTGCTTCACCTTGTACATCAATGCACGTACATCATCAGGCACAGGATACATACGCAATGCATTCAAACCACGATCCAACATATGAGTCTGAATACCAGCCTCGTGTAATATCTTTGTATAAGCGCGTACTGAGTCGTTTGGATTTTCGCCAGCGAGAAGGTTTACTTGCTCAAATGCACCACCATTGGTTTCTACACGAGCAAAACAGCCCATCTCTACAAACACTGGAGCAATGCGTTCTAACTGGTCTTTACGTGGCTGAAACTTTCCTGAACTTTGCCACATATCTCTATAAATGAGACTAAACTTAATTTTTTTTCCCATATTTTGTATTCTTGTTTACGAACTGTAGTCGATAGAAATTCATCATTTCGACCGTGCAAAATTAGACAAAAAAAATCAAAATTCGACTGATAGACAATATTTTTTACAATAATTGTTTATCTTTGCAGTGGTTTTACCAATATATTTGCACACAACACAAATAGTGTGTAAGTTTTTATTGTGTGCGTTTACATTATATATAAGATACGATTGATAGAAATATGAAAAAATTACATCTCTTTATTGGATTGATGATGGCATTAACCATTGTTTCGTGCTACAACGATATGGCTGTGGGCGACCAAGGTGCTATTTACGAATCTACAAAGTTGCAAGGCGACATAACAAGGTATGGATTGGCGTGCGATGGCTGTTCCGACTCGGTTATCGTATTCTTACCCAGCGAGGGGGGCGACCCTGTAAAATACAACATTGTAAGGGCGATGAACCGTCAAAAGGTATTTGGCGATATAGAGATTGGCGATGAGCTGGCTGTAATTGTCAATCCGAACGACAAGAACGAGGCGATTATGGTGTTCAACTTAGAGCAAATGAAAGGTACATGGACTTTCCAAGTTGTACCAAAACTAAAGCCAAGCAACATCAAAACCGAAGAACAGATACTTGCCTCTATGTCCGACTCGCTCAAGAAAGCATTGTTCTTACCTCGCGAATACGGCTTCACGCTAAAAAGCTACAACCAAGCGTCGCCCGTAGGATACATTATGAAAGCCAACTCGTTAGCGGACGAAAGCCCTGTGGAATACCCTAAAGTTACCATCTATACAGGTTGGAGAATTTATAACGGTTGGTTATACATCTTTAAAGATACGCTTGACGAAGAGGGCAAACGTATCCCCAACCATCTTGTAGGCCACGACGATGGCATTATGGTGCATCTGTCTGCCGACTCAATGGCAGCTAAGTTTGGTAAAAAGATTATGAAATACCACCGCAAAAAGAATGCCATAGAAGCCAATAGAGAAGCTCAAGAGGCTGAAAAGAAGGCATCACAGAAAGATACCCTTAAATTATAGGCTGGTTCTGTAAATTAGCTTTGTTAGATTTTGAGCTTATTTTTGAGGTCAAAATGCAAGAGCGTGAAGGAGTGTAGCGAGCTACACGACTGAGCGAACTTACATTTTGAACCAAAAAGAAGCCAAAAGATAACAAAACGTATTTCATAAAATTTAATGACTATATGCGGTGGTAATTTATAGAACCAGCCTATAATAAGGTGAAAAAGGAGTTAGAACCATACACTGCTTATGGCTAACTCCTTTTTTCATCTCCTCCCTCGCTCTATTCGTTCGTCATACGTTATTAGCAACACAACAAATAATGTGCCAAACTAAACCTTGAAAAACATCATATTAACACTTAAAATCGCAAAACACAACCCTTCCGTATTTCCTATTATAAGTTCCAAAACACCTTTGTTCATTTTTTAAAAGGTCAAAGTTCAACGCTTGCCACCTCAAACATATATGTTTTATCCTCCCAAAGTTGAACTTTGGCATTACCATAGTTCAACTTTCACCTTCCCCAATATCAACAAAACGTTCATTTCTTATCCGTTTCTTCCGTTTTATCAATCTATCTTTCCAACACTTAGGCACTATATTTTTGCACACTCCTGTTCTGCTCTATTGTTTCTCACTATTAATCAACAACTTACACTTGCACACGCATTTATACCACTTTTCTGCATCAATCTCGTTTCAGACGCATATATGCAAAATATAAAGCATCGATTTAACAACCAAAGACGTTAAAACAGAAAAACAGAAAGATTTAAACGAGATTTAGCATTCAAAAGAATTTTTAAACCCAAATCGGTCGTTAGACTTCTTCGAGATTTGCGAGCTTATTTTGAGCTTATTTTGTGATTTATTTTGCATATATCAAAGGAGCATAGCGGGCTATGTAACTGCAGATATAGGCAAAATAAAGCCAAAATAAGGAAAAAAGACATCTCATAAGTTTCGGTAAATAGATAGACAAGCCCTAACTGGTCTAATAACCGATTTGGGATAAAGTATTGAGCGTGTCAGCCGTATTGAAATCGTAGGTCTTGCCCATATCTGATGTGTATGAAATGTTTTTCTTGCGTCAACTCCTTTATCGCACTGAGGATAGTATCAGAGCTACAAGTGCGAAGTGTGGGATGAAGCGAGAGGTGGTTCATCAAATGAGTAGTGACATCCTGTGGTACATAAACCGCCATAGCGGTAGACACTCATGAGAGAACGGATGATTTCGCTGTACTGATAACCTAACGATCTACACCTTAGACCGAGGGTTGAGTCGACTACAGATGACAATGTGTGATGCTTGATTTTGCGTTTTTTTTCTGAAATTTTCCTCCTTTTTCTTGTGAATTATCAAAAATATATGTACCTTTGCACAGAACTATAACTGTCGGAGAATGAGCAAATTAGTAACTATAACCCACCCACAACGGCTTAGCAACAAAGCGCAAGGATGTTGTGCTGCCCGAAGAAATTCATCTTTCTTCGCCACTTTTAACGTGGATTATTTGGTACATTCAAATAATTTGCTAACACACACACACACACACACACACACACACACACACATTTAGACGTACCGACCGTCTATCACCTCTTATTTTCGTTCATGTACGCACGCGTGAAGCGTTGCGTCACATCCACTTAGAAAAGGTATGCCGCAAAGTACCTCTTCCGTTTGCGCATACCCGTTTCCCCACATCAATATCCTAAAATTATACCTTGCCCGGTTCTAAATATAGAGAGTTTTATAAACATAAAAAAATTAAAAGACAGGAAAAATGAAAAAAAAGTATCAAATTCCAATTATTAATGCCATCTCCATAAAAGTGGAGAGCCACTTGCTTGACGCTACCGTAACGACCACCGACCCCAAAGACGGTGGAGACCCCACAGGAGGTAATGGCGGAGATCCAAATCCGTTTAAACCATCTAAAGCCAAGGCTGGACTGTTTGACGTAGAAGAAGATTTTTAAGATGTGGCAATAACCACACTAAGTAACAAACTTTGAAAAAACAAATGCAATGAATACAAAAATGAAATGGTTTACGGCAGTCAGCTGCGCAATCGTAGCACTGTCCGTTTGTACAGCATGTCAAGATGATGACATAAACCAACAACCAACAGACCCTGCAACCAACGTGCACACATATCGCATCGTGGCAGATGTGGATGCCGCACCTGACGGAAAAGGCACACGTGCTTTGACGGAAGATGAAGACAACCTTATTCGCTCGAATTGGCTGCAGAACGACAAAATGATAGCCTATTGCCTGAAGGACAATAACAGTAGCAATGAAGCACAGTACAACTTGCTCCAGAACGCTACTGAAGGAAAAAGAAGCAAGTTCGATGGTACGTTCAAAGCTGTGAACGCTATCACCACCAATGATGAAATTTGTTTCTTCTATCCTGGGGCTGCATCGGCAGGCAGTGATGCCACTATTAACTCGACTATGAGGTTCACTGGCGATGGACAGAAAAATCCTTTGGTTTACTACGAACGACAAAAAACGATTAAGCAAACAGTAGAGCTGAACCTCACTGAGCAGGACGGTACAGCCAAAACCATCGGTGAGAAGTTCGACTATCAATGGGCGAAAGTCAAACCTGCTGCTGTTAACGGTAATGACGTAAAGGTTAGATGGGTCAAAATGCAGCGACTGATTGCCATTTGGGGACTTCGATTTGCCAGCAAGGACGACGGTATTCTGAAAAACATCGACCAGGTTTACATCTCTGGCATAAAGTCACTCGACGTGCTCGACCTTGGTACGGGTAAGTTCGTTGATGATAATACCAACGAAGAGAACGACAATATCGTACTCAAGCCTGCCAATAATGGCAAACTCACCTCTGCTGATGGTAAATATACTTACGCTGCTATACTGCCAGGCAAATATGACAAAGTGCTAATTACTGTCTATGTGGGCGACAAATGCTATGCACGCGAATATACAAATGTCAATTTAGAGGCAGACAAAGTGTACCATTCCGATGTTATCTATATGGATCAGGTGAATCCCCATCCATACGTAGAAGTACAAGGTGTGAAATGGGCGACGGGTAACTTTATCCACTATGGCCAGGAAGGTTCAGGCAAAGACTACTGGGGCATTGCTCCAACACAATGGTGGATATCGCAATATGATATGACAGATTCAAAGATACAAACTACTTCTCAATTCACAGAAGGAGATATTGAATCAGACCCTAACGACCTCGATCTATTCCGCTTTGGTGATATAGACAAAGCAACGACATTAAAACACAACAATTGTAAAACAGGTGTTGTAGAGATATGCAAGAAATTTTGGAAGCGTGGAGGACCTTTAGGCGGTCAACAGGTCGAGATGACGGAAACTGAAATGGAAAATAGTCCTAATCTTGCAGCCTGGGGTGATATTGTATGGTATCATACGAAAAAAGATAATCAGAAATACCGTATGCCTACAAGAGCCGATTACGAAAAACTATACAAATTTGCAAATGCGATACCTGCATATTGCGTAGCTCCTACAGGCAAGCATATTTATGGTGCATTCTTTTATACCAACCCAGGTGCTAGAGCTCGCACGAAGAAATTCCCCACCAGGCCCAATACCTTGTATAAATATAATAACGTCACAGCACTGGTTCGTGCCAACAAAGGACTTTTCTTACCCTTCGCAGGAAGAAGAAGAGACAATGAGAGCAAAATTGGGTTCCGAAACCTTAAAGGTGGTAAAGTTGCTTATGCCCAATACATGTCTTCAACGGTAATTACCTCACCATTGTCCCAAGATTTTTTCTTCGGTACCAATGAGTGGAATTTATCAGGAAACGGAGTTACTCAAGCCAAGAGCATTCGTCCAGTATGGGATGAGTCGAGTAGCAAAACAGAGCTCAATCCTGTTTATCCAGCATTCAAGAATATTCACTAAATCAAAGGCTTGACGGCTGATGACAGAAAGTTCACTGTGCATCAGACAAAGAACATAATGCCTGCCTCTCCGGACAGCGACCATGGTGGTTGTCAATGGAAAGGCAGGCTTTTTTAGGAAAATTAATTAGAAATATATTGAAAAAATTTCAGTCACGGCTTGATTTATTAATGTTTATTTATTAACTTTGTACCGAAAATTTAAGAACTAAGGAAAAGACAAAGCTATGGCTAAGATAAAAACGATTGGTATTCTTACTTCGGGCGGTGATGCTCCAGGAATGAATGCGGCAATACGAGCAGTGACGAGAGCAGGTATATATAATGGCTTCTCTATCAAAGCCGTTTATCGAGGCTACGATGGCTTAATATCAGGGGATATTAAGCCGTTTACAACTGAGAATGTTAGTGGAATTATAGGACAAGGCGGAACCATTCTGAAGACTGCACGTTCGACAGCGTTTGCAACAGAGGAAGGGAGGCAGAAGGCTTACGACAATCTCATAAAAGAGGGCATTGATGCGCTCGTGGTGATTGGTGGTAATGGCTCGCTCACAGGGGCAATGACCTTTGCGCAAGAGTATGATTTCTGTTGTATCGGACTTCCTGGCACTATCGACAACGACTTGTATGGCACCGATAATACCATCGGTTACGACACGACGATGAACACCATTATGGAAAGTGTGGATAGAATAAGAGACACAGCGCAAAGTCACGAACGTATTTTCTTTATAGAAGTAATGGGACGTGACGCAGGTTTCTTAGCACAAAACTCGGCAATAGCAAGTGGTGCAGAAGCAGCCATTATTCCTGAAGACTCTACCGATGTAGACCAATTAGCACGATTTATGGAACGTGGTGTACGCAAGTCGAAAAAGAGTTGTATCGTTATTGTATCTGAAAGTCCTAAATGCGGTGCTATTTATTATGCTGACCGTGTGCGCAAAGAATTTCCCGATTTTGATGTTCGCGTCTCTATCTTAGGTCACCTCCAACGTGGAGGACGTCCCTCTGCTCGCGATAGGATTTTGGCAAGCAGAACAGGAGTGGGCGCAATAGAAGCCATACTTCAAGGGCAAAGAAATATTATGATAGGTGTGAGAAACAACGAGGTGGTATATGTACCGCTGTCTGAAGCCATTCGCTCGGATAAGCCTTTCGACAAGAAACTTATCAAAGTGTTGGACGAGTTGAGCATCTAAATCGTATTTTGAATAACATAGAAAGTAAAAATATAAAATAATATAAAGCATTATGTCACAGATAAATGGACGTATTTCCCAAATTATTGGTCCAGTAATTGACGTCTACTTTGATGTTCAAGGACAAGACCCTGAAAAGGTTTTGCCTAAGATTTTTGATGCGCTTCGTGTTAAGCGTCCTAATGGTCAGGACTTGATTATCGAAGTGCAACAGCACATTGGTGAAGATACAGTACGTTGTGTAGCTATGGATAACACCGAGGGCTTACAACGCGACTTGGTAGTTGAAGTTACGGGTAGCCCTATTGTGATGCCAGCAGGCGAACAAATTAAAGGTCGTATGCTCAACGTAATTGGCGCACCTATTGATGGTATGGAAACCCTCAGTATGGAAGGGGCATATCCTATCCACCGTGAAGCTCCTAAGTTTGAAGAACTTTCTAACAAAAAGGAGATGT
This sequence comes from Prevotella ihumii, assembly GCF_900155655.1. Taxonomy (GTDB): domain Bacteria; phylum Bacteroidota; class Bacteroidia; order Bacteroidales; family Bacteroidaceae; genus Prevotella; species Prevotella ihumii. The sequence goes on from NZ_LT706987.1 coordinate 775,996, forward strand.
TGGCAACTGGTATCAAGGTAATCGACTTGCTTGAGCCTTATATGAAAGGTGGTAAGATTGGTTTGTTTGGTGGTGCTGGTGTAGGTAAGACCGTATTGATTATGGAGCTTATCAACAACATCGCTAAGGGGCACAACGGTTACTCTGTATTTGCAGGTGTTGGCGAACGTACGCGTGAGGGTAACGACTTGATTCGAGATATGTTGGAGTCAGGCGTAATTCGCTATGGCGAAAAGTTTAACAAAGCTATGGAAGAAGGCAAGTGGGACTTGTCTTTGATAGATAAAGAAGAGCTGAAGAAGTCGCAAGCTACACTTGTATATGGTCAGATGAACGAACCTCCTGGGGCACGTGCGTCTGTGGCACTTTCGGGACTTACTGTTGCTGAAGAGTTCCGCGACCACGGTGGCAAGGACGGTGAAGCAGCTGATATTATGTTCTTTATCGACAACATCTTCCGTTTTACACAGGCAGGTTCCGAGGTTTCGGCACTTTTGGGTCGTATGCCTTCAGCGGTAGGTTATCAACCTACTTTGGCAAGCGAAATGGGTGCTATGCAAGAGCGTATTACTTCTACAAAGAAGGGTTCTATTACTTCTGTACAGGCTGTATATGTGCCTGCAGACGACTTGACCGACCCTGCTCCTGCTACAACCTTTACCCACTTGGACGCAACAACCGAGTTGAGCCGTAAGATCACAGAGCTTGGTATTTACCCTGCTGTAGACCCATTGGGTAGTACTTCACGTATTCTTGACCCATTGGTTGTAGGTAAAGAACACTACGAATGTGCGCAACGTGTAAAGCAGTTGTTGCAGCATTATAACGAGTTGCAGGATATTATCGCTATCTTGGGTATGGACGAATTATCTGACGAAGATAAGTTGGTAGTAAACCGTGCACGCCGTGTACAACGTTTCTTATCGCAGCCATTTACTGTTGCTGAGCAGTTTACAGGTATTCCTGGCGTAATGGTGCCAATCGAAGATACCATCAAGGGCTTCAACGCTATCTTGAATGGTGAGGTGGACGACCTTCCTGAACAGGCGTTCCTCAATGTAGGTACTATCGAAGATGCTAAAGCAAAGGCTAAGAAACTTCTTGAGGCTGCTCAAGGATAAAGTTTTATAACATTTAATTTAGTATTTGATGTTAAGTCTAAAAGTAATTTCACCAGAAAAAGTCCTTTTCACAGGAGAAGTAGAGAACGTGCTTGTACCTGGAGAGGTAGGTGAATTTGAAATACTCACTAATCACGCTCCCATCATTTCAACATTGACTGATGGGAGAGTGGTTTACACAGTGAATGGAGAGAAGAAGACCTTACAAATTCTTGGTGGCTTCGTAGAAGTACAAAAGAATGAAGTAATTCTTTGTGTGGAAATGTAATATATATACCCCCTTGAACGATGGATATATTGGACATTGAGGCAATAGAGCGAAAGTATAATAAAATTAGTATTTGGCTGATAAGTGGTCTCACATTGGGTGGTCTGCTCTTAGCTCAAGCCTTAGTTCATACAAACTTCATTACCCCATTGATTATCAGTGCTGTTGTATTTTCTATTCTCAATTCGCTTTATGGCAAAAGTTGGAAGGCAATAGCAATAAAGTTGCCTAATGTTTTGGGCAAGTTTTATTTGATAGGGTCAATGGTAAGAATGTTTGCAACGCTAACAGCCATCGTTGTTGGAGTATTGATTTACAGAGAGAATAAAGAAATGACCATAGCTTACGTGGCTGTGTTTGTTGTTTTCTATCTCGTAACACTTGTGTTCGATAGTGTTTATTTCTTCCAAGTAGAAAAGAATAATAAAAATAAATAATAAGAAGATATGAAATATTTCAAGCAACTGCTCTGTACTTTGTTGCTATTAATGGCGTTCGTTCCTGCAATGGGACGCGATATGTCGAAGAAGGCAACTGTGGATATAGAGGAGATTTTGTGGGGTCATATCAAAGATTCTTATGAATGGCATATCACTGATGTAGGCACTGAAGGCAATATGCACCCTGTGGTTATCAACCTTCCTGTTATTGTGAAGTCGTCTACAGGTTGGCATATCTTTAGCAGTGGCGAATTTGCCCATCACGCTGAAGGCGACCGACCAGGACCTTACTCCCTCGTGATAAAGAGTGCTAAGGACAAAGCACATCCTAACCAGATTGTAGAGAAGATTGGCAATACAGAAGTTCGACCACTCGATATTTCAATAACAAAAACCGTTATGGTATTGTTTATCAACGCCATCATCTTGCTGCTTGCTATCCTTATTCCTGCTCGTTGGTGCAAGAAGCATAAGCCACAAGACCCTGCTCCAAAGGGTTTTACAGGATTGATGCATATGTTCATTATGAACGTACACGATGATGTTATTCAACCTTGTTTGCGTGAAGACACACCAAAGTATGCACCTTGGTTGCTTACTTGTTTCTTCTTCATTTTCTTTGCAAACTTGATGGGGCTTGTACCCTTCCCTCCAGGTGGTGGAAACTTGACAGGTAACATTGCTTGTACGTGCTTCTTGGGTGTAAGTACATTCTTGATTACCAACTTTACAGGTACAAAAGAATATTGGAAAGAAATCTTTTGGCCAGCTGTACCTGTATGGATGAAGTGTCCAGTGCCATTGATGCCTTTTATCGAATTGTTCGGCATCTTCACCAAACCTTTGGCATTGATTATCCGTCTCTTCGCTAATATCTTGGCTGGTCACGCTATTGCTTTGGCTTTCGCTGCAATTATCTTCATTATGTTTGGTATTGCTAACAGCGCAATGGTCAACTATATGGCAGGAACAGGTATGAGCATCGTAAGTGTGGCAATGAGCGTCTTTATGCTTATATTGGAAGTTTTGGTAAGCTATATCCAAGCTTTGGTGTTCACAATGTTGAGTGCAGTGTTCATTTCGCAAGCTCACGTGAAGCATCACGAAGGATAAAAAATAAAAATAGAGTAAACAAATTAAATATTAATAATAAACTAAAGATTAAAAGATTATGTTATCATCATTATTATTAGCAGATGTTGCTATTGCAAAGTTAGGTGCTGCATTTGGCGCAGGTTTGGCAGCTATTGGCGCAGGTCTTGGTATTGGACGTATCGGTGGTCAGGCAATGGATGCTATGGCACGCCAGCCAGAAAAGATCGGTGACCTTCGTTCTTCAATGATTATTGCTGCAGCTTTGATTGAAGGTGTTGCCTTCTTCGCAGTAATTGTTGCAATCCTTGCAATCGTAATGTAATTGGGAATAGTGCAAAGCACTGATTGTTTCCCATTAATTTAAAGTAAGAACAAAACCAGCGTATGGATTTATTGATTCCCAGTAGTGGACTTCTTTTTTGGATGACGCTTGTCTTCCTTATCGTCTTTTTCATCTTACGAAAGTATGGTTTCCCAGTTATCGTAAAGATGGTAAACGAGCGTAAGGAGTATATAGATGAGAGTCTTCGAAAGGCTTGTGAAGCCAATGAAAAGTTGTCTAATATTCAGAAAGAAGGTGAATCCATCATGCAGCAGACACGTGAGCAGCAGGCTCAACTCTTGAGTGAAGCAACTGCTACACGTGATGCCATCGTAGAGAAAGCGCAAGATAAAGCACGTCAGGAAGCTGCACGTATGATGTCGGATGCTAAGATTGAGATTGAAGCTGAAAAGCAAAATGCAGTCAAAGGTATTCGCGAACAAGTAGCTGAAATGAGTGTACAAGTAGCTGAAAAGATACTTCGTCAGCACTTATCAAGCGATGAAAAGCAGATGGAATTAATTAGTCGTTTGCTGGATAATGTTTCTTCTCCTGAAAGCAATGTAAGTAAATAAAGAAGAATATGGATATAGGTGTAATATCTGTTCGCTATGGTCGTGCACTCCTTAAAGGAGCTACTGCACAACAGGTAGAGAACGAAATCTATGAAGAAGTGCAGACTTTGCTTGCAAGTTATATGCAAGTACCTGAATTGCGTTTCACAATAGACAATCCTATGCTCCAACGAAACAAGAAACAAGAAATTCTTGAAGTGGCTTGTGGCGGAAACGTTAGCGAGCTAATGAAGAATTTCATTGCACTTGTTTTGAACGAGGGGCGCGAAGGTATCTTGCTCTTTATTGCGAACTCTTACATCTCTCTTTATAGGAAGCAGAAGAATATTATTCAAGGTAAATTAACAACTGCCGTACCTGTAACACCTCAAATTGAGGAAAAAATGAAAGCAATGGTACAAGCCAACGCAAAGGGTACTGTAGAATTCAATGCAAAGGTAGACCCAGACATCATTGGTGGGTTCATCCTTGAGTATGATACATATAGAATGGATGCTAGCGTGAAGACAAAATTAAACAATGTCCTCACACAGTTAAAGAAATAATTAGAAATCAAATGTCAGATAAAATAAAACCAAGTGAAGTGTCTGAAGTCCTTTTGAAGACACTTCAAGGTATCAATGCAGAAGAGAAGTTCGACGAAGTAGGCACTGTACTGACTATCAGTGACGGTGTGGCTCGTGTGTATGGACTTCGCAATGCTGAGGCCAACGAACTTCTTGAGTTCGAAAATGGTACAATGGCGATTGTGATGAACCTTGAGGAGGACAATGTTGGTTGTATTCTTCTTGGTCCGACTGCTGGCATCAAGGAAGGACAGAGTGTGAAGCGTACACACCGTATTGCTTCTATTCGTGTCAATGACAACTTCTTAGGACGTGTTGTCAATCCTCTCGGTCAAGCAATTGATGGTAAGGGTGATATTGATTTGTCAGGCGCATTCGAAATGCCATTGGACCGCAAAGCACCTGGTGTTATCTATCGTCAGCCAGTAAAGGAACCATTGCAGACTGGTCTTAAGGGTGTAGACTCTATGATTCCAATCGGTCGTGGACAACGTGAGTTGATTATCGGTGACCGTCAGACAGGTAAAACTGCTATTGCGGTAGACACAATTGTCAATCAGAAGAGTTTTTATGAGCAAGGCAAGCCTGTATATTGTATATACGTTGCCATTGGGCAAAAGGCTTCTACGGTTGCCAACCTTGTGCAGACATTGAAGGATCACGGCGCATTGCCTTACACAATTATTGTGAGTGCTACTGCTGCCGACCCAGCTGCTATGCAGTATTATGCTCCGTTTGCGGGTGCTGCTATCGGTGAATACTTCCGCGATCGTGGCTACTCAGCTTTGGTAGTATATGATGACTTGTCAAAGCAGGCTGTGGCTTATCGTGAAGTATCGTTGATTCTTCGTCGTCCTTCAGGTCGTGAAGCTTATCCTGGTGACGTGTTCTATTTGCACTCACGTCTTTTGGAGCGTGCTGCTCGTATCAATGACCAGCAAGAAATTGCTGAACAGATGAACGACCTCCCAGAATGTATGAAGGGACACGTTCGTGGTGGTGGCTCGCTTACAGCTTTGCCTATCATTGAAACTCAAGCAGGCGACGTTTCGGCTTACATCCCTACCAACGTAATTTCAATTACCGATGGTCAGATTTATTTGGAGAGCAACCTCTTCAACCAAGGTTTCCGTCCAGCTATCAACGTAGGTATCTCGGTATCTCGTGTGGGTGGTTCGGCGCAAGTTAAGAGTATGAAAAAAGTAGCAGGTACTTTGAAGATTGATATGGCTCAGTATCGTGAGTTGGAAGCCTTTTCAAAGTTCTCTTCAGATATGGATAAGGTAACTGCAATGACTTTGGACAGAGGTCGTAAGAACAATCAGCTCTTAATTCAGCCTCAATACAGTCCAATGCCAGTAGGCGAACAGATTGCTATTCTTTATTGTGGTGTACACGGCTTGATGAGCAATGTTCCTGTTGAGCAGATCCGTGAATGCCAAGATATGTTCCTCGAAAGTATGCGCAATGCCCACAAGGATGTTATCGATAATCTTACAGCAGGTAAGTTGCTCGACGAGGATGTAAAAGTGATAGAAGATGTAATGGCTAACATAGCCGCACAATTTAAATAAGATAATTTGCAATGCCATCTTTAAAAGAAATTAAAACTCGAATTGCCAGCGTAAATAACACTCGTAAGATTACAAGTGCTATGAAAATGGTGGCATCGAGTAAGCTACACCACGCTCAGGTAGCCATCGAAAATATGCTGCCTTACGAGAATATGCTTGAACACATCTTAAAGACATTCCTCGTAGCAACACCCGATGCGGATACTCCGTTCGATGTTGAGCGTCCTGTAAAACGTGTAGCACTCTTGGTGTTTTCGTCAAATAGTTCGCTTTGCGGTGGTTTCAATGGTAACATCATCAAGACATTCCAAAATGTCGTAAACGATTACTTGGAACAAGGTATCGCAAAGGAAAACATTATTGTTTATCCTATTGGACGAAAGATTGCAGAGAAGGTGGCAAAGATGGGACTTCAGGCGGCTGGCACATTTCCAGAATTGGCTGATAAGCCTAATTCGGAAACGTGTCGAAAGATTGCAGCTGAGATAGAAAAGTTGTGGTTAGACGAGCAGATTGATAAGGTGGAAATGATTTACCACCACTTCAAGAGTGCTGGTACACAAATTCTTACTCGCAAAACCTACTTGCCTATCGACTTAGAGGAAGAACTCAATGCTGACAAAGAGCGTGACCTCTCTTCTAATATCGTAACCAAGAAAGCGCAAGAGTATCTCAAAACACACGGAAAGGATTCTTCAAAGAAAGAGAATGAAGTGGTGCTCCCACTTAACGACAACTTCCTTGTAGAACCTGACCTCAAGACAGTCTTAACTTCATTAGTTCCAAAGCTTCTCCACTTGATGGTTTATACTGCTTTGTTGGACAGCAATGCGTCTGAACACGCTGCTCGTATGGTGGCTATGCAGACTGCTACTGACAACGCCGATGAACTGCTCCGTGGTTTGAACTTGGAATACAACAAGTCCCGTCAGGCTGCTATTACTTCTGAATTGTTGGATATTGTGGGCGGTTCGGTTAACAATTAATCAACCCTCCATCTAAGTTATAAAAACTCTTGGCTATTCATAGTCAAGAGTTTTTTTATGGCAAAAATTTAACCCAAAAGGGTGGGGGATATAAAAAATTTGAGAGCGATCTTTCTGACCGCTCTCAACCAACACAAAAACTAAACTAGACTTAACTAAACGTTTTGAACGATTTTTCGCAAATGATTCTCAAACGTGATGCAAAAGTACTACTTTTTTTTGGAACTCTTTTATTATTTCATAAAATATTCATTATCGTGCGAGATATTTTACTTTTTTTCTGCATTATAGATCAATAAAGCGTCTAAAACAATAATTGCAGCCATTGCTTCTACTATAGGAACGGCACGTGGCAGTACACAAGGGTCGTGTCGTCCGCGTACATCTATGGTCGATTTTTTGCCGTCTATATCTACTGTCTGTTGTTCCATAAGGAGGGTTGCAACGGGCTTGAAAGCTACTCTGAAATATATATCTTCGCCATTGCTAATGCCGCCCTGTATGCCCCCACTATGGTTGGTTTCGGTTTTTATACCTTGGTTGTTTGAATTGCTAACTTGTGCAAAGCGGTCGTTTTGTTCGCTGCCACGCCAAGCACTACCGCCAAAACCTTCCCCATACTCAAATCCTTTAACGGCATTGATGCTCAACATTGCTGCACCCAATTGGGCGTGTAGCTTGCCAAATTCGGGTTCGCCCACACCTACAGGGCAACCTTTTATCACACAGGTGATAACACCGCCAATGGTGTCGCCTTCGCTTTTTACCTCCTCTATAAGTGCTTCCATACGTTGGGCGGTAGCCTTGTCGGGGCAGCGAACAAGCGATTGTTCTGTTTGCGAGAGGTCGTACTGCTTGTAGTCGTTGCTTAAAGCTATGTTACCAACTTGAGAAGTGAACCCCTGAATGGTAATGTTGTAACGTTGCAGCACCATTTTTGCCAATGCGCCAGCTACGACACGTGCCAACGTGATGCGCGCTGAGGCTCGTCCGCCACCTCGGTGGTCGCGTATGCCATACTTTTTATAATAGGTATAGTCAGCGTGTGAAGGTCGAAAAATATTTTTGATGTTGTCGTAATCTTTCGACTGCTGATTGCGATTGCGCACAATAAATCCGATAGGAGCGCCTGTAGATTGGCCTTCAAATACACCGCTAAGCAGTTCCACCTCGTCGGTTTCATTGCGACTTGTAGTAATACGACTTTGTCCAGGGCGACGGCGATTGAGTTCGTGTTGTATAAAATCGAGGTCGATGGTTATGCCTGCAGGCATACCATCGACAACTCCACCTATGGCTGGACCGTGGCTTTCGCCAAAGGTAGTCAATCTAAAAAGTGTTCCTATCGTGTTGGGCATTGCTTATTAGTCTTTATGACATCCGCATTCACCGTGTTTGTGTCCTTCACTGCCACAACCGCAGGTTTCACCGTCGCCATTGCCACAGCTACAACCGCCACTGCAGTGGTGTGCGTTCATTTGTTCAAAGAAAGTACGTACTTCCTCTTCAGTAGCTTCACGACTTTCAAGAATTTCTACCTTGAACTTCAATTCCTTACCTGCCAATGGGTGGTTGAGGTCAACTTTAACCTTGTCGTCAGATATTTCGAGCACCTTACCCATAAAGCGATTGCCTTCTTCGTTTTGCAATGGTATGGTGGCACCAACAAATACGTTTTCTGCATCGAATGTTCCTTCAGGCGAGAATAAAGCTTTGTCTAAGTCAAGCACATTCTCAGGAATGAAGAGACCGTATGCTTGTTCCTTGGTGAGATTGAACTCCAACTTTTCGCCAGCAGTAGCGTTAATAACCTTTTCTTCGAACGCAGGTATGGTCATTTCGCAGCCTGTATAGAAAGTCAATGGGCGTGCGTCCTCTGTCTTTTCTACAAATTCTTCTACACCATCTAAAATGCTATGAAGTTCATAGCCTACTGAAATAAATTTATATGTTTTATTTTCCATCTTTTATTTTAATTACAAAATTGTTGATAATGTTGCAAAGATACTATTTTATAATGAGATAAGGGAGCAATAGAACAAGTTTTTTACCAAGCTGAACGAATTATAGCATATTAACGTTGTGCAACTGATTTGTATCAAATAGATTGATGATTGTCAAAAAATAGCTGCTTGAACAGTGTAAAAACGAATTTTGCTTTACAGAATGTAAATCTTTGCTTACTTTTGCATTCGAATTCAGATAACAAGTATTTAGGATAACAACCGTAGAGCACAACCACACTCTACATTAGATTTTAAGAAAGGAAACAAATTTTATGAAGAAGATTGTAATGACCGTTTTAGCGGCAATGAGTTTTTCGTTGGTATCAGCCAATATAGAAAATAATAATGGTGTAGCAAAGCGTGAGTACCAGTTTGCTATTAGTACTTATGCTATCAGTAGAGCACTCAATCTCAGTACAGAACAAATAGATGAAGTGAAGCGAGTAAATGGTGTTTTTGCAGCAGAAATGATGCGTGCAGAACGTGCGGATGCTGCAAAGAAAGGGGAGAAAATAGAAAAGGCTATGCGTAAAGCAATGCGAAGTATGCGTGAAATATTGGATAGAGACCAATATCTAAACTTTGTAAAGTATCTTGAACTCACGCTAAGTAATCGTGGCTTGAAATAAGGTATATGGGGTGCTTAATTAGGGTCTGCTAATTTATTTCTTTCATGCAACCTTGTGGTGTGGGTAATACAGCCTCTATGCTGTCAAAAATGCTCATAATTCTCTTTTGGAAGGTCTTCAAGCTCGATTTTTCGAAAATGAGACAAAGAAGTCCCCTTAGGAACTTCATGATGTTCTTAGCGAAGAAGCAAGCTCCTATCCAAGTGTCAGCCGTTTGGTCAAGTTTCGCTCGGATGCCGTTGGCTCGGTAAACTCTCTTGGTCGTTCCAAATGTGCCTTCTATCTCATTTTGCTCACCGATGGCTCTCTTCTTGTCCTCTGCGTGTGTGACGTTCTCTTCCTTGGGAGATCTGCCTAATGGACGGTTGTAGCAATTGACATGGCAGGACTTGATGTGATTCCTGTTCTCCTTCCCCAGATGGATCTTGTCGGCCTGAATCTCCTTGGGCAGCATACCGAAACGCTTTTTGTAGAGTTCCAACTGCATGCCGAGGTCGGATGATTCGTTATAGGCATCCCAGCTGACATGGTCCACGTAGGTGTAACCGCTCACGATGCTGGCACCGATTTTCGCACCGAACTCAACCGTGCCCTTCGCCTTGCCCCTGACAATGGGACGGAGATGCGGCTGGTAGATGCTGATGATGCGGTCGGCACATCTGCGGACGTTCTGCTCGAACATCATTTTTTGCTGTTCATACATCTTGAACGCAGCCTGAAGACAATTGTAGTCATGGCGGCTGAAGCAAGCAAGAAGTGTGCTTGACTGTTTGCCCAGGAAATTAAGAAACAGCTGGAAGTCTGCCTGCAGGCATCGTATCTGGATCAGTTTTGTCTTGTCAATGAGTTTCTTTCCCTTGCGTTTCTTCTTAATCAGCCCGATGAAGGCCTGGCGGGCTTCCGCGAGGTGGGTCTGCGGTTTCTTCACCTTGTGGCGTGCGCAGAACTTGTCAAGCAGGCGGTCTATCAGCCTGTTGCCGTCCTCCAACAGGTTGGAATCCGTTGGATAGCGTACCTCGGCGTCGCAGCATGTGGCGTCAATCTTCATCGTCCCGCCGTGGTCGTTGCCGTCCTCGTCGGTATGTTCCTTCTTCGGCTTGTTCCCGTCTGTTTCCGCCAGCATCAGGGTTAGCATGTTGAAGAAGTTATGGTCGAGTCGCTTGCGGACAAGGACGAACAACTCTGGAACGAATACCGGCTTTTCCGTAAACTTCTCAAGCCCAAGCAGGTACTGCATATAGGGGTTCTCCTGAATGGCTTGAACCCAAATCGCTCGTTAGACTTCTTCGAGATTTGCGAGCTTATTTTGAGCTATTTTTGGTTGTTTTTGAAGACGTTTAGCGAGCTAAACAACTGAAAAAAACAAACGAAAAGAGCCAAAATAAGGTGTAAAGACGAAGAAAAGCATAACATCTAAACGCTTTAAAAAGCCTTTGCGGGCTAATGACCTCTAAGTTTGCAGAAGAATGCGACGCAGTCGCATAAACATTAAATAATCAAGGTAAAACTATGATTGCTAAAGACAGTTTCGTACCTTTGTTGTAAAAAGGTAGAATCGGTCTATCGAAGAGGTAAACCAATGAATTTGCTCTGAGGATAGTATCTGAGCTACAAGTTCGAAGTGTCGGATGAAGCGAGAGATGGCTCATCAAATGAGTAGTGACATCCTCAACACATAAGCCACCACAGAAGTAGATACTCATGAGTGAACGGATGATTTCGCTATACTGATAACCGAATGATCTACACCTTAGACCGAGGGTCGAGTCGATTACAGATGACAATGTGGAGTCAAATTGCTCCATGATTGAAAATATTCCTCCAAAAGGAGTGGGTTTCTCGGATTTAATATGTATTTTTGCTATGCCATATCAGAGTTTTGCTTGCTTGTTTTGCAACACTAAGATAAGTGAATTCTTCGATATGGCAAAATCTTGGGCCGCTCGGCTCTGCCGCTTGCCAAAGCAAGAACTTTTTGTTGCTCAGGTACTTAAAAAGTTTAATTTATAATAGTGTTGCGGAATTAAGGTAAACCTCTGCCCGAAATCGGCATACCCCACATCTATCTTTGCAACGAAAAGTCAAGAGCACGTATGGCAACAAATCAAATAAATAAGTATGTCTGGCTGGTGGACACTATCCATCGGGCGAAGCGGATTTCCTTTGAGGAAATTAACCGCTGCTGGCTGGCCAACGACATGAGCGAGGGGTTGGAAATCCCCAAACGTACCTTCCATAAGTGGCGCATCGCCATCGAGGAAATGTTTGGACTGGTCATCGAGAACGAGAATTGCGGTGAATACCGATACTACATTCTCAATGATGATGAGATAAGCCGTGGCGGGCTGCGCACATGGATAGTTAATACGATAGCGGTCAGCAACCTGATTACAAACAATCAGAGTGTTAAAGACCGCATCGTGTTGGAAGACATCCCATCTGGGCGGTTGTTCTTACCTGCTATCTTAGAGGCACTGAAAGAGGAAACTCTCCTGCGAATTACCTATCAAGGTTTTTGGAAGAACGAAGCCTTTACCTTCAACGTTGAGCCGTATTGTGTAAAGCTGTTCCGCCAACGTTGGTACTTGGTAGCACGCAGCCCTTATTATGATAAGGTGATGATATATGCCGTTGACCGCATAACGGAAATACATAAGACTTCCACCGCCTTCAACTATCCAAAGGACTTCTCGCCCGAAGAGTTCTTCTATGGTTGCTTCGGAGTGATTGCTGACGACGGAACGAAAATCGAACGGGTGGAACTACAAGTAACGGCTGGTCAAGCCAACTACTTGCGCTCACTTCCACTGCATCAATCACAGATTGAGTCATACCGTGGTGATGAGTACAGTATCTTTGAATATCAGATACGACCTACATTCGATTTCCAACTGGAGATACTGGCACATACGCCCGACATCGAGGTGCTTTCCCCGACATGGCTTCGGGAGGAGATTGCTGGGAAAATCGCATATATGAATAAGAAATACAGGTCAACGAAATGAGAGATTTTGCAGCGATAGATTTTGAAACCGCCAACAATGAGCGCAGCTCTGTTTGCAGTGTGGGCATCGTGATTGTACGCGATGGGGAGATAGTGGATAGCTTCTATTCGCTCATCAATCCCGAACCAAACTACTATAACTACTGGTGCAGTCAGGTTCACGGGCTTACACGCGAAGATACCGATACGGCTCCTGTCTTCCCTGATGTATGGAAACAGATTGAGCCGCTGATAGATGGGCTTCCCCTTGTGGCTCACAACCGCCCATTCGACGAGAGTTGTCTGAAGGCTGTGTTCCGCGTCTATCAGATGGACTATCCCGACTATGAGTTTTACGACACACTCTGTGTCTCCCGTCGGGTTCTGCCAAACTTGGAGAACCACCAGTTACACACCGTGGCAGCTGCCTGTGGCTATCAGTTGGAGAATCACCACCACGCACTGGCTGATGCAGAAGCCTGTGCTTGGATTGCAAGAGAAATTCTATAATGCACAATATCAGAAACTATGAGTACATATTCAGTTAAAGTAAAAAAGGATGGACGTAACGGAAGCACGTCTATAAGTGTAGGTATGGAAGTGAATGTTGTTAGCAACCTTTCAGCATCTAACATCACAGCCACAAGAGATGGACAAAATGCCATCGTTGCTGCTTTCAAAAGTAAGTATGGTAGTGATGTCATGAACTTTGCTGACGGAAGTGGACGTGCAAATATGTATTTTGAGGTAAAGCAACTTTAGTATTATCGCATATGGCTTGGATAGACCAAAATCTTGAAAATTTTATTAGGAAGGAATTCCCCGATAGAATAATCAATGCCTACCATGCGTATAGAACATGGCAGTCAAATCGCTATATATGGGTGTCTACTATCCTGACAAAAGACGGAGACCTTCATTATGAATACTTCCAAGACCACGTGGAATTACATCTTGAAGGCAAATTCCAAAGTGAAGACTATCGTTCTTTTGCAAAAGAACTAAGGGTAAGAACTGCTAGGATTCCTGACCTTACCTGGTCAAGATGGCAGGGACATAGCCAATGTCGATGCACTCTTCAACACCCAACGGGTTCGTGGGAAGAGCTCCTTTCCGCGTTCCATTGTATTATGAGCATATTTGACCCTATTATAAAGGACTTCTTTGAAAAGAAACACCAAGACACGAGCACAGATGCCTATAACGGTGTCATTGAATTTCATGAATGTGAGCTTGAAAGTGAGCATGTTAGTTTGGAAACATGCTCTTTAGGACAATTGTTTTCTAATCATCTTGTCATACCTGACTATCAGCGTAACTACTGTTGGGAAGAGAAACAGGTTAAAGACCTGTGGCATAGTCTTAAAGAAATACCTGTGAATGGGAAATATCATCTAGGGACAATTATCTTGCAAAAGGACACAACTGGCAACTATGCTGTCATTGATGGGCAACAGCGGTTAGTAACGCTTACCCTCATCTGTCGGCAGCTTGGATATAAGGGAGAAATGCCTCTGCTTAAACAATCATTCCGTTCCACAGCTTCACGTCAGCATGTAGCTAATAATCGCTTTCAAATCGAACAATACTGCAAACGCTCACATGATGAAAAGCTTTGTAGTAAACTAATAAACGACCTCATCTTCTCTGTCCTTATTTTGACAGATAGCCGCCTTGATTTGGCCTATACATTTTTCTCCAATGAGAACTCGAAGGGCGTTCCTCTGACAGACTACGACCTATTGAAGGCTCATCATCTGCGTTTTGTCTTCAATGAAAAACAAGCAGAGCACTTGGCAGGCAAGTGGAATTCCTTGACTAATCAGAAATATAGACTGCTGGATACCACTCTTTCATCTCATTTATTCCGCTTAAGGAAATGGATGCGTAAACGCGATTACGATTCGTCGCAAAAATTGCGCACTAAAGAAGAATTTTCAGCTGCTCTTATAATACCTGAGATACCACCTTTCGGTGAGCAATTTGAATACTACGAAAAAATACAAGGGGGAACTCACTTTTTCGCCTATGCTGAACATTTCGTAGGTCTGTTTGATAGATTTGAACATGCAAATCCAGTTGAAGCTCTCCGCAGACATCTTAAATGGGAAAGTCATTCAAGATACGCAGATGTTATTGAGACTTTACTTTTCGGTTACTTTCTGAAATTTGGAGCCCAATATCTGGCTGAAGCTCTGTTTTGCATTGCCGGATACATTGCCCAACACCGATACACCTCGCGCCGCGCTCTTTCATATAAAATTCGAGAATTTGCAAAAAACAGCGAAATTGTTATGATGATAGATCAAGCCTCTTCGCCTACATTCTTCCTTGCAGAGTGTTTAGCGGGAATTAAAATTAGCGGCAAGGATATTGATGAGCAAGGTATCGAACTTCGATTCTACCACCGGCTTCAAGATTTGTTCTTGGAACTGAATGAAGAATTCACTGATAGCACAATAATTGAACATTACAACAATGAATACGCATAGATATACTCCGCAACTTATAGTTGAAAACAAAGATTATTTGTGCTTCAACATTCCACTATACCAACGTCTCTTTGCGTGGGGAGAGTCTCAAGTATATGGCCTTCTATACGATATGAAAGAGCATTTCAGCAAAACAGGCAAAGAAGAGCCATATTACCTGGGAATGCTATCTTGTATTGCCCGAGGCAATGTATATGACCTCATCGATGGCCAGCAACGTTTCACGGTAATGACTTTACTTGCGTTAGCGTTGCGCAAATACGATGAGCGTTGGAATAAGTTCCTTGATAAAGGCAAGAGACTTCATTTTGTGGCCAGACCCAAAGACCGAGAATACCTACTGGCTTCTATAAATGAATATAGACAGGTGGACGAACCAAACAAAAAAATGCAGTCCGCCATCAATCTGGCAGAGGAGTTCGTTAAAAAAGATTTCCAATCCGATGAGGACAGACTGGTTTTTGCAACAAATGTTTTTGAACGTCTATCATTCTTTTTCTCTGTTCTTCCTAATGAATACTTGAACGACCCGATGTCGCTTAACAAGTATTTTGAAGCAATGAATGCTGGAGGAAAGGGGCTGGAGCAGCACGAAATTTTGAAAGTTCAACTTATGCGGGGGGAGTCCAATCAGGAAAAACTTACTCGCATTTGGAATAGCATCAGCGACATGGGGCATTTCATCATAAAGAAACGCGATGACTGCCGTGAACACGAATATCGCCAAAGTTACATGAATGCTATAAATCTCTGTCGTGAAGGGCGATTTGAAGAAGCCTTTACCTTATGTGAGTCTTCCTTTGACGCTGAGGATAAAGTAGAAATTGGCATGATAGCCGCGTCCGAACGTAAAGATGAAAACTCTCAAAGAGAAGAGCCTGCCGATCAGTCCATACTAACATTCCCAGAATTTTTGATGCTTGCCCTTGACATACATCTTCATCTGAATGGTTCATATACGTTCTATCGGACTGACCTTCTCGTCGCCTTTGAAAACAACCCAATCTCAGATGTACATTCGTTCTACAATACAATGTTGTTCTATCGTCTGCTCTTTGATTATTATATAATCACTAAAGAAGATAGTCCAAATGGAAACAAATATGAGATCATTGCACGAACTGGCAGCGATTTTGAGGTGGACTGTGTACGTCAGTATCAGTCGATGCTTTATGTATCTAACACACCTTTTTATAATTGGCTGAAACCACTTCTCATAAAACTTGCTTCCATCCCCATACAGAATGCAAAGGAGTTGCTATCGCTATTGAAGAATATCGACAATGCTTTACGTAGCCTCCCAGTGTCTGTAGAGGAAATGTCATACGACAAATCGCCTGACAGGTATTGGTTCTGGAGGCTTGACTACTACTTGTGGGAACAGAAAGAGCAATTCTTTAAGAACGCCAAAGAGCTTGAAATCGTTGGTGATTATGTGTTCCGTGCAAATCGTTCCTTAGAACATTTGCACCCACAGCATCAGGACAATAATGATGAGTGGCCAACAGAGTGCATACACTCGTTTGGAAACTTGGCTATGATTTCGCAAAGTTTCAATTCACAACAAAGTGATGACCCCGTTACGGTTAAATTTGCTAGAATTTCAGACCAAGCCAATAACCATGCCCTCCAAAGTATCAAGCTATATCGAATGTATCTTGATGCACAAGGAACGCCAGACGGGTGGACACCCAAAAAAATGGATGCTCATAAAACAGAAATGTTTAACTTCTTGTCCGAAACATTCCCCGCAAAAAACGTGGACGATAATGCTTGACTTCATATCCGACACCGAACACTTCACCAAGGTGCTTGACCTTGCGGCAAAGGCCAAAGAGACGCTTTGGATTGGCACGGCTGACATCAAAGATCTGTACGTGGTGCAGGGCAAGATGGAAAAGCCGTTCCTCGGTGTATTGTCGGACTTGATAGGCAAAGGGGTGGAGGTACGGCTTATCCATGCCAAAGAACCTGGCCCGAACTTTCGGGAGGATTTCGACCGCTACCCACGACTGGCCACTATGCTGGAACGTGTCATGTGTCCGCGCGTCCACTTCAAGATTATTGTCATTGACCAAGCAGTGTGCTATGTTGGCAGTGCCAACCTAACTGGTGCCGGCATAGGCATGAAGTCGGCTACACGGCGCAACTTTGAGGCTGGTGTCCTTACGGATATACCGTCCATCGTGGACAATGCCGCCAACGAGTTTGATAAGGTGTGGCGCGGTAGCGAGTGCCGCAAGTGCCAACGGAAAAATGTTTGTCCTGACCCCATCGTAATAAAATAGCCGTATGAAGAATCTGTTATTGACCATCGCCCTTATGCTGGCAACCGTCAGCATGCAGGCACAGAAGATAAGCTATATTGAAACCACAAAGTCGTGGTATTATGTCTATGATGACAATGGCAAGAAGATAAAGACCATCAGCACCTCTGCAGGAGAACTGAAAGGATACAGTGTCAACTTCTATGTCGTCCAGCAAGGCTCGTGGATTTATACGTTCGAACCGGCGGGAAAGAAGCTCCACGCTTTTTTACTTCTACTGTTGGTGAAATCCTTTCTGTGGCTTGTGACACCTTCACCACACGGAAGGTGCATGGATTTACACTTGGAGCAAGGAAGGGAAGAAGTTGAATACCCGCGCTGCCAAATAATTTTTTCGAGATTTTATAAACTTTTCACAGGGTGTGCCTCTTATCGGCACACCCTGCTTCTATCTTTGCCCCCGTTATCTCATAGAAGTATCGTATGGAAGCAAAGAAAGTGAAAAAAGATTTGCTCTACCACATGGAGAAAGTGGTGGAGTTGTTGAAGGATTCCCAACTCAGCAAGGAGTTCTTCAATAAGGCTGCTACGCACATAAGGTATGTGTCAAAGAAACTGGATATGACACGGGAACAGAGTGTGCTGATGTCACTCTTCATTGACAAGAGTGATGACAACTGCATATTCATCAGCGAATTGGCTGATTATATGAAATGCCGCACCGTCCGCATCATACGCTACATGCCGGACATTGACGAACTGGAACGGAGAGAACTTGTGCGCTGCAGCCGTTCCGACCGCAGACCATCGTATCGTGTGCCTGTTGAGGTTATCAATGCGTTCAAGAACGACGAGAACTACATACCTCGGAACATTCACAACTTGTCTTGCTCCGCTTTGTTCGTGGAGTTGCAGGACATCTTCCAGGAACGGAAAGACTGTGAACTGACCTACGAAAACACGGTTGAGAAAGTCAAGTATCTGCTTGACTGCAACAAACACTTGGTATTCACAAGCAGAGCCATCGGCTATGGTCTTGACGATGACGACCTCTGTCTGTTGATGCTGTTCTGCCACCTGTTCGTGAATAACACGGATGACCGCATCCGCTTTTACGATATTGAGTTTCTTTATAAGGACACGCACCGTTTTTTAGGATTAAAGTGTGGACTTCAATGCGAGGAACACCTCCTTCAGGATGAAAAACTTATAGAATTCACTGGAGAAGATGGCTTCAAAGACCGCGACACGTTCAAGATGACTTCGGAGGCTAAGTCATTCCTGTTTCCTGAATTGAAGATTCCGTCGATGGACAACGACAAGAAACGTGGTGGTATGATATGCCACGAGGACATTGCCCCAAAGCAGTTGTTCTACGACCAGGCCATAACCTCACAGATTAATGAACTGGGAGGCCTACTTGATGAGCAGCATTATCGGGAAGTATGTACCCGCCTAAAGGAAAACGGTTTCCGCAGCGGCTTCACTTGTCTGTTCTATGGCGCACCTGGTACCGGTAAGACGGAAACGGTACTCCAACTGGCACGGCAGACGGGACGGGACATTATGCAAGTGAACGTCGCTGAAATCAAGAGCATGTGGGTCGGAGAGAGCGAGAAGAATATAAAGGGACTATTTGACCTCTACCGCCAGAAAGTGAAAGAGATGCCTATTGTGCCCATCCTGCTTTTCAACGAGGCTGATGCCATCATTGGAAAACGGCAAGAGGGGGCGGAGCGTGCTGTGGATAAGATGGAGAACTCCATTCAGAACATTATCCTACAAGAAATGGAAACGCAGGAAGGCATTCTCATCGCCACCACAAACCTCGCCCAGAATATGGACAAGGCTTTTGAACGCCGCTTCCTCTATAAAATCAGGTTCACCAAACCGACCTTGGAGGCACGCGCGGCCATCTGGAAGTCGATGATACCGTCTCTCTCGGAAGAAACGGCCCACACACTGGCCAACAAGTACAACTTTAGCGGTGGGCAGATAGAGAATATCGCGCGTCATTATGCCATTGACAACATCCTACATGGTGCCAAGACTGGGGAACTAGCCCCACTCACCGAACACTGCGACAACGAACGCTTGGAGAAAGACGGCAGTAAGCGTCGTATCGGTTTCGTGTAATTTCTATGAAACGTACATAAACGGCTTTTGCCAAAGGGAATGAAAAGGTGTCACTTTCGTGATTTTTAGCCCAAGTTTAACACCTATCATCGTAGAATCTTGCTATTATTATACTTTTTCAGTTTTGGCTATGGACTCTGTGTCCTACAAATTTTTATTTTTCTGAATGGTGCATATTTCAGTTTTAATTTATCGTATATAGCAGTTGCCTGCTTTGAGGGATTGCTGCATTGTCGCATTTGTACGATGTCTCCTAACGGGTTCCTACCTTCCGTGGTTACAAGTTTCTGGGTGCTCATCCTCCGCACGATTTCGGTCCAATAGCAGGATTCGCCTTCTCGCTTCAACTGGCAGCGGATGGTATTTACCACCCAGTAGGCAAGCAGACCGAAGAAAAGATGCGCATCGCTCCGGTCATCGGTCTGATGATATATAGGACGGAGGTTCAGGTCGGTCTTCAACTGCNCGTCTTTCCTTTGCGGTCGGCAACCTGTACGCTGGTCTCGTCAACCTGAAGATAAGGACTTTGCAGAATCTGGCTTACTTGAAGTTTGTAAAGTGGATAAAGTGCATCGGCGGCATCGTGAACCCAGCTGTTGACGGTTGAGGTGGGGAGGTTCACACCCAGTTCCTTCCATCTTTCACATTGCCTATACTCGGGCTGGTGATAGGCGAACTTGGCGGTGATGATTTCGGCGAGCAGGGAAGCGTCGGCAAAACAATCCACCGCTTGCTTTTTCAAGGGGGCTTCCAGGATGTCAACCTTCGCATCCGTTGGCCGGGCTTCCTTCAGGCGGCAGATGACACGATCTTCTACCCTGACATAAAAGGATGAGGGACGCAGACACAGATGTTCACTTCTGTCATGTCCGATGATGACCATGCGCTCAGCGTCATAACCCTCTGGATATATCTCCGTCACCTGTCGCTCTATANCTTTTCTTCGTTTCTAATGTAGTCTATCGCATAGTATCTTGCGATAGAAGGATATTTCTGTATGGCTCGTCCCGTACGCTCTACAACCTTCTCGTAGAGTTTCGTTCCACCTTTCTTTGCAATACCATCATTTATCTTCTTCAGCTCTGTCTCAAACCTTTCACGCCAAAGTTTGTTCATTGACGATTCGGTCATAGCCTTAGATGGAGAGGTTATCTCAAGATAGTAGTCCTCACCTTCGGTGTGTACCTTGTTGAGCGTTATTGTTTGCTTTCGGGCGTCTTTTACCATCACGCTCTTATGGTCCTCACTGAGCGTGTAATCTTTCAGCTTGGTGCGGGATACGCAGAGATAGTTGTAACCCTTTGCCTTAATAAGATTTAGATTCTCTTCGGTTGCAATACCTGCATCCATCACAATAAGCGATTTTTCTTTTTGTATAGGATTCCTGGTAAGCATCCAATATTAGCCGCCTTTCACACCAACAAATAACCCTTATATGTCTGGCAGCATATAAGGGTTATTTGTTATTTGAAGTTTGAAGGTAGCATTTTCGTGAGTTCCTCCTCCGTCATGTCGAGCAGGGGCTTTGAAAGGATTTCCTTCATCCATTTGTATGGCTCTATGTCTGCCTCCCTGCAACACGCCATGAAGGTATAGAATATGGCGTTGTTCTCTGTAAGCATCCAATATTAGCCGCCTTTCACACCAACAAATAACCCTTATATGTCTGGCAGCATATAAGGGTTATCTGTTATTTGAAGTTTGAAGGTAGCATTTTCGTGAGTTCCTCCTCCGTCATATCGGGCAGGGGCCTTGAAAGAACTTCCTTCATCCATTTGTATGGCTCTATGTCTGCTTCCCTGCAACACGCCATGAAGGTATAGAAGATGGCATTGTTCTCCGCTCCCTCATTGTTACCACAGAACAGGTAGTTCTTTCTTCCAAGTGTGATGGGCCTGATGGCCTGTTCCATGAGGTTGTTGTCTATGTTGAAGTGTCCGTCCTGCACATACCTGCCAATGCGTATCCATACGGCGAAGGCATAACGCAGTGCCTTCTCCATAGCTTCGCCTGGGGTGTACTGTTTGTGTACATCCAACATATAGGTCTCCAAATACTTAAGAATAGGGTAAGCTTTAGCCTTTCGTTCTGTCTCCACTTCCTCGGGTGNATATTACTGCCAAATTTCCGAACCAGTGCATAAGTCAAATATTAAATTATATTGCTGTCCGGTAAAACTCAAAAGAGCATAAATATCCTCCCCGAAGCCCCGTAAAATAGGACTTTTAGGTTTATTTTTTCAAAAGTAAGCCCCCCTAATCGAAAAGACTTGGTTCAGGTGGCGCTTTTTGCATCTCCTTTGCAAGGAAATCATTCCAAGTTTTTTCGGGATTTTCCATGAATGCGATAAAATCAACGTAGTACATAAGCATAAGTCTTATCATGGTAACAACTTGCGAGAATGCACAGTGTCTCTTAATGCTTCTTGACAAGACTGTTATCAGCAGATTCGCAATCAAGACTACCCATGTCTGTATTTGTATGGCATTGACGCTGTCCCCATAGAAGAAATGAAGCGGGAAGTTCTGTTTAAGCTGTTTGTACAACGACTCGATAGCCCATCTTAGGCGGTAGATTTCAGCAATGTCCTCAACAGTAAAGTCAAAGTTGTTGGTCAATAGTACAACAGGTCTCTTTGTCTCGTAAAATATCTCCACCCTTCGTGCCTCGTGGGTGAGTTCTCCTCTTGTAAAAAGCACTTTCTGATCAATATGCGTTACGAGGCCCTCTGCATTGACATACGTAACGGATTTAAGTACCTCATACTTAAGGTTTTTCTTCATTTTGGTCACGTAGCAAACGCCCTCTTCTGTAAGACGTTGGAATTGCGCGACATCGACATAACCACGGTCCATTGCTAAAGTGGCGTCTTTGGGCAGATGCACCTCTTTGAGCAGGTAATGGTCGTGTTTTGCAGCTGAAGTGAGTTGCACCACCATTGGCACGCCGACATGATACTTCATTACCGTATGCACTTTCATACCGCCTTTCTTCTTGCCTGATTTTGGATGCCGCCCGACACCTTTGAGTATGTTGTCAAAGAGCGTTATAGTGGTAGAATCCATCATGTAAAGCAACTTCTCCCAGTCTTTAGGCTCGTGCGTCTGCCCCTTATAGCACTTGGAAGGGCGGCTGTCCGCTAAAAATTTGGCATACTTCTCCAAAAGATACGCATAAACACTTGCAAAGAACTCCTGAGGGCGGCGTATATTGGCCTCAGCAAGCGTGCTGCGACGAACCAAATAGCTCATTCCGAGGTGTCTGAGCTTGTGAGCCTCAGCCTTCATGCCTATCTCAAGTTCGCGCAGAGAATCAAAGTGTTTGAGTATGCCGAACAGCATTACGACGAGATGTTGGTAGCCGTCAAAGCGCTTCACGTAAGCCTCGCTTCCTTTCGTTTCGCAGCTTATCTGAAGAATTTTCTCTTTGTCGAGTAACTTTAATACTTGACTATAGACCGGCTGTCCGGTAAAATGACTATCTTTGTTCATGGTTATGTTTTATTTTAGTAAAGACAAAGATAACCAAAAGGGCTGACACCTCGTGAGATGTGTCAGCCCTAATTTATTTTGTTTGAAAAAGTTTTACCGGACAGCAATAATTAAATTAGTAACTTTGCACACGAAATGGGAAAGTCAACAAGAAGAAAGCACACGGCCGAGTTTAAGGCCCAGGTTGCGATCGATGCGCTTAAAGAGCAATCGACGTTAAGCGAGTTATCAACCAAGTATGAGTTGTCGCAAGCTCAGATCAGTCGTTGGAAGGCTGAGTTTCTTAAGAATGCGGCAGCGGCATTCGGTGGCAGTACAGAGCGCACAGAGAAAGATATTCAGGCAGAGCGTGACCGCCACTTACGTAAGATAGGCGAGTTGGAGATGAAGCTGGATTTTGCGAAGAGGGCATCAAAAGCATTGGGGATACCGATGCCCGAAGACGATTAGTTTCCCCTGACAGTAAACTTAGTCTCAACGCCCAGCTCGAAGTCCTTGGTATCAGCAAAGGTACATTCTACTACGAGCTCAAGGGTGAGAACGAAGAAAATATCAAGGTTATGAGCGAAATAGATCGCCAGCATACTGAGCATCCCTCCAAGGGGGTGATTGGTATGTGTGATGCATTAGTATTGCTCGGATTTGCGGTTGGACCGAAACGTGTTCGACGTTTGATGCACAAGATGAGTATAACTCCCATCTATCCTAAGAAATCACTTTCTAAACCAGGCTCCACAATATACAAGAAGCCTTACCTCTTGCGACATTTGGACATAAACCATCCAAATCACGTGTGGAGTATAGACATCACCTATATTCCTATGAGGAAGGGCTTTATGTATCTTACGGCTATCATTGATGTCTACAGTCGCTGTATTATGGCCTGGGGACTGCATAACACTCTTGAAAAGGCCAATACATAGAGGTGCTGCATACGGCTGTCAATGCTTACGGAAATCCAGAAATCATCAACTCTGATCAGGGCAGCCAGTACACCAGCGAGGAATGGACATCTACCTGCGAGGATTTAGGTATAACCATCAGTATGGATGGACGTGGCAGATGCAAGGATAACATATGGATTGAGCGCTTCTGGCGTACTATTAAAACGGAGTATATTTATCTGAATCCAGAGGATGACGTGTGTCTGCTACGTGAAGGGATAAAGAATTGGATTGAGTACTACAACAAGAGACGACCACACCAGGGTATCGCACATGAGATTCCAATGACCCGTTATGAAAAGAGTGCGTGATATGCATTTTTTTGCCATAATACTATCGTATTCCGAAAAAAAAGATGTACTTTTACAGCACCCAAGGAAGGATGACGGTGATACTTTACGCTGTTGTCGAAGAAATGGTGGGGCATCGAGCCCCATCCATTTCTACCCAAGGAAAGGACTCTGGCTCACATTGTCTGTTGTCAGTAATGCAAATGAAATCTGCATAAGTTCTTGCCTTAGTCAATAAGATTACTGGTCTGAGATAAGGGAGTATTATACAGAACGAAATGGAACCAGGGGAAGAAACACCTCTTGGGCTTTTGCTCTGTACAGAAGGTAGTGAGGAACAAATAGAACTCCTCCAACTCGACAAATCGGGAATTAAGGTTGCTCAGTACATGACTGAACTACCTCCACGAGACCTTCTTGTTCAACAGATACAAAAGTCTCTCGAAGTTGCCAAAGCTAAGTGGGAAAATGATATAAAGGAGGAAGAGCAATGAGTGACTGGCAGAAAGTCAAATTAGGTAAACTTTATGAAGTTCACAATGGTCTATCCAAGGGGCGGCAGTTCTTTGGTACAGGATTTCCTTTCCTTACATTTTCCAATGTCTTCAATAACTGGTTCTTGCCAGAGGAGTTAGAATCACTCGTTCAAACAACTGATAAAGAACGTGAAGCATGTTCGATAAAAG
This sequence comes from Prevotella ihumii, assembly GCF_900155655.1. Classification (GTDB taxonomy): domain Bacteria; phylum Bacteroidota; class Bacteroidia; order Bacteroidales; family Bacteroidaceae; genus Prevotella; species Prevotella ihumii. Next base: position 800,867 of record NZ_LT706987.1, read on the forward strand.
CTGGGGATGTCTTCATTACTCGTACAAGTGAGACAATGGATGAACTTGGAATGAGTTCGGTTGCGTTGAAGGATTATCCCAACGCTACATATAACGGTTTTACCAAAAGACTCCGTCCGATAACAGACAGAGTTTATCCACGTTACATTGTCTATTATTTGCGTACCCCTAAGTTCCGTGGTCAATTCATGGCATTCTCTTCTATGACAACAAGGGCAAGTCTTGCAAACAATGATTTGCTCAATATGGAAGTAGAACTTTCCCCTATGGATATTCAGAAAAACATAGCGACAATCCTCTCTCGCCACGACTCGTTGATAGAGAATTATCAAAAGCAGATAAAACTGTTGGAGGAAGCAGCACAGCGACTATGCGAGGATTGGTTCATCGACCTCCATTTCCCAGGACACGAAAACACCAACATCATCGATGGTGTGCCTGAGGAATGGGAAAAGAAGAAGGTTGGCGAGTTGATTGCTAAAGTACCACGTACCAAGCAGATTCAAACTAAGGATTATCAGAATAGTGGATGCATCCCTATCATTGCCCAAAGTAGAACATATATTGCAGGTTATACAGATGATCCAGAAAGTAAGGTGGAATCCAACGAACCGTACATTGTTTTTGGAGACCATACCCGCATATTAAAATATGTTCCCTTCCCCTTTGCAAAAGGAGCAGATGGAACACAACTTATAATGTCGAGTAATTTGAACTTGATGCCACAATGCTTGTTGTTTTCAAGTTTGGTTAATATAGATTTATCAAGTTACAGTTATGCACGACATTTCAAATATCTGAAGGAGGATGAGATTCTTGTTCCTTCCGCCTTGATAGCAAGTATTTTCAAGAATTATGTAGCAAAGTGGTATGAAAAGATTCAACAAAACCGAGAATATCTTTTACTTCTAACCGAAGCTCGTGACCGTTTGCTTCCGAAGTTGATGAGTGCGAGATAACCGTATGATAGACCGTATGGAAAGAACTGATTACATAGAAACACGAGAGGATATTATTTCGAATATCGAAACTTTGTACTCGTACCTTCATGGTGATAGCGGTGAAGAAAGTATGTTATGGGCAGTTGATAGAATGAAACGCGGAAAGAATATGGTTGTCGAAGTGATAAACAATCATATTTCCTTCGCCCCAAGTCGTTTTGTCGGTTACATAAACAACACCAAAGATAAGCATAAAGAGAATCATGGCAATGGAACCGACACAGATAATGTTCTGAAGGAGTATTACAATAAGATACAAGACGGCAGATTAGATGCCGTCCTCCAACGTGAATTGGCGAAATATAATGAATCATCTGCAGAAAAGAGCTATTGGATTAATAAAGACACCAATGTTGAAGAGGTTTTGAAGTATGCACAAATGCGTACTCCGAATCTACCATTAGAGATTGACTGTGACAAGTTCTGGCACATACAGATGCATCTACCCGAAGGCAAAGGTGGTGTCGTGATAGACTCTTCTCTAATGCTCAAAGAACCAGAGCCGATAATTGGCACAGGTGAATGGGACGATGCACAATGCCGGAACTTTAAGACTATACCGAACGGCAACATCGTGCTTGTAAGAAGAGGAAGTCAGGTTCTTGCCCTCTGCCAAATCATTGGTGAGAGCTTCATCAGTGACACTCTATCAGAGAAGTATGTAAATGCGAATTTCAGAAAGGTAAGAATCCTTGCATTGGCAAGTGAATATAAACAGCCTCGCACAGGCTTGTTTTCACAAGGAACTTTCTCTTCATGCCGTAAAGGAACAGAACAATATGGATATATAGCAAGCTGGTTGAAATATATGAATGATATTGCTTATTTAGATAAGTGTGCTAATCTTTTGAAAAAGAAGCACAATATGATTCTCCAAGGAGCACCTGGCACAGGTAAAACTTATAATACGGCAGCCATTGCTCTAAAAGCATTGGACATTAACGATGTTGACATAACCGACCACAAAGCAGTCATGAAACGGTATGATTCATTGTTGGGCGATCAGATTTTCTTCACAACGTTCCATCAGTCGCTTGACTACGAGGACTTTGTTGAAGGCCTAAAGCCTCACGTACAAACAGATGCTGATGGCAATTCTATCGGTGTGACGTATGAACCAGAGGATGGCATCTTCAAACGTGCTTGCAATGCTGTTCAGACAGACCAAAGTAAAGATATTGTAGAGTGCATTGACGATTATCTCCAGAAGATAAAAGGCTATCAGAATAAGAGAGAGATTCCAACAGTCACAGGAAGATCATCACTCTATGTCTGGTGGAAGGAAGGCAATTCTACGGTAAGTAGCAGGAGTACTAACTCCACAAGTTCACGAGGTGAGGAATACACCCCTTCTCCACTGAATATTGAGAAGATAAAACTTCAGGCATTGGGTAAAGGATGCGAGAACAACTGGCAATCATACGCCCAAGCATTCATTGAAGCCGTCAAGAAAGAGTATCATGCGACAACTGATAAACCTGTAGTTTTGATTATTGACGAGATTAACCGTGGCAATGTCTCAAAGATATTTGGTGAACTCATAACTTTGCTTGAATCTGACAAACGAAACAATGGTAATCATCCTATCAAGGTGATGCTACCATATACAAAGGGTGAGTTCGGAGTGCCTTCAAATCTATATATAATTGGTACGATGAATACTACCGATAGAAGTACAGGTACACTTGACTATGCGTTGCGCAGAAGATTTGCATTTGTTACCCTAAAATCTCAAGATTCTGTAATCAAGAAATACTATTCAGATGCAGGAAACGAAGATTTGGGTTCTGTTGCAGTAGCTCTGTTTGCTGACATCAAGAAGTTCATTGAGAATCCAAAGCATCTATGTGGAGATATGAATATTGATGACTTGATGGTCGGTCATAGTTACTTCATGGCAGAAAGTGAAGACGAATTACAGGACAAGGTGGAATTTGAAATACTTCCACTTATCAATGAATATATCAATGATGGCATCCTTAATGTCAAGAATGAAGAGAAGAAAACTGCGTTTGATGCTTGGCGTTCTCTGAACCCTATACAGGTTATCGAGGAGGATGACCAGAAAGACGATGACGAATAATATATAACCAGATATGAAAGCCATTCTTATTCAAGAACACGAACGACTGGGCATCGAGCAGGACACCAGATATGACAATCTGAGCCTTGTTCGGTGGGATAAACCTATGGAAAACGATCCATGGGGATATTATGCGTCGTATGTTATTGGTGCAGAATGGATAGACAAAAAGGAGGCATTAGTCGTTACCACAAAGAGAGGGATGGAAGAAATAGATTTCCTCACGATGTTTATGACTTGCTTCTCGTCTGACTTATCTATTGAGTCCTTTGCTGAGATTTATAATATCGACAGCGAAGCTCCTGCTATACATGCTCCTTCATTAAAGGGCGTGTTAAGTCCGCTCATTGTCTTGCATTTCCTTGGTGTTGTAAGCAGAATCAAGTCCTTGAAGAAAGGCTACGTTCACTATAACGAGAACCTGAAAAAGGTCAAAGGACATATTCAGGTGATGAAGAATGAGCGTAAGAACATTGCATCAAAAAGATTCGACAGGGTCTATTGCAACTATGACGAATACACTGTTGACATACCAGAAAACAGGCTAATCAAGAAAGCCCTGATATTTAGTTCTCAGATACTCAAAACAATAACAGAGAATCATACAATAGGCAACAAGGCAAAACTGATGATCTCAATATCATTAGCCTTGTTTGAAAACGTAAATGATGACGTACAAATCAGGGAAGTAACTCAGATAAAAGGGCATAAATTGTTCAGTGAATACAATGAAGCGCTTCGTTTAGCAAAGCTCATCCTTCAGAGATACGATTACAGCATCAGCAAAACAAGTTCACTGAGTGAAAACGTAACTCCATTTACTTTGGATATGTCCTTGCTCTACGAGCACTATGTATATGGATTACTCTATGATGCATACGGTGATAAAATCTCGTATCAGTTCAAAGGAAAGACAGGCTTCCCTGACTTTCTATATTGCTCTACAAATTTCAATGCAATACTTGATACAAAGTACATCCCAAAGTATGAAAACGTATCGCTTGATAATGATGTCATCCGTCAGTTAAGTGGTTACAGCAGGGATATACCTATTCTGAGACACCTTGGTTATGATGACATTGATGAAGAATCACCAATTCCAAACGTTCCTTGCGTAATCATTTATCCAAAGGAAGGTGCTGGTGTAAAGAATCCGTTTGCAAAAAAGAAATTGCGAGAGCTATGCACTACTCATGTACGTAAGCTTGCAAGATTTTATAAGATATGTATTCCACTGCCTGTAATGGGCTCTAATAAATAAGACTATGGCAAAAGACTACAGTGAAGATCTGCTGATACAGAAATCAACTGCCGAACTTCTGGAACAAGAGCTCGGCTGGAAATCTGTGTATGCCTTCGACAATGAGGTTCTTGGCGAACAAGGAACACTTGGACGAAAGACGCAGCACGAAGTGGTGCTCATTCGTCACCTGCGCCTGGCTTTGAAACGTCTGAATCCTTGGATGAACGATAAGCAGTTGACGGGAGCTGTGGAACGCATGACAAGCTACATAAGCAGTCAGACGCTGATGCAGATAAACGAAGAAAAGTATAGCTTTATGCGCGACGGTGTACCTGTAACTCGCCTAAAACCTAATGGCGAGACGGAAACCGTCAAGGCTCGTGTAATGGACTTTGCCAATGTTGATAACAACGAGTTTATTGCCGTAAGGGAACTTTGGATCAAAGGGGCTATACATAAGTGTAGAGCAGATGTAGTTTGCTTTGTGAATGGTCTTCCTCTCATATTCATTGAATGAGTTTACTCTAAAAAATCGACAAGCCGATCTTTGATTAATACCTTAATTCCGCAGTATTTTTTCTTGTGAGAAAATTTTATATGTTGAGATGTCTTTTTGGGGCTCTATATGTTGATATGAGGTGCTTCGGTGTTTTTGGGGTCTTTTCTAAGCATAAAATCCCCCACCCAAACCAATGGGGAAGTATGAAAAACCACAAAAAATGATGTTTATTCAATAAAGACCTCAGCGTAGTAGTTTTTATTTGTATATAGGTTCAGAACGTTCTGCCTTCCAGTGCGCACCCATTTTGCTGGTACGTTGACAAAATGGAGGATAAAGGCTTTCAGCCTGCTTGTCTTTTTCAACGGCTTGACCTTATCGCTGATATGACGGACGAGATAGAGATAGAAGTTCTTCAGCATGGCGGTAACCATCATAAAAACCATATTCTCAGCCATAAAGGAAAAGGGCAGATGTGACCATCCGAAGTCATTGTTCTGTATGTCGAAGTTCTTTTCGCTTGCTCCACGCTCATTATAAAATGTAATGATGTCTTTCTCGGTAGACATCCAGTTATTGGTGAGGATACAGCGGTATGTGTATATTACTCCGAACATATCTGTCTGTTGCTTGCCATCCTTGTCTTTCAAAGGACTACGCTGTACGACAAGCCTGTATGACTTTCCTTCTATTAAGTTGTCTATGCTGACGGAGGTGACATCGCATCTCTCATAATCAACCTCAACACTCTTCCATTCTTTCAGCTGGCGGAAGTCCTCGTGTCGGCTGCCGCAGTTGGCAGCACGTATATAGAACGTGTTGCAGCGCTGCTCTACGGTTTGGATAATTTCCTTTGAGAACGATCCGCAATCAGCACGGAAACGCTCTATTACCACACCAAGTTCTGAGGTTACACGGTCCATAATGCGACGGAGCGTGTCTTCTTGATGGAATCTCACATTGGTGTTTCCGTCACGATTCTCACCTCCGACTATGATTCCCCCAATGGAAGCCCAACCAGGGAAATAGCCAAAATCCTGCTTGTAAGAATATTTTGCATCGAACTTGTGGGCTGGAATAAACTGGTGATCAAAGTCTAAGTCAACATGACTGCCCACCTTTATAAGCCCCATTCTTCGTATCATCCGTAAAAGTAAGGTATTCAACTTTTCTGCTGTGTTGAAACTATACGACTTGTCGGAGGTCTTGCTCTTATAGACAATATTTTTCTCGGTAAGCTCCTTTAGTCCGCGCCCCACAGTGTCGGCACCGGGTAACAGCGTATCAGGTCTTTGCTTGAACTGCCCAATAAGCGCATTGATGTCCTCAAGGCATTCTCCACCACAAAGGTAACTGAAGAAGAGAGATCCAAAAATACTTCCATAACAGAATGCTTTGCCGCTACTTCCACGTTTGCCCAATACAGATTCGGTAAGTTTTTCAAAGCCCAACTTTGAGAAAACGTCCATAATATGATAAATTCCACCGAAAGAAGTGATATTCTCGTTTTTAATTGCTACCTTTGCCATATCAGTTTTTTTTGCTTACTTGTTATGTTTACAGCACCAAGATAGGTGAAATTTCTGACATATCCAAGTGTTTTGAGAACTTTGTTTCTCAGGCACTTGGAGTTCTTACAAGAATTTATGCTGCGGAATTAAGGTAATATGTATTTTTGCCATGTCCTATCGTTGAATTCTCTTGCTTGTTTTGCAACACTAAGATAAGTGAATTCTTCGACATGACAAAATCCTGAGCCGCTCGGCTCTGCCGCTTGCCAAAACAAGAAGTTCTTGTTGCTCAGGTACTTAAAAAGTTTAATTTATAATAGTGTTGCGGAATTAAGGTTGGATTAGATTATGCGATGAGACAAAAAATAGGAGGTATAAACATGAGTACATTTATTGTCAAGCAAATGCCTGTCCTTACCCCAGAGCAAATTGAAGAATCTGGCTGGCAACGTGCCATTGTTGAGCGTGTGGCTCGTCTCTGCTGGTTCAATCACGACCTTGACGGATGGATGGAAGAGTTGCGTGAAGAAGCCCACGCTGACTACGAATTACCAACAGAGCCGGTAATCTGGGATGAAGCTCAGCGTGCAGTATGGCAAGCCGAGTTGGATGCCATCTTCGCCCACCTCTACGGCCTCACAACCGAAGATCTCCGCTACATCCTCGACCCCGAAGACGTATGCGGCAAGGGCTGCATCAACGAAACCTTCCGTGTGCTCAAAGACCGCGAACAGCGTGAGCTGGGCAATACCGCACCCAGCGCCTCGTCCTCGAAGCCTGGCGCAATTTCGGATTTGACAACTAAAGTAACAATCATTAAGTATGGCAACAATTAAACTTCAAGAATACGCAAACATCAAAGAATCTTCTATTGAAGATATCATAAAATATGCTTTTGGGAAAGGAGTGGACATTCCCCAAGACCCTGAATATATACTTGATGATGCAATACTCAAGGCAATAGATCCTGTATTTCAATTCAATATGAAATACAGAAAATCAGCCAGTATAAAATTTGAGGTGATAAAACCTATTAATCAGGATACTCAGAATCAATCTTCTCATACGATGCAACAAAATACCTCAACTAAAAAAGAAAAACCAGGCATTAGGGAGTTGGGGAAGATTGATTTGGATGTATTAATGGAGAAAAAGCGGACGGACAAGAATGATAAGAGTGCCATTGCAGATTCTTCACAAGTACAGAAGACAAAAAAGAAAAGTAAAAAGCGTGTTATAGGTATTGTTAAATTCTTTGACTGGAGTAAAGATTTTGGATTTGTTGTAACAGGAAATAAGGGAGTAAGCAATAAATCTGAAGACCAAGGAAAATTATATGACTTCTATATAAACTCTTCAGCATGGAAATCGGATTATCCTAATGATGGAGAATGGATCGTGTTCACTCCTAATAAAGGTTACCGTGGTTGGAGTGCGCTTGATTGCAATCGTCTCTCATACGACAAAGAAGGTCTGCTGTTGGGTATGTCTTATCGAGGCACTTACGCTAAAATATTTGGCAAAGACAGTAAAGGTGATAGCCATGACTATAACGTATTGTGCCATATCATAGATTCTATTTTGCGCAAAGGAAACGATTCGCAGAGGATTATTATCGATACATTTGCAGAATACATTTCAGGATGGAATATTGACAAGAGAAATGATATTATTGCACAGTTCCTCCAAGATGATTCGCTGTGCAAGAAGTTGATATCAATGCTTCCTGTAATGAAGAATTATCAAAGCGAGAACTCTTCATACATAGAAGTAATCAATGCTATGACAACATCAATTGGGAATTCTGGGTCTATAACGTTTCATGTGGGTAATCGAGTTTTAATCCACCTGTTACGAAGTAGACCATATACTTAAAGTTTTCTGTATTGACAAATCCTCTTGCCCTCTTTTTAGCGAGTTGTATTTGTGAGTTAAGTCCCTCAAGGATTCCATTATTGACCTCCCTCATTGCAAAGAGATTCTTTATGCCGAACATGTGCGATCTGACCATCGCCACAAAGTCTGTCATGGGCTTGATGGCAGATTCCTCTACCATCTTGNCATTATAAAATGTAATGATGTCTTTCTCGGTAGACATCCAGTTATTGGTGAGGATACAGCGGTATGTGTATATTACTCCGAACATATCTGTCTGTTGCTTGCCATCCTTGTCTTTCAAAGGACTACGCTGTACGACAAGCCTGTATGACTTTCCTTCTATTAAGTTGTCTATGCTGACGGAGGTGACATCGCATCTCTCATAATCAACCTCAACACTCTTCCATTCTTTCAGCTGGCGGAAGTCCTCGTGTCGGCTGCCGCAGTTGGCAGCACGTATATAGAACGTGTTGCAGCGCTGCTCTACGGTTTGGATAATTTCCTTTGAGAACGATCCGCAATCAGCACGGAAACGCTCTATTACCACACCAAGTTCTGAGGTTACACGGTCCATAATGCGACGGAGCGTGTCTTCTTGATGGAATCTCACATTGGTGTTTCCGTCACGATTCTCACCTCCGACTATGATTCCCCCAATGGAAGCCCAACCAGGGAAATAGCCAAAATCCTGCTTGTAAGAATATTTTGCATCGAACTTGTGGGCTGGAATAAACTGGTGATCAAAGTCTAAGTCAACATGACTGCCCACCTTTATAAGCCCCATTCTTCGTATCATCCGTAAAAGTAAGGTATTCAACTTTTCTGCTGTGTTGAAACTATACGACTTGTCGGAGGTCTTGCTCTTATAGACAATATTTTTCTCGGTAAGCTCCTTTAGTCCGCGCCCCACAGTGTCGGCACCAGGTAACAGCGTATCAGGTCTCTGCTTGAACTGCCCAATAAGCGCATTGATGTCCTCAAGGCATTCTCCACCACAAAGGTAACTGAAGAAGAGAGAGCCAAAAATACTTCCATAACAGAATGCTTTGCCGCTACTTCCACGTTTGCCCAATACAGATTCGGTAAGTTTTTCAAAGCCCAACTTTGAGAAAACGTCCATAATATGATAAATTCCACCGAAAGAAGTGATATTCTCGTTTTTAATTGCTACCTTTGCCATGTCGTTTTTGCTTACTCGTTTATGTTTACAGCACCAAGATAGGTGAAATTTCTGACATATCCAAGTGTTTTGAGAACTTTGTTTCTCAGTCACTTGGAGTTCTCACAAGAATTTATGCTGCGGAATTAAGGTTATCTATCGAATAGGGTAATGATTGGTGTAGTGGCTAAAAAAAATAAAAATAATTCCGCAACGGGTGATTTGTTATGTTCGCTATTTTATCTAAAAATGCCTCAAAATCATAAAAATAGCCTCATAGACGGTGAATATTAAGCAAAAAAACATATAAAAATTTGGCTAATCATAGGAAAATCAGTAACTTTGCAGCCGTTTAAATAAAAAAGTAAAACTTAATATAGTTGAATGAAGAATGACAAAATGAAGTTTCAGTACCGTGTGAACGAGCAAATTCACGCACGGGAAGTTCGTGTGGTAAGCGATGAGGGTGCAGAAGTAATGCCAACTCGTAAAGCTTTAGACATCGCCCGTAAAGAAGGCGTAGATCTTGTGGAGATTTCTCCCAACGCACAACCTCCTGTTTGTCGTATCATTGACTATTCTAAGTTCCTCTACCAGCAGAAGAAACATCAGAAAGAGATGAAGCAGAAGCAGGTGAAGCAGGAAATAAAGGAAATTCGTTTCGGACCTCAAACCGATGAGCACGACTACCAGTTTAAGCTAAAGCACGCTCAGGAATTCCTTAATGAGGGCAACAAAGTACGTGCATACGTATTCTTCCGTGGTCGCTCTATTCTCTTTAAAGAACAAGGCGAAGTGCTCTTGTTGCGTTTTGCTAACGATTTGGAAGAGCTTGCAAAGGTAGAACAGCTGCCAAAGCTTGAAGGCAAAAAGATGTTCCTCTATCTTTCACCAAAGAAAGCTGGTGTTACAAAGAAGAGTCAACAGCGTCGTGACCGTGAAGAAGCTGAAGGAATGGGGAAGAACAAAGAAACCCAACAAGCTGAAGAAGGAACAAAGGGAAATGCAGACAATGGTCTTTTTGCTAATGCAAAGAATGGCTCTGCTGCACTTGATAAGCTAAAAAGTGAATAAAGAAAACTTGATGTAACTTCGATGAGAAGATACTAAAAGTGCCTGTGCGTAACGTCTTGGTATATACGTTGCCACAGATGAATATTAAATAACAATTTAAAATTTAACAAAAATGCCAAAGCAGAAGACAAACTCTGGAGCTAAGAAAAGATTTAGCTTCACAGGAACAGGTAAGGTAAAGCGTAACCGTGCTTACCATAGTCACATCTTGACTAAGAAAACAAAGAAACAGAAGAGAAATCTCGTTCACTCAGCAATCGTGGACAGTAGCAACATGAAACAAGTTCGCGACTTGTTAAATCTTCGTTAATCAACATTAGTCAAACAAATTTAAAGGAAAAAAACTATGCCAAGATCAGTCAATCATGTTGCTTCTAAAGCAAAGAGAACAAGAATTCTTAAGAAGACTAAGGGTTACTATGGTGCCCGCAAAAACGTTTGGACAGTAGCTAAGAACACCTATGAGAAGGGTTTGACCTATGCTTACCGTGACCGCCGTAACAAGAAGCGTACATTCCGTGCACTTTGGATTCAGCGTATCAACGCAGCAGCTCGTCTTTACGATATGAGCTATAGCCAATTGATGGGTGCATTGCATAAGGCTGGTATCGAGATTAACCGTAAGGTACTCGCTGACCTCGCTGCAAACAATCCTGAAGCATTCAAGGCTATTGTAGAGAAAGTAAAGTAATTAAAACTTACTTCACATAAATAAGGTAAAGGTTGTAAATCGTCTGATTTACAACCTTTATTCGTTTAATGATACTTTATGATGATTTAGAAATACGAACTATAAAATTATTGCAGTTTTGGAATGCCGTACCTGTACTGCCACGCTGACCAAGCGAGGAGTCAATGACTTGATTGAGTCCAAGTTTGGAAAAAACATCCATTACGTGAAAAATTCCACCAAAAGAGGTTATTTTGTCAGATTTTATTGCTACTTTTGTCATGTCAGTTGGTTGATTATTTTATATGTTTAGTAGCACTAAGATAAGTGAATTTTCTGACATACGCAAGTGTTTGAATACTTTTATGTATCAGGCACTTGTATTTCTTGCAAGCAAAAACGCTGCGGAAATAAAGCAATGAAAATTTTCTGATAGAATATAATGTAATATATAATTTTCGACTTTATGGATATACGTGAATTTGCACAAGCTTTTCTCAACGAAGTAAAAGCATCAGTTGAAATGAATGATACTGATTATGACCAAGAACTTGCTTCTCTTATTTTTGAATATATGAAAGATAATGGTGAGGTAAATAACCCAGAAATATGTTCTTTTCAGAAAACAAGAACACGTATTACGGCATATGATTATAATGATGAAGCTGAGTCTTTGGACTTGTTTTATTTGATTAAGGCTGATACATTGTTGGGGAAAATTAATAATAATAAGGTACAGCAAGGTTATAATTACCTTATGGGTTTTTATTATGAAGCAATGCACGATTTGCTATTCAAAGGACAAAATGTCCAACCAAATGATGAAATCATCGAAGTTGCTAAGCTTGTGAAAAGTACTAAAGGTAATATCAGTCAGTTAAGAGTCTATGTTATAACAGATGGATTGATAGATCCAACCGCATCTATTGCTCCTGATGAAAATAAAGAAGAGGGATTTGTTATAGAGTATAATATTTGGGATATGTTTCGGGTATATCAGCAGCATAATGTTAAAATAGGAAAAGAGAAGGTTGAAATTGATTTTGCAATAAATTATAACACAGAACTACAATGTCTTAAAATGAACGAGGAGAACCCATTCGTAGAAGCTTATCTTGCTATTATGCCAGGTGTTGTGTTGGCGAAAATTTACAAACAATATCAACAGGCTTTATTAGAGAAGAATGTTAGAACTTTCTTGCAATTTAAAGGAAAAGTAAACAAGAGTATTCGGAAAACTTTGCGTGAAAACCCAGATATGTTCTTTTCTTACAATAATGGTATTTCTACAACAGCAACAGGAATAGAAATAGAAAAGCGAGGACGGGCTTTTTTTATAAAGCGTCTATACAATTGGCAAATCGTTAATGGAGCTCAAACGACAGCTTCTATAACAGCTTGTATCAATGATAAAGAAGTAGACTTAGCCAAAGTATTTGTACTTATGAAAATAAGTGTCATCAAAGACAAGGAAAATAGTGAGAATATAATAAAAGATATTTCAACATCAGCCAATAGTCAAACGGCAATAAAAAATTCTGATTTTTCAGCAAATGATTCTTATTTGGTAAGTTTAGAAAATATTAGTCGTTCTGAATGGGTTCCTAATGGAAAGCAACGTCCTATTTGTAAATGGTACTTTGAACGTACTCGTGGACAATATTTTGATCAACTCGCACAATTGAATGGATATAATGAAAAAAAATTCAAGATAGAATATCCTAAGCGACAAAAAATAACAAAAACAGATATTGCAAAATATGAAATGGCATGGAACCAACAACCTTTTGATGTCTGTTTTGGAGCAGAAAAGAATTATGCTCTTTTTGTTGCTACTATTAAGAGAGAAAAGCCAACTGTTACTACAACATATTTTAAGAAGGTCATAGCAAAGGGAATTTTGTTTAATACCATTGATGCTATTGTAAAATCAAAGAAACTTGGTGGCTATAAGGCAAATATGAATGCTTACATAATGGCTTCAATTTCCTTTTTATCAAATAAAAAAATAGATTTCTCTTATATATGGGAACATCAACAAGTTCAGCAAAGTTTAATAGATAGAATTACTGAATTGATACCTATCGTTTGGCGTCATTTTACAGATAATATTCAGAACGTAGATGTTGGATATTGGTCAAAACGTGCAGACTGTTGGAGTCGTTTGAAATTGATATTAGAGGATTTAGATAAAATAGAAGAAAGGACTCTTTTGTCAGAATCCAATGGTAAGAATTTATATCTTAACGAAGTGCAGCAAGGTTGTATTTTAGAAGCAGAAGCGATTGAACCTACATTTTGGTTTGCATTAGCAAATTGGGCAAAATCTCATGATGTACTTACCCCTATGGAGATAAAGGCTGCTTTTAATTTTGGAACAATGCGATCGAGAAATCGTAAAATTAATTCACTTAAGCAAGCACAGTTTGCACTTAAAATAGTAGAGAAAGCTCAAGAAATGGGGTTTAAAGAAAAATAGTATGATTGCAATATTAACTGCTATGACGCTAAAAATGAAAGTTATGATATAATGTCTATATAGCTCTCAACTTAGTAAATGTACTTAAATGTACTATAAAATTTTATTATGGCAATTTACATGTTATTTAAAGGAGAAAATACAAAAGATATGGAAGAAAAAAAAAGACAACGGTCTGCATCAAAGAAGTTAAGAGTTATTTTTCCTGATGGGGAAACGCTCTGTTACTCAAGTTCTAAAGTAACATATATTGAAACTCTTAAAAAGATTGGCACGGATAATTTTGATGAAATAAATATCGAGGTATGTCATTTGCCTTTATTCACAAAAGAAGTATATCCTCAATATAAGGATGATATGGAAATGGTTGATAATGGATGGTTTGCAAATACTAGAGGGGGAGTTTACAACAAAGCTGCTCAACTGAAAATTATCTCAGAACAGTTTAATATTGGTTTGACAGTAGATGTAAGTGCTGACTTTAAAGGAGAGAGAGTTTCTCGTGGTAGTAAAAACTTGTTAGTTTTGCAGATAACTTTTCCAGATGGAACTGTCATTGGAGAAGAAAATACAATAGAAACGTTTATGCAATGTGTATGGAAAATAGGTATAGAAAAAGTTAGACGACTGAATCTGTTATATGGTGGAAAGCCATTGATTACACACAATAAACAATATAATAATCAAATACAGATAGATAGCAATAAATGGCTTTTAGTTCCAAGTGCGACAAAAGATAAAGTGAAACTTCTTAAAGTAATGAATATTATGCTTCATCTTAATATGGATATATTATTTATATCTTAAATAGGGTCTGCTGAATTATTATCTTTTCACAGACAGAGGGTAGCAGACGTAGACCCTCATAGTGACGATAATGATGAAAAACCGCCAGATTTCGGTCAGGGCAAGACAAAGTTCCCTCAGGAACTTCATCACGTTTTTAACGAAGTAGCACATTCCCGTCCAGCATCGTGCTGTATCTGGAAGCTTGGCTCTTATGTCATTGGCTCGATAGATTCTCTTGCCAGTACCGAATGAGCATTCGATTTCATTGCGTTCCCCGATGGCTTTGGCCATTCTGGATTTCATCTCATCTGAAGGAGGATCCTTCGGTGGTCGCCCTAACGGTTTGCAGTATGAATGGATTTCAAAATCCTCAAGTATATCTCGGTTTGACCTGTTCAGGTAAATCTTATCCGCAAGGATGGTGGCAGGAAGGTAGCCGAAGCGTTCTTTGAAAAGTTGAATCTGTAACAAGAGGTCCTGGCTCTCGTTGTAGGCATCCCAACTGTGGTGGTCGATGAACGTATAGCCCTCGACTATGCTTGCACCTATCTTGGCCCCGAACTCAGTCCTTGCCTTGGTCTTTCCACGGACAATGGCACGGACGTGTGGCTGAAAGATGCTCAGTATGCGGTTTGCACAAGTATGAGTCTTTGACCTGTACATCTCCTCCTGCTGATGGTACATCGTGAGGATTGCAGTCAAGGTGCGTTTCTCATATAGGAATAGGCTCTCGTAGTACGTCTTGTTCTTTGCAAGCAAGTTCATTAAGATGCGGATGTCCTTGCGCAAGTAGTTGAGCATCAACCAGATAGTACCACGCACCATATTGCCTTTCTTCTTGGCTTTCTTGACAAGCTGAAGGTATGCCTGACGTGCATGCTTGTAGTTCGTGCGTGGCTTGTGCAGCTCAAACATCTCGCACACCTTTATAATATAGTCGGTAACCTTGCGGCAACCATCATGTATTATATCAACGTCAACAGGATAACGCATCTCTGCATCGGCGCAGGTAGCATCAATCTTCAGCACTCCCTTGTGCTCGCGACCTTTTGAGTCGGTGAAGGAAGCGGCATTCGGGTCCTCTGGTTTCGGAGTCGGCGGTTCCTCATCATTCTTCTTCGCCTCTTCTTCCTCACGCTTACGTTTCTCTACAAGAAGACGCTTCTGCTTGTCGAGAAGCTTGACTGTCATCTTGTTGAGTTCTTCCTCTGAGATTCGCTTGCGTATCGTGACGAATAGGCTCGGGTCGAATATAGGCTTGTCGGTGAATTCATGCAATCCACAAAAGTACTGCATATAGGGTAAGCATCCAATATTAGCCGCCTTTCACACCAATAAATAACCCTTATATGTCTGGCAGCATATAAGGGTTATTTGTTATTTGAAGTTTGAAGGTAGCATTTTCGTGAGTTCCTCCTCCGTCATATCTGGCAGGGGCCTTGAAAGAACTTCCTTCATCCATTTGTATGGCTCTATGTCTGCTTCCCTGCAACACGCCATGAAGGTATAGAAGATGGCGTTGTTCTCCGCTCCCTCATTGTTACCACAGAACAGGTAGTTCTTTCTTCCAAGCGTGATGGGTCTGATGGCCTGTTCCATGAGGTTGTTGTCTATGTTGAAGCGTCCGTCCTGCACATACCTGCCAATGCGTATCCATACGGCGAAGGCATAACGCAGTGCCTTCTCCATAGCTNTATCCTTGTTCTTGAGTTGAGTATCCTTGTTCTTAAGCTCAGCATCCCTTTGCTCAAGAAGTTTAACAACAGCTTCCCGAGTGAGAGAATGGTAGTCAGATGTCATTGTGCAATAAGGCATATTCATCACATTATCAGTTCTTTATACGATGTAAAGTTACGAAAAATATCTGACACTGGCAAGAAAATACTAAGATTTATTGTATCTTTTTCTTCGGTAGCAATTAGGATTTATACCTTCTATATAGAGTACCAATTCGTCCCAGCGAAGTTCATAAAATCCAGTTCTCGCCCGTATGATTTTAGGACTCAGGCAACCCTGTGCCATCTGTTTATGATACACGACAAAACCACAGCGTTCCNGCACGGCGTGATGACCTGCGTTGTCCGGCCTGCTGTTTTATCTCCTTGATGATGGGAAGGGCTTCTACCCGAGCCAGGGAACCCTCTTTGGCCCACTGCTCGTCAAAAAGCGTACCCGCCCAGCCGCTTGCACTCTCAGGCAGGCGTTTCTCGCTGCGCCTGCCAAATACCATGCGCTCAAGTTCAAGAATACGACGGGACTTTCGTTCCAGCTCAGCATCCTTAATCTTAAGCTCAGCCTCCTTATCCTTGAGCTCAGCATCCTTATCCTTGAGCTCAGCATCCTTATCCTTGAGCTCAGCATCCTTATCCTTGAGCTCAGCATCCTTATCCTTGAGCTCAGCATCCTTATCCTTGAGCTCAGCATCCTTATCCTTGAGCTCAGCATCCTTATCCTTGAGCTCAGCATCCTTATCCTTGAGCTCAGCATCCTTATCCTTGAGTTCAGCATCCTTATCCTTGAGCTCAGCATCCTTATCCTTGAGCTCAGCATCCTTATCCTTGAGTTGAGTATCCTTGTTCTTAAGCTCAGCATCCTTGTTCTTGAGTTGAGTATCCTTGTTCTTAAGCTCAGCATCCCTTTGCTCAAGAAGTTTAACAACAGCTTCCCGAGTGAGAGAATGGTAGTCAGATGTCATTGTGCAATAAGGCATATCCATCACATTATCAGTTCTTTATACGATGTAAAATTACAAAAAATATCTGACACTGGCAAGAAAATACTAAGATTTATTGTATCTTTTTCTTCGGTAGCAATTAGGATTTATACCTTCAATATAGAGTACCAATTCGTCCCAGCGAAGTTCATAAAATCCAGCTCTCGCCCGTATGATTTTAGGACTTAGGCAACCCTGTGCCATCTGTTTATGATACACGACAAAACCACAGCGTTCCCAGTGCAGCAATTTAATTCGGTTACGGGCTCGATTGTAGAAAACGTAGACAACACCATCAGAAGGATTGAAGTCATTGCGGCGTACCAATTGGGACAGGCGAAGAATACCCTGACGCATATCCACAGGAGTGCAACAAACCCGAAAAACATTTGTTTCGTTGAGTACAAACATAAGTTTTTCGGGCAAAGGTAGTAAAGCAAGAATGTTACACAAAGGCGGCTAATATTGGATGCTTACTTTATATTCTTATCTTATGATAATTTTGCGAACCTGATTACCTATTTTTACGAGGTATATACCTTTTTGAGCAAAAGTAAGTGTAACTCTTCCATCCTGTAAAGTAGCTTGTTGAACCTTTCGCCCTGTACAATCATAGACACTTACAAGTGCTTGTTGTTGCTCATTAGATGTTATTTCTAAATTTCGTCCATTTGTACGCAACGTTAATTGACTGCTTGCTTGTATCGTTTCTATGTCTGTGGTGTTGATAACCTCGCCAGGTAACACATTACCCATAATGAAAGTAGCCTCTTCGGTATTGGCTATCATTGCAGGCAGAGCAAGCAAAGTGGTAGAAGTATTACCA
This sequence comes from Prevotella ihumii, assembly GCF_900155655.1. Taxonomy (GTDB): domain Bacteria; phylum Bacteroidota; class Bacteroidia; order Bacteroidales; family Bacteroidaceae; genus Prevotella; species Prevotella ihumii. Next base: position 818,792 of record NZ_LT706987.1, read on the forward strand.
TTTGTAGCGTATGCCACGATAGGTTGCGCTACCGTAACATAATCTTTTGCCGAAATATTTAAGGCAAATGCAACTATATTACTGCCAAATTTCCGAACCAGTGCATAAGTCAAATATTAAATTAGTAACTTTGCACACGAAATGGGAAAGTCAACAAGAAGAAAGCACACGGCCGAGTTTAAGGCCCAGGTTGCGATCGATGCGCTTAAAGAGCAATCGACGTTAAGCGAGTTATCAACCAAGTATGNCTTGTGTACATCCAACATATAGGTCTCCAAATACTTAAGAATGGGGTAAGCTTTAGCCTTTCGTTCTGTCTCCACTTCCTCGGGTGGTGCTTTCTTGTATTTGAGGTTTTCCTCCAACTCATAAAGCGTGGCTATCGTTTCGATGATATGGGCGGCGTTTTTATCGTCAGCCGCCAGATGTTCGAACTTACGTCTCACGTGTGCCATACATCCTAACAGCACGATGCCCTGAACGTTCTCAAACCTGCTGTAGACCTCATACCCATCAGACTGTATGGCACCCTGGTAGCCCTTGAAGAGTTCATCTGCCACAGCGCCCGACCGCGACCCGTCCTTCCAATGGAAGAACACACCCTGGGAGTGCATGGCGTCACGCAC
>NZ_LT706987.1:819704-965334 GCF_900155655.1 Prevotella ihumii
ATACAAGAAGCCTTACCTCTTGCGACATTTGGACATAAACCATCCAAATCACGTGTGGAGTATAGACATCACCTATATTCCTATGAGGAAGGGCTTTATGTATCTTACGGCTATCATTGATGTCTACAGTCGCTGTATTATGGCCTGGGGACTGCATAACACTCTTGAAAAGGCCAATAGCATAGAGGTGCTGCATACGGCTGTCAATGCTTACGGAAATCCAGAAATCATCAACTCTGATCAGGGCAGCCAGTACACCAGCGAGGAATGGACATCTACCTGCGAGGATTTAGGTATAACCATCAGTATGGATGGACGTGGCAGATGCAAGGATAACATATGGATTGAGCGCTTCTGGCGTACTATTAAAACGGAGTATATTTATCTGAATCCAGAGGATGACGTGTGTCTGCTACGTGAAGGGATAAAGAATTGGATTGAGTACTACAACAAGAGACGACCACACCAGGGTATCGCACATGAGATTCCAATGACCCGTTATGAAAAGAGTGCGTGATATGCATTTTTTTGCCATAATACTATCGTATTCCAAAAAAAAGATGTACTTTTACAGCACCCAAGGAAGGATGACGGTGATACTTTACGCTGTTGTCGAAGAAATGGTGGGGCATCGAGCCCCATCCATTTCTACCCAAGGAAAGGACTCTGGCTCACATTGTCTGTTGTCAGTAATACCCCAGTTCGGGATAACTGAGTGTCTAATACGATATAAATGCAGCGTGAATATGCCTCCTCCCCATACCATTAGGAGTGGGTAATAACAGAAGGCTGAAAGAAATTGTTTTGCCCTTAGAATAGTGACAGCTGTTTGGTGTCTTCGATGCAGTATCCCTGCAATGCCTTTGGCTTGTTGTCGAAGAAACAATATGCTCCCAATGCCGAAATAAGGTTCATGATAAAGTTGCTTATAGATCTATGGCGTGAGTGTACAATCTGTGCCGTATTCTTCAGCATATCGTTGATTGTTTCGATGATGTATCTCTTGCGCAGCATCATTCTGTCATAGAATGGCATCAGCTTGTTTTTCATGTTTACGCGCAACCCAGTTATCAGTTGTATTCCATCCTCAAAGAGGAAGTCAAACAGCTTCTGCGAAATATAGCCTTTATCAGCGAACAGCTTGCCGTACAGTCGTTTAGCGAGAACCTTGAACACATTCGGATCCTTGTCGCTGACATTTGCGCCTGTAAGGACAAAGGCTATTATCTCGCCTCTGTCATTGCACGCAAGGTGGAGCTTAAAGCCATGGCACCAACCCATTGTTCCTTTTCCGTCAGTGGCAATTCTCTTGAATACCTTATTGGCATATCTCCTGAGATTATGGCATACAGGTATCATCGTGGAATCAACGAATGTTATGCCGGTACATCTTCCGAAAGCTCCCAAATTAAGGAAGAACATGAGCTGGAAGAACACGCGGCTTTCCAACTCCACAACGCGATTGTACGACACGGCTTTCGGAAAATAAGACTTCATCGTACCCTTGATGAAGAACAGATAGTAATGCTTGAAATTGCGGAATGTACCAAAATGAAAATACAACAAAATGGTCATAATTTCACTGTCGGACAACGACGCTTGGCGACGTCTACGCTTGACTCCGCTATTGTCTTCAAGTAGATTTATTAAAAATATTGTTTACCTTTGCATAAAATTTAGAATTATGGCTATGAGGTTTCAGATAAATATTAAAAGCGTACTATTGGTAATATTGTTTGTGACATTTTGCCTTCATATTAGTGCGCAAGAGCAGGATTCAAAATGGGAAGAATCACAACAAACATATATTAATTACAAATATGGTTTTATATGGCATCTTAATGAGGAATTTAATTGGAAACTTCAGCCACTAAGACAAAAGGGTTCCATCTTCGCAGCTTCAGATTCTGAATCACATATAGTAGCCTATATATTAACTTCCAAACTTAACTCTAAAATTAATGATATATGGAAGAATCATCAAGATTTCTTAAGAGGTATATCAGAAAATATAGAGCAAGATTCTGGAATAAGGCTCATATATTCAAAAAAAGTTTTATTACAAGGGAAGCATGCACTAAAAACAAAGTTAAGCTATTCTTTGAGTAAAGATGACAGGTTTCAAAATGACGGTATCGATTTTGACATATATCAATATTGTGTGCTTATTAATGGTAATTGTGTTATGTTCAATATAATGGTCTTATCAGGACTTGAGGAAGAACTTTATAAATATAATCTTACAATTGAAAACGCTCTATTCGGTGGAATTGTTCTAACAACACCAGAACAACTCAAATAGACATCTTTTTTATACCCGTTGGCGGAATTAATTTAGTGCATATTTAATTCTGCCAATTGGTCTATTGTTAATGAAGTTTACGTATTGCAGAATGGTGAGTGCGCTAATCTTGCCAATGATTCTGGCAAACAAACCATTCGTTATTTTCGCATAGTTCCTGATGACCAAGAATTGGTCTGTAAGTTGCGAGAATAGCGTTTCAATTCTCTTTCTTGCCTTTGCCAACGGTACGAATGTCGGTTTCCAGTCCTTTTGGTTGTGCCGATATGGACACTCCAGTTTTATGTGTGCAGTCTCGAATAGGTTAAGCTGTACGTCAGCTCCAATATACCCCTTGTCGCCATAGCTGCTACAGTCGTGATAAGTATGTTTTACATCTTTCATATAACGGAGGTCAGCCATACTTGCCTTTGACAGATCGTAGGAATGGATAACTCCGCTTAAGCCACAGAGTGCATGTAACTTATAGCCAAAATAGTATGTATTCTGCGAAGCACAGAAACCAAAGTCGGGAGCTTGCGAGAAATCACTGGTACGTCCCATCTTACAACGTTTTCCTCTTGCTACCCTACAGACCTCTATTGGCTTGGAGTCAACAAAGAACTGTTCCTCTCCGCCATCCATTTCCATGGCTATCCTCTTGCGCAGTTCCTCACACAAGCCAGCTGTTTTCTTTCTACGGTCATTGAATTGTCTCCTTGATATGAGATTGGGAATGCTGTCCTTGTACTCTTGCAGTTTATAGTCGAACAGCCACTTCTCGCTATCAATGCTCTCTGCCTCTGCCGTCAGGGATAATGCTACCACTTCCAAGTCCGAAAACTTAGGAACGGAACCACGACGTGGAACATTACCCGATTCATTGACGAGATTTTCAAAGAATTGCTTGCATATCTCAAGTATTTTGACGAATTTTGTATAAAGGTTGTACATACGATGGTTTGAACTTAACGTTTTGAATACTACTAAGTTACTAAAAATCAATGATATGTACAACTTTTTATTCATATTTATCAACTTAAATTAATTCCGCCAGTGGGTTATTTCTTATTACTATTTACATCATTCAACATTCTAATCTTGAAAAGAATTAATTATTTCTTTTTGGGGTTAATGTTGAACTTCCACGCAAGAGAAAGCATTACATATCGTGGTATGCTGTTGTTCCACGACTCTGTACGTCCTTGCGAATTAATAACGTAGCGTGTGTTTGACAGTTGTTGCAACAGGTCGAAACCTTGTAGTTTAGCGGTAAGATGTCCTTTTAAGAAGGTACGTGCCAACTGAACATTCCAAATCCAATCGGTGGTATTCATCTCTGTTTGTTGATAGCCTCGCCTTGCAAACATCGTTATGTCGGTGGTAAGTTGCAACTCCCAAGGCAATACAATCTGTGCATTCAGCCCTATGTTGTAGTCAGATGCCTTGATTTTCTCAAAGCCTACACGCGCACTATTTATAAGATAGTACTTTCCACCTGTATGGAATGTAAATTCATAGTTGTCGTTCAGACGATAATTAACCTTCAGTTCATCGCCAAACTCCCAGTTATTTACAATGCTTCGTTGGCTTTCAGTGCTTCCTGCTATTGAAGCCATATCTACACTGTGGTTATAATTCGTAGAGAAATTGTTACTGAACAGGATTTTGTTTGCTTTATCCAATGCACGTTTAAACTCCACTTCAAACTTTGTATTCCAATTGCCATTCACATTAGTAGGATATATTGTTGAAATTCCTGTAGCATTATCGAAGATGAGCGCGTATGCCACTTGGTTGTCTGTTCGGTGATAATTAGCTGATAAACTAATTGTTTGTTCCTTTTCTCCATTAAAGGTAATATTGGCATTTACATCATAATGATGCAGGTTACGTAAGTCTTTATTACCCAATCGAATGTTCAGAGGGTCGCTGTCGTTGCGATAATCTGCTGTGGCAAGCAGAGTTGGAAAGTCTGATTTCATACCTGCAGTAAAATCCCACGATACATCATCGCCCCAATGACTAATTCGTATGTTTGGTTCAAAGAATAATTTACGACGAGAAAAACGTTGCTCGTTCACACCATAATAATGGAAGTCAGCATTTAATAAACGCAACGGAAGGTTTACTGTAAACTCTCCATCGAATAGTTTTCTACAGAATTTGAAGTAGTGGAAATTAAATCTATGTTCGTTTCGATACTCATTAAAACGATAACTATTGTTATTATCCAATACAGAAAGCAAAGCATTTGAAGCAGAAGGCAAGACATTAAATTGATTAATATCTCTTCCAGCAATCCAGTCAAGACGGTAAAGCAATTCACTTGCCTTGTTGTAAGTGTAGGTATAAGAATAACTTGGAGCAAACGTTGTCTTACGTATATTTAAATCATAGCCCACACTAGCAGATAGCTTCAACTTCTGATTGGGCATATCAAAGTAATTGTTACGATTGTCGTTGGGCAGACCTCCCTGCAAATATTGAACGTTGTTCAACATAAACTGCTTTTGCTTATTACGATTGTAACTTACAGAAAAGTCTCCGCGTATTAAGTCTGTAATGTACTTAACATAATTGTCTGTCGAGAAGTCAAAGTTGAAATCGCTTGATTCAAGACTGTTTCTCGATAGCAAAGTATTCAGCCTTGTTGTTTCATTTGCAGTGGCGCTGTTCGTACTTCCAAACCCATTATTGCGCAGATAGGAAATACTAAGAGAGTTAGATGTAGAGTAATTAGTCTTATCAATAGAAAGACGGTTTATGCTTTCCCACTTATCCGAACTACTCAGTTGTTTGCTATGATTGTGTAAGAATGAGTTTCCTTCAGGCAAATAAGTCTGCTTGTGTGTAACAGACTCGTTGTTTGTGTTGATATGTTGCCAAGTATTTTCGGTTGAGAACCAAGAAAATTCATTACCCAAGAAATGCAAATACGATGCGCCTGCATTCTTTACAGTAAGCAAACCATTACCAACATCTTGTGGACTCCATTCTCCAGTGAGTTCAGCACGCTGATTATCGTTCAGATTATTGATATTGAAGAAGGCTCCCATACGTTCTTTATCGGAGAACTTCATACCGAAACCACGAAGTTTGTAACGCTTCTGTGTACCGCCACCAGCTTCCAAATCGCCCATATAGCCCGTTGCATATTCACGTTTCAACCTGACGTCCATCACGTAAGTATTATCTCCCATATTTTGTTGCATCAGCCTTGACTTTGTTCCCGCCTTGTTATATACCTTTATTTTGTTCACCGTATAGGCAGGAAGGTTCTCTAAAGCCAGTTTAGGATTGCCGGCAAAGAATTCCTGTCCGTTTACCAACAGACTCTGAATGAACCTCCCATTCACATAAATCCTTCCGTCTTTCTCTAACTTTGCACCCGGCAGACGGGCAATCAAGGCATCGAGCATATTGCCTTCGGCTAAATTAAAAGCATTGGCATTGTAGACAATGGTATCGCCTTTCATGACCATTTTCACCTTTGAAGCAACAACCGTAACTTCCTTCAGTTCGTGTTCTACAATCTTCGTCATTCGGATTTCTTTTACTTTAATATAGTCTTCGCGAGTGCTTCTTAATTCGCAATTCATATAACAAACGTCGTAGCCCTCTTTCTCAGCCTTAATAATGTACTTCCCTTTCGACGTTACAGCATCTTTAAATTCATAATAAGCCTTGTGATAACCAATATCCCAAGGCATCTCTTCTATATCCGCTGTAATCGTATCAATAACAACACTGTCGGCAGTCATTAAGGTAATTTTGGCTGTAACCCCCATACCTGTGATGTTATCAACAACAGAACCTTCAACGGAATGTTTGTAATCATTCGCCTGTGCAGGCAAAGCAAAAAACAATAACAGCAGACAAATACATTGAATGTGCTTTTTAATATAGATTCTCATAAGATTTTAGAGTTTTAATTATCAACTTTTTAGGTTTCGTTATTTTTCTTTACAAAGATACATATATAGATAATAAATTCTCAAAATAAGTATTAATTTAACAGTCTTTTAACACTAAAACATCTTAAAAAAAAGCCAAAACCAATGCAAAAGAATAATATTCCGAAACCTTTCTGAGCGTTAAGGACTGACAAAAGTACAGGTTCTGAAGATATTTATACCCGTTCTAATACTATTTACGTGCGTGAAAATTGAATTATCACAGCTGTGAGAAACATTTATCTAAGCTTTGATAAACTATTATCTAAGCTTAGATAAATACTTATCAAAGCTTAGATAATTTAAAATACACGTAGAAAAATCATACTATATACGGTTTCCCGCGAAAGGGAAACGTGCCAAAATAATATCAGAACCTCTGAAAAAGTCTATCCTGACATCAGAAACAAGGATATGGCTTATTGATTATTATTGCTGTCCGGTAAAACTCAAAAGAGCATAAATATCCTCCCCGAAGCCCTGTAAAATTGGACTTCGGGGGTTATTTTTTTCAAAAGTAAGCCCCCTAGTCGAAAAGACTTGGTTCTGGTGGTGCTTTTTGCATCTCCTTTGCAAGGAAATCATTCCAAGTTTTTTCGGGGTTTTCCATAAATGCGATAAAATCGACGTAGTACATAAGCATAAGTCGTACCATGGTAACAACTTGTGAGAATGCACAGTGTCGCTTGATGCTTCTCGACAGAACTGTTATCAGCAGATTGGCTATCAGAACCACCCATGTCTGTATTTGTACGGCGTTGACGCTGTCCCCATAGAAGAAATGAAGTGGGAAATTCTGTTTGAGCTGTTTGTACAACGACTCGATAGCCCATCTTAGGCGGTAGATTTCAGCAATGTCCTCAACAGTAAAGTCAAAGTTGTTGGTCAATAGTACAACAGGTCTCTTTGTCTCGTAAAATATCTCCACCCTTCGTGCCTCGTGGGTGAGTTCTCCTCTTGTAAAAAGCACTTTCTGATCAATATGCGTTACGAGGCCCTCTGCATTGACATACGTAACGGATTTAAGTACCTCATACTTAAGGTTTTTCTTCATTTTGGTCACGTAGCAAACGCCCTCTTCTGTAAGACGTTGGAATTGCGCGACATCGACATAACCACGGTCCATTGCTAAAGTGGCGTCTTTGGGCAGATGCACCTCTTTGAGCAGGTAATGGTCGTGTTTTGCAGCTGAAGTGAGTTGCACCACCATTGGCACGCCGACATGATACTTCATTACCGTATGCACTTTCATACCGCCTTTCTTCTTGCCTGATTTTGGATGCCGCCCGACACCTTTGAGTATGTTGTCAAAGAGCGTTATAGTGGTAGAATCCATCATGTAAAGCAACTTCTCCCAGTCTTTAGGCTCGTGCGTCTGCCCCTTATAGCACTTGGAAGGGCGGCTGTCCGCTAAAAATTTGGCATACTTCTCCAAAAGATACGCATAAACACTTGCAAAGAACTCCTGAGGGCGGCGTATATTGGCCTCAGCAAGCGTGCTGCGACGAACCAAATAGCTCATTCCGAGGTGTCTGAGCTTGTGAGCCTCAGCCTTCATGCCTATCTCAAGTTCGCGCAGAGAATCAAAGTGTTTGAGTATGCCGAACAGCATTACGACGAGATGTTGGTAGCCGTCAAAGCGCTTCACGTAAGCCTCGCTTCCTTTCGTTTCGCAGCTTATCTGAAGAATTTTCTCTTTGTCGAGTAACTTTAATACTTGACTATAGACCGGCTGTCCGGTAAAATGACTATCTTTGTTCATGGTTATGTTTTATTTTAGTAAAGACAAAGATAACCAAAAGGGCTGACACCTCGTGAGATGTGTCAGCCCTAATTTATTTTGTTTGAAAAAGTTTTACCGGACAGCAATATAAAAAAATATAATAAATCGCTGAAATTATATATTTCAGGCAATTCATAGCCATTTATAAAGATACTTGGAGTATATGATATTTTATTCTTCACACAAAAGTCAAACATACTTATAGCATTTGATTTATTTTTAGAAGAATGATCTTCTCTTATAGGGTGTAATCGGATAAATTCTTCAAGGTTTTTATTATCATTATTATACCAATCAGATAGAATTGATTCCATATCTTTATCTTCATAATATGAACTTAAGAATGTTTCAATAGGGGTATTCTTATATTCTTCAGAGGTTGGATCTTCAAAAAAGATAATTTGTAATTTTATCTCATCATTAGCCCAAGTTTAACGGGCATAATTATTTTTCATAAATTTTCAGTGTGTTTTGAGGGTTTCAGGTTTGCTAAGTACTTAATAATCAGCCGTAGCGTTTTCTGAATACGGGCTAAATCTGATTTGTAGGACACCAGCATATCAATTTTTTTTTGTTACTTTGCACCTATGCACGCAAATGTACAGACACGTTTTAATCCGGCAACNTTTTACCAACTGACTCAAAATAGGATGTGATAATGAGCAGTAATAACAATATGGATTACAAACCTTAACAATATGTATACTGCCATTAGGATTTCCTAAAATTACACCAAAATCATTTGTTATTCCTTCTATCTTCTTCTCATTTTTTAATAATGAGAAAAAAACATCTCTGTTATATTTTAGCTTTTTTAAAAGATTAGATGAATCTTTATTGTCTTTTATCCCTTGAATATATAGCCATAAAAGATAAGCTACTCCAAAAGAGAATATAAAAGAGCCAAATATGCTAAATGTTGAAAAAATATCAAATTTAAAACTATCAGAAAAAGAACCAGCTAAAACAGATAAAATGAAAAGTGCTAAGTTTATAAATTGAACTAATAAACATAAGATGCACCATTGCTTAATTATAAATTTCTGGTAATAAACAGAATAAATAATATAAGGAAGCGATAATAAATTAAAGTAACTAACTGTTACAAAAATATTAGTACTAAACGAATTAATTAATAAAGAAAAAAGTAAACCTAAATAATAAGAAAATCCTATTACAGTCCAAGGAACACCCCATATTTTAGAACCTTTAGAAGATAAGACTGCTAAACAATTAACCTTACGGCTTGAATTACATATTTTCCGAAGCGTAGGCGAATTCTTATCATACTCATACAAAAGCATTAAAGCAGTAATAACCCCACCCAATAATAGAAATAATATAAAAACAACGAAATAGATTTTTACAAAATTAGTCTTTATAAAAAATAAAGAAAACAGAAGATAAGAAAAAATAGAAACTGAAAGCAATATACTAAACATATTGCTTTGATTTTCTTTTTTTCGAGTATATGAATACTCTCTATCTCCTGAATTTTTATTTGATTCCGCATAAAAGATATACCCAGTGAATAGATCTAAAAAAAAATCTCTATCAATTAACTCTTTTTTCTTCTTAATAGGGTTATACCAATTAAGCTTGTCTTCATCTTGACTATAGATAATTGCAAATAAATTGGAGTTATTTTTTATATCTATTATTTGTGCTAAAAAACAACCTTCAATCTTTTCTATATTACTTTTATCTTCTAACTTTAAAGCTATTGATGAAATATTGAATTTCCCAAAAACATCTTTTACTGCACCTAAACTAGGAAAATCAGGATGTTCTTCCAATTCTTTACATAATAGACATTTGGTTAATTTTATATGCAATGCTTGACACAATAATATAGACATTTCCTCTATATTATGCAAAGGTTTAAATAATAAGTAAGTGAGCAAAATTAGTTTACATAAAATATTTATTGTATTTTTCCGTTTTATATGCAATGGGAAAGCCAAAAGTATTGGAGTTGACGGAGGCAGAACGCCTCGCACTCGAAAAAGGATTTCGCTTAGGCGAAAAGCACTGCTTCCGCATGCGTTGTCGTGCTGTGTTACTGAAAGCAGACGGACTGTCTTCTGCAGCAGCGGGCGTGCAAACGGAAATGAGCCACGTGAGCGTAAACGCTTGGGTAAAACGTTTCAAGTCCGAAGGAATAGACGGATTGAATACCCGTTCTGGCAGAGGTCGAAAACCTATTATGGACTGTTCGGACGAGGAAGCTGTGCGTCGTGCAATAGAGCAAGACAGACAGAGCGTGAGCAAGGCAAGAGCGGCATGGGAGCAAGCCTCGGGCAAAGAGGCAAGCGACTCAACATTCAAACGTTTTTTATCAGCATTGGCGCAAGATATAAGCGAATAAGAAAACGCCCAAGGGGAGAACCCTCGCCGCAACTCTATGAATACAAAGTCGAGAAGTTGCAAAAACTTGAAAATCAAGCGTCTGAAGGACGCATTAGGCTCTATTATGCTGATGAGAGCCACACTTGTACTGAAGGATATGTCCCTTACGGTTGGCAACTGCAAGGGGAGGATGTTTATGTCCCCTCCCAAAGGGTGGCACGACTCAATATCTTTGGAATGATAGACCGTGATAACCGTTACAATGGATTCACCACATTCGAAAAGATGACGGCAGATAAAGTCCTCAGTTTCCTTGATGATTTTTCGTTCAACTTGGAGATGGACACTTTTGTTGTCCTTGACAATGCTTCCGTACATAGAAACAAGAAGATCAAAGAACTTCGCCCAATATGGGAGCAAAGAGGACTTTTCCTCTTTTTCTTGCCTCCATATTCGCCACAATTGAATATTGCGGAAACACTTTGGCGTATTCTTAAAGGCAAGTGGATAAGACCACAAGATTATATAACTACTGACATACTTTTCTATACCACCAACAGAGCTTTGGCAGATATCGGAAAGGGGTTGCGTATAAACTTCTCTAAACATGTCGCTTAATTTTGATTAGTTACTTAATCCTCTAAAATTAATCATATGTGCAATAGATTCTTTTTTAAGTTAACATTTACACTATATACCGAACTTTTATTAAAAAGTTTTTAGCTTTACTTGCATCGCAGATAATATAACAACATCATACAACTTTGAGAAGTATTTTACTATTTTGTACAAAAGTAAAATATAAAAACAATGTAACAAATTTTTTATTATATTTTAATACAAATTTAACCCAAGTGTAACTACTCAGTACCCCTATGGTAAATCCATCAGAGAGTAATCCGAAGTGTTAAAACTAACCGCTCCAAATAGTAAACGAACGGCTGCCCGAGAGGATGGGAAATACCTTTTGATGGTAGCAAAAGTACGCTTATTCGCCTATGTATCAGTGTTTTGTATCTATTTTCGGAGACTCAACATAGTCCCCTACACGCCTTGGGGTAGGCTTTGTTAAAAGTCTCCATATTACATTTAACAGTCTGTATCTCAACTGTTTAAGTTTTCTAATACTCTTGTAGGAAATAAATTTACGTAGTATATTTGCAGCGTGAATGAGCAAGTGACAGACAAGGCAGATGTACTCCAGACGATAGAAAACAGATTTGCTTCGTTGGAGAAGAAGGTATCCGACCAGGATACCGAAATAAGCCGTCTCAACCGTCTCGTAAACCAGAAGGATAAAACCATACGGGATCTGAGGCAACGCCTGTCAAAGTATGAGGAACCACCAAAGGACAGTAGCAACAGTAGTATTCCGCCCACCCAAGACTCAATAGGAAACCAGATTGTTCGTCACACTAAGTCGCTCAGGAAGAAGAGCGACAGGAAGACAGGCGGGCAGCCCGGGCATGAGGGGCATTTCCTTGAGACCAATGAGGAACCAGATCTTATCGTCCACCACCATCCTGATGATGTGTGCGAGTGTTGTGGCGAGTCACTCGCTGATGTGGAGGCCGAGGTGATTGGCAAGTCGCAGGTTGTCGACATTCCCTCCATACAACCCACCACTACGGAGCACGTGCTGCTCGGCAAACGCTGCAAATGCGGGCACACGAACAAGTGCAGAGCCTCAAAGAAGTATACCAGCCGCATTTCATACGGCCCTAATCTAAATGCCATAATTGCTTACTTCGGACATTCCCAGTACATCCCCTTTGCAAGGCTGTGCGAGATGTTGCGCGATGTATTCCATCTTCATATCAGCCAGGGAACGGTGCAGAACATACTGACCCGGATGGGAAAGAAATCGGAGAATGCCTATAGGGAAATACGCGACCGTATCGAAGAGGCCGAAGTCGCTGGCGCCGACGAGACTGGGCTGTACGTCGGTGGGGAGCACCATTGGGCATGGGTCTTCCAGAACGACAATCTCACCTATCTCTTCCAGGACAAATCCCGCGGCAAGGCCGCAACGAGGAAGCATTTCCCCAACGACCTTCCTGATATCACGCTCGTGACGGACAGGCACAGTACCTATTTCAGGCTGAACGTCAAAGGACATCAGGTATGCATTGCGCATCTATTGAGGAACATACAATATCTCACAGACCTGGATAAGAACCAGACATGGTCAACGAGACTTACGGAGTTGTTGCAGGATGCGATTCACCTAAGGAAAAGCAAGACGATGGAGAAAGTCAAAAAGGCTGCAGCCGGTTTCTACGAAAGGCTCGACAGACTGCTTGAAGAAAGCACCAATCACTTACACAAGGACTTCAACGCCTTGAAAAAAGGACTCTACAAATGCCATGACTACATCTTCACCTTCCTCACCGATAAGCGAGTTCCATATGACAACAATGCCAGTGAGAGAGGCGTGAGGAACATAAAAGTCAAGCAGAAAGTAAGTGGTTGCTTCAGAACAGACGCTGGTGCTGACATCTACATGAAACTGCATTCGGTGACTGACACCGCCAAGAAAAACGGCAATTCCAAATTTGACGTACTGCTCGCCCTTGCTAATTTGCAAGGGTAAAGGCAGCATACCTATTTCTATAGGGGTACTGAGTAGTTACACCCAAGTTTAACGGGCATAATTATTTTTCATAAATTTTCAGTGTGTTTTGAGGGTTTCAGGTTTGCTAAGTACTTAATAATCAGCCGTAGCGTTTTCTGAATACGGACTAAATCTGATTTGTCGGACACCAGCATATCAATTTTTTTTTGTTACTTTGCACCTATGCACGCAAATGTACAGACACGTTTTAATCCGGCAACTGGTGAAAAGGCTCTTTATTATAGACTAAAAGAGTCATATATTACCAGCCTTAACAATATAAATACCAGCAGGTAAATTGTTTAAATCAACAATATCTCGCGAAAGAGGACATTCATTTCAACAAATCATATTTCAAAATTGTATTTGAAATATCAAATGCTTGTATTGCATGCTGTATTTGAGGTTCAGAAATCGTTTTGTCTGACTTTTCAACATTCAGTTTTGAGCCAACAGCAACAGGGCGTTTTGTTGTGTCTAAAATACTCTGTCCCAAACCTTTCCATGGATAATTATCGAGCTTTAAAAGTTGTAATAATGTTGGATATTGGTCGATTTGTCCCATTACTTTTTCGTATCGTAGGCTCATAGGTGCATTGATGACAATGAAAGGGGTATATTCGTGATTTGAAACGATATTTTTAGCTTTCGGAGAACTACAAATTTCTTGTCTGTCAGCAGCCAATCCTTCGTGGTCGCCAACGATAACTATCATTGTTTTATCAAAATCTTTTCTTGTTTTTAAATAGGTTATGAACTTTCCTAACGCATCGTCTGTATAATTTGCAGTAAGCATATAATCGCCCATTTTGTTCGGATAAGTTTCTTTTAGCTTCATCTTCTGCATCGTTTCAGGGAGTTTAAAAGGTGAATGCCCCGAATAAGTAACCATCTGAATGACTGCATTTTCTCCATTTTTCCATATTTCGCCATGCTTCATCTTCTCTATTACTTGTTCGACAAAGGCACCATCAGCCAAATTTTTCTGTGGTCCCATAGTTTCGGTTGGCTTCCAATCTTTTTTAAAATACATCTTATCAAAGCCAAATTGCTGTCCTATTATCTTTTGATTCCATATGATAGGTTTGTCCACGGTGAGCAAATAGGCTTTCGTTGGCCTTTGTTCTTTCATGGCTTTAATAAGGGTTTTAAAATGATTGGTGGGGTATTTAAACGCATAACTTCCGTTTTGAATCGGCAATAATCCCGCATCTAACATTAATTGGGCGTCAATAGAACGTCCTCCCCTTACCTGAGTTAAAACATAGGGAGCATAAATTGTATTCTTTTCTCTTAGCAATTGATTCAAATTTGGGGTGATTTCTTTTCCTTCAATACTCTTTTCGATACACCAACTTTCCAAAGATTCACAGTAGATAATGATTAAATTACGTCGCTCGGCAATGGTTTTACCCAATGGTTTGTATTGAGGTTGCGCCTTAAACCAAGCCTCAACCATTTGCTTTTTCTCGTCCGTGTATGCCTCATTTTCATATATTATGTCGTAAAGTATGCACCCAAAAACAGTATAAACAGGACCAACACAAGTATAAGAGTTGGGAGTTTGAAGTTTTTCTATTGCTTTTTCAAAGCCACCTCGACATAGAATAATGATTGCAGACAATGCAAATGCCAAGCCTGTTGCATAAGCATATTGTCGCAAACTATGGTCAAATTTGTTTTTCTTTTTCCATAATAATATTGAAAAAAAGAGAGTTTCGAGCGGTAAAATAACATCATACCAACGCATTTGGTCGATAACACTCTCTGAAAAATCCTTCAAATTGCCAATTCTAAAGTAAGAATCAAATGGAATTATCGTATTGTAAGTGCGATTATACATAAGGTTGGCAATTAAAATGCAATCCAACAAAAGCATCAAAGCAACATGTATTTTCTTATTTTTCGTCAGAACTATTGGTAAAGAAAAGAGGAAAGCAAACGCAATTGTATTGATATAAAGGTCTGGAATAGAGAATAAGGTAAATGTAGTTTGCAATGCCCAAAGCAAATCAAACAGCAAAAATTTGACAAATAGAGAAATAAAAAATACTTTATTGTCGATTAGAAAATTCTTTTTCATTTTATATTCAGATTAATTAGGGTCTGCTGAATTATTATCTTTTCACATACAGAGGGTAGCAGACGTAGACCCTCATAGTGACGATAATGATGAAAAATCGCCAGATTTCGGTCAGGGGAAGACAAAGTTCCTTCAGGAACTTCATCACGTTTTTAACGAAGTAGCACATTCCCGTCCAGCATCGTGCTGTATCTGGAAGCTTGGCTCTTATGTCATTGGCTCGATAGATTCTCTTGCCAGTACCGAATGAGCATTCGATTTCATTGCGCTCCCCGATGGCTTTGGCCATTCTGGATTTCATCTCATCTGAAGGAGGATCCTTCGGCGGTCGCCCTAACGGTTTGCAGTATGAATGGATTTCAAAATCCTCAAGTATATCTCGGTTTGCCCTGTTCAGGTAAATCTTATCCGCAAGGATGGTGGCCGGAAGATAGCCGAAGCGTTCTTTGAAAAGTTGAATCTGTAGCAAGAAGTCCTTGCTCTCGTTGTAGGCATCCCAGCTGTGGTGGTCGATGAACGTATAGCCCTCGACTATGCTTGCACCTATCTTGGCCCCGAACTCNACCACGCTCGTGACGGACAGGCACAGTACCTATTTCAGGCTGAACGTCAAAGGACATCAGGTATGCATTGCGCATCTATTGAGGAACATACAATATCTCACAGACCTGGATAAGAACCAGACATGGTCAACGAGACTTACGGAGTTGTTGCAGGATGCGATTCACCTAAGGAAAAGCAAGACGATGGAGAAAGTCAAAAAGGCTGCAGCCGGTTTCTACGAAAGGCTCGACAGACTGCTTGAAGAAAGCACCAATCACTTACACAAGGACTTCAACGCCTTGAAAAAAGGACTCTACAAATGCCATGACTACATCTTCACCTTCCTCACCGATAAGCGAGTTCCATATGACAACAATGCCAGTGAGAGAGGCGTGAGGAACATAAAAGTCAAGCAGAAAGTAAGTGGTTGCTTCAGAACAGACGCTGGTGCTGACATCTACATGAAACTGCATTCGGTGACTGACACCGCCAAGAAAAACGGCAATTCCAAATTTGACGTACTGCTCGCCCTTGCTAATTTGCAAGGGTAAAGGCAGCATACCTATTTCTATAGGGGTACTGAGTAGTTACAAAATAAGCTCGCAAATCTCAAAGAAGTCTAACGACCGATTTGGGCTTAATTTGATTTAGATTAGTATTGCGTGTTATTTTGTGTGAAATGTTTGTTTCTCTCGTTTCTTTTTTATAATTTTGAAGTCGAAAACGAATAAGGTCTTTATTTTAGAAGTAAAACTTTAGCAAAAAAAGATAGGATAACATAAAGTTACCATCTAAAAAAAGAGTTTTTCTCCTAATTATGATCGCTGTCAATGATAGAAAAAACGTTATACAGTTAAAAATAAAATTAAGGTAAAATTATGAAGATTGAAAAAGTACACGCTCGTGAGATAATCGACTCACGCGGTAATCCAACAGTTGAGGTTGAAGTAGTTCTTGAGAACGGTGTAATGGGTCGTGCAAGCGTACCATCAGGTGCATCTACAGGTGAGAACGAAGCACTCGAACTTCGCGATGGCGACAAGGGTCGTTTCGGTGGCAAGGGCGTTTTGAAGGCAGTAGAAAATGTTAACAACATCATTGCTCCTGCACTCAAGGGTTGGAACGTTACAGAGCAACGTGCTATCGACTATAAGATGTTGGAGCTCGATGGTACTCCTACAAAGAGCAAACTCGGTGCTAACGCTATCCTCGGTGTGTCTTTGGCAGTAGCTCAGACAGCAGCTAAGGCTTTGAATATGCCTCTCTACCGCTACATCGGTGGTGCTAACGCATACACATTGCCTGTTCCTATGATGAACATCATCAACGGTGGTGCTCACTCTGATGCTCCTATCGCATTCCAAGAATTTATGATCCGCCCTNTGCAGTCAAGGTGCGTTTCTCATATAGGAATAGGCTCTCGTAGTACATCTTGTTCTTTGCAAGCAAGTCCATTAAGATGCGGATGTCCTTGCGCAAGTAGTTGAGCATCACCCCGATAGTATCACGCACCATCTTGCCTTTCTTCTTGGCTTTCTTGACAAGCTGAAGGTATGCCTGACGTGCATGCTTGTAGTTCGTTCGTGGCTTGTGCAGCTCAAACATATCGCACACCTTTATAATATAATCGGTAACCTTGCGGCAACCATCATGTATTATATCAACGTCAACAGGATAACGCATCTCTGCATCGGCGCAGGTAGCATCAATCTTCAGCACTCCCTTGTGCTCGCGACCTTTTGAGTCGGTGAAGGAAGCGGCATTCGGATCCTCTGGTTCTATAGTCGGCGGGTCCTCATCATTCTTCTTCGCCTCTTCTTCCTCACGCTTGCGTTTCTCTACAAGAAGACGCCTCTGCTTGTCGAGAAGCTTGACTGTCATCTTGTTTAGTTCTTCCTCAGAGATTCGCTTGCGTATCGTGACGAACAGGCTTGGGTCGAATATAGGCTTGTCGGTGAATTCATGCAATCCACAAAAGTACTGTATGTAGGGACTCTCTCTGATAATCTCGATGGTCTCGACATCACTTAGGTTTAGTTTGTGCTTGATAACCATTGCGCCGAGAATCATGCGTGCCGGCTTGTTCCCTGCACCTTTCTTCTGATTGCCCAACCTTGAGTTGTATTCCTTCTCAAGTTCTGTCCATGGAAGAAGGTCACCGAGAGTCACCCATCGGTTTGTCTTGTCCAACTCATCAATGGATGAGCGGAGCAAACCGAGGTCAAGTTGCTTGTATTTTGGAGCGTAAAACTTCATCTTGCTATGGATTTAACTATATAAAGGTACGATTTTCTATTTAAATAAACGAAGAAATAAAGTTATATAAACTTAAATATCAGAGAGTTATAAATTATTCAGTAAACACTAATTAGTAGACCCTACTTATGAATTTATGTGCATAAGGGGAGAGGGGGGGGTGCAACTGGGCTTTACGACTGCCCCCCCCCTTATTCCTACTGAGTTATGAAATTCTATCAATGAGTATAATAAAAAAGAGTTTAGATTTCTCTAAACTCTTTTGTGATTCCGGCGGGATTCAAACCCACAACCTTCTGATCCGTAGTCAGATGCTCTATTCAGTTGAGCTACGGAACCAAATCCGTTGGTTGCAATTTTAAACGTTTTGTGTTGTTTCTCAATTGCGAGTGCAAAGGTATAGGTTTTTCTTGTAACTACCAAATTTTTCTGCAACTTTTTTTTGATTTTTTTATCGTTCATCGTGCAACGTGGGCAAGCTTAAGTGGTAATACACTGCTAAAAAGCGAATTACGCAGATAAATAAAAATGTTGCTATGACAACAAAAGGTAAGCTAAAACTAATCGAATAGAGTAACCAATAAAGCAATCCGCCTGCAACACTTGCCATCGCATAAATCTCTTTATGGAAAATTACAGGCACGTTGTTGAGTAAAACATCACGAATTACTCCACCTGCCACACCTGTGATGCAGCCCAAAACAATTGCCATCCAAAAAGGATGCCCTAATTCTACGGTTTTTTGCAAACCTGCAATAGTGAAGGCTGCTAATCCTAATGTATCGAATACAAACCACGCATTGTCGAGCTTTTTCATCATTTTGCGTGAGGCGATAGTAAGGAGTAGGGCTAATCCTGTAAAGAGTAGATAGCTTATATCGGTTGTCCAAAATGGTGGAACACCGAGAATAAGGTCTCGGATTGTTCCACCACCTATAGCTACGGCAATTCCACACACATATCCACCAAACCAGTCGAAATGTTTAGCTGCTGCGTGTCGTATGCCTGAAACTGCGAATGCAAGTGTACCTGCAACCTCTACTACTTGTTGCACGATATGCACAAGTTGGGGGTCGTTATATATCATCCTGAAATATTAATTATGTGTTTTTATTTATTTACTACGTTTTGCGGCTCTCCGTCGATAAATGCTTTGATGTTTTCGGCACAAATATTCATCAATCGTTGACGTGCTTCCACTGTAGCCCAAGCAATGTGTGGTGTAATATACGCATTTGGTTGCTTGAATAGTGGATTGTCTTTCTTAGGTGGCTCATCGGTAAGCACATCAGCACAATAAGCCTTTAGATGACTTGTTTCGAGTGCTTTTGCTACAGCTTCCTCATTGATAAGTGCACCACGACCTGTATTAATAAGAATTGTACCAGGGCGCATTTTTTCTAAAGCCTCTGCATTTATCATTTCGAAAGTATTGTCAGTTAATGGACAATGCAACGAAATAACATCAGCTGTATTATAAAGACCGTCCAACGTAGTCTTTCGTATCCATTCAGGCAAGTCGCTGCTATTTTTGCTTGTATATGCTGAGATGTCCATTCCCATTGTGTGTGCAATCTTTGCCACCTTGATGCCAATGTTGCCCAAGCCCACAATTCCTAAGGTTTTGCCAGCAATTTCCATCAATGGTTTGTCCCAATAACAGAATGCACGCTTGCTACTCCATACGCCCTTGCGTGTATCTGCGGCATAGTGGTCAACGTATGAAGCCACATTTAGTAAGTGCGCAAACACAAACTGCGCCACGCTATCTGTGCTGTATGCAGGAATATTTGTCACCACCACGCCGTGTTCTTTGGCTGCCACGAGGTCTATGTTGTTATAACCCGTTGCCAACTCGCCAATATATTTTAATTTAGGAAGCTGCTCTATAACTTCTCTTGTCATATTTATTTTATTGACAAGTACCATTTCAGCGTCCTTTGCTCTTTCAATGATTTCATCATCGTTTGAATAATCATAACAAACGAATTCTCCTAATGCTTCTACGCCTTCCCAAGAAATATCTCCAGGGTTGGCTGCATAACCATCTAAATCTACAATTTTCATATCTCGTTATTTTTTAAATCTTTTGCCCCAACATTGCACCATCCATTGATAGTGTCGTTCTTCCTGTGGAGAATGTTGAGCGTGCCAAAATCGCTTTTCTTTCAGTTCATCAGGCAAATATTGTTGTTCTGTAAAATGTGCAGGGAAATCGTGAGGGTACTTGTAACCGTCGTTATATCCCAGTGATGCCATAAGTTTTGTGGGTGCATTGCGTAAGTGAAGGGGGACAGGTTGGTTGCCACTTTGCTTTACTTCTGCCAATGCAGCATCTATTCCCAAATATGCAGAATTGCTTTTAGGCGATACCGCTAAGTAGACAGCAGCTTCTGCCAATGCTATTCGTGCTTCAGGCCACCCAATCTTCATCACTGTGTCGAAAGCTGCATTAGCCAACAAAAGCGCATTGGGATTGGCCAATCCTATATCTTCAGCAGCACTGATAACCAAGCGGCGAGCAATGAATTGTGGGTCTTCGCCTCCCTCTATCATTCGTGCCATCCAATAAAGTGTTGCATCGGGGTCGCTACCACGTATCGATTTGATGAAAGCCGAAATAATATCGTAGTGCATTTCGCCATCTTTATCGTATGCCAAAGGGTTCTGCTGCAGTCGTTCTTCTACGGCCTTATTGGTTATCTCTATCTGTCCTTCGCCTACCGCTTCAATTATCAATTCTAAGATATTGAGTAGTTTGCGTGCATCACCGCCGCTAAAGTGCATTAATGCTTCGGTTTCGGTAAGGGTGATATTCTTCTCTTTCAAATATACATCGTGCGTTATAGCGTGCTGTATAAGTGCTTGCAATTCTTCTTTTTCCAAGCTCTTCAGTACATACACTTGACAACGCGAGAGCAACGGGCGTATTACTTCGAACGAAGGATTTTCGGTTGTTGCTCCGATAAGCGTTACAATGCCTTTCTCTACTGCACCTAAGAGCGAGTCCTGCTGTGACTTAGAAAAACGATGTATTTCGTCAATGAATAGGATAGGGGAGGCTGAATTGAAAAATCGTCCACTTTTAGCTCGTTCTATCACATCTCTCACATCTTTTACACCACTCGTTACAGCCGACAGGGTATAGAAAGGTGTTTCCAATTTGTTAGCAATAATTTGTGCTAAAGTGGTTTTGCCCACCCCTGGAGGTCCCCACAAGATGAACGATGATATACGCCCAGCATCTATCATATTTCTCAACACAGCACCTTTGCCAACCAAATGACTTTGGCCGACATACTCGTCTAATGTGTGAGGGCGCATACGCTCTGCTAATGGTTCCATTGCTCCTAATTAATAATGTATATTGCAAAGATAATAAAACTATTTGATTTTTACAATCTATTGATATGTTTTTTGGGCGCATAGCTTTTTTTCAGAAAAAATGTTTGGAGGATTAATTTTAAGTATATACTTTTGCAACTCTATCCGATGGATAAACTTGTATAAACTAAAAGATAAAAAGGTTTTAAATTAATATATGAAGCGACAAGGACAGGCATTATCATTGAAAAATCTGACAAAAGCAAACGTTTGGGATTTACAAGAGAATGATATATTTCGATTGTGGAAACAAGCTGAACGCGATGCTGACTTGAAAGACAATGAAAATCACTATTTGGATGTTATCAAGAGTGCTTTCACTATTGAGGAAGTAAAATTGGATAGACCAGAGGTTATTCGTAAGTACGAAGACAGAGGCTGTCAGGTAGGACAAGTTCGTCTTGATGATAACACGATTGTAAAGTGGGCGCTAAAGAAACGGTCTATCATCAGAATAACCGACCTGACTAAAGATAACATTCATCACGTTTCAGCTCGCAAGATAGTAGAAGTTTTGGAGCGTAACTTTGGCGGAGGTTGGGAAAGCTTGCCACAAGCTGTGCAAAACATCATATCGTTAGCATTTGAAGTAACAACAACTACCTTGCCTACAGAACGATTGAAGAAGAAAGGTGGATTGTACGATAAAAAAGTAGAAGAAGGCTACGAAGTGCTTGAAATAGCTAAGGGAGCGTGGACAGAAGCCATCTTTGTAAAAGAAAAATACAATCAGGCAATTGAGGTTGAAGATGATGAGGACGAAGTTCTTGATGTACTTCCTGCCCAAAAACTTGCATTGGGTGATGATGAGGACGAAGACGACCTCCCAGAAATGGACGATGAAGAGTCGGATATGGACGAGGACGACTTTGACGAGGCTAAAATGGTAGAAGAAAGCTATCGTACCACAATTGATAGCATACCTGAAGACTTGGATATACAGTCGGTTGATATTTCAGACGACGACTTCTAAAAATTATTTTTTTGGTATTTCAACTTGTAAAATATAAGTAGGAGTTATCCAAAAATACGAAATATAAGCCATATTTACCTTGCAAACAGAGGGGAGTATGGCTTTTTTGATTATTATTGTTACAAGTCAGTTTGGGTGTTTTTTGTATTGATGCAGCCTTACACCTTGCTAAACTCGCTACATCAAGCCCTCTACATCTTATCAACAAAAACATTTGGTTTTAACCCAAATCGGCCATTAGCCCGCAAAGGCTTTTTAAAGCGTTTAGCTGTTATGCTTTTCTTCGTCTTTGCACCTTATTTTGGCTCTTTTCGTTTGTTTTTTCAGTTGTTTAGCTCGCTAAACGTCTTCAAAAACAACCAAAAATAGCTCAAAATAAGCTCGCAAATCTCGAAGAAGTCTAACGGACGATTTGGGTTTAACTCCTAAGCGAGGAACGAGCAATAATTCCTTGTAATTCCTCTTAACTCCTTCTTATTTTCAATATATCCTCATTGATGTTGTAGCAGTAAAGAAAAATTGTTCTATTCTTTACTATGCAGCTATGCGAGAATAAAACATCAAGTGTTTGTTTCCAAAACATATATGTTTGGCATTGCCAAAGTTCAACTTTGACACGGTAAAACATATATCTTTTGGGGACTCAAACATATATGTATTGGAACGTAAGCGTAAGTCTTTTATAATCAGGTGGATACAATCTTGCGTTTTATAGGTTGTCTTGTTTCTCCTATTGGTCTATTCTTCCTCTCCGTTTTTGCAGCCTTTGCCTCTTATCGATTAATAACCTCCACCTCTTATATATAGGATAGTGCCGCCCAAGACGCCGCCCAATCCCGTAAAGAGGAGAATATTGCCGTGTATATGTGCAAAGTGGTGGACAAGAAAAAGAATGATGCCCAACGCCACACTTAAAAGTCCTAAATATTTGATATATCCCTTCATAGCGCACAAAAGTACTAAAAATATTTGGTTAGTTCATATAAAATGACTACTTTTGCACCGCATTTTGCACAAGCAGGTGCATATTATTAATTTAATTATTTTAAAAGTAGTATGAATCAATACGAAACCGTTTTCATTTTGACTCCCGTTTTGTCTGATGAACAGATGAAGGAAGCGGTCGCTAAATTCAAGACTTTGCTCACCGACAACGGCGCTGAAATCTTGAACGAAGAGATTTGGGGTCTCAAGAAATTGGCTTACAACATTCAGAAGAAGTCGTCTGGCTTCTATGCTATGTTGGAGTTCAATGCAGAACCATCAGTTATCAACACTCTCGAAACAGGCTTCCGCCGCGACGAGAAGGTTATTCGTTACATCACTGTTAAGCAAGACAAGTATTCTGCAGCTTATGCTGAGAAACGTCGTGCTAAATGGGCAGCAAAGAAGGAGGCTTAATTATGGCAGAGCAAAAGACAGAAATTCGCTATTTGACCGCACCATCTATCGACACTAAGAAGAAAAAGTATTGTCGTTTCAAGAAGAGCGGTATTAAGTACATCGACTACAAGGATGGAGAGTTCCTCAAGAAGTTCTTGAACGAACAAGGTAAAATCCTTCCACGTCGTATCACTGGAACATCTTTGAAGTATCAGCGTCGTGTGGCACAGGCTGTTAAGCGTGCTCGCCAGATTGCATTGCTTCCATACGTAACCGATTTGATGAAGTAAAAAAAGGAGGCTAAAGATATGGAAATTATACTTAAAGAAGATATTATCGGTCTTGGTTACAAGAACGACATCGTGAACGTAAAGAACGGCTATGGTCGTAACTACCTTATCCCAACAGGCAAGGGTGTTATCGCATCTCCATCTGCTAAGAAGCAGTTGGCAGAAGACCTCCGTCAGCAGGCTGCTAAGATTGCAGCTAAGAAGGCTGAGGCAGAAAAGCGTGCAGCACAGCTTGAAGGCGTAGAACTTGTTATCGCTGCTAAGGTTTCTGCAACTGGCGTAACTTATGGTTCTGTAAACGCTGCTACTGTTGCTGAAGAATTGGCTAAGAAGGGTATTGAGGTTGATCGTAAGATCATCACAATGCGCGACATTAAGAAGGTTGGTACATTTGAAGCTACAATCCACTTCTTCAAGGAAGTTGAAACTAAGCTCCCTGTAACAGTTGTTGCAGAAAACCAGCCAGAGCCTAAGGCAGAAGAAGTAGCTGAAGCTCCTGCAACAGAAGAAGTAGCTACTGAAGAAGCTGCAGCAGAGTAAAAATGTTGTTCTCTCCTAAGAAAGAGAATGATGCTAATTAGAATTTACACTGTAAAGCATAATTAAGACAATAAATCCCAATCATCTATCTTGGTGTTTGGGATTTTTTTATTTCGCACAATACTCACCTTATTATATATATGAAACGAATTGTACTTACGGGTGGTCCTTGCGCAGGCAAGACTACAGCTTTAGTTAAGATTATGGAACATTTCTCCAGTCTTGGCTATAAAGTGTTTATTATCCCCGAAATACCAACACTGTTCCTACAAGCAGGAATGGACTATCTCACAAAGAACAAGGCGTTCTTCTATGAGGGTGAGAAAGCTACGCTCGAAATGCAACTTGCCTTAGAAGACAAGTTCCAGCGTATGGCTGAAACCATTGAGCAGCCTGTGCTTATCGTGTGCGACCGTGGCACAATGGATATTTCGGCTTATATGCAACCACAAATGTGGGATGAAATTACAACTTTGGTAGGTACTAATTCGGAGGCTTTGCGTTCACGCTATGATGCTGTACTCCACCTTGTTAGTGCAGCCGATGGGGCAGAGCAATTCTATACTACGGCTACCAATAAAGAGCGTACAGAGGGGTTGGAATTGGCACGCTTATTGGATAAAAAGATAATTAAAGCGTGGTCTGACCACCCTCGTTTGCGTGTTATCAACAATCATGAGAAGTTTGAAACCAAGTTGGAGCGTGTTTTGCAAGAGATTTCGGACGTATTAGAAATACCACGTCAAGCCGTGGAGGAACGCAAGTACATTGTACGCCTAACAGCTGATATTCCTGAAGCGATAAAGAGCGAAATAACACAAACTTATTTAACATCCGACCCACGTAGCGAAGTGCGTCTTCGTCGTAGAACACTGAATGGCACAACCGTAAATGTGCGTACTGCAAAGAAGACTCTGCCAAGCAATGAGCAAGTAGAAACCGAACGACAGATTGATACCAATCTTTATAAATCATTGCTCCGTCAGTCGGACCCTTATCGCCTTACTATTCGTAAAACTCGCCAAACTTTTATTTGGCAAGGGCAGTTTTTTGAACTTGATACTTACATTTCGCCTTGCAACGGACTTCAAATTCTTGAAACAAAGGGAATTATTGCCCACGAAAATGTAAACTTCCCTCCATTTATCGAGGTAGTGGAAGACATCACAGGAAACACAAAGTATTACAATTACAACTTGGCATTGAAGAAGTAAAATGTAAGCATCCAATATTAGCCGCCTTTCACACCAACAAATAACCCTTATATGTCTGGCAGCATATAAGGGTTATTTGTTATTTGAAGTTTGAAGGTAGCATTTTCGTGAGTTCCTCCTCCGTCATATCTGGCAGGGACCTTGAAAGAACTTCCTTCATCCATTTGTATGGCTCTATGCCTGCTTCCCTGCAACACGCCATGAAGGTATAGAAGATGGCGTTGTTCTCCGCTCCCTCATTGTTACCACAGAACAGGTAGTTCTTTCTTCCAAGCGTGATGGGTCTGATGGCCTGTTCCATAAGGTTGTTGTCTATGTTGAAGCGTCCGTCCTGCACATACCTGCCAATGCGTATCCATACGGCGAAGGCATAACGCAGTGCCTTCTCCATAGCTTCGCCTGGGGTGTACTGTTTGTGTACATCCAACATATAGGTCTCCAAATACTTAAGAATAGGGTAAGCTTTAGCCTTTCGTTCTGTCTCCACTTCCTCGGGTGGTGCTTTCTTGTGTTTGAGGTTTTCCTCCAACTCATAAAGCGTGGCTATCGTTTCGATGATATGGGCGGCGTTCTTATCGTCAGCCGCCAGATGTTCGAACTTACGTCTCACGTGTGCCATACATCCTAACAGCACGATGCCCTGAACGTTCTCAAACCTGCTGTAGACCTCATACCCATCAGACTGTATGGCACCCTGGTAGCCCTTGAAGAGNAACCACAGCGTTCCCAGTGCAGCAATTTAATTCGGTTACGGGCTCGATTGTAGAAAACGTAGACAACACCATCAGAAGGATTGAAGTCATTGCTGCGTACCAATTGGGACAGGCGAAGAATACCCTGACGCAT
The DNA here is from genome assembly GCF_900155655.1 of Prevotella ihumii. Lineage (GTDB taxonomy): Bacteria > Bacteroidota > Bacteroidia > Bacteroidales > Bacteroidaceae > Prevotella > Prevotella ihumii. The sequence goes on from NZ_LT706987.1 coordinate 846,200, forward strand.
GTCCACAGGAGTGCAACAAACCCGAAAAACATTTGTTTCATTGAGTACAAACATAAGTTTTTCGGGCAAAGGTAGTAAAGCAAGAATGTTACACAAAGGCGGCTAATATTGGATGCTTACAGTAAAATGTAGGCAACAAAAAAAAGATAGTCCAATAATGGAGCAAAACTCTATTGTTGGACTATCTTTGGTTTATATAAGGCTGGTTCTATAAATTAGCTTTGTTAGATTTTGAGCTTATTTTTGAGGTCAAAATGCAAGAGCGTGAAGGAGTGTAGCGAGCTACACGACTGAACGAACTTATATTTTGAACCAAAAACGGAGCAAGCCGAATGCAATCAAACTTGTTTGAATTGTTGAGGCGCAGCCTGTTTTATATAAAAAGAAGCCAAAAGATAACAAAACGTATTTCATAAAAATTTAATGACTATATGCGGTGGTAATTTATAGAACCAGCCATAACTTAGAAGCGTATTTCTTAATCTTCATAGATTGTAGGGTCGGCTAATCCTGCTTCTTGGAAAGCCTCTTTGCGTTCTACGCATGTACCGCATTTGCCACAGTGATGAACTCCATCTCTATAGCAACTCCAAGTTTCTGCATAGTTGATGCCAAGCTGTGTGCCTATGCGCACTATGTCGGCCTTAGTGATGTGAGTAAAGGCAGCTTCTATCTTTGTGTTGTTGAATGTTCCATTTTGGGTGGCAGCGTTCATTGCAGCTATAAATTCGGGGCGACAATCAGGATAAATGGTATGGTCGCCACCGTGATTGGCTACGTAAATGCGGTTGAGATTGTGGCTTTCAGCAATCCCAGCAGCTATAGAAAGCATTATGCCGTTACGGAATGGAACAACGGTAGACTTCATATTTTCTTCTTCGTAATGTCCTTCTGGAATACTCTCAGAACCTTCTAAAAGCGAACTTGTGAAGTATTCTTGCATAAATTCTAAAGGAATTATGATGTGCTTAATGCCTAAGCGTCGGCAATGTAAAGCTGCAAAAGGCAATTCCTTTTCTGCGTGGTTTTGCCCATAGTCAAATGATATGGCGAGTGCTATTGTTGCAGCTTTCTCATATAATAAGGTGATAGAATCGAGCCCACCACTCACAATGATAATAGAATCTTTCATAAATTGTCGTTATTTTAAATTGCGTATCTTGCGAAGATGCAAATATACAAATAAAAAATGACTTTGAGAAAGAAGAGTAGGGAAGAATAATGCTCAAATCTTTATAAGCTGTATGCGCAAATATAAATGTATCTATATCATTATTTGATGCAATTTCAGTTGGATAATTTATTCTTTTAGATAGCCCCTATTTCATTTTGTAATTGATAGAAAAATAAAGCATTAATTATCATCTTTTCTTATAAAACGAAATATGATAATCATAATTATGCTTAAAGCCCAAAAATGCTTTCTATTATGTATAAATATAAAGTTATTCTGGATTATTTCTATCTCTACTTTGCATATTTAATATTTCATTTTAATACAATTAAATTCTCTAAAAAACTTTGTAAGCTAAAAAAACTTTATTATATTTGCAACGAAAGATAGAGGAGAAATCCTTAACGCCTAAATTTAAAGTCCGATAAAATAAAGCAATAATAGAGGGCTTGCATAATATTAAAAATCTAAATAAAAAAATATTAAATCAATATGGAGAACAAAAGAACTTGTCTTTATGATAAGCACGTAGCTTTGGGAGCATTGATTTCACCATTTGGTGGTTTTGATATGCCTATTCAGTATTCAAGCATTATCGAAGAACATAATGCAGTACGTCAGCATTGTGGTGTATTCGATGTATCGCATATGGGCGAACTCATTGTTTCGGGAAATGAGGCAGAAAAGTTTGTCAACTATATCTTTACAAACGATGTTGCAGAATTGAAGGTAGGTCAAGTTATCTATGGTATGTTCTGTATGGAAGATGGTGGAGTGGTAGACGATACTTGTATTTGCAAGGTTGGAGAAAACGAATTTATCTTGACTGTAAATGCAGCTAACATAGAGAAAGACTTTGAATGGATTAAGAAACATACCGCAGGTTTCGATATTACACTTGTAAACGACAGCGAGAAATATGGTCAGTTGGCTATCCAAGGTCCTGAAGCAGAGAAGATTATCGAAGAAAAGCTCGGTATTGCTTGCTCTGAATTGAAGTTCTATGAAGTAAAGAGGGCTCAGCATGAAGGCGAAAACATCATTATTTCGCGCACAGGTTATACAGGCGAAGATGGCTTTGAACTTTATGGTGCTCCATCATACATTGTTAAGATGTGGGACAAGTTGATGGAAGCAGGTGCTACTCCTTGTGGTCTTGGTTGTCGTGATACTTTGCGTTTCGAAGCAGGTATGCCGCTCTATGGTCACGAACTTTCAGAAACTATCACTCCTGTAATGGCAGGTTTGTCTATGTTTGTGAAGTTTGACAAGGAAAACTTCCTTGGCAAAGAAGCTCTTTTGAAGCAAAAGACTGACGGTGTTCAGAAGCGTCTCCGTGGTATTTGGTTGGACGACAACGCTATTCCACGTGCAGGATACAAGGTGCTTAAGGACGGTAAAGAAGTGGGAGAAATCACAACAGGTTATAAACTTATTTCTGTTGAACGTAGTTGTGCAGTAGCATTGGTTGATGCTGACATTAAGATGGAAGACCGTGTTGAGGTTCAAATCCGTAAGAAAACATTTGCTGGAACAGTAGGCAAGAAGAAGTTCTACGACCCACATTACAAGAAGTAATTCCATATAAATCAAGAATAATTAATAATAAAACTATAAATCAAATGGCAAAAGTTATTGAAGGACTCTTCTATGCAGAGTCGCACGAGTATGTAAAGGTAGAAGGTGATGTAGCTTACATCGGTATTACAGACTACGCACAGCACGCACTTGGCAATGTTGTTTATGTAGATATGCCAGAGGCTGACGATGAATTCGAATCTGAAGAAGGCTTCGGTGCTGTAGAAAGTGTTAAGGCTGCTTCTGACCTCAATTCTCCTGTTTCTTGCAAGGTAATTGAAGTGAATGAAGAACTCGAGGACCAACCAGAACTCATCAACCAAGACCCATACGCAAACTGGATTCTCAAGGTGGAACTTACAAACAAGTCAGAACTTGACAATCTTATGGATGCTAAGGCTTACGAAGAGTTTTGCGCAAAATAGTTTATAGACCTCACTTTTTAAGGTAATTGCTGTTTTCCTTCGCAAACGTTTACTTTGTGCAGGGAAAGCAGCTATTTTCTTACTAATACTAATTAGACAATAAAAATAAAACGATATGAATTTTAAATTCTTTCCACATACCCAAGAGGAAACTCAGGAAATGCTCAATAAGGTGGGTGTGAAAAACATTCACGACCTTTTTGCAGGCATTCCTGAAGCACTACGCTTCAAAGGCGAGTATGATATTCCTGAAGCAAAAAGCGAAATTGAAATAAGAAACTTCTTCAATAAGCTCGCTAATCAAAACAAGATAATGACTTGTTTTGCTGGTGCAGGTGTTTACGACCACTATGCTCCAAGTGCTATTCCACAGATTATTAGTCGCTCTGAATTTTATACCTCATATACTCCATATCAGGCAGAAATTTCACAAGGTACGCTACACTATATCTTTGAGTTCCAAAGTATGATAGCTGAGCTCACAAATATGGACGTTGCAAATGCGTCTATGTATGATGGCTCTACTGCTACTGCTGAAGCTATGATGGTAGCTGCTGCACAGTCAAACAAGAAGAAGACTATGTTGTACTCAAAGACATTGAACCCAAAAATTGTTGATGTGCTCAAGACATACGCTCACTTTCAAGGTATTAACCTTGTTGGTATCGAAGAAGAAGAGGGTGTAACATCAAAAAAGGATTTGGAAGCTAAGATGGCAGAAGGTGGCGTTGCAGGTGTTATCGTTCAGCAGCCTAACTATTATGGTATTGCAGAAGACTTCACTGGATTTGCAGATATTTGCCATAAGGATAAAGCATTGTTTGTTGTAAATAGTGTTGCAGCAGACCTTTCATTGCTTAAAACCCCAGGCGAATGGGGAGCTGACTTTGCAGTAGGTGATGTACAAAGTCTTGGTTTGCCAATGGCATTTGGTGGTCCTTACGCAGGCTATATGAGCTGTACACAAAAGATGATGCGCAAAATGCCAGGTCGTATCGTTGGTCAAACTAAAGATGCACGCGGACAACGTGTGTTTGTACTTACTCTTCAGGCTCGTGAACAGCACATTCGTCGCCAAAAAGCTACTTCTAATATCTGCTCTAACCAAAGCTTAATGGCTCTTTATGTAACCATCTATTCATCTATGATGGGTAAACAAGGTTTGAAAGAAGCTACAAAGTTAGGTTTTGATGGTGCTCACTACCTCTGCGAAAAAATGGTAGCAACTGGCAAAGCTAAGTTAGCTTACAATCAACCATTCTTCAATGAGTTCTTGGTAAATATTGAAAATCGTGATGCTTTCTATGATAAAGCAATTGAAAACGGAATACTTCCAGGCGTAAAGGTTGGTAAGGACGGACTCCTCATTGCTGTAACAGAGAAACGCACGAAGGAAGAGATGGAAGCACTTGTTGCTCTTCTCTAAGTCAATGAACTTTTAAATTAAAGTTTTACACACATTTAAATTATTGAAGAAATGAACAATAGATTATATGGCAATTTAATATTTGAGCTTTCACAACCAGGTTGTAAAGCTTATAGCCTACCTAAAAATGAGTTCGGAAACTACGAACTTCCAAGCAATTTGAAGCGTGAGAAAGACGCTGAGCTCCCAGAATGTGACGAATTAACAGTGGTACGCCACTATACAAATCATAGCGGAAACAACTTTGGTGTTGACAATGGTTTTTATCCATTGGGCTCTTGTACAATGAAATACAACCCTACTATTAATGAAGAAGTTGCAGCTCTCCCAGGCTTTACAAGTGTTCACCCAATGCAACCTATCAATACTGTGCAAGGTGCATTAGCTGTTCAGTATGGTTTGGCTAAGTCTTTGGCAAGCATTTCTGGTCTTGCAGACTTTACTGTAAATCCTTTTGCAGGTGCTCAAGGCGAGTTTACTGGCTTGATGATAATCCGTTCTTATCACGAAAAACGTGGTGATACAAAGCGCACAAAGATTATCATTCCTGACTCAGCTCACGGTACAAACCCAGCTTCGGCTGCTGTTTGTGGTCTTGATGTAGTAGAAGTAAAGAGTACTGCTGATGGTCTTGTTGACGTAGAAGACTTGAAACCTTTGCTCGGTGATGATATTGCTGGTATGATGATGACCAATCCAAATACACTTGGTCTTTTTGAAAAGAACATCCCAGAAATTGCTAAGCTCATTCACGATTGTGGCGGTTTGATGTATTACGATGGAGCTAACCTCAACCCAATGTTGGGAGTTGCACGTCCTGGAGATATGGGATTTGACGTTATGCACATCAATATTCACAAGACATTCTCTACCCCTCACGGTGGTGGCGGTCCTGGTGGTGGCCCTGTTGGTGTAAGAGCAGACCTCGTAGAGTTCCTTCCAAAGCCACACGTACTGAAGACAGAGAATGGTTATGAACTCGATGCACCTGAAGCAACTGCAGAATACAATCTCAACAATATGCACGTTGGTCAATTTATGGGCAACTTCCTCATCTCATTGCGTGCCTATGCTTACATCTTAACACTCGGAAAAGAGAATTTGAAGATGGTAGGTCCATACGCAACACTCAATGCTAATTATATTAAAGAGTGCTTGAAAGATGATTATGAGTTGCCTATCGAAGGTATCTGTATGCACGAATTTGTATTCGATGGATTGAAAGATAAGAGCACTGGTGTAACAACAATGGACGTTGCAAAGCGCTTGTTGGATTATGGTTACCACGCTCCAACAATCTACTTCCCATTGCTTTTCCATGAAGCAATGATGATTGAGCCAACTGAAAACGAAAGCAAACGCACACTCGATGGTTTCATCGAAATAATGCACACTATTGCTCGTGAGGCTCGTGAAACTCCACAAGTAGTTTTAGACGCACCAAAGAATACGCCTATTGGACGTGTTGACGATGTTTTGGCAGCAACAAAACCAATCCTTAACTATCGTCAGTCAATCAATCAATAAGAAAATCTTAATAAAAAGATATTATGGAAAAGACCGATTTGATAATTATCGGTGCTGGTCCTGGAGGCTATCACACAGCTGTACATGCAGCCAAAGATGGTCTCAAGGTTACCATCATTGAGAAAGCACACCCTGGTGGAACGTGTTTGAATTGTGGTTGTATCCCAACTAAGAGCTTTGCTCACGATGCTGATCTTTATCGCAATCCACTGCTCTCTTGTGTAGGTGGTGGACACGTTTACTTTAATAGAATACAAGAACGTAAGAACGAAGTAATCAGTAAGTTGCGTGAAGGCGTTAGAGGATTAATGTCACAACCAGGTATCACTTATATAGAAGGTGAAGCAAAGTTTGTTGACAAGAAAGTAATCGAAGTAAATGGTACGCAGATGACTGCTGACAATATTATTATTGCAACAGGTTCGCGTGCACGTATGCTTCCTTTTATTCCTGACCTCAATAGTCCTGAAGGAGCAGCTTTGAAAGATAAGGTAATGACTTCTACCGAATTGTTAGAGATAGACCACGTTCCTACCTCTATGGCAATTATCGGTGCAGGTGTTATCGGTTTGGAGTTGGCTTCAGCTTTTGAAACTTTTGGTAGTTCTGTTACAGTAATTGAGTTCTTGAAAGAATGTCTTCCAACAATGGACTCTGATATTGCAAAACGTCTCCGTAAAACAATGGAGAAGCGTGATATTAAGTTCAATATGAACAGTGCTGTAAGTGCTGTTGCCCCAACTGAAGATGGCAAACAGGTTGTTGTATCTTTCACACAAAAGGGTAAAGAACAGCAAGTAACAGCCGATGTGGTACTTGTGGCTACTGGTCGTGCTGCAAATGTTGAAGGTATCGGACTCGAAGCAGCAGGTATCACTTGCGTAAAACAAGGTATTGAGACCAACGAACACTACGAGACCAACGTACCTGGTGTTTACGCTATTGGCGACGTGAATGGTAAACAAATGTTAGCTCACGCTGCAAGTTTCCAAGGTATGCACGTTATCAATCATATCTTGAACAAGAAAGACAAGATACGCTTTGATATTATGCCAGCAGCAGTATTCACCTATCCAGAGGCAGGCTCAGTAGGAATGTCTGAAGATGCTTGCAAGAATGCAGGTATTGCTTACACTGTCAAGAAAGGCTTCTATCGTTCTAATGGAAAAGCATTAGCGATGGAAGAAACCGAAGGAATGGTGAAAGTGATGGCAGATGAGAATGGCAAGATACTTGGTTGTCACGTCTTTGGTGCACATTCAGCAGACATAACTCAAGAAGTGGCTGTATTGATGAATAATGATGCTACACTCGATGACTTGCGCAATATGATTCATATTCACCCAACCATCGGTGAAGTACTTCTTGAAACCATTATTTAAGCACAAAACTTTGGTACAACAAAAAAAAGTACTAACTTTGTAGCTGAAAGGACAAAAAATAGTCGTACCGATTCGATCGGGATAGTCATCAAATAAATTTGAAAACCGAGATGACTTCTCTTGTTAATGGCGGGCCACATAAAACGCATTTAGCGACTAAGCCGTAAAGGTCAGTGGATTACAAAGGCGGAGAGCTCTCTTATCTTTGATACTCGGACTTTTCATCACATCATCGGTGCGACTTCCCAATTCCTCTCTTAAGAGGGGGCAAACAAAAAGGTGAGGCTCCATTTAGGAACTCACCTTTTTTCATTTAATCAAGTATGAGCAGTAGCTCTCAACCAATAAATTATTTAGAAATATGTTCTCAGGCATTGTTGAAGAAATGGCACAAGTTGTAGCCATCAACCATTACAAAGAAAATATTGACTTAACATTACGTTGCTCGTTTACGAACGAATTGAAAATCGACCAAAGCATTGCTCACAACGGTGTTTGTCTTACTGTTGTTCGATTGACAGACGATACCTATACCGTAACTGCAATGAAAGAAACACTTAATCGCTCCAATCTTGGTTTATTAAAGATGGGTGATAGAGTAAATGTAGAGCGTTCAATGATAATGAATGGTCGATTGGACGGGCATATTGTACAAGGCCACGTAGACGAAACAGCTAAATGTGTGAATATGGAAAGTGCAGATGGCAGTACTTATTTCACATTTGAATACAAGCACGACCTTGAAATGGTACGCCGTGGCTATTTCACTGTTGACAAAGGTTCTGTTACCGTCAATGGCGTATCACTTACAGTATGCGAGCCAACAGAAAACACATTTAAGGTTGCAATCATACCTTACACACTTGAAAATACCAACTTTTCCGACATTCAGGTTGGAACAGTGGTCAACTTAGAATTTGATATTTTGGGTAAATATATTTCACGATTAACACAGCTTTCAAAGTAATAATTACTCAGCATAACTATCTTTTTAACTTATGGTTGCTGAACATTAAAAGTTTTAGGATGTACTCTAAGCAGTGCATCCTATATTTGTTTTTGCTTTTCTCTCCCTCATCTTTTCTTTCCCTCATATCTTTAGTTCAGCGTAATAAATGCTGCAATGAGTTTTGTGGTTTGTAAAAAAAACATTAATTTTGTAGCATAACAAAAATATAATTACGATGAATTTGAAAGTACGCTTATCACTGATGAACTTTTTAGAGTTCGCAGTTTGGGGAGCTTATCTCACGTCAATGGGACGTTATTTAGGAAATCTTGGTTTTGGCTCCGAAATAGCTTTGTTTTATTCTATGCAAGGTATCGTTTCAATTTTTATGCCTGCCTTGATGGGAATTGTTGCTGATAGATGGATACCTGCACAACGCTTATTAGGTTATTGTCATCTACTCGCAGGTCTGTTTATGTTTGGCACAGCTTGGTATGGCTTGTCGGCATCTACCGTTCAGTTCTCTGTTATCTTCACACTTTATTCTCTTTCGGTTGCTTTCTATATGCCTACTTTGGCTTTGACCAATTCGGTAGCCTATTTTGCTCTAAATCAAGCAAATATGGACACGATTAAAGATTTTCCTCCTATCCGCGTTTTTGGTACAGTAGGCTTTATCATAACAATGTGGGTGGTAGACCTGTTAGGTTTCCAAAGTAATCAAAATCAGTTCATTACCTCAGGTGTCGTGAGCCTTATTTTGTTCTTATATACATTTACATTGCCAGCTTGTCCTATCGATAGAAGTGTAGAAAAGAAAAGTTTTGTTGATGCCTTCGGCCTTAAAGCCTTTGCTTTGTTCAAGCAAAAGAAGATGGCAATTTTCTTTATTTTCTCAATGTTATTAGGTGTAAGTTTGCAAATTACCAATAGTTTTGCCAATCCTTTCTTGTTTAGCTTTGGTGCACAACCTGAATTTGCTAATGCTTTTGGAGTTCAGCACGCTAATATTCTCATTAGTTTATCACAGATAAGCGAAACTTTCTGCATCCTCCTCATACCTTTCTTTATGCGTAAGTACGGCATCAAGAATGTTATGTTGATAGCAATGTTTGCTTGGGTATTGCGTTTCGGCTTGTTTGGACTTGGCGACCCAGGTATGCCTGGCGTGCTACTTTTTGTCCTATCTATGATTGTTTATGGCGTTGCTTTCGACTTTTTCAATGTTTCAGGTTCACTTTTTGTAGATAAAAATACCGATAGTTCTATTCGTTCTTCAGCTCAAGGCTTATTTATGTTGATGACCAATGGTATTGGTGCAACGGTTGGAACACTTACAGCTCAAGCTGTTATCAATAATTTTACTCACCACCTTACAATAGGTTCAGATACCTATACCGTAGGCGATTGGCAGTCTTGTTGGTTTATTTTTGCAGGATATGCTTGTCTTGTGGGAGTAAGTTTTGCTATAATTTTCCGTCCAAAAAAGACAAATGCAGAATAAAACAAAATTAGTTTTCAAAGGCGTTACAGAGATTGTGGGAGGCTCAAATATGGGTCTCCTCATTCTCACTGATAGCAATGAGAAGCGTCAAATAGCTATAGTGTGCGATAAAACGATAGAAGAGCAAATCAATCTTCGCTTAGCTCAAGTTCCTATCAAGAATATTCTTTTACCCGAAGTTTTATGTTCGGTAAATCCTGATATGAATTCAGAGAATTATGAGCTCTTCTTCAATTCTATTTCAGGCGGTCAATACAAAGTGGTATTGTTCAATAAAATAACGCTTGAGATGACGCCTATTCGTGCTTCTGATGCTATTTTGCTTGCCAATATAGCCAATTTAGAGATATTTATGGACGACAAACTTTTCCTAAAACAAAGTGTTTCGTATGCTGATGGAAAGAATAAAATAGCCTTGCCCGTAAATGCTTTAAGCACCCCTATGTTGAAAACCGCATTAGAAAAAGCTATTGAGAATGAGAACTTTGAGTTGGCTTCCAACCTTCGAGACGAACTGCAAAAACGTAAACAGCAAGATAATGCTTAATACGCTTTAAGACGAAAATCTTTGAAGGGCTATTTTTAATTCTTTAATGTAATAAGAATGAAAGAGACAAGATACTTTTACGTTCCCAATGCGAGTAATGAAACCGAATTGCCTACCGAAGAAGCAACCCACGCAGTGCGTGTACTTCGTTTGCAAGCAGGTGATGAAATAGTTTTGATGGACGGAGTGGGGACTTTCTATAAGGCTGCTGTAACGATGGCAAGCTCAAAACATTGTATGTATGAGATACAAGAACACTTGCCACAAGACCGCCAATGGGCTCACCACCTACACCTTGCTATTGCTCCAACAAAAGATATTGGACGTATAGAATGGTTAGTAGAGAAAGCTACCGAAATAGGTTTTGACGAAATATCATTCTTGAATTGTAAGTTCTCTGAACGAAAAACGCTTCGTACCGACCGCATTGAACGTATTGTGGTATCGGCAATGAAGCAAAGTCGTAAAGCGTGGAAACCTGTTGTTAACGAAATGGTAACATTTTCCGACTTCATAGCAGCACACAGCGAAGGTGCACGATACATCTGCCATTGCTACTCTGAAATTGAAAAAACAGATTTCTTTCACACTTTAAATACCAATCTTCCAACAAGCGAAGAAATAATAGTAATGGTCGGACCTGAAGGCGATTTCTCTATCGACGAAGTACGCTTAGCCCTTAACAAAGGATTTCTCAGCACCTCGCTTGGAACAAGTCGCCTACGTACAGAGACAGCAGGGTTGAGTGCAGTAATGCTAATGAACCTCTGCACCCGAAAGTAAGTTGGCAAACCTTGTTGCTTTCTTACTTTTTAGCTTTCGTAATAATACTTTGTATAACTACCTTTAGGGTATGGACTTCTTAGCTTTCCTCCTTTTTCTATTGTTTTAAAAAGGTGGAAAGCTTCTTTGTAATAGCGTGGTCTAAGGCTATCTACAGGATAATAGAGTGGGAGATAGGCCATAAATTTCTTTTTGTTTTTGTCTAACAGAAATCCAATTAGCTGGTAGTGCACCGACTTTTTAGTCGACTTATTGATAATGCTATCAGGGGTCAATATAGAATGTACAACCTTTGGGCGCATTACCTTGCTGCCTCCTACTAATGGATATTCAAATGTTTCTTCTTGCAATTTTTGTTCCCTTGCCAATGCATATAGCGTCAACATAGTTGTTGTAGAGTCGGTTTTCTCCATCTTTTTGACAATGGTAAGTGCTCCTTTGTAATCTCTATCTTTTACCAAGGCTTCTATCTTGGCACGTTGGTGAAACAAAAGATTACTATTACCAAAGCCACCAACAAAAAGCAATAGTAAGAGCATAGTTCCGATGTTAATCCATATCAATTGTGAAAAAAGCCCCATACTGCGTGTGTCAGGCTCGTAAGGTTCGTATCTTTTTACATAGCTAATAACGCCAATATAGACAATAAGAAAGATAGGTAGCACCCGAACCCACACGCCAAACGAAATGCTTGTTTTCATATCCGAGTTGACGCTTGTAAGCATAGCAAGCAAAAAGGCAGATGGACAGTAAGTAAGTGCAAAACCTCTTTTCGTTAACTTTAGCACCGAATTGATGCCAATTTGCAACAATTGTAAGGTAAGCGTTATCAGTATTGCCCCCAACCACGGGTGATAATAGGTTTGTCCTGACGATGCTACGTGCTGCGCCAATTGCATTATATCTGCTTGATAGAAATACAAATAGCAAAACGAGAATATGCTAAAAATAAAAGCACAACAATATTTTATTAACTTATTATCCATCTATTAAATATCAAATATTTAAACTTTTTGCAACACTACTGCACTTCTTGCAGGGATATAAAGTTTTAACCACCCCTTGTGTACATCGTTGTAGAGCGCATCAGGGGTTGTGAAATGTTCTACACTATCATCGGCAAAACCAAATCCGCCAAACTCTTGTGCGTCAGTATTTAATACTACCTTGTACGAACCTTCAGGCATTAGCAACCCATAGTCGGTATACGAACGAGTAGGCGAGAAGTTGAAAACAAATAAGAGATTGTTGCGGCTAAACGCTAATATTTGGTCTGCATCATCGTGCCACACCTCTTGAATAGCTGTCTTATTGAAATTCTTTTCTTGTTTTATAGTTTCTAACATTCTGTTATCAAAGTCGTTAAGCCAATGATAACACAACTCCTTATTGTCAACCAAATTCCATTGGCGTTGAGCATAATGGTAGCTCCAACCATTACCCTCTCTTGGAAAATCTATCCATTCAGGGTGTCCAAACTCATTACCCATAAAGTTGAGATAGCCACCATTGATTGTGCCAATAGTGGCAAGGCGTATCATCTTGTGCAGAGCTATGCCTCGACGTGCCATTTCGTTTTCATCACCTTTTTTGAAGTGCCAATACATATCCGCATCTACCAATCTGAAGATGATTGTCTTATCACCTACAAGGGCTTGGTCGTGCGACTCACAATACGATATAGTTTTCTCATCGCTACGTCTGTTCTTTATTTCCCAGAATATAGATGATGGTTTCCACGCCTCGTCAGGAAGTTCCTTAATGGTTTTTATCCAGAAGTCGGGAATGTTCATCGCCATACGATAATCGAAGCCATAACCACCGTTCTTAAACGGAACAGCCAACCCTGGCATACCCGAAACCTCTTCAGCAATGGTGATAGCGTTTTTGTTTACTTCGTGAATGAGACAGTTGGCTAAGGTGAGGTAGCAAATGGCATTATCGTCTTGGTGTCCGTTGTAATAATCCGCATAACCATTAAAGTCTTCGCCCAAACCGTGACTGTAATATATCATCGAGGTAACGCCATCAAAGCGGAAGCCATCAAAGTGGTATTCTTCTATCCAGTATTTGCAATTCGACAATAAGAAGTGTAATACTTCGTCCTTTCCATAGTCAAAGCAGAGCGAATCCCAAGCAGGGTGTTCGCGACGTTCGCCTGCATAAAAGAATTGGTTAGGGTCGCCTGCTAATCGTCCTAAACCTTCTGATTCGTTTTTCACAGCGTGCGAATGAACAATATCCATTATTACCGCTATTCCGTTTTTGTGCGCCTCGTCTATAAGAGCTTTCAACTCGTTAGGCGTTCCGAAGCGCGAACTTGCTGCAAAAAAAGAACTTACGTGATAGCCAAAACTTCCATAGTAGGGGTGTTCTTGGATAGCCATTATTTGTATAGCGTTGTATCCGTCTTTGATGATACGAGGCAATACGTTGTCTTTAAACTCGGTGTATGTACCCACTTTTTCGGCATCTTGCCCCATTCCTATGTGACATTCGTAAATCAATAGGGGAGTGGTCTTGGGTTTAAAGGACTTCTTCTTCCATTGATAAGCGTCTTGAGGTTGCCAAACCTGTGCCGAAAATATCTTTGTTGCCGTGTCTTGCACAACACGTTGCGCCCACGCAGGTATGCGCTCGCCTTCGCCACCTTGCCATACTACATACATTTTGTAAAGTTGTCCGTGGCTTATTTGGTTGGCTTTGAGTTTTAACTCCCAGTCGCCCGTTCCCTCAATGCGATGACAGCGGAAGGTTTCTGTGCGTGTCCAATTGTTGAAATCGCCTATTAAGTAAATTTCGGTTGCATTAGGTGCCCATTCACGAAATACCCAACCGCTTTTTGTGCGATGCAATCCGTAATAATGATGCCCATTTGCAAAGTCGGAAAGTGATTGTTTTCCACCTTGGGTAAATGCGTTCAACTTTGCCATAGCAAACTCGTGTCTGCCGTTTATAGCATCTTGGTAAGGCGTCAGATAAGTATCGTCTTTCACTATACGCAACATTTTAGTCTGCGTCTTCTTTGGTTTGCTTTGCTTTTTACCCTTTTCTGTCATAACAATCTTTATTTATATATACTTGTCTATTCTTAATTGCTGTATTTTCTGCCATTTTCGTAAACTCCACGGTCAATGATACGGCCATTGCGGTCGCGTTCTACAAATTTTCCGTGTCGTTTATCATTGAGATAAGAGCCCTCAAAACGTTTTCCGTCAGGGGTTTCTTCTACGGCTTCACCATTTCTTTTGCCGTTGCTGTATGCACCTTTAAACTTGTTTCCGTCAGCATAACGAATGATAACAATGCCGTCCATTTTGCCTTTGTGGAATTGTCCTTCAATGATGTCATTATTCTTTTTGGTAAGCTTTCCTTGTCCGCTTTGCAAGTCTTGTTCCCAACTTCCAACATATATATCACCATTTTTCCACGACATTGTGCCAATACCCCATCTCATTCCTTTTTGGAAATGCCCAGTGTATTCGCCATTGTTTTTATATTTCATTATGCCTTCGCCTGTCCGTTCGCCATCGCGATAATCGCCCTGATACACATCGCCATTACTAAACCTGTAAATGCCTTTGCCATTTTGAAGGTCGTTTTGCCATTCTCCGTCATATTCGTCGCCCGTGGCATAAATGTATATTCCTTTTCCTTCTTTTAGGTTGTTTACCCAATTGCCTACAAAGGTAGAGCCATCGCCCCATACAAATTTGCCGTGCCCTGTCTTGGTATCGTCTTTCCATTGCCCATCATAGTAAGCCCCGTTAGCAAAGGTGTATCGCCCGAAGCCGTTGCGCTTGTCTTGATCCCAATCGCCATCATACACATCACCATTGTAATAGCTCATCTTGCCTTTGCCTTGTTGATAGTCTTTATACCACAAGCCATTGTATTTGTTACCATTCTTAAATGTATATATACCTTTGCCGTGCTGTTGGTCTTGAAACCATTGTCCGTCATACTTTTCACCATCTGCAAAGGTGTAAATGCCGTATCCGTGGCGTTTTCCTTTTTCGTATTCGCCTTCGTATGTATCCCCATTATTATACACAGCTTTGCCTTTGCCCGAAGGTTTCCCGTGACTCAATTCGCCAGTATATTTTCCGCCATCTTTTGTTATCACTGTACCATTGTTATGGGTTTGTGCAATGGCAAAAAGTGGTAGGGCTGAAAATAAAATATTGATATATATATTTTTTACTTTCACAACTACTTATTTTTTGTTATCTCCATTTGCAAAGATACATTTTTCTCGTGATTTTAACAAATTAATAAACCATTTTTAGGATTTATAAAAATAAGTGTTTTAACCCAAATCTGTCGTTAGACTTCTTCGAGGTTTGTGAGCTTATTTTGAGCTATTTTCGTTTGTTTTTGAAGACGTTTAGCGAGCTAAACAACTGGAAATACAAACGCAAAGCGCCAAAATAAGGTGCAAAGACGAAGAAAAGCATAACATCTAAACGCTTTAAAAAGCCTTTGCGGGCTAATGACCGATTGGGGTTTAATGCAATAAATGTGCAACAAAACGTTATAAAGCATCAAGCGGAGTAGGGAGAAATAAAGCTGATAGCGGGCATAGATTATTGTTCTGTTTTTCTTTGTGTCTTCTTTCTAAAATAATACATCTACCTTTGCAATGCAAAACATATATGTTTGGGGTTGCCAAAGTTCAACTTTGGGAGGGTAAAACATATATGTATGGGGTGGTCAAACATATATGTTTTAGAATGCTATTGTAATTGCTTGTATATCAATAGATTATACGGTTGTTTTCTACAACTTATCTTTCTTTAGTAATTGTTCTATTTTTCCTTTGTCAAGACTTTTGTCTTTATTCATTTAAAAATGGTAGACCAATTTTAAACCCAAATCAGTCATTAGACCAGTTTAGGTGCTTACTTTATTATTTTTGAAACTTATGAGATGCCTTTTGGATTATTTTGGCTTTATTTTACCTATATCTGCAGTCACATAATGTTAGAGCTTGAAGTGCAAAATATTCTGACATTTCATCGTTTGGTTCAGAAAAAAAGAGTATCTTTGCTATTCTGAACACATTGACACAGGTATATTGACGCTACAAGATATAAGTTGTATCGCCCAAAGGAGATATAGCGTTACAAATAAAGCATTTTCTTAGGGCTGTTCACAGGCTTTTCACCTTATTATTATGAGGGAATAGGCGTTCTTTTTGTATTCAAGTTGTTTGCTAATTGATAATCTTAAAAGTCTAAAAAACAAGCATATACGTATTATGAAACAAACATCTTATCCATTAACGGTTTATAAAGCATCGGCAGGGTCTGGAAAAACTTTCACGCTAACGGTGGAGTATATCACATTGCTCGTTAAGGAACCAGAAAACTATCGTAAAATTTTGGCTGTAACTTTCACCAATAAGGCAACGCAAGAAATGAAGATGCGTATCCTTTCGCAGCTTTATGGTATCGCTAAAGGCTTGAGTTCGTCTGATGGTTATTTTCAAAAAGTAAAAGAGAAGACAGGGCTAACAGATGTGGTTATTCGTAATAATGCACAAGTGGCTTTATCTTTGCTTATTCATAAGTATCACGAATTTAGGGTACAGACCATTGATGCCTTTTTTCAGCATATTCTTCGTAACCTTGCACACGAACTTGGACAAACAGCCAACCTACGTGTCGACTTGAATGATGCTCAAGTGGAGAGTGATGCGGTAGATAAGATGATAGAAGAGTTGGACGAGAGCCAGCCAGTGTTCAAGTGGATTTCCGAATACATTGATGAAAACATCGAAGACGATAAGGGTTGGAATGTTATTGGAAAAATAAAATCGTTTGGTAACAACATTTTTCAGGATTTCTATAAAGCACACGAGACTGAACTAAACGAACTTTTTACCGATGAGAAGTTCTATAATGCGTATGTTGCAAAGCTTCGTAAGGTTAAGAAAGATTTAGCTCAAACTTATAAGTCTAAAGCTTCAAATATTTTAAAAATCATTCAAGATAATGACTTGGACAATGCTGCGCTTTTCCGTCAGCACGTTTATTCTTATTTCAATAAGCAAGTAAAAGTTGGACTTAATTATGAAAAGACGCCTAAGTACATTCAAACTTGTTTAGAAGATGCTACAAAATGGACAAGTGGAAAATGTCCTAAAGAGCTGAAACCAGCTATACAGCAATTGGCTGAAACCCAACTTCAACAGCAATTAGCCGAACTTGAGGCGTTTAGAATAGAGAACTGGAAGCCTTATCAGTCGGCAGTTTTAACCCTTGCCCACTTATCTCAATTGCGCTTATTGCATGCTATTTCGTCTGCTGTAGATGACTTAAATAAAGAGTATAACAGATTTATGCTAAGTAACACACAATCACTTCTTAAAGGATTGATAGCTGACAGCGATACTCCTTTTATATTTGAGAAGATTGGCGCACAACTCAAACACATTATGATTGATGAGTTTCAAGATACAAGTACAATACAATGGAGCAATTTTAAAACGCTTTTAGACAATTGTATTGCGCAAGCCGACTCGCATAATCTTATTGTGGGAGACATCAAACAAAGTATTTACAGATGGCGACAAGGCGACTGGCAACTGCTCAACAATATTGATAAAAAATTTGATGATGAGACCATCCATATCGAAACCTTGGCACACAACTATCGTTCGCACAAACGTGTAATCGACTTTAATAATGCGTTCTTCAATAGCATCATCAACGTAACACACGAAGAGTTGGTAGCTGATAAGATAGAATATGCTCCTGCGCTTCTGCAAGCCTACGCCGATGTGGAGCAAATACCGAAGAAAGAGGCGGAAACGGGCTGCGTAAAGATTGATTTGATACCTTCGAAAGAGGCAGACTATACAGACCAAATCTTAGAATTATTGTGCCATAACATTGAAGAGCTGCTCAATGCTGGGTATAAACAAAATGATATAGCCATTCTTATTCGTACTAAAAGCGTATTGCCAAGCATTGCCGAGGCGGTAAACAAGCATTTTGAAGGGGCAGTAAATATTGTTTCAGATGAGGCATTCCGATTGGATGCATCGTTGGCAGTGAATATTTTGGTTGACGCACTACATCTTTTAACCCACCCACACGACGTGCTTACACGTGGAAGATTGGCGAAATTCTTTGTTGAAAGGGTGCGAAATCTCCCCAATTATAAAGATAGCACAACCCTTGTTCAGCTCAACAACTTTACAGAGGACGAGCGCAAGACGATGACAAAAGAAGAATTGAGAGCCAAAGGTAAAGACCTGCAATTAGCGAAACTCAATGCCGCATTGCCAAAGGAATACGTAGAGCAGCGAGAGAAGCTCCTTGGAATGCCTATACTCGACCTTGTAGACCGTCTGTTTCATCTTTTTGAACTCTATTCGCTTGAAGGACAGAGTACATATGTCTGTACGTTCTATGACATACTTAATGATTATCTTGCAGAACACCCAGCTGATATTGACGATTTCATCGCTGAATGGGAGTCTTCGTTATCGTCTAAAACCATTCAAAGCGATGAAGTAGATGGTGTACGTTTGCTTACAATACACAAAAGTAAAGGTTTGGAGTTTGAAAATGTGCTTGTTCCGTTCTGTGATTGGACTTTAGAACTGTCGAACACTATTTGGTGTGAAACTAAAGATAAAGAAACACCTTACAACGAACTACCTTTAGTGCCAATAGATTTCTATAAAAATAATATGAAAGGTACAGTGTATGAGCCTGATTATGCAAATGAGCATTTTCAAAACACAATTGACAATATGAATTTGCTTTATGTTGCTTTTACAAGAGCTGTACGCAATCTCTTTGTTTCAGGTAAGCGAATGAGCAAGAAGAAGCGTGCTGATCTGACAGGAGATGTTAAGACAACAAGCAATCGTTCACAAAATATAGAACTTTCGCTCGATGAAATCGCTGAAAAACTTAGTACGTGCATTTATGAAGGGACTGATAATGAGAAAGAAAGACTGCACTTTGAGTATGGTAATTTAGAGTCTGTGCTAACAAAAGAACCATCTTCAGAAAGTATAAAAGAGATAAATGAAAGTCAAAACCCCTTCCTTTCGGCTATCAAAACTGAAAAAATACGCATTGAAACCTTTCCTCAGACGGTAGAGTTTAGGCAGAGCAACAAGAGTAACGACTTTGTTTCGGGCGAAGAAGTGGAAGAGACCGACCGCAATCGATACATCAAGGTGGGAAACATACTCCACAATCTGTTTTCAACAATTTATACTTCTGACGATATTCCTGCACGACTTAGCGACTTAGAGCAACAAGGTATTATTTATAACGATGATGTTACAAATACCGAACTGCGTGAAAAGATAGCGCAAGCAATGAAGAATGAGAAGGTGAAAGATTGGTTTTCAAACCGCTGGAAACTTTTCAATGAGTGTGCTATTATACAATATGATGCCACAACAGATGAAGTTTTAGAACATCGTCCTGACCGTGTGATGACTGATGGCAATGAAGTTATCGTGGTAGACTTCAAATTTGGTAAAGAAAGAGAGGAATATAAGTTGCAAGTACAGCGATATATGACGCTCTTAAAAGAGATGGGACACCAATCCATAAAAGGTTATTTATGGTATGTAATGCGTGATAACATCGTTGAAGTAACACTTTAATAAAAACTAAAAACAAACTTATACAATGGAAACATTCTTATCATATATAGCAAAAGATTTACTTTCAAAATACGGAAACAACCTTTCGGATATTGCAATTGTATTTCCTAACAAGCGTGCTTCGCTTTTCTTGAACCAAGAACTTGCCAAGAACGCTAACAAACCTATATGGAGTCCAAGTTATATAACGATTTCTGAACTCTTCCGTCAGCAATCTGAACTTATCGTAGCAGACCCTATAAAGAGTCTTTGCGACTTGTTTAAGAGCTATACCACCATCACTGGGCGCATAGAAACCTTAGACGAGTTTTACGGTTGGGGACAATTGTTGCTTGCCGACTTCGATGACATCGATAAAAATATGGCAGATGCCAAGATGGTGTTTAATAATGTGAGAGACATTCACGAACTTGACACAATAGATTATCTCACCGATGAGCAGAAAGAACTGCTGCGTAGGTTTTTCATCAATTTTGTTGACGAACCCACCAAACTGAAAGAACGCTTTATTTCGCTTTGGAGCAAGCTCTATGATATATACACCGACTTTAAACAAAGATTAAGAAGTCAGGGACTTGCTTACGAAGGTATGTTATATAGAGAGGTAATCGAAACCAACAATTTGCCTACCCATCACAAGCAATTCATATTTATTGGCTTTAATGTACTTCAATCTGTGGAACAAGAATTGTTCGACAGATTGAAGAAAGAAGGTAGAGCTTTTTTCTATTGGGATTACGACCGTTATTTTCTTAATGGTGCGAACGAAGCGGGTGTCTATATCAATAAATGGTTAGAAAAGTTTCCTAATGAGGTAATAGACAAGCACGCCGACCTTTACAACGCCTTCCAATTGCCCAAAGAAATACGCTATATGTCAGCCCCAACCGAGAATTTACAGGCGCGATATGTTACCGAATGGCTGAAAGAGGGCGAACGTTATAAAGATGGAAAGCGAACTGCCATCGTTATGTGCAATGAAAACCTGTTGCAAACCGTTATCCATTCCGTATCGAAAGATATGGGCGAGGTGAATGTAACGACAGGTTTCCCCCTCCAACAAACACCCATTTCATCGATGATAACCCAACTTTTGAAGTTGCAGACCGAAGGCTACTCGCTGAAAGAAAATGCTTTTCGCCTGCATTACGTCAACCGTGTACTGCGCCATCCATACGGTAAATACCTGATAGACGGTGCTGACGACCTACTCTTGAAGTTGAATACGGAGAAACAATATTATGTCAATATAGGAGAAAATGCCACCTTTATCCATATAGAACACGACCGTCAGCACCTTGCAGACTTAGTGGCGTGGTTGGCAGAAGCTACCAAAATCATTGCAAAGAATGGAGTTGCAAGTAAAGAACCTCTGTTTCAAGAGTCTGCATTTAGAATGTTCACCCTTTTAAATCGTCTTTTAGAGTTGCTCAATAGTGGTGATTTAGAAGCCGACTTTAATGTTTTCAAACGTCTACTTGGACAACTGATAAGCAGTACAAGTATTCCTTTCCACGGCGAACCAGCCAAAGGAATACAAATAATGGGTGTGTTAGAAACTCGCAACCTTGATTTCGACCACGTGCTTTTGCTCTCGTGCAATGAAGGCAATATGCCTAAAGGGGTAGATGATACCTCTTTTATTCCTCATTTCATACGCAAGGCATACGGACTCACCACGATAGATAACAAGGTAGCTATCTATTCTTACTATTTCCACAGCCTTTTGCAACGTGCAAAAGACGTTACCCTATTGTATAACAACTCAACCCAAGGAAGCAAAGTGGGCGAAATGAGTCGCTTTATGTTACAATTGATGGTGGAATCGCCACATACCATAGAGCGAAAAGCACTACAAGCAGGGCAAGAACCTATGCCCACCGAGGCTAAACCTATAGAGAAAGATGAGGTGGTGAGGCAAAAACTGAACGAGCTGTCTTACTTTTCACCTACTGCCATCAATAACTTTTTGCGCTGTCCTGTGAAGTTTTATTATAATTACATTGTAGGGCTGAGCGAAGCTAACGACAACGATGAGGACGAGATAGACAACCGTATGTTTGGTAACATCTTCCACTTGGCAGCCGAATTGATGTACAAACAATTGTTCCCCGATACCGCTATAACCAAAGACGAAATAGACCACGTACTAAAAACGGGTAAATCTGCCCAATCGGTTACTTCACCTTATCACGCCTCAACCTTAGACAGTGTGATAACTGAGGCTTTTGCTCGTGAACTTTTTATGCAAAAAGAAGGTACAATAAAACACCCAAAACTAAATGGTTTACAGCTTATTAACCGTGAAGCGATAAAGCGATATTTGAGGCAACTACTACGGGTGGATAAGCTCGTTGCTCCTCTACGTATCATAGCTCACGAGTTTGATGTTTATAAACAAATAGACATTAATGTGGAGAACCAAAAGAAAACCATCACTATTGGGGGACGTGTGGACAGATTAGACGAAATAAACCTTAGCCACGCTCCACAATTGAGAGTAGTGGACTATAAGACGGGCAACCACGTAGCAAAGGAGCTAAACACAATAGGAGAGATATTTGATTCTAAAAACATCATCGATAAGAAAAGCGACTACACGCTGCAAGCCTTGCTGTACAGTATATTAGAAACAACGAATGACGAGGAGCACAATCCACACCACAACCCTGTAAGTCCAGCACTCTTGTTTATCCAGCACGCATACGCTGAAGATTATAGTCCGATGCTCTCTCTTGATGGTCAGAGGATAACCGATGCGAACTATTATGCGCAAGATTTCTTTGACCAACTAACTGAAATTATGGAGTCGCTATTCGATAAGTCTATTCCATTTACCCATACAAATAATGTGAAGATGTGCGAATATTGCCCTTACAAACAACTTTGTGGCAGATAACAACTTAGAAAAACGAGGTATGAGCCACATAGTGTGCAAAACGATAGAGCAGAAGAATAGAACAATTTGCAAAAAGGACATACCTTTTAAAACACAGGCTGTAATGTGTTAATAGCCAATGTGTTATGTTTGTAATCTAAAACATATATGTTTGAGGTGGTCAAACATATATGCTTTACACGCCCAAAGTTCAACTTTGACACTGCCAAAGATATATGGATAGTTCTATAAATTACCACCGCATATAATCATTAAATTTTTATGAAATACGTTTTGTTATCTTTTGGCTTCTTTTTATATAAAACAGGCTGCGCCTCAACAATTCAAACAAGTTTGATTGCATTCGGCTTGCTCCGTTTTTGGTTCAAAATGTAAGCTCGTTCAGTCGTGTAGCTCGCTACACTCCTTCACTCTCTTGCATTTTGACCTCAAAAATAAGTTCAAAATTATTGCTGTCCGGTAAAACTTTTTGGTGGCTATCTGTGTTAGCAATAGTTCGTTAAAATTTGAGATAATTGCTACGCAGCTTTCCTCTGCCAGCCAAAGAGTTCTTTGATAGTATGACTAATTAACTTTCGGTTCGGTATGCTCCGACACCTGTCGAAAATTAATTTTGCAATGTATGTGCTCGCTATGAGCTCCTTGAAAGAAGCCATGGAATACGGTAGCCCGTTTTCCTTCATCATCACCTTTGCCACATTCTGTGATGCAAATGATGCGTTGTAGGAGAAGTCCAACTGATTCTTGTGCCTTGCCTGGCAATGCGCGAGTCCGGTATACTGCTTGGCATCGCGGAAGCAAAACTCGATTTGGAATCTTGAGCGGTATGTGCGCAACACTTCCTCACCTGATATGGCTGTCTTTGTAGAGAAGAAAAGTTTGTGCTTGCCGTTCGGCATCACCCAAATGACAAGACGCACTTTCTGCTTCAGTGCCTTTGAATAGGCGATGAGTGTGTAAGCTGTGCCTTCAAGTCCTTCGATATGCATCTTCGCCATACGCGTGAGGTCGAGTTTCTTGTAATTGATTTTCCCGTCAAGTGTTTTGGGACGCCCGGGCTTATTGGAACGAGGTCCCGTGTACACATAGTATAGGCTCGCCGTATCCCTGAAACGGCTGACAAGATGAAAGCCTTGCTCCTTGATTCCCTCCACAAACGGACGGATAGAGAAGAAAGCATCAGCGACAACAATATCGGTGACCTTCAACAATTCTTTCCTGTAGCGTTTGATGACGGCAATGTAATGCTGCACAAGAGTCATGCTACGCAGTTTCAACTCTCTTGTAGAAGGGGTTTGATGGGCACGAAGCATCATACAGTTGTTGGCGTAGACATCGACAAGGGCAAGTCCCATGATTTCAAGTCCGTGTTTCATGGAACCTGCACAGCCGGACCAGAAAGTACCAACATGCGGAGTCTTCTTGCCTGACTTACTGATGTAGCTCGGATCTATGGCTATAGCCAGCAGTCCGTCCATGTTCAGATAACGCTGGGAAAGGTAGAGGTTGAACTTAACCCAGTTGATGCACTTAGCCCGGCTGCGGTTGAAATTCGTTCTGTAGGTCTGCTCGCAATGGGTGCCGTAACGCTCCATTTGAGTGAAATTTATCTTTCTTTGTATCGCCATGTACAATAAGAGTATTTCCAAGAGTAGATTCTCAAAAGTTTTGCCTAATTTTGCAGATGAGCTTTTGATGGCATCTCTGCAGATTTCTGTATATTGGTCGAGTGGTTCTGATGTCATTTGCTTTATGTTTTTGCTACTATAAAGTTACTGATAATCAGCCACTTGGCCAAATTTTATTAGTTATATTAAGTTAATTAACTCTCTCATTTTCAAACGATTACATTAGAATTAACGAAGTATTGTGTTAGTAAAAATAGACTTAAACTTATTATTTCTTAGAATTATCGGTTATTATAGGTCTTTTCTTGTCAAAATAAGTGCATTTTATAATGCTTACAGTTTGAAACTGAAAACCAAGCCCCTGGATGAGTAAAACGGCTGCAATACCGATGGATAAAGAGATACAGAGCTTTCAGTTTATTTTTACCGGACAGCAATAGTTCAAAATCTAACAAAGCTAATTTATAGAACCAGCCATATGTTTTGCAATTCAAAGATTGATGTCTTAGTTTTGAAAGATAGACAGACGAAAAACAGAACAATATATAAAGGTGTGTGTAATCAACATTTTTGATGGGTTATAGTTATTTCCATTAAGCAGAATGGAAAATATTTTGTAACTTTACACACGATTATAAAACCTTGAAATACGAAACGAAAAGATGACACTTCAACAACTTGAATACGTTATGGCTGTGTATCGGTTTAAGCATTTTGCTAAAGCTGCCGAACATTGCAACGTAACCCAACCTACGCTTAGTTCGATGGTACAAAAATTAGAAGACGAGCTTGGTATAAAGATATTCGACCGCAGAAAGCAACCCATAAAGCCTACACCATCAGGTCTGCTCATCATAGAAAAAGCGTGGAATGTGCTTTTGCGTGCTCGCCAACTAAAAGAAGTGGTAGACGAACAAAAGAACACCCTTACAGGTACGTTTAATATAGCCGTGTTGCCTACCATAGCCCCTTATCTTATTCCACGCTTTTTGCCCAAAATGATGAACGACTATCCTGAAATGGATATACGTGTAACAGAGATGCAAACGGAGGAAATGCGTCGTGCGCTGAAACGAGGCGACATTGATGCAGGCATCTTGGCTATGATAGAAGGATTGGAAGATTTTGAATGTAGTCATTTGTTCTACGAAAAGTTTTTTGTGTATATTGCTAAAGATGAGAAACTATTTAATAATAAGGCAATTAGAACGATTGATTTAAGTGGAGAATATCTTTGGTTACTTGACGAAGGCCATTGCTTTAGAGACCAATTGGTGAAGTTTTGTCAACTGAAGTCGGCTGCAAGAAGCAAGAAAGCTTATAACTTGGGTAGCATCGAAACCTTTATGCGCATTGTAGAAAGTGGGAAGGGGGTAACCTTTATTCCCGAATTGGCACTGCTCCAACTATCCGAAGAACAAAAAGAATTGGTGCGTCCTTTTGCTCACCCTATTCCTACTCGTGAGGTGGTACTTGCAACGCCTAAGAATTTCATTCGAAAAACCTTACAAGAATTATTTGTACAAACAATACAAGAGGCTATCCCCTCGGAAATGTTGAACTTGAAAAAGTCGCAAGAAGCGATTTAACCCAAATCAGGCATTAGCCCACAAAGACTTTTTAAAGCGTTTAGCTGTTATGCTTTTCTTCGTCTTTGCACCTTATTTTGGCTCTTTTCGTTTGTTTTTTCAGTTGTTTAACCCGCTAAACACCTTCAAAAACAACCCAAAATAGCTCAAAATGTCTTTCCCTAGAAAAAGTTGACTCGCAAAATCAACAATTATGTGGAAGTACAATTGTGAGAAACGTAACAAGTATTACGATGAAGTAATTCGTCTTTATACCCAAGAGGGTTTGGGGCGCACAAAAATTTCTCGAATCATTCCTGTTGGAGAGACAACAATTTCAAGATNTAAGGTAACTACTCAGTACCCCTATGGTAAATCCATCAGAGAGTAATCCGAAGTGTTAAAACTAACCGCTCCAAATAGTAAACGAACGGCTGCCCGAGAGGATGGGAAATACCTTTTGATGGTAGCAAAAGTACGCTTATTCGCCTATGTATCAGTGTTTTGTATCTATTTTCGGAGACTCAACATAGTCCCCTACACGCCTTGGGGTAGGCTTTGTTAAAAGTCTCCATATTACATTTAACAGTCCGTATCTCAACTGTTTAAGTTTTCTAATACTCTTGCAGGAAATGAATTTACGTAGTATATTTGCAGCGTGAATGAGCAAGTGACAGACAAGGCAGATGTACTCCAGACGATAGAAAACAGATTTGCTTCGTTGGAGAAGAAGGTATCCGACCAGGATACCGAAATAAGCCGTCTCAACCGTCTCGTAAACCAGAAGGATAAAACCATACGGGATCTGAGGCAACGCCTGTCAAAGTATGAGGAACCACCAAAGGACAGTAGCAACAGTAGTATTCCGCCCACCCAAGACTCAATAGGAAACCAGATTGTTCGTCACACTAAGTCGCTCAGGAAGAAGAGCGACAGGAAGACAGGCGGTCAGCCCGGGCATGAGGGGCATTTCCTTGAGACCAATGAAGATCCAGATTTTATTGTCCACCACCATCCTGATGATGTGTGCGAGTGTTGTGGCGAGTCACTCGCTGATGTGGAGGCCGAGGTGATTGGCAAGTCGCAGGTTGTCGACATTCCCTCCATACAACCCACCACTACGGAGCACGTGCTGCTCGGCAAACGCTGCAAATGCGGGCACACGAACAAGTGCAGAGCCTCAAAGAAGTATACCAGCCGCATTTCATACGGCCCTAATCTAAACGCCATAATTGCTTACTTCGGACATTCCCAGTACATCCCCTTTGCAAGGCTGTGCGAGATGTTGCGCGATGTATTCCATCTTCATATCAGCCAGGGAACGGTGCAGAACATACTGACCCGGATGGGAAAGAAATCGGAGAATGCCTATAGGGAAATACGCGACCGTATCGAAGAGGCCGAAGTCGCTGGCGCCGACGAGACTGGGCTGTACGTCGGTGGGGAGCACCATTGGGCATGGGTCTTCCAGAACGACAATCTCACCTATCTCTTCCAGGACAAATCCCGCGGCAAGGCCGCAACGAGGAAGCATTTCCCCAACGACCTTCCTGATGTCACGCTCGTGACGGACAGGCACAGTACCTATTTCAGGCTGAACGTCAAAGGACATCAGGTATGCATTGCGCATCTATTGAGGAACATACAATATCTCACAGACCTGGATAAGAACCAGACATGGTCAACGAGACTTACGGAGTTGTTGCAGGATGCGATTCACCTAAGGAAAAGCAAGACGATGGAGAAAGTCAAAAAGGCTGCAGCCGGTTTCTACGAAAGGCTCGACAGACTGCTTGAAGAAAGCACCAATCACTTACACAAGGACTTCAACGCCTTGAAAAAAGGACTCTACAAATGCCATGACTACATCTTCACCTTCCTCACCGATAAGCGAGTTCCATATGACAACAATGCCAGTGAGAGAGGCGTGAGGAACATAAAAGTCAAGCAGAAAGTAAGTGGTTGCTTCAGAACAGACGCTGGTGCTGACATCTACATGAAACTGCATTCGGTGACTGACACCGCCAAGAAAAACGGCAATTCCAAATTTGACGTACTGCTCGCCCTTGCTAATTTGCAAGGGTAAAGGCAGCATACCTATTTCTATAGGGGTACTGAGTAGTTACAAAATAAGCTCGCAAATCTCAAAGAAGTCTAACGACCGATTTGGGCTTAATTTGATTTAGATTAGTATTGCGTGTTATTTTGTGTGAAATGTTTGTTTCTCTCGTTTCTTTTTTATAATTTTGAAGTCGAAAACGAATAAGGTCTTTATTTTAGAAGTAAAACTTTAGCAAAAAAAGATAGGATAACATAAAGTTACCATCTAAAAAAAGAGTTTTTCTCCTAATTATGATCGCTGTCAATGATAGAAAAAACGTTATACAGTTAAAAATAAAATTAAGGTAAAATTATGAAGATTGAAAAAGTACACGCTCGTGAGATAATCGACTCACGCGGTAATCCAACAGTTGAGGTTGAAGTAGTTCTTGAGAACGGTGTAATGGGTCGTGCAAGCGTACCATCAGGTGCATCTACAGGTGAGAACGAAGCACTCGAACTTCGCGATGGCGACAAGGGTCGTTTCGGTGGCAAGGGCGTTTTGAAGGCAGTAGAAAATGTTAACAACATCATTGCTCCTGCACTCAAGGGTTGGAACGTTACAGAGCAACGTGCTATCGACTATAAGATGTTGGAGCTCGATGGTACTCCTACAAAGAGCAAACTCGGTGCTAACGCTATCCTCGGTGTGTCTTTGGCAGTAGCTCAGACAGCAGCTAAGGCTTTGAATATGCCTCTCTACCGCTACATCGGTGGTGCTAACGCATACACATTGCCTGTTCCTATGATGAACATCATCAACGGTGGTGCTCACTCTGATGCTCCTATCGCATTCCAAGAATTTATGATCCGCCCTGTAGGTGCTTCTAACATTCGTGAAGCATTGCGTATGGGTGCTGAAGTATTCCACACTTTGGCTAAAAACTTGAAGAAGCGTGGTCTTTCAACTGCAGTAGGTGACGAAGGTGGTTTCGCTCCTAAGTTCGAAGGTATCAAGGACGCTCTCGATTCAATTATGCAAGCTATCAAGGACGCAGGTTACGAGCCAGGCAAGGATGTTAAGATTGCTATGGACTGTGCTGCTTCTGAATTTGCTACACTCGAAAATGGTCAGTGGTTCTACGACTACAGCAAGCTCAAGAATGGTATGCCTAAGGATCCTAATGGTAAGAAGCTTACAGCTGACGAGCAGATTGCTTACTTGGAAGAACTCATCACAGAGTACCCAATCGACTCAATCGAAGATGGTCTTGACGAAAACGACTGGGAAAACTGGGTTAAGCTCACAGCTAAGATTGGCGACCGTTGCCAGTTGGTAGGTGACGACTTGTTCGTTACTAACGTGAAGTTCCTCGAAAAGGGTATCAAGATGGGGGCTGCAAACTCAATCCTTATCAAGGTTAACCAGATTGGTTCTTTGACAGAAACCCTCGAAGCAATCGAAATGGCTCACCGTGCAGGTTACACATCAGTAACTTCTCACCGTTCAGGCGAAACAGAAGATACAACAATTGCTGACATCGCAGTTGCAACAAACTCTGGTCAGATTAAGACTGGTTCTATGTCACGTACAGACCGTATGGCTAAGTACAACCAGCTTATCCGTATCGAAGAAGAACTTTGCTGCACAGCTAAGTACGGCTACAACAAGATTAAGTAATATCTTTCTTTTGTAACATTACTTGTACAAGAAGAAGTTATTATATCGATAAAAAGTTTAGGGAACAACTGCAAAAGGTTGTTCCCTAATTTTTGTTTTTATCCCAATTCTGTTCCCCATTTCTCGGTATTTAAAGACGCACATTCCATATTTAGAAAAATATTTATTATCTTTGTATCCTAAAATTCAAGATAATGAAGGCAATAAAAGCTGTATTTTTCGATATTGATGGAACGTTGGTATCGTTCGGAACACATAAAATTCCCCAATCTACAATTGATGCTATTACTTTGGCAAAAAGTCGAGGTGTGAAGGTATTTATAGCCACAGGACGACCTGTAGCAATTATTAATAATATTGATGCCATAGCACACCTTGTTGATGGATACATCACCTTTAACGGGGCGTATTGTTTTGTTGGAGATGAAGATATTTCGGTAACACCTATACCTAAAGCTGATGTTCAAGCGATGGTGGCTGATGCTACCCAACGCAACTATGCGCTCTTAGTATGTGGTAAACGTGAGGTAGCTATGCACAACTGCAAACCTATTTTTACAGAAATCTTTGTAGAAGGGCTTGGCGTGTCGAATGTTGACTTAGATAAGTCTGCAACCGACTTGTTAGATGCTCCTGTGCTGCAACTTACACCATTTTTTACGGCAGAAGATGAAGCTAAGATTATGCCCGAAATGCCTCACTCGGTATCGGCACGATGGCATCCTGCCTTTACTGATATTACGATAGAAGGTGCTGATAAGGGCAATGCTTTGCGCAAAGTGGCAGACTATTTAGGCTTAGATATTGCAGAATGTGCAGCCTTTGGCGATGGAGGTAACGATCTTACTATTCTGAAAGCAGCAGGCGTAGGCATAGCTATGGGCAATGCTGTAGACGGAGTGAAGGCTGTGGCTGACTATGTTACCACCTCCGTAGATGAGGACGGAATTAAGAATGCGATGGAGCATTTGGGTATAATATAATAAGGAGAAAAAATAAAATATTGAAGGAAGTTGGAAAATAATCATCAGATAGATACAACAAAACAAGAGAAGCGAGTGCGCTTTGTTGTGCTTTTTACCCTTTTTGTTATCATAGCTGAAGTACTTGTAGGACTGATGTCGCAGTCTATGGCACTATTGGCCGATAGCATACACATGGGCTCGCACGTTTTGGTAATTGGGCTTAATTGGGTGGCTTACATTGTTGTACGCCATTTACAGACTAAGAAATCAACAACCTACGATGCACAAAAAATCCTCAACTTGTCAGGATTTACAAGTGGGTTGTTACTCTTTGGCACAGCCATACTTATTGTAACAGAAGCCTTTGAACGAATGGGCGAATTGGACACGCACCTATCTAACTATAGTTACGCTGTGGGTGTGGTTCTTGCCAGCCTCATAGCCAATGTTATCTGTGTATTGGTAATGCGTGAAAAGGACGAAAAAGGCGACTACAACAGTAGAGCTGTGTATTTTCATCTTGTTTCCGATGTACTTACAAAGATTGGCACACTTGGTGGTTTAGTCTTTGCCTACTATTGGGACATTATGTGGATGGATGCTGGTATTGCCATAGTTTCGGCAGTGATAGCAATGAATTGGTCGCGCAATTTGCTATGGGAAACAGGGCGACTGCTTACACGGAGAGCAGAATAAGTTGAAGATAAATAATATAAAAAGAATTAGAATAGATATGTCAACACGAATAAGAATAAAAACAAACAAAGGAAATATTGTAGTGCGTCTTTATGATGAAACGCCAAAACATAGAGACAACTTTGTGAAACTCGTTAAGGAACAATATTTTAATGGTACGCTTTTTCATCGTGTCATCAAAGACTTTATGATACAAGGAGGCGACCCTAACAGCAAGAATGCTCCAAAGGGTAAAATGCTTGGAACGGGCGGTCCAGACTATACAATTCCTGCTGAAATCGTTTATCCACAATTGTTTCATAAGCGTGGGGCATTGAGTGCGGCACGTACTGCTGATGAAGTAAATCCTGAACGTGAAAGTAGTGGCAGCCAATTCTATATTGTTTGGGGGAAGACATATAATGCTAACGAGCTTAAACAAATGGAAAAACAGATGGCTATGCAGCAAGAGCAAATGGTTTTTGATGGGCTAAAGAAGATTTATTATGCAGAGATAATGGAGTTGAGAAAGAACCGTAATCGCGAAGGATTGATGGCACTTCAGGAAAAAATAATAGAAGAAACAAAGGCTAAGTGTAAGGAAATGGGTAAGCCTGTCTTTACCCCTGAACAAACAGAAGCCTATACAACTCTTGGCGGAACTCCGTTCTTGGATAATCAGTACACTGTATTTGGAGAGGTGGAAGAAGGATTGGACATTGTAGAAAATATACAAAACATAGCTACAATGCCTAACGACCGTCCCGAAGAGGACATCGTTATGGAAATGGAAATTGTAGAATAGCGGATAAACGCTTAATCAATTGTGAAAGTGAAAAGCAATGAAGACAATTATAAAGAAAATTTTAGCCCTATTTAAGCACAAGAAGCAACGTTCAAAAAATGTTGCTTTGGTGCTTTCAGGTGGTGGGGCACGAGGTTATTTTCACATTGGAGCAATTGAAGCATTAGAAGAGCGAGGCTATACCATTACCTCTGTGGCGGGCACATCTATGGGTGCATTAATAGGAGGAGCGTATGCAAATGGGCATTTGAACGAACTGAAGCAGTTGTTTCTTAGCTTGAATAAAAAGAAAATATTGCAGTTATTAGACGTTTCGATGGGACTTGACCACATCACCAATGGTGAACGATTGATGCAAACTTTAGATAATGTACTCGGTAATGCAAAAATAGAACAACTAAAAGTGCCCTTCACTTGCTGTGCTTCTGATATTGTGTCGGGCGAAGAACGTGTTTTCACTTCTGGTTCATTAAGAACTGCTGTGCGCGCCTCTATCTCTATTCCTGGATTTTTTAAACCTGTAAAAGAAAATGGACACATCTATGTAGACGGAAGTGTACACAACACGTTGCCGTTAGATAGGGTAGTGCGCAATGAAAACGACCTTCTTTTAGCCATAAACGTTAATGGCGCAGACACTTGTCCATATATGGCATACCTTAAGAATAAGGAAGAAAGAAAAGATAAAGAAGGTATTTTTCGCAATATGGTGAAGCACTTACCGTTCTATAACGTAAAGTTTTCAGCCAATTATATGAATATGGCAGTGCGCATATCAAGTATGGCAATACAAGCAAATACACAACTTGCATTGCGGCTAACGCCACCAGAGATACTTGTAGAACTGCCTATGAACCTGTATAGTATGTTCGATTTTAATAAAGCTGCCGAACTCATAGCGTATGGAAAAGAAGAAATGGCACGCCAATTGGATGCTTATGAGCAAGAAATGTAGTAAAAAAATGTTTAATACAATATTTTACAACTACCTTTGCTACGATTTCTCTCCACTTAACAATAAATGTGTATAAGGAGCAAAAGAATAAAAGGAATTAACTCTGAATAAACAAAGATAACGAAAATATAGATATGAACGGAACAATTATAGGTCTTCTCATTCCGCTTTTGGGCACAGTATTGGGCTCGGCTTTTGTATTTTTTATGCGAAAAGAAATGCCTGCACGCTTACAAAAATCCTTGTTAGGATTTGCTTCGGGCGTAATGGTGGCAGCCTCAATATG
This sequence comes from Prevotella ihumii, assembly GCF_900155655.1. GTDB lineage: Bacteria > Bacteroidota > Bacteroidia > Bacteroidales > Bacteroidaceae > Prevotella > Prevotella ihumii. Next base: position 879,635 of record NZ_LT706987.1, read on the forward strand.
GTCGCTTATTATCCCATCAATGGAAATGTGGCAAGGCGAAGAGAGACTACGCATTATCCCAGCGTTGGTAGGTTTCTTAGTCGGAATGGCTTTTTTACTTCTTATTGACTTTATTACTCCTCACCTTCACATAGGCAGTAACACTCCTGAAGGTCCACGTACCAAACTTAGTCGCACAGCAATGCTAACCTTTGCTGTCACCATTCACAACCTTCCCGAAGGAATGGCTGTAGGTGTTGTATTGGCTGGTGCGTTGCAAGCAGGTAGCCATATAACGACAACGGCTGCATTGGCAATGGCATTGGGTATCGCTATTCAGAATGTGCCAGAAGGAGCTATTATCTCTATGCCAATGCGTGAAGCAGGCAATTCACGAATGAAATCGTTTATCATTGGTTCATTGAGTGGCGTTGTTGAACCCATTGGCGGAATATTGGTAATATTGCTTGCAAGTTCTATCGTTCCAACTTTGCCTTATTTGCTTAGCTTTGCTGCTGGCGCAATGTTCTATGTAGTGATAGAGGAACTCATTCCCGAAGCATCAGAAGGCGAACACTCCAATCTGTCCACAATAGGTTTTGCCATCGGTTTTGGTCTTATGATGACCTTAGATGTGGTATTAGGATAAGGCTAAATGATAAATATCAGCGATACTCTCTTATTCCAACGAATTATGAAATATATTATCGGAGAATTGGAAAACTGATATATTATCTCTACCTTTGCAATATGATATTCTATTTTTCAGCAACAGGCAATAGTCATTGGGCAGCCACACAACTATCTGAAGCTACTAATGAAGCCATTATTTCTATCACTTCGGCACTAAAAACAAGGTGCAATTATGAGGTGAAAGACGATGAAATGATTGGCTTTGTTTTTCCTGTGCACGGTTGGCGAGTACCAAAAATCGTCGAAGAATTTATACATACACTTTCTTTTGTACAAAATAACAGCAAGAAAGTGTACCCTAAAAAAGTTTTTTGTTTACTCACAACAGGCGATTCTATCGGTAGAACGATGGAACGATTTCTACACCTACTACATACTCACCCTACATTTGTAAATGCGGAACTTTATGCGTGCGAGTCAGTTATAATGCCTGAATCGTACGTAGGCTTGCCTTTTATGGATGTTGATACAGCAGAAAAAGAAGCGAAAAAGATAAGTGCTGCAAAAGAAAAAATAGCTCATTTTGCATCAATCATCAATAATGCAAAACAAAGAGAAGAAGAAACTAAGGGTAATAAAGCAAAGAAAAACTTAGAAGATGTGGAGGGTAAACATCCAATAGGTTGGAACTCGCTTATTCGTGGACCTATACCCGACTTCTTTTCAGGACCTGTTGGTGGCTTCTTTAGCAAATTTCTCATTACCGATAAGCATTTCTACGTAAACAAAGAGAAGTGTATAAAGTGTGGAATATGTGCTATGCAATGCCCCGTTAACGATATTGAAGGCGGAAAAGCCCTAATGCCACAGTGGGTACACAATGGCAAATGCCTTACTTGTTTTGCCTGCTATCACCATTGCCCAACAAAAGCTATAGCATTTGGAAACAGAACAAAAGGAAAAGGACAATATTACTTTACCAAACGAAATAAATAAGATAAGACATAAAGATATAAAGAAAACAAAAATGAAGAGAAAACTTATACTCATACTTTGCTTAGCCTTAGTAACCCTAATGGCTAATGCAGCAAAGGCCAACTCTACACCCGTTGTAGTAGCACAACCTGATGGAACAAAATTAACAATAGTGCTTCACGGTGATGAACACTTCAGTTGGGTTACAACACTTAATGGAACATTGCTAACACGCAGTGCAAAGGGATATTATGTAGCGAAAGTGAACGAAGTAGGCGAGCTTGAACCATCAAATATTCTTGCACACGAAAACAATTTGCAAACAACAGCCGAACGTCAATTGATAAAGATGCAGAATAGACAATTATTCTTCAAATCAGCCAATAAAAAACTGACAGCTGCCCGCAGAAAAGTAAATGGTATTGGTTCAATGACCCCAAAATACTTTCCTCACGAAGGTTCACCAAAGGTACTTACCATCTTAGTAGAATTTAGTGATACAACTTTCACACTTCCTAATCCGAAGAAAAGTTTCAATCAATATCTAAACGCAGAAGGTCAGATGGAAGACTTTGGCGGCCATGAAAAGTTAAATTACGGTAGTGTACGTAAATATTTTACAGATATGAGTGGCGGCAAATTCACACCACAATTTGATGTATTAGGTCCTGTAAAGCTAAAGAAACCACAAACTTATTATGGTAAAGATGGTTCTATCAGAAAAGATGTGCTAATAGACGACCTTATTCGTGAAGCCTGTACAGCAGTTGCAGATAGTGTAAACTTCGCCGACTATGATAGCGACAAAGATGGGGTAGCAGACTTAGTTTATGTTATTTATGCAGGTTACTCACAAGCTTTGGGAGGCAACGTAGATACAGATATATGGCCAAAATCATCTTGGCTTGGCTCTGAATTTAAGATAGACAACGTTACCATTAAGCGTTATGGCGTAAGCAATGAACTAAATTATACACATAATGCAAAGACAGCGAGAGGTCAACACATAGTGGCTATTAATGGTATAGGATTGTTCTGCCACGAATTTTCACACACTATGGGTTTACCAGATTTTTATCCAATAAACGAGACAGCCAGAGTAGACAATCAGGCAATGGAGTTTTGGGATTTAATGGACGGTGGTGAATACACAAAAGGTGGTTATGTGCCAACTCCTTATACACCTTGGGAACGCGAAGTGATGGGGTGGACAAAGGTAGAAACCCTTGGCGAGACACCTAAAAAAGTAGAAATGCAACACGATATGGCATATAAAATAACTTCTGAGCACCCAGATGAATATCTGATAGTACATAATATTCAAGATAAAGATTGGTACACAGGGGTTTATAAAAAGATTGGTCACGGTCTTTTAGTCTATCGCATAGATTATGAATTGCCATATGTAAATATGGGCGACCGTGTAAATGATGTTGTAGGAAAACCAGGAATGACAATCGTACCAGCTGATGGCTTGTTGGTATCATCTTACAACCCAGCTTATAGAGGCAAACCTTATTTGGCTCACCACGCAGGCGACCCTTTCCCTGGTACAAGCAATGTAGACTCGTTGATAAGTGTTCAACTTAATCACAGTACACTCAATAAACCTCTTTATAATATTAAAGAAGATATTGATGCAAAAGTTGTCTCATTCGATTATTTAAAAAAGATGACACCAAATGCTATCTCATCAACTGCAATCACCAATCAAACTGCAGAAGAAGCCAATAAGATATATACTTTGAATGGCGTATTTGTAGGCACAGACATCAACAAACTTAGTCACGGAGTATATATTCAAAATAAAAAGAAAATAATAAAGTAGATTTTTATCATACAACGCATAAATAGCAAATTCCCACTTTGGCATATCAATAGCCAAGGTGGAAATTTTTAGTTTAACCCAAATCGGTCGTTAGACTTCTTCGAGATTTGCGAGCTTATTTTGAGCTATTTTTGTTTGTTTTTGAAGACGTTTAGCGAGCTAAACAACTGAAAAAACAAACGAAAAGAGCCAAAATAAGGTGCAAAGACGAAGAAAAGCATAACATCTAAGCACTTTAAAAAGCCTTTGCGGACTAATGATCGATTTGGGTTTAATATCAATTGACCAACCGACAAATAGGACAATACGCATTTAAGTAAAACTGCCAATCGTCACTCTTGTAACACATTGATTATAAACACAATACAAAGCAGTTCTGAAACATATATGTCTGACCTTGCAAAACATATATGTTTTACCCTCCCAAAGTTGAACTTTGACACCCTCAAACATATATGTTTTAGAAACGAAAGATCGATGTCTTAGCTTACAAGGATAGAATGTAGAAAAATAGAATAATATATTCAAGGGCAAGCAAATACATATACCTTAATATATCTATTACGCTAAAAATCGATGCTTAGAAATAAATAAAGCGCATATTTTAAATGCGCTTTATTTATGTAATATACTAAAGTAAAATTATTTATTCTTCAACAAATCGCGTATTTCGCTGAGCAACTTCTCTTCGTTACTTGGCTCTGCTGGAGCTGGTTCTTCTGGAGTTTCCTTCTTTTTCTTTGCAAAGCTATTTACCACTTTAATCATTGCAAAGATACAGATTGCGATGATAAGGAAATCGATAACACTTTGAACAAACATACCATACTTCACTTCAGCTTCTCCAACCTTGAACGCTAAATTTGAGAAGTCTACACGTCCTGTAAGCATACCTATAACAGGCATAATTACATTGTCAACCAATGAAGATACAATCTTTCCAAATGCGCCACCAATGATTACACCGACAGCCATATCCATAACGTTGCCACGCATGGCAAATTCCTTAAATTCTTTTACAAAACTCATAATTTATTTTTTTTACTTTTTGTATGTGGCAGACAAACTTTCTATATCCTTATAGCCAATATGAATTATTTGTTTCTTGCTATACATACTATTCTTTAATAATGTTTAATACTCTTTTCGATTGCAAATATAAGAATATTTTTGTAACTTTGCAGTGGAAAGAACAAAAAATTGAATTCTCAATTAGGTTTTAACTAAAATATTATTCACTTTAAATAAAGGATAAAGACAAATGATTAAAATTGGTATTAACGGATTTGGCCGTATCGGTCGTTTTGTATTCCGCGCAAGTCTTGAAGAGGCAAACGCTAAGGACGTAGTTGTAGTAGGTATTAATGACCTTTGCCCAGTAGATTACCTTGCTTATATGTTGAAGTATGACACTATGCACGGAATCTTTAATGGAACAATCGAAGCTGATGTAGAGAAGTCACAACTCATCGTTAATGGTAACGTTATTCGCGTAACTGCTGAACGCAACCCTGAGGATTTGAAGTGGGACGCAATCGGTGCTGAATATGTTGTTGAATCAACAGGTCTTTTCTTGACAAAGGAAAAGTCAGAAGCTCACATCAAGGCTGGTGCTAAGTACGTTGTAATGTCTGCTCCTTCTAAGGACGATACTCCTATGTTTGTTTGCGGTGTAAACCACGACAAGTATGTAAAGGGTACACAGTTTGTTTCTAACGCATCTTGCACAACAAACTGTCTCGCTCCTATCGCTAAGGTATTGAACGACAAGTTTGGTATCACAGATGGTTTGATGACAACTGTACACTCTACTACTGCTACACAGAAGACTGTTGATGGTCCTTCTATGAAGGATTGGCGCGGTGGTCGTGCTGCTGCAGGCAACATTATTCCTTCTTCAACAGGTGCTGCAAAGGCTGTAGGTAAGGTAATTCCTGAATTGAATGGTAAGCTCACAGGTATGTCTATGCGTGTTCCTACATTGGACGTTTCTGTAGTTGACTTAACTGTAAACTTGGCTAAGCCTGCTAAGTACGAAGAAATTTGTGCTGCAATGAAGGAAGCTTCTGAAGGCGAATTGAAGGGTATCCTCGGTTACACTGAAGATGCAGTAGTTTCTTCTGACTTCCTCGGCGACCCACGCACATCTATCTTTGATGCAAAGGCTGGTATCGCTCTTACCGATACATTCGTTAAGGTTGTATCTTGGTACGACAACGAAATCGGTTACTCACACAAGGTTGTTGAGTTGATTAAGCACATGGCTAAGGTTAATGGCTAATCATACAATAAGATAAAAACTCTATTAAAAGTCATTCGGTTTTGTTGCCGAATGACTTTTTTTTGTTATATTTGTGCTGTATTATGAAAAAAATGATTACGATAATTGGACCAACTGCAAGTGGAAAAACATCGTTTGCCACAGCATTGGCAGCTACGATGGGGGCTGAAATCATTAGTGCAGATAGCCGACAGGTGTACAAGCGTATGGATATAGGTACGGGAAAAGATCTCTCGGACTATGAAATTAATGGTAAGAACATTCCTTATCACCTTATCGACATTGTAGAACCAGGTACAAAGTATAATCTTTTTGAATATCAGCAAGACTTCCAAAATGTGTATGCTGAACTCAAGGCTGCCCAAAAGCCTATTATTCTTTGTGGTGGCACAGGTCTTTATGTGGAAGCGGTGCTAAAAGGGTATGCACTATCGCCTGTCCCACAGAATACAGCATTGCGTGCAAGATTGGCAAACAAGACGTTAGCCGAACTTACCCACATACTTGAAGACCTAAAAGCAAAAAATCATTCGGCAATGCACAATCGGTCTGATGTAGATACAACAAATCGTGCCATACGTGCAATAGAAATTGAGACTTACGAATTAGAACATCCCACACCCGATAGAGCTATGCCTGCAGTCGACTCGCTCATAATAGGAGTGGATATAGACAGAGAGCAGCGCCGACAAAAAATAACCCGACGCCTAAAAGCACGTCTGCAAGAAGGAATGATAGATGAAGTAAGAGCATTGCTCGATAGTGGTATTCCGCCTAAAGACCTCATCTATTATGGACTTGAATATAAATATGTTACACAACATATTATTGGCGAACTCAGCTATGAAGAAATGTTTAGAGGCTTAGAAATAGCCATACACCAGTTTGCCAAACGGCAGATGACTTGGTTTCGAGGTATGGAACGAAGAGGGTTTACTATTCATTGGGTTGATGCAGCACGGCCAATGGAAGAGAAAATACAATATGTGCAAAATCTTTTGCAGAACGAAAGCACTACATAGAATTAACAAAAACAAACTAAAAAACTATGGTAGATGAAAAGAAATGGGGCATACTTTATTGTCCAAAAGGCGGTTTTTTAACCAGTTCTAATAAACGTTGGAAGCGAGCAGAACGCTGTTTGAAAGCTCACAACATTGATTTTGATATGGTAAAGAGCGAAAGTTCTGCCAGTGTTTACCATCTTGTCAAGATGATGATTGGCAACGGATACAAAACAATTATTATTTTTGGAGGCGACTCAGCACTAAATGATGCTGTAAATTGCGTAATGCAGGAAGATAGCGAATTGCGCAATAGCATTGTTTTTGGCATTATTCCTAATGGTGTAATGAACGATTTTGCCCATTTTTGGGGCTTTCAAGAAGACAATATAGAGGAAACTATTTCGTGGTTGCACAAGCGTAGAGTACGTAAAATTGACCTCGGTTGCATACGCTATGAAAATCGTAGAGGTGAACGTTGCCATCGTTATTTCCATAATTGCATCAATATAGGACTTATTGCAGCTATAATGAACCTTCGTCGTCGCACGCGTAATCTCTTTGGTTCGCGCACACTTTCATTTCTCTTCTCTTTTGCCTTGCTTGCTTTCCAACGTATGGATTACAAGATGCACATCAAAATTAATACAGATAAAATAAAGCGCAAAGTGATGACTGTATGTATTGGCAATGCTCAAGGTTACGGACAAACGCCTAATGCAGTGCCATATAACGGACTATTAGATGTATCGGTAGTTTACAATCCACGTGTTACCCAATTGTTTGAAGGCATTTATCTCTTCCTTAAAGGTAAATTTTTAAATCATCGAAGCGTACATCCATATCGTACTCAAGAGGTAAAAATGCAGATAGAACCTCGCACCTTGGTGGGCATAGATGGGCGCCTAATGAACAATATACCTGTAGACGAGTTTAAAGTTATCGTAGAAAAAGAAGTGATAAACTTCCTTATACCAGATTAAGGGTCAGTAAGAAAGAGATTAATATCAGATACTTAAACCCAAATCGGTCGTTAGAATTCTTCGAGATTTGCGAGTTTATTTTGAGCTATTTTTGGTTGTTTTTGAAGACGTTTAGCGAGCTAAACAACTGAAAAAACAAACGAAAAGAGCCAAAATAAGGTGCAAAGACGAAGAAAAGCATAACATCTAAACGCTTTAAAAAGCCTTTGCGGGCTAATGAGCGATTTGGGTTAAATCATTATATACAAAAAATAGGATATATCCACATTGCACAGATATATCCTATTTTTTGTTTCGTTGCAGCCATTACAGCTTATTCTGAATTAGCCCAAATTGGTTATTATAATGAGAATGTATTCTTCATGTAAAAGACATCTCATAAGTTTCCTAACAATAAAGCAAACTCATAAATTAGTCTAATAACCGTTTTGGATTAAATAGACTTGTAGCCTGTAGTACAATTCTTCTTTAGTAAGTCTCTTAAAGTAAGTTCCTTACCTCCGTGTTCTACAAATGCTTCGTGCATTTCTTCCCATCCTTCATTCTCATCTTCAGAATGTTGGAAAGTGATTGCTTTACTCTTTGCTTCAGCTATTACCCATCCTACGACTGCGATGATGAGCAATACTGCAAGACCTATCATTGGAGTTGTCATAATTCTTTATATTTTATTTTCTTGCAAAATTACTGTAACTTTATCTGACTACCAAATTTTACTGATGAAAATATAAGTTTCAACATCTTTTTTCGCATTTTCAATGTTATCTATCACCTATTTAGATGGTGTATTACACCTATTTATACATATTCCTAACGTTATTTGTGTATTCTCAAAAATTATCAAACGCTAATAAAAGTATTCGCACAACTTTTTGTACCTTTGCTTCATTATATTCTATAAATAGATTAAGGACAAGATGACAAGAAAAGAGCGATATACCTATATATTAGATTACTTTAGAGAAAATGTTGGGATAACAACTACAGAATTAATGTTTGGGTCTGCTTTCCAATTGCTTTGTGCAACATTACTTTCAGCTCAATGCACCGATAAGCGTATCAATGAAGTAACGCCCGCACTCTTTGCACAATATCCAGATGCAAAAGCAATGGCGAAAGCTGAAGTAGAAGAAATCTTCGAATATGTTAAAAGCGTGTCTTACCCTAATTCTAAGGCGAAACACTTAGTGGAAATGTCGAGAATATTGGTAGATGCCTACGGAGGCGAAGTACCATCAGAGACAGAAGAATTGGTTAAACTTCCTGGAGTAGGACGCAAAACAGCCAATGTCATTCAGGCTGTATGGTTTGGCAAACCTACATTAGCTGTGGATACGCACGTATATCGTGTAAGTCATAGATTGGGCTTAGTACCACAAGACGCCAACACTCCACGAAAAGTAGAAGACTATTTAATGAAGAATATTCCGTTAGATGAGGTTTCATCTGCTCATCATTGGATACTCCTCCACGGACGTTACATTTGCAAGAGTGCACGTCCTATGTGTGAAAAATGCCCATTTGAAACGTTTTGCCCTAAGATTTTAGAGAATAGTAAGTTAGGTAAATAAAACGATGTCTTAAGATTTTAGTGAGCAGTAAGTAAGGCTAATAAAACAATGTCCTAAGACTTTAGAGAAAAAAGATTGGGTAAATAAACTATATTTCTTAAGGATTTAGAGAATAGTAAGTCAAGAAAGTAGAACTAAAAGAATAAAGATGAATACAAAAGAGATACACCATTTTTTGCAAGCCATTGCAGCCAACAACAATAGAGAATGGTTTCAAGAACATAAAAAGCAATACGAAACAATACGAAAAGATTTTGAAAGTGGGGTAGAGATGGCCATCAAAGCCTTGACAACGATTGATGATGAAGTTTCCCATCTTGAAGTAAAAGACTGCACCTATCGTTTTTATCGTGACACACGTTTCTCTCCTGACAAAAGTCCATACAAGCGACATCTTGGCGCATATATATGTGCTAAAGGCAAAAAATCATTACGAGGAGGCTACTATATGCACATCGAACCCAACAACTGCCTCATAGCAATAGGATCTTATTACCTTCCAACAAACATACTTACTTCGTGTCGCAATGAAATAATGGGTGACATAGACCATTGGCGTAAAATAGTGGAAGACGGAAAGTTTGTTAAAACCTTTGGCTATGCTAATGAGGGACATTGGGAAGATGGTAACGTTACTGACAGAGGCTTTGGACTTACGGCGTTAAAGACTATCCCTAAAGGTTTTCCACGTGATTACGAGTTTGCACAATATCTGCGAATGAAAGATTATTGTTGTTGGGTGAAAGTTCCAGATAATTTCTTTGAAGGTAATACTTGGGTAGATAAGTTTGTAGAAATTTGCAAAATTGGTAAACCAATGATGGACATGATGAACTCGGTAATAGACGATTACGAGTAAAAACACATAACTCAATAGCAACGGAAGTAAAAAGAATAATAAAACAAAAGTCAAGTTGCTATTATCACAAAACAAACTGTAGGTTGTAAAAAGTCTGCCTACAGTTTGTTTTCTTTTATATTTCAGATTTAGAATTATCCAAATAACTTTTTAAAGAAGCCCTTTTTCTCTTTAGCAGGTTCTTCTTTTTCTACTGTATTAGCCTTTGTTTCAGCACTTGTTTCATTACTTTTCTCGCTCAATTGTGGGATGTCATCTCCCTCTATAATGCCCGTTTCTCCCCATTGAGCTACAAGTTTGGCAATGTCATTAATAGCTGTAGCCTCATCTATTTCATATTCGCCAACAAGACGCTTTGCCAAATCTTCTATTGTAAAGTTGTCCATTGCTTGTGCTTCTTTCCATAAGAAAGCAGAAGTTTCGTTCATTGAGATGATATTACAGAAGTCGATATTCTCTTCTCCTTCAGCCACTATGATGTTTTCGCCACATACTTGACGTAAATTAAATCCTATCTTTGTTTTCATTTTTCTATATTTTATTTGTTTCTCTATCTTTATATTGTGCCCAAAAGCGGTATCCATAGTCGCCTGTAAACACCAAGAAGAATACGTCTAAACGGACGTAATGCAGTCCATACTTTGCTATAAATGCGCCATTTTCTTCCGTCAGTCCTGTCTAATGTATTGCGACCTTTGCGATAAAACCCTATCACAGCCCCCACAATATTTTCCTTTTTACAATATTCGGTAGATAGGTTTCCATCGCCTAATAGGGTAATATCGTCATTTTCAATGCGAATAATGCGATGTAAAACAAAATGTTTGGGCATTATTTCTGCCAACACAGGGTCGCCTATACGCAATGTTGTGGGCTTAACGAGCAATGCTTTGTCGCGATTATTTTCCAAGAATGGACGCATAGAATACCCTTTCAATCGGAGCGTTACCGTATGTCCTTCTTGCAACATCTTTACTACCTCAGGCAGCAAACTTGCATTCTCAAATTGTTTTTCAGCCTTTTCTATCCTCACACGCCTTTTTTTATGATTTAGCTATCCCTTTATAGCACACCTCAGCAGCTTCTTTATTGGGCAAACAATGAAGAACATAAATATCCGACTTCTCAACAATCTTTGTAATCATATCACACAGTGCATTGAAAATATCCGAATCCCACTTCATTGTGGAGCACGATGGAAGTAATGAAGCAAAAGCCTGTATAGGGTTAAGTCTTTCCACAGAATTGGTTTCAGCTCTATCAATACGTGTTATTGCGCCCAATTTAGCTTTTACGTTACGATAGCAAGGCGTTTTACCACTCCACGGACTACCATAAATCCACAATTCATCGTCTATCAAGCGTATAATGGGGTTATCGTCATTCATAAGGTCTGAGCCCTCTATATAGCGAAGCCACATACTTACTTGTGTAGATTTTCCTGTGCCACTCTTGGCTATAAACGCATATCCATACCCATTATTGCGCACCAAAGATGCGTGTATAAGCAATATTTGTTTACTTGCACCAGCAAAAGCAAATATGAGCATTAATGCGTTGTTTAGCCCAAACGTACGCATATTATAATCTCCACTGAGCGCACAACGACAGTTGGAAAAATCTTTGTTGGTTATCAATAGGCAGCATACCGAATTAGCAATGTTCTTAATTACAAATTGATAGCCGCCGTCACTAAGTTTTTCAACAATAGTATCACCATTTCCCGTGTCAAAACTGCGTATCAGATGGCGTTCTTCTGGTGCTACTTCCGTCAAACTATCGTCCACAGTAAGTTGAAAAAACAGCTCACCATCATTATTCTCAACACGAAAAGGTTCGAACGAACGCAATAAGTGCATACCATTTGCCTCTGACTTAGCAAAATTGATACGTACGTTGTGATCTGCTATTTTGAAGTTGTGTGTCTGCATCTCTTCTCTTTCCGTATCTTATTTATTTGGAATTTTCTTTTCGTCCTACAATGTTCTTATTCCCATTGCTTTGCACAGTTGTTGTCTGCGTATCAGGTCCAACGGTTGTAAATCTAAAGTCGGTTGCAGCAATATGGTTTATGATATATTTCACCTTGCTCTTCTTTGTGTATTTCTTTTGCAACTGAACATACTTTTTCATTGCTTTCTTCTCATCATCAGCAAACAATACCATACACATAGGGTAGTTTGCTCTGCCCATACGTTCTATATAATTGCGCAATTGATACGAATAATCTTCTCTGTTTACTAAAAAGTGAGTTCGGTTGTCTTCACGATACACGTCTACGGGTTGTATATCGGTGAAATAAAGTGTAGAGTCGTTGAATGATGTAGCAAAGCCGAACATATAAACCTTCGCTGTTTTGTATCCTTCTTGGGCAAATGTTTCAGTTGCCAATCCCAATAGCATTGCTGCTATAACCAATAATTTGTATAATTTCATTTTTTATTTTTTATTTTCCTAAATATTCTTTGAGCAGCCTATTGCCTGAGTTATGTCTCAGTGTGTGCAGGGCTTTTTCTTTTAATTGTCTTACACGCTCACGGGTAAGCCCTGTAAGTTCGCCAATCTCTTCAAGCGACTTTTCGGTTTCGTTGATACCAAAAAACGCCTTCACCACTTCTCGTTCACGTGTTGATAGTTTGCTTAATGCGTGTTCTATCTCGTTATTTAAACTTTCTTTTACTAAACTTTCATCTGCCGCAGGTGTATTCCTATTGGGCAATACATCAAGCAGACTATTGCCTTCATCGTTAGCAAAAGGGGCATCCATCGAAACGTTGATGTTGTTCATTGATAGTGCCTCGGCTATTCGCTCGTGTGTAAAGTTCGTTAGTTCCGCCAACTCTTCTATACTTGGCTGTCTGTGGTATTCTTGTTCAAAGTCGTTGAGCGTTCGGCGTATCTTATTATACGAGCCAATTTGGTTTTGTGGTACACGCACAAGCCTACTTTGGTCGTTTATGGCTTGCAGTATGCTTTGCCTAATCCACCATACAGCATACGAAATAAACTTGAAACCGCGTGTCTCGTCAAATTTCTGTGCTGCTTTTATCAATCCCAAATTACCTTCATTGATGAGGTCGGACAGTGATAAGCCTTGATGTTGGTATTGCTTGGCTACCGACACAACAAACCTTAGATTGGCTTTTGTGAGCCTTTCCAATGCTTTTTCATCGCCTTTTTTAATTCTCTGTGCGAGTTCAATCTCCTCTTCCAACGTTACAAGTTCCTCACGACTGATGTCTTGTAAGTATTTTTCGAGCGCCTCGCCTTTTCGATTAGTAATCGAATTAGTTATTTTGAGTTGTCTCATCTTATGGTAGGAATTGATATTAAGTTGGGCAAATTTACATAAAATCAGCGAGTTTCCCAAAGTTTTCTTCGATTAATATGTGTATAAAACCTACTTTTTCAACGAACGTCATTGTGTTTTATATTTTACGAACATTGTCTTTCAGTAAATACGCATAAAAACAAAACCTTGCTATCGCTAAAGTGCGACAACAAGGTTTCTGATATTTCGTGTTATTGCTATACTTCACTTATTCGCTTAGCGGTACAGCAAAGTAAGCCTTCTTACCTGTAGGATAGATACCTTGGATATAGAGTACAGGGTCTTTGCTTATAGAAGCAGTCTTTACTACTTTTTGCAAAGCATCAATAGAATTGATAGTTGCATCGTTTACCTTCTGAATAATAAATCCACGTGTAATACCTGCTTCGCGCAAGCTACCGCTATTTACTTTCATCACTTCAAGACCATAGCTGATGTTGAGTTGCTTTTTGAGTGCATCGGTTACAGGTCGGAACTGTCCTCCGAGCACATCAATATCGGCTTGAGCTATAGGTTTGGTTGTACCTTGTGCATTCTTTAGTATTGCTGTCTTGGTCATTTCTTTCTTGTTGCGCAAGAAGGTTATTGTTGCCTTATCGCCAGGACGCTTGCTATTGAGGGCTTGCATTAGTTCAGACATCTTGGTGATTCGTTGTCCGTCTATCTTGGTGATAACATCGTTCTTTTGCAATCCCAATTCGGCTGCATTGCCATCTGCACTTACTTCAGCTACATATACACCTTCGTTAGTACCAAGGTCTACTTCCTTGCCTTCTTCTTTCTGAGCGTTGATATAGTTCAATACATCGCCACCTGTAATGCCCAACATTACACGCTGAACACTTCCATACTTTTTAATATCGTCTACCACCTTGCTCATAATAGAGGTGGGAATGGCAAAACCATAACCACTGTACGAACCTGTTTGAGAGAAAAGCATAGCATTGATACCTACCAATTCGCCTTGCACATTAACCAATGCACCACCAGAGTTGCCTTGATTGATGGCAGCATCGGTCTGGATAAAGCTTTCAATTCCGTTTGATGCCCCCAAACCACGAGCCTTTGCACTTACGATACCTGCTGTAACGGTATTGTTAAGGTTGTAAGGGTTGCCTACAGCAATAACCCATTCGCCCACTTTCAGGCGGTCCGAGTCGCCAATAGGGAGTGTTGGCAGATTGTTGGCACTAACCTTTATCAAAGCAAGGTCGGTGCTCTTGTCTGTACCTACGATACGTGCCGAAAATTCACGATTATCGTTAAGGGTTACGGTAAGTTCGTCTGCACCTTCCACAACGTGATTGTTGGTTACGATATATCCATCAGATGAGATGATAACACCACTACCTGTGGCTTGTTTCTTAGGAGTTTGAATTTGCTGACGACGTGAGCCACCGCCATTGCCTTCAGGCATACCGAAGCCAAAGAAATCGAAGAAACCTCCAAATGGGTCGTCTTGTACTTCGATAGTTTTAGTTTTTGAGTTTTGTACAAACTTGATATGTACCACAGCTGGCAACGCTTTTTCAGCTGCGTAAGTGAGGTCTACAGGCTGACCAGGGGCTACTACAGGGGCTTTTGCTCCATAAACCTTGATAAAAGCTCCTGTTGAGAGTGCTAAAGCAAGAACGCAAGAAGCACCCACGAAAAAGTTTCCGATTTTTTTCATAACTTTCTTTTATATGATGTTTTAATTTTTTGATTTCCGTTTTTGTGATTGCAAATATACATTCAATAAATCTAAAAGAATAATTTTGTCATTTTTCTTTATTCCATTTAACACTTTGTTTTCGATACTTAACGGGTTTTCAAATCTTGAGCACTTAATTTTACATTCGTTCAACATAAGTAAAAGATCCTAAGCCCACAAAAGTTTTGTGGTGAAAGATAAAATAACCGAGTTAGTATCATAAATAAACATACTGCGAAATGGCTCACTCTTACCTTAACAATATGACCTTTACAATAAGGCAATTGTTGTTCTGTTTTTCCTTGCCTTATCTTTCTAAAACAAAACATCTATCTTTGAAAAGCAAAACATATATGTATGAGCTTCCCAAAGTTCAACTTTGAGGGGGTAAAACATATATGTTTGGGAGGGTTAAACATATATGTTTTGGAAAGCAAATATAAACGTCTCATTATCAATTGTTTACATTTGTGCATTCTTAACATTCCGCTCTACAGTAGATTGTTCTATTTGTGAACTACGAAAAATCGGCAACAATATTCCTTGAGTGCTCAGTGTGGAGTTATATCGCTGTATTAACCCAAATCGCTCATTAGCCCCAGTCGGACGTGTCGGACCAGTCGGACCAGTCCGACTTGTCCGACACGTCCGACTGGGGCTAACGACCGATTTGGGATTAAGGATTATCATATAGGAGTGAAAAGAAGAGTATAAATAAAGTTAAAACAAGTATTAAGGTAACATTTGTGCCCTAAAGATAAGGTGAAAGTGCGTACTTTTGCTTGCGATAAAATTTAATAGTAATCACAAATAAAATAAGAATATGGCACACGGACACGATGTACTTCATATGATGGAAGGCAATAGTTATGCAACTAAAGAAGAATTGGTAAAAGCAATTGTAGAAAAGTTTGGTGAAGAAGAACGCTTTCACACTTGTTCAGTAGACGGAATGACCGCCGAAGAATTGGTAGACTTTCTTGAAAGCAAAGGCAAATTTATGCCTGCACAAGCTGAATCGTTTACAGTAGACGCATCTAAAATTTGTAATCATTAATCTCTATTGAGAAACCGCAATGATTAAAATATATGGAATGAAGTCTTGTCCCGACTGTGTAGCTGTGGACAAGCAAGCGGAAGGCAATCCACAATACGAGGTGATAGATATTGGCGAACACGTGCGTTACTTGAAAGAGTTTCTACGTTTGCGCGATACAAATGCAGTCTTCGACGAGGCACGCCGTGAGGGTTATGCTGGCATACCTTGCTTTGTATTGGAAGATGGCACTGTTACGCTCAACCCTAAAGAAGCAGGGTTGAGCAGCACAGAGGTAGCAGAAAGTTGCAGAATAGATGGCAACGGGTGTTAATCTAATCATAATTGATTAGCAGAAACACCGTTTTTTCGCATAAATTGATTAACTTTGTACACTCATTCTATATCTATAGCGTGGCACAGAAAGGCGCTACCCATAGGTGGAGAATGGGTGTACAACGTTTATATTATTTCCTCGTAGAACTGTTATGCGCTTAGATAAAATTTCGATTATCAATTTCAAAAATATTCAGACGGCAACTTTAGCGTTATCGCCTAAGATGAATTGTTTCATTGGACATAATGGTGAGGGTAAGACCAACTTCTTGGATGCTGTTTACTACTTATCGTTCTGTCGCAGTGCGTTCAATCCAAAGGATTCGGAAGTGATGCGCCACGAGAACGATTTTTTTGTGATTGAAGGCGAATATACCACCGATGGAGGTGACAAAGAGAGCGTGTATTGCGGAATGAAACGAGGTACGAAAAAGCATTTTAAGCGCAATAAGAAAGAATACAAGAAGCTAAGCGAACACATAGGGTTAGTGCCTTTAACCTTTATATCGCCAGCAGATATTTCGCTAATAGAAGGGGGAAGCGAGGAACGACGCAAACTGATGGACGTGGTTATATCGCAGTATGATAAAGAATACATCGACTTGCTATTGCGCTATAACAAAGCCTTGCAAAACCGAAATAGCTTATTGAAGCAAGAGGACGAACCTGACGCTACACTATTGGAGCTATTAGAAATGCAGATGGCAGAATATGGAGAGACTATTTATAAAAAGCGAACAGCTTATATAGACGAACTTGTGCCTGTATTTCAAGACATCTATCAACGCATAGCACAAAATCACGAGGAAGTATCGTTAAACTATGTTTCGCACGGGCAACGTGGCGACTTGCTTTCGGTGATACAACGAGACAGAGCAAAAGACAGAATTATGGGCTATTCGCTTCATGGTATTCATAAAGACGACCTTGTAATGATGCTCGGTGGCTACCCTATAAAGCGTGAAGGAAGTCAGGGACAGCGTAAAACCTTTGTATTGGCACTGAAATTGGCACAATTCACCTTTCTGAAACGTGCCACTAACGAACGTGTGCCGTTGCTATTGCTCGATGATATATTCGATAAGTTGGACGCCAATAGGGTAGAGCAGATAGTGAAACTTGTGTCGGGTGAGGAGTTCGGGCAAATATTCATCACCGATACCAATCGTGAACACTTAGACAAAATACTAAAAAATTCGACCTTCGATTATAAACTCTTTAATGTTGTAGGAGGAGAAATAAGCGAAAGCGAGGTGGCTTATGTTTAGACGAAAGGTACAGCCCTTATCCGAAGTATTGGGCAAAATGTTGCGTGATGGTGGACTTGAAACTCCGCTGATGCAGAAGCGTCTCATTGATGCGTGGGAAGTAGTAGCAGGCAAAACCGTAGCCCGATATACCCAAGAGAAAGCTATTCGCAACCAAACACTTTATGTTAAGATAGTAAATCCTGCATTGCGTCAAGATTTAAGTATGATGCGTTCACAATTGGTGAAACGCCTTAACGAATATGTGGGTTCGTTTGTCATCTCTGATGTAAGAATATATTGATAGTAGGAATTGGATAAAAGAGAAATAAAAAAAGGATAAATCATTTCTGACTTATCCTTTTTTATTTTGATTTTTTGAGCCTCTTGTCGGATTCGAACCAACGACCCCGAGATTACAAATCACGTGCTCTGGCCAACTGAGCTAAAGAGGCGGGGTGAGCAAGCGATTCTTATCGCGTCGCTACGACCTTCTGCCCTTGCTATGTTCCCATCCTGGGGGATTCAAAGGGAGCTGACCGTAAGAGACTTGCTCGTCTCATTACTTTCTTTCTGAAAGCGAGTGCAAAGTTAATCATTTATTTTTAATATCCTGTAAAGTATCCCTTATTTTTTCTGATTTTAACAAAAAAACATAATTTTCGCAGCTTGTTACCTTATTTATAATATTAATTGAGTAATTTTGCATTATGAATAAGGACGAAATAAAACAACTTAGTGCGTACGCACGCTATGATGGCATCTATTTAGCAATTGTGTGGGCAGCTTCGTTTGCTTGCTTTCTTGCTATGACTTGGCAGAGCTTTCTCAGCCAATTTAGTACCATATTGCTGCTTTCCACTCCATTTTTTGTAGCTTATCGCCTAAAGATATATCGTGAAGAGGGTCTTGGAGGAGCGATTTCTTTTAAGCGTGCTTATTTCTACTGTGTACGAGTTTTCTTCAATGGAGCATTTATTTTTAGCTTCTTGCAGTGGCTTTATATGCAATTTGTTGATAACGGAAAGTTGGTACGTATGGTTTCAACTATCCTTTCTGCACCTCAGTACGATGCGCTTTATGCCTCAATGGGGGTAAGCAGAGATGAGTTTTTGACCTTAGTTCCCGATGCTTTTGCACCTATGACCATTTCGGTAAATAGTTTTCTCTATGGTGCTTTCTTTGGCGCAATGATAAGTTTGCCCATTGCTGCATTTATGTTTCGCTCTGTGCGTTCAAATCAAAATTTGTTATAATCTAAAATATGGATATATCAGTTATAGTACCACTCTACAACGAAGATGAAAGTTTGCCTGAATTACATTCGTGGATTCGTAGAGTAATGAACGAGAATAAGTTCACATACGAGATAATTTTCGTAAATGATGGCTCAACCGATAGGAGTTGGGAGGTAATAGAACAGCTCTCAAAAGCCGACGAAAACGTACGAGGCATTAAGTTTCGACGTAACTATGGTAAGAGCCCTGCACTCTATTGTGGATTTAACGAGGCGCAAGGCGATGTGGTAATAACGATGGACGCTGACTTGCAAGACTCGCCCGATGAAATTCCTGCACTCTATAAGATGGTAACAGAGGACGGATACGACCTTGTAAGTGGTTATAAACAGAAACGTTACGACCCTTTATCAAAGACACTTCCTACAAAGCTTTTCAATGCTACAGCACGTGCCATTAGTGGTGTGAAAAATCTTCACGACTTCAATTGTGGACTAAAGGCTTATAAGAAAGCTGTTGTAAAGAACATTGAGGTGTATGGAGAGATGCACAGATATATCCCTTATTTAGCTAAAGAGGCTGGATTTAAGAAGATTGGAGAAAAGGTGGTGCAGCATCAAGCACGTAAATATGGTTCAACTAAGTTTGGTATAAACCGCTTTTTCAATGGTTATTTAGACCTTCTTACACTATGGTTCTTAACCAATTTTGGCAAGAAGCCTATGCACGTATTTGGCTTGATGGGAAGCTTTGTTTTCTTCATTGGCTTTATAGCTTTCGTGTGGTTCATCATCGAAAAGATGATAAATCTATCTAATGGCATTTATGGAGACCTACTCACCAATCACGCATCATTCTTTATTGCGCTTGTTGCAATGATATTGGGTACGCAACTCTTCCTTGCAGGCTTTCTTGGCGACTTGATTAGTCGTAATAGTAGTCGACGTAACGAATACTTGATAGCTGAAGAAATAAACATAAAGAAGTAAATTTGTTGAAGACGGAATACGCTTAACCCCAAATCGCTTTCTATGTTAAAATCCAAATGTTTTGACCATTATTTTCAATTTATGCTGAGATTTTATAATCAGGGGTGAATGTTTGGCGGTTTCTAACCATTGCAGTGACCAAATGCACAAGTTTGTTCTTGACATTGTTCAATGCAACTTGCTTCTTCTTTCCTCGTTCCACGAGGCGCATATAGTACCTCGCCATAACGGGATTGAATTTGACGGCAGCCAGTGCAGCTTGTGTCAGCATGGCCTTTATCTGGCGGTTCGCCATATAATGTACATGCGGATCAGAATGCACACTGGTGCCAGAGTCTTTTCCGAATGGGGCTAAGCCGTAATAGCAGGCAATCTTGCGCGAGTCGTAGTTGAAACGACGGAAGTTGTCTGTATACACCATCAGACAGACAGCGTTCTGCGTTCCTATGCCAGGCACCGAGGTCACGATTGTGAACACCTCGGTGAGCTCTTCGTCCGACTTAATGAGCTCGGCGATTCGCTTGTCTATTTTCTCAACTTCCTTATTGAGTTCTGATACGATATGCCTTCCGCTCTGCGAGATCATTGTCTTGATAGGCGATTTCTCCATAGTGAGCTTCTTCTCGCCTCTACGCACCTGAAAGCTGCATCTATGGCGTACCACCATTTGACGATACAGAAACAGCTCTCGTAGTTGTGCAAGTGACTCGCTAAGTGGCTCGTACATAACGGCTTTGTCGTGATTTCTCATAGCGTATTCTGCAATCATCGAGGCGTCGGCGCGGTCAGACTTCAATCGTCTGAGACCTGATGCGTCCTTGATGCTCTTGGCGTTCTCAAGCCACATATCGTAGCCTTTGCCGTAGAGGAAGTTGCATAGTCCTTTGCTGTAGTCGCCAGTATTTTCACCGCAGAAGAGCCACAGGGAAGGATCGATACCGTAGGAATTCTTCTCCACCCACTTGACCAGTTGCTTGTAGCCAGACACTGTTGTCTTGAACTCGTTGAACACTCTTGGGGCCGTTTCTGTCAGACCGTCTGCAAAAATGATAGCCACATCAACTTTTTCTTTCGAAAAATCAACTCCGATAAATAAATTCTTCATATATTTGNGTCGAGATTTGCGAGCTTATTTTGAGCTATTTTTGGTTGTTTTTGAAGACGTTTAGCGAGCTAAACAACTGAAAAAACAAACGAAAAGAGCCAAAATAAGGTGCAAAGACGAAGAAAAGCATAACATCTAAACGCTTTAAAAAGCCTTTGCGGGCTAATGACCGATTTGGGTTAAAGGTGTATCTCTCAAAACTTTTGCTTACAATTGCACACAAATTTATGCCACTTTTGTGTATCACGTTTCTTTTCAAACACATATACAAGAATTATGACCCTTGTGTAGTTTCCTGATTTTGGTTGACTACTTGCTTGTCTTAAGTCTTGATAAAGTTGACTCAGTTAAACATTAAAACTGATTATAGTTGACTATTGATCCTTATCACTGATATTTGTTGACAGAGTCATTCTTATAACTGCCCAGGGTTGACTGGAGGGCGTAGCCCGGAAGTCAACCCTGGGCATGGCTGCAAAGGTAAACCATTCTCAGGGATTATACAAAAACTTTGATTCTCTTTTATATNATCAGCACGAAGTGATTCGTGAGTCAGTTCCTTCTTCAAACGTGCAATCTCTGCCTGCAAGTCTTTGATCTCTGTATTCTCGGCATCTGCAATAGGAGTTCCAGAATGGATGAATGTTCGACGTTTCATAATGACTTTGACTTGGTTTTCACTTGCAAAGTTACGAATCCATCTTGAAATTGTTGTCTCTCCAACAGGAATGATTCGAGAAATTTTTGTGCGCCCCAAACCCTCTTGGGTATAAAGACGAATTACTTCATCGTAATACTTGTTACGTTTCTCACAATTGTACTTCCACATAATTGTTGATTTTGCGAGTCAACTTTTTCTAGGGAAAGACATTGTATTTCACAATCATCCGAAGTAAAATGGAAAAACAGAAAAAGATAAGCGGCAAATACACTATCTATCAAATAAGATAGTAATGGATATAGTGGCTAAAAAATAAAAATTCAGCAATGGGTATAAAAAAGGGTTATTATAATGCACTGCCGTTTGTTGCAAATACATTATAATAACCCAACGAAATAATGAATCTTATTTTTGGAAGTTAATCCTTTAATTCGTTCATCATTAGAGATTAATCTCTAACGATGTGCCGAATGTCAATGGCTTACCCTTTTGTCCGTAATAGTCTTTTCCTGTTACAAACCCGTATGCTACATAGTCGGTTGCTGTGAGGTTTTTACCCCATACTTCCCAAGTGAAAATGCCTTTGCTCATACTTACCTTTGCATTCAGTGTTGCATAGAAGTTTTGACTTACGGCATTATTGTCTGTCCAATAGATACGACCGACTCCTGTCATTCCTGCGCTGAACACTAATCTGTCTAACCAGCCCATTGGCATTACTGTATAGCTTCCTGTAAGCGCAAGTGTGTGGTTAGGTACCATTGGAAGATACTTATGTGAATAGTTTTCCTTTTCGCTCTTCACGTATTTCAAATATCGGGCATGGGTATAACCATAGTCCAAGTTGAGGTTCAAGCCCTTTACAGGACGATAACCCAAAGCAAACTCTAAACCCTTGCTGTGCGCACGTCCTGCATTGAGAATGACATTGCCCAAACCTTGTACGGTATAAGCGGTTTGCATATCTCTCCAGTCGATAAAGAAAAGATTTAATTCTGCCGACAATTTGTTGTCACAAAATGTGGTGCGTGCTCCTAATTCATAATTCCAGCTGTATTCAGGGTTGTACGAACGTTCGTAATCTTCCTTGAAACTATTGTTGAAACCACCTGGTTTGTAGCCGCGTGTTACACTTGCGTAATACAAATTATTGGTTGTAGTGAGATATTGGATGGTGAATTTAGGCGTAAACTGGCGGAAGTTAGCCTTGCTTTTAAAGTCTGATACGTGTCTTACGCCATTGTTTACCAAATTAACCATATCTTGATTGTAGTTGGTTTCAGCGTGTTCGTAGTCGAAACGTGCACCAATTGTTGCTGAAAGACCTCTCCAGATGTTGTATGAACTTTGATGATAAAGAGCTATCGACTTGGTAGGTACGTTAAAGTCGGTAGGCATTTCCACTTTCTTTGGAAGCATAGCTACCTTGACAAATGAGTTGGAATCGAACAATAAACCGAATGCGCCTACAATCCATTGATAACGACTATTGTTATTCGATTTCAATGTAAACTCTTGCGATAACATATTTTGATGGAAATTATTGTTTACAAAGTAAAGGTCGTTCACCGTAAAATCTTGGTCGATACCCATATTTGTTTTTATAAATTGATAAGATGTTTGGCTGTTAAAGCTCAAAGCATCATTTTCGTAATGGGCATTGAAACCTGTTGAAGAAATAAGTCTGCGGAACGAACTGTAACGATTATAGTTCACATCTGCCACCTTTCCTGTCGTCACATCGTATGGTGCGTATGGATACCCCCCTTGGTCGCTATATGCAAAGGTTGAAGTAAGACGGAGCAGCCATTGTGCAGCAGGTTTCCAATACAATCCTATGCGTGCTTCCCCTTCGTCCATTTTATCAGCCTTGTCATTGAGGAATGCGTTCTTAAACATACCGTCATTGTGGTGATACGAGCCACCAACAGAGAAGCCGAAGCTATTAGAAAGTTTTGTATAGTTGGATGCCTTTGCTACAAAGTCGTTATAGTTTCCATACCCAACTTTCACTCTTGTGTTTTGATAATCAAGCGGATTGTGGCTATACACGTTCACAATACCGCCAATGGCATTACGTCCATAGAGCGTACCTTGAGGTCCGCGGAACACATCTACTGCTGCCATCTCGCTAAGGTCGAAGTCGAATGCAGACGACTCAAAGTGTGGTACACCGTCAACATAATATCCCACAGCCGAACCTTTTGCTTTCACACCTATACCTCTTATATATACAGGGGTATTGGCACGTGATCCGTAATCGGGCATATAAAAGTTGGGGATTACTACGGATAGGTCTTTAGGACTAACAATCTGTTGACTTCTCAACAAACGTACATCGACTCTTGAGACAGATGTCGGAGTAAGATTTTTTTGATTTTGCTTTGAATCAGATATTACTACTTCTTGTAAATCAACATTCTTAAACGTAGTTGTGTCAACTGGAGCATCGGGAGTACCACTTACAACGAGTGGCAACAATAATAATTCGCTAATCATACTTTTTATAGGATTGAATTTCGGGTGCAAAGTTAATCTTTATTCAACTTTTTCACAATCCTTATTTATAAGGAAATTTATGAATTACCTATCTTAGTTTTACTTTTGTTTTCTAAATACACGATGGTTTCGACTTATTTTTTAGGTCTTTCGTTTGCGTATTCCCTTTTTTTACAATATCTTTGCGTAATTGTAATCACAATAACATATAAATCAAAACGACAATGAAGCAAGAAGACGATATAAGAACAGCAATAGAAGTGATGCGAAAGGGTGGAGTAATACTTTATCCGACAGATACTATTTGGGGATTAGGGTGTGATGCCACTAATGCCGAAGCTGTGGCAAAGATATACAAAATAAAGAAGCGTGAAGACTCAAAAGCATTGATATGCTTGGTCGATTCTGATGCTCGCTTGCAGCGTTATGTACGCAATGTACCCGATGTGGCGTGGCAGTTGCTTGACGCAGTGGTGAAGCCTACAACCGTAATCCTTGATAATGCTGTAAATCTTGCGCCAAACTTGATAGCCGAAGATGGGTCTATTGGAATAAGAATAACTAAAGAGCCATTCTCTCAAGAGCTATGTTATCGTTTTCAGAAGGCTATTGTTAGCACCTCTGCCAATATCAGTGGCGAACCTGCGGCACAAAACTATTGCGACATTTCAGAAGACATACTCTCGGCAGTAGATTATGTTTGCTTTGCTCGTCGTCAAGAGCACAAGCCCCACGAGGCCTCTACTATCATCAAGATTAGCGAGTCGGGCGAGGTAAATATCATTCGTAAATAATCAAAGTTTCTAAATATCATTATTAAAACATTTTGATACGCTACGCAAAGTTTGAGTAATTCAAATCGCTTTGTCGTAACTTTAAAATCATTTATGCAGGAATATAAGTTTATTACCAATATAGACAGATGGCGTCAGAAAAATATTTCCGACCGCCAATTCGTATTGGTACTTGCTTTTTTAGTGGGATTTTTAGCTGCCGTAGCTGCCTACGTACTCCACATCATCATTCATCAAATAGAATCGCTTATTACGTCAGGCTTTAGCCTTATCTCCATCAACTGGCTCTATCTGCTTTACCCCGTAGTGGGTATATGGCTCACCAGCTTGTTTGTAAAGTACGTTGTTCGCGACCACATTTCGCACGGCATTACCCGTGTGCTTTATGCTATTTCCACCAAACGTTCCGAGCTGAAAGCCCACAATACGTGGACTTCTATCGTTGCTTCAGCCATTACTATTGGATTTGGAGGTTCGGTGGGAGCCGAAGCTCCTATTGTGCTTACAGGCTCTGCCATTGGTAGTAACTTAGGAAGGCTTTTCCATATGGACAAGCGCACTTTGATGTTGCTCGTTGGTTGTGGCGCTACCGCAGCTGTTTCGGGCATCTTTAAAGCCCCAATTGCAGGTTTGGTGTTCACCTTAGAGGTATTGATGCTCGACTTAACGATGGCATCATTACTTCCTATTCTTATTTCTTCCGTTACCGCAACTTGTTTCTCTTACTTCTTTACAGGCGGAGAATCAATGTATAACTTTCAGATAGATTCGCTTTGGAGCTTAGACAAAGTACCGCCAACCATTCTTCTTGGCATTGCCTGTGGCTTTCTCTCACTCTATTTTATGCGTGTAATGTCGTGGTGTGAAGATGGATATGCCAAACTTTCTAACAGGCCTTATCTCAAGTTGTTGGCAGGCGGATTGGTACTCTCATCTCTTATTTTAGTGTTCCCAGCCTTGTACGGTGAAGGTTATAGCAGCTTGCGTATATTCATCGAAGGTAATTCTGAAGCCGATTGGAATCAGGTGTTAAGAGGTTCTATGTTTGCAGGTCAAACCAAATTTTTGTTGCTCTATGTAGGACTTGTTATGCTCACTAAAGTCTTTGCAACGAGTGCTACCAATGGGGCAGGAGGTTGTGGCGGAACATTCGCTCCTTCGCTCTTTATCGGTGGTTTTGCAGGCTTTTTCTTTGCTCGTTTTTGGAACGTACAGCAGATAGGCGAGTATATTCCCGAAAAGAACTTTACCCTTTATGGTATGGCTGCGGTGATGGCTGCCGTAATGCACGCACCACTCACGGGTGTATTTCTTATAGCCGAACTCACAGGAGGTTACAATCTTTTCATTCCGTTGATTATCGTAACCGTTTGTTCTTATCTCACCATTAATATCTTCGAAAACCATAGTATATACGCCGTACGCTTAGCACGACAAGGTCAGCTCATTACCCATCATACCGACAAATCGGTAATGACAATGATGAATATGCAAAGCATTATCGATAAGGAATATACCTCTGTCGACCTAAATATGGAAATGGGCAAACTTATTCACGTCATAAGTGCGAGCCGAAATAACTATATTCCCGTTGTGAACGATAGCGGAAACTTGATAGGAGAGATAGATATTACAAAGTTGCGCCATATCATTTTCAGAACCGAATTGTACCACCGTTTCCACGTCAACCAACTAATGTCGCCCCCTGCGGCTACACTTGTTGTAGACGATCCGATGGAACGAGTAATGAAGGTATTTGACGAAACAGGCGCACAGGTATTGCCAGTTTTGGAGACCGATGGACAACTCTGCGGCTATATCTCACGCACTCGATTGTACAGTATGTATCGCCAATTGGTTGCAGATTTTAGTGCTGAATAGTCTATGTATCAATAGATTATTGGCAAAAAGAAGAACTTGATTTTTACAGAATTTGAATTAATGGAAAAGAAAGATTTACGAATAGTATTTATGGGTACACCAGAGTTTGCCGTAGAGTCGTTGCAAGCTTTGGTAGAAAACGAATATAATGTTGTTGCAGTGGTAACTCAACCCGACAAACCCGTGGGTAGACACCAAGACACCTTACAACCACCGGCAGTAAAGGTTTATGCAGAGAAAATGGGTTTGCCCGTTCTTCAACCTGTAAAAATGAAAGACCCTGACTTTATTGACCAACTTAAAACATTCAATGCTGACCTACAAGTAGTGGTGGCTTTCCGTATGTTGCCCGAAGTGGTATGGGATATGCCTCGCTTTGGCACATTCAATGTTCACGCTGCCTTGCTTCCACAATATCGTGGTGCAGCTCCCATCAATTGGGCGGTTATCAATGGCGAAACCCAAACAGGTGTTACCACTTTCTTCCTTGATAGGGATATAGACACAGGACGCATCATAAAACATAAAACGTTTGACATCCCCGACGATGCAGATGTAGAATATGTGTATGACGGACTGATGAAAGCGGGCGCAAAATTGGCTATGGAAACAATAGACCTTATATTAGATAATGTGGAAAAAGATAGTTCACCTACCCAATTTGCCATCTTCCGTGAGGCCGTAACCGAACCACAAGACGAAACAAAAGCACTCAAAGCTGCTCCAAAGATATTTAAAGAAACGTGCGAAATCAATTGGAATCAACCTTCAAAGTGTGTTTACGACTTTGTACGTGGACTTTCGCCTTACCCTGGGGCGTGGTCAGAGATGTTGCCCTTAGATGAAAGTGTAGCTAAGGGACGCAACAACACGTTGAAAATATATAAAACGGAAAAGACCAACCGACAAAGCGTTGGCAGCGCAGGTACTTTTGTTGCAGAAGGAAAACACATCTATGTGAATACTGCCGACTACCAATTGGAGCTGAAAGAGATACAACTTTCAGGAAAAAAACGTATGGACGGCACATCATTCGTTAATGGATTTAAGAATATAAACGAGTTTAAGCTGAAATAAAAACCAACGCTTCAGAAAAATAAGTTGCATATACAACCTACACCAATGCGAGCGAAAGGAAACATTCTCTTTCGCTCGCATTGGTGTATATTAAGGTAGAAGTTCTTCGGGCTTACTGACAAAGTATGTAGCACCGTGATCTATCAAAAACTCCTTATCACGAAATCCCCAAAGCACACTTACGCAAGGAATACCGCAGTTTCGAGCCGTTGCCACATCTACATCGCTATCGCCAATATACACAGCCCCTTCTTTGCTTGCACCCAATTGCTTCAATGCTTCTATCACCGTGTCGGGAGCGGGCTTTTTCTTAATGTTTTCACGTTCACCAATTGCCACTGTGATGGTTTCGGGAAAGAAATGACGAGCCAAATCTTGTGTAGCGGCATAAAATTTGTTGCTTACAATTGCCAATTTCTTGCCTCTTTGTTTCAGCTCGGTTAGCATTTCCATAATGCCTTCGTAAGGTTTGGTTGTATCAAGATTGTGTTCAAGATAGTGTTGGCGAAACGTTGCATACACCTCCTCAAACTGTGGATTGTCGAGACCATTAGGAATGGCACGCTCCATCAACTTTTTTACTCCATTTCCCACAAACATACGCACCTCTTCCACAGTGTGTTCGGGCATATTATGGGTACGCAAGGCATAATTGGTGCTTGCAGCCAAGTCGTTCAATGTTTCTAACAATGTGCCGTCTAAATCGAAAATGTAGGTCTCAAACTCCTTCATACTATCTTTTTTGTTTTATTTATTTCAAAAATTCGCTTACTTTCTCACCCATCAAAAGCGAGTTGTAAACCACTACAAAAGTACAAACTATCTGCCTAAAACAAGCTGATAGAATATTAAAAATAAAAAAACTTATGCTTTTTTGCCTATATACGCAAAGCCTTTTTTACTAAAATGCGTACCTTTGCAGTGAACTAAAATCATAACTAATGGCAAAATCAAAGCGTAAGCAAAACAAGCATCGTGGACTAAAATTTATAGGAATCTTCGGTTTCGTAGGTGCTATTCTTATTTATTTCTTCTTCTTTTCGGCGATGTCGAAGAGTGGAGAGCGAGAGTATCTCACAATTGACGACAATGATAACATCGACTCTGTATATGCAAAGTTAGCCCCTCTTTCTACCAAACACGGAATGTGGGTGTTCAAACAGTTGGCAGCTGTTACCTCATACAAAGATAAGATAGAGAAAGGACGCTATGCTGTGGGCAGTATGGGCGCACTACAAACATTCCGTTATATAGCCAATGGTCGCCAAGCCCCTGTTTCGCTTACCATTCGTTCGGTACGTACATTGGGCGATTTGGCTAAAGATGTGAGCAAAAAGATGATGTTTACCCGTTCGGAATTTCTTGATAGCATTACTTCTGACGAAGTTTGCAAGAAATATGGCTATACACCTGAAACCATCATTGCAATGTTTGTACCCAATACGTATGATTTCTATTGGGACACAACAATAGCCCGTTTTATGGAAAAGATGGACAAGGAAAACAAACGTTTTTGGACTTTTGAGCGTACAGAAAAGGCTGAAAAGGCAGGATTTACCAAGGTAGAAGTAATGACTTTGGCAAGTATTGTGGACGAGGAAACCGATAACGAAGCCGAAATGCCTAAAATAGCAGGTATGTACATAAATCGTTTGAAAGCAAAAATGCCATTGCAAGCCGACCCAACTGTGAAGTTTGCCATCGGTAAGTTTGAAGCACACCGCATCTATCATAAATGGTTGAGCTACGACAGTCCTTATAACACTTACAAATACAAAGGACTTCCCCCCGGTCCGATACGTATTCCTTGCGTGGCTGCCATTGATGCTGTACTCAATTATGTTCACCATAATTATATGTATATGTGTGCAAAGGAAGATTTCAGCGGTACACACAACTTTGCCGAAACCTACGAAGAGCATCAGAAAAATGCAGATCGTTATGCTAAGGCGTTGACCGAACACGGCATAGAATAAGAGGCATAATAAGTTCGTTATACGAATGATAAAGAGCATATTCTGAACCGCTACCCAACTGTTTATCGCTGTTGGGTAGCGGTTTTTTTATATATTGATAAAGATAAAATAGATAATTGAGAGTTCGCAAACAGAACAAAAGAAGAACAAAGGGTAGAGCAGAATAATTCTGACGAAAAGAACAGAAAACTGAAAAAGTAAAGTATTGATAACTATCTATTAATCATTGATTTACAAAACACTTATTTAAGACTTCTCAAAGTTCAACTTTGAGGAGGTAAAACATATATGTTTGAAGTGGTCAAAGTTGAACTTTGGCAAAGCAATACATATATGTTTTGTATGCCTAAGATAGACCTATTGAATTTAGAACATCAATTTGTTAATCATAAAAGATGCACAAAAGGAAGAATAGAACAATACAGCGAACCTTGCTCAGTTAGAGGATTGTTAAGGGTTAGTACTATTTCTCACATACGAAGGATAAATGCATCATATATATATGATAGAATGTTAAAATGAAATTACAAGTAGAAAAATATTGTATCAATTCAACGTTCTTAATTTATTTTTTGTAACTTTGAGGAGGAATGAAGAGTTTTTAGAATTGTATAAATTCTCTTTCTGCACTATTGGAAACTAATCCATTGTGAACGAATTAAAAATTTAGATTATGGGCTATCTTAAATTTGAAAAGGCTCTAATGACGAACTTGCAAGACACACTACCGAGAGAATTGTTGCGTACAAATCGTTCGGGTGCCTACTCTTGTTCGTCCATAGTAGATTGTAATACACGAAAGTATCACGGATTGCTTGTTGTTCCTGTGCCAGAACTTGATAACGAAAACCACGTGTTGTTAAGTTCGGTAGACCCTACGGTTATTCAGCACGGAGCTTCATTCAACCTTGGTTTGCACAAATATCACGGCGAAAACTTTAGTCCTAATGGACATAAATATATAAGAGAGTTCAATTGTGATATTGTACCCACAACGTTGTATAGGGTAGGGGGCGCACTATTGAAAAAGGAAGTTGTGTTTCAGCATTACGAAAACAGCATCCTTATTCGTTACACTTTGGTTGATGCTCATTCGCCCACAACACTTCAATTTCGCCCATTCTTAGCCTTTCGTAGTGTAAGAGCCTTCACGCACGAAAACGCTGCTGTGAACAAACATTACGACGAGATAAGCAATGGCATTGCTACGTGTATGTATGAGGGTTACCCTACCTTGTATATGCAGTTCTCAAAAAAGAATGAATTTCATTACGAACCCTATTGGTATCGTGGGTTTGAATATCAAAAAGAGGTGGAGCGTGGATATAACGTGAACGAAGACTTGTATGTCCCAGGGTATTTTGAGATGCCAATAAAGAAAGGAGAAAGCATCGTTTTTTCTGCTTCCACATCTATGGTGAAAACTTCATCATTGAAACGATTGTTTGACAAAGAAGTGGAGGAGCGAAATCCTCGTGATAACTTTTTCCATTGTTTGGTAAATGCTGCACACCAATTCCACAAGCGCACGTCTGAAAACGATCGTTATATCCTTGCTGGATACCCTTGGTTTAAGTGTAGAGCGCGCGACCAATTTATAGCATTACCGGGATTGACGCTCAGCATAGAAGAGCAAAACAACTTTGAACTCGTGATGAAAACTGCCGAAAAGGGTATTCGTGAGTTTATGGAGGGAAAGCCTTTGAGCGTAGATATTACAGAAATAGAACAGCCTGATGTGCTTTTATGGTGTATCTGGGCTATCCAACAATACGACAAAGAAGTGGGGAGAGCGGCTTGTTTGAAACGCTATGGCAAGTTCTTGAATGATATTATAGAATATATAGCACAAAGCAAACACCCTAATTTGGTGCTTCACAACAATGGATTGCTCTATGCTGAAGGCAAGGACAAGCCCATTACGTGGATGAATGGTGTGGTGAATAATCGCCCATCTACACCTCGTTCGGGCTATATTGTTGAGTTTAATGCTTTATGGTATAACGACTTGAAATTTGTGGCTTCAGTTCTTGCAGAACAAAAACAGACAGAACAGGCACAAGAATACGAGGAATTAGCAGAAAAATGTAAGTATTCGTTTATAGAAACCTTTATGAACGATTACGGCTATCTTTTTGATTATGTGGATGGTAGTATGATTGATTGGAGTGTTCGTCCAAATATGATTTTGGCTGCTGCATTAGATTACTCTCCATTAGATAAAGCACAGAAAAAAGGAATTGTAGATATTTGCACACGTGAGTTGCTTACACCTAAAGGATTGCGCACGCTATCGCCAAAGAGCGGTGGATATAACCCTATTTGTAATGGCACAGAAGAGCAGCGTGAAACAGCATACCATCAAGGCACAGCTTGGCCTTGGTTGGGTGGTTTCTACTTAGAAGCGTGTCTGAAACTATACAAGCGCACTCGACTTAGCTTTATAGAACGACAGATGGTGGGTTATGAAGATGAGGTGCTTTACCATTGTTTGGGAACAATATCTGAATATTTTGATGGCAATCCACCGTTCCGTGGTCGTGGTGGTATATCCTTTGCGATGAATGTTGCTGAGGTATTGCGTACCTTAGAGTTGCTTGAGCGTTACAGATATAAAGATTAGGAGGTGGAGATATGAAAGTATTAATGTTCGGTTGGGAATATCCCCCACACGTTTTTGGCGGTCTGGCTACTGCTAATTTTGGTATCTCTGAAGGATTATATGCCCAAGGCGATATAGAGACAACGCTATGTTTGCCCCATCCTTTTGGTGATGAAGACAGAACGTATGCCAATATTGTGGCAATGAACTGTGTACCCGTGGCGTATCGTGATGTAGATTACAACTATGTAGAGCAAAGGATTGGAAAGATAATGTCTCCCGACTTGTATTACAAACTTCGAGAGCACATCTATGCCGACTTCAATTATATGAATGTAAACGACTTGGGTGCATTCGATTTTGCAGGCGGTTATCCTTCTAATTTGCACGAAGAAATAAACAATTACTCTATTATTGCAGGAGTTGTGGCTCGAGCAATAGATTTTGATATTATCCACGCACACGATTGGCTAACCTTTCCTGCAGGTATTCACGCTAAACAAATCACGGGTAAGCCCTTGTGTATTCACGTTCACGCAACCGACTTCGATAGGTCGAGAGGTAAGGTAAATCCAACTGTTTATGCTATCGAAAAAGACGGAATGGATAAAGCCGATTGTATTATGTGTGTATCGGAACTCACCCGACAAACGGTTATTAACCAGTATCATCAGCCACCCTCAAAGGTATTTACGGTACATAATGCGGTTTATCCATTGAAGAAAGAAATAGCCGATATGCCACGTCCGTGCCATAAAGATAAAGAGAAAGTGGTAACATTCCTCGGTCGATTGACAATGCAGAAAGGTCCTGAATACTTTGTTGAAGCAGCTAATATGGTACTACACCGCACACACAACATTCGCTTCTGTATGGCTGGGTCGGGTGATATGATGGAACAAATGATTAGTTTGGTGGCAGAACGAGGCATTGCAGACCGCTTTCATTTCCCCGGATTTATGCGTGGTAATGAGGTGTACGAATGTCTAAAATCTTCTGATGTGTATGTGATGCCGTCCGTAAGCGAACCATTTGGCATCTCTCCTTTGGAAGCTATGCAGTGTGGAACGCCTACTATAATCTCCAAACAAAGTGGATGTGCAGAGATATTAGATAATTGTATCAAGGTGGATTATTGGGACATACACGCTATGGCAGATGCAATTTATTCTATCTGTAACAACGACAGCTTGTTCGATTATCTATCCATAGAAGGAAAACGAGAGGTAGACCAAATAACGTGGGAAAAGGTGGGAAAATGGATTAGAGAGCTTTATCTGCGCACTTTAGGATGGTAAACTAAGGGAGTACTAACATTTATTAAACAGAAGACAATGAAGACAATTTGCTTATATTTTGAGATACATCAGATAGTTCATCTACGCCGTTATCGTTTCTTTGACATCGGTACAGACCATTATTATTATGATGACTACGAAAACGAACGCACCATCTCTGATATTGCTCAGCGTAGTTATATGCCTGCATTAGAAACCTTATTGCAAATGATTCGTGATAACGGAAAGTTCTTTAAGGTGGCCTTTTCGCTATCAGGAGTGGGCATTGAAAGCTTAGAACAATATGCTCCCGAAGTTATAGAAAAGCTTCAAGAGCTTGCAGAGACAGGTTGTGTAGAGTTTCTTGCCGAGCCTTATTCGCACGGCCTATCATCTTTGGGCAATGAGGAATATTTCAAACAAGACGTAAAGAAACAGAGTGAAAAGATAAAAGAATACTTTGGACAAACACCTAAGGTACTTAGAAACTCATCACTTATATATAATGATGATATAGGGCTGATGGCGCATCAAATGGGCTTTAAAGGTATGCTGACCGAAGGTGCAAAACACGTATTAGGTTGGAAGAGTTCGCATTATCTTTACCATTGTGCATTAGCTCCAAAACTTAAACTTTTGCTTCGTGACGTAGCATTGAGCGATGACATATCGTTGCGTTTCAACAATTCTGAATGGAACGAATATCCTTTATTTGCCGACAGATATATGGACAAGATTGCAGCGTTACCCGATGAGGAACAAATGATAGGCATCTTTATGAACTTATCAGCATTGGGCATTGAACAACCATTAAGCAGCAATATATTAGAATTTTTCAAGGCTTTACCTGTTTGTGCAAAAGAGCGAGGTATAGCTTTCTCTACTCCATCTGAAGTCTGTATGAAGATGAAGAGTGTGGCTTCATTAGACGTGCCATACGCTTTGAGCTGGATGGACGAAGAGCGCGACATCAGTACGTGGTTAGGCAACCCGATGCAACGTGAGGCTTTCGACAAGTTGTATAAGGTTGCTGACAGAGTCCGCATAGCCAATGACCCACGAATAAATCAAGACTGGGATTATCTGCAAGCAAGCAACAACTTCCGTATGATGTCTACAAAGCGTACCAACGTAGGATTGGATCGTGGCATTTATGCCTCTCCTTTCGATGCTTTCACCAATTATATGAATATACTTGGCGACTTCATTAATCGTGTAAATGCCTTATATCCAGACGAAATAGATAATGAGGAGCTCAATGGACTACTTACTACAATACGCAATCAGGGCGAAGAAATAGAAATGAAAGACAAAGAAATTAGCCGTCTGAAAGCAAAGGTAGAAAAGTTGGAGAAAGAAGGCGATAAACTACGAAGTAAGTCAGCTAAGACTTCTAAGACCAATAAAACTGCATCTGCTAAGAAGACTTCTACAACCAAGAAGTCTACTTCAGTAGCATCATCAAAGAAAACTGCAAGTAAAAAAGTAGAATAATACCCTAATAGTAAATAAGCGTCTGCCATACGGTGGACGCTTTTTGTATTTATGAAACATCTCATTTCCCTTTTATTTCTTTTGTTCCTAACAGTCTTATTTGGCTGTGAAAAAGACCTTGTAAACGAAACATCAAACTCAGAAAGTGATAATATAGAAACAGAGAGTGAGGAAGTAGAACTTTATAGCGACACTGCCATTAGCGTCCAACAGTTTAAAAATCAAGACTTTGGCGATAAGTATGTTTGGGTAGCAGGTTATATCGTAGGTTCGTGTTCTAAATCTATCGATAATGCTATATGGGAACCACCATTCGAATACGATACAGCAATACTCTTAGCCGATGAACCTGAAGAGACTGACCCTGAACAAGTTATCGCTATCAAACTGCAAGATGAAACACTGAAAGACCAATTTAGCTTAATGCGTAATCCCGAAATCTATGGTGCAAAAGTATGTTTTTGCGGTAAACAGCAAAAATACTTAGGCATTATTGGTATGAAAAACAGCATCATAGGATATGGGTGGTTAAATTAAACCCAAATCGGTCGTTAGCCCGCAAAGGCTTTTTAAAGCGTTTAGATGTTATGCTTTTCTTCGTCTTTGCACTTTATTTTGGCTCTTTCGTTTGTTTTTTCAGTTGTTTAGCTTGCTAAACGTCTTCAAAAACAACCAAAAATAGCTCAACATAAGCTCGCAAATCTCGAAGAAGTCTAACGACCGATGTGGGTTAAAATTCGAAATACAATAGGGGATAAACATAACTTTGTCTCTATCTGTTTATCATTATAATAAACCTAAGATAGAACCAAATTATATTTCTCCCTTACTATCAACAACTTAAAAATATACTTAACAGTTTCTTAAGCTCGACAATATGCTAAAGAAACAAGAAGTGTAGGCACAGCTTATTTCAGTATCAACTTTTTTACAGTCAATCTTCTTTGCATCAGAACTCCCATTAATGTTTGTTCGTCAAGCCTGTTGTAAACCGTGTAAGCATACTCGGGTTTTCCGTCTGCATCACAACTTATCCTTTCCAAAATACCAACCTCGTCTTCTGTCATTCTAACAATATTAAGGCGAGCGTGACCTTTTATGTCTAAAATGCCAGTTTTGGGATCAAACCTATAGTCATAGTCATACTTAACATTTTGTCCCGTTGCGTTTGAGAAAAAGAATGAGTGGCATTGGCCGTCGGAAAAATAATAATTGATAGGGCTCATACCTACGATTGATTGATAGAAATCGGCAGTGGTAACATTACCATTTTTGTCAATCATACACGATGATTGCCATTCCCAACCTGCACTTTTTGTAAGGCGTTCAAACTCTTCAGCCGATATATTCTGCTTATTTTTAGCATAACATTCACCTTTTTTATTGAACGCAAAGGTTACAGGAGGAACAACTTTAGACGTATTTTGCTTCGTTTGTTCCTTAGTAGTGTTACACGCACTTACCCCCATCAATGTTCCTCCAACCAAAAGGGAAGCCATCACTTTGTTTCGTTTCATCATATTGTTAGTTTATTGTAAACTAATAACTACAAATCTTTCCATTTATTGTTTATAACCATTTAAATTATTCTTTTTTAGCAAAGGGCAGCAAAACAATAACTCTTAAATTCTATTTATCATAACACTGATTATGTAATAAATATATCTTTTATACCATCATTCATATTGTTCTATAATACCATTGCAGCAATTCATAGGCACAATATATTTATGTTCTCTTTTTCATAGTTCATCTTTGATGATGCAAAACATATATGTTTGACAAGGCTAAACATATATGGTAAGCATCCAATATTAGCCGCCTTTCACACCAACAAATAACCCTTATATGTCTGGCAGCATATAAGGGTTATTTGTTATTTGAAGTTTGAAGGTAGCATTTTCGTGAGTTCCTCCTCCGTCATATCTGGCAGGGACCTTGAAAGAACTTCCTTCATCCATTTGTATGGCTCTATGCCTGCTTCCCTGCAACACGCCATAAAGGTATAGAAGATGGCGTTGTTCTCTGCTCCCTCATTGTTACCACAGAACAGGTAGTTCTTTCTTCCAAGCGTGATGGGTCTGATGGCCTGTTCCATAAGGTTGTTGTCTATGTTGAAGCGTCCGTCCTGCACATATCTGCCAATGCGTATCCATACGGCGAAGGCATAACGCAGTGCCTTCTCCATAGCTTCGCCTGGGGTGTACTGTTTGTGTACATCCAACATATAGGTCTCCAAATACTTAAGAATAGGGTAAGCTTTAGCCTTTCGTTCTGTCTCCACTTCCTCGGGTGGTGCTTTCTTGTGTTTGAGGTTTTCCTCCAACTCATAAAGCGTGGCTATCGTTTCGATGATATGGGCGGCGTTCTTATCGTCAGACGCCAGATGTTCGAACTTACGTCTCACGTGTGCCATACATCCTAACAGCACGATGCCCTGAACGTTCTCAAACCTGCTGTAGACCTCATACCCATCAGACTGTATGGCACCCTGGTAGCCCTTGAAGAGTTCATCTGCCACAGCGCCCGACCGCAACCCGTCCTTCCAATGGAAGAACACACCCTGGGAGTGCATGGCGTCACGCACGCCCCACAGGTATCCCTTGCGCGTCTTTCCCTTGCGGTCGGCAACCTGTACGCTGGTCTCGTCAACTTGAAGATAAGGACTTTGCAGGATCTGTCTTACTTGAAGTTTGTAAAGCGGATAAAGCGCATCGGCGGCATCGTGAACCCAGCTATTGACGGTTGAGGTGGGGATGTTCACGCCCAGTTCCTTCCATCTTTCACATTGCCTATACTCGGGCTGGTGATAGGCGAACTTGGCGGTGATGATCTCGGCGAGCAGGGAAGCGTCGGCAAAACAATCCACCGCTTGCTTTTTCAAGGGGGCTTCCAGGATGTCGACCTTCGCATCCGTTGGACGGGCTTCCTTCAGGCGGCAGATGACACGATCTTCTACCCTGACATAAAAGGATGAGGGACGCAGACACAGATGCTCACTTCTGTCATGTCCGATGATGACCATGCGCTCAGCGTCATAACCCTCTGGATATATCTCCGTCACCTGTCGCTCTATATTCTCGGGAACATAGGAGGCGTAGGCCCTACCCTTTCTGGAAGGACGGCTCACAC
This sequence comes from Prevotella ihumii, assembly GCF_900155655.1. Lineage (GTDB taxonomy): Bacteria > Bacteroidota > Bacteroidia > Bacteroidales > Bacteroidaceae > Prevotella > Prevotella ihumii. The sequence continues at coordinate 918,116 of NZ_LT706987.1, forward strand.
GGCGTGATAACCTGCGTTGTCCGGCCTGCTGTTTTATCTCCTTGATGATGGGAAGGGCTTCCACCTGAGCCAGGGAACCCTCTTTGGCCCACTGCTCGTCAAAAAGCGTACCCGCCCAGCCGCTTGCACTCTCAGGCAGGCGTTTCTCGCTGCGCCTGCCAAATACCATGCGCTCAAGTTCAAGAATACGACGGGACTTTCGTTCCAGCTCAGCATCCTTAATCTTAAGCTCAGCATCCTTATCCTTGAGCTCAGCATCCTTATCCTTGAGCTCAGCATCCTTATCCTTGAGCTCAGCATCCTTATCCTTGAGCTCAGCATCCTTATCCTTGAGCTCAGCATCCTTATCCTTGAGCTCAGCATCCTTATCCTTGAGCTCAGCATCCTTATCCTTGAGTTGAGTATCCTTGTTCTTAAGCTCAGCATCCTTGTTCTTGAGTTGAGTATCCTTGTTCTTAAGCTCAGCATCCCTTTGCTCAAGAAGTTTAACAACAGCTTCCCGAGTGAGAGAATGGTAGTCAGATGTCATTGTGCAATAAGGCATATCCATCACATTATCAGTTCTTTATACGATGTAAAATTACAAAAAATATCTGACACTGGCAAGAAAATACTAAGATTTATTGTATCTTTTTCTTCGGTAGCAATTAGGATTTATACCTTCAATATAGAGTACCAATTCGTCCCAGCGAAGTTCATAAAATCCAGCTCTCGCCCGTATGATTTTAGGACTTAGGCAACCCTGTGCCATCTGTTTATGATACACGACAAAACCACAGCGTTCCCAGTGCAGCAATTTAATTCGGTTACGGGCTCGATTGTAGAAAACGTAGACAACACCATCAGAAGGATTGAAGTCATTGCTGCGTACCAATTGGGACAGGCGAAGAATACCCTGACGCATGTCCACAGGAGTGCAACAAACCCGAAAAACATTTGTTTCATTGAGTACAAACATAAGTTTTTCGGGCAAAGGTAGTAAAGCAAGAATGTTACACAAAGGCGGCTAATATTGGATGCTTACCATATATGTTTGGGACGGTCAAAGTTGAACTTTGACAAGCTCAAAGTTTAACTTTCAGGACTGCAAAGATTTAGTGCGCATAACCACTTGATAACCAAATGTTTATAAAACATCAAAGTTAGACGAAAAATTGTTCTATAATTCCGATTTAACACTTATAGAACTTCTTTTAATAGTTGGTCTATTTAGGAACTCAAACTCATTATATACTCCGTTTTGATAAAATATTTGCACAATAAAAATGTGGTTGACAAATTATTTTTAATATCTTTGCATAAGTTATAGTTGTACCAAGAGGTGTAGTGGCTCGATTTATTTGCAAGCTCATCAACACGTATCGAGTTCCGTATGCAGATGTAATTTAGTGTGGAACGTGATAGATCACGCCCCTACATTAATTAATAAACTTGTATTGATAGTACTTTGTATAAACAATAGCTGCCCTTTGGGGTTGTAGGGCTCGACGTATCGATTTACAAAAACTCCCCATCGGAATAATAATAAAATAAACAAAAGCAATAAAATAATGGAAATACGAAATGATAAAAATCAGAAAACAAAAATATTATTTATCTGTTTAGGCAACATTTGCAGGTCACCTGCTGCCAATGCGGTAATGCAACAAATGATTGATAAACAAGATCTTAGTTCCTTGTTTTATGTAGATTCAGCAGGTATAGGCAACTGGCACGTAGGCGAATTGCCCGACAGCCGAATGCGTAAACACGGCTTGCAGCGTGGCTACACCATCGACCATATTGCTCGACAATTTGACGCTTCAACTGACTTTGATGCCTTTGATTACATTGCAGTGATGGATAACGATAATTATAAAGAGGTGTACAGCAGAGCAAAAACAGCGTCAGAGAAAGCAAAAATTGTAAAGATGGCAGATTATATCCACCATTACGATAACGTTACAGCAGTTCCCGACCCTTATTATGGCGACGGACAGGCATTTGAATATGCTTTGGACCTTATCGAAGATGGTTGCAGTGCGTTCCTTTCTTTTTTAGTTAACTCATAAAACTCCCTTGATATGCAAATCATTCTTGCCTCTGCAAAGATAATGAATACCCAAACTGAGCGTTCTATTCCATCTTTGTCTACTCCGATTTTTATTCGTGATGCCCAACAATTTGCATTGGAATTAGCCAATTTTGAAGTAGAAGAGTTGATGAAAATGCTAAAATGTAATGCAAAATTGGCATTGGAAACTAAGTTAAGGTATCAAGACTTCTTCAATGAAGACAACTTTTCGCCTGCACTTTTTGCATATTACGGTCAAGCATATAAAACCTTAGATGCCAATACATTGACTCCAAAAGATATAACGTATGCCAACCAACACTTATGGATATTGAGCTTTCTTTATGGAATGTTGCGCCCTTGCGATGCTATTCACTCCTATCGCCTTGAAGGTAATGTAAAGCTTGAAATCAATAACGAGGATACTTTCTTTGCTTATTGGAAACCTAAGTTGACCGATATGCTCATCTCTGCAGTGAAAAACGATGATGGGGTATTGATGCACTTAGCCACCGAAGAGTTTGAACATCTCTTTGATTGGAAGCGAGTTGTGAAAGAATTGTGCGTGATAAAGCCAAAGTTTTTGGTAGAAAAGAATGGCGTATTGAAGAATGTTACTGTGCATTCTAAAAGTTGTAGAGGACGTATGACACGCTATATTTTGCAAAACGAAATCACAAACGTGGAGGATTTAACCCATTTTGAATACAATGGCTTCCACTTTGCAGACGAATTAAGCTGCCCCACTCCCCCATCGTCAGGACTTATCGAATTGTTGTGGAAGCAGTAAAAAATGGTTTTAATGGGTTTTAAACCCAAGTCGGTCATTAGCCCACAGAGGCTTTTTAAAGCGTTTAGATGTTATGCTTTTCTTCGTCTTTGCACCTTATTTTGGCTCTTTTTGTTTGTTTTTTCAGTTGTTTAGCTCGCTAAACGTCTTCAAAAACAACCAAAAATAGCTCAAAATAAGCTCGCAAATCTCGAAGAAGTCTAACGACCGATTTGGGTTAAACCATCATTAAGCGATAGTTAAAACCCACCTTAAAGCCTATGAATGATATACTTACGTGTCCACACACCTTGTAAAATTCCGCGTATGGATAAGAACAATAAAAAGGCTATCCATAAGGCGTGATTGCCGATTGATGGGTAAGCAAGATGGTAAAAAACAAAAAAACAAATGGCAGCTATTAATGCCGAAACGAGCATACCTTTGGTTTCGGAGATGCCAATAAAAATGCCATCATAGATAAAGGCAAAGACACCTGCAATAGGAATTAAATAGCTCCACATCAAATAAGGTTGTGCCTGCAGGACAACATCAGTATTGTTGGTCAATAAACTCAAAAAGTTGGTACCGCCTACAACATAAATCGCTGTAAAAAATACTACCATAGCAAGTCCCCAATATAGCAATTGGCGTTTCAATAGCTTGAACCCTATGGCGTTTTTAGCACCATAATATTTTCCGCTAAGTGCTTCGGCAGCATAAGCAAATCCGTCCATAAAGTAGGAAAAAATGGTAAACAAAGTCATCAACAACGTGTTGACAGCCAATATCATTGCGCCTTGTCGCCCTCCAGCACTCGTAAAATACATATTCACAGCTATCAAACACAGGGTTCGGAGAAAAATATCACGATTGACAGAGAAGAAATTTCCCCAATTATCCTTTGTTTGCAAAATTGTTTTCATAAATCTAAGAGACAGGGTTGCATTGTTTTCAGCTTTAAAGAAATAGTTACACTTCAAACCAAAATGCAACGTTGCCACACTTAACGCAAATCCTACCCATTGCGCAATGAGTGTTCCTGTTGCCACACCTTCAATATTCCACCCTAAAACATATACAAAAAACATTGATGCAACTATGTTTACAATATTTTGAGCTATCGCTATAACCATTGGCACCTTAGTGTTTTGCATACCAATGAACCACCCCGTAAGTCCGTATAGTCCCAACATTGCAGGTGCTCCCCATATCGTTATTTTAAAATATTTATGCACTAACGGATATACACTTTGTGGTGTGTTCATCGCTCTGACCATTCCCCACTCTATCAAGTATTGACCAATGATAAACAGACAGCCCATTCCTAAGCCTATAAATAAAGCACGCAAAAGAATACTCAATGCTTCGTTCCAATCTGTTCGCCCGTATGCTTGCGAGGTCATACCACTTGTTCCCATTCGCAAAAAGCCTAATCCCCAATAGATAAGATTGAATATCATTGAGCCAATAGCTATCGCACTGATATAGTTTTCGTTGCCAATATGCCCCACAATGGTTAAATCTACCAAACCTAAAAGTGGAATTGTAATGTTGCTTACAATTGAGGGAATAGCTAAATGAAGTATTTCTTTATTGAGATTATTTGTCATTTCTTTGATATTAATTTGTATATTAATACAAAAGTACAGCTTAAAATGTAAAAATGATATATATTCAGTAAAATATGCAATAAGTTGTGCATAAATTGTAATATATCCTATCTGAAAATTGCATATCTTTGCATTGTCATTCAATCATAATAGTGTAATTATTTATTTAGGTAAAAAGTTTTGGAGGATTTAGGTATAGTCAGAAAGGGATAAAGATTGTTCAGAGTAATTAAGATACTTAAATGAAAAGAGCTCAAGCAAGCATAAGATGGTAAATCTAATGCTTGCTTTTTTCGTACCAAATATTTACTCATTTCTTTCACGATATTTACCCATCCCCTTCTGCATATCCACTTTTTAGGCTGGTTCTATAAATTAGCGTTGTTAGATTTTGAGCTTATTTTTGAACCAAAAACAGAGCAAGCCGAATGCAATCAAACTTGTTTGAATTGTTGAGGCGCAGCCTGTTTTATATAAAAAGAAGCCAAAAGATAACAAAACGTATTTCATAAAAATTTAATGACTATATGCGGTGGTAATTTATAGAACCAGCCTTTAGTCATCGAATATAATCTTTCGCCACTAAATCATAATAGAGTGCTTCCAATTCAGGTAATGAAAGCCGCTCTACAGAGTGCTCTATCACACGTATAAGCTCTGCCTTGCGTGTATCTTCTTGTATCTTATCAAAATCCATACTTCTGTATTCGCTGTTTCTAAGTTTTATAATTGTTGTTCCAAGAATGATATTGCTTCTTGCATATCTGCTGCGAATGTTTGATGCGACTGCAAGAATTCAGTTCGCCCTTTCGACAATTCGTTGTATAACGCTTCGTTCATACCATCAACATAGGTAGATATGGCAAACTCAATATCGTCTTTTTGCATCTCATCAGTAGAATATTCATACACTCGAAACTTCTGATGCAAAAAGCAATAAGCAGAGTTTATACTATCTTTGGTTATCATTTATTTATTTCTAACTTCTTATTTTATAAGCTGTGGGTGGTAGGTAGCGAAGAATTTCCATAAGGGTGCAATCATCATCGCTTGTATAAACTTTCCCACTTGCAGCATCTCATAAACCTCTTCTTTCGTCTTCAGATCCACTTCTATATCCTCTGTCCTGTCCAAATGCACGTTTGATGTATGTTCTACTCCCTTTGCATAATAACAATAACATAAGTTGTTGGCAATACTCGGATTAGGCGACACACACATTATCTCCTTCCATTCTCCCCCGGTATATCCTGTTTCTTCCTCTAACTCACGTTTTGCAGCTGCCAAGGGTTCTTCATTTTCCTCTACACAACCTGCACAAATCTCAGTTGAAACCACCCCTAAACCGTGGCGATACTGCCGTTCTATAATAATTTTACCTTCCTTTGTTTCGGCTATAACGTTAATCCACGTAGGATAAGAAAGCACATAATACTCATCGTGTACAGTACCATTGGGCAATTGCACTTTATCGCATCGAGCATTCAACCACGGACGATTGATAATAACCTTACTATCAATCGTTTTCCACATCATTTCTTTATCGCTTCTTGACATCATTCCTTACACTTTAAAACTTGAAATTTACTTGATTAAAACTTATAATTTGCTTGTCTAAAACTTGAAAATTGTTTATTTAAAACCTATGATTTGTCCGTCTAAAGCTTATAAATTCGTCCGTTCAAAGCTCCAACACTCATTCCGACAACGTTGTCCTTACGGAAATCACTCACTTCACTTTCATTGGTCAACAAATCAATCATTTCCTTCTTTCCTTCAGCCATCTGTAAATACTCGAAAGCGTGTGCAGGAATATTTATATCAATGTTTAGAACCTCATCGCTAAAGTTTGCAACAACAAGCAGTATCTCGTTTCCATCTTTTCGCATAAATGCAAAGAGTTTATTGGTGTCAAATCGAGGATTGTCATAATTGGCATACACCAAATCAAAGGTCAACCCTGAAGCCACAGCCTTTTCCTTATTGCAGATGTTCAAGATGGTTTTATAAGTTTTCTCCAAGTCTTTCTGCTCTTTTGTCAAACTTCTACGTGCATAATAGCCCTTGCGAATACCCTCCACACACCAATAATCGAAGATGGTAGAACGTCCGTCACAACCCGAAAAACCTTCAGCGTCCATTCCCTTTTCACCAAACTCTTGCCCTGCATAAATCATCACAGGATTTGATTGAAACAAGGCTGAAACTATCATTGCAGGAACTCCTTTGCGCATATCACCGCTAAAAAAGTCGGAAGCAATACGCTGTTCGTCGTGATTTTCCAAGAAGTAGAGCATCTGATTACGAATATCGTTGGTAGCTTGCCAAGCGTTGGTAATGGCACTTGCCGACTGCTCTCCACACATCACTCCACGGAGACAATCGTACATTCCCACCTTATCATATAAGTAATCGAAGCCCGAAGCCACATAAGCCCGATATTGATTAGGGTCATACACCTCACCAATAAAAATGAGTTTAGGATATTCTCGTTTCACACGCTCGATAGCATACGTCCAAAATGCCGTTGGTACCATCTCTGCCATATCGCAACGGAAGCCATCAATACCTTTTGATGCCCAGAATAACAATATTTCTGTCATCTTCTCCCACGTAGACGGACGAGGCGAAAAATGATAACTCGTGCCGCCAAGGTCGCAATAATCTATCCCATAATTTAGTTTTATGGTTTCATACCAATCATTTTGTTGTGGATAGGCATCAAATTTGTCGTTGCCTGTACACTTTGCAGGAAACTCCTTGTAAGTTATTTCGGAGAGCGTACGTCCATTTTTTACAAGCCCGTCAAGGTGTAAAGGTTCATTAGGACAATAATAAAAATTGTTCTGAGCATCAAAGTGTTTGCTTACATCATCGTTCTCGCCCAAGTCTCGCACGCCCTTTGGCTTTGCTATACTTTTATATTCACGGGCAACGTGATTAGGCACAAAGTCAATAACAACCTTCATTCCAGCCTTATGCGTGCGGCTTATCAATGCTTCAAACTCACTCATTCTATTTTCCACATCAACTGCAATATCGGGGTCGATGTCGTAATAGTCGGTTATGGCATAAGGCGAACCTGCCTTACCTTTAACCACTTGCGCATTTTGGGTAGGTAAACCAAATTCTGAATAATCGGTTGTAGTGGCGTGACGTATCACACCCGTGTACCAAATAGAATTTACTCCAAGACCTTTTATTTGTTTCAAAGTCTTAGTATCAAAATCGTTCATCTTCCCCACCCCATTTTCTGCCAATGTTCCGTTGGGTATTCTGTTGGTATTGGTATTACCAAACGTGCGTGTAAAGACTTGATATATAACTAATTTCATAGCGTTTTCTCTTTGCCACCTCTACAATAAGGCTTTCGCAAGATATGAATTAAAATAAAAGAGACAATTCTCACATAGATGTGTTCTATATGAGAAAGTGTCTCTCATTACGAATTAAAAGTTGAGTTCCACCTACTTGTAATAGGTCAACTTCACTTCTTTTTAGTTTATGCCGTGTGCATTGACACCCTTATCTATGCGTCCAATCATTCCTTGAAGTGCTGCACCAGGACCACATTCTATAAATTCTGTTGCACCATCGGCAATCATATTCTGCACGCTCTCTGTCCAACGAACACTTGAAGTGAGCTGTGCAATAAGGTTAGCCTTGATTTCAGCAGCATCAGTATGAGCCTTAGCATCAACGTTCTGATATACAGCACACTTAGGTGCGCTAACTGTTGTTGCCTCGATAGCAGCTTGTAGTTTCTCCTTAGCAGGTTGCATCAATGGTGAGTGGAAAGCTCCACCAACTTTCAAAGGCAATGCACGCTTTGCACCGGCAGCCTTGATAAGTTCGCAAGCTGTCTCAATACCTTCCTTAGAACCAGAAATAACCAACTGACCAGGGCAATTGAAGTTGGCAGCTACCACTACCTTGCCTTCGTTAGAAACTTGTTCGCAGATTTCAACAACCTTTTCATCAGCCAAACCAATGATAGCAGCCATTGTACCAGGAGCTAACTCGCACGCTTCTTGCATAGCATTGGCACGAGCAGCAACGAGACGTAAACCATCTTCAAAAGTCAATGCACCAGCAGCAACCAAGGCAGAAAATTCACCAAGAGAGTGACCAGCAGTCATTTCAGGCTTAAACTCATCGCCCATACAGAGTGCAGAAATTACACTATGAAGGAAAACAGCAGGCTGTGTAACCTTCGTTTCTTTCAACTGTTCATCAGTACCTGCAAACATAATTTCTGTTATCTTGAAACCGAGAATTTCATCAGCTTTGTCAAAAAGTTCCTTTGCCAATGAATTATTTTCGTAGAGGTCTTTGCCCATACCTACGAACTGTGAACCCTGTCCGGGGAAAACAAATGCTTTCATTCTTTTTTATTTTATCTTTAATAAATTACTTCTTATAGGCGTACAAAAGTACAATAAATAAGTGGAATGTGCAAATTTAAGAAACCTATGTTGCCGTTTATCTTTACCAAAGCTATTGTTCTATTTTTCCACATCTCATCATTACAACGTAAACCATATACCTTTGACCTTCCCAAACATATATGTATGGCATTGTAAGATAATATCTAAAATACAACTTATTGAAAATAAACAAGTTACCTTGTTAATATAACTGAATAGGTAACGATTTGGAAACGAGCGAGCTACTTGGCTTTGCTGTTTTCTGCCTAACAAAGAACGCTTGTTATTCTGTTTGCAAAGATAATACTTTATTGAGAATAGAGCAATTCTTTTAAGTGAAAAATATACTTTCTGTCAGAAAAACAAGGATTTTCACCATAAAAATACTACCTTTGTAATATATTTCTTTAAGTATTTTTACACTATAACCAATTAAAGATTTGGATGTCTTAGTTAGTATTCATAGAATAATATTTTGACATATGGAACCTGTATACATTGATATTCATATTCATACATCATCTAACCCTGATAGTCTTAATGTAAATTATGACTTTGAGACTCTTTTTACTAAGGTGAGAGACAAAGCCCAAGCACAAAATATTTTGCTTTCTTTTACTGACAATACTTCGTTAATTCTAATGTAATCGTTTGAAAATGAGAGAGTTAATTAACTTAATATAACTAATAAAATTTGGCCAAGTGGCTGATTATCAGTAACTTTATAGTAGCAAAAACATAAAGCAAATGACATCAGAACCACTCGACCAATATACAGAAATCTGCAGAGATGCCATCAAAAGCTCATCTGCAAAATTAGGCAAAACTTTTGAGAATCTACTCTTGGAAATACTCTTATTGTACATGGCGATACAAAGAAAGATAAATTTCACTCAAATGGAGCGTTACGGCACCCATTGCGAGCAGACCTACAGAACGAATTTCAACCGCAGCCGGGCTAAGTGCATCAACTGGGTTAAGTTCAACCTCTACCTTTCCCAGCGTTATCTGAACATGGACGGACTGCTGGCTATAGCCATAGATCCGAGCTACATCAGTAAGTCAGGCAAGAAGACTCCGCATGTTGGTACTTTCTGGTCCGGCTGTGCAGGTTCCATGAAACACGGACTTGAAATCATGGGACTTGCCCTTGTCGATGTCTACGCCAACAACTGTATGATGCTTCGTGCCCATCAAACCCCTTCTACAAGAGAGTTGAAACTGCGTAGCATGACTCTTGTGCAGCATTACATTGCCGTCATCAAACGCTACAGGAAAGAATTGTTGAAGGTCACCGATATTGTTGTCGCTGATGCTTTCTTCTCTATCCGTCCGTTTGTGGAGGGAATCAAGGAGCAAGGCTTTCATCTTGTCAGCCGTTTCAGGGATACGGCGAGCCTATACTATGTGTACACGGGACCTCGTTCCAATAAGCCCGGGCGTCCCAAAACACTTGACGGGAAAATCAATTACAAGAAACTCGACCTCACGCGTATGGCGAAGATGCATATCGAAGGACTTGAAGGCACAGCTTACACACTCATCGCCTATTCAAAGGCACTGAAGCAGAAAGTGCGTCTTGTCATTTGGGTGATGCCGAACGGCAAGCACAAACTTTTCTTCTCTACAAAGACAGCCATATCAGGTGAGGAAGTGTTGCGCACATACCGCTCAAGATTCCAAATCGAGTTTTGCTTCCGCGATGCCAAGCAGTATACCGGACTCGCGCATTGCCAGGCAAGGCACAAGAATCAGTTGGACTTCTCCTACAACGCATCATTTGCATCACAGAATGTGGCAAAGGTGATGATGAAGGAAAACGGGCTACCGTATTCCATGGCTTCTTTCAAGGAGCTCATAGCGAGCACATACATTGCAAAATTAATTTTCGACAGGTGTCGGAGCATACCGAACCGAAAGTTAATTAGTCATACTATCAAAGAACTCTTTGGCTGGCAGAGGAAAGCTGCGTAGCAATTATCTCAAATTTTAACGAACTATTGTTACTGATCATAATGTAATAAATAAGAGAGTATATCTTACTGCACTTGACGCATGTAGTCCAGATATACATTTAATGCTTGGCGTAGAATTACATATCCATTATGTTTTAGAAACAGAAGCATATCACTGCCATATGTTTTTCAAAAATGAGATAACGGAACAGTCTATAGACGATATAAATGATATATTGGATAGACTATATCCTCGAAAAACAGTTGATAAGAAAGATACTTCTATTCCAACTCTTGATAAGGTTATCAATGAGTTCGACAACTATGATTTTGTTCTACTTCCTCATGGGGGGCAATCTCATGCTACTTTTAATAAGGCTATACCATCAACAAAGAAGTTTGATACTATGATGGAGCGCAGTGTTTATTACAATCAGTTCGATGGCTTTACAGCAAGAAGCGAATCTAAACGAGAAGAGACAGATAAGTACTTTCAAAGACTTGGTATTAGTGATTTTGTAAACCTTGTAACTTGCTCAGACAACTATGATCCTGCCAGATATCCTAATGCCAAAGCCAAAGATGCAGAACCTTTCGTTCCAACTTGGATGTTTTCTCAACCCACTTTTGAAGGATTTAGATTATCTTTGTCTGAGAAATCTCGTTTAATATATAGCCTGTCTAAACCAGAATCATGGTCAGAAAAGATTGAAAGTGTTAAATATAAAAATGAACATCTTGATATAGATGTACAATTTAGTTCAGGTCTCAATGTTATTATAGGAGGATCCTCAAGTGGCAAAACACTGTTGGTAGATTCTATATGGAGGAAGCTATCCAAGAAATCTTTTGAAGATTCTAATTATAAAGATTTTGATGTTGAAAATATCAATGTAGTTAATCCTTCGGAGATGACTCCTCACTATTTAGGGCAGAATTATATTATGAAAGTTATAGGAAATGATTCTGAGCAAGGTATTGAAGAAATCGAAATCATTAAAAGCCTGTTTCCTGACAATAGAGAAATTTCAGAACAAGTGGGAAGCAGCCTCGCTACATTAAAAAAAGATTTAACAGAATTAATCCGCACTGTAGAAGAGATTGAGTCTATAGAGCATAAGATGAGAGTGACTCCACAAATAGGTAGATTACTTGTTTTAAATCCCATTAGACAAAACATCATTTCCACCCTGCTACCCAAATCAAATGAACGTAATTCTATTTCCTATGAGAATCTTAAGAAAACAAATCATATAGCTGCATTATTAGAGATAAAAACGCTTTTACGGAACAATCCTTTTGTGTCTGATTACAATACAACTATAGATGAGTTAATCAAAGTATTACAGATCGTGTACAAATATAGTGAAGTTGAAAATAATGTTTTTACAACTATAAACAACGCTAATAACACATATGCGAGTATTCTTCTAACAGAAAGTCAAGAAGATCAAACTAAAACACAGCAATTCGATAAATTGATAAAGCAAATAAGTGATTATGTTTATTTAAATAGGAAATTTAAAAAATACTTACATGCGATAGCTTCTTATCAAGTTGAGTTTGAAACAAAAGAAATAAAATCCTCTGGACATTCTCTATTTATAAAGAATCAATATAAAATTAACAAAAATATTGTTCTTGATGTCTTTAATAGTAAGTTAAAAACAACTTGTAAGATTGATGCTTTTAATAATATCTCACCAAAAAAATTATTTCAAAAGAATTTTAGTGGGCAAAAACCTAAAGTGATAGACTATCAAGACTTCATAAATAGGGTTTATAAAGATTTTGAAAATATGAACAAGACTATCTATAGTATTACAACTGAAGAGGGAAAGGATTTCAGTCGCCTCAGTGCAGGATGGAAAACTTCTGTACTATTAGATCTTATTCTTGGATATGATAAAGATATAGCCCCAATTATTATTGATCAGCCAGAAGATAATCTTGCAACTAAATATATTAATGATGGTTTAGTGAGTGCGATTAAGAAAGTAAAAAACACGAAACAGATAATTCTTGTCTCTCATAATGCAACAATTCCAATGATGGGAGATGCTCAACAAATTATTTATTGTGAAAATAAAAATGGTGTAATAGTAATACGTTCATCACCGCTCGAAGGAAAAATTGGAGAAAAATCAATTCTTGATTTAATAGCATCAATAACGGATGGTGGCAAACCTTCAATAAAGAAACGAGTAAAAAAATATAACTTAAAGAAATTCACAACTTAGAACATATGAAATTATTTTTTAAAAAGGACGAAATGGGAAATATAACAGTCCAAATACAGAAAGGTACTACTGCCATAGATTATGACTATGTTGAAATGTTAAAGCAACTTATAGAAGAGAATAAAATAGAATGCGACTGGGAAAATATAGAGGAACTCGAGCAACAAAAGTTTACAGAATTACTTGATAAAATCAAAGATGCTGTTGCTGAAGGGATGAGCAAACCTTTAGAATAGCTCTGTACGATTTAGCGATGCGGGAGGTAGCCATCATATATTTCTTCCTCGCTTCTTCTTTCTATTGGCTTGGGTCCTTAGTTTGCGCTGCCATGCAGCTTCGGCATGATCATTGCCCTGTGCGGTTGGCGTAATCATCTCGCCCAAGCCTTCCATTACTTCATCGACTACGCTAATGGCAGTATCTGCTATTGTACCAATAGTATTAAGTGGTTGTAGGGTATTTCCATCTCGTGAGATATTGGAACGGCTTGGAGGAACAAGTTGATAAGCTGTACCAAAATTTTCTTTTTCCTTTGGCGGATTATACTCGTGTTGTTGCAATGTCTTTGACTCTGCCTTATTGCGAAGGTCAAAGTTTTTCTGCAAGGAACGATAGCCAAATTCCCTGCCGACCTCCGAAGCCTTGAACGTATGTTCTCCGTATGAGAACTTTAAGCCATAAACCTTGCCCTGCTTGTTCTTCATACGCTCTATGGTAATACCGTTCTTGTTCAGTTCGTAGAGGAACATGGAATGTCCCGTGATACCTGTACCTTTGTATTTATCAAGCAAGGTATAGCATATCCTTTGCAGTTCTTTCTTTGCTTCCTCCCTTGTGGGATTAGCTTTTGCCTTTTGGTGTTTCCTCTCCGCCTTGACCTCCTTTGCGATGGTCAAGCCTTTCTCCCTGCTGATGTCCTCCGCCACCCTCGCTGCCCTGTTGCTCACAAAAGTGGTGTCATATACCTCTCCACACAGACTGATGCGGTTGGCGATGATATGAATATGCCTGTTATCGGTGTCCTTGTGGGTTACGGCTACCCATTGGTGATTGTCAAGCCCCATTCGCTTGGCAAACAGATGAGATATCCTCATCAATTCAGAAACAGGCAGTTTCTTCTCGTCCTGCGGAGCGATACCTATTTCGATACGGAGGAACTTGTTCCTGCATCGGCTGTTGTAGTCGCTGACCACCTTCATTTCCTCATGGATAGCCTTCGGCTCCCTGCTGCAAAGATTGTGGAAGGCAAGCCGACAACCGATCTTGCCCTCCCTGAAAATATAGTCCAATGCCGTGCTTCCGTGCGCTATCGCCTTACACTTTCCTACCATTTCTCGTCAATTTTAAGACCTTATAAATATCGTCATCAATCCGAAAGTGAGGGTCGTAAAAACGCTTAAATGCTTCCTTGGCACATATGGAAAGGTTCTTCGTTATCGGCACCCATGCCTTATCCTTGACCTTGATAAGGTTGGAAATCTGCCCGTAGAACATTCCTGTCCGCTGGAGTATGGCAATGGCTTCCCTCTCATTGTCCGTCATTGGAGGAACTGCTATCACTTCACCTCTGATTAACATCTCACGGCAGTAGTCGGAGAATTTACGCCCTGTGCTTTCCGCCCTTGACTTGATGCGCTGCTTCTCCTCCAAGCTGCACCTAACCTTGATGAACTCCGTCTTGTTCATACTCTGTTCTTCCTTGTCCTGTTGCTGCCATCGGGCAGTTTTTCCCTTGTATCTTTTCATATAAGTTTCTTTGAAAGTTTATCATTGTAGATGGTTTGTTATTTCTTAATTCCTAAAAGTTTATCGATGAGAACGAAGTGATTACGGTCTTATCTCCCCGATTGTCTGACGAGGGGAGCAAGAGCAGTTTGTGGGTACAAACTGACGTCTTGCAATATCAGCTGAGATACCGATAACGCCTTGGGGGGTTTCCCCTGCCGAAAGTGAATGCACGGCATTCCGTGTCTAACTGCGTTCGTGGCATTCCCTCCTTTCTTTCTTTTAGACAATAACATAGTCTTCGCTTCTTTTGGAAAAGGGTCGAGGGGTTTAGAGAAAAGGGACGACCTTTCCAAGAAAAGCCCTCGCTCCTTTTTTCGTGCTTATAGCTTTCTCCACTTCTCTATATCCTCGTGGTATTCCTCCAAATGACTGCGCACGAGGTTCTCCACGAAACTTGAAAGGTTGCTGCCCCTGTCGCCCAATCTTCGCACGATGAGGTCTGCACGTTCCTGTGTTTCCTTGCTCAGATAGACAGCCTTCCTATTACTGAGTTTGGCAGGTAAAAGATAGGCTTGCTTGTAGGCTTCAAGCGTTTCCTTTCTCATTTTGGCACTGATGCGTTTCTGAACAGGAACGCTCTCGGAGTGCTGCGGACGCTCGTCATTTTGCGGTCGCTTGGCATTCTGCGATTGCCCGATATGCCGTGCCATCCTGAATTGCTCTGATTGCTCCGTGGAACACTCCGATTGGATTTTTGCCGTACGTTTTTCCTGCTGCCGTGCATCCTCTATCGGCTCTTCCATGGGAGCGGTACTCCCCTTTAATGCGACTTCATTTTGCGTTGTCGGCACACTGCCGTCTTCGTCATCTCCTCCGTTCAGATACCATTCGAGGCTCTTGTCCGCTTCTGTAGTGTTCATATTCTTTTCCATTTTTCTATCTCATTTTATGTTTAACTTGTTTTACCTTTATGGGATTGGTTTGTGTTTGTGACATCGTCAATGATAGGCTTTTCTGCTGTTCACGCACCCTGTGGATGTGATATTCGTTGAGGTCTTTGAAGTTTCCGTAATGCACTGACATATCCTCGACCTTGAAACCAGCCCTGATGAAATCATTGGTTGCCCTCTTTCCTGCATCATCATTGTCAAGGAAGGCACGGATATTGGTTAGGTGTCGGTCGTTCAGATAGCGGATAGCCCTTGCAACATTGCTTACGGAGTTCATCACGAGGCAGACACTCGTTACTTCTTCTTTCATTGAAAGGAGAGAAAGGAAATCCATAAATCCCTCGAACACGCATACAGGCTGTATCTTATCAGTGTCCTTATCTCTCAACTTGTCTATGAATATCGGAGTAATGTCCTTCGGGGCAATCGTTCCCTTGAAGGAACCATTGTCCCGAAGCTCATAGCCACCCGACTGATTGGCAAAGCCGATGGCTTGGTAATGATGGTCTCTTACCTCATAGCTGATACAACGTAGAAAGGGTGTAGCCTTTTCTATGTTGATGCAGCGTTCTTCTGTGAGGTATTTCTGCAAATGGAGTGGCAAGGTGTCTGATATACCTGTCAGTCTCCTTGCTCCACCATTTGTAGAGGCTGCTTGTCTGATGCTTTCCTGCATGAAAGTGTCTTGTACACTTTCTTTATAAGGACTGTGCACTGTATCATCGAGAGTGTTCCGCCCTAAGTGTCGGATGGTTTCTGACAGTGTGCAGCCTTCCAATCGCATACAAAGGTCGATAATACTTCCACCTTTGCCTTCGCCATAGTCTATCCAAAGGTTCTTCTCTGTGTCCACCTTGAAACTTGGATGTGCGTCTTCACGAAACGGTGAGCGGTAGAGGGCATAGGCTGGTGTGCTGCGCACTGGTTTGATACCTTTCCTCTCAAGATACTCCACAATGGGGTATCGTTTGATGCGTGATAATTCTTCTTCTTTCATTGTCGTATTGTTTTATTGGTTGAACATTTTTCCATTCTGATTTTTATATCGGATTATATTTTGATTATGCTGATAGGGCAAACTTCATTTATTCTTTTTCGTTTCCTAAAGTTTTTCCCCTAAAAACTTTTTTCACTTTCTTCTTACTACATATATTTTGATTGTAAGTGATTGACATTCAGATATGAGTTGTAGTAAACAACTATACTACATACGCTACTACATCAAACTACTACAGCTATTTACCAGTGGGCAGGGGTGGATTTTCCTAATCTTATACACATAGACAGGACTACAACCCTCACGCCTCTTGCTTACCTTTTCAAAGCCAGCTCTTTTGAGTGCTTCGCCCATACGTTTGAGTGTCAAAGGTTGATGCGTATAAACACCTAAATAAGCGAGTATTTCGGTAGTGGTCATGTAAGCACAATGAGGATTGTCCTCTGTTGGCTTTTCAAAACAGCGTAATAGTAGTTCCATTTCTGCGGTCTGTACTTGGAAGTCCTCACTCTCTTTATAGAGTTCCGTGATTTCTTCATCGTTAAACCAATATCGAAAGCCTGCGTTTAGCAAGGCTTTCGCTTCGTTATAGACGGCATCCATAGAAATTTCCTTTGCTCGTTCAATGTCGATGGCAAGTACCTCAAAGGGCAGGAAGCGTCTGCTTCCTGTCGGGTCGGTCAAAAAGTCATTGCCGTTTACCGATGCTACAAAACTCGCCAAGTGTGGGTGTTCCTCCACATACTTGTCGTAAGGCATACGGTATTTAACCATCGGACAGGTGATGAGGTTCTTCAGTTCGTTCTCGTCACGCTTATTGAGGGCTTTGAGCTGGTCGTCAATGTTTACGATAAGGTTCTGACCGATATAAGTAAGTGTGTCCTTCTCCTGCGGATATATTTTTCCTGTGTAGCTGTAACCATGCAGGGCTGGAGGGCATAGCAAATCAAGAAAGGTTGTCTTGAACTTTCCCTGTTCACCCGTCAGCACGAGGCAGGTATGGTTGCGGCATTCACGGTCGTCCATAGCGTTGGCAACCACTGCAATAAGCCATTTGGTAAGGTACGGCAGCCACTTCTCGGAGGTACGGACGGTAACGCACGATGCAAGGTTGGCTATTGTGCTTTGGTTTACCTCTATCTTGTGCAGCACTTCTGAAGCATCAACCTCTGGCAAAGCCTTGAAATACTCCTGTATGGGATTGATGCGTGGCGAAAAACTGCTTTCGATGATGGAATAAAGATTATCAGCGGAAGTGATGATACCTTCCTCGCTATCAAGTTCCCTGCGGAAGGTATTGATGTCATAACGGCTGACCTTGCTAAACACATTGGCACACTTGGGAGAAAACTCTGTTCTGCCAAGTACAGTGTTGAACCTGAAGTCATAATGGGTGGAGAGGTAGCTTTCTATCTCCTTGTTTTTGGAAGTTTGCCTACTATGCTTCGGCTTGTCTTCTGCGTGTATATTGCTATTGTCTGCGCATTTCTTCATAATCGTCCTAAAATGATTTCTGAAAGTGAAGTTAAGGAGGATAATTCTGATAGCCAAGCATTCAGAGCGTGCTGGCATGATTTTACATCGTATTGCAATATATTTCACCGAAGAAAATCGGTCGGAACAAGCCTTTTTGGTGGGTTGGACGTGATTTGTATGGGTTAAGTGACGGTTGTTCGATAACAAAGCCACGGCTTCGGTTGTTGCAAAACACATTCAGATGCAGTGTTCTGCACTGTTGATGACGAACCACGGGAAAAGCAATGATCAATGGCTCTGAAAGAGGAGTGTAAGGATAACAAATAGAGCAGTAAGACGAAAGAGGAATAATGCGGATAATCGGGAAAAGAGATTAAGGGCTTATCTCATAATGCTCGGAAATCACGGAATACTATCAAAGTCGTATGCCCAATTATCAGCTATACTTTTTATGTGTATGAACGAAGAAAGAAGAAATGTGAGGTGTTTTTGCGTAGATAAGGACTGAAAACAAGCAGGCTTACTTCATCTAATTTCACTTGTCTTCCCTGCTGTTCTCCGATGCTTTGAGCGTAGGAAAACTATCCCTACTTTTGCATCGTGTCGTAGCGCAGAACACTGCAACACAGGATATAAGTAACAACAAACAAAACAATAGAAGTATGGGGTATTTAATAATTACAGACCAGAACTGGCAGAAACTAAGGGACGAGATATTAGGTCTTGCCGACTGCTGCCACAAGGCATTTGGAGAGAAGTGTAAGCACACAGATTGGCTGCACAATGGTGATGTGTGCAGGTTGCTTAACATCAGCAAGCGCACATTGCAGCATTATCGTGATACAGGCGTGCTGCCATTCGCACAAATCGGACACAAGTGTTATTATAAACGTGAGGATGTGGAAAGGCTGCTCCTTACAAAAACTGACAAACCTAAAAAATAAACAAGTTATGGAAACGGCAAAAGATTTGAATTTCGGCTCGGACGAGATGCAGGTAGTGCTTACCGCACTGCACGATGTAGGCAAGAGAATAAAGGAAGTGGCAGAAACGCATAAACCACTGTTTGGTGGTGAGCATTTCCTCACGGGTAAAGAAGTGTGTGAGCGGCTGTACATCAGCCCTCGAACCTTGCAGGATTATAGGGACAGGAAGATTATTCCCTATACGCAGTTCGCGGGGAAGATACTCTACAAGGCTTCAAGTTTGGAGAGAATATTGGAAAAGAATTATTTCAAAGGATACTGATTAACAGAGAATTCGTATTGAATACAGAAAATTTTAAACCATTTTTTAATAAATGTTTGGTAAATTAAAAAAAAATGATTATTAGCTTGGAAGATATTGCAAATTTCTATATATTTGCAAATGTAGTCTATGACTACCTTTCATGAAAGTCATGAATGTTTATGTTTTAAGTAAGTGAGCAAAATTAGTTTACATAAAATATTTATTGTATTTTTCCGTTTTATATGCAATGGGAAAGCCAAAAGTATTGGAGTTGACGGAGGCAGAACGCCTCGCACTCGAAAAAGGATTTCGCTTAGGCGAAAAGCACTGCTTCCGCATGCGTTGTCGTGCTGTGTTACTGAAAGCAGACGGACTGTCTTCTGCAGCAGCGGGCGTGCAAACGGAAATGAGCCACGTGAGCGTAAACGCTTGGGTAAAACGTTTCAAGTCCGAAGGAATAGACGGATTGAATACCCGTTCTGGCAGAGGTCGAAAACCTATTATGGACTGTTCGGACGAGGAAGCTGTGCGTCGTGCAATAGAGCAAGACAGACAGAGCGTGAGCAAGGCAAGAGCGGCATGGGAGCAAGCCTCGGGCAAAGAGGCAAGCGACTCAACATTCAAACGTTTTTTATCAGCATTGGCGCAAGATATAAGCGAATAAGAAAACGCCCAAGGGGAGAACCCTCGCCGCAACTCTATGAATACAAAGTCGAGAAGTTGCAAAAACTTGAAAATCAAGCGTCTGAAGGACGCATTAGGCTCTATTATGCTGATGAGAGCCACACTTGTACTGAAGGATATGTCCCTTACGGTTGGCAACTGCAAGGGGAGGATGTTTATGTCCCCTCCCAAAGGGTGGCACGACTCAATATCTTTGGAATGATAGACCGTGATAACCGTTACAATGGATTCACCACATTCGAAAAGATGACGGCAGATAAAGTCCTCAGTTTCCTTGATGATTTTTCGTTCAACTTGGAGATGGACACTTTTGTTGTCCTTGACAATGCTTCCGTACATAGAAACAAGAAGATCAAAGAACTTCGCCCAATATGGGAGCAAAGAGGACTTTTCCTCTTTTTCTTGCCTCCATATTCGCCACAATTGAATATTGCGGAAACACTTTGGCGTATTCTTAAAGGCAAGTGGATAAGACCACAAGATTATATAACTACTGACATACTTTTCTATACCACCAACAGAGCTTTGGCAGATATCGGAAAGGGGTTGCGTATAAACTTCTCTAAACATGTCGCTTAATTTTGATTAGTTACTTACAAAATTATTTAATGTTATGGCAAATTTCGATTTTTTAGAAGGAGCAATCCTTACAGATGAGGAAATGGTAGTTGTACATGGTGGCATTTCTGTTGCAATGACTGGTGGAAGTCATTGTGATTCAGGTTGTGATGGTGGAGGTGGAAGCCATTGTGGAAAGGACTGTCGTCCTGCACATCTAGAAAGTTCTAGTACAATGGAACCATAAGTAACATTCTAGCATGGTGCATTATTGGGATAAAACTGATAATGCACCATTTTACCTAAAATCCTATTAGTTATGAAAAGAAGTCGTTATAACATAATCATACGAAGCGAAAAAGCCTCGTTGATATTCAATTCATTTACAAACTCATACATAGCTTTATCCAATAATGTTTGTAGTGATTTTGAGTCTTTACAAATTAATGAATTCAAAAATAAATATAAAACTTCATATCAAAATTTATGTGAACTTGGAGTAATCATTCCTGACAATAGAGATGAATTGGCAATTATCAGATATAAAAACAAGTTAGCAACCTTCGGTTCACGTGAATTAAGAATAGTTGTCTATCCAACTCAAGATTGTAATCTAAAATGTTGGTATTGCTATGAAAATCATATTCCGAATACCCACATGAACAAAGAAACTGCATCTAAAATCATAAATTATATAAATAAAGAAATTGAGAAAAATTCCTTTGATAGTTTCTTTATCCTTAATTCCGCAACACTATTATAACTTAAACTTTTTAAGTACCTGAGCAACAAAAAGTTGCCCAGGATTTTGCCATGTCAAAGAATTCACTTATCTTAGTGTTGCAAAACAAGCAAGCAAAACTCTGATATGGCATGGCAAAAATACATATTAAATCCGAGAAACTCACTCCTTTTGGAGGAATATTTTCAATCATGGAGCAATTTGACTCCACATTGTCATCTGTAATCGACTCGACCCTCGGTCTAAGGTGTAGATCATTCGGTTATCAGTACAGCGAAATCATCCGTTCACTCATGAGTATCTACTTCTGTGGTGGCTCATGTGTTGAGGATATCACTACTCATTTGATGAGCCATCTCTCGCTTCATCCGACACTTCGAACTTGTAGCTCTGATACTATCCTCAGAGCGATAAAGGAGCTGACGCAAGAAAACATCTCATACACGTCAGATACGGGTAAGAACTACGATTTCAACACGGCTGACACTCTCAATACTTTACTGCTCAATTGTATGTTTGCATCTGGCCAACTGAAAGAGGACGAGATGTATGATGTTGATTTCGACCATCAGTTCATAGAGACAGAGAAGTATGATGCAAAGCCTACATACAAGAAGTTCCCTGGTTATCGCCCTGGCGTGGCGGTTATTGGCGACTTAATCGTTGGCATTGAGAATAGCGATGGCAACACAAATGTTCGTTTTCATCAGAAGGACACGCTGAANTGTACATAACGGCTTTGTCGTGATTTCTCATAGCGTATTCTGCAATCATCGAGGCGTCGGCGCGGTCAGACTTCAATCGTCTGAGACCTGATGCGTCCTTGATGCTCTTGGCGTTCTCAAGCCACATGTCGTAGCCTTTGCCGTAGAGGAAGTTGCATAGTCCTTTGCTGTAGTCGCCAGTATTTTCACCGCAGAAGAGCCACAGGGAGGGGTCGATGCCGTAGGAATTCTTCTCCACCCACTTGACCAGTTGCTTGTAGCCAGACACTGTTGTCTTGAACTCGTTGAACACTCTTGGGGCCGTTTCTGTCAGACCATCTGCAAAAATGATAGCCACATCAACTTTTTCTTTCGAAAAATCAACTCCGATAAATAAATTCTTCATATATTTGTACAATTTTATTAAGTAGAATTGGTCGATAGTTGTATGGACTAACACTCTAACAAGGCTCAGAGCCGATAACTTTCTATCTGGTCTTTGCAACTATGTCGATGAGGTCCGAAACAGATCTTAGTCTTCAGACTAGCAAATTCATTGGTTTACCTCTTCGACAGACCGATTCTACCTTTTTACAACAAAGGTACGAAACTGTCTTTAGCAATCATAGTTTTACCTTGATTATTTAATGTTTATGCGACTGCGTCGCATTCTTCTGCAAACTTAGAGCAAATTCAGTAATGAGAGGATGTGTACACGCAAGAAGGACGTTGAAAAGTTAAGTTGCGGATTTGAGGTTTATTACATTGTTTGGCGGTGAACCTTTTACAGACTTCAATTCAATAACCTATCCACTTCTGTCAAAAATAAAAACACTAATAGAGAAGGCGGGGAAATATTTTTCTTGTTTTTTTGTAACTAACGCATCGCTTATAGATGAGGAAATTATTAATAAACTAAAGTATTTAAATCCACATTTACAGATAACTCTTGATGGCGATAAAGAACATCATGATAAAGTAAGAATTTGGAAGCAAGGGAATAAACCGACCTACGATCATATTCTTTGGGTAATACACAAATTAGCAGAAGAAATACAAGGAGAAAAATTTTTTATTACATTAAGGATAAACTATGATAATACAACATTACCCGGTATTTCGGAAATTTTAGACAGAATAAAGGATATAGATAGGAAAAAGATTTTCGTGCATTTTGAAAGAGTTTGGCAAACGGAAAAAGATTCAACAGAAGAATATAAAAAACTTTTGAGAAAGATTCTCAAGAATTTCATAGGAGAGGGATTCTGTGTGAATCAGGGCACTTTCAGAGGCTTTCCTTATTCTTGTCCATCAGATACAAAAAACTCTATTGTTATAAACTACGATGGGACAATTCATAAATGTAATGGACGCACACTCTCTAGTGAAACCCAATACGGAGTATTAAAGGCAGATGGAACTATAGAAATAGATGAGGATTTAATAGCTCAAAGGTTAGCTGTAGCTACGTTTGAAAATAAAGAATGCCTTAATTGTAAAATGCTACCCGTATGTATGGGACCATGTAGTCAGAAGTTATTGGAACATAATGGAAATTGGTCAAAAGACATTTGTTCCTTAAAAAGCATAGATACGTCTTTAAGCGATTATCTAATAACAGATTTTTGGGTTAAATCAATGATAGAAAAATACAATGGGTAAATGGATACTTTTTTTCATAGTTTTTATAAACGCACAGGTTATTTGTGCTCAGAACATTAATTTGTCAGGTAAAATTACAGATGCACAAGGGAAAGCCATAAGTAAGGCTACTCTTGTGGTTAAAGACAGTTTGGATACTACTATTACGAGTGCATATAGTGACTCTACTGGTAATTTTTCAATTGAAGGTGTGCCCTATAAGTTATTTACACTTAGTGCTTCATGCCTTGGTTATGCTGAATATAGCCATAGATTTGAAAGTGTCAATAATGATATTTTTATTAATATTATATTAGATTCTGCTATCACTGAATTATCAGAAGTTGTGGTTACATCTAAAAAACATCTTGTCCATCGGAGCATAGACCGCATAGTATTCAATGCAGAGAGGCTTAATGCAGTAGCATCGAATTTTATGGATGTATTAAAACATACTCCAGGAATAATTGTCCAAGATGATGCTGTCAACATGATCAGTAAGGGAAAAGTGATATTTCTTATGAACGGGCGTGAACTAAAAATGGATATGAAAGAGTTGGTTTCTTTTTTGAGTTCACTGCCTTCTGATAATCTGAAACAAATCGAAGTAATGACCACCCCACCTGCAAAATACTCTGCAGAAGGCAATGCAGGGATAATCAATTTTATAACAAAAAAAATGCAGAACAATTATTTTGGAGGTTATATAACAAATCGATTATCTATCAAAGAGCGATTGTATAATGGAGTTAACTATAGTATGCAATATAAAAAGAATCGAGTAGAAGCATATATAAATATTGGGAAAGGTTTCGGCACAATGCAAACCGATAGAAAGACGCAGATATATTATCCTTTAGAAACATGGTACACTACCAATCATAAATTAAAGTCCAACAATTACATGCTTATCACTGCTGGGGTTGACTATGGATTGACTAATAACTCTGTGTTAGGAGCAATTATTACCTACTCTAATATGCACCCAAATGCTGAAACAAAGACAGCCACATCAATTTCAGACGAAAGAAGCCTTTCTAAATATTTTGAAACGTTCACTGATTTTAATAGCAAATATCACCGTGCTAATGCAAATTTACATTATACTGCTAATAATCTTATAAACAAAAAGGGAACTATAAATGTAAATTTAGATTATTTAAACTACCGTATAAAGGATCGCATTAATCTTCAAACCACACATGATGAAAGTTTAAATTACACGAATAATCCTAATACAGCAATAAATATCTATCAAGGTAAAATCGATATAGAACAACCTATAGGAGAAACAACTTTTTCATATGGTGCCCTCTATTCACTATCTAAGACAGATAATGAAACTAATTATGATTATATCAGTAATGGGCATGATTTAAATGACCATTTCGTATATCGCGAACAGATATTTGCTGCTTATGCCGATATAAGATATAAGTTTTCAGAAAAATTAGAAATGAAGTTGGGTTTACGTGGGGAATATGGAATACTGGATGGGAATTCTATAAAACTAAATAGTCGCACTCGGAATAATCAATTTGATTTATTCCCAACTGCTTTTTTGAATTATAGTTGGAATGGTAACAATTCGCTTTCTATGAGTATTTCTAGTAGAATTAATCGCCCCAGTTATGTAGATATAAATCCGTTTACAACATATATAGACTCGCATACTATTCAGTCGGGCAACTCACAACTTTTACCAGAAAAGTCATACGCTATTGAATTAGGTTATACTTTAGGGAATTTCTCTTTATCAACCAGTGCTGTATGGAAAAATCGTGTAATTGCTTCTTACACACAAACCGATAAATCTACAAAAATTACAACTATAACGATAAATAATATTATGAAGAAGCAATTATATAGTATAGATGCTTCTTATTATTTTGATAAAGTTAAATGGTTTGATAGTTCTATAGAAGGTAGTATTTATATGATTAACTCTAATCCAATGAGTGGATACAATTTAGAAAATATAAAACAGACATCTGCGTTTTTTTATATAAATAATAATATCTATTTCAACTCCACAAAAACTTTGGTCGCAAATTTATGGGGGCAATTTCAGACAAAAGAAAAAGATGTAGTAGGAGAAAGCCCATCAAGATATAGAATTGATTTTGGATTAAAATATTTACTTTGCAATAAGAAGTTGTCAATAGGAATAGAATATCAAAATATGTTGGCATCACATGAAAAGTCCATTATTAAATCTAATGGCATAACTTATATATATGACTATAAACCATATAGGGTGTTAAATATATCAATATCTTATCAGTTTGGAAAAAAACTCAATGTGCATCCTAAAAAAATCGGAATAAATACAAATCGCTTATAACATTCGTATGAGTTGCTTTAGGGTATATAGACAAAAGGATTCTATGTTATGTGGTATTGCTTGTATTCAGATGGTATGCTGCTATTTTGGAAAAAGATACTCTACAGAATTTATTTCCCAATACTGTTATTCTACGACAGAAGGAGTTTCTTTATTGAG
Organism: Prevotella ihumii; assembly: GCF_900155655.1. Classification (GTDB taxonomy): domain Bacteria; phylum Bacteroidota; class Bacteroidia; order Bacteroidales; family Bacteroidaceae; genus Prevotella; species Prevotella ihumii. The sequence goes on from NZ_LT706987.1 coordinate 944,386, forward strand.
CATTTCTGAAACAGCAAAACAAATTGGGATAAAAACGGTTAGTGGGAGAGTAGGAACAAATCAATTAGTAAACGCAGAATTACCCTCTATCCTCCATTGGAATCAGAATCATTTTGTGGTGTTGTATAAAGTAAAAAAAGGGAAGACTTTCTACATTGCCGACCCAGGGAAAGGATTTGTGAAATACAACCTTGAGGAGTTTAAAAAGCATTGGATTAGTACACAATCGGACGGTGAGGAAAAGGGAATTGCGATGTTCTTAGAGCCTACGCCTGCTTTTTATGAACGCAAAGCAGACGAACAAATCAAAGAGGAACGCTCGTTCAAGTTCCTCTTTGGCTATATTAAGAAATACCGCAAGTATTTCGGGCAGATTGTCTTGGGCTTGCTGGTGGGAAGCCTGCTGCAACTCATCCTGCCCTTCCTCACGCAAGCCATTGTAGACGTAGGTATCAAGAATCAAAACATTGGCTTCATTTGGTTAATACTCTTGGGGCAACTTGTCCTTACCGTGAGCCGTACAGCCATTGATTTTATCCGTCGTTGGCTCTTGCTGCATATCTCTCTGCGCATCAACATCTCTTTGGTGAGCGACTTCTTCATTAAACTCTTAAAGCTCCCCATGTCGTTCTTCGATACAAAACTAATGGGCGATCTTATGCAGCGAATGGGTGACCACAGCCGTGTGAATACGTTTCTAACACAGCAAACGCTCAGCATCGTCTTCTCGCTCTTCACCTTCGTGGTGTTCAGTATAGTACTGTTATCCTATAACTGGCTTGTCTTTGCTATTTTTATGCTCGGCAGTCTGCTTTATGGCGGTTGGCTTGCACTCTTCCTCAGGCGTAGAAAGGTACTCGACTATGAACTCTTCGAGCAACAAGCCATCAACAACAACAAGACCTACGAGTTTATCACTTCTATGCAGGAGATAAAGCTCCAAGACTGCGAACAACGCCGCTGTTGGGAGTGGGAAGACGTGCAAGCAGACCTCTTTGGAGTGCAGATGAAATCGCTGAAACTCCAGCAGACACAGGAGGCAGGCAGCATCTTCATCAATGAACTGAAAAACATCGTCATCACGGTGGTGGCAGCCACAGCCGTTATTCACGGACAACTCACCTTGGGTATGATGCTTGCCGTGCAGTACATCATCGGGCAGCTTAATTCTCCTGTTGAGCAGTTGATGAGTTTCTTCTATTCTGTTCAAGATGTAAAGATTAGTCTTGAACGTATCAACGAAATCCATCGAATGGATGATGAGAACGGGAAGCAAGGATTGGAAACAGCTGTGAAAGAAGAAAATAAGGGAATAGAACTTGACACAGTAAACTTCAAGTATGATCCCCACGCCTTAAAAACCATCATAAATGATGTAAGTCTTTCCATTCCCAAAGGCAAGGTAACAGCCATAGTTGGTGCATCGGGAAGTGGAAAGACAACACTTATTAAATTGATGTTGGGTTATTATCCCGTATTGGGCGGACAAATCAATATCGGTGGAACAGATGTAAATACGCTAAATAAGAAATGGTGGCGCAGACAGTGTGGTGTGGTAATGCAAGACGGTGTAATATTCTCCGAGAGCATTGCAAGGAATATTGCCGTAGATGATGGTGAGATTGACAAGGAGCGATTGCAAAGGGCAGCGGAAATAGCTTGTATTCATGACTATGTAATGGGACTTCCCTTAAAATACAACACCAAGATAGGGCGCGATGGCGTCGGCTTAAGTCAGGGACAAAAACAGCGCATCTTGATAGCGAGAGCCGTATACAAGAACCCTAATTATATTTTCCTTGATGAAGCTACCAACTCGCTCGATGCCAACAACGAACGTATGATTGTGGAACATCTGGACGAGTTCTACAAAGGCAAGACAGTAGTTATCGTGGCACACCGACTAAGTACGGTGAAGAATGCCGACCAGATAGTGGTATTGTATAAAGGCAAAGTGGTAGAAATTGGCAACCACGAAGCACTCACGGCAAAGCGGGGTGCATACTATAACCTCGTGAAGAATCAATTGGAATTGGGCAACTGACATTAAAAAAGGCAAAACAACTATGGCAGACGACAAGATAGAACTCCGCAGCGAGAAAGTAAGGCATATCATTGGCGAGATACCGTCAAGGATTGTCCGTTATGGTATCACAATCATCACCATTGTGATTTTAGGACTGCTGGTAGGTGGGTATTTTATACCTTATCCCGAAACCATCAGTGCAAAGATGCAGATGACAAATGCCCATCAAGGCACACTAATCATTCCTTACAGGTATGTCAATACGATAGAAAACGGAATGACAACTAACATTGAGTTTGATGGTTATGATGCAGAAACCTACGGAGTAGCTGGTGGCACAATAGTAGCCACATCACATACTCCCCACCATTTGGCAGAAGACAGTGTGTTCACGGCGCAAGTAAAGATAACGGATTGCAAGTATCAACTCATAGGCGGAATGACAGGTACAGCAACCATACTTGTCAGCAATGAAAGCGTACTACAAATGATTATCAGGCGAATAACAAACATAATATAGTTCTCTCTTAAATCACGTAAGTAGGATAAGGCGATGAAAGAAAAAGGTAAAACGTAGTTACGAAGTAGTATAAGCCAATTATATACACTACTACAAGCTAATCCTTTTTCTTTCATCGCTTTACTCCTTTTGTAGTTATGTAGTAGGATAGTATCGGTGAAAGAAAAAGGATAGATATAATTTAATGCTGCGTTTCTCCAAAAAGGAATATCGATGTTATGGTTGCGGACGGTCGCTGTAACTCATGGATGATATACTTTCTAAAGAAGTGGGCTTCTGTGCTATCCAAGTGGAAAGACAGGGCAATGATAATTGGGAGCGGGTAAAGCGGTGCATAACCTGTCAACTCCTTATCTCTGACTATTACCCTCTCACCTGCACTCCTTTCATCAGGGTGCAGGTTGGGATTGCGGATTATCTCTTGAAGTCTATTATTGAGCTTCCTCCACGTTACACCGAAGAACCTCGCAAGTTCGCCCTCCGTCATGGCAATTTCTCCATTTTCTTTGCGAACGACTTGCATATTACAGCCCCATTCATAATAACTGCGCTCTTTGCATTGATGGAATTTTACTTCTATCTGTGGTTTGTTCTTTGTATTCATGCCGTTTCCTCCATGCTTTTGTTTCTGCCTGTGTTGGCAATAGCCATTGCCCCTATGGTAATAGCTTCCGTTTCCATTGTATCGTTTTCTTTGTTCTTTTCCTGATGTTTGGCGATGAGTCTGTCCATATCCTCCGAAATCTTGCTGTCCGTTACCTGCGCATAAATCTGCGTACTTGCAATTGATGCGTGTCCCATCATCTTGGCGATGCTCTCAATGGGAATACCTGCACTTAGGCACATCGTTCCGAAGGTATGTCTTGCCATGTGATAGGACAGACGTTGCTTGATACCACAAGCCTTGCCTACGATGCTTAACTTCGCTGCTAACACACTTCTGCTGCAACAGGGTTGAAAGATAAGACGATTATCCATATCCGTGTTATTGCCTTCTTCTTTCACCGCTTGTAGTTGCCTTTGCTGCTCGATAATCGTCTTGGCAATGGGGTGTAACGGCACAATGAACTCCATCTTGGTCTTCTGACGCTCCTTTCTTATATACATCTGTCCGTCCGCTGCGCTCTTGATATACCCAAACGTCAAGTGTTCCATATCCGTAATGGCTAAACCTGTGAAGCAGGAGAAGATGAACATCCGCCTTGCAAGTTCGGCATCGCTATCACACATCTTCATTGCCATCAGGTTTTTCACATCACTCTTACTAAGAAAGCGGATAGCCTTTTCCACCTTTTCATATTCTGCATGCTCAAATGGATTATAACGAATGATGCGCTGGCTTACCGCACGGAACATTAAACGGCTCAGCCAACAAAGATAATTGTTGATGGTAGAGCCTTTCAATCCTTTCTTTTTAAGAAAGAAGCGGTATTCCTCAAACAGTTCCTCCGTTATACTTCGGATTTCTATATCCTTACTCTCTAAGTCCTTTATAAACTCGCACAGCATCCTATTTGCATAGCAAAGGTTAGTATATGTACCTTCTGCCTTAGACTTGCCCACACCTTCCCTTACCGATTGTAGTTCTGTATTGCTAAGCTCCAACAAAGTGGTGGGAGAAGTTGCTATGCCTTGCAATCTGTTTTTAAGCAGTTCAGCACTTATCACTCCGTCTTTTAAGAGCAGTTCCTGATAAGTCTTCTCTACCAGTTCTCTGAATGCTTGCAGGCGAAGATTGATTTTCTTGTCCGTTGTCGTCCCCTGTTTAGTATTCCACTCCGCAGGTTTACATTCTTCGTTTGTGGTAATAACAGAGTTCTTGCCATCTATCGTGATACGGCAGAGTATGGAGGTTTGACCATTTGCCTTGGTCTTTTGTCTGTTGATATAAAACAGTGTTTTGAATGTACTTCTCATCATGATTTTAGTTTTAATGCTTCTATTCTATGGCTAAATACTCATCTGCATATCCTCCGTGAAAGAAAGGAAACGCTCAAATTCCACAAATAGTTTCTGTGGCGTAACCTTTGCATACCGCTCGGTCATACTCACGTTACTATGCCCCAACATCTTGCTTACCGTTTCTATCGGTACTCCTTGTTCAAGGGTAATGAGCGTGGCAAAGGTATGCCTTGCCGTATGTGTGGTAAAGGGAAAGGCTATGCCTGCTCTTAGGCGCAATGCTTTAAGATACGATTGATAGGTGGCATATTTCATCTGTGGCAATAGGCTTTCCCTTTCATCGCTCTTGTACTTCTCTATTATCCTGATGGCTTCGGGCAACAACTTGATACGGCAAAGTACGCCTGTCTTCTGCCTGTTGAACTTCAGCCAAAGGCTTCCTTCGTCATCACGGACAAGATACGACCTGTTTAACTCCATCAAATCGCAATAAGCTGCACCTGTATGGCAGGCAAAGACAAACAAGTCCCTTGCAGTTTCCATTTCCTCCTCCAACTCTCCAAACTGTATGTTCATTAGTTTGTCAAGCGAACACCTGTCAAGAGCTTTGGGTAGTTTCTTGTCGCCTTTGCTTACCTTGACTTTGTCAAACAATTATTGCTGTCCGGTAAAACTTTTTCAAACAAAATAAATTAGGGCTGACACATCTCACGAGGTGTCAGCCCTTTTGGTTATCTTTGTCTTTACTAAAATAAAACATAACCATGAACAAAGATAGTCATTTTACCGGACAGCCGGTCTATAGTCAAGTATTAAAGTTACTCGACAAAGAGAAAATTCTTCAGATAAGCTGCGAAACGAAAGGAAGCGAGGCTTACGTGAAGCGCTTTGACGGCTACCAACATCTCGTCGTAATGCTGTTCGGCATACTCAAACACTTTGATTCTCTGCGCGAACTTGAGATAGGCATGAAGGCTGAGGCTCACAAGCTCAGACACCTCGGAATGAGCTATTTGGTTCGTCGCAGCACGCTTGCTGAGGCCAATATACGCCGCCCTCAGGAGTTCTTTGCAAGTGTTTATGCGTATCTTTTGGAGAAGTATGCCAAATTTTTAGCGGACAGCCGCCCTTCCAAGTGCTATAAGGGGCAGACGCACGAGCCTAAAGACTGGGAGAAGTTGCTTTACATGATGGATTCTACCACTATAACGCTCTTTGACAACATACTCAAAGGTGTCGGGCGGCATCCAAAATCAGGCAAGAAGAAAGGCGGTATGAAAGTGCATACGGTAATGAAGTATCATGTCGGCGTGCCAATGGTGGTGCAACTCACTTCAGCTGCAAAACACGACCATTACCTGCTCAAAGAGGTGCATCTGCCCAAAGACGCCACTTTAGCAATGGACCGTGGTTATGTCGATGTCGCGCAATTCCAACGTCTTACAGAAGAGGGCGTTTGCTACGTGACCAAAATGAAGAAAAACCTTAAGTATGAGGTACTTAAATCCGTTACGTATGTCAATGCAGAGGGCCTCGTAACGCATATTGATCAGAAAGTGCTTTTTACAAGAGGAGAACTCACCCACGAGGCACGAAGGGTGGAGATATTTTACGAGACAAAGAGACCTGTTGTACTATTGACCAACAACTTTGACTTTACTGTTGAGGACATTGCTGAAATCTACCGCCTAAGATGGGCTATCGAGTCGTTGTACAAACAGCTCAAACAGAATTTCCCACTTCATTTCTTCTATGGGGACAGCGTCAACGCCGTACAAATACAGACATGGGTGGTTCTGATAGCCAATCTGCTGATAACAGTTCTGTCGAGAAGCATCAAGCGACACTGTGCATTCTCACAAGTTGTTACCATGGTACGACTTATGCTTATGTACTACGTCGATTTTATCGCATTTATGGAAAACCCCGAAAAAACTTGGAATGATTTCCTTGCAAAGGAGATGCAAAAAGCACCACCAGAACCAAGTCTTTTCGACTAGGGGGCTTACTTTTGAAAAAAATAACCCCCGAAGTCCAATTTTACAGGGCTTCGGGGAGGATATTTATGCTCTTTTGAGTTTTACCGGACAGCAATATCAAACAATAAAATATCGGCTAATCCTTCACGATAAGCCAATCTGTATACCGTTTTCAGATGGGTAGCGGCATTATAGAACGTACTTTCCTGAAACCCACAAATACCCATAAAGTATTGTTGGAAGTCGTAGATAAATTGCTCAGTAAGCTGTGAGAAAGCCAAATCAGCAACCTTATACTTCCTTTGTATAAAGTTCTGCAAATGGGTACGAGTGGAATGGTAGCCAAAAATACTTTCCTCCTTGATGTCAATCCCGATATGGTTTTCTTTCTCTTTGATGAGTCTATCCAGTCTTTCAATAAGCATACACTTAGATTGAACGCTTCCTTGAAATTCCTCTTTTATATCAGTTGCATCAAATGGGCAACCTTTGGATAGCAGAGATTGATAGGCTGTTTGGACGGATAGCAGCAGGCTTTCCAACCTGCCGTTCAATTCCACCGCCTCACGGCTCTTTCCGTCCATTNGCTTTCACGGGGATTCCACAAATCGGGGTTGCAAGACAGTTTGCAACTGAACTGCGCAATACTCCTTCCAAGCGTGATACGTCCCATGATGGGAGCCTTACCCGACTTGTCCATACCGCTCTTTTTGAGGTAGAGCAACACCTTCATCTTTACTGTTTTCATACGCTTTAATTTTTATGGGCAAAGTTACCCGAATTAAAGCGTTCCTTACTTATGCAGAAAACTGCCGACCAAAGCAACAAACACACGAACCAAATAATTTCAGTTACCTATATCTGCATTTCGTTACCTATTCCCAATCTTGGTAATGATTTAGTAACTGAACTTCTGCTTAAATCCGCACTTTCCTGCCTTTTACGAACAGAGCAGTTTTATGCAAATTATTTCGTTTCCTCCTTATTATCAGTAAGTTTGCACAAACTTAGATTTATCTTCATTTTCATTGATTAGTTGCATCGCCAAAGTTGAACTTTGGGAGTGTAAAACATATATGTTTCACCACCTCAAACATATATGTTTTAGAACGCAGATGTAATCATCTTAATAGCAATGGATTACAAAATTGTTTCCTGTTATTTATGAACAAAATCACTTTCTTCTATTCTTCCGTATATAGCTATTTTCCCTTATTCCTTCTTATATCACTTCGTCTACCCTTTTGTCGTACACATCGGCTGGAATGGTATCAAGTTTTTGGAAGTCGAAACATATTCCGAGGGTGTAAGCCGATGGAACTTGAGCCAAAAAACGGTCGTAATAACCTTTGCCACGTCCTAAACGATTGCGATGACTGTCAAAGCTCATTCCCGGTACAGCAATAAACTCTATGCTCTGATAGTCGGTAAATACCTCGCCCACAGGTTCTAAAATACCATACGAACTGATAGCCATATCTTGCAATCCCGTGTATTTACGAATTTCCATTTCGGTTTCGCTAATTACCACAGGTAGAAGTACTTCCTTGCCAGCCTCCACCATTTCGGTAACAAAGTCGTGCGTATAAACTTCATCGGGCATAGAATGATACAACATTATCGTTTTGGCTGCCTGCAATTTAGGGTGATTGCGGAGTTTATCAATAATGGGTTGTGAGAGTTCACGCAGTTGTTCGGGGGTAAACTGTCGCTTTCTGTTTCTTATCTCTTTGCGCAATTCGTTTTTATTCATCATCATTGTAGGATTAAACCCAAATCGGTCATCAGCCCGCAAAGGCTTTTTAAAGCGTTTAGATGTTATGCTTTTCTTCGTCTTTGCACCTTATTTTGGCTCTTTTCGTTTGTTTTTTCAGTTGTTTAGCTCGCTAAACGTCTTCAAAAACAACCAAAAATAGCTCAAAATAAGCTCGCAAATCTCGAAGAAGTCTAACGAGCGATTTGGGTTGAAAAACAAAATGGGGCAAACCGAACCTTATCATTCGATTTACCCCATTTCGTAGGTTTAGTGTCTATTTGTTATGTTTCTTTTTACTGGTTTTATAGGTGCTTTTGGAAAAGATTCTCCGTTCTTAAACACCTCTAAAGCAGCCTTCACCATCTTGTCGTCACGGTTAAGATACTGATTCCACGCCTGCTCGTCTAACATATTATAAATAATGCGGCTTTGAATGTATTCCTCTAAGAGGTTATGCGACTTCATTATGAGGTTGTTACGACGACGCAGGCCATTTTTTTCCGCATAGTTGGCAAAGTCGCTCACAAGGTTTCTTCCTGTAAGATATTCAGACAATGGCTGCATTTCAGTAAATTGCTTCAGCTTCTGACGATTTTCATCGGTGTACTTGAATGCATATTGTAATATCAATCCACTCACAGCTGCCTGCTTATAATAAGAGGTCATAGCTGTGGTATCTTCAGCCACAAATATATCTGGTGTAATGCCACCGCCACCATAAACCAAGCGACCATTATTGGTATGATAAGCTGGCCCTGTATGCTTGATGCTATCTTGCGAGAAAAACTCACCGTGCTGATAACGACTTACAAGGTCTTGCTCGTACTGGAGGTTATCACCCGGTTTGAAAGGCTTCTGAATACATCTGCCCGAAGGTGTGTAGTAGCGAGCTATGGTAAGGCGTATCATACTGCCATCAGGGAATTGTATCTGTTGCTGAACCAAGCCTTTACCAAAAGAACGGCGACCTACGATGGTAGCTCTATCATTGTCTTGCATCGCACCCGCAAAGATTTCAGAAGCAGAAGCAGAACCTTCATTAATCAGCACCACAAGTGGAATGTTTTGGTAACTTCCTTTACCACGACTGCGGTATTCTCTACGTGGATTTTTACGACCTTCGGTGTAGACGATGAGTTGGTCTTTCTTCAAAAACTCGTCAGCCATTTGGATTGCACTTTCCAAATATCCACCCGTATTGTCACGCAAGTCGATAACAATATTGTCAGCTCCTTGAAGGGTCAACTGTTGTAGCGAGTTTATCATCTCTGCGTATGTGCGTTCGCCAAAACTCTTGATACGCATATAGCCCGTAGAGTCGTTGAGCATATAAGTAGCCGAAACACTGTGTGTCGTGATGTCGCCACGTGTTACAAGGAAATATTTTACTTCTTTAGAACCATAGCGTTGCACTCCTATTTTCACCTTAGAGCCTTTCACACCTTTCAAGCGATGCTTGGCTTCTTCCTCTGTAACAATCTTACCAGTGAAAGTTTTGTTGTTGATATTGACTATCTTATCGCCTGCAAGAATACCTGCTTTTTCAGCTGGTCCGTCCTTTATAACGTTCTGCACGTGTATGGTGTCGTTTCGTATAATGAACTCAATGCCCACGCCAGAGAACGACCCTTTCAAATCGTCAGTAGCCATCTGAACATCTTTTGCGCTGATGTACACAGAATGTGGGTCGAGCTCAGCAAGAATTTCAGGTAAGGCTTTTTCTACCAAGTCATTGATATTCACCGAGTCAACGTATTGATCATCAATAATATGCAATAGATTGCTCAAGCGGCTACTACCACTATTGATGATGTTCAAACGGTTGCCCGAGAAATGATTAGCATAAAAAGTACCGATAAGAACTCCAAATGCTACACACAATGCAAGCCATAAAGGCATAAAACGATTGCTCTTATTCTGACTCATTGTCTTCTATATTTAAATATTCTACTTCGATGTTAGCACGTTTCAAGAGGTCTATTCCTTCTGTCAATCTATATTTTTCGGCATAGACCACTCGCTTTATGCCCGACTGAATAATGAGTTTAGCACACTCAATACAAGGCGATGCGGTTACATAGAGCGTTGACCCATCACTATTGTTTCCACTTCGTGCCAATTTAGTAATGGCGTTTGCTTCGGCGTGGAGTACGTAAGGATGAGTAGTACCTGTCTCGTCTTCGCAGACATTCTCAAATCCGCTCGGCGTACCATTGTACCCATCACTGATAATCATCTTGTCTTTTACAACCAATGCACCCACCTGACGGCGTTTACAATACGAGTTTTCAGCCCATACACGGGCCATTCGGAGGTATCTATAATCTAAAAGAGTTTGCTTGTCTAACTTCATTGTCGTTTAATCTAACAGCATCGAAAGCATATAAAATTCTACTTTTTCTTTATTCCGTTGCGTTCCAATAGTGCATCAATTGTGGGTTCTTGACCTCGGAAACGCTTATAAAGTGTCATAGGATGTTCTGTACCACCTTTCGAAAGAATATTGTCACGGAAACTTTGCGCTGTTGCCTGGTCGAATATACCATTCTTTTTGAACAAGCTAAACGCATCTGCATCTAACACTTCTGCCCATTTATAGCTATAATAACCTGCTGCATAGCCTCCTGCCATAATGTGCGAGAACTGGGTGGTCATACACGTATTGTCTAATTGTGTTCCAAGAATTGCTTTCTCCCACGCCTTTTTTTCAAATGGAATAATGTCTTCGGTAAACTCGTCTTTCTGTGTGTAGTATGCCATATCAAGCAGTCCAAAGCTCACTTGTCGCAAACAAGCCGTAGCGGCATTGAAGTTTTGACTCGCCACAATCTTCTCGATAAGTTTGTCGGGCATAGGTTCGCCTGTTTCGTAATGGAAGGCAAAGGTACGGAGGAAGTCTTTTTCTACTGCAAAATTTTCCATAAACTGTGATGGAAGTTCTACAAAATCCCACCAGACGTTTGTTCCTGACTGACTACTAAAACGGCTGTTGGCAAATATGCCGTGGAGCGAATGTCCAAATTCGTGCAAGAAAGTTTCTACCTCTCCTAAACGCAACAGGGCTGGTTTCTCCTCCGTAGGCTTTGAAAAGTTCATTACCACTGACACGTGAGGGCGAATATTTTCACCCTCTTTGTTGATGTGCTGACCTTGATATTCGGTCATCCACGCACCATCACGCTTACCCTTGCGAGGATAGAAGTCTACATAAAGCACTGCCAAATACGACCCGTCTTTGTCGTAAACCTCGTAAGGCTTCACGTCAGCGTGGTAAACAGGAATGTCTTTATTCTCCTTAAAGGTGATGCCATAAAGGCGAGTAGCCAAACCAAATACGCCTTTAATAACATTGTTCACCTCAAAGTAAGGACGCAACATTTCGGGGTCGAGATCGTATTTAGCCAACTTTAATTGATGTGCATAATAACCTGTATCCCAAGGCATCAGTTCGAAGTCTGCCCCTTCTCGTTCTTTAGCTAAGGTTGCAACCTCATCACGCTCTTCAATTGCGGTAGGTTTGTAAGCCTCAATAAGGTCGTTGAGTAGTTTATAAACATTCTCAACATTGCTTGCCATTCGGTATTTCATCACAAAATCTGCATAGGTTTCATAGCCTAAGAGCTGTGCCATTTCACGGCGGAGATTGATGAGACGCTTGCAAATGTTGAGATTGTTTTCTTCATTCTCCTTTATACACAAGGTATTGTGCGCCATATAGAGTTCTTTGCGCAAAGCACGTTGACTGCTATACATCATAAATGGTCCATAGCTTGGTGCATCGAGGGTGATTACCCAACCTTCCAACTCGCGTTCACGAGCAGCACTTGCAGCCGCTGCTTTTACGGTTTCAGGGAGTCCGTCTAATTGTTTTTCGTCTGTAATATGAAGTGTATAAGCCTTATTCTCTTTCAAAAGATTTTGAGAAAATTGTAAAGCGAGCATACTTGCCTCCTCTGACAATTTGCGAAGTTTATCTTTGCCTTCTTCATCAAGCAATGCACCGCTGCGTACAAAACCATCGTAGCTTTCTTCTAACAGCTTGCTTTCTTCAGGAGTTAGTTCTCTATGGTTTTCGTGAACAGCCTTAATGCGCTCAAAAAGTTTGGGATTAAGGCTGATGTCGTTCGCGTGCTGAGTGAGAATAGGACTCATCTTCTGAGCCAAAGCGTCCATCTCGTCGTTGGTTTCAGCACTCAACATATTGAAAAATACTGTTTCTACACGCGACAAGAGGTCGTAATAATGCTTACGTCCTTCCACTTCGTCTTCACGAATAAGTGTATTGTCGAATGTCGGAGGTTCGGGGTCGTTGATGGTTTTCTCTACTTGTTCGTTCTCACGGCGTATGCCTTCAAGCATAGCTTCCTCGTAGTCGGCAAGAGTAATCTTGTCGAATGGAACAGTGTTATGTGGGGTGTTATAAGGTTCTAAAAATGGATTTTTATGTTGTCCGTTCTCTATTCTATTCTCTGTCATTGTTCTATTTTATATATAATGTACAAAGTTAATGAAAAACTATGTAACAGAAACAAAAGTAATGAATAAATTAATACGTTTTTACATATCCGTTTTCACTTTGTTCAAAATATGGTTGCTTTCCTCGTGAATGGAATTAATTCATTCATCAATTCGCTCATTTCAAACATTCGTTTATTTAGTTTTTATGAATTTACGATTACTTACAATTATCATAGAAGTATCCATAAAATTAATCCGTCAACAATTTCCTTTATCTTTTCTTTTTATTATCTTTGCAGACATAAATAGAAATAAAAAGAATGCAAAATACATTTAGATTTCCTGCCGAATGGGAAAAACAGAGTGGCATAATGTTGATTTGGCCACACAAGGATACAGATTGGTATCCTTATCTAAAAGAGATAACAGAAACTTATTTACAACTTGCTGAAGTCATTACTCGATACGAAAAACTGCTTATAGTAGCACAAGAATTAGAAGCAGTGAAAGAGTTGATTTACAACAGATTGAGCAATGAGCAGATAGGTAATGTTATTTTCCGTCAATGTGAAAACAATGACACGTGGGCAAGAGATGTTGCGCCCATTACGCTCATACCACAGACGGCAAACAAGGAAACCAAAATGCCTTTCCATTTGATGGACTTCTGTTTCAATGGGTGGGGCGAAAAGTTTGCTGCCGACAAGGATAATCGTATCAATCGCCAACTCTATTTTGAAGACACATTCTGTGGTGTATTGGAAAATCATAAAGATTTTGTTTTAGAAGGCGGCTCGATAGAGAGCGATGGTAAGCAAACACTATTCACTACAACGGCTTGCCTTACTGCTCCTCATCGTAACGAACCCTTGACAAAAGACAATTTGGAAAAACGCTTATTGCAGCTTTTCCCTAATATGAAGCGTGTGGTATGGATAGAACACGGAGAATTGCAAGGCGATGATACCGACGGACACGTTGACACCATTCTACGTTGTGCGCCCAACGACACATTGCTATATATCAGCACTGATAACACAGCCGACCCACATTTTGAAGATTTACGCGCATTGGACGAGCAGGTACAATCGCTTCGTACATTGGAAGGAAAGCCTTACAGACTGTTCAAACTGCCTATCCCTGAAGCCATTTATGACGAGGGTGAACGTTTGCCAGCAACTTATGCAAACTTTTTAATACTAAATGGGGCTGTAATTGTGCCTACGTACAATCAACCCAAATACGACAAACAGGCTTTGGCTACCATTCAGGAGGCTTTCCCCGATTATGACATTATCGGCATCGACTCAGTAACCATCGTTCGCCAACACGGGTCTATCCATTGTCTTACAATGCAGTTCCCTGAAGGCGTTATATAATATTAAGGTGAACTTAACATTCAACAAAGATGAAAGAAATAAAAATAGGTATGCTTCAGTTACACAATACGGCTGACATACAAAAAAATATAGAAAGATTGACAGAGGGGATACGCGATCTTGCAAAGCATGGTGCAGAACTTATTGTGCTACAAGAATTGCACAACTCGTTATACTTCTGTCAAGTAGAAGATGTAGACAACTTCAATCTTGCAGAACCTATCCCGGGACCATCAACCAATCTTTATGGCGCGTTGGCTAAAGAGTATGGTGTGGTATTGGTTACATCGTTGTTTGAGAAACGTGCAGCAGGTCTTTATCACAATACAGCAGTAGTGTTTGAAAAAGACGGAACAATTGCAGGCAAGTATCGCAAGATGCACATTCCAGACGACCCTGCATATTACGAAAAGTTCTATTTCACACCAGGAGACCTTGGCTTTAAACCTATTGACACCAGCATCGGACGCCTTGGGGTACTTGTTTGTTGGGACCAATGGTATCCAGAGGCAGCTCGATTGATGGCATTGCAAGGTGCAGAGATATTGATTTACCCAACTGCAATAGGTTATGCAGCAAGCGACCCAATAGAAGAACAGCAACGTCAACGCGAAGCGTGGACAACTGTGATGCGTGGACACGCAGTGGCAAATGGCTTGCCTGTGGTGGCTGTAAATCGTGTAGGTCACGAAGCAGACCCAAGTAATCAAACCGAAGGAATACAGTTTTGGGGAAGTAGCTTTGTGGCAGGTCCTCAAGGCGAATTACACTATCAAGCCTGTGACGATGATGAAGAAAGTTTAATCATCGAAATAGATATGGAACGTAGCGAAAATGTACGTCGTTGGTGGCCCTTCCTTCGTGATAGACGCATTGAAAGCTACGGAGAAATAACCAAAAGATTTATTGATTAAAGGAAGAAATCATGAAAAGTTAAACCCAAATCGCTCGTTAGACTTCTTCGAGATTTGCAAGCTTATTTTGAGCTATTTTTGGTTGTTTTTGAAGACGTTTAGCGAGCTAAACAACTGAAAAAACAAACGAAAAGAGCCAAAATAAGGTGCAAAGACGAAGAAAAGCATAACATCTAAACGCTTTAAAAAGCCTTTGCGGGCTAATGACCTATTTGGGTTTAACTTCCCTCTAAATTCTAAAAACGAATATGATAAGAAAGGCTGAACCAAAAGATTTACCTATTATTCTTTCTTTAATCCAGCACGGACGAGAAAAAATGATAGCATCGGGCAATCTCCACCAATGGAGCAACGGCAGCCCTACTCAAGCACAAATAGAGACAGACATAGCACAAGGCAATAGCTATCTTATAGAAAACAAGGAAAAAACGCCTATTGCAACCTTTGCATTTATTCTCGGCGAAGACCCTACTTATCAGCACATAGACGGGAAAGGGTGGATAAATAATAAGTCTTACGGCACTATTCATCGTATAGCCTCGCTCCCTAACACGCACGGCATATTGAGAAAAGCCGTAGAATATTGTTTTGAAAAGATAGATAATCTCCGCATTGACACGCACGAAGACAATCTTCTAATGCGTAAAGCCGTGGAAAAAATGGGTTTTACGTATTGTGGAATTATCTATTTAGAGAATGGCAACCCACGAATGGCTTATCAAAAAGAAAAACAACAATGACCGAAAAAGAAAAGCAAAATCAAGGATTGCCCTATATTGGTAGCGACCCTGAAGTACTGAAAGGGCTAAACGAATGTGAAGAAGAATGTTTTTATCTCAATCATCTTCCGCCTTCTAAACGTGAGGAACGCACCCAACGTTTGCGAAAGCTATTAGGAAAAACGGGCGAAACCTTTAAAATCATTGCTCCTTTCTTTTGTGACTATGGCTACAACATAATATTGGGCGATCAGTTCTTTGCCAATACCAACCTTGTAATTCTTGACGAAGCAAAGGTAACTTTTGGCGACAATGTTTTTATTGCTCCCAATTGTGCTTTCTATACAGTTGGGCACGCACTCAATCCCACCGAACGCAATGCCGATATGCAATATGCTTATCCTATCACCATCGGAAATAACGTTTGGATTGGTGGCAACACTGTAGTTCTCCCGGGTGTTACGATTGGCAATAATGTTACAATTGGAGCAGGTTCAGTTGTTACAAAAGACATTCCTGACAATGCCTTGGCAGTGGGCAATCCTTGTAGAGTTATTCGGTTTTTAGATACAGAAGAAAAGTAAATACTTTGCCTTTTATTCCTTATAAATAAGGATTGTGCGAAGCAAAGATAATTAGTACCTTTGCAGACATATCATAAAGAAGATACAGAATGCAAAGAAATAGAGAAGTAGTTGTAATAGGTGCAGGACTTACAGGACTTACTTGTGCGTGGCAATTGAAAAAGAATGGTCACGACGTAGAAGTGCTTGAAAAAGAAAATCGTATTGGTGGACTAATGCAAACCCAACGTATTGATGGTTTTGTAATGGAAGAAGGTCCAAGTACAGGCACAATAAAACACCCTGAAGTGGCAGAGCTTTTTGACGATTTAGCAAAGTTTTGCACCATAGAGCCTGCTCTAAAATCAAGCAAGTGTCGCTTAATTTGGAAAGGAAACAAACTTTATAAAATCCCTTCTAATCCTATTTCAGGGCTTACCACCCCACTCTTTTCTCTAAAAGACAAGTTTCGTTTGCTTGGTGAGCCTTGGCGTAAAAAAGGCGAAAACCCTAATGAGACTGTGGGCGAGTTGGCTGAAAGACGATTGGGCAAAAGCTTTGTGGATTATGCTGTCGACCCTTTCTTATCGGGGGTTTATGCCAGCGACCCTTATTTATTGCCTACTCGTCTTGCACTTCCTAAACTTTACAATCTGGAACAAACATACGGAGGATTTATTCGAGGCAGCATAGCACTATCTAAGCGCAAAAAAACACCACGTGAACGCAGGGCTACCAAAGAAATATTCTCGCCCAAAGGAGGTTTTTCGCAGCTTATTCAATCCCTTGGGAAAGCTATAACAGAGGAACGAATATCTTTAAATTGCAAGAATATTTCTATAACACCACACGAAGGGAAATGGAAAATAACGTGGGGAGAAAATATCGTTATTGCCGAAAAGATAGTTACCACGTGCCCTTCATACGAACTTCCAACTTTGCTAACTTTCTTGCCCAAAGAACAAACCGAGTTATTAGACAATCTTTACTACTCGCCTGTAATTGGTGTAGGTGTAGGAATAAAGCATACTGGAAATGTGAATTGGCGTGCTTTTGGCGGACTTGTACCTTCCTGTGAGCATCAAAAGATTTTAGGAATGTTGATGCCTTCAGCTTGTTTCACCAATAGAGCACCCGAAGGAGGAGCAACTTTTGCCTACTTTTTAGGTGGAACTCGCCATCCTGAATATCTGAAATTAAACGATGAAGAAATAGCTTCAATCGTAAACACCACCCTACACACAATGCTAAAATATCCTGAAGGTACAAAGGCTGACATCATTAAAATATTCAGACACGAACGTGCTATACCACAATATATGGAAGGGACTGACGAACGACTTGCCGTTATTGATGCCATAGAACACCAATACCCTACCCTGCGAATAGCAGGAAACATAAAAGATGGTATAGGGATGGGCGACAGAATAAAGCAAGCCGTAAATGTGGCAAACGACATAACACAACGTTTTCCATCGCATAAGAGCTAACGCAAAAAATATTATTTATTGGCTATGAATGTGCTAATGTGGAAATTATTTTATATCTTTACATTTCAAAAGATAGATAACCGCATTAGCACATATTGACAATGAATAAGTACACCAAACACATCGTAAGCCTATTAAACCTCTCGGAGAAATCGGTTGACGCAACCTTAAATCTCTTAGACGAAGGTTGCACTATCCCTTTTATAGCTCGATATAGAAAGGAACGTACAGGCAACTTAGACGAAATACAGATAGCACGCATCGCTGAACTCAACGACAAGCTAAAGGAAACCGATAAACGAAAAGAAACTATCCTTAAAACCATTAGTGAGCAAGGAAAGTTGACAGACGAATTGGAGCATAAAATCTTAGCGTGTTGGGATAATACAATGCTTGAAGATATTTATCTTCCGTATAAGCCTAAGCGTAGAACCAAAGCACAAATTGCACGTGAACAGGGACTTGAACCTCTTGCTACGCTTATTCTGATGCAACGTGAACAAAATCCAACAATTGCAAGCAAGCGTTTTATTAAGGGTGATGTTAAAGATGAAGCAGCAGCACTGCAAGGAGCTAAAGACATCATAGCCGAAATGGTAAGCGAAGACCAGCAAGCCCGCAATACTGTGCGTGGAGCTTATAAGCGTGAGGCTATCATTTCTTCTAAGGTTGTGAAAAAGATGGAGGACACAGACGAAGCACAGAAATTCTCTGATTACTTCGACTTTTCCGAACCCTTGCGCCGTTGCAACAGCCATCGTCTTTTAGCAATGCGTAGAGGAGAAGCAGCTGGAGTATTGCGTGTAAACATTTCCATAGATAATGAAGATTGTACCGAACGTTTAAATCGTCAATTTGTACACGGACGTGGGGCTTGTCAAACCTTGGTAGCCGAGGCAGTAGAAGACAGCTACAAACGCCTTATTAACCCAAGTATCGAGAATGAATTTGCAGCATTAAGCAAAGAAAAGGCCGACGAAGAGGCGATAAAGGTTTTCACAGAGAACCTCCGCCAATTGCTGCTTTCAGCTCCTTTAGGTCAAAAACGTGTATTGGCTCTTGACCCTGGGTTTGCAAATGGTTGCAAAATGGCTTGTTTAGATGCACAAGGCAATCTGCTACATCACGAAATTATCTACCCTCACCCTCCTAAACGACTTTATGCACAAGCTACTGTTGCTGTATTAAAAATGATACGCTCGTACAATATAGAGGCTGTTGCTATTGGCAACGGAACTGCAAGTCGTGAGTCTAAGGATTTTATCACTGACGCCCTTTCCAACCTTTCAAACGAAGAGAAAGAAACGTCTAAAGTAAAACAAACACCTAAAGTATTTGTTGTCAGCGAAGATGGCGCATCTATCTATTCGGCATCAACCACAGCACGTGAGGAGTTTCCCGATGAAGATGTAACTACCCGTGGAGCAGTGTCTATTGGACGTCGCCTAATGGATCCATTGGCAGAATTGGTAAAGATTGACCCTAAGAGCATCGGTGTAGGTCAATACCAACACGATGTTGACCAAGGAAAACTAAAATACTCATTAGACCAAACGGTAGAAAGTTGTGTTAATCAAGTGGGTGTAAACCTCAATACAGCTTCTAAGCACTTATTAATGTATGTCAGTGGATTAGGATCAGCCTTGGCACAAAACATTGTGAACTACCGAAAAGAAAATGGAGCATTTACTGCTCGTACGCAATTAAAGAAAGTTCCACGCCTCGGTGCAGCTGCTTTCCAACAGTGTGCAGGCTTTCTTCGCATACCCAATGCTAAAAACCCATTAGACAATTCGGCTGTACACCCAGAGAGTTATCATATTGTTGAGGCTATGGCAAACGACCAAAATTGCAGTGTGGCAGAACTCATCGGCAATAAAGAAGCAATAAAACGTATAGACCTTAAGCGTTATGTCACCGCAGAAGTAGGACTACCAACGCTTAATGATATTCTGCAAGAATTAGAAAAGCCAGGGCGTGACCCACGTGAACAGTTGGAAGAGTTCGAGTTTGATGCTTCGGTACATAGTATTGACGACTTGTACGAAGGAATGGAACTCCCTGGTATCGTTACCAACATCACCAACTTTGGCGCATTTGTCGATATAGGTGTTCATCAAGACGGTCTTGTTCACGTATCCCAACTTGCCGATAAATTCGTTTCCGACCCTACAACCATAGTACATCTGCATCAACACGTGCGAGTGCGAGTAACCCAAATAGATTACAAGCGCAATCGTATTGGCTTGAGTATGAAGCGAGTAAAGCAAGTTTAAAATTGTATTATTATTGCTGTCCGATAAAAAAATATGATTCTGAGCTAAGTGCTTAAAGTACAAGGTTCTGCGATTAAATGCAGGTCGTATAGGTAACGATTTGGAAATGAGCCAAGTTCACTGATACACAATATTTTGAATAGCCAAAGAACGCTTACTATTTCTGTTGCAAAGGTAATACTTTGCGAGGAGAAGTGAGCGTCTTTTCCTTTTTTTCTTCTTGTCAGTGAAAGGTAAGCATCCAATATTAGCCGCCTTTCACACCAACAAATAACCCTTATATGTCTGGCAGCATATAAGGGTTATTTGTTATTTGAAGTTTGAAGGTAGCATTTTCGTGAGTTCCTCCTCCGTCATATCTGGCAGGGACCTTGAAAGAACTTCCTTCATCCATTTGTATGGCTCTATGTCTGCTTCCCTGCAACACGCCATGAAGGTATAGAAGATGGCGTTGTTCTCCGCTCCCTCATTGTTACCACAGAACAGGTAGTTCTTTCTTCCAAGCGTGATGGGTCTGATGGCCTGTTCCATAAGGTTGTTGTCTATGTTGAAGCGTCCGTCCTGCACATACCTGCCAATGCGTATCCATACGGCGAAGGCATAACGCAGTGCCTTCTCCATAGCTTCGCCTGGGGTGTACTGTTTGTGTACATCCAACATATAGGTCTCCAAATACTTAAGAATAGGGTAAGCTTTAGCCTTTCGTTCTGTTTCCACTTCCTCGGGTGGTGCTTTCTTGTGTTTGAGGTTTTCCTCCAACTCATAAAGCGTGGCTATCGTTTCGATGATATGGGCGGCGTTCTTATCGTCAGCCGCCAGATGTTCGAACTTACGTCTCACGTGTGCCATACATCCTAACAGCACGATGCCCTGAACGTTCTCAAACCTGCTGTAGACCTCATACCCATCAGACTGTATGGCACCCTGGTAGCCCTTGAAGAGCTCATCTGCCACAGCGCCCGACCGC
>NZ_LT706987.1:965686-967064 GCF_900155655.1 Prevotella ihumii
AGGCAACCCTGTGCCATCTGTTTATGATACACGACAAAACCACAGCGTTCCCAGTGCAGCAATTTAATTCGGTTACGGGCTCGATTGTAGAAAACGTAGACAACACCATCAGAAGGATTGAAGTCATTGCTGCGTACCAATTGGGACAGGCGAAGAATACCCTGACGCATGTCCACAGGAGTGCAACAAACCCGAAAAACATTTGTTTCATTGAGTACAAACATAAGTTTTTCGGGCAAAGGTAGTAAAGCAAGAATGTTACACAAAGGCGGCTAATATTGGATGCTTACAGTGAAAGAAAAAAAGATATTCCCATATTCTATTGTATCTAGCATTGGTTTTACAGTAAGCATCCAATATTAGCCGCCTTTCACACCAATAAATAACCCTTATATGTCTGGCAGCATATAAGGGTTATTTGTTATTTGAAGTTTGAAGGTAGCATTTTCGTGAGTTCCTCCTCCGTCATATCTGGCAGGGGTCTTGAAAGAACTTCCTTCATCCATTTGTATGGCTCTATGTCTGCTTCCCTGCAACACGCCATAAAGGTATAGAAGATGGCGTTGTTCTCTGCTCCCTCATTGTTACCACAGAACAGGTAGTTCTTTCTTCCAAGCGTGATGGGTCTGATGGCCTGNAAGAAGTTTAACAACAGCTTCCCGAGTGAGAGAATGGTAGTCAGATGTCATTGTGCAATAAGGCATATCCATCACATTATCAGTTCTTTATACGATGTAAAGTTACAAAAAATATCTGACACTGGCAAGAAAATACTAAGATTTATTGTATCTTTTTCTTCGGTAGCAATTAGGATTTATACCTTCAATATAGAGTACCAATTCGTCCCAGCGAAGTTCATAAAATCCAGTTCTCGCCCGTATGATTTTAGGACTCAAGCAGCCCTGTGCCATCTGTTTGTGATAGACGACAAAACCACAGCGCTCCCAGTGAAGCAACTTGATTCGGTTACGGGAGCGATTGTAGAAAACGTAGACAGCACCATCATAAGGATTGAAGTCATTGCTGCGTACCAGTTGGGACAGGCGAAGAATACCCTGACGCATGTCCACGGGAGTGCAACAAACCCGAAAAACATTTGTTTCGTTGAGTACAAACATAAGTTTTTCGGGCAAAGGTAGTAAAGNATCTCCACTTCCTCGGGGGGTGCTTTCTTGTGTTTGAGGTTTTCCTCCAACTCATAAAGCGTGGCTATCGTTTCGATGATATGGGCGGCGTTCTTATCGTCAGCCGCCAGATGTTCGAACTTACGTCTCACGTGTGCCATACATCCTAACAGCACGATGCCCTGAACGTTCTCAAACCTGCTGTAGACCTCATACCCATCAGACTGTATGGCACCCTGGTAGCCCTTGAAGAG
>NZ_LT706987.1:968821-1259870 GCF_900155655.1 Prevotella ihumii
TTAGGACTCAGGCAACCCTGTGCCATCTGTTTATGATACACGACAAAACCACAGCGTTCCCAGTGCAGCAATTTAATTCGGTTACGGGCTCGATTGTAGAAAACGTAGACAACACCATCAGAAGGATTGAAGTCATTGCTGCGTACCAATTGGGACAGGCGAAGAATACCCTGACGCATGTCCACAGGAGTGCAACAAACCCGAAAAACATTTGTTTCGTTGAGTACAAACATAAGTTTTTCGGGCAAAGGTAGTAAAGCAAGAATGTTACACAAAGGCGGCTAATATTGGATGCTTACGATATTCCCATATTCTATTGTATCTAGCATTGGTTTTACAAGCATAGAAGGTTACTTCTTTTTTATAAGTTTATGAGTTTGAAAAAAGGAAAGATTTCACATTCGGTACAATCCTAACCAACCATTTTGGAAAACGTAACTTCCTGCGTCATTTCGGCTAGCTTGAAGGTTATGTGTGTGAATGTATAGTTGGACCAACAGCTGTTACAGAAGCTACGAATATACCTCCTGTGAAATCTTTGCCTGTAATTCTTTATTCAAATTAAACATTGTCCAACGAGTGAAGATGTACTTTTGCTTTTTAGCAAAGCGCAATATCATTCGTTGATCTTTCATCTCAGCAATGCCCATCAATGTAAGGAGCTTTTGCTTATATGCATCATCCACAAAGGGACAAGTCATCATATCCGCCGTGAGAATCGTGAGTTCTGAATTGCGTTTACGCTCCGCCTCCGCAACAAGCCGATACTTTTTCAAAATCTTATCTTTCAATACTGTCTTTTGCCCATTATAACACTTGTGGTTAGCATAGTAATACATCAATATAATGCATGCGAATAGGTTATACTGCAAGTCACTTTTATCAATAAAAGATTTAATAACTTCAGGTGCGAACAGATATGCAGAACCTAATTCTTTGGCTAATATTAACAGATAGAGAGTTTCATGCAAGGTATTTCGATGTGAATCCGTTGTAGCCAGTACCAAGGCTATTTCATCTTGAATCTTCTTAAAAATAATGTCCTTGCTTATTGTTTGGAATCTAACCTCAGGATTAGTTTTGAAATCACCATGCCGTTTTGCATAGATAACAATGGTATTCATTATCTTCTGCAGTTTCAATGTAGTATTTACCTGTCTGTTGCTATTAAATACGAAGAACGCCACATCGACTATAGATACAAGATAAGTTGTAAGTTTCCTTTGTACTTTTTGTACATGAATTTCTACTTTATTTTTATCTGTATCTTCTTTTGACATCAGACGCTCATATTTCTTGAAGCCCATTTCATATCGATTAAGAAAAGCGTCAAGGCGTTGGCTCATTTTCTCAAGCAGATAGTTTGCTATATCGCGATATTCAATCCCACATTCCTTAACTATTGCTTTTATTTGAGTATTTACCCTATTTGCAGGCAGGTATATATTGAATTTCTTATATAGTCGACCCTCAAAAAGGCGACATCGCATTTTTCATATAGCCCTGCGGGAAGAATTGGTGTTGAAAATTTAATTCTTGTCTTCCACAGCACCACATAATCACTCTTTCAATTAGGCACAAAAGAAGCCTCATGGCTCTTTTGAAGTTAAATGCGGCAGCTGCAAGCATAACATTGATGGAGTCTCCGAAGAGACCCTTGTAGAAGTTCCTCCCCAACCGGTGGTCTGCCTTGCAGTGGCCAATGACAGGCTCTATTCCTGCCCGCTTGCGGAAGAGTTTGTGCTTTTTGTTCTTGGCGTACCGTGAGTCTGTTTTCTTGGGCGTGTCCGGAATTATGATTTGTGTCTGCCCGCTCATGCTTTGTCCTCGGTATCCCCTGTCGCAGGCAAGTGTTTTTATTTTCCTGTCATACAGCCGCCTAACCTGCTCCATTGCCTTGTCTATCGTATGGCCGTCATACTCATTGCGGAATGACAGCGCACCGATGATGAGTCCGTCCCATAGTCTGACGATGGAGACCTTGTTGCCGAACTCGTACTTCTTGCCCTCTTTTCCCTTGCTGATACAAAGCACGTCTGGCTCGTGAAGCGAGTAGATCTTATGGCCGTCCAACCGCTCGCCGTTGACAAGCCTCATGCAGATGTCAATCCGCTCCTGGTAGGCATTTCTATCGGGCAGCAGGCGAAGCAGCTCCCTGAGCAACCTGCCCGCAATGGTGCGCATCCGCTTGTCGGCCTTCCTGACTTTGGCCTTGCTGTTCTTCCTACCCCTGAAACGCTGAACGAGCTTCAGTTCCTTTATCTCCTTGGCATAGCTCTGGCGGACCTTGAGGTTTTCCTTCTCCGCCACGCTGTGGCAAAAGGCTATCACCTTGTTCAGGAGTTTCGAGTCCGTGGGGAAGGTCACGTTCTTCTCCTGCACCGTCGTGTCGATGAATGCGGTATGCTCCGCATCGGGCTTGCGTCCACGTCCATCCTTGCCGTCTTTCCCCTGCGTCTCCTCTTTTCTGTGATCACCGATTAAAAGATTGATGCGGATGCTTTCCTTGAGTATCAGCTCCATGCCAGATTCACCGATGCGATGGCGGAACTCGACAAGCTCGGTGGGAACGCAGGGAGCGTCGGTGCGGAATGCCTCCATCCCGCAAAAATACTGGAAGTAGGCGTTCTCCGAGAACTGCTCCACGACGCTCTCGTCTGAAACGTCACGAAGGTGTTTCAAGATCAGCAGACCGACCATCAGACGGATGGGCTTGGCCATACGGCCAGTGTCCTTGCTGTAAAGAGGGGCAAAAGACTGCTCAAACAGATTCCAATCAATCAGATTGGCTAACTTGTACAGGGAATTCTTGGGAGAGAGCATTGTCTCAAGATCCCAGAATAATGATGCCTGACGGACTTTGGATGGAGATTTATACATCGTTGAATTGCAAGATTTTACTATACAAAGATACAAAACTTTGTAGAAATATGCAAGTTTGAGAACGATTATTTTATTGATAACCAGATGGTTAAATACTTTTCAAGGGGAGACTATATAGTATTTCCCTGTCTTTATCCGAATTTTCGTCTTCGGCTTCATCTTCTTTCTCCACATCCAAATTTGATTCTACTTCTTCCCAAAGTGGAGTCGAAAATATATGGCTAAATAAATATTCTATTCGCTGTTTTGCTATTGTAACCTTTGTTATAAAAGGTCTTTCAAACTCTTCAGTTTTGGACGGACTGATTTGTAATTTGAATTCTTTCAGCCATTTTGTTAGACTTTCCATGAAGAGACTCCTATCCTTTTCATCATTATAGAATAGGAAATAATCGTCAACATACCGATAACACTCATAGTTAGATTTCTGACAAAGCTTTTCTTCCAATAATTCCTGCTCAACCTTTTGGTCTATATACTGAAGTATAATCTCTGCAAAGATTCGAGAGAATTCCGGACCTATTACAATACCATTCGTTTCACGAGCATTGACCGACTGCATTAGATTGTCAAACGCATCACCAACCCATGAACCATAATATCCGGGCAAAACCTTCACCTTGTCCGCACCTCCTGCAGTCGCCCAACTTATAGTGTGGGTGTAAATACTGTCGAAACAGCTCTGTAAATCGAACTTCACAAGATGTTTGAATTTCTTTTCTGCTCGTTGGTATCTGTAATCCTCATAGAACTTGTATATATTTGAATACTTTTCGTAACTGAAGTAAGTTTTTAAGTTCTCATACTCATTGAAGAACAATTCAACTTTGTCGCTTTCATGTCCTAACAACTTTCGATGAAGTCGATCTCTATAGTAAAAGTATTGTGCTATCTTGTGTGGTTTGCGAAGAGAGTATTTACTCTGATTGCAAAGATATAGTATAGAATACTTATACTGATTATAAAACTCTACTACTTGCCACTGGCTATATGGATGTATAATTGATAGGGTTCTGTTCTTATTCGGCTTGTGAGCTATGTTGAAATGATAAGGATAGAATAGAGCATTTAGTCGATGTTGGAGTGTCCCGATTTCATTACCCTTTTCATAACATCCAAATAGCAATGCAGCAAAAGCATTCGCATCCTTTTCATCCAAACGTTTAGATTGCTTCAAGATATTCCACGTGATATTATCAACCTTTTGTTTTTCACCAACCCATAAATACTTGGCAAGAAATCGATACAAATATCGGTTTGAGAATATTATAGGACATTCGTAGGGCAAAACATCGGAAAAGAGAACTCGCTCTTTGCTATAACTAAGTTTTATCTTCTTTCTCTTTCTCATACCCACGATGATTTTATAGTTCGTAGTCTCTGCTTCTTTACTTTGTAACGCTTGTGAGGATAATCAAATCCTTTTGTAAAAGATAGTAAAGCAAGCTTTCGTTTCAGTCTATCCTCTAGTACAGCCCTATCTGCAATTGCAATAGATGTCTTTGAAGAAAGACTCAGCCTACCTATGTTGCGACTCAATTGTCCATCCAAGTATGACAGATTTCTTTTATTATCCAATAGCTGATTGGAATAAAAGATGCCAACCTTAACTCCTTTCTTTACGTTATACAGATTTATGTTGCAGGTCAATACATGAAGTGCATCAAACAAATAGTGTGCTGCTACATCGAAACCTACTATATCAATCATATTGTCAAAAGTAGAGAACGACTTATCTATTCTATTTGTAATACTTTTCAATTTGTCTTGAGAGAGCGAGAATAGCAGACTATCTCTATTCTCATTGCCAATATGAATATTATATCCTAATAGATTGAAGTCTAAATCTATTGCATTAGCCGAATCATACATATAGCATTTTCCTAAGCCATCTGATGGTGTGTGTATTGTCAATCCCTTTTGAGAATAAATTTCCTTAAGTTCTTCAATGTACCAATCTATTGATTTATGGTATTCATCTCTGATATCAGGGTGAATAACAAGCACCATATCGTCCACATATCTACCAAGAAATAAAACACCTGGCAAAAATCTCTTTATCACCTCATCTATTTTGGACAAATAGAATTCAGATAGTAACGAACTGATAGCGCAACCTCGTGGAATACCAGTTTGTAAGGTTGGTACAAGTGGGCGTAGATTCTTGGCTTCAAACTCCTTTCGGATGAGTCCTCGCAAAAGGGATTTACTCTTTACATCAAGCAGATTGTTACCTTCCAAAGACTCAAACAACTTATCATGTGGTATCGACTCAAAACAGTTACAAACATCCGTTCGGATGATATAGTACCTGCTTTTATCCTCCCTCAACAACATCTTTAACTGAGAAAGTATCTCGTCGCGACTTGACATGGATATCTTAAACAGTTTTTTCACATTTCTGCAAAGAACTTGCATTCGTGAATTCAACAAGCAAGTGCAAATTTACTTAATTAGTTCGTAAAAGCACTCATGTGGTGTTCTAAATTCTAATTTCTTTCTTGGTCTCATGTTAATTTTCTTTGAATACTTTGTTATTTGTTGATGACTGACATGCTCAAACGTTTCTTTTTTGGGCACGTATTGTCTAATCAGTCCGTTAGCATTTTCTATAGCCCCTTTCTGCCATGAAGCGTATGGGTCAGCAAAATAGACGGTGACACCAAGGCTTTTGCTTATCATTTCATGGCAAGCGAATTCTGTGCCGTTGTCCGTTGTAATAGACTTGACATACTCTTTGAATGGAGATAGCAAATGTATTACAGTGCGTGCTAACTCCTTGGCATTCTTTCCCTTTTTAAGTTTTCTCATAAATAGCATATTTGTACTGCGTTCTATCAGTGTCACAATAGCACCATGATTTCCTCTTCCAACAATTGTATCCATCTCGAAGTCCCCAAAGCGTTTTCCGTCAACTTCAGTAGGTCTCTCGCTGATACTTGTTCTATTGGGTATGGATATACGTCTGCTACCAACAGGCTTGGCACGATGCTTTAGCTTGTGACGACAGTGTTTATATAGTGTTCCACCTTTTGCCTTGTCCTTACGTATCGTACGATATATGGTTTCATGGCTAATACGTTTACCTTCCTTAGCCAACACGCCAGATATTTGTTCAGGAGACCATTGTTCTGTAATAAGAAGACGTATCGCTTCATCCATAACATCCTTTTTGATTGAATGATTGCCTGGCTTTTTTCGCTTTGTGAGAGCTGCATTTGCTTGGGCAGTTTCCCAATTATACTGTCCTTTGGTCCCACTATTACGTTTTATTTCACGAGATACTGTACTTGGACATACTTTTATCGCTTTCGCAATATCTTTTACCTTAATTCCGCAGTATTTTTTCTTGTTAGAAAACTTTATATGTTGAGATGTCTTTTTGGGGCTCTATATGTTGATATGAGGTGCTTCGGTGTCTCTTGGGTCTTTTCTAAGCATAAAATCCCCCACCCAAACCAATGGGGAAGTATGAAAAACCACAAAAAATGATGTTTATTCAATGAAGACCTCAGCGTAGTAGTTTTTTTTATATAGGTTCAGAACGTTCTGCCTTCCAGTGCGCACCCATTTTGCTGGCACGCTGACAAAATGGAGGATAAAGGCTTTCAGCCTGCTTGTCTTTTTCAATGGCTTGACCTTATCGCTGATATGACGGACGAGATAGAGATAGAAGTTCTTCAGCATGGCGGTAACCATCATGAAAACCATGTTCTCAGCCATAAAGGAAAAGGGCAGATGTGACCATCCGAAGTCATTGTTCTGTATGTCGAAGTTCTTTTCGCTTGCTCCACGCTCATTATAAAATGTAATGATGTCTTTCTCAGTAGATGTCCAGTTATTGGTGAGGATACAGCGGTATGTGTATATTACTCCGAACATATCCGTCTGTTGCTTGCCATCCTTGTCTTTCAAAGCCCAACTTTGAGAAAACGTCCATAATATGATAAATTCCACCGAAAGAAGTGATATTCTCGTTTTTAATTGCTACCTTTGCCATGTCAGTTTTTTGCTTACTTGTTATGTTTACAGCACCAAGATAGGTGAAATTTCTGACATATCCAAGTGTTTTGAGAACTTTGTTTCTCAGGCACTTGGAGTTCTTACAAGAATTTATGCTGCGGAATTAAGGTATATATAGAATGTAAATAGTACTATTTGCAAAACTTTGTGTGGCATAAATAGCCCCTTGATGCGCAAGTGTTATGGGGGGGGTATGCCTGAAATGTTAAAAATGTAACAAAGTAGCAAAAAAGCTACTTATTCATTTTGTTTATTATAGCATTTTCGCTATCTTTGCATTGTCATTAAGACAAAGAGTTCTTTAAAGTTATGAAATACAACCAACTTTACAAAGAGTTGAGAAAGGCGGGATGCCTGCTCACTCAACATAGCGCAGAGCATGATGAATGGTTAAACCCCACAACTGGGGCGAAAATCAGAATACCAAGGCACGGCAGCCATGAAGTCAAGACGGGGCTGTTAAAGAGAATTTACAAGGTACTGCTCGGACGTTAATCGTCTGAGCGTGCCGCCCCTTTTGAACGTTCGGTGTATAGAGTGCTTTAAGAACTCTTTATTTTATAAACAATTATATATAAGGATATGCGAAAGACGATTTTGGTAACGGTTGAATATGGGAAGGACGGTACTTACTCTTGCTACAGCGAAACGCCCATAGGCGATTATGCGCTTGTCGATGGCGATGGCAAAAACGTCCAAGAAGCAAAGGCAGATTTTCTAAGGGCTGTGGAAGAGTGCCGTGAGGCTTACCCCGATGACAAAAGGTATAATGGATTGTCTTTCGAGTACAAATATGATTTGCGCTCTTTCTTCAATTATTTCAGTTTCCTCAACGTGTCTGACATTGCCAAACGAGCGGGTATCAATCCCTCACTGATGCGTCAGTACACCAGCGGAGTGAAAACGGCTAGTGAGAAGACTTATGAGCGTTTGTCTTCTTGCATTGAGCAGATAAAAGCGGAATTACATGCCGCATCTTTCTAAGGTTCGGTGTATTTCATATATTAAACGAACTCTTTGAGCCGTCTGCACGTGAGTGTAGGCGGTTTTTTCGTTATCATCATCTTTTGAACACGAAGAAAAAGCTAATGGCAAGACCATTAATAATAATACCTTAATTCCGCAGTATTTTTTCTTGTGAGAAAATTTTATATGTTGAGATGTCTTTTTGGGGCTCTATATGTTGATATGAGGTGCTTCGGTGTTTTTTGGGTCTTTTCTAAGCATAAAATCCCCCACCCAAACCAATGGGGAAGTATGAAAAGCCACAAAAAATGATGTTTATTCAATGAAGACCTCAGCGTAGTAGTTTTTATTTGTATATAGGTTCAGAACGTTCTGCCTTCCAGTGCGCACCCATTTTGCTGGTACGTTGACAAAATGGAGGATAAAGGCTTTCAGCCTGCTTGTCTTTTTCAACGGCTTGACCTTATCGCTGATATGACGGATGAGATAGAGATAGAAGTTCTTCAGCATAGCGGTAACCATCATGAAAACCATATTCTCAGCCATAAAGGAAAAGGGCAGATGCGACCATCCGAAGTCATTGTTCTGTATGTCAAAGTTCTTTTCGCTTGCTCCACGCTCATTATAAAATGTAATGATGTCTTTCTCGGTAGACATCCAGTTATTGGTGAGGATACAGCGGTATGTGTATATTACTCCGAACATATCCGTCTGTTGCTTGCCATCCTTGTCTTTCAAAGCCCAACTTTGAGAAAACGTCCATAATATGATAAATTCCACCGAAAGAAGTGACATTCTCGTTTTTAATTGTTACCTTTGTCATATCAGATTTTTGCTTACTTGTTATGTTTGCAGCACCAAGATAGGTGAAACTACTGACATATCCAAGGTAAGCATCCAATATTAGCCGCCTTTGTGTAACATTCTTGCTTTACTACCTTTGCCCGAAAAACTTATGTTTGTACTCAATGAAACAAATGTTTTTCGGGTTTGTTGCACTCCTGTGGACATGCGTCAGGGTATTCTTCGCCTGTCCCAATTGGTACGCAGCAATGACTTCAATCCTTCTGATGGTGTTGTCTACGTTTTCTACAATCGAGCCCGTAACCGAATTAAATTGCTGCACTGGGAACGCTGTGGTTTTGTCGTGTATCATAAACAGATGGCACAGGGTTGCCTAAGTCCTAAAATCATACGGGCGAGAGCTGGATTTTATGAACTTCGCTGGGACGAATTGGTACTCTATATTGAAGGTATAAATCCTAATTGCTACCGAAGAAAAAGATACAATAAATCTTAGTATTTTCTTGCCAGTGTCAGATATTTTTTGTAATTTTACATCGTATAAAGAACTGATAATGTGATGGATATGCCTTATTGCACAATGACATCTGACTACCATTCTCTCACTCGGGAAGCTGTTGTTAAACTTCTTGAGCAAAGGGATGCTGAGCTTAAGAACAAGGATACTCAACTCAAGAACAAGGATGCTGAGCTTAAGAACAAGGATACTCAACTCAAGGATAAGGATGCTGAGCTCAAGGATAAGGATGCTGAGCTCAAGGATAAGGATGCTGAGCTCAAGGATAAGGATGCTGAGCTCAAGGATAAGGATGCTGAGCTCAAGGATAAGGATGCTGAGCTNGGTAACAATGAGGGAGCAGAGAACAACGCCATCTTCTATACCTTTATGGCGTGTTGCAGGGAAGCAGGCATAGAGCCATACAAATGGATGAAGGAAGTTCTTTCAAGGTCCCTGCCAGATATGACGGAGGAGGAACTCACGAAAATGCTACCTTCAAACTTCAAATAACAAATAACCCTTATATGCTGCCAGACATATAAGGGTTATTTGTTGGTGTGAAAGGCGGCTAATATTGGATGCTTACGGAACACAAAAATTAGGATTGGGTATATTCTATAAAGAAAAGAAGAAATATCAATCAAGATAAAGGATTCTGTTTGTATGGATAAGTTATATACCAAAAACACGATAGATATTACGTCTGAGAATTTGGACTAAACAATACATGAAGCCTCGTTTTTTGCTAAAAACAAGGCTTCATGTATAATAAAGTGAAGTCTAAACCCTACAAGGACATTTGTATATTTTTAGTTGCTCATAAATTGAAATGGAAGGGCATAGAACCTGAAGTGCACAATCCTTACATTCCAATTTCTTATTTCGTGTGAAATACCAATAGCAGTCTTGTGAACCAACCCAATTATTAATAATACAAGCAAGGTCTCGATTTTGTAAAGACTCAATTTGCTGATTTACACAATAGACCATCCCGTCATAATTGATTGTTATATGACCAAAGTATGATGTATTTATGTAATCTTTCAAATAACAGTCTTTTAGATTTTGATTGATTTTAAGAACCTCGTCTTTGGTTATAACCATTTGTAGCTGTAGGGTAATATTCTTTTCATCCAAGAATATAGGGCATAATACTATATTTTCTTTTGCACCCGTAAGCTTGTCTAAATCAGAATTATTTGTTACAATATATTTTAGGATTAACCTTTCTTCTCTTAGGTTTATAATATCTAAGGGGGTAGCTGAATCGATAAGCAATTCTACCATTATTGTTCTATACTTGCGTAACATATCTTGTATATGTTGAATAGGATAAGCCAAGTAATGGACTCTAAAAACAACAAGTATGTTTCTTGTTTGGGCAAGATTTAAAATTCTTTCCAACTTATCGCATGAAATTTCTCCAGACAAGACAATTCTTTCCAGGTCAAAAGAAATAAGTTGCAGTAATATTGTGTCTATGTCAATCTCTGTATGATTAACGTTTGGATACTCTAATTGCTTGTAAGCAAATGAATTGAGATTTATAGACAATGTATTATTAAGTAAAAAAGTGATAGATTTCAACATCATATTTGTATATGATGCCAAGTTGTGCCCTAAAGCTTTGTTTTCTTTATTTAAGGAGGTCATTATTTGTAATCCTCGTTTGGGGAAATAAGGCATTGACTTGTTTGGCTGTATGAAATATCCGACTCCGTTGTTGGCGATTTTTTGCAAAATAGTCTTGTTGTCATCGCAATCATCTATATAACCGAACTGATTTAATGTATTGACGGCTTTATATGGGACGACAATATTCCTCATATATATGCTACTAAACTTTATTGTATCATATATGAGCAATTCTTTTGATGTTGCCTTGATATAGCAATGTGGAAAAATTATGTACAGTCTGTTCATTTTATTATAATGTTTTCTTCAACCACTTCTATTATGTCAGGATGGGATTCTATGTATGATACAGCATCTGACAATAGTTTTGCGAATTTACTTTTTGAAGTAAACTCATCACATTTACCATTGCTATAACAAAAAGAACATTTAGTGCAACAAAATTGCATGTAGCATTTCTTGCATAAAGATGAAACTTCTGTGATTCTTTTCATAAATCCATTTGCTACCTCATTGCAATCAATATGAACACAGCCACTATTATCAATATATCCTAACGGTGAATCCCTATTGACTTTTTCACATGGATGTATTTTCCCATTATAGCTTACGAAAAGTCGTTTTGAAAATGGAATACATGTACCAGTTGGCAAGGTGCTATTCTCTATACTTTCATCTACGAGTAGCTCACTCTCTTTGCTAACTGAATTGTTCAACAGCCTTGTAGTAAAAACCAAAATTCGATTAAAGAGCGGATTTTGAGTGATTAAACTTGGAACCAACTCTATATCCTCTGGAATTTCAAAAGTTTTAAGCATAGATAGAATTCTGTTTCCATCTTTTGCATCCTCTGTAGGAACATGAAGGGGGCTAAAATTCGGCGTTGTGTTAAATTGCATCTTAAACCAATCAACAATTTCCCTTACATCACTTTTATTTGTGAAAACCGCATTATAGCGAAATGTTGCGAACCATTCTGAATATAAATTCTCAACACACTTCAAGTTCATCATTACGATGTCAAACGAAGGATTCCCTTTAGGAGTTACTCTATAAGAGTCGTTTTCCTTGTTGCCATCAAGACTGATTAGCATTTTGAATTTGTGACGTGACAAAAAATCTGCATATTTTGATAGAAGCATTGCATTTGTTGTCATTGTAAAAAACAATGAACGGTTGCGAAATTCTATACGTTCTGCATATTCTACAATTTGGCGCACTACAGCGAAATTCATCAATGGCTCACCTCCATAGAAACTAATGGCAAAAGGTTCTTTAGGTGCATTTGATAGAGGTTCTTTCTGAAAAAGAATTGCCAAATAATCAATTATGCCTTTGGCTGTTTCAAATTTCAGATTCCCCAACATACCTCTTCGGCTATCAAATGTATCATATCCTTCGCTATAGCAACAATATTCGCATCTAAGATTACAGAGTGTTGTTGTCTCAAATATGATTTGTGATAGTTTTACCAATACTCCTTGTATAGTATTCCCTGTTATATAACTATCAAATGATGAAGTATATTTGTCAAGATATCCATATTGCTTTAACTGACGAAAGGTTTCGTCTCCTTCATTTCTGTCGTTTGAAATTATATCGTACATATTCTTTGATAATGGCAATATTGCCTTTTTCAAAGGACTATACAAATAATAATTTTCGTTTTGAGTTTGAAATACTATAGCTTCCATATGCATAAAATAAGGAAAGCCAAAGTGTTAAACAATGGCTCTCCCTTAATTAGTGATTCTTTAATCAATGTTCCAACTTCCAGCAGAGGCAACATCGTCGCACATTGTAACTTCGCCTTCTCTGATGAAACACTCACAAGGACAATAACAGTTGCTAATGCGAACAATATGTCCTTTTTGTCCAACAACTCTTAATCTATTTTTGAGTTGTTTGTTCTGCTCTTCTATAACAGACAGTTTTAAAACTCCCATAAATATTTCTTTTAACCCCTTTTGTTGTGTACAAGTCAATCGCAGGGGTGTTGCGTTTCGACTTGCTTGTGTATCGCTGTTAAATATTCATCCATAGGAATGTATATATCCGTGTTGGTATAAAGTGCATCGGTAAAAGTCTTTGGAAAGGCTGTATAACCGATTAATGCCCCTCGGAGCATATATCCATACTCTTTACTATCAATGCCTCTATTTTGGGCATATCGGTCAATTTGGTCAAAACCAAAAGGTTTGATAAAGAAAGCCATCAAGGATTTCAATACAACCAAGTTGACGGGAATGCTAAATGATGAGCATTGGTTGTGCTTGTATGACCAAAATTCCCGAAGAGTGCTAAGTATTTGCTTACCTTTTTCTGTGTTAGAGCATTCTAAGCACTTATATTTGTTGGCTGATTCAACAATAAGGTTCAATACAACTTCGTCAGACAAACCTCTTTGTTTGCACATAAGAGCTTCATTCATTATGATATCAAGAAATACTTTTTCTTCATCAGAATTCAGTACATCAATGCTTATAGTTAAGTTCTTTAGCGAGAAACGAGAGTAATCAATGTTTCCGTTTGCCTCACCAGATACTTTTGCTTTACCGATAAGATCATTCATAATATCACTAACACGGACAAACAAAGCTCCTAAAGTCGTATCATACATAGATGAACCTGATTCTATGTTCGTTATCTGTTGTTTTATATCTGCGATCTGCTGCTTTATGGACTTAAATTCGTAATTTTCATCTTCGTATTTTTTGATTTCTTGTTTGAGATACTTCTTACGCTCATATTCCCAAGTTCCCTTTTTGAAATATTCACGTTTTTTCCCCATTTTGATACCATTATCACGTTCTTTCTTTTTTATAGAATTAAGTTCTTCTATCCAATCAGAAATACCATCGTGACATTCCATGCTGTAAAGTTTGCTTTCTAGAGCATCCTTTTGTGTTATTAAGAAATCTCTTTTGTCTGTACTATTTGCTTGTTTATTCTGAGATATTTCTTCTGCACGAGCCTTTGCCAATTTGACAATTTCAGAGAAATGTTGCATAAGAATATCAAACAAGTTTGTCCTTGTCTTAACAGTACCATTATATATCCCTTTAGCTGTTTGGATTAGAGAAATATATTTACTCTCATTTGAAACAGCGATTTCAGAAACCATAACTTGTGTATTTAATCCAGCAAATGAATTTTTTAAATCACGCAATATACACATTAGTTTTTGTTCTTGGGGATTTTTTGCAAACGCCATTGCACGAGTAAAGGCAACAATCATCCCCTTTAATCTGTCATAAATACAGTCTTGTGCAACATATTCTTGAAGTTGAAAAGATATGGCATTTGCTATTTTTCCTGTGGATATAGGCAACGCATTGCTCGTCTTTACGATAAATTCAGACTTTTACTTTTCAATACATTTTACTTCAAACAATATTTGCGATTCTGCAACAAGAGATTCCAGTAAATCTCTTGAAGAGAACTGAAAAGCAACAGCTCCCTTTTTGTAGTAGATTGTCTTATTGTATGTAAATAGAGTCTTACTATTTTTGACAGGAGCTATATTTGATTTGTCTAGAATTTCATCATTGACTCTCAAGACATAATCACCATTAATTTTCTTTGTTGACAAAATTAGATAATTAGCCCTTTCATTTGTTCCATCTAAATAACGGCTCAAATTATTCCCATATCCTCTGACTTGGTAGAAAGAGAATGGTGATATACTTTCTGAAACGAAAGATTCCAGTAAGTTCCATGAGTTTGTACTTATATAATAAAACATAGGTCTAATTATTTTCAATTTCAACTATATTTTCCTTTGAAACATCTTTCAAAAAGGATGTTCGCTTTCCTGTGTAGGAGATATACAGATTGCGTGAAGAACGAGTGCATGCCACATAAAAAGCATTTCTTTTACAAGTGTTCGCCTCATTAGCAAAAGGCACAAAGACATTATCAAATTCAGACCCTTTTGCTGCATAGTATGTCAGGATGCATGGTAGGTCATTGTTTGAAAAGTCCAATGTGTTGACAGTTCTAAACGGAACTACATTTCCAGTTCGATAATGAACTTGTGTATTTACTCCTCTTTGATTCAGAAAATCATTTACTTCACGTACATCACTCTCGTCAGGAACAAGAATTGCGACATCATCTAAATCTTCCATTTTTATTCGATTTAATATGCCTTCCAATTCTTTCTCTCTAGATGAGTATTTCGTGACAATCGGTTTGGGATAATTAGGATAGTCGCTATTGCCACCATCTTTCATGTTATTTGTCAACAAGTCCACCTTGACATCTTGAATTTGCTGAGCAACTTTAGCAATTGTCTTTGGTAGACGATAATTGTAATCCAAAGAGAGACGTTTGTAGACTAAAGTGTTAGCAATCTCATCTATTGAACTTCCTTTAAAATTCATTTGTTGCACAGAATCTCCAAATAAAGAAAGACTCTTCCCCTTATGAGGTATTATCCTTCCTTGATAGTCTGAGATGTTAAAATCTTGAGCCTCATCTATAATAAGATAATCAATTTTATCTTCTGATTGCTTATAAATTGTTCCACTTGGAATCAACTCGAACTTATTAGTATTAGTCACACTAAACCCTGATAGATATGGAACTTCTTTAAACCAACTAACCCTGCGTCCAAAGGCTGAGTAAAATTTGTAATCCACCCAATCTGCAAAATCTATTCCATAAGCCGTTTTATCCTTTTCGGTACGTTCAAACTTTCTGACATTTAAGTCATTTACCAGATAGAGGGTATTCCTATTGTCTTTTTCCAAAAATACATCTCCTGTCAGGTCAAAGCCACGATGAGTCCAAGCCCATTCGTATGCAATGCGCTCTTTGTCTAAACCGAGAGCCTGCATTCCATAAGCTATCATTCTTTTCAAAGCCACAGTAAAAATAACTATGGCGTAACTTCCTTTGTTCTTTGCCTGTAGTGCACGATGGATAGCAAGATTAGTTTTTCCACTACCTGCAGCACCTTGTACTATGATATCTTCGTCTATACTTTGAACGATGATTTTTCTTTGAGAATCATCTAAGTTTGATATAAACCACTTTTCTAATCTCATGCCATTTCCATTAGAACAGCAGCTCCACTCTGTGTTGTTTGACTGATTAATGTTTTGAATACATACGAAAAAGCGCGGAGCCTATTCTGTCACTCGTTCCACGCTATAAAGGCTCTCGCATTGCCCGACAAGTCGAAACGAGCAACGCCGAAAGCCCCACGCCAGTGTAAGTATATAGAAAGCACTCTTAACAACGAACAATGGAATCGTCCGAAGCCAATGAGGGCTGTATATAATACACCTCATGAGGCGTTCTTTGTTGCTTTGTTCTTGACTTGTCGTTGAATTTGCGAGATTCTTATAGCGTCAAAACCAAAGCGTACAAAAACGCCTTTTACCATATGTATGTCTGCCCAACCTCTGCCCATCGGGGCTTCCGGTATGGGTATAGACGTTACAAAGATAACACTTTTATCTTGGAAACCACTTTTTTGGCTGGTAAAATATGATTTTTAAGGTTTGATTTAACATTATTAAATATAAATATGTCAAAGAATTCCACTTTTGCGTGATTTTTCTTGCTAAAAAGTTTGTATTATCAATGATTATTTGTATTTTTGCAGCGTTAGTTCCAGCCGAGCCTCTTTACAATGCTTAAATAGGCTGGGCTTTTTTGTTTATAAGCTATGACAAAGAGAAATTTTGGAAAAGATTACAAGACTCCACGAGAACTTGTAACCTTATTGGAAAATCGTGGATTGATAATTAATGATAGGCAAAAGGCTCAATTGTATTTGGAGAGCATTGGCTATTATCGATTGTCTGCGTATATGCATCCTTTGTTGAAGACTCCAAAGATTCTTCATCTGTATAAGGAAGGTGCTACATTTAACAAAGTGATGATGCTTTATCGCTTTGACAAAAAGTTGCGCTTACTCCTTTTTAACGAGATTGAGAAGATCGAAATTGCTGTAAGAGAAGCCGTAATGAATATGACGGCTGAACGGACTGGTGATATATATTGGCTTACAAATTCTGCACATTTTCGTGATCAGTCCATTTTCGTCAATAGTATGGCAATGTTGTCGAAGGAGTATGAACGTTCTACTGAAGACTTTATAGAACACTTCAAAAGAACATATACAGAACCTTTTCCACCAGCATGGATTCTTGGTGAACTTCTCCCAATGGGTAGCGTGAATATGTACTACAGGAACTTGAAAGATAAAGGACTCAAAAAGCAGATCGCCAAGCGTTTCTGCCTTCATGCTCCAGTGTTTGAGTCTTGGCTTTCTGTGCTTACGCTTACTCGCAACGCTTGTTGTCATCACGCTCGTGTTTGGAACAAAGTCAACAAGATTATTCCAAATGATATGAGAGGCATGACTCGTCCTTGGATTACTATTCCTGCGGACAAGCGAAGAATCTATTATAACATGTGCATCATCAAGTATTTCCTTGACATCATCTCTCCCAACAATGACATGCTTGACAAAATGCACAATTTGTTCAGCAAGTTTCCAGAGATAGACCTGGCAGCTCTTGGATTCCCTGTGGGTTGGGAAAATGAACCTCTGTGGCAATAAAAGACATATGAAGAGACTGTTAACCACCCCACATCACCCATATTTTCTGCAATTTTGATGTGATTGAAAGTTAAATACATTAAATCTTCACCTTTTCGTATCTAAACAGAATCCACATAGCCACTTTTCTACCGTTTAGAGCGTATAACACTGATAATCAACTAATAATAGATACATCCCTTCACGTAGCAGACACACGTCATCCTCTGGATTCAGATAAATATACTCCGTTTTAATAGTACGCCAGAAGCACTCAATCCATATGTTATCCTTGCATCTGCCACGTCCATCCATGCTGATGGTTATACCTAAATCCTCGCAGGTAGATGTCCATTCCTCGTTGGTGTACTGGCTGCCCTGATCAGAGTTGATGATTTCTGGATTTCCGTAAGCATTGACAGCCGTATGCAGCACCTCTATGCTATTGGCCTTTTCAAGAGTGTTATGCAGTCCCCAGGCCATAATACAGCGACTGTAGACATCAATGATAGCCGTAAGATACATAAAGCCCTTCCTCATAGGAATATAGGTGATGTCTATACTCCACACGTGATTTGGATGGTTTATGTCCAAATGTCGCAAGAGGTAAGGCTTCTTGTATATTGTGGAGCCTGGTTTAGAAAGTGATTTCTTAGGATAGATGGGAGTTATACTCATCTTGTGCATCAAACGTCGAACACGTTTCGGTCCAACCGCAAATCCGAGCAATACTAATGCATCACACATACCAATCACCCCCTTGGAGGGATGCTCAGTATGCTGGCGATCTATTTCGCTCATAACCTTGATATTTTCTTCGTTCTCACCCTTGAGCTCGTAGTAGAATGTACCTTTGCTGATACCAAGGACTTCGAGCTGGGCGTTGAGACTAAGTTTACTGTCAGGGGAAACTAATCGTCTTCGGGCATCGGTATCCCCAATGCTTTTGATGCCCTCTTCGCAAAATCCAGCTTCATCTCCAACTCGCCTATCTTACGTAAGTGGCGGTCACGCTCTGCCTGAATATCTTTCTCTGTGCGCTCTGTACTGCCACCGAATGCCGCTGCCGCATTCTTAAGAAACTCAGCCTTCCAACGACTGATCTGAGCTTGCGATAACTCATACTTGGTTGATAACTCGCTTAACGTCGATTGCTCTTTAAGCGCATCGATCGCAACCTGGGCCTTAAACTCGGCCGTGTGCTTTCTTCTTGTTGACTTTCCCATTTCGTGTGCAAAGTTACTAATTTAATATTTGACTTATGCACTGGTTCGGAAATTTGGCAGTAATATACATTAACCCCGAATTGCTCATTAGACCAGTTTAGGTGCTTACTTTATTATTTTTGAAACTTATGAGATGTCTTTTGGATTATTTTGAGATTTATTTTACCTATATCTGCAGTCACATAGCCCGCTATGCTCCTTTGATATATGCAAAATAAATCTCAAAATAATCGTAAAATACATTCTCATTCTAACGACCGATTTGGGATAATGTGGAGTCAAATTGCTCCATAACCCGAAAATAATCCCCAAAAGGAGTGAGTCTCTCAGATTTAATTTGTATCTTTGCTATGTCTATCGTCGGATTCTCTTGTTTTTTTGCAACACTAAGATAAGTGAAAATTCTGATATGGCAAAATCCTGAGCCGCTCGGCTCTGCCGCTTGCCAAAGCAAGAGCTTTTTGTTGCTCAGGTACTTAAAAATTTTAATTTATAATAGTGTTGCGGAATTAAGGGTTTATAATGCGAAATGATAAATAACGAACGTGATACTATGCAATTTATGAAAGAAAACAAACAAGAGTTATGGGTGGTAATAAAAGGGTATTTCAACGCTTTGCCCGATAAGGAGGACGAGCAAGAGACAATCAAGTCGATTAGTAGTGATGCTGTATTTCACGGAGCAAAACTTTGGGTACTTGTCTTTGCAATCTTTATTGCTTCATTGGGTTTAAATGTCAATTCAACAGCTGTAATTATTGGTGCAATGCTTATCTCTCCTCTTATGGGGCCAATTATTGGAATGGGGTTAGGAATTGGCATTAGCGACCTTCGACTACTGCACCGCTCGTTTAAGAACTATTTGATAGCCACCTTGATAAGTGTGCTTACAGCTACATTTTATTTTCTTTTAACACCTTTAACCGCTGCACAATCAGAGCTTTTAGCCCGCACTTCCCCTACCCTATACGATGTGTTTATCGCTCTGATTGGTGGTGCAGCAGGTTTCCTTGCCATCGCTACCAAGGGTAAAGGTAATGTTATTCCAGGTGTAGCCATTGCCACTGCTCTGATGCCACCACTTTGTACAGCAGGATATGGGCTTGCTATGGGGCAACTTTCTTATTTCTTAGGTGCTTTTTATTTGTTTTTTATCAATACCGTATTTATTTGTCTTTCAACATTTATAGGTGTACGAATGCTTAGATTTAAGCAAAAAAAGTTTGTCGAACCTGTCCAACTGCAAAAGGTAAAACGATACATCATTGCAATTGTTGTAATTACAATGCTGCCAGCAACTTATATGACAATACAAATTATAAAGAAGAGCGTGCGAGAAAATAATGTGAGAAAGTTTGTTAAGAACGAGATGAGTTTCAAGGGCACACACATCATCTCTCAAAGTATCAACGAAAAGAATATTAATATTGTGGCTGTGGGAAGGGCAATTACCTCGTCCGACATATCAAGATTGAAAAAGGGTTTAAAAAACTATCAACTTGACGATTACAAGCTCAATATCATACAAGGAGCAATGTCTGACAGCACATTAATCAATAATTTGATGCGTAATGGTACGGCTTCAAACGAATTAACCAACAAGCAATTGATGGAGCAAGCAACACAAATCCAAGAGTTAGAACGCCAAGTTGAAGCATACACCCGATATAGCAGTTTAAGTCAAGGCATACGCAAAGAGGTAACTTCGCTTTGGCCTTCAATTACTAAGATTGCAATTGCACCAATACACGAGGCACGAACAGACACTGCTGTAACCAAACGCTATGTCATCGCCATAGTAGGCAGCAAAAGTCCGATAGAGCACGCCGACCAATTGCGAATGCAACGATGGTTGAAAGAACGTGCAAAAGCTGATAGCTTGCGCCTTATCGTAACACCTTAAAACGATTAAGCCATTAGTAATCAATTTCTGAATACTAATGGCTTATTCTTTTACATTCCAAGCAATTATCTCACAGGATAATCGTATCTCCTTGCATTATAAATCGAATTGCGTTGTGATGGCATGTGGTCAAATTCCATCTGAATGGTGAGCGAATTTTGATTGTTTTCACCCCATTGATAAGTCACCCCACCTCCAATTCTATCCATAAAGCGATTTGCTTCATAGCCTATTGCGGTATAAGGCGAATAGCCATAATAAGGCGAATAGCCATAATACATTGGCATATAGCCCATTCCATAACCACCCCAACCATTGCCGTGTGTGCCATAAGCCATCGCCCAAGGCGTGATATTATCAGAAGTAAAGGCTTTTTGGACAAATGCGTATGCACTCCAATGCTCGTTAAAACGATAACCTAAGAGCGCATTTATACCTGCAGAAGTGTAGTTTGAGCCGCCATACGTGATGTTGTTAAAATAACCACCAATGGCCAATGTAGCTTTCTTTGAGAGATTGCTAACATACATAACCGACACATCTTCTGAGAAGCCAACTCCGTGTCCATAGCCATCACCAAAGTTAGCAAATACCGATGTA
Organism: Prevotella ihumii; assembly: GCF_900155655.1. GTDB lineage: Bacteria > Bacteroidota > Bacteroidia > Bacteroidales > Bacteroidaceae > Prevotella > Prevotella ihumii. The sequence goes on from NZ_LT706987.1 coordinate 989,917, forward strand.
CCAACATTTACGTTCAGTCCCTTATGCAGTCTCCATCGTGAAGGTCCCCAACCCCAATAAGGAAATATCACATCTGTATTGGTAACAGTTTGTCCATTTTCATCTACAAAAGGGAGGTTGGTGTCTATTTGATATTGTTCAGCTTGTTCTTCAGCCAAACGGCGTGCATACGCTTTTTCAGCCTCTGTTGCCTTGCGCACCCCTTGGAGTCGAGTCGACTCAATAGGTTCTATCTTTGATGTATCAGCAGTTAATACCTCTTGCGCACACATTGGTATGCTCAAAAATACTACTGCCATAATAATAAATATCTTCTTCATATTCTGAATATTAGAGGTTTGCGAAAACTTCTTTAGTTGCAAAGATAACAAACGCCGTCCAAACAGCAAAGAGATTTTAGAAAAATAAAGCCTATCCTCACTTATCTTCATATTTATTTGCAATTCAGGTATAGTGAATACACATATTGTTTTTCGTTTTCGATTAGCGTGTTATATATTTTATTTGCTAAATTCAAATACTTTATAAAAACTATCTACCGTAAAGAAAAAAGCTGTAACTTTGCAAAATATTAGCAGAGTGCGTATAGATATAATCTATTGATATATAACGCTTTAAAGTAGAATTTCACTACTTCTTTCGTTATATTCATTAACATCTATCAATCATTCTACATACATTGAGTTAGTAAAAAGATATAAGTTATGAATTTTAAGTCAAATAAAAAGTTATTATGGCAGTTGCCTTTCTTGCTTGTGCTAATCGTTGGAACTATCTTTATTGTAAAGCAACAACGGGATATGCCTTATCAGCACAACGAGGGATTTGTATTCGGAACGGTTTATCACATTACCTATCAAAGCGATAAAGACTTACAAAAAGAAATAGAAGCCGAACTGCAAAAGGTAGACAATTCGCTGTCAACCTTTAATAAAACATCAGTTATTTCTAAGGTCAATACCAATCAAGTTGTAGAATTGGACGATATGTTTATTGAAGTTTTTAACAAAGCAAAAGCCATCTCAAAAGAGACCGATGGATCATTCGACATCACTGTTGCACCATTGGTAAACTTATGGGGCTTTGGTTTCAAACAAGGCAAGACTCCTTCTAAATATACCATTGATAGCTTAAAGCAAATCGTTGGATATGAGAAAGTTACCCTCTTATCCAAGAATATTAAAAAGAAAGACAGACGCATTATGATAGATTGCTCTGCAATTGCTAAGGGGTATGGTTCAGATGTTGTAGCTCGATTTTTAAAGAATAATGACATCAAGAACTTTATGATTGAGATTGGTGGCGAAATCGTTGTCAGTGGAAACAGCGACAATCGTGTTCCGTGGAAAATAGGTGTAAACAAGCCAGTTGAGGACAGCACCAAAACCAACAACGAAATACAAACTGTACTCAACATAACCAATAAGGCTATGGCAACAAGCGGCAACTATCGCAACTTCTATTATAAAGGAGGCAAAAAGTATGCACACACTATCGACCCTAAAACGGGTTATCCTGTTCAACATTCGTTGCTATCGGCTACAGTTTTAGCCCCCGATTGTGCAACAGCAGATGCCTATGCTACATCGTTTATGGTAATGGGTATGGAAAAGGCAAAACAAGTGTTAGAAAAGCACAAAGAGTTATGGGCTTACTTCATCTATACCGATACAAAGGGAAAACTACAAGTGTGGTATAGTCCAGAGTTAGAAAAGAAAATTATGAACTAAGTATTTATGGGTAGTCTGCTGTACAACTAAATCATAACAGACTACCTATAACCATTTTAACAGAATAACAGCTAACCCTATTTTGATAAATCTTTTAAGGTAAGATATGTTGCAGTTTTATGATACGCTTTTAGAACTTCCAATGTTTATTGGCATTGGTCGCAGCGACTTATCCGAAATTGTTAGCACAACCAAGTTCGACTTTTTAAAGTTAAACCCCAACGAACTACTACTGTCCGAAAGTGATAAAGCAAACAAACTCTATATATTGATAGATGGTATTCTGTGGGTTAAAAGCAAGGCAGACGACCATTCCTACGAACTTATAGAAGAGGTGACTGCCCCCACTGCTATACAACCCGAACGCATCTTTGGTTTAACGCAATACCATTCTAAAACTTATGTTGCTAAAAACGAGTGCAACCTTCTATCATTAGACAAGCAAGAAGTACTCCGCTTGTCGGCTACATATCTTATTTTCAGATTAAACTATTTCAATATGATTTGCACGCAAGCACAACGTGGAAGTCGTTTTTTATGGCTAAAACAACCGCAAGACATCCGTGCAAAGTTCGTCAGTTTTGTTAGAAACCATTGTGAAAAGCCTGCTGGTCAAAAGGTTTTAAACATCAAAATGCAAAAGTTGGCAGACAACCTCCACGAAAGTAGGCTCAATGTTTCGCATCTATTAAATGCGTTGAACGACCAAGGACTGATCCAAATATCACGAAGCAAAATCGTTATACCTGCATTAGAAAAACTTTAACTACAACGTTTTTGATCCGTATCTGTATGTTCTATTAAGAAAACTCACAATAACTTTAACTATGCCCTCTTGAAACCTACCACAAGAACTTATTAATGGACTAAATTAATAAAAAAGTTAATACATAACAATTTAGATCTATACGCTGAAATAAAGACAAAATAAGACAAAAAGACATCTCATAAATTTTAATAATAAATGAGATAAATCTTAAACCCAAATTGGTCGTTAGCCCGCAAAGGCTTTTTAAAGCGTTTAGATGTTATGCTTTTCTTCGTCTTTGCACCTTATTTTGGTTCTTTTCGTTTGTTTTTTCAGTTGTTTAGCTCGCTAAACGTCTTCAAAAACAACCAAAAATAGCTCAAAATAAGCGCGCAAATCTCGAAGAAATCTAACGACCGATTTGGGTTAAACTGGTCTAATGCTCGATTTGGGTTAAAATGTAGGGATAAACAAAGCGCAACCTTGCATACGATATGAATTGCAAGATTGCGCTTATTTTATTATCAAGCTTTATAATCTAAAACTGAGCTTTTGGAGCTTACCAAAGGTCAAGACGTTGTGCTTCAGGCAAATAAAGTTTATCACCAGGCTTAACATCAAAAGCTTCGTACCACGCATTGATGTGTGGCAGAGCACCATTTACACGCCATTCACCCAATGAGTGTGGGTCGCTCTTGGTGCGATTTCTAATTTCTGCCTCTGTAATATTAGCTGCCCAAACAGCAGAATATGCAAGGAAGAAACGCTGTTCAGGAGTGAAACCATAGAGGTTCTTCAATTTCTTAGTCTTCATAGCGTTCTTCAAAGCATTGTAAGCCAACATCAAACCGCCGTGGTCTGCAAGGTTCTCACCCATTGTTAGGTTACCATTGGCTTTAAGGTCGGGCAAAACATTAATATTGCTAAAGAACTCTCCAAAAGGAATAGTGCGAGCCTTAAACTTCTCTGCATCTTCCTTTGTCCACCAATCCCTCATATTTCCATCCTTATCGTAATTGCGACCACGATCATCAAATCCGTGTGTCATTTCGTGACCAATTACCACGCCAATAGCTCCATAGTTGAAAGCGTCATCTGCCTTTGCATCAAAGAATGGATACTGAAGAATACCTGCGGGGAAACATATTTCGTTTGTAGTAGGATTGTAATAAGCATTTACAGTCTGTGGGGTCATATACCATTTGTCCTTATCCACAGGTTTGCCAGCTGTTTCTTCAATGTCTACATCGTGCCAGAATTTGCGACAATTCATCACATTTTCATAATACGATTTAGTTGGGTCTATGGTCAACTTGGTCAAATCTTGCCATTTATTGGGATAACCCACCTTTACATAAAAGGTAGAAAGTTTATCAAGACCAGCTTGTTTGGTTTCTTCGCTCATCCAGTCTTGTGCTTTCAAACGTTCTGCCAAACTTATTTCCAAGTTCTTTATCAACTGCTCCATACGTTGCTTGCTGCTTGCAGGGAAATAGCGTTCGCAATAGATTTTACCCAAAGCCTCACCCATCTGAGCCTCAACCTGTTGTGTAGCAATTTTCCAACGTGGATAATCTTCCTTTGTGCCACGCATTGTCTTACTGAAGAAATCGAAGTATTCAGCACGAACATCATCGCTGAGATAATTCACTGCGTTCAAAATAGCATCCCACTCCATACGTGCACGAAGTTCATCAGCAGTCTCTGTTTCAGTGAGTTTGTCCAATCCCACGAGGAATGCAGGTTGACCTACAACCATCTCTTGTAGATATTCCGACTTCACTCCTTCTGCATTCATCATCTGCTCCAATCTAAGGTTTGGATACTTAGCTTTGAAGTCTGCCAAAGTCATTTTATTATAGTTAGCTTCGGCATCACGCAATTCTGTACGGCTCTTAGAGATGAGTGCAATAGCTGTTTCATAACGTACAATAGCGTTACGCTTCATTTCAGCTTGTTCCTGTGTAAAGCCAAAAAGTTTGAACATCTTTACAATGTGTTGCTTAAAGGCATTTCGAATTTCAGTTGTAGCTTTATCATTATCAAGATAATAGTCCTTTTGTCCCAATGTAAGACCGCTTTGCGATACGTTCAAAATATTCATCTTGGCATTTTTCTCGTCTGCACTAAAGCCATATCCCATTGCCATACCATAAGCACGAGACGCATACTTTACCTGAAGCGCACGAAGGTCGTCAAGCGTTTTTGCATTTTCCATTTCGCTAAGTAATGGCATAACTGGTGCAACGCCTTCCTTGTTACGGCGTACAGAGTCCATTGCAAGCTTGTAAAAATCGCTCAACTTAGCTTCAACAGTTCCTGCCTTTACTTTCTTTGTAAGCAAATCGCTAAGAATACTATTGATACGCTTGTTGTTGTCTTCGCCCAATTGGTCGAATGAACCAAAGCGAGAGAAAGCTGCTGGCAGCGGATTGTTCTTCTGCCAACCACCTGTTGCAAACTGATAAAAGTCGTCAGCAGGGCGTACCGACTTGTCGAGATTGCTTTCCTTAATACCAGCTTGGTTTTGAGCCAAACCGACGATAGGAGCTGATGCAATCATCATCATTGGTAAAATTGTTTTGATATTCATTTTCTTCAATATTTTGATTTACTATTCTCTTTATTAATCTATTTGTAGGGTCTCCAACTCTTCAGAGAGCAACATCCATCGCTCGTTTTCTTCGTCTAACGTTTTTTGAAGGTTGGTGTACTCTGTTATTAACTCCATATTAGACGCATTTTCTGTTTTCATCAACAACTCGTCTAATTCCGCCTTTCGTTCTTCCATCTTGGCAATCTTTTTTTCTGATTCCTCAACCGCTTTTTGCGCCTTTCTCACTTTCTTTTGTTGCTCTTTTCGTTCAGCGTAAGAAAGTGCACCCGTTGAGGGTTCATCTATTTCTTCTTTTTTTATAGTAGACTGACCATCATTGGCTGATGAAACTGAATTTGTACTTGCCTTGCTTAAACTTTCTTGAATGGTATCGGCATTATGCGCACGCAAGTAATCGTAGATGCCTCCTAAGTGTTCACGCACCTTTCCTCCTCCAAACTCATAAACCTTGCTCACCAATCCATCAAGGAACTCACGGTCGTGCGATACGATAATAGCAGTGCCGTCAAAAGCCTTGATAGCTTCTTTCAACACTTCTTTTGAAGTAATATCAAGATGGTTGGTAGGTTCGTCAAGGATGAGTAGATTTACAGGTTCAAGCAATAGTTTTATCATTGCCAAACGTGAGCGCTCGCCACCAGAAAGCACCTTGACTTTCTTTTCTGATGTCTCACCGCCAAACATAAACGCACCCAAAAGGTCGTTTATTTTCAAGCGCATATCGCCTTTTGCCACTTGGTCAATGGTATCAAATATTGTTATCTCTTCATCTAAGAGTTGGGCTTGGTTTTGTGCAAAATAGCCTATCTGTATGTTGTGTCCTATCTTCAGATTGCCATCAAATGGTATTTCGCCCATAATACATTTCACAAGGGTAGACTTTCCTTCTCCATTTTTGCCAACAAATGCCACCTTTTCGCCTCGCTTAATGGTCATTTCTACCTTATCAAAGACCAATCGAGCGGGGTATTCCTTGCGCACATCATCACAAATAACGGGGTAGTCGCCGCTTCTCAAACAAGGTGGAAACTTCAAGCGCATAGCCGAATTGTCAACCTCGTCCACTTCTATGGGTACTATCTTTTCCAATTGTTTCACACGTTGTTGCACCTGTACGGCTTTAGTAGCTTGATAGCGAAAACGTTCTATAAAGGCTTTTATATCGGCAATTTCTTTTTGTTGATTTTCGTAAGCTCTAAGTTGCTGTTCACGACGTTCCTTGCGCAAAACAAGGTATTCATCGTATTTCACCTTATAATCCTCTACCCTACCACACGTAATTTCAAGTGTGCGATTGGTAACATTATTGATAAAAGCACGGTCGTGCGACACCAAAACCACAGCTTTCGCACTTTGCGAAAGAAACTGTTCTAACCACTGGATTGACTCTATGTCCAAGTGGTTGGTAGGTTCGTCAAGCAATAGTACGTCAGGACGACGCAAAAGAATTTTTGCCAACTCGATACGCATACGCCAACCACCAGAGAACTCACGTGTAGGGCGGTCGAAATCGTTACGTTCAAAACCTAAACCCACAAGCGTACGCTCTATTTCGGCTTCGTAGTTCTCACCCCCAAGCATCATATAGCGTTCGTGCTCCTGCGTAAACTTATCTACAAGTGCCGTATAGCTTTCGCTCTCATAGTCGGTTCGTTCAGCCATCTCTTGCTGCATTCGCTCCAATTTTTCTTTCATTTTTGTAGCATCAGCAAAAGCCTTGCGCGTTTCCTCCTTCACCGTTGTATCGTCCGATAGCTTCATTACCTGTGGCAAATAGCCTATCGTGGTATCGTTAGGAATAGCCACAACACCAGCCGTAGGGTTCTGCAATCCGCAGAGTATCTTCAGCATTGTCGATTTTCCCGCTCCGTTTTTTCCCACTAAAGCAATGCGGTCGCGGTCGTTTACCACGAAAGAAACATCTTGAAAGAGTGGTTTCACACCAAACTCAACCTTCAAACCTTCTATTGATAGCATCTTATCTTATTCTCGTTTCTATTATTTTTTAACGTGAGTGCAATCCATTATAGTTGTCTATAACGTTGGGTAATCAGTCAAAAATGTTATGCGAAAAAGTCTTTAAAATCAAAGCCTTACAAACAATTATTGTACTATTTACCGACTACAAAGTTACGCAATTTTTCTTTATAGTAGATGCTTTTTGTATATTTTTTTGATATAAAAACAATAAAGCCTCAACTCGTAAAAAGTTAAGGCTTTATCGTTTTATAGAATATATAGAGAGAATGGAAGTATTCTATTCCCACTCAATTGTTGAAGGTGGTTTTGAAGAGATGTCGTAACATACTCTGTTTACGCCCTTCACCTTATTAATGATTTCGTTAGACACCTTTGCCATAAAGTCATAAGGGAGATGTGCCCAGTCGGCAGTCATAGCGTCGGTACTTGTTACCGCACGGAGTGCCACTGGGTGGTCGTAGGTACGCTCGTCACCCATCACACCCACGCTGCGGATAGTTGAGAGAAGAATCGTACCAGCCTGCCATATCTTATCGTAAAGGATTTCGCCATCTTCACAAACATAATTGAGCATATTCTCAATATAGATGTCGTCAGCGTCTTGAAGAATACGAACCTTTTCGCGAGTAATATCTCCCAAAATGCGGACAGCTAAACCAGGTCCTGGGAATGGGTGACGCTTTATGAGGCGTTCGGGCATACCCAACTCGTAACCTACACGGCGTACTTCGTCTTTAAACAACCATTGTAGAGGTTCGCAAAGCTGCAAGTGCATTTCCTTTGGCAACCCACCTACGTTGTGATGGCTCTTAATAACCATACCCGTAATGCTCAAACTTTCGATGCGGTCAGGGTAGATTGTACCTTGTGCCAACCATTTAGCATCAGTTATTTTCTTTGCTTCAGCATTGAACACCTCAACAAAGTCACGACCTATAATCTTACGTTTCTGTTCTGGATCAGTAACTCCTTCCAAGTCGGCAAAGAACTTTTCTGAAGCATCTACACCAATAACATTAAGTCCTAAGCCTTCGTACATCTTCATAACCTTAGCGAACTCATTCTTACGCAACATACCATGGTCTACAAAGATACAAGTAAGGTTTTTACCGATAGCACGATTTAAGAGTGTAGCACAAACAGACGAGTCTACACCGCCCGAAAGACCAAGAATAACACGGTCGTTACCCAACTGCTCTTTCAATTGCTGAACAGTTGTTTCTACATACGATGCAGGACTCCATTCTTGCTTGCTGCCGCAAATATCTACAACGAAATTCTTTAGCAAAGTCTTACCTTGCAAGCTGTGGAACACTTCTGGGTGGAACTGCACAGCCCAAAGTGGATTTGTGCTTGATGCGTATGCTGCAAACTTCACATCGCTTGTTGAAGCTATGGTATGACAGTCTTCTGGAATAGCAGTAATGGTATCGCCGTGGCTCATCCATACCTGCGAATTAGTTTCAAAGCCTTTGAACAAAGGATTTTCAAAGTCGATAGTAGACAAGTTGGCACGACCATACTCACGTGTATCGGTAGGTTCTACTTTTCCACCGTTAGCGTGCGAGATGTACTGCGCACCATAACAGATACCCAAAACAGGCACTTTGCCCACAAATTGTGTCAAGTCTACTTGGAAAGCCTTAGGGTCGTGAACCGAATAAGGCGAACCCGAAAGAATGACACCAATCACCGACGGATCGTCCTTAGGAAACTTATTGTATGGAAGTATTTCACAAAACGTATCCAATTCGCGCACACGGCGACCAATCAGCTGCGTGGTTTGTGAACCAAAATCCAAAATGATAATCTTTTGCATAAGCTGTATTTTTGTATATTATTTCTGTCTTTATCGCTTTAAAAATCAATAACCAAATTTCTTTGCAAACGCCTCTGCATCGTGCAAGGTGTCGAGTTTGCCAACGTCCATCAGCTGCAAATCGTCCTTAACATAACCTTTAAACTTCAAGGTTTGGGCATATTGCAAATAGAAATCCATAATGGGAAACTTCTTTGGACACATCTCCATCGTCTTGAAAACAGAAGGATTGATAACGTGAATACCTGAGAAAGCATACAATTGGTAGCCATTCTGTTGGTTCGAGTTTCCTTCACCAAATGGCTGAACAAACTTTAAGGCTTTCACTTCCTCAAAAGGTGATTTCACTTCTGCTGTATCTACATTCGTCCAACCCATCAAACGCATAGCATTATCAAAGATAAGATAACGCTTTGTTTTCCTTCTACTTACAAGCAACAACGCATCGCAAGCCTCAGTCGCTTCCATTTTCACTGCACAATCATAAAATGCAGCCAAGTCTACATTGCTAAGAATGTCTACATTGTGAATAAGAATAGGTTTGTCCAAACAAAAAAGGGAAGACGCATTCTTAATACCGCCTCCTGTATCAAGTAGTTCTTCCGTTTCGTCTGCTATACGAATATCAATTCCAAAGTTGTGTTCGTGTAGATAATCCTTAATTTGACTTGCAAAGTGATGTACGTTTACAACCATTCGGTTGCAACCTGCATTTTTCAATCTATTAATAGTATGTTCTATCAGCGGCTTATCTCCCACCCTCACCAACGCTTTCGGCATAGTATCCGTAAGCGGTTTCAATCGAGTGCCAAGCCCTGCTGCAAAAATCATTGACTGCATTATCTACTTTTTTTAATGCGTGCAAATTTACTAATTATATTTTAGACAGCAAAGAAATAAGGATAGATTAAAATACATATTTCATCGACAGAGCCAACCAATAAGTGTAAAATTACAATATCGTATTGAAGAAATCACCCGTTGGCGGGATTATTTTTTAGCTACTATACCAATTGTTACCTTATTCGATAGATAGCGTATTTCTCTTTTATCTTTTTCTATTTTTCCGTTTTACTTCGGATAAGTGTTAAATAGGGTCTGCTAATTTATTTCTTTCATACAACCTTGTGGTGTGGGTAATACAGCCTCCATACTGTCAAAAATGCTCACAATTCTCTTTTGAAAGGTCTTCAAGCCCGATTTTCGAAAATAAGACAAAGAAGTCCCCGTAGGAACTTCATAATGTTCTTAGCGAAGAAGCAAGCTCCTATCCAAGTGTCAGCCGTTTGGTCAAGTTTCGCTCGAATGTCGTTGGCTCGGTAAACTCTCTTGGTTGTTCCAAACGTGCCTTCTATCTCATTTTGCTCGCCGATGGCTCTCTTCTTGTCCTCTGCGTGTGTGACGTTCTCTTCCTTGGGAGGTCTGCCCAGTGGACGGTTGTAGCAATTGATATGGCAGGACTTGATGTGCTTCCTGTTCTCCTTCCCCAGATAGATCTTGTCGGCTTGAATCTCCTTGGGCAACATACCGAAACGCTTTTTGTAGAGTTCCAGCTGCATGCCGAGGTTGGATGATTCGTTATAGGTGTCCCAGCTGACATGGTCCACATAGGTGTAACCGCTCACGATGCTGGCACCATTGTGACTATTCCTCAGACGTTTGTTGTATTCTTTCTCTATTTTACCCCAGGGAAGGTGGTCGGCCAGCTTGACCCAACGGTTGGATTTGCTCAATCCCGAAAGTGACTCCTGAAGTTCAAACAGGTCGTGACTGCGATATTGTGAGCAGTATTTCATCTCGATTCTTGAATGTTTTAACATCCAATGGTAGTCATTTTGGGCGAATTGACCAAATTTTATACAATATAAATAGTTAATTGTCAGATAGTTAAAGTTAATTAGTAGACCCTAAATAAACAAGAAAAAATAAATTATTGAGGTATAAGTATCTTCCTATTCTTTAGATAAACAAAAAAGGCTTACTCCTTTGCTACAAGAGCTAAGGAATAAGCCTATATTTAACCCAAAACGGTCATTAGACCAGTTTGGTTATCTCTTCAATTATTATTGAAACTTATGAGATGTGTTTTTGGTTTATTTTGGGTTTAACTAATTATTAAATCCTTACATCATACCGCCCATACCTGGGTTAGCTGGCATTACAGGGTTTTCTTCAGGTTTGTCAACAACGATACATTCGGTTGTGAGGAACAACCCTGCGATAGAAGCTGCATTCTCCAAAGCTACACGAGCCACCTTAGCTGGGTCGATAACACCTGCTGCACGCAAATCTTCGTATTGGTCGCGACGAGCGTTATAACCGAAGTCGCCTTCGCCTTCATGTACCTTGTTCACAACTACTGCGCCTTCGCCACCTGCATTGGCAATAATCTGGCGAAGAGGTTCTTCGATAGCACGATAAACAATATTGATACCTGTCTGTTCGTCTGCGTTTTCGCCCTTAACATCGCCCAACACAGCTTGTGCACGGATATAGGTAGTACCACCACCTACAACAACGCCTTCTTCGATAGCTGCACGTGTTGCGCAAAGTGCATCGTCCACACGGTCCTTCTTTTCTTTCATCTCTACTTCAGAGTTTGCACCTACATAGAGAACAGCCACACCGCCAGAGAGCTTAGCCAAACGCTCTTGTAACTTCTCTTTATCGTATTGGCTCTTAGTATTAGCTATTTCAGCCTTGATAACAGCTACACGATCAGCAATGCTTTCCTTAGAACCTGCACCATCAACGATGGTTGTGAAATCCTTAGAAACAGTTACTTTCTTAGCTGTACCCAACATTTCGAGGGTAGCCTTATCAAGTGTCAAGCCCTTTTCTTCGCTGATTACAACACCACCTGTCAATACTGCAATATCTTCGAGCATAGCCTTGCGACGGTCGCCAAAGCCAGGAGCCTTAACTGCACAAATCTTCAAGCCACCACGGAGACGGTTTACTACCAATGTGGTCAATGCCTCAGAGTCTACATCTTCCGCGATAACCAACAATGGGCGACCGCTTTCTGCTGCAGGCTGAAGAATTGGGAGGAAGTCCTTAACGTTAGAAATCTTCTTATCGTAGATGAGGATATATGGGTTTTCCATCAATGCTTCCATCTTCTCTGTATCGGTAACAAAGTAGCTTGAGAGATAACCACGGTCAAACTGCATACCTTCAACCACGTCGATTGTGGTATCACGTGTTTTGCTTTCTTCGATAGTAATAACACCATCTTTAGATACTTTGCGCATAGCATCAGCAAGCAACTTACCTATTTCAGGGTCGTTGTTTGCACTTACAGTAGCTACCTGTTCTATCTTATCATAGTTGTCGCCAACGATTTCAGCAGTTTCTTTAATATAGTCTACTATCTTATTGACAGCCTTATCAATACCACGCTTCAAGTCCATAGGATTTGCACCTGCAGCTACATTCTTCAAGCCCTCGTTTACAATAGCTTGTGTAAGGATAGTTGCAGTAGTTGTACCATCACCAGCATCGTCACCAGTCTTGCTTGCAACACTCTTTACAAGCTGTGCGCCTGCATTCTCAAAAGCATCTTCAAGTTCGATTTCCTTAGCTACCGAAACACCGTCCTTAGTAATTTGTGGAGCACCAAACTTCTTGCCGATAACCACATTGCGACCCTTAGGACCGAGTGTTACCTTTACTGCGTTAGCCAACTGGTCTACACCGCTCTTGAGTAACTCACGAGCATCTTTATTGAATTTAATATCTTTTGCCATTTTTCTTTACCTTTTTTATTATGTCAATCTTTTTGTGAACTATGAAGAGATAGCTTATTCTACCACTGCCAATACGTCGCTTTGACGCATCATAAGATACTTTTCGCCATCGTTTTCGATTTCAGTACCAGCATATTTTCCATAGAAAACCTCATCGCCAGCCTTCAAAATCATATCTTCGTCCTTTGTTCCGTTGCCTACGGCTACAACTTTGCCACGCTGTGGCTTTTCTTTTGCTGTGTCAGGAATAATAATTCCACCAACTTTTTGTTCTGCCTCGATAGGGAGGATTAGCACTCTGTCTGCTAAAGGTTTAATTGTCATAATTGTATGTTTTTAAATTTCTGATTTTTCTTATTTAAGATTGCTCCTTAGAGCAGTCAACATAGTTTATACGAAAACTATGCCAAAGCACAATAACTGACATAATGGCACTTTTATATTTGCTAATTTCCGCAATATTGTCAATTTATATTCGACAAGAATAGACTATTGCTTTCCATTTTGTCAGATTGGGCAAATAACGTGCCAAAAACAAATTGTATCATCTAAGATTTAACATTTGAAATAGCGAAATAGGATTGTTTTAGAAGTCCGATATAATAACCTGTTGTTCCATAAATAAAGTTTGGAGAGGTCAAAGTTCAACTTTGGCAATGCCAAACATATATGTTTTATCACCTAAACATTGATGTTTGGCAAAGCTAAAGTTCAACTTTTGCCTTCTGAAATACCACTTAATAGCACTTTTCTTGTTCACATTCTCCTTTTATTCATTCTGTATTTCCGTAATCTAAGCAGTATATTCTTGCACACTTTTTCCTGTTTACTCATTAATCATTATCAATCAGCAGTTTACAATTGCACACCCATTTATACCACTTTTGTGTATCACGCTTCTTTTCAACACATATACAAGAATTATGACCAGTGTATTTAACACTTATCCGCAGTAAAACGGAAAAATAGAAAAAGATAAAAGAGAAATACATTATCTATCGAATAAGGTAACAATTGGTATAGCAGCTAAAAAATAATTCCGCTAACGGATAAGACATAGCGGGCTATGTGACTGCAGATATAGGTAAAATAAAGCCAAAATAATCCAAAAGACATCTCGTAAGTTTCAATAATAATAAAGTAAGCACCTAAACTGGGCTAACGACCGATTTGGGTTTAACAAAAGAACAAGATTAATAAGAAGAGCAGAAAAAAGTAAGCGAGAAAATCATTAGACAATATGTAGGTAACGCAACGGGGTACCTACTAAAAAAAACAACGTGTGTGCCAAAAAAACTAAGAATAGACTTTTTGGCACACACGAGTTTAAGACTTAGAACCAAATTGGTCGTTAGGCTTCTTTGAGATTTGGGTTAAAACTACATTGTATATTGGAAACCGATAGAAGCAAACTCTTTCAACTGCCAATAGCCACGCTTACCATCACGCTTTACACCATCGTCAAAGCGAGGATAAATAAAGATTTGCGCGCCGATATACTTGTTGAATTGAAGTTTGAAAGTATTCTCCCATTCCAATTCAGCACGCTTATAAGTGGTATAGGCATACAAGCGGGTTTTCCAAGTTAAGGCCTCCATTAAGTTCCATTCTAAATCCAAGGTCAATTCAGAACCGAAGTCGTGGCGCACATAGCGTCCTTCCTCTATACCCAAACGCCCTGAAAGGTCTTTCAGACGGGTGTATTTTAGGTTGTAAGCCAATGGCGCAAGGTGCACATTACCCTTCAACTTATGGTTTAACCAATCTACCGAATAATCCATACCGACAGAAAGATTAAGATTGAGCGGTGCGAGGAAGTCAGAATAGAGTTTTGCATCATTCGAACGATACGAATGATAGAACTGTGTATAACCTACAAATTGCACGGTGTAATACCATTTCTTTGTAGCTTGAAGACCAAATTTTGAGGTTAAGCGAATAAGGTCTTCAGTGGTTTTAAAACTATGGAGCGAGTCTGATTTGCTACTCTGCAAACCGAATTTAAGTTCCAATCTGTTGTCCCATTTCACCTTCTGTTTGTTGTTGTAATTCTCTTCCAACAATACCGAACTCAATACAGAATAGTTGCTTTCGCCCCCCTTATACCAGTTGTCCGATACATAACTTTGAAGCAATTGCAATGCAAATTCGCGCTTATGTGTCCAAAAGTTAGGCTTAATCACCATAACATCTACAGGCGTAGCTGAAGTTTCGATAGGAGTTGGGGCAACTTCCTCCACCAAATCCACCTCTTGTTGAATAGGTTTGCTTATCTCTACAGCTGTAGACTGTTGTTGCTGCAAATCCTTATCCGTAGTAACCACTAAGGCTGGTTTTGAGAGATAAATTCCAAGAAGTGTCTTGTCGATTAATTTATGATTAGACAGATTAAACTCTTTATTTATAACATCTTTGTAATACGTTAAGGGTAAGAAGAGTTTAGCTAAATCTATAGGCTTGCTTTTTTGCGCTTTTGCAACTCGTATTTGCCCATCTGCCACACGCATTTTGGCCATTTCTAAAGAGTCGCTATATGCTTTCAAAAAAGCATTATTTTCAACTAAACCCACACTTTTTTGTGTAGTTAAATTCGTATTTTGGGCACTTATAGGAAGTGCCAATCCTAAATAAAAAAATAGTGATAAAAACTTTCGATTCATTACTGCATTTTATATATGCGTACAAACTTACATAAAAAAGTTTGAATGGCGCATAAAAATGCCGAAAAAAGCAAAAATGAGGGCATCTAAACTGAAAGCAGAAAAGTATTTTATACATAATATAAACAAAAAAAGATGATTTCCTCGAACTTTAATAGTTTTTTACTATCTTTGCAGATTGTAATAGTCAGTAGACTTTAAGTAAAGGAAATAAAAATATTAAAATAATCATCGTGACTGAAACAAAGTACATTTTCGTAACTGGCGGTGTGGTTTCTTCCTTAGGCAAGGGCATCATATCATCGTCAATTGGAAAACTTCTTCAAGCAAGAGGTTACAACATCACAATTCAGAAGTTCGACCCCTATATCAACATCGATCCAGGGACACTTAATCCATACGAACACGGAGAGTGTTACGTTACGGTTGACGGTATGGAAACCGACCTTGACTTAGGACACTACGAGCGTTTTACAGGAATTCAGACCACAAAGGCTAATTCGATGACAACGGGACGTATCTACAAAAGTGTTATAGACAAGGAACGCCGTGGCGACTACTTGGGCAAAACTATTCAGGTGGTTCCACACATCACAGATGAGATAAAGCGTAACATTAAGCAGTTGGGGTTGAAGCACAATTACGACTTTGTGATTACTGAAATTGGTGGAACAATTGGTGACATTGAGTCTGCACCATTCTTGGAAGCTATTCGCCAATTGAAATGGGAGTTGGGCAAGAAGGCTATCAACTTGCACCTCACATACGTTCCTTATCTTAATGCTGCTGGCGAATTGAAAACTAAGCCTACACAGCACAGTGTAAAGGAATTGCAAAGTGTAGGTATTCAGCCTGATATTCTTGTGATGCGAACCGAGAAGCATTTGGGCGAAGATATTCGCAAAAAGGTGGCAGCATTCTGTAATGTAGATTTAGACTGCGTTGTACAGAGCGAAGATCTTCCAAGTATCTACGAAGTGCCTATCAATATGCAGCAACAAGGACTTGATGCTGCTATTCTTCGCAAGTGTGGAGAGGAAGTGAAACCTACTCCAGAATTGGGACCTTGGAAAGAATTTTTGGATAGACGCAATCGTGCAACTGAAGAAGTTAATATCGGTTTGGTGGGTAAATACGACTTGCAAGATGCGTATAAAAGTATTCGCGAAAGCCTCTCGCAAGCAGGAACATACAACGACCATAAAACAGTAATTCACTTCGTCAACTCTGAAGAACTCACCAAAGATAATGTAGAGGAGAAGTTGGAAGGATTGGACGGTGTAATGATTTGCCCAGGTTTTGGCCAACGTGGTATCGAAGGAAAGATTGTTGCAGCACATTATACACGTACTCACGATATTCCAACTTTCGGCATTTGCTTGGGTATGCAGATGATAGTTACCGAATTTGCACGTAATGTCTTAGGTTATGCTGATGCCAATTCGCGCGAGTTTGACGAAAAGACTCCTCATAATGTTATTGACATTATGGAAGAGCAAAAGAACATTACCAATATGGGAGGTACGATGCGTTTAGGAGCATACGAATGTGTAATCCGCCAAAACTCTCGTGCTTGTAACATCTACAAGCAAGAATATATTCAAGAAAGACACCGCCATAGATACGAATTCAATAACGATTACGAAAAAGAATTCGAACGCAATGGTATGTTGTGTGTGGGTAGAAACCCTGAAAGCGACTTGGTAGAAATAGTAGAAATACCATCATTGAAATGGTATATTGGTACACAATTCCACCCTGAATATCAGTCTACGGTATTGAAACCACACCCTCTCTTCCTTGATTTCATTAAGACAGCTATCGAAAATAAGAAAAAATAAGAAATGGACAAAAATACTATTATCGGTTTTGTTCTCATCGCTGCCGTATTATTTGGCTTTGCGTGGTGGCAACAACCATCTGAAGAACAAATTAAACAACAGCGTATAGAATTTGTAAAAGACTCTATCGCTAATGCAAAAAAGATAGCTGCACAAAAGAATAAGGCGGCACAAGCTGCACAGCAAAATGCTATGGCTTCGGCTGATAGCTCTGCCCTATTCTATTCTGCATTGAAAGGTACAGCACAAGATATTGTGTTGAAGAATGACAAGGTGGAACTCACACTCAATACTAAGGGTGGTGTGGTGAAGCAAGCTGTGATTAAAAACTACGTTGGACACGACGTTACTTCAAAGAAAGATAGAAGTAAGGACAAGAAGGATGTAACCTTATTTACAGGTGAAGACCAAAACTTGAACTTTATGTTGGCAACTAAGACTGACAACATTGAGACAAAAGACCTTTATTTCACTCCAAGTAACGTTACCGACTCTACAGTTACATTGACTGCTACAGCAACTAATGGCAAAACACTTACACTAAATTACACCTTAGGCAAGTCGTATATGCTACGTCTTAGCTTGCAGGCAAATGGTATGAATGGTATATTCAAACCGGGCGAAAACCAATTGTTGGTAAATTGGCAAGAGAAGTGTAAGCAACAAGAATTGGGCTATACGTTTGAAAATCGTTATGCTACCTTAACTTATAAGAATAGCGAAGGAAGCACCGACTATCTAAGCGAAACAGCTGAAAAAGAGGAAACAATGGAAGAAGCATTGGATTGGATTGCATTCAAAAACCAATTCTTCTCTGCTGTAATGATTTCTAAAGATGGCTTTGCAACGGGTGCAAAACTCAAGAGCACACCACTTCAAAAGGAATCACATTACCTCAAACAATACAATGCAAACCTTGCTACAACATTCGACCCTTCAGGTGCTAAGGTTTCTGAGTTTGAATTTTTCTTTGGACCTAACGACTTCCGTCTCCTTAAAAGCATTGAGGAAGAAAGTAAGTTTGGCAAAGAACTTGAAATGCAACGTTTGGTTTACTTAGGTTGGCCATTGTTCCGTATCATCAACAGATGGTTTACAATCTATGTTTTCGACTGGTTGAGCAAGATTTTCCCAATGGGTGTTGTACTCATCTTGATTACAATGCTTTTGAAGTTTATCACCTATCCTATGGTGAAGAAAAGCTATATGAGCTCGGCTAAAATGCGTGTTTTAAAACCAAAACTCGATGAAGCTACAAAGCAATACAATAAGCCTGAAGACCAGATGCAAAAGCAACAAGCAATGATGCAGATGTACTCTGAATATGGTGTAAGTCCACTTTCAGGTTGTTTGCCTATGCTTATTCAGATGCCTATTTGGATTGCTATGTTCAACTTTGTTCCAAACGCAATCCAGCTTCGTGGCGAAAGTTTCCTTTGGATGGACGACCTTAGCACATACGACCCTATCATCTCGTGGGGTTCTAACTTGTGGCTTATTGGTGACCATATCTCATTGACTTGTATCTTATTCTGCTCTGCTAATATCTTGTACTCTTGGTTTACAATGCAGCAACAGAAAGACCAAATGGTGGGACAACAGGCTGAACAAATGAAGATGATGCAATGGATGATGTACTTGATGCCATTGATGTTCTTCTTTATGTTCAACGACTATTCATCAGGATTGAATTTCTATTACTTCGTTTCTCTATTCTTCTCAGCAGCAATTATGTGGGGCTTGCGTAAGACAACCAATGACAAGAAATTGCTTGCTATACTTGAGGCACGCCGTGAGGAGAATAAAAAGAATCCTAAGAAACAAGGCGGATTGGCTGCACGTATGCAGGCACTTCAGCAAATGCAGCAACAGCAGATGGAAGAAAACCGTCGCAGACAGGAAGAACTAAACCGTAAAAAACAATAAAATAACAATGAACAAAAGCATCTCATTAGCAATTGCCGCAACATTAGCAATGAATAGCGGCGTTGTATCAGCACAGGAAGTGAATATTGGCAAGAGCAAAATGACGCTCAAAAGCGATATTATGACCCCTGAAGTTTTGTGGGAAATGGGACGTGTGGGAAGCGCAACAGCTTCTCCCGATGGTAGCAAAATTGTTTACCAAGTGGGCTATTACAGCGTAAAAGAAAATAGAGGACACCAAGTTCTTTATATTATGGACGCTAATGGCAAGAACGTTCGTCAACTCACAACATCTGCAAAGAGCGAAACAAGTGCAACTTGGCTCGACAATAACACCATTGCCTACCTTTCTGAAGGTCAAGTATGGACAATGAACACTGCAGGTGCAGACCGTAAAAAGCTATCTAATTCGGAAATAGAAATCGAAGGCTTCCTCTTCTCACCTAACAAGCAACAAGTTCTTCTTATAAAGAGCTTACCTTACTACGGCACAATAAAGAAGAACCCAGACGACCTCCCAAAGACAACAGGTATCTTAGCAACAGATATGAATTATCGCCATTGGGATCACTATGTGCAGTCTATTGCTCACCCATTCTTGGCTGATGTAAACAATGGCACAATCTCTGAAGGCTATGACATCATTGATGGCGAACCATTTGAAAGTCCTTTAGCACCATTTGGTGGTATCGAACAATTTGCTTGGAGCAATGATTCAAAGTCTATCGCTTATACTTGTCGCAAAAAAGAAGGTGTAGATTATGCCACATCAACCGATGCCGACATCTACCTTTATAATATAGCAACAAAAGAATCTGTAAACTTATGCAAGCCAAAAGGTTATGTTGCGCCTCAGAAAGATTTAACCAAGAGCCTTCGCCATCAAGCTGTAAATAGTCAAGCAGGCGATTTGAATGTTGGTTACGATGTCAATCCAAGCTTCTCTCCTGATGGAAAATACATCTCTTGGCAAAGTATGAAGCACGATGGATACGAAAGCGACCGCAATCGCCTTTGTGTTTACGAGCTTGCAACTGGTAAAAAGACTTACGTAACTGAATCTTTCGACTCTAATGTAGAAGGCTATGTTTGGGCAGCGAACTCTAAAGACCTTTACTTTATCGGTCCTTGGCACGCTACTACTAATGTTTATCAAACCAATTTAAAAGGTGAAGTAAAACAATTGACCGATGGTAAGCACGACTACGTAAGTATTTCTTTACTTGGAGATAATGGTAAAAAGCTCTTGGGTATGCGTCAATGTCACGCACAACCTTCTGAAATCTATGCTATCACTCCATCTAAAAAAGAAAAGCAAAGCGAACAAGTGCAGTTGAGCTTTGAGAATAAAGACATTCTCGACCAATTGGCAATGGGCAATAGCGAAGCACGTTGGACTAAGACTACCGATGGCAAAGACCTTTTGTATTGGGTAATCACTCCTCCTCACTTCGACCCAAATAAGAAATATCCTACCTTATTATATTGTCAAGGTGGTCCACAAAGCCCTGTTTCACAATTTTGGAGCGTTCGTTGGAACTTCCAAATGATGGCAGCAAATGGTTATGTTGTCATTGCTCCTAATCGTCGTGGCGTTCCTGGTTTCGGTAGCGAATGGAACGAAGCTATCAGTCAGGACTGGGCAGGTCAATGTATGAAAGACTACCTTTCGGCTATTGACGATGCAGCGAATAACATTCCATTCGTAGACAAAGACCGTCTCGGTGCAGTAGGCGCATCTTTCGGTGGCTTCTCTGTATATTGGTTGGCTGCTAATCACAACAAACGCTTCAAGGCGTTCATCGCTCACGATGGTGCATTCAATCTCGAAAGTATGTACACCGATACAGAAGAGGCTTGGTTTAGCAACTGGGAATACGATGATGCTTATTGGAACAAAGACCAAACTCCACAGGCACAACGCACATACGCAAACAGTCCACACAAGATGGTAGACAAATGGGACACCCCAATTCTCTGTATCCACGGAGAAAAGGACTACCGCATCAACGCTAACCAAGGTATGGGCGCATTCAATGCTGCACGCCTTCGTGGTATTCCTGCAGAGTTGTTGCTCTTCCCTGACGAAAATCACTGGGTATTGAAACCACAGAATGGTATCCTTTGGCAGCGCACTTTCTTTAATTGGCTCGACCGTTGGTTGAAGAAGTAATAATCTAATCCCTTGCTTGATAGCACATTCTGTGCTATCAAGCAAGACAAAAAGAAACATTAATCAATAAATTATATTATGACAGACCAAATTCAAAAAACCCTTAGAGACTCGGCTGGCGCACGTTGGACAGCCCTCCTACTCTTGTCTCTTGCAATGTTCTGTTCTTACATCTTTGTGGACATCCTCTCTCCTATCAAGGACTTGATGCTCTCACAACGTGGTTGGGACTCAACAGCATTCGGAACAATGCAAAGTTCTGAAACTTTCCTCAACGTGTTCGTATTCTTCCTCATCTTTGCAGGTATCATTCTCGACAAGATGGGTGTACGTTTCACAGCCCTTCTTTCAGGTGCTGTAATGCTCACAGGCGCATGTATCAAGTACTACGCAATTAGCGAAGGCTTTAAAGGTAGTGGACTCGAAGCTTGGTTTACTGAAAACTTGAACCACATTCCATTGTTCGAACAGCTTGGTGTATCTCCTTTCTATGAAGGT
Source organism: Prevotella ihumii (assembly GCF_900155655.1). Taxonomy (GTDB): domain Bacteria; phylum Bacteroidota; class Bacteroidia; order Bacteroidales; family Bacteroidaceae; genus Prevotella; species Prevotella ihumii. The sequence goes on from NZ_LT706987.1 coordinate 1,011,658, forward strand.
ATGCCTGCATCAGCTAAGCTTTCAGCCGTAGGTTTTATGCTCTTCGGTTGTGGTACCGAAATGGCTGGTATTATGGTCTCTCGTGGTATCGTAAAATGGTTTAAGGGCAAGGAAATGGCACTCGCTATGGGTTCAGAGATGGCTCTCGCACGCTTGGGTGTTGCTACTTGTATGATATTCTCACCATTCTTTGCAAAGTTGGGTGGCAATGTAGACGTTTCTCGCTCAGTAGCTTTCGGTGTTGTACTTATCTGTATTGCTGTAATGATGTTCGTAGCTTACTTCTTTATGGACAAGAAGCTTGACTCACAAACAGGTGAAGCAGAAGAACAAGAAGACCCATTCAAGCTCAGCGACCTTGGTCAAATTCTCAGCAGTATGGGTTTCTGGCTCGTATCTTTGCTTTGCGTGCTTTACTACTCTGCAATTTTCCCATTCCAAAAGTACGCTGTAAATATGTTGCAGTGTAACTTAACCTTCGAGACACTTCCTGAAGGTTCATTCTGGAGCTCAACCCAAGTTACTATTGTTCAATACTGTGTGATGTTGGTTGTTGCTGCAACAGCATTTATGTTCAACTTTATGAAGAACAAGAGTGTAAAGTACACCGTACTCTGCATCTCTATCGCATCACTCATTGGCTATTGCTATATGGGCTATATGCGTCAGTCAGCAGAGTCTATCTTTGCTGTATTCCCATTGCTCGCAGTAGGTATCACACCAATCCTTGGTAGCTATGTAGACCACAAGGGTAAGGCAGCTACTATGCTTATTCTCGGTGCGTTATTGCTCATTAGCTGTCACCTCACCTTCGCATTTGTTCTTCCTATGTTCAGGGGCAACGCTATTGGTGGTGTTGTAGTAGCTTACTTGACAATCCTCGTACTCGGTGCTTCTTTCTCACTTGTTCCAGCTTCATTGTGGCCAAGTGTGCCAAAGCTTGTCGATCCAAAGATTATTGGTTCAGCATACGCACTCATTTTCTGGATTCAGAACATTGGTCTTTGGTTGTTCCCATTGCTTATCGGTAAGGTTTTGGACAACTCAAATGTAGGTATCACCGACCCTACAAAGTACGACTACACCAACCCACTCCTTATGTTGGCAGGTCTTGGTGTTGCAGCTTTGGTTATCGGTCTTATCCTCAAGGCTGTTGATAAGAAGAAAGGTCTTGGTTTGGAATTGCCAAACATCACAGAATAATCTTTTTAAAACTATTTATAAAGAGCTGGAATTTTCTAATTTCAGCTCTTTTTTATTCCTTTTAGAGCAAATACCTTAAAGTTTGCGTTTTATTCGTAAGCATCCAATATTAGCCGACTTTCACACCAACAAATAACCCTTATATGTCTGGCAGCATATAAGGGTTATTTGTTATTTGAAGTTTGAAGGTAGCATTTTCGTGAGTTCCTCCTCCGTCATGTCGGGCAGGGGTCTTGAAAGAACTTCCTTCATCCATTTGTATGGCTCTATGTCTGCTTCCCTGCAACACGCCACGAAGGTATAGAAGATGGCGTTGTTCTCCGCTCCCTCATTGTTACCACAGAACAGGTAGTTCTTTCTTCCAAGCGTGATGGGTCTGATGGCCTGTTCCATAAGGTTGTTGTCTATGTTGAAGCGTCCGTCCTGCACATATCTGCCAATGCGTATCCATACGGCGAAGGCATAACGCAGTGCCTTCTCCATAGCTTCGCCTGGGGTGTACTGTTTGTGTACATCCAACATATAGGTCTCCAAATACTTAAGAATAGGGTAAGCTTTAGCCTTTCGTTCTGTCTCCACTTCCTCGGGTGGTGCTTTCTTGTGTTTGAGGTTTTCCTCCAACTCATAAAGCGTGGCTATCGTTTCGATGATATGGGCGGCGTTCTTATCGTCAGCCGCCANTTATTCCAACAATATTGATAATATGTTGATAAATAAGTTGGTTTATCAAAAATAATGCTTACCTTTGCCGCCATAGAAATTTGATGTTTTGTATTGACTCTAATAACAATGCTTTTTCTTCTTTTATAAAGCAGATTTATCATCGTAATGATTCACTCAAAATAAAGTTTCTGATATTCTTGTCTTATCAATGATGAGGATATATTTAGTGAAACGATGATAAAACGACTTAAAGAGATGTTTTGAACAATAATGTTTTTCTCAGTAGTATCAACCTTTATTCATCTTTTACCTCCTTTTTACAGAAGGATACCCCACAACAGTATTTATTTAAGTTTTAATTTTAAACGCAAAAAAAATGAACATTTATGTTTCAAACATCAACTTCCGTACAGAGGAAGCAAGTCTAAATCAATTATTCGCTAACTACGGAGAAGTAAATTCAACACGTATCATTACTGACCGTGAAACAGGTCGATCTCGTGGCTTTGGCTTTGTAGAAATGCTCAATGATGAAGAAGGTCAAGCAGCTATTGACGCACTAAATGGTAAAGAATTTGAAGAGAAAGAACTTAACATTAGCGTTGCACGTCCAAGAGAAGAACACAACAACAATCGTGGTGGTTACCAAAGCCGTGGCGGATACAACCGTGGTGGTGGCTATAATCGCAATAACGACCGCGGGGGTTACAATCGTGGCGGGGGTTACAACCGCAACAACGATCGCTATAACGACCGTGGTGGGTACCAAACCCGAGGTGGATACGATCGTAATGAATACCGCAACAGCCGATATAGCAACGATTTCGAAGGTTTCGACAATAACTAATTGTTAAGGTCTAAAGCAATATAAAAAAGGAGAATAAGCTTGAAATATCAGTAGCTTATTCTCCTTTTTCTTTTAGTTTTTCCAAGCATTTCCAACCTATGCTTACTTCTGCTTCTTCATTATCAATGGTGGGTCGGTAGTCAACAAAAATACTGTTGCAGCGTGGAATACTTGTCCTGGCACAAGTATATCTTTCACCATATTATTCTTGTCGTCAAGTCCCGAATGTATAGGTTGGAACGACACTCCCGTACTCTCCTTTCCATAGGTATTCACTTTGAGAGTAGGTTCGTAGGTGTAAACCGTAAGTGCTCTACCGCTTTGCGCATCAAAAAGTATTGCAGCAGGTTTTTGCACTATTGTAGGGTGACGCAGTTGGTAAAAATGGTTATATCCTGATGGCAATTGCTTAATACGTGCCCCTATCTCGTGTGGCTGTAAGAAGCAAAGCGGAGTATTTTTAGCACTTTGCACTTTGCAACTATGTTCGCTTTTATTATCAAACGTATTCACACGATACGAATCTATCCATAAATGCTGTTTCAAAATAGACTTATATTCATCGCCCGACAAGTTGAATACAATACCATTAGTCAGTTTGTAAGTAGTAGGACAAGTAGACGATATGCGATAATCAATATCCAACGCATTTTGGTCTGTCAATGTATAAACTACCATAAAATTCATTTTCCCTTCAAACTCCTTGCTTTCTTTTTCAGTTACATATCTGAACGAAACCGACTGATTGTCAGCCGAAACCACTTCCCAAGTTTTATCTGCCAATGAGTTTCTCAATTCGCCACCTACATTTACAAGCGTTGCGCCCAAGTATAGATTGCTTTTATACGCATCTATATTGCTATACCCCTTCACTATGGGTTCTAATCTGCCATTCCAATTGTAGGCTTCAAGCGAGACGAGACGTGCCCCATAATTGGTTACAACGGCTTTCATTCCTGAATTGTTGTGGAGCGTATATTGCTTTATATCTTGCGCATTGGCTGTCAAAACCAACAACAAAGATAAAATAGTTAGCCCGTAGTATTTCATTCTTTTTGTTTTTAGGTTCATTATATGCAAATATACAAAAAATATTGTAAAAATCTATTTATTCGTAAAAAACTTTTCCTCATTGCGCTTTTATTAAGTATTCATACAATGCTAAGAACATTATTATGAGCCAATGGTAGTTCACAAAAAGAACAAAAAAAGAAGCAGCCATACACATCGTATAACACAAATATAACCAACTGAAACACAAATACTTACAAATGCTTTCCAAAACATATATGTTTTACCCACCCAAACATATATGTATTACCTTGTCAAAGTTAAACTTTGGCGCTGTCAAACATATATGTTTTACTGCTAAAACATTAATGGTTCAATTCTCAACAATAGGTAGGTTATAAATAGAACAAAAGCATTAGTCCGAACATATAATGGAGGGTTAAGGTAAAATCGATAAGCCCAAATCGAATGATTTGGGATAAGATAAACATAAAAAACGATATAGCTTTTGTGTATAAAAACTATAGGCTGGTTCTATAAATTACCACCGCATATAGTCATTAATTTTTTATGAAATACGTTTTGTTATCTTTTGGCTTCTTTTTATATAAAACAGGCTGCGCCTCAACCATTCAAACAAGTTTGTTCGCATTCGGCTTGCTCCGTTTTGGTTCAAAATGTAAGTTCGTTCAGTCGTGTAGCTCGCTACATTCCTTCACGCTCTTGCATTTTGACCTCAAAAATAAGTTCAAAATCTAACAAAGCTAATTTATAGAACCAGCCTATATCGTTTTTCTAAAATATTGTGCGCTAAAAAGCTACTTATTGCGCTGCTTCTTCAGCAGTTTCTTCTTTCGACTTTGGCAAGATAAGATTTAGAAGAACACCAACAATAGCCGACAAACCAATACCGCTCATAGCAAAATTGCCAATATTCAACATTGCACCACCAATACCAAGGGTCAATGTTATCGAAATGATAATTGTATTGCGAGTATGGTTAAGGTTTACCTTATGCTGAATAAGATTTTGAACACCCACAGAGGCAATTGTTCCGAATAGTAAAAGCATAATACCACCCAATACAGCTGAAGGAATACTCTGCAACAATGCACTCAATTTACCGATAACAGAGAATACTATGGCAGTAGCAGCTGAAATACGAATAACCTGAGGGTGGGTAACTTTTGTGATACTCATTGCACCCGTCACTTCGCTATATGTGGTTACAGGAGGGCCTCCAAAGAAACTTGCAGCAAGACAAGCCAAGCCATCGCCCAACATAGTGCGGTGAAGTCCTGGTTCTTGTGCAAAGTCTTTGTTTGCCACAGCTCCAACAACATACACATCGCCAATATGCTCGATGACTGGAGCTATAGCCACAGGTATCATATAGAAGAAAGGTTCCCAAGCAAATTGAGGCAAATGGAAGTCGGATAATGCTGGAGGAAGAGCTATCCAAGCGGCTGCCTGTACAGGCGCAAAGTCGACCACGCCCATAAAGATGGCAACAATATAGCCTGCCACAATGCCACAAACCACGGGTACTAACTTGATTAAGCCTTTGCCTAAAGACAATACAAGCACAGCCACAGCAAGCGAGACACAAGCCAAAATCCAATTGGTTTTAGCCATATCCACAGCTGAACTTGACAGCGAAAGTCCAATAAGGATAATCACAGGTCCAATAACAACAGGGGGAAAGAGGGTTTTAAGCAATCGTTGACCTTGCCAACGAATTAACATCGACATAACGAAGTAAACCAACGATACGCCAATGATACCTGCCAATGCGCCAGGCATACCCCACTGCTTCGATGCAGCAATGATGGGAGCAATAAATGCGAATGATGAACCCAAAAAAATAGGAACTTTACCTTTCGTCACTAAATGAAAGATAAAAGTTCCTATACCTGCTGTAAATAACGCTGTTGCGGGGTCTAACCCCACAAGTAAGGGGACGAGAACTGTTGCTCCAAAAGCAACAAAAAGAAACTGAACGCCTACTATCGTTCTTCGGAAGGGTGATAAATTTGTTGTGTCCATATTATTAAAGGTGTATTATCAAAAGCATAAGACCATTGCCTTAAATTTTGGCTGCAAAATTACAAAAAATATTCCATTCGCTTTATAAGATTTTAATATTTTTTTATAAATTTAGAAACCTTCTCATTGCGATCTTTTTACAGTATAGCCGACATCTGTAATTTCTTATCTAACCCCTATTCGACTTTAGCAATACATAGATTACCACGGGTGCCCCAATAAGTGGAGTAACCGCATTGAGTGGCATAATACCATCTTCGCCAGGCAAATAACAAATGATGTTACACAATAAGGCGATAATAGCTCCGCTCAAGATAGTAGACGGAAGCAAAAGACGATGATTTTCGGTAGTAAGAATAAGGCGTGCTATATGCGGAACGGCTAAACCTATAAAGGCTATTGGCCCACAAAAAGCAGTAGTAATGGCTGCCAAAAGCCCTGTAACTACTAAGAGATAATTGCGTACTCGACGAGTGTTAATGCCCAAACTTTCAGCATATTGAGGGCCAAGGAGTAAGGCGTTAAGGGGTTTCATCAGCAACAACGAACAGAATATGCCTATCGAAACTATGCAGACAAACACAGGGATATGCTCCATAGATACACCACCAAAATTGCCAAGTCCCCATATCATATAACTCTTTACACCTTCTTCGGTTGCAAAAAAATTGAGCAAAGATACAACAGACGATGAAACATAGCCCACCATAATTCCGATAATGAGCAAAAGAATACTGTTGCGAATGATTAAAGAAAAGAAAAATACCAATGCCGTTACTGCCATTGCACCAATAAAAGCAGAAATGAGGATGGCTAAAAAGCCTGAAACCGAAAACAAAACAGTGGAAATATTGCCGCCTAAAAGCAACATTACCAATGCCACACCTAAGCCAGCACCAGCGTTAATACCAAACACATCGGGTCCAGCAAGAGGGTTGCGAAAAGCTGTTTGCAACATTAAGCCACTTACAGCCAAAGCCCCACCACAAAACATTGCAGTGATGGCTTGTGGAAGACGATTTTCGAGAACTATGAATTTCCAACTTTCTTTGCCTTCAAACTTACCAAGAACAATATTGAAAACATCATTGAAAGGTATGCGTACCGAACCTATATAAAGATTGAATACGAATAATACCACAATACATAGTGCAAGTAGGAGAAATATACAACTGTCTTTCTTCATCTTTAAGAGCGCATTTACGGATTTGAGAAATAGAGCCTTACACCTTATAAATGATGGTAATAGCGCATCTCACCAAGTTTCAAGTCAGGGTGAAAGAGCTGAATAAGGTCTTGTAAAAGCCAATCGGGACGCCAGCTTACCTCCTCAAAATAAGGTGTTTTATCAACCATACAACCATAAATTTCACCTGTTTTGAAAGGCTTTAGTGCGGCATACCCAGAGTATTCGGCCAAGAGAAGCGACTTGTTCATTGTGGTGTAATAGCTCATTATCCAAAAGTCGGCTTGTCCAGCCTTGTCTAACACAGTTTCGAAAGGTAATGCCAAGCTACCACTCTTTGTATCATTGCTGAAAGCATATTTGCCATTTGCATCTTTATAGAGCAGTCCTACGCTGCTATTACCACCAGGCATATACCACACACTACCTGTCTTACGGTCGGGAAGAACCGAGCGTGTTTGTTTTGAAGTTTTAGCTTTAGCCTTCAATGCTAAATAGTTGGTTTCCATAACTTTAAACAGAGAGTCTGCCTTCGCTTCGCAACCAAAGAGAAGACCATAAAATTTCATCCATTCGGCACGACCCAAAGCTGAAGTTTCCATATAGTCGGCACATTCAATAATTGGGATTTTCACCTCGTCAAGTTTACCATAACCCCCGCTATTTTCGAATGGCGAGAGGAATAAACCATCGGATTGAATGTCGATAATCTTCTCAATATTAGGCTTCATTCCATCGCCACAATCGGCAATAGCACCTGGCTTACCTTGCATTTTCAGTCGTTTGTGTACATCGGGGATAAGCATATATTTTGCATCGGCTACACCTGCAATAGCTTTTTCTTGACCTAACATTTCCAAAAGGTTGGCGTGTGCAGCTGTAAATATCACACTGCGTTTGATAGGAATTTGCACAATTGTACCATCAGAATGATTTTCTGCCTTCTCAGCATCATTTACCAAATAATAGGTATGCAATATCTCGCCTTCCTTCCACGGATTTTTTAAGCAGACTTTCGTGCCCTCTTCGGTACGTTCCATCATTATATTCTTTGCATATTTGAACACTAAGGTGCTATCATTTGAAACTTTTTGTGTGCTATCGCTTTGTTTTTGATTACAACTAATCAAAAAAAATAATATAAAGAGGTAGAATATACTTATTTTACGCATAATGATAACAAATTTTCTACAAAACTACAAAAAAACTTCCATATAAGTATAAGTTTGAAAAATTTTTAGTATTTTAGCAAATGTATTATACAAATGACATATTATCGTTAATTCATTTAATTTTTAAACACCATGACTGAGAACGAAACAAATCGAATGACAAATCACTTTGAAGCAAAGAAAGTTTGGCAACTTTTAGGCATCGCCTTGGTAACATCAATTGTTTGGAACCTTCCAATTACTGCTTTTGGAATTGACGGACTTACGGTAGTACAACAACGCATCATTGCAATTTTTGCGTTTGCAACCCTTGCTTGGCTCACAGAATGTATTCCTGCGTGGGCAACATCATTGGCGATTATGACAATAATGTGCGTAACGGTTTCGGAAAACTCATTAGAATTTTTCAAAGGTGAAGGAATAGGCGATTTACTTCACTCTAAAGATATTATGGCATCGTTTGCCGACCCAATTATAATGTTGTTCTTGGCTGGCTTTATTTTGGCAATCGCCGCATCAAAATCAGGTTTGGACACGTTATTGGCTAAGAATATGATTCGCCCATTTGGTAAGAAGAGCGAGAATGTATTGCTTGGTTTCCTCATTATTACGGGTCTTTTCTCTATGTTCATTTCAAATACTGCCACAGCAGCCTTGATGTTAACTTTCTTGACACCTGTATTTGCGGCTCTTCCTGCGAATGGTAAAGGGCGCATAGCACTCACGATGTCGATACCATTGGCAGCCAATTTGGGCGGAATGGGTACACCTATCGGAACTCCTCCAAATATGATTGCATTGAAATTTCTCAATGACCCAGAAGGCTTAAATCTTGGTATTGGCTTTGGCGAATGGGCAATGTTTATGATACCGCTTGTTATCATTATTATTTTCATTGCGTGGCGAATGCTGTTAATATTCTTCCCTTTCAGCAAAAAGACCATCGACTTGGAAATTGATGGTGAAATTCATAAGGGTTGGCGTATGTGGGTTGTGATTGCAACATTCGTCGTTACCATCCTTTTATGGGTCATTCCAAGCAAGTTGACAGGCATCAACACAAACACGGTGGCAATGATTCCGATGGGCGTATTTGCTATTACGGGCGTAATAACAGCAAAAGACTTGCAACAAATAGATTGGAGTGTGATTTGGATGGTTGCAGGAGGATTTGCCTTAGGATTAGGAATGAATGGTTCGGGATTGGCCGATGTAGCCATAGAGAGTATTCCATTTGCCAATTGGAGTCCAATAGTTATTCTCCTTATTTCAGGGCTCATCTGCTATTTCCTCTCTAATTTCATTTCAAATACTGCTACAGCAGCCCTCTTAATGCCTATTTTGGCTGTAGTATGTAAGGGTATGGGCGACAAGCTTAGCGTGATTGGTGGTACAAGCACAGTGCTCATAGGTATTGCCATTGCAGCTTCTACAGCTATGTGTTTGCCTATCTCTACCCCACCTAATGCCATTGCTTACTCAACAGGATTGATTAAGCAGAAAGATATGCTAAAGGCAGGACTTACTTGTGGTATCATTTCACTCGTATTAGGCTATATTCTCCTCTTTACCATTGGAGAGCTTCATTTATTGGGATAAACTATAATACACAAAAGCCAACAAGGAGAAACTTGTTGGCTTTTGTTTTTCAAGCACTATTGGACTTGTTTTAAACCCAAATCGGTCATTAGCCCGCAAAGGCTTTTTAAAGCGTTTAGAAGCTATATTGACTACGGATATAAAAACAAGAATGAAGCCTAAGAACGCATAAGACAATCTTAACGCACAGTGATATGGAAACAACCTTGGCGTTTTTCGTACTTTATATAGCAACGCCCTTGTTTTCGCAAATCGTTAAGCACTTCGCTTAATACCCATTTTAACGTATCGTCACGAACAGGACGAGTAATGGCAGAATACTTATTATAGGCTATATCAAACGTTGTGCCGTAAAGATGGCAGCTGTTTTCAGTGGCATTGCCATTGCGTTTCTGAAGTGCAGCAACATCTTCCTTTGTACGAAGCACGCTTGTTACAATAATTTTATTTAAAGGAATGTGCTTAATCTGCAGACTATCAAAGAAGTTTCGCCCTATGTCTTGCAACAAAATAGAGGCACGAGGTACAAGATAAGCCACGCTATTATGAAGTTTTTTTACTTCAAAGAAAGGGTTACTTCCCACATATACCAACTCCTTCTTCCTCGACTCTGCATCTACACGATTTTCAACTGCACGTACTGCATACTTTAATGCCGACTCTAACTGCACCGATTGAGAGTCAGGGAAGCTCTCATCATAATCCACAACTCCGCGAATACGATGTTTTAAGATTTCACCCTTAGCGTCATAAAATGTAGTAAGGGGTAAGGGAGATACATAAGATTGTTGCACAACCTTTAGCGAATCGTCTTTTCCGCCATCGATACCAAAAGCAGTTAAAGTTTCAGTTACATTATTTTCTATTTGCAGCGAATCGCTATTCAAGCCAGTCTTACCATTTGCAATTGACGGAAACAATAGCCTTACAACAGCAAGACAAGACGTTACTGCCATAAAACCAAGTAAAAAATTATTTTTTGTTATCTTTCGCTTACTTTTCATTGGTACAAAGATAGCAATTTTTTAAGATATTCAAGCTATAAGAACTAATATTTATTTGCGAGGTTCAGCTATTTATATTAACTTTGCACCATTAATATAATAGGTGAAGAAATTGATAGAAAAGCATATTATCCTTGAAGACATTGACCCCGTAGTATTCTACGGCGTGAGCAACGTGCATTTGCAGATGATAAAATCGCTCTTTCCAAAAGTAAGAATAGTGGCACGCGATAACGTTATTCGAGTATTGGGTGATGAAGAACAAATAGCAAAGTTGGAAGAAGATGTTGAAAAACTCCGCAAACACATCGTGAGGTATAATACTATCAGTGAAGAGGATATACTCGACATTGTGAATGGTCGCCAAGCTAAGGCAGACAGCGTAAAAGGAGTATTGGTTTATTCGGTTTCGGGCAGACCTATTAAAAGCCGTTCTGAAAACCAACAACAGCTTGTTGATGCTTTTAATAAGAATGATATGGTGTTTGCTGTTGGGCCTGCAGGAACAGGTAAGACTTATCTAAGCATTGCCTTGGCAGTAAAAGCATTGAAAGAGAAATCTATCAAACGAATTATTCTTTCTCGACCCGCAGTAGAGGCAGGCGAAAAGTTAGGCTTTTTGCCAGGAGATATGAAAGATAAGATAGACCCATATCTACAACCGCTTTACGATGCATTGGAAGATATGATACCTACAGTAAAATTGCAAGATATGATGGATAAACATCAAATTCAGATTGCACCGCTTGCCTTTATGCGTGGACGCACACTGAATGATGCTATCGTTATTCTTGATGAGGCACAAAATACAACTACAGCCCAAATAAGAATGTTTCTCACTCGCTTAGGGTGGAACTCCAAAATGATAATAACGGGCGATATGACTCAAATAGACCTTCCACACAATCAGAAAAGTGGACTAAAAGAGGCATTAAGCATTCTTTCTAACACGGAAGGAATTGGAGTTGTAAATCTCGACCAAAAAGATATAGTTAGACATAAGCTTGTTACACGCATCGTTACAGCATACGAGGCGTTCGACAAAGCTAAACAAGAACAATAACAATCGACTCCTAAAAATAAAAAAAATGAAAGCATTGACAAAGACCGAATTCAAGTTCGAAGGACAAAAGAGTGTTTACCACGGCAAAGTACGTGATGTTTACGACATCAACGATGACCTTATCGTTATGGTGGCAACCGACCGTATTTCAGCTTTTGATGTAGTTTTGCCTAAAGGTATTCCATTCAAAGGTCAAGTATTGAACCAAATTGCAGCCAAATTCTTAGACCAAACTACAGATATTTGTCCTAACTGGAAACTTGCTACACCAGACCCAATGGTGACAGTAGGCTTGAAGTGCGAAGGCTTCAAGGTAGAAATGATTATTCGTTCTATCCTTACAGGTTCGGCTTGGAGAGATTATAAGAATGGCTGCCGTGAGATTTGCGGTGTTAAACTTCCAGACGGAATGCGTGAAAATGAACGTTTCCCCGAACCAATCATCACTCCTACAACCAAAGCTGACGAAGGTCATGATATGAACATTTCAAAAGAGGAAATCATTAAACAAGGTATTGTTTCTGAAGAGGATTATAACACAATTGAAGATTGGACACGTAAAATTTTTGCACGTGGACAGGAGATTGCAGCAAAGCAAGGTCTTATCCTCGTTGATACAAAATATGAATTTGGAAAGCGTGACGGTCAGTGTTATCTCATTGATGAAATTCATACACCAGACTCAAGTCGCTACTTCTATGCTGAAGGCTATGAAGAAAAATTGGCAAAGGGTGAACCTCAACGTCAGTTGTCAAAAGAGTTTGTGCGTCAATGGTTGATAGAACACAACTTTATGAACGAGCCAGGACAAACTATGCCTGAAATTACAGACGAATATGCTGAAAGCGTAAGCGAACGTTACATTGAGTTGTACGAGCATATCACTGGCGAGAAGTTTGATAAAGCTACTGACAACACAGATATAGCAGCAAGAATAGAAAAGAACGTGAGCGAATACCTTGCAACAAGAAAGTAAAAAGGAATAAGCTCATTACCGAAAATAGAATACTTCTAACGGCAAATAAATATTAGCACGTGTATAATCAAGAAAAGATTAAACCTTACAACAGCCAAGAGGAAAAGGGAAAAGTGGTAGAAGCAATGTTCGACAACATTGCTCCTACCTATGATACACTTAACCATCGCCTTTCGTGGAATATAGACAAAGGGTGGCGAAGAAAAGCTATCCAACAGCTCGTGCCTTTCAAGCCTGAAACAATGCTCGACATTGCAACAGGAACTGGCGACTTTGCAATTCTTGCAGCAAAGATGCTGTCTCCTCGTGCGTTGATAGGTGCTGATATTTCGGAGGGAATGATGGAGATTGGGCGTGAAAAGGTGAAGAAAGAAGGCTTAGAGGGCGTTATTTCGTTCCAAAAAGAAGATTGTCTGAACCTTACTTTCCCAACTGACACATTCGATGCCGTTACCGCTGCTTTCGGAATAAGAAACTTTCAAGACCTTGAAAAAGGACTTTCGGAAATGTATCGTGTATTAAAACAAGGTGGACACTTATGTATCATCGAGCTTACCACGCCCATACATTTCCCAATGCGCCAATTGTTTGGGGTCTACTCTAAAGTTGTACTGCCGTTCTATGGACGCTTAATTTCAAAGGACAGCAGTGCATACGATTATTTGAACAAGACAATAGCGGCCTTTCCACAAGGAGAGAAGATGATGGAGATACTTCGGCGTGCAGGCTTTAGTAAGACTTCGTTCAAACGACTCACCTTCGGAATATGTACAATGTATTTGGCTGAAAAATAAACTAAACGGCTTATGGATAAATATGGACTTATAGGTGTTACCTTAGAACATTCGTTTTCAAAAGGTTTTTTCAATGAGAAATTCCAAAACGAAGGTATCGATGCCGAGTATATCAATTATGCTATACCGTCAATAGATAACCTCTTAGAAATTCTCAACACCAATACCGAACTTAAAGGGTTAAACGTCACCATTCCATACAAGGAACAAGTGATGAAATATCTTGATGCCATAAGCCCTGAAGCCAAAGCCATTGGAGCTGTTAATGTAATCCGTGTGGAACATAAGGGCAACAAACCTTATCTCAAAGGTTTCAATAGCGATGTTATAGGCTTCACCCGAAGCATCGAACCATTGCTCGAGCGTTATCACAAAAAGGCATTGATACTTGGTACAGGTGGAGCTGCAAAAGCTGTAAACTATGGTCTGAAGTCGTTAGGCATCGAAACTCAATATGTTTCAAGACGACGTTCACTCAATAGTCTTATCTATGATGATATTTCGCCAAAGCTGATAAAAGAGTTCAACGTAATCATTAACTGCACTCCATTGGGTATGTATCCTAATGTAGAAGAATGTCCAAAGCTGCCTTACGAGGCAATGGACAGCCACACACTCTTGTACGATTTGCTGTACAACCCTGACGAAACGCTTTTTATGCGTAAAGGTAAGGAACACGGAGCTGTGGTAAAAAACGGATTAGAGATGCTTCTCTTGCAAGCCTTTGCAAGCTGGGAGTTTTGGAATAGTAAGGATTAAAAGGAATAATAAACCAATATATAGTCATAACAATGAATAACAGATACGCAATGCGTGGTGTAAGCGCAGCAAAAGAAGACGTACACAACGCAATTAAAAACATCGACAAAGGCATTTTTCCACAGGCTTTTTGCAAAATCATTCCCGATGTATTAGGAGGTGATGAGGAATATTGTAACATTATGCACGCCGATGGTGCGGGTACAAAGTCATCACTTGCTTATATGTACTGGAAAGAAACGGGCGACCTCAATGTATGGAAAGGCATTGCACAAGATGCCATTGTTATGAATACTGACGACCTCTTGTGCGTAGGAGCAGTAGACAATATCTTGGTTTCATCAACCATTGGACGCAATAAGATGCTCATTTCGGGTGAAGTAATTTCAGCTATCATCAACGGAACTGACGAATTGCTATCTGAAATGCGAGAAATGGGAATTGGTATCTACCCTACTGGCGGAGAAACAGCCGACGTGGGCGACCTTGTTCGCACAATTATTGTCGACTCAACAGTAACCTGCCGTATGAAACGTACTGATGTTATAGACAATGCAAATATTCGCCCGGGGGATGTGATTGTAGGTTTGAGTTCTACGGGACAAGCTACTTACGAGAAAAAGTATAATGGCGGTATGGGCAGTAATGGTCTTACAAGTGCGCGCCACGATGTTTTCGCAAAGTATTTAGCAGAAAAATATCCCGAAAGCTTCGACCACGCCGTACCTAACGATTTGGTTTATAGCGGCAAATACAGATTAGACGACAAGGTAGAGAATAGCCCTATCAACGCAGGCGAATTAGTACTCTCTCCTACTCGCACATACGCACCAGTGATAAAGCGCATTCTTGATGAGCTTCGTCCTGAAATCCACGGTATGGTACATTGCACAGGGGGCGCACAAACCAAGGTATTACACTTTGTAAACGACAACTGCAAGGTGGTGAAAGACAATATGTTCCCAGTGCCACCATTGTTCCAAGCCATAAAAGATTGCAGCGGAACAGACTGGAAAGAAATGTATCAGGTGTTCAATATGGGTCACAGAATGGAGATATATGTACGTCCGGAAATTGCAGAAAAGGTTATCGCAATCAGCAAGTCGTTTAATATTGATGCCCAAGTGATAGGACACATCGAAGAAGGACAAAAGAGCCTTACCATCAAGAGCGAATTTGGAGAATTTAATTATTAATAAAAGCAGTCGTTAAGGCAACTGATAAGTTCCCTTAAAAAAGATAACGACTGAAAATAAAAACCATATATGCCAGATAATAATAGTATATTGCAAAAGCTTGACGGCCTTGAGGCTCGCTTTGAAGAAGTTTCTACTTTGATAACCGACCCAGATGTCATTGCTGACCAGCAAAGATATGTCAAGCTAACAAAGGAATACAAAGACTTGGGCGACATAATGAATGCTCGCAAACGTTATATCAACTGCCTCACTACCATCAGTGAAGCAAAGGATATAATTACCAATGAGAGCGACCCAGATATGAAGGAAATGGCTCGAATGGAGTTGAGCGAAAATGAGGAACTCCAACCTAAACTGGAAGAAGAAATCAAGATGTTGCTCGTTCCTAAAGACCCTGAAGATGACAAGAATGTACAGATGGAAATTCGTGCAGGAGCCGGTGGCGATGAGGCTGCCCTCTTTGCAGGCGACATCTTTAATATGTACAAGCGTTTCTGCGATAAGAAAGGTTGGACTTTAGCCATCACGTCCGTGTCAGAAGGTGCTGTGGGAGGCTTTAAGGAAATAGACTTTGCTGTTTCGGGCGATGGAGTTTACGGCATATTGAAATATGAATCGGGCGTACACCGTGTGCAGCGTGTACCTTCAACCGATACACAAGGACGTATGCAGACATCAGCAGCAACGGTGGCAGTGCTCCCTGAAGCCGACAAGTTTGAGGTAAATATCAATGAAGGCGACATCAAGTGGGACACTTTCCGCTCAAGTGGTGCAGGTGGTCAGAACGTAAATAAGGTAGAGTCGGGTGTGCGTTTGCGCTATCCTTGGAAGAATCCTAATACAGGCGAGACAGAAGAAATCCTCATCGAATGTACCGAAACGCGCGACCAACCTAAGAATAAGGAACGTGCATTGTCGCGCCTTCGCACATTCATTTACGACAGAGAGCATCAAAAGTATGTAGACGATATAGCAAGCAGACGAAAGAGTCTTGTTTCTACGGGCGACCGCTCAGCTAAAATTCGCACCTACAACTATCCACAAGGACGTGTAACCGACCACCGCATAGGTTATACCACACACGACTTGCCAAACTTTATGAATGGCGAAATCCAAGATATGATAGATGCACTGACCGTAGCCGAGAATGCTGAAAAGCTGAAAGAAAACGAATTATAATATAAGGGAATGCAGCTAAAGTAGTTTGATAATCAACTACTTTAACTGCATTTTTTTTATCTAATAAATTAAGATTTTACACCTTATATAAATATATCAGAACGATGAACAGACAAGAATTAGTAGCACAGATATTCGCTAAGAAATCGTTTCTTTGCGTAGGTTTAGACACCGACCTTAACAAAATCCCCCCTCACCTCCTAAAAGAAGAAAATCCTATCTTTGCGTTCAATAAGCAAATTATAGATGCAACCGCCCCTTACTGCGTAGCTTATAAGCCTAACCTTGCATTTTACGAATGTTATGGTTCGAAGGGCATCATTGCTTTTGAACAGACTGTAACTTACCTCAAAGAAAACTATCCTCACCACTTCATCATCGCTGATGCAAAGCGTGGCGACATAGGCAACACATCGAAGATGTACGCACAAACTTTCTTTGAAGAGTACGACCTCGACTCACTCACCGTTGCTCCTTATATGGGTGAAGACTCGGTAAAGCCATTCTTAGAATATGAAGGTAAATGGGTTATCCTCCTTGCACTGACAAGCAACAAGGGAAGCCACGATTTCCAATTGTGCGAGGACAAAGAGGGAGTTCGCTTATTCGAAAAAGTAATCAAAAAGTCGCAAGAATGGGGCACTCCCAACAATCTAATGTACGTTGTAGGTGCAACCCAAGGTTCTATGTTTACCGATATTCGCCGCATAGCTCCCGAAAGTTTCCTCCTTGTTCCTGGCGTAGGTGCACAAGGTGGCAGCTTGCAAGAGGTGTGCAAGTACGGCATTATAAAAGATTGCGGACTATTGGTAAATTCTTCACGTGGCATCATCTATGCAAGCAAGGAGGAAAGCTTTGCAGAAGTAGCTGCACAAAAGGCTAAAGAATTGCAAGAAGAGATGGCTATCGAACTCGATAAGTTGGCATAAAACTCTGTTTTAAAGTTGAGTATAAAAAGAAGAATAGAACAATCTAAAATAGCTAACAAACATGCTGCTTTAGATTTATAAACAACTGACATACAACAACTTACATATACACTTGTAAAACATATATGTTTGACACCCCAAAACATATATGTTTTACCCTCTCAAAGTTCAACTTTGGGAACTCCAAACATCAATGTTTTGCTTTTCAAAGATTGATGTATAAAAAGCAATTGTTCGGTTATGGAAAAATAGAACAATAACTAACGATGGCAAAAAGATTGTATTGAAGATAAGAAAACTGCATCTAAAAGAAGTGAAAAGTTTTACCTTATTATATACAGATACGAGAAAAAAGACGCACAATGAATGAATGTAAAATTATAAGCGACCCAGTTTTTGGGTTTATCAAAATACCAAGAGGCTTGCTCTTGGACATTGTTAAGCACCCTTTGATGCAACGCCTCACTCGAATAAAGCAATTGGGCTTAGCATCAGTGGTTTATCCTGGGGCTCAACACACTCGCTTCCAACATTCATTGGGCGCATTCCATCTGATGAGCGAAGCCATTCTTTCGCTCCAACAAAAAGGGATATTCATTTTCGATAGCGAGGCTGAAGCCATTCAGGCAGCCATATTAATGCACGATATAGGACACGGTCCATTCTCACACGTACTTGAAAATACCCTCATTAAAGGCATTTCGCACGAAGAAATATCGCTGATGTTAATGGATAAAATCAATCACGATATGAATGGAGCATTGACCCTTGCTATCAAGATATTCAAGAACGAATACCCCAAACGTTTTCTACACCAACTCATTAGTAGTCAGTTGGATATGGACAGAATGGACTACCTCCGCCGTGATAGTTTCTTTACGGGTGTAACCGAAGGAGTGATTGGGTCGGCACGCATTATTAAGATGCTCAATGTGGTAGACGATGCTTTGGTGGTTGATGCAAAAGGCATCTACTCTATCGAGAACTATCTCACCTCACGCCGTTTGATGTATTGGCAAGTATATCTACACAAAACCACCGTGGGTTATGAAAAGATATTGGTTAATGTGCTACTCCGCGCCAAAGCACTTATTCGCCAAGGCGAGCAATTATTTGCCCCTCCTGCCCTCGCCTATTTCCTTGAAAATGAAGTAGATGCTGCTTTCTTCAAATCACATACAGAGGCATTAGACCATTATATTCAGTTAGACGATAACGATGTATGGAGTACGATAAAGGAATGGACAAAAAGTAAGGATAAAATACTGTCGCTTTTAGCTTCCGACTTTATCAATCGCCAACTTTTCAAGGTTGAAATCCACGATGAACCTATTTCAACCCAAGCCATTGACGACTGCAAGCAGACGCTCAGTAAAGCCTTAGGGATAGCCATTGACGACACAAAATATCTGATGGGAATAGACACCATTCAGAAAGATATGTATGATGTAAACGACGACCACATTAGCATTTTGTCAAAGGATGGTACGTTAAAAGATATTGCAGAAGCGTCCGAACTTCTCAATGTGGAACTTCTTTCCAAAAAAATTCGTAAATATTACTTTTGTTATCATCGTATCTAACAAAAGTTTGCTATCTTTGCAGATATAAGCTATCATGATATAATAGAATATGGAATTTACCGCAAAACAAATCGCACAGTTCATACAAGGTAGTGTGGAAGGTGATGAAAATACAACGATTAACACCTTTGCTAAGATTGAAGAAGGTAGAGCAGGCGCAATATCTTTCCTTGCAAACCCTAAATATACACATTATCTGTATGATACAGAGTGTTCTATCGTTCTCGTAGACGAAAGCATCAATATAGATAAACCTACCAAAGCTACGCTCATCAGAGTGAAAAACGCACGCGATTGTGTTGCAAAATTGCTCCAACTCTATGAGAATATGAAGCCTAAAAGGCAAGGAATTGATACCTTAGCTTTTGTTTCTCCTAAAGCTACAATTGGTGAGAATGTATATATCGGAGCTTTTGCTTATATTGGCGACAACGTAGTGATAGGCGATGGCACTCAGATTTACCCACACGCCACCATTATGGAAAACATTTCTATAGGTTGCAATTGTATTATCTATCCTAACGTTAGCATCTACCACGGAACTAAGATTGGCAACAATGTCATTCTCCATTCGGGTTGTGTAGTTGGTGCAGATGGCTTCGGCTTTGCTCCAAATGCAGACACTAATAGTTACGACAAGATACCACAAATAGGTATTGTAACCATTGAAGACGATGTAGAAATTGGCGCAAATACGTGTATCGACCGCTCAACAATGGGTAGCACCTACATACGCAAGGGCGTAAAACTTGATAATCTTGTGCAGATAGCGCACAATACCGACATAGGATCGAACACTGTGATGAGTGCTCAAGTAGGAATTGCAGGCTCTACCAAGGTGGGAGAATGGTGTATGTTCGGCGGTCAAGTGGGCTTAGCTGGACATATAAAAATAGGTAATAAGGTCTTCTTAGGCGCACAGTCTGGAATTATCAGCAACCTTAAAGACGAACAGTCGCTTATGGGAAGCCCTGCTATCGAACCACGTAACTTCTTCAAGTCGCAAGCTATTTTTAAGCGACTTCCAGAGATGTATAAAGAAATTGACACACTAAAAAAAGAAATAGAAGAACTGAAAAAGAATAAATAAGATATATGGAAACAGCAAAACAGAAAACACTAAAGGGGAGTTTCTCGCTCTTTGGCAAAGGCTTACACACAGGTCTAAGTCTTACTGTTACTTTTAATCCTGCTCCAGACAACACGGGTTATAAAATACAACGTATAGACCTGGAAGGTCAACCTATTATAGACGCTATTGCAGAAAACGTAATCGACACACAGCGTGGAACGGTAATTGCAAAGGGCGAAGCACGTGTGAGTACTATCGAACACGGATTGGCTGCCCTCTATGCAATGGGAATAGACAACTGTCTTATTCAAATCAATGGTCCTGAATTTCCTATCCTTGATGGCTCTGCAATAATGTACGTAGAGAAGATTAACGAAGTTGGAATTGTTGAACAGAACACACCAAAGGATTATTACATCATTCGTAAGAAGATGGAATATAAAGATGCCAATGGCAGTGTGATTACCATTCTTCCTGACGAACATTTCTCTATCACAGCAATGTGTTCGTTCGATTCAAAGTTTATTAGCAGTCAGTTTGCAACGTTAGATAATATTGATAAGTTCGCAAAAGAGATTGCCCCTGCCCGCACATTCGTATTTGTACGCGACATTATGCCATTGTTACAGGCTAATCTCATCAAAGGTGGCGACTTAGACAATGCTATTGTAATTTACGAAAGACAGGTAGAGCAGGAAACACTCGACCAGTTGGCAGACCTCCTTCGTGTACCACGTATGGACGCATCGCAAATAGGATATATCCAAACCAAACCTTTGATGTGGGATAATGAATGTACACGCCACAAGTTGTTAGACATCATTGGCGACGTGGCATTGATTGGTAAACCTATCAAAGGTCGCATCGTGGCTACTCGCCCTGGTCACACAGTAAACAACAAGTTTGCCCGAATGATACGCAAAGACATTCGCAAACACAAAATACAAGCACCTATCTATGACCCAAACGAAGAGCCTTTAATGGACAATATTCGCATTAGAGAGTTACTTCCACACCGCTACCCTATGCAGCTGATTGACAAAGTTATAGCTATGGGTTCAAATAGCATTGTCGGTGTTAAAAACATCACAGCCAACGAACCGTTCTTCCAAGGTCATTTCCCACAAGAACCTACTATGCCAGGGGTGCTTCAGATTGAAGCAATGGCGCAGTGTGGCGGTTTGTTGGTATTATCGCGATTGGAAGAGCCTGAACGATGGTCTACCTATTTCTTAAAGATAGACAATGTAAAGTTCCGCCAGAAGGTTACACCAGGTGACACCCTACTCTTCCGTGTCGAACTTTTAGGTCCTGTGCGTCACGACATCAGCTCAATGAGAGGCTATATATTTGTTGGCGACACCGTAGTGGCTGAAGCAACATTTACAGCCCAAATAGTAAAAAATAAGTAATTATAGATATTGAAATGAATAATATTAGTCCATTAGCATTTGTGCATCCTAATGCAAAATTAGGTGATGGAAACATTATAGGTCCGTTTTGTTACATTGACGACAATACGGTTATTGGCAATAACAACAATCTACTCAATAGCGTAACCATTCACACAGGAGCACGTATTGGCGATAATAACGAGTTCTTCCCTGGAGCAAGCATCTCTACTAAACCACAAGATTTGAAGTTTAAAGGCGAAGTAACGACTTGTGAAATTGGCAATAACAACTCTATTCGTGAAAATGTTACCATCTCACGTGGCACAGCTTCAAAGGGAAAAACCATTGTAGGGAGCAATAACTTGTTGATGGAGAATATGCACATTGCACACGATTGTATCATTGGGTCGAATATTATCATTGGCAATTCTACAAAGTTGGCAGGTGAAGTAACAGTAGAAGATTTTGCAATCATCTCAGCAGCAGTGCTTTGTCACCAATTTTGCAACATTGGAC
Source organism: Prevotella ihumii (assembly GCF_900155655.1). GTDB lineage: Bacteria > Bacteroidota > Bacteroidia > Bacteroidales > Bacteroidaceae > Prevotella > Prevotella ihumii. Next base: position 1,033,853 of record NZ_LT706987.1, read on the forward strand.
GCAATGTGATGATACAAGGCGGAAGCAGATTTTCACAAGACATACCTCCATATATAATTGCTGGGCGTGACCCTATTCGCTATATGGGGCTCAATTTGGTAGGCTTACGCCGTAAAGGTTTTTCTAATGAACAGATAGACCAAATTCATAATGCTTACAGATTGCTTTATGGAGAAGGCACACGAGAAGAAAACATTCAAAAGATAAAGGAAACTATGCCTTTAACGACTGAAATTGAACACATTATAGAGTTTGTCCAAGCTTCTTCACGTGGTATTATTAAATAAATGGTGAAAGCTAACTCATAGTCTTAAACTATTTTATTTTGAAGAAACAAACCCTCATTGTTATAACTGGTCCTACGGGAGTGGGGAAAACCGAACTCGCACTCCGTATGGCTGAACATCTTTCAGTACCTATTGTCAATGCTGATTCGCGTCAGATTTATGCGGAATTGCCAATAGGTACTGCTGCTCCTACCCCCGAACAACTCAAGCGTGTAAAACATTACTTTGTGGGTAGCCATAGCGTTACCGACTACTATTCTGCAAGTATGTATGAGCAGGATGTACTCAGCATTCTGGCGGCTCACCCTCAGTCTAACTTTCTTCTTTCTGGTGGCTCAATGATGTATATTGATGCTGTTTGCAACGGCATTGATGACATTCCAACCATAAAAGACGAAATTCGCACGTTGATGATGCAACGCTATGAAGAGGAAGGACTTGAACCTTTATGCGACGAACTTAGAAAGCTTGACCCTGAATATTGGGAAATAGTAGACCGAAAGAACCATCGTCGTGTTATTCACGCTTTAGAAATATGCCATCAAACAGGCAAGACCTATACTTCATTCCGTACCAATGAGAAGAAAGAAAGACCCTTTGATGTGATAAAGATAGGACTAAACCGTGAGCGTGAAGAACTTTACCACCGCATCAACCAACGTACACTGCAAATGATAGCCGATGGTATCATTGAGGAAGCAAAAGAGATGTACAAATATAGACATCTTAATGCGCTGAACACGGTAGGCTACAAAGAAATGTTTGAGTATCTTGATGGACTTACAACACTCGATGAAACCATCTTTAAGCTGCAAAGCAACACACGCAGATATGCACGCAAACAACTCACTTGGTTCAAAAAAGACGCCCAAATGAGATGGTTCAACCCCGATAACATTGAAGAAATATTAAATTATACCACATCTCTGCTTGCATAAACAAGTTATTTCTTACTTTTGTAGTTTAAGAAGTAGCGAAGCAAAGCTATATAAGCAAACATCTAAATGAAAACTATTATCAAATTCTTCAAGAATATCTGTAAAGGATTTATCAATTTCTTTCCTTGGTACGTTCGACTTTATAAAGGTCGTGCGTGGTACACAAAGGGATTAATAGGCATTGTTTCATTTTTTGTTTCTATCTTTCTGTTCTTTGGAATGGTAGATATTAACTTCTTGTGGCTTTTTGGTAAGTCGCCAGGATTTGCAGAAATACAAACTCCACCTACATACGCAGCTTCAGAAATATATAGTGCCGACTCGGTATTGATAGGCAAATATTTCAAAGAAAACAGAAGTCCAGTAAACTACAATGAGGTAACTCCCGACTTTTGGAATGCACTCATTAGCACTGAAGACGAACGCTTTTATAGTCATTTTGGTGTTGACTTTATGGGTATTGGAGGTGCTGTAAAAGACGCAGTTACACGTGATGGCGCACGTGGAGCTTCAACTATTACACAACAATTAGCCAAAAATATGTTTCGTCTACGCAACAAAGAATATTCTGGCATCTTAGGTCGTGTTCCTGGTTTGCGTATGCTTATCGTGAAAGCTAAGGAGTGGATTATGGCATACAAGATAGAGCTACTTTACTCAAAAGAAGAAATTCTAACAATGTATGCCAATACCGTAGACTTTGGAAACAACTCGTTTGGTATCAAGATAGCTGCACGTACTTACTTCAATAAATTGCCTAAAAACCTCACAACCAATGAGGCTGCAACGCTTGTTGGTATGCTGAAAGCCACAACTTATTACAACCCTATTTCCAATCCAACCAACTCTTTTGGAAGACGAAACACTGTGTTGTACAATATGGTAACTCACAATTTGTTGAGCAAAGACAAGTATGACGTACTATCAAAACAGCCTATTAGACTTGATGTTCATTATGAAGAAAACTACGATGGACGCTGCCAATACTTCAGAGAATACGTTGCCGATTACCTAAAAGATTGGGCAAAAGACAACGATTACGACCTCTATAGCAGTGGTTTAAAGATATATACCACCATCGACACCCATATGCAGAAGTATGCAGAAGAAGCTGCAACAAAGCAAATGCGCAAGATACAGCACGACTTCGACAACCATTGGCGAGGTCAAGACCCTTGGCGTGATGAGAATGGAAACCTTGTTCCAGGCTTCATAGAAGGCATTGCCGAGCGTCAACCGTTCTACAAAGCTCTTGTAAGAAAGTACCCTAACCAGCCCGATAGCGTGTTGTACTACATCAACAAACCACACAAAGTAAAGCTATTCGACTTTGAAAAAGGAACAATAGAGAAAGAAATGTCGTCAATGGACTCTATCCGATATATGGTGAAGTTTATGCACTGCTCTATGGTTGCTATGGAACCACAAACAGGAGCTGTACGAGCTTGGGTAGGAGACATAGACTTTAAGTCGTGGAAGTATGATAAGGTAACGGCTCAACGTCAGCCCGGCTCTACTTTCAAACTATTTGTTTATTCAGAAGCGATGAACCAAGGCTTAGCTCCTTGCGACAAACGCCGAGACGAGTATATAAGTATGCAGGTGTTAGACAAGAAGACTGGAATAATGAAAACTTGGACACCACGCAATGCCAATGGCAATTATTCAGGCGATTCCATCACCTTAAAGGCAGGTTTTGCTCGAAGTGTCAATACAATAGCTGTGCGTTTAGGTCAGGAAATGGGTATCAAAAACATTATTCGCACCGCACAAGATATGGGTATAAAGAGCCCATTGGAAAACGAACCTTCATTGGCATTAGGTTCGAGCGACGTTAACTTGTTAGAGATGACCAATGCTTATTGCACTGTAGCTAACGATGGCGAGTTTCACGAACCTGTAGTTGTAACAAAGATATTGGACCAGAAAGGCAACGAAGTTTATGTAGGGCCGACCGAAACCAAACAAGTGTTACCATACAAGAGTGCTTTCTTTATGCAAGAACTCTTAAAAGGGGGCTTAACAGAACCAAGTGGTACAAGTCGCACGCTCAATCAATACATCTTCAAAGACACCGATTGGGGAGGAAAGACAGGAACTTCTAACAATCACTCTGATGCGTGGTTTATGGCAGTAAGTCCAAACCTTGTTGTTGGAGCGTGGGTAGGTGGCGAATACCGCAGTATCCATTTCCGAACAGGAGCATTAGGACAAGGTTCTAAAACAGCACTTCCGCTCTGTGGAAACTTTATCTATGCACTTATGTGCGACAAAGCTTTCCAAAAGTATCACGCTAAATGGACAATAAATCCTGAAGAAGAAATAGAACCTTCGATGTATGATTGCCAATCGCACGTTACATCTACTCAGTTGCCTGACAGCTTGTTATACTATTATCAACAACAACGTAGAAACGCACGCCAACAAAGCGAAGGCGAAGATGAGGAAAACAATAATTCAGAAGAGGACGGAATGGGAAACGAGGAAAACCCCATAACTGCCCCGTCGGAAAACAACAGGCAAAATCAGCCAAACCCAAATACACCGAATAGGAATACCCCCACACACGCTCCTAAACCAAGGATAGAACCTGTGGAGATTTAAAATGGCAAGCAGAGGCATTGATATTAAGCACATAGACTTGGACAACGAAGAGTTTCAACAAGCTCTTCAAGTTGTCCAATTCACCCATAACTCGCTTTTCCTCACAGGCAAAGCTGGCACAGGTAAGTCCACATTCTTGCGCTATATCACTGCCACAACAAAGAAAAAATACGTAGTACTTGCCCCAACAGGTATTGCAGCCATCAATGCTGGAGGCGTAACCCTGCATAGCTTTTTCAAGCTCCCTTTCCACCCCCTATTGCCCAATGACGTGCGCTATTCGGCACGTAACATTAGAAACACGCTGAAATACAACAGCGAAAAATGCAAACTCTTGCGCGAACTCGACCTTATTATTATAGACGAGATAAGTATGGTTCGTGCAGAAATTATCGACTTTATAGACAAGGTTCTCCGCATTTACAATCGCAATATGCGCGAACCTTTTGGTGGCAAACAGCTCTTATTGGTAGGCGATATTTACCAACTTGAACCCGTGTTGAAGGAAGAAGACCGCCAACTCCTTCAACCTTTCTACCCCAGCGGCTACTTCTTCGATGCCAAAGTGTTCCAACACTACCCCTTAGTGAGCATCGAATTAAGAAAAGTATATCGACAATCCGACCCCAACTTTATTTCTATCTTAGACCATATTCGTGTCAATCAAATTACCGACACCGACCTACAACGCTTGAATACTCGTGTAACAACCGAAAAACAAGCAAAGAGCGAGGGCGATAGTTTGGCAATAACCCTTTCCACACGCCGTGATACCGTAGATTGGATTAACAATAAAGAGTTAGAAAACCTCTCTGGCGAAGTCATAACCCTATATGGCAATATTACAGGCGAGTTTCCTGAAAGCAGTTTACCCACACCAATAGAACTCTCTATCAAGGTAGGGGCGCACATTATGTTTATCAAGAACGATGTGGAAAAACAATGGGTAAACGGAACATTAGGAATTATCATTGGCATTGACGAGGAAGCGGGCATTCTTTACGTTAGAACCGAAGATGGCGAAGACCTACAAGTGCAACGTAAATTGTGGGAAAACATTCGCTATACCTTCAACGAAGTAGAGCAAAAAATAGAAGAAGAACAAATAGGAACTTATGTGCAATACCCCATAAAGTTAGCTTGGGCAATTACCGTACACAAAAGTCAAGGGCTAACGTTCAAGAATGTTGACATCGATTTTAGTGGTGGTGTGTTTGCAAGCGGCCAAACCTATGTAGCCCTGTCGCGTTGTACAAGTCTTGAAGGCATCACGCTACACAAGCCCATTAGCCGTAGAGATGTATTTGTAAAAGCAGAAGTAACCAACTTTGCCAAACATTACAACAACAACCAAACTTTGCAAACAGCACTAAAACAAAGCAAAGCCGACAAGGAATATTATGATGCTGCACGTGCCTTCGATAAAGGTAATTTTGATGCCTTTCTGCACAATTTCTTCTTAGCTATCCATAGCAGATACGACATAGAAAAGCCTGTGGTAAAACGTTACTTGCGCAAGAAACTCAGCACTATAAATGCACTGAAAGCAGAAAATAAGGTCTTAAAAGCCGAACATAAAAAACAGCAAGCCTACTTAAAAAAGTTGGCGACCGAATATGTACTAATGGCAAAAGACTGCGAACGTGAAGGTATGCGAGAGGCGGCTGCTAACAACTATAAGAAAGCACTTGAGCTATGCCCTGAACACGTTATAGCGCAAAAACGCCTCAAGGCTTTACAAGCTAAAGACAAGTAGATTGCAGCTCTAACACTCATATTCCCTACCCAAAAATTAAATAACAATGATATGAAACATTTACTTCATAAAATACACGTAAACACATTAATATCTGCAACTTACATTCTCTTTTCTATAGTCTTTATAAGTTGCAATGGGCACAATACTGCCACGCCTTCTGATGGCGACACCGTAGCTGCCGAAGTGTTTGCCCCTCACGTTCAAGACACCCTTATTCCCATCAATCTGAATAAGATAACCAACTTGCGTTTTCCAAAGTATAAAATTATAAAAGAAACGCCCATCATTCCCGATACCATTTCGTTAGCGATGGACGAGGAAAACGTTTCAGGAGGCAACTATTCAGCTATACTTAATTTTGATACCATCCCAAGCAAAACATTCTATGCCTCTATAGATGAAATAGCTAAAACCGATAGCTGTTGGAGCATCAATAAGTTTGCTTACACCTATAAACGAAAAGACCACAAAGGCGGACTTTACACTATCTCGTTTAGCAAAGGAAGTATGCAAATACTTGTAACCCATATCAATGCCGACTTGGTAGTGCCTGAAAAGAAGACAGAAGAACCAAAGAAAAAGAAACGTAAGTAAAAGGTGCTAATACCTGTCACAAATTATAACAACAAATATTATTCACCCCCAAAAACAAGAAAAACGTATGGCTGACAAAGAATTTGAAGCAATTTGGAAACAAAACAAGAACAAAGTTTTAGCCAACGATGAGGAGTATCAGCGCATACTTAAAAGCTATACGCAATGGAATTGGGTTGACTATGTTGTGCTCATAGGCGGTTTTGTTATCGCTGAAAACTTTGCGCAATCCTTCCAACTTGATTCGCTCTTAGTCTATCTTATAGCTATTGTCGGTATGCTGCTTATTTGGTTAGGCTATCGACTCATAAAAGGCCGATTGGTAGGTAGAAAGACATTAAAAGAAATAGAACAGAAGGTAAAAGAAAGGTATCACAATACTTTAAACACCCAATAAGCTCAATAGCATAGTTGCATTGAAAGGCAATAACGCATACAGCGTATTCGCTTTTGTTCGATTATTCCAAATAGCAATACTTCTTCACCCTAACAATTATGTTCTAAATTCAAGAGTATCTGCCTTACCCTACAAAACATATAGGTCTGACACTCCCAAAGTTGAACTTTAACCGCGCCAAAGTTCAACTTTGGGAGTGTCAACGTTGATGTTTAGCTTTCTTAAAGTATACACTACAATAAATAACTGATAACCAATAGATTGCAAAAACCAAAAATAAAGAATAAGATTGTTCTATTCTTCACATTCAGACACTATAATGACAACCTATTATTTGTCCTTTTTCAGAATAATATGCAAGCATTCTTATTAACTCAAAGACAAAGAACAAACAAAATTAAAGGCGTATAGACCGTATATAAAATGCAGCTTTTTTACAATTCAAAAATGTAGCTTCAGACCTTAACAAACTTTAAAGACGATACGGAGATAATTTCGTCTTTTTTTTCGTATTTTTGCACGATATTTAGTGGGAACATTATATTCCTATACTTCGAATAGAACAAGAAAAAGAATAAAATACACTTTTTATGAGTAAGCAAACTGAAAAAATCAAAGAGCTCGTAGCTAAAAGAGAGCAAGCTCGCTTGGGTGGTGGCGAAAAGGCTATCGAGAAGCAGCACGCTCGTGGTAAATATACTGCACGTGAGCGCATTGAAATGTTAGTAGACAAAGGTAGTTTTGAGGAATACGATATGTTCAAACTGCACCGCTGCCACAACTTTGGAATGGAGAAGAAACAATACTTTGGCGATGGTGTAGTGGCAGGTTCTGCAACTATTGATGGTCGCTTGGTATATGTTTATGCTCAAGACTTTACAGTAAATGGTGGTTCGCTTTCAGAGACTATGGCGCAAAAAATCTGTAAAATTATGGATATGGCTATGGTTAATGGTGCACCTGTTATCTGTATGAACGACTCGGGCGGTGCTCGTATCCAAGAAGGTATCACCTCTTTGGCAGGTTATGCTGAAATTTTTGAACGCAATATTCTTGCATCGGGCGTTATCCCACAGATTTCAAGCATTCTTGGTCCTTGTGCTGGTGGTGCGGTTTACTCGCCTGCACTTACCGACTTCATCATTATGAAGGAAGATACAAGTTATATGTTCCTTACAGGTCCTAAGGTTGTAAAGACCGTAACAGGCGAAGATATTGATGCTGAAGGACTTGGCGGTGCAAGTGTCCACGCTACAAAGAGTGGTGTAACAGGTTTCACAGCTAAGACAGAGGAAGAAGCAATGGACGTTATCAAGACTTTGCTTTCTTATATTCCATCTAACAACCGTGAAGAAGCACCACGTGTAGAGTGCACCGACCCTATTGATCGCAAGGAAGACTTATTGAACGAAATTATCCCTGACGACCCTAATCAGGCATACGATATGTATAAGGTGATTAAGGCTGTTACCGACAATGGCGAGTTCTTTGAAGTACAACCTAAGTTTGCTAAGAACATTATCACAGGTTTTGCCCGCTTCAATGGTCAAAGTGTAGGTATCGTGGCTAATCAGCCATCGGCTTACGCTGGTGTTCTTGATGCCAATGCCAGTCGCAAGGGCGCACGCTTTGTTCGTTTCTGCGATGCTTTCAATATTCCTATTGTTTCGCTTGTTGACGTTCCTGGCTTCCTCCCAGGTACAGGTCAGGAGTACAACGCTGTAATTCTTCATGGTGCACAATTGCTCTACGCATACGGCGAGGCTACTGTGCCAAAGATTACCATAACCCTCCGCAAGAGCTATGGTGGTTCGCATATCGTTATGGGCTGCAAGCAATTGCGTTCAGACCTCAACTATGCTTGGCCAAGTTCTGAAATTGCAGTTATGGGGGCTTCGGGTGCTGTTGCTGTGCTTTGTGGAAAAGAGGCTAAAGCTGTGAAAGATGCAGGCGGCGACGTGAAACAATTCCTTGCCGAGAAGGAAGAAGAGTACACAGAAAAGTTTGCAAATCCTTATCAAGCAGCACAATATGGCTATATTGATGATGTGATTGAGCCTCGCAATACTCGGTTCCGCATCTGCCGTGGTTTGGCACAGTTGGCAAATAAGAAACAAGACTTGCCTGCCAAGAAGCATGGTTGTATGCCAATGTAATTTAGGGTATCACAAATAAAATACAGATAATGAGCGATAATAAATATGCGGCTATTGCAATGGCACTCTACGAGTTTGCTGGCAATAACGTTCACGACATCGAATCAGGTATCATTACAATCCAACCTAAGCAGACCCTTTGGAATGCTAAGTTTGAGATTATGACCAAGAAACCATAAGACAAATGAAAGAATTCAAATATACAATAGACGGCAAAGAATATAATGTCGCAATTGGCAATATCAGCGAAGACAACATTGCTGAAGTTACAGTAAACGGCGAGGAGTTCAAAGTGCAGATGGAAAAACCTGCTGAACCTGAAAAGAAAAAGGTAGAGTTGGGCAAACCTATTGCCGACAATGGTGGCGACAACGCTGCTTCTGCTGCGAACGTAAACACATCGAATGCTGTTAAAGCTCCACTTCCTGGTACTATCACTTCTATAGAAGTAGCAATAGGTCAGGAAGTTAAGGCTGGCGATACACTCGTTGTGCTCGAAGCAATGAAGATGCAGAACAACATTGAAGCTGAAAAAGACGGCAAAGTAACAGCAGTTGTTGTGAAAGTTGGTCAAGCTGTTCTTGAAGACGAACCTCTTGTTGTAGTAGAATAAGCAACTATATCAACATAATAAAACCGCTATCCACAAGATAAAATCTATAGGATAGCGGTTTTTTTTATTTGTAAATTTTGGCGTATAGGTCAAAAAACATCTTCAGATATTATTGTGAGTTCGTCTATAAGAGAACGTAACACTCTTGCAGCCTTAAGTCTTGGATTTAGAGTAATATATCTTCGTATGATTTGCTTCATATGGTATTGGCACATTTGTATTTTATAATGAGAAAACTCACGAAATAATTTTGCGTTAGAAGTATCTCTGAGTTTGACTTTACTCCTTTATAATAATTGTTCGAAACCAATCGCGCAATACTCCGCCATATTGGTTTTGACTATCGGCACAAAGTAATAATACTTGTGAGCCTTCGCACAATTTAGGTCCTAAACATATACCTTCATAATTGGCAAAGTCTTGATGTAATAGGGTTATAGCTGTACTCCACTCCGTCAACAAATGCTTTTCTAAAGGCGTATTGTGAGCAGTTTCTGCTGAAAAAGTTGGTGTAACACAATATAGTTTATTGTAAACACGTGAGCCAAGTTTCGATTTCGAAACATAAAGTTCACGCTCTAAAACTAAGAGTTTACCACTATCTAAGGCTACTAAGTCGGCAACGCCCATAGCAAAACTTTGCCCTTCTTTTCGTGTTCGTGGTTTATCCATCACATAAAGAAATTCTGCTATTGACGCTAAAGAACTGTCGAAAGCCAATAGGCGCAATTTATTACAGACATTATTTGTAGCAGTAGCTTGCATACCATCTGCAGGGAGGGTGCTTTCGGTAGTTGTCCAATAAAGTTTTGTATGTGGATTATAAGTTAAAGACTCTAACCCATAAGCAGCCGTTGCCGACTTAAACAGCGATGGTAGCGCAAGTTCTACGCCTGTCAACTGCCCATTACGGTCGTACTCTTTCACACTATTATCCGCTTCACGAGCGATAAAAAACGTATTTCGTTGAGGAATAAAAGCTATTCCCTCTTCGTCTTGATTGGAATCGGTGGAAGGATAGAAACCGTTCGCTACTACATTCTGAATATCACCTTTAAGACTATCAATGTCAATGGTAAACAAAAAGTAGCCACTCTTTTCAGCTTTATCAGATACTACTGCATATTGATTGCTTCCTATATACGCAATTCCGCTATAATTTCCCTTAGGTACAGAATGTGGGAAATGATGTTGTGGATGCAATTTCATCACTCTTGGCACTGACTGACCAAAAGTGAACAAAGAAATAAGTAACAAAAGTGTGATAAAAAAATGTCGCATTACATTGTAAACAAAAAAAGAGCACAACGAAAAGGTTGCGCTCTCATTAATAAATCATAGTAAAAAAGTGATGAAAAGTTTTTTTCTTCACCCAATATCTTATTATTCAGGGAGTTGTGCCTTCAAGTAGAGTTTCTTAACAAACTTCATATCGTATTCTACCATCAGCTTAACCAACTCTTTGAAACTGGTTTTTCGTGGGTTCCAACCCAATTTTGTTTTTGCCTTAGTAGGGTCGCCAAGAAGTTGTTCCACGTCAGCAGGACGGAAGTATTTAGGGTCTACTTCTACAAGTACCTCGCCTGTAGCTTTATTAATGCCCTTTTCGTCTACTCCTTCACCTTTCCATTCTAATTCAATGCCTGCTTGCTTGAATGCTTCGGTACAAAATTCACGCACAGTGTACATCTCTCCTGTTGCAATAACATAGTCTTCAGGCTCAGACTGCTGGAGCATCAACCACATACATTCCACATAGTCTTTTGCATAACCCCAATCGCGACGTGCACCAAGGTTGCCCAAATACAACTTATCTTGCAACCCCTGTGCTATGCGAGCTGCAGCTAAGGTAATCTTACGTGTTACGAAATTTTCGCCACGACGCTCGCTTTCGTGATTGAACAATATACCATTGCAGCAGAACATATCGTATGACTCGCGATAATTCTTTATAATCCAAAAACCATAGAGCTTAGCAACAGAATATGGAGAACGTGGATAGAAAGGCGTAGTTTCCTTCTGTGGAACTTCTTGCACCTTACCAAAGAGTTCGGAAGTAGATGCTTGATAGATTTTACAACTTTTTTCAAATCCACAAATACGAACAGCCTCCAACAAACGAAGCACGCCAACAGCATCTGTGTCGGCTGTATATTCAGGCACATCAAAACTTACTTTAACGTGACTTTGAGCTGCTAAATTGTAAATTTCAGTTGGTTTCACCTCGCCAATAATGCGGATAAGTGAAGAAGAGTCTGTCATATCTGCCCAATGTAGATTGACCAATCGCTCTTTCTTCATATCTCGTACCCATTCGTCAAGATACAAATGTTCTATTCTGCCTGTATTGAATGAAGAACTACGGCGCAATAAGCCGTGAACTTCGTATCCTTTTTCAATCAGGAACTCTGCTAAGTAGCTTCCGTCCTGACCTGTAATACCTGTAATAAGTGCTATTTTCTTTTCCATTTTATCTATGTATGCTTCCCTTTCTATGAAGCTTTTTTCACCTTTATAATATATGTTTTTGCACAGAGCAATCGTTATTTTTCACCTGCAAATTGTTTGATACGCTGCTCTTCAGAGAGTTGACAAATAAGCAATGTATTCCCTTTTTCAGCTACGATGTAACCATCAAGCCCCTGTATGACCACTTTCTTTTCGTCTGTAGTATGAACGATGCAGTTTTTACTATCAAACACTTGTATGTTCTCACCTATCAGTGCATTACCAAAGAAATCTTTCTGTGATTGTACGTGTAACGAGCCCCAAGTTCCTAAATCGCTCCAACCAAAGTCAGCAGGCGAAACAAATATCTCTTCTGTTTTCTCCATAATGGCATAGTCTACCGAAATGCTTTCACATTCAGGATAAACTTTGTTAATCATAGCCTGTTCTTCAGCTGTACCAAGGACATTGGTTATGTTTTCAAAAATACGAGCAATGCAAGGTTGATAAATGCGGAAAGCATTAACAATGGTTGAAACATTCCAAATAAAAATGCCTGCATTCCAATAGAAACTCTTTTGACTAATATACTTTTTTGCAGTCTCTAAGTCAGGTTTCTCACGGAACTTATCAACACGGAATATCTCTTTATTGCGTGCAGAAGGTGCTGTGAGGTCGGCTTGAATATAACCATATCCCGTCTCGGGACGTGTTGGCTTCATACCAAGGGTTACAATAGCATCTGTTTCAGAAGTAAATTTCAAACAGTTTTTAATAACTCTTCTAAACTCTTCTTGGTCAGTAACAATATGGTCGCTTGGAGTTACAACGATATTAGCTTTGGGGTCTGTCTTCTTAATTCGAAAGCTAACATACGCAATGCAAGGAGCTGTATTGCGGCGACAAGGCTCGCTCAAGATATTTCCAATAGGAATATCAGGCAATTGTTCGTGAACTATATCGACATATCGTTCGTTTGTCACTACCCAAACATTCTCTGGATTGGTAATTCCTTTAAAACGATCGTAGGTCAATTGCATCAACGACTTACCTACACCAAGCACGTCAATAAACTGCTTGGGCTTTTCAACAGTGCTCATCGGCCAAAATCGACTGCCAACACCGCCTGCCATAATTACGAGATGATTGTTATTGTGCATCATATATTAATCTTAGGTAATATTTATTTCTGCAAATATACAAATAAAAACTAAATAAATTGGTTAACCTTATCACTTTATTTGCAAATATCTAATAGAAAGAATAATCAAAATAGACTTAAACTATTATCCTCTATTGGTTTAGGCTTTTCTCCTTCTTCCTTATCATCTAAAAGCAACAAGTAAAGCTGTTGCGAATTCTTATTCTCTGCATTCAACCGATAAATACCCCTGCGTGGAGATTCTATCATAGAATTTCTATCTTTGCTCATTTTTCTTAGATAATTTTGCACATATTTGTAAACCTCACTACTATCAATAGGTGTGAAAAATGAATTGCAAGCATTGAAAACATTACGTGCAATATGTTGAACAGATAGACCATCGCTACCCGCTTCTATAAGTATTCGCAATATTTCTTTATCGTAGTAATTCATAGTATCAAAAAAGAGTCTATACACTAAATACAGACTCCTCTCTTTATTGTTGTTTCAAGGGATTAAGCTAAAACCACCTTGCTTTCTTCATTCTTTACTTTGCCTTCTTTTAACAGCCAACCAATGCCTAAAAATGTATCTTCAATGCTAATAGAAGCCATTTCTGAAATTTCAGCAGCTGAAAGTGCACATTTAGCAGCTGCTAAAGCATTATACACATCGCCTGCTCGAAAGCCTACATTCTCAGGGCTAAAGTCTGTTGTAGATATTTCCGTTGAAACCATCTTCTTCGTTGGTGTCTTCTTTGTTGCCTTTGCAGCAACAGTTTTTTTCTCTGCCATATTTTTAAATTCTACTCAAGTCAAAATAACAATTTGCTATTATATTATGCAAAGATACACCAATTATTTTGAGAATTAGAATTTATTAATAGAAAAATTATCTACTGACTCTATTAAAAGAAACCAAATGCTTTTTTATTGATTTATATCAACAGATTAAGATTTCAAGTCCAACTTTAACTCCAATTCTTCCAATTGCTTATCTGCAATTGTTGAAGGTGCATCAAGCATAACATCACGTCCGCTATTGTTTTTAGGGAATGCTATCACATCACGAATAGAGTCTAAGCCTGCCATAATACTAACATAACGATCGAGACCAAAAGCAATACCAGCGTGTGGAGGTGCACCATATTTGAATGCATTCATCAAGAAGCCAAATTGTTCTTGTGCCTGTTCTTTGGTAAAGCCAAGTACTTCGAACATCTTTTCTTGCAAAGCTGTATCGTGAATACGGATAGAACCGCCACCAACTTCAATACCATTACATACAAAGTCGTAAGCCTTAGCACGTACTTGTTCTGGGTGTTCGTCAAGCAAATGCAAGTCGTCAGGATTTGGCATTGTGAATGGGTGGTGTGTAGCCATCAATCGTTGTTCTTCATCACTCCACTCAAACAATGGGAAGTCAACAATCCAAAGACATTTAAACACATTCTTATCGCGCAAGCCCAAACGATTACCCATTTCCAAACGAAGTGAGCATAGCTGTACACGGGTCTTATTTGCCTTATCACCAGACAAAATAAGCACCAAGTCACCATCTTTTGCACCTGTTGTTTCCTTCACCTTCTGCAATTGTTCAGCTGTAAAGAACTTATCAATAGAACTCTTTACTTCGCCATCAGCACCATACTTAATGAATACCAGGCCATTAGCACCTACTTGTGGACGTTTCACAAAGTCTGTCAATTCATTGAGCTGCTTGCGGCTGTAGTCTGCACAACCAGGTACGACAATACCACCGATATATTCTGCTTCATTGAATACAGAGAACTCTGAAGTACCCTTCAATTCATCCATCAATTCCACAAACTCCATACCGAAACGCACATCTGGTTTGTCAGAGCCATAACGCTTCATTGCCTCGTGCCAAGTCATTTGCTCTAACTGCTCTGGCAATTCTATGCCTCTGATTTCTTTGAATAAATGGCGAGCCATATCTTCAAAAACCTTGAGTACGTCTTCTTGATCTACATACGACATTTCGCAGTCGATTTGCGTAAACTCAGGTTGACGGTCAGCACGCAAGTCTTCATCACGGAAACACTTAGCTATCTGGAAGTAACGGTCGAAACCGCCCACCATCAACAATTGCTTCAAGGTCTGTGGACTTTGTGGCAAAGCATAGAACTGCCCTGGGTTCATACGTGAAGGCACAACAAAGTCGCGTGCACCCTCTGGAGTAGAACCAATAAGAATAGGTGTTTCTACTTCTATGAAGTTGAGATTGTCCAAGAAGTTGCGAATTAATATGGTCATTCTATGGCGAAGTTCCAAATTACTACGCACTGCTGGACGGCGCAAATCCAAGTATCTATATTTCATACGGAGGTCGTCTCCACCGTCTGTATTGTCTTCTATTGTAAATGGAGGCGTTTCCGATGCACTCAATACATTGAGTTCCTTAGCGATAATTTCAATATCGCCTGTTGGTATTTTATTATTCTTACTCTGTCGTTCGTTTACAATTCCTTTTACTTGAATACAATATTCACGTCCAAGTTTGTTAGCTTCTTCACAAAGCTCTGCATTATCCGACTCGTTAAAAACAATCTGTGTAATGCCATAACGATCGCGAATATCTACGAACGTCATACCACCCATCTTACGTGCACGCTGTACCCAACCTGCAAGTACTACTTCTGTACCAGCATCAGTCAAGCGTAACTCTCCACAAGTTCTTGTTCGATACATAATATCTAATTTTAATATTTTTCTTCTTGCAAAGGTACAATTTTTTTGCGAGAATGAATAAAAGAGATGGCTATTATTAAGTATAAAAACAAAAGCACCGCTCTAAATTAAGCGATGCCTTATTGTTTTATAAAAATCTTTTAGGATTAGAGGTCGAACTTGTAACCAAGTGTCAACTGGAATACGCTGTTCTTAGACTTACCTACTTCGAATGCATTAGTTACACCAAAGTTGTAACGAGCGTCAAGCTGGAAGTTAGCATATTCGTAAGAGATACCTACTGGAATAGAGAAATCGAATGCTTTTACTTTATCGAGGTCTGCATCCTTGTTACCCTTAGCGATAGGAGTATTAACGTCTGTATTGAGTTTGCTGCTTACCTTGAAACCTGGCTGAATACCGAGCTTAACTGCCAAGCCTTTAACAACATAAACGTTAGCCATAATTGGAACATTTACATAGTCAAGCTTAACTGTGTTTGTAACTTTTGACTTCAAGGGGTTAGATGCAACTTCGTACTTGTTACCTTGCATAGAATAAAGAACGCCACCGCTAATAGAGAAAATATCAGAAACCTGATACTCACCTTCAACACCTACTGCCAAACCAATACGTGGATCAGCCTTTTCCGTATCTGTAAGCATTGCAACGTTCATACCAATCTTTGGTTGAAGGTTAAATGAACCTACTGCGTGTTGTGCATAAGCACCAACCGATGCGAGCATTACTGCTGCCATGAGAATTAATTTCTTCATTTTTTTGAGTTTTAAATTATTACTTTAATAGTTGTTATTCACAATCTTAATGCAAATATATCTACTATTCAATTCACGTGCAAATATTTTACATCAAAAAATGTAATAAAACGTTAAAATTAAAGATTTACCGTCCAAATATAGCAAAAAATACGACGTAGGGATAGAATTTTAAACATTAAGTCCAAGTTATTACCATTGCATATTTATCGTTCATCGTAATACGAAGGGGTACAAATTGGTGCCCTAACAATATTATATCGTGCTGCAATAGTTCGGCTTTTTCTGTTAACAAGTCTATTTTAGCATCTTGAAAACCAAGATGATAAGCAGAAAAAAGTTTATAAATAGCTTCTTTAGCGCACCATACTTTCAGCAAATCGTCTGTTGCTGTATAGCTCTCATCGGCACGCAACAATCGATGAGCCACTCTATGTATTCTATCTGAAACATATTCTATGTCGATGCCTACACTATGTTTTTTAGAAAGCAAAATGGCTAAAAAACCTTTTGTATGGGTGATGCTTATATTATAATAAGGTATAAGGGGCTTCCCGTCTGCATTATGGTTTATCTCTACTTCATAGCCCAACATTGCTTTTAGCAATTCAGCAGCTCCACAGCGTTCCTCTGCTCTCCCTACCCCAATTTCGCATATACCAAGCTGTATATCATCGAAAACTTGCGCAATACTACACAACTCCATTCATCGTCACTTTTATTTTACTAATGCGAAGATTATCTATCTCGGTTATCTCAAAAATGAAGTCATTGAATACTATTTTTTCATTCAGCGTAGGAAAATCGCCTTTTATCTCTAACAATAAACCTGCCAAAGAGTCGGCTTCACCTTGTACTTGGCTAAACGTATCATCGTCCAATCCCAATACTTTCGTAAAGTCGCCGATCGTTGTTTTGCCCTCAAAAAGATATTGGTTAGTCGCCAATTTGGTGAACATCTTTTCATCTTCATCAAACTCGTCGTTTATCTCACCCACGATTTCTTCCATAATATCTTCGAGCGTAACAAGTCCGCTTGTTCCTCCAAACTCGTCCACAACAATGGCAATATGCACCTTATTGTCTTGAAACTCACGCAAAAGGTCGTCTATTTTCTTTGTTTCAGGCACAAAATATGGAGGACGAATAAGACTTTGCCAACGGAAAGTAGCAGGTTTATTCAAGTGTGGCAAAAGGTCTTTTATGTAAAGTATGCCTCGAATATTATCTGCATTGTCTTGATAAACAGGTATGCGCGAATAATTATTCTCCACAATACATTGTATCACATCAGCAAACGATGAACGAATATCAAGGTCTACAATATCTTGTCGAGAGGTCATCACCTCCTTTGCGGTTTCGTCAACAAAGCGAATAATGCCTTGCAACATCTTTGCTTCGTTCTTTATTTCATTCTTATTGGTCAGCTCCAACGCCTGCTCTAAGTCGTCCATAGAGAGTTGTCTACTCTCTTTTTGCACCATTTTTTCAGCCAATGCGCTACTTTTCAACAAGATGTTTTCAACACCCCAAAACAGCTTTCTACATACCATAATGCCTCGTACCGCACGGCGACAAAAGTTCAAAGGATTAATGCTGCTGTACACCTTAGGCATAATTTCGCCAAAAAGCAACAGGAGAAAGGTAAGCAAAACGGTAACACACAATATTTCCAACCACGCTACATTGAACACACAAACTTTGCTCAACACGTAATTGGAAAGCATAATGATTGTAACATTCACTAAGTTGTTGAGAATAAGAATGGTAGCCAACGTTCGTTCACTATCCGCACGAAGCAATTCGATATGCTTATCAGTAGTTCTTCTTTCGGGTTCTAACTTATCAATATCGTTTGGCGTAAGACTAAAAAAGGCTATTTCCGAACCGCTTGCAAAGCCAGATAATAATAGCAATAAAGCGGCCAATACAGCCGCTAAAAACACACCTATGGTAGGTGTATGAAATTCTACGTATGTAGATAAATCTATCATTGAGCTTATAGTTTAGAAAGGTAAACCTTTACTTTCACTCTGCTCATTTTCTTCTTCAGACTGAGCAGATGCAGTATTTTCGGTTGCCACATCAGCTTTCTTGGGAGCAGCAAGCCATTCTAAGCAGTCTGCATATATCTCCGTTACCATTCGTCGCATACCCTTCTTATCGTCAAAACTACGATAACGCACACGTCCTTCTATATATACCTTATCGCCTTTGTGAATATATTTCTCTGCATACTTGGCTAACCCTTTGAACAACACGATGTTGTGCCAATCGGTATGATCGGGTACAACAGTACCATTGGGCAATGTGTATCCTCGCTCTGTTGTTGCCAAAGAGAAAGAAGCCACACACTGGTCAGCATCATAATAGTGCACTTCAGGTTCTTTACCCACATGCCCGATTAACATCACCTTGTTCATAGCAGTATAGTTTTAAAGTATGAAAACAGGAAAAAATATATTCTTACTTCCACATTCCTAAGTAGCGGAAGTTAAAGTTTTTACCTTTAGCAGATGGGAATTGGCTGCGACTATCCACTCTATCTTTCAAGTAGTCGATAATGCGGTTGTAGCAATCGAGGCCTGAAATAGACTTACACTGTGCCACAAAACGAGTATCACGATATTCGTGCTTACCAGTAGCAGCCACAAATACCACACGCTTAAAATCTAACGAACCTTCATACCATCCGTCACGCTCTTCGGTAAGGTGCATCAGCACAGGATTTTCTTTACGCATCATTGTATCATTACTGCGTACAGCCTTTTTCTGCTTGAAATCCATCATTGAAGCAGCTTCGGTCTTGATAATGATAAAGTAAATACGAGGACGCACCTTATATCGCTTTGGATAATAAACATCGCTTTCAGCATACTGACGAATATCGTCTTCGAGCTCTGGTGTGAGCATAATATCGGGTATGGAAGCAAGAAAATCTAAAGCTTGTTCAACATTATAAACTAATGTCTCGTTATCGAAATATCTTAAATATAAATTCATTAAGTTATCGTATGTTTCTCTATAAAAAATAAAAATGAGCGGAAAACGAGACTCGAACTCGCGACCCCAACCTTGGCAAGGTTGTGCTCTACCAACTGAGCTATTTCCGCAGTAGAGTAAGAAATGTCTTACTGAAAAAGTGAAGAGGAGGAGACTCGAACTCCCACGAAGCAATTTTCACTACCCCCTCAAAGTAGCGCGTCTACCAATTCCGCCACCTCTCCAAATATTGTCAATATTCGTATATAAGCAATGTGCCCAGAACAGGACTCGAACCTGCACGTTATAAACACACGCACCTGAAACGTGCGCGTCTACCAATTCCGCCACCTGGGCAAAGTAGTTGAGAAAACAGGTCTCAATTTTTACTTATATCAGAATTTCAAAGAGCGGAAAACGAGACTCGAACTCGCGACCCCAACCTTGGCAAGGTTGTGCTCTACCAACTGAGCTATTTCCGCAATAAAAACATTTCGCTTAATGTTTAATGGTCGGGGCGACAGGATTCGAACCTGCGACCACCTGGTCCCAAACCAGGCGCGCTACCGGACTGCGCTACACCCCGCTGCTTTTCTTCATTTAACAGCTTTAAGTTTTTCAAAGAACTGCATCATTTCTGAATTGCGAGTGCAAAGTTAGCGCATTATTTTCATTCCACCAAATATTTTTAGAAGTTTTTTTGCAAGAAAAATCTATATTTTGTCCTTTATTATTACTATATTCCTAATTCTTAATTAGTTAGATAAAATAAAAAAATAACATAGAGAAGCATCTTTTTCACCTCAGCTCTTCCTTCCTATCATTTTTAGCAGAAAAGCAAGTGATATTTTTATGCTGAATATTCAGATAAAACAATACAACGCAGGAAATAAGAATGATGATAAAAGAAAAAATAAAAGCTGTGCGTCTTATTTTCGCTTATTATATATAACAATAGTTCGTTAAAATTTGAGATAATTGCTACGCAGCTTTCCTCTGCCAGCCAAAGAGTTCTTTGATAGTATGACTAATTAACTTTCGGTTCGGTATGCTCCGACACCTGTCGAAAATTAATTTTGCAATGTATGTGCTCGCTATGAGCTCCTTGAAAGAAGCCATGGAATACGGTAGCCCGTTTTCCTTCATCATCACCTTTGCCACATTCTGTGATGCGAATGATGCGTTGTAGGAGAAGTCCAACTGATTCTTGTGCCTTGCCTGGCAATGCGCGAGTCCGGTATACTGCTTGGCATCGCGGAAGCAAAACTCGATTTGGAATCTTGAGCGGTATGTGCGCAACACTTCCTCACCTGATATGGATGTCTTTGTAGAGAAGAAAAGTTTGTGCTTGCCGTTCGGCATCACCCAAATGACAAGACGCACTTTCTGCTTCAGTGCCTTTGAATAGGCGATGAGTGTGTAAGCTGTGCCTTCAAGTCCTTCGATATGCATCTTCGCCATACGCATGAGGTCGAGTTTCTTGTAATTGATTTTCCCGTCAAGTGTTTTGGGACGCCCGGGCTTATTGGAACGAGGTCCCGTGTACACATAGTATAGGCTCGCCGTATCCCTGAAACGGCTGACAAGATGAAAGCCTTGCTCCTTGATTCCCTCCACAAACGGACGGATAGAGAAGAAAGCATCAGCGACAACAATATCGGTGACCTTCAACAATTCTTTCCTGTAGCGTTTGATGACGGCAATGTAATGCTGCACAAGAGTCATGCTACGCAGTTTCAACTCTCTTGTAGAAGGGGTTTGATGGGCACGAAGCATCATACAGTTGTTGGCGTAGACATCGACAAGGGCAAGTCCCATGATTTCAAGTCCGTGTTTCATGGAACCTGCACAGCCGGACCAGAAAGTACCAACATGCGGAGTCTTCTTGCCTGACTTACTGATGTAGCTCGGATCTATGGCTATAGCCAGCAGTCCGTCCATGTTCAGATAACGCTGGGAAAGGTAGAGGTTGAACTTAACCCAGTTGATGCACTTAGCCCGGCTGCGGTTGAAATTCGTTCTGTAGGTCTGCTCGCAATGGGTGCCGTAACGCTCCATTTGAGTGAAATTTATCTTTCTTTGTATCGCCATGTACAATAAGAGTATTTCCAAGAGTAGATTCTCAAAAGTTTTGCCTAATTTTGCAGATGAGCTTTTGATGGCATCTCTGCAGATTTCTGTATATTGGTCGAGTGGTTCTGATGTCATTTGCTTTATGTTTTTGCTACTATAAAGTTACTGATAATCAGCCACTTGGCCAAATTTTATTAGTTATATTAAGTTAATTAACTCTCTCATTTTCAAACGATTACGTTGGAATTAACGAAGTATTGATATAAGGTGTGAAATAAAAAGCAGGCTAAACTATCTGCTCTTAGGGATTAACTCCCAAGTGGGCTTGAATATTGTTCTAAATACGAAGTGGCAAACATGCAAGCGCAATAGATAGATGTTTGAAAAGCAAAACATATATGTATGGGGTTGTCAAAGTTGAACTTTGGGAGCGCAAAACATATATGTTTATGCTGCAACTAATCAACGAAAATGAAGAAATATTGAAGTTGGTGTAAACTGACTGATAATGAGCAGGAAACGGAATAATTTGCATAGAAATTCCCTTTTCAAAAAAGGCAGGTATATGCAGATTTAAGCAGAAGTTCAGTTACCAAAACGTTACCCGATTTCGTCATAGGTAACGATGAAGTAATGTTCAGTAACTGAATTATTTTCGCTCGTGTGGCTGTTGCTGCGGTCGGCAGTTTTCTGCATAAGTGATGAACGCTTTGAAATTGGTAATTTTGCCACAAAACATCAAAGCGTATGAAAACAGAAAAGATGAAGGTGTTGCTCTACCTCAAAAAGAGCGGACTTGACAAGTCGGGTAAGGCTCCGATTATGGGACGCATTACCATTGGGCGTTCCATCGCCCAGTTCAGTTGTAAGCTCTCCTGCAATCCTGACTTGTGGAATCCCCGTGAGAGCAGAATGGACGGAAAAAGTCGTGAGGCGGTGGAGGTGAATGGCAGGTTGGAGAACTTGCTGCTGTCCATTCAGTCAGCCTATCAGTCTTTGCTTGCAAGAGGTTGCCCATTTGACGCAACCGATGTGAAGGAACAGTTTCAAGGCAGTGTGCAGACACGGTGCATGCTCATCGAAAGGCTTGATATGCTCATAAAGGAGAAAGAAAGTCATGTCGGTGTAGACATCAGAAAAGAGTCAATGGCAAGCTATCACTCCACGAGAATCCACTTGCAGGGGTTCATCCAAGCGAAGTATAAGGTTTCTGACTTAGCCCTCTCACAACTGACAGAGAACTTCATCCATGAGTTTCAGCAGTACTTCTTGGGAGAGTGTGGATTTCAGGAAAGCTCATTCTACAATGTCGCCACCCATCTGAAAACGGTATGCAGGCTGGCTTACCGTGAGGGGGTGGCAGATATTCTGCTTTTCGACAAAGTCAAAATCAGCAAGGGTAACAAGAAACTCCCCAAAGCACTTGACAGAGGGGCATTTGAGAAGTTAAAGGCTCTCCACTTTGAGGACTTGGAGGAGGAAATGGAAACGGCAAGGGATATTTTCCTCTTTGCCTGTTATACGGGTGCTGCATATTGTGATTTGATGGAACTGGACAAGTCCCATCTTGTGCGTGATGACGAGGGTAGCCTTTGGCTGAAGTTCAACCGTCAGAAGACAGGTGTGCCTTGTCGTGTTAAACTGCTGCCCGAAGCCATATGGCTGATGGAGAAGCTCCACAGCGATGAAAGGGAAACATTGCTCCCTTTCATGGGATATGCCACTTACCAATCTTATTTGAAGGCCCTGCGGCTTCGTGCAGGCATCTCGTTTCCTTTTACCACACATACAGCAAGGCACACATTTGCCACGCTCATCACGCTTGAACAGGGTGTCCCCATTGAGACCGTGAGTAAGATGCTGGGGCATTCCAACGTGAGCATGACCGAGCGTTATGCAAAGGTAACGCCGCAGAAACTTTTTGAGGAATTCGACCGTTTCCTTTCTTTCACTGAAGATATGCAGTTGGCTATCTAATCCTTATTAAGTCATTTGATTTCTTATCTATTCATTTAATTAACTTCAAACCACCAAGACAATGAGAAGTACATTCAAGATACTATTCTATATCAACAGACAGAAGACAAAGGCAGACGGCAATACCGCCATTCTCTGCCGTATCACCATAGACGGAAAGAATACCGCCATTACCACAGGAGAAGAGTGTAAATTCTCCGAGTGGAACACCAAGCAGGGTTTGACGACTGACAGGAAGACCAATCAAAGAATCAGCGAGTTCAGGGATTTGGTAGAGCAAACCTATCGGGACATACTGACGGGGGATGGAGTGGTAAGCGTGGAACTTATCAAAAACCGCTTGCAAGGTATTGCCACCAATCCCACCACGCTCCTTGCCATGAGCAGGGCGGAACTGCAATCCGTCAAAGAGTCAGTAGGCAAGTCAAGGGCAGAGGGAACTTATCTGAACCTGTTCCATTCTGACAGAAATCTCCGTGAGTTTGTCGAAAACAAAGGAGTGCAGGACATACCCATCGGAACAATTACGGAAGACTTGTTTGAGGAATACCGCTTCTTCCTCAAAAAGCGTGGCTATGCAGCACCTACCATCAACCGCCATCTCTGTTGGCTGAGCAGGTTGATGTTTCGTGCGGTCAGCCAAAGGATAATCCGCTGCAATCCGTTTGAGAACGCCAAATACGAGAAGGAGGACAGGAAGATACGCTTCCTGCAAAAGAGCGAAGTCACCAAACTTGTGGCAATGAAGATGAATGACAGGGAAACAGAGTTGGCACGGCTGATGTTTGTCTTTTCCTGCTTCACAGGGTTGGCTATCTCGGATATGGAGAATTTGGAATACAGGCATTTCCAGACGGCAGCGGACGGACAGCAGTATATAAGAAAGGAACGTCAGAAGACCAAGGTTGAGTTCATCGTGCCGTTACATCCCATAGCTGAAGCCATCATCAGCCATTGTAGGAAAGAGCAGGAAAGAAGCGAGGAACATCTGATGGTGAAAGAAAAGGGCGACCGCCTTGTCTTTCACCGTGATTGCAGCCGTAGTGTCATGGATACCAAGCTGAGCATCGTGGGAAAGGCTTGCGGTATCAGAGAGCGTTTGTCCTACCACATGGCTCGTCACACATTCGGCACGATGAGTCTGAGCGCAGGAATCCCTATCGAGAGTATAGCCAAGATGATGGGACACGCCTCCATATCAAGCACTCAAATTTATGCGCAGGTGACGGATAGTAAGATTTCGGAGGACATGGACAGGCTTATCGCCAGGTACAAGGCGAAGGACAAAAATACCGTAAATGCAGATGTGGAAGCAACAACAGACACAAAGACAATTCCCTTTGCTGTCAATTCAAATGGCAGAAAGGAGGAAACGGCATGAATACGAGCTATAAATCAAAAACAAAGACCAGCACGGACAATAATCGCAGTTACTTTGATTGGGGTTGCAATATGCAAGTCATCCGCAAGGGAATCGGAGACATAGCCATGACGGAGGGAGAACTTACAAGGTTCTTCGGAGTAACGTGGAGAAAACTTAATCATAGACTGCAAACACTTATGAAATCCTCCACCTTGCATCCCGATGAGAGGGGTGCAGGTGAAGAGCCTGTTTTCATCAGCGGACAATTGAAAGGCTATGCGCCACTCTATCCGCTTCCTATCATCATTGCCCTGTCCTTTCTGTTGGACAGCACGGAAGCACATTTGTTCAGAAAGTACATCAGTAGAAAATTGCAGGCAGAGACTGCCATTGTAACGCCAATCTTCCTGTTGAGCAATACCAAGAACCGATGAATATATTTCCTTTTTTTTCACCGATATTATCCTACTACATAACTACAATATGAGGTAATATAGTGAAAGAAAAGGATTAGAATGTAGTTAGAAATTATCCTACATGTTACTACTTTTTGACTACATATTAATGTTGAAATATTTTCAAATAAACTCTATTGTGGTATTGTGTATAATTAGGGTCTGCTGAATTATTATCTTTTCACCGACAGAGGGTAGCAGACATAGACCCTCATAGTGACAATAATGATGAAAAAACGCCAGATTTCGGTCAGGGCAAGACAAAGTTCCTTCAGGAACTTCATCACGTTTTTAACGAAGTAGCACATTCCTGTCCAGCATCGTGCTGTATCTGGAAGCTTGGCTCTTATGTCATTGGCTCGATAGATTCTCTTGCCAGTACCGAATGAGCATTCGATTTCATTGCGTTCCCCGATGGCTTTGGCCATTCTGGATTTCATCTCATCTGAAGGAGAATCCTTCGGTGGTCGCCCTAACGGTTTGCAGTATGAATGGATTTCAAAATCCTCAAGTATATCTCGGTTTGACCTGTTCAGGTAAATCTTATCCGCAAGGATGGTGGCCGGAAGATAGCCGAAGCGTTCTTTGAAAAGTTGAATCTGTAGCAAGAGGTCCTGGCTTTCGTTGTAGGCATCCCAACTGTGGTGGTCGATGAACGTATAGCCCTCGACTATGCTTGCACCTATCTTGGCCCCGAACTCAGTCCTTGCCTTAGCCTTTCCACGGACAATGGCACGGACGTGTGGCTGAAAGATGCTCAGTATGCGGTTTGCACAAGTATGAGTCTTTGATCTGTACATCTCCTCCTGCTGATGGTACATCTTGAGGATGGCAGTCAAGGTGCGTTTCTCATATAGGAATAGGCTCTCGTAGTACGTCTTGTTCTTTGCAAGCAAGTTCATTAAGATGCGGATATCCTTGCGCAAGTGGTTGAGCATCAACCCGATAGTATCACGCACCATCTTGCCTTTCTTCTTGGCTTTCTTGACAAGTTGAAGGTATGCCTGACGTGCATGCTTGTAGTTCGTTCGTGGCTTGTGCAGCTCAAACATATCGCACACCTTTATAATATAATCGGTAACCTTGCGGCAACCATCATGTATTATATCAACGTCAACAGGATAACGCATCTCTGCATCGGCACAGGTAGCATCAATCTTCAGCACTCCCTTGTGCTCGCGACCTTTTGAGTCGGTGAAGGAAGCGGCATTCGGATCCTCTGGTTTTAGAGTCGGTGGTTCCTCATCATTCTTCTTCGCCTCTTCTTCCTCACGCTTGCGTTTCTCTACAAGAAGGCGCTTCTGCTTGTCGAGAAGCTTGACTGTCATCTTGTTTAGTTCTTCCTCTGAGATTCGCTTGCGTATCGTGACGAATAGGCTTGGGTCGAATATAGGCTTGTCGGTGAACCCATGCAATCCACAAAAGTACTGCATATAGGGACTCTCTCTGATAATCTCGATGGTCTCGACATCACTTAGGTTTAGTTTGTGCTTGATAATCATTGCGCCGAGAATCATGCGTGCCGGCTTGTTCCCTGCACCTTTCTTCTGATTGTCCAACCTTGAGTTGTATTCCTTCTCAAGTTCTGTCCATGGAAGAAGGTCACCGAGAGCCACCCATCGGTTTGTCTTGTCCAACTCATCAAGGGATGAGCGGAGCAAACCGAGGTCAAGTTGCTTGTATTTTGGAGCGTAAAACTTCATCTTGCTATGGATTTAACTATATAAAGGTACGATTTTTTTGTTAAACAAACAAAGAAATAAAGTTATATAAACTTAAATATCAGAGAGTTATAAATTATTCAGTAAACACTAATTAAGGGACGGTATTTGATGACGCATTTCAGACCATAACACGGTTGCTGTAACTATTCAGCGGTTATTAAAGTTGAATATCAGCAACTTATAAGCACAACATTGTGGTTAAAAACCTCAAAATGACATTATTCGCTTGATTTTGTTTATATCTAATTCTGTAACTTGCTGATAATCAATGATAATTTATATGCCTTACCGCTGAATAGTTACACGTGCTGCTCTGCAGTTAAATTTTCAAAAAAAATGGAAAAATAATTGTTTGCTTTGTTTTTTATTGTTATCTTTGGCGCGAAATACAATTTTTGAGGAGGAATGATTTTTATGAAATATGTTTTTATTTCGATATTAACAATTCTTTTGGTTAGTTGTCAAGAAGAAGACGCTAATCATCTTTTGCGTTATTCCATGAAAGATGGAATGATTTTGTATACACAAGAAGATGTGTGTAATTATGAAAGCGCAAACTCTTTTTTAAATGCAGAGAGCAATTTTAGAAAAAAGCCCGAAGATGTCGTAATAAATCAAGACTCTAAGAAAGATTCGACATATGGATATGACGAAATATTGTCAGTTTCTTGGGAAAGAGCAAAATTTGGGAAATGGATAGAAAAATATAATTTGGACAAAAAAAAGACATATTTTGTGCAAACCATTAAAGTTATTAAACTTATTCCGTCTTCTGGTGAATATGCTCTAACAGAAGGTTTCTATAATGATTATAATAAAGATTCTATTGGAGTAAATCTAAATACAGGGAAGAGGGGATTCATTGTTTCTTCTAGCAACACAAATGGTAGATATGAAGCGTATACTATTATGAAAAAGATTGGATATGATGATAATGGAAACAGTGTCGGTTTTTACTATCCAATTAAACCATCAAATATTAAATGGAAATATTTTAAAATCAAAACAATATGGTGATGAAAAAACTTTTCTTATTATCAATCAATAGTTCGTTAAAATTTGAGATAATTGCTACGCAGCTTTCCTCTGCCAGCCAAAGAGTTCTTTGATAGTATGACTAATTAACTTTCGGTTCGGTATGCTCCGACACCTGTCGAAAATTAATTTTGCAATGTATGTGCTCGCTATGAGCTCCTTGAAAGAAGCCATGGAATACGGTAGCCCGTTTTCCTTCATCATCACCTTTGCCACATTCTGTGATGCGAATGATGCGTTGTAGGAGAAGTCCAACTGATTCTTGTGCCTTGCCTGGCAATGCGCGAGTCCGGTATACTGCTTGGCATCGCGGAAGCAAAACTCGATTTGGAATCTTGAGCGGTATGTGCGCAACACTTCCTCACCTGATATGGCTGTCTTTGTAGAGAAGAAAAGTTTGTGCTTGCCGTTCGGCATCACCCAAATGACAAGACGCACTTTCTGCTTCAGTGCCTTTGAATAGGCGATGAGTGTGTAAGCTGTGCCTTCAAGTCCTTCGATATGCATCTTCGCCATACGCGTGAGGTCGAGTTTCTTGTAATTGATTTTCCCGTCAAGTGTTTTGGGACGCCCGGGCTTATTGGAACGAGGTCCCGTGTACACATAGTATAGGCTCGCCGTATCCCTGAAACGGCTGACAAGATGAAAGCCTTGCTCCTTGATTCCCTCCACAAACGGACGGATAGAGAAGAAAGCATCAGCGACAACAATATCGGTGACCTTCAACAATTCTTTCCTGTAGCGTTTGATGACGGCAATGTAATGCTGCACAAGAGTCATGCTACGCAGTTTCAACTCTCTTGTAGAAGGGGTTTGATGGGCACGAAGCATCATACAGTTGTTGGCGTAGACATCGACAAGGGCAAGTCCCATAATTTCAATGCCGTGTTTCATGGAACCTGCACAGCCGGACCAGAAAGTACCAACATGCGGAGTCTTCTTGCCTGACTTACTGATGTAGCTCGGATCTATGGCTATAGCCAGCAGTCCGTCCATGTTCAGATAACGCTGGGAAAGGTAGAGGTTGAACTTAACCCAGTTGATGCACTTAGCCCGGCTGCGGTTGAAATTCGTTCTGTAGGTCTGCTCGCAATGGGTGCCGTAACGCTCCATTTGAGTGAAATTTATCTTTCTTTGTATCGCCATGTACAATAAGAGTATTTCCAAGAGTAGATTCTCAAAAGTTTTGCCTAATTTTGCAGATGAGCTTTTGATGGCATCTCTGCAGATTTCTGTATATTGGTCGAGTGGTTCTGATGTCATTTGCTTTATGTTTTTGCTACTATAAAGTTACTGATAATCAGCCACTTGGCCAAATTTTATTAGTTATATTAAGTTAATTAACTCTCTCATTTTCAAACGATTACGTTGGAATTAACGAAGTATTGATCAATTATGGCTTTTGCCATATCAGTAACATCATGTACTAACGATTCACAAGACGAATTGGTTTCAAATGGTACTGCATTATCAAAGCGAACTGCAGAAGATGCAAATACAGTGATTACGGACAAAGGTGAGTTGATTCACCTTGAAGACACAACTGTATACACGGCTAAACTTTCTGACTTTATTTCAACTACTAATTCTGAGCCCGACGCTTGGAGTTCCAATCAAACACGAGCTTCAAACGATTCGTATCCCAAGAAAATAACGGTAAAAGGGTTTGATCGCAAAGAACAATTTGGTGGGTATAAAAAAATGATTTTTTCAGATGCAGAAAAATATGGTTTATACAAAGGCAGTATATATTTAGTATGCTTTTATAAGATATATAAAGACTTAGCCCAAAGTAACAATGAGAGTATTAAACCTAGAAACTATAACACAAACCCAGATGATGTTGCAATGGGATGGGCACCAGATGAATATGACAAAAACGGTAAATTAATAAAAGGCTTCACAAATACAACGAATAGTATAAATGGTTTTGTAACAGCATCAACCATCTTACGTTATGTGAAGTGTGACATAAGTGGGGCTTCTTATGATAGATTTATCCCTTATACTCCTCAAAATTTAGTTTGGCAGTATGTTTTAAACTATTCTGAGAGTTGGGATTAATTAGATATTTATGTAAGGATTAATGTATAAAAAATGATATTTGTATTTTTACGAATATCATTTTTTATACAACCTGTTTCGTAATAGTTTTATAAAATTAAAGTAATCGTCTGAATTAAGTCCTCATTCATAGTGTAAGCCTCGTACTCCTTTCCTTTATGCTCAAACACCACATTTAATTATCCACATATTATGTTTGCAGGAAGACTGTCAAGAGTCGTTGCATTTTAATTGCAGCTTTTATCGCCTCAAAACACTATAAATAAGACGACTTCGTTCGGATGTTACATACGGAGGATTCTCCTTGATTTATTTTCCATCACTTATAATTATCTTCCAACATCTTCTCCAAATCCGAAGCCTTGTAGAGAATCTTCCCTGCAAATTGTGTGTAGGGAATAATTCTCCTGTCCCGATAGTCTTGCAAGGTGCGAGGGCTGATATACAGCCGCTCGCATACTTCCTTACCCGTCAGGAAATGCTCACCGCCAAACAGCGGTTTGTGTGTCTGTGCCACTTCCTTTATCCGTCTGTTCACTCCCTCAACTGCGGAGAGCACCACCAGCATATCGTCCGCATCCATGTTCAAGTCTCTTACCTGTTCCATATTTCTCTTTCCTTATTTGTTATTTTTAAATTTGTCTTTTCGATTTATCCGATTTGGTTTGGAGCAATAGCTCCACATCCTCACGCCTGTAATAGCACTTATGCCCGATTTGCGAGAAAGGCAACACACCTGTATCCCGATGGTGCTGCAATGTGCGCTTGCTGATGTTAAGCAACTTGCATACATCACCGTTGTGCAGCCAATCGGTGTGCTTGCTTTGTTCCCCGAATACCTTGTGGCAGGTCTCGGCAAGACAGAGAATCTCATTCTTGAGCCTTGTCCAATTTGAATCCGTAATGATAAAATATCCCATAGTTTTATAATTGTTTTGTTTGTAATTCCGTCTTATTGGTATTGACAATACCTTTGCCTGTTCTGCGTTTCACCGCACGTTTATGCCTGCAAAAATATGATGAGTTTGTCATACTTCAAAGCAGCAGGGAACAGCAGGGAAATATCGGGAATTTCAAGGAAAAGCTAACGCATTTTATCGGCAGCCGTTTGCACCTTCTTACCCTGTTTTCTTCTTTCACCGTCCGTTGGGTACAAAGATACGGTGATGCATCTCCTATTCAATCGTTTTTCGCCCAAGTGGCAGCTTGTGGCACTCTTGGTGTAAACAAACGCTACCTTATTTCTGTGCTGATACTATTGTTTGCAATATCGGTGCAGAATACCGCATACATGCGCAAAAGGTACACTCCTGCCTCTGCCTTTTCTTGTTATTTTATCATCTTCTTTGACTTAGTTTTAGTTTAAATCAGTCTTTTCTCTCTCTATTTCCAT
The DNA here is from genome assembly GCF_900155655.1 of Prevotella ihumii. Taxonomy (GTDB): domain Bacteria; phylum Bacteroidota; class Bacteroidia; order Bacteroidales; family Bacteroidaceae; genus Prevotella; species Prevotella ihumii. The sequence continues at coordinate 1,065,325 of NZ_LT706987.1, forward strand.
AAAAATCCATGAGAAATTCATAGCCAATGAGTGCAACATTATGCAAGCACTCCCCGAATGCTTGGAACTTTCCCATTCTCTTCGTAACTTCACTCTTGGAAACCAAACCAAGCAGATAATGAAAAAGAATGCAGATAAAGGCAAATCGGAGGGCGAAAACAATATGCCCAAGCAAAGGAAGACTTCCTCAAAAAACGGTGAGATAGAAACCTATCTTTCCTCTCGCTATGAGTTCAGATACAACACGGTGTTGGGAAGAACTGAATACAGGGACAAGGACGATACTCACTTCTCAAAAGTGGGTCGCTATGAAATCAACACGCTCCGCAGGGAACTTGACAACGATGTGGGGATTATCACATCTTCCGACAACCTCTATTCCATCATCGAGAGCAGCTTCTCGCCACGCATCAACCCCATACAAGAGTATTTCAAAGCGTTGCCCTTGCTGGATATAGGCAGTAGTTGTAGTAACACTAACGAATACAATAGTTGCCGCAATGCTTCCTCCCTTTCACTGAAAGCCATTCCTGACTTGGCAAGTTGCGTAGTTGTTCGCAACTCTGACAAGTGGCTGCCGTACCTTACTAAATGGCTCGTAGCAGTGGTTGCCAATGCCATGGATAACCGTGAGTGCCGTAACCATACCTGTCTTGTACTAACAGGCGAGCAGGGCAAGTTCAAGACAACGTTCCTTGACTTGCTTTGTCCTCCTGCTTTGCATGGTTACAGCTACACGGGCAAGATATATCCGCAGGAGAAGGACACACTTACCTATATCGGGCAAAACCTCATCGTAAACATCGACGACCAACTTAAAGCCCTCAACAAGCGTGACGAGAACGAACTGAAAAACCTCATCACCTGCCCGATGGTCAAGTATCGTATGCCCTATGATAAATATGTGGAGGAACACCCCCACTTGGCAAGTTTCGTGGCATCGGTAAACGGCAACGACTTTCTTACAGACCCTACAGGAAGCAGACGCTTCCTGCCCTTTGAAGTGCTTTCCATAAATATTGAGAGAGCAAAAGCTATCTCGATGGACAATGTTTATGCGGAAGCCAAAGCCCTGTTAAAGTTAGGTTTTCGCTATTGGTTTGATGATGACGAGATTGCCGAACTATATAGAGAGAGTGAAGACTTTCAAGTACAAACTGCAGAGATGGAGCTTTTGTTGCGTTGTTTTAAAAGCCAACGGAGGATGAAAGTTATTCGTTAATGACCACTACGGAGATACTCACTTATTTGGGTATTTATACTCACCAATCACTTGTTGCCAAGCGTATGGGCGAAGCCTTGAAGAAAGCAGGATACATAAAGGTGAGCAAACGAAGAAACGGAGGTAGCCCCATCTATGTCTACAAAATTAGGAAAATCTTGCCCTGCCCGCTCCTTAAAACTTGTAGTAGCCAAATGTAGTAGAATGTGTAGTATTGTCTTATACTACAAAGTAACACTGATTATCAATCACTTATCACAAAATAGTATGTAGTAAGAAGAAAGATGAAAAAGTTTGGAGGGGGAAAACTTTGGAAACAGTAAAACCATAAAAACAGACAAATATAAATAATTATCATTCAACCCATTAAAGTATCAAAGCAATGAAAGAAGAAGATTTATCACGCATCAAGCAATACCCCATCGTGGAGTATCTTGAAAGGAAAGGCATCAAGCCTGTACGTAGGACACCTTCCTATGTGCTGTACCGCTCACCACTCAGAGAGGAAACGCATCCGAGTTTTAAGGTGGACACACAGAAGAACCTCTGGATAGACTATGCCGAAGGTAGGGGCGGAAGTATCATTGACCTCTGTATGCGTTTGGAGAGCTGCACGCTATCGGAAGCCATTTGCCGTTTGGAACAAAACGCTTCCGATAATATAACATATAGTTCTCGTAAAGACTTCGTGCCAAATAATTCCCAGCCTGTGATGGCTGTAAATGGAGCAAGGAGACTGATAGAAATATCAGACACCCTGCCACCACATTTGCAGGAATATCTTACGAAGGAACGCTGCATTGACATGGAAAAGGCTATACCTTTCCTCAAATGTATCAGCTATGAGGTAAGGAGCAGACTCTATCAAGCCATCGGCTATGCTAATCTCTCTGGCGGCTATGAGCTTCGTGACGACAAGACGTTCAAGGGAACGATAGCTCCGAAGGACATTACTCTGATATTTACGGACAAACAGACAAAACACGCAATAGACAAGCCACTGCCTGTATGCGTGTTTGAGGGCTTTATGGACTTCCTCTCCTTTCTTTCAATGAAAGAGGAGATAGCCAGCCACTGCCTTGTGATGAACTCCGTGAGCAATGTGGCAAGGACAGTTCGCTATCTGAACGATCAACACCTGCCCCATATCCTTGCCTTCCTTGACAATGATGAAGCAGGGCGAAGGGCTACTAACGATTTCATCAGAGCTGGTTTCAAGGTGGAGGATATGTCCCGATATTACAAGGACTTCAAAGACCTCAACGAGTTTCATGTCAGCCGTATGCGTAAACAGGAGCAGCAGAAAGTGCAGGAACGGATACGGATGTCGGTTAAAGAACAAAATCAAAACATGAAATCAAAACAAGTCAAACATAAAATGAGATAAAAACATAGAAAAGCAAAAAGTCAGTAACGAGGGAATGAAGAATACAATCCATTCCGACAAGCAGTATTTTGGACTAAATCAGATAGAAAATTCGTCTGAACATATCATTGCCGAACTTCGGGCAAGGAAAGCAAGACTTATTCAAGAGCCTAACGAACAGAACACAGAGAACACTACGCACTCTGAACCTGCGCAGCATACAGAGAACGCAACCGTTCAAAGGCGCATCAGTGCCAAGATGAGAAGGGAAACGCTCGAAGCCTACAAGCAAACCTACCTTGTCCCAACAAGACTGAGCAACCGAAAGGCGGTCTATCTGAGCCGAGAAACGCAGGAGCGTGCCGACTTCATCGTGCGCAGATTGGGCGACAGGGGCAGCAACCTTTCAAGTTTCGTGGAAAACATCGTGCGCCTCCATCTGGAGGAGTATGGTGAAGACATAGAGAAATGGAGGAGATTGTAAATCACAGGAAAAGGGTCGAGGACTTTTGGGAAAAGGGGCTATTATTCCACTCAAAACCCTCAACCCTTTTTTAGAGAACATAGCAACAGAAATTGGTCAAACATACTGAATGATGGGAACACCACGAACGCAGTTAAACACAGAATGCGCGGCATTTACTTTTCTGCAGCAAAACGCCTTGTGCGTAAACGTTTCGTTAGCTGATATTGCAAGACGTCAGTTTGTACCCACAAACTGCTCTTGCTCCCCTCGTCAGACTGTCGGGGAGATTAGACCGTAATCACTACGTTCTCATCGGTCAGCATTCAGAAATTAAGCAACAACAAATCATCTATAATGATTAACTCTTAAAGGAAACTTATATGAATAGATACAAAGGAAAAGCTGCCCGATGGCAGTCAAAGGATAAGGAAGAACAGCGGATGAACAAGACAGAGTTCATCAAGATAAGATGCACCTTAGAGGAGAAGCATCGTATCAAGTCAAAAGCGGAAAGTACAGGGCGGAAGTTCTCAGAGTACTGCCGTGAGATACTCCTTAACGGAGAAGTAACAGCTGTTCCCAAGATGACAGACAATGAGAGGGAAGCCATTGCCATTCTTCAACATACAGGAAGGTTCTACGGGCAGGTTTCCAATCTCATCAAGCTCAAGGACGAGGATTGGCTACATATCACCAAGAACCTTTCGCTATGTGCCAAAGAGGCATTTAAGCGGTTTTACGACCCGCATTTTCGTGTGGATGATGAGGTATATAAGGTCTTAAATCTAACAAGAAATGATAGGTAAATGCAAGGCGATAGCGCACGGAAGCACAGCTTTGGACTATATTTTCAGGGAAGGCAAACTCGGTAGTCGGCTTGCATTCCACAATCTTTGCAGCAGAGATCCAAAGACCATCTACGAGGAAATGAAAGTAGTCAGCGATTACAACAGCCGTTGCAGGAACAAGTTTCTCCGTATCGAAATCGGCATCGCACCGCAGGACGAGAAAAAACTGCCCGTGTCCGAACTGATGCGGATCGCCCATTTGTTTGCCAAGCTAATGGGACTTGACAACCATCAATGGGTGGCGGTAACGCACAAGGACACTGACAACACACACATTCACATCATTGCCAACCGCATCAGTCTGTACGGAGAAGTCTATGATACCACTTTTGTGAGCAACAGGGCAGCAAGGATGGCGGAGGAAATCAGTCGGGAGAAAGGCTTGACCATCGCAAAGGAGGTCAAGGCGAAAAAGCAGCATCAGGAGCCAAAAGCCAGTCCAATAAGAGAGCAGACAAAACAGCAAGTACAACAAATCTGCTATGCCCTGCTTGACAAGTACAAAGGTATAGGTATCACCAGGCATTCCATGTTCCTTTACGAGTTGAACAAGAACGGCATCACCATAGAGCGTATGAAGAACAAGCAGGGCAAGGTCTATGGCTTGAAGTTCTCATTTGGTGGACAATCGTTCAAGGCTTCCGAAATCGGCAGGGAGTTCGGCTACCATTCCTTGCAGAAGAACTTTGAAACAACCAACAAGGAAGAATCAAGGAAACCACATCTAACAGTACAAGAGCCAACAGACAAGAACAAATATCCCGATACAGGTTATCAACTCATACCTCCAAGCCGCTCCTCAATTTCACGAGACAATGACACACCACAAGTGCAGAATCCCATTGGTGCGGTGGCAGACACCATCGTTAGCGCAGCCGATGAAGTTGTGGAAGAGTTAGGCGATTTGATTACACCTACTACGCAAGGCAATGACTATGTCGAAGCTGCATGGCAGCGCAAACTCAGATACCAAGCTAACAGAAAGAAGAAACGTGGAAGGGGATTATAACTCACGCCTGAACAAAATGCAGAAAGAAGAATATCTCATTAAAAATGCTTGTTATTCGGTAACAAAGTATTATCTTTGCAAACGGAATAACAAGCGTTCTTTGTTAGGCAGAAAGCAGCGAAGCCAAGTAGCTCGCTCGTTTCCAAATCGTTACCTGTTTAGTTATACCAACAAGGTAACTTCTTTATTTTCAGATAGATATATTTTTATAATTATCTTGGAATGCAAAACATATATGTTTTACAAAGCATCTATAAACCTTTGATTATCAAGGATTTAAATTTTAGCAAAACAATCTTTTGATCTTTTCGCAGTTTGTTCTATTCTTCCCCTACCCCACAATGTTCTATTGGTTATTACAAACAAAAAAGAGCTTTAACAACCCATTTGGTTTATCAAAGCTCTCTTATTCTTTGTTTTTCCTATACCTTAATTTATAGGGTTGGGAGAGAATACTATCTACACCCCGTTTTTTCTACTTCTACCCCTTCGGTAGTCAGCATAACAACCTTTCCATCATATTTTGCTTCAAAATAAGGTGGTTCTTCACGCAGCGAAATGCTATCATACTTGAATGGTGTTACGAGTGTATCGTTGCCATCGGGCAATACTAAACCTAATTTGCCATCAAGTTGGGCTATGATAGGCATTGTGCGAAGGTCGTCCACATACACATAGCAAGTACGCAAAAACTCATATTTAGGCGAAAGAAGGGTGTTGCCGTGATAGTCGAGTATTCCAAACTTGCCGTCCTCTTCTATCACCTTATGATATTGTATATAGGTATCGCGCAATATATTGAGATAACGTACAATGCGGCGCTTATCATTGATTAGGGTCACAAGAAATTCGTACGTATCAGAGTAATTTGCCATTGCACGCGCCAAAACGAGCTTGAAATCTAACCCGTCTAACACTTTTCTATTCAAGTCAATGTAAAGTGCTATGGCTCTTTCCTTATCTTCTAAGGACATACTTTGTAGTGTTTCTTCAAATCGAAGCATGTGTTCCTTCGACCCTCTCATCGCTTTTATGTAGCGATGTATCTGTCGTTCCATTTCCTTACAAGCAAAATGGCGTATCTGAAGTTCTTCTATAGGGTCAGCATAATTGTTTATTATGTTTTGATAGTCGGTCATAAGCAGTCCTCCATTGTTTTTAATAAATCTTTTTCAATAAGTAGTTCAATCCGTTAAGTTGTTCTTCCCACATTATTATTTTATTCTCCACCTTTTTTACATCAAGGTTTTGGTTCAATTCATCCGAGTCGCGTTGCTGCTTTAACAATGTTATGTATTGCGTTACTAATTCTATTTTCTTTTGGATGGTCTTTTTCTTAGGGTAGCCATACTTATTTACTTCCAACTGATATTGGTCGGATACGGCATTAATAGCATCGCCCACCTGCTGATACCTTGCCAACCACTCCTGATACATAGGGCTTACGGTAAGGTTTTTTAGGTTAGACACATTCACAGGCGTTGCTTCTATCCGCTCTATAGTGCTTTGTGCAGCTGCCATCATCGAGAGTGACAGACAGGCTACTAATACTAAATATTTTGATTTCATATTATCCTCCTTTTATTTTGTTCATCTTATAATTGCAAATATAAATGAAATTACGGAAGATACCAAATCTTTTTTTGTAATTTTGTAGTTCTAATTCAAAAATAGGCATACCCGTACAGATGGATAATAGAAGAATAAAAGCAGACGAATATATAGAGGTAAAAGGAGCTAAGGTGAACAACTTAGCCAATATAGATGTGAAAATTCCTCGCAACAACTTTGTTGTCGTTGCCGGAGTATCGGGTTCGGGTAAGTCGTCGTTGGCTTTTGACACGCTTTACGCCGAAGGGCAACGCCGCTATGTGGAGAGTTTGTCGGCATACGCTCGCCAATTCTTAGGCAGAATGGCAAAACCTGAGGTAGATTTCATTAAGGGACTTCCCCCTGCTATTGCCATCGAACAGAAAGTTATCTCGCGCAATCCTCGTTCTACAGTGGGCACCTCAACCGAGATTTACGAATATATGCGCTTGCTCTTTGCACGCATAGGGCGCACATATAGTCCTAAAAGCGGTATGGAGGTGAAGCAACATACTGTAGAAGATGTGATAGAGAAGGCGCAAAGCTATTCTAAGGGAACAAAGTTTTGCGTACTTGCCCCACTCCACCTTAACGAGGGGCGTACCATTGCTACACAATTGGAGATGGAAGTGCAAGAGGGGTATGCTCGAATTTTTGTCAACGGCGAGATTGTACGAATAGAAGACTGGTTGGAAACGCATCGTGACGATAGCGAAACCAATGCTGAAGATATTTGTTTGGTAATCGACCGTATGTCGGTAGACGATGCTAAGGAAACCATCTCTCGTCTTACCGACTCTTGCGAAACGGCTTTCTATGAGGGCGATGGTGTACTGAAACTTGTCTTTATGCCATCTAATATCATCTACGAGTTTTCTACTCGCTTTGAGGCAGATGGCATTAAGTTTAAAGAACCTAACGACAATATGTTTTCATTCAATTCGCCTCTCGGTGCTTGTCCTACCTGTGAGGGTTTTGGACGTGTAATGGGCATTGACGAACGTTTGGTTATCCCTAATTCTTCGCTTTCGGTTTACGAGGGTTGTGTGCAGTGTTGGCACGGCGATAAGATGAAAACGTGGCAAGAAGATTTCTGCCGACGTGCAGCAAAGGACAATTTCCCCATATTCAAGCCCTACTTTGAACTTACCAAAAAAGAGAAGCAACAGTTGTGGCACGGCTTACCAAGCGAGGCGAAACAACCTTTATCAGAGCGCATTTGTATAGACTCGTTCTTCGCAATGGTAAAGGAGAACCAATACAAAATTCAGTATCGTGTGATGTTGAGCCGTTATCAGGGTAAAACAACTTGCCCTGACTGCCACGGAACACGATTGAAAAAAGAAGCTACGTGGGTTAAAATCAACGGAATGGCAATAACCGACTTGGTGGAAATGCCTATCGGAAAGCTGAAAGAGTGGTTTGACAATATAGAATTGACCGAACACGAACAAGGTGTAAGTCGCCGTTTGATGCTCGAAATTAATAATCGCTTACAATTCTTGCTTGATGTGGGATTGGGCTATCTTACACTCAATCGCCAATCCAACACATTGAGTGGTGGCGAAAGTCAACGCATCAATCTTACAACATCGTTAGGCTCGTCGCTTGTGGGGTCGCTCTATATTTTAGATGAACCAAGTATCGGACTTCATAGTCGTGATACCGACCGTCTTATCCACGTACTGAAAGAGTTGCAAGCCATAGGCAACACGGTTGTAGTGGTGGAACACGATGAAGAAATCATACGCACGGCAGACTATCTTGTCGATGTTGGACCTGATGCAGGCAGATTGGGCGGACGCATTGTGTACGATGGGAAAGTGCCTGAGATAAACGATAAGAACCGAAATGAGCTGATAGCTGCCCACCCCGAGTCGTACACCATAAAGTATTTGACAGGCAACGAAATCATAGAAGTACCTAAGAGTAGACGTTCGTGGAATAGGTCTATCCAACTGAAAGGTTGTCGAATGAACAATCTTAAAGGATTGGACGCTACTTTTCCGCTCAATGCGTTCACGGTAGTGACGGGTGTTAGCGGTAGTGGGAAGTCGTCGCTCGTTAAAGGAACTTTGTATCCTGCATTGAAAAGACGGCTTGACGAAGTGGCTGACATCCCTGGCGAGTATAGTTCAATGACAGGAGATGTTGACCAAATAAAGCACGTTGAGTTTGTGGATCAAAATCCTATAGGTAAGAGCACACGTTCTAATCCAGCTACATACGTGAAGGCATACGATGAAATTCGTAAACTTTTTGCCGACCAACCATTAGCAAAACAGTTGGGCTTTACACCTCAGTTCTTCTCATTTAATGTAGAAGGAGGACGTTGTGAGGAATGTAAGGGAGCAGGAGTTATCACCATAGAGATGCAGTTTATGGCAGACTTGCTTTTAGCGTGTGAAGAATGTCACGGCAAACGTTTCAAGCGTGAGGTGTTAGATGTGCAGTTTCAAGGAAAAAACATCAATGAGGTGTTGGATTTAACTGTATCTGAAGCCATACAATTCTTTGGTAAGCATAAGAAAAAGGCCATCGTTGACCGCTTAAAGCCTTTAGAAGATGTGGGATTGGGTTATATAAAATTAGGGCAAAGTTCGTCTACGCTTTCGGGTGGAGAGAACCAACGTGTGAAATTGGCTTACTTCATAGGACAAGAAAAGCAAGAGCCATCGCTCTTTATCTTTGACGAGCCTACCACAGGTTTGCATTTCCACGACATCAAACGTCTATTGAAAGCCTTCGATGCGTTGATAGCAAAAGGCCATTCGGTGCTTGTTATTGAGCACAATATGGACGTGATAAAATGTGCAGACTACATCTTAGACATTGGTCCTGAAGGAGGTGAAGAGGGCGGAAGATTGGCTGCTTGTGGCACTCCAGAAGAGATTACAAAAAACAAAGATAGCATTACAGGTAAGTTTCTTGCCGAAAAGTTATAAGACAACTCAATAGCTCTAAGAAACAAAAAGCCCTCATTGCTAAGGTAAGACCTTGACAATGAGGGTAAACTTTATCAAATTATGTCACATCAAAAAACTTATACTTGCTTATGAAATAATGCCTCGGAGACGGTCATCAAAGGCAGAGAGAGCTGCTTTTGCACCTTCGCCCATTGCCACAACTATTTGCTTGTAAGGTACGTTGGTTACATCGCCTGCAGCGTAAACACCTGGAATTGAAGTGCGGCAGAACTCGTCAACGTTAATTTCACCTCGTGGAGTAAGCTTCAATTCTTCCTTAAAAGGATCGCTATTTGCAGCAAGACCAATCTGTACAAACACACCATCGAAGTTGTAATCTTTTTCTTCTTCGGTCAGTCTGTCCTTTACTGTAAGGGCAGTAAGTTTAGTTCCGTCACCCTTAACATTGGTAGTTTGAGCGTTCTTAAATATCTGTAAGTTGGTCAAGCTCTGTGCTTTCTCTTGCAAAACGGTATCGGCACGTAGCGTATCACCAAACTCAAATACGGTAACTTTATTACAAATACCAGAAAGATCGATAGCTGCCTCAAGTCCTGAGTTGCCTCCACCAATCACAGCCACGTTCTTTCCTTTATAGAAAGGTCCGTCGCAGTGTTGACAGAAATGAATACCGTGACCGATGTACTTCTCTTCATCGCCTACATTAAGTCGACGCCAATTTGCACCAGTTGCAATAATTACGGCAGGAGCTTTAAACACTTCACCTCCCTTTACACTTATCGCTTTCAGTGCATCATTAAGTTTTACGCTTGTAATTTTACGATGTTCGAACAGCTCAATAGGGTAAGTATTGAGGTGTGTTTTAAGGTCGGAAGCAAGTTGTGTTCCCGTTGTTTCAGGAACCGAAATAAGGTTCTGAATACCCGTAGTATCGTTCACCTGACCACCAATACGTTCGGCTACCAAACCTACACGCAAGCCCTTACGAGCCGAATAGATGGCAGCTGAAGCACCAGCAGGTCCACCGCCAATGACAACGACATCAAATTTGCGCTCGATAGGTTCAATGTTTTCGTCTGTCTGACTTCCTACTGCATCTTCTAATTCTTGAAGTAAAACACCTAAATCACCACGTCCTACGTGTAGCGACTTACCATTGCAGTAAACAGCAGGTACGCCTTGAATGTTAAGATTGCTCACCTCTGTTTGGAAAACTCCACCATCTACCATTTCGTGCTTGATGTTGGGATTGATGAGCGACATAAGATTGAGTGCCTGAACCACATCGGGACAATTGGTACACGTAAGTGAAACGTATGTAGAAAGTGATATTTCACCCTTCAACGACTTAATTCGGCGTTGTATAGTTTCGTCGGGGATATTCTTTCCTTGTCCGTCTGTGTTTAATATAGCGAGCAATAACGATGTAAACTCGTGTCCGTTAGGAATACCACGAAAACGTATGCCCGTTGGGTTGTTATCCTTTAAAATATCGAAGTGGAATTGCTTATCGTCTACTTCTGTGTATTCTACGCTTAAATGTTCTGATGTTGAAGTGAAATCGTTTAAGAAATCTTTCAGCTCAGTTGCGTTTTTATCTTCTTTGTTGTATGTTGCTGCAAGCGTAATGCTTGACTTTAAGGTTGAGAAAATTCCCTTTACCTGCTCTAATATATTTTTATCTAACATTTTTCAGTGCGTTATGTAGGAATGAAGTCTATATCATAGAAAAATCTCTTGCTCATCTGTTACTTCCGAATGCTCTCCACTCAAGGGTAAGACTTCGAAGACAGGAGAGCAAGAGACTATCCATAATGTTTTGTTTTTGTGATGATTTGAAACTGATCTACAAGATAATTATATTTTCTAATATGCTATGGAAAGAGAGAAATTCTTATACTTTTTAGTTTCAAATATGTAAACTCTGTCTTGGTATTATACAACGATAACACCAAGAAGAGTTGTTTATTATTGAATAGAATTAAATTTTACCTACGAGATCAATGCTTGGTTTCAATGTTTCAGCACCTTCGTTCCACTTTGCAGGACAAACTTCACCAGGGTGAGAAGCTACGAATTGTGCAGCCTTAACTTTGCGTACAAGTTCGTCAGCGTTACGACCAATGCTGTTATCTTGAATTTCAGCCAACTTAATCTTGCCTTCTGGGTCAACGAGGAATGTACCACGATAAGCCAAACCTTCATCTTCTTTGTAAACACCGAAGCCCTTAGCCAATACTGCGAGTGGGTCTGCAAGCATTGCATAGTTAATCTTCTGAATGCTTTCTGATGCGTCAAACCAAGCCTTATGTACAAAGTGAGTATCGCAACTTACAGAGAACACCTCTACACCCATACCCTTCAACTCTTCATACTTAGCTGCAAGGTCAACCAACTCAGTAGGACAAACAAATGTAAAGTCAGCTGGGTAGAAGAAGAAGATAGCCCACTTGCCCTTGATGTCTTCAGATGAAACTGTTTTAAATTCACCGTTTTGGAATGCCTGAACTTTAAATTCAGGAAGATTTGCATTGATAATTGTTTCCATATTACTTATTTTTCTTTTATCAGACTACTTGGTGTCTTGCCCTCGAATAGCACTAACCAAACTATATCGCCGGCAAGCTTACCTCGCAGTCTTTTATTGTTATTGTTTGATTTATTAATATTTGCTTTTACTTAAGTCTACTTTCAACAACTTTCCAATCTACTATCTGCCACGCAGCAGCGATGTGATCAGCGCGTTTGTTCTGATAATCAAGATAGTAAGCGTGTTCCCAGACATCCATACCAAAAATTGGATTTAATCCTTTACGTAATGGATTGCCTGCATTAGTTTCTTTTGTAATCACTAATTTACCATCTTTATCTTGTGATAACCAAGCCCAGCCAGAGCCAAAAAGCGTTGTCGAAGCTTTTGCAAATTCAACCTTGAAAGCATCAAAACTACCAAATGACTTATTGATAAGTTCAGCTATTTTGCCTTCAGGACGGTTGTTTTCTGTTGGCTTCTTGAATTGTTCGAAGTACAACTTATGATTGAGAATTTGTCCTGCATTGTTATAAAGTGGTCCTTCAGGTGCAGTTTTTACAAGTTCTTCTAATGTTTTGTTTTCGTATTCTGTTCCCTTAATGAGTCCATTCAATGTATTTACATATCCTTGAAGATGCTTTCCATAATGAATGTTCACTGTCTGTTCGCTTATCACAGGTTCCAATGTATTGCTTGCATAAGGCAAGGTTGGCATTTGAATTGTAATTGCTAACAATAATTTTGCTATAAACATCATGTTCGTATATCTTATTGAAATTAGTTCTTATTTTTTTCTGTTGCAAAGTTATAACTAATAAAAGAACGCTACAACAGAATAAATTTATCGCCCAATAGATAAAATCAATAATCACATAAAACGTGCTGTTTATCAATGATATACAAATAAAGAAAAAATATTAAAGGAACGAAAAAAATCTTTGAGCTTTGTCTTTGATTGTTAAACCCAAATCAGTCATTAGCCCGCAAAGGCTTTTTAAAGCGTTTAGCTGTTATGCTTTTCTTCGTCTTTGCACCTTATTTTGGCTCTTTCCGTTTGTTTTTTCAGTTGTTTAGCTCGCTAAACGTCTTCAAAAACAACCAAAAATAGCTCAAAATAAGCTCGCAAATCTCGAAGAAGTCTAACGACCGAGTTGGGTTAAACCCAACACAAATAAAAAGACAAAATGTGGAATTTAGGCTATCGAAACTCCACATTTTATTTATAGTTCACAGAACATAATCTTAAATAATGCCCTCCTCTTTGAAGATAGCTTTCAATATTTGAACACCACGTTCTACCTGTTCTTCTGTGTGTGTAGCCATCAATGCAAAACGAACGAGCGTATCTTGAGGTGCACACGCTGGAGGAATAACAGGATTGATAAACACTCCTGCCTCGTAAGCCTTCATAGTAACAATGAATGTTTTGTTAATATCACGCACGTAAAGTGGAATAATTGGGCTTGCTGTATCTCCAATCTCAAAACCTTCTTCACGGAAACGTTGCAAAGCATAGTTGGTTACTTTCCACAAATTTTCTTGACGTTCAGGCTCTGCAATCATAATGTGGAGTGCCTCTAAAGCTGCAGCTGTAGCTGAAGGAGTATTGCTCGCAGAGAAGATATAAGTTCTACACGTGTGACGCAAATAATTGATTGTATCCTTATCAGCCGCTATAAATCCACCGATTGAAGCCATACTTTTTGAGAATGTTCCCATAATCAAGTCAACCTCATCAGTCAATCCGAAGTGGTCGCAAACTCCTCTACCCTGCTTGCCAAACACACCCAAACCGTGTGCTTCGTCTACCATAATAGAGCAATTATACTTCTTCTTTAATTCAACGATAGCTGGAAGATTTGCCAAGTCGCCTTCCATAGAGAAAACGCCATCAACAACAATTAACTTAATAGCCTCTTGTGGTAATTTAGCAAGAATACGTTCCAAGTCCTCCATATCGTTGTGCTTGTAACGCAATTGGGTTGCAAAGCTGAGACGTCTACCATCAACAATACTTGCGTGATCGCGGTCATCGCAGATGATGTAATCGCCACGACCAACAACCATAGCTAAAACACCTGCATTCACCGAGAAACCTGTTGAGAAGCAAAGCACCTCATCTTTGTGTATAAATTCAGCTAATTCTTTCTCTAACTGTACGTGCAAGTCGAGTGTTCCGTTGAGGAAACGACTTCCCGCACACCCTGAACCATACTTATCGAGGGCATCTTTACCAGCTTGAATAATACGTGGGTCGTTTGGCAAACCTGTATATGCGTTTGAACCAAACATCAAAATTGAATGACCATCAATATCGGTAACTTCTGTACCCTGTTTGCTTGTGATTTCACGAAAATATGGATACAATCCTGCTTCCATAAATTTCTGAGGCTCACAGTAATTCTTGTACTTTTCTTGTAACTGTCCCATTATTATATAAGGTGTAGTTATTAACTACAATTTTATTAGGCTTGCAAAGATACAACTTTTTGTTGATATTCAGCATCAAATGACAAGAGAAGTGGAAATTAATTTTTTTTCACGTACAATTTGTTCAAAAACAACTATAAATATTTAATTTTGCCTTATTTTCGGTTAATATCCGAAACTATGAAGGTATGAAGAAGAAGGTTTTATTCATTATGAACCCTATTTCAGGAGCAAAGAAGAAAGCTGCTATTCCTGAAATGATAGAAAAGTACATCGATAAAGATGTGTTTGAATACGCTATTGCTAAAACTGAATACGCAGGACACGCTACCGAAATAGCAGCCAAGGCTGCCCAAGAAGGGGTAGACATTGTGGTTGCAATAGGTGGAGACGGCACTGTTAACGAAGTAGGCAAAGGCATTGTAAATACCAACACAGCACTTTCTATCATTCCTACAGGCTCGGGCAATGGCTTAGCTCGCCACCTTGCCATACCTCTAAATGTCAAGAAAAGCATTGAGATACTTAATCAAAACACCATCAAGTCGTTAGACTATGGACTTATCAACAACATACCTTTCTTTTGTACTTGTGGAATGGGTTTCGATGCCTTTATATCAATGAAGTTTGCAGAGGCAGGCAAGCGAGGCCCTATCACCTATGTGCAAAAGATATTAGAAGAAGGACTTTCGTACGAACCACAGACTTACGAAATAGAAGACGATGAGGGTATTCACAAGTACAAAGCCTTCCTTGTTTCGGTAGCCAATGCCTCGCAATATGGCAACAATGCGTATATAGCTCCTCAAGCCTCAATGAGCGACGGACTATTGGATGTCATTATAATGGAGCCTTTCGACATATTAGAAGCATCGCATGTTGCCTTTGAAATGTTCAATAAAACCATTGATAAGTATCAGAAAATAAAGACTTTCAAAGCCAAAAGAATACTCATTCACAGAAAGCAAGCAGGCGTTATACACTTTGATGGCGACCCCATAATGGCAGATGCAGACATAGAAGTGAAAGTGATAAACAAGGGAATAAAGGTTGTTGTAAACCCTTCGGACAAACGCATAAGCCGCAAACCTAACATTATTCAGACCGCATTCTCAGAGTTGTTCTGCAATATAGATGAGATAAGATACAACATCAACAAACAGAGTAGGAAGATGCAGGCGATAAACAAGAACCTACTCCGCAAAATTAAGATATAATGGGATTTGCTTTCAAACAGTTTACCATAGAGCAAGACCGCTGCGCAATGAAGGTTGGCACTGATGGCGTGCTACTTGGCTCGTGGGCAAAAGGAGGCACACGCATTTTAGACATAGGCACAGGCACGGGACTCATCGCACTTATGATGGCACAACGCTACCCCACGGCGCATATTGATGCGATAGAAATAGACAAAGAGGCAGCACAACAAGCCAAAGAAAACGTTGCTCAATCGCCTTTTGCGAATAGGGTAAACATTGTCAACATTGCGCTACAAAACTATAAGGAGCAAAGTCAAGGAAAACTTTATGATGCCATCGTGAGCAATCCGCCTTACTTTGAGAACTCATTGAAAAACCCTGACAAGAACAGAGCCCAAGCTCGGCACACCGATGCCCTACCCTTCAGAGAACTTATGCACAATGCTTACTCGCTTTTAAGCGATGAAGGCATATTTTCAATTATAGTTCCCAACGAGGCAAAAAGTACTATCGAATATGAAGCCATTGTGGCAGGACTCTCCATAAGTAAGATGGTACATATTAAAACAAAAAGCAATAAAGCACCTAAACGCTTATTAATGGAGTTCAGAAAACAACTTTCGGTAGTCGAAATTACCACCGAATGTTTGGAGCAAGACGACAGCACAAAGAGCCAATGGTACAAAAACCTTACTTCACCCTTTTATATTAAATAAGGTGTAAAGACGAAGAAAAGCATAACACTTAAACTCTTTAAAAAGTCTTTGTGGGCTAATGACTGATTTGGGTTAAAATAGCAACGTACAACTTGCTATCTTTATTTTTTATCTAACACCGAGTAAACGCTGTTGTTACTAATAAACTCGGGCACAATTTCTTTCATCATCTTCACAATATTCATACTATCGTAAGTGTGACTTAAGGCAACCAACTTGTCTATCTGCTGGCTTACCACATCAAAATCGTACTCACGCACTTGCGCAATACGTATTTTCTCGTGCTCGCTTGGAAGCGTATTCTCTGTTGTGCTCAACACTTCCTCGTACAACTTTTCGCCTACACGTAGTCCCGTGTACTTTATCTCGATACCTTCAGCACCCGATAGCTTTATCATACGCTTAGCCAAGTCGGCTATCTTTACAGGTTTACCCATATCGAATACAAATATCTCGCCTCCACGACCCTGTGTTCCTGCTTCCAAAACCAACTTACAAGCCTCAGGAATAAGCATAAAGAAACGAATAATATTAGGGTCGGTTACAGTAACAGGACCTCCAGCCTTGATTTGTTTCTCAAACAACGGAATAACAGAGCCGTTAGAGCCCAACACATTACCAAAACGAGTAGTAACAAACTGTGTTGCTCCCTTAACATTGCCCTTGCTTGCGTCTTCGTTTATCTTCTTGTTCAAACTCTGACAATATATCTCGCAAATGCGTTTCGAACAACCCATCACGTTTGTTGGATTAACCGCCTTATCGGTAGAAATCATCACAAACTTCTTCACGTTATGTTTCACGCTCAAGTCAGCAATAACCTTTGTACCCCAAACGTTGTTTTGAATACTCTCCGAAGGGTTATATTCCATCATTGGAACGTGCTTGTATGCTGCAGCGTGGAACACGTATTCAGGCTTATACTCGTTAAAAATAGTATCCATTCGGTCGTAATTCGAAATGCTTGCAACAATCGTTTCTACCTTGATATGAGGAAATTGGGCGTGCATCAATAGGCGAATGTCGTGCTGTGGCGTTTCGGCTTGGTCGATAAGAATAAGGTCAGAAGGATTGTAAATAGAAATCTGACGCACCATCTCTGAACCAATAGAACCAGCCGAGCCTGTTATCATAATGCGCTTTCCTGTTAACAAGCTACCTATAGCATCCATATCTACCTTTATCTCATCGCGAGGCAAAAGGTCTTCGATACTTATCTCTTTTAATTGTACTTTGCTGAAATCGTCGCCTTCTTCCCACTCGCGTGAACGCTCAGTAAGATAAATTTTTACGTTATTATTGATAAGTATATCTTGCAACGCAGTATCATTTCTGAAATTTTCTACTTGAATAGGTGAAACCAATACAGCCTGAATATTCATCTCACTAATATAGTCGGCCAACTTTTCGTTGCCCACGTATATCTTTTTGCCCATCAAGAGCTTGTCAGTAAGATTGGCATCATTAGAGATAAATCCCTTCAGCTTAAACTTGCTATTATTCTCATTTCTAATGTTTTTAGCCAAACCTATACCGCCCTCTTGCACGCCATAAATAAGCGTAAGCACACCTTTATCAGTATTGAAAACAGTATCGTAAATCGACTTTACCAACACACGAAAAGCTATCATACCAATGGTTGCCACCAAGTACATAGCTGCAATTTGCCTACCTTCAAGGCGCACAAAGTTCAAGTCCCAACTATAAATAATGTAGTGCATCAGCTCGGCAATGGTCAACGAGAGCAACATAGCAAAGCTTACCCGAAGTAAGTCTACAAAAGAGGAATAACGTATAATGCCCGAATAGGTACGGAACACGCGGAAGCCAATAAAATTGAATATCATATAGACGCATATTGTCTTTGTGAGCAAAGCAATATTATCAAAAGTTATAGCCCCATGATAGTACAACCAAAAAACAAAAATACCTGAAAAATAGCATATCAAGCTATCGAAGACAAGAATTGCCCAATAAGGCAGAGCTTTTTTAGAAAAATACCACTCAAGTAGTCTTTTTATAGTGTTCATAAAAACGTAATTCAATCAAATAATTTTATTGTTAAAATACTTCAATGTATCCAAGTGCAAAAGTACATAATTTTCCTTAAAGAAAACTTATATTGTACTAATTATTTTTGGGAAGTCGTAAAACTATTCAAACTTTTGCGTTTTTTATTACAAAACGATAGGAAGGGCGGAAGAGAGGGCGAAACTTTGTAAAATAAAACCGTAAAAAGTGGTTCTTCCGAAATAGAACAATGGAAGATAAATAACACACCGCTGCAATATGAAAAATAGAACAAAAACAAGCAGAAAAACAACTTTACAAAACCAACTGATTATCAACACATTGCAAACGCACAAATTATCGTCGCTCAAAGTTAAACTTTGACCGTCCAATACATATATGTTTTACCTTGTCAAAGTTCAACTTTGGCAACGCAAAACATAGATGTTTGGCAACCTAAAGATAGAACTATGAAAAACAGAACATTAAAAGAAGAATACTACAAATATCAGCAACCGAAATACCGAACAACTTGCTTGGTGAGCCAAAAGATTAGGCTTCTTTGGCAGTTTTTTCCGCTACAGGATAGGTTACGTCCCACAAGAAGAGTGCATTACCAGGCATACTTTCGCCTGCATCATTACGTGTACCACTGTCAACAATGCGCTTAAAATCGGCAAGCGTTATCTTGCCACGCCCCACTTCTACAAGCGTACCCACAACAGCACGCACCATATTGCGCAAAAAACGATTGGCAGAAATAACAAAGTACCAGTCTGCCCCATTGCCTTCGCCCAATTCGGCATCATAAGCTACCCATCGTGCCTCGGTAACATTGCAAATGGTGGTTTTAGAGTCAGCTCCCGACTTGCAGAAACACTTAAAATCTTTTTCGCCCAATAGGTACTTGGCAGCCTCGTTCATCTGCTCAAAGTCTAAAGCATACGTAAGTTGGTGCGAATAATGTCGTTGGAAGGTAGATTTGCGACGATGTATGTAATAATGGTAGGTGCGCTGTGTAGCCGAAAAACGTGCGTGCAAATCGTTGCTCACTTCATAAACGCTCGTTGCAGTAATATCTTTCGGCAATATTCGGTTCAACTTGTAAGTTAGTTGACCTCCATCTATTTCAGTTTCAAAATCGAAGTGTGCCACCATTATACGTGCGTGCACACCTGCATCGGTACGCCCTGCCCCAACGGTTTCGATAGGTGTGCGCAAGAGTGTAGACAAAGCCTTGTCTAAGACTTCTTGTACTGAAATGCCGTTAGGCTGCTTTTGCCAACCGTGGTAGCGTGTACCATCGTATGAGAAAGTTATAAAATATCGTTGCATATCTGCTCGCAAAGGTACAAAAAATTACTTGAATGGTTGTCGTTCTACAAAAATTCTCGCTAAGAACCATACGCAAGCAATGACGACATATACCAAAAATACTTGCAACATTGTGGGGTGTAAGGCTATACGGGCATAAGGAAGGTGGGCTATCCAAGAGATGGAGGTATTCATAAAGTCAACGATATAGGCAACACATTCGAACAAAAAGGTATGAACCTTAGGCAACAGCAGCAAAAGAGAGGCAATAACCATACCATAAAGTATGAGCAGCGTGCAAGGAATAACTATAAAATTGGTAAAAAGAAAGTAGGTGCTAAAGCCTCCAAAATAATAAGCTACAAGGGGAGCTGTTCCCAATTGGGCAGATACAGAAACAGCTGCTAAGCTCCACAAATATCGGAAAACAAAGTGACGCTGAAGCCACGTTTGCGAAACCAACTCATCGAAAAGGGGCATAAAAAGCAAGATGGCAAACACGGCAGAAAACGAGAGTTGAAAACCTATATCCCAAAGATTTTGAGGGCGGACTACAAGCAAAACAAGGGCTGTAAAGGCGAGCGTATTCAGCGAAAAACGATTGCGATTGAGCAGAGTTACACAGGTATAGATCGTTAACATTGTGGCAGAACGCACCACGGAGGGAGAAAAATCTACTAAGAATACATACGCCCAAATGAGTAAAACCACACTACATTCGGGCAAACGATAGCGAGCTAAATGGCGAAGCAGAGGCAAGTATTTCCAAAAGGAAAAAATACTGAGAAGAAAGATGTAAATGATACTAAGATGAAGACCTGAAATGGCGAGTATATGACTTGCACCAGAGATGGAATAATCGTCTTTTAAATCTTTTGTTAACAATGTTTTATCTCCCAATCCCATTGCTAACAATACAGCAATATTATTATTACCTGTAATAATGGATTTAAGGCTGTTCACCATTCGCTGTTTTTGGCATTTTATTACCAATATGGTGCGGTCAAGAACACTCAAAAAGCCTAAGGAGATAGCAGCTTTTTGCCAATGCTGATGATAAATAAAGGTTTCGGCAAGATAGCCTTGCTGTTTGAGCCAACGTGCATAATCAAATTCAGATTGTACAAAGTTGTAAGGCGGAGTAAGCGCTGAATAAGCCTGAATGCCATCGCCTACGTGAAGAGTAAGGTAACGTTGGGTAAGGGTATCACGAAGGATAGAAGCCTTGGTCTTAATGTATCCATTAGTGGTTTGTATAGCAAGGTCTACTTGTATCACCTTTTTGCGCTGCACAGGTTCGGACAATAGCACCGCATTATAAAGTTGCGGAGAGGTGGGAAGCTGTGTTTCGAGCTTCTTTTCCGACTTTGCCATCAAGCAACCACCCATTGACAGCACTGCAAAGAATAGTCCAAGAAGCGAAACAACTGGTTTCTTTAAGGCAAGAAGTGCCAATAATAAGCCTCCTACCACGAAGATAAGCCACGTAAATGCTGAGAAAAGCGAAGTGGTGTATCGTCCTAAAATCATACCCACAATAAAGAAGAGGGCGACTTTAAGTAAGGGATACAACTCAAAATTAAACTTTGCTTTCGTCATAAACGTTACTGAGCCTTGTAAATAATAGGTTTACAGTTCCAATATACGCACATCGGCATTTTTCATCACTGCTATTTCGTTCATTGGTTTGTTGTGATATACGCTCTGAATGGCTTTATTAATAATGCCGTGACCTACAGCCAATACTGTTTTATTCTCATAGTTTTCTTTCACAAAGGCTAAGAATTGTGCCGCACGAGTTTTCAGTTCATCTAAAGTTTCTATATCTTTCGGCCATTCATCCGGGTTATTTAAGTTAGCCAATTCGGGTATATATTTTCCTGTAAATGAACCCCAATCACGTTCACGCAGAAGTTTTGATTGAATAATATTTACATCTGGCTTCCCTGCAATAATTCTACACGTATCAATACATCTCTTCAAATCGCTTGAGATGTACACATCTATCGCAACAGACGCAAAGTTTTCACCTACTTGCATAGCTTGTTGGCAACCATTTTCGGTAAGTTCGCCTTGGGTTTGTCCTTGCATTATGCGCTTTACATTGTCAACAGTTTCGCCGTGTCGCACCAAATATAATGTAGTCATAGGATAATTTTTTAGACAAAAGTAATAAAAACTTGAGAGTTAGAAGACAATACTTCAGATTATTTTGTACATTTGTAACCAAATAAAGTCTACTGATTAGATTTATTCAAATAAATATTTTTTATGAAGATTATTCAAAGTTCAATTTTAAGAGCAGTAGTAGCAATTGCCGTGGGTGTACTTCTCATCAAGTATAGAGAAGAAACAATGACGTGGATGACTATTGCTGTAGGTGTGCTTTTCTTTATGTCAGGTCTTATTTCGTGTATCGTTTATTACTTTGAAAAAGAACGAGCAGCAAAAGCAAGTGGAAAGGTTGACGAGGCAGGAAACACCATCAAGGTGAGCCAACCTATGTTCCCTATCGTGGGTGTGGGTAGTGGTGTGTTGGGCGTTATTCTCGCTTTTATGCCTGAAGGGTTTATCAAGTGGGTGGCGTACATCTTGGCTGCAATTCTTATTCTTGGAGCTATTAATCAGTTTATGAACCTTGCTAATGCTCGCCACTTTGCACGTGTACCCGCATTGTTTTGGTCGTTTCCTATAATAACCTTATGTGTTGGCATCTATATCATTGCCAATCCAATGGAAGCAGCATCGTTACCTTTGAAGATAATAGGTTGGTGTTTGATGTTCTATGGTGTGGTAGAAATCATCAACTCGATAAAAATTTTCCAAATGAAACGAGCCTACGATAAAATAGAGGCTGCAAAGGTTGTAACAGGAACACCTGTTGCTGCAAACGAAGAAATAGAAGAAGCGGTGGTCATAGAAGAAGAAAAATAACAGAAAAACTTTTCTTTTCGGTTTTTAACCCAAATCGGTCATTAGACCAGTTTAGGTGCTTACTTTATTATTTTTGAAACTTATGAGCTGTCTTTTGGATTATTTTGGCTTTTTTTTACCTATATCTGCAGTCACATAGCCCGCTATGCTCCTTTGATATATGCAAAATAAATCTCAAAATAATCGCAAAATACATTCTCATTCTAACGACAGATTTGGGTTAAAAGAAGGTATAAAAACAATAAAAGCTCGGTCTGCAGAAACCGAGCTTTTATTGTTTTAGAACTCACTTGTAAAGTGGAATTTTATGTTTTCAAAGTCTTGTTGTGCCATACTTAGCACATATCCAGAGTCGGCAAGGAAGACATCGCGTCCTTCAATATCTTTTGCCATATATTGATACTTGCGCTTCTTGAAGCTGTCTAACTCTTTATCGTCTTCTGCTTCTATCCAGCACGCTTTGTGAAGATGCACAGGTTCCCAACGACACTTGGCATTGTATTCGTGTTCCAAACGATATTGGATAACCTCAAACTGAAGTTGCCCCACTGTTCCCACAATTCTACGATTGTTAAACTGATTGACAAACAACTGTGCTACACCTTCGTTCATCAATTGTTCCAAACCCTTTTGGAACTGCTTAGCCTTCATTGGGTCGTCGTTCTCAATATATTTGAACAGTTCAGGAGAGAAACTTGGTAAGCCACGGAAGTGGATATTTTCGCCCTCGGTAAGGGTATCACCAATCTTAAATACGCCTCCACTATCGGGCAAACCTACAATATCACCAGGATAAGCCTCTTCTACAGTGTTCTTGCGTTGTGCCATAAACTGTGTAGGCGAAGAGAATCGCATAGTTTTACCATTGCGCACGTGAAGATAAGGTTGGTTGCGTTGGAACTTACCAGAGCATACTTTGCAGAAAGCAATACAACTGCGGTGATTAGGGTCGATATTGGCTGTAATCTTAAAGATAAAGCCTGAGAATTTCTGTTCAGCTGGTTCTACCATTCTTTCTTCTGCCTTGGTGGGCTTAGGACTTGGGGCTATCTTTATAAAGCAATTTAAAAGCTCTTGTACACCAAAGTTGTTCAATGCTGAACCAAAGAATACGGGTGCAACTTCCGCAGAGCGATATGTTTCGATATTAAATTCAGGATACACACCATCGACCAATTCTATATCATTGCGCAACTGTTCGGCGAAATTGCTACCTACTTGCTTGTCCAACTCTTCAGAGTCGACAGCCACTTCTATAGTTTCGGTCACTCGTTGCTTGTTTGGAGTGAACAGATTGAGATTGTTTTCAAAGATATTGTAAACACCTTTGAAACGCTGTCCCTGCCCTATTGGCCACGAAAGTGGACGTACACTAATCTGAAGTTCCTCCTCCAATTCGTCTAACAATTCGAATGGGTCTCGACCTTCACGGTCCATCTTATTTACAAAGATAATTACAGGTGTATTGCGCATACGACAAACTTCCATCAACTTTCGAGTTTGTGTTTCCACACCCTTGGCAGAGTCTACCACAATGATGGCGGAGTCTACGGCAGTCAATGTGCGATAAGTATCTTCAGCAAAGTCTTGGTGACCTGGAGTATCGAGAATATTCACCTTATAACCCTCGTAATCAAATTCCATTACAGAGGTTGAAACCGAAATACCACGTTGTTTTTCTATGTCCATCCAGTCGGATGTAGCTGTTTTCTGTATCTTATTACTTTTTACAGCTCCAGCCACTTGAAT
Source organism: Prevotella ihumii (assembly GCF_900155655.1). Lineage (GTDB taxonomy): Bacteria > Bacteroidota > Bacteroidia > Bacteroidales > Bacteroidaceae > Prevotella > Prevotella ihumii. The sequence continues at coordinate 1,089,638 of NZ_LT706987.1, forward strand.
TTGTCCACCAAACAACAAGAATTTCTCAGTAAGTGTTGTTTTACCTGCGTCAGGGTGAGAGATTATCGCAAACGTTCTTCTGCGTTCTATTTCGTTCATTTATTATCTTTTGTTTTCTTAATAATTTCTACTTGATTTCTTAGCACAAAGCCCCATCGTGCTCAATCTTTTTGCTCCACGTATTCAGCCTTTTGTTCCTCGTGCTCAATCTTTTTGCTCCACACGTTTAATATTTCAGCTTTATGTGTTTGATTTTATTGCCTCACGTATTCAATCTTTTTGCTTCATAAGGTTGCCCATACATACTTTAAGGCTATCCACCCAGTACGGAACATTTGTGCCAAAGGTTTCTTTAATCTTAGTTTTATCAAACACAGAATAAGCTGGACGCTTCACAGGAGATGGAAATTCGTCGCTGTGACAAGGCATTATCTTACAATCGGTATTGCCTGCAAGCTCTGCTATCTTGATTGTAAAATCGTACCAGCTGCACACACCTTCGTTAGAGAAGTGATAGATGCCTGTATTGCCCTCGTACTTACGATTTTCAACTATATCGAAAATGGCGTTGGCAAGGTCGACAGCGTATGTAGGAGTTCCACATTGGTCGAACACAACCTTTATCTCAGGCTTAGTAGAGGTGAGATTTATCATTGTCTTTACAAAGTTGTGACCAAACTCACCGTAAAGCCACGCTGTTCGTACGATGATATATTTTCCGCCCACAGCTTGTATTTTTTGTTCTCCGTGTAGCTTTGTTAGCCCATAAACACCTGTCGGTGTACCTTTTTGGTCTTCTTTGCAAGGGGTGTTGTATGGGTCGCCACCAAATACATAGTCGGTGCTTACGTGTACAAGGAGTCCGTCAACTTCTTTCATTGCTATAGCCAAATTTTCGGGAGCAGTAGCATTGAGAGTTTCAACTATTTCACCTGCTGTTTCTGCCTTATCTACATTTGTCCACGCAGCACAATTGATGATACACCCAACATTGTTCTCTTTTACACACGTACGTATGTCTTCAAGACTTGTAATATCGAGCTTCTGATAGCCATCGCACACATCTGTAAAGATGTAGTTGTCCTTGCTATCCTTTGCAACTACCTGAATGGTGTTGCCCAACATTCCGTTAGCACCTGTTACTAATATATTCATATTCTCTCGCTTTCTTAGTCTTCAAATATTAAACCTTCGGTTTTATCTTTCTGATAATAGTCTGACAACATTCCAATAAAGGTTGTTATTTCCTTTACGGCTGCATTTGTTTCTTGGCTTATTTCCTTTTTCTGCAAGCGCAACATCATCACACCATAAAGCAAGTCAAAGCAAGTTTCTATCTCGCTGTGACTTAAGTTTGCTGCTATCTCTTTTAAATGTTCTTCATTCTTGCGTGCCATACGGTCTGCCACTTGCTTTGTTTTGCCTCTAAGTTCAACGATAAACGGCAAAACACGGTAGTATTCGGCAGAATAGAATGGGAATTTAGACGATGCAAGCAGCTGGGCGTGAAGCTCAGTAAGGTCTTGCATCAATATTTTATTGATTTGCAAGTGTCCGTTCGTTCTACATCCTTCTTGGTTCATCATACGAACGAGGTCGCCAAACCAGTCTTCTTCCTCTTCTTTTTGTTCGTCTGTATAACCAAATTTATCAATGTATTCACGGCTAATTCGCGACAACGAGCAGTCGTAAACACGTATAATATTCTCTATTTGCCACATATAAAGCAAATATTCAGCAATACTTTTCTTTCTTAATTCTTTTGCTACAAACATACTATTCTAAGTTTGTTGTTTATCTTTAGTAGATAGATGGAAGATGATAAAGATTGAATACTGTTCCCACAAGTACAATTAAAGAGAACAATATAACAATCGAGCCAATGATTCGGTTGATAATCAAAATTCCATTCATATCAAACTTTTCACGGATTTTATCAACCAACCACGTTAGCCCATACCACCACAACAATGCTCCCAATGGAATACAAGCGAAGCCTACCGACATTTCAAAGGGACGCCCAGGGTGTACAAATGCGAATTGGGCATAAGTTGCCATCAATAGGAAGATAATGAGCGGATTAGAGAAAGTAACGAAGAAAGCCGTTATACCATTATGCCACAACGTTCCTTTGGTACGTCCGTTACTATGGATTTTCTTTGTTGGGTCTGACATAAAGCAATATACACCAAACAAAAGCAAAATTATACTACCTGAAATTTGAATAATGAATTGGTAGGCTGGATTTTGTAAGGGCTCCATAATGAAACTCATACCGAGCCCAACCACAAGTGCATATATAAAATCGCTAACAGCTGCGCCCACACCTGTTATAAAACCATACCAACGCCCTTTATTTAAAGTTCGCTGAACACACAAAATGCCTACAGGACCCATCGGTGCTGAGGCAATAAGACCTATTAGGATACCTTTGATTATGAAATCCAAGATATCGAATTGAATTGGAAAAGGCATGTTCATAATTAGGTGCAAAATTGCAAAAATTAAACGGAAAAAACAAATTTAGCAAACAAAAGTTTGTCATATACCACTTTTTTCCTATCTTTGTCCATAGATATTAAACTAAAAGTAAGAGAAAAATGGACGTACAAGAACAAAAGCCATTCGTTATTGGATTGGATTTAGGGGGGACAAATTCAGTATTTGGAATAGTAGACCAGCGTGGCCAAGTGCTCGCTACCAATTCTATCAAGACCCAAGCATACAAGAATGTAGAAGACTTTGTAGATGCTGGTATTGAAGCCTTAAAGCCTATTATTGCTAAAGTAGGTGGTTTAGCTCAAATCAAGGCAATGGGTATAGGTGCACCCAATGGCAATTACTATAGCGGAACAATAGAGTTTGCGCCTAACCTTCCTTGGGGACACGATGGTGTTGTCCCGTTGGCAAAGATGTTTTCCGACAAGTTGGAAGGTTTACCCGTAGCTCTTACCAACGATGCCAATGCTGCTGCTATCGGCGAAATGCAGTATGGCGTGGCAAGGGGAATGAAAAACTTCATTATGATTACGCTCGGAACTGGCGTAGGTTCGGGTATCGTTATCAACGGACAAGTGGTTTATGGTTGTGATGGCTTTGCTGGCGAATTGGGACACGTTACAATGGTTCGTGGCGAGGAAGGCCGACTTTGTGGTTGTGGCCGCAAAGGCTGTTTAGAGACCTACTGTTCGGCTACAGGTGTGGCACGCACAGCACGCGAATTTCTACAAAAATCTGCCGAGCCTTCAATGCTTCGTGAGATAAACCCTGACGAGATAACTTCGCTTGATGTAGCTATTGCAGCAGGAAAAGGCGACAAGATGGCTTTAGAGATTTTTGAATTTACGGGCGAAATGCTTGGTGCAGCGTGTGCCGACTTTGCAAGTTTCTCGTCTCCAGAGGCATTTGTATTCTTTGGCGGACTCACTAAGGCTGGCGATTTGATTATGAATCCTATCAAGAAATCGTACGAAAAGCACGTTATGAAGATATTCAACGACAAGGCTAAATTCTTGGTTAGCTCGCTTGATGATGCTGCCGCAGCCGTCCTTGGTGCATCGGCAATAGGTTGGGAGTTGTAATCCTTAAACTTCCACACTTACGCTTACAACAAGACAGCAAACATATTATAAACGTAAACAACCCAAGCATCTCTTTATGAGGCGTTTGGGTTGTTTTTATTTATCCCAAACCGGTCGTTAGACTTCTTCGAGATTTGCGAGCTTATTTTGAGCTATTTTGGGTTGTTTTTGAAGACGTTTAGCGAGCTAAACAACTGAAATAACAAACGAAAAGAGCCAAAATAAGGTGCAAAAACGAAGAAAAGCATAACAGCTAAACGCTTTAAAAAGTCTTTGCGGGCTAATGAGCGATTTGGGTTTATGTTATACTCTAACTTTAAAATTTATCGAAGTATAACTTTCTATTTCCACTTGTTAATATCAAACGACTATCATTTACAGTAATCCATAAGTCCATTCCGATATTATCAATTCCGTAGTATTGAAGCAACGAAGGCTCTGTCAAAAGTTCATCGCCATTTTCTCTATCGTATCTGTAAGGATTTCTTAGCTTTACCACATCACCTTCTAATGTGTAAAGATACAAGATACTTGGGTGAACATATTCTTTATCCTCCAACTGTAACAATTTACCTTGGAAGAGCCAATATACCTTCTTATCCGAATAATCGGTTTTCACTCCGTCTACCTCCACTGCCGTTAAGTGCCACATTCCGCCAAGCTTATGCCCTACTTTGTCTGACTCTATAGAGCAGCCATAGAAACATAAGAGGGCAAACAAAGCCAACACAACACTATATATTCTTTTTGCTTTCATACATTCAAATCTTAAAATACACCACGTTTACAGAAAGTCAACTGAAAACCATAATTCACACCTCCAAGGATAGAACCAAAGTCGGCACCACAAGCTCCCTTCAAAGTAGAATTGGTAAGCCAATTCTTTTTATCAGGATGGAATTCATATTCCACTTCGCCCAACAAGCTCGCATTATGTTTCACCTTTATATAAGGTTCAGCATACGTTCCCAAGCCATCTTGCCAAGTGCAAAGAAAACGCCATTTCACAAACTGGTTAGGCTTGCCTCCCAAACCTATATGATAAGCAGAGAAACGATTGTTGGCAAATCTTATTTTGCCGTCTTCATTATAAATAGGCGAACGATACAATGGATTTCCCATAGCTTGCCCCCAGTGCTGATTGCCTGTATATATATAATGGTTATAGAAATCGTCCTTTCCGCCCAAATGTTCGGCTATCGTCTTAGTATGGTCGTGATAGATAGGACCGCTCTGATATTTAGAATACATATACTCTAAAACAACTGTGTTCAACCACGAATCGGCTTTAAAATTATATTCAAAACCCAACAACCAGTCTTTTATGCCATAATGCACATACTTACTATCCTTTTTTACTTGCCATTCATCACCAACACCATATCCATCGTAATCAAGGAAAAGCATTGATGAGTGGTCTTCAAAATATTTATCGGCATAAAGCGCATACCTATTTAGGTCGCCATCATATTCCAGACGCATTACCCACGAGCCTAACTGATTGCCTTCAGCGTTCTGATAGGTAGTTTCACCCACATCGCCACCACCCGGTATAAAGGCACGCCAAAAGGTTTTCACACCTTTCTCACCTTCTTTGACAATAGATGAGCCATCGGGTAAAAAGGTATAAGATGTTCCGCCAAAGGTTGAAACCATCTCTAATCCCATTTCTAACGACCAAGGCGAGAATACCTCACGATTGCCCAACTTTAAATAACCTGCTTTAGAGTGATACAATACGCCGTCGGCATACTTACTTTGTTTCATTGTAAAATCGTGCTGCCAATTCTCATCTGTCATCTTCCCATAAGCAATATGGCCTTTCAGATGTAGCCAACCTTTCGTGTGTGGAATTGTCCAATAGTCTTTCAAAGCCAATCTTACTTGCGGTACAGGTCGAGCATTGATACCCAAGGTCTGCGAACCCGTACTAAGTTCGTTGTTTTTCAGTTCCATAGGATACTCTTTCGCACCTACACTCAGCACTCCGTGCAACCATCGTCCTTCTACGTATGCTTGCTGAATTACTACTTTACTGGTATAATTGAAAGGGGCAACAAGGTCTAAACCATAGCCCAATCCCCATTTACGTCCTTCGTCCGTGTTAAGGGTTCTCTCCACCGCACCACGTATATATCCATTCGTTTTCTCTAACGAACTCAATCCGTAACGGTTTGCATTTAGCCACAAAGGTGTCTTATTCCCCGACACACTTCCTTGCATCTCCACCTTGTATTCCACATTTTTCAGCGCACGTGCTTTCACTGTATCTGCCAATATAGGTTCATCAAATTGAGCCTTAGCCGATGTGATAGCCGCCACACCTAATGCAGCCAAGAATAGTCTTTTCATAAAGATATAAATATAGTTTTCGGCAAAGTTACAAAAAAATATCTGTTCTTCTGTACATAGAGAATCGAATCTTACAAAATAGAATGCGAAATTAACCCAAAACGCTTATTAGAACAGTTAGGAGATTTTTCTATTATTATTGAAACTTATGAGATGTTTTTTTGCTTTATTTTGCCGACATCTGCAGTCACATAGCTCGCTATGCTCCTTTGATATATACAAAATAATCGCAAAAATACATTTTCATTGTAAGCATCCAATATTAGCCGCCTTTCACACCAACAAATAACCCTTATATGTCTGGCAGCATATAAGGGTTATTTGTTATTTGAAGTTTGAAGGTAGCATTTTCGTGAGTTCCTCCTCCGTCATGTCGAGCAGGGGCTTTGAAAGGATTTCCTTCATCCATTTGTATGGCTCTATGTCTGCCTCCCTGCAACACGCCATAAAGGTATAGAAGATGGCGTTGTTCTCCGCTCCCTCATTGTTACCACAGAACAGGTAGTTCTTTCTTCCAAGCGTGATGGGTCTGATGGCCTGTTCCATAAGGTTGTTGTCTATGTTGAAGCGTCCGTCCTGCACATACCTGCCAATGCGTATCCATACGGCGAAGGCATAACGCAGTGCCTTCTCCATAGCTTCGCCTGGGGTGTACTGTTTGTGTACATCCAACATATAGGTCTCCAAATACTTAAGAATGGGATAAGCTTTAGCCTTTCGTTCTGTCTCCACTTCCTCGGGTGGTGCTTTCTTGTGTTTGAGGTTTTCCTCCAACTCATAAAGCGTGGCTATCGTTTCGATGATATGGGCGGCGTTCTTATCGTCAGCCGCCAGATGTTCGAACTTACGTCTCACGTGTGCCATACATCCTAACAGCACGATGCCCTGTACGTTCTCAAACCTGCTGTAGACCTCATATCCATCAGACTGTATGGCACCCTGGTAGCCCTTGAACAGCTCATCTGCCACAGCGCCCGACCGCGACCCGTCCTTCCAATGGAAGAACACACCCTGGGAGTGTATGGCGTCACGCACGCCCCACAGGTATCCCTTGCGCGTCTTTCCCTTGCGGTCGGCAACCTGTACGCTGGTCTCGTCAACCTGAAGGTAAGGACTTTGCAGGATCTGTCTTACTTGAAGTTTGTAAAGTGGATAAAGTGCATCGGCGACATCGTGAACCCAGCTGTTGACGGTTGAGGTGGGGAGGTTCACGCCCAGTTCCTTCCATCTTTCACATTGCCTATACTCGGGCTGGTGATAGGCGAATTTGGCGGTGATGATTTCGGCGAGCAGGGAAGCGTCGGCAAAACAATCCACCGCTTGCTTTTTCAAGGGGGCTTCCAGGATGTCGACCTTCGCATCCGTTGGCCGGGCTTCCTTCAGGCGGCAGATGACACGATCTTCTACCCTGACATAAAAGGATGAGGGACGCAGACACAGATGCTCACTTCTGTCATGTCCGATGATGACCATGCGCTCAGCGTCATAACCCTCTGGATATATCTCCGTCACCTGTCGCTCTATATTCTCGGGAACATAGGAGGCGTAGGCCCTACCCTTTCTGGAAGGACGGCTCACACGGCGTGATGACCTGCGTTGTCCGGCCTGCTGTTTTATCTCCTTGATGATGGGAAGGGCTTCTACCCGAGCCAAGGAACCCTCTTTGGCCCACTGCTCGTCAAAAAGCGTACCCGCCCAGCCGCTTGCACTCTCAGGCAGGCGTTTCTCGCTGCGCCTGCCAAATACCATGCGCTCAAGTTCAAGAATACGACGGGACTTTCGTTCCAGCTCAGCATCCTTAATCTTAAGCTCAGCATCCTTGTTTTTGAGTTGAGTATCCTTGTTCTTAAGCTCAGCATCCTTGTTCTTGAGTTGAGCATCCTTAATCTTAAGCTCAGCATCCCTTTGCTCAAGAAGTTTAACAACAGCTTCCCGAGTGAGAGAATGGTAGTCAGATGTCATTGTGCAATAAGGCATATCCATCACATTATCAGTTCTTTATACGATGTAAAGTTACGAAAAATATCTGACACTGACAAGAAAATACTAAGATTTATTGTATCTTTTTCTTCGGTAGCAATTAGGATTTATACCTTCAATATAGAGTACCAATTCGTCCCAGCGAAGTTCATAAAATCCAGTTCTCGCCCGTATGATTTTAGGACTCAGGCAACCCTGTGCCATCTGCTTGTGATACACGACAAAACCACAGCGTTCCCAGTGCAGCAATTTAATTCGGTTACGGGCTCGATTGTAGAAAACGTAGACAACACCATCAGAAGGATTGAAGTCATTGCTGCGTACCAATTGGGACAGGCGAAGAATACCCTGACGCATATCCACAGGAGTGCAACAAACCCGAAAAACATTTGTTTCGTTGAGTACAAACATAAGTTTTTCGGGCAAAGGTAGTAAAGCAAAAATGTTACACAAAGGCGGCTAATATTGGATGCTTACTTTTCATTCTAACGACCGATTTGGGTTTAATAGATGGATAAACGAAATTACAGAACTCAACAAAATAAATGATAAGGAGTTAAGGAAATATAGAACAAGCTGAAGAGAAATGCAGAAATAGAAAAACGCATTTGTAACTTTTTGAAAACAAAGGAGTTACAAATGCGTTCTAAAACATATATGTATGAGGGTGTCAAAGTTGAACTTTGAGAGGGTAAAACATATATGTTTAGGAGGCCCAAACATATATGTTTTACAATTCAAAGATAGAGGGATTACTTACGAAAGATGGAGCAAGGAAAAATAGAACAACACACGTTCGGTCTTACCCCATCTGTCTATTAAGTAAATAAACTTACTTTTTTTGCTTCAATTTTCCTACGTATGCATCTATTACTGCTACGGCTGTAATGTTGACGATGTCACGTACCGAGGCTTCAGAATCGGTAAAGTGGATAGGCTTGTTCAGTCCTATTTGGATAGGGCCTATAACTTCAGTCTCTGGGCTTAGATGTTGCAACATCTTGTAAGAGGTATTTGCCGATGAAAGATTTGGGAAAATGAGGGTGTTTACGTCCTTGCCCTTTAAGCGTGTAAATGGATATTTCTCGTCTCTAAGTTCACGATTGAAGGCAAAGTTTACCTGCATTTCTCCATCAATAGCCCAATCGGGATATTTCTCTTGCACAATACTTATCGCATCGTGTACACTCTCAGGCGAGCCTCCTGTATCGGTACCAAAGTTAGAGAACGAAACCATTGCTGCCACAGGTTCATCGTTGAAGAAGGTTACAGCCTCGTGGGTGAGTTTAGCTATATCGACCAAAGCCTCGGTATTAGGGTGACGATTGATAAGCGTATCCGAAATGTAATACGTTCCTCGCTTAGAGTTAAGAATGTGTACAGCTGCAAAATGGTTGTACTCAGGACGAATACCCACAATCTCTTTTGCAGTATTAATGGTATCGCTGTATCGGGTATAAAGCCCTGTGATAAAGGCATCTGCATCGCCATGTTCAACCATTGCCATACCAAAGTAATTGCGCTCGTACATTTTGTCGTAAGCCTCAACAAAATTGAAACCTTGGCGAGCACGCTTTTCTGCCAAATGCTTAGCGTATGTGGCACGGCGTCCTTGCTCCTTGTCGGCACGCATATCAATGATTTCTATGCCTGTTAGGTCGAGCTTCAAGCGGTTTGCCACACGGTTAAGACGGTCGGGATTTCCTAAAAGGATAGGTTGGCAAATGCCTTCTTGCTTAGCCTGAATGGCTGCTTTCATCATATTCTGATGTCCGCCTTCAGCAAATACTACACGTTGTGGGTGACGTGCTGCAGTGGCATGAATGGTACGTGTCAGTTTGGTTTCTTGACCTAAAAGTTGGCGAAGATTTTGCTTATACACCTCAAAGTCGGCTATCGGTGTGCGTGCCACTCCGCTTTCCATTGCTGCACGTGCCACGGCTGCGCTTACTTCAGTTATCAATCGAGGGTCAACAGGTTTTGGAATAAAGTAGTTTGCACCGAACGAAAGGTCGTTTACGTGATATACTTCGTTCACCACATCGGGTACGGGCTGCTTTGCCAAGTCGGCTATGGCGTGTACGGCAGCTATCTTCATTTCTTCGTTGATGGCACGTGCGTGCACGTCTAATGCGCCACGGAAGATATAAGGGAAACCTATCACGTTGTTGATTTGGTTAGGATAGTCGGAGCGACCTGTCGACATAATTATATCTTTGCGAGCCTCCAAAGCATCTTCGTATGATATTTCAGGAACAGGATTGGCAAGTGCAAAAACAATAGGATTGGCGTTCATCGATTGTACCATCTCTTTTGTGAGTACATTGCCTTTAGACAAACCTACAAAAACATCGCTACCACATACAGCCTCTTCCAAGGTATGTACATCACGGCGGTCGGTTGCAAAGAGTGCTTTTTGAGGGGTAAGGTTTTCACGGTCGGAGGTGATAACGCCACGAGAGTCGAGCATAAGAATGTTTTCACGCTTTAAGCCCAACGCCATATACAGTTTGGTGCACGAAATGGCAGCTGCACCTGCACCATTGACTACGAGTTTCACCTCTGCAATGTCCTTGCCCGCTACTTCTAACGCATTTTTGAGTCCTGCTGCTGAAATGATGGCTGTTCCGTGTTGGTCGTCATGCATTACAGGAATATTGAGTGTGCGCTTCAAGCGTTCCTCTATATAGAAACATTCGGGAGCTTTGATGTCTTCAAGATTTATTCCACCAAAGGTTGGGGCAATCTTTTCTACTGCTTCGCAAAACTTCTCAGGGTCTGTTTCGTCTATTTCTATGTCGAATACGTCTACTCCTCCATATATCTTAAACAGCAATCCCTTTCCTTCCATTACAGGTTTACCGCTCATCGCACCAATGTTGCCAAGTCCTAAAACCGCTGTTCCGTTTGATATTACTGCAACAAGATTGCCCTTATTGGTGTATTTATAAACATTATCGGGGGTTTCTTGAATTTCTAAACAAGGGTAAGCTACCCCTGGTGAGTAAGCCAAACTTAAGTCGGTTTGGGTGCTATATGGTTTGGTCGGTATTACTTCTATTTTACCAGGACGGCTATGCTGGTGATATTCTAACGCCGCCTCTTTTGTTATCTTTACCATAATGATTTGATATTTTTAATGTTATCAACTGTACAAATTATATTGTTTGCACAAAGTTAATAATTTATAGCATAAAAGAAATTGCATTGACAAGTTTTTTTTGTACTTTTGCCATTATATAATCAAAAATATGTTATGATGAATATAGAGAACCCGTATAGAATAGAATTGAAGAAAAAAATATTGATAGCTGCACGGTCGATGTTTTTCAAGGACGGCATACGTAAAGTGAAGATGGACGATATAGCCAACCACCTTAAAATTTCAAAGCGAACTCTATACGAAATTTATGATAACAAGGAGGTTTTGTTGCACGGAGTGTTACAGCTTAACGAGGAGGAACACTTGAAACGCCTAAAAGCTTTTGATACACCTGGTACAAATGTTATCAATATTATTATTGAGGCTTTTAATCTTAAAACACAAGAAGTCAATCCTGCTTTCTATGAAGATATTAGTCGCTATCCATCGCTTATCGAAAAGATAAGAGAACGCAAGCAGAAGCAAGCAGGTCAGACTAAAGAATTTGTAAAGCGTGGTATTGAAGAAGGCTATTTTTTGCCTAATATAAAGATAGAAATATTGATGCAGTTGGCTGATGCTTCGGTTCACTTTGTGATGAGCCAACAATTGTATAAAACTTATAGTATGAAAGATATTTTTTACACATACATAATGGTTTACGCACGTGGAATTTGTACATTAAAAGGTATTGAACTAATAGAACAATACTTAGAGGAGTTGGATCAGAAATAAACAATAATGGCTGAGAATTTCTTCGTTCTCAGCCATTATTGTTTTCGCTTTATGTTTTTTAAAACAGTGGTCACTAAATACGAGTAACTTGTTTTACACCTTTCACATTTGAAATTTTCTTGATAAGAAGTTTAAGTTTTGAGGTATCTTCTATCAATACTACAAGGTTGCAAGAGAAGAGTCCATCGTGCGAATCTATATTGATAGAACGCATTACAACCTTCTCTTCTTTAGACAGAATATTTGTTATATTGCTCACAATACCTATATCATCGTTACCAATGATACGCAGCGTAATGCTATAATTTGAACCTCCCTTCCCACTCCATCGAGCTTTCACAATGCGATAACCAAAGCGTTTGCGCAATTCAGGTGCATTAGGGCAGTCTTTGCGATGGATTTTTATTCCGCCATTTACAGTTACAAATCCAAAAACATTGTCTCCATAGATAGGATTACAGCACTTTGAGAGAGAAAAGTCTATACCTTTAAGGTTCTGACCTATCACTAAAACATCTTCATTAGCCTTTAGGCGTTGGGCAGTATCGTCTTCCAACTCAAAGTTTTCTGCACTCTCAGCTTCTCTTGTTGGATTTAAATTGTGCTCACGATTATAGATTTTTTGATACTTATCTATCACTTCGTTCACATCAAGTTTATCTTCGGCAATGTTTCGATAGAAATCTGACACTTCTTTAAAGCCAAGTTGCTTTATCAAGTGATACATCACCTGCTCTTCTATTTCTATCTTCTTGTTCTTAAACCTTCGCTCAAGCATCTCTTTAGCGTATGTTCCCATTGCTGCCTGTGTTTCTTTCAATGCTAAACGAATTTTAGAACGAGCCTTAGAAGACTTCACTATCGAAAGCCATTCTTGTTTAGGCGACTGATTATTTGCCGTCATTACCTCAACGGTGTCTCCACTATGAAGTTCTGTTCGGATAGACACATTCTTATGATTTATCTTTCCACCAACACATTGGTTTCCAACTTTTGAGTGGATATGGTAAGCAAAGTCTAAGAGTGTAGCTCCTTTAGGAAACTTCAAAAGGTCGCCTTTGGGCGTGAAAACATAAATTTCTTTATCGTAAAGGTCGAGCTTAAACTGGTCCATTACCTCAAGATTGCTTCCAGCCTCTAATGCCGAACGAATAGAAGCCAACCAGTTGTCCATTCCTCCTTCAGCCTTCACACCTTTGTAACGCCAATGTGCTGCCAATCCGTGTTCAGCTATTTCGTCCATTCGTTCGGTTCGTATCTGTACTTCTACCCATTTCTGTTGAGGCCCAAGCACAGTTATATGAAGACATTCGTAGCCATTCGACTTCGGTACAGAAATCCAATCACGTAGTCGTTTTGGGTTGGGCTGGTACATATCGGTAACAATAGAGTAAGCTTGCCAGCATTGCATCTTCTCTCTTTGTTCAGGTGCATCAAGAATAATACGGATAGCAAACAAGTCGTAAATGCCCTCGAAAGCGCATTTCTGCTTCTTCATCTTTTGCCAAATGGAATGGATAGACTTTGTGCGACCTTTGATGTGAAAGCGTAAACCTGAATTTTGAAGTTCTTTACTTATAGGTGCAATAAACTCAGCCACGTACGCATCACGGGCTTTCTTGGTTTCGTTGAGCTTCTCCTTTATATGATAGTAAGCGTCGTGTTCCAAGTATTTGAGCGATAAGTCCTCTAATTCGCTCTTCAACTGATAAAGACCAAGCTTGTGCGCTAAAGGTGCATAGAGATAACTTGCCTCTTCCGAGACTTGTCGCTGTGCCTCTTTGTTCTCCGTATCACGTATTTGGCGCATCAAGTTTACACGGTCGGCTATCATAATGAGAATAACACGCATATCTTCAGCGAAGGATAGCAAAAGATTGCGGAAGTTTTCGCTCTCAATAATTGGATTTTTCTCATACAATTTCTTTATTCGCACAATACCTTTCACTATCTTCAAAACATTTTCGCCATAAGTTTTGGCCAATGTCTCTTCAGTGATTGTGCCATTCAAATAGCCTGAATAAAAGATAATAGCAAAAACGGAGTCACGCTTTAATCCTATATCTTTCACCGCAATGAGCGAGGTTTGGAGAGAACACAGCAAGGTATTCAGTCCGAAAACATTACGTTCGATAGCGTTATTCTCCTCTACTGAATGAAAATAATCCAATATTCTGCGTTCATCGTCTTGATGTAACGTGTCTCCCAATACTTTCTTTAACTCCTCGAAGAGGGCATTAAAGCGTATTTTCTCGTCTGCTGTGAAAAATAAAGAAGTGTTCATAAGCGCATTAAAATTTCATTACAAAGATACAAAAAAATACGAAAACATTCCCGAAATTCATAAAAAGTAACTATATTTGCCCTATCCTAAATACTTAAAATCGTATTTTTATGCTAACAAAACAAGATGAAACACAATTAGCAGAGAAAGGTATTACCTGTGCTGACTTGGAGAAACAATTATCCAACTTCAAGACAGGCTTCCCCTTCCTTAAACTTGATAGTGCTGCAACAATCAATAATGGTATTCAGAAACTATCTCAAAACAATGTAAACAATCTAATTACAGAGTGGGGCAACTATCTCAAAACGGAGCATAACATCGTGAAATTTGTTCCTGCTTCTGGTGCTGCAAGTCGTATGTTCAAGGACTTATTTGTCTTCTTAGATGCAGAATACAACACCCCGACTACAGCTTTTGAAGTAGCATTTTTCAATAATATCACCCAATTTGCCTTTTATGAAGCGTTGAACAAGCAATGTCTGACCAACGAGGGACAAGATATTGCTACCTTAATACAAGACAATCAATATAAAGCAGTGGTGGCAAACCTTTTGAAAGATAAAGGTTTAAATTATGGTCATTTGCCCAAAGGCTTATTGTTCTTCCATCGTTACACTAACGAGATACGAACTGCAATGGAAGAACATTTGGTGGAAGCTGCTCAATACACCGCAACAAAAGGTACAGCAAAGGTACATTTCACAGTTTCACACGAACACATCAACCTCTTCAAAACTGCAGTTGCTCACAGCGTAAATAAATACGAAAAGGCTTACAACATCAAATATGCAATTGACTTTTCTGAACAGAAACCAAGTACAGACACCATAGCTGCCAATACAGACAATACTCCTTTTAGAGAAGAAGATGGGTCTTTGGTATTCCGCCCGGGAGGTCACGGAGCATTAATTCAGAACTTGAACGAGCTCAACGCTGATGTGGTATTTATTAAAAATATAGATAACGTAGTACCCGACCACATCAAACAAGAAACCATAACTTGGAAAAAAGCAATTGCAGGTTACTTGGTTAGCGTACAAAAGAAAACCTTTGAGTATATCAGAATACTAAAATCAGAGGCGTATAATGCAGCAGACTTAAATGAAATAGGCAATTTCATTGAGCAAACACTTTGTTGCAAACACCCTAATATTTCAGCCTTGTCAACTCAAGAATTAGCTCAATACTTCTTAAACAAACTCAATCGTCCGATAAGAGTTTGCGGAATGGTGAAGAACAGTGGAGAGCCAGGTGGCGGACCTTTCTTTGCCTACAATCCTGATGGTACGATAAGTCTCCAAATACTTGAAAGTTCACAGATAGACAAGAACAATGTTGAAGCCTTGAGAATGTTCAAGGAAGGCACTCACTTCAACCCTGTAGACTTGGTATGTGGCATAAAAGATTACGAAGGGAAAACTTTTAACCTTCCCGACTTTGTTGATCCACAGACAGGGTTCATCAGCAACAAATCAAAGAATGGTAAAGAACTGAAAGCATTAGAACTTCCGGGGCTGTGGAATGGAGCTATGAGCAATTGGAATACCATTTTTATAGAAGTACCCGCTATAACCTTCAACCCTGTAAAAACAGTAAACGACCTTCTTCGCACAGAGCATCAGCCTGCGAACGCATAAGGTTAAACCCAAATCGATCATTAGCCCGCAAAGGCTTTTTAAAGCGTTTAGATGTTATGCTTTTCTTCGTATTTGCACCTTATTTTGGCTCTTTTCGTTTATTTTTTTCAGTTGTGTAGCTCGCTAAACGTCTTCAAAAACAACCAAAAATAGATCAAAATAAGCTCGCAAATCTCGAAGAAGGCTAACGACCGATTTGGGTTAAAACTTTCAACAATAAGAGAAAGGAAACCTATAAACATAAAAAGGGGATTGCAAAACTGCAATCCCTTTTTATAATTCATATTGAAATTCTTACTTGAAGAACTTCTGTACATCTTCGTTTGGTACCATTTTCTCATCAAAGATATAAGCACCTGTCTTAGGGCTCTTTACCATCTTGATAACTTTTGTATATGCGCGACCATCCGTTGAACCTTCACGAAGGGTAGCGACCGCTTTCTTTGCCATAGTCTAAAAATGTTTTAACTATTTAATAAACGTGCTTACTTAATCTCCTTGTGAAGAGTCATCTTCTTAAGAATTGGGTTATACTTCTTGAGCTCAAGACGCTCAGCAGTATTCTTACGATTCTTAGTTGTAATATAACGGCTTGTACCTGGCAGACCGCTACTCTTCATTTCAGTACATTCAAGAATAACTTGAACTCTATTGCCTTTAGCTTTCTTTGCCATGATAATTAGTCTCCTATTACTTTAATGTCCTTCCAGTCAACATAACCTTTAGACACAGCCTGCTTCAATGCTTGATCCAAGCCGACTTTGTTGATAAGACGAAGACCAGCAGCGCTAATCTTCAATGAGATCCAGCAACCTTCTTCTACATAGTAGAATTTCTTGCTGAAGAGGTTTACGTCAAAGCTGCGCTTTGTGCGGTGCTTTGAGTGAGACACATTGCAACCAATTTGTGCCTTCTTTCCTGTGATTTGACAAATCTTAGACATCTCTATCTTTAGTTTTGTAATTCGTTAATGATACCTATTCCAAACAGGGTGCAAAATTACAAAATTTATTTAAATACACAAAGAAAACCACAATATAATGTATCTAATTAAGTTTTTTTGTGAGTTTAACCTTGTTTTTCAAGCTTTTCGTTGATAAAATCGAGCATCAAGTGCATAGCTTTATTGGTAGCAATGGCAAGGTTGATGTCGCGTCCAAAGTTCTCTGTAAGTTTGAAGGTGCGAATATCGTCTTTGCTGCCATAACCTATCCAAATTGTACCTACAGGATTTTCAGGGGTTCCACCTCCAGGTCCAGCCACGCCCGTTGCCGAAATAGCATAATCTACTCCGAGTGTACGTATAGCACCTTCCACCATTTCGCGTGCCACTTCTTCGCTTACAGCTGTGTGTGCTTCAAGTGTAGTTTGCTGAACGCCCAACACGTTGGTTTTCACATCGTTAGTATAGCATATCACACCTCCTTTAAAATAGTTTGAAGCACCTGGGATAGCTATTATTGCCTGTGCTATGCGCCCACCTGTGCAACTTTCTGCTGTGCCAAGAGTGATACCTGAAGAATAAAGAATATCGCCTATCTGTCGTGAAATAATCTTGCTTTCAAATTCCATAGTTTTATTTTTTAGATCGTTAGAAAGGACTAAAGAGAGTTAGGAAGGAGTTAGAGAGATTGCCCAACAGCAGTTTTACAGCGTCGTAAGTCAATGAAAATAATGCTCACTACGTTTCTCGTTAGGCTCCACAACTCGACCGCTCTCCTTACGCCTTTTAACCTTTCAACTTCTTTAATTATTAAGTTCTATTCAAATGTAACCTTGCTAAATGCGGGCATATCTATTGTACCAAACTTTTGGTCACGATACTTGAATGTACCCACACTTGCTATCATTGCTGCATTGTCGGTGGTATAGCTGAATTTGGGGATATAGATAGTCCACCTATACTTGCCTGCGTGTTCTTGGAAAGCATTGCGAAGACCGTTGTTTGCCGACACTCCACCAGCCACAGCAACGTGCTTGATACCTGTATCTTTAACTGCCTTGCGCAATTTCTTCATCAATATGTCGACAATGGTAAACTCAAGGCTGGCTGCAATGTCTTCCTTATGATTTTCAATAAAGTTTTCTTCGCCTGCCACCCACTCTCTAAGATTGTAGAGGAACGAGGTTTTAAGTCCCGAAAACGAATAGTCGTAGCCAGGAACATTGGGTTCGGCAAACTTGTATGCCTTCGGATTGCCTTGACGAGCCAACTTATCAATAATCGGACCACCGGGATAGCCTAAGCCCATTACCTTAGAACATTTGTCAATCGCCTCGCCTGCCGCATCGTCAATGGTCTGACCCATCACCTCCATATCGTTGTAAGCATTTACACGAACAATTTGCGAGTTGCCACCCGATACCAAAAGGCAGATGAAAGGGAAAGGTGGTTGATGGTTATCGTCCTCGGTTTCCTTGATGAAGTGTGCCATCACGTGCCCTTGAAGATGGTTCACATCAATGAGAGGAATACCTAACGAACGTGCAAAACCTTTAGCAAAGTTGATACCCACAAGCAAACTACCCATCAACCCTGGGCCACGCGTATAGGCAATAGCCGAAAGTTGCTCCTTGGTAATGCCAGCTCGCTTAATGGCTTGGTCTACCACAGGCACAACGTTCTGTTGATGCGCACGTGATGCCAATTCGGGCACAACGCCTCCGTATGCCTTATGCACATCTTGCGAAGCGGTAACATTGCTGAGTATCACCCCATTCTTGAGCACAGCCGCACTCGTGTCGTCGCAACTGCTCTCTATACCTAATATATATATATCCTGATTTTCCATTCTTTATTACCTTAGGTTTGCTTAATAGGTGAGAATTTCCAATCCCTCTTCTGTCATAACGAATGTGTGTTCCCACTGCGCCGATGGCAATTCGTCGCCTGTGATAACTTCCCACCCGTATGGGTCTTCTGAGTCGATAAACACCTTCCACGTGCCTTGATTAATCATTGGTTCGATGGTGAAAACCATTCCCGGAACGAGCAACATACCCGTACCACGATAACCATAGTGAGTCACTTCAGGTTCTTCGTGGAAGTCTAAGCCCACACCGTGGCCACAGAGGTCGCGCACCACACCATAACCATTCTTTTCGGCGTGTTTCTGTATGGCGTGACCAATATCACCCACAAACGAATAAGGCTTAGCAGCTTCCATTCCTTTTTCCAAACATTCTTTAGTTACACGCACCAACTTTTCCTTTTCAGGAGTGGTTTTTCCGATGATAAACATACGACTTGCATCTGCATAATAGCCATCTACAATGCAAGTCATATCCACATTCACAATATCGCCTTCTTGCAATACGTCTTCTTTCTTTGGAATACCGTGGCACACCACTTCGTTAATGCTTGTGCAAACGCTCTTTGGAAATCCCTCGTAATTCAAGCAAGCAGGTATAGCGTTATGGTCTTTGCAATATTGCATACAAATATCATCTATCTCTTGCGTGTTCATTCCCACGTGAATAGCCGAAGCCACAGCGTCCAAACAACCTGTATTTACCACGCCAGCACGACGAATACCCTCTATCTGTTCAGGGGTTTTAATCAAGTTGCGTGTAGGAACGAGTTTGCCTTTCTTCTCAAAGGCCATTATCTTTAAGTCCATTTCGGTAGGCTCTTGTCCAGAAAGACAGTGCCACCTCTTTTTCTTTAATATCATTATCTTGAGTTTTTACTTTTCTGCAAAAGTACCAAAATTAATATAGACTTCAAAGAAATTAACCGAATTTATAGAAGAACAACGGCTAAATACCTACACCTTGTTATTCAGAGACAACAAACGACAAAAGGTAATGAAGCACAAAAGATATATTTGTGGGGGTAACGTAGGGGCTCGATTTATCGAGTTCCGCTTAACAACTTGTGATGAGCGGAACTCGATAAATCGAGCCCCTACACCCCCTTACGTACATTGAAATCTACTTCAAAAGGGGCTTTCGTTTAGTTATATCTTTGTTAAACCCAAATCGGTCGTTAGCCCGCAAAGGCTTTTTAAAGCGTTTAGATGTTATGCTTTTCTTCGTCTTTGCACCTTATTTTGGCTCTTTTCGTTTGTTTTTTCAGTTGTTTAACTCGCTAAACGTCTTCAAAAACAACCCAAGATAGCTCAAAATAAGCTCGCAAATCTCGAAGAAGTCTAACGACCGATTTGGGTTAAACAGAGATGTGTATAAAGAGTAGTTCATTACCCCGTGCAACCTAACAACATTTTCGGTTATACTCTCCCTTTTTACCAATTTAAGGACCAAAAGTGTTAAACGTATCGGTCATATTTCTCGTATTTGCAAACGAAAAGCAATTTGTACGCAAATACAAGAAATATGAGTGTGCAATTATAAAGCATTGATACACAAAGGGGAACAAGGAAATAGAAAGAGTATGTGCAAAAAACACATCGAAAATTTAGAAAACATCGAACCATAAAAAGGAAAATGCGAACAAGAAAGACTGCTTTTGATGATAAATAAGAAGGCAATACATCAACTAAGAGCGAGTGAAAGTTCAACTTTGGGGTGGTAAAACATATATGTTTGGCTGCCTCATAGTTGAACTTTGGCAAGCCTAAAGTTACAAACAAGAGTTTTAGAATATAAAATAAGAAAAGCGGAACATTCCTATTTTGCTATTTCAAATGTTAAATTACGCATAGCAAAACAAGGTTAGGAGAATAGGTAAAAATAAGCCCTACCCTATCAGTTTTTGCTTGTTCAATACCTTTATTACCTTACCATCAATCTGTAAAGCACCGTCCTTTTCAAATTCAGACAATACTCTCAATAACGAAAACTTCTGAATACCAAACGAGTCGGCTATCTCTTGGCGTGAACGCTTTAGATGTATCTCCAGTGATTGCTGTTCGCGCACAAGTTCTAAGATCATATAAGCCACCTTCTCACGCACAGTAAAAAGGCTCAAAACCTTCATCTTATGCGTTAGAAAAACATCTATATTAGACAAGGTGCGTATAAAGTTCATTCGTATTGCTTCATCGGTATCGAGCAACATCTTCAGTTCGTCGGGTTTCATTCGCAATAGTTTTACCTTGCCTTCGGTCTCCACGCTAACGGGCATCTCTCGCTTATTGGCAAAAATAAATGCAGGGGCTACCACTTCGCCTTCGCCCAATCGGCTCACCTCTACTTGCTTTCCTGAGAAAGAAGCCATACGACTTATCAGTACACCACTAATAATAATATCGGCATATCTGCAAGGTATTCCTGCTAAGGCATACACCTCGTGTGCAGGAAGGTCAACAATGCGATAATTGGTATTGCTCAATGTAAGTTCTATTTGTATAGTGCTCATTCCTGCAAACAGCTGACACTTGCTAAGCACATTCAGTATTTTCTGTTCCATACGTGCAAAAGTAGTGATTTTCCACTTTAGTCGCTAAGGTATTAACTTGTTTTAACCACTTGAACAAGCAAAGTCTGTGAAGGCTTAAACCCAAATCAGTCATTGGCCCGCAAAGGCTTTTTAAAGCGTTTAGATGTTATGCTTTTCTTCGTCTTTGCACCTTATGTTGGCTCTTTTTGTTTGTTTTTTCAGTTGTTTAGCTCGCTAAACGTCTTCAAAAACAACCAAAAATAGCTCAAAATAAGCTCGCAAATCTCGAAGAAGTCTAACGAGCGATTTGGGTTAAAAACTCGTTTTTGACAATTTGACACACAAATAAGACATTTTGTCTTACCTTCTCTTTTGGTATATTACTTGCCTTATGCTTAGTGTAAACATAAAAACAACTTAAAGAAAAGGAGACAATTATGATGTACAGAAATTCTTGGTTACCAGAAGTTTTTAACGACTTCTTTTACAACAACAATATGCCTAAGGCAAACCCAACAGCACCAGCCATTAACGTTTTGGAAGCTGAAGAACAATACATAGTAGAACTTGCTGCTCCTGGATTGCGCAAGGAAGACTTTAATATGAGTATTGACGACAATGGCGACTTGCATATCAAGATGGAGAAAAAGGCAAGCGAACAGAACGAGAAGGCTCACTATCTGCGCCGTGAGTTTGCTTATAGCAAGTACGAGCAAACCCTTATTCTTCCTGAAGATGTAGACAAGGAACAGGTTTCGGCACGTATGGAAGATGGTGTGTTGAATATTTATCTTCCAAAGATAAAGCAGAATATTCAGAAAGTGGCACGCCAAATCGAAGTAGGATAAGTTTAGGTAAAATGAATTGAATAAGGATAACAACAGAAAGATAAAGAACATTTTTTCATAAATAGTTTTGGTGTGGTTAATTTAATAAGTGTGTAATTGTTAGAAAGGTAAACCTCGAGCGTGTGAAACGCTCGAGGTTTTTATTGGTTATAAGTAGCTTTGATAAGGATTTCTGAAAATTTTGTGTATCTTTGCGTATGTTTTTTAATTCAAAAGATTTATGTTATTAAACATTGTTTTTATTATCGTGGGAATGGCAATTGTACTTTGGGGAGCTGACAGACTTACCGAAGGAGCAGTAGCGGTAGCAGAAAAGATGCACATTCCACAATTTGTGATAGGACTTACCATCGTGGCAATGGGTACAAGTATGCCCGAACTTTGCGTCAGCCTTGTATCGGCACTAAAGGGAACACCCGACTTGGCGGTGGGAAACGTTGTAGGTTCAAATATCTTTAATACCCTTGCTATCGTGGGAATTACAGCAATGGTAGCACCAATGACCATCTTGAAACTCACGGTAAGAAAAGATATTCCCTTTGCTTTTGTGGCAGCAGTAGTACTGATGATGATGTGCTTTGATGGCAAGATAAGTCGTTTAGATGCTGCAATACTATGCTTGCTCTTCCTAATTTTTATGATGATGACCCTTCGTGGTGCACAAGAAGCGCAAGGAGATGTAAAAGAAGAAATAGAAAAGGTGGGCGAAGAAGTAGAAAAAACAAATGCTACAAAAACTATTTCGCCCATAATGTCTGCCGTATGGATAGTTGTGGGTTTGGCTTGCTTGGTCGGTGGTAGCAATTTGTTTGTAGAAGGAGCAACAAAGGTGGCAACTTCGTTAGGCGTTTCCGAAGCAGTGGTAGGTCTTACCATTGTGGCTTGCGGTACATCGCTCCCCGAATTGGCAACCAGTGTTGTAGCAGCTCGCAAAGGAAATAGCGGTATAGCCATTGGAAACGTTTTGGGTTCTAATGTCTTCAATATCCTCTTTATCCTTGGTCTCACAGGTATTATTTCGCCTATGCAGCTCACAGGCATTACAATGAGCGACCTTTCGGTTATGGTGATTTCTATGATTATGATTTGGTTCTTCTCGTTTACCAAATACATCATCGAGCGTTGGGAAGGAGCAATACTTTCCCTTGTCTTCTTTGGCTATATGAGCTATCTTGTTATAAACGCATAAGAATATCTTATTTATAAAACATAAAAACGTCCGAATATGACCACTCATACTCGGACGTTTTTATGTTTTATGCTGCTATTATTTTGCTTCGTAAGCCCAAAGATAGGCTACTAAGCATTGTTTTTAGCTTACTTGTAAATCTCAGCCAACTTGTCTTGCAATGCTTGTTCGCGTAAGTCTACAGCTACAATCTTGCCTTGTGGGTCTAAAAGAACGTTTGCAGGGATAGCACGGATACCATAAGCACTTGCACCAGCACTCTGCCAACCCTTAAGGTCTGACATTTGAGCCCATTCCATACCCAACTTCTTTACTGCAGCAGCCCAAGCTTCCTTCTTTTGGTCAAAACTTACACCTATCACTTCAAAACCTTTTGCGTGATATTTCTTGTAAGCCTCTACAACGTTAGGCATCTCTGCACGGCAAGGACCACACCAACTTGCCCAGAAATCTACCAATACATAGTTGCCCTTACCACACCAGTCGCTAAGCTTTACAGTCTTTCCTTCAAGGTTAGGCATAGACAAATCGGTAAACATCTTACCTGGTACACGGAGTTCAAGTGCCTTGAGAAGTTCCTTAGCCCCTTTCAAGTCAGCTTCATTGTAATAACCTGTTGAAGGGTCGAGTAGAGCCTTGAGTTGGTCATACTCCAATGAGTTAGCAATCATACTTACATACTTAGCTGGAAAAGTTGTAGCCTTAAACTTCTCTGCAATCTCCAAAGCAGTTGCAAGCAGTGCGCTGTCAAGCTCGTTAGCACGTGCAATGATGTCCTGTACTTGCTTCTTATCCGCATCAGTCATGGTTGCAGGATCTTTCTTTGCTATTGCTCCATAAGATGTTTCAAGGGTCTTGTATTCAGCTTCAATCTTATCCATCTTTTCAGCGTATGGCTTTTGTTCAGCTGTTTGAGCTGTTGCTGAGAATACTTGTGCAGCCAATACAGCTGCTAAAAATAGCTTCTTCATACTTTTAATATTAATATTTATAATTCGTTCTTCCTCGTATTCAACGTGTGAAATTTGAATATTAGATGCAAAAATAGCTAAATGTATTGAATTAGACATCATTCTTTAAGATTTTTTTGTACCTTTGCAGTCACTTTTTAATTCACAGGGGTACTTGCTTAACCCCCTTTAACAAAACAAGATATGATAAAGACAAAACAACAAGTGAGTGTGCTGTTTATGTTGTTCAGCATACTTTTCTGCGTTTGCCTTATAGCGGCAAACATTCTTGAGACCAAGCAAATCTCAGTGTTAGGTATTAGTTTAACAGGTGGACTTATCGTCTTTCCTGTTTCTTACATCATCAATGATTGCGTATGCGAGGTGTGGGGATTTCAGAAAGCTCGTCTATTGATATGGACGGGATTTGCTATGAACTTCTTCTTTGTCAGCGTTGGTGCGCTTTGCGATTGGATTCCAGGGGCTGCTTATTGGACAAACGATGCAGGATTTCACGCTATTTTCGGTTTTGCACCACGTGTGGCAGCTGCTTCGTTCATAGCTTTCGTCATCGGTTCGTTTGCCAATGCGTACGTAATGAGTAAAATGAAGATACTTGATGGAGGCAAACGCTTCTCGTTAAGAGCCGTTCTAAGCACTATGGCAGGTGAAACTTGCGACTCTGTTATCTTCTTCCCTTTGGCGTTAGCAGGTGTTGTTCCAACCGAAGAATTACCAAAGTTGATGTTATGGCAAGTGGTATTAAAGACCCTCTATGAGGTCATCGCATTGCCTATCACAATACGTATTGTGAAGAAACTCAAAACGCACGAAGGCGAAGACGCTTACGACAACGGCATCAACTATAGCATTTGGAAGGTGTTCAGTTTAAGTTAAGCACAATAAAACACTAATAAACGCATCATAAACAATAACTTATAAGACAATGGAAAGAAAAGACGAAGGACTTCAACAGTTAGGTGCGAAGACCACATACAGTATGGATTATGCTCCTGAGGTATTAGAATCATTTGAAAACAAGCACCCTGAAAACGATTATTGGGTAAGATTTAACTGTCCCGAATTTACAAGTTTATGCCCTATCACAGGTCAACCCGACTTTGCAGAGATACGCATCTCGTATGTTCCAGATGTACGAATGGTGGAAAGCAAAAGCCTTAAGCTCTATCTATTCAGCTTCCGCAACCACGGAGACTTCCACGAAGACTGCGTCAACACTATAATGAAAGACCTCATCAACTTAATGCAGCCTAAGTATATTGAGGTAACAGGCATCTTTACACCTCGTGGCGGAATTAGCATTTATCCATTTGCCAACTACGGAAAACCAGGTACAAAGTATGAAAAGATGGCTGAAACAAGGTTTATGAACCATCAATAAAACAATAAAGAAAGGTGTGAAGCACAAAAAACATTAGTTGCGTTCACACCTTACTTTATGTAAAGTAGGCACATTCTTAAAATTAAGGGGTCAGTCGTAAAACCCAGTTGCACCCCTCTCTCCTCGTACACATAATTTCATAAGCTGTAAAGGAAGAAAGGAATATCCGTTACTCCCCTGAACTGTGCCCTGAAGGCTTTGACTTTTGCGATCTTCGGCTTTTGTTCCCCTGATCACAGCTACCAGCGTACCCCTGCCACCTTTGCCAGCCTTGTTGGTCAGAAACGTATAGACCTCACCGCTGCTCAGACAAGTCTCATCGATACTCAGGCTCTCTCCCAGGTTCTCATCAAACAGCAGCCAGTCTCCCGTATGCGACAACTGCTCCCACTGGCGATAATCGCTGAAATGCTCCTTGTATTGGGTGGAAAGCTGCTTACTGTGCCGGCCTTGCGGTCTGCTTCTTCCATAAAGTTACGCTCATCCAACCAGAAGTCTATCTGGGAAATACGCTCTTGGATATCTATCACATCAAAATAATCTGCGAGTATCTCTGGAAAGATACAACGCAACAATTACTCGGTCTTTATGATGCAAAGATAACAAATACTTATGAAATTATGTGCATAAGGGGAGAGGGGTGCAACTGGGTTTTACGACTGACCCGAAAAATGTTTCTTAACTCCATACACGATGTCATCAGTAATCCTGATGAAGTATGGCTTAATTATGATGCTTCAGAGCCTGACAAAAAAGACAATTACCTCAACCAATGGCACTATCTTAAATATTACAAAGGAATTGCGATTGTTTGGTAAGCATCCAATATTAGCCGCCTTTGTGTAACATTCTTGCTTTACTACCTTTGCCCGAAAAACTTATGTTTGTACTCAACGAAACAAATGTTTTTCGGGTTTGTTGCACTCCTGTGGACATGCGTCAGGGTATTCTTCGCCTGTCCCAATTGGTACGCAGCAATGACTTCAATCCTTCTGATGGTGTTGTCTACGTTTTCTACAATCGATCCCGTAACCGAATTAAATTGCTGCACTGGGAACGCTGTGGTTTTGTCGTGTATCATAAACAGATGGCACAGGGTTGCCTGAGTCCTAAAATCATACGGGCGAGAGTTGGATTTTATGAACTTCGCTGGGACGAATTGGTACTCTATATTGAAGGTATAAATCCTAATTGCTACCGAAGAAAAAGATACAATAAATCTTAGTATTTTCTTGCCAGTGTCAGATATTTTTCGTAACTTTACATCGTATAAAGAACTGATAATGTGATGGATATGCCTTATAGTACAATGACATCTGACTACCATTCTCTCACTCGGGAAGCTGTTGTTAAACTTCTTGAGCAAAGGGATGCTGAGCTTAAGATTAAGGATGCTCAACTCAAGAACAAGGATGCTGAGCTTAAGAACAAGGATACTCAACTCAAAAACAAGGATGCTGAGCTTAAGATTAAGGATGCTGAGCTGGAACGAAAGTCCCGTCGTATTCTTGAACTTGAGCGCATGGTATTTGGCAGGCGCAGCGAGAAACGCCTGCCTGAGAGTGCAAGCGGCTGGGCGGGTACGCTTTTTGACGAGCAGTGGGCCAAAGAGGGTTCCNAAGGCGGCTAATATTGGATGCTTACATTGTTTGTGTTTGCAAATTACAAAATGGTAAGATGAATTTCTTAACCTTTTATGAATACGAACGACATAAAAATATGAAGAAAGATTTGAGAAGCGGTTTTCTCATCTATCACAAATAAAAGGCGAAGCTGCTCAGTCCTTACGTCCGCCGTCCTAATTCTTGGTTTTGCCACACGTAGCAACTCCTCGTCATACGGTTGGATAGTGGTGTCCTTGCAGCCTCTTCAGGTTAATGTTGGTTTTCGCTGTCAAATATCAGCCTTTAGAAATTCCTACCACCTGCGAGGATGTATCTCTCGATTTATCCCGAAGCCAACACTTATTTGCAAAGTTACAACTTATTTTGATAAAAACAAAAGAATATGAATATAAAAGAGTTAGAAGAGTATCTGCGTACAGTTCCGCAAGAGCTCATTGAAGATGCAGCCGACATTACCGCTGAAACGGCTACGGAATATTTCAAACGAACATTCCCCTTAATTCCGCAACACTATTATAAATTAAACTTTTTAAGTACCTGAACAACAAAAAGCTCTTGCTTTGGCAAGCGGCAGAACCGAGCGGCTCAGGATTTTGCCATATCAGAATTTTCACTTATCTTAGTGTTGCAAAAAAACAAGAGAATCCGATGATAGACATGGCAAAGATACAAAGCTAATTTATAGAACTAGCCTTAAAGAAGTTCGGACTCAATGCAACAAGCCGCATAAAAGCGTTTGTCTTCAGGTTTATCTCTGTACCTGAGAAGTGGATCAGGATATCAAGGCGGTATGTGCTGAATAGCTATACCTGTAATAATAATTACGCAGATGTTTTCCAGACTGATTTTGGATAATGCCTACAACTTATGGGAATGATATTGTGTATTGCCTCAAGTCACATTGTAGGGTAAGGGGATATTGTAGGCCGCAAGTGGGTGCTTCAAGTTCAAATTATCTACAAATTCAGTAATGAGAGGACGTGTAAACGCAACAAGGACGTTCAAGGGCTTAGTTGCAGATTTGAGGTATTATACGTTTGCGCCCCCTTATTGCACTCAAGCAATGAGGGGGGCGTATTTGTTTGTAAGTATTAGGTTTTAATTTGGGTGTGTTAAGTTTTGGATATACTTTAATCTATAGTGGTCATTCGACTAACATAGTTGTTTTAAATAATATATTTGACTTATAAACTATCTTTTGTGATAATTGTTTTGGGTTTAAAGTATCGATTTATAAAGCTTTTCGTATTGCTTTGCTACCTTTATATAATCGTGGTGTTTAGCAATATAGGCAATGCTTTGTGCTTTAAGTTCATCAATCTGTTGAGGGTGAAGAACGAGTTGGCGGAGCTGGCTCACACAACTTTCATAATTAGGCAATACATTGATGATAGGATGGAGGGAAGTTTCGTTTAGTATTTCGTAGTTTTCAGGCTCTCCACCTCCTACACAGATAATGCCGCGTGCCATTGCTTCCAATGGGTTCATCGAAGGCGTGTAGCTGTAAAGTTGGTCTAAGATGGCATCTGCACCATTCATCAGTTTCACATACTCGGCAAAGGGAATACCATTGGCAATGCTTAGTTCTACTTTATCGGGATATTCCGCTTTCACGGCTTCAGCAGCACGCAGCATAATATCGGTTCCTTTGTATTCCGATCTACTTTTGCTGATGCCTATAAATAGTTTTACGGGCTCGTTTATATTTTTCTTTTGGAGCGAAACTGCTTTAGGAACAATAGGAAAAGGAATAAATACAGTTTTGTTAGGAAATATTGGTTCGTAGCACACCATATATTCGTAAAGACCTGCTACAATGCCATCACAATCGTTGGCTATCAGTTTGTTAAGCTGTCCCTTTTTAGTATTAATCCAGTCTTCTTTTTCTTTCACAGCATCAATATTGGTTCGCAATTCCTTACCCATATTGAAGTCGCTGTACCGCAATGGCATTGTTGTACAATTGGTATGCACCCAATAGTAGTCCATACCAAAAGCACCGAGTACAATTCGCTTGTTGTGTTTGCGTAAATAGCGATATATCGGAAAAATGCGTTCTGCTTTTACTTCAAAAAAAAGTGGATTGATGAGCTGAACAACATCATACCCACGTAGCTTGGGCAGCAGACGAGCAATGCGTAGAAGCAACTTTATACCGCCTAATTTGCCTTCTTCTCGGGAAACATCTATATCACGTGGATAGTTTTTCCAGAAGTCCCCATTCGATACCACTGTTACCTTATGCCCCAACTTGCGCAATCCTTCTGCCAATGTCCAATGCACGTTGCTATATTCGCCTAATAATAATATTTTCATCCTTGTTTCGTCTTTAATAGTACAAATAACAGTCGACGGCTTACATTATGGTTGACCAATCTACTGAAAACACTGTACTTCTTTGTGTAATTGCGCTGTGGAAGCGGGAACAAACCTTGTTCTTTCAACTGCTCAATATATTGCGTTGTTGTGGTATAATTACGTGTTAGTACCATTGTGTTATAGATTAAGTCCATTGTGAGTTGTGCAACTCTACGCCTTAAAGCTCGCTTTTTTGTGTTTGGAAGTTCCAAGCGATGTAGATGCAGAATAACTTTAAGGTTGTCGTCTAATCGTTTTCTTATCCTTTCTTTACTCTTTTGATGCAATACCGATGCTTCGTGTTGTCTGTAATAATAAGCCTCGGCAGTAGTTTCTATCACGCTGTTGCATTTTAAGAGCAATTGAGGTGTAAATTCTTCGTCCTCTCCGTATGCTATGCCTTGGCTAAATCTTAGGTTCTTGCTGCACTCTTTTCGGAAAAGATAGCTCCATACTGACGACCTAATATTATTACGTTCTACGTATGTAATGCCATCAACTATTGAGCTATCTGTATAGTTTGTTTGACTTTCATTGATAGTGAAGCGAAATAATACTGCATCAATCTTCCCTCTTTTTATGAGATGAATACAATGGTCGTATTGAGGTTTTACAAGTTTGTCATCAGCATCAACAAATTGTACATACATTCCTCTGCTTATTTCCAATCCCTTATTGCGCGCCACACTCACACCTGCATTCGCTTGCGATATACATATAATGTGTTTGTCTAAAGCAGTTAGGCAAGCCATCGGACTAATTTCTGAACCATCGTCTACCACAATTATTTCTCTTTCATTGGGTTGTAATGAAAGCGACAACACACTCTTAACACACGCTTCGAGCATTGCAAGAGGTTCGTTATGGTAAGGAATGATAAAGCTAATCAATGGATTAGCCGCATCACTCTGTGTATCAACTCGTTCAGTTTGCATAGTTGTTTTAATCCTAAGATGTGGAGCAACCTTAGTTTTAAGGTGTTTTTAAAAGGTAATATAGGGAGTGTAGGTGTGCTGTGTGTAGTTTCGTACACGTCCATCTGAATGTTGAGCAAGTGAGCATAATACGCAGCATCTATATTTTGTGTATCTTTTATATAGTCCAAATGCGCATTGAGCAAATTGGTAAGGTCTGTTCCATTTGCATTTTGTGTAATTCCTTTGTCGTTAAAGCAGTAGTAGTAAGTACCAATAGAGATAGTTGCCACTTGCGTAGCTTCTTTTAAGATTTTAGGAAGTGTAAAAACATCTTCAAAGGTCTTACCCTTTGGAAATCTTACCTTGTCAAACAATTCTCGTTTGTACACCTTGTTGCACGCATAAGAGTGCAGATAAGCCTTGCCCGTGAGCCAATATTCGTTCATATTGCTATACACCTTATTGGGCAAGCAAAGGTGGTTTTGCTGTTTTGAGCCATAGCGTTCCATCACCGAATATTCTATCATATCCCACGTGGGATGTTGGGCTAATAGGCTCATTAGTTGACTTAAAGTATCTGTTTCGATAAAGTCGTCAGAGTCTATGAATGTGAGGTACTTACCCGTAGCCCTATCAATTCCAGTGTTGCGTGCTGCCGATAATCCTTGGTTGGGTTGGTGTATAGCCTTAATACGTGCATCTTTTTCAGCATACTTGTCTACTAAGCGAGGCGATCCATCGGTTGCGCCATCGTCTACCAATATCACTTCGTAATCGGTAAATGATTGCGAAAGCACACTTTCCACACAGCGCGAAAGTGTGTCCTCAACATTATAAACAGGTATGATAATACTTAATTGCATAATTTTTTATAACTGCAAAAATAATAAAAACTTTTAATTTACGTTTAATAGTTGATGAAAAAAACGGATAGCTATAACCATATACTTCGCTACACTGGGCTTTTTGGAGGAGTTCAGGGGCTTAACATCTTAGTAGGCATCGTGCGAAACAAACTGGTTGCTATGATTTTAGGGCCTGACGGAATGGGACTTATTTCGTTGTTTAATTCTACTTTGAAGTTGATGAGCGACTCTACCAACTTTGGAATTTCCATCAGTGCCGTGAAAAGCATATCCGAACATTATGACAAAAATGACGAAGCCGAACTTGCTAAGACTGTGAAATTAGTGCGTTCGTGGAGCTTGTTAGTAGGTTTGTTAGGAATGTTTCTCTGTATTCTTTTAAGTTCGTTGCTTAGCAAGTTCACCTTTTCTTGGGACGGCCATACGCTTCACTTCATTTTTCTTTCGCCTATTGTGGCTCTTATGGCTATCTCTAATGGCGAATTAGCTATCCTAAAGGGCTTGCGACAGTTAAAGAAATTGGCTGTTATCTCCATCTACAACGTGTTAGGCGCACTCCTTACCTCTGTTCCGCTTTATTACTTTTTCCGCGAACAAGCCATTGTTCCCTCGTTGGTGATAATGGCGATAATTCAATTGGTACTCAATATTGCCTTTTCCTACCATATCTACCCTTTGCGATTGATGAATCGTTGGCGTCCAATGAGCAAAGGCTTTGGAATGTTGCGCTTGGGTATTGCCTTTGTTTTAGCAGGTATATTGGGGTCAGGAGCCGACTTTTTAATCCGCAGTTACTTGAATAATGTGGCAAGCATTGAGACGGTAGGACTTTTCAATGCAGGTTATATGATGACGATGACTTACGTAGGAATGGTGTTTGCAGCGATGGAAACCGACTATTTCCCCCGTCTTTCAAGTGCTAACAAATACGATTTTACGTTCAATCAAACCGTAAATCGGCAAATAGAGGTAATGCTGCTCTTGGTATCTCCACTCCTTGTGCTGTTTACACTTTTTCTGCCTATCCTTTTACCTTTATTATATACAGGGCGATTTATGCCAGCCTTGGGAATGATGCAGGTTATTATGCTTGCAATGTACTTCCGTGCGGTGTACCTCCCCGTGCAGTATATTCCGTTGGCAAAGGGCGATTCTATATCTTATCTCTTTCTCGAAGCCGTTTACGACATCGTTTTGGTGTTGCTTGTCATCTTCAATTTTGACCGTCTCGGCCTTATTGGTGCAGGGTGGGCAATAACCATTGCTGGACTTATAGATACGTTGGTGGTTTTTGTTTATGCACGTTGGAAATACAATTATAAGGTGTCGTCCAATGTAATGCTTTACATTGGTATACAGTTCCCATTGGGTTTACTCACTTTTCTGCTTACTCAACAAGACAATTCTTTGTTGTATTGGGGTGTGGGATTGTTCTTAGCTTTTGTTAGCGGAGCAACTTCAATGCGTATTCTTAGGACAAAAACCAATCTTTGGAATAGTTTATCGGCTAAAATTCTTAAACGTTTTGGACGCAATGACAAAAATTAGTATTCTCGTAGCTGTATATAACACAGAACAATATTTACCCCAATGTCTTAATTCATTGTTAGCACAAACCTTGCACGACATAGAAATTATCTGTATAGATGATGCTTCTACCGATGGGTCGCTCAAGTTTTTGCAGCGTTATGCCGAACAAAATAGTTGTATAAAGGTGTTGCAAATGCCAACGAATAGTGGTAGTGCAAAGGCAAGAAATGCGGGATTAGAAATTGTTACGGGCGAATATGTAGCCTTTGTAGATAGCGACGATTGGTTGGCACCAGATGCTTGTGAACAGGTATATAATACTTTCGCTGCTAATCCAACTGCCGATGCTGTGCTTTTTCGTGTAGAAAATGTTTATGAAGATGGGCGAAGGACGGTTTATGAGATGCCCAATTTCGACAGCTTAGACGGTTCTCAAGCCTTTGAAGATAGTCTTACGTGGAAGATACATGGGGTATATGTCGTGCGAACAGCTATTCATAAGCAGTTCCCTTATGACGATTCGGCTATTTCGTATAGCGATGATAATACTACCCGACTGCATTATCTTAATGCACGGAAGGTAATGAAGTGTGATGGAACTTATTTTTATCGTCAACATTCTACATCTGTAACCCATCGTATAAGTTTGCGCAGATTTGATTATTTGTTGGCGAATAAAAGTATGAAGCTACAATTAGAGCAATTGAATGTTTCGGCCGCCATACTCAATAAGTATGAAGTGGTGCGATGGCGCAACCTCGTTGGGGTGTATATGTTTTATTTTTTGCACCGCAATGCTTTAGATGAGGCTTCACGCAAGGAGGGTTTGCAACGCTTGAAAGAAACGTGGCAAACCATCGAAATACACCGTCTCCCGAAATCGTTAGTTAGAAAGTTTGGCTATCGTCCTTTCCGTTGTTCGTGGACACTTTTTCGCTTGCAAGAAGAATGTTATTTTGCTTTGCGTGCCTTAGTGGGGCGCAACAAAGAGGCTTAATGCTTGTTTTAAAGTCCACGTGCTTTAAATATACGTTCCTTTGCCTCGTTAATCTCTTGAAACTTTCGTTCAGCTGCAAGGCGCACATCATCGCCAAGCGTACTCACACGGTCGGGGTGATGCTTCAATGCCATTTTGCGATAAGCAGCTTTCACCTCATCATTGGTAGCATTGGGACTGATACCTAAAATCTTGTACGCATCTTCAATACTTGCTGTAGCTTTGCCGTTATTGCCCATATTCAGCATCGACTCTACATCTTGTGCCGACAGTCCCAAATAGCCTGCAAGTTCTTTAAGGGCTGCCACTTCCTCTGGACTAACATTTCCATCTACCTTAGCTATTATGACCAAGTAGTTGAGCAATTGTAAGCGTTGTCCCGAATTGGTATGGAACGATATTTCTACACAGCTCTTGCGTATGGTTTCTTTAAATTGGGCTTCGCCTTGTTCTTTTTGAAGTTCGAAAAGTCGCAACAGAATACCTTCACCTTGACCAACTGCCTGCTCGCCAAAGTTATCGCGGAGGAACGAACGTACAAATTCCATTTCTGAGTGCATCACCTTATCATCGGCTTTGATAACGTAAGACGAAAGTACAAGCATAGAGAAGAGAAACGAATTGCGCTCTTCCTCAAAGGGGCGTTGCCCAAACCTACTATTGGGGTTGTAGCCACTATTGGCATTAGCGTTTGCTCCAAAAGCACCATTGTTATTAAATCCGCCTGCGCTATTGTCAGAACCTGCAAACGCATCGTCAAGCAAACTACCTATGCAGTAGCCAGCCACTGCCCCTAATACACTGCCGCCAGCAAGAACCCAGCCTAACGCACCGCCAATCCATTTTGCTATTTCCATTATTTTCTTTTTATTTTTGTTCTGTGTGGTTTCAGCCCTTGTGTCTTTGATATTGGCTTCCACCTTATTAACCTAAACTCGGGATAAGAATAATATCATAAAAAGTTGTTAATCTCGTTATTTTTTGTAACTTTATAGTTGATAATCAACAACTTACAAAAAGAACAACGATGAATTCCAAAGACAAAATTACAGAAATATTTTGTATTGCAGATGACTTTTGCAAAGAATTTGAAGTAGAAATGGATAAAATTGCTTTATCTGATCCCAATATGCCTAAGCGTCGCAAGCGAAAATGGCATATGAGTAAGTCAGAAATTATGACCATTTTGGATTGACACCTTTAAGAACCATTATGATAGCATACTCAATTTCTTTGTCAACAGAGCCACAAATGCCAATGCTGAATCCTTCAACGCAAAAGTCAAAGCCTTCAGGGCACAGTTCAGGGAAGTAACGGATATTCCTTTCTTCCTTTACAGGCTTATGAAATTATGTGCATGAGGGGGAGAGAGGGGGCAACTGGGTTTTACGACTGACTTCTAATCCCCACCTTATTCCTACTGAGCCCTTATTCCTACTGAGCCGATATTAGGCGATGATAGTAAAAGAAAAAGCTCAAAAGAAAAATCTTTTGAGCTTTAGAGGTGCCTAGCGGAATCGAACCGCTCTACACGGTTTTGCAGACCGTTACCTAACCGACCGGCCCAGGCACCATTATGAAATTTCAAGCTATGAAATATATCATCTGCTTGATTTCGTGTGCAAAATTACAAATAATATTTTATTCGACCAAATTTTTCATTAATAATTACAGCATCTTTGCGTTTTATTTTTTATTTCTTGCGTTTTATTGCGCATTATTTGCCGTTTTATATCACAACCTCTACAACCTCCACACGCATTATTCTTTACTTTGAAGATTCGCACGAGTTGGCGTGCGACGTATGCTATAGCGGCTAAAAGTACAACTCCAACAATTATATATTGTATCATTTTATTCCTCCTTAGTATGTATATGTTTTGTATATGTTGAAATTAAATAGGCGTATCTGTATCATTACTCTTAAACAAATCATCAGCCTTACAAATTTCATCTTCATCGAACCATTGGCTTAGTTTTGCTTGTGCTTTGGCTTTAACTTCATCTTCTACGTCTCCCCATATCTTGTGCAAGATGTATATCAGTACGGCTAAATCGTCACCTAAGCCTGCAATTGGTATGGCATCTGGTACAACATCTAATGGTGAGATGAGGTATCCCAACGCTCCTATTACAATAGCCTTATCCTTTAGCGAAACTTTGTCGCTTTCTAACGAATAATAGAGTATTAAGGCTGCATACACCAATTTTACTCCAGCTCGTTTGGCAATACGATGTATCTTTTCGATAAAGGCATTCTTATTAAATTTGTCTTTATACTTTAGCAAATCTGGCATTTCCATATTTTCCTTGTTTACGATTATTTTTAGTGTACATTAATTAATATAAGCCTTTACTTTTTCTACGTAGGCTTGTGCTTCGGGATAGGTTTTATTTACTGATTTTATTTTCGATTTCACCATTATTTTCATTGCTACACGATAAATAAAAAATAGTACCAATCCTATGCTTACACCGAAAATCACCTCTTTATATCCTGTATAAGGCAAGCTTTTTTCGGGAAAAGCCGACATAAAAAGCAAAGGCAAACACATTAAAAATCCAGCAATGGTGTATTGTGTACGTTCTGTACCTTCGCTATCTAATGCTGCTTGATACTCAAAAAGATAGTCTGAAAGTATTTCTTCTGTAAGCGTATTACCCATTTGAGGAAAATTAGGTTCGTTTTTATGGTTCTTTATTTTATTTTCTATTTGTTGCTGAAAATCGTCTAATACAGTTCGATAAGTATAAGTTCCTTTCATTTTGTATATTGCTTTAATAGATTAGCAAACTCGTTTCCCTCCCATTATAGGGAGAGAAAGAGTTGTGCATCAAGTAGTATTTCTATAAGCCGGGTTCTGTTTCTTTCTCATCTTTCGATAATAGAAAGACGTCTGCCATTTATCTTTCTGACGGGTCACCCCATTCAGTTTAGCGTTCTACCCTCCATTGTGCAAAATGCTTGGGCGAGCTACCCTCAAACAATGGTATACATGAACTTGCAGCTCCTGAACGGTACAGCCAAGCTGTCGCCAACTTGCTGGTGGTCTCTTACATCACCTTC
Source organism: Prevotella ihumii (assembly GCF_900155655.1). Lineage (GTDB taxonomy): Bacteria > Bacteroidota > Bacteroidia > Bacteroidales > Bacteroidaceae > Prevotella > Prevotella ihumii. The sequence continues at coordinate 1,126,442 of NZ_LT706987.1, forward strand.
TCATCCTTACTCTACAAGAGAGCGGTTATTTTCTTCTACCTTCATCTACTGTTGCCAATAGCTTCCATTTTCAGAAGCAGGACGCTCTGTGCTGCCCGGACTTTCCTCTCGTGTCTTAAAACACCAGCGGCAGAACCGAAATGCTACCTATATAGTACTTAGATATTGCTGTATAACTATTGATTGCATATTCGTTGCAAACGAAAATTATTATGTGCTATTGAGCTTGCGTATAAGTAAAACTCTATATTTTCCGAATGCAGCTATATCTTATGCAAAGATAAACGAAATTAATCAATTATTCAAATAATCTTTCTATTTTTAATTCTCAATAACATCTTAGCAACTACCAAAGTGCACCTATCACATTCTAACGACAATTGAAGGTAAAACGGAAAAGCGAAATATAGACCAATCCGGAAAGGTTGTCATACTGCAAAAAAGATAAAATATAACATATTGAATATCAGATATTTATAAAATGCTCTGCAAAAGTTTAACTTTGAGCCCCTAATACATATATGTTTGAGGTGGTCAAAGTTGAACTTTGGGACTCCCATACATATATGTTTTACTTTTAAAACGTTGATATTTTATAGCATTAGCATCGTATGGTTAAAAATAGAACAATATTAACCCAAATCAGTCATTAGCCCGCAAAGGCTTTTTAAAGCGTTTAGATGTTATGCTTTTCTTCGTCTTTGCACCTTATTTTGGCTCTTTTCGTTTGTTTTTTCAGTTGTTTAGCTCGCTAAACGTCTTCAAAAACAACCCAAAATAGCTCAAAATAAGCTCGCAAATCTCAAAGAAGTCTAACGACCGATTTGGGTTAATGGGAGCATAAATTATAAAGTTGTAGCCTATTTTTAGGTAATAAGCGTATAGCAATGTATAACTATAGCATCTTAAAAAGAGGTAAAAGATGCGTAAGATTAGAATAAATCGAAAATAAAAGCAACAGATTTAACTAATTCTACAATGATAAGATAAAAAGGGAAAAACTTACCAAAAAGCCCAAACCCATTTGCAAAAGCATTGTAAATATCTTGTAGATTTTTAAAGATACCACACGCTGCACCATACGAAACTGATGTTACGGCAAAAATAAAACAAATGGAAGGCACTAATCCTTCGGTTAATGCACTTGGGAAAAAGCTGCCCGTAACACTCAACAAAACAGGTTGAGGAAGACAAGTAAGAAGTATGAAACAAGCAATGTACAAGATAAATTCCACCAATACGGTGCGAATAGCTACTCGCTCACGATAACGAAGATGTTGAAGTGGGTGGCGATGATGGAGAAGGCTGGAAATTAAGGTGTAAAGACCACTCGACTTGAATACTCCTGCTGTTGTAAAAAACAAGAGCATCCAAATCAAGAAGTCGGTTTTAAGATTGGCTACAAATTCGCCTACAAACCAACGAAACCCTTCACCACTTAGTAAAGAACGCACGCTAACTTCAGGAAAGGCAGCTGTAACCAACCACGAGCCTAAGAAAAGCAGTAGCTGAAAACCTATCAATATTAGCGCAATAATTCCATACTTATTCTTCATCTGAATGGAGGTTGTCAATATCAATAATTCTTAATTCTAATGCACGCACTACAAGTCGTGTGGCGTTGATATTCATTCCACCTCTGCTTTCGCCAAAAAGCTTTTGTACCAATTCGTTTTGACGTTTCTCAAGGCTTTTTACTCCAAAAGGCATACCACGCAAATTGGTAATTTGTTCCTTGGTATAGCCTAATGCCAAGTGACGAAGGAAGCGTTCGTCATACTCGTCTATCTCATAATTTATCATTGCTTCTTGGTGCATTAATCGGCTATTGACGCTCTGCTTAAATCGTGAAACTATTTTTTCAAGAATAGGTTGATTGAACACCAATTGCTTACCAGCCATAACACTTGCTACATCGCCTCGTGTGAGCAGCTCGCCACTCTTCAGACAGATGCCGTCAGCTCCTGCATCGAGCACATCAACCCATAGTTTTTCGTTGATGATTTCGCCTGTAAATATAAGTACTTTTAATGCAGGATACATTTCCTTAGTTTGGCGACATATCTCTACTCCGATAGTGGTAGAACCTCCAAGACCAAGGTCGAGCAGAACCAAATCGGGCAATTCGTTTTTAATAAGTTTCCAATACGCAATTTCGTTTTCGGCAGTTCCTATAACCTTTGCTTCAGGTATTTCGTTGCGGAAAATTCCTTCAGTTCCTTTCAGTTCTAAAGGTACGTCTTCTACGATTATAACTTTAAATTTTTCCATAATATAGCTATTCTTCTATTTCGTTCTTGTTAATATTATCTCAATGTGCACCTTTCCATCGTTGCTAATAGCAGTAACGCCACATCTGTGATGGTTGGTTGCATCGGCATTTTCACGCACTATTTGTCGGCAAATGAGGTACGGAATATGTTCTACACTTGGCGAGAAGAGCATCAAACATTCCTCATCGGTAAGCCTTAATGATGGCATTGGGATTTTGAAAAGCAAATATTCGTTGGCAATCGGTTCGATGTGTATCAATGAGTTTTCGTTCCCACTCAACTTGTGTATTATTTCAAAAAGATAAATCAGCAAATCTTCATCTCCCAAGATAGTATAATTTGCCATTTCGGGGCTTTCCGTCTGTATGTGTCGGCTCAAAATATTTTTCACGCTAACGGGTTGACAAATGGGCTTTATAGAGCTGAGATGGCGTGTAGCTTGCATACTCAGAATAGTATAAAGCTCTTTGTAATAAGTAGCAAGTTCGTCAATGGATTGCAGTTCTTGGTCTTTCCCACTCACAAGTTGACTGATGCGTGAGGGATAATACATTGTTTCGTGCTTCAATGTAGAAAGACAGTTGTCCAAAATATTATTGCTGATGTGCAATTTATTATCCTCAAAATCCATTTTTCTCAACTCATCTTCTGCCAATTCTATATTGGTTTTACTCAATTCACGACTTTCTATCGACTGCTGCAAAGCCTGTTGTATCTTTGTAGCAATATCTTTTAATTCTTCAGGAAACTTGTCTGAAAGAATTTCGTTGATGGCAGTTTTTTTAATAGTAGGTGCATCCGAGCTAAGCAATATCTCGTTCATTTGTTTCACACGCTCCATATAGAACTGGAAGTAGAACCTATGGCGGTAATACATAAAATAATAGAGCGGAAAAATGGAAAGCAAGAGCACAATAAGCAGAATGACAGCCACACTCTTATTAGACTCTGAACGTTGCATCATTCTACAATATTCTCCTAAAGTTTTGTCTGCCGAGTTTTCTTTAAAGAGCAGTGTGTACACATTATTATTATATTTGTACAACTCCCAATCGTGTAAGGCAAGAGCAGCTACCGCACTTTCGTTTCGTATGTCAAGTATAATGCTGTAATTGGTTGGGAAATTATCGTGCAACCACTGCAATTCCGCAGGTATAGCTGTCAGTTCGCCTGTTCGCTTCATTAGATAACGACCATTCGGACGCAGTTGCAAATAATATTGATTGAGGTAGTAACGGCACGTATCTGCAAAAGAAAGCGTTTTTTCATAGTTGCCTTTAATATTGCTATAGTAAGCCGAATCGGCATATATATTAGCCAAATCGAGATATTGTAAGCGGTGATTGGTAGCTTGTGTAGCAGACCTTGGCAAGGTGGATGATTTTGCATTGGCTACTGTAATAAAGCCATTGCAGATAACAAATAAAAGAATGAGAATACGGGTAATGCCCTTGGGCAAACGGAAAAAGAAACGACTACCCTTCCCCACTTGGCTTTCAGCTTTCAAACAACAAACCGAAAACAAGTTACTTGTCTTCTTGTACTTGTTAATGATACCTTGACAATTCATCAAACCAAAACCGTGCGATTCTGAATTTTTATAATCTACAATGGCTTTATGCTCGAATATGTGTGCCAAATCGGCCTCGGCAATTCCTTTTCCCGTATCTTCTACCGATATTTCTACATAGTTGGGCTCTTCTTTCGCCACGATAGTAACTTTTCCGCCTGCATCTGTAAATTTTCGTGCATTATCTGCTAAGGTGTTCAACATAAAGAGTGTAAGCACCTTATCAGCCTTCACAACTGCAGAAGTTGGTTTTATATCCAATTCTATTTCCTTGAGTAGAAAGCTGGTCTTGCTCTTTATTACGACATCAAAGATATTTTGCAACGGGAAACTTTCTATATACATTGACAAAGCACCTTGATGAAGCTGTATCCATTGGGTCAAAACATCATTATAATCATTTATCTTAGATGTTAATTCTGAAATATAGAGGTAGCGTTCATCTCTCAATTGAGCAGCCTCGGTAGTGCTTTTCAATCGAGTAATTTCGTGAAGCATACGGTCAATAAAAGGTGTTATCGTACTGACAAGGAATAGCTTAGCACGCTTCTCTATGTTGCGTTTCTTGTTTTTCGAAACGTTTGCCTTTGAAATATAGTATTCTTCTTGTATCTCTTCACATTTTTCTTCCATCAACTGCAAATCGTTTGCATTACGTTCACGCCATTCTTCAAGTGGCTGTAGCAGTTTCTCTAACGAATTTTCATTACTTTTGCGACGACGAAGATAGTGAAAAAATAACAGCAGACACAGTACGAAAGCTATCATTAATACCACCTCAACTATCATAATGTTAAGTTGTCGAGATGTAGCCTCTAACTGTCCAGCATGCGATTCAAGATACCTATCTTGACGTGTGCGCTCCTGTAAGTCAAGATAGATATTACGATTATAATCGCTGCTGTGCTTATCGTTTACCGCAGAATAAAATACACTAAGCTGTTCTCTAATAGAAGCTATCAAGTCGGGGGCTTGTTGGATAGACTTGTTTTCTGCCAATGTGTTTTCTAAACAAGCTATTGCAGAGTTATAATCTGCTATTTGCCAATAACACGACGCCAATGTACGATACGAACTGGCTATCTGATAAACATCACCATACGAACGAAACAAATCGGTAGCTCGTTGCGCAAGATTACCAGCTAAAAGGCTGTCGGGCATTTCGTCAACATTGATATACTTGATGGTTGGCAAATTGTCTTTAATGAGTTTATCTCTACTCTGCGGAGTAATAAGGTGTTCGCTCAATGCTTGCAGTGAGTTGGCCTCCCAGTAGTCGTAGTGCAACTGTCGAGCCATAATATAGCATCGTGCAAGATAATCGAACTCTTGTTGATAGACGTCGTCTTGATGTTCTTTAATAGGAATTCCGCCTGCTCCAACGTTATACAAATAGCTCAAATATTGGGCTGTATCGCCTTGAAGAAGCACTTCTGGATTGATACTCTCTATGGCTTTGTGCGATGATTCGCCCAATCCTACATAATAATAGTACACTGAAGTAACGATGCTAAATTCAGATTTGGCATACAATAAACGCTTTGCTTGGTGTTCAGAAAGTCTTTCCTCTTCCTCGTGAATACGACGTTGATGTCGTAAAGCCAACTCATAGTAATCGTAAAACTCTTTGTTATTAGATTTACGTTGGCATAGTCGCATAAGCTGAACATCAGCTATCATTAGCTCCACTTGGTTATTGGTTATGCTCAAAATCTTATTTAGCTTCTTCGCAGCACCAGGATAATCCATTTTAACAATATCGACAAACGCCAAATTGTTCAATGCTTCTGCTGCTCCTGCATCATAGCCACGCGATAATGCTAATGCTTTTTTAGCGTATGCATACGTAGAATCAATATTCTTAAAATGATAAAAGTAAGCCTTGGCATTAAGTCTATCCACCTTATCCGTGTCTACGTGCGAACAAGCAGACAAGATTGATATGATTAAGAACAAAAAAATTGCTCTTAAAGATATTCGCTTATTATGATAATTCGGGCCTATGATACTCCAATAAATTTGATACAAAAATACAAAACTATTCTGAATTATGCGCTATGAGTACATATTTTAATTTTGTTTGCTCTAAAAAGTAGAGAAAAGTGGTATAGCTTTTCAACTTTTTTTATTATTTTTGCAACTAACAACCTTATACAGAATGGTAGAAAAAATTAGAATTAAGGATATAGCACTCAAAGCTGGAGTAAGTGTAGGCACGGTAGACCGCGTACTGCACAAACGACCTAATGTATCGAAAGAAGCATTAGAAAAAGTAGAAAAGGTGCTCAAAGAGATAAACTATCAGCCAAATGCAATAGCCAGTGCATTAGCTTATAACAAAAGATATAAATTCTTTTGCTTACTTCCCAAGCACTCAAGCGAAGCTTATTGGGAAGAGATTGAAGTGGGAGCTATCAACGCTGTGGAATACAGACGCGACTTTCACATTGACATCGAGATAATGTATTACAGCCGATTGCACCCCGAATCGTTTGTAGAAACTTACGAATCGTGCTTAGCAGCCAATCCCGATGGTGTTGTTTTGGTACCTACGACATTAGAAATAACAAAGAATTTCACCGACCAACTGCACGAAAGAAATATCCCCTTTGTACTTCTCGACTCGTATATGCCAGACCTTAACCCCCTTTCGTTCTATGGTCAAGACTCTCTGCAAAGTGGGTTGTTTGCAGCAAAGATGCTAATGCTCATAGCAAGAAACGAAAAGCGCATTATGCTAATGAAGCAAACCAACGAAGGAAAGATGCCCAGCAAGCAACAAGAAAATCGTGAGGTGGGCTTCCGACTCTATATGAACGAGCACTTCCCAAGTGTGGAAATCGTTGAAGTAAATCTACCTTTGGACGAAGAAACGAAGCGTTATGATGGTATTTTAGAACGTTTTTTTACCGAAAATCCCGACATTCATCATTGTTTTGCGGTCAACTCTAAAGCGCATATCGTGGGCAAATTCCTCTTGAAAACCAATAGAAGGAATGTTCAGATTATGGGTTACGATATGCTTCACAAGAACGCAGACTGCTTACGCCAAGGCAGTATATCTTTCCTCATTGCACAACACGCTTTCCAACAAGGCTATTCCAGCATTGAAACCTTGTTCCAAGCCATTATCTTAAAGAAGAAAGTGCAACCTGTAAACTATATGTCGATAGAGCTATTATCCAAAGAGAATATGGATTTTTATCATCGCACACGAATATAGTATCAAGCTGATAAACAGGAAATTGCAACACACAGTTCAAGCAAGACAAAGCAAATAAAAATAGTTGCTCAAGCAAGAATATTTAGGTTATGGACATTATACAACGCAACTTCTTCAAACTACTTCGTTCGGGAGCTTTCAATGAGAAGGCTTCCATTGAGATAATGTCAGCTTTCAAATGGCGCAGACTGTTCCAAATTGTTCAAGCACAGAACGTATTAAACATTTTTGTGCGAGGTATAAACAATCATTCTACCGACCTAAATTTGAATTTGCCAGAAGACTTAATAGCTGAAATACAGCAAAAAATAGACGAACAAAAAAATACAACAGCACTTATAGACGAGAAGAACACCTATTTGAGCAATAAGTTTAGGAATAAAAAGTTTCATAAAATTATACATTCCGAACTCCATAGCATCGACACGTCCGTAGAAGCCTTAGACATCTTGAAGCTTGTTGTATTTAATACCAATGCTATGCTCAATTCAGGTATAAGTCTTGAAGGGGTTATAAAACTCGGTCAATACCTCCGAACCAAGGGCGACAAAGTAGACTTCTTAAAATTAGAGGCTTGGCTCGATACGCTCCATTTGCAACGTATGGCTCAGTTGCAAGGCAGTATTCTAATGGCTGTTTTTGGTTTTGAGCAAGATGAAATACCTTTTGTTATTAAAGAAGAGAAGAACGCTAAACAGCTTACAATCAAAACAATATCCAATTTGGTAAAAGATAATGCTGAAGAATGGCACTTCAAACAAGGCTCTACAGGTTTTGTTTATAATAACAACAAGGCACTTCGTAGAAACTTACGTCGAAGTTATCGCTACTTCGATTATGCACCATTAGAAACAACAAGCAACTTTATAAACAACTTTGTCAAAGGTTTATCAGAAATAGAGGAATAAGCCTACAAGCTCAGGGGGGAAAACCTTTGAGAAAATAGAACATACAATAAAAGCTCCTCACTTCATCAGCGAGGAGCTTTTATATTATCCGCTATCTCTCGTAGCTTAGAAACTCAGCATCTTATCATATTGTTCAGCAGTTAAAATCTTTTGCAAAGCAGCGTGATAAGCCTTATATTGTGCATTCTTTTCTTTAAATTCCATACTCTTTTTGATGTCGTTAGCAGCATTTGAATCTATGCCGTATTTTTGTGGCAACATCTTTTCACGAAACTTATGTTCTTTTGTTGTGTCACAATTTTGACACTTCTCATTCTGCTTGTCGCACCCCTTAGCTTCCTTGCAACAGCTCTTACCCTGCTGCTTACCACAACTTCCTTGTTGTTTGTCGCAGCCTTTAGCTTCCTTGCAACAGCCTTTACCCTGCTGCTTACCACAACTTCCTTGTTGTTTGTCACAGCCTTTAGCTTCCTTGCAACAGCCTTTACCCTGCTGCTTACCACAATTGCCTTGTTGCTTTTCGCAGCCCTTGGCGTCCTTGCAGCAATCCTTTGCTACGCCTTGCTTACAATGTCCATTGCCACAACTACCCATTTGCTTCATCTTACCTGCGCAAGAACGGTTCATTGGCAATCCTACAAAGCGAGGGTCTGCAATATACTTAGCATATTTTTTATTCAACTTCAAGAGTTGTTTAGCTTGCTTTTTATTTAGCTTCAAGGCGTTAACAAGTGTTTGAGTAACCACCTCAGGAGTGATTTTCTTCTCTGTCTTAGAACATTGAACACTTACAACAGCCTTGCTTGATGCTGTCGAAGATGTGGGAGCAACTATCATTAGCCCCATCACCAAAAAACTTAAAAATAACTTTTTCATATCTATACCTATTTAATTTATACTGTCCATTATCTCTTTATCTCATTAATCTGAATACATACTACTTAAATATCCAATTCAGGAGCTTTCTCTGCACCTGCTGCAGCTTCAAATTTTGCCATCTTGTCAAAGCCAAACATACCTGCTAACAACGAATTTGGGAAGTGACGAACCGTCTGATTATAGTCTTGTACAGCTTCGTTATACTTCTTTCGTGCTTCGCTAATGCGATTTTCAGTGCCTTCTTCTTGCACCTGCAATGCCTTAAAATTCTCGCTTGCTTTCAGTTCTGGATAAGCCTCTGCCACAGCTATCAATCGTGAGAAAGCCTGTGCCACCTGATTTTGAGCCATTTCGTACTCTTTCATCTTTTCGGGTGTAAGGTTACTTGCGTCCAAATGTATCTGCGTTGCAGCATTTCTTGCCTTTGTCACAGCTTCAAAAGTCTCTTTCTCGTGCTTTGCATAGGCCTTTACAATCTTTGCCAATTGTGGCATCATATCGGCTCTTCGCTGATATTGCGTTTGCACATTGCTCAACGCTGTTGTGGCCATTTCTTGCTTATCTACCATACCATTGTAGCCTGAAAATGCCCAAATGCCAAATACAGCCACAATTCCTAATACTATCCAAAACGTTTTATTCTTCATATCTTTTTACTTTAAATAATTAATAATCACATTCTTAAGTTGACAAACTTTTTACCAACCACCGCCAGCACCTCCACCGCCGAAGCTGCCTCCGCCAAAACTTCCACCAGAGAAGCCTCCACCAAAACCGCTATCATTGATGTGTCCAGGGTTACCCCAGAAGAAAGGTCCAAAGCCCGAACCACCTCGTCGGCCTCCGCCTTTTCCACCATTATTGCCTTTACTAAGCATTATAAATACCCAAAAAGCAATAACAAGTATTATAATAATGAGCCCTCCAAAGTCGTCTACATCTTCACCCTCTCGTTCTACCCCCGTTTTGTCCGTTTTAAATTTTGAATACACAGCCTTAGCCGTTTCAAACATTGCAAGGTCGGTATTGCCCATTCGCATATTTTTAACAATGCAAGCGCGTGCAATATCGTCACATTCTACGTCCGTAAGGTCGCCTTCCAAGCCTTCCCCGGGAGCAATAAAGTAGCGTCTGTCGTCTACAGCTACTACTACAACAAGTCCACGGTCGATTTTCTTATCTCCCACCCCATTCTTATTGCCAATATCTTGTGCCACTCGGAACGCATCGCCATCGGCTACGTGACCTACTATAACAAAAACGGTCTGTATTCCACACTCTTTTTCAAGGCGATGAAGATACATATCTGTAGAGTCGCGTAAGGCTGCCGACATTAGGTTTTCGGGGTCGCAAACGTAACGGCGAGCATCTTGAAGGTGCACCATAGGAATATTATCTGCTGTCCATTCTTCTGCCGAAAGCTGAAGACTATGAACCGCCAATACTAAAAATATCAATATGTTGAATATTCTTTTCATAAATGTTGCGTGCAGATTATACTTCTAAGAAGTTAAAGAAGTTCCGTTTCCAAGGAGTTAAAGGAGTTACGGGGGCAATATTAAGGAACTCGATAAATCGAGCCCCTACACTACACAAGTGCAGCCTATCTTATGCAAAGATAATGCAAACGAGGGCAATACAAGCTTGCTTGAATATTGCAGAGTGCAGCCTATCTTATGCAAAGATAAGAAAAAAAGAATTACCACAATGATAAAAGCAAAAAATCTTATACATAATATAATCAAAAGAAAGCTAAAAATAATGTTGACTAAAACAAACGCATAAACTTATAATATTGAGAAATAAAAAAACAAGAAAACATTGTTCTAAATTTCGCATATCCAATTGGCAATCTTAAAACATCAATCTTTGAAATGCAAAACATATATGTTTGGGCTTGCTAAAGTTCAACTTTGAGCGTGTCATACATATATGTTTTGGGTGGTAAAACATATATGTATTGGAACCGATTTGCAAACAATTGACTTACAACATATTACAGACACACATTTAAGAAATTATCATCGTTTCAAGATTGGCCTATTTGTCGGCTAATAGAAATTCAGAAAATGAGGAGGTAAGTCATATTTTTTATGTACTTTTGCAACACAAAAACGTATTGAAAAGATGAAATATATAGAAATTAAATTCAAACTAACACCCGATACCGACTTAGCGCGCGAACTATTAATAGCAATGGCGGGCGAATGGGGCTGCGACTCGTTTGCCGAAGAAGAAGCGTATGTAACGGGTTATTGCCTTGAAGACTTATTCGAAGAAGAAAATATAAAGCAAGGCATTGATAACTTTATTTTGCCTGATGTAGAAATAAGTTATGAGGCAAAAAAAGCAGAGGACAAAAATTGGAATGAGGAGTGGGAAAAGTCGGGATTTAAACCTATCGTGATAAATAATCGTTGTGTTATTTGCGGCTCAAATGAGGAAAATCCACTTGCCTTATTGTCAGAAAATATAGACACGCCCCCCTTAGTGGTTAGGATAGATCCCAAACAAGCCTTTGGATCAGGAAGTCACGAAACAACCCAAATGATTGTAACCGAATTGTTGAACACCGATTTAACAGACAAGACTGTGTTAGACTGTGGTTGTGGCACAGGAATACTCTCAATTGTAGCTGCAAAATGTGGTTCAAAAAAGGTGTGTGGTTACGACATAGATGAATGGAGTGTAAGAAACGCTATTGAGAACGCTTCATTGAACAATGTAAAACTTGAGATAAAAGAGGGTAACAAGCAGGTAATCAATGCTTTTAATAGTAAGTTTGACATCGTTATAGCAAACATAAATCGTAATATTTTATTGGCTGATATGGATAGGTTTGCAGCAACATTAGCAGCAAAGGGCACACTCATTCTTAGTGGTTTTTACAAAGAAGATGTAGAATTATTGGAAGAAAAAGCAGCTACTCTACAACTTGAAAAGTGTCGACTTGTAGAGAATCAACAATGGTGCTGTCTGGTATTTCAACGGACTCAATAACTTCAGGAATAAGCATTTGTGAGAGCTTAAAATAAGAACCATTAAAGATGTTTAAGTCTACATAGCCTTTCACACCTGGCAGTTTACCCGCATCGGTATGCTGCCAAAATGCCCAATCGCCCGTATATTCCATCTTGTCAACATAGTAGTGGGCTATCCAATAAGGATAGTCGTCGAAGCGTGAGTCGGAAAGATATTGATCCTTAAATTTATAATAGGTGTAAATGATAGGCTTCACGTGGTAGTGGTCTTCTACAATATGAAGCCACGTTAACACATTCTGTTGAAATTCTTCGGTAGAAATATCCTTTGGTTTAGTTTCCACATCAAGCACGGGAGGAAGGTCGCCAGGTTCTAAATTTGCCATAGCAAGAAAGAAGTAAGCTTGTCGGCGAGCCGAAGAACTATTGCTCAAAAAATGATACACTCCACGCAAGAAACCCCATTCCTTGGCATTAAAAAAGTTGGGACGAAACATTGGGTCGACGTGGCTATCGCCTTCGGTAGCTTTCATAAAGACAAATCGAATGGGCGATTGTTGTACCATAGCATTCTTTAGTCGCGCCCAATTCACATTGCCTTGGTAGTGACTAATGTCAATGCCGTGAATTTCATAACCTTTGGGATAGTCAGGGTCGCCATAAATGGCACGCCATCTGAACCCCGAAGGTGCTACTAAAAAAATATAGAAACAAAAACAATACAAAAAAGCAATGGATACTCCTCCTATCCACCATACCCACGAAGGAGTATGATGAATGTTGGTTCGCAAGCGATTTAACCACGAGGGAGTGCCCATTGCTTATTATTTTATTAAAGGTTTTATTATCTGTTCATTGCGCTAAGAGCATTTAGAAAACACTAACCTCTGCGCCTTGCTCGTAAGCCAGCGTGCGTGTAGTTTGGTCGCATACCTCTGAAGGTCCCCAATACTGCACTGGTCCTGGGTAGATATAGCTGGTTTCTTTTGCCCACTTGTCGCGCATAGCAGCGAAAGCCTTGAAAGGTTCGCCCTCCAAATCTACCAATGCTTTGCGAATAACAGGCTTCAATTCGCCATTTCTACGCTCCATATTCATCATCATCGTGATAGGTACACCACCTGCACGCCATTCGCTTGGGTGAGCCGTGGTATTCTTCACAATTGCCATATAGCCTGTTTTGCCGTTAGCAATCAATTGCACAGCCGATGTACCCAACGAGTAGCAGTAGTCGGCATCAAAGTTGGAAGGGGCAGCACATCTACCTTCATAACCAAGGAAGTGATGAAGAGCAGCAAATTTGCCATCGTATTTTCTTTCTTTAGCCCACTTATTCAGCTTCATTTCTACCATATCCGAAATAAGTTTTTCGGTCTCTATAAGCGATACTTGTACATTTCCGTGAGGGTCGCGTTCAAGCGAAAGTTGACGAGCTACACCTTCAGGAAGTGTCTCGAATGTAGCCTTGTTGGCTTCGCTCAAATGGTTGATGATGTATGCACGCTGTGTCTCTTCGTCTAAGTCTTTGTACTCGTGTCCGTGCTCTGCAAGAAGGTCGTTGAGTTCTTGTATCAATCTACCGATGGCAGGTATAAATTCGATAAGTCCTTCAGGAATAAGCACTACGCCATAGTTGCGACCGTCTTTTGCTCGACGTGCCACTACGTTTGCAATATCCTCAATGATGTCATTCAAAGTCAAGTCCTTGGCTTCAATTTCTTCTGATATTAAGCAAATGTTAGGTTGGGTTTGTAAAGCACATTCCAAAGCGATATGCGATGCAGAACGTCCCATCAACTTGACAAAATGCCAATATTTGCGAGCCGAATTACAGTCGCGAGCAATGTTTCCGATAAGTTCTGAATAGGTTTTTGTAGCGGTATCGAAACCAAAAGAGGTTTCTATTTGGTCGTTTTTCAAGTCTCCATCAATGGTTTTTGGACAACCTATGACTTGCACGCCATACTTTTTAGCAGCATAATATTCTGCCAAAACACACGCATTTGTGTTAGAATCGTCGCCGCCAATGATAACTAAAGCATTAATATCAAGCTCTCGAATAATTTCAAGACCTTTCTCAAATTGGTCTACTTCCTCAAGTTTTGTTCGTCCAGAGCCTATGAGGTCGAAACCACCCGTATTGCGGTATTTATTGATAAGGTGGTCTGTTATTTCAATATAATTATGGTCTACCAAGCCACCAGGTCCCATCAAGAAACCAAAGAGTCTATTTTCAGGATTTAATTTCTTAACTGCATCAAACAAACCTGATATAACGTTGTGTCCGCCAGGTGCTTGTCCGCCTGAAAGAATTACACCTACATTAATGCTAAGCGATTTTGTGTCCTCGGCAGGAACAAATTCTATAAGCGGCATACCATAAGTGTTTGGAAATAATTTTTTTATTTCTTCGTGGTTATCAACACTTTGTGTTGGTTCTCCTTCTTTAATTTTTACTGCACCCTGAAGAGCCTTTGGTAACTTAGGCTGATAGCTTGCACGTTCTTTTTGCAAAGCACTCGTTTCCATAATCTTTATACCTTAAATTTTAATCAAATTATTTATAACAATCTTATTATCACTATGCAAATATACGTTTTTTATATCGTAATTAGAAAAAAATATTCTTAAAATAAGGCTTAAACACTATTTTTCTTGATGTATTCTTGCTTTTTGTGTTTTTATTTATTATCTTTGACCTATAAATCTACAAGAAACATTTTAAAAAGAAAACTCTATGAGCAACAAAAGAGATTTAAAACGTACGATTAATTATATATGTAGCGACTTGTTTGCTGAAACAATCGCAGTTTCACTCTATGGTAATAGCAAAAACCAAGAGACAATTGAAGCCATCTTGACTTCGATTGTTGTAATGCGAAGCAACTATATCAGCAGAGTTTCACATATAGAGCCTGGAATGAAGTCGGCAACTTATTTCAAAGACTTAAAGCATAAATTGAACGAAGAAGTTAACGAAATAATAGACCAAATCTCCAACTTAGAATAAATTATGGTGAAACGTTTTGCAGTTTGGCTATTATATAAGGTAATGGGATGGACTAAAGATGTAAAAGTAGACTTCCCCAATAAATGTATAATTTGCCTTGCTCCACATACCAGCAATTGGGACTTCTTTATCGGGCAATTATATGGAAAGGCTGAAAACCTAAAGAGTAACTTTCTTATGAAGAAAGAATGGTTTTTTTGGCCTTTAGGTTCGATGTTCAAAAAAATGGGTGGAATACCTGTTTACCGCAGCAAACATAATAGTATGACCGATGTTTTAGCCGAACACGCTAAAAATGCAAGTTCTTTTCAGTTGTGTATAACACCTGAAGGAACACGCTCGCTAAACCCTGAATGGAAAAAAGGATTTTACTACATTGCACAAAAGGCTGAAGTCCCTATCCTCTTGTATGGATTAGACTACGAGAAAAAGCAAATAGTATGTAGAAAGATTATCCATCCAGGTGGTGATGTTGACAAGGATATGATTGAAATAAAACAGTATTTCAAAGACTTTAAAGGGAAGCATCCAGAAAAGTTTACGATAGGAAAGATTGAAGAATGACAAAAAAAATATGGACTTTTCTCTTAGCAAGCATCATTGTTGGCAACACGAGCGCACAAAAGAATAACTACTCGTGGGGAAAAGCAGAATATAAAGGAAAGGTGTGGGTGGAGAATACATCACGCCCCAATACTATATCAAACGGACTAAATGGTAGGCACTTATCTATTTGGGCATCGCACGGAAGATTTTATGACATTAATAAAGGAACGTGGAGATGGCAGCGACCAAACTTGTTTGGAACTACCGAAGATTTATTCACACAAACGATAGTTATACCCTACTTGTTTCCAATGTTGGAAAACGCAGGGGCTGTAGTGGTTTCACCACGAGAAAGAGATTGGCAAAAGAATGAAGTAATTGTCGATAATGATAATGCTAAAACATATTATAAAGAAACAAACGATAAGAAAAAATGGGAAAAAGCTGATGCGATAGGCTTTGCTTATCATAACGGCAACTATCAAGATGGTGAAAACCCATTCTCTGCAGGTACTACTCGAAAAATTAAAAGCAGAAAAAAAAGAAGCCGACTGAGTTTCATTTCTTATCAACCTGTTATACTTGAAGATGGTTCGTATGCAGTATATGTAAGCTATCCAACCGTGAAAAAGAGCGTAGACGATGCTGAATACATCGTCTTTCATAAAGGACAAGAAACACATTTTAGGGTAAATCAACAAATGGGAGGTGGAACTTGGGTTTACTTAGGTACATTTGAGTTCGACCGTGGGTGTAACATCTTCAACCGTGTAATCTTAACCAATCATAGCAAAAAGAAAGGTTTTGTTACCGCAGATGCTGTGCGTTTTGGCGGAGGAATGGGAAACATTGTGCGAGGCGGACGCAATAGTGGATTGCCAAGAACGCTTGAAGGCGCACGATACTATACGCAATGGGCTGGTGCACCTACAGAGGTGGTAAGCAAAAGCAATGGCACTAACGACTATAACGACGACATCAATACGCGCTCGCTCTATACCAATTGGCTTGCAGGTGGATCGTCTTACATTCCAAATAAAGATGGTAAGCGTGTACCTATCGAGCTTTCGATTGGTGTACATAGCGATGCTGGAGTAAAAAATGATGATTCCATAGTGGGAACATTGACTATTTGCACCACACAAAATGGAAATCCAACGCTCGGAACAGGACTTCCACGCTCGGTCTCATACACTTTTGCAAGTCAAATTTTGGCAAATGTGAAGCGAGACATCGAAAATACATTCAGAAAAGAATGGAATACGCGTGGTGTAAAAGACGCTAATTATAGCGAAACACGACTTCCTGAAGTGCCATCTGCCATTATAGAAACGCTTTCGCATCAAAACTTTGGCGATTTAAGATTAGCGCAAGACCCTAATTTCAAGTTTACGCTCGCTCGTTCTATCTATAAAAGTGTTTTACGCTTTACAGCTTTGATGCACAAGACATCATACTGTGTACAGCCATTAGCACCCAACAACTTTAGAATAGAATACATCTCAAAGGATAAAATACGATTAAAATGGAATGCTGTAAACGACCCATTAGAGTCCACAGCTAAACCTTCATCGTACAATGTATATATGGCGACGGGCACAAGTGGCTTTGACAATGGCACAAACGTGTCAAGCAACAAGTTTGAAATTACGTTAGAACCTAATGTTATTTACAATTTCAAAATTACAGCTTGCAACAGTGGTGGAGAAAGTTTCCCTACTGAAGTACTCTCAGCATATCGCAGCGAAGGCGCAAAACAAACCCTTCTTATCGCAAATGGCTTCCACCGCCTTACCTCACCTGAGATTATCAACAATATAAGTGAGCAAGGTTTCAATCTTGAGGCTGACCCAGGGATTAGCTATGGTGCAACTGCTGGTTGGTGTGGTAGACAGAGTAACTTTGATAAAACACAAGCGGGCAAAGAAGGACCTACAGCTTTGGGGTATTCGGGCGATGAATTGATAGGTAAATTTATAGCAGGAAACAACTTCAACTACGTAACAACACACGCTGAAGCATTAATTTCGTCAGGTAGATATAATGTTGTAAGCTGCTCAAGTGAAGCTATTGAAAATTCGCTCATCGACCTATCAAAGTATGCAATGGTAGACTTGGCACTTGGATTAGAGAAGAATGATGGCAGAAGTCTTGTTTATTACAAAGCTTTACGCCCACAAATGCAAAATAAACTTGCATCTTATCTTCGCAAAAATGGACGTCTTCTCATCTCAGGAGCCTACGTCGCATCTGATATGAACACAGAACAAGAACGTCAATGGCTATCAACCAACCTTAAAATAAAAGGTTTGGGAAGCAATCAAAACAACTATAGCTCGGTAATAACAGGCTTAGGGCTAAATTTTGATGTATATCGCACCATTAACGAACAACATTATGGAGCTTATTCACCTGATATGATACATCCTGTAGGTAGTGCTTTCAGTGCTATGACATACAGCGATAAATCGTGTGCTGCCGTGGCATACAAAGGTACAGACAATAGAACATTTACAATGGCTATACCTTTTGAATGTATAAAAGACAAGGCTTTGCAAAAGAAAATTATGAGGGGTATAGTATCATTCTTGCTCAAATAAGTCCAAAAGTTGTGAATATTACATTACAGAAATAGAAATACCTTAATTCCGCAGTATTTTTTCTTGTGAGAAAATTTTATATGTTGAGATGTCTTTTTGGGGCTCTATATGTTGATATGAGGTGCTTCGGTGTTTTTGGGGTCTTTTCTAAGCATAAAATCCCCCACCCAAACCAATGGGGAAGTATGAAAAACCACAAAAAATGATGTTTATTCAATAAAGACCTCAGCGTAGTAGTTTTTATTTGTATATAGGTTCAGAACGTTCTGCCTTCCAGTGCGCACCCATTTTGCTGGTACGTTGACAAAATGGAGGATAAAGGCTTTCAGCCTGCTTGTCTTTTTCAACGGCTTGACCTTATCGCTGATATGACGGACGAGATAGAGATAGAAGTTCTTCAGCATGGCGGTAACCATCATAAAAACCATATTCTCAGCCATAAAGGAAAAGGGCAGATGTGACCATCCGAAGTCATTGTTCTGTATGTCGAAGTTCTTTTCGCTTGCTCCACGCTCATTATAAAATGTAATGATGTCTTTCTCGGTAGACATCCAGTTATTGGTGAGGATACAGCGGTATGTGTATATTACTCCGAACATATCTGTCTGTTGCTTGCCATCCTTGTCTTTCAAAGGACTACGCTGTACGACAAGCCTGTATGACTTTCCTTCTATTAAGTTGTCTATGCTGACGGAGGTGACATCGCATCTCTCATAATCAACCTCAACACTCTTCCATTCTTTCAGCTGGCGGAAGTCCTCGTGTCGGCTGCCGCAGTTGGCAGCACGTATATAGAACGTGTTGCAGCGCTGCTCTACGGTTTGGATAATTTCCTTTGAGAACGATCCGCAATCAGCACGGAAACGCTCTATTACCACACCAAGTTCTGAGGTTACACGGTCCATAATGCGACGGAGCGTGTCTTCTTGATGGAATCTCACATTGGTGTTTCCGTCACGATTCTCACCTCCGACTATGATTCCCCCAATGGAAGCCCAACCAGGGAAATAGCCAAAATCCTGCTTGTAAGAATATTTTGCATCGAACTTGTGGGCTGGAATAAACTGGTGATCAAAGTCTAAGTCAACATGACTGCCCACCTTTATAAGCCCCATTCTTCGTATCATCCGTAAAAGTAAGGTATTCAACTTTTCTGCTGTGTTGAAACTATACGACTTGTCGGAGGTCTTGCTCTTATAGACAATATTTTTCTCGGTAAGCTCCTTTAGTCCGCGCCCCACAGTGTCGGCACCGGGTAACAGCGTATCAGGTCTTTGCTTGAACTGCCCAATAAGCGCATTGATGTCCTCAAGGCATTCTCCACCACAAAGGTAACTGAAGAAGAGAGATCCAAAAATACTTCCATAACAGAATGCTTTGCCGCTACTTCCACGTTTGCCCAATACAGATTCGGTAAGTTTTTCAAAGCCCAACTTTGAGAAAACGTCCATAATATGATAAATTCCACCGAAAGAAGTGATATTCTCGTTTTTAATTGCTACCTTTGCCATATCAGTTTTTTTTGCTTACTTGTTATGTTTACAGCACCAAGATAGGTGAAATTTCTGACATATCCAAGTGTTTTGAGAACTTTGTTTCTCAGGCACTTGGAGTTCTTACAAGAATTTATGCTGCGGAATTAAGGAAATATAAGGAGGTAGATATGTATAAAATTCAAGCAAACGCTTCAGGAACAAGAAGTATAAACATAACAAGTGAACATCTTGAAACCATCAAGAAATATGCTTTACTTACAAATCTTGAAAACTCAACAGGAGTTATTGACGAAGAAGTATTGCTCAAATTGAAACTCACCATACGTAGTTTACTTGAAACAGAGGCAGGAAGAGACAAAGCTCTCTTAGACCTTTGCTTGGATGTGGTATATCATCAAGATATGAAAGCTTTAGGATTGAAAAATCTTATCACACTCTATAAAGAGTATGCTCAAAATCATAACACAACAGAAGATGCTGAGTTGGAGTAACTTAACAATAAAATCTGAAGAAGAAAATTGAACTACAATAATAAAAAAGATAAGCGAACAGAGAATAAAAATCGTACATCTCAAACCAAAAACTCTCAACCAAGAGAGAAAAAAACAGGAGAAAAAAGACAAGAAAGACCCAATACTCAATCGGTATCACGATATAAACTCACCGACTTCTTACCAACTACAAAGAAAGAAGTGGAACTTAGAAAATGGGATGAGCTCGATATTATCCTATTTTCAGGTGATGCGTATATCGACCACCCCGCATTTGGAGCAGCTGTAATAGGGCGAACACTCGAAGCAGCGGGTTATAAAGTAGCTATCGTACCACAACCCGACTGGCACGGAGACTATAGAGATTTCAAGAAGTTGGGCAAACCCCGACTTTATTTTGGTATAGCTCCTGGCGCAATGGACTCGATGGTAAACAAATATACTGCCAATCGTCGTTTGCGTTCAGAAGATGCTTACTCCCCTGACGGTCGACACGACCTTCGACCAGAATACCCTACCATTGTTTATTCACAGATTTTGCGCAAGCTTTATCCCGATGTACCAATTGTCTTAGGAGGTATTGAGGCGTCATTACGTCGACTTACCCATTACGACTATTGGAAGGATAGCTTGCGCAAAAGTATTTTATGCGATTCAGGTGCCGACCTCATCATCTACGGAATGGGCGAAAAGCAAATCGTAGCTATTGCACAAGAACTTGAAAATGGAAAGAGTATAAAAGACATCAAAGATGTGCCACAAACGGTTTATCTATGCAAGGAAGCTGATATTCCCAACGGCATAACCGAAAACGATATAGTGTTGCACTCGCACGAGGAATGTTTGCATAACAAGAAAGCACAATCGGAGAATTTCAAGCACATCGAAGAGGAGTCAAACAAGAAGCACGCACAGCGCATACTTCAAGCAGTAGACAATGTGTACACTGTTGTAAATCCTCCCTACCCCACAATGAGCACCGCCGAAGTTGATGCTACATACGATTTACCTTACACACGTGAGCCTCATCCCAAATACAACGGAAAAGTGATACCTGCATACGAGATGATAAAGTTCAGCGTAAATATCCATCGCGGTTGCTTTGGTGGTTGCGCTTTTTGTACTATTTCGGCTCATCAAGGCAAGTTTATTGCTAGTCGTTCTAAGGAAAGTATTATAAAAGAAGTAAAACAAGTTACGCAAATGCCTGGCTTTAAGGGCTATTTATCCGACCTTGGCGGTCCATCTGCAAATATGTATGGTATGGAAGGACGAAATCTCAAAGCCTGCGAACGCTGCAAACGCCCAAGCTGTATCAATCCTGATATATGCCCCAACCTCAACACCGACCATTCTAAACTACTCGATATATACAGAAGTGTAGACGCATTGCCTGGAATAAAAAAGAGTTTTATAGGCTCTGGTGTGCGTTACGACTTACTATTGCATAAGAGTAAAGACGAAAAAGCAAACCAATCTACTCAAGAGTACACCCACGAACTGATAAAAAACCACGTAAGTGGACGCCTTAAGATAGCCCCTGAACACACCTCGGACCGTGTGCTAAAATTGATGCGAAAGCCATCTTTCCAACAATTTTATGCCTTCAAACGCATCTTCGACAAGATAAATAAGGAGGAAAATCTACGACAACAAATCATTCCATACTTCATTTCTTCACACCCTGGGTGCAAGGAAGAAGACATGGCAGAACTTGCTGTGATAACTAAGGGACTTGATTTCCACCTTGAACAGGTGCAAGATTTTACCCCTACCCCAATGACTGTAGCTACCGAAACTTGGTATTCTGGCTTTGAGCCTTACACTCTTGAGCCCATCTTCTCTGCCAAAACACCACGCGAGAAATTGGCTCAACGACAATTCTTTTTCTGGTATAAGAAAGAAGAACGTAAAAACATTGAGCGTGAACTAAAACGTATAGGAAGAGAAGATCTCATACCAAAGCTCTACGACAACAAGCCTTTTTATGGCAAAGTAACCTACGACCCTAAAGCTGTAGGCAGTAGCCCAACTGTAAAATCTCCCCAAAAGAAGCACAAAAACTCGCAGCGGAATGAGCCCAAACGCCCTAAACGCCGCCGATAGAGTTGATGCGATATGATAGGTTAATGGTAGTTAAAATAATATTAGAATTAACTAATAATTGTAAAATATTAGAATTTCAATAAACTTTATATATACTTTTGCATCTTAAAGATAACAAATTAAAAGTTAGAAACGTATGAAAAAGATTTTAATGCTAATACTTCTTTTTGTAGGAAGTCTTCATTTTGCAATGGCACAATCTGAAATAAAGTTCGATAAAGTAACCCATAATTTTGGTACTTTCTCAGAAAGCAACCCTGTGCATAAAGTGACATTTACTTTTACCAATGTAGGTACATCGCCATTGATTATCAATCAGGTTGTAGCAAGTTGTGGTTGTACCGTTCCACGCTTCGACAAGCGTCCTATTGCACCAGGTCAGAAAGGCACAATTGAGATTACTTACAATGGTCAAGGCAAATTCCCTGGGCACTTTAAGAAGACCATTACCGTACGAACCAATGGTAAAACAGAAATGACACGCCTATATGTAGAAGGTGTTATGGAAGAGAAGAAATAATTATTTTAGATAAGCATAATGTAAAGCGAGACACTGCCCAATAGGCAAAGTCTCGCTTTTTTCGTACCAACAGTTTGCAAAAAATTATCCTAACGTAGGAACTATAGCATAATAAATTACATCGTGGTCGGTCTTATTTTCAAACCAATGTTTGTGCCCATCAGGACAATAGTGCACCTGCCCCATCTTTATAACTTCCTCTACGCCATCGTAATGCACAGTTAGCTCACCGCTTACTACATACATTACCTCGAACGAGCCCTTGTGTTCGTGCTCTCCGCTGCGTGCGCCTGGTCGCAAGGTGGAATACATAATGCGTGCTTTATCGTCTACATAGCTGCGTGTATCCAACTTTCCTTCACCGCCTTTAAAGCCTTCAATATGTTCTTCGGCTATTTTCTCAAAATCTATTATCATAATGTCTTACGTTTTTAAAGATTAAGGCAAAGTTAATAAAAAAGGTGGAAATCTGCATCAGATTTCCACCTTTCTTTAGTGTGTATTGTAATTTGTTAGAATGTATAGCGCAATCCTAACTGACCACGCCAACGGCTGTTGTATGTATCGTAGTTGCGTGATACGTGTGTTGCATCAAACTTGAACTTGCCATTACCTTCATAGTTGAATGGGCTAAAGTAACGACCGAAGCCGTCACCATAGGTATGTCCCCAATCCTTATTAAGCAAGTTGCCAATGTTGATAACGTCAAAGCTCAACTCCAAAGAATTGATTTGATTTGCCACTTTGAAACTGAACTTCTGTGCAAAGTGAACATCAAAATGGTGTTCAAATGCAAGATTATCAGCATAACGATCAAAGTATTCACCGCGGTGGTTGCGCATATACGAGTCGTCAGCAATCCATTGCTTCAACAATGCACGCTGCTGTTCCTCAGTAAGCGTACCATTAAATCCTTTTCCAAGCACCTTTGTTATCAATGGATAAATGTCTTTGCTGTTGTTTACCTTAGCTGATGCAAAGTGCATTTGGTCAATTTGCGCATCGGTAGGAATAAACATAAGGTCGTTGCCACGTGCACCATCGCCATTCATATCGCCATACATCTCGATAACGTATGGTGAACCGCTACGTGCCTGATAGATAAGACCGATGGTTGTTTCCCATTGTTTCTTTGCGCCATAGCCAATGTGGTAGTAAGCACTTGCCTGCAAGCGGTGAGGCACATTGTAAGCACTGAACCCAAGTTCAGGCGCATTAGGATTAAGGTGAGTGGTATTGAACATCCAGTTGCTACTTGCCACTGACGATGAACCACTATTGATACTCATTGAGCGAGTCCAAGTATAGCTTGCCATCAAGTCGAGGCCAAAGTCGAAATGCTTTTCACCCTTCAATGAGAGACTCACTGTGTAACCCTTATTGGTGTTATAGAGCGCGTAAACATTTGCAAATGGTGTACCCTTTGTAGTACGTTCGTACATTGGGCGATTATCCCAAGTATAACCTGTCTCTTGTCCAAAGGTCTTTCCTGTAGCCTCAACAGCAAGGTTTTTATAATAAATATCGTTCAATGTCTTAGAATAGATAGCTTCTGCTGTCCAATCAATATCCAAAGCCTTGAAGTCGAAACCGAGGTTGAACTTCAAAGTTTGCGCAAACTTAAACTTATCGTCAAACACATTAATTTCCTGACTGCCCGATGCTTTCAAGTGTTCAGCGTTAGGCAATTGTCCATTAGGATTGAGGATAAGTTCCAAACCCTTTGGATTTTGCACATCATACTTCGACATCTGAATACCAGTGTTGGTAAAGTTGTTGCTAATCCATACGTATGGTATGCGACCTGTAAAGATACCTGCACCACCACGAAGAATATAACGGCGATCGTGATTTATATCCCAACGGAAGCCTACACGTGGACTCCACAAAGGTGTGCTTGAGAGCTTGTGATTGGTGCGAACACCCCAACCACGCTGTGCAGCATACGCATTGAATGGTGCGTTTTCGGTTGGTGTGTCAAAGAAGAGAGGAATTTCCATACGCAAACCGTATGTGAACTGCAATGAAGGAGTAGCATTCCACTTGTCTTGAACATAGAAACCCAACTGACCTGCTGAGAAAGGAGCTTTCCAACGTGGGTCGCCTGTCACTTTAGTATTAGCCATTCCGAAACGATACTGCTTGAAGTAAGCGTATGTAGGGTCAAGATTGCCTGCCATATAATCATTGTAGTACTTATTGAAATGGTCTAAGTCGGCAAAGTTGTAAGTACCGTTTGCATCTTGAATAAAGAGGTTGGCAAACTTATAAAACTCGTTATGTGTACCGAATGTATAGGTGTGGTTACCCTTATACCAAGTGAAGTTGTCTTCAAAGGTATAGATGTCTTGATCCAACGTGTTGGCCATTGACGAACGCTCGTTACCAATGTTCAGCGTACCACCCGTTACCTGCAACGAAACCATTGGGAAAGCTGAAGATACAGCACGTTGGTCGCGTACACGTACATAGCTTGCACGTGCCTCATTGCTCAATACAGGCGAGATGCGGCTCTGCAATTCGGCTGTGAAAGAGTGGGTTTTGCTTTCAAATGGATAATAGTAGTGGTTATCGTTCAATGATGATGCACCACTTACATTGTTCAACTGCTTTGCATCAACCAAACTCCAACGCAAAGAGAACTTGTTAAAGTCGTTGATATTCCAGTCTATCTTTGCACCATATTTCTTGCTCTTGGTATAAATATCAGGATTGCCAAAAGCACCTGTATAGTCGTATCCCTGCTTAGCAGCCATTTCCTTCACTTTAGCCAAAACGCCATCAGCCTCGTCTGCCAACACACGTGAACCATCTTGACGATAGCCATTTATATTAGGATATTTCTTGTTGGCATCTTCATAGTTGACAAAGAAGAAGAGTTTGTCTTTAATGATAGGGCCGCCAAGGGTCAAACCCCATTGGTATTCTTGCTGCTCTTGATACTTAGGCGCATAGCCTGTACCATCAGCAAATGGGTAGTGTGCGCCAATAAGGTTTTGGTTGTTGCCGAAGCCATACAAACTACCGTGGAACTTATTTGTTCCCGACTTGGTTATAGCATTGATAGCACCACCTGTGAAACCACTTTGGCGAACATCGAAAGGAGCTACGTTAATCTGGATTTGCTCAATAGTTTCCATCGAAACAGGCTGTGTACCAGCTTGTCCACCATTAGAACCATCGGCAGCAAGGCCGAACACGTCGTTGTTCATAGCACCATCTATCATAAACGAGTTGTAACGATTGCTTGTACCAGCAAACGACATTGCACCATTGCTTGATGTGGTAAGCTGTGGATTAAGACGAGCTACGTCGGCTATGCCGTGTGTAATACTTGGTATCTCGGCTATCTGGCGTGCATTCAAACTTTGTGCAGCACCATTCTTTGTGCCGTTCACACCAGCTTTGCCGCTTACTACAACCTCCTGAAGCTCTTTAGAGTCTTGCTCCATTGTACACGACAAATCCTCTACTTCGCCCAAACGAAGGGTAATGTTTTCCAACACTTTAGGGAGCTGTCCGATGTAATTGAACTCCACCTTGTATGGACCGCCTACACGCATACCCTGAATTGTAAAGCGACCATCAATGTTGGTCACTGCACGATAGATAGTACCCGAAGGTTGATGGGTGGCTGTTACGGTAGCACCAATTACGTCTTCGCCCATTGATGTAACCTTACCACTAATTCCTGATGTAGTAATCTGAGCCATAACAGAAGATGTTAGAGCTACCAACATTACTATCAGAAAGGACAATCTTTTCTGCATAATTGTAAAATTAGTATTAAATAACGTTATTAATTTTGCTGCAAATTTACTTAAAAAATCTGAAAGAGCGAGCATCTTACCCCTATTTTTTCATTCCACCTTATTATATATAGCACCTCTAACGAAAATACGCTTCGCACAATAATTCTATCTAACCTTTAACCCCAATCGGTCATTAGACGGGTCGGACGGGTCAGACGGGTCGGACGACCGATTTGGGTTTAATATCTGCAAAGGATTATTTGCCACTGTATAAAAGTTTGAATACAGAAAAACAGACCAATTCTTTCTTCAGATTAGCTCGCATAACCCAACACGATAAAGCATTGATTATAAACAACTTATAACTACGATACAAAACATATATGTTTCACTTTCCAAAACATATATGTTTTACACTGTCAAAGTTGAACTTTGGGACGGCTAAACATATATGTTTGGGATTGTCAAAGTTGATGTTTGGAAATCTTAAAGTTGGGAAGGGAAAAATAGAACAATCTATCTTTTTACTTTAATAAAAAATTAGTTCATCTCCATTTTTATTTGTACTTTTGCATATTACGTTTTCAACACAGAAATTTATGTACAGAATATTTATAGCACTTATGACGCTCATACTTAGCGGCTCAGTGGCAACAGCCAAGAGCAAAGACATTATTATAAAAATCGTAGAAACATCAGATGTTCACGGCTCGTTTTTTCCTTACGACTTCATTACTCGTAAGCCTAAAGCAGGTACAATGGCAAGAGTTTCTACATTTGTGAACCAACTCCGACGCAATCACGGCACACAAAATGTTTACTTATTAGACAATGGCGACATTCTACAAGGTCAACCCATTTCTTATTATTACAACTATTTGCAACCACAGAAGGAAAATATTGCAGCAAGTGTAGTAAACTATTTGAAATACGATGTGTCGGGAGTGGGCAACCACGATATTGAGACAGGGCACGCTGTTTACGACAAATGGATTAAAGAATTGCAGTGTCCTGTGGTGGCTGCAAACATTATTGACACAGAGAAAAATAGTCCGTACATATTGCCTTACTATACCATACGGAAAGAAAATGGCGTGAAAGTAGCCGTGATAGGTATGCTTACACCTGCCATTCCCAATTGGTTGGAAGAGGAATTGTGGAAGGGATTGCGCTTTGACGAAATGATTAACACAGCAAAGAAGGCTGTGGCAGAGGTAAAGACTAAAGAACAACCCGACGTTGTTGTAGGTTTGTTCCATTCGGGTTGGGACGGTGGCATTACCACCCCTACCTATATGGAGGACGCATCTAAGCGAGTAGCCGAAGAGGTTTCGGGCTTTGATGTAGTGTTCTTCGGTCACGACCATAAGCCACGCAATATTTCGGTTACTAACATTGATGGTAAAGAGGTGTTATGCTTAGACCCTGCCAACAATGCTCAATATGCTGCTGTAGCAACGCTTACGCTTCGCCCTTTGAAAAAGAAGGCTGCAAAGAACGGAAAACGTTATGAGATAATAGTAAAAGAGGGAACATTGGAAGATATGACGCCTTACGAAGTGGACGAAAAGTATATGGCACACTTTGAAAACCACATCAATGAGGTGAAAAACTGGGCTAATCGCAAAATAGGAAGTTTTAAGAATACTATTAGCACAAAGGATTGTTTCTTTGGTAGTTCGGCTTTCAACGACCTTATTCTTAATCTCGAACTTCAGATTACACACGCTGATATTGCTTTCAATGCGCCTTTAGGGTTTAATTCGTCTATTAAGGCTGGTGCTATTACGGTGGCTGATATGTTCAACCTCTATAAATACGAGAACCAACTTTATGTGATGAAACTCACAGGTAAAGAGATAAAAGACTATTTGGAAATGAGCTACAACTTATGGGTCAACACAATGCAGTCGGCTGACGACCATTTGTTGCTCTTACAAGAAGATACACGCGACGATTCTCAACGTATGGGCTTCAAAAACTTATCTTTCAATTTCGACTCTGCGGCAGGTATCGATTACGAAGTAGATGTAACAAAACCATACGGCGAAAAGGTTAGAATACTAAGAATGAGCAATGGCGAGCCTTTTGACGAAACCAAATGGTATGCAGTTGCAGTAAATAGTTATCGTGGCAATGGCGGAGGCGAACTGCTAACTAAGGGTGCAGGTATTCCACAAGATGAATTGAAGGGTCGCATTACGTGGAGAAGCGAGAAAGACCAACGTTTCTATCTTATGGAAGAGATAGAAAAGGCTGGCGAGCTCAATCCACAACCCAACAATAACTGGAAATTTGTACCTACCGAATGGACAGAAAAAGCCGCAAAACGTGATCGCAAAATATTGTTTGGTGAAGAAACACCCAACAATATTATAATAAGGTAAAGAGAAGATATGAAAAGTTATTGGTTCATTTTCTGCAAAACCGACCTTGTATTAGAGCTTACAAGTGAGGGATACTCCATACCTTTGGGCGAAGAATGTCCAGTGGAGCTGAAAGCGTGGTCGCAAGTAATGCAGGTTGCAGCGATGGAAGACGGCATAAAGGTAAAGGCGGTGAACATAGAAATGCCTGTAACCAATAATCCTAAATACGAAATGTGTGGCTTACGAAATAGTTATTACAAACTATCCACCGAACTTTACCTAAAGGCAGGTAAATGTCAAGAATTGCTTTATTGGAATAGAAACACGCAATTCTGCGGCGTATGTGGGTCTCCAATGAAGATGGACACCGAAATATCTAAACGTTGCACAAATTGTGGCAAAGAGGTTTGGCCACAACTTGCAACAGCTATCATCGTATTGGTGCATCGTGGAGACGAGGTACTGCTTGTTCGTGCACACAACTTTAAGGACAATCATTATGGATTGGTATCAGGTTTTGTAGAAACAGGCGAAACCTTAGAACAGACGGTACACTATGAAGTAATGGAAGAAACAGGTATCACAATTAATAACATTCGATATTTTGGCTCACAGCCTTGGCCCTATCCGTGCGGTATAATGATAGGCTTCAATGCCGATTATGTAGAAGGCGAAATCCATCTACAACGTAGCGAACTGTCAAAGGGCAGTTGGTTTACCAAAGACAATCTACCCCTTCTGCCTGAAAAACTATCTATCGCCCGAATGTTGATAGACGATTGGCTTGAACAAGAGCAAGACAAAAAATGAATAGACAAACCAATAAATACTAATAAAAACCAATTTATACACAATGAACTTCTTAGAAAAAGCCTTAGGGTTCAACCCTGAAACGATGAAGCTCCGCACCGAAATAGTGGCTGGAGTAACAACCTTTCTTACAATGAGCTACATCTTGGCGGTGAACCCTGCTATCTTGATGTCGACAGGTATGGACCAAGGTGCGCTATTTACCGCTACCGCACTTGCTTCAGCTATTGCTACGCTGCTTTTAGCATTTATGGCAAAGTTGCCATTTTCCCAAGCTCCCTCTATGGGATTGAATGCTTTCTTTGCTTATACATTGTGCCAAGCAATGGGATACTCGTGGCAAAACTCGCTCGCTATATTACTTATAGAAGGTATTGTTTTCATCTTAATAACCTTCTTCAATGTACGTGAAATGATTTTCAATGCCATTCCTAACAACCTTCGGTATGCTATTTCGGCTGGTATCGGTATGTTTATTGCTTTTATAGGATTGAAGAATGCAGAGATAATTGTCTCTAAAGAAGGTACATTCGTGGGCTTGGGAGCTTTCACCGCTCCTTGCTTGTTGGGTATATTTGCAACCCTGTTGAGCGGTGTATTGATGGCACGCAACATAAAGGGCGCACTCTTTTGGAGTATCATTGCTGCCACACTGATAGGAATTCCAATGGGCGTAACCAATTTCCCCGACCATTGGTTGCCCGTAGCTGCTCCACAGGATATTTCACCTATATTCTGTCAGTTTGATTTCACGGGCTTGCTCAGTTTAAAGACCATACTTGTAGTGTTCTCCCTCCTCATTATCAATATATTTGATACCATCGGAACGTTGATGGGATTGGCAGAAAAGACAGGCATTGTACGTGAAGACGGCAGTATTCCTCACGTTAGCGAAGCAATGATGAGCGATGCCATAGGTACAACCTGTGGGGCTATGCTTGGAAGCTCTACCATCTCTACATATATAGAGAGTGCAAGTGGTATTGCTGAAGGTGGTCGTTCGGGATTGACCTCATTTGTTGTTGGCGCAATGTTTATCCTTGCTTTGTTCCTCTCACCTATCTTCTTGCTCATTCCGAGTGCAGCTACAAGTGGTGCATTGATTATGGTAGGTGTGCTGATGCTCGACTCTGTAAAGAAGATTAATCTACAAGACATAACAGAAGCCTTCCCTGCATTCATAACAATGATTACAATGGTTTTGTGTTACTCTATTGCTGACGGCATCTGTTTAGGTATTCTTGCTTTCGTTATTATGAAACTTTGCACTCGTCGTTGGCAAGACCTCAACATTACACTCTGCGTCCTTTCGATACTCTTTATCCTCAATTTCATTTTAGGATAATAGATTAACCCAAATTGGTCATTAGCCCGCAAAGGCTTTTTAAAGCGTTTAGATGTTATGCTTTTCTTCGTCTTTGCACCTTATTTTGGCTCTTTTCGTTTGTTTTTCAGTTGTTTAGCTCGCTAAACGTCTTCAAAAACAACCAAAAATAGCTCAAAATAAGCTCGCAAATCTCGAAGATGTCTAACGACCGATTTGGGATTAACAAGCATAAAAACAACAATCCCTTCCAAACACTTAATCCTAAGTTGGTTTGGAAGGGATTGTGCTATTATTGCTAAAGGAGTTAGATGGTAATAACCAAAAGTCTAAGGCGTAAGCCTTTTCTTCTCCTTATATTTTGGCAGCTAACACTTGTTCAATGCCTTGTTCACGATGGGTAATGTGCACTTCAATGCCGTATTTCTTATTCAAATGTTCGGCTAAGTGTTGTGCGCTGTACACAGAACGATGCTGCCCACCCGTACATCCGAATGAGAACATAAGGTCGGTAAAGCCTCGCTGCATATAGCGTTCGACGTGATGTTCTGCCAAAGCATAGACAGGCTTTAGAAACTCTATTATCTCTCCATCGTCTTCTAAGAAGCGAATAACAGCTTCGTCAAGACCCGTAATCTTCTTATAAGGTTCGTAACGCCCAGGGTTGTGCGTGCTACGACAATCGAACACATAGCCTCCGCCATTACCTGATGTGTCTTCAGGAATACCTTTCTTGAACGAAAAACTAAACACACGCACCAACAAAGGACCGTTCCCATCGTATTTAGAGAATGTAGCAGGTCCATCTTGTGGATTGGCTACATATATATCTTTCTCTGCCACCTTATAACCATCGGTTCTATTCTTAGCAGCCTGTTCAATGTGTGTAAACTGCGGCAACTCGGTGAGACGGCGTAACATATCCATCATATAAGGATAAGGGAACACTCCTTCACCCAAAGCTAAGAGGTCTCTAAGATTTTGGATAGCAGCAGGAATAGACTGAATGAAGTGTTGCTTGCGTTCAAAATAACCACGGAAACCGTATGCACCCAACACTTGCATCAAGCGGAAGAGCACAAAGAGCGATAAACGATTGACAAAGTGACGCTTAGTAGGAACTTCGGTAAAGTGTTTAAGGCTGTTATAGTATTCTAACACCAATTCACGGCGCAACTTAAACGAATATTTTGCACTTGCTTGCCAAAGGAATGATGCCAAATCGTAATAAATAGGTCCTTTCCTACCTCCTTGAAAATCAATAAAATAAGGATTATCGTCCTTGTCAAGCATAATGTTGCGAGCCTGAAAATCACGATAAAGAAAGGCTTCCATAGGTTCGGCAGTAAGGTCGCGTGCAAACATACGGAAGTTGGCCTCCAACTTTAGTTCGTGGAAGTCGAGTTCGGTAGCTTTCAGAAAACAATACTTAAAGTAGTTGAGGTCGAACAAAACGCCCTCTTCATTAAATTCAGGTTGTGGGTAACAATGCGTGTAATCCAATCCACGTGCACCACGTATCTGAATATTAGGCAACTCACGAATAACCTTACGTAGAAGTTCTTGCTCGGCAAGGTTGTATCTTCCCCCTGCTTCACGTCCACCCCGAATAGCATCGAACAAAGACCTATTACCCAAGTCTATCTGTAGATAGCGGCTCTCGTCTTCAGATACAGCGAGCACCTTAGGCACAGGCAGTTGACGTTTGGTAAAATGGTCAGAAAGATAAATAAAGGCGTGGTTTTCTTCATTGCTTGTTCCCACAACTCCTATTACTGCTTCTCCCTCTTCGTTAGTCAGCCTATAATATGCCCTATTGCTACCTGCTACGGGCAGTTTTTCAATGTTTTTAGGTGTGCTGCCCGACCATTTCTTGTATAATTCGATGAGTTTTTCCATACTTTACGCTTGTTTTTAGCTTACTTTTCGTCCTTATCCAATTTTTCTTCGTCCCGATTGAGGCGTTCCAAAATGTCTTTTGCTTGCTGTTCACCTCGTTTTTTATTTTCGTATTCACGAAGAAATCCGTCGATAAGTAGCAATATGACCATAATTCCGCTCGTAATCAGCCAACTACGAGTGATGTAATACAGTCCTCCAATGATGATGAAGAACGCTGCATACATTTTCCAATTAATCTTTATCTTCATACGACAAAGTTATAAAAAAGATTGGAAATAAAGTCGGCAAAAACTATTTTTTATGTCTCTTCTATAGTCCTAAGGGGGTATTTATGTATTTAACCCAAATCCGTCATTAGTCCGCAAAGGCTTTTTAAAGCGTTTAGATGTTATGCTTTTCTTCGTCTTTGCACCTTATTTTGGCTCTTTTCGTTTGTTTTTTCAGTTGTTTAGCTCGCTAAACGTCTTCAAAAACAACCAAAAATAGCTCAAAATAAGCGCGCAAATCTCGAAGAAGTCTAACGACCGATTTGGGTTTAAAACAAATAGAAAAACGAAGAATAGGCAAAAATAAGATTGTTTATCATATCATAATTGAGTGAAAGTTTGTAATTAATATTTGCAATTTCAAGCATTTATAACTATCTTTGCAAAGATATAAGGAAAAAAGATGTCTTATTAGATTAGCCGAAGAGAATTATCTGACAAGTAGGGATAGCCGAACTTGTCTGATAAATGAATAGTTCGACCAAAGTAATTAGTATCAATTCTTACATTTATATAAAAGAAAAGGTAAATTCTATTTTTATGAGAGATTTCTTTAAATACGTGTTAGCAACAATCGTTGGATTGATTATTACAGGCGGCATAATGCTTGTTTTAGGCATTATCAGCTTGGTAGGAATGGTTGCTTCTACAAACAAAAAAGCAGATATAAAAGACAATTCGGTATTGGTTCTCAATCTTTCGGGAATGATGGAAGAGCGTGAGGAAAACAATTTTATAGCCAAACTAACAGGACAAGTTACTAAGAATATAGGCTTAGAGCAACTTGTTTCAGGACTAAAGAAAGCTAAAAACAACGATAAGATAAAAGGTGTCTACATTGAGGCGGGGGCTTTTGCTTCTAACTCGTATGCGTCTATGCAGGAAGCTCGTGAGGCTTTGATAGACTTTAAAAAGAGCGGAAAATGGATAGTAACCTACAGCGACACCTATACACAGGGTACTTACTACTTAGCATCAGTAGCCGATGAAATCTATTTGAACCCACAAGGACAATTGGATTGGCACGGACTCACTTCACAACATTACTATCTAAAAAATCTTATGGAGAAGTTTGGTGTGAAGATGCAAGTATCGAAAGTTGGTACATACAAAAGTGCAACAGAAACATTTACAGGCGATAAAATGAGCGACGCCGACCGTGAGCAAACTACAGCTTATCTCAACGGAATATGGAAACATATTGTGAAAGGAGTGAGCGAAAGCCGTAAAATATCGGAAGCTAAGCTCAATCAGTATGCCGACTCGATGATAACCCTTGCAGCTGCTACCGACTACGTAAAAATGGGACTTGTAGACAAGTTGCTCTATACAGACCAAGTAAAGATGGCTGTAAAGAAACGTATGGGAATAGCAGAGGACGAACATTTGAACCAAGTAACTTTGGCAGACATAAATGCAAATGAAGAGGACGATGATGAAGGTGAAGAAATAGCTGTGTATTACGCGGTTGGCGACATTGTAGATGGTGTTGCAGGCGGTATGATGCCAAGCAAGAGCGTAATAGATGCAGAAGTAGTATGCAAAGATATTGAAAAATTGATGCACGATGATGATGTAAAAGCCGTAGTACTTCGTATAAACTCAGGCGGTGGTTCGGCTTATGCTTCAGAACAGATGTGGCACTACATAATGGAACTGAAAAAGGTGAAACCTGTTGTGGTAAGTATGGGCGGATATGCAGCATCGGGCGGATACTATATTTCAGCTCCTGCCAATTGGATTGTGGCAGAACCTACTACCATCACAGGTTCTATTGGCATCTTCGGTATGTTCCCTGACTTCAGCGGTTTCTACACCGAGAAGTTGGGCGTAAAGTTTGACGAGGTAAACACCAACAAGAACTCTGGCTTTGGCACTATGGCTCGTCCATTCAATGCTGACGAACTTCGTATGCTACAAATATATATCGACCGTGGCTACAACACCTTTAAGAGCCGTGTGGCACAGGGCAGAAAACTATCTATGGCACAAGTGGAAGCATTGGCACAAGGTCACGTGTACACGGGTGAAGACGCAATGAAAATAAAATTGGTGGACGAACTCGGTGGATTAGATGCTGCCGTAAAGAAAGCTGCAACATTGGCAAAACTGAAAGCGTATCACGCCAAGAACTACCCTGTTCCAGCAGAATGGATAGAACAACTCTTCAATGAAAATCCTGCTGGCAGCTATCTTGACGAACAAATGCGTGCTACCCTTGGCACACTTTACGAACCTGTTATGCTGATGAAAAATATCAAAAATCAGTCGGTTATTCAGGCACGTATGCCCTACTTTATCAATATAAACTAAAGCAAAGAGCGTAAAAGAAAGCTATCAATAAGGCGCTATACCTATTAATATATGGAAGGCGATTTCATTAAAATACACAAATGGCTACTACCATTGAGTTGGCTCTATGGATTGGGGGTGCGTTTGCGCAATGAATGTTTCGAAATCGGAATATTGCGCAGTCGCAGCTTTAAGACCCCAGTTATCTCTGTGGGTAACATTACTGTGGGCGGTTCGGGCAAGACACCACACGTGGAGTATCTTGTCAATTTGCTCAAAGATGTTGCTCAGGTAGCTGTGCTATCACGTGGATATAAGCGAAAAAGCCGTGGATACGTATTGGCAAATAGTGATACCCAAATGAAAATGATAGGTGACGAGCCTTTCCAAATGAAGCACAAATTTCCGAATGTTTATGTGGCAGTGGACAGAGACAGATGTCACGGAATAGATAATTTGACACAGAACGAAGAAACCAAAGATACAGATGTTATCTTATTGGACGATGCTTTCCAACATCGCTATGTGAAACCTGGGGTAAACATACTGTTGGTAGACTATCATCGCCTCATTATCTATGACGAGCTGCTGCCTGCAGGGCGATTGCGCGAACCGCTATCGGGAAAAAATCGTGCCGATATTGTTATCGTAACGAAGTGTCCAAAGGAATTAAACCCTATCGATTATCGTGTGTTGAATAAGGCGATGAACCTATATCCGTTTCAAGACCTATTCTTTACAACCTTAGAATATTGCGATTTAGTTCCTGTATTTGATGGGGAGGCACAACAAGAAAGTATTCCACTCGAAGGTATAAAGCAAAATAATGTGCTACTACTCACAGGAATAGCACTACCAAAGCAACTGGAAGTAGACTTAAAGCCCTATACGGGTGAAAAAGAAATGGTTACGCTTACATTCCCCGACCATCATTCGTTTAAGTCAAAGGATATAGAACGCATTAATGCTACTTTTGCAACAATGGAAGAACCCAAAATAATTGTTACCACAGAGAAAGACAGAGCACGACTTTTAGACCTTGAGGGATTGGATAATGATGTACGGAAAAACATCTATGCCCTACCCATCAGAGTGAAGTTTATGCTTAATAATGAAGAAACGTTTAATGAAAAAATAATATCTTATGTACGAAAAAATTCAAGAAACAGCATCTTGGCTAAAGGAAAGAATGACCACAAGTCCAAAGACAGCCATCGTTCTGGGAACAGGCCTCGGACAATTAGCTTCAGAAATAACTGACACATACGAGTTCTCGTATAAGGACATTCCTAATTTTCCTGTATCAACCGTAGAAGGTCACGCAGGTTGCCTCATCTTTGGTAAACTTGGTGGCAAAGACATTGTGGCAATGAAAGGTCGTTTCCACTATTACGAAGGTTACAATATGCAACAAGTTACTTTCCCTATCCGTGTGATGCACGAATTGGGTATAGAAACCTTGTTTGTATCGAATGCTTCGGGAGGTATGAACCCTGAATTTAAGATTGGCGACTTGATGATTATCACAGACCACATCAACTTCTTCCCAGAGCACCCATTGCACGGTCCTAACTTCCCTACTGGTCCACGTTTCCCCGATATGCACGAACCATACGACCACAGTATGATTGAAACAGCCAATAAGATTGCAGCTGAAAAGGGTATTACTGTGAAACACGGTGTATATGTAGGTGTTCAAGGTCCTACATTCGAAACACCTGCAGAATATCGTATGTATCGCACCTTGGGTGGTGATGCAGTGGGTATGAGCACAGTGCCTGAAGTTATTGTAGCACGTCATAGCGGTATAAAGGTCTTTGGTGTGAGTGTTATCACCGACTTGGGCGGTTTCGATGTTCCTGTTGAAGTAAGTCACGAAGAGGTACAAGAGGCTGCTAATACGGCTCAACCATTGATGACAGAGATAATGCGCGAAATGATTAAGCGTGCATAAAGGCAAAGAAAAACAAGTTTTCACCTTATCATATATAAAGGGAGGATTGAAAAACAAAGACAGATGGAAGTGCGGACATACGATAAACGTATGTCCCTACTTTTTAAAATAAACGCAGAAGAAAGTATATGGAAATTAAAGAATTGGGCGAATTTGGACTTATTGAACGTCTCACAAAAGACATTACTCCTATTAACGCATCTACCATAAAAGGCGTTGGAGACGATGCTGCCGTACTTCGCAACGAAAATAAAGAAACGCTTGTTAGCACACATTTGTTTATGGAAGGTATTCAGTTTGACCTTACATACATAGATATGCAAACCTTAGCATATAAGTGTGCAATGATAACAATGAGCAATATCTTTGCAATGAACGGACAACCTAAGCAAATGATAGTTTCAATAGGTATGGGGAAGCGCATCAAGGTGACAGACCTCGACCAATTCTATGCAGGCTTGAAGGCAGCTTGCGCAAAGTGGAATATTGATATTGTGGGTGGAGACACAACATCGTCATACACAGGACTTGCCATCAACCTAACATGCATCGGCGAAGGCACAAAAGATGAAATTGTGTATCGCAATGGTGCAAAACCTACCGATATTATTTGCATCTCAGGCGATTTGGGTTCTGCCTATATGGGCTTGCAAATCTTAGAACGCGAAAAGACTGTTTACTACCAACAAGTAGAAGAGTTTAACAAGAAACTAAAAGCCGCACAAGAGAGCAACAATAAGGTACAACTTGAGAACCTTAAAATAGAACGCAATGCAATAGCTAATTTTCAACCCGACTTTGCAGGAAAAGAGTATCTCATAGACCGACAACTGAAACCCGAAGCACAAGGAGAAATATTACAGCAGTTGAAGGCCGTAGGTATTCAACCTACTGCAATGATTGATGTTTCGGACGGATTAGCAAGCGATTTGAAGCACATTTGTAAGCAAAGTGGTTGTGGCTGTCGTATCTATGAGGAGAAAATACCTATCGATTATCAAACTGCCGCTACTTGCGAAGAGTTTAATATGAACCTCACAACAGCTGCATTGAATGGCGGAGAGGATTATGAACTGCTCTTTACTATCCCTATTGGCGACCACGCCAAAATAGAAAAAATGGAAAATATTCGCCAAATAGGCTATATCACTGAAGCTAAGTTAGGCGAATATCTCATCTCAAGAGACGGAAATGAGTTCCAATTGAAGGCACAAGGTTGGATAGAAGAAGAATAAGAAAAAATGTTTTTCATCATTCATAATAGAATTGTGATGCAAGGCGGATAGAATTATCATTATCGTTATACCGCTTATTATCAGCCATTTATACAAAAATAAGGGTTTTGTTAATTTGTAAATAAATATTAAAATTGAAAATTTACCATCAAAACCCTTGGTGGGATAAAAAATAATAACTACCTTTGCATCGCAATTCAGAAATGATGCTTAATCATTAAAGAATTTACAGAATGGTGCCATAGCTCAGTTGGTAGAGCAAAGGACTGAAAATCCTTGTGTCCCCGGTTCGATTCCTGGTGGTACCACTCCTCCTTTCATTAGGCGGTTCTCTAAAGAGACCGCTTTTTTTATTTCTATATGCCTCAACCGCTTTATGCTGCACAGTATTGTATAACATTGTTATTGAAACGTTTGTTGTCGGCTATATAAAAGCAAAAGAGGTTGGTGCAGGAAGCTACCAACCTCGATAAAGAATTTAGAAAATTGCTAAATTCATGAAAAACACGTAGCAAATATATGTTTTATATCTAATACTGCCAAATTTTTGATAGATTAAAAACCTTTTTTAACTATCTATTTATAAATTTACAGGTTTTACTCTAAAATACAGAATTTGTCACGCTTGTATTTTCAAAGAGAGAAATCTAACAAACAAAAAGAAATTTGGAATATTCGGTTATTTTACCTACTTTTGTTCCAAAATACAATATTTCTTCGTTGCATTTTAAAAGCATAGGGAAATTAAAATATAATAGAATTAGAAACAACGATATATGATAAAAGAATTTCAACTTCGTGTTGCTCCACAAGTGGCTTATAACGAAGAAAATATAAAAGAATATCTTGCACGTGAAGAAGGTTTAGATGCAAGAACTCTCAATCAAGTAAGAGTTTTAAAACGCTCGATAGATGCGCGTCAACGCAACATCTTAGTAAACCTCAAAGTGCGTGCCTATATTAACGAAATACCGCACGACAACTCGTTTATTAAGACCGAATACCCAGATGTAAGTCATTCGCCCCGAGTAATTGTTGTAGGTGCTGGCCCTGGAGGTTTGTTTGCAGCCTTAAAATTAGTGGAATTAGGGCTCTGCCCTATCGTTCTTGAACGAGGAAAAGATGTACGAGAGCGCAAAAAAGATTTAGCACAAATAAGTAGAACACATAAGGTAGACGAAGAGTCGAACTACTGTTTTGGTGAAGGAGGAGCAGGGGCTTATTCTGATGGCAAGCTCTATACTCGCAGCAAGAAACGTGGTTCGGTGGATAAAATTCTAAATGTATTTTGTCAGCATGGGGCTTCTACAGCCATTCTTGCTGACGTTCACCCACATATAGGTACAGACAAATTGCCCAAAGTAATTGAAAATATGCGCAATACGATTATTAAGTCGGGAGGTGAGGTGCATTTTCATACCAAGATGACCTCATTGATACTTGACGGGAATAAAGTAGTAGGTGTTGAGGCGGTTTCAACTTTTGAAAGCAATACACCTATCGAAAAAACATTCCGAGGTCCCGTTATCCTTGCCACAGGTCACTCCGCACGTGATATTTATCGTTATTTGGCTGAGGCAGAGATAGAAATGGAAGCTAAAGGAATTGCAGTGGGTGTACGTTTAGAGCACCCCTCAGAACTGATAGACCAAATACAATATCACAACAAAAATGGTAGGGGAAAATATCTTCCTGCGGCCGAATATTCGTTTGTTACCCAAGTTGGAGGTCGTGGGGTTTACTCTTTTTGTATGTGCCCTGGTGGCTTTGTTATCCCTGCTGCCACAGGCCCTGCACAGATAGTCACAAATGGTATGAGCCCTGCAAATCGTGGTACAAAATGGTCGAATTCGGGTATGGTAGTTCAAATCAACCCTGAAGATATTGAAGGAGATAACCTATTGCGTATGATGACTTTCCAAGAGCAATTGGAACGTGATACGTGGCAACAGGGAAATATGAAGCAAACAGCCCCTGCACAACGTATGGCAGACTTTGTAAACAATCGCCTTTCATACGACTTGCCTTCAACCAGTTATGCACCAGGGCTTATATCAAGTCCGTTACACTTTTGGATGCCAAAATTCATTACAAGCAGATTGCAGTCGGCTTTCAAAACATTTGGCAAACAAGCACACGGCTTTTTAACCAACGAAGCTACTCTTATTGCTTCCGAAACACGTACAAGTTCGCCTGTACGCATACTCCGTGACCGTGAAACATTAATGCACGTTCGCTTGCAAGGACTATTCCCTTGCGCTGAAGGAGCTGGCTACTCGGGAGGAATTGTTAGTGCAGGTATTGATGGAGAAAGGTGTGCTGAAATGGCAAATGCCTATGTTAATAGTTTATAGACAAGATATTGAGAAACAAAAAATGCCCAACGCTTCGCAGCGACGGGCACTCAATCTCAATAGGTATTAGTCATTTAAGGTAAAAAGATTGTATTCAGGATAACGGGTGCAAAGATATATTAATTTTATTTACCCTCCAAACTTTTTATCAATTATTTTTCAAGTATTATTCATATTATCAATGTTTAAGTAAAATATTGAACTTTTAGAAACGATATACCCACATTAATAAACAATAAATATATTGCATAACGAGAAAAAATAGTTACCTTTGCAAAAGATATGGCCAAATTTGGCAACACGAAAGTGTATTTTCTTGTCTGCATTTGCAATATCTTTGCACTGAAAAATTAAAAACGTATGAATACAATAGACAATAACACAAACGAAGAGAAGCGCAGCTTGAGCTTTGTAGAACAATTGATAGAAGAGGATTTAGCTGAAGGTAAAAATGGTGGCAGGATACAAACACGCTTTCCGCCAGAACCTAATGGCTACCTACACATCGGACACGCAAAGGCTATTTGTATGGACTTTGGGGTGGCTGAAAAGTATAATGGCGTTTGCAACTTACGCTTTGACGACACCAACCCAAGCAAAGAAAAGAACGAATACGTAGAGAATATTCTTCACGACATCAGTTGGTTGGGCTTCAAATGGGGAAATATCTATTATGCCAGCGACTACTTTGAACGCCTTTGGGAGTTTGCAGTATGGATGATTAAGAAAGGTAAAGCGTATGTAGACGAACAAGATTCGGAAACAATTGCGAAACAAAAGGGTACACCAACTGAAGCTGGTGTAGCTTCGCCTTATCGTAATCGCCCAATAGAAGAAAGTTTGAAATTATTCGAACAGATGAATACGCTTGAGGCAGTAGAGGGAAGTATGGTGCTCCGTGCAAAAATAGATATGACAAATGCGAATATGCACTTCCGCGACCCTATTATGTATCGCATCATTCACACCCCACACCATCGCACAGGTACAAAGTGGAACTGCTATCCAATGTACGATTTCGCACACGGACAAAGCGATTACTTCGAAGGCGTAACCCACTCTATCTGTACACTTGAGTTTGTACCTCATCGTCCATTGTACGATTTGTTTATCGACTTCCTTAAAGAAAAAGACAATACAGCTGATATATTGAACGATAACCGTCCACGACAGATTGAGTTCAACCGATTGAACCTTACTTATACTGTAATGTCGAAACGTAAATTGCACACACTTGTTGACGAAAAGTTTGTTAATGGATGGGACGACCCTCGTATGCCTACAATTTGTGGTATGCGTCGTCGTGGCTATTCACCTGAATCTATCCGTGCGTTTATTCGCTCTATTGGTTATACAAAGTTTGATGCCTTGAACGACGTTGCACTCTTAGAAGCTGCAGTACGTGACGATTTAAACAAGAAAGCTACACGTGTAAGTGCTGTGCTTGACCCTGTAAAATTGGTAATAACCAACTATCCAGAAGGACAAACAGAAGAGATGGAGTCCATCAATAATCCTGAAAACGAGGCAGATGGTTCGCACACCATTACTTTCTCTAAGAATTTGTGGATAGAACGAGCCGACTTTATGGAAGATGCACCTAAAAAGTTCTTCCGTATGTCGCCAGGCAAAGAAGTGAGACTGAAGAGTGCATATATAGTAATGTGTACGGGTTGCACGAAAGATGCAGAAGGCAACATTATAGAAATTCAAGCAGAATACGACCCAACAAGCAAGAGTGGAATGGAAGGAGCAAACCGTAAGGTGAAAGGAACGCTTCATTGGGTAAGTGCAGACCACTGTTTGGAAGCTGAAGTGAGAGAATACGACCGCTTATTCTGCATAGAAAACCCTTCAGCAGATGAGCGTAACTTCCGTGAATTGCTCAATCCTGAAAGTCTCAAGGTACATAAGAATTGTTATGTAGAAAAATACCTTGCAGAGAAAAAGCCAGGTGATTACTTACAATTCCAACGCACAGGCTACTTTATGCTCGACCCTGATACAACATCGGATAAGCTTATCTTTAACAAGACGGTAGGCTTAAAGGACACTTGGGCTAAGGAGCAAAACAAGAAATAAAGGTAACAGAATTTTCTGATACCTATAATAAAAAATCTATCTTTTACACAATTGGATAGTTACTATAAATCAGAAAAGTTCCAAAAGATACTTCAACAATATGAAGCATCTAAAAACAACGACACCAGCAGTTTCCTCGATGCAGAGGAACTGACTGATGTCGCTGAATATTATCATCTTATAGGAAAAGAAGAAGAGGCATACGAAGTGGCTACCTATGCACTTAATATTTTCCCTGAAGCTACTTCTCCACTCGCTTTCAGTGCTCGCT
This sequence comes from Prevotella ihumii, assembly GCF_900155655.1. Classification (GTDB taxonomy): domain Bacteria; phylum Bacteroidota; class Bacteroidia; order Bacteroidales; family Bacteroidaceae; genus Prevotella; species Prevotella ihumii. The sequence goes on from NZ_LT706987.1 coordinate 1,169,656, forward strand.
TGGCATTATTCGTAGAAGATAACCCAAAGAAGGCTGAAAAGTTGGCAGAGCAGATCATTGATAAATCGGACTTTGAATATTTTTATCTCATAGCCGAAATACACATTGTGAAAGATCAAGCTGACCAAGCTTTCCTTCTTCTACAAGAACAAATGGCAAATATAGATGAAGATGAACGGAATAGTTTTGCACTTGATGCAGGTATCCTTTTTGCTGATTACGATGAAATAGATTATGCTGCTCAATTTTTAAAATACTGCAAAGACACTAATAACAATGATTATAAAGAGCTTAAAGGCAGAATTTTAAAAGGACAAGGCAAATATGAGGAAAGCGAAATAATATTCAATGAACTCTTAGACAACAACCCTTATTCGGGAATTTATTGGAATTACCTTGCCAATAATCAATTTCTACGCAACAAATTTGAAGAATCAATCACGTCAAGTGAATATTCTATTGCCATAAATCCTGAAGATGAGGAAGCATTGCTCAATAAAGCAAACGGACTTTTTAGTCTTGGCAATTACAAAGAAGCACTAAAATATTATCTAAGGTACAAGGAAGCAACAACCAGCAAGGATAATAATGTAATCTGTGTGACCATTGGCCACATTTATCTCTTGCTTAATGAAGTTCCAGAGGCATACAGATATTATAAAGAAGCTATACGTATTTCGCAAGATAAACCCACGACCTTAGTTCATATAGCGATGTCTGTATTCGATAATGGATATATGCAGTACGCCTATAATCTCTTTAGTACATATCTTCCACAAATGCCTTCCGAATGGAACCTTGGTTATGCTTACTTTGCACGATGCTGTTTTGAGCTTGGCAAAATGGACGAATACAAAGAAATATTGGTGATTGCATTGCATAAAAATATTGAAGAATGTACGGAAGTATTGGGAGAGTTGTATCCTTCTAATACACTTCCAAAAGATTTTCCAAAACTCACACCCATTGCAAAGCAACATCTAACACACAACAATGATGATTTGGAAATGCCTTTCTAATATTTAAAAATAGGAAAAATCATTATTCAACTAAACAAAACGAATATATGGCTGCAAACGAAAAATACATAGAAGAGATTGCTAACGAACGCATCTTAACTGATAAAGAAGAAGCAGAATTAGCTGAAAGAATAAAGATTGGCGATGCAAAAGCCTTAGAACAACTTACTAAAGCCAACCTCAAGTTTGTTGTATCATTAGCTCATCAGTATAAAAATCGTGGTATTGACGAAGACGACCTTATCTCCGAAGGGAATATCGGTATGATGTATGCCGCACAAAAGTTTGATGCAACCAAAGGTACACGCTTTGTTAGCTTTGCAGCAATCTACATTCGCCGTGCAATGGAAGAAGCTATTCGTGAAAACACACAAATATTTAAAGTTCCAACAGGTGAGCGCACAAAATCAACAGACCGTCAATCACGCCCAGTATCCATAGACCAGCCACGCCCAGTAGGCAGCAATAGCAGTTTTACGCTCCAAACCGTAATAGAAAACGAGAATGCTCCACACGCTGACGAAAGCCTTAACAAGCAGATACTTGGTGCTGAAATACTTCGTGGAATGGATATTCTTGATGCTCGTGAACGCAAGATTGTCACTTTAATTTATGGCTTACGTGAAGGCGAAGTACACACTATGGCTGAAATAGCAGAAATGATGGGCATTAAAAGAGAGAGAGTTCGCCAAATAAGAAATAAAGCTATAAGAAAGTTACACAAAAAATTGAAGTAATAAAAATAAATACTTCAGTGTTTAAATAAATAATTTTTCAAAATAGTTTATCGGACTATTATTGTATAAACCTATGCAGATATTAAATCAAAAGAACCGCTATGGAAAAATAAATCTTTTCCATAGCGGTTTTTTATGTTTATCTATTTAGCATTTATAATGGCAATTAAAAGCTACTGCAAATGAGCTATTGCCTATATTAATTTTAAGAGAGAGAGACTGCTAAATTGTATAAACTGAAATTATCAACCTATAATAACTAATTATTAATCTTCTTCAGGTACGATGAGTTTATAACCCTTACCGTGAATATTAATAATTTCGATATTTTCATCCAACTTCAAATGCTTACGGAGCTTAGTGATATAAACGTCCATAGAGCGAGCATTGAAATAGTTATCATCAATCCAAATGGTCTTCAAAGCATAGTCGCGTTGCAAGATTTCATTAGAGTGAGAGCAGAGCAATGCAAGCAGTTCATTCTCCTTAGTTGTAAGTTTTGTAGCTTGATTTGGGTCGTTATCCAATGTAAGCAACTGCTTTTGTGTATCGAATGTAAATCTACCAATTTGATAAAGAGTAGACTCTTTGCTCTTCTTGCCACGTACACGGCGAAGAATAGCCTCAATACGGAATACAAGTTCTTCCATTGAGAATGGCTTTGTAATATAGTCGTCAGCTCCAATTTTGAAACCAGCAAGAATATCCTCTTTCAATTGCTTAGCTGTCAAGAAGATAATTGGAATATCTGCGTTTGTTTGACGAATTTCTTGTGCAAGTGTAAAACCATCTTTCTTTGGCATCATCACGTCCAATACACATATATCAAACTTTTCGTGCAAGAACGCACGATAGCCAGCTTCTCCATCTGGGCAAAGTTCAGCGTGGTATTCCTTTGCCTGTAAATATTCACTCAATAGTGTTCCGAGATTCTCGTCGTCTTCACACAACAAGATTTTGAATTTTTCGTCCATAACTTTATAGTTTTTAAAATTTATTATTTTTGTTCTTATTTCTTTATTCTAATCCTCCAAGATGACGGGTAGAATGATTGTAAACTTTGTACCCTTTCCGTATTCACTATCTACCTTTATTTCGCCATCGTGCAGGTCTATCATTCGCTTTACATATGCCAATCCCAATCCAAATCCCTTAACATCGTGTCGGTTACCCGTATGTACACGATAGAATTTTTCAAAGATTTTCTTCAAGTTTTCTTTCTTTATACCCTGCCCCGTGTCACGTATTGTTAAGTAAAGGTGGTCATTTGTATTCCATGTTTTCAAATATACGTTGAGCGGTTGGTCGGGTTTAGCATATTTTACAGCATTGTCAAGCAAATTGAAGATAACGTTTTGGAAGTGCATTTCGTCTACATACATCTTCGAATCTATTGCTTCTATCTCTGTGTAAACCTTACCCCCCGTGTGCTCTACACGCAGTGTGAACGAATGTGCAATGGTCTCCACCATTTCGTTCAGGTCTACCGATTTCATTTTCAATACTGCTTTCTTCTGTTCGTACATACTCATTTGGAGTACTTTTTCCACCAAGAAGCGCAATCGTTTTGTTTCATCATTCACTACCCCACCTAAATGTTCCAACATTTTTGGCGACTTTGTTACGCTTTTATCATTCAGCATTTGTGCTGCCAACGAGATACTTGCAATAGGTGTTTTCAGTTCGTGTGTCATATTATTGATGAAATCGTTCTTTATTTCCGAGTAGCGTTTCTGTCTGAAGATTACTACTATCGTAAAGATAAATGTCACCAAAAGCACAATTGTGAAGATGATTGACGGAATCATAAATCTCACACTTGAGAAAATATAGGTATTCATTTCAGGGAAATGTACCTTCACCACCCCCATTCTATTAGGAGGGTCGTTGCGGAACAACACTTGCGAGTAGCTGCTTTCCTCTCCATCTTCCACATAGTCAGGACATCTATATACCTCGCGTCCGTCTTGTGTTTGCACCGAGAAATGATAAGGTATATTGATACCATTGTTCATCATTTCCGCTTTCAAGTCTTGGTCGAGCAACTTAAAGTTAATACGCTGTTTCAAAGGCTTTTCAGATGCTGAATATAGAATGTTATATACAACTTCTTCAAGCAATGCTTTTTGATACATATAACGGTTACGTACCATCTCTTCCATTCTGCGTCGAGTAGCCGAAATAGAGTTGCTATCGTTTCTCAATACCAAAGCTTTAGGGGTGAGCGATGGGTTGCTCTGTATCAATTTAGACTCAAAAGAAAGATACGAATCACTCGAACCATTGTCTGTCGGAACTTGATGCGTTACAGCCATTTTCTTTTGCTTTGCTGTATCGTTTTCTGCAGGTTTCAGTTCATTTGCATTTACATCGTGTTCTAAGTATCTCAATGTTTCGTTCAGCTCCATATTGCGTGAAGCCTGATAGAGTGCACGATTTACAGACTCATCAAACTGTTCCTTCTTCATCTCAGCCATTTCCTCAATATAATTGAGTTGCAAAAGAAGCAAGGCTAAAAACGACAGCCCCATTATTACTGCAATTGTCCAAATCGTTTTCTTGTTCATCTTACTTTCTTATCTATAGTAAAGTTGGAATTTCATTGTTTTACTTTTCCAAACTTATAGTCTCTGTTGTTTACGAAAGCAAAGATAGGATAAATTCTTAAATAATTAACAACTAAAAGTTAATAAAATGAGTATCATTTCACTTAGTTAACATATTTTCTTCATATAATTAATATTTATCAACTATAATGCTTTTGCCATCAAAAAAGAATTGTTCTTTGCTGCCACTATATATAAGAGGTGATGCGATTACCTCACTTAGATTTAGTCTTCCTTGCCTATTCTATTCTTGAACCCAAATCGCTTTCTATGTTAAAATCCAAATGTTTTGACCATTATTTTCAATTTATGCTGAGATTTTATAATCAGGGGTGAATGTTTGGCGGTTTCTAACCATTGCAGTGACCAAATGCACAAGTTTGTTCTTGACATTGTTCAATGCAACTTGCTTCTTCTTTCCTCGTTCCACGAGGCGCATATAGTACCTCGCCATAACGGGATTGAATTTGACGGCAGCCAGTGCAGCTTGTGTCAGCATGGCCTTTATCTGGCGGTTCGCCATATAATGTACATGCGGATCAGAATGCACACTGGTGCCAGAGTCTTTTCCGAATGGGGCTAAGCCGTAATAGCAGGCAATCTTGCGCGAGTCGTAGTTGAAACGACGGAAGTTGTCTGTATACACCATCAGACAGACAGCGTTCTGCGTTCCTATGCCAGGCACCGAGGTCACGATTGTGAACACCTCGGTGAGCTCTTCGTCCGACTTAATGAGCTCGGCGATTCGCTTGTCTATCTTCGCAACTTCCTTGTTGAGTTCTGACACGATATGCCTTCCGCTCTGCGAGATCATCGTCTTGATAGGCGATTTCTCCATGGTGAGCTTCTTCTCGCCTCTACGCACCTGAAAGCTGCATCTATGGCGTACCACCATTTGACGATACAGAAACAGCTCTCGTAGTTGTGCAAGTGACTCGCTAAGTGGCTCGTACATAACGGCTTTGTCGTGATTTCTCATAGCGTATTCTGCAATCATCGAGGCGTCGGCGCGGTCAGACTTCAATCGTCTGAGACCTGATGCGTCCTTGATGCTCTTGGCGTTCTCAAGCCACATGTCGTAGCCTTTGCCGTAGAGGAAGTTGCATAGTCCTTTGCTGTAGTCGCCAGTATTTTCACCGCAGAAGAGCCACAGGGAGGGGTCGATGCCGTAGGAATTCTTCTCCACCCACTTGACCAGTTGCTTGTAGCCAGACACTGTTGTCTTGAACTCGTTGAACACTCTTGGGGCCGTTTCTGTCAGACCGTCTGCAAAAATGATAGCCACATCAACTTTTTCTTTCGAAAAATCAACTCCGATAAATAAATTCTTCATATATTTGTACAATTTTATTAAGTAGAATTGGTCGATAGTTGTATGGACTGGAACTCTAAATAGGCTTCGTGTCGATAACTTTCTATCTGGTCTTTGCAACTATGTCGATGAGGTCCGAAACGATTTATAGCTTTTAGCTGGGTCATTAGCTGGTTTACCTCTTCGACAGACCGATTCTACCTTTTTACAACAAAGGTACGAAACTGTCTTTAGCAATCATAGTTTTACCTTGATTATTTAATGTTTATGCGACTGCGTCGCATTCTTCTGCAAACTTAGAGGTCGTTAGCCCGCAAAGGCTTTTTAAAGCGTTTAGATGTTATGCTTTTCTTCGTCTTTGCACCTTATTTTGGCTCTTTTCGTTTGTTTTTTCAGTTGTTTAGCTCGCTAAACGTCTTCAAAAACAACCAAAAATAGCTCAAAATAAGCTCGCAAATCTCGAAGAAGTCTAACGACCGATTTGGGTCAAACATTGGTTATATATCTTCAAAAAAATGCCCACAAAAAACTTTGAACGAATATCCGATCACAGAAAAATAGAACAATGTAGAAAACACCCAAGACTTATCAATAGACAAATATAAACATCTGATTAACAAGCATTTACAAATCCGTTCCAAAACATATATGTTTCACCACCCAATACATATATGTTTTACACTGTCAAAGTTGAACTTTGACAACCCCAAACATCAATGTTTTGCAATCAATAGGTCGATGTTTCATTATGCAAGAGCCAAACAAGGAAGAATAGAACAATAAAAGGTAGCCCTAAGATGTGAAAGTTAGCACTCAATTTGTTCGATAAAAATATCAACAAAAGTTAGTCTCCTCAAAGATTATACCTTTTATATTTAGCCTTAATGAAAAAGTTTTAGTATCTTTGCGAAAAATATACGAGTTGCTGAAAAAGGTTTCACAGCTCTTCAAAACTTGATAACGAAACAAACATATTTAGATAAGATGTTAATAGACTATTGCAAAGTTAATATATTTCAAGACGACAAGCAAATTCTGAAAGATGTAGACTTTCAGGTGGCAGAGGGTGAATTTATTTATATCATCGGTAAGGTGGGTTCGGGTAAGAGTTCGTTGCTCAAGACTTTTTATTGCGAACTTGATGTAGATAAAGAAGATGCACAAAAAGCCGAGATTTTAGGTATGTCTATTGCTGACATTAAGCGCAAACACATTCCTGCTTTGCGTCGCCAAATGGGTATTATCTTTCAGGATTTCCAACTCTTGCACGACCGCACCGTAAAGAAAAATCTTGAGTTTGTGCTAAAGGCTACCAATTGGAAAGACAGCGATGCGATACAAAAACGCATTCGTGAAGTATTAACTGATGTAGATATGCTTGACAAGGTTGATAAAATGCCAAGCGAACTTTCGGGAGGCGAACAGCAACGTATTGCCATAGCGCGTGCATTGCTCAACCAACCTAAGATAATCATAGCCGATGAGCCTACAGGAAACCTCGACCCTGAAACAGCTGCAATGATTGTACGCATATTAAAGAATGCAAGCGAATACGGTGCAGCCGTTATTATGTCAACCCACAATATTCACCTCTTAGAACAATTCCCAGGGAAAGTGTTCCGCTGCAAAGATGGCAATTTCCATCAAGTAACCAACGAGGAAGATACAAGCGACTTAGAAGATGACTCTGCAGAAATAGAAGCTATTGCTCGCCCACTCGACTTTGCAGACGATAGCAACGAAACGGCAACGGCAAACAACTAACATTTTAGAGAAAGACTTATGAAAGTAATGAAATTTGGCGGAACTTCCGTCGGCTCTCCTGAACGAATGAAGGAAGTAGCTTCGCTTGTTACAAAATCAGGCGAACCTACATTTATAGTCCTCTCGGCTATGAGTGGCACAACCAATAGTTTGGTAGAGATTTCAGATTATCTATACAAGAAAAATCAAGAAGGTGCAAACGAAGTTATAAACACCTTAGAACAAAAATATTATGCGCACGTAGACGAGCTCTACACCACCGACGAGTATAAGCAAAAGACCAACAAACTGATAGAAGACGAATTCAACTATCTGCGCTCGTTCACCAAAGATCTCTTTACATCATTTGAAGAGAAAAGCATTGTAGCACAAGGCGAAGTGCTTTCTACCAATATGGTGGTAAACTATCTGCTCGAAAAGGGTATCAAGGCAAAGCTACTGTCTGCACTCGACTTTATGCGCACCGATAAGAATGCAGAACCCGACTTACATTCTATAAAAGAGAAGCTCTCTGTCATAATGAAAGAGAATGGGGCCTATCAGATCTATATTACCCAAGGCTTTATCTGCAAGAATGCTTACGGAGAAGTGGACAATCTACAGCGTGGAGGGTCAGACTACACTGCATCGCTTATAGGTGCAGCCTTAGAAGCCGAAGAAATACAGATTTGGACAGATATAGACGGTATGCACAACAACGACCCACGTATTGTAGATAATACAGAGGCTGTGCGACAACTCAACTTTGAAGAAGCTTCAGAGTTGGCTTACTTTGGTGCAAAAATTCTTCACCCTACTTGCATACAACCTGCAAAATATGCCGATATTCCTGTTCGATTGAAAAATACAATGGAACCAGAGGCAGAAGGCACTATCATCAATAACGTTTTAATACCCAAGAAGATAAAGGCTATTTCGGCAAAAGACAATATTACAACCATAAAAGTGAAGTCGAGCCGTATGTTAGGTTCAACAAGTTTCTTGCGCAAGGTGTTCGAAATATTTGAAAGCTATCAAACCTCTATTGATATGATTTCTACCAGCGAGGTGGGTGTGTCAATGACTATTGAGGATAGCAGCCATTTAGAAGACATTGTTGACGAACTAAAAATGTACGGAATGGTTACTATTGACAAGGAGATGTGCATCGTTTGTGTAGTAGGCGATTTGGATTGGCACAACGTTGGTTTTGAGACCATAGCCACCAATGCCCTTAAAAACATTCCCGTACGTATGATAAGCTATGGAGGAAGCAACTTCAACATATCGTTCTTAATCAAGAGCGAAAACAAGAAGGAGGCTTTGCAATCGCTTTCAGCAGCTCTATTTAAATAAAACGAAAGGGGATAAAAAACTATCAAAGCATAATAGATGTTTGTAATTGATACATACACAATTATCATCGTATCAGTGTTGCTTGTAATGGCACTGCTTACACCTTTTATAAACCCTTTCTTCCGCAAACCAAAACTTTCAGCAGCAACTTATACAGCAGAGGAGGAAACCATTGAGGAAGAAGAAAGCGAAGCCATAAAAGCAGAGGAGGTTGCAGAAAACAAGATAGTGGACGAGAAAAAATGCACACCCATCTCCATTGTTTTCACACCCAATAACGATGCAGAGTCGCTTGCCCGAAACTTAGAAGCTTTCCTCACCCAAGACTACGCCGACTATCAAATTATTGTAGTTGCACCTAAAGGCGACTCGGAAACAGAGGATATACTGAAAAGATTTAGCAGCAATACACGCCTATACACCACCTTTATTCCCGAATCATCAAAATATATGAGTAGGAAAAAGTTGGCAATAACCCTTGGTGTAAAAGCTGCTAAACACAATTGGGTAATGATATGCGACATATTTTGCGCACCGCAATCCAAGGATTGGTTGGCGGCTTTAGCCCAAAACTGCACAGCAGAAAACAATCTCGTAGGCGGATTTACACAATACGATGAATTTGCATCAGACTTTTGGCGTTTTGAGCGTTTCCATACAGATTGCTATCTTATGCGTGAAGTGCAAAAGGGTACAGCCTATCGTTGGAATGGCAACGCCCTACTCTTTCGAAAGGACGAGTTTTTAAACGCCGAAGGCTTCCGTGGCAACTTGAAGTATGTACGTGGCGAGTTCGACTTTATAGTGAACAAATATGCCCGTAAAGGCTCAATGCGCATAGAGAATACACCCGAAGCTACACTGATAGAAGAAACACCAATAAAGAAGCATTGGCTCAACCACCACCTCTTCTATATGGAGAACCGACAACACCTACAACGGAGTTGGGCGCACCGTGCGTGGTTCAACGTAGACCAATGGGCAATGCACCTAAACTACCTAATGATAGTTGGCGCAATAACCTATGGGGTATTGACACAAAATTGGATAATAACCGCAGCTGCAGCCCTATCGCTCGTAATCACACTTGCATTGCGCATAAGTATGGGTAAAAAGGCACTTAATAGCTTCGATATAGATGTGCCAGCGTGGAAAATTATTCCACTTGAGATGCGACTGATTTGGCAAAACCTTAGCTATAAGATACGCTATTGGCGAGCTGACAAATACGATTTTATTTCTCATAAATTGTAAATGACGATATTACATTATACACACAAGTTTGAAAAAGGAGACCTCCTTTCCGACTACCTTAACACGCTGATTTCCAATCAACGGAAAGAAAACGTGGAAGTAAAGGTCGTAAGAGGGCGTGCCGACTTTAAACAGGCGATGTTGGACGCTAAGCCCAATATCGTCCACATTCATACTTGTTGGAACTATAATGCGTTTCTATGTGCCAAAGCAGCTAAAAAACAAGGCTGTGCAGTAGTGTTTTCGCCTCATTGGGGATTGTCTCCACTGATAATGAAGACCGAACAACCATTGCGCAAAAAGCTTCGCACGCTATGTTACCAACGCCAAATGATAACCCTTGTGGATAGCATCATTGTAACTACGCAAGAAGAAAAAGTCACACTAAAAGCCTTAGGGTGGAATAAACGCATTGATGTAGCTCCCGCAAGTATGCTCAATAGCAGTATTTCCAACGAGACGATGGTACGCCAAATGTTGCTCATCTACACCAAAGTGATAGACACGCGCTATCGCATTTATATGAGCGAGAACGAGGTGAAATGTCTTTTCAGTTTGCTTAGTGTAGGTTTACAACAAACCGATGGTAAACGCCCCTTGCTGCCAAGCGAAGCTATATTGCAACTTCGCAAACTTACACCCGTGGAATGGCAGCGTATTCTGTTGTGTGCCGATGATGAGTTTGTACGCGAATATATAGATACAGCTATAGAACGCCTTCAACTTGATGTACCCTATATCAATACGGCAGACATCATTCGCTACAACCCCAAGATGCCTAAAGCAGAAGGCGATATAGAACAAACAAAGTCGTTATCGACCAACTATTTCAGCCGAAGTCGCATAGAGGATGCAGCAAACAAGGAAGACAACTTGATGAAAGGGCTTACGCTAATGATAGCCAACGCCCAACAGCTGATAAAACAACAAAAAATAAGTCTACGCCACCTATCCAATATCTACACCCAAATGAGATATAAGGACTACGACGAAGACAAAATAGAAGAGGTATTGAAACAAATGCGACTGACCAAGTTTGCAAGAAGACTGCTCCACGTATTTGCTCAAAATCTCTACTTAGAAGAAGGCTATATGCCCTTTACGCCATTAAATGACAAAAAGACCAGACTATTCATCAATAAATTGATTAATAAAAATAGGTACTAAATCAAATAATTAGTAACAAATTAAAGCTATGACGAACAGACCTTACGATTTAAAAAAGGACGAACGCTACTTACAATTACTTTCGCAATCGTTCCCAACTATCGCTGAAGCAAGTACAGAAATCATTAACTTGCAAGCTATCTTAAATTTGCCAAAAGGTACAGAACACTTCTTGGCAGATATTCACGGCGAACACGAAGCGTTCCAACACGTGCTGAAAAATGCTTCAGGTAACATTAAAAGAAAGGTAAACGAGCTCTTTGGTGACACACTACGCGAGTCGGAGAAACGTGATCTCTGCACTCTCATCTACTATCCAGAGCAGAAATTGGAATTGGTGAAGCAGCAAGAAAAAGAATTAGAAGACTGGTATCACATTGCTATTCACCAATTGGTGCGTATCTGTCGTGATGTTTCAAGCAAATACACTCGCTCTAAGGTCCGCAAATCGTTGCCTGTAGATTTCCAATACATCATTCAAGAATTGTTGCACGAAAGCAGTTCGAATGATAAAGACAAGACCGACTATGTAAGTGCCATCATCTCTACCATTATTTCAACAGGTAGAGCAGACGACTTTATTATCGCTATTAGCAACGTTATTCAGCGTCTCACCATCGACCATCTACATATTCTTGGCGATATTTACGACCGTGGGCCGGGCGCACACGTCGTAATGGACATTCTAAAGAACTATCACACGTGGGACATCACTTGGGGTAATCACGACATTTTGTGGATGGGCGCTTGTGCAGGAAACAAACCTTGTATTTGTAATGTTATTCGTATTGCGTTGCGTTACGACAATATGGATACCATAGAGGACGGTTATGGAATTAACCTAATGCAGTTGGCAACATTTGCAATGGACGTATATGGCAAAGACCCTTGTAAGGAATTTATGCCAAAGGTTACACAGCCCGATTCAATAGACGACAAGAGTTTGCAGCTCATTGCACGTATGCACAAGGCTATCAGCATTATCCAATTCAAGTTGGAGGCTCAGATGATAAAGAAATATCCTCATTGGAAGATGGAAAATCGCTTGAGCTATGAAATGATAGACTACAAAAAAGGTACAATGAAGATTGGCGGAACAGAGTATAAACTCACCTCGTGCAATTTCCCTACAGTAGACCCTAAAAATCCTGAAGTGCTTACACCTGTAGAAGAGGCATTGATGGAGAAACTCCACCATTCGTTTACAGTAAGCGAAAAACTACGCAAACACATCTTACTGCAACTCCGTCACGGCTGTATGTACCAAGTTTGCAACAACAACTTGCTCTATCACGCTTCTATTCCATTGAACGAAGATGGTACATTGAAGGAAGTAGAAATCTGTCCAGGCAATTTTGCAAAGGGTAAAGACTTGCTGCACAAGGTGGGAATGATAATTCGTTGTGCCTTCCAACCTCAAATAGAGCCCGAAAAGATGAAGGAGAAAGAGTACGCAATAGACTACTTTATGTATCTTTGGTGTGGCCCTAATAGTCCACTGTTCGACAAGGCTATGATGACAACCTTTGAGCGTTACTTTATAAAAGAAAAAGAAACCCATCACGAAGAAAAAGGCTTCTACTTTAAGTTCCGTGACAAGGAAGAAACTGCAGATATGATTTTGAATGAGTTTGGATTAAGTTCTACCAATGGACACATCATTAATGGGCACGTGCCTGTACACGTAAACAAGGGAGAAAGTCCAATTAAGGGAGGTGGAAAACTGATGGTGATAGATGGTGGTTTCTCGCAAGCTTATCACAAGGAGACAGGTATTGCAGGTTACACCCTTGTATATCACTCACGTGGTTTTGAACTCGTACAACACGAGCCTTTTGCATCGCAAGAAGACGCTATAAAACGTGGTATTGACATTATGGGCACTACAAAGATTGTAGAGCTAAACCAACGCCGACTGAAGGTGGCAGATATGGATAAGGGTACTGAACTGAAACTTCAAATAGAAGCTTTAGAAGAGTTGCTTTATGCTTATCGTCACGGCTTTTTAACAGAACGTGAAAAGCAAAATCCTCCAAAGATGTAAACAAATTAAACCCAAATCGGTCGTTAGAATGAGAATGTATTTTTTGAGCTTATTTTGTGATTTATTTTGCATATATCAAAGGAGCATAGCGGGCTATGTAACTGCAGATATAAGCAAAATAAAGCCAAAATAAGGCAAAAAGACATCTCATAAGTTTCGGTAAATAGATAGACAAGCCCTAAACTGTTCTAATGACCGATTTGGGTTAAAGTAAAAATAAAAAAGTGTAACTTAGCACATTAAGTTGCACTTTTTTCTATTTCTAAATTATACAGATAAAAAAGAGGTGCGCCAATTGCTTGATACACCTCTAAAGTTATGTTCTACTTTTCCTATTCTTTTAGAATGGTAAATCGTCAGCAGCTTCCTCTGTTGCAGGAGGGAATGGGGCTTGACTGCCTGCGCTTGGAGTAGCAGGAGCAGGCTGTGGAGCAGCAGTTGGAATAGGACTACCCGCTGCAGCTGCAGCAGCGTCAACACGCTGAATATTCCACGCACGAACATTATTAAACCAACGACCATTGTATTCGTGGGCATCAATATCGAAGCTTACCAAAATTTCTTCACCAGCCTTAATAGCAAACTGGTCGATACGATCAGCACCAAAGATATTGAATACCATCTTCTTTGGATATTGGTCGTGGGTTTCGATTACATACTCCTGTGATTTCCACGGACCACGAGCCGATGTACCTTCACGTGGTTCTAACACTGCAATAACTCTTCCTTGTAAATCCATATTACGTTTATATAACTATAATTTATATATTGTTTTTCTAATACTTTTGCGAAATTACTAAAATAGTTCTAAAAACAAAAACTTTTACTCTTAATTTTTGTTTTTCACACGGCTTTTTTGTATTTTTGTACGTCAATGAGTAGAACTTGTATAAGATACGTCTTAACACGCAAGTTTTCATAAAAATGAATAATAACTAAAATAAAATAGGATACTAATGAGATTTACAATTTCAAGCACTGCTTTGAGCAGTAGATTACTATCGCTTTCACGCGTAATTAACAGCAAGAACTCTCTGCAAATATTGGATTGCTTCCTTTTTGAGATTAAAAATGGACAGCTTGTTGTAACTGCATCGGATAGCGAAAACGTGATGCAAACTACGCTCAACCTTGATAATGCTGAAGGCGAAGGCGCATTTGCTGTGAACAATCATAACATCCTTGATGCTGTAAAGGAATTGCCTGAACAACCATTAACGATGGATGTAAACTTAGATGAACACAAGATTTATGTCTCATACCAAAACGGTTCGTTCAATTTTCCTATTGTAAATGCTGAAGAATATCCTAAGACACAGCCTGTTAGCGACAATGCCACAACCATTACAATAGCATCAGACATATTGGCTGAAAGTATTTCACGTTCGATTTTTGCGACTGCACAAGATGAGCTTCGTCCAGTAATGAATGGTATCTATTTCGACCTCACAACCGACCACTTGGCTATTGTTGCTACCGACGGACATAAGCTGGTGAGAAATCGCAATTATGCTATCAAGAGCGAAGTTCCTTCAGCATTTATTCTTCCTAAGAAGCCTGCAACATTGTTGAAAGGTGCATTAGCAAAGGATGGTAGCGATGTGGTAATTCGTTTCGATAATCGTTCGACTGAAATTTCATTCGCTGAAGGCAACATCGTTTGCCGCTTGATTGAAGGTAAATTCCCTAACTATAACAGTGTAATTCCTGAAAACAATCCAAACCAAATTACAATCGATAGAAAGTCGCTCATCGGTTCTATACGCCGTGTATTACCTTTTGCAAGCGACTCTTCACAACTCATTCGTTTCCGTGTAGACAATGGATTGTTGGAACTCAATGCAGAAGATTTAGACTTCTCTACAAGCGCCAAAGAAAGTACTATCTGTGGCTACGAAGGCAACCCTATGAGCATTGGTTTCAAGGGCTCAAGTATGTTGGAGATATTAAATAATCTTCAGAGCGATGAGGTAAACATTCAGTTGGCAGACCCATCACGTGCTGGTATCATCATACCAATGGAGCAGCCTGAAAATGAGCAAATATTGATGCTTATTATGCCAATGCTTTTGAACGATTAAGCCAATATTATTTTATTTAAATATGGTAGAGACGATGCGTGCATCGTCTCTACTTTGTAAAATAATCAATGTATCACAGAGGTACAAAAATATAAATATCTGACTTTTTAATACGCTTAGGATAAATGCAATTAAATCTTACAAAACCTCTCGTAATCTTCGATCTTGAAACAACAGGGCTTGACCTTGTGAAAGACCGTATCATACAAATTTCATATATAAAAGTGAATACGGACGGTAAAGAAGAAAGAGGCAATTTTTTTATAGACCCTGAAAAGGAAATTCCACAGGAAGTAGAAGAGCTTACAGGCATTACCAACGATGATGTGGCAAATGCACCTACTTTCAAAGAAAAAGCAAAGGAATTAGCAGAGATATTTACTGGTTGCGACTTTGCAGGCTTCAATTCTAATCGTTTTGATGTGCCTATGTTAGCAGAAGAATTTTTACGTGCAGGTGTAGACTTTGATTTTGCCAAAAGCAAACTCATTGATGCACAGAATATTTTCCACAAAATGGAAAAACGTAATCTTGCTGCTGCATACGAGTTTTATTGTGGACGAAAAATGGAAGATGATTTCACAGCACACAAGGCAGATGAAGACACAGAAGCAACGTGGAGAGTCCTGCAAGGACAAATAGCAATGTACTCGGAAGATAATCAAAACGACCCTGAAAGAGTACTGAAAAATGATATTGCCGAATTAGCAGAGTTTTCGAAAATGAACGACTTTGTAGATTTTGCAGGTCGTATCATTTGGAAAAATCTTACAGACAAGGAAGGCAATGTGCTCTTAGATGAGGATAATAAGCCTCGCCGTCACGAGGTGTTCAACTTTGGTAAATATAAAGGGTGGGATGTGGCAGAAGTATTGCGCAAAGACCCAGGCTTCTATAGTTGGATACTCTCTAACGACTTTACATACAATACAAAACAAGTGCTTACACGTATTCGTCTACGCGAATTTAATAACCGATAATAATATGCTCAAAGGAAAGAAAATCGTTCTTGGCATTACAGGCTCTATTGCTGCATATAAAAGTTGCTTTATCATTCGTCAACTTATTAAGCACGGAGCTGAAGTTCAGGTGGTAATAACCCCTGCTGGTAAGGAATTTATCACGCCTATTACACTCTCTGCACTAACGCACAAGCCTGTAATAAGCGATTTCTTTTCACAACGTGACGGCACGTGGCACTCACACGTTGACCTCGGACTTTGGGCAGATGCTATGCTTATTGCGCCTTGTACAGCTGCAAGTTTGGGAAAGATGTGTCACGGCATAGCCGATAATATGCTTATCACAACTTACTTGTCGATGAAAGCACCTGTATTTATTGCACCTGCAATGGACTTAGATATGTACAAGCACGCTTCTACACAAGAAAATCTTGAAACCCTAAAGAAGAGGGGAAATCATATCATAGAGCCTACAAGCGGGTTCTTAGCAAGTGGTCTTGATGGTAAAGGGCGTATGGAAGAGCCTGAAAACATTGTGGCTGCATTAGAACAGTTCTTCGGCGAAAATACATCAAAAAGAAACGACTTAGAAGGTAAAAAAGTATTAATAACTGCTGGTCCTACATACGAAAAGATAGACCCTGTACGTTTTATAGGCAACTATTCGTCAGGCAAGATGGGGTTTGCATTGGCAGAAGAATGTTATAAAAGAGGTGCTGA
Source organism: Prevotella ihumii (assembly GCF_900155655.1). Taxonomy (GTDB): domain Bacteria; phylum Bacteroidota; class Bacteroidia; order Bacteroidales; family Bacteroidaceae; genus Prevotella; species Prevotella ihumii. Next base: position 1,186,657 of record NZ_LT706987.1, read on the forward strand.
GGTAACATTAGTTGCAGGTCCTGTACACTTAAATTGCTCTGAAGGCATCAAACGTATTAATGTAGAAAGTTGCCAACAGATGTACGATGCCGCTACAACAGCCTTTCCATCTACCGATGCAACAATACTTTGCGCTGCAGTGGCTGATTTTAAACCACAAGAATATTCAGACACAAAGATTAAAAGAGGAAAAGACAACCTCGTTATTGACTTGCAGCCAACGCAAGATATTGCAGCTACATTGGGCAAAACAAAACAGCCAAATCAAAGAATAGTAGCCTTTGCATTGGAAACAAATGATGAAGAAAGCAATGCAAAACATAAATTAGAAAAAAAGAATGCCGATTTTATTGTACTCAATTCTACAAGAGTGCAAGGAACGACATTCCAATCTGACGACAATCAGATTAGTATTATTTCAAAGAAAGGAAAGAAGGATTATGAGAAGAAAAACAAATGCGAAGTGGCTCGTGACATTATTGATGAGCTGGCTGCTATTCTTTAGCAATGAATGTATTGCGCAAGAATTGCAAGCAAAAATAAAAATTAATCATAATCAAATTCAAGGCACAGATAATTCCGTCTTTGAAAATCTTGAACAGACTTTACAACAGTTTGTTAATGAGAAGCAATGGACTAACTTGAAGTTCCAAAAGAATGAACGCATTGTTTGTAATTTTAATATTACAGTAAAGCAATACGACCCAAGCAATAACGCATTTACGTGTACAGCATTGATACAGGCTAATCGACCTGTATATAACGCTGCTTATACCACCACATTATACAATAATCAGGACAACGACTTCAACTTCATGTTCGCACAGTTCGACCAATTGGAGTTTAACGAAGAAAATATTGATAATCAACTCACAGCTCTCTTTGGTTATTATGCCTATCTCATCATTGGCTTAGACTTAGATTCATTTGCTCCAATGGGAGGAGAAGACATTCTGCAACGTTGTATGAACCTTACCAACAGTGCGCAAAACCTTAACTTCACAGGTTGGAAAGCATTTGAAAACTCTAAGAATAGATTTGCCATCATCAATGATTACTTAGACGGAGCTATGAAGCCTTTTCGCCAATTGCAATATGATTATTATCGCACAGGGTTGGACGAGATGGCAAATAGTCCTGAACGAGGTAGAACTAACATTACAACAGCCTTGGAAACCCATCTAAAGAAGGCACACCAAGACAAGCCATTGAGTATGCTGCCACAAATCTGGACAGACTATAAAAAAGACGAACTGGCTAATATATATTATAAGAAAGGTACACAAAAAGAAAAAGAAACCGTGTACGACATTCTTTTTAATATCAATGCAAGTCAAAATAACTCGTGGGATAAAATCAAACAATAACCTATGCTAAAGCATCTTTATATCAAGAACTTCACACTGATTGATAAGTTAGACATCGATTTTCACAAAGGCTTTTCGGTAATTAGCGGTGAAACAGGTGCAGGTAAGAGTATCATTCTTGGTGCTATCGGCTTGCTATTGGGCAACAGAGCTGATAGCAAACAGATAAAACAAGGCGAAAAGAAATGCATAATCGAAGCCAAGTTCAACCTTGCAAAGTATGATTTTGAGAACTTTTTTACTGAAAATAATATTGATTTTGATGCCGAAGAAACCATACTTCGCCGTGAGATAAGCGATAATGGCAAATCGAGAGCATTTATCAACGACACGCCTGTATCGCTCACACAGATGCGAACTTTAGGCGAACAATTAGTGGATATACACTCGCAGCATCAAAACTTATTGCTTCAAAAAGAAGATTTTCAGCTCAATGTAATTGATATTATTGCTCAAAACAGCAAAGAGTTATCCGCTTATAGAAAGGCTTACAATACTTATAAAAACACAGAGAAAAAGCTTGAAACACGCAAGAAGCAAATCGCAGAGAATATTCAGAATGAAGAGTTTATGCGTTTTCAGTTTGATGAGTTGTCAAATGCTAATCTTCAAGAAAACCAACAAGAAGAATTAGAGGCAGAAAGCAAAACTTTATCACACGCAGAGGATATAAAGTCTTCATTGTTTGACGCTGATAATGCCCTGAATGATGAAGATGCAGGAGTGGTTAGACGACTCAAAATAGCTTCAGAAACATTGTCAAACATCGCCCCACTCTATCCTAAAGCAGCTGAAGTAAGCGAAAGACTAAACTCTGCCTATATAGAAATAAAAGATATAGCAGAAGAAGTAAGTGCTGCAACAGCAGATATAGAATTTGATCCTAACCGCTTAGACCGCATCAACGAGCAATTAGACAAAATATATCATTTAGAACAAAAGTTCCACATAACAAGTATCACTGAATTATTAGATATTCAAGAGCAGTTGAAAAAGCAACTTCAAAGCATTGACAATAGCGATGAGGAGGTAAAAGAACTTGAAGCAGAATTGGCTAAACACTTGGAAGAATGTAAAAAACAAGCAGATATACTTACGAAGACACGTACAAAATCTGCAAAGAAAATCCAAGAAGAAATACACCAACGCTTAGTTCCGATGGGTATTCCCAATGTTCAATTTGATGTACAATTCATTGAAAAGCCTTTTGCGATAGACGGTAATAATAAGGTACAATTCCTTTTCTCAGCAAATAAGAATAGCCCTGTACAACCTATTGCACAAGTGGCATCAGGCGGTGAAATAGCTCGCGTAATGCTTTCGCTCAAGGCTATGATAAGCTGTACTGTAAAATTGCCAACCATCATTTTTGACGAAATAGACACAGGTGTAAGCGGAAAAATTGCAGAACAGATGGCTCGCATTATGCAAGAAATGGGAGAAAACAATCGACAAGTCATTTCCATTACCCACCTCCCACAGATTGCAGCTTTGGGAACATCGCATTACAAGGTTGAAAAACGTGATACCGAAAGCGGCACAACAAGCCAGTTGCGTGAGCTTACGCAAAACGAACGCATTACCGAAATTGCACAAATGCTCTCAGGCTCAGATATATCAGATGCAGCTTTGCAAAACGCTCGTGAACTTTTAAAGGTTTAATTATCAAAGACATAACAAGCAACAAAGATGAAAAAGACTATCCAAATCATATTTACACTTGCCTTATTCTTAAATGCAACTGCAATTTTTGCACAGTCGGCAGCAGTTAAAAAGGCAGTCAATGCTACCTTTACATTGACAACTTTCAAAGCCGATGGCAGTATTCTTGCAACTTCCAATGGAGCATTCATCAGCAACAATGGCGTAGGAGTAACCACTTGGAAACCATTTGTTGGAGCTGACCGTGCCGTAATCATTGACAATAAGGGGCAAAAATACGAAGTAGAAGCTATCTTAGGTGCAAACGAGATATACGACATTGCAAAGTTAAAAATCAACACTGCAACATCTTCACTTCCTTTTGCAACTACCATAACCCCCGATTCGCCTTCGTGGATTATAACACCTGCAAAAACAAATGCACCTATTCAGGCTACTACAAGCAAGGTAGAAAAATTTATGAACCAATACAATTATTGCGTTCTGTCGTCTTCGGCTACCGAGAAACAAGTAGGAGCAGCCGTTGTAAATAATAAAGGGCAACTCATTGGTATCTACAACATTGCAGGAACACTGCAAAGTAGCACCGACGCGGCTTATAGCAAGGAGTTTAAGCTTACAGGACTTTCACAAAACGACCTTACACTTCGACAAACAAATATTCGTATAGGATTGCCCGACAACATAGACGAGGCATTAATTGCACTGATGCTATCAAACGATAAGACCGAAAAGATACATCAAGGAACGATAAACGAGTTTATAACAAAGTTCCCAAAAGATAACAATGGATACAACGCCCTTGCCAATGCTTACATTGCAAAAGGCGATTTAGCCGCAGCCGACAAGACCTTAAAAGAGGCTATCAGTAAGGTAGATAAGAAAGATATGGCATACTACAATTATGCGCGCACAATCTACTTATCAAGTCTTAATCCTTCTTTAAACGACAAGGCAAAAGCCTTAGACTGGTCATTAGACAAGGCGATGAGTATAGCAGAACAGGCATATAATACAAAGCCTGAAAACATTTACAAGCACCTCCAAGCTCAGATTGTTTATTCAAAGGGTGAATACCAAAAGGCTTACGACAGCTTTGAGGCACTGACCAAAACCGATATGAAGAACCCTGAACTATATCTTGAAATGGCTCAAAGTCTTCAACAGCTTAACCGCAGTGATGAAGAAATATTAGAAAAACTTAACCAAAGTATTGCCTTGTGCGACACACCATACGTGCAAACTTCCGCTCCTTACTTCCTTGCCCGTGCGCAACAGCTTGACAAGATGGGGCAATACCGCAAGGCAATGCAAGATTACTATACTTACGAATACTTTAATCTTGGACGCTTAGATGCAAACTTTTATTATATGCGTGAACAATGCGAAGTAAAAGGAAAACTATGGCAACAAGCACTACAAGACATCCTTATTGCCTCACGCCTTGCCCCTAATGAGCCAATGTATTGTGCCGAAGCAGGTAGTCTATTGTTAAGAGTAAACAAGTTTGATGAAGCTATGACCGCTGCAACTCAAGCTATTATCTTAAAACCTGACTATGCTGAAGCCTACCTCATCTTAGGTATAGCACAATGTCAAAGCAATCGAAAAACAGAGGGGATAAAGAGTATAACCAAAGCAAAAGAACTTGGCAATACCCAAGCCGACTCTTTTCTTGAGAAATTCAAGTAAATCACAAACAATAGTTCAGCAGTCGAACAAATATCTGAAAACACAGAAAGAAGTCTCCTTATTCAAATCATTTTTTGAATAAGGAGACTTTTTCTTTCATATAAACAAATTACAACTATCTCTTTAATACATATAACTCATTAGAATGCAATGCCTTTTATAACCATTTAACCCAAATTGGTCATTAGCCCGCAAAGGCTTTTTAAAGCGTTCAGATGTTATGTTTTTCTCCGTCGTTGCAGCTGATTTGGGCTTAATAACCACCAGAAAATGTAAACAAAAAACGAAGATGCAACACCTTTGTTACATCTTCGTTGAATTTTGCTTTCTTTCCGTATGTACCTTTGTAAAGATTGCCTAAGAGAGCGGAAATAATACTCCCTATAGGCAATCATCAATACCCTATTCTTCCTCCTCCTTAGCTTCAGCCTCGTGGTCAGCAATAAGCTGTTGTTGAAGGTCGTTAGGTACGAGTTCGTAGCTTGCAAACTTAGTTGTGAAGCTTGCACGTCCACCTGTTAGTGAGCTAAGTGCAATGCTATAATTAGAAAGTTCCTTCAATGGAATCTTAGCTTGCAATTTTTGATAACCAGCTTCAGAGTCCATACCCATAATCATTGCACGGCGACCCTGCAAATCGCTCATTACATCGCCAAGGTAATCATCAGGGACATAAACTTCCAAGTCGTAAATAGGTTCCAAAATCTTAGGACCAGCCTGCTTAAAGGCATCTGCAAAAGCGTGACGGGCAGCAAGTGTGAACGAAAGTTCATTAGAGTCTACAGGGTGCATCTTACCATCGTAAACGATAACACGCACATCACGTGCATAACTTCCTGTTAATGGTCCACGCTCCATACAATCCATCACACCTTTCAAGATTGCAGGCATAAAGCGAGTATCGATAGCACCACCTACTACAGAATTGATAAAGACGAGTTTACCACCCCAAGGCATATCTTTCTCTTCTTTGCCCTTGATGTTCATCTTAAACTCCTGACCATTAAACTTATAGGTTGTAGGATCGGGCATTCCCTCTGCGTATGGCTCAATGATGAGATGTACTTCACCAAACTGACCAGCACCTCCACTCTGCTTCTTATGACGATATTCAGCCTTTGCTTGCTTTGTAATGGTTTCACGATAAGGTATGCGAGCTTCCTTATAGTTGGTCTGAAGTTTTTCGTTGTTTTCCAATCTCCATTTCAAAGTGCGTAGGTGGAATTCTCCCTGTCCGTGGACAATAGTCTGGCGGAGTTCCTTACTCTGCTCTACTACCCACGTTGGGTCTTCTTGGCGCATCTTCAATAAAGCCGCCATCAACTTTTCTGTCTCACCAGAGTTTACTGCCTCTATAGCACGTGTATATTTTGAGTTAGGATATTTTATGAAATCGAAGTGCTGCTCTACACCCTTTCCATTCAACGTATTACCTGTTTTTACATCCTTTAGTTTCACAGTACAACCTATATCGCCTGCGTTCAATTGGTCTACAGGAATGCGATTAGCTCCTGCACAAGCAAAGAGTTGTCCGATACGTTCCTTCGAACCACGATCAGCATTGGTAAGGTCGTCGCCCACCTTCACACTACCGCTCATTACTTTGAAATAGCTCACTTCGCCAATGTGAGGCTCAACAGCCGTCTTAAAGAAATAAACAGATTGTGGGCCATTTGCATCAGGCTGTACTTCTTCGCCACGTGTATTGTGCACCTTATCCATTTCGTCAACGAAAGGAACTACATTACCCAAAAACTCCATCAAGCGACGCACACCCATATCCTTACCTGCACAAACACAGAATACAGGGAAAATATTACGAGCCACAAGCCCCTTGCGAATACCTTCACGCATCTCGTCTTCAGAGAGTGTCTCCGACTCGAAGAACTTCTCCATCAATGTTTCATCGTTTTCGGCTGCTGCTTCCACCAAAATCTTGTGCAATTCCATTGCTTTATCCATTTCTTCAGCAGGAATATCCTCAATGGTTGGCACACCACCTTCAGGTTTCCACGTATATTTCTTCATCAACAAAACGTCAATCAAGCTGTTAAATTCAGGACCTGTTGCAATAGGATATTGTATCTGAACACATTTAGAGCCGTATATTTCCTTCATACTGCTCATAAGGTTATCAAAGTCGCACTTTTCAGAGTCTAATTGATTGACCAAGAAGATTACAGGTTTCTTCAATTTTTGAGTGTATCTAAAATTGTTTTGCGTACCTACTTCAGGGCCATACTGTCCATTGATGAGCAACACAGCTTGGTCTGTCACGTTCAAAGCCGTAATAGCACCACCCACAAAGTCATCACTTCCCGGGCAATCAATGATATTTAATTTCTTATTATTCCACTCCACATGAAAAATAGTAGAGAATACTGAGTAGCCGTATTCGTGTTCTACTGGGAAATAGTCACTAACGGTATTTTTAGCTTCTACGCTTCCGCGACGCTTGATAATACCAGCTTCAAATAACATACTTTCGGCAAGAGTAGTCTTGCCACTACCCGCACTGCCAACAAGGGCAATGTTCTTAATTTCGTTTGTTTGATATACTCTCATACCACGATAGATTTAAGTTGTTAGTATTCAATGTTTCTATTTCATGGCGATAAGGCTTAGCTTACCACTTCTTGACGTCTAAGTTAGTTATTTTTATACAAATCGCCAAAAGAAAATGGAAGAAAAAACAATTATTTTAAAAGAAATTAGTACTTTTGTGTTAGATTTATACAATATTACACGATACACATTATATATATAAGAGCAAATGTCAGGAATTTACATGCATATACCTTTCTGTGAAAGTAGATGCATTTATTGCGGTTTTTATTCCACTTTGACGCCCAAAAGGGGGAATGAAAAAGCGAATAAAAGCATTATTGACCGCTACACAGATGCTATCTGCAAAGAGTTAGAACTGCAAAAAGGATATTTATTCAACAATAGCACGCCGCGAAAAGAGAATATTAATACCATTTATTTTGGAGGAGGTACGCCTTCTCAATTATCGATAGAACATATCAAGCAGGTATTCTGTCAGATTTCAACCACCTATGCTGACCATATCACCACAATGGACAAAATGGAAATATCGTTTGAATGTAACCCTGACGACATCACTGAAGCGTTCGTAAACCATCTAAAGTCGCTCCCCATTAATCGCATATCTATGGGGGCGCAAACTTTCGATAACGAACGGCTAAAGTTTTTAAGACGGAGACACAAGGCCGAGGATATAAAAACAGCAGTAGAACGACTCAGAAGCGTGGGTATCAACAATATATCTATAGACCTTATGTTTGGCTTTCCTAACGAAACCATCGAAGAATGGAGAAAGGATATAGATCGAGTTTTGGAACTAAACGTTGAGCATATTTCAGCTTATAGTCTGATGTATGAGGAGGGAACTCCGCTCTATCGGCTATTAGAAGAAGACAAGGTGGCAGATATGGACGAAGAAACCTACAGGGCTATGTACAACGAACTTATTGATAAGCTAACAGCAGCGGGATACGAACAATACGAAATAAGCAATTTTGCACGATTAGACCATCATACGAAGTCGCCTTATCGCTCACGCCACAACAGTGCTTATTGGCAAAACAAGCCTTACTTGGGCATTGGTGCATCGGCACACAGCTACAATCTGAAAACAAGGCAATGGAACGTTTCTAATCTGACGAAATACATTGAAGGAATAGAAAACGGAACGCCCAACTTTGAAACTGAAGAAATAGATGCACGGACACACTATAACGACCTCATAACAACGGCATTAAGAACCTGTGAGGGCATCAATATTGAAAGGTTGTCCTCACACTATAAAATGCATATAATGAGTTGTGCAGCATCTTTTATTGCCAAAAGACAACTTGCTTTAGATGGCAATTATCTTAGGTTTACACGTGAGGGAATATATATTAGCGATAGCATTATGAGCGATTTAATGGATATATAAAAATAAATCGGTCAAATCTTTATTTATAACAACAACCGATTTAACCCAACTCGGTCGTCAGACCAGTCAGACCAGTCGGACAAGTCAGACCAGTCGGACCAGTCAGACTTGTCCGACTGGTCTGACTGGTCTGACGACCGAGTTGGGTTTAAGATAAAAAGAAGTTCTACATAAATAGACAACCATCTATTTATGTAGAACTTTCTCTTTATTTGTTATCCGCTATTCCTTACTCTTCTACATTATTAGGCAAGTGGAATTGGTAACTCTTAGCAAATACTTCGCTCACCTTATTAATTTCAAGGAAGGTTGTACCACCACCCTCTCCCAACGAGCCAGAGAGGTAAGCTATCTTATCGTCTAAGCCAATATGTCCCTTTTGGCGAAGCATACGCAACGCAGCTGTAAACATATATTGGTTAGACACTTGTGCCTGCTGATAGATTGGAATAATGCCATAACTAAGGTTCAACCAACGTTGCAACTTTTCTTTGTAACAGATAGCCAACACAGGGTTGGGCCCTCTGTACGCTGCAAGGTTACGAGCCGTTTGTCCAGTAGCACTATCGGTAATAATACCCTTCACACCTAAAAACTCTGTAGCTTGGATAGCACTCTTTGCCAAGAACTCGCGTTGGTCTTTCGAGTTTTCCATTGGAATTTTCAAGAAGCCTTCTCTATGTGCGTCTTTCTCTGCACGTTCAGCAATTGTAGCCATTGTCTGACAAGCCTCAACAGGATACTTTCCACTTGCGGTTTCACCACTAAGCATCAACGCATCTGTATATCCATAGATGGCATTTGCAATGTCGGTTACTTCAGCACGTGTAGGACGAGGATTGTTAATCATAGTGTGCAACATCTGTGTTGCCACGATTACAGGCTTCTTGTACTTTATACACTTACGAATGATGCTACGCTGAATACCAGGAATACGCTCTATTGGAACTTCGATTCCCAAGTCGCCACGGGCAATCATAATGCCATACGACTCACGAATAATCTCTTCAATATTGTCAACACCCTCTTGATTTTCTATTTTAGAGATAATCTTTATATCCGAATTATGCTCGTCCAAAATCTTCTGAACAGCCTTAACATCTTCAGCCGAACGCACAAACGAGTGGGCAATGAAATCAATATCAAGTTCGATAGCCAACTTTATGTTCTGAATATCTTTCTCAGTCAATGCAGGCAAGTCGATGTGTTCACCTGGTACGTTGACACTCTTGCGCGACCCCAACTCGCCATCGTTCTCCACCTTAGCTATAAGCATAGGACCTTCGTTCTCGATAATGACCATATCCAATGCGCCATCGTCGAACAAGAGATGGTCGCCTACTTTCACATCTTTTGCTATATCCTTGTACGAAAGATTGATTATGCTATGAGTAGTCTCCACATCAGGGCGTCCAAACACTTTTACAATGTCGCCCGTCTTAAACTTTATAGGTTCGCTCACAGCTGTTGAACGAATTTCAGGGCCTTTGGTGTCAATCAAGAGCGCAATGTGTTGAGACACCGCACGAGTGTTTTTTACCACTTTGCGGATACCCTCTTCAGATGCGTGTGCTGTATTCATACGCACCACATTCATACCTGAGAAGAACAACTTGCGAAGAAAATCTACCTCGCATCTATAATCACTAATCGAACATACAATCTTTGTTTGCTTCATATCGTGTGCTATTTGTTTAATTTGACATAGCTGTAAACACAGCATATAATAATGTAGAAATAAGAAGAAGACCAAGGGCAATAATAACAAAACCTATGATAACACACCGAGCGATATTGTCGCCCGTCTTGCGCTTACCTATTTGTTGATTAGGTTGTTGCGCTTTAGTTTGGTTTTGCTGCATCAAGGGTATGGCAACCGTAGTTTCGCTGCCACAAAACGGACAATTACATTTTACTGTAGCACCTGCCTCAGCCTTCACGCTGAAAGCACGATGGCACTGTTTGCACGTAACTTGAAAATAGCCCTGTTCCATTGCTCACTATCTTATATCGTCAATTAATATTTTCTTGTTATCTATTTTTATTTTGATGAGTTTAAATTCTGTTTCTCCGTCTTGCGACAAACGCACCTTGTACCAATCTGCATCGTTGTACGTGATGCGCAAATTGCGAACGAGTGTCTCTTTGTTTTTAAGTCCTGAAATAGAACCAAAAGCACCCCACCACACAGCCTTTCTGTCCATATCTACTTGATTTTCGATATTGCCAAAGACTATTTTTCTACAATTTTCGGTAAGGTAATGCTCGTAATATTCGGGTTCGGCATCGGACAAGACTGCATTGGTATAGAACGAGCGCAAGAACTGTTCCACCAAGATATGCTTCTTTTCCAATTCTTTTTCTGCCTTAGCTTTCGCCTCAATAGCTGCTCTCACTTGCATTACAGAGTCGCGGTGTAACTGCCGAGCACGAAGTTCGTTGGTTTTAACTGTGGCTTGATAATCGTTCCAAAACCATAATGCTGCACCCAAAAGAGAAAGACAGAGTACGAAAAAGAGCAGTTTGCCTACTACCCCACTTTTCTTTTTAGGTTGCACCACAGCAGGTTTTACCTCATAAGCTTCCATAACAGGGGGAACTTGCGCAATGGTTTGAGGAATGACAACAGACAATTTCTGTCCACAATATGGACAAATTGAGGATATTCTTCGCACATTATCTACCGAGAGTTGAAATTTACCTCCGCACTGCTTACAAGTTACCTGATACTGCATTCGCAATTTTTCTGCAAAATTACTGCTTTTATTTCAATTTAGAGAATAATACAAGTATAAAATAAAGACAATGTTCTATTTTTCCTCAACCTCGCTTTTAAAAATGAAACATTAAACTATGAAAAGCAAAACATATATGTTTGACGTTCCCAAAGTTCAACTTTGACAGGGTAAAACATATATGTATTGGAGTGTCAAACATATATGTTTTACAACTCATTTGCAAACATCTCATTACCAACACATTACAACAACAAGAATAACCCCTTAGATTTATCTCGACATTGGTCTATTTTTCCTTTATCAAAACAAAACGATATGCGTTAATCCTTAAAGTCTAACTCTCCTTCTACCCATTCGGCAAAGCGGTCGCCTTCAGTGCGATGATTGGTAACCGATAAGCCCAAAAGGCGTATGGGACGAGTGCGATATTCTGTTTCGTGCAACAAGTATTTGGCTAAGGGTAAAATTTGGTCTTTTGTTCTTAATATTTTCTCAGAAGTAATGCTACGTGTAATTTGGTTGCGTGCATCCCATTTTATCTTCAAAACCAAAGTATGCCCCTCAAAGTTGTTCTTTGCTAAACGCTTAACCAATTCTAAAATGATGTGATAGAGCCTTATTACAATTTGGGCTTCGGTATGTACATCTTCTACAAACGTTTCTTCACACCCCACCGACTTACGTTCGCGATAAGGTTCTACGGGTCTATTGTCTATCCCACGTGCAAAAGAATAATAGATTTCGCCTGCCTTACCAAACACTTGCTTTAAATGAGCGAGCGAAACGGCACGTAGATGCTCGCCTGTAAATATTCCCATACGGTGCATACGTTCTGCCGTCTTAGGCCCTACACCCCAAAAATTTTCTATTGGGAGTCGAGCTATAAAATCTAAAGCTTTGTCTGGGTGTACGGTAAAGATGCCATTCGGTTTGCGAATATCTGAAGCTATCTTTGCCAAAAACTTGTTATAACTTATTCCTGCCGAGGCTGTTAGTCCCGTTTGTTCAAGTATTTTTTGTTTTATTTCTTTCGCTATATCTATGGCCAAGGATATGTCTTTTTTATTGTCGGTAACATCAAGAAAAGCCTCATCTAAGGAGATAGGTTCTACTAAGTCGGTATATTCGTGAAACACGCTGTGTATTTGTGCCGAAACCTCTTTATATCTGTAGAAATGAGGTTCAACAATAACAATATGTGGGCAGCGTTTTTTGGCTTGAGCAATGGGCATAGCAGAATGCACACCAAAAGGGCGAGCCTCGTAACTGGCTGTAGTAACCACACTTCGTGGTTGGTCGTAACTCACCACAATAGGCAAGCCACGCAACTCTGGATTGTCTCTTTGTTCCACCGAAGCAAAGAAAGCGTCCATATCTATATGGATTATTTTTCGCACAGATTTGAAATAATATTTGCAAAGGTAGAAAAAAATATGATTATTTAATAAAAAAGCAGTATCTTTGCATACATTTTTAAAAAGTAGAGTAAATAATAAAAATGTTCTATTCACACAATAAATAAAAAGAAATAGAGTTATACATAAACAATTAAAAGAAACAGAATAAAACCAATGATACAAACCAACGTAAATGATGCTATGGGAAATGTCCAAAGATCCATAAAGCGTTCTTTAGATATTACTTTTTCATTCGTGGGATTGGTAGTCGCTGCCCCTCTGTATCTAATTATTGCTTTAATTATGAAGATGCAAGACAATGGCACGGTTTTTTTTAAACAAGAACGAATTGGATATAAAGGTCGCCCTTTCACTATCTATAAATTTAGAACTATGAGCAGTGTGGTTGAAGAAAATGGACCACAATTGATAGCCAATTGCAACAAGATAGGTTCGACAAAGTTTGAAAGATTTCTTAGAAATCATCACTTAGACGAGCTGCCTCAATTGTGGAATGTACTACGAGGCGATATGTCGTTTGTGGGTCCACGTCCTGAACGCAAATACTTTATCGACCAGATCATGCAACATACAGATAGGTATCCCATCATTTATAAAATGAGGCCTGGCGTAACATCTCAAGCAACGCTATACAATGGCTACACAGACACTATGGAAAAAATGCTTAACCGTTTGGAAATGGATATATACTATTTAGAACATAGAACGCTATGGCTCGATGCAAAAATTGTTGCAAAAACTTTTATATCAATTGTTAGTGGAAAGAAATTTTAAATAGAAATGAAAAAATACATTCTTACATTATTACTGTTGGTGAGCGCAATTGCGATACACGCACAGTCGGGTATGTCAGACTCTCAGGTTATGGAGTTTGTGGCTAAAGAACAGGCAAAAGGCACTTCGCAAGCTCAGATTGTAACCAAACTGATGCAAAATGGTGTAGATATAGCACAAATTAGACGCGTCAAAGAGAGTTACGAAAAGATGAAGAAAGGCAATTCATCGATGGGAAATGCTTCAAAAAAGGGAGGTTACAATGACCGCAGCCGTGTAAACAATGGTCAGAAACTCTCTGGAGAAAAGAAACGTAAGATAGCCGACAAAACATTGAAAGACTATGACGATGACAATGCTGAAGCTGAAAAATATTCAGACCAGCAACTTGACCGTTTCAACAATAGAAGGAATACATTCGATGAGGAAGATCCAGAGTTTCTAAGGATGCAAGACGAACTTGACGATTGGATGCCTCAAGATACTGCCGCTATGTATAAGCAGCTTGTAAAGAAGATGAAGCGTAAGAAGAAAAAGGTTTGGGGACGCGACATTTTCAGCAATCGCAATCTTTCGTTCGAACCTAATATGAATATGGCTTTGCCCGCAAACTACAGATTAGGTCCTGGCGATGCTGTATTTATTGATATTTATGGTGCGTCACAAAAGTCGTACGAAACGACAGTTGCTCCTGATGGTATTCTCACCATCGAAGGATTTGGACCTATTCAGGTAAGCGGACTCACTGTACATCAAGCGAATAATAAGATTAAAGCAAAGATAGGTAAACGTTATAGTAGCTCTTCTATTCGCTTATCAGTAGGACAGACTCATACCATTATGGTAAACGTTTTGGGCGAAGTAAAAACCCCTGGTACATACACGCTTTCAGCTTTTTCTACCGTATTCAACGCCTTGTATATGGCAGGTGGTATTGGAGAATTGGGAACATTGCGTAACATTAAAGTGTACCGCCACGGAAAATTGATAAGTACCGTCGATGTTTATGACTTTCTACGCAATGGTAAATTAAGCGGAAATGTGCGTCTAACAGATAATGATGTAATTGTTGTAGGCGCATACCAAGCACTCGTTCACGTTACAGGTAAAGTGAAGCGACCTATGTACTACGAAATGAAGTCGGGAGAAAGTTTGGCTTCACTCATCAAGTTTGCAGGTGGTTTCTCAGGAGATGCATATACCAAGACAGTGCGTGTAAACAGAAAGACAGGTCGCCAATACTCTATATATAATGTAAACGAGTTTGATATGAACCGCTTTGCACTTTCAGATGAAGACTCTATCAGCGTTGACTCGGTTATCCCACGATATGAAAATATGGTTGAGATAAAGGGTGCAGTGTTCCGTCCTGGTAAATATGAAGTAGGAGGACAAATTAATACTGTACGTGCCTTGGTTGAGGCTGCAGAAGGACTTACAGAAGTGGCTTTCGGACCTCACGCAGTTATGCATCGTATGAAGGCCGACCGTACTTTAGAAGCTATATCTGTAGATGTGGAAGGCATACTTTTAGGACGTGTGGCAGACATACCACTGCAAAATGAGGATGTACTCTTCATACCAACTCGAACTGATGTTCAAGAAGAGCGTATTCTAACGATACACGGAGAAGTGCAGTATCCTGGTAAATATAAATACGCTGATAATGAAACTTTGGAAGACTTCATCTTACAAGCTGGCGGCTTGAAAGAGCAGGCCTCTACAATACGTGTAGATGTATCACGTCGTATTGTTAACCCTCAAGCAACAGTTACCGATTCGATTATAGCACAAACCTTTACTTTTAGACTAAAAGATGGCTTTGTAATTGATGGAAAGCCCGGCTTCATATTAGCACCATTCGACCAAGTATTTGTGCGTAAAAGCCCTGGTACAACTCGCCAACAAAATGTTGACATTGAAGGCGAAGTGCTCTTTGCTGGTAGCTATTCGCTTACAGGACGCAACATGCGCCTCAGCGACATATTCAAAGCCGCTGGTGGTGCTACTGAATTGGCTTACTTACAAGGTGCACGCTTAGAACGTAGACCAAATAAAGCTGAAAAAGAACGTATAAAGGCGATATTCAAAATGCAAATAGATCAAGAAAACAAAAACCTTATCGACCTTGCAGCCAAGAGTAACAGTGGAGCTGGTATCCTACAAGCAGCACAAAAGACCCAAGACTCATTGGTAAGAAAATTCGAAATACCTGAAACTTATCCTGTAGGTATCGAACTTGATAAAGCTTTGGCAAATCTAGGAAGTGACGCTGACCTTATTCTGCGCGAGGGAGACCGAATTATTATTCCTGAATATAATGGAACTGTAAAAATCAATGGTGCAGTAATGCATCCTAACGCAGTAAGCTATCGCGAAGGCAAGAACGTAGAGTATTACATCGATCAAGCAGGTGGTTTCTCGTCTGACGCAAAGAAGAGTCGCACCTATATATTATATATGAATGGTACCTTGGCTAAGGTAGGGCACAACGCAAAGGTGAAACCCGGATGCGAAATCATAGTGCCAAGAAAGTCGCGCGCTAAGATGAGCCTTGCTGAACTCATGACTATTGGTTCAAGTGCATCAAGTATGGCCGCCGTGCTGGCTACACTTGCCAACATCTTGAAATAAGAAAAATAGGCGGTACAAATATTACGAGATAAAATAGATTATGCAAAAAAATATTTGGCAAATGCTAAAGTGGTTGAAAGATAAAACAACAAAAAAAGATAAAAATAATTTATCATCATCTGATAATAACAATGATGACAAATTAGAAAATAACGATAATATAGAAGATTCTCAAAACGAAACTGTTTGTGAAAATAAACAAGAAAAAGAGAAAGCAGAAGAATATACTGTAAGAAAGAAAAAGCACATAGAATTTGATTTATTTGGATTCTTTTTGGTTCTAAAGAAACGCTGGTGGGTAGTTGGAATCTTTACCTTAGTGTTTGGAACTTTTGGTGTTTGGGTTGCTTTTCAAATACCTCGCATTTATAAGGCAAACATTTTATTAGCCCCTGAAACGGCTAATAATAGTATGCTTTCAAACGTTTCTTCATTAGCAGCAATGGTTGGTCTTTATAATGATGCTAACCCAACGGGCGATGCAATTTATCCAGAAATTTATCCAGAGCTAATGAGTTCAAACGACTTTTTAGTTAATCTTTTTGACATAAAAGTTACAACACTCGACAAAAAGACCCAAACAACGTATTATGACTATCTTACCAACCATCAAGAAGAAACATGGTGGGGCAAAAAAATGAAAGTCTTTTCTGATTATATCAAAAAGAATTTCATGCAAAAAAATCAAATTACTCGTGGCGATTCTGTTCATGTAAACCCATTTGAACTGACAGAGAAACAGTCTTCAATAGTCAATTCAATGAAGGAAGACATTTTATGTTCAGTTGATAAAAAAACAAATATTATCAATATTGAAATTACAGCGCAAGACCCACTCGTAGCTGCAACAATGGCTGACTCTGTGAAAAATAAATTGCAAAAATCTATTACAAAGTATAAAACATCGAAAGCAAGAAACGATTTAAAATACATGGAGGGGCTTTTTGCAAGTGCAAAAGCTGATTACGAGAAAGCAAGAAGAAAATATGCAGCGTATTGCGATGCAAACCAAGAGGCTATATTAGAATCTATCCGTTCTGAACAAGAAAATTTAGAAAACGATATGCAGTTGAAGTATAACATTTACACGCAACTCGTACAACAATTGCAAATGGCAAGAGCAAAACTTCAAGAAAAAGTACCTGCCTTTACAGTTGTTCAATCGGCTTCTGTTCCTATAAAGCATAGCAATACACCAAAAATTTATATTTTAGCGGTCTTTTTATTCATTGGTTGGATTATTTGCTCTACGATCTTAATTATAAAATATAGAAAAGAGATTCTTATTATAAGAAGTTAAAATGACAAAGAAGAAAGGAGAAATTACTGTAAAAGAGATATGTGCCAAAAATAAATATAAATTTTTGGTATCAATCTTCATAGCTGTTATAGGAGCTTTTCTTTTCACTAATTCTATTCCAACACTCTATGATGCGCAAAAAAAGATTTCTATTGATGCCTCTGAAGATAAGGTTTTCAAAAGAGTAGATGCGCTTTCAATGGTTACGCAAAAGTTAGGACTCAAAGAAGGAAACGTAACAACTGAACCTATTATTTATAGAAAAATTTTAGAATCACCTTCTTTCCTTAATAGCCTTGCGGATATTACTATTTTTAAAAAAGGAGAAACATATTCAACACCATGGAGCGAATATCTACAAAAAGATTTTGTTCAACCATGGTGGAGCAAATATACTGGAAAGAAAAATATAAAAGAATTATTAAGAGAGAATGTAAAATGCGAAGTTAATTTGCATAATGGCATTATTACTTTGCAAACATCTGCACAAGAACCTTTTATCGCTTATCAACTTCTTGACTCTGTAGAACAACGATTGCAACAACATCTTACAAAATACTCCTTCGATAAGGCAAAAATTGATGTTGATAATAGAAAACAAGAATTGAATAACTCAAAAGAGCTATATGAAAAGGCGATGAGTAAATTGAATAAATTTCTTGATGCGAATAAAGATGTTGTCTTAGGTTCATTTAAAATAGAAGGAAGCGCATTACAAAAAGAAGCTGATAAAGCATTGGCTAAATACAATCAAGCCATTCAGCAATATCAAATGGCAAAAATGCGATTACAACGTACTAAACCATATTTCATAACATTGGTTTCAAGCGAAATACCAAAAACTCCATCGCACCCAAAACTGCTGATTAATATACTGATATGGGTATTTTATGCCGTATTAGGAACTTTCTGGTGGGTAATGATAGGATATAAAATGAAAATAAGAAAGGAAAGAGTACTATGAATTCTGAATTAAGGACATCACGTTTAAAAAAGAATATTCTCTTTTCATTTTTAATTAAAGGTTGGGCTGGCATCATACAATTGTTATTAGTCCCAATCACTTTATTTTGCTTGGGTAATTACGAAAATGGAATATGGATGACTATCAGTTCTATTCTTATTTGGATAGATTCGTTAGACATTGGATTGGGCAATGGATTGAGAAATACTTTATCTGCTCAAATTGCTAACAATGAAATAGAAAAAGCAAGGGAAAGTGTTTCCACTACTTTTTTTATGTTGGCTTTAATAATAATTCCAATTTGCATTCTATTAATACTTGCAATCAATTTCTTAGATGTTTATACATGGCTGAATATTGAGGAAAGCAAAGTTCCAAATCTTATTTCGGTACTCAGCTTCTCAATAGCAATTGTAAGTGCAACTTTCATCTTTAAATTTATAGGGAATGTTTATTTGGCATTGCAGCTCCCAGCAGTAAACAATCTTTTGGTTGTAAGTGGACAAACTTTAACTTTGATTGGAATTTATATGCTGAATATTTTGAATATACACTCGCTAATGTTGGTGGCTTTATGTTATACGGCAGCACCGTTGATTGTCTTTCTCATAGCCTACCCTATTACTTTTGGACGTTATTATCCAAATTTAAAACCCAATATTCAATACTTTAATAAATTTGCAATAGCGAATTTATTTAATATTGGCATAAAGTTTTTTATTTTACAAGTAGCAGGAGTTATCCTGTTTGCATCATCAAATGCCCTAATTTCATATTTTTTCACTCCAGAAAAAGTAACTCTTTATGGCATAGCATACAGATATTTTTCAATTACAATGCTCTTATTCACTGTTATAGCTGCACCTTTTTGGAGTGCAACAACAGACGCTTATACACGTAAAGATTTTGATTGGATAAAAAAATCGATGCGTAAACTACACTTTTTGCTCATCAGTTTATTCATCATACTTGCCTTTATGATTATTTTCTCTGACCCACTTTATCATCTTTGGGTTGGAAAGAGTATAAATATCTCATTAGAATTATCTGCTTCAATGGCACTCTATATGTTTATTATCATTTGCAGCCTTTGTTATTCTTACATTTTAAATGGAATAGGTGCTTTGAAAATTCAGCTCATTTTTACCATCGGAGCAGCTTTGGCATATTTTCCAATTGCATACGGACTTTCAAAATTACTTGGAGTATGCGGAATTGTTCTTGCATTATCGATAGTAAATTTACCTGGCGCAATTGCAAACAGAGTGCAATATAGTAAAATTATGAACGGAACAGCTAAAGGAATTTGGAGAAAATAAAATGGTAGAACTCACAATTATTTTTCTTGGATTACTCTTGTTGGCTTTTGGAGTATTGAAAATTGGCGATATTTTTTCACCATGGTTCATAACCACAGGCATTTGGTTCTTCATTGTCGTGTTCTTCCAAATTTCATCAGGATTACTTTATCCTTTACAAGACCGCTTTTACATTTGTTTATTACTTTGGGTTCCTATCATGTGTTTTACGGGAATCATAACTTATTATGCCTTACCGAGTGTAAAATCCGAAATAGAACCAATAAGGAATGAACTTGAAATACATAAAACTATTTTCTTGATATTCTTTATAATCTCTATGATTTGTACACCTTTGTACATTTATAAAATATATAAAGTGGTCATCATGTTCGGAACGCAAGACCTGTTATTTAATTTAAGAATTTTAGCAGGAGCAGAAGATGAAGACCCTTTAGCTAAGCTACTTAAATATATTAATGCAGTAAATCAAGCTCTTTATATTATAGCTATTTGGCGTTATCCAAAAATTAGCAAAACACAATTAACGCTTATAATTATAGCCAACTTTATGTGTGCCGTTGCTATTATGGAGAAAGGTGCTTTATTCTTTATGCTTTTTACAACGCTTTTTATTCTTTATCAAAAGGAAAAAATAAAGATGCGTTCTATTTTACTATGGGGAGTCGTTATAGTATTTGTTTTTTATGGTATAAATATCCTTCGTCGTTCTGAAGATGCAAAGCTATCTGATAATTCTACATTATTAGATTTTATAGCCATGTATATTCTTTCGCCACCCGTGGCTTTTGAGCAGGTACAAGAAAAATTAACACCTCAATTTGGTTCACGCACATTTGCTTTCTTTTATGCAGTTGCTTCCAAACTTGGCTTTGGAAAGTTTGTTATAGAACCCAAATTACAAGAATTTGTATATGTGCCTATCCAAACAAACGTTTACACTGTATTTCAACCTTTCTTCCAAGATTTTGGTTACAAAGGAGTTGCTTTCTTTGCCTCAATTTATGGTACTTTCACAGGTTGGTTGTACAAACAAGCAAAAAATGGAGGAGCCATTTCAAAATGTATGTACACATATATTGTCGAAATTTTAATACTGCAGTTTTTTCAAGAAAATCTCATATTAAGTCTTTCGCTACTCTTCCAATACTTGATAGTCTTTACATTTATCTTACAAAAGAAGATAAAATTTGTAGTAAGAGCGTAATCTTCAAAAGAATATTTACAAGATGAATATATTTGTCATAATCGTACTTTACAACCCAACTGAAGAAGATTTGCAACATACCAAACATATAGCAGAAATCGAAGCAGGATTTATTATAGATAATTCCGAAAAAGCATCACTTCCTAACAAAATAGGCAAGATGAGTTATATCTGTAATAAAAAGAATTTGGGCATTGCGGAGGCACAAAATATAGCATTACAAAAGATTATCTTAGAAGATTCCGAATCGTATGTTGTGTTTTTCGACCAAGATTCAAGGTTTATCCCAACCTATGCAAAAGATATTGTTGCCGAATACATCAAAATAAAAAAAGAAATTCCCAATTTAGGTTTATTGGGACCAACCGTATTGAATAAAGAAACAGGAAAAGAATATAAATCAGCATTCCATAATGATGCTGAAAATATAAATAATTTTATTCCTCGCCGTGATGTTATTTCTTCAGGAAGTTGTGTTGATATAAATACATTAAAAAAGGTTGGGTTAAACGATTCGGCACTCTTCATTGATTTTGTAGACTTTGAGTGGTGCTGGCGTGCCCAAAAATTAGGCTTTATTTGTGGCATAACCGCTAATATTTGCATTGAACATAAAGTTGGTTCTAATGAAATTTCAATTGGAAATCACCATGTTATCATATCTTCTCCCATTAGAGAATATTATTCTTACCGAAATTATCAATGGTTGGTAAGACGAAACTATGTGCCATTGCAATGGAAAATAGCGCAAGGAGTTAAGCAATTCTTACGTTTTCTCTATTTCCCATTTGTTGTAAAAAATGGTATAAAACATTGTAAATACATGATATTAGGCTTTAAAGATGGTATTTTAAACCGACAAAAAATTGCACAATGAAAATAGGAGCATTAGTAATACTTTATAATCCGACAGAAGAAAACATTACCAATATTGTCAATTGTTTAGAAAAACAAGTTGATAAAATATGTATGGTTGATAATTCTGACAAAGATAATTCTCATTTATTAAGTATAGATGAGAAGATTATTTATTTTCCATTATGCCAAAATGTAGGCATTGCAGGAGCCCAAAATAAAGGAATAAAATATTTCATCGAACACCATTTCGATTATATTATTTCATGCGACCAAGACACAACCATAGGACAAGATGTTGTTAAAAGATTATTATCAACCACTTTACAACTTAAAAGCCAAAATATCAATGTTGGAGCAGTTGCCCCTATTGGTATTGACCATAACACCCAAAAGCCATTAAGTTATTCAACACCAAAAATAAAAGATATAACCATTGGTAATTTAAACCTTATGGAAGTTTATCAGACGATGAACTCTATGTCGCTTATTAGTGTTGATTTATTTGAAAAAGTAGGACTAATGGACGAAACTTTATTCATAGATGGTGTTGATTGCGAATGGTGCTGGAGAGCCAAACATCTTTTGGACGCACGTTTCTTCTACGATTATAACATTAAGATGAACCACACTTTGGGCATATCTACAAAAAAAATAGGAGGACGAGAAATCCACATAACACCATCATTTAGAATGTACTATCAATATCGAAATTTTATATGGCTTGCGCAAAGGAACTACACACCCAAAAGGTGGATAATAAGAAATGGAATTAAATACATTTTTAAATTTTTTTATTATACAATAAAAAGTACTAACCGCCGTTCTTATATTAAGAACATTCTAAAAGGAATACGTGATGGAATATCAAGTCAAACAAAAAATTAAATTTTCTGTTTTAATGTCTGTCTATGCCAGGGAAAATCCAGAATGGTTGCGCCTTAGCTTAGATAGTGTATTTAATCAAACTCTTCCTCCTAATGAGGTTGTTCTTATAGAAGATGGACCTATTACGAAAGCACTTTCAGATGTTATAGAAGAGTTTAAATCCAAATACCATACACTTAAAGTTTTTCCACAAAAAGAAAACAAAGGTCTTGGGACAGCTCTTAATATTGGTTTGCAACATTGCTCCTACGAATTAGTAGCTCGTATGGACACAGACGACATTTGTCGTCCCAATAGATTTGAAAAACAAATAGAACTTTTTGAAAAAGATGCCGACTTAGATATTTGCAGTTCGCTAATAGATGAATTTGAAGGTAACATAAAAAATATTCGCTCTCAACGTCTATTACCTGAACATCATGAAGATATTATAAAATATGCCCACCAACGTTGTCCTGTAAACCACCCCACTGTAGTTTACAAAAAAAGCAAAGTTCTTGCAGCAGACGGCTATCAAGGTTTTCCCGAAGACTATATCTTATGGATAAACATGATTATGAATGGTTGTAAATTTTATAACTTGCAAGAAAGTTTGCTATGGTTTCGGTTTTCTTACGATGTTTATCGAAGAAGAGGCGGTTGGAAATATGCAAAAAACGATATAAAAGCACAATGGAATTTCTATAAAATGGGGTTCACTTCATTTTCAGAATTTCTCACAAATGCTATTATAAGAGGAATTGTCCGCTTAGTTCCCAATTCACTTCGAGTTTTTACTTACAAATACCTTTTAAGAAAAAAATATGACAGAACTTAGACATTTACAGTTGGTCATTTTGCATATAATGAAAGATATTGATGCGCTTTGTGCCAAAAACAATATCGAATATAGCTTAAACGGAGGCAGTGCTATCGGTGCTATACGTCATAAAGGTTTCATTCCATGGGACGACGATTTGGATATACAAATGACACCTACCAATTATAAGAAATTTATCAAAGTGTGTAGAGAGCAACTTGATAAAGAAAAATATTATTTTGCAGAAGGTACAGTGGATTGGCCACTCGATTTTTGCAAAATAAAACTACGTGGCACAAAGATGATTGAGACCGAAGGTTATGGTGGGAAAAAAAATGAATTAGGAATATTTGTTGATATTTTTCGTGTCGATGGTGCTGCTCCTACTAAATTAGGAAGATATTGGCAATATTTTTGTGCAAAATATAGAACAGCCTATCTTATTAATCAACGTGGATATAATTCTGCTTCTCTCCTAAAAAAGATAGTAATGTTCCTTTCTTTTCCACAAAAATTCAAGCCTATCCGCAATTTTTTCAAACATGAAAAAGAAAAATATGATGGCGAAGAAACTGGTTATTATGGACTTCTATCTGAATATACAAAAGTAAACCATTGCTTTTTTCCAAAACATATTTTTACGAATGGCACTATAAAAGTAGATTTTGAAGATACTAAATTGTCTATTTTAAAAGAATATGATGCTTATTTAAAGCAAGTTTTTGGCAATTATATGCAACTCCCTCCTTTAGAAAAACAAGTTTGTGAACATCACAACGGAGTAGATTTTGGTAAGTATTAAATAGCGGTAAAAGATTTCAAAGAAAATGCAAGCAATAATTTTAGCAGCAGGAATGGGTCGCCGTCTTGGCGAAATGACAAAAGAAAATACAAAATGTATGCTTTCTATTAATGGTAAACGTTTAATAGACAGAACATTGGAACAATTAGCAAATAATGGCATACAAAAAGTTATCATTGTTATTGGCTATGGTGCAAATAATCTTATCGAACATATTGGAAACCGATATGAAAAGTTTTTTGATATAGAATTTATAAACAATCCGATATTTGATAAAACAAACAACATCTATTCGCTTGCACTTGCAAAAGAAAAGATGATTGAAGACGATACCATTCTTCTTGAATCTGATTTAATATACGAAGAAAGTGTCTTGCAAATGGCTATTGAAAGCCCCTACCCTAACCTCGCATTGGTTTCTAAATGGGAATCATGGATGGACGGAACAGTTGTACAAATTGATGACCAATATAATATTATTAATTTCATCAATAAAAAGGCGTTCAGCTACAGAGACGCAGAAACTTATTACAAAACGGTCAATATCTACAAATTCAGCAAAGAATTTGCAAAACAAAAGTATATTCCTTTCTTAAATGCTTATTGTGAGGCACAAGGAAATAATGAATATTACGAACAAGTATTGCGTGTAATAGCATTTCTCAACTCTCAAGATGTAAAGGCATTACCTATTGGTAAAAAGAAATGGTACGAAATTGATGATATTCAAGATAAGGATATTGCAGAAACAATTTTTGCCAACAATGATGACGAACAACTTGCAAAAATGAATAAACGCTATGGTGGTTATTGGCGTTTTCCTCAATTATTAGATTACTGTTACCTGGTAAATCCTTACTTTCCACCTAAACGAATGCTGGAAGAAATGCGTGCCAACTTCGATATTCTTCTCACAGAATATCCTTCAGGAATGGGCGTAAACTCATTGTTGGCTAGCAAATATTTTGGCATAAACCAAGAAAACATTGTTGTCGGCAATGGTGCAGCCGAGCTAATTAAAAGTTTGTTAGAACATACAGAAGGAAAAATCGGAGTAGTATTCCCAACCTTTGAAGAATATCCTAATCGTTATCGAAAAGAAGACATTATAAGCTATGTCCCTACCAATAAGGATTTTGCTTACAATGCAGCCGAGCTTAAAGCTTTTTTTGCAAACAAGCCTATCAAAACGCTATTGCTCATCAATCCTGATAACCCATCAGGTAATTTTATCCCCAAAAGCGAGGTTTTAGAACTTGCTTTGTGGACAGCAGAACGAGGCATAAGATTTATTGTAGACGAATCGTTTGTTGATTTCTCCGATGACTTCCGCAACAATTCACTTCTTGATAACGCGACACTCAGCACATATAAGCATCTTTTTGTTATGAAAAGTATTTCAAAATCGTATGGTGTTCCAGGTTTGCGCTTAGGCATTTTGGCAAGTTCTGATACTCAAACCATCGATTACATAAAGAAAGATGTAAGTATATGGAATATCAATTCATTTGCTGAATTTTATATGCAAATCTTTAACAAATACAGCAGTGCCTATGATACTGCCTGCGAATGCTTCATTGCAGAACGAACTCGCTTTGCAAAACGATTGGGAGAAATAAATTGGCTTCGAGTAATTCCTTCGCAAGCCAACTATTTCCTCTGTGAAGTTAAAACGCCTCATACATCAGCCGAAATAACGAAACGACTTTTAAAAGAGCATTCTATACTTATCAAAGATTGTAATAGCAAGCAATCGTTAGAAAACAAAAATTTTATACGAATAGCGATTAGAAACGAAATAGATAACGAACAGCTTATTAAAGCTTTTAAACAGCTGTGAAATCTTAATAAATGTAAAAATACTTAAATTCGTATTTTTAGTAACTTTACAGACACATTTAAATAAAATAAGAAATGAAAATTCACATACTAATTAGTCTTTTAGCCTTTACTTTGAGTACCACATACGGCTTAATTTTTATCCCTCGCATCTTAAGATATTGCAAGGATAGAAAACTATACGATATACCTAATCAACGAAAAGTACATAAAAATCCCATTCCACGATTGGGTGGCATATCATTTTTGCCGAGTATGCTGATTGCTACGATTATAGCTTTATTGGCTTGGTCGTATACCAACGATGGAAAGAAAATAGAAATTAGCCCTTGGACTATCTATTTTGCTTTGGGATTGTTTATCATTTACGCCATAGGACTGATAGATGATGTTTTTGGAGTAAGTGCGAAAAAGAAGTTTTTAGTACAGATTTTTGTTTCATCGCTCCCTCCTATCGCTTGGCTTTATATCAATAATTTTTATGGTTTTCTGGGCATTGAGCAAGTTTCATTTTGGGTTGGTGCACCGCTAACGGTGTTTATTTTGGTTTTCATCATGAACGCTATCAATCTTATTGATGGCATTGATGGCTTATCAGCAGGACTTTCGCTCATTGCTCTCGTCGGTTTCTTCTATTGTTTTTTTAGTGAAGGCATTTGGATTTATAGCATTTTAATTGCTGGACTCATTGGTGTGCTTATTCCATTCCTTTATTATAATGTGTTTGGAGATGCAGAAAAAGGTCAAAAAATCTTTATGGGCGACTCTGGATCGTTAACCATCGGATATATACTTGGGGTATTATTAGTAAAATTTTGTATGGTAAACCCACATATTGCAGCATATCGCAAAGAATCTATTTTTCTCTCAATAACATTGTTAATCGTTCCTATATTTGATGTTTGCCGTGTTATCATTGTAAGACTTATACATAAGCAAGGCATTTTCAGACCTGACAAAAACCACATTCACCACAAGCTGATGCGTACAGGTATAAGCCAACATCAAGCCTTAATCTCCATATTGGCATTGGCTATGTTCTTTATAGGGTTTAATATGCTGTGTCTAAACATCTTAGACACCACCTTAACTATTCTAACAGACATCTGCATATATTCTATATTCAACATTTTTATTCTTAACTATTTCATAAGAAAAAATAAACAGGAACCATTTGTATAAACGATAAAGAGTAGTGCATACAAAGGGCTAAAAACCACACAAAATCATCAAAAAATAAGACTTCCCCATACTATTAGGTATTATTAAGAATTTCAAAATATATAATGTGGGGCTATTCCATATAATTTTCGTATTTTTGCACTTCAAAAGAAATTAGTGAAAACTTGATGAAACAAAATAATTCTATACAAATGTTTGCCGATTACGAGGGCGATTTACCCGAGATTGAAGTAAAAATTGATGGCGAAATACCTATATTTATAACTCGCAATCTTGTTATGTTTCCTGACATACTGATGCCCGTTTTGGTTGGCAGAAAGGCTACCTTGGCATTGGTAAAACATTTAGAGCAACATCCAGGGACGGTCTTTGCGGTAATGAGCCAAAAAGATGCAAACGTAGACGAGCCACAAGAAAAAGACTTGTATCACACAGGTATTTATGCACGTATGATGCGTGCCTTTGATATGCCTGGCACAGGCGAGAATAGAACCGCTATTTTGCAGGGTCTGGGTCGTTGCAAATTAGAGAAAATTACAAGCGAAACTCCATATATGATGGGGTTGACGCAGGCATTGCCTGATGAGGTGGCCGACAAGAACGATACTGAATTTATAACAGCTGTGAACGATATGAAGTTGACAGCAAAAGAATATATTCAAGGCAGCGACGAAATACCAGACGACTCGCAGTTTGCACTTGACAATATCAACAACCCCACTGTTTCGGTAAACTATATTTGTGGAAATATGCCTTTCAGCGTGGCTGACAAGATGCACCTCTTGGAAGAAGAATCGTTGAAAGACCGCTTGTTCAGATTGATGAAAATCTTGAACAGAGAGATACAATTCCAGCACCTTCGCCAAAATATCCGCTCTAAAACACGTGAGGACTTGGACGAGCAACAACGCGAATACTTCCTCCATCAGCAAATAAAAAATATACAAGAGGAGTTGGGTGATGGTGAATCAACACCCGAAAAGAAGGAGCTGAGCGAAAAAGCAGCCAATAAAAAATGGAGCGAAGAAACGGCTAAGATTTTCCAAAAAGAGTTGGACAAGCTAAAGACGCTCAACCCACAAAGTCCTGACTACAGCGTACAGGTGAACTATCTCCAAACGATGGTGAACCTGCCTTGGAACGAATACACCGAGGACGACTTGGATTTGAAGCGCGCCCAAAAGGTGCTCGATCGGGACCACTATGGTATGGAAAAGGTGAAGGAGCGCATTTTGGAATATATGGCAGTTTTAAAGCTGAAAGGCAGTATGAAGTCGCCTATTATTTGCCTGTATGGTCCTCCGGGTGTGGGCAAAACAAGTTTGGGTAAGAGTATTGCCGAATCAATGAAACGTAAGTATGTGCGTATGTCGTTGGGCGGATTGCACGACGAGTCTGAAATCCGCGGACATCGCCGCACCTACATCGGGGCTATGCCCGGACGCATCATTAAGAACATTCAGAAAGCAGGTTCGTCAAACCCTGTGTTTATCTTGGACGAAATTGACAAGGTGGCACAGAACACTGTACAAGGCGACCCATCATCGGCCTTACTTGAAGTACTCGATCCCGAACAGAACAATGCGTTCCACGACAACTATTTAGACTTGGATTACGACCTATCTAAGGTATTGTTTATCGCAACTGCAAACGACCTGAATACTATTCCTCGTCCTCTACTCGACCGTATGGAACTTATCGAAGTGTCGGGATATATCACCGAGGAGAAGATAGAAATAGCAAAGCGTCACCTCTTCCCTAAAGAGTTGGCTAACACAGGTCTTGACCTTTCTAACCCAAAGTTAAAGTTTACCAAGCCTGCATTGGAAGCCGTGATAGAAAACTATACACGCGAAAGCGGTGTGCGCCAATTAGAAAAGCAAATCAACAAGTCGTTGCGCAAGTTGGCGTTCAAACAAGCCATAGACGAGGGTCTACCTTACGAAAAGATTACACCTGTAGAATTGGAAGGACTTTTGGGAAAACCGCCTTTCTATCGTGACATTTATCAAGGCAACGACTATGCTGGTGTAGTTACAGGTTTGGCGTGGACAAGCGTAGGCGGTGAAATATTGTTCATCGAAGCTTCACTATCAAAGGGTAAATCTGGCAAACTCACACTAACAGGAAACTTGGGTGATGTGATGAAAGAGTCTGCCATCATTGCATTAGAATATGTGAAAGCACATATTGACAAACTGAAGGTGGATTATCGAATTTTCGACAATTGGAATTTACACATTCACGTACCCGAAGGAGCAACACCAAAGGACGGTCCGTCGGCAGGTATCACCATTGCAACAAGTATTGCATCGGCACTTACACAACGCAAGGTGCGTAAGAACACAGCAATGACGGGCGAGATAACACTGCGTGGAAAGGTGCTGCCTGTGGGAGGTATCAAAGAAAAGATATTGGCTGCAAAACGTGCAGGCATTACCGACATCGTGATGTGCAAAGAAAACCGCAAAGACATTGACGAGATACCAGAAAAGTATCGCAAAGGATTGGAATTCCACTATGTGGAGAACATTCAACAGGTGTGGGACTTTGCACTTACAGATGAGAAAGTAGAGAACGCAATAGATTTTACTATCGAAGAAGAAAACAATAAAAAGGATTAAGGATGACATTTGAACTTCAATGTACTGACCCTGCAAGTGATGCACGAACAGGTATTATTACAACCGATCACGGTCAGATAAAGACCCCTATATTTATGCCCGTAGGAACTGCAGGCACTGTAAAAGGGGTTCATTTCGCAGAACTTGTCAATCAGGTAAAGGCGCAAATCATTCTTGGTAATACGTATCACCTCTATCTCCGCCCAGGATTGGATGTACTGAAAAGTGCTGGTGGACTACACAAGTTTAATGGTTGGAACAGACCTATCTTGACAGACTCTGGTGGTTTTCAAGTGTTTTCTCTAACAGGTATTCGCAAACTCAAGGAAGAAGGTTGCGAATTTAGAAGTCATATTGATGGTTCTAAGCACATCTTTACGCCTGAAAACGTAATGGACACGGAGCGCATAATCGGTGCTGATATTATTATGGCATTCGACGAATGTCCCCCCGGTGATAGCGAATACGCCTATGCAAAACGTAGTTTGGGATTGACCCAACGTTGGTTAGACCGCTGTTTCAAACGCTTCAACGAGACCGAACCACTTTATGGCTATAACCAAAGTCTTTTCCCTATCGTTCAGGGTTGCACTTACAAGGATTTAAGACAGGAAGCAGCTAAATTTGTAGCAGACAAAGGGGCTGACGGAAATGCTATTGGTGGGCTTGCAGTGGGTGAGCCTACCGAAGTGATGTACGAAATGATTGAGGTGGTGAACGATATTCTTCCCAAAGACAAGCCACGCTACTTGATGGGGGTAGGAACGCCACAAAACATTCTTGAAGGTATAGAACGTGGGGTGGATATGTTCGATTGTGTTATGCCCACACGCAATGGTCGCAATGCTATGCTTTTCACCTATGAGGGTACAATGAATATGCGCAATAAGAAGTGGGAGAAAGATTTCTCGCCTGTTGACGCAGAGGGTTGCGAAATAGATGTGATTACTTCTAAAGCATATCTTCATCATTTGTTTAAGGCAAATGAATTGTTGGCATTACAAATAGCAAGTATCCACAATATAGCTTTCTATTTGCGTCTCGTTACAGATGCACGTGAGCATATTGAGAAAGGCGATTTCACGCAATGGAAGGCTTCTATCATCGAACAGTTAGGACGACGAATATAACCTGTGCGCACAAGAATGGGCAAACTACAAATATATAAACAGGCAGTGAAAGAGAAACTTCAGCGACTCAAGTTGCAGAAGTTTCTCGCTGTGCTTGTTCGTATATTTACTTGGGTTAGGCTAAATATTGGCGTCTTACACCCTAAACGTGCCGTCGGAACACTCGATTGGTACATTATCAAAAAGTTTATTGGAACTTACGTATTTTCAATTGTACTGATTATTTCTATCGCAATTGTATTCGACTTCAATGAGAATTTATCGAAACTAACACAATATCACGCTCCTTGGCACGCTATTGTGTTCGATTATTATCTCAATTTTGTTCCGTATTACTCCAACCTCTTCTCGCCACTCTTCGTTTTTATTGCCGTAATCTTCTTCACTTCAAAACTTGCAGGCAATTCCGAAATCATTTCAATGTTGGCAGCTGGAGTCTCTTTCAAGCGATTAATGCGCCCTTATATGGTGTCGTGTGTGCTTATTGCTGGCATAACTTACTATCTCAACAGCTTTGTAATACCTCACGGAACGGTTGATTTACAGAACTTTAAGTCGTTGTATCTCAACTCAAAGAAGAATACATCGGCAGAGAATGTTCAGTTGCATGTGGGCAAAGACACAGTGGCTTATATCCAGCATTATGATGACCAATTCAAAAGAGGTTATGGCTTCTCGTTGGATAGATTTGAGAACAAGAAATTGATAGACCACCTAACGGCAACAGAGGCACAGTATGACACCATTTCAGAGTCGAAATACCATTGGAAATTAAGCAATTGGAAGATTAGAAAACTGAAGGGATTGAAAGAGCATATTACCTCTGGGACAGAATTAGACACGGTGATAATGATGGAGCCAACCGACCTTGTGTACTCGAAAGGACAACAAGAAACGTTCACCTCGCCAGAGTTGCGTGATTATATTTCAAAACAAACAAGCCGAGGGTCGGGCAACGTGGTGCAATATGAGGTGGAATACCATAAGCGAATAGCAATGTCGTTCTCCTCATTTATCCTTACACTCATTGGATTATCACTCTCGTCACGCAAGCGAAAAGGAGGTATGGGGCTGTACCTTGGTATCGGACTGGCTTTAAGTTTTGGGTATATCCTCTTGCAAACGGTTTCTGCCACCTTTGCAATCAATGCCAATACCCCACCAATGTTAGCAGCGTGGATTCCTAACATTGTTTTTGCGGTCATAGCATACTTCTGTTATCGACAAGCACCTAATTAAATAATAAAAGTAAAACGAATAAAACAAACTTTCCCCTTTGGAAGAAAAGGGAGAAACAGATATAAATATGGAATTTGAAAGTTTAGATTTAAACGATGATGTATTGGATGCGCTCTATGATATGCGCTTTGAACAATGCACACCCGTTCAAGAAAATTGTATACCAGAGATATTAAAAGGCAACGACGTATTAGGCGTTGCACAAACAGGAACTGGAAAAACTGCTGCTTACCTTTTGCCAGTACTCTCTAAATTGGCTGATGGGGGTTATCCCGAAGATGCCATCAATTGTCTTATTATGTCGCCTACAAGAGAGTTAGCACAACAGATAGACCAAGCCATTCAGGGCTTTTCATACTACCTTAACAATGTTTCGTGTGTCGCTGTATATGGCGGTAATGATGGAAATCGTTACGACCAAGAAATAAAGAGTCTTTCGTTAGGGGCAGACTTGGTAATTGCTACCCCTGGTAGATTTATCTCGCACATCTCATTGGGCAATGTTGACCTCTCAAAGGTGAGCTTCTTCATTCTTGACGAGGCAGACCGTATGCTTGATATGGGATTTGCCGAAGATATAATGACCATTGTTAAGAAACTTCCTGCTTCGTGTCAGAAGATTATGTTCTCGGCAACAATGCCTTCAAAGATAGAACAATTGGCAAAGACCTTGCTACATAATCCTGCTGTTATCAAGTTGGCTGTAAGCAAACCTGCAGAGAAGATAAAGCAATTGGCGTACGTTTGTCACGAAACGCAGAAGTTAGGCATTATCAAAGATATTTTCAAAGCAGGAAATTTGCAACGTGTTATCATCTTCTCAGGCTCAAAGCAGAAGGTAAAACAGATAGCTATGTCGCTCAATCAGAAGCAAATTAATTGCGGACAGATGCACTCTGACCTTGATCAGGCAGGTCGTGACGAAATGATGTTTAAGTTTAAGAGCGGTCAGATAGATGTTCTTGTAGCAACAGACATTATCTCTCGTGGCATTGACATTGACGATATAACAATGGTAATCAATTATGATGTGCCTCACGATGCAGAAGATTACGTTCATCGCATTGGTCGTACAGCACGTGCCGATCGTGATGGTTCAGCCATTACCTTTGTAAACGAAGATGATATGTACTACTTCCAGCAGATAGAGAAGTTCTTAGACAAGGAAGTAGAGAAAGCTCCGCTACCCGAAGGATTGGGCGAAGTACCCGAATACGTGAGCAGTGAGCGCAACAGAAGAAGTAAGAATGCCAAAGCACGTCGTCGTAACGACCGTGACCAACAAAGCCATAAAGATAAAAAGGTACGCAACAGACGACAAACTAAACGTATAGAAAATACGGAAAGAGGACGCAAAGACACTCAAAATACAGAAAACATAGCTCCGAAAAATAAGGAAAACAACTCGAAAAACAAAGAGAAAAACGTTAAGAATAAGGAGAATAACAATCAGAAGAAAGAGAATAGTGTTGTCAAAAATAAGGAACAACACGCTAACAACAAACGTAATAATAAAGAGCAGAGCAAAGAAAGAACACAAAATAACGATAAAAAACACGATAATCCTCAAACTGCAAAGAAAGAAAAAGGTAATCGTGACGAGAAAGTGCTCGAACCATCAAAAAAGAACAACGCAGCTAAACAGCCAAATAGTATAAAGGCTGAAGCTCAACAGCAAAGTAATAATAAACAACCAGCTCAACCTAAAAAGAAGAAAAAGAAAAACAAAAAGAAGGTATTCGTACCGAAAGATTTAGGTAGAAGCACAAAATATGACATCAGAGAAGAACTCCCAACAAAGAAGAACAACGAAAATGGCTTAGAAAAGATTATCAAGAAACCATTAAAATGGTTAGGTAAAATGTTCGGGAAATAAATGCTTCAATACAATAAACGGAGTTTTTCAACACATAAAGGGAGGTTCTCAATGCGATAAACGAAACTTCAATGCAATAAAGAACCGCTATCGAAGATTAAATTATATCTTTGATAGCGGTTTTTAATTGGGCTTTCAAATTACCAACTTAGGAATAAGATAAATTATTTTTATCTTTATTGCGTCAATAATATTTGTCTACCAACTATGACAATATTATTCTTCAATGGCTATTTTCTTTACTCTGCGCTCGTGACGACCGCCTTCAAATGTTGCTTTAAAGAAAGCATCCATTATCTTTTCAGCTGTCTTATTGTCAACAAATCTACCTGGCATAACAAGAACGTTGGCATCATTGTGCTGACGCATAAGTTCTGCAACATCTCTGTTCCATGCCAAACCCGCTCTCACGCCTTGATGCTTGTTAAGAGTCATTATCATACCTTCACCGCTTCCGCAAATAGCGATAGCAGGGTAAACTTCCTCTTTACAGATAGCATCAGCCAATGGATGTGCATAGTCTGGGTAATCACAACTCAAATCGCTATTACAACCAAAATCTTTATAAGGGAGCTTGTGCTCTTCAAGATACTGAATAACAAACTGCTTTAATGGGAAACCAGCGTGATCGCAGGCTACTCCGACTGTTTTAATGTCCATAAGCGTTAATGTATTATGAACCAGCGAATTTTATAGGGTTCGCTGGCTCTGGTTAAACTTTATGCTAAAAATGCTTTTACTTGTTCATATACGTTCTGTGCTGTGAAGCCAAGCTTCTCATCAAGAACTGTGTAAGGTGCAGAGAAGCCGAAGCTATTAAGACCAAACACCTTGCCGTTAGCACCCACAAGACCTTCGAGGGTTACAGGCAAACCAGCTGTCATACCGAAAATCTTAGCACCCTTAGGCAATACACTTTCTTGATACTCAGCTGACTGACGACGGAAAAGACCTTCAGATGGGCAGCTTACAATACGCATCTTCACACCATCTTTTTCAAGAAGTTCAGCACCTGCAAGAAGTGTTGATACTTCTGAACCACTTGCAAGAAGAATTACATCATAATCCTTTGCGGTCTCTTTAACAACGTATGCACCCTTACGAGTATCTGCATAGTTGTTTCCTTCAGGAAGATTTTTAATATTTTGACGAGAAAGTATCAATGCTGTAGGCGTATCAACATTCTCCATAGCCATCTGCCAACAAATGGTTGTTTCCTCTACATCAGCAGGACGGAATACACGTACAGCGTCTTTGCTTGCGTGGTTTTGCAACTTCTCCATCAAACGGATTTGTGCTTCCTGCTCTACAGGTTCGTGTGTAGGACCATCTTCGCCTACACGGAAAGCGTCATGACTCCAAATAAACTTCACAGGAACTTGCATCAATGCAGCAAGACGCACAGCAGGTTTCATATAATCTGAGAAGACAAAGAATGTTCCCATTGCTGTTACAACACCTCCGTGAAGCATCATTCCGATACACATACAAGCCATTGTTAGCTCGCTAACACCTGCTTGGAAGAAAGCGCCACTGAAATCGTTACGCACGATACTCTTAGTTTTCTTCAAGAAACCATCGGTCTTATCCGAGTTAGAGAGGTCGGCAGAAGAGCAAATCATATTAGGTACTTGCTCTGCAAGAAGGCTCAAACAAGTGGCACTTGCTGCACGCGTAGCCGCATCAGCTTTCTGTGTGATGCCTGTCCAATCAATCTTTGGAGCTTTTCCGCTAAACCATTCTTCCATTTGTTTAGCTTTCTCAGGGTTTTCTTTTGCCCACTTTTCTTCTTCAGCGTGACGCTTTGCAACAATTGTCTCAAGCTCTTTAATGCGCTTAGCATACATTTCTTCAACTTCAGGGAAGATGACAAAAGGATTTTCTACATCACCACCGAGGTTGTTTATTGTATTCTTATAAGCATCGCCACCGAGTGGTGCGCCGTGTGTACGTATATCGTGTTCGTAGCTACTGCCATCGTTTTGCAACGCACCCTTACCCATTACGGTATTACCAATAATAAGTGTAGGACGTTCTTTCTCTGCGAGAGCAGCATCAAGAGCCTTACGTATGTCATCTACATCGTTACCATTGCAAGAGAGTACGTTCCACCCCCAAGCTTTATATTTTGCAGCAGTATCTTCGCTCATCACAACTCCACACTCTGTTGAAAGCTGAATATCGTTAGAGTCGTAGAACATAATGAGGTTGTTCAATCCCAAGTTGCCAGCAATACGACCAACACCTTGTGAAATCTCTTCTTGAATACCACCATCTGATATATATGCATAAATCTTGTGCTGCATTACCTCCTTACCTAAACGAGCTTCGAGGAATTTCTCTGCTACAGCAGCACCTGCAGCAAATGTATGACCTTGTCCCAACGGGCCAGATGTGTTTTCGATGCCACGTTCTACGTCACGTTCAGGGTGTCCTGGTGTAGGCGAACCCCACTGACGGAAGCTTTTCAACTCGTCAATAGTAAACTTGCCACAAAGTGCAAGTGCAGAGTAAAGCATAGGGGACATATGTCCTGGGTCTAAGAAGAACCTGTCGCGTCCAGCCCAAGTAGGTTGAGCAGGATCGAATACTAAATATTCAGAAAAGAGGACATTGATAAAATCAGCACCACCCATTGCGCCACCAGGGTGTCCAGACTTAGCTTTCTCTACCATAGATGCAGCTAAAATTCTGATATTGTCCGCTGCGCGGTTCATTGCTTTGTTGTCGTTCATATAAAATATATTAGATATTGATTTTTATTATAATTGCAAATATAATGAATAAATGGGACAATGCAAAATTATTATTACCTTTTTTAAGCCGTCACATTGAATTTTCTTGCTTTTTTTAGATAATTATTCGATAAATACCTATATTATGTTCGAATATCATCATATTATTGTATATTTCTCTTCGTTTTTGATAAAAAAATATAATAATTAGGCAATTCAGCATACCTGCCGAATTGCCTCACTATTTTAGTCTATCTTAATATCTTTATTCACATTCTTGCTGCCTATCATAGCATAAAAGCACATATAGGCTACACCTGCAAGTGGTACTATATAAGAGGTGAGATAACCAAACTTATCTGCCAAGACACTTTGGAAGAATGGTATAAGACCGCCACCAACAACCATCATCATAAAGATGCCCGAAGCTGCAGCTGTATATTTTCCTAATCCTTCGGTTGCAAGATTGAAAATACAAGGCCACATCACACTGGTACACAAACCGCACAAAACAAGCAGCAATGCACACACAGGAACTGTAACCATATTGAACGCTGAACCTGTAAATACAGGCATTGAAACCACAGTATCTTTACCCAAGATAATGGCAGAGGTAATAAGCAGCATTGCAACTGTTGTAGTGCAAAGCATCAAGGTTTTGCTCGAAATTTTATCAGCAACAAAGCCTGCAACGAAACGCCCAACGAGCATTAAGAACCAATAGGTAGCAGCCACCGAACCTGCAATAGCAGTAGCAGTAGCAACAGGCAATCCACCGCCAACATCTGTTATATCAGAGAGATAATAAATCAATGTACTTGGAATACCTACCTCAACACCTACATATATAAAGATAGCAACTACACCTAAAACAAAGTGACGGAAAGCCCAAGGAGAACGCTCGAATACAAGGTTTGCACCAGTTTTGCTGCTTCCGGGGTCGGAAATAGGAATAAAGCTAAGGACAACGAACGCCACAGCAAACACTGCCATAGCAAGATAGAGTACAGGATTGACATCGAGAATAGATGTGTTTCGTGTAACCTGTCCGATTAACGCTCCCACAAATAAAGGCGTCAATGTACCAGCCAATGAGTTTAACGTGCCACCAATCATATTCAACTGGTTGCCACGATTTCCACCACCACCAATAAGATTAAGCATTGGGTTAACAACTGTATTCAGCATACAAACACAAAAGCCCGAAACAAAAGCGCCAATGAGATAAATGATGAAGCCCGTAACACGTGCATCAACAAAAAAACCAGAACAAAACTGCGTAAATACACCTACAAAACCTACACCGATACCAATAAGTGCTGTGCGCTTATAGCCCACTCGGCTTAACATCTTTCCAGCAGGAATACCCATAAAAAGGTAGGCTAAGAAGTTCATCGCATTACCCAACATACCTACAGCATTGGCATTATCGCCCTCAAACGCATTTTTCCATATCACACCGATTGGCGCAGCAAGGTTTGTCACAAATGAAATCATTGCATAGAGAAACATCATCGTCATTATTGCAATGAAATTTCCGTTTTGTTTAGTACTACTCATTATTACATTTCTTTATAAAATAAACTTCTTATTCCGTGAATTATTGATTAGAAAGTTGAGAAACTTTGCTATTATCACTGAACACTCACATAATTATAAAGCAAAGTAAGCAAAAATAAATGAAAATAACAAACGAAAATCTTAAAATGATATTTAGATGCAAGTTAAAAAAAGTTTAACCCAAATCGGTCGTTAGACTTCTTCGAGATTTGCGAGCTTATTTTGAGCTATTTTTGGTTGTTTTTGAAGACGTTTAGCAAGCTAAACAACTGAAAAAACAAACGAAAGAGCCAAAATAAAGTGCAAAGACGAAGAAAAGCATAACATCTAAATGCTTTAAAAAGCCTTTGCGGGCTAACGAGCGATTTGGGTTTAAGAAGTATATCATAAAAAGAGAAACAGAACAAAAGTGAAACCACATTCCCCAAAAAAGAAGAAGAGGCTCTATATCACATAGAACCTCTTCGTCAGTGTTAATAACTCTCTAAATTGTTGTCTTAACACGGATGACTTTGCTTTTCCTTATCATCCTTACCTGTATATATATTGTGGTCAAAAATATCAACTAATAATTTATCTATGTCCACCAAATGGTGAATATTTCTTTGAACCACCGCCTTGATTAGCAGGGCGGAATGTGCGATTACTTCCTGATGGGGTAAACGATTTATTGGGTGCTGGACGTGTTGTGGAACCACCGAAAACTCTATCTCTGCTGAATGTACCACCCGTATTATTGCTACGGAAAGCATTAGCACCTCTACCTACCGTTGTACGTGTAGAACTGCGACGTGGAGCAAGATTTGCGCCACGGCTTTCGCCAAGTTCCCTACGCTGATTGCCAAACGAGCGCCGTTTACTATTGCTACGTGCAAAATCGTATCCGTTGCGATAATCGCCACGTTGAAACCCATCACGCATACCAAACTGACGACCATTATAAGCCGACTTATTGAACTTTCGATAGCTATACCAACTTCGTCCTCCATTCATTCGCCAACTATGCAAACCTCGATAAGCGGTATAGAAACTTGGAGTACCAAAATAGTAGTAGTCGCGACGAGGATAGCGTGAATAAATGCCAAAGTGCCAACTACCTGCATCCCACCATATAGGTTTATAGAAGTAGGTAGCTCTTACGTAAGAACGATACTGCCAATCAAAAAGAATATGGCCGAAGTCAATATTGCGATGTGTCCACAATTCTCCAGAGACATCATCAGCAGAATTAATACTCAATAAATAATCGAGATTAATTTCGTATGCAGCTTCGTATTGCTCTTCGGTCAAATTCAGCTCATAAGCCATTTTGTCGGTCAAGAACAAAGCTTGCGCCCGTGCTTGCTCAAAGCTCATCGATTTGGCTGATAATATCACCGTGAATAGCAATATAAGTGATAATATATATTTTTTCATTGTTAAACTCCCTTCATATTTAGTTGTGCGTGGCAAAGCCTATGTCTACGATGCAAAGGAACGAAGAATATAGCAGCAGACAAAAGGAAATCCCCTAACTTAAGGAGGAAATTCCCTATATCGCAACAAAATAGGATAATTTATGAAGACTTGAAAACATAAGAAATCCAAGAACAGAAAAAAAGAACAACATCATTAGAGGTATTAGTTACAAACAAAAACATTGTAAAAGATATATGTTTGACAAGGTAAAACATATATGTATTACAACACCAAAGTTGAACTTTGGGACTACCAAACATATATGTTTTGCATCATCAAACTTTATCTTAAGTTTTGGAAAAATAGAACAAAGAAGAATAGAACAATATTTTGTGGAATAAAAGAAGTAGAATAAAGTAAATAGAAGCGTGGCAAGATTACTCAAAAGAGAGCTTCTTGAGACGAGTTTCAAGCGCATCAGCAAGTGACTCACGAATAGCGAGAACTATTTCGCAAGTGTTATCAAAACTTTGCTCTACGATGCGTGGACTCATATCTTTAACTATCTTCATTACATCGTTCATCATCGGATAAGAAAAAGTGTAACGAACAATGCGCTCTACAAACTTCTCTTCTATTTCAGCGTGGGCTATACCGTCAGCAGCTGCCTCACGATAGGCAACAATAAGTCCGCTTGTTCCAAGATTTACGCCACCATAATAGCGGATTACGCAAATCAAAGTATCGGTAAGTTCGTTGCTAACAAGTTGACCAAGAATAGGCTTACCTGCTGTTGATGATGGTTCGCCATCATCGTTGGCACGAAACTCTTCGCCGTTAGCTCCTAAGCGATAGGCATAACAGCAATGGCGAGCATCATAATACTTCTTTTTATATTGTTTTACGATGGCTAACGCCTCATCAGAAGAGTCGATATGATGCACAAAGGCGAGGAATTTACTCCTCTTCTCGGAATAAAACCCCTCGCCTACTGTGTTTTTATGTACTGTTTTGTAGTTGTCTGACATTAAAATTAATTTGACTATAAATCAATATTAATTATGCCACAAACTTACGAAAGCTTGTGAATGATAAGACCTGAACGGAGTTTTGGCTCGAACCAGGTAGCCTTAGGAGGCATAATCTTACCACTGTCAGCAATGTCCATAATCTGCTGCATAGTAACTGGGTGAAGAGCCAAAGCCATCTTCATTTCGCCACTGTCAACACGCTTCTTGAGTTCTTCAAGACCACGGAGACCACCTACGAAGTCGATGCGGTCGCTTGAACGCAAGTCCTTGATTTCGAGAAGTTCATCAAGAATCAAACGGCTTGAAATATCAACATCGAGAACACCGATTGGGTCTGTGTTGTCGTATGTACCTTCCTTAGCTGTGAGTGCATACCATTCGCCTTCCAAGTAGAGTGAGAACTCGTGCAAAGCAGCTGGCTTATAGATTGCAGCACCCTTCTTTTCTACGATGAAGTTCTTACCCAATGCTTCGATGAATTGAGCTGGTGTCATACCATTCAAGTCCTTAACAACACGGTTGTAGTCGAGGATTGTCAATTCTGAAGCTTGGAAGCAAACTGCCATAAAATAGTTGTACTCCTCGTCACCCTTGTGATTTGGATTTGCTTTAGCCTTTTCGCCACCTACAAGACCAGCAGCTGCTGAACGGTGGTGACCATCTGCGATGTAGAGACTTGGCATTTTAGCAAACTCTTCTGTGATAGTCTTGATGTCCTTGTCGTCTGCAACTATCCAAAGCTGATGACGGAAACCATCGATAGGAGCGATGAAGTCGTATTCAGGAGCTGTAGCTGCATAACGAGTAGTGATTTCCTTCAAAGTAGCGTTGTCTGGGTAAGCGAAGAATACAGGCTCAATGTTAGCGTCGTTTACACGAACGTGCTTCATACGGTCTTCTTCCTTATCACGACGTGTAAGTTCGTGCTTCTTGATAACACCATCAACATAGTCCTGACAAGCAGCACCTACAACGATACCATACTGTGTCTTGCCGTTCATTGTCTGAGCGTAGATGTAGTATTGTTCCTTATCGTCTTGCTTCAACCAACCTTTGTCTTGGAACATCTTGAAGTTCTCAGCAGCCTTTTCGTAAACACGTGGGTCGTATTCACTTGTGCCTTCTGGGAAGTCGATTTCAGGCTTAATAATATGATAAAGACTCTTTTCGTTGCCCTTAGCTTCTTCACGAGCTTCTTCAGAGTTCAACACGTCATAAGGACGGCTTTCTACTTGTTCTACGAATTCCTTTGGAGGACGTACGCCTTTGAATGGTTTTACTATTGCCATAATTTATTGTAAAATAAAGAAAGGCAGACCATTAGGGCTTGTGCCTTGAGAGCATAATTCCTAATAATCTGCCTTATGATTTATATTTAATTATTTGTTAACTTGGAATTTGGTATCACCAGTTGCAAAGAAAGCATTGATTTGCTTAGCAGCTGCAATACCTGCATTGATGTTAGCTTCAGCTGTCTGAGCACCCATCTTCTTAGGTGTAGCGAAGTAACGACCTTCGAACTTAGCAAACTCTGCATCAGCGTCTGGCTTAATGTCAGAGATGTACTTAATATCTTCACGCTCTGCCATCAACTTAAGGAGTTCTTCCTCATTGATAACTTCCTTACGAGCAGTGTTGATAACGATACCACCCTTCTTCATCTTGTTTACAAGAGCGTAGTTGATGCTGTTCTTTGTTTCAGCAGTTGCAGGAATGTGGAGCGATACGATGTCGCAAGTCTCGAACAAAGCGTCCTGATTGTCAACAGCTGTAACACCTGCAGCTTCGATAGCTTCCTTTGGACAGAATGCATCGTAAGCATAAACGTCCATACCGAAGCCCTTAGCAATGCGAGCTACGTTGCGGCCAACGTTACCGAATGCGAGGATACCAAGCTTCTTGCCCATCAATTCAGAACCACTCTTGCCATTGTAGAAGTTACGAACGGCATAAACGAGCATACCCAAAACGAGCTCTGCTACTGCGTTAGAGTTTTGACCTGGAGTGTTTTCAGCAACTACATTGTGAGCTGTTGCAGCAGCACAGTCGATGTTATCGAAACCTGCACCTGCACGTACAACTATCTTCAAGTTCTTAGCTGCTTCAAAAACTTCTGCAGTTGCCTTGTCTGAACGAATGATAAGAGCGTCAGCATCCTTAACAGCGTCCAACAACTGTGCAGTTTCTGTATATTTTTCGAGAAGAGCGAGTTCGTGACCTGCACCTTCTACTTCTTTTCTGATACCTTCAACAGCTGCTGCTGCGAATGGCTTTTCTGTTGCGATTAATACCTTCATAGTAATAAATTTTTAAACGCAAATCACACGGATATAACCCCAAGGGAGTGCTATCCGTGTTATTTGCAATATTGTTTTTTAATTAGTGCTTAGCTTCAAATTCCTTCATTGTCTTAGCAAGTTCTTGGCAGCCTTCAACTGTCATAGCGTTGTAGCAGCTTGCACGGAAACCACCAACATCGCGGTGTCCCTTGAT
Organism: Prevotella ihumii; assembly: GCF_900155655.1. Classification (GTDB taxonomy): domain Bacteria; phylum Bacteroidota; class Bacteroidia; order Bacteroidales; family Bacteroidaceae; genus Prevotella; species Prevotella ihumii. The sequence continues at coordinate 1,230,147 of NZ_LT706987.1, forward strand.
ACCAACCATACCACGCTCTGTAGCGAACTTGAAGAACTCATCCTGAAGATCAGCGTACTCATCATTGAGAACAAAGCAGATGTTCATATATGAACGATCTTCTTCACACTTCACTGTACCACGGAACAACTTGTTGCGATCGATTTCACCGTAAACAATTTCAGCACGTTGCTTAGCAAGCTTCTCCATAGCTTCAACACCACCTTGAGCCTTAACCCAACGGAGGTTTTCCATAGCTGTGTAGATTGGCACTACAGGAGGAGTGTTGAACATAGAGCCCTTCTTCACGTGTGTGCGGTAATCCATCATTGTTGGGAGGTGACGCTCAACACGACCGAGAACTTCGTCCTTAACGATAACGAATGTTACACCAGCCATAGAGAGGTTCTTCTGTGCACCACCATAAATACAGTCGTACTTAGCAACATCTACTGGACGGCTGAAAATATCAGAAGACATATCACCAATCATACGTACAGGTACGTCCAAATCCTTGTGCAACTCTGTTCCGTAAATGGTATTGTTGGTTGTTACGTGCAAGTAATCCAAGTCTGTTGGAACTTCGAAGTTCTTAGGAATATAGCAGAAGTTGTCGTCTGCAGAAGTAGCAACTTCTACAACTTCACCAAATGCCTTAGCTTCCTTCATTGCCTTTGTAGCCCAAACACCTGTATTCAAGTAACCAGCCTTCTTTACCAAGAAGTTCATTGCAACACGGCAGAACTCGAGCGATGCACCACCACCCAAGAAAAGAACTGAATAGCCTTCAGGAACGTTCAATACTTCCTTAACCAAAGCCATAGCTTCATCTATAACTGGTTGGAAGTCCTTAGATCTATGGCTAATTTCAGCAATAGAAAGACCGATACCGTTAAAGTCTAAGATAGCACTTGCTGTTTTCTCGATTACTTCGCGTGGAAGTATACATGGACCAGCGCCAAAATTGTACTTCTTCATGATGTCATTTAATTTTTTAAAGTTGAACTTATGTATTATTGTTATTAAATTTCAAAAGGTGTGTAACCACTTAGTACACGATGCGAAATTAGCCATTTTATTTGGATTGAGCAAATATTTAAACATCTTTTTCAAAATAGTAATACCTACCGCAAAATAGCAAATATTTAGCGAAGTTTTAAAATAATCACCATTCTAACATAAATATCATCTTACTTCCTCAAACACGGTGCTAATTCCTTTTATTTTCTCTCCTTTAGTTACTTTCAATATGTAAGAAATTTTGTTTCGTGCCACAGCTACGTATGTAAAACGTGGCATCACATCTATCTTTCCTATCTCTGCTTGTTGCAAACCTGCTTTTTTACACAAAAAGCCTACTATATCGCCTTTCGACAGCTTATCTTTCTTGCCTTTTCCGATATATAGCGTAGCCATACGAGGTTGTACTACAGCTGGCAATTGTTCGGGTATTTGATAGTTGTCAACAGTTTCTTTTACGTATTCAGGGATATGTTCTTCTGGCCCTAATACGAAGTATGATTTTCCTTCCTTATCCCAACGTGCTGTGCGCCCTACCCTATGCACGTATTCGTCTTCGTTTTCGGGCAAATGATAATGCACAATGTTATCAATATCAGGAATATCTAAGCCGCGTGCACCCAAGTTTGTACTTACCAAAATATTGGCAGAACCATTTGAAAAACGATACAATGCAGCTTCGCGTTCCTTTTGTTCTAAGCCTCCGTGGAACATTGATAGCGTAAAGCCTTTACTTTTAAGATATTCAGCTGTACGTACAACAGATTCACGATAGTTCAAAAACACTATACTACTTGTATTCCCAATAGAAAGCAAAAGCTCAGAAAGCGTACTCAACTTATCCTTCTCGGGACTACGCACTTCATATAAATGAATTCTATCGGGTACTTGTTCTTCGTCTGAACGATAATCCACCTTTATGGTTCTACCCATATTGATGAATTTAGGAATAGAATCAGACTCTGTAGCCGACAATAGCACACGTCTTTCAACATTAGGCAAACTATTGGCCAACTTTTCCATTTCGGCTTGAAAGCCCATTTCCAAGCACTTGTCAAACTCATCTATTATCAACCATTTTACGGTATTTGCAAGAATATTTCCCTTATCAAGATGATCATTTAATCGCCCTGGTGTGGCAAAAACTATTTGTGGACGCACATCTCTTAGTGTTCTATGCTCGTCCATTGTTGGTCGACCACCATAAAGAGCCATTGCCCGAAGCCCGCATTTTAGGTCTTTTACGACATTAGCAGACTGTTGTGCCAACTCTCGCCCTGGAACGATTACAACGGCCTGCACCTCATCTGCCTCCACATTCAACAATTGAATAAGCGGTATCAAGTACGCATACGTCTTTCCTGAGCCTGTTGGAGACAATACAACAACATCTTTATTCGAACGCAAAACAGCTTCAGATGTAGCTTCTTGCATTGCATTGAGTTCTATCCCCAACCGTGTAAGTATATCATTTATTTCCATTTCGTATTCTATCTATTTCATCAAATTCTTTTCCCATATTCAAATTTAAGTAGATGGTATATAGCGGTGCCAACCACTTATCTTTGTTTTGGGGCGTCAATTCTTTGTACCGTTCAAGATAAGGCATTGCCTTCTCGTATAGCTTATGTATCTTAGCTATCTTTGCACGTGTTTGTTGCACCTTAGCCAATTCGATAGCTTGATCAAAGTAAGATATACCTATATTATAATAAGCCTCTGCAAAATTGGGCTTTTCTTTCAATATATCCTCACAAATCTTAATACTCTCGTCGTAACGTCCAAGATTTAATAAAGCTGTGCTCTTTGTAAAACGGAACATAATGCTTGTAGAATCGGCCTTTAAAGCTCTTTCCACTGTTTCCAATGCTTCCTCGTATCTTCCGTTTTTTGCATAATATTCTACCAATCGAGGGAAAAAGAAAGCAAAGTTAGGATACTCCTCAAACCCTTCTTTCAATGCGCTTATATATCTCGCTGTATCTTTGTTGATGAGGTAAGCTGTGGCTTCGTACTGTTTTACAAAGTGGTGCATAGACGTATCACGTTCGGCCAATTCAGCATACTTCATTATCTTTTTAGGTTCGTTCAGTTTATACCCAACATACATAGCCCAATAAGCAGCGTGTGGCATCAATGGGTCGTTCTTTTCATAATCGAATCCTTCAAACAAAGACGCCTTATCGCTAAGAATAAAACTATCGAAATATTCAAATGCTTTAGCATAATCTTTCTTCACCAAAAAGTAGTTTCCTCCATTAAATAAATTAGGACGAATAGCATTCAAATATTGGGCGTAACGCTCACGATACTTTGGCTTAATAGGTGTAGAAGTATAGAGTTTAGCATCAATAGAATCAAATCGCTCCATTGTTTCAAACATTCTCTTTGTTAGCGAAAAGAATGATGCAGTATCATACTTTTGCTTCAAATAAAGCTTTTCATTACCTTGCTCATATTGTTTCATCATCGCATCGCAAAGTACCACCCAAGCTTTCATATTGTATTGATGCGTTGTGTCACTCAGCAATTCACGCATCGATTTCTCTGCCTTTGGTAAATCTTTACCTGCTTTAACCAAGTCTCGCGCTGCTGAGATTTGCTTTTTCTGTGCCCACCCTAACAGAGCGAAAGCACACATTAGATATAATATAATGTAACGTTTCAATCTAATTCTTAAATTTATTGATTAGTAATTCTAATTCCTTTGCTTTTATTGTATCGCCCAACACTATATAATCCATATAAAGCGGTGTTACCCAGTCCACCTTATTGCGTCTTGGGTCTTTAGCTTTCACACGCTCCAAGTAGTTACGTGCATCGGCAAAGATAGTCATAAATTCGTTATCAGATGCCATTTCGCTTTTTTGTTTTCGTGCAAAGACATCATTGCGCACCAAGATACCTTTCATATTCATGCACACACCTATATTATATGCCACAGGAATACTGCTTGCATCAATCGCCTCAGCCACCTTATAAGCTTCTATGGCTTCGTCCCATCTTCCTGCTTGCGATGCAATTTCGCCTTTCAATATCCAAGGAACTATCGAATTTGTGTTATTTACCAACTGATAGTCCACAAAGTTTTCAAGATTAAACTTATGCGATGGATTTTGATAAAATTTCATAATCCACGAGAAGTATTTCTCATTCGCGGGTTGTGTTTCATACAATTTTGAAACAACAGCTATATACTTCAACGAGTCGTCAGCAGTAGTCATCTGTTCACGCATACACTCCGCTTTCACCTCCGCAGCTTGTTGTGAAGTTTCTTCATACTGCATAGCCAAGTCGGCATAGCGGTCGGCATTCTCAAAATTTCTTATTTTTAAATAGTTAAAAGCCAAATAGTAGGCTGCAATACCGCTTTCATCACTAATCTCCGATACCAATTTATGATTGCGTATTGTAAGATATAATTCTAATGCATCAAAACCCTCTTGCCGTGTATAGCTACTTTTTGTTAAAAACAAACCTGCATCTATCAACATTGGATAAAGTGTGTGGAGACGCAAAAAATTTTCTTCCTCAAACCTAACTTTTACTTTACCTTTACGATTAGGCATTCGGTCGTATTCGTCACATTTAATCGACCAATTTACCCCATTCACAACTGCACGGTAAATGGTGAGCGAATCCCTATTCGTATTTAAGCGTACTTTATTAAAAGCCGCCTCGGCTTGATGATTTAATTTATCTGCGTTCTGCGCATTATCCTGTGCCTGAATAGCAATAATGTGAAATAGAAAAACTATAAACCCTAAAAAAAACTTCCTCATTAGCAATTCTGCTTAGATAAAAATCCCCCTCTTTGACGGAAATTTAGCCAAAGAGGGGTAAAATAATCTCTATTATTAGTTCTGACCTGCGTCAGCAGCTGCAGCTGTTGTTTCAGGAGCATCAGCACCCTTAACAAAGTAGTAGCAACCATAAAGTGGATATGCCCAAAGGTTCTTGTTTTCCTTTGTAATATCCAACTTCTTAGCTGTTTCCAAGTAAGAGATAGCTTCGTTGTAAACCACATTGAACTGTTCTCTTGCTTCCTTTGTCAAGTTCTTCACTGCCATAACACGCTCTTGAGCCTTGTAGAACAAGCACTGACCAATAGAAGCATTGATAGCAATCTTTGCATTTTCGTCAGGAGCAATTGTCAAAGCCTTCTTCAAAGCATCAGCAGCTGCATCGTAGTTCTTCTTTTGACTCTCAAACTGACCTTTCATCACCAATGCGCCATAGCTATTAGGATTTTTTGCAAGCTGGTCTGCAATTACCTTTTCAGCCTTATCCATCATACCCAATGCGCTGTAAGTTGAGCTCAAAGAAGTAAGAATAGCTTCGTTTGATGGGTCTTCAGCATAGATAGCTTCGAGCTTCTTAGCATAAGCCAATGTATCTTCACGAGTCTGCAACTGTGAACCCAAGATAGCTAACTTCAAGTTTTGTGCATCCTTAGCACGTTCAGGGCTTTTCAAAGCATACTCAACAAACTTTTCTGCCTTTGGATACTCCTTAAATTGCAAAGCATAGATAGCTGCGAAGTAAGCTATTTCGTTCAAGTTCTGGTCTTTAGCTTTGTCAAAACTTGCAAACATAGGATAGTCAGCAGACTCTACGTATGTAGCCCAATACTTGTAAGCGTTTTGAATATCGTTTGCGCTCTGATAGAATACACCACCGTTAATCAAGTGACCACGAAGGTTGTACAACTGACCTACAACGTCAGCAAACTTAGGTTTTATTTTGCCCTTTCCGTTTGGCATATTGTCATACTTCACGAGTTCTGAACCTGCGCTGAATGCTTGTTCTACAGCTTGATAAAGTCCTTTTTCGTCAAATGGCTTTGAAGGTTCTTTACCCATTTGCTTTTGGGTTTCGTTTTCAAGCTGAATGCCCTGCTCATAGTTAACTTTCTTCATCGCCAACTCAAAAAGTCGGTTGTAAGCCTTTGCCTTTTCAGCGTTATTAGCAAGCTGAGATAGGTTTGACTGCAAAAGAGCTGAAGCCTCTGTGTAGTTTACAGCTTTCAAGATTGCCTTAAGCGGTTCGCTGTCGCCAGCAAATGCAGCCGATGTACTGAGTACCATCAATGCTGCGATAAACAATTTTTTCATTTTCAGTTATGTTTAAAATTTATAATCTACATTTTTTTAATTGCTGTCTTATGTAGTTAAAAACAATTTACTCAAACTCTACAGCTGGAGAGTTTTCTGCATTATTGCCTTCAGACTGATCGTCTTGTGGTTCATTGCCTTCGACATCGTCTGCTAATTCGTCTTCGTTCTCCTCCAAACTTGCTGCTTGAACCTTGCAAACCGATGCAATAACATCGTTCTTCTTAGCAAGATTGATGAGGCGAACACCTTGAGTAGCACGACCCATTACACGACATTCTGATACAGCCAAACGAATTACGATACCACTTTGATTGATAATCATAAGGTCGTTATCGTCTGTTACGTTCTTGATGGCAACCAATTTACCTGTCTTTTCAGTAATATTGAGGGTCTTCACACCCTTACCGCCACGATTGGTCAAGCGATAGTCTTCCACCAACGAGCGTTTTCCGTAGCCCTCTTCGGCAACAACCATAACTGTTTCGGTTGCAGCATCGTTTACAGCCACCATACCTACAACACCGTCTTCGCCATCGTCATCAAGACGCATACCACGAACACCCGTTGAAACACGTCCCATAGTACGAACTGCATCTTCGTGGAAACGACAAGCACGACCATTGCGATTGGCAATAATCAACTCGTTCTTACCATTGGTTAAACGAACATCTACTACCTCATCGCCTTCGTTAATATTGATAGCAATAACACCATTAGCACGTGGGCGAGAGTATGCACGGAGCGAAGTCTTCTTCACCAAACCTTGCTTAGTTACAAACACTACAAAGTGGCGATCGAGGAAGTCCTCATCTTCCAAGCCTTGAATACGGAGGAATGCATTTACGCTATCGTCAGGATCGAGTGCCAACATATTTTGTATAGCACGTCCCTTAGCGTTCTTGTCGCCTTCTGGTATATCGTAACACTTCATCCAGAAACAACGTCCCTTCTTTGTGAAGAACAACATTGTTTGGTGCATTGTAGCAGGATAGATAAACTCTGTAAAGTCTTTATCACGTGTGCGAGCCCCCTTAGAGCCTACGCCACCACGAGCCTGTTCCTTAAAGTCGGTCAACGGGGTGCGCTTAATATAGCCAAGGTGACTAATTGTAATTACAACAGGGTCGTTAGGATAGAAATCTTCTGCATTAAATTCGTGTTCGTCAGGAATAATTTCTGTACGGCGTTCATCACCATATTTCTCCTTCACCTCTTGCAATTCAGCCTTCATTACTTCCTTGCAACGCTCTGGATTATCAAGAATTTCCTGCAAATCTTTAATGGTCTGCATCAATTCTTCGTACTCTGCGTGCAACTGATCCATACGCAAACCCGTCAACTGTGAAAGGCGCATATCTACAATTGCCTTCGACTGCAATTCGTCAAGTTCGAAACGCTTTTCCAAGTTGGTTTGTGCTTCGGCAGGGGTCTTGCTTGCACGGATAATACGTACTACCTCGTCAATGTTATCGCAAGCTATGATAAGTCCTTCTAAGATGTGCGCACGTTCTTGTGCCTTACGCAAGTCGAACTGAGTACGACGAATGGTTACATCGTGACGATGCTCCACAAAATACTTGATGCACTCTTGAAGGCTAAGCAAGCGTGGACGACCATTAACCAAAGCAATGCAATTCACTGAGAATGAACTTTGCAAAGCTGTCATCTTAAACAACTTATTCAAGATGATATTGGCATTAGCATCGCGCTTTACATCTACCACGATACGCATACCCTGTCTACCTGTTTCATCGTTCACATTAGAAATACCCTCAAGGCGTCCTTCCTTTACAAGGTCTGCAATATATTCTATCAATTGTTGCTTGTTCACCCCATAAGGGATTTCGGTAACAACAATCTTATCGTGTGTTTCGCCACTTTCTATCTCAGCCCTCGCACGCATTACCACACGTCCACGACCTGTTTCGTAAGCGTCTTTCACACCTTGAAGGCCATATATATATGCACCTGTTGGGAAGTCGGGAGCAGGGATATACTGCATCAACTGTTCAACAGTGATTTCAGGATTGTCAATATAAGCACAACAACCATCAATTACTTCACTCAAATTGTGTGTAGGCATATTGGTAGCCATACCCACAGCAATACCATTACCACCATTTACCAAGAGGTTTGGAATTTTGGTAGGCATCACAGCAGGCTCTTTCAATGTATCATCGAAGTTGCTTACCATATCTACGGTTTCTTTCTCGATGTCGTCCATTACGTGCTCACCCATCTTAGCTAAGCGGCACTCGGTGTAACGCATCGCAGCTGGAGAGTCGCCATCAACCGAACCGAAGTTACCCTGACCGTCAACAAGCTTATAACGCATATTCCATTCCTGTCCCATACGCACCAATGCGCCATAAACAGAAGAGTCGCCGTGTGGGTGATACTTACCCAATACTTCACCAACGACACGTGCACACTTCTTATAAGGCTGGTTGCTAAAGTTACCAATACCACGCATACCGAAAAGAATACGGCGATGAACAGGTTTGAAACCATCACGAACATCAGGAAGCGCACGAGCCACGATTACCGACATAGAATAGTCGATATACGAGCTCTTCATCTCTTCCTCGATGTTGATTTTTAAGATACGGTCTTGATCAATTGTCTGATTTTCGTCCATTATATTTTGTATAATTTTAAATTTTCACCTCACTTACCCACAACCTAAAAACGCTTCAAAATTGCTTATAATGCCTTTTATTTTCGTTTTAAGCCGTTTTAAGGGTATTTCAAGGGTGTAAAATTACAAAATAAAATCCACAACCAAACAGCTTAAAACGAAAATATACACGTTTTTAAGGTTTATTATAGAGCACTTCTAAAATTAAAATAGAGATATACCATTCTTCCGCTCATATAACAAATAGCGTGCCAAAAAGTAAGTAAGGTAGTTGTGATTTAACATTTGGATTAGCAAAATAGAGATAGTTAATATTTCCAATATTTTACTCTAAATATCCAAATGTTGATATTTTAGAAATCAAAGTTCAACTTTAACAATGCAAGACATATATGTTTGAGGCGGTCAGAGTTGAACTTTCATCGTCTCAAAGTTCAACTTTGATGGCTTAAACATCATCAAAGGAGACTTTTCTTGTCCTACTATTCGTTTTTATAGTTTTATGTTTACGCTAATAGAAGTACTAACCTTTGCACATTTCGATAAATATTTCTATTTCTCGCTATATATCAAGCATTTACCCTTGCACACAAATTTAGCTGCTATTTGTGCAGAAAGGTACTATCGAACGTAAATACGAGAATTATAGAGGGTGAAATTAACATACCGAACAGCAAATGAGGAAAAGGAGAAGAAATAAGACGAAATATTCGTTGTACTAAAAAGAGGATAGTAAAACTAAAAGGTGTACCTTTGTAAAATAGAAAAGAGGGAACAAATATAGCGAATGTAAAATTATATAAAATTATGGTAATAGGAAACTTAGACGATGCTATGCGTTATTATGCTTTGCACCCACGTATGCGAGAGGTTTTTGAATACGTAGCACAGCATCAGTTTGATGAAGAAGAAAGTGGACGAATAGAGTTAGACGGAGCTAAGCTATTTATCAATTTAGATGAAGTGGAGTTAGAAGAAAAAGAGGCTCGCAAGATAGAGTTCCACAAGGCTTATATAGATGTACAAATACCCTTAAGTCAAGAAGAGGTGTTTGGTTGGTCGTCGCTCTCAACTTTGGGTATGCCCGACATAGCTTACGATGAGGGCAAGGATGTAGGCTTTTATTGCCAAGAGGCTGAAAAATATATAAGTGTAAAGCCTCAACAATTCATTGTATTCTTCCCCGAAGATGGTCACGCTCCACTTATAGGAAAAGGAAAGCAACGAAAACTAATTGCCAAAATCAAAATAGAGCAAGACTAAGGATAAACAAAAAAATAGCACGCTCTCTACAATGAAAATAGAAAGCGTGCTATTATAATAAGGTGAAAATTGGGACGTTTTACTTTCTCTCTATATTTGCTTCCAATCCTTCTATGTATTTACAAATTATGCCAATTCCCTTTTCGTTCTGTCCACCTTGAGGGATAATAAGGTCGGCAAAACGCTTTGTGGGCTCGATAAATTGTTCGTGCATAGGCTTCAGCACTTCCAAATATCTGTCTACAACCATTGAAACGGTGCGTCCACGTTCCACTATATCACGTTCTATATTGCGAATAAGACGCTCGTCAGAGTCGCAGTCGACAAATATTTTCAAGTCCATAATGTCACGCAACTTTTTATTGAGCAGCGTCATAATGCCTTCGATGATGATAACGGGCTTAGGTTCAACGTGAATAGTTTCGGGTAATCGGTTGCAAATGAGATAACTATAAGTGGGTTGCTCTATGGCTATACCATTGCGAAGGTCGTTCACTTGCTTGGTCAACAACTTCCAATCGAAAGCATCAGGGTGATCGAAGTTGATGGCACGGCGTTCCTCTTCGGTCATTTCCGTAGTATCGTTATAATACGAATCTAATGGCACTACTGCTACTTGATGAGGTGGAAGCGCAGCAGCCACTTTCTTTACCACTGTAGTCTTGCCCGAGCCTGTTCCGCCCGCTATACCTATTATAGTTACCTTATCGCTCATTTGCTTGCTTTATTTGGGTTTGAAGAAGGTATTAAACCTCGTCAATAATATTAATTTCGTGAAACATTTGCTTGTAGTATTCAGCCTTTTTCTCCACTTTCATTGGGTAAGCTCGGCTACTACTGGGTTGTCTATAAAGACGCAATACCCTACCTTCGAATTCGAACGTTGCATATTCGCCCATTTTAAGGTGGCGTGCATCTATGTTGTAATGGTCGGTAAAGACCTTAGTAGCCAATTGCCCTGCTGCTAATACAGCTTTGCAATGAGGCAAGGAGCGAAGCATACCATCTAAATCGGCAGGTTCTACTATTTCAAGGTCTTTATCTGAAGCCGTTCCCGTGGTACGACGGATACGCAAAGCTGTATCAAAGAGCGCTATACCTTTTTCTTTCAAGAAGGGCTTCAGCTTCTCTAAATGGTAAGTCTTGCGCTCTTGGTCTACAAAGTAAAACTTATCATTAAAGAAGATTAAACCAAAAATACGCCACATATCGTTCGTAAAATTGGGATAATACCACTCCATAGACCATCGCTTTGGTGCTGGCGGAAACGTACCAAGCATCAACAGCTTGGCATTTTCAGGCAACCAAGGTTCGAAAGGATGGGTTTCTATCTCCATTTATCGTTGTTCTTTAAGAAGATAGGTTACAACAGGAAGGTGGTCAGAGTAACCGTTGAGCCATACGCCACCTGCTGTGGTACGCTTGGTATTGCCTTTGTATTTGCCCGACTCTTGGAAGAGGTAATCGCGACGGAATATCTCGTGTTTCCAATACTTCAAAGAAGAAAAATCCTTAGCACCATTCTTGTTCAATAAGTTTGGAGTCATTACGATTTGGTCGAACAAGTTCCACTTACCTTGATATTGCAATGTGCCTTGTCCATTTTTAACAAGTGTGTTGTACCAAGGGTTATACATATCGCCTTCGCCTACCTCGTCAATGTTTGCCTTTGCAGAAAGACATTTCACCATACTTGCATTGGTTGGGTCGTCGTTCATATCGCCCATTACAAAGACCTTAACAGAAGGGTCTTCACGAAGGAGCGAATCTTTAAGTGCCTTCACTTGCTTGCCACCCAATTCACGATAGTAAGAACCTGCACCACGGCTTGGCCAGTGGCATACCACGATGGTAACGTGCTCGTTGGCTAAAGTTCCGCTTACGGTAAGGAAACCACGTGTGGCGTGCGACTTATCTTCTTCACGTTCGTAAACGTAAGGTACAAGTTTTGTATCACGTACGGTGAAAAGTTGAGGATTATAAAGCAAAGCGCAGTCGATGCCTCGCTTGTCTGGACCTTCTATGTGTACATACTTGTAACCACGAGCAGCAAGGGCGGGTTGTGCAACGAGGTCGTTCAAAACGTGGTCGTTTTCAACTTCTGCCAAGCCAATAACAGCACATCCAATATTAGGCAACACATCTGTACCCATCTCTGCCAATACACGTGACATATTCTTCAACTTGTTCTTATACTTCATTTCGTTCCACGTGTAAGAACCTGTTGGGGTAAACTCCTTATCGTTCTTACCTTCATCGTGGGTGTAATCGAACAAGTTTTCTTGATTGTAAAAGCCTACTGCATAAGCAGAATACTTCTTTTGAGCAGACAAAGCGTTGCTAAAAAGCAAGGCTGTAAAGAGAAAAAAAAGATACTTTTTCATTATAGTTTTTTGTTTATTATTATCCAGTTTTTTACCGTTAGTCACACTTTCCTAAAGCTTATAGATAAGTTATGATGGTGCAAATATCGTGAAATAATCCGAAAATAAAGCAAGATTAATGAAATTTATATCAATAAAAACTTTCTTTATTGAAATATATTTCGTTACTTTGCATTTATAAAGTGTAATTTAATATTAAATTTTTAACTATGCAGAATAAGCTGAAACTTGCTGTCTTAGCACTTTGTAGTTCTACAATGGTTATTGCGCAGAACACAAACACAGAGACAAAGCAGCAGGAACAAACGCCTAACGTGATAGACGAATCTGCCTTCACTATCACTGAGGCACAGTTAGGAGAGGATAACGACAGAAGTACAAATGTTACAATCCTAAATGCAAATAGCAATGTGTATGTCTCATCGGTAGGCTATCTCTATTCGCCTATGCGATACCGCTATCGTGCGTATAACGGGAAATATAACGAAGTTTATATTAATGGTGCGCCTGTAAACGATATGGAAAGCGGACAGTTTCGTTATTCGCTTGTAGGTGGATTGAACCAACAGACACGTAACGTAGACTTTGCTTTGCCTTTCGAGAACAACAACTTCTCTATGACAGGTATGGCTGGAAGTGGTAATTTCGACTTCCGCGCAGGTTCAATGCCTGGTGGACATCGCATCACACTTTCAGGTACAAATCGCAACTACACCATTCGTGGTATGTACACATACGGCAGTGGATTTAACAACAAAGGTTGGGCATTTGCAGCAAACCTAACTTACCGTTGGGCAAATCGTGGTTACGCTGAAGGAACATTCTACAATGCCTTGTCTTACTTCTTTGGTGTACAGAAGAAATGGAACAACGGACACTCGTTAAGCCTTTCTACTTGGGGTAACCCAACCGAGCGCTCATCGCAAGGAGCAAGTACCGATGAGGCTTATTGGTTGGCTAACGACCGCTATTACAATCCTTATTGGGGCTTTCAGAATGGTCATAAGCGCAACAGCCGTGTAGTAAACGACTTTGCTCCTGCAGCTATTATGACTTGGGATTGGGACATTAACAAGAAATTGAAGCTGACAACATCTCTATTTGGTAAATACTCTAAGTACAAGAGCACCAAGTTGAACTACAACAACAGCGATAATCCACAGCCAGACTATTGGAAGAATCTTCCAAGTAGCTATTATGATGTATGGAACGAAAACAATACTCGTTATCGCACAGCACAGGCTTTTGCTGATTGGAATACGGCTGTTCAGTGGTGGGGAAACAAGGAAAATCGCCAAATACAATGGGATAAGCTCTACTATGCGAACCGTCAAGCGGCTGCACAAGGTATGGATGCGCTCTACTATGTTCAGGCTAAGCACAATGATAACACCACTATAACATTGTCTTCAGCCCTTACCAATCATATTGACAAGAACAAGTTGTTCAACGTAGGCTTTATGCTTGGACAAAACTTTGGTCGCCATTATCAAACTATGGAAGACCTCTTGGGTGCAAAGAGTTTCCATAACATTAACACATACGCTATTGGTACATACGCTGCAAATGATCCTCGTATTCAGTACGACTTGAACACAATGGGCACACAAGGTTTAGGGGCATTGGTTTACGAAGGCGATAAGTTTGGTTTCGACTACAATTTGAATGTGCGTAATGCTAAAGTTTGGGCTAACTATGCTGAAACTTTCGGTAACCTACATTATATGTTTGCTGCCAAATTGGGTTACGACAATATGTACAGACACGGACATATGCGCAATGGTATGTTTGCAGACAACTCGTTTGGCAAGAGCCGCCACGCTGACTTCATTAGCGGTGGAGCTAAGTTTAATGGAACTATTACACTCGGAGGTGGCAATGTGGTTGCGCTTGGCTTAGGCTATGAGCATCGTGCACCACAGGTAAGCAATGCGTTTGTTTCACCTGAAATGAACAACGACTTCATTCAAAACTTGCGTAATGAACGTATCTTCTCAAGCCAACTTAGCTACCAATACTCAGGAAGTTGGCTTCGTGCAAACCTTAGCGCATACTACAATCATCTCACACACGTAACCGAATGGCAAAATTTCTACTTCGATGACGCCAACTCGTTTACTTATTTGAGTATGACCAATATGAAAAAAGACTACTATGGTGTAGAATTGGGTCTTGATTTCAAGATTACAAGTTTCCTCAACTTCAAGGCTTTGGGTACTTGGACAGAAGCTAAGAACATCAATAACGCCGACGCTGTATATATGAATTCTACAAAGAGTACATTTACAAAAGAGGTTGTTTACAATGAAGGAATGCACGAAAGTGGTACACCACTCTCAGCTTATAGCGGTATTTTAAGCTTCCATCAAAGCGGTTGGTTTATTGATTTGAGCGGAAACTATTACGACAGAATTTATCTCTCATATGCTCCAAGTCTCCGTTATGGCAGCACTTTGAAGACAATGGGTACAAAGTTTGGCGGTATAGACGCTGAAGGCAACTACACTCCATATGCACAAAGCGAAGGCAAAGGTGGCTTTATGCTTGACGCTTCTATCGGTAAGAACATTTACTTGAAACGTGGTAGCCTTTCTATCAACTTGATGTTGACCAACGTACTCAACAACCGTAACATCGTTACAGGTGGATACGAGCAAAGCCGAAGCAGCTACACTGTGAACTCAAGAACAGGTGAAGCGTCTGCACGCTCTTACGACTTCTATCGCAATCCTAAGAAGTACTATGCAAACGGCATCAATGGTATGCTCAATGTAGCTTATAAATTCTAAATCACGTACACAAAATATGAAGAATTTAAAATATATAATGATGGCAACCATCTGCGCCCTCTTTGCTTCGTGTATGGGCGACAGATATGCAGGAACTGACGAAAACGAGCCTGCGCCATACGGAAATAACAATTTAAAGGAAGAGAACGTCATCACGATAGCAGAGCTTAAAGACAAGTTTGCAACCGTTATCAACACCGATTATCGTAATGGTGTAAGCTATAAGCAAGTTACAGAAGACTTAAAGATAAAGGGTGTTGTAACCAGCTCAGATGTACAAGGCAATATCTATAATGAAATTGCTATACAGGACAAGACTGCTGCTATCATCATCTCGGTAGCACAAGGCGGTCTTTATGGTTATCTTCCTGTGGGCACAGAAATCCTTGTAGACCTAAAAGATCTCTATGTTGGGAACTATGGTTTACAAGCTCAGATAGGTGTACCATCGCAAAGTGCTAAGGGATCGACTTCGATTGGACGTATCAGCCGTGCAACTTGGGAAAAGCATTTCAAGATACTTTCATCAGGACACGCTGTTGAACCACAAGAGTTTGCAGTAGGTTCTACTCCTACAACTTGGGATTTAAGAAAAGATTGTGGCAAGTTGGGTATCATCAGAAACGTAACTTTTAAATCAAGTTCTAAGCCTGTTAATGGTACATTTGCAGATGCTTCAGGCAGCGCAGGTTCAATAGAATGGACCTTAGAAGAACAAGATGGCAGAAAGGTAGTAGTTTATAACAGCAATTTTGCCGACTTCGCAAATGCAAAAGTTCCAACAGGAAAGGTTGATATTATAGGTATTGTAAAGCGTTTCAACAACAAATGGGAATTTATTATCCGTACATTGGACGATGTAAAACCAGCCGTAAAGGCTAACCCTCTCGAAGGATTAGCAGGCACAGGCGAAGGAACACAAACCTCTCCATTTGATGTAACACGTGCATTGAGCCTTATCAACTCTGGCAAGGCTGATGGTGTAACAGAATACTATATAAAAGGCATCATCTCACAAATTGATGAAGTAGATGAAACTGGCAAGTACGGCAATGCTACTTATTACATCTCTGATAATGGCAAGACCGACAACCAGCTCCAAGTGTTCCGTGGTTACTATCTCAATGGCGACCATTTCACATCAAGAAGTCAGCTTGCTGAAGGAAAGAAAGTACTTATCGTGGGCAAACTCAAGCTCTATAATAACACTAATCCTGAAGTAGACAAGGGCAGCAAGATTATTACAATCAATTAATAACGAAAACTAAGAATAAACAGATATGAAGAAATTAATCAATTCAATATTTGTATTGGCAGTAGCAATATTCGGCTTTACAAGCTGTGAAGATGTACCAATGCCATACAATATGACCTTCGACGAGAATGGTAACAAGAGTAAAACACCCGACCTTATCGCAACAGGTACAGGTACGAAGGAAGACCCGTTTAACGTTGTAGCTGCACAAAACTATATTGCTAAAGGCGGTGATGCTACCAAAGAGGTATATGTAAAAGGTAAGTTTGTAAGCCTCAAGGAAATTGAGACTGCAACTTACGGCAACGCAAGCTATTACATTTCAGACGATGGCAAACCATCTAACCAGTTCCTTATCTATCGTGGTTACTTCTTGGGAGGCGAGAAATTCAAATCGAACGATCAACTTAAAGCAGGCGACGACCTCATCGTTTGTGGTAAGCTCATCAACTTTAATGGCACCAAGGAGATGGAGAAGAGCAATTACATCTACTCACTCAATGGTACAACTAAGGAGAAAGGTGGCAGCACAAGTGGTGGAACATCTACTGTAGCTCCAACAGGTGAAGGCACAGCAACATCGCCTTACAACGTAGCTAAGGCACAAGAAACCATCAAGACAGCAACCTTACCAACTGCAGAAGTATATGTTTCGGGTATCATCTCTGAAATCAAGAGCGTAGAAACAGAAAAATATGGTAGCGCAGAATACTACATTTCTGACGATGGCACAACCAACGGACAACTTTACGTATTCCACGGTAAATACTTAAACGGTAAAAAGTTTACATCAGCCGACCAAATCAAAAAAGGCGACAAGGTTATTGTAAAGGGTAAGTTGGACAACTATCAAGGCAAGTCTCCACAGATAGCATACGGCGCACTCGTTAGCATCAATAGCAATGGTGGTGGCACAGTTGCTCCTTCAAACGTAGGTCTTAACGTAACCTTCGATAAGAATATGGCAAACTTTACCATCGTCAACACCCAAGCCCTCCCAGCAGGTCTCGACCACGTATGGTACCACGATGCCAAGAACAAGCAAATGAAAGCTTCGGCATTCATCAAGCCTAACAATTTTGAAGCACACAGCCGCATCCTTTCACCTGTATTCAGCTTGAAGGGTTTGACTACAGCTACACTTACTTTCAACAATACTGTAAACTATCTCAAGACCTTGGCTTACACAGATGCGATTAAGGTTTTTGCATCAACCGATGCTACCAATTGGAAAGAACTTACCATCAATAACAAGGCAGCAGGTACAAACTGGACTTTTGTTGACTCAACTTGCGACTTGAAAGAATTTGCAGGTCAAGACAAAGTTTATCTTGCTTTCGAATACAATAGCACCTCGGCAGTAGCTCCAACTTGGGAGATTAAGAACGTTATTGTAAAGTAAAAAACTAACGTAAATATTTGGCAGGGTGCAGAATTATTCGTAATTTTGCACCCTGTTGGTAGGTATCTCTTAGGGTATTATACATAGGAGACACAACAAAAACGATATTTTAAATATTAACAAACATACAATTAAGTAAAATGAAACAAGGTATTCATCCAGAAAACTATCGCCCCGTCGTATTCAAAGATATGTCCAACGGCGATATGTTCCTTTCACAGTCTACTTGCAAAACTAACGACACAGTAGAGTTTGAAGGCGAAACTTACCCAGTGGTAAAAGTCGAAATCTCAAGCACCTCTCACCCATTCTATACAGGTAAGAGCAAGCTTGTGGATACAGCAGGTCGTGTTGACCGCTTCATGAACCGTTACGGTAAGTTGAAGAAGTAAAGACGATATACCCACAACATCATAAAGTGCGGTCAAGCGTAGTTGCATATGCGCTTGTCCGCACTTTTTTCATATAGCCAAAAGACTGCCTTTGGGGCAGAAAGACTAAATAACAACAACCCAAACGTGATTGTTGTCTATTCATTAAACCCAAATCGGTCATTAGCCCGCAAAGGCTTTTAAAAGCGTTTAGATGTTATGCTTTTCTTCGTCTTTGCACCTTATTTTGGTTCTTTTCGTTTGTTTTTCAGTTGTTTAGCTCGCTAAACGTCTTCAAAAACAACCAAAAATAGCTCAAAATAAGCGCGCAAATCTCGAAGAAGTCTAACGACCGATTTGGGTTAAAATCAGGATAATATGAAAATAAATAGATTAGCAGCAGCTTCAGTTGCCCTACTCTTCGCTACATCAGCAGCATTCATAGCTTGCAGCAAAGAGAACGAAGGCATAAACAACAAACAGGCCCAAGCACAAAACAATAGCAACTCTAACTTTAAGGAGACCAACCCAATAACTCATCGTGTAGAATTTCCACGTGTTAAGGGTGGGAAAAGCATCATCGTAACCCACACACTAAGCGACGGAGAAGTAAACTTCAGTTTAGAATGGGACGGAGAAAAGCGGTCGAACCGCTGGACTTGCTACCAACAATATGCAAGCAATAGCAAAACAAATACGGGTAGATGGCAAAACAAACAAAATCAATATCCGTCCGACCCTAAGATACCTTACACAATGGCTTTCAGTGATGACCATTTCTATGGTTCAGGTTACGACCACGGACACCTTTGCCCTTCTGCCGACCGATTGAACTCTAAAGAAGCCAACAGACAAACTTTCTTCATCAGCAATATGCAGCCACAACTGAAAAAATTCAACGGAAGCGATGCCAATGGAGGCATTTGGCTTACAATGGAGCACAAAATGCGAGCTGCACTCAATATCAACAGCAAGGACACAATGTTTGTTTGCCGTGGCGGAACTATCGATAAGGAAAACCAAATAAAAGAGCATCGCCGTGACGGGTTCATCGTACCTGGCTATTACTTCTCAACAGCCGTAATGAAATATTATGATGCTTATCGCAACAAGTGGGAATACAAAGCCATTGCCTTTTGGTTCGAACACAAAAACAACCAAGACAAGTCGCTCAAACCTTACGTAATAAGCATTGACGAATTGGAACAACTAACAGGTATCGACTTTTTCTGCAATCTGCCCGACGATATAGAAAACAAGATTGAGGCAGCCGACAAAGAAAGTATGATTAAGGTGTGGAACATTATATAATTATTGTTCTATTTTTCTTCACTCTACCTAACGTTTTTAAAACATCAATCTTTAAAAAGCAAAACATATATGTTTGGCGTTCCCAAAGTTCAACTTTGAGAGGGTAAAACATATATGTTTTAACGCTAAAAGATATATCTTTTACAACATCTTTATAACCTCCTTATTTACAAAGGGTTATAAAGACGTTTTTCGTATTTCTACCTTAATTCATATTTGGTCTATTCTTCCTTACATCATTTACCCAAAATCGGTCGTTAGACTTCTTCGAGATTTGCGAGCTTATTTTGAGCTATTTTTGGTTGTTTTTGAAGACGTTTAGCAAGCTAAACAACTGAAAAAAACAAACGAAAAGAGCCAAAATAAGGTGCAAAGACGAAGAAAAGCATAACAGCAAAACGCTTTAAAAAGCCTTTGCGGGCTAATGAGCGATTTGGGTTTACCCCACTTCACGTTTTGTCTCGTCTTTTCACCGAAGTTAATACCATAAAAACAACGCTCAAAAATATTTTTGTTGCATATAATTACAACAAAACAACCAACTTTTCGTTTATATATCATCAAACACTAATTCTTAACATAAAATGAAAAAACTATCATTATCCCTATTAGCCATCTTGATAATTGGCTTTGTTTTCGCAGCGTGTGACAGAGAACCAAAACTTACCCCTCAAGGAGAAAAAACTAAAGCATTGAACGATAAGTATCGCAATAAAATTGTAGGCAAATGGTATTATGAAGAACCAAATGACAACAAATATTTTGTTAAGATGTACAACTTCAAAGCCGATGGTAACTACGAATTTGAAGCAAGATGGTTCGCAAAAGATACCAAGACCGAAAACAAGAATGACACTCCACAACAATGGGTACAAACAAATGTATGCGAGAAGCACGGCAAATGGCAATTAAGATGGAATAAAGAGTATAATTGTCCAAGTTTAGAACTGAGAGATATTCAAGAAACAGGTGGCTCGGTGGTATTAATGACAATGTTTGAATATGTAAACGAAAACGAGTTGTGCATCGGGCCATTTGGCGATAAAGAGGCGGTATTGGACGTTTACACACACAACAAACCAAGTGTGTGGAAATAAGTTAGTTTAGGAGTTAGGAGGAGTTAAAAGCCAAAATGCTATATTGGGGTAGTTTTGTCAAATTAATCAATCAGGTCGGGACTTGTCGGACGAGTCAGACAAGTCAGACCTGTCCGACAAAACTATACCTCCTCATTATTACTCTTGCTAATTCTCACAAATCAAATGGGGTATTTTGGCTTTGACACCTCCTTTTGTTGTGAATTAAACCCAAGAAAAACACCAAAGTTACTTATTTTTGGCTATCTTTGCACCATATATACAAAATGAATATGGAAGCGGAAAAGAAATCGTTGATGGGAATGAACCTTATGGAACTGAAAGCAGTTGCCAAGGATTTAGGAATGCCTGCCTTTACAGGAGGTCAGATGGCTAAATGGCTCTATACACAGCACGTTACCTCTATTGACGAAATGACCAACATATCGAAAGCGAACAGAGAACGACTGAAGGAGGCGTACACCATAGGTTGCAAGGCGCATATTGATGCACAATACTCGAAGGACGGAACTATAAAGTATCTTTTCCCAACAGAGAACGGAAAGTTTGTTGAGTCGGTTTATATCCCCGATGAAGACCGTGCTACGCTTTGTGTATCGTCGCAAGTGGGCTGCAAGATGAATTGCTTGTTCTGCCAAACAGGTAAACAAGGATTTGAAGGAAGCCTCTCGGCAACCGACATTCTCAATCAGATATATTCGCTCCCCGAACGTGACAAACTTACCAATATCGTGTTTATGGGTCAGGGCGAACCAATGGACAACTACGAAAATGTGCTCCGCACCACACAGATAATGACTGCCGACTATGGTTATGCGTGGTCGCCAAAGCGTATTACAGTGAGTTCGATAGGCATAAAAACAAAACTGAAACGCTTTCTTGAAGAGAGCGATTGCCACGTGGCTATCAGTATGCACTCGCCTATTCCTGCAGAGCGAAAAGAGATAATGCCCGGCGAAAAGGCGATGTCGATTACCGAAATAGTAGACCTGCTTCGCAATTACGACTTCGCACACCAACGCCGTTTGTCGTTCGAATACATAGTGTTCAAGGGCGTAAACGACTCTGTAGAACACGCCAAGACCATAATCAACCTTGTAAAGGGTTTGGACTGCCGTTTCAATCTTATTCGTTTCCACACCATTCCTAACGTACCACTTCACGGAGTGGACGATAAGAAGATGGAAGAATTTAGAGACTATCTCACCTCGCACGGTGTGTTTACTACTATTCGTGCCAGCCGTGGACAAGACATTTTTGCAGCGTGCGGATTGCTTTCTACGGCTAAAAAGATAGCTGATGAAAGGGCTTAAAGGGGCGTTGTTTATCACCCTCATAGGACAATTGCTGTGTGTGGGCTGCAAAGAGAACGCACTCACACCAATGAGCTATGGGCACGCTTACGAAGCTATCGTGGTGGGTGATAAAGATAGTATGATTTATCAACTATTGTCCGAACCTATGGTAGGATTGCCACAAAGCGAGCCTACATTTGACGTAACGATGGTTTCGAAAGCTAACTTTAAAGCCGATAGCAGATTGGTACGCAATGTGGTGATAGTAGAAATTGACAAGCAAAAGCATAAGGCTGTGAATGTAAGTAGCAGACGCAATGTGTATGCTGCTCCACAGCTTATTCTCACCATAGATGCACCTTCTAAGGAGGCATTGCACAACTTCCTGATAAGCAATGGCAAAAAACTACGCAACTACCTTGTAAAAGAAGAGTTGCACCGAACACAAGTCCACTTGGCAAAGCATAGGAATGTGGAGGCTGAAGCAAAAATACGAAAGCTATTTGGCATAGATATACAAGTCCCCGTAGAGCTGCAGGCCAGCAAGGAAGGCAAAAACTTTCTTTGGCTCTCTAATAATGCAACATCGGGCGTTTCAAACCTCTGTTTGTACACCATCAACGAGGGAGATTTTCGCCAACAACGAGATAGCGTAATGCAACGAAACATCTTGGGTGAGCGCAATAATATGTACGTGCAGACAAGTGCTATCGTATCAACAAGCATCAATAAGGAAGTTTCGACTACCATTCGTGGACTTTGGGAAATGAAGAATGATGCTATGGGAGGACCATTCGTAGCATATATGCGAAAGCATAAACCGCTCTTGCAAAGGCACATACTTGTGGCAGAAGCCTTTGTATATGCACCCGAGAGCAAAAAACGCAACAAACTAAGGGCATTGGAAGCTGCGCTCTACACGTGGAAAGAGTAATATTTCTTATCACCCTAAGCCCCTCTTTAGCTCACTTGTCAGACCAGTCCGACCCGTCCGACTTGTCCGACAAAAAATAAATAAAGCAACAAAAAACAACATACAATGAACGAAAACAAAAAAATACGTGTAGCCATTACCCATGGCGACACCAACGGAATAGGATATGAACTGATATTTAAGACCTTTGCAGAGGAAACAATGTTCGACCTTTGCACACCTATTATATATGGTTCGCCAAAGGTAGCAGTTTACCACCGCAACGCATTGGATATAGAAGCCAACTTTACCATTATCAATAGCATTGATGAGGTAGAAGAAGGGCGAATAAACTTTATTCCTGTGTTCGATGAAGAAATAAAAGTAGACTTAGGTTATCCAACAGAAGAGTCGGGCAATGCAGGACTAAAAGCCATAAACCGAGCTTTGGAAGACTATCGTGCAGGCGGATTTGATGTATTGGTAACAGCTCCTATTGAGAACAATCCACAGTTTCACTTTAGCGGTCAGAGTCGATATATAGAAGACCATCTCTTAGCCGAAGAACAAGGACTATCTATGCTCATTAACGAGAAGATGCGCATAGCTCTCGTTACACGCAATTTGCCTTTGAAACAAGTAGTAGAATCGCTTTCGGTAGAGGACATAAAATCGAAGGGAATACAACTATGCAAGAGTATTCGCCGCGACTTCCGCATATCTAATCCACGCATTGCAGTGCTCGCCCTTAATCCAAAGGCTGGCGAAAATGGATTATTAGGTACAGAGGAACAAGACATTATCGCCCCTGCCATAGAGGCAATGGAGGCTGAAGGCGTACAGGCATTTGGACCATACGCTACAGATACATTCTTCGGGAGCAACGATTGGGAACAATTTGATGGTATTTTGGCAATGTACTACGACCAAGCGCTCACCCCTTTCCGTGCAATGACCATCGAAGCAGGCGTAAACTATTTAGCAGGGTTGCCATTGGTTCGCACAGCACCACAAACAACCGATACTTACCGAGGTGCTGGGCGAGGTGAGGTGGACGAAATGCCTATGCGCCACGCCATCTACTTGGCAATAGACGTGTTCCGCAATCGCATTACTTACGATGAACCAATGGAAAACCCATTGCAAAAGTTGTACAAAGAGCATCGTGACGACAGCGAAAAGGTGCGTTTCTCTATCCCCAAACGCCGTGAAGATAGAGCACCCAAGGGAGAATAACCAAATAAGCGAATGAAAAAGAAACACCAAAATATATTCTTTGTATTGGGGGTAGTACTATTGGCACTGATGGCAACCCAATTAAACTTTGCTGAAGTATGGGCAAATCTTCAGCGAGCAGGCTATTGGTTCTTTGCCGTTGTGGGCTTATGGTTCTTCCTCTATATGTTCAACACAGCTTCGTGGTACATCATCATAAAGAGTCAGGAAAAGACAGATGCAGACAAGAAGCACATATCCTTTTGGTGGCTCTATAAACTTAGTGTGTCTGGGTTTGCGCTCAACTATGCCACACCAGGAGGACTGATGGGGGGCGAGCCTTATCGCATAATGGAGCTAAGTCCACGCATTGGGGTGGAACGTGCTACATCATCGGTTCTGCTCTTCGTTATGACCCACATTTTCAGTCACTTTTGGTTTTGGTTATTTTCTATTCCTCTCTTTATTCTAACACAGCACGTCAGTGTTTTTATGGCAATTATGCTCTCCGTAGCTACCTGTGTGCTATTGTTGGCTATATGGTTTTTTCTTTCAGGGTATAAAAAAGGATTGGCAGTACGTGCAATGAAGCTTTTAGGATATATCCCTGGCGTACGCAATTGGGCTAAACGCTATATAGAAACCCACAAAGAACAATTAGAGAATATTGACAAACAAATAGCAGCCTTGCACAGTCAAGACCGTAAAACATTCTTTTCGGTAGTATTTATAGAGTGGCTTTGCCGTGTGTGCAGCGCATTAGAGGTGTTCTTCATCTTATTGGTATTAATGCCTTCGGTGAATTACCTGAACTGTATATTAATTATATCGTTCACTACCCTCTTTGCCAATATGCTTTTCTTTATGCCTTTGCAGTTGGGCGGTCGTGAAGGAGGCTTCCTTATGTCTATCACAGGATTAGGACTTACCACCAATGCAGGTATCTTTGTTGCTCTCTTGGTGCGAGTTCGCGAACTCATTTGGACAGCAATCGGTTTGCTCTTGATAAAGGTTTCGAGAAAGGAATAATTTGTTAAACTCTGCCAAAATAGCAGACAAATAGAAATAAATAGGTAAATTTGTCAGCAGAAATGAATAGTACAGAACTTCAACGCATAAAGCAACGTTACAATATAGTGGGCAATTGCGATGCACTTAATCGTGCATTAGATATTGCTTTACAGGTAGCTCCTACCGATCTTTCAGTACTCATAATTGGCGAAAGCGGTGTGGGTAAGGAAATTATACCACGTGTTATTCACGATAATTCTCCACGAAAGAGAGAAAAATACTTTGCTATCAATTGCGGTTCTATACCTGAAGGAACTATTGATAGCGAACTATTTGGGCACGAAAAAGGGGCATTTACAGGTGCAATAGGCGAAAGTGCTGGCTACTTCGGAACGGCAGATAAGGGTACAATCTTTTTAGATGAGGTGGGCGAACTGCCTATGGCTACCCAAGCTAAATTGCTCCGTGTGTTAGAGACAGGCGAATATATTAGAGTTGGTGGACAAGAAGTTCGCAAAACCGATGTGCGTATCGTGGCAGCAACCAATGTAAATATGCGCAAGGCAATAAGCGAAGGAAAATTTCGTGAAGACCTCTTCTATCGTCTCAATACCATTCCTATACAGATGCCTCCGTTGCGCGACCGTGGCGAAGACATTATTCTCTTGTTCCGTCTCTTTGCATTGCAAATGGCTGAAAAATACCATCTCCCAAAGGTTGTACTTACAGACGATGCGAAACAAATAATGCTCCATTACAAGTGGCCAGGTAACGTTCGCCAACTAAAGAACATCACAGAGCAGATGTCGGTATTGAGCGAACAACGTGAGATAACGGCCGAGATGCTTTCACAATTCATTCCACACGACCCAGACACCACTCAGCTGGCCATTATTCCAAGCGGTGGCAACCATAGTTATGAAAGCGAACGCGACCTATTGTACAAGATTTTATACGAATTGCGTGGCAATGTAAGCGATTTGCGCCGTGATTTGAATACTGTCAGAAAACAATTAGAAGAAACTCGTGCACTCAATGGAGCAAGAGGTTTTGAACCCTTACCAAAGGAAACAAGCGACACTTTGCCCGTGCCAACAAAGTCGGCTATCGCTCCAATACCTACACCCGAAAGCCATATAGAGTTTGCCGAGGCAGAAGAAATATCAGAATTTGAGACCTTAAACCTAAGCGATATTGGTCGCCAAATGGTGGAAAAGGCTTTAGAGCGCAATCACGGCAATCGTAAAAAGGCAGCATTAGAGTTAGGAATTAGCGACAGAACACTTTACAGACGAATTAAACAATATGGATTAGACAATGAAAAGTAAATTAAAATATATACACCTTATATATATCATGTCGCTTTTGTGCCTTGTTTCGTGCGCTGTAAGCTACAAATTTAATGGTGCAAGCATTGATTATACCAAGATAAAAACCATTCAGATAGCTGAATTTCCTATCCGCTCAGCATACGTTTGGGGACCAATGGGGCCGATGTTCAACAATGCAATGAAAGACATCTTTGCACGCAACACTCGATTGCAACAAGTAAAACGTAATGGAGATATGAAGATAGAAGGCGAAATTACGCAATATCAACAACGCAATAAGAGTGTTTCAAGCGAAGGATATTCAGCTCAAACAGAACTCTCGATGACAATTATGGTACGTTTCACAAATAATAAAAACCATAACGAAGACTTCGAACGCCAATTCACAGCTAATGCAACATACGATACAACACAGAGTTTAAACTCTGTTCAAGAGAAGTTGGTGGAACAAATGATAAAGGACCTTACCGAACAAGTATTCAATGCTACTGTGGCAAATTGGTAAAAAGAGCACAATATAAAGCATTAGAAAGCAATAAAAACAATTCGAAACACGCATTTGCACAACAAGAAAGATATGGATATAGCCCATTATTTTCAACACCCCGAAGACCTAAACAAGGAGACTCTATACGACCTCCGAAGCCTTCTTGCGCTCTACCCATACTATCAACCTGTGCGTGTATTGCTGCTCAAAAATCTCTTCCTTCTACACGACCCAACCTTTGACGAGGAATTGCGTCGTGCAGCGATTTATATCACCGACCGAAAAGTATTGTTCAATCTTGTTGAAGCAGCCCATTATCAATTGCACAACATAAAAGAATCAACAGCCAATGAGGTTGTAACAAACACAGAAAAAACTACAGAGAAGCCACCAAAGGCCGATCGTACAGTGTCGCTTATTGATAGTTTCTTAGAGCAGATACCCGAAGAAAAAAGCACTACTACCGAAGGAAAAAGAAAACCAACTCCAACCGATGCAACGGTAGACTACGTAGCTTACCTCTTGGAAGCAGAAAACAGCAAGAAAGAAGACGCTGTGCCTGAACTCAGAGGACAAAGTCTGATAGACGACTTTATCAACAAAGAAGGTGGTCGAATTACCCTACAAGAAGAAACAGAATACGAACCCGACTTGGAAGAGAGTAACGAAGTGGTAGAAGTAGACGATAATGGCTATTTCACAGAGACTTTAGCACGAATTTATATCAAACAAGGCAGATATTCTAAAGCTTTGGAAATAATTAAGCGATTAAATTTGGTATATCCGAAAAAAAATCGTTACTTTGCAGACCAAATCCGATTTTTGGAGAAACTGATAATAAATAATAACAAAAAATAGAACAAAAAAATGTATACCCTATTAGTAGCACTTATCGTTATTGCAGCCTTCGTTATGATTGGCGTAGTTCTTATTCAAGAATCTAAAGGTGGTGGTTTGGCATCAAACTTCTCATCATCTAACGCAATTATGGGTGTCCGCAAAACTACCGACTTTATAGAAAAGGTAACTTGGGGATGTGCTATCGTTATGGTATTGTTGAGCATTGGTTGCGCATACGTAGCTCCAACAGCCGTAACAGACCAAAGCGTTATCGAAAAAGCAGCAACAGAAGGAAGCACAACAAATCCTAACAACTTGCCTAACTTCGGTGCAAGCCAACAGAAGCAGTCTGCTCCAGCAGCACAAACAGCACCTACACAGAAGCCTGCTAAATAAAGATTTCTCGCAAAAAGTTCTGAATTTATTTGGTAGATTTAAATAAATTCAGTAACTTTGCACTCGCTTTCGGGAACGAAGCATATATGGTGGATGTAGTTCAGTTGGTTAGAGCGTCAGATTGTGGTTCTGAATGTCGTGGGTTCGAGTCCCATCTTCCACCCAAAAGAGCAAAGGAATTTCCAAACGGAAGTTCCTTTTTTTTCAAAATATATTGTTTTCAAATAGTTTTACTACACATTCAGTTCTCTTTTATTCTAAGTAGTGAATACTCTACTACATTTAGGGGAAACCCTATTACCAAATAGTAAAATATGTATCGTCCAAATATCAGTTTTTTCTTATCTTTGCCATAAAATAAAAAACATTTGCTATAGAATTACAAAAAATAGGAGATTAGAATATGAAGAAACTTACAACATTTTTTGTGGGATTGGCCATAATGGCTCTACCATTTTCATTTACAAGTTGTAGCGATGACGAACCTTACAGATATAACACGCCATCTTATTCAATAGTTGATGAGGCTGTACAAAACTACCACTACCTTTATCAAGGCGGCACAGACTATCTTACAGCTTATAACTTTTTCTTCTATTACTATCCAAATGCAACAGAAGCAGAGTTCCAAGCGTTTATGAATGCGATAGGAATGGGAAACAACTACGAACAAAATGCAACAGAAGCACTTGTACAAGAAGCTCAAGTACTGTCAGGAGAATGGGAAGGCGATATGATTTACCAATATGATGATGAGAACGCTACACGTCAACAACTATCATTTACGGCAAATATGAAATTCTTCCGTTATCAAAACTCTCAAAATCAATTGCGCGGTTATGGCGTAGAAACAGATACTGATAACGAAGGACATACACAAGCTTTAGACTTCTCTTGGTTCATCAATAATTCAGGCGACATCATTATCAAGTACAAAAAGAGTGGAAAAGAATTTAAGATGGACATTAGCTCTAAGAACCAAGGCTTTTTCCTTGGTTACGATCAAGAGCGTGGATACGATGTATTCTATGGTTACGGCTTAGGGACAAACTGTACAGATGCTTTCTATATTGATTTGTCTCGTCAAGCTACAAACTATGCAAAGGGAATGACACGTGCTACAACCTATAAGGGCGCATTAGCAGGAAAGTCGTTTGGTAATGCTACATCAAATAAGATAAACAAGTTGAAAGCTAAGGCTGTAAACAAGTTACACATCAGATAGAAGCAAGTAAACTAAGCACAAGATACAAAAAGTCTGTAATCAACACTTATAACAACCCGCTATCCAATGGAGAAATCCATTAGATAGCGGGTTGTTATTTTTTATATTGAGCTCTTCCCATCAATTAGTTCTATATTTCTTATTATTGCTGTCCGGTAAAACGTAAGCATCCAATATTAGCCGACTTTCACACCAACAAATAACGTAAGCATCCAATATTAGCCGCCTTTCACACCAACAAATAACCCTTATATGTCTGGCAGCATATAAGGGTTATTTGTTATTTGAAGTTTGAAGGTAGCATTTTCGTGAGTTCCTCCTCCGTCATGTCGAGCAGGGGCTTTGAAAGGATTTCCTTCATCCATTTGTATGGCTCTATGTCTGC
>NZ_LT706987.1:1260166-1456695 GCF_900155655.1 Prevotella ihumii
ACCAATTCGTCCCAGCGAAGTTCATAAAATCCAGTTCTCGCCCGTATGATTTTAGGACTCAGGCAACCCTGTGCCATCTGTTTATGATACACGACAAAACCACAGCGTTCCCAGTGCAGCAATTTAATTCGGTTACGGGATCGATTGTAGAAAACGTAGACAACACCATCAGAAGGATTGAAGTCATTGCTGCGTACCAATTGGGACAGGCGAAGAATACCCTGACGCATGTCCACAGGAGTGCAACAAACCCGAAAAACATTTGTTTCGTTGAGTACAAACATAAGTTTTTCGGGCAAAGGTAGTAAAGCAAGAATGTTACACAAAGGCGGCTAATATTGGATGCTTACGATGCTTACGATAAAATAAGAGGATAGAAATAAAAAACGGCCAATAGAAGAGACTTCTATCAGCCGTTTGGTATAATGATAAATAAATATTTTACTTAGCGTAAGATACGCTTCGTGTTTCACGAATAACGGTAATCTTTACCTGTCCAGGGTAAGTCATCTCGTTTTGTATCTTCTCTGCAATCTCGGTACTGAGGTTTTCGGTCTGTGTATCGTCCATACGATCAGCACCCACAATTACACGAAGTTCGCGTCCTGCCTGAATAGCATAGGTCTTTGTTACACCAGGATAGCTCATTGCAATGGCTTCCAAATCGTTCAATCGCTTGATGTATGCTTCTACAATTTCACGGCGTGCACCTGGGCGAGCACCCGAAATAGCATCGCAAACCTGTACAATTGGTGCAATAAGGCTTGTCATTTCTACTTCATCGTGATGGGCTGCAATAGCGTTGCAAATTTCAGGTTTTTCCTTGAATTTTTCGGCTACACGACCACCATAGATAGCATGTGGAAGTTCGGTTTCTTCATCAGGCACCTTACCTATATCGTGCAACAAACCTGCACGCTTAGCCTTCTTAGGATTGAGTCCTAATTCGCTTGCCATAACACCACAAAGATTTGCAGTTTCGCGAGCGTGTTGGAGAAGATTTTGTCCGTATGATGAACGATACTTCATTTTACCTACAATGCGGATAAGTTCAGGATGGAGGCCGTGAATACCAAGGTCGATAGCGGTACGCTTTCCTGTTTCGATAATCTCATTATCCAATTGTTTTTTCACCTTAGCTACTACTTCTTCGATACGAGCTGGGTGGATACGACCATCGGCTACCAACTGATGGAGTGCCAAGCGACAAATCTCACGGCGCACAGGGTCGAAAGCTGAAATAACAATAGCTTCAGGGGTATCGTCTACAACAATTTCTACACCTGTAGCAGCCTCCAAAGCACGAATATTGCGACCTTCACGCCCAATAATTCGTCCCTTTACCTCATCGCTATCAATGTGGAAAACACTAACCGAGTTTTCAATAGCTGTTTCGGTTGCTACACGCTGAATAGTCTGTATAACTATCTTCTTTGCTTGCTGATTAGCATTGAGTTTTGCCTCGTCAACTATTTCGTTGATATATGATGCAGCATCAAGTCGGGCTTGGTCTTTAAGGCTTTCCACCAAGCGTTCTTTAGCTTCTTCTGCGCTCAAACCTGAAAGTTCTTCAAGCTTTGCACGTTCAAGTTCTTGCTGTTTTTCAAGTTCTTGTTCCTTTATTTGGAGCAATTTCTTGTCGTTATCAATACGTTGTTGCTGCTGGTCTACCTCTTGCTTGCGTCTGTTAATATCGTCTTGACGCTGATTGAGTGATATTTCACGTTGCTTGAGGCGATTTTCGTTTTGTTGGAATTTTTGGTTGCGCTGTTGTACCTCCTTTTCAAGTTCGCTTTTCTTGTTCAAGAACTTTTCTTTTACTTCCAATAGTTTTTTCTCTTTTAATACTTCAGCATCTTTCTTTGCTTGCTCTATCGTCTCTTCGTACTTGCCTTTTATAACGTAACGAAACATTGCAAAGCCGCCAACACATCCTAATACAAGACATGCCACGGCAATTATAATTGCTAATATTGGGCTCATTTCCTATTTATTAAATTATTGATTATCCTTGATTACTTTTTGAGTGCTTCTTCAATCTCTGAAGTGAGTTGACCAAGAATTTCGCTGAATGGGGCTGTGTCATTGCGTGCTCCTTCCA
Organism: Prevotella ihumii; assembly: GCF_900155655.1. Classification (GTDB taxonomy): domain Bacteria; phylum Bacteroidota; class Bacteroidia; order Bacteroidales; family Bacteroidaceae; genus Prevotella; species Prevotella ihumii. Next base: position 1,262,268 of record NZ_LT706987.1, read on the forward strand.
TTTTATAATGGAGCGCAATGTCGAGCATTGACATATAAAGTATGTCCTTATCGCTTTTCTTACCTTTGAAAAGCTGTGAATAAGAATTTACTTTCTCTGTTATAAGTTTTGCTGCAGCTCTATAATACTCTTCGTCTTCACGTCGTATATTTACAGAAAGTTCTGTATCGTAGGCGTGCAACCTTATATGTAATTTATCGTCAGCCATTCTTTTTACGGTTTATTTCTCACTAATGAGGGTGATGCACTTGTTTACATCTCTGATGAGCTTTGCAATGCGCTTTTGTGCACTTTCCATATCGCCATCGCTTATCTCAATCATCTTAGCCATTTTTAATGAACTATATTCGCTTTGCGCTTGATTTAACTGTGATTTTAGTTGTGCAATCTCTTTATCACGTTGGTCCACCAATTCATACAACTCGTTATTCTCCTGTTTCAATTCTTGATACTGGAGAATCATTTGTCTTACACGTGTTGCAAATGTATTTAGTGTTTTCTCATTCGCATTCATATACTTACATCGTTTTGGCTACAAATTTACATTAAACTTTCAACTTATCAAAATTATTGATAGATTATTTTAATGTTTGGCTATATCCACAACTTTGTTATGAATTAGCTTGGTCGTCACCCTGACGAGGTTCTTTCTTTGCCAACATAACGACTTGATAAACAAAGTCGACACACCATTGGCGTGAAAATCCAAGACGTTGACTGAGTTGGCGAATAGACATTACCGACTTGATAACAGCAGGGTCGGAGAAGTCGTTTTTGGTGAAAATATCGTCAACGGTTTTTTCGGTCATCTTGTAAATTATCTTATTGAAGAAGCCTGGAACACGTAGTTTGAATTTCATCAAGTTGCCAATCAACATCATCAAATCTTGTGAAAATGCTTGGAATTGGTAAAGATAGCCTTGCACATCTTGCAATTTCTTGCAATTCTTCTTGATGCTGTTATCTATCTCATCGAAGAACAAGTCAGATGTTCCATATAGGTTTTTCATTGTTTTTCTTACACTGGTTTTCTCGCCTACTCCCAACTTGTTATTTACAGTAGGTACTTTGAAAGTTTGCTTATAAGTGCGCAAGTCGGGCAATGAAGCCAAATTAGTGATGCCCAACTTGGCAGCCAATGATGCTTGGAAATAAACTCTGACCAATGTCATATAGTCGTTCATTCCTCCAACTTTTTCTTGTTCGTCTTTATTGCTATTGAATATCTTTGAAAAGATTCCCATTATAAAACTTTAATATATGTGATTTTAAAATAGAGTAAATACTCTTTAAGGATTGCAAAGTTAAGAAAATAAAATAAGATTTATAGATTTATGGATATTTTTTTTCACACAAAGGCAAAATATCAATTTAATTGATTACCTTTGCCACATATAAAATAACTCAACGATATATGAGAACAATTGGCCAAGTTGTGCAGCACAAATGGTTTAAAAGAATAAGACTCGAAAAATAATAAAACTCATACTATCGAACAAGAGTTGAATTTAGGTTGCGTAAAATAAAAATAAAATAATTAGAAATTATGAAAGGTATTGTTCTCGCAGGAGGGTCTGGCACACGCCTTTACCCTATAACAAAAGGTATCAGTAAGCAGTTGATACCCATCTACGATAAACCTATGATTTATTATCCTGTGTCAGTATTGATGTTGGCAGGTATAAAGGAAATTTTGATTATATCAACACCTAACGACTTACCAGGCTTTAAACGATTGCTCGGAGATGGACACGAATTTGGGGTAACTTTTGAGTATGCGGAACAACCTTCACCTGATGGCTTGGCACAGGCCTTCATTATTGGTGAAAAATTTATCGGAAACGATAATGTTTGCTTGGTATTGGGCGACAATATCTTTTACGGAGCTGGCTTCTCAAGTCTGCTAAAAGAAAGTGTGAGAACAGCCGACGAAGAAGGAAAAGCAACTGTATTCGGTTATTTCGTAAACGACCCCGAACGATATGGCGTAGCAGAATTTGATAAGAATGGCAATTGTCTCAGTATAGAGGAAAAGCCTGAACACCCAAAGAGCAATTATGCTGTAGTGGGATTATATTTCTACCCTAATAGTGTTGTAGAAATAGCAAAGAATATTAAGCCCTCAGCTCGCGGAGAATTAGAAATAACAACCGTAAATCAAGAATATTTGGCAAAAGAACAACTAAAGGTACAAACCCTACAACGTGGGTTTGCGTGGTTGGATACTGGTACACACGATAGCTTATCAGAAGCAAGCACATTTATAGAATGTATTGAAAAGCGTCAAGGCTTAAAGGTTTCGTGCCTTGAAGAAATAGCATATAAAAAAGGTTGGATAACAAAGGAACAACTTATTAATACTGCACAACCAATGGCTAAAAACGCATATGGCAAATACTTGCTCAAACTTGCTAACGATTAAATCAAAGAATAATTAGGTTTTATATATGGAAGAAATTATAAACAAAGACGCTGAATACGGAAAAGAAGAAGGTAAGTCATTCATTGATTTCCAACTTATTTTTCGTACAGTGGTACTTAATTGGTATTGGTTCATTCTCTCAGCCATCATTTGTGGAGGTTTAGGTGCTATTTATTTACGTTATGTAACGCCAATTTATCAAACACAAGCCAAGTTATTAATTAAGGATGCCGATAATAATGGTCGTAGATCAAGTCTCCAAAATATGGCAAACTTGGGTATTATGTCTAATTCTGCAGGTATTGACAATGAGATGGAAATACTTTCATCACGTTCAATGTCACAAGATGTAGTGCGCGACTTAAAACTATATGTTAATTATTCTACCAAAGGAAGAGTAAAGAGCGTATTCTATTATGGCGACCAACCATTGAATGTAGATATTGATAAGGCTCACTTGGAAAAGCTTAATCAGCCCATCAAGCTTACCATCACACGTAATGATGATGGATATTCTGTAAACGGAACCTACTCTGTTTCAATCAATGAGCAGGACGCTGAAGGACCTTACTCATTAAATAGAAGATTTTCAACTCTACCTACAACTATTTCTACACGTGCAGGTATTATCACTATAGCCTCAAACAATGGAAAGATGTTGCGCAAGGGTGAAGAGTTGTATGTGAATATTCAGTCGCCAAAAATGGCTTGCAACAAATACGTTGGTGCATTGCAAGTAGCACAAAATTCAAAGTCTACAAGCATTGCCCTTCTAAAATTGACTGATGAAATTCCACAACGTGCCATCGACTACTTAAAACAATTGGCAGTGGTATATAATCGTCAAGCAAATGAAGACAAGAACACAATTGCGCTTAGAACTGACCAATTTATTAACAATAGATTGGGTAAAATCAATGCTGAGTTAGGTAAAACAGAAAGCCAAATTCAAAACTTCAAACAACAGAATGGTATGGTTGAGTTGCAAATGAATGCTACAAGCAGTTTTACTAATCAAACTCAATCAGAACAGAAACTTACAGATTTAGATACTCAAATAGAACTCTTCAATAGCATTGCATCGGAAGTAAAAGGCTCTTCAAGAGATTACACACAAGTAATTCCTTCAAATATAGGATTAACAGATGCAACTTCTTCAAGCCTCATCGATAAATATAACGAGTTGGTATTGGAACGCAACCGACTATTGCGTAGTGCTTCTGAAAACTCACCAGTTGTAGAACCATTGACAGACCAAATACGTAATCTCAATGTAAATATACGCCGTGCCATCGAAACAGCACGCAATAACTTGCAAATACAACGAGATGCTATCGCTGGACAATTTGGTAAATACAATTCACAGGTAGCAGAAACACCATTGCAAGAACGAATGTTAAACCAAATAGGACGCCAACAAGAAGTACGTTCGGGTCTTTATTTGATGTTATTACAGAAGCGTGAGGAGAATAATATCTCATTGGCGGCAACTGTAGACAAGGGTAAACTTATTGACGAACCTCAATTTGCAGGAAAAGTAAGTCCAAACTCTGAAATGATTATGCTCATTGCTATCGCTTTAGGCTTAGCACTTCCAGCATTGATACTATTCCTTATAGAGTTCTTCCGCTATAAGATAGAGGGTCACGATGATGTAGTTAAACTCACAGCTCTTCCTATTATTGCCGATGTACCAGTAGCAAGCAACTCGGCAAAGGGCAAGGCAGACATCGTTGTACACGAAAATCAAAACAACCAAATGGAAGAGGTGTTCCGCTCAATGCGAACCAACTTGCAATTCATTATGGAAGAAAACCAAAAGGTTATTATGTTTACATCGTCTACATCGGGCGAAGGTAAGACCTTTACAGCTGCAAACCTTGCGGTCAGCTTTGCGCTCTTAGGCAAGAAGGTTATCCTTGTTGGACTTGATATTCGTCGTCCTCGATTAGCCGAGCTATTCAGAATTAGCGATCACAAGCACGGTATAACCAACTTGTTGATGAAAAACAATCCAACTTCCGATGAACTTAGAGAGCAAATACTTCCATCTGGTGTGAACAAGAATTTGGACTTATTGATGGCTGGTCCTATACCTCCAAACCCAACAGAATTAATTGCTCGAGAGTCATTATGCGAAACCTTTAACCTTCTACGTTCAGAGTACGACTACGTACTTATCGACACAGCCCCTATCGGACTTGTTACCGATACGTTAGAAATAGGTAAGATAGCTGATGCAACGGTTTATATGTGTCGTGCAGACTATACTCCAAAGGCATCCTTCGGTATGATTAACGATTTCCATACAGGAAAGAAATTACCAAAGATGTCTATCGTTCTCAATGGTATAGATATGTCTAAGAAGAAGTATGGCTACTACTACGGCTATGGCAAGTATGGCAAATACGGCCGTTACGGCTATGGCAAGGGTGATAAATACGGTTCTTACAGCACATACGGCAAGTATGGTAATTATACCAATAGCCACTATGGCGATAAAAAAGACAATTCGATTAAACTATAAAAAATAGTAATTCAATCAAGGAATGGTGTTCTTTCATACATCATTCCTTGATTTTATTTTTTCTAACACTTGATTTTATTTCGATAATATATGGTAATAGCAGTAGATTTTGATGGAACAATTGTAGAGCACAAGTATCCTAAGATAGGTTCAGAAATACCTTTCGCCACCGAAACACTCAAGCAATTAATTAAAGATGGTCACCAACTTATTCTTTGGAGTGTACGTGAAGATGAATTATTACAAGAAGCTGTAGATTGGTGTCACGAACGTGGTGTGGATTTTTGGGCAGTAAACAAGGACTATCCAGAAGAAGAACATTCTAAAAACAATCATTACTCGCGCAAGTTGAAAGCCGATATGTTCATCGATGACCGCAATATTGGCGGTTTGGTAGATTGGGGTACAATGTACCAAATGATAAAAAATAAGGAGACTTGGGAAACCTTACGTTATGCAGAACATTCCTATTCGCATCCAGAACCTAAGAAGAAACATTGGTGGAACTTCTAAGCTTCGGAACAAAATTAAAAGAAACTTTTATAGAACATCTATTCACATTAAATCTTCATTGAAACAAAAAGAATAGACCTCACAAAAAAGACGTTCCATATATCAAACAGAGGAAGAGCAAAGACCTACATATACAATGTAAAAGTCTTTAATCTTCCTCTTTTAAGTTTATTTTTTTACATTTCTTGTTGAACTCAAAGTGTTCATTAAGAGGTGTTTAAGAACTTTCTCAACTATTTTTGAAACGTATGAAACGACTTATGATAAATGCACTCTTACTCTAATATCTAATCTGAGTTGAAGTATAGAAAGGCATTACTTCACAATAACCTTTTTGACCTTACCATTTTCAAATTTCACGATATTGATACCACGCTGCAACTCTTTAACTTCTTTACCATCAATAGTAAATATAGCCTTCACCATTGTTTCACTATTAGAGTTGAGTGGTGCATCAATATTTGTTGCAGCGGGGTGTAAATCTTCTGCGCCCGAAACCTCTGTAGACAATTCACCTACCCAATTTCGTCTTGGACACTTATCGTTCAACCCATTATATACACGTACAAAATCAATCTTGTCTAATTTTACAGCATTTCTATTTGCATCTACAGCATTATCAATGTCAAAATCAGGTTTGTCGCTATTAGAAATATTATCTACATAGCCATATCTAAACGAGTTTTGCACCCACCAACCATCTTTATTCGTATAGCTATTTTTGGGAAGTAATGTGCCTTTAAAGGTCAAATCTTCTTTAATCCACAATGGATAATACTCTTGTTCACGAGGATACTCCTCAAGTACTATTCGTTCCACTGTACCTGTTTTTCCTTTATTATCTGTCCAAGGAATATCGTTCATTGGGTTAGGTTTATAAGTAATCTCGTAATCGTAAATAACCTTTCCCACGCTATCAACATCGGCACTTCCCGACAATTCATACCATATATCATCAGGCTTTCCGTTGCCATTTTCATCTTTTGAAACCATCACAATACCTGCCTCTGACGACCCAGGATGTGCGTTTCCATAAATTCTTAAGTCAGGTTCGCCCGCTACATTAATAACAGAATGATCGAAGTGGAAGGTAATATAACCGCCATACGCACCCAAAGTTACGCTATATCCGTTACGTCTTCCAGCTATCGACTCTGAACATTTCTTTGCTGCAGTTTCTGCATTATCTGCTGCAGTAAGTTCAGGTAATACATTGACAAACTGCCCTGGAGCAGGTCTGTATTCATCTACCGCCTGTATAAATGGCGATTTTTGTGCAAATGTAGCCATAGCCATTGGCAACATTGCAGTAAGTAAGTAAAATCTTTTCATCGTTATTTCTTATTTTGTTATTTCATCAAAAAGCACGCGTGCCCTGGTATATCGCCTGTCAACGTATGCCACTTATAATTTCCATCTTTATCAAAGCAGTATATTTTACCACTTGACACATAGTTTGTAGCGTCCATCACATAGACGTCACCTGTTGCAGGGTGAATGATGATACCATAAGCTGTCTTGATAGGAACATCAGTAGGAAACTTCAAGAAGTCATCATTTACCATCTTCATTGTTCTTATATCAATCACCTTAAACTTTGTTTTAGCTCCTCTTCCCGAATAGCTAATGAGCGAATCGCCACGGAAGTCGAACCCATCAGTGCGACTATCTAACGAATCTACTACAACATCATTCTCAACGATAAATAATTTTGAGGGAATTCTTTTCATATCTCCACGCGACGAAACCCACAATCTTCCATATTTATCATTGCGTACACGGAACAGGTTGGGTGCAACTTTAATCGTATTCGTTACCTTAAACGTTTTCAAATCAATAACACTCACCCTGTTATCATAGCCAATTGCTTTCATTCCGTTATAACCACCGCTATTCGCAACATAGAGTTTTCCCTTGTTTACGACCAATTCGTCAGGTTGATAACCCACAATACATTTATCTACAACCTTCAATGAAGCGGTGTCAACCTTATAAACAGCACCCAATACACTTTCACTGTTAGGCAATCCCACATACGTACTCACGTATGCAAAGCCACCATCGAAAGCCAAATAACGACAGTTTGGAATATCTACGTGCCCTCTGCTCACAGCTGTTTTAGCATCAGCCACTTCCACCTTATGCGACATATTTATCACCATCCAAAGGCTGTTTCCATAAATCTGTACATCGTTTCCCACATCACCAAGTTCCTTTATCAAGTTAGGATTGCGAGAAGGATAAATATTGCGAGAATAAACTCCCGTACTCAAATCAAGATAGTCTAACGTTGCCTTGTTCGACCCCATATTGCCTTCATTCAGCACATAAAGTCCTAAATAGTTGCTCACCAACTTGTCGCCAACGTTGTTTTCAGTTGGATAAATTATAATGTCATTCTCCCTACAACTGCTTGCAACAAACGCCACAAACAATAAATAGATAATGTATTTTAGATGTTTCATCTTCTTATTTATAATTCAACTTGGAAACCCACTACCCCATTAATTCCTGGCATAGGATAATTGAGTATCACATCATACTTTTGGTCAAACACGTTGTTTACCTCCGCTGTTATACGCATACGTGTTGTACACACCTTGAAATCGTATTGCAAACTCAAGTCGCTTGTGTACCAAGGCTGCATATAGTTGTACGCAATGTTTTCTTGCTGATTGTAACGTTTGCCCGAATAGATAAAGCTGTAATTCAGCGTCCAATTCTTATAAGCCACATTTACGATTGCCGAACCGCTATGATAAGGAATATAAGGTATTTGGTCGTTATAGAACACATCTGCCTTGTCGGTTACGTCTCTTGCGTCTTGATAAGTATATTGCAATCGTCCTGTTACCAACAAGTTCTTCATAGGTTGCAGGCTCACCGACGTCATTACGTCCAATCCTGTAATATGCACCTTTCCAAGGTTCAGCATCGTCCATCTAAACTGTTGCCCCTTAGGATAAGCAATTATCTTATCGTGAATAGTGTTGTAATACCCATCAGCTTGGAAGTGGAAATTGCGCATCAACCCCTTGTTATAACGTTTATCAAAACGCACCCCAAAGTCGTATTGTAAAGCACTTTCTGGTTTAAGGTTTGCATTTCCTAAGTCGGTGTAATACAAATCGTTGAATGTAGGCATACGAAAACTTCGCTTAGCAAAGGCACGCAAACTAAAGGTAGCTGACGACCCATCATTATAAAGTTTGTCCACCAATGGGAAATCGATAAACAATGCAGGTGTAAACTTATTGATATTATTGGTACGCGTCACCTCCTCCAAAAACTCTGTTCGTGGGTGCAATCTATCGTGTACAAACGACCCTAAAACCGATACTTGTGCCTTCATCCATTTCAAGTCTAATGCGGTTGCAAGACTCACCAAGTGCGAGAAACGTGTAGGGAAAGCAAAGCGATAGGTATCGGCATTGAGCTTATTCCATCTAAAATCGTAACTCACCGATGCACTCCAATTGCGCATTATCTCGTACGCGTTAGCCGTAGAGAGATACAGTTCTTGCTGCCAATAACGATTGTCAATAGGCAGCATCATCGTGTCACGATTGACATAATGTGTACGATAAAACGCATATTTTGCCAACCATTGGGTAGAAAAGCGGTCGCTTATATCTTTCTGAAATCTACCTTGCACAAAGGTATTCATATCGCCTTGTCGCTCACCTCTGCGCCAAACATTATTCACAATAGCTCCAGGGATACCTCGCTGACTGTGATACAGATAGGCTTTAGCGTTCCAATAGCCACGTAGAATAATGCCATTGATATTCAAGTCTACCCTTTCTGCACGTACATCTCCGTTTTCACGTACTGCTGTGGTATCGTATGCCACTTCTCCGTTGGGTGTTACACGACGATAATTAAACTTATATTTACCGCTCGACGTTATGTATTCGGCATTCAACGAGCTTGACACAGCAGTCGAAATGCGCTGCTCCCAAAGTGTAGAGAAGCGGAAAAGGTCGCTCGACCCATACTTTGCTTTTAGTTTCAAATTATAGTTTTTTCCTTCAGTAAAGCGTGGTTGACGAGTACGAATGTACACACTACCAGCATTACCGAAGTCGGAAGCAGGTTGGAAAATAGCACTTTTCTGTCCGTTGTACATAGATATTTCGCCAATATTGTCCAACGAGTATTGTCCAAGGTCTATCTGTCCATTCTGTGCATTGCCCAATTCTATTCCGTCATAGAAGATGCCTATATGATGCGTACCCATACTTCGTATATCCACAGTCTTGATACCGCCCACACCTCCATAATCTTTCAATTGTACACCCGAAAAGAAGCGCAACGCATCAGCTACCGACTGACTATTCAAGCGTTCCAATTCTGCTCCTTTCAATTTTTGTGAAGGAACTATCTCTCTAAGGGGTAAACGTGCCGTAACCACTACTTCTTCAATGGTTGTGATAGAGTCTTTTTGAATTGTTTGCGCAAATGCAGCAAGCGAACAAGATAATAAAAAACCTATTGACAATAATTTCATAAATGGCTATGTCTTTAAAAAGAAAAGTCTATATAGACGCAACAAAGACACGACAATCAAAGCAATGAAATAAAAATCTAAAAACTTAATTCGTTTTCTTCCTACTTTTTTCGCAACGAGTACACTAAATGGCGCATAGGGTGTCCACCCCACTCGTTATCGTCCTTGTACTCAAAGCCTATTTGGGTATAAAGTTTTTCGGCTTTGGGATTGCCTTTGTCCACCAAAAGGGCTGTGGGCAAGCCCATAGCTTCTCCCTTTGCTATTGTGGCACGCAACAAGGCTGAAGCAATGCCCATTTTCCGATAATTCTTATCTACACAAAGCGAGTCGATGTATAACTCGCCTGCTTGCGTTTCGTCAGGAATTGTAGAATAATCTTTGCCAAATGCAGCCTTTGCACCCTCAATAAAAGCCTTACGAAGCGAACGAAGCTGACTTCCGTCATAGCTTACACACACGCCCACTACCCTACTCTCTCCATCTACTGCCACCAAGGTATTACGATAAGAGTATTGCGAATCGGTGCGCCTTACAAGGGTCTGCATCAAGGCGTAGAAGTCGTCTAAGGTATGATGTTCACCTGCAAACCACTGGCAGCAATCGTGGTCCATTGCCTCCATTATCATACGAGCAACGATGGGGGCTTGGTCTATTTGGGCTTGACAAATCTGTATCTTCATATTCGATTAAAATAAAAGCGTATCAAAAGGAGATAGAAACGCAACTTTATCACGTACCTATTTCCTTTCTATTCCTTGTTTTTTATTTCTTTTCTAATGCGGTAAAGGCTGCCAACAAGGCATTTACCTTCTTTTCTATGTTAGCCACACCACCCTTAACGTCCGACTCAATATTGAGCGGCAACACAGGGTCGTGAAGCGACTGACGAAGCAAGAACCACCCTTGTTCGTCCTCAGCCTTACAAGCTATGCGTACTCCCTCGTAGTTAGGCGTAACTATCTGCCAACCAGCCTGTTTTTCAGCCTCGCTCTTAATATGCTTTAGCACATCTTCGCCATAGGCTTTAAAGTCGTCTGCATTGATTTTGAAACGCACTTCCTTGCTTTCTTTAGGCTGACGAAGAGCAGCTATAAGGTCTTGCAACTCTTTTCCTTCCTTGCGAAGACAAGCTGCCTCAACAATGAGTTTAGCCACAAGGTAAGCACCATCGTCTAAGAAGAAGTTTTCGCGCAATGCAGCGTGTCCCGAAGTTTCAATAGCTAACCAAGATTCTTTACCTTCAGCATTGAGACGGAGCGACTCATTGATAACGTTCTTATAACCACGGCGGAAGCGATGATGCACACCTTTGCGGTCGGCAATGAATGTTGCCAAACCATCAGAAGTAACCGAGTCGGTAACGATAGTACTTTGAGGGTGCTCACGGAGAATAACGGCAGCTATCAAGGCTATCAATGCGTTACGATTGATAGGTGCACCTGTGCGGTCTACAATGGCAGAGCGGTCTACATCGGTATCAAAAATAATACCAAGGTCGGCTTTCTGCTCCACTACCGCCTTGCAGATAGATGCCATAGCCTGTTTGTCTTCAGGATTAGGCACGTGGTTAGGGAATTTTCCGTCAGGTTCAAGGAACTGACTACCCTTTGTATCTGCACCCAAACAATCGAGCACATTGTGAACAAAAAATCCACCTGCACCATTACCTGCATCAACAATGATTTTCATTCCCTTCAAAGGTTCATCGCCCACATTTACACCTTTTCTTATATAGTCTACAAGAATATTGCAGTAGGTTTGCATAAAGTCTACCTCTTTCACGGTGCCTTCAGCCTTATTCTCTACATTGTAGAATTGTGGTGCAAGCTCTAAGATGCGTGCTATATCAGCCTTTTCTAATCCACCCTTAGCCGTAAAGAACTTCAATCCATTACGATTCCAAGGCAAGTGGCTTGCTGTTACCATCACAGCACCATCTACTTTAAGCGTATCGTCAACAGTAGACATAAACATTGCAGGAGTGGACGCCATACCAAAAGTCAAAACTTCAGCACCTACACCAGCAGCACCTTCGGCAAAGGCTTTGCGCAATGCAGGGCTTGACAGGCGTGAGTCGCTTCCTACAGCTACACGTTGAGCAGTCTTGCCATTCTTTTCGCCAAGCCAAGCCACAAAGGCTTTAGCCAAAGCGATGGTTATTTCGTCTGTAAGATTTACGTTTTCACCCTCTATACCTTCAAGGGCAATGCCACGAATGTCTGAACCATTCTGCAATTTCTTCCAATCCATTCTGTTTCTTCTTTAGATGTTTTCCGTTGTAATATATTTAATATTTAGTTCTTTTATTTTTCGTTTATAGCCTCAGCACAATGGTTTTATGCCTTAGGTTTAGGATATTTGCGGAACCAACCATCTAAACGCAAACGCATCACTCCAAAGAATGCTTCAGAGAATATGCCACCGCTCATTTTGCTTGTTCCTTCTCTGCGATTGACAAAGATAACAGGCACTTCCTTTATCTTGAAACCTATCTTGTACGAGGTATATTTCATTTCTATTTGGAAAGCATATCCCTTAAACTTTATTTCGTCTAAAGATATGGTTTCTAACACCTTGCGGCGATAGCACACAAAGCCTGCTGTGGTGTCGTGAACGTGAAATCCTGTAACAAAGCGCACATACTTGCTGGCAAAATAGCTCATCAGCACACGCCCGATAGGCCAATTTACCACGTTCACCCCACTTACATAGCGTGAACCCACAGCCACATCGAAGCCTTCATCGTGGGTAGCTGCATAAAGGCGAGGCAAATCGTTGGGGTCATGACTAAAGTCGGCGTCCATCTCAAAAATATATTCATAGTCGTGCTCTAATGCCCATTGGAAACCACGAATATAAGCTGTGCCCAAGCCTAATTTCCCCGAACGCTCTATGATGAAAAGACGATCAGCAAATTCGGTCTTGATAAGGTTGTGCACTATCTGTGCTGTTCCGTCAGGACTACCATCGTCTATCACTAAGATATGGAAACACTTGTCCAAGCCAAAAACAGCTCGGATAATCTTCTCCATATTCTCTTTTTCGTTATAAGTGGGAATGATTACAATACTATCGCTTGCCATATATATATATGTTTTTTGCAAAATTAGTATTTTTATCCGAATACTACAAATCAAATAGGAAGTTTGTTTATACAAAAAGCAAATGCAAAAAAGAACACGCAAAACACAAAGGCTATACCATACAAAAGAATGGTAGAGAAAAAGAAGAAAAGGTACGTAAAAACCTAAACAGCCTACAGACGAAGAAAGGAAGAATAGAACAATAAGGCGCATTGTTGAACTACAGAAATTCCTGCTTGCAACGCACTGATTGTTAAGCATTTACAACACCTAAGCAAAACATATATGTTTGACACCCTAATACATATATGTTTTACACGGTCAAAGTTGAACTTTGGGAATGCCAAACATATATGTTTTGCAACTCAAAGATAGATGTCTTATTCGCAAAAGATAAAGAGAGGAAAAACAGAACAAGTACAATAGGGGCAAAAAGTAAGACTTGCACCACAATAAGATGTGATACAAGCCCAACATTGACTATAAAAAATTACACATTATGATTTCTAAAAACTACGTTACGTATTTGCGCTATTCTATTTTCAAAACAATTAAGGCTGGTTCTATAAATTACCACCGCATATCGTCATTAAATTTTTATGAAATACGTTTTGTTATCTTTTGGCTTCTTTTTATATAAAACAGGCTCAAAATCTAACAAAGCTAATTTATAGAACCAGCCTTAATATAAAATTATGTTTCAGTGGTTGTTATCTTGTAAAATAGAAAGTCAGAATAGAGTGCTGCTCAGCGAAAGAACTACCAGCCTACAACCTTGCAGCAGTCTCTTTCTGACGTTATCTATGCTACATCAAAACTATTTTGTCTTACTTGGCATTGGTTGCTTGTGGGAGTTCGGCTTTCTCTGCAAAAACTTTCCCTACCCCATCACGCTTTACAACAATATTGAGATTGTCGTTAGTGGCATCGTACACGTATGTAGTGATAAGTGTAGGATTTGACACATCGTCGCAACCGCTGAAGGTGAACACCTCGCCCGCTATTGCTATTGGGGTTTCGATGTCGCATCGGGTGGTTACTACCTCAAAATCGCTGCCTAATAATGCTTTTGCACGTTCAGCCAAAAGAGCGTTACTAAAGAGGGTTGCTTCGGTTGCAGTTTTGCCTACATTGGCAGAAAGAAGGTCGACAAGTGTGCCATCGGTCAAACCAGTTTCTGGTGTTGGTTCGGGCGTTGGCACTGGGTCTTCCACAACGGTGGTGTCGACGTTGGTATCTTGCCCCATCGGAATAGCCTCGACAAAGAGACCATCTGCTACGGGTTGTTGCTCATCTACAACTATGGTGTCGACAACGGTGGTGTCACGTGTAATTGTATCGGTTGGAGCTTGTCCAAAAACTTGACTGCTAAATGCAATCCCCATTAACGCTACTGTGAAAAATTTTGTAACTTTCATTTGGTTAATCTTTTAGTTGTTATTAATATTATTAGTTGTATTCGATGGCAAAGATATGTATTAGTTTTCTAAAATCACAATATTCGGTTAATTTTACATCTTTTTTAGTATCAGTTTTCATTTATATACCAAATACTTAAAGAACGCACAGATTACGATAAAATGTGTACACAAAACGACAAAAATAAAGCATATAGTTAACAAAACGAGGCTTTTTATTCACATTTCCGTACTTACAAAACAATAAGAAGGTAAAGCAGAAAAGGTATATAAATACTTATTAACCACACGAAAGGTATATTTATACAATGTGTACAGTTGTAAAGTTTTCTACAGCTTTATCGCTTAGCCCAATCATAACTTGAAGGGTTAATGTACGGCTTTGCGAAGTGTTATCACCGTAACCTCATTAGGCATATTGAGACGAAAAGGCACCAGTCCGCCTAAACCCGCTGTAATGTACAGATAACGTCCATTTTCTTGATACAATCCTAAATCTTCTTTCTGCCTAATTTGTGTAGGACGGAAGCCAAAAAATTGCATCTGTCCTCCGTGGGTATGACCGCTAAGGGTGAGTTGGGCGTGGGTATGGGGCAAAATGTTTCTACGCCAAGCCGATGGGTCGTGCTGAAGCATAATAACAAAGTCGGTGGACTTTACGCATTGCATTGTCTGCGCCATATCCACCTTTTTAGGAAAAGGAGGTCGACCATCGTTTTCACCGCCACATATTATAATAGGTGTGTTGTCGTTGGTCGGGTTGTGTTTGGGCAAAGGAAGAATAGTATTCTTGTTATCAAGCAAAGTCCAACCCAATTTGTTGCGAACAATGTTTTTAAAGCGTTGTTCCTGTTCGGCAGCCTCTTCAGATGATAGCTTCACATACTCTGCATAGTCGTGATTGCCCAATATGGTTATTGTACGAGGCATAGCTTTCTTGAGCAACGGAATAAAGTCGTTCACTTCCTCTGGACGCATATTCTGCAAATCGCCCGTAAAGATAATTTGGTCGGCTTCTTGTGCCCTAATGCTATCCATTTCGGCTTTTAAAATACGTTCTCTCCACCCCTTGAACGAGCCGAGATGAAGGTCGGACACGTGCACGATGCGATAGCCATCGTAAGCCAACGGAAGGTTGGGAAAGCTAAGGGTAATGTGTTTTACCTTAATTTCGCCTACTCCTATTGTTAGTCCATAGATATACAAGCCTACAGCAGTAATACTTAGCACAGCGGCAAGAGGATAGCCATAGTTGCGCTTGGTAGGAATGAGGTAGCGACGAACCGTCATTCCTGCGATGGTGCATAAAGAGAAAATTATTTTAGGACCAACAATGATGCCCAAAAGCACCAAATAGGTAGTGAGCCACTGCATTTCGTCGGGCGCAAAACTATCCAACGATGCTAAAATGCAAGTATAGCTTACCATTACAAGGGTAGGTATCCACCACAACAAACGTTTCCACCAAACAAGTGGGAAACGCTTGCGGAAAAGATGTGCATCAATAAACACATCGGATAACACGATGAGTAAAAGTAAGGGAATAACTATTCTTGCTATCATTCGTTTTGCTTTTTATCTATAAAAATAGGTGTTGTAAATTAAGCATACATACTTATCTAAAAGATAGTTTTTCGCCACGTGGGGTGGCATTGAATACGTCTTTATTGAGCAAATGAACCCCATTGCAGAAAGTGTGTTCCACTTTCCAATTGAAACAATGTCCCTGTAAAGGACTCCATTTACACTTGCTTTGTATGATGTCTTCGGTAACTTGCCAAGGCGAATTAGGTCGTACAATGGCTATATCTGCCTTGTAATTAGGACGAAGGAAACCTCTTTCGTTCACTTGAAAGCGATGAGCAGGGGCGTGTGCCATAAGCTCTACCATTCGTTCGATGGTGAGTACGCCTTTATCTACCAATTCGAGAATTGCCACCAATGAGAATTGTATCATTGGCATACCCGATGTGGCTTTGGCTGCACCGCCTTGTTTCTGTGCAAGAAGGTGAGGGGCGTGGTCGGTACCTATGGTTGAGATGCGACCATCGGCAAGAGCTTTGCGCAGTTCGGTGCGGTCAGCAAGGGTCTTAATTGAGGGATTGCACTTGATAAGTCCGCCCAATGTGGTGTAATCATCATTGGTAAAAAGGAGATGAGCAATAACGGCTTCAAGCGTTACATAATGTTTTGCGTTCGGAACATTTAATAGTTCCAACTCACGAGCTGTTGAGAGGTGAGCTATATGTAGCTGTGTTTTATGTTTCAAGGCTAAGTCTACCGCCAATGCCGATGAGCGATAGCACGCTTCTTCACTGCGTATTTTGTGATGAAGGGTTAGGTCTGGGTCGTCTCCATAGCGTTCTTTTGCCGCTTTCATATTAGCATTGATGATGTTAGAGTCCTCGCAATGAGTCATAATGGGTAAACCTACTGCGGCTGAAGTGGCAAAGATTTCGTCCAATACGCCTAATCTGTCCACAAGCATATTGCCTGTGGAAGATCCCATAAAAAGTTTTACACCTGGGACGGAATGAACATCTAAATGGCGTATAAGCTCGCAATTGGCATTTGTAGCACCAAAGAAAAAGCTGTAATTGATATGACTGCTTCGGCTTGCTCGTTGAAACTTATCGTTCAAAGCCTCAATCGAGGTGGTTTGTGGAGAGGTGTTGGGCATTTCAAAATAAGAGGTAACACCTCCGTACGCTGCAGCTCTCGTCTCGCTTTCTATGTCGGCTTTTTCTTCCATCCCTGGCTCGCGGAAATGCACGTGTGCATCTATCACCCCCGGAAGAACAAAACACCCCGTGGCATCTACGCATTCATCGTATGTGCCACGGGGTGTTGTGTGTTCCGAAATTTCTATAATTCTATCGTTTTCTATAACGATATTTCCTTTGAAGGTTCGCCCTTCATTAACAATAGTTCCGTTTGAAATGAGTTTCCTCATTGTATTTATTCGTTTAAAATTGTATGCTTATTGATCGAATGATCATTCGCGGGGGAGAAAGTTGGGATTATTTGCCTTCTTTCATCAACCTAAAATGTATCTTTATTCCGTTTTTGCGGTATCGCCAGCTAATTCAGCAGGTGTTGGAGGTGCTATATTAGGGTTTTGAGCACCTAAGGCTGCTGCACTCACGGTAGGTTCAGGGGTTGCCATACCATTCATTTCTTTCTGAACACGTTGAAAATCATCGTAAAAAGAGACTATGGCTGGGTTATTCTTGAACGTATCGGGAGCTTTTGTCATTATATATTCTACCCACGATGGCAACTGACTAATTGCGTTGATATATAAATGGTCGTTCATCCAAAGTGGATAGGCATCGGGGGTCATATCGTAAGTAACACGGGTAAAGAAGCCCCAAGGAGCAAGCGCATTATCAAAGTTATCGGTAACAAAGTTGGTAAACAGCTTGTCGCCATTAGCATATACACGCAATGCTTTCTTTATCAATCGGGTATTGGTGGCTTGTTCATCGTGTCCGTTCATTATAGCTACGCCTTCTTCGTGGTCAATCTCTGCATACTGATTGCGCAATTGCATAAACTTCTTCCAAAAAGTATTGAGCTTATCATTTAAGGGTGTGCCGCTTACACTTTGTGCTGCATCGTCTAACTTCAATACAATGTCGCCTTCTTCAAGTACAACAGGCATTTGAAGACTTACATCGTCCATAAACACTTGCACAACTTTTACGGAGTCGAGAGTTCCGCTAAAAGTAAACTGACCGTGAAGTACATCGCACGAATCGATGCTTACAAGTGAATTGTCTTTTGTGATTTTTAGGTATAGCTTACGACCATCAAGGCTCGAAACGTTTGACGTTCCTTGAATATGGTATGATTTAGCACAAGAAGTGAGTGCTAAGACTGAGATTAAAGCGTAAAGTATTTTATTCATAGAGATACTGCTTGTTCACACACAAATTTACAATGTATAGTTGAACTACCGAAAGTTTTTTAGGCTATTTATAACATTTCAGTTCTTTTTTAGCGTTTTTTCAGCTTATTGTTTTTGCTCTTTTTCAAGCTCGGAACTAATGCGATGAGTGGTATAAACCTCTAACACTGCTCCTATCAATAAGAGTATCACCCAGTTATGATAAAAGATGTTGACGTAAAGGCTGTATCCACCGATTGAGTTGGTAAAGAATGGAGCAATCAGACGATAAGCATCTTCTACCATAAATATGCCTGCAAGCACAAAGCAAGCATTGGCAAGGAACATAATACGGCGTAGACGGCGTATGGTAATGTTACGTCCTAAATACTCTTGACGTATCTGCATTGCCACAAAGAGTACAGCTCCGATGAGCATAACCCAACAAGTAAGCGGTTGGAGAATAAAGAAAGCATAGAGTCCTGCCCCTGCTGCCATCAACAAACCACCTATTATAAATAAAAGACTCTCTATCTTATTCAGCTGTTTCATAAATATTACTATTACCTTCGGTTTGTTCGTCGTCGCTTAAAACAAATATATCTTCGTCATCGGCTTTCATAAAATAACGTTCGCGAGCAATCTTTGCCATCGCAGAAGGATTACTTTTCAATTCTTTCAGTCGCTCTGTATCGTGAACATATTGCTTCTCATACTTCTCTATTTCTGCATTAAGGTCTTGTATTTGATAATAATACTCAATGCGCTTCATAAAGCTATTCTCATCTAAAAAACCAACCATAAGAATACCTAATACCCCAACAATGTGATACTTAAATCGGCTGAGAAAATAAAAAATGTGACCTGTAATTTTACTCACTTTGCTCTTTACTGTTAACAAATACTACCTAAGAAACCATTCTGCACGAAACGTAGAGAATTATCCTTTAACGACTTACTGCTACAAAAGTACACAAAAGATTTCAATAAGTCAGAATGACAAGGATAGTTTTTTAGGTTATTAACTATTAATTATAGCATCTCCACTCTTTCATCTCTCAACTTTTTAGTATCTTTGCAATCAACTATCAGATTATAAAATGGAAGAATACATTGTTTCAGCACGTAAATATCGCCCACTATCGTTCGACACCGTAGTGGGACAACAATCGCTTACGGTAACACTAAAGAATGCTGTAAAGAGTGGAAAATTGGCACACGCCTACCTTTTCTGTGGACCTCGTGGTGTAGGAAAGACCACCTGTGCACGTATTTTTGCTAAAACCATAAACTGCGAACACCCAACAGCAGAAGGCGAAGCGTGCAACGAATGTGAGAGCTGTAAGGCTTTTAACGAAAGCAGAAGTTATAATATTTTCGAGCTTGATGCAGCCAGCAACAACTCTGTGGAGAACATCAAATCGCTGATGGAACAAACTCGTATTCCACCACAAGTGGGATATTACAAGGTGTTTATCATTGATGAGGTTCACATGCTTTCAACTGCAGCGTTCAATGCTTTCTTGAAGACACTTGAAGAACCACCTGCACACGTTATTTTTATCCTTGCAACAACTGAAAAACATAAAATTCTTCCTACTATTCTCTCACGTTGTCAGATATACGACTTCGAGCGTATGACTGTGCCAAACATCATCAGCCACCTTAAAGCAGTAGCTGAGAAAGAAGGCATACAATACGAAGAACAGGCTTTGAGCATTATTGCAGAAAAGGCAGATGGTGGTATGCGTGACGCACTCTCTATCTTTGACCAAGCAGCGAGCTTCTCACAAGGCAATATCACCTATCAAAAAGTAATAGAAGACCTCAACGTACTGGATATGGACAACTACTTCCACATCGTTGACTTCGCATTAGAAAACAAGGTGAGCGAAATTATGGTATTGCTAAACAATATCATTAATAAGGGATTTGATGGTGGTAACCTCATCAACGGCTTAGCTTCGCACGTTCGCAATGTGCTTATGGCAAAGGACGCACAAACGTTACCACTCCTTGAAGTGAGCCAACAGCAACGCACACGCTATCAAGAACAGGCACAACGTTGCCCCACTCCTTTCCTTTATCAGGCTTTACAGATAATGAACCGCTGTGATGTGGAGTACAGACAAAGCTCTAACAAACGCTTATTGGTAGAAATAACACTTATACAAGTAGCCCAGATAACCCAAAAGGACGATGATGTGCCTGCATCGGGGCGTAGCCCTAAGCGTTTAAAAACCCTGTTCAGAAATCTTATCATTAAGGCTCAGCCCAAAACAGTTCAGCAGGTAACTGGGGCAAGCCATACCAAAGCTACACAAGAGATAGCTCAAACGGCTACAACCGCCACACACGTATCGGTTGAAACCACACCTACCACAACTCCTCAACCCACCAAAACACCCACAATGCCTAAGGTTAACTTGGGTGGATTGGGAATGTCATTCAATAATCTTCTCAATGCTGACAAGCCCAAAGAGAAGAAAGAAGAAACATTTGATATAACCAACAAAGAAGAAAATCAAACGTTTACACAACAAGACCTCATCATAGAATGGCGCAAGATGTGTACACGTATTGAAAAAAATAATGTTGGACTCGCCCAACGTATGCGCAACTTAAAACCTACTGTTACCGAATGTCCCCACATAGAGGTGGTAACAGGCAACAACATCTTGCTGCAAGAAATTATAGGCATAAAGGGGCGTATTCGTAAGACAATGGCTAACGAATTGCACAATGGAAACATCACCTTTGAGATACGATTAGCGAAGGCAGAAGAGATAAAGAAAATTCTCACACCACGTGAAGAATTGGAGAAACTAAAGCAAGAAAATGCTGCTGTGGTTTCGCTTATCGAAAAATTAGGATTGGATTTAGTATAGCAATAATTTTGTTATCTAAAAAGATTACATTAATTTTGCACAAACATTGGCTCCGTAGCTTAGCTGAATAGAGCGCAGGTTTCCGGTTCCTGAGGTCATGGGTTTGAATCCCATCGGAGTCACTTTCCCCCTTGCAAGGCGCAATAAAAGCACACAAGCAATAGGAGAAACAAGACAAAGCGTATATTACTTGAGGTTGTTGTACGGTAATATACAAGTTCTTTAAGCGCAACAAAAAAAACAACCATTTCATACTTTTTTTAATCCTAAATGGTTGTTTAACCCAAATCGGCCATTAGCCCGCAAAGGCTTTTTAAAGCGTTTAGATGTTATGCTTTTCTTCGTCTTTGCACCTTATTTTGGCTTTTTTCGTTTGTTTTTTCAGTTGTTTAGCTCGCTAAACGTCTTCAAAAACAACCAAAAATAGCTAAAAATAAGCTCGCAAATCTCGAAGAAGTCTAACGATCGATTGGAGTTTAAGAATAATCACACACTTATTTCATATACTTCAATCTCAAACTATTGAGCACTACACTCACACTTGAGAATGCCATCAGCGCACTTGCCCACGAAGGAGTAATCTGCCAATGAACTCCAAAGGCATAAAGCAAACCTGCTGCAAGAGGAATACACACAAGATTGTAAATGAACGCCCAAAAGAGGTTTTGCCATATCATACGCACCGTACGTCTACTTAATAGCAGTGCATTGGGAAGAGTTAGAAGGTCATCGCCCATCAATGTTACTTGTGCCACGTCCATTGCTACGTCCGTTCCCTTGCCTATGGCAATACTTACATCGGCTAATGCCAATGCTTGGGTATCGTTTATACCATCTCCAACCATTGCCACACGTTTTCCTTCGGCTTGCAAACGGCGCACAAGGTTCTCCTTATCTTGGGGCAAAACCTTACTTTGATAATGCTTTATACCTGCTTTTTTCGCCCAATAACGAGCGGCCTCCTCCTTATCGCCACTCATCATATACACCTCTACTCCACTATTTTGCAACATTTCCATTGCTTTGCGTGCATTAGGTTTCAATGTTTCTCGTGCCTCAAGCGATAGTTCGTCCGCCTTAGTAAAGTCGATATTACGATTAGGAATAGTTAGCGTACCCGTTTTATCGGTTACAAGCACGTCTATCTTGTGCAAACGCTCCAATGCGGTTGCGTCTTTTATCAATATTTGTTGTTCGGCAGCCTTGCCTATTCCTACCATCAGTGCCGTAGGGGTAGCCAATCCCATAGCACAAGGGCAAGCTATCACCAACACAGCTATGGCGGAAAGAATGGCTTGAGGCAAATATGCGCTCCCTCCAATGCTCCACCAAACGAAAAATGTTATAAGCGAAATTACCGAAACGATAGGCACAAACACCAAAGCTGCCTTGTCTACAATGCGCTGAACAGGTGCTTTAGACCCTTGGGCTTCTTGAACCATACGTATGATTTGGGCTAAAGCCGTATCTTCGCCTATCTGTCGAGCACGCATACGCAACTTCCCTTGATTGGGAATAGTACCTGCCAACACGTGGTCGCCTTGCTTTTTCTCCGCTGGGTTAGGTTCTCCCGTTATCATACTCTCGTCTATGTAAGCCGCATCAGCCTTCATAAAACTCTCAGCCCACACCACTTCGCCATCGACAGGTACTTTTTCGCCTGTCCGCACTTCTAAAAGGTCGCCCACTTCGATGGTCGAAATAGGTACTTCTTCTATATCTTCACCATTTACAATATGTGCAGTCTTGGGGGCCATTCCCATCATCTGTCGGATAGACGATGCTGTGCCGTCTTTTGCTTTTTCTTCCAACAATCGACCTGTCAGCACAAATGTAATAATCATAACCGAGGCATCGAAATACGTATGCCAGACTATGCCACGACTACCCCACACCATCTCGCCCCAAAAGGTATTGAACACGCTAAAAAGAAAGGCTATCATTGTAGATAATGCCACCAACGTATCCATATTGGCAGAGCCGTGAAGCAGTTGTTTCCACGCAGAAACATAAAACTGACGCCCACAACACAACATATTGGCAAGGGCTATAAGCATTGCTACCTGATTGCTATTGCTTGCATTTCCTACATCTATCCAATGCATAGAAGCAGCCATCACACCCAATGAGAAGACCCACGAGAGCAGCGTCTTACGCTTTAATAAGGTATAAGATCGCTTTTCTATTTCTTCTGCCGAACGTCCTTCTTCTATAACAAGGTCGAACCCAATGGTATTTATCTCTGTTTTCAACTCCTGAAGTGTTATTTCGTCAGGATTAAAATCCACCAAAGCCGAACGACTGGGCAATGAGACCGTTGCAGACGCAACACCTTTGAGGCTATTCAACTTCTTTTCTACAGTAGCAGAGCAGGCCGAACACGCCATACCGATGACAGGAATTGTTTTCTTCATATTTGCTTTTTTAGAAATACCTTAATTCCGCAGCATAAATTCTTGTAAGAACTCCAAGTGACTGAGAAACAAAGTTCTCAAAACACTTGGATATGTCAGAAATTTCACCTATCTTGGTGCTGCAAACATAACAAGTAAGCAAAAAACTGATATGGCAAAGGTAGCAATTAAAAACGAGAATATTACTTCTTTTGGTGGAATTTATCACATTATGGACGTTTTCTCAAAGTTGGGCTTTGAAAAACTTACCGAATCCGTATTGGGCAAACGTAGAAGTAGCGGCAAGGCATTCAGCCATGGAAGTATTTTCGGCTCTCTCTTCTTCAGCTACCTTTGTGGTGGAGAATGCCTTGAGGACATCAATGCACTTATAGGGCAGTTCAAGCAGAGACCTGATACGCTATTACCCGGTGCCGACACTGTGGGGCGCAGACTAAAGGAGCTTGCCGAGAAAAGTATTGTCTACAAGAGCGAAATCTCCGACAAGTCGTATAGTTTCAACACGCACAGAAGTTGAATACCTTACTTTTACGAATGATACGGAGGATGGGGCTTATAAAGGTGGGCAGTCATATTGACTTAGACTTTGATCACCAGTTTATTCCAGCCCACAAGTTCGATGCAAAGTATTCTTACAAGCAGGATTTTGGCTATTTCCCTGGTTGGGCTTCCATTGGGGGAATCATAGTCGGAGGTGAGAATCGTGACGGAAACACCAATGTGAGGTTCCATCAAGAAGACACGCTCCGTCGCATTATGGACCGTGTAACCTCAGAACTTGGTGTGGTAATAGAGCGTTTCCGTGCTGATTGCGGATCGTTCTCAAAGGAAATTATCCAAACCGTAGAGCAGCGCTGCAACACGTTCTATATACGTGCAGTCAACTGCGGCAGCCGACACGAGGACTTCCGCCAGCTGAAAGAATGGAAGAGTGTTGAGGTTGGTTATGAGAAATGCGATGTCACATCCATCAGCATAGACAACTTAATAGAAGGAAAGTCATACAGGCTTGTCGTACAGCGTAGTCCTTTGAAAGACAAGGATGGCAAGCAACAGACGGATATGTTCGGAGTAATATACACATACCGCTGTATCCTCACCAATAACTGGACATCTACCGAGAAAGACATCATTACATTTTATAATGAGCGTGGAGCAAGCGAAAAGAACTTCGACATACAGAACAATGACTTCGGATGGTCACATCTGCCCTTTTCCTTTATGGCTGAGAATATGGTTTTCATGATGGTTACCGCCATGCTGAAGAACTTCTATCTCTATCTCGTCCGTCATATCAGCGATAAGGTCAAGCCATTGAAAAAGACAAGCAGGCTGAAAGCCTTTATCCTGCATTTTGTCAGCGTGCCAGCAAAATGGGTGCGCACTGGAAGGCGGAACGTTCTGAACNTATAAAAATTAAAGCGTATGCAAACAGAAAAGATGAAGGTGTTGCTCTACCTCAAAAAGAGCGGTATGGACAAGTCGGGAAAGGCTCCAATCATGGGACGTATCACGCTTGGAAGGAGTATAGCGCAGTTCAGTTGCAAGCTGTCCTGCAATCCTGATTTGTGGAATCCCCGTGAAAGTAGAATGGACGGAAAGAGCCGTGAGGCGGTGGAATTGAACGGCAGGTTGGAAAGCCTGCTGCTATCCGTCCAAACAGCCTATCAATCTCTGCTATCCAAAGGTTGCCCATTTGATGCAACTGATATAAAAGAGGAATTTCAAGGAAGCGTTCAATCTAAGTGTATGCTTATTGAAAGGATGGATAGGCTCATCAAAGAGAAAGAAAACCATATCGGCATTGACATCAAGGAGGGAAGTATATTTGGCTACTATTCCACTCGTACCCATTTGCAGAACTTTATAAAAAGGAAGTATAATATTTCTGATTTGGCTTTTTCACAGCTTACTGAGCAGTTCATCTACGACTTCCAACAATACTTTATGGGGATTTGCGGGTTTCAGGAAAGTACGTTCTATAATGCTGCTACCCATCTGAAAACGGTATGCAGATTGGCTTATCGTGAAGGATTAGCCGATATTTTGTTGTTTGACAAAGTCAAGGTAAGCAAAGGCGACAAGAAACTACCCAAAGCTCTTGACAGGTGTTCGCTTGATAAACTAATGAACATACAGTTTGGAGAGTTGGAGGAGGAAATGGAAACTGCAAGGGACTTGTTTGTCTTTGCCTGCCATACAGGTGCAGCTTATTGCGATTTGATGGAGTTAAGCAGATTGCATCTTGTCCGTGATGATGAGGGAAGCCTTTGGCTGAAGTTCAACAGGCAGAAGACAGGCGTACTTTGCCGTATCAAGTTGTTGCCCGAAGCCATCAGGATAATAGAGAAGTACAAGAGCGATGAAAGGGAAAGGCTATTGCCACAGATGAAATATGCCACCTATCAATCGTATCTCAAAGCATTACGCCTAAGAGCAGGCATAGCTTTTCCCTTTACCACGCATACGGCAAGGCATACCTTTGCCACGCTCATTACCCTTGAACAGGGAGTGCCGATAGAAACGGTAAGCAAGATGTTGGGGCATAGTAACGTGAATATGACCGAGCGGTACGCAAAGGTTACGCCACAGAAGCTGTTTGTGGAGTTTGAGCGTTTCCTTTCTTTCACGGAGGATATGCAGATGAGCATTTAGCAATAGTAGCATTAAAACTAAAATCATTATGAGAAGTACATTCAAAACACTGTTTTATATCAACAGACAAAAGACTAAAGCAAACGGTCTGACCTCCATACTCTGCCGTATCACGATAGATGGCAAGAACTCTGTCATTACCACAAACGAAGAATGTAAGCCCACAGAGTGGAACACGAAACAGGGAGCAACAACGAATAAGAAAACCAATCTTCGACTGCAATCATTCAGGGAACTTGTAGAAAAGACCTATCAGGAACTGCTCCTAAAAGACGGAGTGGTAAGTGCTGAACTGCTTAAAAACAGATTGCAGGGCATTGCAACTTCTCCTACCACTTTGTTGGAGCTTAGCAATACAGAACTACAATCGGTAAAGGAAGGTGTGGGCAAATCAAAGGCAGAAGGTACATACACTAACCTTTTCTATGCAAATAGGATGTTATGCGAGTTTATCAAAGACTTAGAGAGTAAGGATATAGAAATCCGAAGTATAACGGAAGAACTGTTTGAGGAATACCGATTCTTTCTTAAAAAGAAAGGATTGAAAGGCTCTACCATCAACAATTATCTTTGTTGGCTGAGCCGTTTAATGTTCCGTGCGGTAAGCCAGCGCATCATTCGTTATAATCCATTTGAGCATGCAGAATATGAAAAGGTGGAAAAGGCTATCCGCTTTCTTAGTAAGAGTGATGTGAAAAACCTGATGGCAATGAAGATGTGTGATAGCGATGCCGAACTTGCAAGGCGGATGTTCATCTTCTCCTGCTTCACAGGTTTAGCCATTACGGATATGGAACATTTGACGTTTGGGTATATCAAGAGTGCAGCGGACGGACAGATGTATATAAGAAAGGAGCGTCAGAAGACCAAGATGGAGTTCATTGTGCCGTTACACCCCATTGCCAAGACGATTATCGAGCAGCAAAGGCAACTACAAGCGGTGAAAGAAGAAGGCAATAACACGGATATGGATAATCGTCTTATCTTTCAACCCTGTNCCTACTACGCTGAAGTCTTCATTGAATAAACAGTATTTCTTTGTGGTTATCATACTTCCCCATTGGTTTGGGTGGGGGGATTTTATGCTTAGAAAAGACCCAAAAAACTCCGAAGCACCTCATATCAACATATAGAGCCCCAAAAAGACATCTCAACATATAAAATTTTCTCACAAGAAAAAATACTGCGGAATTAAGGCAATAGAAAAAGCTATTGGAATTTTCAGCCTCGTATGACCCGTCCGACAAGTCCGACAAGTCTGAAAAACAATAAGATTTTCTAATAACATCAAATCATCATCTCAAACTTTCCCAACGCATCTACTGCTTTTTTAAGTTGCGCTGGCGAAACCAAGATCTCATCGTATGTTATGCTGACATTCTTTTCAGCCACATTGGCTTCAGCTATCTGAACCCCCGGTACTGCCTTTATAGCTGTTTCTACCTTAGCTTTGCAATGTTCACACTTCATACCATTAACACTGAATATCTGCTTTTCCATAATTGTTTTAATTTTATCCCAAATCGTTCATTAGAAAATTTTGCTTTCATTTTGTCTTAAAATAGAACGAAAAATGCATATTGTGTTAGCATACAGATGCTATAACGACAACTTGGTCTATTATAATCTAACTTTTTGCACGAAAAATCTCTAATGACCGATTTGAGTTTATTGATTGTTGTTTATTTCTAATTGTTCACTGTCAAATTCCTTGAACGTATATATCATAATAGGTATCGTGGCAAGAAACGACAATGTATCGCTCACCGCCTGACACATCTCCACACCAAGAAGTCCATAAAACTTTGGCAAAATGAATATCAACGGAATGAAAAACAAACCTTGACGAGCGGTAGCGAGGAAATTGGCGCGTAAAGGCTTTCTACACGTTTGAGCCAACATATTGCTTGCCACAATAAATGCGTTGAGGGGATAGGTGCAAAGTTGCCAACGCAAGGCAACAACGCCAATAGCAATAACTTGGGCATCATCACGGAACAGTCCAATAAGCGAACCGCTAAAAAACCACCCCACAACGGTACAAACCATCAAGAAGAGTGTACCCAACTTTACAGTAAACTTATAGCCGTCTTCTAATCTGTCGTAAAGTTTTGCACCATAGCAAAAGCCACAAAGGGGCTGAAAGCCTTGCCCTAAGCCTATCACCGTAGCCAAAACAAGCATCGAAATTCGTGATACAATGCTCATTGCCGCAATGACTGAATCGCCATACACACCTGCTGCAATATTGAGCGACATCGTTGCCAAACACATCAATCCTTGTCGAGACAATGAAGGGCTACCTCCATAGAATATTTCTTTAAATGCGAGCCACGAAGGAGCAAAGTTTCGGAGGTATATACCTATATTTTCGCCTTGTCGTGCCATAACGAATAGGATAAGAAAGGAGGCTATTTGCCCTACAATAGTGGCATAGGCAGCCCCCTCAATACCCATATCGAAGGTGAAAATAAGCAGTGGATCGAGCCCAACATTGAGCACCGCACCTACCACAATGCCATACATCGCATACGTGGCATTACCTTGCAAGCGCATCTGATTGTTTAACGTAAGCGAAGAAGTGAGAAAGGGCGCACCAAAGAGAATAATGCGTAGATATTTTTCGGTATAGGGCAGAATGGTAGGCGTACTGCCGAAGAGCAATGACAAGGGACGAAGCAGAAGCAAACCAACTACCAAAATGCCTACACCAAACAAGAACGAGAAGAAAAATCCCGTAGACGCCATGCGTGTGGCATTGGCTTTGCGTTGCGCTCCCAACTCTTTTGAAATGTAATTGCCCGAACCGTGACCAAAGAAAAAACCACACGCCTGAATGAAAAACATCAATGAGAAAACCACCCCCACAGCGGCAGTAGCTTGTGTATTGAGTTGACCTACAAAATAGGTGTCGGCAATGTTGTATAAACTTGTTACCAACATTGAAATAATAGTGGGTATGGCCATCGTCAACACCACTTTGTGGATAGGCCCTTCGGTAAGGAAGGTAAAATTACTTTTTCCTTTGTGCATAACAACGACAAAGGTACAAAAAAGCAGATTATCCAAAGAAAATGAAAACTTAATTAGCTATAAAAGTTCAAGCCATAAAGCACATTTAGAAAATAAAACCAGGAGAGGTAAAAAGAGCGTATAAGAAAGATTTGACCGCAAAAGAATATGGTCTATTTTTCCGATACAGCAGATAAAGAGAACAAAAGACGAGTGGTCTATATTTCATAGTTCATCTTTAGCTATCCAAAACATATATGTTTGAGAGGGCAAAACATCAACTCTTGGAGCGCAACTAATTAAAGAAAATGAAGATAAATCTAAGTTTGTGTAAACTGATTGATAATGAGCAGGATATGAAATGATTTGCATAAAACTGCTCTGTTCGTAAAAGGCAGGAAAGTGCGGATTTAAGCAGAAGTTCAGTTACTAAATCATTACCAAGATTGGGAATAGGTAACGAAATGCAGATATAGGTAACTGAAATTATTTGGTTCGTGTGTTTGTTGCTTTGGTCGGCAGTTTTCTGCATAAGTNCATCCCTGTTGCAGCAGAAGTGTGTTAGCAGCGAAGTTAAGCATCGTAGGCAAGGCTTGTGGTATCCAGCAACGTCTGTCCTATCACATGGCAAGACATACCTTCGGAACGATGTGTCTAAGTGCAGGTATTCCCATTGAGAGCATCGCCAAGATGATGGGACACGCATCAATTGCAAGTACGCAGATTTATGCGCAGGTAACCGACTGCAAGATATCCGAGGACATGGACAAACTCATCGCCAAACATCAGGAGAAGAACAAAGAAAACGATACAATGGAAACGGAAGCTATTACCATAGGGGCAATGACGATTGTCAACGCAAACAGAAACGAAAGCATAGAGGAAACGGCATGAATACAAAGAACAAACCACAGATAGAAGTAAAATTCCATCAATGCAAAGAGCGCAGTTATTATGAATGGGGCTGTAATATGCAAGTCGTTCGCAAAGAAAATGGAGAAATTGCCATGACGGAGGGCGAACTTGCGAGGTTCTTCGGTGTAACGTGGAGGAAGCTCAATAATAGACTTCAAGAGATAATCCGCAATCCCAACCTGCACCCTGATGAAAGGAGTGCAGGTGAGAGGGTAATAGTCAGAGATAAGGAGTTGACAGGTTATGCACCGCTTTACCCGCTCCCAATTATCATTGCCCTGTCTTTCCACTTGGATAGCACAGAAGCCCACTTCTTTAGAAAGTATATCATCCATGAGTTACAGCGACCGTCCGCAACCATAACATCGATATTCCTTTTTGGAGAAACGCAGCATTAAATTATATCTATCCTTTTTCTTTCACCGATACTATCCTACTACATAACTACAAAAGGAGTAAAGCGATGAAAGAAAAAGGATTAGCTTGTAGTAGTGTATATAATTGGCTTATACTACTTCGTAACTACGTTTTACCTTTTCCTTTCATCGCCTTATCCTACTTACGTGATTTAAGAGAGAACTATATTATGTTTGTTATTCGCCTGATAATCATTTGTAGTACGCTTTCATTGCTGACAAGTATGGTTGCTGTACCTGTCATTCCGCCTATGAGTTGATACTTGCAATCCGTTATCTTTACTTGCGCCGTGAACACACTGTCTTCTGCCAAATGGTGGGGAGTATGTGATGTGGCTACTATTGTGCTACCAGCTACTCCGTAGGTTTCGGCATTGTAACCCTCAAACTCTATATTGACCGTCATTCCGTTTTCTATCGTATTTACATATTTATAGGGAATTGACACCGTACCCTGATTGGCATTAGCCATTTGTACCTTTGCACTGATGGTCTCAGGATAAGGGATAAAATATGCACCTGCTAACAATCCCAAAATCACAATAGTAATAATTGTGATACCATAACGCACAATCTTTGATGGAATTTCGCCAATTATATGTCTTACCTTCTCGCTGCGAAGTTCTATCTTATTGTCTATCATAATATTCCTTCCTGCTGTTAGTTGCCCAATTCCAATTGATTCTTCACGAGGTTATAATATGCGCCTCTCTTTGCTGTGAGTGTTTCGTGGTTGCCTGTTTCCACTACTTTACCTTTATCTAATACCACAATCTGGTCGGCATTCTTCACCGTACTTAGTCGGTGTGCCACGATAACTACTGTCTTGCCTTTGTAGAACTCGTCCAGATGCTCCACAATCATGCGCTCGTTATTGGCATCGAGCGAGTTAGTGGCTTCATCAAGGAAAATATAGTCGGGGTTCTTGTACACGGCTCTTGCTATTAGGATGCGCTGCCTCTGTCCTTGACTCAAGCCGACGCCATCGCGCCCTATCTTGGTGTTGTATTTTAAGGGAAGTCCCATTACATAGTCATGAATACAAGCTATTTCCGCTGCCCTTTGCAATCGCTCCTTGTCAATCTCACCATCATCTACGGCAATATTCCTTGCAATGCTCTCGGAGAATATTACACCGTCTTGCATCACCACGCCACACTGTCTGCGCCACCATTTCTTGTTGAGTGTATTCACATCACTTCCGCCAATAGTTATTTGACCTCCCAATACGGGATAATAGCCCAACATCAGTTTAATAAGGGTTGTCTTTCCGCTGCCCGAAGCACCCACAATGGCAGTTACCTTACCTTTGGGGATAGTGAGGCTTACATCGTCAATGATCGTTTTCAATGCGTGTGGGTCGTATTTAAAGTTTATGTTTTCCATGTCTATACCCTTAGTTTCGTCAGTTACTGAAGTTTCTAATCCTTGCTTTCCGTTCTCATCGTTCATACGATGTATTTCGTTTATACGTTCAAGACTAATCCTCACGTCTTGCACAGAATAGAAGAAACTCATCAACTGCTCGACAGGTGAGTTGAGTTGCCCAATGATATACTGCACGGCAAGCATCATACCCAGTGTGAGCTGTCCGTGAATGACGGCTGTGGCTGCCACTACCGTGATGACAATGTTCTTTAGTTCGTTGATGAAGATGCTGCCCGCCTCCTGCGTTTGTTGGAGCTTTAGCGATTTCATCTGTACGTTGAATAAATCTGCCTGCACGTCCTCCCATTCCCAGCGTCTGCGCTGTTCACAGTCTTGCAGTTTTATTTCCTGCATGGAGGTGATAAACTCGTAGGTTTTATTGTTGTTGATGGCTTGTTGCTCAAAGAGTTCGTAGTCAAGTACTTTTCTGCGCCTGAGGAAGAGCGCAAGCCAACCGCCATAAATCAGACTGCCGAGCATAAAGATTGTAAAGACAAGCCAATTATAGGATAGCAGCACAATGCTGAACACGCTAAAGGTGAAGAGCGAGAACACGATGCTGAGCGTTTGCTGTGTCAGAAACGAGTTTACACGGCTGTGGTCTCCCATGCGCTGCATAAGGTCGCCCATTAGTTTCGTATCGAAGAATGACATGGGCAACTTTAAAAGCTTGATGAAGAAGTCGCTTACCAATGAAATGTTGATACGTAGCGAGATGTGGAGTAGCAGCCATCGGCGGATAAAGTCAATGGCAGTTCGGCTAATGGTAAGCATCAGCTGTCCCAAGAGTATCAGCCAAATAAAACCAATATTTTGGTTTTTAATGCCCACATCCACAATAGACTGCGTGAGGAAAGGCAGGATAAGCTGCAGCAGACTGCCCACGAGTAAGCCTAAGACTATCTGTCCGAAGTACTTGCGATATTGCTTGATATAGCCAAAGAGGAACTTAAACGACCGCTCTTCTGTTGGCTTATCGGCTGTCTGCTTTTCATAAAAGGCAGGTGTAGGTTCTAAAAACATGGCGATGCCCTTTTCCTCACCGCCCGATTGGGTGCTAATCCAGTGCTTCTTGAATTCTTCAATATTGTATGTTACAAGTCCTTTCCCTGGGTCGGCTATGTAGAAAATCTTGCCTTTCTTAACCTTATATAGCACCACAAAGTGGTTTTGATTCCAGTGGAGAATATATGAGCCATGATTTCTTACTAATCCTTCTATTGTTGTTTTAATACTTCTTGAAGATAATCCAATCTTATTCGCAGCATGACCTATTCCTAATAAAGATACACCTTCATTTGTTGCAAAACATAACTTTTCCAAGTAGGTTGTCGAATGTTCTTTTCCAAAGGATTTACATATCATCTGCAAACAAGCAATTCCACATAGCATTGAATCAGATTGATGAACTATTGGATATCTCATAAAATAACTATTATATTGATATTTTTACATTCTGTTCTTTTGAGCTTGTCCAGCCCCCGTTCCTTTGTATTTGCTGTTGCGTATGTTGAATTGATACTTCACAGATAGTTGCACATAACTGCAAGAGTAATTGTCGAACTCTGTCCAAGTCTTAGGACCAGAATAAAGTGTAAACTTGCTGTCATTGGTGCCAAAGATGTCGTATGCATATAAAGAAAGGGTTAGTCTGTCCTTGAGAAGTCGCTTATAAGCCGAAAAGTTGCAGGCAAAGCCTGCCTTACGGGTATAAATATTACTGTTACCGCCTGCTGTATTGGCTTGAAAACCGAGAGAAAACGTAGCCCATTTAGTATCGAAAGTATTGGTAATATTGAAATTAGCCATAGGTGCATTAAGATTATGCCCATCGCTAATTTCCATCTTGTACCATTGCTTAAAGAGTGAGGCGTTAAATGAAAGTTGATAGATGCCAATCTTAGGTTGTAGTGAAAGATTCAATAAAAGCTTGTTGTAGCTTGGCATATTGACAGGAGACAAAATTAAAGTGCGTGGGTCATTTTTGTAGGGTGATGACAGATAAACTATTTCGTTCATGATATGTTGCACCATGGAAGTAAATGTTATCCATTTCCATGACAATGTATAACTTAAGTCTTTGTAAAGCGTAGGACGCAAAAGCGGATTGCCCCCTTCGTAGGTAAAGCGATTGTCGTATTGCACACCAGAGCGTAAATTGCTGTAGTCAGGACGGCTTACATCTACACCATACGACAATTGCATCTGTGTTTTTCCCACAGGCATTGACAAAGCAAAGGAGGGAAATATGTCATTATATTTCTTGCTGACCTCATCTTGCAGTATATCGTGATCGTAGAACTTAAAGTTGAGATGTTCATAACGTAAGCCTGCCTGGACAGAAAGAGTTCCAAACTGTCGGGTATAATCGAGCATCATGGCTTGCATAAGCTCGTTAATGTGGTTGTTTACATTGTTTATTTTGTTTTCAGGAAGTACTGAATAGTGTTCTTTTCGGTTTGTCTTGCTTGCTTCTACACCCCACGACAAGTTTCCATTCCATATTGGATATGAGAGAACCAATTTTGATGCAATCAGCCAGTTGTATGTTTTTCGATGCGTATTTACATCTTCGGTGTGCTGAATAGCATCTGCTCCCATATACGACTCGTGCGTGTTCATTTTTTCTTTTTTAACATACCAAATGTAGTCAGTATTGAAATCGATGCCGAGTTGCCCCACTTTCCCATAATAATAAATGTTGCTGCCAAGTTTTTTTGACTGAGCAGGCGAATGGTATTCACTAAAGGTATTCTCGTCCAAGTTTCCATTCTGCAGAGTAGTTACATCGCTTGTTCCATCACCATTATTGCGTGCATAACAATCGTAGTAGACGCTGGCTCCAATAGAATTGCTGTCGTTCACCAAGTAGCTTGCCGATAGTTTGCCATAGGGATTCACATTTTCATAAGTCTGAACAAAATCAGTAGTTTGTAGCCACGAGTCGCCTGCAAGAGTGTGTTGGCGCATTTGTTTATCGTCAGGGCGTTTGCTGATATTGCCATAAAGATAAGCATTGAAATCCCAATGGGTGGATTGCTTATTGAATCCCAACACATCAATCCATGTCGTTTGATGCTTTTCGTTAAGTTGTGAGGTGAGCTGATTACTAATGCCGAATCCGTGATAGCGGTTACGACGAGTAGTAATCTTCAATACACAGGTAGTAGATGCTGGATATTTTGCACCAGGATTGCTAATAACTTCTACCTTTTTTATTTCTTCGGGCTTTAGTGTTTGTAACTCAACTGCACTCTGCATGGGTCGCCCATTGATATATATTAGTGGAGTGCCTCGACCTAAAATCGTGATACTTTCGTTCTGTACCGAAACCATTGGTATAAGATTGAGTGTGTGATAAACCGAACTTGTCTTCTCAAGAAGGGTGCCAGCTATGTTTGTCGTCATACCTTCGCCCTTTAGTATGGTTTTGGGAAGGGTACATTTCACTACCACCTCTTGCAACATTTTAGAGTCGGCTTCGAGGGTTAGGATGATGTTTTCTTGCCCAATATAGTTAGTATAGCTAGTTTTGTAACTCACATACGATACTCTGAGAATGCAGCCTTTTTCTAGTTTTTCAAGTTTAAAAGCTCCGTTAACATTGCTCACCGTACCACCTAGTAATGTGGAATCTTTACCAGAAAGCACCACAATATTTGCAAATGAAACAGGTCGTTGATTTTCATCCACGATTTTTCCTGTAAGTTCCTGCGCCATTGTTTGTAAAGTGACAAAAGCTAATATAGTTATAATTAGATTTTTCATTTTAAAGAGATTATTCTTAAATTGTTTGCTTTATTCATTAATCTAGTTTTGCCCTCACAATAAGAAACTGCATCATAAAAGGTTTGCCCTTCGAAAACTGGTCTGAGTCGACAATTTTTCATAATACAGTGCTGATTTAATCTACAATCCTTGCAATCTTTTAGATCACTAAGTAAGGTTTCCCCTCTATATGCGTTCCACTTAGGACTTTTCCAAATATCACAAATCCATGACCTGAAGCTGCTAACTCTTGAATTGTAGCATTAACACTTGCTTCTCCAGCTTTAACTAACTCAAGCTCCTTTTTATTGAGCTCTTCAAAAAAAGATTGTCTCATTCTTTTTAATTTTTAATTGCCATCTTATAGCTTCAGGCATTGCTCCTTTTGGCAGTTAGGTCTGTTTTATAATCTTGTCGACTTGATTATTTCTGTTGCAAATATATTTATATCTCCAAATTATATCGTTACACTTTTGTGTAATTCTGAATTTGTTGTCTGAAATATTACACAAAAGTGTAATCATGCAGCCTTGCAAAGTTCACCATATTTGGAAAAGAAGCCATTGATACCTCTTTTACTGGAACATACGGGGACGGTTTCTGATGTCAGGTAATCGATGGATTTTCCGATTTGGCGAGTGCCAAATCCTAAAACCTTCATTACTTTCAGTAGTTTGCTGTCAATCTCTGCAATCATATAGCTGTACTTGTCCTCAACTATCGGCTTTACTGCCAATGCCATTAATCGCTTGAACAATGTCAATGTAGATATTCCCGAATCCTTTGCAACGGCAAAGCGTCCGATATGCCAAAAACTATATTTACTTTCCTGATGAATAGCATTTAGTGGGTTTATCCCATATATTTTTTCGATAGGAAGAATCTTGTGTTTATCCCAATGAAAACTCCTGATGCAGCCAACTATATTCCCAAAGGCATCCCTTGCAATATAGATATGAGATTTGTTGTCATACAAATATTCCTCTTCCTCAAACACTGATTTGATGTCTTCATTTACTTCTTTCTCTGTAAATGAAGATAAGTGATGAGAGTAATTCTCCCTGACCACAAACTGTGCTATTTCGTAAGCATCCAATATTAGCCGCCTTTGTGTAACATTTTTGCTTTACTACCTTTGCCCGAAAAACTTATGTTTGTACTCAACGAAACAAATGTTTTTCGGGTTTGTTGCACTCCTGTGGATATGCGTCAGGGTATTCTTCGCCTGTCCCAATTGGTACGCAGCAATGACTTCAATCCTTCTGATGGTGTTGTCTACGTTTTCTACAATCGAGCCCGTAACCGAATTAAATTGCTGCACTGGGAACGCTGTGGTTTTGTCGTGTATCATAAACAGATGGCACAGGGTTGCCTGAGTCCTAAAATCATACGGGCGAGAACTGGATTTTATGAACTTCGCTGGGACGAATTGGTACTCTATATTGAAGGTATAAATCCTAATTGCTACCGAAGAAAAAGATACAATAAATCTTAGTATTTTCTTGTCAGTGTCAGATATTTTTCGTAACTTTACATCGTATAAAGAACTGATAATGTGATGGATATGCCTTATTGCACAATGACATCTGACTACCATTCTCTCACTCGGGAAGCTGTTGTTAAACTTCTTGAGCAAAGGGATGCTGAGCTTAAGAACAAGGATACTCAACTCAAGAACAAGGATGCTGAGCTTAAGATTAAGGATGCTGAGCTGGAACGAAAGTCCCGTCGTATTCTTGAACTTGAGCGCATGGTATTTGGCAGGCGCAGCGAGAAACGCCTGCCTGAGAGTGCAAGCGGCTGGGCGGGTACGCTTTTTGACGAGCAGTGGCCCAAAGAGGGTTCCTTGGCTCGGGTAGAAGCCCTTCCCATCATCAAGGAGATAAAACAGCAGGCCGGACAACGCAGGTCATCACGCCGTGTGAGCCGTCCTTCCAGAAAGGGTAGGGCCTACGCCTCCTATGTTCCCGAGAATATAGAGCGACAGGTGACGGAGATATATCCAGAGGGTTATGACGCTGAGCGCATGGTCATCATCGGACATGACAGAAGTGAGCATCTGTGTCTGCGTCCCTCATCCTTTTATGTCAGGGTAGAAGATCGTGTCATCTGCCGCCTGAAGGAAGCCCGGCCAACGGATGCGAAGGTCGACATCCTGGAAGCCCCCTTGAAAAAGCAAGCGGTGGATTGTTTTGCCGACGCTTCCCTGCTCGCCGAAATCATCACCGCCAAATTCGCCTATCACCAGCCCGAGTATAGGCAATGTGAAAGATGGAAGGAACTGGGCGTGAACCTCCCCACCTCAACCGTCAACAGCTGGGTTCACGATGTCGCCGATGCACTTTATCCACTTTACAAACTTCAAGTAAGACAGATCCTGCAAAGTCCTTACCTTCAGGTTGACGAGACCAGCGTACAGGTTGCCGACCGCAAGGGAAAGACGCGCAAGGGATACCTGTGGGGCGTGCGTGACGCCATACACTCCCAGGGTGTGTTCTTCCATTGGAAGGACGGGTCGCGGTCGGGCGCTGTGGCAGATGAGCTGTTCAAGGGCTACCAGGGTGCCATACAGTCTGATGGATATGAGGTCTACAGCAGGTTTGAGAACGTACAGGGCATCGTGCTGTTAGGATGTATGGCACACGTGAGACGTAAGTTCGAACATCTGGCGGCTGACGATAAGAACGCCGCCCATATCATCGAAACGATAGCCACGCTTTATGAGTTGGAGGAAAACCTCAAACACAAGAAAGCACCACCCGAGGAAGTGGAGACAGAACGAAAGGCTAAAGCTTATCCCATTCTTAAGTATTTGGAGACCTATATGTTGGATGTACACAAACAGTACACCCCAGGCGAAGCTATGGAGAAGGCACTGCGTTATGCCTTCGCCGTATGGATACGCATTGGCAGGTATGTGCAGGACGGACGCTTCAACATAGACAACAACCTTATGGAACAGGCCATCAGACCCATCACGCTTGGAAGAAAGAACTACCTGTTCTGTGGTAACAATGAGGGAGCGGAGAACAACGCCATCTTCTATACCTTTATGGCGTGTTGCAGGGAGGCAGACATAGAGCCATACAAATGGATGAAGGAAATCCTTTCAAAGCCCCTGCTCGACATGACGGAGGAGGAACTCACGAAAATGCTACCTTCAAACTTCAAA
This sequence comes from Prevotella ihumii, assembly GCF_900155655.1. Lineage (GTDB taxonomy): Bacteria > Bacteroidota > Bacteroidia > Bacteroidales > Bacteroidaceae > Prevotella > Prevotella ihumii. Next base: position 1,301,301 of record NZ_LT706987.1, read on the forward strand.
TAACAAATAACCCTTATATGCTGCCAGACATATAAGGGTTATTTGTTGGTGTGAAAGGCGGCTAATATTGGATGCTTACGCTATTTCCAACAGACTCGTTTTGTCTGCCATGAAAATATCGTAGTCCTTAAATGTTGCAATCTGTTTTTCCATAATGCTTTTTGTTTCTTGATTTATACGGCAAAAATACCTCCTATGCAAATATCATCTATTACACTTTTGTGTAATTTGGCATTTCTCTCTTCGTTTTTTACACTTTTGTGTAATCTTTTTACGGTATTCCGCATTAAAAATGTACTTTTGCAGTAAAATATATCAGCGAACCTTAGCACGTTTAGCATATATGACAGACATAAAAGATTTCTTTATAGCATCGAACACCGTGCGCAACGCACCTGACTATGATTCCAATATACTCTCTACGTTGGTGCAAACCATAGAGGCTTTTGCTCGTGTCACCTATCAGAGTGTTTACTTGATAGACTATTACAGGCAGGAATTTCTTTATGTGTCGGACAATCCTTTGTTTCTTTGTGGGCATACGGCAAAGGAGGTGAAGGAATTAGGGTACAGTTTTTACTTGGAGCATGTACCGGAGAACGAACAAAAAATGCTTGTTGAACTTAATAACAGTGGTTTTAAGTTTTTTGATACTTTCGATATAGTTGATAAGTATAAATGCTCTATGTCATATCACTTTCATTTGAATAGTGGAACAAAGAGGACACTAATAAATCATCAACTTACCCCAATATTGTTGACCGATGAAGGTAAAATATGGATTGGTATGTGTGTTGTATCACTTTCTTCACATAAAACAGCGGGATATGTAGAGTTCCACAAAAGTGGATTAAGCAAATATTGGAAATATTCTTTTGAAGGACATAGATGGAAAGAGTGTGAGGGAGTTGTCCTAAAAGAAGAGGAACTTGAGGTACTTAGATTATCAGCAGCTGGATTTACTATGAATGAAATAGCCGAGAGAATGTATCGTTCTTTAGATTCTATTAAAACATATAAACGCCACGCCTTTGAGAGGTTGGGCGTGGCGAATATAACAGAAGCTATTTCAAGGGCTACCTTAAACAAACTTTTCTGAAAATAATATCTTACGGCAAAAGCGAAGAGAGATAGAATTTAGGAAAATAGTTTACAGGTTTTCCTGTAGCAAGATTGTACATTGCCGTTGTACACAAGCCTGCGGTAATCCACGAGGCTATGGACAATTGTGGAGGTGGCAGCATTTCGCTTTCCTTTTTATATTGGGTTACAATTTTGTCTAACCACTCTTTAGGTTGATTCCAAAAAGCCCCATGTCCGGTTACATATTCAGCCACCTTTAATTCAAATCCATTTGACTCTTCAGTCAGTTCAGATAAGGAATGCCCCAATGGGTCTACAATCGTAACAAAGCCAGCCCAACCAAAGTTGTATGGGTGCAGTACGGGAATTTTTCTTTCTTTGCAAATCCTATCAAAGACAAAAGGCGTATCGTCCTTAAAGTCCAATGCATTGATGGCTACATTATGCCCATTCAGCATCTCTTCGATGTTATCAGGGTTAAGGAACTCTGTATGGTAATCTATCTGCGCATCAGGATTGATACTTTGCAAACGCTCTGCCAAACACTCCGCCTTATATCTGCCAATATCTTTCTCCGTATAGTTTTGCCTGTTCAGGTTGCTTTCCTCAACCTTATCACCGTCAACAATGGTAATATGTTCAAAACCAAATCGCAAAGCACATTCAGCCACGATACTGCCTATACCTGCACCACCAAGGAATATCTTATAATCCTTGATGATGCTTTGTTCTCTTTCGCTCACATAGAGCCTGTTTCTACTGTATCTTTCTTCCATAACTGATAATTTATTTTTTTGCAAAATTAGAAGTGTATATCAAGAAATACATTACACAAAAGTGTAAAAAGAAGATGAAACAGATGCTTTTTTAGATTTTATAACAAATAGAGGTACGCTAAAATTGTTATGCGCTATAATTTTCCTCTAACAGCCTTTCCAAATTCGAAGCCTTGTATAGTATCTTCCCCGCAAACTGCGTATAAGGTATAATCCCCTTATCTCTATAATCTTGCAATGTTCGAGGACTGATATATAATCGTTCGCACACCTCCTTACCTGTGAGGAAATGCTCACCGCCAAACAATGGCTTGTGCGTCTCTGCCACTTCCCTTATTCTCCTACCCACATCGTGCAGTGCGGTAAGCACCACCTGCATCTCGTCCGAGCCAAAAGTCAAATCTCTTGCCGTTTCCATAACTTGTTTATTTTTTAGGTTTGTCAGTTTTTGTAAGGAGCAGCCTTTCCACATCCTCACGTTTATAATAACACTTGTGTCCGATTTGTGCGAATGGTAGCACGCCCATATCACGGTAGTGCTGCAAGGTGCGCTTGCTGATGTTAAGCAACCTGCACACATCACCATTGTGCAGCCAATCAGTGTGCTTACACTTCTCTCCAAATGCCTTGTGGCAGCAGTCGGCAAGACCTAATATCTCGTCCCTTAGTTTCTGCCAGTTCTGGTCTGTAATTATTAAATACCCCATACTTCTATTGTTTTGTTTGTTGTTACTGTTTTCTTGTGTTGCAGCGTTCTGCGCCCCAGCACGATGCAAAAGTAGGGATAGTTTCCTTATGCTCAAAGCACTAAGGAACAGCAGGGAAAACAAAGGAAATACGATGAAATTCCCTTCCTTATTCCTTGTCGTTATCAACGCTAATACGCCCACTATTCTTCTTTCACTGTCAATAGATATAGAGATACAACCTACCATTTGGCATAAGTATTCTGCCTTGTTCTAAGATTTCTGAGAACATAGAGATAAGCTCTTAATTTTTGCTTACATCTTTTTGTGGATTGCTTTTTGTTTAAATAGGTAGTTATTTTCGCCTTATCCGTTCTTTGTTATTCCTTTACTTATAGTTCACTACCCAAATGTGCAGAATACCGCATTTGAATGTGGTTTGTTACAAAGCCAATCAATTATTGGTATTTGTATCATTTCCTTTTATCCTTTGATTTCTCCATTTAATCCACTAAAAACTAAGATGTTTGATGATTTCCTACAAGGAATTTTATAGCAAGTCTATGCAACATTATGCAAGCACACCGAGAATGCTTGGCTATCAGAATTATCCTCCTTAACTTCACTTTCAGAAACCATTTTAGGATGATTATGAAGAAATGCGCAGACAATAGCAATATACGCACAGAAGATAAGCCGAAGCAGAGTAGGCAAACTTCCAAAAACAAGGAGATAGAAAGCTACCTCTCCACCCATTATGACTTCAGGTTTAACACCGTACTTGGCAGAACAGAGTTTTCTCCCAAGTATGCCAATGCGTATAGCAAGGTCAGCCGTTATGACATCAATACCTTTCGCAGGGAACTTGATAGCGAGGAAGGTATTATCACTTCCACTGACAATCTCTATTCCATCATCGAAAGCAGCTTTTCGCCACGCATCAATCCCATACAGGACTACTTCAAGGCTTTGCCAGAGGTTGATGCTTCAGAAGTGCTGCACAAGATAGAGGTAAACCAAAGCACAATAGCCAATCTTGCATCGTGCGTTACCGTCCGTAACTCCGAGAAGTGGCTGCCGTACCTTACCAAATGGCTTGTTGCAGTGGTTGCCAACGCTATGGACAACCGTGAATGCCGTAATCATACCTGCCTTGTACTGACAGGAGAACAAGGTAAGTTCAAGACCACCTTTCTTGATTTGCTTTGTCCGCCTGCGCTTAAAGGTTACAGCTACACAGGTAAGATATATCCGCAGGAGAAGGACACGCTTACCTATATCGGGCAGAACCTCATCGTAAACATCGACGACCAGCTCAAAGCCCTCAACAAGCGTGATGAGAATGAACTCAAGAACCTTATTACCTGTCCTATGGTTAAATACCGTATGCCTTACGACAAGTATGTGGAGGAACACTCGCACTTGGCGAGTTTCGTGGCATCGGTAAACGGCAATGATTTCTTGACCGACCCGACAGGAAGCAGACGTTTCCTGCCCTTTGAGGTACTTGCCATCGACATTGAACGAGCAAAGGAAATTTCTATGGATGCCGTCTATACCGAAGCGAAAGCCTTGTTAAACGCAGGCTTTCGATATTGGTTTAACGATGAAGAAATCACGGAACTCTACAAGGAGAGTGAGGACTTCCAAGTACAGACCGCAGAAATGTAACTACTATTACGCTGTTTTGAAAAGCCAACAGAGGACAATCCTCATTGTGCTTACATGACCACTACCGAAATACTCGCTTATTTAGGTGTTTATACGCATCAACCTTTGACACTCAAACGTATGGGCGAAGCACTCAAAAGAGCTGGCTTTGAAAAGGTAAGCAAGAGGCGTGAGGGTTGTAGTCCTGTCTATGTGTATAAGATTAGGAAAATCCACCCCTGCCCACTGGTAAATAGCTGTAGTAGTTTGATGTAGTAGCGTATGTAGTATAGTTGTTTACTACAACTCATACCTGAATGTCAATCACTTTTTCATCTTATCCGTTCTTGGTGTAAAGAAAGTTTTCATTGCTATTAATGTTGTATGCTCGGTTAATCTCAATCAGTTATTAAACTATCCAAATCGCCACCGTCTTTGCCTCCCAAATTACCTCCTTGCCGTTCACCACCACTTTATCATCATTGCCAGCACGCACGATGAAGATGCGTGCTTTTAGTTCAGAACCGTGCAGGATAGGCAAATTTTGCTTGTCGAGGGCAATGGCTCGCGTGCCGCTGCCCTCTTGTACGATATTCGGAGCCTGTACACTGGCGTTCAAATCCACGGCAATGGAGGTGGAAGCCTCCTCACCCAGCGTGGTGGTATTCAGCTTTTGCTTACTGCTTATGAATGTGTCGTCCACGCACGAGGTGGCAGACAGTGCCAATATGGCTGCCACTGCAAAAGCAGTGTATAGTTTGAATAAATGTTTCATACTTACAAATTTTATGTAGGATAATAAATAATGTTTAGTCATCGCCATCACCAGCTCCTGGCACAATTTTGGGGTCATCAACTTTAATATCTCCCCCAGGGCTTGCAGCCAGCAGCGCACACTCTGCCTGCATGGGTATCATCGTGATTTGTGGACGAACGTACTGTTTCTTTTCTCTCGTTGTCTCTTGGATGTTGATTACTTCTTTCATAATTCTTAATTTTTTATGTTGTTAATACTAATTGCTTAAAAACTCGTGTAGTGTTGCGGGTCAGCGTTGTACATGTCGTGGGGTAGCGTTGTACACGTCGACATGTAGCGTTGTACATGACGACATGTACGCAAGTCGGGGTTATGGGTGGTTGTCCTCTGGGGTGTTCTGCTTGTTTTTTGCTCGTGCAGTTTTCTCTGTTCGCTCGTAGCTTACGCCCGAGAGGGTGAAGTATCGGCGTGAGGGTTGCAGCCGTACGGCTGGTTTGGAAATGTGCTTTGTTGGGTTAAACTCTTCCTTGCCTTTTTCCACGAGGCTGCTGCTAAAGGTGGGGGTGAGTGTGCCTATGTCGCCAAAGTCTACGCTGTCGCCGTTCTCTACGTGTCGTTTTGCTATTTCGGCGGCGAGTCGCAGCACTGCTTCTACCTCTGCCCCTGTGAAGGTGGTGGCTCGTCCCACTTCTTCGCAGAACGAGCGGTGGTCTATTCGTTTTCTACCTGTTGGCACGGCTTGAATGACGGTCTTGCCTGCCAGTTTTCCTAATGTTGCCTTACGTTCTGAGAGAACGTATGTTAAGGGTCTGTTAGCCATAATTGAACTATTTTAAGGGTTTAACTAAATAAAAATGGCAATTGGAATGCACTTCACAGCGCATTCCAACCTGTTTCTTTTTACAGGGAAAAGAAAAAAGTATTTTGTTATAGTTGTTATCTCGGATTTGCATGACATCCTGTTTTAGGTAGGTTGGATTTCATCCTTCGTTTTCTTAGTCTCTACACTGTCGTATTGTTACTACGCTGCCACCATTTGCAGGGTTGTAACTTTACCTTTTGTCAGTGGTGTGGTGTGCCGAAAGACTATGGCACGCAAAGTCTACGATGCTCACGGAAAAGGTGACACTCCTACTACGTCTTTTCTTGCGAAGATAGAAGACGAGCAGAGTGTACTATACCAATGCTTAATAAAAAGTGTTAAATAATCGGGGGGGGGTAATAACAGATGTTAACAAATATATGACATACAGCATTTTTTCGCACTCTATTGCAGAGGCGGAAGAATGTGCTAGCAGGCAGCAGCGGCTGTTTGTCGGATATTTATTCATATACCGTAGAATTAGTATTGCCTTCGTTTTGCTCCGTGATTGTTCAATTTGAGAGTAATGTAGTTTTATTTTAGAAGGCAGTGCGCAAATGTAGTCATTTTTCTCAAAACTCCAAGCAATTTCAAGAAAAATAATGAAAAAATATCGCGCAAACGTTTGCAGTTGGGGGATATGAATGCTTTCAGGAACGGAATGCACGGCATTCACTTTTCGGCAGCAAAACGCCTTGTGCGTCAACGTTTCGTTAGCTGATACCAGCAAGACGTCAGTTTGTACCCACAAACTGCGCTTGCTCCCCTCGCCAAACAGTCGGGGAGATTAGACCGTAATCACTCCGTTCTCATCGGTCATCATTCAGAAATTAAGCAGCAACGAATCATCCATAATGATTAACTTTCAGAGAAACTTATATGAAGAAATACAGAAGAAAAGCTACCCAATGGCAGCAGAAGGACAATGAAGAAAAACAGATGAACAAGACGGAGTTCATCAAGGTAAGGTGTACTTTGGAGGAGAAGCAGCGCATCAAGGCAAAGGCGGAGAGTACGGGTCGGAAGTTCTCCGAGTACTGCCGTGAGATGCTAATGGGAGGTGAAGTGATTGCCGTTCCCAAGATGACCGACAATGAAAAGGAAGCCATTGCCGTACTCCACCGAACGGGAATGTACTACGCACAGGTTTCCAACCTCATCAGGATAAAGGACGAGTCATGGGTGCCGATAACCAAGAACCTTTCCATATGTGCCAAGGAAGCATTTAAGCGTTTTTTCGACCCTCACTTCCGCATTGATGACGATATATATAAGGTCTTAAATCTGCCGAGATATGATAGGAAAGTGTAAGGCGATAGCGCACGGAAGCACTGCATTGGACTATATCTTCAGAGAGGGTAAGCTGGGTAATCGGCTTGCCTTCCATAACCTTTGTAGCAGAGAATCAAAAGCTATTTACGAGGAAATGAAGTTGGTCAGCGATTACAATACCAGATGCAGAAACAAATTCCTGCGCATCGAAATCGGTATTGCACCACAGGACGAGAAGAAACTATCAGTTTCTGAACTTGCCCAAATAGCCCATCTGTTTGCCAAGAAAATGGGACTTGACAACCATCAGTGGGTGGCAGTAACGCACAAGGATACAGACAACAGGCATATCCACATTATCGCCAACCGCATCAGCCTATACGGAGAAGTTTATGAAACCACCTTTGTAAGCAACAAGGCTGCAAGGGTGGCGGAGGAAATCAGCAGGGAGAAAGGCTTAACCATTGCAGAGGAAGTCAAAATCAAAAGGAAACATCAGAAAGCAAAAGCCAATCCCACAAGAGAGGAAACAAAGAGAGAACTACAAAGAATATGCTATACCCTACTTGAAAAGTACAAAAGTACAGGTATCACAGGACATTCCATGTTCCTCTATGAGTTGAACAAGCACGGAGTAACCATAGATCGTATGAAGAACAAGCAGAGCAAGGTCTATGGCTTGAAGTTCTCATACGGAGAATATGCGTTCAAGGCATCGGAAGTAGGCAGAGAGTNCTAAGGGTCTGTTAGCCATAATTGAACTGTTTTAAGGGTTTAACTAAATAAAAATGGCAATTGGAATGCGCTTCACAGCGCATTCCAACCTCTTTCTTTTTACTGTGAAAAGAAAAAAGTACTTTGTTATAGTTGTTATCTCGGATTTGCATGCCATCCTGTTTTAGGTAGGTTCCACTGCTTGCCAGTTCCCTTGCCACTTCCTTCTTCGAAATATTCGTCTCCCCATTTGCCACGCTCGGTACACATCTGTCGGTTGGTGAATGGGTGGATGAAGCCTTTCCTGATGTTGTTCTTACGTTGGATAGTTCCACCTTTCCAGTTGGAGAAAAGTCGTCCGAAATGACCTGTATTTCCGCTTCCACCTGCTTGGTAGGTGTTGGCTGCAAGCAGCATCATTCCGTTGTGCCAGTTGTGTCGTTTCAGTAGTAGTCCTTTGGTTTCTTCGCCTTGTAATGGCAGTTTCACTTGCACGTTGTACTTGCTGTCCTCGCCGTTCCACCATGCGTCGCTTATGATGTCGGAGAGCTTTAGTGGGGCATTGCCTATCCAACGGCTGGTTACGATGAGTTGGTTCTCGTTGGTCCATTCGCAATCGGGCCAGTTCTTGGTCTCCCACTTATAGGCGCAACAGAGCCTGTCGCCGTATTTTGTAGAGCGGAAGAAGCGTATGCCATAGATTTTCTTGCCGTCTTCAGTGGTGTAGAAGTTGCTCCAAAAGCCCTGCAAATTGAGGTATTTCATCTGTTCTGCGGCAAGGTCACCTCCGTTGCCGGGGAAGAGGTCGCGTATATACATAAATCCATTCGAGTCCTCAAGGTCAGCATAGAGCGTCATCCACTCCTGCCACAGCTTGTCTTTGTCATTGAATGTCTTATTGCGTCCCGTAAGCTCAATGTCTTTACTTTGATCCCAATCGCCGTTGGCGGCAGGGAATGGGAAAAGCGTGGTGAGCTCGGTGAGCGAGGGGGTGTGCCACACATTCTCCTCTGGCATTACGAGCCAGTGCTGCATTGCCTCACTCCATTCGTACCACACTTCGCCATTTCTCTTACGCCAATCGGGCGAGGCGTCGGGCCACTTGTCACCTGGGATAACTAAGTCGTTGTCCCACCATTTCTTGGGGGCGGCGATGTTGTGCTTGGCTGCACGGGAGAGGAAATTGAGGAAGTTGAATGCCGGGTATGGCTCGGAGTCGTGTACGTTGGCAGTGAGGGTGCGAAGCTTGCCGCCATCGTCCTTGAAGTTGTGCTTGCTGATGAAGGGACCTTGTGCTTTGGGGCTCTTGGCTTGTTTGAGGATGTAACCACCCGTCCATGAGCCCATCATGGTCTCTGCGCCTGCCTTGTCGGTGGGCATACCCCACATGTACCATACATCGTACTTGGCTCCGCCCTCGGTGAGGTGTATAGCCTCGTCGGCTTTGCCGTTGAGGTGGAGTATGTAGTTGTCGTTGTTGTTGAAGTTGCGGACAGTGACCGGACAGGTGCTTTCCCACCATGTGCTGATGTCTCCAGCCTTGAGCCTGCCGTCGGCTCCTATAGGGCAGAACACGCCCATTGGGTGAAGAGCGTTGGTTTTAAGGTAGTAGTCGTTCGACTTAGACACGTTGTCGTCGCGTTTCACCTTTATTTTGACGAGTGTGCCGGGCATTTTGAAACTGAATCGAGCAACCGGCACGCCTCCTGACACGATAATGTCCTTGCGCTCTGACACAAAAGCCAGTGGCTCATTGTTGTCAGCCATCCTCGTGTTGCTGCCCTGCGGAGTATTTGGGCTGTCATCTTTTATCATCTGTGGCTGGAAGTTCACGCTGTGGCGCATCTTTCCATTGATACCTCCTGCCACCTCCTTGTCCGTTCCGCCAGCGACGGCACACACTTTCCAGCCTGCGCCCGAGAGCGTGGTTACAGGTGCGCCATGCACCCACTGTACGTGGAAGGTGTGCGGTTTGCCCTCGCCGTTGGGGTCTTTGAGCAGAAGGTAGTTGTTCTTGCTGCGCTTGGTCTTCCATTTGTAGGTGAACTTGCCGAGCTGCTGTGTGCGCTCGTTGATGATGTAGCAGGTGGCGGTGAAGTCTTGGTCGGCTTCCACCTTGCCGAAAGCGTCAAGCACGATGCTACGGGTGAGGGCTCCACGAGTCTTGGCGTTGCTTGCCAGTTCTTTTACAATTTTCTGTGTCCCGCCGTCCATATCGGGGGTGCTGATGTACATGCGTAGGGTTGTGGTGGGGTATTTGGTTTGCGTCTGCTCGGTGCCGGGCTGTATTTCTTCAATGTCGTTGGCACACGATCCAAACGTGAGAGCCATAAGTGCGAGCGAAGCGCAGAGCATGACAACCTTGCGTAGGTGTGATATCATTTTTTGCATAAATGCTTGTTTTTCTCTTTTTACTTTTACTTTTCTTCTCTTCTTATTAGTGTGGGTTGCCCTGTAGAGCGGCGTGGGTGTCAGTCGTTCCAGCTGGCGTTCATATTGATGTCTTCCTCAGAGAATTCAAAGCTCTTGGCATCCAATATTTCTCCACCATCGGGAGGTTCCTGTATGGAAGCCTGTATTATCCAGCCGTTCAGGATGTCCCCTCCCTCCAGTTTTATCACCTCGCACTTGGGAGCAACGTAGGGTTTCTTCTGCCTTACTGGAGCTTCGGGAATATCTTCGTCTATTTCTTTATTTATTGTAAAAAGTTTGTCGTTATATTTAGTAATCTTTTCGGTCTTTTCTTCCATAAACGTATATGCTTTTCGGTTAAATAGTTCTTTTATTTTCTTAGTCTCTACACTGTCGTATTGTTACTACGCTGCCACCATTTGCAGGGTTGTAACTTTACCTTTTGTCAGTGGTGTGGTGTGCCGAAAGACTATGGCACGCAAAGTCTACGATGCTCACGGAAAAGGCGACACTCCTACTACGTCTTTTCTTGCGAAGAGAGAAGACGAGCAGAGCGCACTATACCGATACTCAATAAAAAGTGTTAAATAATCGGGGGGGGGTAATAAAAGATGTTAATAAATATATGACATACAGCATTTTTTCGCACTCTATTGCAGAGGCGGAAGAATGTGCTGGCAGGCAGCAGCGGCTGTTTGTCGGATATTTATTCATATACCGTGGAATTAGTTATAGCCTTCGTTTTGCTCCGTGATTGTTCAATTTGAGAGTAATGTAGTTTTATTTTAGAAGGCAGTGCGCAAATGTAGTTATTTTTCTCAAAACTCCAAGCAATTTCAAGAAAAATAATGAAAAAATATCGTGCAAACGTTTGACAATCATCAAAAATGATGACCGAGGGGGACGCATAATGAAAGCAGGGACACACCTGTTTGTGGTGTGTCCCTGCCAGCGGTTATCCTTGAAAATGAAAGAGGGGGTTATGCCAAGTAGGCGTTCACCATCCACACGGCTTTTTCTTGTCCTACGAGGAAATCGTCCATCATGGCTACTGTCACCTCGTCGTCGGCTTCGCTGGCTGCGGCGATGATGGCGCGCTCGCTGGCAATGAATACTTTCATGGTGTCGAGAATAAGCTGCATTGCCTCGGTTTCGCTGTCGATGTCGTTCACCTCCTTAAGGGTGGCGTTTTTGAGCAGTTCGCTGAAGCGGTTCTCTGGCTTGCTGTCGAGTTGCAACAGGCGTTCTGCCACTTCGTCTATCTTGCCAGCCACGTCGTTGTACTGGTTCTCAAACTCTGCATGCAACTGGAAGAAAGCCTTGCCCTTGATGTTCCAGTGCAAGCCACGCAGGTTCATATAGTACACGTGGAGGTCTGCCAAAAGCTGGTTAAGACCGTTAATCACACCACTTATCTTCTTCTCTTCTAATCCTAATACTTCCAAATTTTTCATTTTGCTTTTATTTTAAATTATTTAATATGTTGTGTCCCCTGTCGCCAATGGCGATGCGAGACGTTGTCTTGTGCGTTGGCTTGGGTGGCTTGTAGTTGCCACCAAGGTAACCAAACCCTCTAAAGACATTGCAAAAATACAAAAAAAACAAGAGAAACTATCATTTTGGACAATAAAATTCTTTATAATCATCAAAAATGATGACCGTGGGGTCGCATAATGAAAGCAGGGACACACCTGTTAGTGGTGTGTCCCTGTGCCTGTGGTTATCCTCGAAAAAGGAGGAGGGCTATCAGTACTTCGGTGTCCAAGTCCAGTTGGTTACGTTCTTGTCTGCCTTTCGGCTGATGAGCAACGTTTCGTCCTTGTCGTGCTGTTTTCTGCGTGGTGCTTCATCTCCGAACTCGTCCACATCTCTGCTGACGATCAGGCGGACGGGCAGGTAGTATTTAAAAACGTCGTTGTGTCCACGGTCGAAACCGTCCTTATTGAAACGACGGAAGCAGAAAGTATTGTTCGAGTTATAGCTGTCTTCTCCAGAGACAGCTTTCCACCTCGTTCTTGACCAATAGTTGATGTACCAAGTCCAATTCGCAATCCCTCTCCCTGTGAATGGGTATCCAGCACATGGCAGCACTCGATAGCAGTCGGTCTGGAAGAGTGGGTTTTTGGGCGAGCTTTCTCCCCACCATTTCTCGTCCGTGAGGTCTCTTAGGGTGACGTTGGCATTGCCTATCCATCGGCTCTGCACAACAAGGCGCATACAATTCGTATCATCGTTGCTCTCTGGAGAGCCACCTACGTTGACCAGTCGCCAGCGGTAGGCGCAGCGGTATCTCTGCCCCAGCGTGTATTGCTCACCCTTATACTTTGCTTCCTTGTGCGAGCCGTCAAAGCGGATGGCGAATGCCTCAAGTTTGCTTCTGTCTTGCATGTGGTAGGAGTAGAAAGCAGGGTAATCTGCCCAGTGCAATTCTTCTTGTATAGAGGCTTTATTGCTATTGTGAGTCTCTCCTCCAGTTATTATGGGGCGCATATCGTCTTCAGCGGGATTGTACATCTCGAACCACGGTCTGGCTCCCGGCGTGATGTAGTTCCAGCCCAGGAGATCTGATACAAGTTCTTTGTTGTATATTGTCTTAAGGATGTTCGGAAGAACGCATCCCCATTCTTCCGAGTTAGGAACATGGTAGTTGTCGGGCAGACACTTTTTTGAGCCCACTACGAAATTATACTTGAAATCAGCCTTCTTGATCGACCAGTTGGAAACATTTCCGTCGTTCCTCTCATTGCTGTGTTGGGTATTCGTGTCGTGCCATCCTTTCTCGTTGGTCTTGCTATTGGTGACGGCGAGTCGCTCCAGCGGATTGGGCCATGCGTATTTGAGCTTGCCACCTTTCTCCACTGTGCTGAATCGGGGGCGGCACACGCCTACCTCGGCGGTGAAGCCCTTGCCACCCTTCTGGGCGAAGTCGATGAGCTTGTACTCGTTGGAGTTGGTTTCTGGATCCACTTTCTTGGCGTAGAGCCACTCGTCGGCGTAGGGGTATTTTGCGTTATTAGGCTGCTTTTGCCCGAGCATAAAGCTGCCTCTCTCGGCTGTGAGTTGCGTTGTACCGTTGTAGTTGGGCAGTGGGATAGGCATGCCCCAAACGTAGAACTCATCGTAGTCGTTGTCAGCTTTAGAGCCACGCATCTTTTCAGCATCGTAGGTGTAGCGATACTCGTAGATGGGGGTGCCGTATTCGGTGTCATCCTCCTCGCTGGGCTTCTCGTCTGTGACGTTGTTAAAGTGCAAGCGTCTTTCCGTCTCATATTGCCAATAGAAGTTACGGTCTATGTTCTGCTCCCATGGGCGTATCTCGCAGTCTAGTCCCATTCGATGCTCCAAGTTAAGCCTGTCCCCTACGGTGAACATGCTCAGCGGCATCATCATGAACCCTCCGTTGGCTGTAAGCTGCGAGCTGGCAAAGGTGTACTTGTGCGCCTCTGGCTTGACCAGCTCCGTGTCGCGCTTTACCCTGAAACGAAGAAGTGTGCCCAGCGCCTTGAACGCCCAGCTGCGCAGGTTTATCACGTTTGTTTGCTTTACCTCCAGTTTTGTCCAGCCCGTGCTGAAAGCTGCCGTTACACGGAGTTTGCCATTCTCGTCGCGTGTGTTGTGGTCTTTAGAGGGGTTGAACTTGACGTAGAAGTTGTAGAGTTGTTTGGCAAGCAGTCTTTTTGCAGCGTCATTCTTGTTATCTTCTGACATTTTTTTGAAATACTCATCGTACTCTCCTCCGATGATTCCGCAGATGTACCAATTCTCTCCAGGCTTGATAGGTACGCTGTTGTTGAGCCATGTGAGCGTGAGCAAATCATCGTTGGAGCGAAGGCTGACCCCTCCGCTGGCGATTTGCTGTATATTGTCCCATTTCACCTCGCCTGCTCCCATGATGACCTTTTCGGGGTCCATGGCTTTCTTACCGTTAATCATCTTTGTGGAATTCTCGTCTGCCTTTACCACGAAGATTCTCGCCGTGAGGTCGGAGCCTTCGGCAAGCGGCATATAGCGGTTTACCGATACGGCGCGTGTGGCTGGCGCATTGGGGTCCATGGCGCGTGTGATGTTAGGCAGTTGCATGCCTGCACCGGCAGAGAAAGTTACGGTGGTGGTGGCGAGTTTCGCATCGGCTGGATTGACCTTCTCGCCGCCGCCGTTGTTGTTCACGAGGTTGTCGTCTGCACACGATGCGAGCCCAGCGCACGTCAGGACTACGAGTGCTGCAAGAGCGTATGCCTTGCGCTTGATGATGAATGTGAATGGTGTCATAGCTGTTCCTCCTTTCCTGTTTGTGTGTTGCCTGTACCCATGTCGAAATCCTTTGGAAAGGCTGCTTCTTCGTCGAACCAGTTTTCCTTACTTAGAGATCCGCCATCTTCAAATCCTCCCATTGAGCCAGAGATAGTCAACAAATTGTGGGCTTCCATTTGGATTACCTCGCATTTGGGTGCGAGATAGGGCTTTTTTACTTGTTTTTCTTTTCCCATTTTTTTGTAATAATAATATTCTGTGTATAAAATATGTTGTCTGTTTGTGTGTCACTTTCGTGAGTGTCGTCGGTGAGTTTCGTACATGTCGACAGTGAGCTTCGCGAGTAAAGCTATTGTATTTCTTCTGTACAGCAACCGATGTTGTGGTTTGGCACTTATAAAAAAGTGGGAGGAGGCATTGACACCTTTCAGAGTACCCATGCACTCCTCCTCGTCGAATGATGAAATTTATTTCTCGCTTTTTAGTTTTAAGTTCCTTAGATTATCCTCAGGTATAAATTTGACATCAACGTCAGTATATGGGAATGGAAGTAAAAAAGCTAATGTCACCTTAAACTCTTTGTCGTTCCCAGCTTGTTGAAACGTCATATCAACCGTGACCATCTTTTTTGGACATGTTTGGGGGTCAATCGTAAAAGTGAAGTCTCCTGAAGATCTACGAGGGTCAATTTTCTCTTTGAAGTCATACATCAGCCAGCTTGGCTTGGTAGTTGCACTTCCAGTGGTTTTGTCATCGCATGTCCATTCATATTTAGTAATTTCCCATGTTTGTTTTGCTGGAAAGATGTCTATCAGTTTCTTAACATCCCAGTAATAAATGCCAGTGGCATAGCTAAAGAACCCTTTCACCTCAAAAACACCAGGCGTACCTTTCGTTATTTTGTAATATTTTTGCACACCTTCATCGTTTCTATTTTTAGAGCCGACCTTACTCAACTTACCATCTGCACCTTTTTTATAATAACCTATACTACTAACCCTTATGTCATTTGATACATATCTTGTTTCGAATGAGCCTGCTCCGAAACGATATATGGCTTTGGCATCGTCATTGTACAGATTGTCCTCTATGATGTAGTTGACTGGCTGGTTGACTTTCCACTCCTTGCCAGCAAGGTTAAGGGTAACGATTTTTCTTTTCTTTCTGGTATCTGTTATACCCGGATAGTATTTTTCAACGTCGTCCTCCTCGTTGGGCTTGGTGTCTGTCTCCAAATAAATGATCGCCTTGGCGTTAGGACCAAGCTTCTGTGGTACCATGAGGAATGAGAAGTTGTCGTACTTACCATCGCTATCTTTAATTCCTGTGACTTGCGTCATGTTTTGCACAGTAGTCCTTATGCCAGCACCGTCCACCTTCAAGAAATAGTCCTTTTCTTGCTCTATAACATTCCAATCAAAGGTGTTGGTTGCCAAGTTGGCTTTGCATTCACTCTTACCAGCCACGCCGCTCAGCTTGATGCCTACGATTTTTAGTCCCGTAGTGCGCTTGTCGCCAAGCGTGAAGTTTACGGCGGTAAGCGCATGATGCAACTTAATATTCACTGGGGCACGGTCGCCATCAACAAGTTCTACCTTAATGTCGCTCTTACCTAACATCAAGTCCTTCTCCTTGCGCACATCTGTTTCGGGCGTAAAAGTTACCTTGTAGGTGTCCTTTCCCGTTTTTACGATAGAGTTGTCGCCCTCAAGGAATGGGTATGTACCCACCATCTGTACATACTTCTTTGCGTTACTCCATACAGCAGCATTTTTTGCCACCACCTTTCCGCTCTTGGTAGTATGTCCATTGTCGATGAAGTTTGGATCGTTACCCATTTTCTCAAATCCCTCATCGGTAGTATAGCCCTGCACACCGAACTGGTCATCGTTGGGTATGAACTTTATGGCATCGTACATCGTGCCACGTGTGCCATGCGTGCCATGCTCGTTTGCGCTGAAATTGAGCGACACCTCACCACCGAGGGTTGTTTTCTTCTCTATATTGCTCTCCATATCCTGCGAGCAAGACATGGTCAGACATGCCATCATCCCTATGAGGAGAAAAGGTATGTGTGTGAATTTTACTAATGATTTTTCTATACGTTTCATCATTTTTTTGATTTATATTTAATACCGTTATAGGCATTTAAGGTTGGTTTAACCAGTCCCAATCTTCGTCGGTAGGGTCGGGGTTTGTCTCAGAGTCTGGTCTGTCAGAAGTTCCGTTTCCCCATTTATCTGTATCTATATTCGCACCTGGCTTATGTCCGCTTCCACTCATAAGCATTGGCACGTTGTCCAAGCTGATTATTGTACATTGTGGCGACATATATGGCTTCAGTTTCTTCTTTTTCATAATTCTTAAAATTTATATTATCTATAATGTTTCATCTTCTGTCTTTATTAGGTGGTGTGTTTCACCATGTTGTTGCAGAACGAATGATAGTCTATGCATCGTGTTTTATACTGCCTATCCTTTTTCTTTAACCATTGGCTTCTCGATTTGACGACAGGCATGTTAGTGAGTTGTCAGTTGTCCCAGTCAGTGCTCATTTCGAACTCTTCGGCGGAGAAACTTACCATTTAGCATCCGTTATCCCGCCACCGTCTTCAGGTTGCTGTATGCTGGCTTGTAATCCCAAGCCCTCCAACAGATTGTTCTCCCTCTCAATCTTTATCACCTCACAGTAGGGTGGAATGTATGGTTTCTTCTTAACAATTTCTTTCATCTTAAGTTCCTGACTTTCTTCAATATTGCCGTTAGTTAAGGTTTCGTTGGCTACCGATATAAGCTTCTCATCAGTTTTTCCCATATGATATTTTCAATTTGATTATTCAGTTACATAGTCTTTTATTTTCTTCATCTCTATCAGCGCTACATGATACAGGTTGTTTTGAGTACTGTGCGCAAGACGCACGGCACTCATGGGAATGGCAACACTCCTCTCATGCCTTTCCTTACGATGAAAAAAGACGGACAGAGAGTAGTGTTCGACGTACTAATAAAAAGTGTTAAATACTCGGGGGGGGGGTAATAAAAGATGTTAATAAATATATGACATACAGCATTTTATCGCACTCTATTGCAAAGGCGGAAGAGAGTGCTGGCAGGCAGCCGAAACTGTGTGTCGCATATTTATACATACATCATCAAAAGTAGTTATTACCTTCATTTTTTGTTGCTCCTGAATATGTCTAATATGGGAGCGCTATTGTTCTATTTGAGAAATAGCGTGCAAATTTAAGTATTTTTTCCCAAAACTACAAGCAATTTCAGGAAAAATAATGAAAAATGCAAAATGCAAACGATTACTCATATTTATACGGCAGTATTAGAATAAGGCTGCTAATCTTTTGCTAAATGTGCAAGGCTGGGCGTATCCTTTATCCGTTGAATTTCTGAATCGACAAGCGATCGAATCTCTTGCTTCACTTTACGATAGTTGGCTTCGATTGTCTCTTTGAGATTGTCTGAGCCATCTTCGTTTTTGAAGTCGGCTATGACAGGAATGGGACGATAGGCTTTCATTTCGGCAGAGACTTTGGTACTATCCACTACAATCTCTGCGTGAAAAATCTTTTGGTCAATACGCTCATCAAAATTGTCGGACACGGCACCTACAAACATACCTTGTGTGAGATTGCTGATTTTCGATGCAGGGATAAGACTATCCATCTGTGTGGAGATAGAGGTGGATTTGTCATTACGGTTGATAGTCATAGACTGCCGTTGCTGGAGAACCTTTCCAAATCGCTCAGAAAGGGTCTTGGCGGTTTCACCTACAACTTGACCACTAAACACATTGCCCACAGTGTTCTGTATCACCTTGCTCTCCTTATCCCCATAATCGCGAGTAAGCTGTGAGAAGTCCTGAAAGCCCAAACACACTGCTACCTTGTTACTTCGGGCGGTAGCAATAAGGTTGTCCAGCCCACGGAAGTAGATAGTCGGCAACTCGTCGATAATCACCGATGATTTGAGCTGCTTCTTCTTGTTGATGAGTTTCACAATACGGCTGTTATAAAGTCCGAGTGCAGCCGAATAGATATTCTGACGGTCGGGATTATTTCCTACGACCAACACCTTCGGCTCGTTGGGGTTATTGATGTCGAGCGAGAAATCATCACCTGTCATTACCCAATAGAGAGCGGGGCTTATCATACGTGAGAGTGGTATCTTTGCCGAAGCAATCTGTCCCTGCAACTGGTCCTGCGCTCCTCCTTCCCACGCGTCCATAAAGGGCGAAAGGTAGTTGGCAAGCTCATCGTATGCCGTGAGTATCGGGAATATCTGTGCGTAAGGACGGTTGAGAAATTCTATGGCATGGGGGAAGGTACAATATTTGCCGTTCTCATATATCTTCAGAAACCAGATAATGGCAGCAAGCAAGATAATCGGTGATTCGACGAAAAAATCTCCCTGCTTCTGTATCCACGAGCGGTTGAGATTGAGCATAATCGTGTAGGCACTTTCATAGGCATCCGAAATGTCCGTCATAAAGGACGGATTGATGGGATTGCAGCGATGCGATTTGCGTGGGTCGTCGAAGTTAATCACATAGAACTGCGGCTTTACTTGGTAAGTATCAAGGTGGTTAAGCAAATGGTTATAGGCTATTTCCGAAAGGTCGGGAAACTTGTAGTCGTAGATATACATCGCAAAACCTTTCTCAATCTGCTGTTTGATGTAGTTATTCACAATGGCGTATGACTTACCCGACCCCGGTGTGCCGAGTACCATTGAGGCACGGAACGGATTGACCACGTTAATCCAGCCTTTGTTCCACCTTTTCTTATAATAGAAGCGTGTAGGTAGATTTACCGAATACTCGTTAGTCATCAGTCGTGTTTCCTGCATAAAGCTCTCATTCTCGGTATTGAACACATCGTCCATCAAGTTGTTTTTGAGCAGTCGGCTCATCCACACACCTGCCATCAGCAGACAGACATAGCCCACAGACAGCGTGAAGATATAGAGCGAAGCAGCACCCACCTTACCAATGGGCAATGCCAACAACCACCAATTCAGAAAGAAGAACACGAACCCGGCGAAAAGCACTGTCCAAATCTTTGGCCATGTGATTTTCTCCTCCTTCACGCCTTTTGTGCCTAAACACGATAAAGCGAGGAATACCACACAAAAGAGTTTCGTCCATAGGATAGATGAAAATAATCCCGTGGAGCGTTGAAAGTTCATCAGTATCTTGTTGATGATACCGAGTGTGAAGTGCCACTCGTAAAACGCCTCGTAGCAGAACCAATAACAGTTAATCAGGAGGAATATCACCGATATACCCCGCATAAAGTCCATGACCTTACCTAATGCCCTTAAATCATCTTCTTGTGCCATAATGCTGTGTTTTTAGCCTCCCCCAACCCCTCCGAAGGGAGGGGAGTTGTAAAGATCTTGTTTGTTGAATGAGTTTATTTAATGTTTTCTTCGTCTAAGTTTTACCTTACTTTGTCTTCGGAGCTTACGCTGCCATGCTGCTTCCTTCCAATCATCGTTGCCCGAAGAAGAGAAAGATTCTCCCACCATATCGTCGATAAGTTCATCGACAAGATTGTCGCTTTCCTGCTCATCAGACTGTATTGTCTGCATCTGCTGCTGTAAGGTGGTATCAATTTTACCATAAAGCGATTCATCCAAGAATGGATTATTCTTCGGGTTAGAGAAGTACTCGTTAAACTTATTGGCAGCATATCCTTTACCTAATCGGGAGCCATTGAGCGCAATGCCTTCTTTGTCATCAATGAACGTAATACCATAGATGCGTCCATTATCATTCTTTCGGATTACCACTCGCAAGCCTTGTTCCTCCAATCTTTGCCGAAGTTCTTCCTCCATCTGGGGAGAGGTACGCATTGTTTGTAATACCTTTCCTCTGATGGTTGGTATCAATGGCTTAATCTCCAGCTTCGATTTCAGCATCTTGTTCTGAACGGCAGCATAGCCCACACCTCTACCAATGTCCGAGGCGTGAATGGGCGTGCTCACCTTATTGCCCTTGTCATCGGTAGGCACATAGACCAGCCCGTCATATCGTTTTCCTCGATATTCCGTTTTAACCTCCTCTACCGCAAGGTTGTATTTACGCAGAACAGCATTTAGTTCACCTAAGGAGCAGAAGGTATAATGCTTCATCGCTGAACGGACGGTGTTTGCCACCTGTTCCTTGATATTCCCTTGCACAACATTGACCTTTGGTGTTTCTGTTGTTGTTTTCTCACTGACCTTTGAACTTGGAATAAGGTTATATTTCTTTTCCAGAGCATCAGTAATCTTTTTGCTTCGCCTGCCCTCATACCTGTCATTGATTTTTCTACCTTGACTATCCACTCGAAGCGAAACGATGTGGATATGCTCACGGGCAATGTCATTATGCTTAAAGACGATGTAGGGTTGCTTGCCATAACCAAGTGCCTCCATATACTCCTTCGCAATCTGTGTGAGTTCCTCATCGGTGAGTTTCTCGTCCGGATGCGGATTGAGCGAGCAATGGAACACCGTTTTCTTCGTTCGGCATTTCTTAGGTATCAGAGCCTCCATATCAGCAAACACCTCTTCCATCGTATATGTTTCCTCTTTGTTTTGATACAAGCCTTGGGCAAGAAGAATGCTTGCTTCCTCTTTTTCCACCTTTTTGAAGTTATAACCGAGTGCTCCTCCAAGGTTCTCCGTACTTGAAATCTTTGCTATCATTTTTGGACTAAATTTTCAACACTTTTCTTCCTATAATCAATGGTCAAACCGATAGTCTGCTCCTGCAAGGCAATAATCTGAGCCGAGAGTTTCTCCAATTTTTCAAGTAAAATCTGTGCAGTCCTGACCGAGTGATAGCTGTTGATGGCACGCACAGTTTGGTTGTACAGCACACCAATCTTATGGATTTGTGCCGTCAATTCAGAAAGTTTTCGGTAGTATTCTACGGCAGATTTATCCACCGTAATCACCTTGAAACTATCTCCAAGAATACGCCCACGCACAAAATCCGACTTCGTTTCTGCTCCTGAACGCTGAAACAAGTCAATCGCTTTTTGCTGGTCTTTGAGATTGGGAAGACGTACATGCCAGTTGTCCCAACGTGGCTTTTCCGCCTTTTTTCTCTCTGAACGAGATTTCTCTTCCTTATCCATAGCTTTACTTTTCTTTAATCACGACTTTGGAGTGATTTAATCCCCTTCGGGGCAAGGGTCTTTGTGGTACAACTGTAAGTTTGTGTTACAAAGACACACCTTGCCAATATCAAGAGTTGATACGATTGAAGTATCCACCCTCGTGGGGTGTCTGCTTCGGGATATTACCTCCATGTATTATTCTCGCCTGCAAAGTTACGGCGGATTTTCAAATATCTCATTATCAGTGATATTCACTCTTTTTCCTCGCATTTCCCTGCACTTCATCGGTGTCATATAATCAGCCAAAATATCATTTATTTTGCAGTCAGAACGAGCGAACAATGGCATGATGATACAAGTAAAAGATACATCGTATTACCGTTGGCTTACACTAAAGATGATAAGAAGGAACGAAACATATTCATAACAATTTGTTGTCATGACAAACTATTGTCAGTACAACAGATAGCAAGAACTATAAATCGTCCTTTCAGACTATCGCACGAACCATACGCAGCCAGAACAAACTGTCTGCTGATACTTCTCAAGAATGAGAGAACGTCCAAACATCAAATAGACAAGTAATATGAACTAAGAAATTATCATTATGGAGAACAAACAACAACGCCCCATCTTTCTGGGGTTCTCCTCGCAAAAGGGAGGAGTCGGAAAAAGCACGCTTGCCGAAATCGTAAGCAGCATATTGTACTACGAACAGAGCATCAACCTCTTCGTGGTGGACTGCGACCTGTCTCAGGATTCCTTTTACAAGCTGAGAGAACGTGAGAAGAGTGTCATTCAGGGAAGCGAGGAGCTTTCCAAGTCTATGCAGGCATTCTTTCAGCACCTCGGAAAAAAGGCATACAGAATTTACAAGTCCAGCCCAAAAGAAGCCGTCAAGACAGCACAAAGTAAGATTGACGCTATCAGCAATGAGAAGTACCAGTTGGTTGTGTTCGACTTTCCCGGTCATGCAGGAACAACGGAGTTGATGGAACTGTCCCTTCAGATGGACTATATCCTGTCTCCACTTGAAGCCGACATACAGTCACTCGTCTCCTGCATGGCATACGCCAAGACCATCACGGATATTGGTGTTTCTATGTCCGACTCACGGATAAAGGACATTATCCTGTTCTGGAACAAGGTGGACAGAAGGGTGAGGAACGTCATCATTGACGAATACACAAAGCTTATCCAAGGACACGAACTCACACTCCTGCCCAGCTATGTATATGCCACGCACCGCTTCTCTCACGAACTTTCCACATACGGGCTGCGTGGTGTGTTCCGTTCCACCTATCAGCCTCCTGCAAAGGGACTGCGAACGGGTACGGGGCTGGATGAACTCGTCTCCGAGATAATTCAACGACTCAAACTAAAAACGAAAACAGAAAATGGCAACGATTGAGGAAAGAAAACAGCAACTGGAAAAGAAGCTGAAGAAAATGGCAGAGGACAATGTAGTGGTGAAACCTGTCACGGTCCCCAACCCCTTCGACCCTTCTGAGGACACAGAACCTTCCCCTGCAACATTACAAGAGGAAGACGAAAGTCCGGAAGAAACGAAACCAACAAACGAAAAACCGACAGATGAAACAGAAGGTGGGACAACCGGAAACACTGAGCCGAAAAGAGAAAGGAAGCCAAGAATGGAAAAGTCTGGCAGGTCGTCCCTTTCCATAGAGGAATACCGTTCCCTATACTTTCATCCCGTGCGTTCGCAAATACGGACGGCTTTCTCCATCAATTTGGAGACATTACAGAACCTGCGCAATGTGCTACAAGACTTAGGAGAAAGGGTATCTATTGCTTCCTATATTGATAATATCCTCCGGGAGCATCTGCGGGAACATCAGGAACTTCTCAATAATGCAGCAGCAAAGCAAAGACGTAAGACAACAATAACACTATGATGGAAACAATACTTTTCAGTTTTATACTGGTACTCATCATCATTTGGATGATGCTTGGTATCTTGTATTTCTATATGCGGTATGTATCTCCGTATGACTTCATTATCAAGAAAAACGGAAAGAGCGATGAAGATAGCAAGAAGAAAGAAGCAA
Organism: Prevotella ihumii; assembly: GCF_900155655.1. Lineage (GTDB taxonomy): Bacteria > Bacteroidota > Bacteroidia > Bacteroidales > Bacteroidaceae > Prevotella > Prevotella ihumii. The sequence continues at coordinate 1,324,954 of NZ_LT706987.1, forward strand.
CGAAGAAAAAAGACGGACAGAAAGGAAAAGGAACAATAGAGCAAGCCGAGTTTGTACTGATTGGAAAAAGCCGTTCCACTTCCCCGATTATCCCACAAATTCCCTCTGTTTCATCATCTGAAAATTCGGAGCAGAATAATAATAATTTTGCACCGCAGAACTCCGAAAAGGAGGAAGAAATGAAAGAGGACAACGAAATGGACATTGATTTCGAGATGGAGAGAGTGGACGAAGATGAGATTGTCCGTGAGGAATTAAACCTATCCATCGAGCCCACATCGGGCGAAGCCGAAATTTCGGAGCAGTCCGTCCTCGCACGTGACTTAGTCCGCCTGCAAAAGTGGGCAAAGAACAGTGAGGAGGCTGATGAGGAAGAAGTCAAAGAGACAGTTCGGCAGCTTCAAGACTCTGAGCTATTGGATAAGTACAAGGAGAACATCGCCAAGATGCAGGGAGAACAGTCTGCACTGTTGGAGAAAATCCGTAAGGCGGAAGAAAAGGAAGATCAGAGTGCTCAACCAGCAATGCCTTCATCACAAAACCCAACACCTCCTGTTTCTGGCATATCTGACACAGCAGTGGGCGATGCTGACGACAGACCGCTGTCCTATTATCTGTAAAAATGGTTTCTTGATTTTCATATTTCGGAGGAACGCAGGGGTGGCTCAAAAGTAAAATAATCAGCCAATATCTATCATACGATAAAACCGAGCCACCCTTGACACCTCCACAAGAAGACAATTTGTTTAACAACTTAAAATAAACAGCAAAATGAACAACAAAAAAATCACAATGATGCTGCTCCTGACGGCACTGACCACCGCAGCAGCGTATGCACAGGGAAATGGTATGGCAGGTATCAACGAAGCCACGAAGATGGTAACGTCCTACTTCGACCCGGGTACGAAACTCATCTATGCCATCGGTGCCGTAGTGGGTCTTATCGGAGGAATAAAAGTATACAACAAGTTCTCAAGTGGCGACCCCGATACGAGCAAGACAGCCGCTTCTTGGTTCGGTGCGTGTATCTTCCTCATTGTGGCAGCCACTATCTTACGTTCCTTCTTCCTGTAAACGATGGCACAGTGGGAAATCAATAAAGGTGTAGGTCGGACGGTAGAGTTCAAGGGTTTGAAGGCGCAATATCTCTTCCTATTTGCGGGAGGACTGTTGGCGGTCTTCTTTCTCGTGGTGGTGCTCTATCTCTGTGGCATCGACCAGATAGTCTGCCTCGGTCTTGGCTTAGTGGGTGCAACACTCGTTGTGTGGCAAACGTTCGCCATGAACCGCAAGTACGGCAGATACGGACTGATGAAGCAGGGATCCATTAAGATGCACCCGCGCTACCTCTTGAACCGCCGTACCGTCTTTCACCTTATCCGTAACCTCAAACCAAAACGCAAGGCATAATGAGAAACAACAGTAAAATCACGACCTTGGAAGCGAAGTTCCCGCTACTCTCCATCGAGCAGGGTTGTATGGTGAGCAAGGATGCCGACATCACGGTAGCTTTCCGTGTGGAGCTGCCCGAACTCTTCACCGTTACCTCCGCCGAATACGAGGCGATGCACTCGGCATGGCACAAGGCAATCAAGGTGCTGCCCAACTATACCATCGTGCATAAGCAGGACAGGTTTATCAAGGAACGTTACCAACCAAAGATGGCAGAAAGCGGACTTAGTTTCCTCTCACGTGCATCTAACCGACATTTTAACGAGCGTCCTTTCCTGCACCACTCAGTCTATCTCTTTCTAACCAAGACCAACAAGCAGCGTATGCAGCGACAGAGCAATTTTATGCTTTGAGTTGTATGGTGTTGCTTTTTAGTAATATCATTTTAATAGACATCTTGAATATGTTTTATGATACATTTTGCTTGTGAAGATTGTCACCTTCTACGGTGCTGCTCGAGTCTCTTTAATAAGAGTTATGCTAATAATTTAGTTAATAATTTAGTTAAGAAAACTCAATGAGTAGTAACTGATATGATTTAATTAGGTGGTTATTGCGTTGGGGTTCCACCTCTTCCCATTTCGAACAGAGAAGTTAAGCCCAATTGCGCCGATGGTACTGCAATGCAATGTGGGAGAGTAGGTAGCTGCCTTTTTTACTGAGAGAGAGCTTTAAGAAGAAATTCTTGAAGCTCTCTTTTTTGTTAATATCTATTCTTACTCTTTTTATCTATACCTCTCTCTTTTCATTTGTTCTCTTGTGTTTTCTTGCTTCTTGCTTCTCCCTTGTTAGTTCTATCTTCTTTCTATTCTCACATCTCGTCTCTAATTTAGGTGCGCAGACAGTAGATTTTTTCCATTATGCTGCTTTAAGTATTGAAGATAGTACAATTCGAGTTCACAATTTTACAGGTGCATACGACCCTTTTTCTCGTTTAAGAACGCATCTTTTGAAACGGATTGTGGTATAAAGTTCCACGTGGGAGTGAAGTTGGAAGGTTGTGCGATTACCTATCCTGCCAATGCTGAATATGATATGTACCAAAGTGCTGTTTGTGTAAATGGGTATTACCATCAAGGACGGGTTGTGATTAGCAGGACGAAGGCTAATGCTATTCGAAGTGTTACCGCATTTTCTTCCGCTGTGTCTTCTATTTATAGTCTTGAAGGTATAGTCCTTCGTGAGATGGGGAAAGGGATAAATATTGTGCGTATGGCAGCTGGTAGTATAAAGAAAGTCGTTTGCAGTGGGCGATAGGTTGCCACGGCCAACGACTTTTGTGTGATAAGGCTGGCTTTATTTTTTAATCTTAAAGACCAATTCCTTTGGCAGTTTTACCCATTTATTGTTTACAACGATGCGCATTGTGCTGCCCTCTATGCGTGTCAAGGTGTACGTTCCGTCTGCATTGTGTCGTAAGGTTGCTGTAAGGTCTTCTGAGCCGTAGTCGTTGATAATGGTGAGTGTGGCTATGTTAGCCTTGACTTCGGCATCTGTAACAATCCATTTGCGTGTATCACGTACCGCCCCGAAAACTCCTGCTACCTCACCAAATATTTCTTCTTGGTCAGGTACGGTGATTTTATTGTTATAGAAATCTATCTTGAGCCATACCTGATATTCATCATTTACTAAGTATTGACAGAAGATAGAGTCTGCATATTCGGTGTTTGTGTACGCATTTGATATGTCCGTTCTTTGTTCTCCTGTATTCTTTATTGATGCTAAGGCGTTACTTGCTATGAGTAATGCTGCAATTAGCGTAATCGTTTGTCTCATTGCTATTTTGATTTAATTCGCACAAATGTACTAACTTAAATCAATTAATAGCCGTATTTGCACTAAAATATTATGATTTTATAAGGTATTTAGGGTTATTTGTGTTATCTTTGCGGAGAATGGGTAGTGTTTTTCAGTTCTTAAAAAGGGTTGTTTTACCCCCGAATAGTCGTTAGACTTACGACAGTTTTTGGGTGCAAAGTGTTGGCTTATGAACTGTCTTTGATGATATTTGATATTAATTTACTTTAGGCAAAAAGATGTTTTCGGATTACATATTTGAAGCGAGTTGGGAAGTTTGTAACAAGGTAGGAGGTATTTATACTGTTCTTTCAACACGTGCAAAAACTTTACAAACACAACTTAAAGACCATATTATCTTTATCGGTCCTGACTGTTGGGGCGATAAGGAAAGTCCTTATTTTGTAGAAGATAAAAAGCTCTTTGCCCCTTGGGTGAAGTCAGCCCACGAAGTAGGGTTGAAGTTTAAGGTAGGTCGCTGGGCTGTTCCGAGCAGTCCTATTGCCATTATTGTAGACTTTCAAGCCTATTACGCTGAGAAAAACGAAATCTATGGCAAGTTGTGGGAAGCCTATCAAGTGGACAGTTTGCACGCATACGGCGATTACGATGAGTCGGCTATGTTTGCTTACGCTGCTGCCCTTGTGGTAGAAAGTTTCTACCATTTCTATTTAGACGATACCAAACAAGTGGTTTTCCACGCTAACGAGTGGCAAACAGGCTTTGCAGCATTGGTATTACAACAGCGTGTACCACAGATAGCAACCCTTTTTACCACACACGCCACAGGTATAGGACGTAGCATTGCGGGCAACAACAAGCCCCTTTATGGTTATTTGTCTGCTTATAATGGCGACCAAATGGCAAGCGAACTCAATATGGAGAGCAAACACTCTATTGAGAAACAGACCGCCCACGCAGTAGATTGTTTTACAACCGTGAGCGATATTACAGCCTTAGAGTGTAAAGAACTATTGGATAAGCCTGTTGATGTGGTTTTGCCCAATGGCTTTGAAGACGATTTTGTTCCCAAAGGCGCACAGTTTACCGCTAAACGCCGCAATGCACGCAAACAATTGCTCAATATTGCGAATGCTTTAACAGGTGCAACACGCTCTGACGATACACTTCTTATTTCTACCAGTGGGCGTTACGAGTTCCGTAACAAAGGTATCGATGTATTTATTGAAGCTTTGAGTCGTCTCAACAACGACCCTCGTCTTACAAAAGATGTGGTAGCCTTTATCGAAGTTCCAGCTTGGGTGAGCGAACCACGCCACGATTTGCAAGAACGTTTGGCAAGTAAAGAAGAGTTTTCTACCGCTTTAGACCGCCCTTTCACCACACATTGGTTGCACAATATGGATACCGACAATGTGCTGACAATGGCACAACGCTTGGGATTGACCAATGCAGCGACAAACAAAGTAAAACTCATTTTTATACCTTGCTATCTTGATGGCACCGATGGCATTGTGAATATGCCTTATTACGATGTTATCTTGGGCAACGACCTTTGCGTTTATCCGTCTTATTACGAGCCTTGGGGCTACACACCTTTGGAGGCAATAGCTTTCAAAGTGCCTTGTATCACCACCGACCTTGCAGGCTTTGGCTTATGGGCGAACGCACTGAAAGGACATTATTGTGAGATAGACGAAGGCGTTAAGGTAATCCATCGCACTGATGAAAACTATTCTGAGGTGGCAGACGAGATAACGACAACCATCGTAACTTATGCTGCAATGGATAAGACTAAGGTTACAAAATGCCGAAATGCTGCACAAAAGCTGTCTAAGAAAGCCCTGTGGAGCGAGTTTATAAAGCATTACGAAACTGCCTACAACGTAGCATTTGCAAATAGAGATAAACGTGTGAAAGGATAACACACGTATTCACGATAACAATAGAACAAAATAAAAAAATAGATATAGAAAAGATTATGAAAATTAAGTCTGATTATTCAAATGAACCTCGTTGGAAAGAGGTAGACATTAAGTCGAGTTTGCCAAAAGAATTGGCTTGTCTTGACGAGATAGCACACAATATGTGGTGGGCATGGAACTACGAAGCACGCAACCTCTTTAAGAGCTTAGACGAAAGCCTTTACGAGGAAGTGGGACACAACCCTGTACTTCTTTTAGAGCGTTTGAGCTATGGTCGCAAGCAAACCATCGTTAAGAACAAAGCCTTGATGAAACAGGTAAGCGAGGTTTATAAGAAGTTCCGTACCTATATGGACGTTAAACCTGATGCAAAACGTCCATCTGTGGCTTACTTCTGTATGGAGTTCGGTTTGAATCAAGTACTTAAAATCTATTCTGGTGGTTTAGGTATGTTGGCAGGCGACTACCTCAAAGAAGCATCAGATTCTAATGTTGACCTCTGTGCAGTGGGTTTCCTCTATCGCTTTGGCTACTTCACACAGAGCCTTACAATGGAAGGTCAGCAGATTGCTAAGTATGATGCACAAAACTTTGGTTCGCTCCCTATCGAACGTGTGCTCGATGAAAACGGCAATCAAGTTGTGGTTGACGTACCTTATTGCAACTACAACGTACACGCCTTAGTATGGGCTGTGAATGTTGGACGTATTAAGCTTTACCTTCTCGACACCGACCACGATATGAATTCAGAGTTCGATAAGTCTATCACCCACTCACTCTATGGTGGCGACTGGGAGAACCGTTTGAAGCAAGAAATCTTACTTGGTATCGGTGGTATCCTTACTTTGAACAAGCTCGGCATTAAGAAAGACATCTATCATTGCAACGAAGGCCACGCAGCCTTGTGCAATCTGCAACGTCTTTGCGACTATATTGACGGTGGTCTTACCTTCAATCAGGCTATGGAGTTGGTACGTGCGTCTTCGCTCTACACCGTTCATACCCCTGTGCCAGCAGGTCACGACTACTTCGACGAAGCTCTCTTTGGCAAGTATATGGGTGGTTATCCTGCTAAGTTGGGCATCTCTTGGGACGAATTTATCGGTATGGGTCGCACCAATCCTGACGACCACAACGAACGTTTCTGTATGAGTACCTTTGCTTGCAATACTTCGCAGGAAATCAATGGTGTATCGCGTCTTCACGGTTGGGTAAGCCAAAAGATGTTCGCACCGTTGTGGAAAGGCTACTTCCCTGAAGAGAATGCTGTAAGCTATGTTACCAATGGCGTACACTTCCCAACATGGACAGCTACCGAATGGCGCAAGCTCTACGACAAGCATTTCGACAAAAACTTTATGGCAGACCAAAGCAACGAAGAGATTTGGCACGCTATTTACAATGTTTCTGATGCTGAAATCTGGGAAACACGTATGGCATTGAAGAATAAGCTCATCAAGTACATTCGTGATAAGTTCACCCAACAATGGCTTCGCAATCAAGGCGACCCAGCTAAGGTGGTATCTATTCTTGAGAAAATCAATCCTAACGCATTGATGATAGGCTTCTGTCGCCGCTTTGCTACTTACAAGCGTGCGCATCTTCTCTTTACCGATTTGGAGCGATTGGAAAAGATTGTCAACAATCCAGAGCGTCCTGTGCTCTTCTTCTTCTCAGGTAAGGCTCACCCTGCCGACGGTGCTGGTCAAGGATTGATTAAGCGTATATTTGAAATCTCTCGTATGCCACAATTCTTGGGTAAGATTATTTTCCTCGAAGACTACGATATGCAGTTGGCTCGTCGTTTGGTATCGGGTGTCGATATTTGGATGAACACACCTACACGCCCACTTGAAGCAAGTGGTACATCAGGCGAAAAGGCTGAAATGAATGGTGTTGTCAATCTTTCTGTACTCGATGGTTGGTGGGTAGAGGGTTATCGTGAAGGTGCTGGTTGGGCATTGCCAGAAAAGCGTACTTACGAAAATCAAGGCCATCAAGACCAACTTGATGCGGCTACGATTTACAGCTTGCTCGAAAACGAGATTGCACCGCTCTACTTCAATAAAGATGCTAAGAAAGGCTATTCGGAAGATTGGGTGAAGGTTGTTAAAAACTCTATTGCTACCATTGCACCTAATTACACGATGAAACGTCAGTTGGACGACTATTATGCTAAGTTCTATGAAAAGCAGGCTAAGCGTTCAGCAGCGTTGCAAGCTGATAACAACAAGCTCGCTAAGGAGATCGCACTTTGGAAAGAAACCGTTGCAGAGCGTTGGGACAGCATTAATGTGGTATCAAAGGATATAGAAGCCCTTAACGATATTACTACGGGCGAACCTGCTAAGCTCACTTATGTTATAGACGAGCAAGGACTTCAAGACGCAGTAGGTTTAGAGTTTGTTGCCATCAATATCCATCCTGTGGACGATGTACAGGTGCATAAGGTAATACCTTTCACCCTTGTTAAGACCGAAGGTAACCTCCACACCTTTGAAGTAACCATCGACCCAACCGAAGCAGGTGCTTACAAGTATGCTGTACGTATGTTCCCTAAGAACGAACTTTTGGCTCATCGTCAAGACTTCTCATACGTGAAGTGGTTAGACTAATGGCTTTTGAAATATAAGCAATAAAGAAAAGCGAGTGTACCTAAGTGGTATGCTCGCTTTTTTTATTGGTCTTTATTTTTTAGCGAGTAGCCTATTCCCTCACCTTGTTGCGTCCTAATGTGTTTTGAGAGGGGCGGAGGTTATGGGGGAGTCGGACGAGTCGGACCTGTCGGACCAGTCGGACGGGTCGGACGGGTCAGACATGTCCGACTTATCTGAAAAAATGATTTATCCGAAGAAATCGATTAATCCCAAAAAGTCTGACCAGTCTGACCTGTCCGACAATTCTAAATAGTCGACCCTCAAAAAGGCGACATCGCATTTTTCATATAGCCCTGCGGGAAGAATTGGTGTTGAAAATTTAAGTTCAGCCTCCCACAGCACCACATCATCACTCTTTCAATTAGGCACAAAAGAAGCCTCATGGCTCTTTTGAAGTTAAATGCGGCAGCTGCAAGCATGACATTGATGGAGTCTCCGAAGAGACCCTTGTAGAAGTTCCTCCCCAACCGGTGGTCTGCCTTGCAGTGGCCAATGACAGGCTCTATTCCTGCCCGCTTGCGGAAGAGTTTGTGCTTTTTGTTCTTGGCGTACCGTGAGTCTGTTTTCTTGGGCGTGTCCGGAATTATGATTTGTGTCTGCCCNAGCTCCATACCAGATTCACCGATGCGATGGCGGAACTCGACAAGCTCGGTGGGAACGCAGGGAGCGTCGGTGCGGAATGCCTCCATCCCGCAAAAATACTGGAAGTAGGCGTTCTCCGAGAACTGCTCCACGACGCTCTCGTCTGAAACGTCACGAAGGTGTTTCAAGATCAGCAGACCGACCATCAGACGGATGGGCTTGGCCATACGGCCAGTGTCCTTGCTGTAAAGAGGGGCAAAAGACTGCTCAAACAGATCCCAATCGATCAGATTGGCTAACTTGTACAGGGAATTCTTGGGAGAGAGCATTGTCTCAAGATCCCAGAATAATGATGCCTGACGGACTTTGGATGGAGATTTATACATCGTTGAATTGCAAGATTTTACTATACAAAGATACAAAACTTTGTAGAAATATGCAAGTTTGAGAACGATTATTTTATTGATAACCAGATAGTTAAATACTTTTCAAGGGGAGACTAAATAGCTTGCGAAACAATGTGGGCTTTACTTCTCCTTCTTTCCTTTGGCATCAAAGTGATAGTTGAAGATAAGGCGCACATAATGATGTATTCTGTCGCTCCACGTTTCGGAACGGCGCATAGCATTGATGTCGACAGCATATTCGCGGTCTTGGTTGAGAAGGTCATCGCAGAATATGCCTATGTACCCTTTGTTCTTCTTTAGATTGTATATTGCGTAGACATTCCACAACCAACGATGGCGGTTAAGTTCGGATGCGAGATAGCCCCTTGTAGCCTTACTTTCTATTGAACTATTGATGTATATGCGTTCCCATTTCATAGAGGTTCGCAGCCCTACGCTGTATTCTAAAGGTTTGTTGTTGTATTCAGGCGATAGCGAATACTTGTTGCGGTGCAACTTCCAATCGCCGAAAAGCGTTATCTGTAGCCAGTCTTTCTCAAAGGCGAGTTCGGGATTTATACCTAAGGTTAATCTTTTCATTTCGTTTTGAGTTCTGTCTGCACGCTCGTTGAGGGCTGTGAGATAGCCATACGACTTTATAATGTGAGCCTCTATGGTGTTTGAGAAATTGAAGTAATCGCCAAAACTCTTGTCGTAAGTGTTTTCTAAATACCAATTGTTGCCACTGCGCATATTCTCGTCACGCTTGCGATATACGCCCGTCTGTGGATTATAGTAGAATACCGACGCTATGGGGTTGATGGTATGCGCATAGCCCACCTTAAACATCAACATAGATTGTTGCTTTTGCATTGTTCGACTATAGGTGAGCGAGCTTTGGTGGGTATGACTGCTATGCAAGAACGGATTACCCTCGATGATGTATAGTGGGTCGGTTTCGTCACGATAGCCCAATGTGGAGAGCATTTGGGGTAAGGAGGTGTCGTATTGGAAGTTGTATTCTAAACGATTTTGTTGGTTTATTTTCCATTTTATTTGCATTGCAGGTGTCCACAACGTGCTGTTGCGATGAGCTATGGTGTCTAATTTTCCTCGCTCATAGTCTAACTTCTCACGCTTTGCAGCAAAGGCTATGTTGGGCAAGAATTGCCAGTTACCTACCTTGTAGGTCAGTCCTATCTTACTTGTGGCTGTGGTTGCGTGTTGCTTTTGTCGGTAGCTGTTGGCAGCATCTAAGGTGTTGGCAGGGTTGTTGTCAATTGCATCGGCACGGTCGGCAGTGTAAAACTGCTGGTTTGTCGTTGCGCTGTTGTTGGCAAGTATTTGGCTCGCCTCAATGTAAAGCGCATCGCTAAGGTTGTATTCTATTTCGCCGTAACCGCTAATGTCTAAGCCGTGGTAAGGCGAGCGACTATACTGATAAAGCGGTGAGGCTATGCCCTGGCTGATATGCTCTAATTCTCTGTGCGCACTGAAACGATTGTTGCCCTTTGTATATCCTACCGCTGTACCTATGGTAAGCTGTCCTTTCTTGCCTAAGAAATGATTCCACGAACCATTAAAATCTATTTTTCCACCCTCGGTAATGTTTTGCTGATAAGTGCGTTCACGGTTGATGCAGTGCGTATAAAGGGCCTCGCCACGCTGTGCAGCCAATGCTATGTCTAATGGGAAGTTGCCGAATGGTTTTGTATCGGTGTCGAATGTGGCTCTGTCGTTGGTTTGATGGTTTCTTTCTAAGTTGTAGCTGAAGGTCAATCCTGCCTTGACAAAGTTCTTTGCATCGGTATACGAAAAAAGATTGGTTTCTATTTCGGGGGCTATTTCGTGTTTTTGGTGGCTGTTGCGTGAAAGTGTCCACGTAGATACGTTGTCGGGTGCGAAGTATTGAGTTGAGGCGTAATCGGTTCCCCAACCATCTTTGTGGTTGAAATTATGAGCGACGGTAAGGTAATTCTTGTTCTTGTCAGCTACTTTCCAGTTGTGCTGATAGCCCAAAGCTGCACTTTGCGCCTTACCAAAATTGTCGAATTGTCCGCTACGCCACATTCTTGTCGTAACGGTTTGTGCCTGATTGATGTTGTTGGCATCGAGTGCTATTAAGAAAGGATTGTTGTCGCTGAGCTTTGAAGTTTTTAAGCCTGCTTGATAATTCTTAGGTGTTTGGTAGGCAACCTTTATGTCGCCATACCATTTGTCCATAAAGCTCTTTTTTATTTTGATGTCTAACACTTGGTCTTCTTTTCCATCGTCTTTGCCTGAGTGTTGCGCCAATTCGCTTGCTTTGTTATAGGTTTGAATGTTCTGAACCGCTTCGGCAGGGAGTTCAGTTACTAATCCACTGCCTCCGAAAATATCACGCCCATTCATTTGCAAGCGTAAGGGCTTGTCGTTCCAGTAAAGTTTGCCTTGCTTTTCTGTTACACCTGGGAGTTTTTCGATGAGCTCTTTTATCCGTGCGCCTTCGGCAAGTTTGAAGGCTGCGGGATTGAATACGATGGTGTCGCCACGCATTGTGAAGCGTTTCGCCTTAGCCGAAACCGTGATTTCGTTGAGGAGAAAGTCGGTAGGTTTTAATTTAAATTCGCCTAAACGTATCGTGTCTGTGCTTATGCCGCTGCTGTACGACCTCTTTTTTGCCTCGTGATAACCTATCGAACTTACAGTTAGCGTAAGTCGCCCTGTGCTGTAAGTCTGTATGGCGAATAAGCCTAAAGAGTCGGTGGTGGTAGAGGAAGAATAGGTAGCTTCACCCTTTACCACTTCTACCTTTACCGATGCCATAGCAATGGGCTCGCCTGTCTTTTCGTCTATGGCTTTACCTGTGAATACATCTGCATTCGCAAGCGTTGGTAGTACGATGAATAGCAACATAAGCATTGTAGCTTTCACGATATGTTTCATAACGTTCCGTTTTGGTTAGATGAGCTTTTTGCTCGTTTTAAGTATTGTTTATCTCAGGTTTTACGTATGTTTACAAAGATAAGGATAATACTTTGAATAGCTTATCTGCTACTTATTAATTAAATAATCTTAACATTACAGACTTGCAGGGCTAATTCTGTGTCTATCAACAATAAAAGCGTTATCTTTGCGTTGAAATAAGTATGAAGATAAAACGATTAGGCTATATATTGTTTGTGGCTGTTGTGGGATTAGCAACGGCTTGCAACGACGATGATACATTTACAACGTCGATGGATAACAAGTTGACCTTCTCTACCGATACGGTGAAGATGGATACCACTTTCTCTAAAGTGCCTACACCTACAAAGACATTTTGGGTGTACAATAGGTCGGGCAATGGACTTAGATTGACAAACGTGCGCTTGGCTCAAGGCAATCAGACAGGTTTTAGAGTGAATGTGGATGGTGTTTACTTGGGACAGGCAAGTGGCTATCAGGTGAATAATCTTGAGGTGAGAAGCAAAGACAGTATTCGTGTATTTGTAGAACTTACCTCGCCATTGAGCGGTACGGAAGAGCCAAAGAAGGTGGAAGACAATCTTATCTTTACACTCGAAAGCGGTGTACAGCAAAAGGTGAACCTCAATGCCTTTAGTTGGGACGCTGAATTGTGGAAGAATGTAGAGATAAAAGAGAATACTACAATTAAAACAAAGAAACCTATCGTAATTCAAGGAGGTATAAAAGTGGCTGAAGGAGCTACGTTGACGATAGGCGAGGGAACAACGCTCTACTTCTCAAACAAGGCTGGAATAGATGTCTACGGACAACTGAAAATAGAGGGAACGAACGCTAAAGAAGGGGCTGTAACCCTTCGTGGCGACCGATTGGACTGGATGTTCGACTATCTGAAATACGATGATGTGAGCGGACAGTGGCGCGGAATACACTTCTACAAACCAAGTTACGATAACGAAATAACGTTTGCCGATATTCATTCTACCTATAATGGCATTGTGTGCGACTCATCTAACGTTGACCGACAAAAGCTTACCATCAAGCAAAGTAACATACACAATTGTCAAGGGTATGGCTTGTTGTCAACCAATTGTAAGGTGGATGTCAGCAACACTTTGCTCTCTAATGCGCTCAAGGATTGTGTTGCAGTCTTTGGAGGTAGAGTAACGCTGAGCCATTGCACGCTTGCACAATTTTATCCTTTCGATGGCAATCGCGGGGCAGCGCTACGTTTTGGCGACAATTCGGGTACTCAACTCTATCCGTTGTTGCAGTTTGACGTGTACAACTCGCTTATAACAGGTTTTGCCGATGATGTGATAATGGGTGCATTCAGCAAAGATGCAGCGCTGAACTATCGATTTGACCACAGCATATTGCGTACCACGAAAGAAGAAAAAATAGATGCTGCGAAGTACATAGAGGTGGAATGGGAAGACAAAGCCGACACGGTGCAGTCGGGTCAGAAGCATTTCCGCCTTGTAGATGCCGATAAACAACGTTTCGATTTCCATTTGCGTAAAGCGTCGAAAGCCATCAATAAGGGCTATGTGTTGGCAAATGGAACGAGTGGGACTGACCGTGACGGCAAGCAACGTACAGATGTGCCTGATATAGGATGCTACGAGTATGTGGAAGAATAGTATTAAAGAAATAAAGAACGTATGAAAACAATAGATTTAAGTATTAAAATAGGATGCTGTCAGATGGACGAGTTGTCAGCGGAAGAGCAGGTATTGGTTGAAAAAGCCATTGCAGCAACCGCTAATAGCTATTCGCCTTATAGTCGTTTTAGCGTGGGAGCTGCGCTCTACTTGGAAGACGATACTATCGTGATTGGGGCAAATCAAGAGAATGCAGCTTATCCCTCAGGACTATGTGCTGAACGTTCGGCAGTGTTTGCAGCCCAGTCGCAACGCCCTGACCAAGCCATTAAGACCCTTGCTATTGCTGCACGCAATGGCGGAGGATTGATGAAACAACCCATTGTGCCTTGTGGTGCGTGTCGTCAAGTTATATTGGAGATGGAAGACCGTTACAAGCGTCCTGTGCGTATTTTGCTTTATGGAACGGAAGGCGTGTATATTATCAATACAATAAAAGACTTGTTGCCACTTCAGTTTGTGGGCGAGTCGATGAAATAACAGTATATTATGGAACACTTACCCAAAGACCCTGCAATTTTAGTCAGCAGCATTAATATGCTATTGCGTGACGATGAGTTTGACACACTTGAGACTTTGTGTTACAACTTTGATGAAACACCCGAACATATTAAGGCTGTTTTGCACGAAGAAGGCTATGTGTATAGCGAAGAACAAAGGCAGTTTCGCCCCATAGGATACGATGCTGTATAAGCCAACAATGTAATGCAAAGGTGTTGCTTAGAGAATTGCTGTAAAGCCATATAGCCACAAAAGGATTGAACTATTAAACCCAAATCATCATTAGCCCAGTCAGACCAGTCGGACTTGTCGGACTTGTCGGACTTGTCTGACACGTCCGACTGGTCCGACTGGTCCGACTGGTCCGAAAAGTTTAATTTATAATAGTGTTGCGGAATTAAGGGAATATTTAGTATGGTTATGAAATAAAAAAGAGGACTACCTTTCGGTAATCCTCTTTGCGCTCCAGGATGGGCTTGAACCAACGACCCCCTGATTAACAGTCAGGTGCTCTAACCAACTGAGCTACTGAAGCAGTATTGCTATTTCTTTTTAGCGAGTGCAAAGTTAAGGCATTTTTTTTATTCCTCCAAACTTTTTCCAAAAAAAATGCGAGAAAGATGATATTTTTCTTGATTTATGGGGCTTTGGGGGGAGAAAATCTGACAAAAAGGGGAATAATGGTAGGCGTGAAAGCTATTGAGGGCATGAAAACGATGGGCGAGGTTAGAATGGGTGAGGAGGGAGATTAGAAAGGGTGGGAGGGAGTAGAGGAATGGACGAAAAGCGCCAAAATAAGGTGCAAAGACGAAGAAAAGCATAACATCTAAACGCTTTAAAAAGCCTTTGCGGGCTAATGATCGGTTTGGGTTAAAATATGTTTAGAAAAGGAGAACGAGCGATGTTATAAAGGCGGAAAATTAACATTTAATTTTCGAGTTGCAGACCTATTATAGAGACGAGATGGAGGGTTGGGAGACGAAAAATAGAAGTAAGAATTGTCAAAGTTGAACTTTGGGATTGTCAAACATATATGTTTGGCGAGCAATACATTGATGTTTTACCTCACCAAAGTTGAACTATGACAGCGTAGAAATGGTTGGAAAGCGAAGAAAAAGGTTCTGTATGGGTGTAAAAAGAAGGTGTATTTGTTGCACAGATGTGGTGCTGTGTTTGTAAGACGTTGTTTGATAGTGGTTTATGGTTGCACACGAATGCTTGCCATATTTGAAAAAATAAAATTCGTGGTGCAAAATATCGCAATTATGAGGAGGGTTTTTGTTAACAAATGGAGGGAACGAAGTGTTAATCTTTGCGAATAGAAGGGGTGAGTGAGGAAAAAGGAGTAAATTTGTAATGATGATAGGAGGCAATGGAATAATTGAGGAGGTCGGACCAGTCGGACGGGTCTGACCAGTCTGACCAGTCAGACCAGTCGGGCGGGTCAGACAAGTCCGACAAGTCCGACTGGTCCGACAGAAAATATAAAAACAACAATAAACAAAAGCTATAAACAAATGATACGAGTAATAAAACAAGAAGATTATAAGGTAAACGAATGGGCAGGCGGTGTAACAAGAGAGCTGATGATAACTCCTGAAGGCAGCACTTTGGGCGAGCGCAACTTTGATGTGCGCATTTCGTCGGCTATCATCGACCTTACCGAAAGCGACTTCTCAGACTTTACAGGTTATAAGCGTTATATTCTTCCTGTGGAGGGCGAGTTGACCCTCTTTAGAGCTAACGAACGCATTGCGCTAAGTGGTGATGCGCCTTTCCTCTTTGATGGGAGTGAGAAAGTGCGTTCTGAAAATTCGCAAGGTGCGATAGACTTTAATGTGATATTCAAGGCTGAATTGCCCGTTGAGGTGCGTGTGATAGACGGAAAAGAAACCACTCTCCCCGAAGGCTTAACCCTACTGTTTGCCTTGGACGATATTGAGGTGAACGGAGAACAAGTGAAGAAATACGACACGATAATGGCAGATGAGGCGTATTGGGTGAAAGGAAAAGCAATAGAGGTTGCGATGAATGCCCAATGATGGCAAAATTCGGGATTGTCAGACTTGTCAGACTTGTCAGACTTGTCGGACGTGTCTGACGTGTCTGACCTGTCGGACGCTTTCAACTAAAAACAGAGAGAATAATGCCATTATTCCATTATATTAATGTACTTTTGCGAACAAATACGCTATACGATATGATTATGAAGAAAAAGATTTGTTGGGCATTCGTGCTGTTGCTTACTGCCTTTTCTGTTCCGATGATGGCACAGAATGGAGCGGATAAAGACCATAACTTCAAGGTGGCAAAGAACTTAGAAACGTTTTCGGCTATTTATAAGTACTTGGACTTGATGTATGTTGACACGCTAAATGCCGACGAAGTGATAGGTACGGGCATCAATGCGATGCTTCGATCGTTAGACCCTTACACGGTTTACTATCCTGAAGAAAAGGTGAAAGACCTGAATATGATGATTTCGGGCAAGTATGCCGGCATCGGGGCGCTTGTGCGTTACAACCTCGTATTAGAGAATGTGGTCATTGACGAACCATACGAGAGTATGCCTGCGGCTGAAGCGGGACTAAAGAAAGGCGATATTATTCTTGCTATCAACGACTCTTCGATGGCGAAAAAGAATGTTGCCTACGTTAGTGAACGATTGCGCGGAGATGTGGGAACAAGTTTTATACTCAAAGTAAAACGACCTACCACGGGCAAGGTGATGAAGTTTAAAATCACTCGAAAGGCTATCCAGATGCCTGCTGTTCCTTATTATGGATTGCAAGCCAATGGCATAGGCTACCTCAATTTGAATAGTTTTACTACCGACTGTGCTAAGGACGTGCGCCGTGCTTTCATCGAAATGAAGAAACAAGGTATGCAGTCATTGGTGTTCGACCTGAGAAACAATGGCGGTGGCTCGCTGCAGGAAGCTATCAACATCGTGAATATGTTTGTGCCAAAAGGGCTTACGTTGGTGAAAACCAAGGGTAAGTTGGAGCGTGCCAATAGAGAATACAAAACCACTGTTGAACCTGTCGATACCGTGATGCCAATTGTGGTGTTGGTAAATGGTGAAACTGCAAGTTCAAGCGAGATAACCAGTGGTAGTCTGCAAGACTTAGATCGTGCCATCGTTCTTGGTAGTCGCACTTACGGGAAAGGGTTGGTGCAAGCTCCTATGGATTTGCCTTACAATGGCAACTTGAAGCTTACAACGAGCAGATATTACATCCCAAGTGGCCGTTGTATTCAAGCCATCAATTACAAACACGGAAAGGGCGGCTATATGGAACACGTACCCGACTCGCTTACCAAGGAGTTTCGCACATCCAATGGTCGTGCGGTGCGCGATGGAGGCGGTATCAAGCCCGATGTGGAAGTGTTGCCCGACTCGTTGCCCAACCTCGCTTTCTATATCATAGGTAGTGGGGTAGACTCTACGGAGGTGCTTTTGAATTGGGAAATTGAGTATATGAAGCGTCACGCTACCATTGCGCCAGCCAAAGACTTTATGATTACGGACGAAGACTTTGAAAGTTTTAAGGCTGCAATGTTGAAGAGTGGGTTCAAATATGACCGTCAGAGCGAGAAGTTTATGAAAAATCTTGTAGAGGTAGCCAAGTTAGAAGGCTATTATGATGATGCTAAACCAGAGTTTGAAGCATTAGAAAAGAAACTTCAACACAATCTTGCTAAAGAACTCGACCACCATAAAGAAACCATCAAACGCCTCATTACAGCCGACCTTGTGGCAATTTATCACTATCAGCGAGGCACGATAGAGAATAGTTTGCAGTTTGATAAGCAATGGAAAGCTGCGGTGGAGCTGTTGCAAAATAAGGAGAAATACAATAAGTTGTTGCAACCTAAGGGGGAGTAAGGGCTTATTGGGAATTATAGCCAATAGTTATGTGGGGGCAGTTTTGTCAGACTTGTCGGACCTGTCGGACTTGTCAGACCTGTCAGACTTGTCAGACTTGTCCGACAGGTCTGACAAAACCGCAGCAAACGAAGGTGTTCCCCACATCTCCTTATCCAAGTAAAACTTAGATAAAAGACTCTTGTCGTTCTGTTTTATTTTACATCATTTTACGCTTAAACCACTGTTCAAATACAGGGTCGGTAAGGGTTATCGTTTTGTTTTCGGAAGTGATGATGTCGCGTTCTAACAATGCTTTCTTTAGTCGAGCAATGTTGGAGTAACTACCCAATTTATAAGTTTCTCGTATCTCTGCAAGTCCAAAGTCGCTATGTACTCCATTGACCACGGCACGCAAGAAGTTGAATTGATATTCGGAAAGCGGTTCAACCATTTGCATAAAGAGAATTTCATTTACATTCAGCAAGTCTTGTTTTGCTATGTTTACGCTTTCTTCTGTTACTCCTTCACCCTCTTTGGTCTGTGTGTAGAGTATCCACGCCAATTGTTGAACGTAAGAAGAATAGTTGTCTACAAAGGTACAAATGCTTTCTGCCTGCTCGTTGGTAATGATTTTGTTGCCATCGGCAAAATGACTTACAATGTATTCCACCCATTCTTTGGTTGATATTTTTTCTAATGCAATGAGGTCGCCAAACTGATAGAATGGCATGCTGCGATGAAGAAATATACTGCTCATAAGGTGGCGTTTGCTGCCAAAAAGACAATACGACACGTGTTTCTGATGTTGCCAAATGGCTCTTAGTCGAGCTTGCACCTGCGCACTATTGTCCATTTCGCCTATCTGTTGAAATTCGTCAATACACACCACAATGCGTTTTTGCTTTCGTACGGCTATATTCTCGGCTAAAGAGAGAACTTCTTCGGGCGAATGGGTCTTAGGTGTTATGCCTAAAGCGATGCTAAATTCGGAAGTGGGGTTGGGCGAAAGCGATATTTTAGGGGCAAGGCGAAGCATAAAATCTTTTGCCTCGTCCAACCATAACTCTTTGCGTGAGGCGGTCTGCTTCAATACCTCTGTTGCCAACTTGTTATAGAAATCGTATTCCGACTTGCAGCTAAAAATATCAAGATATACTGTAATTATTTCTTCGGATTTAAGCTGTTGGCACACGTGTTTTACAAGCGAAGTTTTACCCAAACGACGTGCCGACATCAAAATGACGTTGATACCAGAGCGGAAAGCTGTTTTTAAGCGTTCTGTCTCCTTGCTTCTTCCCGTAAAATTATAGTCGGTAACTGCTGTACCAAAAACAAACTTTCTTTCCATAACATCGTTTTTTAAAAAGTAGATTATGTGGGCAAAGATACAAAAATAATCGTTATCACACAACTTTGTATCACACAACTTTGTGTTACTTGTGTTTTGTTTCCTTTTACATTACTTTTTTTGAGGTCTATTTTAACATTTAACCCAAATCGGCCATTAGCCCGCAAAGGCTTTTTAAAGCGTTTAGATGTTATGCTTTTCTTCGTCTTTGCACCTTATTTTGGCTCTTTTCGTTTGTTGTTTCAGTTGTTTAGCTCGCTTGGGTTTAAGGGAACAGAGTATCAAAGGAGGAGTTAAAAAATATTAACTTTTAATCTTTTGTGTTTGAGTTATAATAATTTTGTTGTCTTCTTTATGTATTTAAGAAATAATATAAAGCGATGAGAAGTATTTTGTTTTTACTACTACAAGTTGTGAGTATTCAATTGACTGCGCAAGTCTTAAATGGAGTTGTTGTGAACGATAAGGACGAAGCAATACCTTTTGTAAATATTGCTGTTCTTTCTGTATCCGACTCAACCTTGCTTGGCGGTACAACTACGAATGAGACAGGTAAGTTTTCCATTGAGTGTAAATCAGTACCCTGTATATTAAGGTTTTCCTCAATAGGCTATACCACGTTTTATAAAAACTATAATGGTGAGCCTACTGCTACTATAAATTTGGTTGAGGATAGCAAGCTGTTGGGAGAAGTAGTTGTGAAAGGAAAACAACGTATTTATAGAATGACTGCTGAAGGACTTAGTGCTACTATTCAAGGTAGTGCTTTGAGCAAACTTCCTGAACTATCCGATGTACTCAACCAGTTGCCTTTTCTTAATGTGTCTAATGGTGTGATAAGTGTGTTGGGCAAAGGCAGCCCTCTTATCTATCTTGATGGTAGAAAAATAACTGATAATACAGAACTGAAAGGATTGAAAGGAAACCAAATAAAGAATGTCGAGGTGATAATGAATCCAGGTAGTTGTTATGCTTCAAATGTAGGGGCTGTGATACGTATTACTACTATTCGTAACCAAGGCGATGGTTGGTCAGGCTTGTTTCAATGGTCGGGTATTCAAACACATAGATTTGCGCAAGAAGATTTTGCTAAGTTTAATTATCGTAAGAATGGTTTTGATGTTTTTGCTTCAACCTACTATCGTGAAAGTAGAAATGAAGGCGACCAAACAAATAAAATGTTACTTTCATATTTAGATAAAACCATAGCTGTAAATAGCACAGTTGCAATGAAGTCTATCGCTAAATATATTGTTCCTGTGGTAGGAATAAATTATGCATCGAATGACAATAGCTTGTATGCAGGAATGAAGTATTTCTATTCTCGCACCATTAAAATGCCTTATACTTCTAATGGAGAGCTTCGTTCTTCCGATTTAGAAGGTGACCATATAATGAATACATTTTATTTTCAGAATAATTATGGTGGGCAACATAATGTAACGGGATATTTTCTAAAAACTTTTAAAAATAAATGGCAGATAGAAGCAAATGTTTCGTATGCAGGTCTTAACCTCATAACCGACCTTAGTACAACGGAGATGGAACAAAATAGAAATGTAATTGTAGGAAGTCAAAACGATAGGAAGTCGAATGTGTATGCAGAAAATATAATGTTGTCTAAGCCATCTTCTATTGGTAAATTTACCTTTGGAGAAGAATACATATATAGTAATAGCAAACAAAAGTTTGACCTTACTGATGACGCACACGTTACAATACTTTCATCAAATAATAATCAAACAATACAAAACTCGATAGCTCTTTTTGGACAATACAACAAACAATGGAAACATTGGAGTACGAATGTGGGATTGCGTTATGAGTGGGTGAACTTCAATTTTAAGTTGAATAACATCAAGCAAGCAGAGCAATCTAAAAAGTATAGCAGTTTATTGCCAACGCTTTCGCTCAGTTATTCTAAAGAGCAATTCGGAGCTACTCTATCTTTTCGTTCTACTATAATGCGTCCTCCATATAGCGTATTGCGTTCCAGCACATCTTACAACGACCGATATACTTATGAAAGAGGCGACCCCTCATTGCGTCCTTGCTATAAGTATGATTTAGGTTTGCTTCTACGTTATAAAGATTTTGTGATGAGTGCAAACTATGTTTACTTGAAAGATGGCATTAGTTTTTATAAAGCATTGATAGACAATCAGCCCATTGCGTTGAGTACACATATTAATACAGATTATAGCTCTTTGCGAGTTCAAGCCACGTATAGCTCAACTTTTGGAATTTGGAAACCTACTGTTACATTGGGCGGATATGTTCAACATCTTAATTATAAAGGAATGAGTTATACAAAACCTTTATTAATTTACGCATTTAAAAATATGCTGTCGTTTTCTAAATCATTCTTTGCAACCTTTAATCTTGTAGGTAAATCTGCTGGTAATGATGAATTGGTTTATCGATATTCTAATTTAAATACCTCTGTTTCAGTTGTCAAAGATTTTCCTTGTGGTTTACAACTATCGTTTATAATAAGCGATATTTTTAATACATCACGTGAATATTGGAGTGCAAATTCTCCAGGGCTATCTTTTACGAAATGTTTGAAAGGTACTGTACAAGCGTTTTATGTTACTTTGCGTTATAGTTTTAATACTGCAAGTAATAAATACCGAGGTAAAGGTGCTGGTAATGACGAAATAAAACGATTGTGATATTTGGAATTATGTGCAAAAAAACTATGGTTTTTAGTTGGAATTACGTGCAAAAAGGTAACTTCTTTAGTTGGAATTATGTGATTAGTGCGTAAAAAAGATGTTTGCAAAGGCTTTTTAAAGCGTTTAGCTGTTATGCTTTTCTTCGTCTTTGTACCTTATTTTGGCTCTTTTCGTTTGTTTTTTTTAGTTGTTTAGCTCGCTAAACATCTTCAAAAACAACCAAAAATAGCTCAAAATAAGCTCGCAAATCTCGAAGAAGTCTAACGACCGATTTGGGTTGAAAGAAGGACTGGCAATGTAACATAATTAATAGAAAAGGTGCGAAATGTTTGGAAAACTGAAGAAAAGTTCGTAACTTTGCATCGTTCAGTGGAATGAGGGGCTTTTCGGAAGCTCCTCATTTTTCATATTAAGGTGGGTTCTAATCATTAGCTTTAATGTCGTTTGAGGCTATTTTTGAGAACAAATCGCAAATGAATAAAGGAGTGTAGTGTGCTACACGACTGAAAGAATGAACGACTTGAGCCAAAAAGAGCATAAAAGAAATTGAAACGTAACCCATTATTCTTGATGTTAATTTACGGTGGTAATTATTAGAAGCCACCTTAAGACAATTTATGATAGATAAAAACGTAGTAAAAAAACTTGTTGACGAATGGTTGGAAGGCAAAGAGTACTTCCTTGTTGACATTCAGTTGAGCCCCGATAGTAGAATCGTAGTTGAGATAGACCACGCTGATGGAGTGTGGATAGAAGACTGTGTGGAGTTGAGCAAATATATTGAAGAACATCTCTCACGTGACGAAGAAGACTACGAGTTGGAAGTGGGTTCGGCAGGATTGGGTCAGCCATTCAAAGTTCCACAACAATATGTCAACTTTATTGGTAAAGAAGTTGAGGTGTTGGATAAAGATGGCAGAAAGGTGAAAGGCATCTTGAAGAGCGTTGACGGCAACGACTTTGTGGTTTCGGTAAACGAAAAAGTACAAGTGGAAGGAAAGAAACGCCCTGTAAAAATGGACGTAGACCACGAGTACAAGATGGATGAAGTAAAATATACAAAATATATAATTAGTTTCAAGTAAAACTATGGCAGCAAGAAAAGAAGAAGAACGTCCGAATATGATCGAGACCTTCAAGGAATTTAAAGACACGAAGAGTATCGATCGCACGATGTTGGTAAGCGTTTTGGAAGAGAGCTTCCGCAATGTGATTGCCAAGATTTATGGTTCGGATGAGAACTTTGACGTTATTGTGAACCCTGATAAGGGCGACTTTGAAATATATCGCAACCGTGTTGTGGTGGCAGACGGTGAGGTGCAGGACGAGAATAAGGAAATTAGCTTGACCGATGCACAAAAGATAGAACCTGACTATGAAGTGGGTGAAGATGTTTCTGAAACTGTAGACTTCGCTAAGTTTGGTCGCCGTGCTATCCTCAACCTTCGCCAAACTTTGGCATCTAAGGTGTTGGAGTTGGAACACGACTCATTGTACAATAAGTACAAAGACCGTGTGGGACAGATTATTTCGGGCGAGGTTTACCAAACTTGGAAGCGTGAAGTGTTGTTGGTAGACGAAGACAACAACGAAATGATACTTCCAAAGGGTGAACAAATTCCACGCGACCAGTATCGTAAGGGCGAAACCATACGTGCGGTAATCTTGCGTGTGGATAACGAGAATAACAATCCAAAGATTATTCTTTCGCGTACTGCGCCAAGTTTCTTGCAACGCTTGTTGGAAGCTGAAGTTCCTGAAATAGAGGATGGACTTATTGCTATCAAGGGCATTGCTCGTATGCCGGGTGAGCGTGCGAAGATTGCTGTAGAGAGCTTTGACGACCGCATCGACCCAGTAGGTGCTTGTGTGGGTGTGCGTGGTAGCCGTGTACACGGCATTGTGCGTGAGCTCTGCAACGAGAATATAGACGTAATCAATTGGACTGCAAATACTAAGTTGTATATTCAGCGTGCTTTGTCGCCTGCTAAGGTAAGCAGTCTTACTATTGATGAAGAAAACAAGAAAGCAGAGGTATTCCTTCAGCCTGAAGAAGTAAGTTTGGCTATCGGTCGTGGTGGTATGAACATCAAGTTGGCAAGTATGTTGACAGGTTATACCATTGATGTGTTCCGCGAGTTGGACGAACAAGCTGCTGAGGAAGACATCTACTTGGACGAATTTTCTGACGAAATCGACCGTTGGGTTATTGATGCTGTGAAGGCAATCGGTTTGGATACCGCTCGTCAAGTACTCAATGCTCCACGTGAGATGCTGATAGAAAAGGCTGACCTTGAAGAAGAAACCGTCGACAATATGTTGAACATTTTAAGAGCAGAATTTGAAAGTTAGGTGATAGTGGACAGGTGTTGAGGCATATCTCCGCAGCAAGGAGGTAAATACTTGTTAGAAACCACTTCACCTGTCTATGAAACAAGCAAACATAAATTCACCAAACATTCAAAAAGAAAGATAAATATTAATGGGTATCAGATTAAATAAAGCAATTCGAGAACTTAACATCGGACTCCAAACGGCAGTGGAGTTCTTAGAGAAACGACAAGAGTTAGGTGAAATCAAGAACGACCTTGGTTTCAAACTTAACGATGAACAATACAAAGCACTTGAAAAAGAATTCAAGGGCGACCAAGCAATCAAAAACGATGCAGCAAAAATCTTCACTAAGAAACAAAAGGAAAAGAAGCAAAAAGCTGCAGAACATAAGGCAGACGCTGTCTTGAAGAAAGAACAACCAAAGTTTAAACCAATTGGTAAGATTGATCTCGACCAGTTTAATAAACCTGCGGCTAAGACATCTGATGCCTCAAAAGTAAATGCCTCTAAACAGAAAGAAAAGGGTGCTGCCGAAACCCGACAAGAGGAAACAAAAGTAAAGATAACTACTGAAAAGGTTGAGGTGAAAGCCGAACAACCTAAGGAAGTGAAAGCTGAAAAGGCAGTTGAACCTGCAAAGGAAACACAACCTGCTAAGGAAGTAAAGTCTGAAAAACCATCTGCTGCACCAAAAGCAAAAGAAGAAAAAGCAGTAGAAAAAGAAACACCGAAGGTAGAGGCTCCTATCAAAGAAGCTTCAGAAGATAAAGAAAAGCAAAGCAATAAGGAAATGGAGTCTGAAAAGAATGGCATCTACCAAACTTCTAATGAGAAGAAGATGCTCAACCAACCAAAGGTGAATATCTTAGGAAAGATTGACCTAAGTACCATTAACCAAAGTACTCGTCCAAAGAAGAAGACGAAGGAAGAACGTCGCAAAGAACGTGAAGACAAGTCGGCACAGGCTAATGGTGCAAAGAAAAAACGTGTTCGTATAGGAAAAGAACGTGTAGACATCAACGCTGCTGCTAACCAACAACAAGGTGGCGGAAAGAATGGCGGTGGTAAGAAAAATCATAACAACAACCAAAACAATGGAAATAACGGTGGTAAGAACAACAAGAAGAACAACCGCAATCAGAAACCATTGGAGGTAGATGATGAAGCAGTAGCACGTCAGGTAAAAGAAACACTTGCTCGTCTTACCAGCAAGAGCCAAAACAAGAAGGGTGCTAAGTATCGTAAAGAAAAGCGTGAAGCAGTTCAAGAACGATTGAGTGCTGAGGCTAAGGCAGAACGTAAGGAAAGCAAGGTGTTGAAATTGACAGAGTTTGTTACCGTATCCGAATTGGCTACGATGATGAATGTGCCTGTTACCAACGTTATTTCAACCTTGATGTCGGTAGGTATTATGGTGTCAATCAACCAACGCCTTGATGCTGAAACCATCAATATGGTGGTTGATGAGTTTGGCTATACCACTGAATATGTAAGTGCTGAAGTTCAAGAAGCTGTAAGCGAAGAAATAGACGATGAGAACGACCTCGTAAGTCGTGCGCCTATCGTTACCGTAATGGGACACGTTGATCACGGTAAGACTTCGTTGCTCGACCATATCCGCAACACCAATGTAATTGCTGGTGAGGCTGGTGGTATCACACAGCACATTGGTGCATACGGAGTAACCTTAAAGAGCGGTCGTAAGGTAACATTCCTCGATACCCCTGGTCACGAAGCGTTTACCGCTATGCGTGCTCGTGGTACACAGGTAACGGATATTGCGATTATCATTATTGCAGCCGACGACTCTGTGATGCCTACAACTAAAGAAGCTATTGCGCACGCTCAGGCAGCAGGTGTTCCAATGGTATTTGCTATTAACAAAATAGATAAACCAGGTGCAAATCCTGATAAGATACGTGAAGACTTGTCACAAATGAACTTGCTCGTAGAAGAGTGGGGTGGTAAGTATCAATGTCAAGAAATTAGTGCTAAGAAGGGTTTGGGCGTTGCCGACCTTTTGGATAAGGTATTGCTCGAAGCTGATATGCTTGACCTCAAGGCAAATCCTAATCGTAATGCAACGGGTACCGTTATCGAGTCGTCTTTGGACAAGGGACGTGGTTATGTAAGTACAGTCCTTGTATCGAATGGTACATTGAAGGTGGGCGATAATGTTATTGCTGGAACTTCTTGGGGACGTATCAAGGCTATGTTCAATGAGCGTAATCAGCGTATTGAGTCGGCAGGACCATCTGAATCAGCTATTATCCTTGGATTGAATGGTGCGCCAACAGCGGGCGATACTTTCCACGTTATGGCTACCGAACAAGAAGCACGTGATATTGCAAACAAGCGTGAACAATTGCAGCGTGAACAAGGCTTGCGTACACAAACTCGTTTGACCCTCTCTGATATTTCTCGTCGTATTGCTCGTGGTGAGTTCCACGAAATGAATATCATTGTGAAGGGTGATACCGATGGTTCTATCGAAGCATTGTCAGACTCATTCCTCAAGCTCTCTACCGAAAAGGTGAAGGTGAACGTAATCAATAAGGCAGTGGGACAGATTTCTGAAAATGATGTTATGCTTGCTGCTGCTTCTGATGCGGTAATCGTAGGTTTCCAGGTTCGTCCTTCAGCCGATGCTCGTAAGTTGGCAGACCGCGACGGTGTAGAAATCAATACTTACTCTGTAATTTACGATGCGATTGACGATGTAACCTCAACAATGGTCGGAATGCTTGATAAGGTGAAGAAAGAAATCATCACAGGTCAGGTGGAAGTACAGCAGGTATTCAAAATATCAAAGGTTGGAACGGTTGCAGGTTGTATCGTTACCGAAGGAAAGGTACACAGCAAAGACAAGGGACGTGTTATTCGCGATGGTATCGTAGTACATACGGCAGCCATCAGTGCTTTGAAGCGTTACAAAGACGACGTGAAAGAAGTTGTAACAGGTCTTGAATGTGGTATCTCACTTGTTAATTACAACGATTTGCAGACAGGAGACTTGATAGAAACATTCACAGAAATAGAAGTAGAACAGAAATTATAAATATGCTACGCCGCCTCGCTTTTCTACTGGAGAGTTGAGGCGGTTTGTAATTTATGGCAATAAATGTTACCGTTTTATGGCAACAAATGTTATCGTTCAATTCGTGGCATAATAATTGTTTCAACTATTATATATGTATTAAGCAGCGTTTGGTTTGGCAAAAGGGTTAGACGAATACAAGGCGATAAAGCATTTAGCGGCTCTATCGTTTCTTTACAATTTGGATAATTGCTTACGACTAAACGCATAAAAGGTAAAAAGTAAATGTCAGAAAATAATAACAATGAGTATGTAAGGAAGGTAGCCGAACAGAAATACGAGTTCGGTTTTACTACCGATGTGCATACGGATATTATTCCGAAGGGCTTAAACGAAGATGTAGTTAGGCTCATTTCACAGAAGAAAGGGGAACCAGAGTGGCTCCTCGATTTTCGTTTAAAGGCGTTTCGTCATTGGCAAACAATGGAGATGCCAAAGTGGCCGCATCTGAATTTGCCTGAAATAGATTATCAGGCAATTTCTTATTATGCCGACCCATTGGCAAAGAAGCCTAAGAATAAGGAGATAGATCCCGAGCTTGAAAAGACTTTCGACAAGCTCGGCATTCCACTTGAGGAACGATTAGCATTGAGCGGAGTGGCAGTTGATGCGATTATGGACTCGGTTTCGGTAAAGACCACGTTCAAAAAACAGTTGGCAGAGAAGGGGATAATCTTTTGTTCGATAGGCGAAGCAGTGAAGGAACACCCCGAATTGGTGCGTCAATACTTAGGAACAGTTGTCCCTTACAAGGATAATTTTACGGCAGCTTTAAACTCGGCAGTCTTTAGCGACGGTTCGTTTGTTTATATTCCAAAGGGCGTTCGTTGCCCAATGGAGTTGAGTTCGTATTTCCGTATCAATGCGATAAACACGGGTCAGTTCGAGCGCACTTTGATTATTGCAGACGACGACTCGTATGTGAGCTATCTTGAAGGCTGTACTGCTCCGATGCGCGATGAGAACCAGCTTCACGCTGCCATTGTTGAAATTGTGGTATTAGCCAATGCGGAAGTGAAATATTCAACGGTGCAAAACTGGTATCCGGGCGATGAAAACGGAAAAGGCGGTGTATTGAACCTCGTTACAAAGCGTGGCGACCTCCGTGGCGTAAACTCAAAACTGTCGTGGACACAGGTTGAAACAGGTTCGGCTATCACTTGGAAATATCCGTCTTGTATTTTGCGAGGCGACAATTCGCAGGCAGAGTTTTATTCTGTTGCCGTTACAAACAATTATCAAGAAGCCGACACGGGTACAAAGATGATACATTTGGGCAAGAACACGAAGAGTACGATTATATCGAAAGGTATTTCGGCTGGCAAAAGTCAGAACTCTTACCGTGGTTTGGTGCGTGTTGCGCCCAATGCCGACAACGCTCGAAATTATAGTTCTTGCGACTCGTTGCTCTTGGGTTCAACTTGCGGAGCGCACACCTTTCCTTATATGGATGTGCATAACGACTCGGCTATCGTTGAACATGAAGCTACTACATCGAAAATCAGCGAAGACCAACTCTTCTATTGCAACCAACGAGGTATCCCTATGGAAGATGCGATTGGCTTGATTGTCAATGGATATGCAAAAGATGTACTGAACAAACTTCCTATGGAATTTGCTGTTGAGGCGCAAAAACTTCTTTCGGTCACGTTGGAAGGAACGGTAGGATAAGGAAAACAATCGACTATTTTTTAGAGAATATGAAACAGGTGGTATCAATACTTGGATTCTTTGCGGCAATTTCTTGTGCAAATGCCCAAAGTTGGGAGCCAAAAGCATGGCAGAAATATCTCATAGAGCAACAAGTGAAAGCCGATACGCTCAATAAATGTTACTCCATAATGACAAAACACTCTATAAAGTCTAAGAAATTAGACCCTGCTGTTTTGAATTTTGGAACATTCTATGCACCCGAACCAAAAGGCATACTCCAAGAAATGGAAGAGGCAGAAGATTTGGAAAGAATACGAAGAGGCGAATATGAATCACGCAACATCATTGCTGACTTCATTGGAAGCGCATTTGTAGAAATCCTCAATGGAATATTTTTTAGATAAAAACGATTATAATACAAAAACAATATGTTAGAAGTTAAAAATCTGCATGCTACTATTGCAGATAAAGAAATATTAAAAGGCATCGACCTTACAATTAAAGATGGCGAAATACACGCTATAATGGGACCAAATGGTTCTGGAAAATCTACTCTTAGTGCCGTTCTTACGGGCAATCCTTTGTACACCGTAACCGATGGCTCGGCTGTGTTCAATGGGAAAGACCTTTTGGAAATGGGAGCTGACGAACGTGCCAATGAAGGCATCTTCCTCTCGTTCCAATATCCTGTGGAAATCCCTGGGGTGAGTATGACCAACTTTATGAAAGCTGCCGTAAACGCAAAGCGCAAATATCAAGGCTTAGAACCTTTGAAAGCTGCCGACTTTATGAAGTTGATGCGTGAGAAACGCGACCTTGTAGGTTTAGATTCTAAGCTCTCACATCGCTCGGTAAACGAAGGATTTTCGGGCGGTGAAAAGAAGCGCAACGAAATCTTCCAAATGGCAATGCTACAACCTAAACTTAGCATTTTGGACGAAACCGACTCAGGACTTGATGTTGATGCAATGCGTATCGTTGCCGATGGTGTGAACAAGATGCACACTTCCGAAACATCAACCATCGTTATCACCCACTACGACCGACTTTTGGATATGATTAAGCCAGACGTTGTACACGTGCTTTACAAAGGACGCATCGTGAAAACTGGTACAGCCGAACTTGCACGCGAAATAGAAAAGCGAGGTTACGACTGGATTAAGGAAGAAGTAGACGGAAAGTAATCAACTGAGAAATTAAAGTAATGCAAAGCGAACAACAATATATCGACCTGTACAACGAGGCACAAGGAATGATAAAACAACATTCTTACGATGTCTTGAACAAGGTGCGCGATAAGGCCTTCGAGGATTTCAAGGCGCAAGGCTTCCCCACAAAGAAGACGGAACGCTATAAGTATACGGATATTCCAAAGCTATTTGCACCTGATTACGGTCTTAACTTGCAGCGATTAGAAATACCTGTAAGTCCATATCAATCATTCAAGTGTGATGTTCCTAATCTTAGCACATCGCTCTATTTTGTGGTCAACGACCAATTCTATACAAAACAACTCCCAAAGGCACAACTTCCTGAGGGGGTAGTGGTGGATAGCCTTTCAAATGCTATTCAAACCCACTCTGAAGTTATAGCCAACCACTATGCTAAACTTGCCGACACAAGCAAGGACGGACTTACCGCATTCAATACAATGCTCGCACAAGACGGAGTGTTTATTTATGTTCCAAAGGGTGTGAAGATTGACCGCACCATTCAGATTGTGAACATTCTCCGTTCTGATGTCGATTTGATGGTCAACCGCCGTGTGCTGATAGTAGTAGAAGAAGGAGCTGAGGTTTCAATGCTTTTCTGTGATGACTCGGCAGACGACCGTAACTTCCTTGCCACGCAAGTAATAGAAGCCTACGTTGCCGACAATGCAAAGTTGGAATTGAACTGTTTGGAAGAAACCCATCTTAAGAATGTTCGTATCTCCAACGTCTATATAGAGCAGCAACGCAATAGTCGTGTGTCGCATAATGTAATCACCCTTCATAATGGCACTACTCGCAACACGCTCGACCTCGTGTTCCGTGGCGAAGGTAGCGAGTGTTTCTGCAATGGTTGTGTGATAGCCGACCGCCATCAGCACATTGACAACAACACCATTATCAATCACGCCGTAGGCAATTGTGTGAGCAATCAACTCTACAAATACGTCTTAGACGACCACGCTGTGGGGGCTTTTGCTGGACTTATCTATGTGGCAAAAGATGCACAAAAGACCCTCTCTCACGAGGTGAACCAAAATCTTTGCGCTGCTTCTACTGCACACATGTACACCCAACCGATGCTCGAAATCTATGCGGACGATGTGCAGTGTGATCACGGTTCAACGGTAGGACAGCTCAACGATGCCGCTCTCTTCTATATGCAGCAGCGAGGTATCGACAAACGTGAGGCACAACTCCTCCTCGAGTTTGCTTTCGTAAACGAAGTAATCGACAAGATGGAGCTTGTCCCACTCCGTGACCGCCTACACCATTTGGTAGAAAAGCGTTTCCGTGGCGAATTAGACAAGTGTAGTTGTTGTAAATTGTGCCATTAAACCCAAATAGGTCGTTAGACTTCTTTGAGATTTGCGAGCTTATTTTGAGCTATTTTTGGTTGTTTTTGAAGGCGTTTAGCGGGCTAAACAACTGAAAAAACAAACGAAAAGAGCCAAAATAAGGTGCAAAGACGCAGAAAGGCATAACACTTAAACGCTTTAAAAAGTCTTTGTGGGCTAATGACTGATTTGGGTTAAACTGCACTTTTTACAGTTCTTTCTACATTTCTGTCGAATTTTAAATAGCAATAGATTATGTACGATATATCAAAAGTGCGTGAGGATTTCCCAATCCTTTCACGCACAGTTTACGGAAAACCATTGGTCTATCTCGACAATGCAGCTACCACGCAGAAACCACTCTGCGTGTTGGATGCTATGCGTGACGAGTATCTCAACGTAAATGCTAATGTGCATCGTGGTATTCATTGGCTTTCCCAACAGGCTACCGACTTGCACGAGGCAGCACGTGAAACGGTTCGCAAGTTTATCAATGCACGTTCCACAGCTGAGATAGTCTTTACCCGTGGTACAACCGAAAGCCTTAATCTTGTGGCATCTTCGTTTTGTGAAGGTTTTATGGACGAGGGCGACGAGGTGATAGTTTCTAATGTAGAACACCATTCTAACATTGTACCTTGGCAAATCCTTGCCCAACGCAAAGGCATCGTGCTGAAGGTTATTCCTATCAATGAGGACGGTGTGTTCGATATGGAGGCTTTCCAACAGCTTATCACTGAGCGCACCAAACTCGTTAGTGTTGCCCACGTCAGCAACGTAATGGGGACGATAAATCCCGTTCGGGAAATCATTCGTATAGCCCACACCTACGATATTCCTGTAATGCTCGATGGTGCGCAGAGCGTTCCCCATTTTGCAGTAGATGTGCAAGAATTGGATTGCGAATTTTTAGCTTTCAGCGGACACAAAGTGTACGGTCCTACGGGCATAGGTGTGCTTTATGGAAAAGAAGAATGGTTGGACAAACTTCCACCTTATCAAGGCGGAGGCGAAATGATAGAAACCGTCAGCTTTAACGGCACAACCTTCGAGCGACCACCTTTGAAGTTTGAAGCAGGTACGCCCGACTATGTAGCTACCCACGGACTTGCTACGGCTCTCCGATATGTTACCGCCCTTGGTATGGACAATATCCATCAACACGAGCAAATGCTCACCGATTATGCCATTGATCAGTTGCGCAATATCCCCAATATCCGTTTCTTCGGAGTGCCTAACAACACCGATAATGCGCAAACCACGCACCAGCACGATGCAGCTATCAGTTTCCTCATTGGCGATATTCACCCAATGGACTTAGGAACACTCTTAGACCAACTCGGTATTGCTGTTCGCACGGGTCACCATTGCGCCCAACCTTTGATGGAACGCTTTGGCATCAATGGCACAGTGCGTGTATCGTTCGCCCTTTATAATACTAAAGAAGAGGTAGACACTTTAGTGGCAGGAATAGAACGTGTCGTAAAAATGTTTTAGGCAGGTTCTATAAATTAGCTTTGTTAGATTTTGAGCTTATTTTTGAGGTCAAAACTAATGCCCGATTTGGGTTTATAGAACCAGCCTTTACCCAATAGTCCCACTCAACTCCAATGTTGAGTGGGGCTATTTTTATTCCTTACATCTCCACACGCTCCACCCAAACCACAATGCAAACCCTATCTTTGCTACGAACGATTCGTTCAGTACAAATAAGGTAGCAAAAAGTGCCAATTGTGCTTGAATGATTAACCACATCTTACCATTGCTCACTTCCTTGCCCATTACACCACTATAATAGCGACGCAACCATTCTAAAGGCATCAAAGCCCAATCCTTTACTTCCTTCAGAACATCTTTGCCATTTGCAAAGTCGTTCACTTCTTTGTCTATCGCTGTAAATGTAATTTGCTTTTCCATATTCTTTCTTTTTTTTATTGTTTTCTGCTTTATGTCTGCAAAATTATTGTACCTTTGTGCAATATATGTTCATTCTAAAAATTATTTTGTTATCTAAAGTTAATTAATTGATAAATTTTACCCTTATGTTACAAAACGCATATAATATAGATAAGGTGGAAGCAGGGTGCGACGAGGCTGGGCGTGGCTGTTTGGCAGGCAGCGTCTATGCCGCAGCTGTAATCCTTCCTCCCGATTACGAAAACCCTTTGCTCAACGATTCCAAACAACTTACTGAGAAAAAACGCTACCTTCTCCGTGACATTATTCAGCGTGAAGCCCTTGCATGGGCAATAGGCATTGTTACGGCAGAAGAGATAGACAAGATAAACATTCTCAATGCCAGTATTCTTGCTATGCATCGTGCTTTAGACGGATTAAGTCTTCGCCCCGAAGCCATCATTGTAGACGGCAACCGTTTTAAGCCTTACAACGATATACCCTCAACCACTATTGTTAAAGGCGATGGCAAATACCTATCCATTGCTGCAGCTTCCATTCTCGCCAAAACTTACCGCGACGATTATATGAAAACCCTTGCAGCAGAATACCCCCAATACGACTGGGCATCAAACAAGGGCTATCCCACAAAGAAGCACCGTGAAGCCATTCGCCAACACGGCATTACACCTTATCATCGCAAATCGTTCACCCTTCTTCCACCCGAAGAACTATCGCTCAACTTCTAATGCGCAACTCCAAACTCTCCAACCAGCTCGACCTCCTTCTCCTCCTTTCAGACACGCGAGGATATACCATAGCCGAATTGTGCGAACGGATTAACATCTCACGCCGCAACCTGTATTACCTTTTCGACTTTCTTCGCGAAGCAGGATTTGTACTCTTCAAGAAAGGCGATTTGTATCACATTGATAGGCGGTCGCCCTTTTTTGCCCAGCTGCTCAAAACCATACAGTTCTCCGACAACGAAATGCGAACCATTTACAACCTTCTCTTGATGGCAGGTACGGGCAGCGAGGTGGTAAACCAATTGCGCCATAAGTTGGACAACGCCTACAACTTCTCTGTAAACGTCAATTCGCCCCAACATCGCCACATACTCAACAATGTAAAACTCATCAGCACTGCCATCTTGAACAAACGAATGGTACGCATCGTAGGCTATTCCAGTCCGCATAGTCAAACCGTTTCCGACCGCATTGTAGAGCCTTTCTTCTTGATGAACAACAATCAAGATATACGCTGTTATGAGTTGAAGACCAAAATGAACAAAACCTTTCGTATCAATCGTATGGAAAGGGTAGAAATGGTGGATACCCCTTGGCTATATGAAGACCAGCATCGCCAAATCTTTACCGACCTTTTTATGTTTAGCGGTGAAGAACGTATGCGCATCAAACTTCGTCTTGGGCAACTTTCTCGCAATTTATTCTTAGAAGAATATCCGCAAGGCTTTAATTATCTTTCCCCCATCGACGACAATCATTGGTTGCTCGATATTGAGGTGAGCGACTATCGAGGCATTGGACGATTTGTTCTCGGCTTGCTCTCCGATATTCAGATTATAGAAAACGACAAATTCACGACTTTTATCCGCTCCCAATTGCTCCACCATTTGGAGAAACTTGAAACGACATAAGGCAGGTTCTATAAATTAGCTTTGTTAGATTTTGAGCTATTTTTGGTTGTTTTTTGAAAACGTTTAGCGATCTAAACAACTGAGAAAACAAACGAAAAGATCCAAAATAAGGTGCAAAGACGAAGAAAAGCATAACATCTAAACGCTTTAAAATAATGACGATATGCGGTGGTAATTTATAGAACCAGCCATAAGCGTCTGTCATAAAAACCTATTCTTATTGTTCTCTTTTTACTTTCTTCCCCCTTTGCAGTTCCAAACATCTATCTTACACTTCTAAAACATATATGTTTGGGACTGTCAAAGTTCAACTTTGAGGAGGTAAAACATATATGTTTTGCAGTGTCAAACATATATGTTTTGCAAGCCCTTTCTAACCCCTTTATGCTCAATAGGTTATCTTTCTTTGTATTCTCCTTTCTGTTCTTATTTTCGATTGTTCTATATGCGAACTTCCATTCTTTGTGCTCTATCTACCTTGCCTTGTGCTTTACAATGCGTCTATACTCATTTTACACCTTATTATATATATAGGGGGTGTTCCCCATCTGTTTTATCCTTTTTTATCTTTTCATAAGGTTCATATTCCCAAGCCTTATCCCATACATCTGTAATGTTTAACCCAAATCGCTTTCTATGTTAAAATCCAAATGTTTTGACCATTATTTTCAATTTATGCTGAGATTTTATAATCAGGGGTGAATGTTTGGCGGTTTCTAACCATTGCAGTGACCAAATGCACAAGTTTGTTCTTGACATTGTTCAATGCAACTTGCTTCTTCTTTCCGCGTTCCACGAGGCGCATATAGTACCTCGCCATAACGGGATTGAATTTGACGGCAGCCAGTGCAGCTTGTGTCAGCATGGCCTTTATCTGGCGGTTCGCCATATAATGTACATGCGGATCAGAATGCACACTGGTGCCAGAGTCTTTTCCGAATGGGGCTAAGCCGTAATAGCAGGCAATCTTGCGCGAGTCGTAGTTGAAACGACGGAAGTTGTCTGTATACACCATCAGACAGACAGCGTTCTGCGTTCCTATGCCAGGCACCGAGGTCACGATTGTGAACACCTCGGTGAGCTCTTCGTCCGACTTAATGAGCTCGGCGATTCGCTTGTCTATCTTCTCTACTTCCTTGTTGAGTTCTGACAGGATATGCCTTCCGCTCTGCGAGATCATCGTCTTGATAGGCGATTTCTCCATAGTGAGCTTCTTCTCGCCTCTACGCACCTGAAAGCTGCATCTATGGCGTACCACCATTTGACGATACAGAAACAGCTCTCGTAGTTGTGCAAGTGACTCGCTAAGTGGCTTGTACATAACGGCTTTGTCGTGATTTCTCATAGCGTATTCTGCAATCATCGAGGCGTCGGCGCGGTCAGACTTCAATCGTCTGAGACCTGATGCGTCCTTGATGCTCTTGGCGTTCTCAAGCCACATGTCGTAGCCTTTGCCGTAGAGGAAGTTGCATAGTCCTTTGCTGTAGTCGCCAGTATTTTCACCGCAGAAGAGCCACAGGGAAGGGTCGATGCCGTAGGAATTCTTCTCCACCCACTTGACCAGTTGCTTGTAGCCAGACACTGTTGTCTTGAACTCGTTGAACACTCTTGGGGCCGTTTCTGTCAGACCGTCTGCAAAAATGATAGCCACATCAACTTTTTCTTTCGAAAAATCAACTCCGATAAATAAATTCTTCATATATTTGTACAATTTTATTAAGTAGAATTGGTCGATAGTTGTATGGACTAGAACTCTAAATAGGCTTCGTGTCGATAACTTTCTATCTGGTCTTTGCAACTATGTCGATGAGGTCCGAAACGATTTATAGCTTTTAGCTGGGTCGTTAGCTGGTTTACCTCTTCGACAGACCGATTCTACCTTTTTACAACAAAGGTACGAAACTGTCTTTAGCAATCATAGTTTTACCTTGATTATTTAATGTTTATGCGACTGCGTCGCATTCTTCTGCAAACTTAGAGGTCGTTAGAATAGTCGGACGTGTCCGACCAGTCCGACCAGTCCGACCAGTCCGACCAGTCTGACCAGTCTGACCAGTCTGACCAGTCTGACCAGTCTGACCAGTCCGACTGGTCCGACTGGTCCGACTGGTCTAATTTGTCTTTTCTCCCTATCTTTTCCATAGGTTTAATTTGTTTTGAGTTAATAAAAGTGAAAAACATCATCATTTCATTAATTTTATTTGTTCTGTTAATAAAGAACTTCTATCTTTGCAATTATGTTAAAAGATGAAACACACTTCTTCTTTAACTAAGCTATGAGAAATTGGGCGTAGGCCTGTATAATTGTGGAAATTATATCAACTAATAATTAATTTAAAAGAGAGAGATTTTATGGAAAAAAGACTAACAATGTTTCTCGCTTCTCTGTTCCTAAGCATAGGAATAGCGATAGCACAAACAACGATTAGCGGTACCGTTATTTCTTCTGAAGACGGACTACCTGTCATTGGTGCTTCTGTTACAGTAGTAGGAGATGCCAAGAATGGTACAGCCACCGACATGGACGGTCACTTTACTTTGTCTGCTCCTGCAGGTTCACACATTAAAGTGACTTCTATTGGTATGCAAACCTTGACTTTGAAGGGGTCTGCCAACATGAAGATTACAATGGATCCAGAAGCTAACACCATGAACGAAGTTATGGTTGTTGCTTATGGTACACAGAAGAAGTCAGCATTTACTGGTTCTGCTGCTGTTGTAAAGTCTGACGACATTACAAAGGTGCAGGTTACTAACGCTGTTGACGCTTTGAAGAACAAGATTTCTGGTGTGCAGATGACACAAGGTTCAGGTGCTCCAGGTTCATCTTCAAGTGTCCTCATTCGTGGTATCGGTTCTATCAACGCTGGTGGTGCTCCTTTGTATGTTGTGGACGGTTCACCATTCGACGGTGATATTAAGTCTATCAACCCTCAGGACATCGAAAGCATGACTGTCCTCAAGGACGCTGCTTCAGCTGCACTTTATGGTGCTCGTGGTGCTAACGGTGTTATCATGATTACAACAAAGGCTGGTCGTGCAGACCGTGGTACTATCACGGTTGACGCTAAGTGGGGTGTTAAGTCACGTGCAATTCCTGATTACCAATACATCACAGACCCTGCTGGTTACTACGAAATGTACTACAAGGGACTTTACAACTATGCTAAGAACGGTCAGAACATGAGCGACGAAAACGCTTATATGTGGGCTAACCAACAACTTACTGCTCAAAACAGCTTTGGTTTGGGTTACAATGTTTATACATACCCAGATGGTCAGACACTCATCGGTCGCAATGGTAAGTTGAACCCTAACGCTACGCTTGGTCGTATGGTTAAAGGTTCAGATGGTAAAGAATATTGGCTTCAACCTGACAACTGGATTGATGCTATCTATAGCAACGCTCTCCGTCAGGAATACTCTGTAACTGCTGTGGGTAACACAGATAAGTCTACATTCTATGGTTCTATCAACTACTTGAACGATGATGGTATTACTGTAGCTTCTGACTACGAACGTTTCACAAGCCGTTTGAAGGCTGACTACCAAATCAACGATTGGTTGAAGATTGGTGGTAACATGAACTACTCTCACTATACTGTCCACGCTGCTAACGGCGGTGAAGGTACATCAAGCGACTCTGGTAACATGTTCGCGCTCACACGTATTGCTCCTATCTATCCTTTGTATATGCGTGATGCTAACAAGCAAATTCTGACCCACAAGGCTTCTGGTCTTGACGCATACGACTATGGTGATAAGTACGGTGGTACTCTTGGTATCGCTCGTCCATTCTTGGGTGGTTCAAACGCATTGTCTGACAACCGTGTAAACCTCGATATGGCTGACGGTAACACATTCAATGGTGTAGGTACTGTTGATGTACGTTTCTTGAAGGACTTCTCTTTCCGTAGCGTTAACTCTGTTTACTTGAAGGAATCTCGTGGTAAGGGTACTGTTAACCCTTGGTTCGGTCTCTATGCTCAAGATAACGGTTCTGTATCTATCAGCCACAGCCGTTCATGGTCTTACAACTTGCAACAGATCTTGAATTGGAAGCACGCATTGGGTTCACACGACTTCGATGTTATGCTCGGTCACGAATACTATCGTCTTACAGGTACAAAATTGAGCGGTAACAAGAGCAATATGTTCGACCTTAATTATAATGAACTTTCTGGTGCAGCTGTAACACGTGGTACAAGCTCAAGCAACAGTCTCTACAACACAGAAGGTTGGTTCGGTCGTATCAACTATAGCTATGCTAACAGATACTTCGGCGAATTCTCTTATCGTCGTGATGCTTCTTCTATGTTCCACCCAGATCACCGTTGGGGTAACTTCTGGTCATTTGGTGGTGCATGGCTCATCTCTAAGGAAGATTGGTTCAACGCTCCTTGGGTAGACGAATTGAAGTTCAAGGCTTCTTATGGTGCACAAGGTAACGATAATATCCCTTCATTCCTTTACACACGTACATACTCTATCGTTCCTAACGGTAACGACGTAGCTGCACTTCCTGGTTCTTTCGGTAACGAAAATATCTCTTGGGAAAAGCAAGGTATGTTCAACGTAGGTTTCGACTTCTCATTCTGGCGTGGTCGCTTGAGCGGTAGCCTTGTTTACTTCGACCGTTCAACAAAGGATATGCTCGCATTCTTCTCATTGCCAATTTCTTTCGGTTTCGGCGGTTACTATGACAACGTAGGTGATATGAGCAACCGTGGTGTCGAACTCGAATTGTTCGGTGACATTATCCGCACTAAGGACTTGAAGTGGAGCGCTAACCTCAACTTCACATCTTATAAGAATAAGGTAACACGTATCGCTGACGCTAACAAGACGAACTGGCTTGATGGCTATCAGGGTTACAACGACGGAAACTTCTTCTTCGGTGAAGGGCTCTCTATGTACACATTCCGCTTGAAGAAGTATGCAGGTGTTAACCCTAAAACTGGTGAGTCTCTTTTCTATAAGGATATTTATAAGAAGGATGCTAATGGTGCATTCGAACGTGACGCTAATGGTCAGTTCATCGTTGATCACGTAGAAAAGGTAGCTAACCCTGAAGAAGCACAATACCACACTTGCGGTACATCATTGCCTGATGCATACGGTGGTTTCGGTACAAGTTTCGAATGGAAGGGTATTGACCTCTCTATCGACTTCGGTTATCAGCTCGGTGGCCAAATGTTCGATGGCAACTACGCATCTTCAATGAATCACAACCGCGGTTCTGCTATGCACGTTGACTTGTTGAATGCTTGGAGTCCTGAAAATCCTAACTCTAACATTCCACGTGTACAGTTTGCTGACCGTTACACAGCAGCAAGCTCTGACCGTTGGCTTACATCAGCTTCTTACCTCAGCCTCCAAAACATCAACCTTGGTTACACATTCCCAGCTAAGTTGACACGTAAGATTGGTCTCGCTAAGGTTCGTGTTTACGCAGTAGGTGACAACCTTTGGGTATGGTCTAAGCGTCAAGGTCTCGACCCACGCCAGTCTATCTCAGGTAGCGTTTCTAATGTAATTTACTCTAACGTACGCACAATTTCTGGTGGTATTACTGTAACATTCTAATGGAAAAGAAACAAATTATGAAAAATATTAATAAATCAATATTTGGTGTAGTTCTTGCAGGTCTTACT
The DNA here is from genome assembly GCF_900155655.1 of Prevotella ihumii. GTDB lineage: Bacteria > Bacteroidota > Bacteroidia > Bacteroidales > Bacteroidaceae > Prevotella > Prevotella ihumii. Next base: position 1,365,567 of record NZ_LT706987.1, read on the forward strand.
GCTGCTACAATGACAAGCTGTATTGAAGACGTAGAACCTCGTAGCGGTACTGCTACTGCTGATATGGTAGCAAAATCACCTACAGCTACAAACGCTTTGGTGAATGGTCTTCCTGCATACGGTAAAGTAGTTTGGGGAGATGGTCACTGGAGCTATGGTACTCCTGCGCTTATGCGTATTCGTGACGTTATGGCTGACGACTATGTAGTAGTTGACCACGACTACAACCAATTCAGCATATGGGCTAGTACTGACGTTCTTGGCCCATCATACAAAGTTGCTCAGTTCGTGCAATCATACTATTATAGGTATATCTTGCTTGCAAATACTGTAATCGGTCGTGTCGACCCAGCTAAGGCTGAACCAAAAGACCTTGGTTTCCTCGGTATAGGTTATGCTTATCGTGCAGCTGAATATCTTGATATGGCTCGTATGTATGAGTTTAAGAACAACGACGTCTTCCCTGATGGTAAGAATGATCAAGGTCAGGTTGTGACAGGTCTTACTTGTCCTATCGTTACTGATACTTTGACAGAAAAGGGTGCACGCAAAAACCCACGTGCTACTCACGAGCAGATGTTTAAGTTCATCGAGTCTGACTTGAACAATGCAGAGAAGTATATCGTTAACTCTGACGACAATAAGGCTAACACATTGCCAACATTGGCTGTTGTTTATGGTTTAAAGGCACGTCTTTATCTTTGGAACGAAGACTACGCTAAGGCTAAGGAATATGCTCGCAAGGCTATCAACGAGTCAGGACTTAGACCAATGACAGAGGAGGAGGCAACCAACCCACGTTATGGTTTCAACGACATCACTAAGTGGATGTGGGGTGGTCAGTACTCTACTGAAGACCGTGCTGTTAAGACTGGTATCGTGAACTTTACTTCTTTCGCTTGTAACGAAACTGTATTTGGTTACGCAGGTAATGGTCCGATGAATATGATTGGTAAGAGCTTCTATGACAAGCTTAGCGATACTGACTGGCGTAAGGCCATGTGGAAGGCTCCAGCTGACAAGCCTGAATTGGCTAAGAAGAACAAGTATGTTCACCCAGCCTTTGCAAATCGTCTTCCAGTTTATGGTTCTTTGAAGTTCCGTCCAAACAAGGGCGACTTCCAGAACTCTAACGTTGCTGTGGTTTCTGCTTATCCTTTGATGCGTGTTGAAGAAATGTATCTTATCGAAGCTGAAGCTGCTGAGCACATAGCTGCAGGTACAGGTGTCGAACTTCTTAACAAGTTTATGAAGTATCGTGATGAGAACTACAAGTTCGAAGCTAAGTCACAGAAGGAAAACATCGATGAAATTATGTTCCAAAAGCGCATTGAGCTTTGGGGTGAAGGTATTTCATTCTACGACATCAAGCGTTTGGATATTCCTGTAACACGTGGTTATGCGGGTACAAACTTCTTTGATGAATGGCGTTTCAATACCACTGGTCGTCCAGCTTGGATGAACTTCTGTCTCGTCAACTTAGAAGAAAACGATAACCCTGCTGTTGCTGGTTGGAACAACCCAGACCCATCACGTAAGTACGGGCTCTGGAAGGATCCAAATCCATCACCATTTTAAGTAATCAACTTTATTAAAAGAATAAGAAAAGTATGAAAAATATTTTTAAATATGCATTCGCTCTCTTGCTTGGTGTAACTGGTATTGCTCTTACATCTTGTACAGACGAGTATGAATACCCAGGTCCAGGTGAAAACCAAGATGCAAAGCCTTATTTCCTCCAGCAGAAGATGAAGTTTGAATTGGAAAAGGGTAAAGGTTACTTTGATGTACCTGTACATCGTCTTGATGCTTCTGCAGCTGCTGAAATCCCTGTAATTTTCGAACCAAGCAAAAAGGGTAATTACTTCACAGCTGCTCCTAATGCTGTTTTTGAGGCAGGCAAGAAGGAAGGTTACATTCGCATTTCTTACAACGATGCTGATGTTAAGAGGGGTTACATTAAGGGTATCTTAAGATTTGATCTTGAAAAAAATGTTGGTTCAACATACGGTCTTTTCACTGCTATGCAGTTCAGTGCTGGTTCAAAGACTGGTTTCGCTAAATAATTTTAGGTTGACCAATAATTTCTAATAATAAAAAAGAGAGTTCCGAATATTCGGAGCTCTCTTTTTTGTTTGTTGCTATTACTTGAAACTATGCACAAGTGTTGCTTAATACTATGTGTCAATGTCACTTAAACCCAAATCGGTCGTTAGACCAGTCGGACCAGTCTGACCAGTCCGACCAGTCTGACAAGTCCGACTGGTCTAACGACCGATTTGGGTTTATTTGTTGGCTTTCTCCACTTTATCAATTATCGTACAATAATCTTTTTCACCTTTCCGTAGCTTGTTTTCACGATGTTTAGTCCGTGGTGCAGCACGTTTTGTTTTTGCCCATTAATGTTGTAAATGTGTTCCTTTGTATTGCTATTGTTGTATGTAGGCTTAATTCCGTTTGTACCTTCGGGTGCTATTTTTACTTCCTTGTTGGCTACTATTTTCTTTCCTTCGCATACGGCGTGATAGTCTGTGTTCCATACCGCTTGTGTTGGGGCTACTATTTTGCAGTTTTTCATTTCGACTGATGCAAAACTGCTGACCGATGCGTATCTTCCAAACGCAGAAACTGTAGCATTTTCTACATATAGTTTCTCATCTTTCAGACCTGTAATTCCGCCTATACCCCACAACCCTTTTGCGGTTATGGCACAATCTATAATTTTAAGAAGCGACTCTTCGCTGCTGAAGATAGCACTTTGTTGGGCTGTCTCTACATTCAACGTGTCGCCTACTATTGTCATTGTGCATTTTGAATTGTTGTATATTCCACTTGCGTAGTAGGTATGTATCTTGTTTTTGCCTATCAGTTTTATGGTGAGGTTGGGTAATCCGCTTTCTATGCCTTTCAGATTGTCATCAGCCATCGTATAGGTATCTATGATGGCATTGTTTAGCGTGAGTGTGTGCGATGCTTTGTCGTACGTTATCTTTCCTCCTTTCAGGAACTCCCCTTTTATGTCGTTTGCATTTTGGGTTGTTACGGTTTGTCCTCCAATTGCGAGCTTGAATGTTGTTTGCGCTTTGAGAGCTGCACTTGGTATTATTGCCATTGCAATCCCAAGGGCATAAGCCACGTGTGTAAATGTTTTCTTTTCCATAGTTTCGGAATAGTTAAGTTATTATTAATGAATTTAGATAGTTGTCTTCTTTTTTCTACCTTTGCTATATATACGCTACAAATTTACGTTTTTCGCATTACAATCCCAAACATCTCGCTTTCAAAATATTGTCTTTTGTCTTTTTATCCATCCGTCTTTTATGATTTTCACTTAGATTTTTTCGATGCGAGGAATAGGCCAATTCCTTTTGCATGCGATATGTTTTGTTTTTAGATTTTAATGTTTTGATTTTCAGTAACTTATATCTCTGTCCCAAAAAATATATGTTTTACCCTCTCAAAGTTGAACGTTGGCAGTGCCAAACATATATGTTTTGCTTTTCTTCGATTGATGTTTTGTTTTCGAAAGATAGCATAAGGAAAATTAGAACGATTTCGTTAAGCCAGACGAAGCATACAAATGAGTGAAACGAAATTTGTACATGCTCGTGGCGAGAAATCGCACTTTGAAAAAGAACAATTATTTTAATCCTTCTGCTGTCTATATTCTTCTAATCCTTTTTTTAGTTCTAATTTTTCAGATGTGTTATTTTATATGCTTTTTCTTTCACTTTCCTTTATGTTCTTCAGTTCTTTCAATCCTTGTTAAAAAATGTGTCTTATTTGTTTGCTCAATTATAGTAATATTAGTAATTTTACACCCAAATTATAAACCTAAGATGGAAAGCCAAAACAAAATCGAACAGAACGAGCAGAAGGTCTCGAAAAAGAAAAAAAGTTTATTGCCTAATGGCATTGTTTGTTTATTGATTGTTGGAATACTATTTGGTGGAATTGGAAGCCAAATGGGAGTTGCACCTATGCTAAATACCATTATGCATACAGCACACGACTTATTGTTGAACACGTGTTTTTATCTTATGGGCATCTGTGTGTTAACAGGGGCATTGGGTAAAATCTTTGTCGAGTTTGGTGTAGTAGACTTAATCGAAAAGCTTTTGCGCCCTCTTATGCGTCCTTTGTTCTGTCTCCCTGGTGTGGCTTCGTTGGGAGCTGTGTTGACATTCTTGTCTGACAATCCTGCTATCATTACGCTTGCTCAAGATAAGCGTTTCAGTGGCTATTTTAAGAAGTTCCAATACATTTCGTTGACCAATTTTGGTACAGCCTTTGGTATGGGACTTATCGTTATTGTCTTTATGTTGGGTCACGGCTTCTTTATCGAGCCCCTTATAGGCTTTGCAGGTGCTTGCGTAGGTTGTATTGTTTCTACCCGTTGTATGCAGTATTTCGTACTCAAGGCCTATCCTAATTATGCTACCGAAAACGCATTACAGTCTGAAGCTTTTGCAGACAAAGACGATAATGCTGATGCAGTAGAAGAGAAGTCTATTTTCTTGCGTATGCTAAACTCATTGCTCGATGGCGGTAAGTCGGGTGTTGAGGTAGGTATGTCTATTATTCCTGGCGTGTTGATTATCTCTACTTTGGTAATGATTCTTACCTTTGGTCCAAATGCAAAAGATGGTTTTACGGGTGCTGCTTACGAAGGCGTAGCTTTGCTACCTAAATTGGCAGATTATCTGAGTTGGTTGCTCGGTCCATTATTTGGTTTCCACGACCCACATCTCATTGCTTTCCCTATCACTGCCCTTGGTGCTGTAGGTGCTGCATTGAGCTTAGTTCCAAACTTTGTAGCACAAGGTTGGGCTGATGGCAATGCTATTGCTGTGTTTACAGGTATGGGTATGTGTTGGAGCGGTTTCTTGAGCACACACACTGCTATGCTCGACTCTATTGGTTATCGCGAGCTCACTTCTAAAGCTATTATTTCTCACACTATTGGCGGCTTGTGTGCTGCATTGGCTGCCCACTGGATATTTATGTTATACTCATTATTCTAATGAGCTAAAGTCATTTATCGGGCGTGTCAGACAAGGTAATACTTGTTTGGCACGTTTGTTTTGTTTAAACAACTATTATTCATTTATCACTCTGATTCGAAAATATGAAAAGGTTATGCACTTTACTTCTCTTGTTTGTTACTTCACCTTTACTCCTTTTGGCGCAAGGGTGGGTAGGCACTTGGGCTACAGCTCCACAATCTGTGGTGAAACGCTTTATGCCTTATAACAACGAAATGACCAATCGTTCGGTGCGTCAAGTGATACGTGTGAGCATTGGTGGAGAACTGGTTCGTCTGAAGCTAAGCAATGAAATTTCTACCGAACCTGTTCTTATCGAAAGTATATATATTGCCCATTCCATCGATAGTTGCGATATAGATATGCGCAGTGCACGCTATATGCGTTTTAATGGCAGCCATAGGGTAACGATACCTGCAGGCAAAGCCATAACAAGCGATGCTTTGACCTTTAAGGTTAACCCTTTAGAGCGACTTGCCATTACCATCAACTATCGCAAAGCTCCTAAGAAGCCCACTGTACACATGGGCTCTCGTACAACAAGCTATATCCTTAAAGGGCAAACCACTCCTTATGCAAACTTTAAGAAAGCCTTCCGCGAAGACCATTGGTTCAATATTTCTGCCCTCGATGTGTTCGACAAAACAGCCTCTTCGGTAGCCATTCTCGGCAATAGCATTACCGATGGAAAGGGTGCAACCCTCAATGCTAACGACCGATGGACCGACTTTATGGCGACCCACCTGCATACGGCAGTGAAGAATACGACCAGTAAACTTGGCAATGTGGGTGTGCTCAATCTTGGTATAGGCTTCAATATGGTGCTCTCAACAGGTTTCGGACAACCTGCAATAGTGCGTTTCGATCGCGACATCTTAGGTCAAAGCAAGGTGAAAAACATTATTATATTTGAAGGAATAAACGATATAGGAACGACCAAACATCCCGAATCCATCGCTAAGGAACTTATTACTGCTTACGAAGAAATGATACGTAAAGCACACAAGCACGGCATTAAGGTATGGGGCGGAACTATACTTCCTTTTAAAGGCAACAAGGTTTATTATACCGAGATACGTGAGAGGGCACGCCAAGATGTGAATAAATGGATAAGAGAGAGCAAAGCTTTCGATGGAATCATTGATTTTGACGAGTTGATGCGTGATGCAACTGTCCCCGAACAATTAAAATCCCACGTTCATGCGGGCGACTGGTTGCACCCTAATCCTGCTGGTTATAAGATGATGGGAGCCTATGCTGCCAAAGTACTTTTAGATAGTGTAGCCTCAACCAACTAATTTTTGCTACATTTGTTTTCCATATTTTGTGTTATCTGAAAATAGTTTAGAAGTTTTCAAATAACACATTTCGGCTATATCTTATCATCTATAGTTGAGAATGTATTAATACCCTTCTTGCTCAGTCTGCTCTTTATTGAGCGGATAGCTTGATTAGAGCAGCAGAACATTTCAGCCTTTTCATCGTCGTTTCGCCCTTCACGCTCCATAACACAAAAGAAAGTTTCTTTAGGTGTGAGTGCGAAACGAGGATTGTTTAGAAAGCACGCAAACTCGTAGTCAAGGTTGTACATCACCGCCATTATGGCTTGCTGTTCCTTGCGTCCCATTTGCGATATGTTTTCTCCCTTCTTTAAGATACACAAAGCATCAATTCCAATCTTTATATTCTCGATGGAATCGATGCTTTTTGTATTGTTTGGCTTTGTTATATTTCGATTTTTCAGCTTCTCTATCTCTGCAATACGTTCGTCTATAGCCCTTTTCATTTCGTCTATTGTGGTATTCTTTTCGTTCAGCGTTTGGCAGATGTTGGCTTCTATCTCCATTAGTTGTTGATTGTAGTGTGCCTCTTGTTTGCGTATGTACCGTTTAAACCACGCTATTATTCCTGCTGCAAGTAGCAAAAGACCGATGATAGCATACGAGAAATATAGTCGTTGTTCTAACATATTGCGCTGCGCTAAGGTGGTTTCGTATCGGTCTTGTATGTGTACGATTTCGGCATCTTTGTCCGATGAAACCGCAATCATTTGTCGTTTACCTATCCTTTCTTTCAGTTCGGCTATCTGTTTTTCTTGGTCTTTTCTTATGCGTGGGCGTAGTTTCTCTGCCTTTGCTATGGTCTGTGTAGCCAACTTCCACTGCTTGGTTTGTGCATAAACAAAAGCTCTACCAAGGTAGATGTCTGCCAAATGATGGTTGCGCTTTGTGTCGTTAGCATATTTTTCAGCCTTTTTGTAATAGTCTGTTGCCACCTTGTACGCACCATTTTGAGCGTTGAGATGGGCTATTTTGAGGTATGTATTAAACTTTATCGAGTCTGTTCGTACGTTTGGCAAATGCTTTTCTGCTGCCTTTAGTTGTATCATTGCCCTACGTGTGTTATGATGCGATAGGTAGTATGCCGCACTATCTATTCTCATTTGCGTTATGCCTTCTGCTGTTGCAGGATATTTGGGCACTTGTCTTTGGTTGCACGCTATGCACAATGCGCATATAATAAATGTAATGATGATGTTTGATTGTTTCATCTTTTTTCTTTGTAACTTGTCTACAAAGTTATTTATTTTTTGTTGTTTATCCAAATAACCTTTGTGTCAAAGTTGTGAAAGGGATATTCTTAACAGTTTGAAATATAGTGAATTAAGAGTTTGGTTTGTGTCAATTCAATTGTGTCTATTGCACTTCTCAAGTTCTCTTCTTATCTTTGCATCGACAATAAGTTGCAATGTTTTTCATCTGCATTTCATAAAGTCGTGGCAGAGTGATTGCATTTAAGCTTTGGCACGACTTTCTTTTTGAAGTTAAACTTTTAAATAATATATGGTTATGAAACATCTATTTAGCATTGTATTTCTGTTGCTTGTATTTATTGGTACATCTTCTGCACAATCAGATATAAAGGGGAATAGTGCCAAGTCAAGCAAATCGGAATCAAAAGTTACCCAAAAACAGGACAAAGAACAAAAGCTGTTTGTAGAACCCTCTTTTTCTTTCTCCTCTGACTCGGACGAAGTATGGGCAGATAATGACTGTATGCCCACTTTCCGTGGAAACTTGATGAAGTTTATTGCCGACAATTTGCAGTATCCAGTCATTTGTTCGGAGAGCGCCATACAAGGTAGAGTGATTGTAAAGTTCTTGATAAGTGCCGATGGTTCGTGTTCCAATTTTCAGGTAGTGCGTTCTGTCGACCCATCTTTGGATCGTGAGGCGATTAGAGTACTGAAATTGATGCCCAAATGGCAATGGCGCGATGGTTGTAAGGGTCGCCGTGTGTGGTACACTGTTCCTGTTACTTTTCGTTTGCAGTAAGTTATTTTGTTTGTCAGCGTGATAGGAGAGAAGTGTAAGTTTACTTTTGGAATTTTTATTTGTCTATTCTCACTTTTTTTGAGTAACTTTGTAGCGTTATAAAATAGGTATAAATTAAGGAAAGATATTATGGCAAAGAAAGCTCTTCTGATGATTCTCGATGGATGGGGTCTCGGAAAACACGGTAAGGGAGATGTGATTTTCAATACACCTACACCTTACTTAGATTATTTAAATGCAGTTTCAGCACACTCTTATTTGGAAGCATCGGGTGAAAACGTTGGTTTGCCTGACGGACAGATGGGTAACTCGGAGGTGGGACACCTCAACATTGGTGCTGGACGTGTGGTTTATCAGGATTTAGTAAAAATAAATAAGGCTTGTGAGAGTGGCGATATTCTTAAGAATGAAGAAGTAGTTAACGCTTACAGCTATGCACAGAAAACAGGTAAGAAGGTTCACTTGATGGGTTTGACCTCGAATGGAGGCGTACACTCATCGTTGGTTCACCTCTCAAAACTTATCGAAATAGGTAAGGAATATGGTTTGAAGGACGTGTATGTTCATTGTTTTATGGACGGACGCGATACCGACCCAAGGAGCGGAGCGGGCTTTATAAAGGAGATACAAGCTGTTTGCGATGCTAACGATGCACACATTGCTTCTATCATCGGACGTTTCTATGCAATGGATAGAGACAAGCGTTGGGACAGAGTGAAAGAAGCTTACGACCTCTTGGTAGAAGCTAAGGGCAAGAAGGCTACCGATATGGTGAAAGCAGTGGAAGAAAGCTATGCCGAAGAAGTAACCGATGAATTTATCAAGCCTATCACCAATGCCAACGTGAATGGTACTATTGGCGAAGGTGATGTAGTTATCTTCTTCAACTTCCGCAACGACCGTGCTAAAGAACTTACACAGGTACTCTCTCAACAGGATATGCCTGAACAGGGAATGAAGACCATTAAGGATTTGCAATACTACTGTATGACCCCTTACGATGCAAACTTTAAGAACGTTCACATTCTCTTCCCTAAAGAAAACGTTACCAACACATTGGGCGAATATCTTAGTCAGATGGGTAAGAAGCAGCTCCACACTGCCGAAACAGAGAAGTATGCACACGTTACATTCTTCTTTAATGGTGGTCGTGAAGAACCATACGAGGGCGAAGACCGCATACTTGTAGCATCGCCAAAGGTAGCTACTTACGACCTCAAGCCTGAAATGAGTGCTTACGAGGTGAAAGATAAGTTGGTAGCAGCTATCAATGAAAGCAAGTACGACTTTATCGTTGTAAACTTTGCAAATGGTGATATGGTAGGTCATACAGGTGTTATGAACGCCATAGCTAAGGCTGTACACGCTGTCGACAATTGTGTGAAAGACGTTATCGAGGCTGCAAAGGCTAACGACTATGAAGCTATCATCATTGCCGACCACGGTAATGCTGACAACGCATTGAACGAAGACGGTTCGCCAAACACAGCTCACTCGTTGAACCCTGTACCTTTCATCTACGTTACAGACAACAATTCGGCACGTGTTAAGCCAGGTCGTTTGGCTGACGTTGCACCTTCTATTCTCCATATTATGGGCTTAGCGCAACCTGAAGCAATGACAGGCGAGAACTTGATAGAAGATAAATAATTAAGAGATAAGCATTTTGCCCTATTGTCCATTATGGGACGATAGGGCTATTTTTTGTTTTATTGACTTGTAAAAGGTATTAAACCCAAATCGGTCATTAGCCCGCAAAGGCTTTTTAAAGCGTTTAGCTGTTATGCTTTTCTTCGTCTTTGCACCTTATTTTGGCTTTTTTCGTTTGTTTTTTCAGTTGTTTAGCTCGCTAAACGTCTTCAAAAACAACCAAAAATAGCTCAAAATAAGCTCGCAAATTTCGAAGAAGTCTAACGAGCGATTTGGGTTAAAGCAAGAGAAAAAATACTATGGTAAACATCGAAAAATCGTGGAAGGAAGTATTAAAGGACGAGTTTGAGAAGCCTTACTTCTTACAGCTGACCGACCAAGTACGCACAGAATATAAGCAAGGAAAGTGCTTCCCACCTGGGCGACTTATTTTCAATGCTTACAACCTTTGTCCTATTGACAATGTCAAGGTGGTAATCCTTGGGCAAGACCCTTATCACGACGATGGCCAAGCTATGGGCTTGAGCTTCTCTGTACCTGAGAATGTTGCGCTTCCGCCATCGCTTCAGAATATCTATAAGGAAATTCAGCAAGACTTAGGATTACCTGTTCCGCAGTCGGGCGACCTTACCCATTGGGCTAACCAAGGTGTTTTGTTGCTCAATGCTACCCTTACCGTGCGTGCCCATCAAGCCAATAGTCACCAAAGATTGGGTTGGGCAAACTTTACCGATGCTACCATTAAAGCCATTAGCAACCACAACGAACACGTGGTGTTTATGCTGTGGGGCGGTTTTGCACGCTCTAAGAAAAACCTTATTGATGCTTCTCGCCATCTTATCTTAGAGTCGGTTCACCCCTCTCCCCTCTCTGCCAATCGTGGCGGTTGGTTTGGCAATCATCATTTCTCACGTTGCAATGCCTATCTTACCGAAAACGGACTTACGCCTATTGAATGGTAAAGGTATAAGAAAGCAATAACGGACGACAAAAACATTAGAAAACGACAAGTAAACAAACGATAAATGGACAATAAAAAAATGATGCCTATCATTCAGGTGGGCAATGTTTTGGTATCTCCCGATATACTGACAGAGAAATTCTGTTGCGACCTTGATGCGTGTAAAGGCATTTGTTGCGTGGAAGGAGATGCAGGCGCACCTGTTAAAATGGAGGAAATAGCCGAGATAGAAGAGGTGGTAGACGTGGTTTGGAACGACCTTACAGCTTCGGCACAAAGCATTATTGACAAGCAAGGTGTGGTATATACCGACCGTGAGGGCGACCTTGTTACAAGTATTGTGCACGGCAAAGACTGCGTTTTCACCTGTTATGAGAATGGCTATTGTCTATGTAGTTTGGAACGTTCGTATCGTGCTGGCAAGACAAAGTTTGTGAAACCCATTTCGTGTGCGCTATATCCTATTCGTGTAAAAGAGTTTTCTAACAACCTTGTAGGCTTGAATTACAATCGTTGGGACATCTGCAAAGATGCCGTAAAGAAAGGTAAGGAATTGGATTTGCCTATCTATAAATTCTTAAAAGACCCACTAATACGCCGCTTTGGTGAAGAGTGGTATGCAGAATTGGAAGCTGTGGCAGCGCAATTGCTTGCAGGGGAGGAGTAATTCTTAAACTCAAATCGGTTGTTAGACTAATCATTTTGCAAAGGTAACATTTTGACGAGAAATATTCGCTACCTACCCACACAGTTCGTTATAGAGCCATTTTTTGTGTATTATACATAAAAAGAGCTGAGACTACTTTTGGTGAAGTGTCTCAGCTCTGTATCTTTTTTTTGATACGTGTTTAGCAAATTAACATTATTAGTCGTGTTATTTAAATCTGTTATAGTTTTGTCTAAGTTTAGCTTCTTCTGTATTGCGAAGGGCTCATTCCATAATGTTCTTTGAAGTATTTGCCCAAGAAACTTTGGTTAGGGAAGGTGAGTTCTTCGGCAATTTGTTTAATGCTCATCTTTGTATTTTTAAGCATTACACGTATTTCAAGCATTACGTAGTAGTCTATCCAGTCGCTTGGTGTACGTTTACTAATGTGCTTTATTGTTTCTGAAAGGTACTTTGGTGTGATGCACAATTGTTCTGCATACCAGCTTACGCGACGTTCTGTGCGGAATTCTTTCTCTACCAACTTGATGAAGTCGGCAAAAATAGACTCTGCACGTGTCTTTCCAGTCTTCTCCACATTATGCAAACGGTAGATGACATTGCACATATCGTAAATCAAAACCTTGAGGATTGTGCTCACCATTTCACGACGGAACTGGTGGTCAAGGTCCAACATCTTGATTTTAACCGATTGTACATAAGCTATCAACTCTTTCACCAAGCGGTCGTCGGCGTGGAACACAGGGTGCAAGCGAGCAAACAAGAAAAGAGCCGAAAGCTCTCTGATGCCGCTTACTATTTCTTGAAAGAAGTCTTTCGACAGTGCCAAAACAGTGCCTTTGCAGTCTGCTGACATTTCGAAATCTCCTATCACTTGGCCTTCGCTTATTATCATAAGGTCGCCTTTGCCAATTCTTTGTTTCTCTGTATCCACCGTGTATTCAATATGTCCTTCGGTGCATATTGCCAATATTAGGCATCTCATACGCGAAATTTCCTTCAGACTTGGTAGTCCTGTTGTTTGATCGTATAGCAGACAATCCTTTTCTATGTTGAAGCCATTGGGGAACTCCTGCTTGATCAAGTCTACATTTAATTCTCTCATAATAAAAAAATGATAGGTTAATTTGCTAACTTTTCGAATGCAAAAGTAATCAAAAAAATGGGAAAATCATAACTAAAGGAATTAAAGAACAATATTTTTCAATTTTATAACGTTGGTATATTCTATTTTCAACGATTAATGTTTCTTAATTCCAAATTTTAGTTTTTTCTTCGCATAAGTTGGTTTATAGATTGCAAATTTACTTTACATTACCAATATTTAAATCTCCTTTTCTGGGTTCATTTTGTTAGTATTATGTTGGCATAAGTTCTATTTTGTAAGTTGAACTGTTTCCTTTCATCTCTTTAAATGGTACATTTTGCAGTTGAATTATCAGTGCATAAAAATCCCCTTTTAGATGTTTTAAGTTTGCAAGTGTTGCTTCCCATACCGCTTTCTAAGCTTTTTGGTTGCTTCTTTACAAACCCTTTTTATCTAAAAGGGGATTTTTATAGTTTATGAGGTTGAGGCTTAACGCTTCACTTCTTGCTGTTGAGCTATCAGGTGTGCCTTTGTCAGCCTCTTCTGTTTTCGTTGTTTTACGCTTTATGCGTCAATGTTAGCGTAGGTAGCGTTCTGCTCAATGAACTCTCTACGAGGTTCTACATCGTCTCCCATCAACATAGAGAACATTTCATCGGCAGTAGTTGCATTCTCAATAGTTACTTGTTTCAAGAGGCGTGTCTTAGGGTTCATTGTTGTTTCCCAAAGCTGTTCGGGGTTCATTTCACCCAAACCTTTGTATCTCTGTGTGTGTACTGTCTTTCCGTCTTCCACGCCATTGGCATATTTGTCAATAAACTGTTGGCGTTGTTGCTCGGTGTAGCAGTATTCGCTAATTTTCTTATAGGTACACTTGTACAATGGTGGAGTAGCGATATAGAGGTGTCCTTCCTCGATAACACGTGGCATATAACGATAGAAAAGTGTCATAATAAGGGTGTCGATGTGCGAACCATCGACATCGGCGTCGGTCATTATGATAATCTTATCGTAACGTAGCTTGTCAGTATTTGCCTCAAAGTCAGACTCGCCTTCCACACCAAAGCGCACACCGATACTCTGAATAATATTCATTACCGACTCTGCTTCGAATACACGATGGCGTTGTACCTTCTCTACGTTGAGGATTTTACCACGCAAAGGCAAGATAGCTTGTGTGTAACGGTCACGACCTTGCTTTGCCGAACCACCAGCCGAGTCACCCTCGACAAGGAATATTTCGCAATCCTTAGGGTCTTTGTTAGAGCAGTCGGCAAGTTTTCCAGGCAGGCCACCACCTGTCATTACATTCTTGCGCTGTACACTTTCGCGTGCCTTGCGTGCAGCAATACGAGCTGTGGCAGCAAGGATAACTTTATCGCAAATGAGCTTTGCTTCGGTAGGATTTTCTTCCAAGTAGTACGAAAGTGCTTCACCCACAGCCTGCTGAACTGCGCCCGAAACCTCGCTGTTACCGAGTTTGGTCTTTGTCTGACCCTCAAACTGTGGTTCTGCCACCTTGATAGAGATAACGGCTGTCAATCCTTCACGGAAGTCTTCACCTGTAATTTCTATCTTAGCCTTCTCTATTTGCTTTGCAATAGAAGGTTCGTTGTCTGCATACGACTTGAGTGTACGGGTCAACGCTGCACGGAAACCAGTGAGATGTGTACCACCTTCAATGGTGTTGATATTGTTGACGTACGAGTGGATATTCTCGTTGTAGTCGGTGTTGTACATCACAGCCACCTCGATAGGTATGCCTTGCTTCTCTGTTTTGAGATAGATAACATCGTCAAACAAGTGGGTGCGATGGCGGTCTACGTATCTTACAAACTCCTTCAATCCCTCTTCTGCGTGGAAAACCTCTTGTTTGGTTTTTCCTTCTTCGTTAGGGCGAAGGTCGGTAAGGGTTATTTTGATCCCTGCGTTGAGGAATGCTAACTCGCGCATACGGCGTGCCACGATGTCCCATTGATAAACGGTAGTGGTGAAGATGGTTGGATCGGGCCAGAACTGTTGGCGTGTACCCGTCTTGTCGGTATCGCCTACAATCTTCACATCGTATAGTGGCTTTCCCTTTTCGTATTCCTGCTGATAAATTTTACCACCGCGGAATACTTGCGACGTCATGTGATAAGAAAGAGCATTTACACAGCTTACACCCACACCGTGGAGACCACCGCTGACTTTGTACGAGCCTTTGTCAAACTTACCACCAGCGTGGAGAACTGTCATTACAACTTCGAGTGCGCTTTTGTGCAGTTTTTCGTGCATATCAACAGGAATACCACGACCGTCGTCTTCTACGGTGACAGAGTTGTCCTCGTTAATAGTTACCTCTATATGGCTGCAGTAGCCTGCCATAGCCTCGTCAATCGAGTTGTCTACAGTTTCGTTGATGAGGTGGTGCAGACCCTTTTCGCTTATGTCGCCAATGTACATTGCAGGGCGTTTGCGCACTGCTTCGAGTCCTTCAAGGACTTGAATATTACTTGCCGAGTAATTGTTCTCGTTTTGTTGTATATCTGCCATTTTCTTTTGATTGTCGTAATTCTTTCTTTGATAGCGTCTTTTTAGTTCAGAAATGCGCCCGTATGGCTATTTCTTAATTGTTACTATCTCCTTGCAAAGATACAAAATATTATTGAGTTATGGCAATATTTCTAATCAAAAAAACACTAAAATATAGGCTCTGTACGCTTTGTTGTAAATAGTAGGGTTGGTGGTTGGGTTTTGTGGTTTAGAGTAGTGTAGATATAGCAAAGGTCGCAACCTATTGTGGATTGCGACCTAAATTATTCTTTATTAGCTATGACGAAGTCGAAGATTAACCTAAGCTTGCAATGTGCTTGCAAAGGCCTGACTTCAAGTTTGCTGCCTTATTCTTGTGAATAATATTTGTCTTAGCAAGCTTGTCGAGCATCTTCTGTATTGTAGGATACAGTTTAACAGCTTCTTCCTTGTCAGCGATATTGCGGAACTTGCGAACAGCATTACGCATAGTCTTTGCATAGTACTTATTGTGCAAAGTCTTCACTTTGTCCTGACGGATTCTCTTAAGTGATGATTTGTGATTTGCCATCTTTACTTTCTCTATTTATTTTGTTTGTAGTCTCTAGGGGAATCGAACCCCTCTTGCAAGAATGAAAATCTTGTGTCCTAACCGATAGACGAAGAGACCATTGCTTGATTGCGGGTGCAAAGGTATAGCATTATTTTGAATGTGCCAAATTTTTCTATAAAATTTTTTAGTTTTGGGCGCATTTTTTGTAATTTTGCCCCGTATAAGGCTTATGATAACAAAAACAAAGGGCATTGTGCTGCATAATATAAAGTATGGAGACGCTTCCTTGATAGTGGATGTTTTTACAGAAACTATGGGTAGAGTGGCTTTTCTTGTGCGTATTCCTAAAACTTCGAAGGGTAGGGTGAAGAAGCAGTATTTCCAACCTTTAACGCTTTTAGACCTTGAGTTTGATTACCGACAGCGCAGTTCGTTGCAGCATATTAAGGATGTTCGCATTGCTGTGCCTTATGCTTCTATTGCTTTCGATGCAGTAAAATCTACGCTTTCGCTCTTCCTTGCAGAGTTTTTATACCACGTTACGAAGAGCGAACAGCACAATCCCACCTTATTTAATTATATAAGCAATAGTTTTCAGTGGTTGGACGGGGCTGTGGAAGGTTATGCCAATTTCCATCTTGTGTTTATGATGCGCCTTACCCGCTTTGTGGGTTTTTATCCCAACCTTGACGATTACACCCGTGGGTGTTACTTTGATATGCGCGAAGGAGCATTTACGCCTGTGCCTACCCTCCATTCCGATTTTCTTTCGCCCGATGATGCAAGTAGGGTACACCAATTGATGCGAATGGATTACGAAACGATGCACCTTTTTAAGCTGTCGCACAACGAGCGCAACCGCATCACCGACCTTGCTTTGCATTATTATCGCCTGCACGTACCTACAATGTCCGAACTTCGGAGTTATGATGTACTGCGCGAAGTGTTTAGATAGTTTGTCGTCCTTGGACTTTTTTATAAATATAATAAGGTGTACAAATAGTGTGCCAAACAAAAGTGTGGAAATTTGTGATTTAACATTTGAAATAACGAAATAGGAATGTTTGAAATGTCTTGTTTTGTGTTCTAAAACTCCACTCTTCGGTCTGCTGCTTGTCAAAGTTCAACTTTGATACTGCCAAACATATATGTTTTACCACGCCAAAGTTGAACTTTCAGCTTCTCAAAGTTGAACTTTCATCTCCTCATTTGCCCATAAAACGTGCTTTTTTCTCGTTTTCTTCCTTTAAAAAGTTCTATGTTTCTGCTCTTGGTATGCCTTGTTTTTGCACAATAGGGTTGAAGTTGTTGTAATGTAAAGATAATCAGCGAGTTGTCATTGCACACGCATAACGCTCGTATTTGCTTACTCCTTCCTTGTTGGTTGCAAATACGAGCGTTATGCTCCCTTGATTTAACACATTCTTTGCTTAAAACCGAATAAACGAAAAGTATAGGCGATAAATCTATTAGGGCGTGTAGGGGAGTCAAAGGGAGCTATGCTCAAATGTTTGTGGGGGCTTGTAGGGGGCTTGATTTATTCGCAAGCTCATCAACACGTATCAAGTTCCGATTAACAACTTGTGAGGAGCGGAACTTGATAAATCGAGCCCCTGCACACCCTTGCGCACATTAAAATCTGTTTTAAAAGGAACTTTCTCTTACACTTTTCGTACACCTGTTTAGATGTTTTATTACATTTCACATATTTTGTTTTACACGCTTCATCTTATATTGTTGGATTTGTCGGACCTGTCGGACAGGTCTGACCCGTCCGACAGGTCCGACAGGTCCGACAAGTCCGACTTGTCCGACAGGTCTGACAAACCTTGACTAAAATGTGTAGATGGTGTGTGAAATCATTGAAACAACGACTTATTTCTTGTCCTTTATCATTCCTACGGCGAAGGCACCTATTACTAACGCCACACCAGCCACAATCATCATATTGCTTTGAATCGAACCCACAGCGTTGAGCAATACACCACCTACGAGGGCTGCAATGATTTGAGGAATACAGATAGTGCCGTTGAATAGTCCTAAGTATGCACCCATATGGCCATAACCCTCCAAAGCGTTGGTTACAAAGGTGAAAGGCATAGCAAGGATAGCTGCCCAAGCACAACCGATGAGAAGGAAAGGAATGAACATAACATACTGGTCGTGAACGAAAACAGTCATAGCAAAGCCAATACCACCTAATACCAATGAGAGCGCATAAGCAAACTTGCGATTAGCAATTTGTGGGAGTACCATTGCCCAACCCACAGAACCTATGGCTTGAACGGCAAAGAGAATACCCACCCAGTTGCCTGCTTCCTGATAGCCCGCAGTGGCTGTGGCGTCTGCTGCAAGCATATCTACGCCCCAGCAATTGGCAGCTACTGTGCCGTTGGTATAAGTCCACATATACATAAATGCAAACCAAGAGAAGAATTGTACCAAGCCCACTTTCCAGAAAGTAGAAGGCGCATTCTTTAAGAGTGTTATCCAGTTGGCGTTGCTCTCGTTGTCGGTTTCGCTAAGATTGTGATATTCTGCATATTCTTTTGGTGGCATTTCCTTTACCTTGAGCGTGGTATAGAGTACGCAAAGAATAAGAAAGGCAGCACCTACATAGAACGAGTAGATAACCGAGTCGGGGACAACACCGTTAGGAGCAGAGTTTTTGATACCTATATAAGTAAAGAGGAAGGGGAAAACATAGCCCACCAACGAACCAGCATTGCAAAGAAAACTCTGAATAGAGTAAGCTAAGCCCTTTTGTTTTTCGTTCACCTCGTCGCCTACAAGCATCTTGAAGGGTTGCATTGCCATATTGATACTCGTGTCTAATAGCATTAAGGCAATCAATCCAAATATCATTGTTGTACCAACCGCCATTCCGAACGAACCAGAGTTTGGCAATAAGCACATTACCAATACGGCTACGGCTGCACCAACAAAAAGATAAGGAATACGGCGGCCGAAGCGTGTCCACGTTTTGTCGGACATCGTGCCAACAATGGGTTGAACAAGGATACCCATCAGTGGAGGGAGAATCCAAAAATAGCTCAAGTTGTGAGGGTCAGCCCCCAATGTTGCGAAAATGCGCGATATGTTTGCACTCTGCAATGCGTAAGCGATTTGCACACCAAAAAATCCAAAGCTAAGGTTCCAGAGCTGCCCAAAGCTCTTGTCGGGACGAGTTTTTAATTGTTTATCCATAATCTTTTATTTTTTTTGTTTCTTATTTTCTTTTCGTTTTTGTGGGGGGATTGGACGGGGCAGACGAGTCTGACAGGTCGGACAAGTCTGATGAGCGTAAGCAAGAGCGCTTTTCTTATCGGGTTGTTCCTCTGAGTATGAGTCTTGTTCTTACAATTCGCTTTTCTACTGACTCCATTGGCAGTGCGCCTTCCACCTTATCTATAAGTATGTTGGCAGCCTCTTCGCCTACTCGTATGCCGCGTTGCTCTACGGTGGTGAGCATAGGGTCGCAACTTGTTGCACGCTCTCCATTGGTGAAACCACAGATAGAAACTTCTTCGGGAATACGTTTGCCCATTCGTTTGCACGAGTAAAGAATACCGATTGCAGTGTCATCGTTTACTGCAAAGAAAGCGTCGGGCGGTTCGGGCAGGTCGAATAAGTCGGGCGTGATGGCTTCAGCGTCTGTACGATTGTCACACATACGAATAAGTTGTTCGTCGGGCTCGATGCCGTGTTTGCGCAATGCGTCAAGATAACCATTGTATCTGTTCTTTCCTATTTCGAGATTGAGCGACACCCCATAGAAGGCTATGCGTTTGCACCCACTATTAATAAGGTGGGTAACGGCAGCCATCGAGCCCATGTAATCGTCTATCACCACACGGCTTGCGTGTACACCAGTGCTAATGCGGTCGTAGAAGACGAGTGGGAGACCCTTGTTGATGAGTTGTTGGAAGTGGTCGTACTTTATCGTGTCTTTTGCTTGCGATACGATAACACCACATACTTTATTCTCATAAAACGACTTACATATCTGTACTTCCTTTTCGTAGCGTTCGTCACTTTGAGCTACCATCAGTCGGTAGCCACGTGCCGAAGCCTCTTCCTCTATACCAGCAAGGATAGAAGAGAAGTAGAAGTGAGTGAATTTTGGTACAATTACACCGATAACTTTGAGCGGTTGCACTTTACTTTTGCGCAACGCTTCTGCAAGAATGTTGGGTGAGTAATTGTGTTCGCGTGCAAAACGCTTTATTTCTTCACGCTTTTCAGCAGAAATTCTTGGGCTGTCTTTTAGCGCACGTGATACTGTAGCCACCGAAACACCGAGTTCGCGGGCTATATCCTTCATTGTGTAATTTCTGCTTGTTTGCATAACAAATGTTTGTTTTTAGTTATCTTTTCTATTTTATAGGGCAAATATACACAATTTTACAATAACATTGACCTGTATCAAATAATTAATAATTTTATCACAGTGCAATCGTTTGTCTAAGTTAATAACTGTTTTTAAATAAAAAAAGACTAAACTAAGGGCAAAGTGTCCTATCTTTGCCACAAATATGCCTTGATTGGCTATTAACCAATGCGAATTTATGCAGATTATTATCAATTTTAAATAACTATAAATGTAAAAAGATGAAGCAGGTAAAATGCAAATTCTCTGTCAGGATGACGACACTTATTTTAAGTTTCCTCCTGTCAATCAGTGCCTTTGCACAGTCTACTATTAACGGACACGTTAAAGACAACACGGGCGAACCTCTCATTGGTGCTTCCATTCTTATCAATGGAACAACAGATGGAGCTATGACCGACCTTGATGGTAACTTTGTGCTTAACAACGTGAAACCTGGTGCAACAATCACCGTATCTTACATAGGATACGTGAAACAGCAAGTAACGGCAACTGATGGTATGGTAATCACAATGCTTGAAGATGCTGCACAGCAGATGAACGAAGTAGTTGTGATTGGTTATGGTGTGGCAAAGAAGAGCGATCTTACTGGCTCGGTGCTTGCAATGAAACCCGATGGTAAAAACAAGGGTGTGGTTGTAAACGCACAAGACATGATGCAAGGAAAGATGGCTGGTGTGAATGTAACAAGCGATGGCGGTACTCCTGGTGGCGGTGCGAAAATCCGTATTCGTGGTGGAAGTTCATTGAACGCTTCTAATAACCCACTTATCGTAATCGATGGTGTGGCTATGGACAATACAGGTATTAAGGGTATGTCAAATCCATTGTCAATGATTAACCCTCAAGATATTGAAAGCTTCAACGTTTTGAAAGATGCTTCTGCAACTGCTATCTATGGTTCGCGTGGTTCTAATGGTGTAATCATTATCACAACAAAGAAGGGTCGTGCTAACCAACCTCTTGCAATTTCGTATGCAGGAAGTGTTACTTCAAGTATGAAGAAAAAGAACGTTGATGTAATGGACGGTAACGAATATCGTAAGTTTATTACAAATCTCTTTGGTGCAGACAGCAAGCAGGTAGCTGCTTTGGGCAAGGCTAACACCAATTGGCAAGATGAAATCTACCGCACAGCTTGGTCGCACGACCACAACTTGACACTTACTGGTGCAACAAACATCGGTATTGGTTCGCTTCCATTCCGTATTTCGGCTGGTTATACCAATAATCAGGGTATCTTGAAGACCTCTAATTTTGAACGTTACACTGCAGCTGTTAGCTTGACTCCTTCGTTGCTTGAGAACCATTTGAACATTACTTTGAATGCAAAAGGTATGTATGGTAAGAACCGTTTTGCTGATGGTGCAGCCATTGGCGCAGCTGTTGCATACGACCCAACACAAAGTATTTATGACCACGAGTCGCCAGATGCAGCTAACTTTGGCTTCTATCATACTTGGCGTGGTGCAGGTCTTGCACCATCAGAAGACCCAACTTGGCCTTCTACATACAACTCTTTGGCGACAAAGAACCCACTTGCTATTCTTAATTTGAAGAACGACCACTCTCGCAGCCGTGATGTTATTGCTAATGCAGAGGTAGATTATAAAATCCACGGATTTGAAGATTTGCGCTTGCACGTTACAGCTGGTGCAGACATTGCACAGGGTCAACAGGATACACATATCGACCCAACTTCTCCTTTGGCTTCATACTACGGTTATGATGGTTGGAGCAAACAGTTGAAACGTAACCTTACTTTGAGCTCATACGCTCAGTACTATCACGACTTCAACGACGAAGCTAAGAACCACTTCGATATTATGGGTGGTTACGAATGGCAGCACTTCTGGAGAAAAGAAACAAGTCGTTCATTCAAATATTATCCAAGTACTAACATCGCCAATGCAGGTAAAATCTATAAAGACGACGGTAAGGACTATAACAACGACGGAAAATTGGAAGACTATCGCTACCTCACTGAAAACTATCTCGTATCATTCTTTGGTCGTGCAAACTGGAGTTTGATGGATCGTTACTACGTTACAGCAACCTTCCGTGCTGATGGTGCATCTCGTTTCAAGGAACACTGGGCATACTTCCCATCATTTGCATTCGCTTGGAAGATGAAAGATGAGAACAAGTTCCGTGAAATCAATTGGTTGAGCGACTTAAAGCTTCGTCTTGGTTGGGGTATGACTGGTCAGCAAGAAGGCATTGGCGACTACAACTACTTTGATATTTATCAAACAGGAAAAGGCACAAATGGTTTCTATCCTACCACAGGTGATGGCGTTATCGTTCGCCCACAAGCTGTAAACAAAGACCTTACTTGGGAAACAACTACTACATATAACGTAGGTTTGGATTGGGGTATCTGCAATCAACGATTGACAGGTAGCTTGGATTGGTACTATCGTAAGACCACCGACCTCTTGAATACTGTATATGTACCAGCTGGTTCTAACTTCCGCAACCAAGTATCTTCTAACATTGGTTCATTGACAAATACAGGTATCGAAGCTGCTATTAGTTGGAAAGCTATTCAAGCCAACGATTGGTATTGGACAATTGATTACAACTTGACATACAACAAGAATCAAATCACAAGTTTAACAGGCGGTAGTGATGCTAATTACTTTATCCCAACAGGAGGTATCTCTTCAGGTACAGGCGGTAATGCTCAGGCACACGCTGTAGGTCATCCTGCATCTTCATTCTACGTATATCAGCAGATTTACGACAAAAATGGTAAGGCTATCGAAGGTGCTGTTGTAGACCGCAATGGCGATGGTCAGATTACAGAAGCAGACAAATACTTTTATAAGAGCCCTATGGCTCCTATCACAATGGGTCTTGCTTCACGTTTAGAATATAAGAATTGGGACTTCGGTTTCTCACTTCGTGCAAGCATAGGCAACTATGTATTCAATGATAGAATGGCAGGTCAGGCTAACGTATCAGCAGCTGCAATATGGGCTTCTTCTGGTTTCTTGTCAAACCGTCCTATAGCTTCGATTGCTGATAACTGGCAGACAGGTCATACCACAGCTATCCTTTCAGACCGTTGGGTACAGAACGCTTCGTTCTTGAAGGTAGACAACGTAACCCTTGGTTATAGCTTTGCAGACCTCTTCAAGGTAGGTAGTTGGCGCGGACTTAGCGGTCGTGTGTACGGAACAGCTTCAAACATTCTTACGCTTACAAAGTATGATGGCATCGACCCAGAAGTATTTGGCGGTATCGACAACAATCTTTATCCACGCCCAATGTCGTTTATTCTTGGTCTTAACTTGAATTTCTAATTCTTTAAAGATAATTACAATGATACAATATATTAAGAAAATTGCTCCCGTTGCAGCATTGATGCTCACAATGAGCATTACTTCTTGTGTAGGCGACTTGGATGTTAAACCAATCGATCCTAACTTGCAAACGGAAATTACACCTGATAATTTGTTTAACAAGTGTTATGCAAACTTCGGATTGGCTGGTAATGGTGGTCCTGATGGCGACTGCGATATTGATGGTCTTGATGGAGGTACAACAGGTTTTGTACGCCAGTTGTTCAACTCAAACGACCTCACAACCGATGAAGCTATCTGTAACTGGACAGGTGACGAGGGTATTCCTGAGTTCAACTTCAACAACTATGGTGGTTCTCACCCAATGCTCAAGGGCTTCTACTATCGCCTTTATTTCGGTGTAACTGTATGTAATCAGTACATCAACAACTTTGGTGATGCCGACAAACAAAAGACAGCAGAGGTACGTTTCATTCGTGCTTTGAACTACTATTTCTTGATGGATGCTTTCGGAAACGTACCATTTACAGAGAAAGTATCTGCAGAGCCTGCTAAGCAATACACCCGCAAGGAGATGTACGACTATGTAGAAAAAGAACTTTTGGCTATCGAACCAGACTTGATGGCTGCACAAGCTAAGACTTCAAGCGACCCTAACTATGGTCGTGTAGACAAGGCTGCTGCTTGGTTGTTGCTCTCTCGTTTGTACTTGAACGCTGAAATCTATACAGGTACACCACAATGGGAGAAAGCTGCAAAGTATGCTAAGATGGTTATCGACTCTCCATACAAGCTCTATACAGGCGCAACTAAGAATGGTTGGACAGCTTACCAACAACTCTTTATGGGTGATAATGGAGAAAATGGCGCATCAGTTGAGGCTGTATTCCCAATCCTTCAAGACGGTAAGACAACCGCATCATACGGTACTTCAGTATTCTTGATTAATGCTTGTTATGACGCAGATGCTGTTGTTAATAGCAATGGTGCAAAGGGAGGAAACCTTTACGACAATGCCAACTGGAGTGGTGTTCGTGCTCGTCCAAACTTGATTGCCAAGTTCTTCCCTAATAACAATGCACCTCAGGTTACAGCAGTAGAGATGCCACGTGAGGCAGGCGACGACCGTGCGTTGTTTGATGGTGCTGGTCGCGACCTTAAAGCTGTAAACTCTAAAGACATTGCTGTATTCAAGAAAGGTTATGCTGTATTGAAGTTTAACAACTTCTATTCAACAGGTGCAGCAGCTCACGACCTCCGTTTTGCAGATACCGATTTCTTTATGTTCCGTGCAGCTGAAGCATATCTTACTTACGCTGAGGCTACCGCTCGCACCAACGGCAACCAGACAACTGCTGAAGGTACAGACCTTATCAACCAACTCCACGCACGTGCCCACGCTCAATTGCGTACTACAGGTGCATACTCGCTCGATGATATTCTTGACGAATGGAGCAAGGAATTCTATTTTGAAGGTCGTCGTCGTGTAGACTTGATTCGTTTCCACAAGTTTGGTGGTAATGTAAATTACAACTGGGCTTGGAAGGGAGGCGAAGTTAATGGTCGCAATTTCTCTGAAACACGCAACATCTTTGCTATTCCTACCAGCGACCTCACTGTAAATCCTAACTTGAAACAGAACGCTGGTTATTAAGAATAAACAAGTTGGGGGACTATATTTCTCCAACTTTCACAAACTTTAAAATAATAAGAATTATGACAAAGATATTAAAGTCTGCATTGCTACTCCTTTGTGCTGTTTGTTGCTTTACAGCGTGTAGCGATGACAACGACAATAATCCAGTGGTAACAAAGCCAACAATGTTCCACCTTAACACACCTGCACTTGCTGCAAATGGTGTGTACGATTTGGCCAACTCAAAGGTAGTAGAGCTTACTTGCTCACAACCTAACTATGGTTATCCTGCTGTAACAAAATACACAGTAGAGGTAGCTACCAATGCTGATATGTCAGACGCAAAGGCACTTTCAACTACCTTTACTACTGCTAAGATGAATGTTGATGCAGCAGAGTTGGCAAGCACACTTACCAACTTGTACGTAGCAAAGGGCAAGCAAGAGAAAGATTTCCCTATCACTGCTCCTGTTTACATTCGTGTAAACGCTGTTCAGACTACTGCTGATGGTAAGGATATTGAAGGCACATCAATCACTTCAAACACAATTACCCTTAGTAATGTTCACTTGCGCTTCTCACTTCCTCCAGTTAAGACTCCTGAAAAGCTCTACATTGTAGGTAACTTCAACAAGTGGAGTTGGGACAGTGCATTGGAAATGATTCCTGTAAATGGTGCAACAAACATCTTCTGGCACCTTGTATATATTGGTGGCGAAGGCGATGGTGCTGGTATCAAGTTCAACCAAACTAAGGCTTGGGACAAGACAGCTGCTGGCTTCAACGAAATCAAGATTAACCCTGCAGGCGAGAAAGCAAGCGACATTATCAATGTTAATGGCAATATTGGAACTTCTAAGCCAGGTTGGTACTTGATGATAGTA
The DNA here is from genome assembly GCF_900155655.1 of Prevotella ihumii. GTDB lineage: Bacteria > Bacteroidota > Bacteroidia > Bacteroidales > Bacteroidaceae > Prevotella > Prevotella ihumii. The sequence goes on from NZ_LT706987.1 coordinate 1,391,597, forward strand.
AACTGCACTGTGGAAGGCCGCGACATTAAGTATAACGTGAGCTTCAACGAACCTAACGTTTACCTCCAAGGTGCTTGTACAGCTTCAGGCAAGTGGGATCTTCTCCCTGAAAACCTGTTCACTGTACCTGCTACTGCTGACGGCGAATTTGTCTCTCCTGCTATTGGCAATGCGGTGGCTGGTGGACCTACCAACGACGACCCAGGTGTACGTATCTGCGTTAAGATACCTGAACAAGATTGGTGGAGATCAGAGTTCATTATCTACAACAACAAGATTGCGTACCGTGGCAATGGCGGTGACCAAACCCCACGTGTTGCAGGTGCAGTAGGTCAGAAGGTGTACTTGAACTTCACAACCGAAGCAGGTGAAATAAAGTAAAAGGAAAATGTAATTGGAAGCGTCCTACCTGTCCTACCTGTCCGACCCGTCTGACCCGTCCGACCCGTCCGACACTTCCAATTAACAACCCCTTAAAAACAATAAAACAAGAAAATAGTTATGAAGAAATTATCATTATATATCACCCTCGCACTTGTAAGCCTTTTCCTTGGGGCTTGTAGTGATGAGTATCAGCCTTGGAGCGAGCCACAAGCTAATCAGCAAGAGGACGCAATCACTTTCCCAGGGCTTAAAGCATTGGAGGTAGCACCACAAGACTTGGCTACCGTTGGCGAACAAGTGCCATTGTTTACACTTACTTCTGCTCAGCTTCCTGAAGGTTTCGAACTTCAGAATGCACGTGTAGAATTGTTGGCTTACGACCTCAATAACGATGGTATCACCCCAACAACTATCCAAACTTCTGTTGATGGCAAGGCTATCACAAAGGATATGCAAGCTATAGCAGAAAAATATTATGGCAAGCGTCCAGAAGCACACCGCTATACAGCTCACGTTTACTTGAATGCTGTTAAGGGTGGTCAGGCTGTACTTATCGATGCGGGCAACATTATGCTCACCGTTACTCCTGCTGCACCATTCATTGACGAGGCTTACTACATTGTAGGCGATATGAGCAGCTGGGATAAGGCAGGTGCAATACAGTTCAAACATAGTGCAGAAGATGTTTACAAAGACCCTGTCTTTACTGTATTCATCGAAACCAAGAAGACTAACAGCCATTGGAAGATTATCACCAAGACCAACTATGACGGCGATTTCTGGGCAAATGGTAAAACTGGTGTTCTCGGTACAGCTGTCGATGGCGATGCAAGTATGGAAGGTACACTTACCACTAACAACCCACAAGCAGGCAAATTGGCTGAAATAGGCAAGTATCGCATTACTATCAATATGTTGAACTACACCTATAAGATTGAAAAAATCAACTTTGGCGAGTTCCTCTATATGGCTGGCGATGCTAACTCTTGGAAGCACAGCGACATTCTTGCAGGTCCAGCATTCGATGGTAAGTACACAGGCTTTATGTACCTCACACAAAAGGGCTTCAAGTTTAGCACAGAGCAAGGTTGGAACGGTACAAACTATGGTGAAAACTTCAGCACCGAAGGCAACGCAGGTAATATTATGATGACCGAAGCTGATGGTTTCTATAAGGTAGAAGTAGACTTGCAGGCATTGGCTTACAAGCTCACAGCTATCAATTCTATCGGTATTGTAGGTTCAGCTGCACCAGGCGGTTGGGATACCGATGTAAAGATGGAATACGATATGGCATCTCACACTTGGACAGCTCAACACGTAGCACTCAAAGATGGCGAAATCAAGTTCCGTGCTAATGGTGCTTGGGCTATCAGCTGGGGTGGTACAGACCTTACAAAGTTGACATCACAAAATGGTGCAAACATCGCTGTTAAGGCTGGAACATATACCATCAAGCTAAAGCCTTCTTATGATGGCAATACTGTAGCTACACTTATTGCAGAATAAGAACTAAGGTGTAGAAATAAAAAATAAAACTTTTTCACTTGAGACGAGCATATTTTTTTGCTCGTCTCTTTTTTTTTGTATGCGGTTGTTGTTGCTTTCTTGCTACCGACAAATAGAACAACCGCACCTGTTCCCTTATTGTTTGCTATTCGTGCTTTTAAAGTATTGATAGTCAGGCGATTAATTTCTTGTTGTAAAACATATATGTTTTGCCGTCCCAAACATATATGTTTTACCTTGTCAAAGTTCAACTTTGACCGTGTCATACATATATGTTTTGCTTCTTAAAGGTTGATGTTTTGTTTTTCATTCTTGACTTAAGGAAAGATAGAACAAAATTCTCACGCTCCTTAAGGTTGTTTTGGGGTTTGAAATTCTGAATTGTTTTAACCCAAATCGGTCGTTAGACTTCTTCGAGATTTGCGCGCTTATTTTGAGCTATTTTGGGTTGTTTTTGAAGACGTTTAGCGAGCTAAACAGCTGAAAAAACAAACGAAAAGAGCCAAAATAAGGTGCAAAGACGAAGAAAAGCATAATATCTAAACGCCTTAAAAAGCCTTTTCGGGCTGATGACCGATTTGGGATGAATATCCTGAGGTAGTTTGCTTAAAGTTGTAAAATATCTGTTTGTACAGTCAATAATTGTGTTGTAAGTGATATAATCGTGTCAAAATGTTTTCTTTAGTTCTGCTTATGCTACAAAATGGTGATATTTGGTACTTTTTAACAATGCGTTAAATATACTTAACATTAGAATGTTTCACCCTAAAACTTGCATAACAAACTAATAATTTGCTACATTTGCAGTGTTAATCAAAGATGGAAGCAATAGCACTTGGTTACTTCTCATCGACACCAATCTATCATTGAAAAAGACAGTGCCTGATAGAGATTGAGCCGATATTGATATTCCAAAGGAAATAACTAAAACAATATACTATCAATTAATAAAATTTGCATCAACATGGCAAACGAGACAAACAACAAAGAATTCCGTATTGAGAGCGACCTCTTAGGCGAACTCCAAGTACCAGCTAACGCATACTACGGTGTGCAGACACAGCGTGCTGTGAATAACTACCACATCTCAGGCAAGAGAATGTGTGACTACCCCGACTATGTTATCGCAATGGCTTACGTAAAGTTGGCTGCAGTTGAAACAAACCGCGAATTGGGAGAAATAGACGGTGCTATTTGCGACGCAATGGCTCAAGCTTGCCGCGAAATTATAGATGGTAAGTTCCACGAAGACTTCGTTACCGATATGGTACAAGGTGGTGCAGGTACATCTGTAAATATGAACGCTAATGAGGTTATCGCTAACCGTGCGTGCGAAATCCTTGGTCATAACAAGGGCGAACACCAATATTGCGCTCCTAACGACCACGCTAACTGCGGACAGTCTACCAACGACGCATACCCAACAGCTATTCACTTGGCTTTGCTTCGTATGAACAAAACATTGGTAGAGCACCTCGCACAGCTCGTAGCATCTTTCCGTAAGAAGGCTGAAGAGTTCAAGAACGACATCAAGATGGGTCGCACACAGCTCCAAGACGCTGTTCCTATGACAAGCGGACAGGAATTTAATGCGTTTGCTAACTTGCTCGAAGCTGAAATCACAAACTTGAATAAGAGTGCTGATATGTTCCTCGAAATCAATATGGGTGGTACAGCTATCGGTACAGGCTTGAACGCTGCTCCTGGTTTCCCTGAAATCTGCGCTCGTAAGATGTCTGAACTCACAGGTTTGGCATTCAAGGCAAGCGAAGACCTCGTTGCAGCTACACCTGACACAACCGACCTCGTTAATTATAGCGGTGCAATGAAGCGCTTGGCTATCAAGTTGTCTAAGATTTGCAACGACCTCCGTTTGATGGCTTCAGGTCCTCGTTGTGGTCTCCACGAAATCAACCTTCCTCCAATGGCACCTGGTTCAAGCATTATGCCAGGTAAGGTTAATCCAGTTATTCCTGAAATCACTAACCAGACTTGCTTTAAGGTTATTGGTAACGATACAACAGTTATGCTTGCAGCAGAAGCTGGTCAATTGCAGTTGAACGTTATGGAACCAGTTATTATGCAGTGCTTGGTTGAAGATATTACTTGGATGTCTGAGGCTATGGATACTCTCCGCGAAAAGTGTATCGATGGCATCACTTTGAACAAGGAACACAATGTAGAAACTGTAAAGAACTCTATCGGTATCGTTACAGCACTCAACCCTTACATCGGTTACAAGAACAGTACAAAGATTGCTAAAGAAGCGCTCGAAACTGGTGGTTCGGTTTACGACCTCGTTTTGGCTAAGGGTGTTCTTACAAAGGAACAGCTCGACCAAATCCTTTCACCAGAGCATATGCTCGGTTCTGAAGCTCGCGTAAAGTAATTTTAGATACTTCATATTAATTACAGCATCGTCTTTTCTTCGGAAATAGGCGATGCTTTTTTTGTGCGAAACAAATTATGGAGTTATCTTACCTTATTATAATAAACCTAGTTGTTCAACCCAGATCGGTCGTTAGCCCAGTCCGACCAGTCCGACCAGTCTGACCAGTCGGACTGGTCGGACTGATCTAACGATCGATTTGGGTTTAATGCTTTCGTTTCATAATTTCTCACTTACGATTTGATATATCTCAAGAATATAACGAAAATCTGTAAATCTTTCTTAAAGCACTTGCAGGTTTCAAAAACTTGTAGTAACTTTGCAAACATAAAAGGTTAATAGATTGTTTAGGTTAGTAATAATTTTTAGGTATTAAGTTATTATAAGGTAAAAGTTTAACAGGTTGTTTTAGGCGGAACAAAGGAGGCTGTGAAGCTTTCTTTTACCAATTAATTTAAATGGTTAAAGATAAAATTTAGATGCTGGAACTCGATGAGAGCTTCAGCATTTTTTTATGTTTTATTATTTGTAGTATAATGTTTTTCTTGGTGAAATGAATTTCTTTGGAACGGAAAAACAGAACAATTATTTGATAGATATTATATGTTAGTTGTTTAGCTTGTAATGTTTTGATTATCAGTAGTTTAATTGTTGTTTCCAATACATATATGTTTTGCCACCCCAAACATATATGTTTTACCCTCCCAAAGTTGAACTTTTGCCACCTCATACATATATGTTTGGGATGGCTAACCTTGATGTATAACAAACAAGAAGGTCGTTAGGCGAAAAATAGAACAATGCAAAATGCCCTTTATACTGTCATTATTGATGATGCGAAAACAGTCTTTCTTGCCCTTTCAGCCTATCTTTATATTGAAGACAAATAATATAAAAACCACTAAAAGATACAGCTATCAGTTTGCTTTCTCTATAAAAATGTGTATCTTTGTACTTACTACAATTTTTATAACACATAAATTATGAACATAGGAGACAAAGCCCCTGAATTGTTGGGCAAAGACCAAGACGGTAACGAAATCAAAGTGAGTGATTATAAAGGTAAAAAGATTGTACTCTATTTTTACCCAAAAGACTCTACTCCGGGTTGCACTTCACAGGCTTGCAACTTGCGTGACAATTACGAACTGATGCTCAAACGTGGCTATGTAGTTATTGGTGTGAGTGTTCAGGATGAGAAGTCGCACAAGCGATTTATCGAGAAAAACAACCTTCCTTTCCCACTCATTGCCGATGTAGATAAAACCCTAAACGAAGCATTTGGCGTTTATGGAGAGAAGAAAATGTGTGGCCGCACCTATATGGGTACCTATCGCACCACCTTTATTATTGATGAAAACGGCGTGATAGAGCAGATTTTTACCCCAAAACAAATCAAGGTAAAGGAGCACGCAGAGCAGATATTTGCAGCAGCAGAGTAGGGTATAGATGGTTTTAAGGCTGGTTCTACAAATTAGCTTTGTTAGATTTTGAGCTTATTTTTGAACCAAAAACGGAGCAAGCCGAATGCAATCAAACTTGTTTGAATTGTTGAGGCGCAGCTTGTTTTATATAAAAAGAAGCCAAAAGACAACAAAACGTATTTCATAAAAATTTAATGACTATATGCGGTGGTAATTTATAGAACCCGCCTTAAAGCTTTTTTATATGCCCTCTTCGTATGTACGAATACCCAAAAGCGTAAAGGAACGCCTCACTACCTATGCCGATATATACGAGCAGCGTAGCTTTCTTGATGGCGACCCTTCGTGGTTTATGCACCAAGTAGTGGGCAAGCGCAATCAAGAGGCAATGGCTTTCATTGCCTCTTGTTTGAGTTATGGCTCACGAAAGGTGTTTATGCCTCGCATACAATATCTGTTGGAATGTGCTAAAGCCGAACCTTATGAGTGGATACGTAAGGGACTTTTTAGGCAACAAATCCCCGATGACTTCGGCTGTTTTTATCGTTTGTACACCAATCACACGATGTACGAAATGTTTACGGCATTGGAAGTGATGTTCCAAACGTATGGCAGTTTATCGGCTTATATCCGTTCGTATGTAAACGAAAATTATGCTTTTCAGCCATCTGAGGCGCATAAGTCTAAAGCCATATATGCTATTGAGGCAGTTTGCACTTATTTTTCTGAACGCCATATTTGTGGTATTATTCCTAAGAATACTACTTCTTCGTGCAAGCGAGTTTGTATGTTTTTACGCTGGATGGTGCGTGATAATTCGCCTGTAGATTTAGGCATTTGGGGCGATTTCATCGACAAACGTTCGCTAATTATCCCCTTAGATACTCACGTTATGCAGCAAGCAGCCGTCTTAGGACTACTTTCGTCGAAAACAACAAGTATGCGTACTGCCGAAAAACTCACACAGCAACTTGCAAAAGTATTTCCTGACGACCCTATAAAGGGCGATTTTGCACTCTTTGGGTATGGAATAAATCAGTAAAGTATATAAAAAAGCCCGATTTCATCGAATGAAATCGGGCTACAACATAACTCTATCTTTCTTAAAAACTTAAACTATTCTATTACGCAGGCAACTTCTTGTTTACCATTACGGCTTGTGCCACTGTGCCTACTACTACTGCTATTACAACTAATAATCCTGTTATCATAATCTTTTTACCTTTCTTGAGCACCCTTTGTGCCCATCTTCTAATTTTGTTATCCTTTATTTTACAAGTGCAAAGGTATAGCTAAAAAGGCTAATAATCTTACATTTTAGGCTTAAGCTCTTGTTTTTCTGCGGTTTTATTGCTTTGTATCAATCCGCTTGATTTTTGTCAATAGCTTATTTGCTATTGTGCTTTCTTTTCTGTAATTTTGCTCTATCGAACCATAAAATTGAGAAAACGAGCAATGGAAAAGAATAAAGAGTTGCGCAATGCGTGGGACTTTGTAGAGCATACGGGCATTAGTATCTTCCTTACGGGTAAGGCTGGAACGGGCAAAACCACCTTTCTTCGTGCCGTGAAAGCACATAGTAACAAGCGTATTGTGGTAGTAGCACCTACGGGTGTTGCAGCTATCAATGCAGGAGGTATGACCATTCATTCCTTTTTTCAGCTTCCACTTGCTCCGTTTGTTCCCGAATCGCAGTTCCAACCTCGATTTGCCTACAGCAAAGAGAAGCGCAAGATAATGCGAACGCTCGACTTGCTTATCATTGACGAGATAAGTATGGTGCGCTCTGATGTGTTGGACGCTATCGATTCGGTGCTCCGTCGTTTTCGTGACCATAACAAACCTTTTGGTGGAGTGCAGTTGCTGATGATTGGCGACTTGCAGCAACTTACGCCTGTGGTGACGCCTAACGAGGAAGCAATGCTACAACGCTATTATGATACACCATATTTCTTTGGTTCGAAAGCTTTGCGTAGCATCAATTATGTTACTATAGAGCTCTCGAAAGTTTTCCGACAGCAAGACGAATCCTTTATTGGCTTGCTCAATAACATTCGTGAAGGATGTCCTACAGAGGCTGATTTTGAATTGTTGAACCAATGCTATAAACCCGATTTCAAGCCCAATGGTAACAGCGACTTCATACGACTGACTACGCACAATCGCATTGCCGATTACCATAATTTGTCGGAGCTGAACAAGCTTTCTACACCTGAATATCAATTTGAGGCAAATATAGAAGGTCAATTCCCTGAATATAACTATCCTGCTGATTATCAATTGACTTTAAAACGTGGTGCGCAAGTGATGTTTTTGCATAACGATAGCGAAGGAAGGTTTTACAATGGCAAGATAGGACATATTACTTATATAGACAACGAGTCTATTCAAGTGACGTGTCCTGGTGAGGCGGAAGCCATAGAGGTTGAACCACAACAATGGGAAAATACAAAGTACACCCTTAACGAGCAAACCAAACAAATAGAAGCGGAGGTGCAAGGCATCTTTACACAGTATCCTTTGCGCCTTGCGTGGGCTATAACGATACATAAAAGTCAAGGTCTTACGTTCAATCATGCTATTATTGATGCGCAGCAAGCCTTTGCAGCAGGTCAGGTGTATGTAGCTTTGAGTCGTTGTAGATCGTTAGAAGGCTTGGTTTTGGCTACTCCTTTAGGGGCTTCGGCTGTAAAAAATGATGAACGAGTGAGTAGCTATATTGCGCAACAGCAAGAACGCACGCAGCAGAGCATTGAGGTTTTGCCACAATTAAAAGAGGAGTATCATAGATATTTGGTAGCCGAATTGTTCGACTTTACCGAACTTTACACTACCGAAACATCGCTTTTCCGTGTGCTAATAGAGTTTGGAATGAAGTTCCCAAAGGTGATTAGCCTGCACAAAAGTACTATTGGCGATTTGGATAGAGCGGTGTTGAGCGTGTCAAACAAGTGGAAACAAATTATAAATGCTATGCCATCAGCCGAGCTACATAGTGATGTGGTTTTAGAACGCATTAAGAATGGTGCACGATATTTTTACAGTCAGATAGAAGAACTTTATCCTCGACTTCTTGATATAACAAAGACGGTGGAGCTGACCAATAAGGTTGGGGCGAAACGACTTAATAGTGTGTTTACCGAACTTGAACAAGTGTACGTTGCAAAGCGAGATTTGTTAGAAGAAATGATTGATACCGACTTCACTACGGCGGCTTATCTCACTGCAAAACAAGAAGCTATACTTGCTTCGATTGGAGATACAACAGCTCGTAAACGCCGCAAAGATGCGAAAAAGAAGGCAGAAAAGCCCGTGAAAGAACCTACGGCGGAAGTTTCGTATCGAATGTTCAAAAGTGGAATGTCGGTTGTTGACATCGCAAAGGAAAGAAATCTTGTGCCAACTACCATTTATTCGCATTTAGCACGCTATGTTTCTCAAGGTGTTTTGCGTGCAGATGAGGTGGTAGATGAGAAAAAATTGAACCTAATACGTAGAATTATAAAGGGATTGGGTGAGGTAAATAACCTTAACGATATAAAACAATTATGCCCGAGCGATGTTTCCTATTGCGATATACGTATCGCAATAGCAGAAAAAAGATAAGTATGTTGTTGCATTAAAATATCTTTTTACACACCAATGTAAATGCTTATCACAGTATAATTGAAATCATAAATTTTAAAAGTTTAACTGCTGTACATACAAAATTATATGTAATCTGCAAAAAAGTATAAATCGAAAGTAAAAAAACGACAATAAGTTTGTGGTTTACGATTTTTATAGTATCTTTGCAACTGTAATTCAATTAGATTTGATTATGAAACAGACAAAATAGTTATTAGTAAGTTAATAGTCAAACAATAGTAGTTGGCCCATCTTTGGGAAAAGGTATGTCAATGAGAATTGAGTCAAGTAATTTTTTGAGTTATTTAGTTAAGTGGCAATGCCTATGTTTGCGGGAGCAAATATAGGCTTTTTTTTGATTTAAATCAATATTATAAATGGTAGTAAGCTTGGTGTTTATGTTGGAAATGGTTACATTTGCAGCGCAAATACTAATGAAAATAAAGAGAAGCTTATGAAGAATTTAAGGTTTGAGGTCGTAAAGGAAGCATTCCAAAAACGACCAATCGCAGTTAATATACCAAAAGAACGCCCAGCAGAGATATTTGGTAAGTATGTTTTTACTCGAAAAAAGATGTACAAGTACTTGCCTAAAGGCACGTTTGAGCAAATGATTGACGTGATGGATAATGGTGCTCGCTTCGATCGTTCCATAGCCGATGTTGTGGCAAAAGGTATGAAACAATGGGCTGAAGAAAATGGTGTAACCCACTACACACACTGGTTTCAACCACTTACAGAAGGTACTGCAGAGAAGCACGATGCCTTTATTGAATTTGATAGTGATGGCGGAATGATAGAAGACTTCTCTGGTAAGCTGCTTGTACAGCAAGAACCAGATGCCAGTTCGTTCCCTTCTGGCGGTATTCGCAATACCTTTGAGGCACGTGGATATTCAGCTTGGGACCCTACAAGTCCTGTCTTTATCATTGATGATACGCTTTGTATTCCCACCATATTTATATCTTATACGGGCGAAGCATTAGACTATAAAGCCCCATTGCTCCGTTCTTTGAAGGCGGTAAATAAGGCAGCAAAGGACGTTTGTCAATATTTCTACCCCGATGTAAAGAAGGTTCAAACCAATTTAGGTTGGGAACAAGAGTACTTTCTTGTAGATTTAGACCTTTATAATGCACGCCCCGACTTGATGTTGACAGGTCGTACATTGATAGGACACGGGTCTGCAAAAAATCAACAGATGGACGATCACTACTTTGGTATCATTCCTGAGCGTGTGCAAAACTATATGAAAGAGCTTGAAATAGAAGCCTTGAAACTTGGAATACCTTGCAAAACCCGTCATAATGAGGTGGCTCCTGGGCAGTTTGAGCTTGCTCCAATCTTCGAGGAATGTAACTTAGCCGTGGATCATAATATGGTTTTGATGTCATTGATGAAACGTATTGCCCACAAACATAGCTTCGAAGTACTCTTACACGAGAAACCTTTTGCTGGCATTAATGGGTCGGGCAAGCATAACAACTGGAGTTTGTCTACCGATACGGGCGTACTTTTGCACAGCAGCGGTAAGGGGCCAAAGGATAACCTTCGGTTTGTTGTCTTCATTGTCGAAACCTTAATGGGTGTTTACAAGCACAATGGACTCTTAAAAGCCTCAGTGATGAGTGCTACCAACGACCATCGTTTGGGTGCAAACGAAGCACCTCCTGCTATTATTTCTTCATTCCTTGGCAAGCAATTGTCCGACCTTCTCAACCATATAGAAAATGCTAACAATGAAGCACTTTTCGATGTAAAGGATAAAAAAGAGTTCAGATTGGACATTGCAGAAATACCCGAACTCTTTATCGATAATACCGATCGCAATCGCACCTCTGCTTTTGCGTTTACGGGAAATCGTTTCGAGCTGCGTGCTGTTGGGTCTGAAGCCAATTGTGCATCGGCTTTAATCGTCTTGAACACTGCCGTGGCAGAAGCACTCACACAATTTAAGCAACGTGTAGATGCACTTGTTGAGCGTGGCGAAGACCTTAATGCCGCCCTTATTGAGGTGTTACGCGAAGACATAAAGACCTGTAAACCAATTCACTTTGAAGGTAATGGCTACAGCAACGAATGGGAAGAAGAAGCATTACGCCGTGGATTGGACTGCGAGCGCAGTACTCCGTTGTGTATTGACAGCTATCTTACTGAAAATTCGGTCAAGATGTTCGAATCGATGAATGTAATGACCAAGAACGAGTTGATAGCCCGTAACGAGGTGAAGTGGGAAACTTACATTAAGAAAGTACAAATTGAAGCGCGTGTAATGGCTGATTTGGCTTTGAACCATATCATTCCTGTTGCTACCATTTATCAAACCAAGTTGGCTAAGAATGTAAAGTCGATGCTCAAAATATTCGGTCGTGAAGAAGGAGAAGTGCTCACTTCGCGCAACTTAAAGATACTTCGTGAGATTGCCGAACGTACCCAACTCATTGAGACAGGTGTAGACGAGCTATATGAAGCTAAAAAGGCTGCAAATGCTATCAAGTGTATTCGTGAGCGCGCCATAGCCTATCACGATACCATTATTCCAAAGATGGAGGAGATACGTTACCATATTGATGAATTGGAAATGAAGGTAAACGACGAAATATGGACACTTCCTAAGTATCGTGAATTGCTCTTCATCAGATAAAACCCCGATGAAATGGGATAGAATTATAGAATAGAATAAAATAAGCCTTCGAAAAGTTGTATCTTAACTTTCGAGGGTTTATTTTTTATATCAATGTTTGAGAATGTTTTTTAACCCAAATCGGTCGTTAGACTTCTTCGAGATTTGCGAGTTTATTTTGAGCTATTTTTGGTTGTTTTTGAAGACGTTTAGTGCGCTAAACAACTGAAAAAACAAACGAAAAGAGCCAAAGCCTTTTCGGCTTTATGCTTTATTTTTGATGTACTATAAATGTGAAGAACAAGGTTTTACTCCTTGTTCTTGTAGATTATTTTGTTTGCTCCACTGGTAAAATTGAGGGCTTCTGGGTGGTCGTTAGCAAAGCTTTCTATATGTCGCACACGTTTTTGTTCGAATATTTCGTCTACTGCTATCAATATCCCCGTCTCTTCTACATCGCCAAACCCATAATTTATGGCAGTTCCGAAAAGCTTCATTGTAGGCGAAAGGTTCATATACGCATTAATCAATGGGGGAATATTAAATCCGAAACTGCGTATTTCTTTGTTCAGAATTTTATAGTCCTCCTTGAATGAACCTCCCGTAAAAAGCGGTTCTAATTCGCTTTCGGGTGTATCCATTTTTAGCGGTTTAATCGGTATTATTAGCTCTTCTTTGTCGCCAAAATACTTTTTCAAGAAGTAGAGTATCATATCTCTGCCCTTGCGAATATACGAAGGATACATTGTAACCTTACCAAAGAAGTATTTGCAATTAGGGTTGAGCACTGTCAGCGCACCAAGTCCGTCCCAAAGGTTGTCCAATGCAAAGATACTTTTTGAGTTGTTGCGCACATTTTGATAATCAAGCGACACGAACGAGCGTCCCAATTCCACCGTATAAGGTGCATACTCCTTCATAAACTTTTCAGAGAAATGGAACATATGACTTGTTGCCAAGATGGGTTGTTGATTATCGTTCAACTTCCATTGGTCGCCAAAGATGTATCGATACCCCCCAATAATTTCCTCTGCTTCAGGGTTCCAAACAATGAGTTGTTTGCAACAATCGGGCATCACATCAAACTCGTCAATATCCTTAGCCTTACCTGTTCCCCCTCCAGCACTTCGGAACGCTACCTCACGGAGACGTCCCACCTCGTCCATAAGATGAGGTGCTTCGTTTGCTGCGAATACATAAATCTTGTTATGACTTTTGTTAGTTTTTCGCAACAATCGTTCTGAGGTAAGCTCGCTTCTTAATAATTCTTTGCTTACAGGCTGGATAATTTCTTCTTCCATTGTTATATCTCGATTTTGATCGCTCCTATTTTTTGAGTCCTAATACCTAATACTCCGATTTTGTCTTGGGTACTTTTATAATTCGTATACCTTGTCTTGTACAAATTTTGCCCATTCCATCGGCTTTTTGCTTTTATCGAATGTTTGCCAAGGGATAGGCTTTCCGAAAGCAATACGGAATGTTTTTCCTACATTTTTGTACATTTCATCGACAAGAAATAGCATTGCGAGGTTCACTTTCTTAACGTATTTGTCGCTAAAGTGAGCTATGCGATAAAAACGTTCCGAGTTTTGCCCGCTAAAGTAGATGGGTATTACGTCGCGCTTATACTCTACACTCTTGGTGATAAATGTTTTTGTCCACGGTAGGTCGTGTATCTCGCCGTTAATCTTACGGCTGTTAAGTCCTGCTGGGAACATTAGGATGTGGCAGTCGCTGCTAAAGCCGGCTTCTACCATTCTTGGGAAATCTTTGCTTTGTTTTCCTGTCTTGTTGATGCCAATGCTTACAGGTTTGAGTCCTGGCAGATTGAGTAGTAAATCGTTTACCAAATACTTGAATTTACCATCGTAATGCTGCCCAATGATTGAGCCGAGAGCCACCCCATCTTGTCCACCGAGAGGGTGATTGGACACGAAGGTGTACAGTTTGCCATCGTTCTTGTCGGGCAAGTTTTCCAATCCGTCAATATGGATTGTCATTTCCAAGTAGCGCACACACTCTGTTAACCATTCTGTGCCCACTTTGTCTCTGCTATCCCACAAGAATTTGTTCACCTCGTCCTCGTGAATAATGCCTTTCAACCAGTTTACAGCGAACTGCGGAACAAACTTTGCTTTGCTCCCCATCTTGCTTGCAAGTATCTTTTCGATGTCTATGGTTTTCTCCATTATACGCTCTTTTCTCTGCTTTATCTAAGATGCAAATTTAACGAAACCTTTTTAATTATTATCCTATTTGAGCGAAAATCTACAAAAAACTTATCTTTGTGTTCGTTAAATCAACAATTTATGTAGCTAATATGCTGAATGTTATGAACGAAGTAGAGGATTTTGATTTTAAACTTGAAGCCGAGATGCGGAACAATAAGCAAAAAGTGTGCCACGGAGGTGTGTTGCTGTGCTGCGAATTAACATTTGAAAAGCCGAAATAGGAGTGTTTTAATCTTCCTTTATTGTGTTCTAAAATGCTGTTTGTCAAGTCTTGCTACCCCAAAGTTCAACTTTGACCTTACAAGACATATATGTTTGGCATTGCCAAAGTTCAACTTTGGCTGTCCCAAAGTTCCACTTTGAGCTTGAAAAACACCTGTGTAAGGCTCGTTTTTTGTTGGTTTTGTCGCTTCAAAAGGTCTATTCTTACGTGTTTTGGCATCATTCTTTTTGCACATATACTTCAATTTTTGTGCTATTAGTTGTATATCAACGACTTGCGTTTGCACACAAATTAAGCCCCTATTTCGGTGTAAATGTGTTGTTGCGTGTAAATCGGCTAAAAACGAACCCTCGATTTAACATTTACGAGCGACTTAACGGAAGAACAGAAACAATAAAACGAAAAATAAGCATTGCTGAATTGCTCGGCTATGAAAGAAAGCGCATTAGCAATCAAACGCAGAAAGCAAGGTTGCTTTTTGTAAATTATTTTCCTGTTTGTCCTAATTTTTCTTATATCCTTCCTTGGATTGGGAGGTGCAAAATATCCGTTAAATAAATAAAAAAAGCCGTTGTTTTGAAAATAATGTGGGGAATGGGGGCGGATTGTGGGGAATTTTGTTTAACTTTGAACCGAGTTTTGAATATATAAGAACACATGCGTTTTTTAGGTAACATAGAAGCCAAGACTGATGCAAAGGGAAGAGCCTTTCTGCCAGCCACTTTTCGTAAGATACTCAATGTATCGGGCGAAGAGTCGCTCATTATGAAGAAAGACGTTTTCCAACCTTGCTTGGTGCTTTATCCTGAGAGCGTGTGGAACGAAATGTTGGACAATCTTCGCAAGCGTCTCAATCGTTGGAACAGCAAAGACCAGATGATTTATCGTCAGTTTGTTTCCGATGTTGAGATGATAAGCCTTGATGGCAATGGTCGTTTTCTTATCCCTAAACGATACCTAAAGTTGGCGAATATAGACCAGCAGATTAAGTTTATCGGTATGGACGATTGCATAGAGATATGGCCTAACAATGGCGAAACAGCATTTCTCGATTTAGACGATTTTAGCCAATCGTTGGAAGCTATTATGGGCAGCCAACAAGGTTTTATGGATAACACACAGAGCGAATAAGCACAATGGTGAAAACCGCAGAAACATATCATATACCCGTTTTGCTCAAAGAGAGCGTTGACGGACTGAATATTAATCCTGATGGGGTGTACGTCGATGTTACCTTTGGTGGCGGCGGACACAGTAGGGAGATACTCTCAAGACTGAGCCCCAAAGGTCATCTGTACAGCTTTGACCAAGATGCAGATGCCGAAGCCAATATCTGCGGGATAGATGCAGAGGAAGGCGAATTGAGCAATTTCACCTTTGTGCGTTCCAACTTCCGCTACTTGAAGAATTGGATGCAATACTACGGAGTGGAAAAGATAGATGGCCTTTTGGGCGACTTGGGCGTGAGCAGTCACCATTTCGATGACGAGCAACGTGGATTTTCTTTCCGTTTCGATGCGCCCTTGGATATGCGAATGAACAAGCGAGCAGGCAAGACAGCTGCCGAAATTCTGCAAGAATACGATGAGGAAAGTTTGGCTAATCTGTTTTATATCTATGGCGAGCTCAAGAACTCGCGCAAGATAGCTGCAACGATAGTAAGCAGTAGAAAGCAAAAGCCTGTACTTACTACAAAGGATTTTCAAGCTGTGGTAGAACCCTTGTTTAAGCGCGAACGTGAGAAGAAGGAAATGGCGAAGCTCTTTCAAGCCTTGCGCATTGAGGTAAACCACGAAATGGACGCACTTAAAGAAATGCTCTTAGGGGCAAGCGAGCTGTTGGCAGAAGGTGGGCGACTCTCTGTTATCACCTATCACTCGTTGGAAGACCGCATTGTAAAGAACATAATGAAGACGGGCAATATAGAAGGAAAGATAAATCAAGACTTCTTTGGACGAATAGAAACGCCCTTTAAACTTGTTAATAACAAAGTAATAGTGCCCGATGCTAACGAACAAGAACAAAACCCACGAAGTCGCAGTGCAAAACTAAGAATAGCTGAAAAGAAATAAATGAACGAAAAGAAACCTATCATTGATACCGAACAAGAGGTTGTGGCAAAACCTATTATCTCGGTTCGTGCAGCCGCTGAAGTAGATAACGAAGAGGCTGCACCACAGGCGGTTTCTGCCCGTTCGGAAGTGGTGGGGGACAAAGATATTCCTTTGGAGGTGGAAGGGCAGATAGATGAAGCTCCGAAAATTATAAGGGAAAAACCAACAAAAGCACACAATGCAGAGGCGACAAAGGCAGAAGAAAAAGCTAAAAAAGAAGCTGCTGAACGTGCAAGGATAGAAGAGGAAGAGGCAGTTTTGAAAGCTGCTATTGCCGAACAGGCTCGCGAAGACGAGAAGCCAGCTTCTAATAAACTTACACTGAGTAAGATTTTGGGTGGAGATATTCTATCAACTCGACTTTTAAGAAACAACGTGCGGTTGATGATGCTCGTAGTGCTATTCCTTATTATATATATATCCAATAGATATAGCGTGCAGAAAGACTTGATAGAGATTGACCGTCTGAACTCAGAATTATCTGATACGAAGTATAGAGCTTTGTCGAGCAGTAGCCAACTCACCGAGAAATCGCGTGAGAGCCACGTATTAGAAATTCTTAAAACCAATAAAGATAGTGTGTTGAAAATGGCTTTGCGCCCACCATTTATAATAAACGTTCCTAACCCATAACAAGATGAGTAAGAAGTTTGATACGAATAAAATTTTACCAAGATTTACTGCTATTGCCATCGTAATGGGATTGTTTGCTATTGCCATTGTGGTAAAGGCAGGGTACATAATGGTGGCAGAAAAAAGCTATTGGGAGGAAGTGGCATCGCAACAAAAGAACGATAGTTTGCCCATTCTGCCTACTCGTGGCAACATTCTTAGTGCTGATGGTGAATTGATGGCAAGTTCGTTGCCCGAATTTAAGATATATCTCGACTTCTATGCAATGAAGGAAGGCAAGAAAGATACTGCCTTTGTTGACAGCATTGATTATATCTGTAAAGGACTGAACGAGATATTTCCAGAGAAGTCGGCTGCTGATTTCAAAACCGATTTGATGAAGGCTTTTGACGAAAAGCGTCGACACTTCCCTATATGGAAACACCGCATCGACTACAATACATTTAAAGAGGTGCAGAAACTACCTGTCTTTAAATTGTCAAAGTACACAAGCGGATTTCACTGGGAGGAGTTTAATGCGCGCCGTCGACCATTCGGCTCATTGGCACAACGCACGGTGGGCGACCTTTATGGTGCTAAAGACTCGGCACGCTGTGGCTTGGAATTGTCGTACGACTCTATTCTGCGTGGTACGAATGGTATTCAAAATCGCCGAAAGGTGCGCAACAAGTTTCTTAGCATTACCGATACGCCTCCAATAGATGGTGCAGACATCATTACAACCATTGATGTGGGCATACAAGACTTGGCTGAACGTGCTCTGCTTGATGAATTAAAAGAAATCGGTGGCAATATAGGTGTGGCTATCGTAATGGAAGTGGCAACGGGCGATATAAAAGCTATTGTCAACTTAGACCGCTGCGAAGATGGCGAATATCGTGAGATTAAAAACCATGCTGTGAGCGATTTGCTTGAGCCAGGGTCGGTGTTTAAGACGGCTTCAATGATGGTAGCAATGGACGATGGTGTGGTAGACACGATGTATTCGGTCAATACTGGAGGTGGCGTTTGGAATATGTATGGACGTGACATGAAGGACCACAACTGGCGAAAGGGTGGCTACGGCACACTCACCTTGCCTTGGTGTTTGAAGTATAGTTCTAATATTGGTATCAGTAGAATTATTGATATGAACTATCACAAGCGTCCTGAAGACTTTGTAAAAGGTATCTATCGTTTGGGATTGGCTGACGATTTGAAAATTCCTATTGTAGGTTATTCGCCTGCTAAGATACGTATGCCAAAGAAAAACAAGCACAATCAGTATGTAAACTGGAGTGCTACGGCATTGCCTTGGATGAGTATTGGCTACGAAACACAGGTGCCTCCTATCTCAACGCTGACTTTCTATAACGCTATTGCTAACAAAGGAAAGATGATGTTGCCACGTTTTGTGAAGCAGATTGTGAAGGACGGACAAGTGATAGCCGATATTCCACCTGTAGTGGGTCGAGAGCGCATAGCCAAAGAGACAACCATTACACAGATGACACGTATCCTTTCAGAGGTAGTATCTGAAGGTTTGGGAAAGAGAGCAGGGTCGGATAAGTTCTCTGTTGCGGGCAAAACGGGTACAGCACAGATGTCGAAAGGTGCGTCAGGATATAAGTCTGGCGTGGTCGACTATCTATTGAGCTTTGCTGGTTTCTTCCCCGTTGAGAACCCGAGATATAGTTGTATTGTGTGTATTCAGAAGACGGGTTTGCCTGCTTCGGGTGGTGGTATGAGTGGTTTAGTGTTCCATCACATCGCTGAAGGTATTATGGCACAAAGCTTGAAGTTGAGTGTTACCGATGCCAAAGACTCTGTGTCGATGCTTACACCTACAGCAAAGAATGGCAATCTGTTGGCTACCGACTACGTTTTAAGTTCGTTAGGCTTTGCAGTAAATGGTGGATGGAATGGTGCTTATCCATTTGGCAACCCTGTTTGGGGAACAGTTTCTGAATCAAGGAACGCTATTTCGTTAAACAAAGCAAAACCAACAAGTGCAAGGGTTGTACCCGATGTGCACGGAATGGGGGCGCGTGATGCCGTTTACTTGATGGAGAGTAGGGGAATAAAGGTAATAATGACAGGTCGTGGCAAGGTGCTTCGCCAGTCGTTAGCCCCGGGCGACAAAATAAAGAAAGGTATGATTTGCAATCTGACATTCGGATAAGCAGATAGAAAACATTAATAGAATATAATTAGTAGCAAGATATGAAATTAAACGAATTACTTGTAAATGTAAAACCTACAAAGGTTGTTGGTGATGCTGAAATTGAAATTCAGGGCATCAATATTGATAGCCGTAAGATAGAAAAGGGTCATCTGTTTGTAGCAATGAAAGGAACGCAAACCGATGGACATCAATACATTGACAAGGCAATAGCGTTAGGGGCAAGTGCTATTCTCTTAGAGGATATGCCCGAAAATGCCAATGCAGAGGGTGTTACCTATGTGCAAGTAGCATCTACAGAAGTGAGTGTGGGCAAGGTAGCCACAACCTTTTATGGCGACCCATCACACAAGTTGAAGCTCGTAGGTGTAACTGGAACGAATGGTAAAACCACTGTTGCTACCTTATTGTACAACATGTTTCGTGCAATGGGTCACAAGGTGGGCTTGCTTTCTACGGTCTGCAACTACATCAACGATGAAGTTGTGCCTGCAAGTCATACTACTCCCGACCCTATAGAATTGAACAAACTCTTGGCACGTATGGTAACTGAAGGGTGCGAATATGCCTTTATGGAATGTTCAAGCCACGCTATTCACCAACGCAGAATAGGCGGATTGAAGTTTACGGGTGGACTTTTCACCAACCTTACTCGCGACCACTTGGACTACCATAAGACATTCGAGAACTATCGTGATGCTAAGAAAATGTTCTTTGACGACTTAGATAAGGATGCATTTGCGATAACCAATGCAGACGACAAGAATGGTATGATAATGGTGCAAAACTGCAAAGCCAACATCAAAACCTACTCTACTAAGCGTATGGCAGACTATCGTGCACGCATCTTAGAAAGCCATTTCGAGGGTATGTACTTGGAAGTTGACGGCAGAGAAGTGGGTGTTCAGTTTATTGGAAAGTTCAATGTTAGCAACCTTTTGGCAGTCTATGGCACAGCATTGATGCTGGGTAAGAATGCCGAAGAGGTATTAGTGGCACTCAGTACATTGAAAACTGTGAACGGAAGACTTGACCCAATATCGTCGCCCGATGGTTACACAGCCATCATCGATTATGCTCACACCCCCGACGCATTAGCGAATGTGCTCAATGCCATACACGATGTGTTAGACGGAAAGACAGGTCGTGTGTTCACAGTATGTGGTGCAGGTGGCAACAGAGACAAGGGTAAACGCCCATTAATGGCAGTTGAGGCTGTTAAACAGAGCGATAAGGTAATCCTAACAAGTGATAACCCACGCAATGAAGACCCACAAGCAATTATCAACGATATGTTAGCAGGGTTGGACAATACACAAAAGAAGAAAGTACTCTCTATCACCGACCGCAAAGAGGCTATCCGAACAGCGTGTATGATGGCTGAGAAAGGCGATGTAATCCTCATTGCTGGCAAGGGACACGAGACCTATCAAGAGATAAACGGAGTGAAGCATCACTTTGACGACCACGAGGTTGTAAAAGAAATCTTTGGTGTCGAATAAGCTGCGAGGTCTATTTCTACACCTCGAAATGTAGGCTTCTTCACCTCGATATGTAAGTCTCTTCACTTTCATATATAGATTTCTTCACCTCATATATAGACGATTTAAACGAAAAGCTATGTTATATTACATCTTCCGCTGGCTCGATGAGTTTGGAATAAGCGGTTCTCACCTTTGGGGATATATAAGTTTCCGTGCCATCTTAGCAATGATTTTGGCATTGAGTATTTCTGCTTGGTTTGGCGAGAAGTTTATTAAGTACCTCAAAAAGAAGCAGATTACAGAAGTGCAACGTGATGCGAGCGTCGACCCGTTTGGTGTTCAGAAGATTGGTGTACCCTCAATGGGCGGCATCATCATTATCGTTGCGCTGCTTGTTCCTGTGCTTTTGTTAGGTCGATTGCGCAACATTTACTTAATATTGATGATTATTACTACCGTATGGTTGGGCTTCTTAGGCGGTATGGACGACTTTATTAAAATCTTCCGCCATAACAAAGAGGGCTTGAAAGGTAAGTATAAGATAATCGGACAATTCACCATCGGACTCATCGTCGGTTTGGTTTTGTGGATGTCGCCAGATGTTAAAGCCAATCTTAATACAGAAGTTGGAGAACAACAGAGTAAAGAGATGGTTGTACAACATAATGAGAAGGCTGAAAAGACCCTCAAAACAACCATTCCATTCATCAAAAATCACAATCTTGACTATTCAGAGATAATGGCATTTTGTGGCGAACATAAGACAGCTGCAGGTTGGATTTTGTTTGTTATAATGACCATCTTTGTTGTTACAGCCGTATCGAATGGAGCCAATCTCAACGATGGAATGGACGGTATGGCAGCAGGCAATTCCGCCATTATTGGCGTGGCTTTGGGTATCTTAGCTTATGTGAGTAGTCACATAGAATACGCTGCTTACCTCAATATTATGTATATCCCAGGGTCAGAAGAGTTAGTGGTGTTTTTTATGGCATTCATCGGAGCGTTGGTAGGCTTCCTTTGGTACAACGCTTACCCTGCTCAAGTATTTATGGGCGACACAGGTAGCTTGACCATTGGTGGTATCATTGCCGTGGGCGCAATCATCATTCACAAAGAATTGCTTTTACCTATTCTTTGCGGAATATTCTTTGTGGAAAGTCTGAGCGTGATGTTGCAAGTTTACTATTTCAAACTTGGTAAGCGCAAAGGTGTGAAGCGGCGCATCTTTAAGCGAACCCCTATTCACGACAACTTCCGCACACAGGACAGTCAGTTAGATCCCGAATGTAAATATCTTATCACTAAGCCACACACGGCAGTGCACGAAAGCAAGATAACCATCCGTTTCTGGATTATCAGTATCATACTTGCCGCACTCACAATCATCACGCTCAAGATAAGATAATCCCGACAAATAAAAGATAAGAAAAACAAAATAGCGTTGTGGAAGGCGACAAAAAGCCGACAAAATTCCCAACCTCAAGATAAAAAGACGATAGCGATATGAAACGAATTGTAGTATTAGGAGCTGGCGAAAGCGGAGCTGGAGCAGCAGTATTGGCAAAGACTAAAGGTTTTGAAGTCTTTGTTTCGGATATGTCGAATATCAAAGACAAATACAAGACATTGCTCAACAACCACGGAATAGAGTGGGAAGAAGGTCAGCACACCGAAGAAAAGATACTCAATGCCGATGAAGTAATCAAGAGCCCTGGTATTCCAAAGGAAGCACCAATGGTAAAAAAGCTCATAGAACAAGGTACACACATCATCAGCGAAATAGAATTTGCTGGTCGCTACACCAATTCTAAGATGGTTTGCATTACAGGCAGCAATGGCAAAACCACCACAACAAGCCTTATCTACCACATCTTTAAAAATGCGGGCTACGATGTAGGTTTGGCAGGAAACATAGGCAAGAGCCTTGCTTTACAGATAGCAGAAGAACCACACGAATACTACGTGATAGAGTTGAGCAGTTTCCAATTGGACGATATGTACGATTTCCGTGCCAATATTGCTATCTTGCTCAACATTACCCCCGACCATTTGGATCGCTACGACTACCAGTTTGAGAAATATGCCGATAGCAAAATGCGCATCATTCAGAACCAAACCAAGGACGACAGTTTCATTTATTGGAACGACGACCCTGTTATTCAGAAAGAATTGGAGAAGTTTGATGTCAAAGCGGTGCAATACCCATTCTCCGAACTCAAAGAGAGAGGCAGCATAGGTTATATAGAAGAAGGTCAATACACCTTAGAACAGCCCACACCATTCAATATGGAGCAAGAAGACCTATCACTCACAGGTAAACACAACATTTACAATTCGCTTGCGGCAGGTTTGGCTTCAAACATCAGCGGTATTAAGAGTGAAGTGATACGAAAGTGCCTTGGCAACTTCCCTGGGGTAGAACATCGCCTTGAAAAAGTATGTAAGGTGAAGGGCGTGCAATACATCAACGACTCAAAAGCCACAAATGTAGATGCGTGCTGGTATGCTTTGGAAAGTATGCGTACACCTACAATTCTCATTATTGGCGGAAAAGACAAGGGCAACGATTATGATGCTATCAAAGACCTTGTAAAAGAGAAGTGTGTAGGCTTGGTTTACTTAGGTGCTGACAATCAAAAGTTGCACGACAATTTCGATGTCTTAGGTATTCCTGTGCGCGACACCCACTCTATGAAAGAATGTGTTAAGGCTTGCTACGAAATGGCTAAACCAGGCGACACCGTATTGTTGAGCCCTTGCTGTGCCAGCTTCGACCTCTTCAAGAATATGGAAGACCGTGGCGAGCAGTTCAAGACCTTGGCACGTGCCCTTTAAATAAGTGCAGCTATCAAATAATAGTAATCATACGATACAAGCAGAGTAGAACGTTGTAGGCGTTCACTCTGTTTACATTAAACCCAAATCGGTCGTTAGAATGCGAATGTATTTTACGATTATTTTGAGATTTATTTTGCATATATCAAAGGAGCATAGCGGGCTATGTGACTGCAGATATAGGTAAAATAAAGCCAAAATAAGACAAAAGACATCTCATAAGTTTCAAAAATAATAAAGTAAGCACCTAAACTGGTCTAATGACCGATTGGGGTTAAAAATAATATATCAATTCAAAACGCAGTAACACTCGGAGCAATAGAAAATGAACAATAAGTCCCTGAACAACATCTTCAAAGGCGACAAAGTGATATGGATGATATTCTTCCTCCTTTGTATGATAAGTATCGTTGAGGTATATTCAGCCTCAAGTTCCTTGTCGTATAAAAGTGGAGTGTATTGGAGTCCGCTTCTCAAACATTTGGCCACACTTATTATAGGGTGGTTTATGTTGGTTGTGGTGATGAATATCAAGGTGCGATTTTTCAAACTCGCCACCCCCTTCCTTATCATGATTTCGTTGCTTATGCTTGCCTTGCTGCCCTTTATAGGTGGCGAAACGAATGGTGCAAGCCGATGGATGTCGGTAGGTGGACTACAGTTTCAGCCGTCCGAGTTGGGCAAAGCCACCCTCATTCTATGTATTGCACAGATACTTAGTGCAATGCAAACCAAGAACGGAGCAGACAAAAAAGCCTTCAAATACATATTAGGCGTGTCGGCAATCTTTATCACCCCCATCGTTTTTGAAAACCTTTCCACGGCAATGCTCATCTCTGCCACGGTTGTTTTTATGATGTATGTGGGCTTAGTGCCTTTAAAACAGATAGGCAAACTTTTAGGTGTGGTTGCCACCCTGTTGGTCATCGCACTTTCAATGGTACTTCTTGTAGGTAAAGAAGAGCAAACAACATCGTCTAAGCAAAACCTTACCGAGCAATCGATAAGGATAGAAAACCAGCCCGAAGAGGAAAAAAGCGCAGCCGAAAAGATATTCCACCGTGCCGATACGTGGAAGGCACGTATCCTAAAGTTTGTCAACAACGAGAAAGTTGCCCCAAAGGATTACGACTTAGACAAGGACGGACAAGTGGGCCACGCCAATATTGCCATTGCATCGTCTAACGTAATAGGCAAAGGACCTGGCAATTCTACCGAGCGCGACTTCCTTTCGCAAGCCTTTTCCGACTTCATCTATGCCATTATCATTGAAGAAATGGGTATCCTTGGTGCCTTCTTTGTTGCCTCGCTTTACATAGTGCTCTTGTTTAGAGTAGCACGAATAGCCAACCGCTGCGAAAATTCGTTCCCTGCGTTCTTGGCTATGGGCATAGGCTTCTTGTTGGTAACGCAAGCCCTGTTCAATATGGCTGTGGCTGTGGGCTTAGCTCCTGTAACGGGACAGCCCCTTCCGCTCATTAGTAAGGGAGGTACGTCCACTATTATCAATTGTGTTTATATTGGCGCATTGTTGAGCATTAGTCGCTTTGCCAAGCGTCGTGAAAGCGAATTGGTTACAGCCGACAAAGAGGAAGAATAGAACAAATTTAAAGGGAAGTGTAATGCTTTGATAGTCAAGGGAATACAAAAAGCCTTGCCAAAGTTCAACTTTGACCACCCCAAACATATATGTTTTGCCTCTTCAAAGATGAACTTTGACTCGCTCAAAGTTTAGCTTTCACAACCTTAAAGATGGGTGTTCTGAAATAGGACAATTCGGAATGAGGGAAAAAGATGTCGACAAAAGAATTTTAGAAAGTTAAGTTCAGATAATTTTGAACCATATATTTTAAAAGTGGAATATAATTCCGCAAAGACAAAAAAAATGATTAACTTTGTCAGTTAAAGACAACAATACAATGGACGAAGAGTTAAGAATTATCATCAGCGGTGGTGGCACTGGCGGGCATATCTTCCCAGCAGTGTCGATTGCCAATGCCATAAAAGCTAAATACCCATCAGCCAAAATCCTTTTTGTAGGTGCTGAAGGTAGAATGGAAATGCAACGTGTACCTGCTGCAGGTTACGAAATAAAGGGTCTGCCTATAAAGGGTTTCAACCGTGCAAACAAGCTGAAAAACATCAGTGTACTTCTCAAACTATGGAAGAGTTTGCGCCTTGCACGCCGCATTATAAAAGACTTCAAGCCACAGGCTGCCGTGGGGGTAGGCGGATATGCAAGTGGGGCAACGCTCTACGAATGTTCTAAGATGGGCATACCTTGCTTGTTGCAAGAGCAGAACTCATACGCTGGTGTTACCAACAAGCTCTTGTCTAAGCGTGCAAAGAAGATTTGTGTAGCCTACGAAGGTATGGAACGTTTCTTCCCTGCCGATAAAATTATCCTTACGGGCAACCCTGTACGCCAGAATGTATTGGAAACCCAACTCAGCGTTGAAGAGGCGCGCAAGAGTTTTTCGCTCAATGCAGCCAAAAAGACCATTCTCCTTGTTGGGGGAAGTCTTGGTGCTCGCACCATCAATCGTGCCGTGTTAGACCATCTCGACCTCATTGCAGCGTCAAACGATGTACAATTTATTTGGCAAACAGGTAAGTTCTATCATCAAAGTATTCTTGACGAACTGAAAGGAAAGGAACTCGCTAACCTTAAAGTGATGGACTTTATCAGCGATATGGGCGCAGCTTATAAGGCAGCCGACTTGGTTATCAGTCGTGCAGGTGCAAGTTCTATTAGCGAATTTCAGCTGATTGGCAAGCCTGTTATCCTTGTTCCAAGTCCTAATGTGGCTGAAGACCACCAGACAAAGAATGCTATGGCATTGGTAAACAAAGATGCAGCCCTCTATGTGAAAGATGCCGAAGCACCTGAAAAGTTGCTTGCTTTAGCTATCAAAACGGTGGCTGACAACGCAAAGCTCAACACACTGAGCGAGAATGTTAAGAAAATGGGACTTCACAATTCGGCTGACGTCATAGCTGAAGAGGTGATGAAACTCGTTAAAGAAAAGAAGTAAAAAGCAAAAGGGTGGGGCAGAATTTAGGTTCTTAACCCATCATAAACAAAAGATAAATGGAAATCAAAGACATAAAAGCAGTTTATTTCGTAGGTATCGGTGGAATAGGTATGAGTGCTATTGCTCGTTATTTCCATCAGCAAGGTTTGGTTGTAGCAGGTTACGACAAAACCCCTTCCGCCCTTACACGACAGTTGGAACGTGAAGGCATCGAAGTGCATTACGAAGAAAATGTAGATTTGATTTCAGAAGCGTGCAAAGATGTGGCTTCTACCTTGGTGGTTTATACCCCGGCTATTCCTGTTACACACGCAGAGCTGGTGTATTTCCGTGACCACGGTTTTGAGATACAGAAGCGTGCACAAGTGTTGGGCACACTTACTCGCACACATAAGGGACTCTGTTTTGCAGGTACACACGGCAAAACCAGCACTTCTACAATGTGTGCACACCTTATGCACCAAAGCCATTTGGGTTGTAATGCTTTTCTCGGTGGCATTTCTAAAAATTATGGCACAAACTACATTCTCTCAAACACGAGCGACTATGTAGTGATAGAGGCAGACGAGTTCGACCGCTCTTTCCATTGGCTTCGCCCTTGGATGAGTGTTATCACCTCTACCGACCCAGACCATCTTGATATTTATGGCACTAAGGAGGCTTATTTGGAGAGCTTCCGCCATTACACAGAACTCATTCAAGAGGGTGGTGCACTTGTTATTCACAAGGATTTGGAGATGAAACAGAATGTGCAAGCAGGGGTTACGGTGTACGAATATAGTAGAAACGAAGGCGATTTTCACGCTGAAAACATTCGCATAGAGAAGGGTACAATCGTTTTCGACCTTGTTTCGCCTATCGAAAATGTGAAGGATATAGAGTTGGGACAGCCCGTTCCTATCAATATAGAAAATGGTATAGCTGCAATGGCTTTAGCTCAGCTCAATGGTTGTACAGCTGATGAGTTGCGCAAGGGTATGCAAAGCTATGAAGGAGTAGACCGCCGATTCGACTTTAAACTAAAGACCGATCGCCACGTGGTGCTTTCCGACTATGCTCACCACCCAAAGGAAATTATTCAGAGTGCAAAGAGCTTGAAGGAAATCTACCCTAATCGTAAGGTTACAGTGATATTCCAACCCCATCTTTATAGTCGCACTAACGACTTCTATATGGACTTTGCCGATGCGTTAAGCCATTTTGATGAGGTGGTACTCACCGAGATTTATCCTGCTCGCGAGCTTCCTATAGAGGGCGTAACTTCGGCACTCATCTTTAATAACCTCAAAGAAGGAACACCAAAAGAGATGATACAAAAGGACGATGTGTTGGACTTTGTGGCTGCTCACGACTTCGATGTACTCGTTGTTTTAGGAGCTGGCAACTTGGATACATACGTTCCACAAATCACAGAAATCATAAAGAATAAGAAATAAAACTGATGCGCATTAGTTGGAAGAAGGTAATTATCTATACATTGGATGTCGTTTTGGCATTCTATCTTGTTATGGCTGTAACCTCGTGGAATACGCCAAACAAGGGGCATCGTGTGTGCACAAAGGTGGATATAAACATCTCCGACTCGAATAATGCAGGCTTTCTTAGTGCCGACGAAATAAAGAAAATACTTCAGAAAGACCAACTTTATCCGTTGGATAAACAGGTAAAATTCATTGAGCCACGTAAGATAGAAGAGGCGTTAAAGATAGGTCCTTTTGTCAATACAGCTCAATGTTTTGTAAGCGAGAATGGCAATGTTAGCATTACGATTTCGCAACTTATGCCTATTGTGCGCATAAAGAGCAATAGTGGAGCTGACTATTATTTGGACGACCACGGTGGACTTTTGCCTAACTCAAAGTACACCAGCGACCTCATCATAGCTTCGGGCAATATCAACCGATGGTTTGCTCATTATGGTATAGCACCTTTAGCTAAAGCGATAAACAAGTCGGAGTTTTGGCTCAATCAGATAGAACAAATACACGTGCTTCCTGATAGAGGCATAGAGCTAATACCACGTATTGGCGACCATATTCTCTTTATAGGTTATCTACCTATTAAAAAGAATAAGGAAGAAAACGAAAAAGAAATAGCCGAGTTTGTGAAGAAAAAACTTACACGCATAGAGAAATTCTATCGTTATGGTCTATCTAAAGCTGGTTGGAATAAGTACGCTTACATCAATGTAGAGTTTGATAACCAAATCATCTGCAAACGTAAAACGGCACAAGAGGAGAAGAAAAATATTAATGCAGCAGAAGAGGATCGCATTAGTACAACCGAAGTGACAGAATAAAAAATCGAAACAACAAAAATAAAATAAAAGGAGTATGGCAGAATTTATTGTAGCCATTGAACTGGGCTCATCAAAGATTACAGGTATTGCTGGCAAGAAAAATCTTGACGGAAGTATCTCGGTGAATGCCGTTGTTAAGGAAGATGCTTCGCAATGTATAAGAAAAGGCATCGTCTACAACATCGACAAGACTGGACAGTGTTTAACCAATATCATTTTAAAGCTTAAGAAACAAATCAAACACGACATAACACACGTGTACGTAGGTGTGGGCGGACAGTCGATAAGAAGTGTAAAGAACGTTATCGTAAAGGAACTTCCTAACGACACCATCATTACAAGTGAGATGATTAATGAGCTGATGGATGCAAACCGTAACATGACTTATCCTGATGCCGAAATCCTTGATGCAGCAACACAAGAGTACAAGGTGAACAACCAACTACAAGTAGATCCTGTAGGTATTCCTGCGAACCATTTGGAAGGAAACTTCCTTAATATCTTGTGGCGCAAGTCGTTCTATGACAATCTAAACAACTGCTTCGAAAAGGCTGGTATAGCTATTGCTGAGATGTATCTTGCTCCTTTGGCTTTGGCAGACAGCGTACTTACCGACAGCGAAAAGCGTGCAGGCTGTGTGTTGGTTGACCTTGGAGCAGATACAACAACCATCTCTGTTTACTACAAGAATATTCTACGCCATTTGGCAGTGTTGCCTTTGGGTAGCAACAACATCACCAAAGACCTCACAAGTATGCAAATGGAGGAAAGCGATGCCGAAAAGTTGAAACTTGTTTACGGCAGTGCTTACACCAACGAAGATGACATTGATAACAACCAGTCATACCCTATCAATCAAGACAGCTCTATTAAAAGTCGTGATTTTATTGATATTGTTGAGGCACGTGTTGAAGAAATCATCGAAAACGTTATCTATCAAATACCTTCAGAATACTTCAATAAGCTGTTGGGAGGTTTCGTAATCACGGGCGGTGGTTCGAATATGAAAAATATAGAACGTGCATTTAAGAACAATGTACAAGTACAAAAAATAAGAACAGCTAAGTTTGTTTCGCAAACCATCAATTCGACCAATGCCGACATCAATGCGAAGAATGGCACAATGAACACCATTCTTGGACTATTGGCAAAGGGCGATAGAAACTGTGCTGGAGCAGAAATCAACCCAGATCAAAACCTATTTGATGAAAATAAACCTATTGCTACTCCGCTCTCAGATGCACATCAACAGCCTCGTAAACCTGCAGAAATAGTAGGACAAGGCGTAGTGCTCACAGCCGCAGAGAAAGAAAAAGCCGAGGCAGAACGTCGTCGCTTGGAAGAAGAAGAGCGTCGCAGACAAGAAGAAGAGGAACAACAGCGACTTCGTGAAGCTGAAGAGAAACGCAAAAATAGTTTCTGGGGAAAGTTTACACGCAAGGTGAAAGAATTTAGTGGTTCAATCCTTGAACCTGAAGAATAGTATTCTAATAAGAAGCAACATAAAACGAAATTACTGTTATGGCAGACAATAATAATATAGACGTATTAGACTTTGGTGTATCTGAACAACCCAACAGCATCATCAAAGTAATTGGTGTAGGTGGTGGCGGTGGTAATGCCGTAAACCACATGTATCGTGAAGGTATTCACGATGTTACTTTCGTGCTTTGTAACACAGACGCACAAGCCCTTAACGACTCGCCTGTGCCTATTCATTTGCAATTGGGTAAGGAAGGACTTGGCGCAGGTAATAAGCCTGAAAGAGCGTGTGAGGCAGCCGAAGAAACCATCGATGATATTCGTAAAATGCTCAATGATGGCACCAAGATGGCTTTCATCACTGCTGGTATGGGCGGTGGTACGGGTACAGGTGCTGCTCCTGTCATTGCTCGCGTGAGCAAAGAGATGGACATACTTACCGTAGGTATCGTTACAATTCCTTTCCTTTTCGAAGGAAAGTTTAAAATAGACCAAGCTTTAGACGGTGTTGAAGAAATGGCGAAACACGTTGATGCCCTCTTGGTAATCAATAACGAACGTATCCGCAAGATATATCCTGAACTTAGTATGCTGAATGCTTTCGGAAAGGCTGATGACACATTGAGCGTAGCGGCAAAGAGTATTGCAGAGATTATTACCGTGCACGGCTTGATAAACCTCGACTTTAATGATGTAAAAACTGTATTGAAAGATGGTGGTGTGGCCATTATGAGTACAGGATATGGCGAAGGCGAAGGCCGTGTGAAGCAAGCTATTGAGGACGCACTTAATTCTCCTTTGCTCAACGACAACGATATTTACAATTCTAAGAAGATATTGCTCTCTATCAACTTCTGTAGCGATGGCGAAGACAACCAAGGCTTGACAATGGAAGAAATGGGCGACGTACACGAGTTTATGAGCCATTTTGGAACAGGTTTCGAACTAAAGTGGGGTATTGCGCTCGACCCAGAGTTGGGGAAAAAGGTAAAAGTAACCATTCTTGCTACGGGCTTCGGTATCAAGAATGTTGATGGTATGAATACACGTTTGGAAAAGCGTTCGCACGAAGAAATGCTGAAATTAGCAGAGACGGAAGAGATAGAAGCGATAAAGAAAGCTCGTCGTGACGGAATTTATGGTACAGACAGCTCGAAAGAAGTAAAACGTCGCCACAACATCTATCTGTTCTCAAATGACGATTTGGACAACGAAGATGTTATTCTTGCTATCGACAATACGCCAACTTACAAGCGTACCAAGCAAATGATAAAAGACTTAAAAGCTACTCCTGAAAAGGTGGACGATACATCTACCGAAACTATTCAAGGAGTTATTAGTTTTACATAATTGCAAAGGCAAATATGCCAACTCCAAAAGGCACTCATCACTTTAATTCTGATGAGTGCCTTTATTGTTTTAAGGTAAGCATCCGACATTAGCCGCCTTTGTGTAACATTCTTGCTTTACTACCTTTGCCCGAAAAACTTATGTTTGTACTCAACGAAACAAATGTTTTTCGGGTTTGTTGCACTCCTGTGGACATGCGTCAGGGTATTCTTCGCCTGTCCCAATTGGTACGCAGCAATGACTTCAATGTAAGCATCCAATATTAGCCGCCTTTCACACCAACAAATAACCCTTATATGCTGCCAGACATATAAGGGTTATTTATTGGTGTGAAAGGCGGCTAATATTGGATGCTTACAGTTAAACGCAGACAGGTGGAGTTTGCGCTGTTTTATATTCCATGATTTTACACAGAATGACTCTTGTGCAGATTCAAAATCGAAGTGCAATAAAAGAGTACCCCTCGCCGAGAGATGCAGACGTTCTCGAAGCGTAGCGAGAGGTTGTCTGCATCTCTCGGCGAGGTAAAGAAACAATCAGCAATACAAATAAAAAAAGGGAGACCGAAATCTCCCTAAGATTAATTAATTTTGTATTGCTATGTCAAATCAACTAATCGAAGCACAAAGATACGAAATCTATCTTGGACTTCAAAGGAAATGGAGCAAATCCCGTATAGCAAGGGAAATCGAAGTGTCCTGCTCAACGGTCATCCGTGAAATCAGGCGAAACTCCAAGCCAGACGGCACGCATGTGTGGAAGTATGCACAATCCAAGTGCGAAGCCCGCAAGCACGGCTTTAAAGGCAATCACCGCAAGCCTGAGGACTTATGGTGGCGTGTTGACCGCATGATAGAGGATGAGGACTGGTCTCCCAGCCAAATTGCAGGCGTGCTCAGACGTGAGGGTATTCACATCGTGAAGCAGACCATCTACAACCACGTCCATGCAGACACCACCGGAAAACTTGCTTCACATATGCCACATAGGCTCAAATACACAAAGAGGAGCAAGGCGTTGCGTCCTACGAAGGCTACCAATATCCCTAACCGTATAAGCATACACCAGAGACCAATGCAGGCTGACGGCACGCGCTTCGGAGACTGGGAACTGGACACTATCGTCGACTCGTGCGGTCATGCCATTGTCACCTTAACGGAACGCTCGACTAACTACATTCTCATGGAAAGACTGCCGCAGGGACGGAAGGCGTTACCAACGGCAAAGACCGTGGCAAAATTGCTCTTTCCATATAGGGAATCACTGCTTACCATTACCACTGACAATGGATGTGAGTTTGCCGCACACGAGGAAATAACAAGGCGGCTCAGCATGAATGGAAGAAATCCGGTGGTGGTTTACTTCACCGATTCTTACTCCTCCTGGCAGAAAGGTGCTGTAGAGAACGCAAATAAACTCATTAGAAGGTACATACCAAAAAAGGCAAACTTCAACGATTTCTCTGACCGAAAAATAATGGAAATACAAAAGAAAATAAACAGAAGACCAAGAGAAAAATTAAATTTTGATACCCCTAAATACAAATTCTTCGAAAACTTTCCATAAATTTGCATTTGCTGTTGGACTCTACAAAATTGGTTTTACCTAGTTTAAAAAAGAAATTATAATGAAAATATGGAGGCTAAGAATATGAAGATTAATAATGAATGTTGTTGTGGATGCAAAACAGAAAAGCCGGATCAAATTAAAGACAATTGTCCTGTATGTAATAATGAAGGGATTTCCGTTAGTAAAGTAACTGTTGAACATCTAGTGGTAGATGATTATCGTAATGCTGTTAACGGAGATCAATATAAGATTTGCATGAACGAGGACTGCGACGTTGTTTACTATAACTTAGATAATGAAATAAAATTCTTGAAAGACCAAGTTAGAGTTCCTATCTGGTTTAAGAAAGATGCAGATCCTAAGTATGCTTGTTATTGTAGCGAAGTCACAGAAAATCAGGTAATTGAAGCAGTTGTAAAGTATGGCGCGAAATCCGTAAAAGAAGTAAATGCCATCACTGGGGCAATGAAAAATTCTAATTGTAAAGAAAACAATCCGTTGGGAGTTTGTTGTCATAAGATTATTCAGGAAGCTATCGATAAAGGCTTGAAAATGAAATAATTACAGTCGATATGTTCCTACAAACGAGAGCCAATCTTTGATATGTCTCCATCTACGAGCGTGGATATGTTCCCCATAACCATAGGGGTTGAGACTGTAGTATTGATGTCAAGAAAATAGAATAACAAGCTATAAAACTTATAAAATCAATGGCTTATAGGATTTTAAAAGAAATCAGTTTTATAATAAATTAAAAATCGTGTTGGTAGAAAAATCGTCTACTTCTACCAACACGATTTTACAAAGAGCCAGTACTTACATCTCTTTTTCTCCTGTAAAACTATTGTATATTGATACTTTAAGGAGTTTCAATCGTAAGCATCCAATATTAGCCGCCTTTGTGTAACATTCTTGCTTTACTACCTTTGCCCGAAAAACTTATGTTTGTACTCAACGAAACAAATGTTTTTCGGGTTTGTTGCACTCCTGTGGACATGCGTCAGGGTATTCTTCGCCTGTCCCAATTGGTACGCCGCAATGACTTCAATCCTTCTGATGGTGTTGTCTACGTTTTCTACAATCGATCCCGTAACCGAATTAAATTGCTGCACTGGGAACGCTGTGGTTTTGTCGTGTATCATAAACAGATGGCACAGGGTTGCCTGAGTCCTAAAATCATACGGGCGAGAACTGGATTTTATGAACTTCGCTGGGACGAATTGGTACTCTATATTGAAGGTATAAATCCTAATTGCTACCGAAGAAAAAGATACAACAAATCTTAGTGTTTTCTTGCCAGTGTCAGATATTTTTTGTAACTTTACATCGTATAAAGAACTGATAATGTGATGGATATGCCTTATTGCACAATGACATCTGACTACCATTCTCTCACTCGGGAAACTGTTGTTAAACTTCTTGAGCAAAGGGATGCTGAGCTTAAGATTAAGGATGCTGAGCTGGAACGAAAGTCCCGTCGTATTCTTGAACTTGAGCGCATGGTATTTGGCAGGCGCAGCGAGAAACGCCTGCCTGAGAGTGCAAGCGGCTGGGCGGGTACGCTTTTTGACGAGCAGTGGGCCAAAGAGGGTTCCCTGGCTCAGGTGGAAGCCCTTCCCATCATCAAGGAGATAAAACAGCAGGCCGGACAACGCAGGTCATCACGCCGTGTGAGCCGTCCTTCCAGAAAGGGTAGGGCCTACGCCTCCTATGTTCCCGAGAATATNCATGGAACAGGTCATCAGGCCCATCACGCTTGGAAGAAAGAACTACCTGTTCTGTGGTAACAATGAGGGAGCAGAGAACAATGCCATCTTCTATACCTTCATGGCGTGTTGCAGGGAAGCAGACATAGAGCCATACAAATGGATGAAGGAAGTTCTTTCAAGGCCCCTGCTCGATATGACGGAGGAGGAACTCACGAAAATGCTACCTTCAAACTTCAAATAACAAATAACCCTTATATGCTGCCAGACATATAAGGGTTATTTGTTGGTGTGAAAGTCGGCTAATATTGGATGCTTACTATGTATTTATTCGCTCTTTAAACAAGAAATATTTATAGTATAAATAAAAAGAGCTCATTCAGTTAAGAATAAGCTCTTTTTATAAGTAAGTATTAGTTTCAATCAAGAATAAACATTCTATAAGAAACTAAATAAGTTTAATCTTCTTTCTTGTCAGCAAAGTCGAGTACATTCTTCTTGTTTGCTTCCATACGTACGTGTTCTTCTTTAGAACCTACGATGAGCTTTTGCCACTGGCGAAGACCTGTACCTGCAGGAACAAGGTGTCCGCAGATTACATTTTCTTTCATACCTTCAAGCATATCGCTCTTGCCACGGATAGCTGCCTCGTTGAGCACCTTTGTAGTTTCCTGGAAAGAAGCCGCCGACATAAAGCTCTTTGTACCGAGAGCTGCACGGGTAATACCCTGAAGCATCTGAGTAGCGGTAGCTTGAACAGCATCACGCACTTGAACGGTGCGGAGGTCGCGACGCTTAAGACTTGAATTTTCATCGCGCAACTTGCGTACTGAAAGGATTTGACCCTTGTAGCAGTTCTCTGAATCGCCCGGGTCGGTAACAACCTTCTTACCCCAGATACGGTCGTTCTCAGCCGAGAAATCGAGCTTGTCGCACATCTCTTGCTCGAGGAATGTTGTATCTCCAGGGTCGTCAATACGTACTTTACGCATCATCTGACGAACGATGATTTCAAAGTGTTTGTCATTAATCTTCACACCTTGAAGACGATATACGTCTTGAACTTCGTTTACGATATATTCTTGTACAGCGGTAGGACCTTTGATAGAAAGAATATCTGCTGGAGTGATGATACCGTCTGAGAGTGGTGTACCTGCACGTACAGCATCGTGTTCCTGAACAAGGATTTGCTTAGAAAGACTTACGAGGTATTTGCGCTGTTCACCTGTCTTAGAGGTTACGATGATTTCACGATTACCACGCTTTACCTTACCCATTGTAACCTCACCATCGATTTCTGAAACAACAGCAGGGTTAGAAGGGTTGCGAGCTTCAAACAACTCAGTAACACGTGGAAGACCACCCGTGATGTCACCCGCACCACCAAGCGAACGTGGTATCTTAACAAGGGTTGTACCTGTCTTGATTTCTGCACCGTCTTTAACTATTTGTTCCAAGTGACCACCCACAGGGAGGTTGTATGTACCAAATATATCTTCTGGAGCATAATTGCCATCAGCACCCTTCTTAGCACCAATACGCACGATGTCGACAGTAGGAACTTTCGACTTGTCGCGAGATTCGGTAATAATACGTTCGGTAAGACCGGTAGCATCGTCGGTTTCAGCCTTATAGGTCAATCCTTCTATCACGTCGTGGATACGGAGCGAACCTGCATATTCGCTTACAATAACGGCATTGAATGGGTCCCACTTGCAAATCAAGTCGCCCTTCTTTACCTTATCGCCACTCTTGAAATAGAGCGAACTACCGTATGGTACGCTTTCGGTAAGGAGTACAATTCCTGTATTAGCATCGATGAAACGTACTTCAGCCAAACGGCTCACAACTTTTTCACAAACCTTGTCTTCTTCATCGATGAATGGAACGGTGCGGAGTTCATCAAACTCTATCTTAGCTTCGTTCTTAGCAACGATTGCCGCATTAGCAGCAGCATTTGAAGCAATACCACCAGCGTGGAAAGTACGGAGGGTAAGCTGTGTACCAGGTTCACCAATAGCTTGTGCTGCGATAACACCAACTGCTTCGCCTAATTGAATCATTCGAGCAGTAGCAAGGTTGCGTCCATAACACTTCTGACAAACACCCTTCTTGCTCTCACAGGTAAGTACCGAACGGATTTCAACCATCTCGAGTGGCGACTCGTCTATCATTTTCGCCTTTGGCTCTGTAATTTCTTCACCTGCACCAACGATTAGTTCACCAGTTGTTGGGTGAATTACATCGTGTACAGATACACGTCCAAGAATACGCTCATAAAGAGAAGCAATAACCTCGTCACCATTCTTCAACGCACGGCACTCAAGACCACGGAGCGAACCACAGTCGGCTTCGGTAATAATCACGTCGTGAGACACGTCTACAAGACGACGTGTCAAGTATCCAGCATCGGCAGTCTTCATAGCTGTATCAGCAAGACCCTTACGAGCACCGTGAGAAGCAATAAAGTATTCGAGTACTGACATACCTTCCTTAAAGTTAGAAAGGATTGGGTTTTCAATAATCTGCGCACCTTCAGCACCAGCCTTCTGAGGCTTAGCCATCAAACCACGCATACCTGCAAGCTGTGCAATCTGGTCGGCAGAACCACGCGCACCAGAATCGAGCATCATATATACAGCATTGAAACCTTGGTCGTCTTCAATCATGTGCTTCATCACGCTTGCTTTCAAGTTATTGTTAACGTGAGTCCACGCATCAATTACCTGATTATAACGTTCCTTATCGGTAATGAACCCCATTTCATAGTTAGCCTTCACTTGATCTACTTCTGCTTGTCCCTTACCTACAATTTCAGGTTTCTCAGCAGGTACGATAATATCGCCCAAGTTGAACGAAAGACCAGCAGAATAAGCCATATAGTAACCTAAGTTCTTAATACCATCAAGGAAAGCACAAGCACGTGCCATACCAACAGCCTTAATAACATCGGCAATCAAACCACGGAGCGATTTCTTAGAAATAATTCCATTGAAGAAACCTACTTCTGTTGGAATAATCTGATTTACAATCACACGACCCACAGAGGTTTCTACCATACGCTTCTGAAGTTTACCATCAACAAGGTCGTCAACAATAACTTTCACTTGAGCGTGAAGGTCGCAACGTCCTTCATTGTGTGCAATGATAGCTTCTTCCGAACCATAGAACGACAATCCTTCACCTTTAGCACCTGGACGTATCTTTGTGATATAATAAAGACCAAGCACCATATCTTGAGAAGGAACGGTAATAGGCGCACCATTAGCAGGGTTCAAAATATTGTGACTTTGAAGCATTAATACTTGTGCTTCAAGAACAGCCTCATTACTCAATGGAAGGTGAACAGCCATCTGGTCGCCATCGAAGTCGGCATTGAACGCTGTACAAGCC
Source organism: Prevotella ihumii (assembly GCF_900155655.1). Classification (GTDB taxonomy): domain Bacteria; phylum Bacteroidota; class Bacteroidia; order Bacteroidales; family Bacteroidaceae; genus Prevotella; species Prevotella ihumii. Next base: position 1,430,074 of record NZ_LT706987.1, read on the forward strand.
AATGGGTGGAGCTGAATAGCCTTACCTTCTATCAATTTAGGTTGGAAAGCCTGAATACCAAGACGGTGAAGTGTAGGAGCACGGTTGAGCAATACAGGATGTCCCTTCATTACATTTTCAAGAATATCCCAAATTACAGGCTCACGGCGGTCTACAATCTTCTTAGCACTCTTAACAGTCTTCACAATACCACGCTCAATGAGCTTACGGATAATGAATGGCTTGTAGAGTTCGGCTGCCATCAACTTAGGCAAACCACATTCGCCCATCTTCAATTCAGGACCTACAACAATAACCGAACGTGCAGAATAGTCAACACGCTTACCAAGGAGATTCTGACGGAAACGGCCTTGCTTACCTTTCAACGAATCTGAAAGTGATTTCAAAGGACGATTGCTCTCGCTCTTCACTGCTGAAGACTTGCGACTGTTATCGAACAAAGAGTCGACAGCTTCCTGAAGCATACGTTTCTCATTACGGAGAATTACTTCAGGAGCTTTAATCTCCATCAATCGTTTCAAACGGTTGTTACGAATGATAACACGACGATAAAGGTCATTCAAGTCGGATGTTGCAAAACGACCACCATCTAATGGTACCAATGGGCGCAACTCTGGAGGAGTTACAGGTACAATCTTCATAATCATCCATTCAGGACGATTAATATCTTTAGACTGACGGAATGCTTCTACAATCTGCAAACGCTTCAAAGCCTCAGTCTTACGCTGCTGGCTTGTGTCTGTTGTTGCACGGTCACGAAGTTCACCTGCCAAACGGTCAAGGTCAATATCTCTCAAGAGGTCATAGATAGCCTCTGCACCCATCTTAGCAATAAACTTCTTTGGGTCAGAGTTCTCTAAACGTTCGTTACCTTCTGGCAACTTGTTATCTATAATCTCAAGATATTCCTCTTCGCTTAGAAGGTCATATTTATGCGAACCATTTAATTCATCCTCTGTATCAGAATTTTTCATTCCTTCTACAACACCTGGCTGAATAACGATGTACTTCTCATAGTAAACTACGCTATCCAACTTCTTTGTAGGAAGACCCAACAAATAACCAATCTTGTTAGGAAGACTTCTGAAATACCAAATATGTGCTACTGGAACAACAAGTTCGATGTGTCCAGCACGCTCACGACGCACTTTCTTTTCAGTAACTTCAACACCGCATCGGTCACAAACAATTCCCTTATAGCGAATACGCTTGTACTTACCGCAGGCACATTCATAATCCTTTGTAGGACCAAAGATGCGCTCACAGAACAAACCATCACGTTCAGGCTTGTAAGTACGGTAGTTGATTGTTTCTGGCTTGGTTACCTCGCCAAAAGAATTCTCAAGGATTTCTTCTGGAGAAGCTAAACCAATCGTAATCTTGTTAAAATTACTCTTAACTTTATTATCTTTTTTAAAAGCCATGTTTCTTTTATTTTGGGGTGTTCAAATTAATCAAGTTTGATGCTCAATCCAAGACCACGAAGTTCATGTAGCAATACATTCAACGATTCAGGAATACCTGCTGCAGGCATAGGTTCGCCCTTAACTATTGCTTCGTAAGCCTTAGAACGTCCAACAACGTCGTCCGACTTAACTGTCAAAATTTCCTGAAGTACGTGTGATGCACCGAAGGCCTCGATGGCCCAAACTTCCATTTCTCCGAAACGCTGTCCACCAAACTGTGCCTTACCACCAAGAGGTTGCTGTGTAATGAGTGAGTATGGACCGATACTACGAGCGTGCATCTTGTCTTCAACCATGTGTCCTAACTTCAAGAAGTAAGTTACACCCACTGTTGCAGGTTGGTCGAAACGTTCACCTGTTTCACCATCATATATATAAGTAGAACACATTGGAGGCAAACCTGCTTTATCTGTCCATTCCTTCAAGTCATCAAGTTTAGCACCATCAAAGATAGGGGTAGCAAACTTAACACCGAGGTTACGGCCAGCTGCACCGAGGATAGCTTCGAAAATCTGTCCAAGGTTCATACGAGAAGGCACACCCATAGGATTCAATACCAAGTCTACAGGACGACCATCTTCCAAGAATGGCATATCTTCAGCACGTACCACCTTAGAAACAATACCCTTGTTACCGTGGCGACCAGCCAATTTATCACCAACTTGAATCTTACGTTTCTTAGCAATGTAAACCTTAGCCATCTGAAGAACACCCGATGGAAGTTCATCACCAATTGTGATAGCAAACTTTTTACGCTTCAATTCAGCGTCCATCTGCTTGAACTTACGGATGTAGTTCATTATCAATTGCTGAATTAAGAAGTTGGTATGTTCATCATCTGTCCAACCATTTGATTGAATACCCTCATAATCAAGGTTCTTTAAAGCTGCAACTGTAAACTTGCTACCCTTAGTAATTATCTCTGCATTAGAATAATCTTTAATACCTTGAGAAACCTTGTCTTCAGTCAATTCCAAAAGCTTGTCTACCAACAGGTCTTTCAAGTCATTATTCTTAGCTTCTTGCTCTTCATCAATACGTTGGAGTGTTACCTTATCTTGACGCTTGTTTTCACGAGTCTTGATAGCACGAGCAAAGAGTTTCTTATCAATTACTACACCACTCAAAGATGGATTAGCCTTCAATGAAGAATCTTTCACGTCACCAGCCTTGTCACCAAAGATAGCACGAAGCAATTTCTCTTCTGGAGATGGGTCGCTTTCCCCCTTAGGCGAAATCTTACCAATCATAATATCGCCTGGCTCTACACGAGCACCAATGCGGATAACACCATTTTCATCAAGGTCTTTTGTTGCTTCTTCACTAACGTTAGGAATATCAGCTGTAAATTCTTCTACGCCACGCTTTGTTTCACGTACTTCCAAAGAATATTCATCTACGTGAACAGAAGTCAATACGTCTTCACGTACCATACGTTCTGAAATAACGACAGCATCTTCATAGTTGTAACCCTTCCAAGGCATATAAGCCACAAGGAGGTTTCTACCCAATGCTAATTCGCCATTCTCTGTAGCGTAACCTTCTGTCAATATATCGCCAGCCTTAACACGTTGACCCTTATCGCAAATAGGACGAAGGTCAATAACCATATTTTGGTTAGTTCTGCGGAACTTAGGTATTCTATACTCCTTAAGTGCTGGTTCAAAGCTTACAAACTCTTCGTCCTCTGTACGGTCGTAAAGGATACGAATAGTTGTAGCGTCAACATATTCAATAACACCATCGCCTTCTGCTGTAACCATTGTACGTGAGTCTTCACATACCTGCTTTTCCAAACCTGTTCCTACAATAGGAGCATCGTTGTGAAGCAATGGCACTGCCTGACGCATCATATTACAGCCCATCAATGCACGGTGACCGTCATCGTGTTCCAAGAAAGGAATCAAACCAGCTGACACAGATGCAATCTGCTGCGGAGCAACGTCCATCAAAGCCACTTCATTAGGCTCAACAACAGGATAGTCAGCGTCCTGACGACACTTTACATAATCACGAATGAATGTACCATCAGCTCTCAAAGGTGCATTACCCTGTCCTACTGGCAATTCTTCTTCCTCTTCAGCAGTCATATAAACAACGTGGTCGTTGTCCAAGTCTACCACTCCGTTGTTTACCTTACGATATGGAGTTGAGATAAAGCCAAGGTCTGTAATCTTAGCATAGAGGCACAATGAAGAAATCAAACCAATATTAGGACCTTCAGGCGACTCAATTGGACAAAGACGGCCATAGTGAGTATAATGCACATCACGTACCTCGAAACCTGCACGCTCACGAGAAAGACCACCAGGACCAAGAGCCGAAAGACGACGCTTGTGAGTTACCTCTGCTAATGGGTTGGTCTGATCCATAAACTGGCTCAATGGGTTTGTACCAAAGAACGAGTTGATAACACTTGAAATTGTCTTAGCATTAATCAAGTCTGTTGGTTGGAACACCTCATTATCACGAACGTTCATACGCTCGCGAATAGTACGACTCATTCGAGCCAAACCAATAGAGAATTGGTTAGCCAACTGCTCACCTACTGTACGCACACGACGATTTGACAAATGGTCAATATCGTCAACCGTCGCATTAGAGTTGATGAGGTTGATGAGATATTTAATAATCTCAATAATATCATCTTTAGTCAAGACACGAGTGTCCGTATCGGTTTCGAGTCCCAACTTAGTATTAATTCTATATCGTCCTACTTCTCCCAAGTCGTAACGCTTGTCTGAGAAGAAAAGGTTTTGGAATACTTCTCTTGCACTCGCATCATCGGCAGCATCAGCATTACGCAACTGACGATAAATATAGTTTACTGCCTCAATTTCAGAGTGGCTTGGGTCTTTTGCAAGTGTATTGAAGATAATAGAGAACTTGTTGGCAACATCAGCATCCTTATGAAGGAGAACAGAAGAAACGCCACTCTCAACAATAATATCAAGATTGTCTTCTGTAATTTCTGTTTCGCGTTCAACAACAACCTCGTTACGCTCAATAGATACTACTTCACCTGTATCCTCATCAACGAAGTCTTCGTTCCAACTCTTCATAACATTACCTGCCAACTTTCTTCCGAGGGCAGCCTTCATATTCTTCTTATTTACCTTCACTTCTTCACAAAGGTCAAAAATCTGAAGAATATCTTTGTCGCTTTCGTAGCCAATAGCACGAAGCATTGTTGTTACAGGCAACTTTTTCTTACGATCGATGTAAGCATACATAACATTATTAATGTCAGTTGCAAACTCTATCCAAGAACCCTTAAAAGGAATGATACGAGCACTGTAAAGCACAGTACCGTTAGCGTGTACACCTTGACCAAAGAATACGCCAGGTGAACGGTGCAACTGAGAAACAACCACACGTTCAGCACCATTAATGATAAACGTACCATTGCTTGTCATATATGGAATGGTACCCAAGAATACATCTTGAATAAAAGTTCCGAAATCCTCGTGATCTGGGTCTGTACAATACAGTTTCATCTTGGCCTTCATAGGTACACTATAAGTCAAGCCACGCTCCAAACATTCATTAATAGAATAACGAGGTGGGTCGATATAGTAATCCAAGAACTCAAGAACGAAATTATTACGTGTATCGGTAATAGGGAAACTCTCTACGAACACCTTATATAAGCCGTCATTCTTGCGTTCCTCAGGCGGTGTATCCAATTGCAAGAAATCGCGGAAAGATTTCAATTGCAAGTCGAGGAAGTCCGGGTAAGGATACGGACTTTGCACACTGGCAAAGTTTACTCTGGGTTTATTCTCTGTTGCCATAAATATATTTTAATAGATTATCAATAGGTCGAACCTACGACCATGATACCCTGAAAAAATGTCTAAAGACATAAAAAGGTTAGGACTCACCTACTTGGTAAATCCTAACCGTATAATTTAAAATGTAATCTTTCAGTTAAAAACTGATCGCATTACGCAAGAAGAGTGATTACTTCAACTCAATCTTAGCACCTTCAGCTTCGATGAGCTTCTTCAAGTTTTCAGCTTCATCCTTAGCAACGCCTTCCTTGATAGTAGAAGGAGCACCATCTACGAGGTCCTTAGCATCCTTCAAACCAAGACCACAAGCTTCCTTAACAGCCTTTACAACCTTCAATTTGCTTGCACCTGCATCAACAAGAACAACGTCAAATTCAGTCTTTTCTTCAGCTGCACCACCAGCAGCAGCGCCACCAGCAGCAGGACCAGCAACTGCAACAGCTGCAGCAGCAGGTTCAATTCCGTACTCGTCCTTGAGGACTGTTGCCAACTCGTTAACTTCCTTTACAGTAAGGTTTACCAACTCTTCTGCAATAGCTTTAATATCTGCCATTTTGTATTTAATTTTAATTTATTCGGTTATTAATGTAATTTAATCGACTTTATGTAAGTTTATTCAGGACGCTCGCCTAAAGTCTTAAGCACACCATGGATGGTGTTTGCGCCAGATTGGAGAGCAGAAACAACGTTCTTTGCTGGAGACTGTAGCAATGCCACAACATCTGCAATAAGTTCGTTCTTGCTCTTTAGAGCTACAAGTTCTTCGAGCTTATCACTTCCAATGAATATAGACTCTTCAGCGTATGCAGCCTTCAAAGCAGGCACACCTTCCTTAGCATATTCTTTAAGAAGTTTAGCAGGTACATTAGCTGTCTGTGAGAACATTACAGCTGTATTACCCTTCAAAGAACCATATAAAGGTTCATAATCCAATTCTGAAGCTTCAAAAGCCTTGTGAAGAAGATTGTTCTTCACAACCACCATTTTGATTTCGCTCTTGAAGCACTTACGACGGAGAGCACTTGTAGCCTCTGCGTTCAATCCTGTTACATCAACAAGATAGAAATGAGGATATTCCTTAAGTTTCTCACCGAGGTCAGTGATAATCGTATCTTTTACTTCTTTCTTCATTTTACAAAACTTTTAGGATTATTCAGCTGATTTAGGATCAATCTTGATACCCTTACTCATTGTGCTTGAAATAAAGATACTCTTGATATATGTACCTTTAGCAGCAGCAGGCTTCAATTTAACAACGGTAGAAATAAATTCCTTAGCATTGCCAAAAATCTGTTCAGGTGTCATACTAACTTTACCGATTGAAGTGTGGATAATACCAGCCTTATCAACCTTAAAGTCAATCTTACCAGACTTAACATCTCTTACTGCCTTAGCAACATCCATAGTTACAGTACCACTCTTTGGGTTTGGCATCAAGCCACGAGGACCGAGTACACGACCCAAAGGACCTACCTTACCCATACAAGATGGCATAGTAATGATTACATCAATATCTGTCCATCCGCTATTGATCTTCTGAATGTATTCATCAAGACCAACGTGATCAGCACCAGCTTCCTTTGCAGCAGCTTCCTGATCAGGTGTACAGAGACACAGCACACGTGTCACTTTACCTGTTCCGTTAGGCAATGTTACCACACCACGAACCATTTGGTTTGCTTTACGTGGGTCAACTCCTAAGCGAACATCAATGTCGACAGAAGCGTCAAACTTTGTAGTAGTAATTTCCTTTACAAGTTTAGAAGCTTCGTTCAAAGTGTATGCCTTCCCTAGTTCAACCTTCTCAGCTACTGATTTCTGATTTTTTGTCAGTTTACTCATTTTTACTTTTGAAGTTTAATGTTATTTACCTGGGAAGTCCCCTTTTACAGCAATTCCCATACTACGTGCAGTACCTGCGATAAGTTTCATTGCGCTCTCAATAGTAAAACAATTGAGGTCTGGCATCTTATCTTCTGCAATAGCCTTCACCTGATCCCAAGTTACAGATGCAACTTTTTTACGGTTTGGCTCGCCTGAACCGCTCTTTACCTTGGCTGCTTCGAGCAACTGTACAGCTGCAGGAGGAGTCTTGATAATAAAGCTGAAAGACTTATCGTTGTAGTATGTGATGACAACTGGAAGAACCTTTCCAGCCTTATCCTGGGTACGAGCATTGAATTCTTTGCAGAAGCCCATAATGTTGATACCCTTAGAACCCAATGCAGGGCCTACTGGAGGAGAAGGATTTGCAGCGCCACCTTTAATCTGTAATTTGATTAATCCAGCAACTTCTTTAGCCATTTCTTTGTGAATATTAAAATTGTTAATTATAAAAGAATGTAGTTACTCGTAACAGTAATTACTCTTCTTTTGATACTTGCATAAAACTTAGCTCCAAAGGATTTTGTCGTCCAAAAATCATCACCATAACCTTCAGTTTATGTTTTTCAGCATTTACCTCTTCGATAATGCCGTGGAAGCCACTAAATGGTCCATCAGTAACCTTTACAGACTCTCCTACCTCGTATGGAATGTCCTGAACATCATCAATGACAGTTTCTTCCACATTTCCAAGTAAGCGATTTACCTCTGCCTGACGAACAGGTGTTGGTTCTGCCATACCTCCGAGGAAACCAAGTACATTAGGCATAAAACGGAGTGCCGAAGCAATCTCCGAATTCATATTGGCTTGAACAAGCACATATCCAGGAAGACTTAACTTCTCTGTTACAATACGCTTGCCATTACGCAAAGATGCGTGACTTTCAGTAGGTAATAAAACCTCGAAGACACGCTCTGCCAACTTCGCATTCTGTCTCAATTCAGCATCGATGTATTCTTTCACCTTAGCTTCCTTTCCACTTATGGCGCGAAGCACATACCATTTCTTTTCTGTATCCGCCATCTTCCTAATTGTATTTAGCCTGGATAAACAAAATCCATTACGTGCTGTGATATAACATCAAAAACAAACACAATAATTGCAATGACTAGGGAAGCAGATAATACAACCATTGCACTATGTGTTAGTTCGGCACGTGTTGGCCATGTTGTTCTATGCGCAAGTTCTTCGTAACAGTCCTTGCAGTAATTTACAAATTTCTTGAACATATTATCTTTCTTTAGCACGGGTTGAAGGACTCGAACCCTCGACACCTGGTTTTGGAGACCAGTGCTCTACCAACTGAGCTAAACCCGTAGGATAGGTTCCCGCAAGTGCGGGAACACTATTTTATTTTAGTTTCGGAGATTAATCTTCGTAAACTTCTGTAATCTGACCAGAACCTACTGTACGACCACCTTCACGGATAGCGAAACGGAGACCTGGGTTCAAAGCTACAGCGTAGATAAGTTCAACCTTGATTTCAACATTGTCACCAGGCATAACCATTTCTACACCTTCTGGCAATGTGATTTCACCTGTACAGTCCATTGTACGGAGGTAGAACTGTGGACGATACTTATTACCGAATGGAGTGTGACGACCACCTTCTTCCTTCTTCAAGATATAAACAGTTGCCTTGAACTTCTTGAATGGCTTAATCTGACCTGGGTGGCAAAGTACCATACCACGCTTAATTTCATCCTTATCGATACCACGGAGGAGAAGACCTACGTTATCACCAGCTTGACCTTCATCAAGAATCTTACGGAACATTTCTACACCTGTTACAGTAGATCTCTTGTCTTCACCGAGACCGAGCAATTCTACTTCGTCACCAACGTGGATAACACCAGTTTCAATACGACCTGTAGCAACAGTACCACGACCTGTGATTGAGAATACGTCTTCGATAGGCATCAAGAATGGCTTATCTGTAGCACGTGGAGGTTCTTGAATCCATGTATCAACAGTGTCCATAAGTTCCATAATCTTATCAGTCCACTTTTCAACACCGTTCAAACCACCAAGAGCAGAACCGCGAATGATAGGAGTATCTTCTTCGTATTCGTATTGAGTAAGGATTTCAACGAGCTCCATTTCAACGAGTTCGAGCATTTCCTCATCGTCAACCATATCACACTTGTTCAAGAAAACAACCAAACGAGGTACGTTTACCTGACGAGCGAGAAGTACGTGCTCACGGGTCTGAGGCATAGGACCATCAGTAGCAGCACAAACGAGGATTGCACCGTCCATCTGAGCAGCACCAGTAACCATGTTCTTTACGTAGTCAGCGTGACCTGGACAGTCAACGTGAGCGTAGTGACGCTTAGCTGTTTCGTATTCAATGTGTGAAGAGTTGATAGTAATACCACGCTCTTTTTCTTCTGGAGCGTTATCAATCTGATCAAAAGACTTAGCATCTTCACCGCCGAAACCCTTATCGTGAAGAGTCTTAGAAATGGCAGCTGTCAAAGTAGTCTTACCGTGGTCTACGTGACCAATTGTACCAATATTTACGTGCGGTTTGGTACGCTGAAATGTCTCTTTAGCCATAGCTTATTTTTTATTTTATAAATGAATAATCTTTATTGTTAATCTGTACTAAGTTTTAGAACAGAATGAGTAGAGCTGTAACTGAGAGTTGAACTCAGGACCTCTTCCTTACCAAGGAAGTGCTCTACCACTGAGCTATTACAGCAAAACTTAGAGCGGAAAACGGGGCTCAAACCCGCGACCCCCAGCTTGGAAGGCTAGTGCTCTATCAACTGAGCTATTTCCGCAATAACGTCTAAACATTCTCTTAAATTTAAGTCGATTGCTATAGACAATAAGTTTTTCAACTGAAGTGGGTAGTGATGGATTCGAACCACCGAAGCTAGAAGCAGCAGATTTACAGTCTGCCCCATTTGGCCACTCTGGAAACTACCCTTAAAGTGCGAACACTTTATTTACCTTTGAGCCTCTTGTCGGATTCGAACCAACGACCCCGAGATTACAAATCACGTGCTCTGGCCAACTGAGCTAAAGAGGCGATTGCAGCCGTTTGGCTACTCGTTTTCGCACTTGTCGTAAAACGGCTGCAAAGATACTGCTTTATTTTTTATTCTCCAAGAAAAATGGAGATTTTTTCATTATTTTCTTTGTTTTTCCTTTGCTTTGGTGAGTTGAACCTTCATAGCATCTACACACATATCTACTCCTTCTTCGAATGTATCGCAAGTTTTCTCTACAAAGAAAGAATGACCTGGTGCTGAAATAGAAATACTTGTAGTCTTATTCATTGCCGTTGCAGGTTTCTCCACCTTTAATTGCACCTCTACTTTCTGAATGTCTTCGTAAGACTTTTCTAATTTCTCTACCTTTTTATTGATAAAGGCTTCTAATTTCTCGGTAGTGTCGAAATGTATCGACTTAATCATAATTTCCATATTACCTCCGTTTTTAAAGGTTAAGCCCGTGGGTGGGCGTCTTTATATACTTTCTTTAATTGCTCAAAGGTGGTGTGAGTATATACTTCTGTTGTAGAAATACTCTCGTGCCCGAGCAACTCTTTAACACTTCCCAATCCTGCTTCCGCATTGAGCATCGCAGTAGCAAAGGTATGTCGCAACACGTGGGGAGACTTTTTCTTCAAAGTAGAAACTCTTGCAAGATTTTCTTTTACAAGTTTTCTCACATAAGCATTGCTTACTCGTTTCCCTTTTTTATTTAAGAAAAGTCCTTTTTCCATTCGGTCCACTTCCTCGTCACGTTTTTGCTTATACAACTCCAACGTTTCAGCAAGTTCCGCCCCGAAAGGTATTATACGCTGCTTGTCTCTTTTTCCTGTAACTTTCAACTCATTGGTAAAAGCATTTATATCTTTATCCTCTAAGCTTACAAGTTCGGACAATCGTATTCCCGTTGAATAGAATGTTATTATTATGGTACGTGCGAGTACATTATTATAATCGTCCGTCCACATATCAGGATCAATCAGCTTATCCATTTCAGCCTCTTTCAAGAACTGTGGTAATGTTTTTTGCCGTTTTGGTCCTTTTACATTATATATAGGATTACGCTCTATGAGCTTCCGCTTCAATGCGTAACGATAGAACGAGCGTAGTGCGCTTAACCTTCTGTTTACCGAAGTGGCACTATTGCCTTTATCCATCATATATTCTACCCAATCGCGCACAACGTCAGCATCAATGGTTTCCCAAGACAATTGGACATCTTTTTTTTTGAAAAACAACAGAAAAAGTTCTAAGTCTTCTCTGTAGCTCACTATTGTTTGGTCGGAATAGTTTCGTTCCAAACGCAAGTATTTCAAAAATTGTTCAATACCCAACACGCTGCTTATATTGCTTTATTGGCAACGAATTTACGAAAAATTATTTGAACTACCAAATTTTTACGTAGGATTTTACTCCTCTGCGTCACGAAGACGCTGTACGTAAACGGCACGTTCCATCTTCAAGCGCTTTTTAACAGAAGGTTTGTCGAATTGCTGACGTGAGCGAAGTTCTTTTACTACGCCTGTCTTTTCAAACTTTCTCTTAAACTTCTTGAGGGCTCTTTCGATGTTTTCGCCGTCCTTTACTGGTACAATAATCATACTTTTTGTTTTAATTATTTAATTGTTAAACGTTTACTAAGTGATACGATATCACTTTAGCGCCTGCAAAATTACAGTTTATTTTCCTAACTACCAAATAATTGGACTGTTTTATTGTTTTCAGCAGCTCTATTTGAGTCCGAAACGGTTATTGTAGTACAATACCTTGTTATAGTCGTTTTAGACTGATGTTTTCTTCGTCTTTGCTCGTCTTACCACTTTATGTCTTTTTCATCAAGCATATCTATCAAGGCTGGTTCTATAAATTAGCTTTGTTAGATTTTGAGCTTATTTTTGAGGTCAAAATGCAAGAGAGTGAAGGAGTGTAGCGAGCTACACGACTGGACGAACTTACATTTTGACCTCAAAAATAAGCTCAAAATCTAACAAGTCTAATTTATAGAACCAGCCATATAACAAAAAGTTTTTTTACATCTTTATGGTAGTTTTTTGGTATATTGATTTTAAAATATTATCTTTGTGGTATGTAAAAACAAACTATTAAAATTTCAAACAATATGGAAAATAACAATCAGCAAGGACCACAGATACAAATCGACTTGAGTCCAGAAGTAGCAAAAGGTGTTTATACAAACTTTCAGATAATCTCACACTCTAACACAGAGTTTGTGCTCGACTTTATCACAATGTTGCCAGGTTTGCAAAAAGCACAAGTAGCAAGCCGTGTCATTATGGCTCCTGAACACGCAAAACGTCTCTTAGCCGCATTGCAAGAGAATGTAGTACGTTACGAACAAGAGTTTGGCAAAATCACTATTCCAAACCAAGAGCCTCGTACAGCTACCCCATTTGGTCCTGTGAGGAACGATGCTTAACCCTTTGAGGTCAACATTATACTAAAGAGAGAATGAAGTTTTTGTACTCATTCTCTCTTTTTAACCCAAATCTGTCGTTAGCCCAGTCAGACCAGTCAGACCAGTCGGACGTGTCAGACAAGTCCGACTGGTCCGACAAGTCCGACTGGTCCGACTGGGCTAACGACAGATTTGGGTTTAATTCTCCCAATGGGTTTTGCTGTTATGTTGATTTAACATTTTAATTCCCCAAATAGGATTGTTTGATATTTCCTGTTATATATTCTAAATCTCCTTTGTTGATGTTGTGGAAAGCCAAAGTTCAACTTTGACAATGCCAAACATATATGTTTTACCACCTAAACATTGATGTTTGGCAAAGCTAAAGTTCAACTTTTACCTTCTGAAATACCACTTAATAGCACTTTTCTTGTTCACATTCTTCTTTTATTCATTCTATATTTCCGTAATCTAAGCAGTATATTCTTGCACACTTTTTCTTGTTTACTCATTACTCATTATCAATCAATAGTTTACAATTGCACACGTATTTATGCCACTTTTGTGTATCAGGCTTCTTTTCATCGCATATACGAGAATTATGACCAATGTATTTAACACTTACCCGAAGTTAAGACGAAAAACAGAAAAAGATAAGTGGCAAATTCGCTATCCACCGAATAAAGTAATAATGGGTATAGTAGCTAAAAAATAAAAATAATTCTGCTAACGGGTATAAGTATTCGGTGTGGACTAAAAGTGAGGAGAATTATTTCCCCTTATATTAAGCTACTCTTTATACACATCTCTGTTTAACAACAACATTGCTAAAAGAAAGCTCCTTTTGAAGCAAGAATTTAATGTGCGCAAGGGGCGTATAGGGGCTCGATTTATTCGCAAGCTCATCAGTACGCTCTCGAGTTCCGTCCATCACTTGATAAATCGCGCCCCTACGTTACCCTCACAAGCATTTGGGTATAATTCCCTTTAACTGCTCTAACTTTTTAATAGAAGGAACGAATTTTAAGTTAAACAGAAATGTGTATAAGGAGTAGTTATATATAAAAGGAGAGAAGAAAAGATTTTACAGTATAGTTAATAATGTTTAAAACTTTATTATTAAGCTTTCTAAGCACTGCTTTCCTAATAAAAAATGAGTAATTTTGCAGACCGATTATTTCGAGGGTGTTCTTAGAGCCCTCACAGTGCGCTGTGTTAATAGTGTGGTTTTTGGCCGAACTGCATCGTTAGAGAAAGCACAAGCACAATGAATAAAAACGTTTTTTAGTAGTAAAATTTAATTTTAAGAATGAACACTTTAAGTTACAAGACTATTTCCCTTAATAGGGAAACAGCCAAGAAAGAGTGGGTAGTAGTTGATGCTACCGACCAAGTAGTTGGTCGCCTCTGCTCTAAAGTTGCTAAGTTGCTTCGTGGTAAGTACAAGCCAACATTTACTCCACATGTTGATTGTGGTGACAACGTAATCATTATTAATGCTGACAAGGTGGTTTTCACAGGTAAGAAAGAAACTGACAAGGTTTACACCCGTTATACTGGCTATCCAGGCGGTCAGCGCTTCAATACTCCTGCACAGCTTCGTACAAAGAAGAACGGTGTAGACAAGATGGTGCGCCACGCTGTTAAGGGTATGTTGCCAAAGGGTCCTCTCGGCCGTCACATCTTGGATAACCTCTATGTTATCGAAGGTGCAGACCTTAAGGGACTTGAAGCACAGAAGCCAAAGGCTATTGATATTAACCAGTATAAATAAGTAAGGTGAAAGATGGAAGTAATTAATACAATTGGACGCCGTAAGAGCGCAGTAGCTCGTATCTACCTTTCAGAAGGTACAGGCAAGATTACAATCAACAAGAAAGACATTACTGAATTTTTCCCATCAGCAATTTTGCAGTATGTGGTTAAACAGCCATTGCAGTTGCTCGGTGTAGAAGGTCAGTACGATATTAAGGTAAACCTCAATGGCGGTGGTTTTACAGGTCAGAGCCAGGCTCTCCGCCTTGCTATTGCTCGTGCACTCGTTGAGATTAACCCTGAAGACAAGAAGAATTTGAAGGATCACGGATTCCTTACACGCGACAGCCGTGCTGTTGAACGTAAGAAGCCAGGTCAGCCAAAGGCACGTGCTCACTTCCAGTTCAGCAAGCGTTAATTTTTATATTGCGCTTGAGTTTAGTATCTAAATCGGTGAGATTCCAAATCGGGGACTACCCACTGATTGATTCTAACTGAGCCTGACGGAGCTTCATCCGTCGAAGAAAGAATTAAAAAGAAAGTAAACAAACAAAAAACAAAAAAGATGTCAAGAACAAGTTTTGACCAATTATTGCAGGCAGGTTGCCACTTTGGCCACCTCCATCGTAAGTGGAATCCAGCTATGAAGCCATATATCTATATGGAACGTAATGGTATTCACATCATCGACCTTCACAAGACAGTAGCTAAGATTGACGAAGCTGCTGAAGTACTCAAGGGTATCGCTAAGAGCGGTAAAAAGATTTTGTTCGTCGCTACTAAAAAACAATCTAAGGACGTTGTTGCTGAAAAGGCTGCATCGGTTAATATGCCATACGTTAACGAGCGTTGGGCTGGTGGTATGCTTACCAACTTCCCTACAATCCGTAAGGCTGTTAAGAAAATGACGAACATCGACAAGTTGATGAACGATGGTACATTCTCTAACCTCTCTAAGCGCGAAATTCTTCAGATTTCTCGCCAACGTGCTAAGCTCGAAAAGAACCTCGGTTCTATTGCTGACCTTACACGTTTGCCATCTGCACTCTTCGTTATCGACGTAATGAAGGAGCACATCGCTGTTAAGGAAGCTAATCGTTTGGGTATCCCTGTATTCGGTATCGTAGATACAAACTCTGACCCAAAGAACATCGATTACGTTATCCCTGCAAACGACGATGCTAAAGACTCTGTAGAGGCAATCCTTGCTGCTTGCTGTGGTGCTATTGCTGAAGGTCTTGAAGAGCGTAAGGCTGAAAAGGCTGACGAAAAGGCTGCTGCTGAACAAGCTGAAGAAGCTGCTGAAGCAAAACCAAAGCGCGCTGCTCGTAAGGAAGCCAAAGAAGAGGAAGCACCAGCTGCTGAATAATTAAGAAAGTAAGAATATATTATTTGGGCATTGGTGAACGCTCTTGGTTGGAATAATAACGTAACCAATAACGCTCATCAATGCCCTCATTATTAAAAATAAATCGAAAGGAATAAGAAAATGGCTGTATCTATTGAAGATATAAAGAAGCTCCGTGCTATGACCGGCGCAGGTCTTGCAGACGTAAAGAACGCTCTTAACGAAGCTGAAGGCGATTTCGATAAGGCAAAAGAATTGCTCCGTGAGCGTGGTTTGGCTATCGCTGCTAAGCGTTCAGACCGCGAAACATCAAATGGTTGTGTGCTCGTAAAGGCTGCTGAAGGCTTTGCTGCTATGGTAGCTGTAAAGTGTGAAACTGACTTCGTTGCTAATGGTCAGGACTTCATCGCTATGACACAAGAAATCCTTGATGCTGCTGTTGCTGCTAAGGCTAAGACTGTAGAAGAAGTTAAGGCTTTGAAGTTGGCAAGTGGTGACGATGCTGAAAACACTGTTAAGCAGCGTTCAGGTATCACAGGTGAGAAAATGGAAATCGATGGTTACAACTTCATCGAAGGCGAAAACCTCTCTGTTTACGACCACATGGGCAAGCACACTTTGGCTACTATCGTTCAGCTCAACAAGAACAACGAAGAGGCTGCACACAAGGTAGCTATGCAGGTTGCTGCTATGAAGCCTGTTGCTTTGAACGAGGCTGCTGTTCCACAGGAAGTTAAGGACGAAGAGTACAAGGTTGCTGTTCAAAAGACTAAGGAAGAGCAGGTAGAAAAGGCTGTTGTTGCCGCTATCAAGAAGGCAGGTATCAATGCAAACCTCGTTGACAGCGATGAACACATCGAGTCAAACATCAACAAGGGTTGGTTGACACGCGAAGATGCTGACAAGGCTATCGAAATCAAGAAGACTGTAAGTGCTGAAAAGGCTGCTTCTTTGAACGAAACAATGATTGAAAACATTGCCAAGGGTCGTCTTAACAAGTTCTTCAAGGACAACTGTCTCGTTGACCAAGAGTTCCAGTTTGCTGACGGCGAAAAGATTAATGTTGCTGATTGGTTGAAGTCTCAAGACAAAGAGCTTGAGGTTGTAGACTACAAGCGTTTCACACTCGCTGCTGAATAAATTTTTTATTGTCGATAAATTCGATAATATCGAAATATAAAGAAATCACGAGCAATTTGTCTCGTGATTTCTTTTTTTTATTAAATTCTAATCAAAAGTTTGCAATCGCTTTTTGAATATTGTATCTTTGCAAATCTAAGATGGTGCGTTTAACTTGTTGGGGCTTGAATTAATAAGCTTCATTGTTATTGAGGCATATATCTTTTATATATTTTGTGGTAAGATTTACACCTTATATATATAATAGTTAATTCAAAAAAAATCAAAGATGAAGATATTCGCAGTTGGAATGAACTATTCCGCACACAATAAATCGCTACACGGAACGTTACATAAAACAGATGAACCTGTGATTTTTCTGAAAGCTGACTCGGCTTTGTTGAAAGACCATAAGCCGTTTTTTATCCCTGACGATTTGGGACGAATAGAATATGAGACGGAACTTGTGGTAAGAATTTGTAGATTAGGAAAGACGATTTCTGAACGTTTTGCACACAGATATTACGATGCAGTAACGGTGGGAATAGACTTTACGGCACGTGAGTTGCAGCAAAAACTAAGGGAACAAGGCAGGCCTTGGGAACTCTCAAAGAGCTTTGACGGAGCTGCTGTCTTGGGCGAATGGGTGGAGAAAGATAAGTTTTTGGACATTCAGCGTATACATTTCCATCTTGATATAAATGGGAAAACAGTGCAAGAAGGTTGTACGAGCGATATGTTGTATAAGGTAGACGAAATCGTAAGTTATATCAGCAAATACTTTACACTCAAAACAGGCGACATCATTTATACAGGCTGTCCTATGGGTTGTGGACCTGTAGCAATCAACGATCACTTAGAAGGATATGTTGAAGATAGAAAGGTATTAGACTTCAACTGCAAATGATGAATTTATAACATAGACTTACCAAGCGTATGAACCATAAGTTATTAGCACTATTTTTGCTTTTTGTAGGCATAACAGCTTCTGCACAAAAGCAACGTTTCTTCAATCTTACGGTTGAAGACATTAAGATAGACTCTGTATTGCCAGAGTTTCGATATTCTATTCCAATAGGTGAGCATTATGCCGACTCTACATACGAATTGGAAATACGCTACCCTGAGTTTATGGATATGAGCCGTACCGATATTGCTCGATACAACGCTTTGTCGACAGCAAAACTTCCTGCACTACCTGTTATTACGCAACAAGTGGTGGTAGAACGCAAGCGTGGAGCATTAGAATTTTCGCTTGTTCCTATTGTCGAACGTGGTGGAAAGAAACAATTCTTAGTGAGTTTTATGATTGCACTCACTTCTAAGCCCATTAACAATAGTCGTAAAGATCGTGTCGCAGCAACTCGTGCAGCTGCTGATGTGGCAGAACGTTATGCTGCTCATTCAGTATTGGCTCAAGGAAAGTGGGCTAAAATACGTGTGGCTAAGAATGGTATTTACGAAATAACTCCTGCTTTGATTAAACAAGCTGGCTTTAGCGATGTGAATAAAGTAAAGATTTATGGTTATGGAGGACATTTGCAAGGTACGATATTGAGAGCTGAAAAGTTAAAACAGTACGATGATTTGAAAGAAGTAGAGAGTACTGTTGTTAACGGTAAACGATTATTCTATGGCAAAGGACCTGTTTATTGGGAAAATATTGTTACGCCTAAACGAGTAAGAAACCCTTATTCGCAATATGGATATTATTTCCTTACTGAGGGCGAACCTAAGTTGATAGATAATGAAAAGTTCTTGAAAAGTGTTTATCCTTTAGCAGATGATTATCACGAATTGCACGAAATAGACAATTTCGCTTGGTTCCCAGGAGGTAATAAACTATTTGAAGATACGCCAATTGCTTTAGGAAAGTCGCATACTTACACTATTCCTAATGCTTCGAAGTCTACAGCTGGTGTTATGGGAATTGGTGTTTCTACTGGTAAATATAATTCAACTGTTGAAATTAAAGTGAATGGTCGTTCGGTGGGAGTTATGTCTGTTAAACGTACAAGTTCTGAATTTGATTTTGGAGGGTTGACTGAACAGGTGTACCCTTTGAATAATCTTCAGACAACCGACTCAATAACAATACGCACAACGAGCGGTGGTCCTGTTAGATTGGACTATATAGCAATGAATTATAATAAACCTAAGCCTGCACCAGATTTGAACTCAGGAAAATTCTCAGTTCCTGAATACGTGCATAATATCACCAATCAAGACCATCACGCAGACGTTGCTGTGGATATGGTAATTATTATCCCAACAAGTCAAAAACTATTGAAACAAGCACAGAGATTAGCTAAATTTCACGAAGAACACGATGGACTACGTGTGAAGATTGTGCCTGCTGATGAACTTTATAATGAGTTTTCGAGTGGAACCCCAAGTGCTTCGGCGTATAGACATTATCTAAAAATGCTGTATGACAGAGCTACAACAGATGCAGATATGCCTAAGTCGCTCTTATTATTTGGCGATTGCGTGTGGGACAATAGAATGTTGACTGCAGAATGTAAGCAGTTCACCCCTGATGATTATCTGTTAGCATTTGAAAGCGATAACTCTTTCAGCCTTACCAATTGTTATGTAAACGATGGTTGGTTTACTTTGTTAGATGATGGCGAAGGTGCTGACATCCTTAAAAAAGATAAGGAAGATGTAGGTGTTGGACGTTTCCCCGTTGTGTTAGTCGAAGATGCAAAGACTGTAGTTGACAAAACTATTAATTATGCTCTGAACAAGAACGCTGGCAATTGGGAAAATGTAATTATGTTTATGGGCGATGATGGTAATGGAAACCTGCATATGCGCGATGTCGACGAAACTGCAGAAACCATAAGCAAACAATACCCAGCTTACCATATTAAGAAAGTGATGTGGGACGCATATACGCGTGTAAGTTCGTCAACAGGGCATAGATATCCTGAAGTTACAAACATCATTAAGCAACAGCAAGCACAGGGTGCGTTGATTATGGATTATGCTGGGCACGGCTCTGAAATACAAATCTCTCACGAGGCAGTACTCCGTATCACAGACTTTACAAACTTTACGAATGCAAATCTTCCACTTTGGATTACTGCAAGTTGTGATATTATGCCATTTGATGGAACGATAGCAACTATTGGTGAAGAAGCTATGTTGAATAAAAAGGGTGGAGCTGTTGCCTTTTGGGGCACTACCCGTACCGTATATGCGCATTTTAACAAATTTATCAATACAGCTTTCTTGACTCACGTGTTGAGTATGAAGGACGGAAAGCCTACCACGTTAGGCGAAGCACAACGCTTAGCAAAATGCGATATGATAAATGTAGGAAGCGACAGAACCCGAAATAAGTTGCAATACTCTTTGTTAGGCGACCCAGCCTTGAAGTTGAATTTGCCTCAATTGTCTATTCAAATAGACTCTATTAATGGTATGGCTATTAATGGAAGTGAAAAGATAGTTCTTAAAGGTGGAGCTATTGCAAAGGTGAAAGGGCACGTGGTACGTGGTAACGAGAAAGCTTCTGATTTTAACGGCTTAATGACTGCAACCGTACGTGATACGGAAGAATTGATAACTTGTAAGCAGCAAGAAAGTACTGATGGAGGAGCATTCCTTTATACCGATCGTCAAAAGGTACTATACAACGGCTCTGACAGTGTGCGCAATGGAGAGTTTAAATTTACTTTTGCCGTTCCTCGTGATTTAAACTATGCTGATGGAGCTGGACTTATAAATGTCTATGCGATGAATAACGATCGTTCTTTGATGGCGAATGGCTCGGAAGGACGATTTTATATCAATGGCTCAGAACAGGTAAGCAACGATTCGATAGGACCTTCTATCTATTGCTATCTCAATACTCCATCGTTTGTAAATGGAGGAAATGTTAATCCAACTCCTTATTTTGTTGCGGAAGTAACCGATCAAGATGGTATCAATGCTACAGGAAATGGAGTAGGGCACGACCTCCAATTGACTATTGATGGTGAAATGGCACGCACATACAATCTGAATGATAACTTCACCTTTGAGTTTGGTAGCTATACAAAGGGTAAAACCTATTACAGCATACCCGAACTTCCTGAAGGTCGTCACCAATTGAAGTTCCGTGTATGGGACATTCTTAACAACTCCTCAACAGCAGTCTTAGACTTCAATGTTGTCAAGAGTTCAGCTCCTGATATTGAGAGCATAAGTTGTACAAAGAACCCAGCATCAACCGAAACCGCATTTATTGTAACCCACAACTACATTAATGCTAATGTTGATGTAACGGTAGAAGTATTCGATACCTCAGGCAGAATACTTTGGTCACGTAAGCAAAGCGCAACATCTGTTGGCAACTCGCTTACAATGGACTGGGATTTACGACTTGATAATGGTGCAAAGCTCCAAACGGGTGTGTATCTCTACCGAGTGCGCCTATGTTGTGGCAATGCTGAAAGAGAGTCAAAAGCAAAGAAACTCATTATTATAAACAATAAATAAGCCCACTTGCCCGTTTAAACAAAAGATATTACGCAATTATATATCGTCTATTCAGACAAGATACATAAACAGAAAACAACACATTAAGATGAATAAATCTTTTAAAATATTTGGTGCTTTTGCACTTTCACTTGCAACTCTTACTGCATCAGCGCAGGATAAAAAAGATATTTTCAATCCAGTAAACCACGCTGTAACTTCACAAATGATTGCCCCTGATGCTCGTGCTGGAGGTATGGGTGACGTGGGTGTAGCTACCGATCCTGATGTCAATTCACAGTATTGGAACCCAGCTAAATATCCTTTTACTATCTCTCGTGCAGGTGTATCGCTCAATTATACACCTTGGTTGCGCCAATTGGTCAACGATATGGCATTAGCAAATCTTGTAGGATATTACCGCATTGGAGACTACAGCGCAGTATCAAGTTCATTGCGTTATTTCTCTTTGGGTGAAGTTCAAGCCGAAGGCAACGATGCTTTAACCATCAAGCCTTACGAACTTTCGTTAGATGTAGCTTACTCTTTGATGTTGAGCGAAAACTTCTCACTTGGTGCTGCTGTGCGTTGGATTTATTCTGACCTTACTTATAAATTCGATGAAGAAACGGCTCCAGGGTCAGCTTTTGCAGCCGATATCTCTGCTTATTACCAAAATTACATCAATCTTGGAAGTCGTGAATGTCAGTTAGGCTTAGGTTTGAATGTATCTAACATTGGTTCAAAAATTACTTTTGGTGGCGACAACCGTTCAGAGTTTATCCCTACCAACCTTCGTTTAGGCGCATCATTGATGATACCTGTTGACGAGTTCAACCGCTTTACCATCTCTGCTGATGCTAACAAACTCCTTGTTCCAACCTATCCAAAGCGTAATGCCGATGAGTCTGAAAACGATTATAACGACCGTTTACAAAAAGACTATTACGATATTTCGTCTATCTCAGGTATCTTCAAGAGCTTCGGTGATGCACCAAATGGAGCTAAAGAAGAGTTAGAGGAGATACAGTGGAGCGTTGGTGCTGAATATGTCTACAACGACAAGTTTGCCCTCCGTGCAGGTTATCACAACGAAAGCCAAAACAAGGGTAATCGAAAGTACTTTACAGTGGGTGCTGGCTTTAAAATGAATGTATTCTCGCTCGATGCTGGTTATGTTATAGCAACGGCTAAGAGTAATCCACTCGACCAAACCCTCCGTTTCTCACTATCATTCGATATGGATGGTATCAAAGATTTATTCCATAGACGATAATAACTTTAGCGTATGATAAGAGTAGGTATGGGCTACGATGTCCACAAACTTGTGGAAGGTAGAGCCTTATGGTTGGGAGGCATAAAGATAGACCACCCACACGGACTTCTCGGACACAGTGATGCCGATGTATTAATCCACGCCATTTGCGATGCCATTCTTGGTGCAGCCAATATGCGCGACATAGGCTATCACTTCCCCGACACATCTGACGATACCCTCGATATGGACTCGAAGATAATACTTCGTAAAACCATCGAACTTATTGCTTCACGAGGCTACCATCTTGTAAATATTGACGCAACGATATGTGCTGAGCGACCAAAGATTAATCCTCATATCCCTGCAATGGCAGAATGTATGTCTAAGGTTATCGGTTGCGACCCTGACGCCATAAGCATCAAAGCTACCACTTCCGAGCGGATGGGCTTTGTAGGGCGACAAGAAGGAATGGCAGCTTATGCCGTTTGTCTTATCTCAACCGATAAATAGTTTTTATTCTTTAGTCCAGTAAAGCAAAATAGATAGAAACGACAAACGCTGAAACTCTCAACGAGCTTCAGCGTTTTATTATGTTTAACCTTTTTAACTTGTTTGAGGAGACCTCACGGACTCCTTTGTTAATCCTAAAACAATTTGTTAAACCTTTTACCTTTAATAAATAACTAAAAACCTAAATCTATTACTACTAACCTAAACAATCTATTAACCTTTTGACGATGCAAAGGTAAGACGATTTGATGAATTGTGCAAATACTTTTTGAAATATTTCCAAAGATAATAATCTTTCTTGACTTAAGTCAAATCAATTGATTTTTATCTATTTAGAAGTAAAGGTATTGCATAAGTAGACTTATATTATAAATAAGGAGAAAGGCTGTGAGCGCAGCTAAAACAAGGCGCAATCCTTGCTGATATTTGCCATGGAGCGAGCGCAAAAGGAAGGCAAGCGCAATGGGAATGATGTAAACCCAATGGCAAGTCATAATGTAAACCTCGTTGATGCCAAAGCCTAATCCTATGTGGAGCAACATATCCATAGCCGCAAACGAGGCTACAAGCCAAAACAGCTTGCTGCGACGAGCACACCAAACGCCTGCGATAAAGAAAAGAACAAGGATGCCTTCTACAATATAGTTCAACGCCCAATCGTAAGTTACGATAACAGGGCGACTTGTAAGCACATCTTGTAAGAGGTGTTTTTGGTGCAATTGGAGGGATTCGCCAAAGAGATTTTCTACAATCGTGATAGAACGCGGTGTGGAAATATCGGTCCATTTTAAGAAACGCTTCTCGCTAACAGGTTTTCCCGTATGGGCAAAGGCTGGTTTCTTGTGGAGGGCTGTGCGCACATCTTTACGGTATTTCTGCCATTGCTGTTCAAAGGCTTGGGTTTGTAAGGCGGTATCTTTGATAGAAGTTGTATCACGGAATGTCTGTAGTTTCTGCTTTTTCTCCCAAGCTACATAGCGATTTTGCATTTCGCGCTTCGCTTGGTAACGCTTTACAGAATAGTTTTTATACTGCCATTCGCCAATGTACCACACTGTGGCAGAGGGAATAAGAACGACAAAAAGAAGATTCCAAATGTTGAAAAAACGTTTTCCACGTGTGAAAAAATTGGCTATAAAAACTTTCAAGCCATTGTTGAGCGATATGCCTCCTGTGAGGATAAAGAGCAATATGGCTTGCCACTTCTTCATCTCTACCTTGGTTTTAAGTTGCTTGCCTGCTACATATATAGTAAGGAGAAGGGCAAAGAGAGAGAGAATAAAGTGGTCGGGCGCAACGCTTGCTATCATTACGTGTGCAAACGAATAGAGCATTAACGACAGGAGGGCTGCGTCTTTGAGTGGTAAACCTATCAGCTCTCGGAGTATTCGGAGCATCAACACAAAGCCATATACAGCACTAAAGATAAGCACAATGGCTACGATGAATTGGGCAAAATTTATGCCAAAGAGCTGTATCAACCCATAATTGAGCAAGTAGGCAGGGTAATAAAAGAAGGCTAAGAGCGGATGTCTGTTTACCTCGTATGCAGGGTTCCAATCTGAAACAACAACATAGGTAAGGGGGTCGTAGCCCGATAGGCAGTAAGTCTTGACAAAAAGATTTCTGTAATCTTTAGATAGGGCTGTGAATGGCTTAAAATAATAGGCTATAAGAAGTCCATTAAGAATGACTTGGAGTAGGAAGAATAGACCTACAGAAAGGCGTTCTTCTCGATGAATACGAAGAAAATTGAGGATTGATTTCATAATAAATAGAGGGCTATTTGAGTAACGTTATACACCCAGAGGGCGCAAGTAAGTGCAGAAAGGGTGTAGCGAAGAAGGGTGCGAGGGCGATGGGCTAAACGCAAAAGGAGGTAGCCACAAGCTATAGGGATTATGAATGCCCAGCCCGCAGTCATAATATAGACCTCGTTGATGCCAAAACCTAAAACGATGTGGAGCGTAAGGTCGCACGCAAACCATAAAAGGAGCATTTGGAAAAAACGTTCCTTAGAGGCAACAACAATACCCATAAGAAACAAAAGAAGGATAAGGGCTTCAACTATGTAATTGGCTATCCAACTGTAAGTTACTACAACAGGACGATCCCACGAAACGTCTTTTAGCAAGTATTCTTGGTGCAATTGGATAGACTCGCCAAAGAAATTTTCAACCAACGCTGTGGGTCGAGAGGTCTTAAGGTCGATAAGTTTCTCAAAGGCGTTGCCGTCAGTTTTTACACCTGTATGACTTTTCAGCCATTTCTCTCTATCTTCCGAATATTTTTTGAAGAAGTTGGGTTGTTTCTTTTTCCTATTTTCTACCATGCGTTTTGTATCTGCTTTCTGTGGCACTTCGATGGTGTAATACTGCAATTGCTGTATGCCAACAAGCAATGCTGCAGGTAAAAGAAAGCCTATAAGAAAATATTTTAGGGTAAAAAATCGTCTTCCGTTGGTAAAAAGTCCTGCAAGAAGGGTCTTTGCTGCATTAGAAGCTGCCATTCCTGCGGTGAAAAAGATAAGCCAAAAGGCTTGCCAATGGTTCAAAAGCTCGTTCTTTCGCATCTTTACACCACAGATATAGAGGGTCATCAATAGAAACATTAGTGAGATAACAAAATGGTCGGGGACCATTGTTGGTAAAAGAATATGAGCAAAAGAGAAAAGGAAAAGCGTGATGAGATGCGCATCTCGGCGTTCTAATCCTATCACTTCACGACCTATGCGATACATAAACACAACCGAATAAAAGGCTGAAAAGAGTTGAAACATTGCTGTTATGAATACAGCAGCATTTAAGTCGGCATACTTTATCAGCAAATGATTAAGATGATAGAACGGATAAAGCAACGACAAAAACAAAGGATGGCGCACCGTTTCAAAGTGTACACGCATACCAGATAGGGTTATCCACGACCAATTGTCATAGCCCGACATACGGAAGTTATTGGTAAAGATGGTCCAATATCCACCCTTCGCCCCCATCGTGTAGGTTCCGTAATGGCTATAGATAAGCATTGCATTGAGCGCAACGAATACCAATAAGAGCGTGAAAGCTATCAGTCGCTCTTCTTTCTTTATTCTAAATAACCCCAACATATCTATTCTTTGTATAAGATGTGCAAAGGTAGCAATTTAAAAGTTATCCACCAAATTGCAGCGCATAGACTTAAACCCAAATCGGTCCTTAGCCCGCAAAGGCTTTTTAAAGCGTTTAGCTGTTATGCTTTTCTTCGTCTTTGCACCTTATTTTGGCTCTTTTCGTTTGTTTTTTCAGTTGTTTAGCTCGCTAAACGTCTTCAAAAACAACCAAAAATAGCTCAAAATAAGCTCGCAAATCTCGAAGAAGTCTATGTAGTTTCCTGATTTTGGTTGACTACTTGCTTGTCTTAAGTCTTGATAAAGTTGACTCAGTTAAACATTAAAACTGATTATAGTTGACTATTGATCCTTATCACTGATATTTGTTGACAGAGTCATTCTTATAACTGCCCAGGGTTGACTGGAGGGCGTAGCCCGGAAGTCAACCCTGGGCATGGCTGCAAAGGTAAACCATTCTCAGGGATTATACAAAAACTTTGATTCTCTTTTATAT
>NZ_LT706987.1:1457286-1459940 GCF_900155655.1 Prevotella ihumii
GTGATGATCTCGGCGAGCAGGGAAGCGTCGGCAAAACAATCCACCGCTTGCTTTTTCAAGGGGGCTTCCAGGATGTCGACTTTCGCATCCGTTGGACGGGCTTCCTTCAGGCGGCAGATGACACGATCTTCTACCCTGACATAAAAGGATGAGGGACGCAGACACAGATGTTCACTTCTGTCATGTCCGATGATGACCATGCGCTCAGCGTCATAACCCTCTGGATATATCTCCGTCACCTGTCGCTCTATATTCTCGGGAACATAGGAGGCGTAGGCCCTACCCTTTCTGGAAGGACGGCTCACACGGCGTGATGACCTGCGTTGTCCGGCCTGCTGTTTTATCTCCTTGATGATGGGAAGGGCTTCCACCTGAGCCAGGGAACCCTCTTTGGCCCACTGCTCGTCAAAAAGCGTACCCGCCCAGCCGCTTGCACTCTCAGGCAGGCGTTTCTCGCTGCGCCTGCCAAATACCATACGCTCAAGTTCAAGAATACGACGGGACTTTCGTTCCAGCTCAGCATCCTTAATCTTAAGCTCAGCCTCCTTATCCTTGAGCTCAGCATCCTTATCCTTGAGATCAGCATCCTTATCCTTGAGCTCAGCATCCTTATCCTTGAGCTCAGCATCCTTATCCTTGAGCTCAGCATCCNGCAGCACGAAGTGATTCGTGAGTCAGTTCCTTCTTCAAACGTGCAATCTCTGCCTGCAAGTCTTTGATCTCTGTATTCTCGGCATCTGCAATAGGAGTTCCAGAATGGATGAATGTTCGACGTTTCGTAAGCATCCAATATTAGCCGCCTTTCACACCAACAAATAACCCTTATATGTCTGGCAGCATATAAGGGTTATCTGTTATTTGAAGTTTGAAGGTAGCATTTTCGTGAGTTCCTCCTCCGTCATATCTGGCAGGGGCCTTGAAAGAACTTCCTTCATCCATTTGTATGGCTCTATGTCTGCTTCCCTACAACAAGCCATGAAGGTATAGAAGACGGCGTTGTTCTCCGCTCCCTCATTGTTACCACAGAACAGGTAGTTCTTTCTTCCAAGCGTGATGGGCCTGATGGCCTGTTCCATGAGGTTGTTGTCTATGTTGAATCGTCCGTCCTGCACATACCTGCCAATGCGTATCCATACGGCGAAGGCATAACGCAGTGCTTTCTCCATAGCTTCGCCTGGGGTGTACTGTTTGTGTACATCCAACATATAGGTCTCCAAATACTTAAGAATGGGGTAAGCTTTAGCCTTTCGTTCTGTCTCCACGTCCTCGGGTGGTGCTTTCTTGTGTTTGAGGTTTTCCTCCAACTCATAAAGCGTGGCTATCGTTTCGATGATATGGGCGGCGTTCTTATCGTCAGCCGCCAGATGTTCGAACTTACGTCTCACGTGTGCCATACATCCTAACAGCACGATGCCCTGAACGTTCTCAAACCTGCTGTAGACCTCATACCCATCAGACTGTATGGCACCCTGGTAGCCCTTGAAGAGCTCATCTGCCACAGCGCCCGACCGCGACCCGTCCTTCCAATGGAAGAACACACCCTGGGAGTGTATGGCGTCACGCACACCCCACAGGTATCCCTTGCGCGTCTTTCCTTTGCGGTCGGCAACCTGTACGCTGGTCTCGTCAACCTGAAGATAAGGACTTTGCAGAATCTGTCTTACTTGAAGTTTGTAAAGTGGATAAAGTGCATCGGCGGCAT
Source organism: Prevotella ihumii (assembly GCF_900155655.1). Taxonomy (GTDB): domain Bacteria; phylum Bacteroidota; class Bacteroidia; order Bacteroidales; family Bacteroidaceae; genus Prevotella; species Prevotella ihumii. The sequence goes on from NZ_LT706987.1 coordinate 1,458,989, forward strand.
CGTGAACCCAACTGTTGACGGTTGAGGTGGGGATGTTCACGCCCAGTTCCTTCCATCTTTCACATTGCCTATACTCGGGCTGGTGATAGGCGAACTTGGCGGTGATGATTTCGGCGAGCAGGGAAGCGTCGGCAAAACAATCCACCGCTTGCTTTTTCAAGGGGGCTTCCAGGATGTCGACCTTCGCATCCGTTGGACGGGCTTCCTTCAGGCGGCAGATGACACGATCTTCTACCCTGACATAAAAGGATGAGGGACGCAGACACAGATGCTCACTTCTGTCATGTCCGATGATGACCATGCGCTCAGCGTCATAACCCTCTGGATATATCTCCGTCACCTGTCGCTCTATATTCTCGGGAACATAGGAGGCGTAGGCCCTACCCTTTCTGGAAGGACGGCTCACACGGCGTGATGACCTGCGTTGTCCGGCCTGCTGTTTTATCTCCTTGATGATGGGAAGGGCTTCCACCTGAGCCAGGGAACCCTCTTTGGCCCACTGCTCGTCAAAAAGCGTACCCGCCCAGCCGCTTGCACTCTCAGGCAAGCGTTTCTCGCTGCGCCTGCCAAATACCATGCGCTCAAGTTCAAGAATACGACGGGACTTTCGTTCCAACTCAGCATCCTTAATCTTAAGCTCAGCATCCTTGTTCTTGAGTTGAGTATCCTTGTTCTTAAGCTCAGCATCCCTTTGCTCAAGAAGTTTAACAACAGCTTCCCGAGTGAGAGAATGGTAGTCAGATGTCATTGTGCAATAAGGCATATCCATCACATTATCAGTTCTTTATACGATGTAAAATTACAAAAAATATCTGACACTGGCAAGAAAATACTAAGATTTATTGTATCTTTTTCTTCGGTAGCAATTAGGATTTATACCTTCAATATAGAGTACCAATTCGTCCCAGCGAAGTTCATAAAATCCAGCTCTCGCCCGTATGATTTTAGGACT
>NZ_LT706987.1:1460235-1563037 GCF_900155655.1 Prevotella ihumii
ACCCAAGTTTAACGGGCATAATTATTTTTCATAAATTTTCAGTGTGTTTTGAGGGTTTCAGGTTTGCTAAGTACTTAATAATCAGCCGTAGCGTTTTCTGAATACGGGCTAAATCTGATTTGTAGGACACCAGCATATCAATTTTTTTTTGTTACTTTGCACCTATGCACGCAAATGTACAGACACGTTTTAATCCGGCAACTGGTGAAAAGGATCTTTATTATAGACTAAAAGAGTCGTATCGTGACGTGGCTGGACACGTACATTCGCTCATCCTGCTCAATATTGGTTTTGAACCTTCTCTCACAGCCTTGCAGGTGAGAAGAATTGCTTTTGCACTTACAGAGCGTTTTAACCCAAATCGGTCGTTAGACTTCTTCGAGATTTGCGAGCTTATTTTGAGCTATTTTTGGTTGTTTTTGAAGACGTTTAGCGAGCTAAACAACTGAAAAAACAAACGAAAAGAGCCAAAATAAGGTGCAAAGACAAAGAAAAGCATAACAGCTAAACGCTTTAAAAAGCCTTTGCGGGCTAATAACCGATTTGGGTTTAAGAACAGAGGAACTAATTCTTTATTTGGCAAGCATTTGGAGGGGCTTACTGAACTGGAACAGGCTAAGGCGGATGAGTGGTGGCAACGGATGAAAGAGGAAGGTGGAATTGATAGATTCGATAAGAAGGAACAGAAGGCAAGAAAGGAGTCTGAACGTTATATCGATCTTGCTACGGCAGAACATACTGACGCAAGGAATGTTGGTGCAGAATGGCTCTGTAAGCAGACCATTGATAAGCTGGGGCTGGAAGAGTTCCTGCGTGACCAAGGATGGAGCAACCATTCTATCCACACCGCACTCTCTGCGCTCATCATCCGGACTGTGTATGCCGTATCTGAACGTTCCTCGTATTATTATCTCAGGGATAATTCGGCTGCCGCCGAACTTTACACTGGGTCGCAAGACTGGACTCCGGGTATCAATGCCCTGTACAAGGTAACGGACAAACTCTATGAACTCAAAGAGAAGATAGAACGTCACTTGTGCAATGTAACAGATAACCTTTTTAATATAGATAACAAGCTGATGCTCTTTGACTTGACAAACTTCTACTTTGAGGGTAGTAAGCGTGAAAGCAAGAAGGCACAGTTTGGTAGGTCAAAAGAGAAGCGATCAGATTGTAAACTTCTCGTCCTGGCCCTGTGTATCAATAAGGAGGGCTTCATACGCTATTCTTCTATCCTGGAAGGCAATACGGCTGACCCTAAATCACTGCCTGATATGATAGATACGCTGGCAGACAGGAATCCTGTACAAAAAGAAAAATCGCTTATTGTGATGGATGCAGGTATTGCAACCGAAGAGAATCTAAATCTTATTAAGGCAAAGGGTTACAACTATCTCTGCGTATCCCGCACCAAGCTGAAAGATTACACGCTCAGTGAGGACCATAAGAGTGTGATGGTAAAAGACGCCCGAAAGCAAACGATAACGCTCAACAAGGTACACACCGAAGGTGAGGACTACTATCTTGAGATAACCTCTCCATCTAAGGCTATGACCGAATCGTCAATGAACAAACTTTGGCGTGAAAGATTTGAGACAGAGCTGAAGAAGATAAATGATGGTATTGCAAAGAAAGGTGGAACGAAACTCTACGAGAAGGTTGTAGAGCGTACGGGACGAGCCATACAGAAATATCCTTCTATCGCAAGATACTATGCGATAGACTACATTAGAAACGAAGAAAAACCAAAGGAAATGCTACGCGTAGACTGGAAGCTCAAAGACCTCTCAGCCATCGAGTCCGGACACGGCGTATACTTCCTACGGACCAATGTAGAAACACTCGACGAGCGTACCACATGGGACTATTACAACCTCATACGAGAAATCGAATGTACCAACAGACAGTTGAAGACCGACCTGAACCTCCGTCCTATATATCATCAGACCGATGACCGGAGCGATGCACATCTTTTCTTCGGTCTGCTTGCCTACTGGGTGGTAAATACCATCCGCTGCCAGTTGAAGCGAGAAGGCGAATCCTGCTATTGGACCGAAATCGTGCGGAGGATGAGCACCCAGAAACTTGTAACCACGGAAGGTAGGAACCCGTTAGGAGACATCGTACAGATGCGACAATGCAGCAATCCCTCAAAGCAGGCAACTGCTATATACGATAAATTAAAACTGAAATATGCACCATTCAGAAAAATAAAAATTTGTAGGACACAGAGTCCATAGCCAAAACTGAAAAAGTATAATAATAGCAAGATTCTACGATGNAGACTCCGGGTATCAATGCCCTGTACAAGGTAACGGACAAACTCTATGAACTCAAAGAGAAGATAGAACGTCACTTGTGCAATGTAACAGATAACCTTTTTAATATAGATAACAAGCTGATGCTCTTTGACTTGACAAACTTCTACTTTGAGGGTAGTAAGCGTGAAAGCAAGAANGAAATTGTTGTCTCTCCAACAGGAATGATTCGAGAAATTTTTGTGCGCCCCAAACCCTCTTGGGTATAAAGACGAATTACTTCATCGTAATACTTGTTACGTTTCTCACAATTGTACTTCGTAAGCATCCAATATTAGCCGACTTTCACACCAACAAATAACCCTTATATGTCTGGCAGCATATAAGGGTTATTTGTTATTTGAAGTTTGAAGGTAGCATTTTCGTGAGTTCCTCCTCCGTCATATCTGGCAGGGGCCTTGAAAGAACTTCCTTCATCCATTTGTATGGCTCTATGCCTGCTTCCCTGCAACACGCCATGAAGGTATAGAAGATGGCGTTGTTCTCCGCTCCCTCATTGTTACCACAGAACAGGTAGTTCTTTCTTCCAAGCGTGATGGGTCTGATGGCCTGTTCCATGAGGTTGTTGTCTATGTTGAATCGTCCGTCCTGCACATACCTACCAATGCGTATCCATACGGCGAAGGCATAACGCAGTGCCTTCTCCATAGCTTCGCCTGGGGTGTACTGTTTGTGTACATCCAACATATAGGTCTCCAAATACTTAAGAATGGGGTAAGCTTTAGTCTTTCGTTCTGTCTCCACTTCCTCGGGTGGTGCTTTCTTGTGTTTGAGGTTTTCCTCCAACTCATAAAGCGTGGCTATCGTTTCGATGATATGGGCGGCGTTTTTATCGTCAGCCGCCAGATGTTCGAACTTACGTCTCACGTGTGCCATACATCCTAACAGCACGATGCCCTGAACGTTCTCAAACCTGCTGTAGACCTCATACCCATCAGACTGTATGGCACCCTGGTAGCCCTTGAAGAGTTCATCTGCCACAGCGCCCGACCGCGACCCGTCCTTCCAATGGAAGAACACACCCTGGGAGTGTATGGCGTCACGCACACCCCACAGGTATCCCTTGCGCGTCTTTCCCTTGCGGTCGGCAACCTGTACGCTGGTCTCGTCAACTTGAAGATAAGGACTTTGCAGGATCTGTCTTACTTGAAGTTTGTAAAGTGGATAAAGTGCATCGGCGGCATCGTGAACCCAACTGTTGACGGTTGAGGTGGGGATGTTCACGCCCAGTTCCTTCCATCTTTCACATTGCCTATACTCGGGCTGGTGATAGGCGAACTTGGCGGTGATGATTTCGGCGAGCAGGGAAGCGTCGGCAAAACAATCCACCGCTTGCTTTTTCAAGGGGGCTTCCAGGATGTCGACCTTCGCATCCGTTGACCGGGCTTCCTTCAGGCGGCAGATGACACGATCTTCTACCCTGACATAAAAGGATGAGGGACGCAGACACAGATGCTCACTTCTGTCATGTCCGATGATGACCATGCGCTCAGCGTCATAACCCTCTGGATATATCTCCGTCACCTGTCGCTCTATATTCTCGGGAACATAGGAGGCGTAGGTCCTACCCTTTCTGGAAGGACGGCTCACACGGCGTGATGACCTGCGTTGTCCGGCCTGCTGTTTTATCTCCTTGATGATGGGAAGGGCTTCCACCTGAGCCAGGGAGCCCTCTTTGGCCCACTGCTCGTCAAAAAGCGTACCCGCCCAGCCGCTTGCACTCTCAGGCAGGCGTTTCTCGCTGCGCCTGCCAAATACCATGCGCTCAAGTTCAAGAATGCGACGGGACTTTCGTTCCAGCTCAGCATCCTTAATCTTAAGCTCAGCATCCCTTTGCTCAAGAAGTTTAACAACAGCTTCCCGAGTGAGAGAATGGTAGTCAGATGTCATTGTACTATAAGGCATATCCATCACATTATCAGTTCTTTATACGATGTAAAGTTACGAAAAATATCTGACACTGGCAAGAAAATACTAAGATTTATTGTATCTTTTTCTTCGGTAGCAATTAGGATTTATACCTTCAATATAGAGTACCAATTCGTCCCAGCGAAGTTCATAAAATCCAACTCTCGCCCGTATGATTTTAGGACTCAGGCAACCCTGTGCCATCTGTTTATGATACACGACAAAACCACAGCGTTCCCAGTGCAGCAATTTAATTCGGTTACGGGATCGATTGTAGAAAACGTAGACAACACCATCAGAAGGATTGAAGTCATTGCTGCGTACCAATTGGGACAGGCGAAGAATACCCTGACGCATGTCCACAGGAGTGCAACAAACCCGAAAAACATTTGTTTCGTTGAGTACAAACATAAGTTTTTAGGGCAAAGGTAGTAAAGCAAGAATGTTACACAAAGGCGGCTAATATTGGATGCTTACTGTACTTCCACATAATTGTTGATTTTGCGAGTCAACTTTTTCTAGGGAAAGACACTAACGACCGATTTGGGTTAAAACGGAGAAATAACCTTATTTCCGCTTCATAAACATACGCACCAGAAGGAAGTTTACAGGTACGCAGACGCAGAAAACAGGTATCATTGCCACACGCTTCTCGAAGCCTAAATAAAGGAAAAGGGATAGCATTGCTGTTTGTAAAAGGAAATTTACAATGTGGGAAAGGGCAAATCCTGCACCTCGTTTGGCAGTAGATTTCACTTTAAATGTAAACTTTGTAGAGGCTACATAGTTGAAACAAAAGCTTAAAGCATAACCTATCGTATTAGAAATTCGGGGTTCAAGATAGTTTAATAGAAATACATAAATACAAAATTGCAGCGCTGTTGCAGCTACACCAACAATACCAAAACGGACGATTTCACCGAGTTTTTCGCGCTTTCCATTCCTAAACGGACGGTAATGTGCCTCGTCTGCTTCAGCCAACAAAGCTTTATCGCCATTACTATCACCAAAGACAATGAGCTGATAGGAAAAACGATTAGGGAACACCTTTTTAAGTCGGTCAACCTTTTCTTCGCCATAACAGTTCTTGCTGATAAATTTTCCTGTTACAACATCGTTTCTTACATCTATCTGTGTGCCTTCGATGGGAAGTAAATCGCCAAACTCTGCAAAGAACGGACGCACCCAATTCTCTATGCTCGCTGAAATTATCACAGCTTTATCGCCATCTTTGAAAGCTTTTCGAAGGGTTTCTATGCCGTCAGGACGCAGTATCCTACATCTTGCTTGTGCAAACTTTACGCATTTTTCATCGAACTCATCGATATTCATTCCCTTAAAAAACCAAGAGAATACGCGTTGTTTCGCCTTCCAATTGGGATACATTTTCAACTTCATCAATACCAATAATGGCGAGAATAACAGAAATCCCCAAAAGGCTTTTTTGTAGCCAAAGTTGAACTCAATGAACTCTACAAAGGTGTCTTTGGTTGTTAATGTGCCATCAAAATCGAATGCGTAAACTTTCATAGCTATACCTAAAGAAAATAAATAATAACTAAAAACGTGAGACCAAATCCAAGAACAATGGTTTGAATAAAGCGGTCGTGGAGAATAACCTTCGTAGGGTCGCCACTTTTCTTGTCAACCACAGCTATTTGAATGTAGCGCAAAAGCCCTAACAATACAAAAATAGAGGTGAGATAAAGATTATCTGTATTAAACTTTGCAATGATTTCTGGGCTTACCGTGTACATAATGTAGCACACCAGCGTTACTGCTGCTGTTATCGTAATGGCTTGATTGATGAACGTTAGGTTGTAACTACTGGTGTTCTTGCGTGGGGCTTCTCCTGTTTCATTCATACGCAACACATCGTCACGACGCTTAGCAAACGAAAGAAAAAGCATTAATAAGAAAGTCATTAGCACAATCCATTTACTGAGCAAGATAGATGTTGCCACGCCACCAGCTATAAGTCTCAACACAAAACCAAAAGCTACAATACATACATCAATGATAGCGTGTTGCTTTAACCACAAACAATAAGCAATATTCATTAGCCAATAGAGCGACAAGATACCTATCGTTTCTATTCGGTTATTCGACAAAAGATACAGTGTTGCAATAGCCAAGCCAAACATCAAGCCCATCAACACCATTCCTTGTGGAATACTTATAGCACCCGAAGCGAATGGGCGTTTGCATTTCTCTGGGTGTTTTCGGTCGTCTTCTACATCAATTATATCGTTCAAGCAGTAGATAGATGAAGCCACAAAGCAGAATGCAAGGGCTGTAACGCCTCCAGCATAAAGTGCCTCAAGGCGCAATAATGCTCCGCTAAAAAAGATGGGAAGCAATACCACAAGATTTTTTATCCACTGCTTGGGTCGAATTAATCGTATTAAATCTTTCATTTCAGTTTTCTCTCTATGGGTTTTACAACTGCGTTCATACACTTTTGGAACACCCACGCCAATGGCAACACAATAGAAATAGTTGTCAAGAAGGTGAACCAATAGTTCCACTCCAACCGCTCCACATATATCAAAACAAACTGATGATGTAGCAGATAGGTCTCTAAGCTCAATCCGCCGACCCACGCACACGTCTTGTTAAACCACACAGGTGTACAGCGGAACACACGATTGAGCAATAATATCGTTGTTATCGTGAGTGGAATGTAAAGCATACGTTCTAAAAACAAGGGGAATTGTCCGTGTTTCACTTGTTCAAGAAAGATGCTTGACGCCAATGCCATTACAAAGATAATAATAATCATCCAAATAGAAGCACCATCCATCGTATCTTTTCGCTTTACGGCTGCTCCAATGTTGATACCTATAAAATAAATGGGTACACGACTCCAAAATATCTCTAAATGTCCAACAAGATGATTGATAGGTGTTACCAATGCCACCAAAATGCACCACATCACCATTACGACAGGACTCCAACGATAGATGGGGTGCTTAATAATGAGCTGCATATAAGCAGGCGTAACCAAGTATAACATCATTGTAGCTGGAATGTACCAGAATGTGAGTTCATCGTGCAGCCAAAAATCCCAATTGATACTTATATCTCCGATTAAATCGATGATATTTGTACTATGCCCGTGGTGCATCACAAGGTCAGGACAAAGATAATCGGGTACATAAAACAGAAGAGCTATAACAAGCCACGTAGGATAAATTCTCACCATACGATGCAGATAAAAGGAACGTGTATCAGGGTTCTTTGTCCACGAAAACCACAACCCAATACCACTCAAGAAAAGAAACATGTCTACACCAATATTTCCCATTCTCCGCAATCCAAAGAAGAGGTCTTCGCGTGGCAAACCTACGTGAAACAGCACTACAAAGAGCATTGCCATTCCCATTAGTTCGCTACGATAGCGACTTATATTAGCGAGTTCTATATCCTTTATCTGCATTTCTGTATCTTCTTTTTTCTATATGATGTCTTCTTTTACTTCAACTTTGGCGATGGTACACGCTTAATAAGTTCGTTGAACAGCCAAGCTACACCAATAGCACAAATAACATAAAGCAACAAGCCTGTCCAATAGTTGCCCTCACGTGATATGGGGATAAGTATTTTGCGCACAATAGGGTGTGATACAAACATCGCTGCCGATATTGTACCAATCCAATTCAACGCCTTCATTATCCACTGATGTGGGATAAAATGCTTTTGCGTGCGTGAAATGAATACTACAAAACTGATGGATGCTGCACAAATAAACATTGGAACAAACAACCAAGTATAGAAATAAAAACTGCCCAAATAAACGCACACACACGAAGCAATAAACACTGACAAATAAGGTTGCCAATTCTTAATATTAAGGTATCGTGCTGAAAGCAATCCTAAACAGAAAGGCAACATTCCACCGATAAAATTATAGCGCACACGATTTAATGTTTCGCCCTCTGGTTCACACAATGCTTGAATAAGCGTACAAACAACTATCATTGCCACAGCATAACTCCAATGTTTACGAAACAGCAACAAGCGATACACAATATAACATTGGAACATCAAACCAAAGTACCAATAAGGTCCTGGCCATATCACCTTATCAGGGTGTTCCATAAGATTATTGAACAAGCCCATCTGTCCAAAAATGGCCATTACATCGTATTTATGTGCTCCTGCGGTAATGTTATCAATAAGCACGAAAGCCACAAAGCCCACAATCATCATACGAAAGAGCTTTAGCCAATGGTAGCGAACAAAACGAAAAGCTGAAGGTACAATCGCCTCCGCTTGTCCTTTTAAAGGCAATTCGTACTTTAAATAAAGTCCATAACCCGACAAAAATAGGAAGACGGGCACACCATAATGTCCAAAGAACGAAACAATATGGAAAAATTCTAAAGGTGTTTCGCCTATTGGTGCAGACATAACATCATCAAACCAATCTATGTGTTGCTGTATGAATTGATACTCATTTTCTTTAACGATGGGCGAAAGCCAATGACAAAAATTATGAAGCATAATGCCCATAATAGCCAATCCGCGCAAGGCATTACATTCCACACGCAATAATTTGGCATCTGCTGCGCCTTTTATATTTTGCTCTTTATCTTTTATCTCCATACTCATAGCTTTATCCTACAAAAATAAGCCTTTTCATCGCTTCTTTTCTTGTTTATGCTTCAGCACCAACTTATCATAGTCGGTTTTATTTTTCAATATTCTTGGGCGCATTTCGTTATATTTTGTGCTCAATATATCGTACTCTGACTTATATTGCTTTGTGCTGATACCTGCAAGGTTGAGCAGCAAATGAGGCAATGCATCTGTCATCAATCGTTTATCTTTCACCTTTTTTATTTGTTGGAATACATCGCTGTGTTTATCCACAAACTTTGGCGAACAATAAATCCAAAAAGGTACTTCAAACTCGTAATGTGCTAAATCGTAATCTATTTCTGCCGAATGATTGCGACACACAAATCCACGATTACCTTCATAACATTCTTCACCGTGGTCGGGCATATATATCACCACCGCTTCATCGTCCGAGAAACGCTTCACAATTTGGTCTACAATCGAATCGTTGTACAACACCGTATTGTCATAATGTGCCAACATTTCACGTTGTTCTTTCGACAAGTCTTTGCGTTTTTCTGCGTAATCATCGGCTTTGAAGTGGCGTTGATTGATAGGATAACGCATCTTGTACGACACGTGCGACCCGATGAGATGGAAGATTATAAGGTTATGCACCTTGTTTTCTTGTTTCAAATTCCTGTCATAATCTTGCAACAGTTCTTCATCAAAACGGTGCAAACGTGTGTTACGAGTATCAAACATTGAGGCTGAAAGTTCGGTATGATTTAAGAAGAACCCTCCGCTAAAATCATAAACAGCTTCTTTGGCTTGAGGTAAGAACTGATTGGTAACGAACGAAACGTGATAACCTGCCTTGCGGAAAAGTTGTGGGAATAACGGATAGTCGCACCACTCACCTTGCTGCCCTACAACGTGAAGCGAAAATACATTCTTAAATACAAAACTTGTCAAGTTCCAAGGTGCTACGACATCGGTGAAAGGCGTTAATAGTCCCGAACGTTCCAACGCTACTTGTCGGGGGGTGGTGTTCATAAAATAGCCATACTGCTGTGAATGGTGACGCCCCATACTTTCGCCAATGATAAGTACAATATTGGGCGATTTAAACGAGCAACTGTCTACTTGGGCATCATCTTTAGCCGCAATTAGGCGGTCTATCTGCTGTGCGGCAAGTTGGTTAGCAAAGACACTAAATATCAATCGGTAGCAAGGCAAATAGAATTGCGCACAATCTCTGTTGGTCAGTTCGTGCTCTACATCGCCTATCGAATGTTTAGAAAACATTTCTACCATTTCGCTTTTGTTATGTGCCGAACTTATCGTTGCCCACACCAACAATCCTGTAAGCAGAACACCAAATATGGGTTGCAATCGTTCTAAAATAGCGTTGAAACCGCCAATTATTGCTTTTACAGAAGGTGAAAACTTCTTATAGAAGAATGGCGTACAAGCTGTGAAAATATGGAAAAGCACAATAAGAAGCAGCAATCCCACACTTGAGGTGAGCAACTCCGCATTGAGATAATTGTTTAAGAACTCTCCTGCTTCTCTACCATCAGTTTCAGCTGCCAACAACAGCATAGATGGATTGAGCGTAGAACGAAACTTGATCCAACAAAACAAGTCTGCAATACTCGTAGCATACGCCACAACGTAGAAAAATCCACGTATCCATCGGCGAATTTTCAGTGGTATCACCGATAGGACAGCACAGATAATGTATAAATCCAAGAACAATTCAAGCCACAAGTTGGCATATACCTCCACTTCGGGCTTGTTGGCTGGTAGTTCCTCATACGATACCACAATCCCAATGAGATACATAAAGCAAAAGAAAGAAAAGTTGCTCCGAATGGGATAACACATCTTCTTAAACAATCGTTCTAAAAAACGTAGGCTTTTCATATTGTGAAATTTGGAGCAAAGGTACAGCAAAATTTATGATATATCAAGGTTTTAGGGGTATTTTTACAGAACAAGGGGGAACTCGGTGAATATCTTATTTCCAATGGGTTGAAAATTTGTTTTCCTTAATTTGTAGTTTGGTCTAAATTACAGCCTGCGAACTACTGCCTTTCCCGATCCCTTAGTTGGGAAGGGAGCGCATTTCTGCTGTGGTTTTGTCGGATAGGTCGGACAGGTCGGACGAGTCAGACAAGTCGGACAGGTCGGATCAAAGTACAGATAGCAATGTACAGCAAAATTGTACTCCCCTTCCAACGGAGGGGGTGGGAGAGGCTACTTATCCCTAAAAATAAAACTTTTACAAGTGGAGAGGTGAAGAAATCGTATTTTTTTGAGTACATTTGCAAAACAATAATAAGAAACAATGGGCAAAACAAAAAAGACGGTGGCAGTGGTGGTATGCACGTATAATGGAGAGAAATATCTGAAAGAACAGATAGACTCTATTATCAACCAAACCTACCCTGTCCAAGAAATCATTATACAGGACGATGGGTCGACCGACAACACGGTAATGATTGCGGAGGAATATGCTCAGAAATATGAAAATGTAAGCATATTTAAGAACGAAAGGAACGTAGGGTTTAATGCCAACTTTGAATCGGCTGCTATGCGTGCCACTGCCGACTTTGTAGCTATTGCCGACCAAGACGATGTGTGGTATCCTGAAAAGATAGCCAAACAGGTGGAAGCCATTGGCGAGAAAGACATTTGTTTTTGCTGTCACGACAGAGGACGAACAAGAGAACAGACGGTGTACGTTACCCCACAATACAGTTTGGAGGCATTGTTGTTCACAGGATTTGCAGGTCATACGATGTTGTTGCGCAGAGATTTTGTGCAAAATCACAACAATTGGATAAGTTATATCCATTACGATTGGTCGTTGGCTATCAATGCACAATTGCAAAGAGGAATAGTGCGCATAGACGAACCGCTAAACTGGCATCGCACACACGACGCATCGGCTATTGCACAAGAGAATAAAACGCACGGCATAGACCATAGCAAGAACTCGAAAACTGCTCCTTACACACAAGGGTATGCTAATTATAGCAGACTGCAAAAGAAGGAGAATTGGCAACGGCTCTACCAAATGATATACGAACGGAGCAAGGGGCATAACCCATTGGCGCATCGTATGGCAGGACTAATGCGCCGTCAAGGAGTGTTTGCCTTGCTGCAACTCTGCACTATTTGTGCTAAACACCGCAAAACAATATATTACAACGAGGGAGCAAAGGGCATTATGGGCATTGTGCGTGGCTTCTTTTATCCCTTTATCTTTACATACAATAACGTTCAATACGACCTTTAAAAAAGAATTATTATGAACATCGCATTACTTACCGCTGGAGGCGTAGGCAACAGAATGGGGCAAGATATTCCCAAGCAGTTTATGACCATTGATAACATTCCCGTTATCATTTATACGCTCAAAGCATTTCAAGAACATTCGCAAATAGATGCCATAGGTGTGGTTTGCCTACAAGGTTGGGAAGTGGTGCTGCAGGCATACGCTAACCAATTTAACATCACCAAGTTGAAATGGATTTTTGAAGGGGGCGACAGCAATCAAGCGTCTATCCGAAACGGATTGGAAGGACTAAGGGCAAAGGGTTGTAAAGGCGAAGATATAGTGCTGGTACACGATGGTGTACGACCATTGGTGTCGGAACGTATCATAGCCGAAAACATTGCAAAGTGTAAGGAGTTTGGCTATGCCGTAACAGGTCTTGTGTGCAAGGAAGCCATTATGGAAGTGAAAGGTGATTGTCTTTCTAACATAGAGATACCTCGTGAGCGACTTATTCGCACCCAAACACCGCATACCTACCGCCTTAAAACCTTGCTTGACGCACACGCCGAGGCAGAGCACCGAGGGGTAGAGAATACTGTGGCTTCGTGTACGCTTTTAGGAGCATTGGGCGTGAACGACCAGCACTTGGTATTAGGTTCGGAACGCAATGGGCTGAAACTAACACAAACAGAAGATGTGGAACTTTTCAAGGCATTGAAAAATACGGATAAAGATTACTGGTTGAAATGACAGAAGCATACCGAATAGCCTTACAACAGGCAGCGCATACCGACCTTCCGTGGCACTTGTTAGAGGGGAAAAACATTCTTATAACAGGGGCAACAGGACTGATAGGTGGTTGCTTAGTAGACGTATTGATGCAACGAAGCGAGGGTGCGTTTACCATTTATGCAGCTGGGCGAAACAAAGAAAGGGCAAGACGACGATTTGCAGCTTATTGGGAAGCAGACAACTTTTGTTTCTTACAGTTTGATGTAACCAAGGAACTGACAGCCGATATTGACTTTCATTACATCATAGATGCAGCAAGTGGGGCTTCGCCAAGTGCATACGCCACCGACCCTGTGGGTGTGATGAAAGCTAATATATATGGTGTGGACAATCTGTTGAGTTATGGCAAAAGTCATCAGCTGCAACGATTTGTTTATGTGTCATCGGGCGAAGCATACGGCGAAGGCAAAGGACAGGCCTTCACCGAAGACTTTAGTGGTTATGTAAATCCCGCTACCGTGCGTGCGTGCTACCCTTCGTCTAAACGTGCTGCCGAAACGATGTGTGTATGCTATGCGCAGCAGTATGGTCTTGATGTGTCGATAGCTCGCCCTTCGCACATTTATGGACCTTATTTTAGCGAGAGTGACAACCGTGTGTATGCACAATTCATTCGTAACGTAATGAGAAACGAGGATATTGTAATGAAAAGCACAGGCGAACAATTTCGGTCGTGGTGCTTTGTTGTAGATTGTGCTTCGGCTTTGCTCCATATCCTCTTGAAAGGCGAGAATATGACGCCTTATAACGTTGCCGACCCAGATTCGAACATCACTATTCGTGAATTGGCTGAGACCATTGCAGAAATTGGGGGAAGAAAAGTGGTGATAGATGTTCCGAGTAACGAGGAAAAAGCAGGTTTTTCGGTTATCAAAAAGGCCGTTTTTGATACCTCACGCATCGAAATATTAGGTTGGAAAAGCATAGGAAATATAAAAGAAAAACTAAAACTTACGATTGAGGAAGTAGCTTTAAATTGTCTCTAAGAAGTTATCCGACTTGTCCGACTTGTCCGACTTGTCCGACTCGTCTGACCAATTCTCCCAAATAGTGCCCACAACACATTTGGCTCTAACTCCTAAGCGAGGAACGAGCGGTAACTCCCTTTAACTCCTTGCAATTCCTAAAAATAACTCTCTTTAATCTTTAGAATTTCTTAAAACAAATGTTTAGTTTGCAGTTGTTTATAGAAAATCTTGTATCTTTGTGGGCAATTCTATTTTTTATAATGCGAGTACTCATTGTAAATACAAGCGAGAATACGGGGGGAGCAGCAGTTGCGACCAATCGACTAAAAGATGCGCTCAATGCTAATGGAGTGCAGGCTAAGATGTTGGTACGCGATAGGCTAAGTGCCGACCCTATGGTGGAAACAATTAAGAAAGGATGGCGCACCGAATGGAACAGACTATGGGAACGATGGTGCGTGTTTTGGCATTTGCGCTTCCAACGACCTAACCTGTTTGCGGTAGACCTTGCCAATGCTGGTATGGATATTACGAAGTTGGACGCCTTTCAGCAAGCAGACATAATCCATCTTTCGTGGATAAATCAAGGTATGCTTTCGCTGAATAGTATTCGCAAGATATTGCAATCGGGTAAGCCCATTGTGTGGTCGATGCACGATATGTGGCAACTCACAGGCATCTGTCATTATGCCTATACTTGCAATCGCTATACAGAGTCGTGTGGTAAATGCAGCTTCTTGGGTTCTGAAAATGCAGACGATGTATCGCACAGGGTGTTTATGAAAAAGTTGGAGGTCTACTCCCACGCTCCGATTCATTTTGTGGCAGTAAGCAATTGGTTGGCTGATATAGCACGTTCGAGTCGACTGATGAAGGGACACGCTGTAACTACCATTCCCAATGTGCTCTCCCTGCAAAAGTTTATTCCTTGCGATAAAGCCACTTCACGCACCGACTTGGGTATTCCCAATGTTAAGGTTATTGCCTTTGGAGCTGCTCGCATAGATGCCGAAATCAAGGGTTTGCGCTATCTTATAGCAGCTTTGCGCCACTTGGTAGATACGCAGCGAGTAAAGAAAGACGAGGTGTGTTTGGTGCTCTTTGGAGGGGCAAAGTCTACAGCTTTGCTTGATGATATTCCTGTGGGTTACAAGTGGTTGGGCAAGGTTTCGGGCGAAAACAATCTTTCTAAGATTTATAGTGCTGCCGATGTGGTGGTGTCGTCGTCAATGTACGAAACCTTTGGGCAGACCCTTATCGAGGCTTTAGCGTGTGGGTGTGTGCCTGTGTCGTTTAACAATAGCGGACAGAGAGACATTATTCTGCACAAGCAAAATGGCTATTTGGCACAATACGGTTCGGCAGAAGATTTGGCAGAAGGCATTGTTTGGGCAATGAACAACCCTATCTCGTGTGGCGAACTGCGCAATTCGGTAGTAACACGCTATTCGGAGAGTGTGGTGGCACAACAATATATAGAACTTTACAACAGCATTTTGGCTGACAAAACAACATAAAACAGATGATTACATTCTCGGTAGTGACCATAACTTACAACGCTGCGTCGGTAATGCAACCTACGTTAGACTCGGTTTCGAGGCAAACTTATCCGCACGTAGAGCATCTCATTGTAGATGGCGACTCGTCAGACCATACTGTGGAATTGGCGAAAGAGTACAAGCAGATGTCGGACAATGCTGAAAATGGGCACGTTATTCGTATCAAGAGCGAACCCGATAAGGGGCTGTATGATGCGATGAACAAGGGACTGAAACTTGCCACGGGCGACTATGTGGTGTTCTTGAATGCAGGCGACTGTCTCCCAGAGGCTGACACCTTGCAGAAGGTGGCACTAACGGCAGAAGCTGGCGATGGCGAGGAACGACCTGCTGTATTGTTTGGCAATACCGATATTGTGGACGAGCGGGGCAATTTCTTGTATCATCGTCGCTTGCAACCTCCCGAAGTGCTTTCGTGGCGTTCGTTCGAAAATGGTATGTTGGTGTGTCATCAAGCCTTTTATGCTCGATTAGACATTGCTAAGAAATTGCCTTACAACACGCATTATCGCTTTTCGGCAGATGTAGACTGGTGTATTCGTGTGATGAAAGAAGGCGAACGCCGAGGCTTATTGTTGCGCAATGTGCACGCTGTAGTGGCAAACTACTTAGAAGAAGGACAAACCACTCGCAATCACAGAGCTTCGCTTCGTGAGCGTTTCCGTGTAATGTGTGTGCATTATGGTTTCTTCAAGACGGTGTTTAAGCACGTAGGTTTCGTGTTTAGGAATATGAGAAAGTAAAAGGGGATCAGCGTTGTCCGACTCGTCCGACCTGTCCGACCTGTCCGACCCGTCCGACTTGTCTGACTTGTCCGACTTGTCTGACCCGTCCGACTTGTCCGACTAATCCCTACTATAGACTAATAATAAAACAACAATCACTTATGAAAAAATTAATGATGATGGCGGTATTTGCGCTCTTGGCAGTAGCATATACCACAGAGGTTTCGGCACAGACCAATGCTGTGCTTGAAGATGCAAAGTATCAGGCTTGGCGCAGAAAACCTGTAGATAAGCGCAAAGCAGACAATGCTAAAAAGGCAGAAAAAGCCAAAGAAGTGAAGCGAACAGTTAAGGTAACACACACCAAAGGGGAAGAAATCTACACGAAAGAAACAAAGATAAGCCGTAAACAAACTACTAAGAAGAAGGCAAAGACGACCGACTATGTGGGCGAGAATAAGCCTTCGACCGAACAAAAGAAAAAGAAGAACGGCAAAAACTTCTTCCAACGCTTAACAGATGCAGGCAACAAGTTGGGCGAAAAGATAGGCAAGGTACTCAATGATGCGAGTGATGCGGTATCAAGTAGACAAATAAAGAACAAAGAAAAAGCTGAGGAAGAACAGTAAAAAAGGCTGAGAATAATCAATAAAGTAGGCTTTTTGAAAGCTATAAAAACAAAGTAGCACACCCATTAGAGGCTTGCTACTTTGTAGTTTATGTACGTTTCAATAAATATATATATAACGTTTGTTCCTTTAAAGCGAAATGTTTTTAAGGTTAAAATAATTCTTTAAATAATTTATATTATAATTCTTGTCTTTAAAGTTTGGATTGAAATGAATTAACAATGTCTTTTTGTCCTTCACTGGTCTACCGTTCTTTTCGGCTGGTTTCCATTTAGGCATCTTGCTGACCAATCTTACCGCCTCAGCACGGAAGTGTTGGTCGGCATCGGTCATTATTTGCTGTTGCTTTTCGGTCTTGAGCTTGTTGAATTTAGGGTTTGTCGGTTTTAAATTCTTTATTTCCATAGCACGTGCCCCCGTAACGGCACCGTCCATCTCTACGGTGAACGAAACAAGAACATCTGCTTCAAACATCATCTTACGTGTAGAGGCGGTGTAGAGCTGGTTGGTCAACAGGTAAGCATTGATAGCCGAGTCGCCACCGATATATTGAGCTGTGATGTCCGCTTGCGACATTTTCATTTGAGGTTTGAGTGCCTCAAGGGTTTCACGGAGCTTCTCTATTTGTACCGTACCCAAAACTATTTTGCCGTTAGGGTCGATAAGATACATTGTTGGAATCCAATTTACCTTATATAAACGGTCGATAACGGTTTCCTTTTTCCACTTCTTCAGTTCGCTTACCTGTGTCCAGTTCATCTGATACTTCTCCCAATAGGTTTTCACCCACACATCTTTATTGGTATCGAACGATACGCCTATGATGCGCACGTTGTAATCCATAAATTCGCGCCATAGCTCTTTCATTGCAGGAATATCCTTTCGGCAGTCAGGACACCACGAAGCCCAGAAGTCTAACACTACATAGTTGCCGCGGTAGGTGTTCAGTTTTATGTCCTTGCCATCGGCTGTGCGAAGCGTAAAGTCGGGGGCTGAGGTGCCCGCTTTCAATAAATCTTTTGCATATTGTGCATCTAAATCTTGCGCTTGAATATTTACGATAGCTGCAAGAATGAGCAATGCAGATAAAATAATTCGTTTCATATTGTTTATAATTTTTGAATTGTCAATGTCTGGTCGCAGTAGTCTATCACCGCAGGGCGATGTGTGATGAAGATTACAGTCTTGTCGTTGGTTGCTAAAATGTTTTTTAGCAATTGTCGTTCTGTATCGGGGTCGAGTGCTGATGTGGCTTCATCGAAGAGCAAGATAGAGCGATTGCGTAATAAAGCACGAGCTATGGCAATGCGTTGTGCCTGTCCTTCGCTTAGTCCACCTCCTTGTTCGGTACACTCGGTATCAAGTCCGTTGGGCAATTCGAATACAAAATCGGCACAGCTACGTCGAAGTGCTTCTTCCATTTCTTCATCGGTTGCGGTGAGTTTTCCCATTCTCAGATTGTCACGAATAGTACCACTCATCAGCGTATTGCCTTGCGGAACATATACAAAGTTGTTGCGGAGGCGTGGCGAAAGTGGGTGTTGTTCCTTGTTGTTATAGATTTCTACCGTGCCACTCTTGGGTTGCAGCAAGGCAAGAATTATACGTACAAGGGTAGTTTTACCCGCTCCTGTTTCGCCTAAGATGGCTGTACACGAGCCTGGATAGAAGTCGAAGTTGAGATTTTCTATAACGTTCTCATCGCTATCCTCGTATGCAAACGCCACATTCTTGAACCGAATACCGCAAGGCGATGCAAGTTGGATAGGTGTGCCTTGCTCTTCCAAAGGGTCTTCCTCCAACTCCATTAGGCGTTCGGCTGCTGTAAAGACCATCACAAACGAAGGTATAAGGCGTGTGAGCTGTCGTGCAGGACTTTGTATCTTATTGACCAATTGCAAGAAAGCTGTCATTCCACCAAATGTGAGTGTACCTGCTGAGAGGCGAATGGCTGCCCAAGTAAAAGCGATAAGATAACCCACGGAGAAGCCTAAACTCAATGTGAGATTGGAAAAGACCGAGAATTTGGTACGGCGAACTACCTTATGGCGCAATACACTTTGCTGCTCTTCCAAGCGATCTACGGCAGCACTGTCGCCCTCCAATGTCTTTATCAACATTCGGTTTTGGATAGTTTCTTGCAATACGCTTTGCACTTTGGAGTCAGAACTTCGCACTTCGCTGGTTAAGTTTCTCATCTGTCGGATGTACAACTTGCTGAAAATAACGAAGACAGGTATCATAAACGTAATGATAAAAGCCAATCGCCAATCCATAGAGAGCAAGTAACCAAATGCGCCTAAGAAAAGTGCAAGGGTTGAAAGTGAGTTGGGAATAACCTCTGTTAGGAAGTTTACCACGTTAGACACATCAAACTCTAATCTGTTGAGTACATCTCCCGAATGGTGAGTTTCCTTTCCTTTCCATTGAGAGCGCAATATGCGGTCGAGCAATTGTTGTTGCATACGATTTTGCGCCTTGATGCCTAAGATGTTGCGTATCCATACCGAAGCCACATTGAGTGCAAAGTCGCACAATATCAATAAGCCCATTACGATGACAGCGACATAGATATTGCCTTCCAAATCGTGAGAAGCTACGTCTATGGCACGTTGCACAGCCCACACCGAAGCCAATGAAACACCTACACCGAGTAGTCCGATGGCAGCATTGAGGCAGGCTTGTAGGCGGTTGCCTTTCCAAGCTTTCCACAGCCAACGGAGTATCTCTTTGGTAGAGTATTTCGTTTTTGGAAGTTTTAAATAATCTATTAAACTCATCGTTATTTCAATTATAGTGTGCGTGTGATGCGCCTATTGTCCACTTTGTTTCTATTTTTTGCAAATTATGGATATAGCCTTTGCAAACAGTATATCTATCTGTTATTAATTGTTCATCTATCCTTTATTCATAAGGCATCTATCCTTTATAAAAATTGCCTCTGTCTTTTGCAAATGGTGCATCATTCTTTTTTAATCGAAACACCTCAACTTTTGTTATTCGTGTTCACGTATATCCGCTCCCCACATTAGTTTTGTGCGTAGTGTAGAGAAGTATCTGTGCGTCTTAGGCTTCACTATACGTATTTTATAAGGAGCTTTACGAATGGTTATGCTTGACCCTTCGGATAGCTTTTCCGAACGTCCGTCTACTGCAACAAGGAAGTTGTGGCTGCGACTTTCCACCTCTAAGCGTATTTCCACATCGTCTGTCAGTACTATCGGACGAATGTTGAGGCTGTGAGGAGCTACTGGTGTGAGACAAATGCTCCTACTTTGCGGCACAAGAATAGGCCCTCCATTCGACAAAGAGTAGGCTGTTGACCCCGTTGGAGTGCTGATAATGAGTCCGTCAGCAAGATAACTTACTAAGTATTCACCATTCACACTTGCGTGAATGGTAATCATCGAAGCGTGGTCGCGTTTAAGTATGGCTATATCATTCAAAGCGTATGGACGAATATGAAGCAATTGTGTTTTGGTTTCCATTATCAATACAGCCCGTTCGTCAATGCCATAATTGGCAGTGTAAATATCATCAAGTGTCTGGTGCAACTCCTCTGGCAACACCTCGGCAAGGAAACCTAAACGCCCAAGATTTACACCTATGATGGGTATATTCTTCGCACCCACTTTGCTTGCAGCTTTAAGTAACGTACCGTCACCACCCATCGAAATGGCGCAATCGGCTTTAAATCTGTCTCCTTTAAATATAGCTTTTACGGCTGTGTTGGGTATGTTTCGCTTGTCCAAAGCATTATAGAATGTTTCTTCCACATACACATCTGCATTGCGTTGCGACAAGTATTCAAGCACTTCGCACATACTTTGTGCGGCTAATGCTCGATAAGGGTTTCCAAAAATGGCGAAACTTAGTTTCTTTTCAGCCATACTTTTCTTTGTTTTTATATTCTTTTATTCTTTTCAAGCACCTGTTATAATGAATATTTTAGTATATTTGCAAGTGCTATGAATTGCTGTTAAGCCCACTGCGCAATCTATATAAGAAAGCGAAGTCTTCGGCTTAGTAGACACTTTAATATGCAAAAATAAGGAAATAAGTTGGATATATAAAATATAAAATCAAAAATATTATGGCTAAGGTATATGAATTTCTTGCTAATGGCTTTGAAGATATAGAGGCTTTAGCACCTGTTGACATTCTCCGTAGAGGTGGAGTTGAGGTGAAAACTGTGAGTATTATGGACACATTAGACGTAGAGTCGGCTAACGGTATTACGATAAAAGCCGATTTAATGTTCGATGAAATCGAGAATTTTGACGATGCTGATACGCTTCTAATGCCAGGTGGAATGCCAGGGGCAGCCAACTTAAACCTGCACGAAGGTGTACGCAAAGCCCTAACAGCTCATAACGAAAAAGGCAAACGATTGGCAGCTATCTGTGCCGCACCTATGGTTTTAGGCTCTGTTGGCGTATTGGAAGGCAAGAAAGCCACTTGTTACCCAGGGTTTGAAAAGCGACTTAAAGGAGCTGAATACACAGCAGAACTTTGCACCATAGATGGCAATATCACAACCGCAAAAGGACCTGCGGCAGCCTTTATGTTTGGTTTCTGTCTTTTGGCACAGCTCACTTCGACTGAACAAGCTGAAGAAGTGAAGTCGGCAATGCTCATTCCCGAACTTATAGCCTTGCATAAATAAGGTTTGCCCCATTATCTCATCGGTATAAACACATCAACTTAATAGGATGAAATACATTATTATTGTTGCAGGAGGGAAAGGACTTAGAATGGGCAACGACATACCCAAGCAGTTTCTTCCCATAGGTGGAAAACCTATTTTGATGCACACCATAGAACGTTTTTGCGCTTACGATAAAGACATAAAGGTGATACTCGTTCTTCCCAAAGCCCAACAAGACTATTGGAAAACGTTGTGCGAGCAGCATCAATTCACCGAACCGCACGAGATAGCCGATGGAGGTGAAACACGTTTCGAGTCGTCTAAAAACGGCTTGGCACTCATTCCTGAAGGCGAAGACGGCTTGGTTGGCATACACGACGGTGTGCGTCCTTTCGTATCGATTGATACCATTACACGCTGTTACGATGAGGCACAGCGCACGTGTGCAGCCCTTCCCGTAATGCCCGTGAACGAAACACTGCGCCAAGTAGCACAAAACGGAACTTCAAAAACCGTACAACGAAGCGAATTCCGTAGCGTTCAGACACCACAGGTATTCAATATAATGATGTTGAAGATGGCATACGCACAGCCTTTCAACGAAGGTTTTACCGACGATGCAAGTGTGATGGAAAGTTTTGGCTGTAAGATTTCGATGGTAGAAGGCAACGCCGAAAACATCAAGATAACATCACCTTTCGATCTCAAAATAGCAGAAATGCTTATCGGTTAATTAATAATGGATATACTCGACCAAGACATAATGTTCCTTACGGGTGTAGGTCCGAAGAAGAAAGAAATACTGAGCAAAGAACTTGGTATTCAGTCTTATCGTGACCTATTAGAGTATTATCCATACAAATACGTCGACCGTACAAAGCTGTACCTTATTTCCGAACTCGTTCAAGATATGCCCTTTGTGCAAATAAAGGGGCATATCCTTAGTTTTGAAGAGTATGATATGGGCAAACGAAAGAAACGTGTGGTGGCTCACTTTGCCGATGGACACGGTGTTTGCGATCTTGTTTGGTTCAACGGCATACAATATGTATATAAGAATTACCTCATCGGAAAAGAGTATATCGTCTTCGGTAAGCCCACGTTCTATGGTGGGAGGTTTCAGTTTACTCACCCCGATATAGACGATGCCAACGACTTGCAACTCAACGATATGGGTATGCAGCCTTTCTATTCTACAACCGAGAAGATGAAGAAAGTAGGCCTTACCTCACGAGCGATGGAACGCCTTACCAAAACACTTGTAGCTAAGATTTCCTCACCACTCAAAGAAACCTTACCCGACTTCATTATGCAGCGGCTTCACCTCATATCGAGAGACGAGGCGATGCGAAAGATACATTACCCCAAATCGGTTGACGACACCAAACGAGCCCAACTTCGCCTAAAGTTTGAAGAACTTTTCTACGTACAACTTAATATATTAAGGTATGCGAGCGACCACCGCCGCAAGTACAGAGGTTACAATTTCAAGACCGTAGGTGCACAATTCAATTGGTTCTACACCCACAATCTGCCCTTCCAGCTTACCAATGCACAGAAGCGAGTGATGAAGGAAATAAGGGCAGATGTGGCCAACGGGCAACAAATGAACCGCTTGTTGCAAGGCGACGTGGGGTCTGGCAAAACCCTTGTAGCCCTAATGTCGATGCTCATTGCTATCGATAACAACTTTCAAGCCTGCCTGATGGCACCAACAGAAATCCTTGCCGAGCAACATTTGCAGACCATTAAGGAGTTTCTCAAAGGTATGAACCTACGCATCGAACTCCTTACGGGCATCGTAAAGGGAAAGAAGCGCAAGGAGGTGTTAGACGGATTGATAGACGGCTCTATACATATCGTTGTAGGCACACACGCCATTATAGAAGACAAGGTACAATTCAACAACCTCGGACTTGCCGTAATAGACGAACAACACCGCTTTGGTGTGGCGCAACGTGCCAAACTTTGGAGCAAGAGCACCAATCCTCCGCACGTGTTGGTAATGACTGCTACCCCCATTCCGCGCACCCTTGCAATGACCATCTATGGCGACTTAGATGTGAGTGTTATAGACGAATTGCCCCCTGGACGCAAACCCATAGAAACGGTACACAAGTACGACAGCCAGACCACAAGTCTTTATAACGGAATTCGTCAACAAATCGATTTAGGCAGACAGGTCTACATCGTCTTTCCACTCATTAAGGAAAGCGAGAAGATGGACTTAAAGAACCTTGAGACAGGCTACGAAACCTTGCTCGAAGTATTCCCCCAATACAAGTTGAGCAAGATACACGGCAAGATGAAAGACAAGGAGAAAGAAGAAGAAATGCGCCGCTTTGCCGAAGGCGAAACCCATATTTTGGTGGCAACCACCGTGATAGAAGTGGGCGTAAACGTACCCAATGCCAGCGTAATGATTATTTTTGATGCCCAGCGTTTCGGACTTTCTCAGCTTCATCAGTTACGTGGACGAGTAGGGCGAGGAGCAGAACAAAGTTATTGCATACTTGTTACACCCTATCAGTTGTCTACCGAAACCCGAAAGCGCATAGACATAATGTGTAACACAAACGATGGTTTTGAGATAGCTGAAGCCGACTTAAAACTCCGTGGGCCTGGCGATTTGGAAGGTACACAACAGAGCGGAATAGCCTTCGACCTCAAAATAGCCGACATTGCGCACGATGGTCAAATAGTACAAATGGCACGCGATGAGGCTCAAAAAATTATTGATGCCGACCCTACTTGTACAAAAAGTGAATATAATTTATTGTGGGAACGCCTGAAAGAGTTAAGAAAAACTAATATCAATTGGGCTGCCATATCCTAATATAAGTACCCCTAAATATAGGCTTAACGCCTATGTTTAGGGGATTTTATATCTATAAATGAAAAGGAAAATCACGAAAAAGCAAGGTTTTAAAAGTAAATAAAAACTGTTAATAGACCAATCATTTCTCAATTATTTTGCTATCTTTGCAAAGCTTTGAATAAAAATAGTAGGGTTTTTGTATTGTTCTACTATATTTATAATAAGCATTTATCAGGAACAAGCGTTTGTTCTGATTTAGTTTATCACCAAATCAAAAAATATTGAGAATGACTTTCGAGAAGATAATAAAAACATTTGCGTTATCGGCTGTAATGACTTTTGCGTCAATACCAGTATGTGCGCAAGACCTTATCGCAAAGCAGGCACCAGTAGACAGGCGCGCTAACAGTTTGGATACAATCGTTATAAATCGTCTACATCACGAAGAAGAAATAGAAAATCCTGCTTCGATGCTTTACAACGATTGGAATACTTCAAGAACACATAGCAGCGGAACTCTACCTGATGTGTACAAAATAGACCTTCGTGGCTTTTGTATGCCAACGCCAAGCCGAGTGGTAACAAGTAATTTTGGTCGTCGTTGGGGCCGTGCTCACAAGGGCTTAGACATCAAAGTGTACATAGGTGACACCATTCGCTCTGCATTTGCAGGCAAAGTAAGAATAGTGGGATACGATGGCAGAGGATATGGAAAGTACGTAGTAATACGCCATAACAATGGTCTTGAAACCTATTACGGACACCTTTCTAAACAAATGGTAAGCAAAAACCAAAACGTTAAAGCAGGCGAGCCTATTGCGTTAGGCGGTAATACAGGTCGTTCTACAGGTTCGCATCTCCACTTCGAAACACGTCTTTGTGGTGTAGCTATCAACCCTGCATTGTTGTTCGACTTTGCCAATCAAGACGTAACAGGCGACTTCTACACCTATCGTCGCAATACAGTAGATGCAGAGTCGGCTCGTGCAAATGCACTTCGTGGCAAGGCGTCAAGTCCTGGCTACTCACGTGAGAATATACAGGGTGTAGGTCGTAGTCGATCGTTTGGACGTCCGAAGAACCCTACAACCGACTACTCGTCACGACAGCAAGCTAACGCAACTCCACAAAGCAGTGCTCAGATGCTTTACCATAAGGTGTCTAATGGCGATACGTTAGAGTCGATAGCCGAACAGCACGGCGTCACTATTGAGCAACTTTGTAAGCTCAACCATTTGGGTAGATACTCAAAGGTTGTAGTAGGCCAAATTATAAGATATAGTTAGTCGAGATGAATAACAATCCATAACGAACTTAAAGGTCGGATAAGAGCTATTCTTGTCCGACCTTTTTTTGTGCCTATTTGCATACTTCAGCAGCCTATAAAATATAGCTTGCAAGCAATTAAGAATATTCTTACTTGAGGAAAAATAGAACAATATGCTCTAAGCGTTTTGCTTAAAAATGTGAGCTTGTAACACATTGATTATTAATGATTTATTTGCTGTTTGTAAAACATATATGTTTGACCACCCAAAACATATATGTTTTAGCCTCCCAAAGTTTAACTTTGGCGATGCCAAACATATATGTTTTGCTTTCCAAAGATTGATGTATTATTTTTAGAAGATGAAATGAGGAAGAATAGGAGAGTGGCTTGTTTACTTTTCCTAAATAATTGTTGTACCTTTGCGAGCGATAAACCCACGAGGTGAAAAATGAACAAAACCGATATGAGCAAAGAAACATTAAAGGAAAAAACTGCAAAAGGACTGTTTTGGAGTGCACTCAACAATGGGTCGATGCAGGTGTTGAACATCGTGATAGGCATATTTTTAGCACGATTGTTGAGCACTGCCGATTATGGTTTGGTGGGAATGATAGCAGTTTTTACTGCTGTTGCTACTGCCTTGCAAGAGAGTGGTTTCACCTCGGCATTGGCAAATTTGGAACGCCCTACTGATAACGATTACAACTCGGTATTTTGGTTCAGCACCATTGTGAGCTGCATATCTTACACGGTACTTTTCTTCTGTGCGCCCTTGATAGCCAACTTCTACAACCACCCTGAACTGGTTGCACTCTCTCGTTTTATCTTTGTTTCGCTCCTTTTCTCTGCCATTGGTACAGCTCCTTTGGCATATATGTTTAAGAATATGATTATCAAGGAGACTACCATTTTGCGTTCTACCTCGCTCCTTATTTCGGGCATCGTGAGCATCACTTTGGCACTGAATGGTTATGGCTATTGGAGTTTGGCATGGCAACAGATTACTTACATTACATTAGTAAGTCTTGGGCGTTTCTTTATCATTCCTTGGCGCCCCTCGCTAAAGATAGATTTCACGCCTGTAAGGCAGATGTTCGGCTTCAGTTATAAAATTCTTATCACCTCGATAGTGAATACCGTGAGCCAAAATGTATTGACCCTTATTTTTGGACGCTTGTATTCTGCCAATGCTGTGGGCAATTTCACGCAGGCACTGAAGTGGGACAATATGGCGAGTATGTTGGTTTCGGGAACGATAGGGCAGGTGGCGCAACCTATCTTAGTGGAACTGAAAAGCGAACAAGACAGACAGGTACAGGCTTTCCGCAAAATGTTGCGTTTCACAGCCTTTTTGGCTTTTCCAGCTATGTTTGGTTTGGCGATGGTTTCGCACGAATTTATTGTCGTTACTATCTCCGAAAAGTGGAACGATAGTATCGAAATGTTGCGTGTATTGTGTATTAGTGGTGCGTTTTTACCCTTCTATACGCTGTATCAAAACTTGATTATCAGTCGTGGGAAATCTAATATTTATCTTTGGTGTACGGTGAGCCTCATCGTTGCACAAATATTGCTTGTGGTGGTTTGTCACACGCACGGAATGATATTTATGGTTTATGTTTACACCCTTATTACCATTCTTTGGCTTTTGGTGTGGCAGTACTTTGCGCATCGTGAGATTGGGGTGAAATTGCATCACGTTTTGATGGACATTTTGCCTTATATGGGTGCATCGGCAGCGGTAATGTTGGCGGTTTATTGCTCAACCCTCTTTATTCAAAACCTCTATGTATTGCTATTGGTGCGCATAGTTTTTGCTGCTGTGCTTTATTTTGTGTTGATGAAAGTTTTAGGGGCAAAGATGTTGGAAGAGTGTTTGCGATTTGTAAAGAAGAAAAGAGGGTAGGCTGTCAGGCTTTGTCGGACGGGTCGGACGGGTCGGACTTGTCAGACGGGTCGGACTGGTCGGACTGGTCGGACTGGTCTGACGGGTCGGACGAGTCGGACAGGTCTGATAAGGCAATAATACCTTACTCCCAAATCCTTGTTTCCACTTGATGGCGATTGCGCTTATCCTTTGGAGGCAGCCCCATAAAGTTGCCATAGATGATGCGACAGAACGCTTCGGGCTGTGCAGGACCGTTATATGCCTTGCCTTCAAACACAATAGGGCGATAAGGGCGTACCACATCTTCGGGGAAACGCTCGTAAAACCACGCACCATAGGTGTGCATAAACTCTCCTTTTTTGCCAAATAGATGTCCGCAAAGGCGGAATAAGGGGAAGATACAACCTTCTAAAACGTGATAGCCTAAGGAGGCAAGGCGAGGGTGTCGACCGCCAAGATTGAAGTTTACAACGCACGCCAACTTACCCGCTAAACGTTGTAGAGAGGGGAGTATATGGTCTTCGTATGGGAAAATATCAATGTGAAGTCCACGATATTTCATTGCTTCTAAGGCCATTCTGTCCTTTGCCCCTTCGGGCTCTATGCTCACGTGTTCGCTTTTAGTATCGCGCAAAGCCGCCCACGACTTGTAATATCCGTGGTCGGTGTCGTGGTCTTGCAGCACAAATTGAGGGTGGGGATGAGCTTTGAGATAATTGCAAAGTAGCTTATAATCTTTTCTACTTACAACGATGTCCACATCATCGTCCCACGGAATAAAACCTCCGTGTCGTAAAGCTCCCAACACATTACCACCGTCAAGTCGCCAGTTTACCCCTGCTTGTTGGGCAGCATCTACCAAGTAGTCGAGCATTTCTAACATTCGCAGTTGCGCACGGCGTAGGGTAGAGCCATCGGGATTGTATGCTTGTCGCAAACTCGCTTGTGTTTCGCCTGTGTTGAAAGTTTCTATCATCTTTGTAAGGTATGTATAAGCAAAACGGGAACTTAAAAAGCACCGTGTGTCTTTTTAAGCTCCCATTTTTTGAGGGTTGTATTATATAATGTGGAAGAAGCGCAATACGTCGTTCAGATTGGCAACTATCATCAACAAAATGAGGATGGTGATGCCTACATATTCTGCACGTATCATAAACTTCTCTGATGGTTTGCGGCGTGTTATCATCTCGTAAAGAAGGAACATAACGTGTCCGCCATCGAGTGCAGGGATAGGGAGAATGTTCATAAAAGCAAGGATAATGCTAAGGAAGGCTGTCATATTCCAGAACACATAC
Source organism: Prevotella ihumii (assembly GCF_900155655.1). Classification (GTDB taxonomy): domain Bacteria; phylum Bacteroidota; class Bacteroidia; order Bacteroidales; family Bacteroidaceae; genus Prevotella; species Prevotella ihumii. The sequence goes on from NZ_LT706987.1 coordinate 1,488,906, forward strand.
CAATCCCAATAAGGAGGGAACATCTTGCCAATAGAACCAAAACCGCCTAAACTCTTTGCGCCATCTGCTGATGCAAGATACTTAAAGTTGCCTACATAGCCACGAAGTACGTTTACGCCATACTTCACACCTGCAGGGAAACTTGCTAAGAATGAATAGCTTTCCTGTGTTGGCTTGTAATAAGAGAGCAAAGAACTTTGAGCTACACCCATCTTGAGTTCAGGGTTGAGCTGCAATTTCAGTGTGTCTATCTGGTTTGTACCATTGCGCTGCACGGTAAGTACGATGTTGCGGAGTGCCAAAGAATCTTTGTGGGTGTTCTTCACTGCAGCAATGTCGCTCAAAACACCCATTTGGAAGTTGAAGTCTGCCCAAGTTTCTACCTTTTTACCATTGATAGACTTTAGCTCATCGCCTGCCTTTATGCCAGCCTTCATTGCAGGAGTATCGTTCATAACGCTGTCAATGCGAGCTGGGATATAAGGTTCGGCAAAGAGTGGACGGTCTTTTATCATCGAAAGCATATCCATATCGCCAGGCATAGAGATACGTATTTTCTTGCCATTGCGCAATACATCAACGTATTTAGACTGAGCTATCTGACGGAAGAAGTCGCCGTTTACATTGGCATATTCACGGAATGCGCCTTTGTCTGTACCAAGCATAACGTCCTTGTCTTGAAAGCCCATAGCCTTAGCTTGCTCGTTGAACTGCATACCCATCGACATATCAGACACCTTAAAGTAGCTTTCGCCCCACGTAAACATAATCATGGAATAGATAAAGAGGGCTAACACGAAGTTGACCATCACACCACCAACCATAATCAATAGTCTTTGCCACGCAGGCTTTACACGAAATTCCCACGGTTCTGGGTCTTTTGCCATCTGTTCGGTATCAAAACTTTCGTCTATCATACCCGAAATCTTGCAATAACCTCCTAACGGAAGCCACCCGATGCCGTATGTGGTGTCGTCATTCTTGGGTTTCCACTTGAACAACATACCATTCCATTTGCCGATAGCCATATCGAAGAATACAAAAAACTTCTCTACTCTTACACCAAAGAGCTTTGCGAAGAACATATGGCCTCCTTCGTGAAGAAGAACCAATAGGGAGATTGCTAAAATAAATTGGAGCAATCTGATTAAAAATGTTTCCATCTAATATTATCTAATCTTATTTATTGTAACTGTTTTTTCATCAATTCGCTTGCAACTCTTCGTGCTTCTGCGTCTGTTTGTAGATAGACGTCAAGGTTGGGATTGCCATCGAACGCCACAGATTGCATTGTTTTGTCTATGATTTCTCCCATTTCAAGGAACGAACATTGACCTTTGCGGAAGCCTTCGTTGACAATTTCGTTGGCTGCGTTGAGGATACAAGGCATATTTCCGCCTTTTTCAATTGCAGAATATGCCATTGCAAGACACTTGAATTTGTTTGTGTCGGGCTCAAAGAACTCTAATGGCTGACGAAACATATCCAATCGGTCGCCACCTAACGATAGTCGCTTAGGGAAAGAGAAAGCGTACTGAATTGGGAGACGCATATCGGGTACGCCTAACTGGGCTTTTACTCCGCCATCAACAAACTGTACTGCGCTATGGACAATGGATTGTGGGTGAATGAGTACTTGTATCTTTTCGGCAGGTACACCAAAGAGCCATTTAGCCTCAATCACTTCAAAGCCTTTGTTCATCAATGAAGCCGAATCGATGGTGATTTTGGCTCCCATATCCCAAGTTGGGTGTTTCAAAGCATCAGCTGCCGTTACTGTTTTCAGACGTTCTGCATCGTAAAGACGGAACGGACCGCCCGAACAGGTTAAGAGTATCTTCTCAATCTCGTTATCGTCTTCGCCTACAAGACTTTGGAATATGGCACTATGCTCGCTGTCAACGGGCAGAATAGGTACGTGGTATTCCATTGCGAGTTGGCATATTAGCTCGCCTGCCACGACCAATGTCTCCTTATTTGCCAAGCAAATCTTTTTACGAGCTTTGATGGCGTGGATTGTGGGTTCGAGTCCAGAGAAGCCAACCATAGCCGTAAGTACCATTGTGATGGGTTCGGCTTCTACAATCTGTTTGAGTGCATCAGCACCAGCATAAACTTTTATATCTGATAAGTCCTCTAACTCCTTTGTAAGGTCGGCATAATGCGCCTCATTGGCTATCACTACGGCTGCAGGACGATACTTTCGAGCCTGTGCAGCAAGTTCTTTCCATCGGTTATTAGCCGTGAGTGCGTATGCTTCGTATAGGTCGGAATGTTGCTCTATTACGTCTAAAGCCTGTGTTCCGATGCTTCCTGTAGAGCCGAGAATACATATTTGTTGTTTCATATTTGTATGTCTAAAGGTCTAAAAGCCCTGTCAACGATTTCTGTTTTATTACTTTTCGCAAACTAAACTTGTATCAATGATTTCTGTTTATTACTTTTTAGAGGTCTAAAAGTCCATCGGGAATTTCTATTTCAATGCTTCTTTGTTTGGCATCAAGCCTTTTTATAAGGTCTTCATTTGCAGGAATGAGCAGTTCAACATCGCTTTCTGTCTTTACTTCAAAGAGTAGATTGATGGTTGTTTCGTCTACGGAAGTAATCTCTCCCACCACTTTTCCCGATGTGCTATCTATCAATGAGAAACCTATGATTTGCGCCCAAGAAAGGTCATCGCTGCTCTCTTCTGCCATAGCACGTGGGAAATAAACCTCTGTACCTGTAAGTTCGCGAGCTCGCTCTTCGGTGTCTATGTCGCAAAACTTCATCAATGCCACTTCATCGCTGCGGAAACGATACTCTTCCATAAAGAATGGAACGAGAATACCTTCCATGTCGAGTACCAAATATTCAGCTTCACAGCGGTCGAACACATCGTCTGTAAAGCGAAACTGCAACTCTCCTCGCACGCCGTGGGGCTTTCCGATTACGCCTATTTTATATACGCTTTCTCTTTTTATCATCTTTTGGGAAGGAAGTTTGGGTGTTTTGCTTACCAAATATCTGTTTGATATTGAGTTTAAGATAGGCTCTTACTTGTCGAACCTCTACTTTTATTTAAACAAACCTCTACTTGTGTCTAACAAATCTCTACACGTTGTATCTTTGCACCCAAAGCATTCAGACGACCTTCTATGTTCTCATAGCCACGGTCTATCTGTGTGATGTTGTCAATACGACTTGTTCCTGTAGCTGTGAGGGCAGCAATGAGCAACGCAATACCAGCTCTGATGTCTGGACTCGACATCCGTCCGCCACGTAAGGTCTTGTTATTGTCGTGTCCGATTACAACGGCACGATGCGGATCACAAAGTATGATTTGCGCACCCATATCAATGAGTTTGTCAACGAAGAAGAGACGGCTCTCAAACATCTTTTGATGGAACAACACACTGCCTTGTGCTTGGGTTGCTACAACGAGCAATACCGAGATAAGGTCGGGAGTTACGCCCGGCCAAGGTGCATCGGCAATGGTCATTATCGTGCCATCGATGAACGAATCGATGACATAATGGTCTTGACGAGGGATAACTAAATCGTCTCCCTCTTCAAATATCTGAACGCCAAGACGGCGGAACGTGTCGGGAATGATGCCCAAATGCTTTATAGCTACGTCTTTTATACGAATACCATCACCAATCATTGCAGCCACACCGATGAACGATCCCACCTCAATCATATCAGGAAGAATTTTGTGCGTTGCGCCGTGAAGGGCTGTTACACCCTCTATGGTAAGCAAGTTGCTGCCAATTCCAGTGATGTTAGCTCCCATTTGGTTGAGCAAATGGCAAAGTTGCTGCACGTAAGGTTCACAAGCTGCATTATAGATGGTAGTCGTTCCCTCAGCAAGTGCTGCTGCCATAACGATGTTGGCTGTACCCGTTACTGATGCTTCGTCCAATAACATATAAGTTCCAACGAGCTTTTCAGCCTTGATTTCATATATATTGTTATCAATATTGCGAACGAACTGCGCCCCAAGGTTCTTAAAGCCAAGGAAATGGGTGTCCATTCGACGACGACCTATCTTGTCTCCACCAGGCTTAGAGATAGCTGCTTTGCCAAAGCGACCCAGCAATGGACCTAACAAGAGTACACTACCACGGAGCGAAGAACACTTCTTTACAAATTCGGCACTCTCTAAGAAGCCGAGATTTACCTTGTCTGCTTGAAAAGAATACTCATTGTCGGCAAGCTTTTTCACCTTTACGCCAATATCTTCCAACAACTTTATAAGGTTGTTGACGTCCAATATGTTAGGCACATTGCTTATTCTTACTTCCTCATCGGTTAGCAATGTGGCACTAATCACTTGCAAAGCCTCGTTCTTAGCTCCTTGTGGAGTGATTGTTCCGCTAAGGCGATGACCGCCTTCAATGATGAATGACTCCATATATCTATCTCTTCTTTTTATTGTTTTTTACAGGGGCGAAATCACGTTGATTTATTTTTTCAAACTTGAAGGTCGATAGATCTAATTGTATTACCCCATCTGTGAAGCGTGCAAGGTCTGAAGCCACCTTCTCATCGTCTGACGAACCGTGTCCCCACTGCATCAAACAACGTTTCATTTGGTTAGCCACCAAGCGCACCAACTCTTCCTTTTCCTCGCCATCTTCCATTGTTTTAAGTTGGTCGAACAGCTCGAACATCATTTTGCCATAGTGGCGCACAGGTATTCGCTCCATAGGATAACTCATAGGTTCGGGCTTTGCAGCTATCTTGAGTGCATCCGAAATATCGTAAGGATAGTCAATATCCAACTTAAAGTCTGCCATCAATGCCAGGTGATCCCATAGTTTCTGAATATGGTCAGCGTTTTCACGGTTTTGTGGGTTCATTCTGTCCATTATCGAAACGATGGTTTCAGCACACTTCTGTCGTTCTTCCTTTGTTGGGAGGTTCACACAGTAAGTTACCATATCTTGTATTTCGCGACCATATTCTGGCAATATCAGTTTTTCGCGTTGGGTGTTATAATCTAATCCTTCAATATCCATTCGGTTAAAATGTTTATGCTGTTATTCTCTACGTTCTTATTTCTTTCTCTCTCAACCACCTGCTTACAATAGCGGTTTGGCTTGTTTTGCTACAAAGTCCTTTAAGTACATAGGCACAAAGTATGCCACATCTTCAAACTGTTCGGTAACAAAACGCTTTTCTGCCAATGGCAACATATTCTTTGCCAATGGTTCTATGCCTTTTATGAGGTGTGCATTGGGGTGGTTGATAACCTCCATACACTTCTCTGCGCCATTGCCAAAGAAGTAGACAGGGTGTTCGTTCAAGTATGCTTTATAAGTGTTTTCGTCCACTACGTCGGCTTGAATGTCTCTCACCGTTTTCAATGCACGTGTGAAAACCTGCGAATACACCTCCATACGGCGAGCATCTATCATCGGAACGATAAGCGCATCGTCCTCTATCTCTTCGTGATGAAGCAGCACGGGTACACTCATTACCTCCAATGTTGGCACAGCAATGAGCTTAATGTCCGACCCATAGCAAATGCCCTTTGCCATAGATGTACCTATGCGCAAGCCCGTGTACGACCCTGGACCGCTACTTACTGCCACTGCGTCTACGGGTATAGCGTGACTATCGGCAAACGAGAGTGCTTCGTCTACGAATGTTCCGAGTTTTTCGGCGTGGTTTCCGCCATTTCTATCTGCCTGCTCAAAGATGCAAGCTCCGTTTTCTGAAACTGCTACCGAACAAACATTTGTACTTGTTTCTATATTTAATATGCAAGCCATATTCTATTTTTCTATTGTCCGAAATCCATCAGACCTTTTTATCCTATACTATTAATGTGCAAAGATAATGTTAATTTTTGAATTATCCCACCTTATATAAAACAATTAAAACTCGTTATGTTTATTTTTAGTACACAAACTATCTTATTTAGAACCATCTTATTTGCTTTGCAGAATGGTCTATAGGCAAAAGTTGAGGAGGTTGCAGAAGAGTAGGGGGAAAATAGAACAATATAAGAAAAGGGTTAAAACAGAATATGGGGGGATTATCCCGAGTTCAGGTATATATGTTTTGGAAACAATAGATGGGTTTCATATCTGTTGTTGATGGGTAAAGGAAAAACAGAACAAGTAGTGAACTATGGAAATACATAAAACGACAATCGCCGAAACTCAGTGAGAGCTTCGGCGATTGTTATGTTACTATATTTTGCCTATTGTGTTAGAACACCACCTTACGTGATATGGTTTGACCATTAACTTGTGCGGTAACAATGTACAACCCCTTGTTGAGCGTGCTTGCGTCAAGCATTTCGCCATTGGTTGCTGCCACTCTACTACCGTCAATATTATAAATGATGATGTGTGAAGCTCCTTTACAGCTTACTACGCCGTTGCTGTTGGTAAGTTCGGCATTGCTCTTTGCTACCTCATTGATAGTTGCAGGCACATTCATAATAAACTTGCCCGAAGTGAGTGTTAGCATTGGAGCAATGTTGTTTTTAACCTTGCACGTGTACACCTTTCCGTGTGCCGATGTGGTATTTGGGATAACGTATGTTTCACTTGTAGCTCCTGCTATCGGTGCATCGTTTACATACCATTGGTATTGGTTTGCAATAACCTGATTAGACGCAAATCGGCCGCCTACATTTTCAGGGCTTGGGCAGTTAGCGTTGAGTGTTATCGCCTCGCTACCTTCGGTCGTGATAACTGCATCTTCAGCATAAGGCTTCATAGCGTTGTAAACCATATAGCCTGCATCTTTGCCTTGTGTGATGCAATCGCAAAGATTTTCAAAGCTCTTGAAGTTGAATTGGTTGCCCGAAATATTCACTTCCCCCTTTTTAAAACCTATAAAAGCCGAGTTGCCCCTATTATAAACCTTCTTTGTAACATTGCCCGTAAAGTTGTTATTCTGCAAATGTGCCGACTTCAAGTAAGTGAGTGTAGTGCGATCGAGAATATCTCCTATCTCGCCTTCCAACTGGTTGTCGTTCAGCTTAAGGTTGCGAAGACCTGTCATCGTTTTTACTACATCTATATTACCTGTTAGTTTGTTTTCACCAAGGAGCAAGTCGGTCATGCTTCGCTTGGCTTTAAAGGTTTCAGGGATAGAACCCGTAAGTTGGTTGTGTGTGAAGTCGATGTAAGTCAACTCTTCGAGCTCGCTTCCCAATGCTGCAGGAATAGTACCACTAAGGTTCATATTAGCCATTGATATATTCATAAGTCTTGGCAATTCTGATAGCCACACAGGTATCTCTCCGCCAAGCTTATTGCCACTAAGTTCTAATATGGCAAGGTTCTTTAAGAGCGTCAAATCGGGTATTTCGCCTGTAAAGTTGTTATAGCTTAACTTTAATTCCTGCAACGATTTACACGTAGCTATTTCTGCTGGTATTGAGCCATTAAACTTGCACTGAGTGAGTTGTAAGTAGGTGAAATGTTCGAGCTTATCCCAACCTTCTGTTGGCAGTGTACCACTCAATCCTGTAGCTTGAAGATTTAAGAGTTGTAGCGCTGGACAGTTTTCTATACCTTTAGGGAATGTTCCTGTTAGGCCTGTATTGTTTTCAATAGAGAACTGAATGAGGGCTGGCAAGCCTGTAAAGTCGAGTGTAACGTTACCTGAGAACTTATTATTACCTAAGAGTAAGAACTGTGTTTTGGGCAGTGTGAGCCAATTACTTGGAATAGTTCCTGTCAGTTCGTTGTTTTGTAAATAGATGTGTGCACACTTGGGCAAGTTTACTACCTTGGGCAATTCACCGCTTAAAGCATTGTCTTGAAGGAGCAGATACTCCAAGTTTGACATACTTATTTCGTTAGGTAATGCCCCTATTAGCGACTTTGTACTGCTTCCACCTATGGCATAGTTCTTTTGCGATCTTACATCTAAGGATATAAGTTTGCTCATTTTGAAAAGTTCTGCAGGCAGACTTGTAATGCTATTTAATGAAAGATCGAGCATCTCTAATTCGGTGAGTTTAGCAATATCTGCAGGTAATGCACCTGATAGGTTGTTACCTTTAAGATTAAGAAGGGTAACGTGTCCGTTTTCAATAGTTACACCTTTCCATTTGTCAGGGGTTTGATTTACATCCCAAGAGTCATACCATTTGTCTCCATTAAGAGCCGTACGAATAGCAAGAAGAGCCTGATGTTCTGAGTCAGGAATTGAGGTTTGTGCGCTCGCAAAATGTGCGCTTAGCAATACTATTACGATAAGCAATAGTCTGTGCTTCAATAAGTTAAACTTGTCCATAATATGCTAATGTAGGTAATAAAATTTTTGTTATATTATTTCTTTCGTTGTGTCTTTTTGGCGTTACTCTTTGTAAATATAACGTCTTTTTGTTCTCTCTCTAACTTATTTTTAATAAGTTTGTTTCTTTTTCGATGAGTTTTTGCAAAAGTATATATTATTTTTATATTCAACAAATTAAGTTTGTAAAAATTCATCAGTTAGTGGTAAGATATTCACAATTTAGCATAAAAATAGGAAAATATACTTCGAGATGGACGGTAGATGACGGATACGATATTTGGTAGCCAATCGCTTTCAGTCTTAATAATGAGCAATCGTTTGCGCGGAATAGCAAATAAAAGGTTGATATATAGTTCTTAAGTTATAGAAAGATGTGCTATCTTTGTCATAAATTGATATAAAACAAGTTATTAATATTAATATGAAACGATTACTTACATTATTTTCAGGATTGTGTTTAGGTCTTTCAGTAATGGCACAAGGTTGGAAAGCCAACTATGATGGTGTTATGCTGCAAGGATTTTACTGGGATTCGTTCCAAGACACCAAGTGGACAAATCTTACACAACAAGCTAAAGAACTCTCAGAGTATTTCTCTTTGGTATGGCTACCTCAAAGCGCAAAGGCTCGTGCCGACAAGTCGATGGGCTATGACGATTACTATTGGTTTACCAATTACAACAGTTCGTTTGGTACAGAGACCGAACTCTTAAACCTTATTCAGACCTTTAAAGCCAACGGAATAGGTGCGATTGCCGATGTGGTGATCAACCATCGTGCTACAAACGTCAACTGGTTCGACTTCCCGACCGAGGTTTACAATGGCACAACATACGCTATGAGCTCAACAGATGTGGCAAGAAACGACGATAAAGGTAAAGCGTTGACCGCAGCTACTGCACAAGGCGTACAGTTGGCAGCTAATAATGACAGCGGTGAGGATTGGGACGGAATGCGCGACCTTGACCATAATAGCCTCAATGTGCAAACCACTGTGAAAGCATATCTCAAGATGTTGAAAGAAAAGTTTGGATATGCTGGCTTCCGTTACGATATGGTGAAGGGATACGCAGGCAAGTTTACAGCGATGTATAACACAGATGTGCAACCCGAATTTTCGGTTGGAGAGTATTTTGATGGCGATATAAATAAGGTGAGAGCGTGGATTGATGCTACCAAGACAAATGGTGTTCCTACTTCTGCTGCCTTCGATTTTCCTATCCGTTATAAGGTTCGTGATGCGGTGAACAATGGCAATTGGAATGCTTTAGACCAAGAAGGATTGGCTAAGGAAACTGACTATAAGCGTTATGCCGTAACCTTTGTGGAAAATCACGATACAGAGGACAGAGGCGGAAACTCGAAGCACGATCCTATAAGAAAAGACACCTTAGCTGCCAATGCTTACATTTTGGCGATGCCGGGTACACCAAGCATATTCTTGAAACACTGGATGGCGTGCAAAGCTGACATCAAAAATATGATTTTGGCTCGAAAAATGATGGGTATTACCAACACAAGTGCAGCTACAAAATATGGTTCGGGCGCCGATTATTACGCATTTACAACTACAGGAAACAATGGTAAAATGCTTACGGTAGTAGGTCCTGCAAAAACCTATAACTCAACTGCACGATGGGTAAAACTGATGGGTGGAAAGAATTGGGCTTATTATGTAGACAAGAATGAGAAAGAGTTGGTATGGGCAAGTTTGCCAAGTGGTACATATGAAGGTGAACAAAAAGCAGTGTTGACCCTCATTTCTAACAATGCCAATGCTAAGATGGTGTACACCACAGATGGCGCTGAACCTACTACAAATAGTCCTCAAGCTGCTAACGGACAAAGCGTTGCTATCCCCGTAGGCGAAACTGTTTTGAAAGTGGGAATGGTAGTTGATGGTGTTGTGAAGAACGTTGTAACCCGTCACTATCAAGTGAGCAATTTCCAACCTTATACTATTAAGGTGTATGTAAATGCCGATGAGGCTGATGCAACGTGGAGTACAGCACAGATGACAGCTACCAATCCTACCATAAACTTCTGGGTTTGGGGTGGTTCACACAAGACTGTCAAAGGCGAATGGCCAGGCGATGCTGTTACAACTACCGAGGAAGCGGAAGGCAAAAAATGGTTTGTACAAACCTATGATATACTTAATTCTAACGATGGTGTAAACTTTGTATTCAATGTGGGTGATAAAAAGTCGCAGACTGTCGATATAGAGAATGTGAAAGAAACATCGTTTATCAAAATTTCGAGCGATAAGGACGGTACAAAATATAGAGTAAACGTAGTTCCAGCAGGTATCGAAGCTGTGGTCTCAGTCCCAACTAAGGCTACCGACCCTTATTATTACACCCTCTCTGGGCAACGCCTTATGAAGCCTACACAGCGAGGCATTTACATTCATAATGGCAAGAAAATAATGATAAAGTAATCAAACAATAGGACAGCGAAAGTTGTCCTATTTTTCTTTATATACAAATAAGGAAGCGTATAGATAAGTGTTCTATATTCAATACATCAACTTTGACGTTGCGAAACATATATGTTTGGCATTGTCAGAGTTGAACTTTGAGGGGGTAAAACGTAAGCACCCAATATTAGCCGACTTTCACACCAACAAATAACCCTTATATGTCTGGCAGCATATAAGGGTTATTTGTTATTTGAAGTTTGAAGGTAGCATTTTCGTGAGTTCCTCCTCCGTCATATCTGGCAGGGGCCTTGAAAGAACTTCCTTCATCCATTTGTATGGCTCTATGCCTGCTTCCCTGCAACACGCCATGAAGGTATAGAAGATGGCGTTGTTCTCCGCTCCCTCATTGTTACCACAGAACAGGTAGTTCTTTCTTCCAAGCGTGATGGGTCTGATGGCCTGTTCCATGAGGTTGTTGTCTATGTTGAATCGTCCGTCCTGCACATACCTACCAATGCGTATCCATACGGCGAAGGCATAACGCAGTGCCTTCTCCATAGCTTCGCCTGGGGTGTACTGTTTGTGTACATCCAACATATAGGTCTCCAAATACTTAAGAATGGGGTAAGCTTTAGTCTTTCGTTCTGTCTCCACTTCCTCGGGTGGTGCTTTCTTGTGTTTGAGGTTTTCCTCCAACTCATAAAGCGTGGCTATCGTTTCGATGATATGGGCGGCGTTTTTATCGTCAGCCGCCAGATGTTCGAACTTACGTCTCACGTGTGCCATACATCCTAACAGCACGATGCCCTGAACGTTCTCAAACCTGCTGTAGACCTCATACCCATCAGACTGTATGGCACCCTGGTAGCCCTTGAAGAGTTCATCTGCCACAGCGCCCGACCGCGACCCGTCCTTCCAATGGAAGAACACACCCTGGGAGTGTATGGCGTCACGCACACCCCACAGGTATCCCTTGCGCGTCTTTCCCTTGCGGTCGGCAACCTGTACGCTGGTCTCGTCAACTTGAAGATAAGGACTTTGCAGGATCTGTCTTACTTGAAGTTTGTAAAGTGGATAAAGTGCATCGGCGGCATCGTGAACCCAACTGTTGACGGTTGAGGTGGGGATGTTCACGCCCAGTTCCTTCCATCTTTCACATTGCCTATACTCGGGCTGGTGATAGGCGAACTTGGCGGTGATGATTTCGGCGAGCAGGGAAGCGTCGGCAAAACAATCCACCGCTTGCTTTTTCAAGGGGGCTTCCAGGATGTCGACCTTCGCATCCGTTGACCGGGCTTCCTTCAGGCGGCAGATGACACGATCTTCTACCCTGACATAAAAGGATGAGGGACGCAGACACAGATGCTCACTTCTGTCATGTCCGATGATGACCATGCGCTCAGCGTCATAACCCTCTGGATATATCTCCGTCACCTGTCGCTCTATATTCTCGGGAACATAGGAGGCGTAGGCCCTACCCTTTCTGGAAGGACGGCTCACACGGCGTGATGACCTGCGTTGTCCGGCCTGCTGTTTTATCTCCTTGATGATGGGAAGGGCTTCCACCTGAGCCAGGGAACCCTCTTTGGCCCACTGCTCGTCAAAAAGCGTACCCGCCCAGCCGCTTGCACTCTCAGGCAGGTGTTTCTCGCTGCGCCTGCCAAATACCATGCGCTCAAGTTCAAGAATGCGACGGGACTTTCGCTCCAGCTCAGCATCCTTAATCTTAAGCTCAGCATCCTTGTTCTTAAGCTCTGCCTCCTTGTTCTTGAGTTGAGTATCCTTGTTCTTAAGCTCAGCATCCCTTTGCTCAAGAAGTTTAACAACAGCTTCCCGAGTGAGAGAATGGTAGTCAGATGTCATTGTGCAATAAGGCATATCCATCACATTATCAGTTCTTTATACGATGTAAAGTTACGAAAAATATCTGACANTAACGTAAGCACCCAATATTAGCCGACTTTCACACCAACAAATAACCCTTATATGTCTGGCAGCATATAAGGGTTATCTGTTATTTGAAGTTTGAAGGTAGCATTTTCGTGAGTTCCTCCTCCGTCATGTCGAGCAGGGGCCTTGAAAGAACTTCCTTCATCCATTTGTATGGCTCTATGTCTGCTTCCCTGCAACACGCCACGAAGGTATAGAAGATGGCGTTGTTCTCCGCTCCCTCATTGTTACCACAGAACAGGTAGTTCTTTCTTCCAAGCGTGATGGGTCTGATGGCCTGTTCCATAAGGTTGTTGTCTATGTTGAAGCGTCCGTCCTGCACATATCTGCCAATGCGTATCCATACGGCGAAGGCATAACGCAGTGCCTTCTCCATAGCTTCGCCTGGGGTGTACTGTTTGTGTACATCCAACATATAGGTCTCCAAATACTTAAGAATAGGGTAAGCTTTAGCCTTTCGTTCTGTCTCCACTTCCTCGGGTGGTGCTTTCTTGTGTTTGAGGTTTTCCTCCAACTCATAAAGCGTGGCTATCGTTTCGATGATATGGGCGGCGTTCTTATCGTCAGACGCCAGATGTTCGAACTTACGTCTCACGTGTGCCATACATCCTAACAGCACGATGCCCTGAACGTTCTCAAACCTGCTGTAGACCTCATACCCATCAGACTGTATGGCACCCTGGTAGCCCTTGAAGAGTTCATCTGCCACAGCGCCCGACCGCAACCCGTCCTTCCAATGGAAGAACACACCCTGGGAGTGCATGGCGTCACGCACGCCCCACAGGTATCCCTTGCGCGTCTTTCCCTTGCGGTCGGCAACCTGTACGCTGGTCTCGTCAACTTGAAGATAAGGACTTTGCAGGATCTGTCTTACTTGAAGTTTGTAAAGTGGATAAAGTGCATCGGCGACATCGTGAACCCAGCTGTTGACGGTTGAGGTGGGGAGGTTCACGCCCAGTTCCTTCCATCTTTCACATTGCCTATACTCGGGCTGGTGATAGGCGAATTTGGCGGTGATGATTTCGGCGAGCAGGGAAGCGTCGGCAAAACAATCCACCGCTTGCTTTTTCAAGGGGGCTTCCAGGATGTCGACCTTCGCATCCGTTGGCCGGGCTTCCTTCAGGCGGCAGATGACACGATCTTCTACCCTGACATAAAAGGATGAGGGACGCAGACACAGATGCTCACTTCTGTCATGTCCGATGATGACCATGCGCTCAGCGTCATAACCCTCTGGATATATCTCCGTCACCTGTCGCTCTATANTATATAGAGTACCAATTCGTCCCAGCGAAGTTCATAAAATCCAGTTCTCGCCCGTATGATTTTAGGACTCAGGCAACCCTGTGCCATCTGCTTGTGATACACGACAAAACCACAGCGTTCCCAGTGCAGCAATTTAATTCGGTTACGGGATCGATTGTAGAAAACGTAGACAACACCATCAGAAGGATTGAAGTCATTGCTGCGTACCAATTGGGACAGGCGAAGAATACCCTGACGCATATCCACAGGAGTGCAACAAACCCGAAAAACATTTGTTTCGTTGAGTACAAACATAAGTTTTTCGGGCAAAGGTAGTAAAGCAAGAATGTTACACAAAGTCGGCTAATATTGGATGCTTACGGTAAAACATATATGTATTGGGTGGTCAAAGTTGAACTTTGGGAAATGTAAACGATTAGGTTTTGTATCTCTTTGATAATCAGCGGCTAATTGTATTCGCAATTGTCGCTTGTTATTGTTCTATATGTAATATATAGAATAGTACTGCCTTAAAATGATAATTGGTCTATTTCGCACATCATTACACTATGATAAGGTGTTGCGAAATAGACCAATTCCTTGTTTTAGATATTAATTTACCCCAAATCGGTCATTAGCCCGCAAGGCTTTTTAAAGCGTTTAGCAGTTATGCTTTTCTTCGTCTTTGCACCTTATTTTGGATCTTTTCGTTTGTTTTTTCAGTTGTTTAGCTCGCTAAACGTCTTCAAAAACAACCAAAAATAGCTCAAAATAAGCTCGCAAATCTCGAAGAAGTCTAACGACCGATTTGGGTTAAAGACTATTAATCCAGCGCATAAAAGGCTTTTCTAACCATCTTCTACGCCAATAATCTATAAAACTACAAATGGTAAAGACAGCAATTGGAACTATCATAGCTTCGATAAGAAGGTGGCTAAAGTCTGCCTTGAATAGCTGAGGCACCTGACAAATGTCTTGCCATAACCATTTGCGCATAGTGTCGCTTGAAGCGTGAATAAGCAATACTCCAAATGTGCCTGCTGAAGCGGTATTGATAAATTTGCTTGCAAACGGACGAGCGTTTTTTGCCACTAAAAAGGCAGAAAGTCCGACAATAAGGGCGAGGAACTTATTAGAGTCGCTTACGAAATAGTAACGCACTTTTCCAACTTCTGCTGCTTCACGATAAAGTCCCCATTGAATGATGCAAAAGACACTGGCAATGGCAGTTATAACACTTAAAACAAAGACTCCTGCTGAAAGACTTAAGCTTTCTGTATATCGATTAGGATAAATACGGAGGTAAGCAGCCAAGAAATAAAGTGTCATGTACCAAACAGGCTCGTTCATCGTTGATGCCATAAAAAAGGTTTGCGCAATGCTCATTACAAATATCAAACCAATGATAAAGAAGCTGAATTGCCTTTTTGTAATATTATTGATAACAATATTATAAATAGGTACAAAAGCATAAAAAGCCATAAAACTTGAACTAAAGCCATTATTTATATAATAAAACATTCCAGAAAAGGTTCTATAAACCCCTTTAAGGGTAAGTGGGTCGTAATTGAATATGCCAAAAAGAATTTTAATAGTTAAACTGTAAAAAATAATTTCTGCAAGTAATTTTACATAGCGTTGCCAAGTAAGGGCTTGTTTGCATAGGAAGTAACCCGAAATAAGTATAAAACTATTGATAGCGGTTTTACCCCACATACCCCAAATTTCGAGGAAATAATGATTTAGTGTAGGATTAAGGTAATCGTATTGTTTATCAACTGTGGAGTTTACAACAAAGTGATGGGCTATAATTGCCATCATTGCAAATATTCTCAATAGCTCTAAATTGCTGTTTCTCTGCTTTTTAGCAATACCCCCCCCTAAGGGTTGTACTGTTTTTGTCGCACTTTCAGATAGTGATTCTTTCATTTTTTTCTTGTTGTTTTATTACTCGCTTTGTTGCTTATTTTTGTCTAATTTTCTACAAAGATACGCATTATTTCGGCAATAATGCGTATCTTTTCTTTTTAAAGTTTGCAATTCGAACAATTGTCTTATGGCAGTAAGGCTTTCAAATCGTCCAACCAATGCTTTATTTCGGTTTTGGTTCTTGCATCTTTCTCTGCATTATAAGCTGCCTCAACATCAGTGAGATAATGGAGATAGTCGGTCTCGGCAATGAATTTTGCGGCACGAATACGAACCAACGGACTATCATCGAAGAGCAAACCTTGCACCCAACGTTTAGCGTCCCACGAACGAACGGCTTGCAACCAGTCTAAAGCAGTTATCTTTTCTTCAGGTTTGCCATACAAGAGGGTGTCGTAATAGCCTCGTTCTTTCTTCAAATCGGCTTTTGTCATTAGTATTTCCTTGTTGTAAAGGTTGGGGCGTACTGCACGATCTTTGTAGCTTTTTATGGGCATACGTAGTGTCCAACGCACCATTCGTGGTATCATCCACATCATTCCTGGTGTAGCTTCGGGATGTGCAATGCTACTGAATACACGCCCTTTGCCCAACTCGTTGGCAATGAAGAAAGGCTTATTGTTGGTCATATTTTCAGGTGCATCGCCCTCTTCGTGTACATCGCTCTCCATCATCGCCAATGTTTGATAATCTATTTTCACGTTGTCGCTCTTCACAAACACAGGACCTTCATAGTATAAAACATACGACAATGAGCGGTTGGCAAGTTCGGGAAACCACTTTCTGCCTTCATCTGTAAGCGATATTTTGGCGATGCCGTGCCCACGGTTGTCGTGTTCTATGTCGATAGCCTTTGCACCATTGATACGCATACAAGCATAGTTTGGCGTGTCCGAAAACATATATGCGCCTGCACAAATACCAACTGCACCCTTGCCCGACTCAATGAAAGCACGCAAACGCTTAATGTTTGCTGTGCCTATGTTAAGATATTGGGTAGAGCCACCACCGCCTGGAATGATAATAGCGTCCAACTCGTTGAGTACACCATTGGCTATATCGCTTGTGGTGAATGTACGTACTGTCATATCAGGGTCGAGCTTGATGGCATCTACTGCTTCCCAAACACAGGTTTGAGCTCCACCGTGTCCGTCAAAAACACCTACTCTTGTTTTACCATTCTTGTCTGTTGCCATTGCTGCAACTGACCAAAGCAGACACACGGCTACAAGAATACTTTGTTGTAGAACATTATTCGTTTTCAAAATCTTCATACGTTTAAGGTTTTTATATTTGATTTACTGAGTTTACACTTCACACTTTGTTCTTGCAAATATCATCATTTTTAGTGGAATATGCAAGTCTTTTTCATTCATTAGTGTTATCAAAGCTATGAACAACGAAATGCAGACGAATCGCTTCGGCTGCATTTCTACACTTTTTAGACAAATCTATTACTGATTTGGATTGGGAATTATAATAATTTGGCAAGGGCTGAATACTTCATTATAGCCCTTGACTGACTGAGTAATTTATAAAATTCGCGAGCCGAATGTTTTACGTAGGCTTGCTTTATCTGGTGAATACAGCCCTCCATATCTGTATCCGAGGTTTCTAATGGTACACCTACTAAGCCTTCTTCGTCGTGGATACTGGCTTCGGCAAGCACAGTTATCATTTTGCTATGTCGTATCAGTTTCAGCAAGATGCTAACATCGTTTAGCTCAAGGCGTATTTTAAAGTTGTTGCTCGCTGATGTTACTTGGTCTTCAAACGAGTTGCGAGCTTGCAAACCACGAGCGGGCATAGCGAGGTCGTATTGCGCCAACTCGTCTATCGATACTGTTTTCTTTTTTGCCAATGGGTGTTCGCTACTCATTACTGCGCTCAAATGGTTGCTAAAGAGTACGTGACTATCAATGCGCTCATACTTTCGTGTAGGTTTGAAAGCCAACACAAAGTCTACTTCACGATTGAGCAACATCTCCATAAGCTCTTCCATCGTTTTGTAATAGATGTTGAGGCGCACGTTAGGATAGAGCTTTATAAACTCTAATACGGTTTCGGTGAGCAACGGACTGAATGTAAAGGTAACGCCAATGTTAAGTTCGCCTGTGAGAACGTCCTTCAAATCGTCCATCTTTTGTTGACACGCATCGGCATCAATTACTATCTTTTGTGCGTAGCTAATTAGTTTTTCACCTGCCTCGGTTAGTGATACTTCGTGGCTATTTCTTTCAAATAGTATGGTGTCAAACTCGTTTTCAAGCTGTCTTATCTGCTGCGAAAGAGTGCTTTGCGAGATGAATAACGCCTTTGAGGCTTCAGAGAAGTTGAGCAGCTCTGCTACTTTCAAGAAATATCTTATTTGTCTTAATTCCATAAATTATGCTAACTACGAGTTACTCGAAATGAGATTTTGTTTAAAATAAATATCGGAACAATCGTGCCCAAAACCATTCCAAGAATATCGAAAGCACACGTCAGCCCGTTAGAAGTACAAAGATACAAATAATGATTGAATAATTGTTCGTCTTCTGTGAATAAACACATCACAAGTCCTTCTACGGTGCGATACGCATACATACCTGGTATCATAGGCAGTAGCGATGGAAAGGAGAAGGTTTCGGGTGGACATTTGGCCTTAGAAGCCATACCCACTGAAACAAAACCTATAGCCAAAGCCGCAACAAAACTTGAAAATATGAGTCCAAACTCGTGGTAGTTGTTGTGCATAAACACGTAGCGTACAGCGTGTCCAACGGCAGAGATGAATGCGCAATACTTGTAAGCATTCTTAGGTGGATTGCTAATGCTTGCGAAACCAATGCCTGCCAAAGCCGCATAGAATGCGTCTTCCAAAACTAATAAAAGATATGTCATAAAAGTGTTTAAAATAACTGTAAGTTCATCAGGAGAATACCGCAAGCTAAGCCTACTGACAAGCAGAAGGTGAGCAAAAGCGCATTCATAAACCGACTGAAAGCTACAAGATATTCGCCTACGAGCAAGTCGCTGATGCTATTGATATAGGGAATACCAGGGATAAGGTAGAGTACGCACGTACCGAGGGCAACTTCGGGCTTGTCGCCAAGATGAAAGATGTACCCAGAAGTGGCGATTACTGATGAGAAGAAAGCACAAATGAGGAATACTAACTTGTGATCCATATGTTCTTCTATCAAGATTTGTTTTAGTCGGAACCCTGCTAAGGTGGCTATAAAGACAATGCCCATAGCGATGGCATCACCCCCGAAGATGCGGCAGAAGCCTAAGTTTGCCAATGATGCCAATACCAATACCACCCATTTGTTGGTAAAGGGGGCAGTGATAATTTTCCGAAAAGCCTCCTTGGCATCGTTCAAACTCATCTTCCCATCGGCAATTCCCCAACTCAACTTGCTCAACTGTGTATTCTTATAGAAGCTAATACCCGTTGCGGGAGTCTTTTTGATAAACACTTGCGAGCAGTCGTCCACTTCGGTAGTGAACTGAATACTGCCAGGAAGAATATTCATCTCAAACTTCAATCCCCACACTTGGGCTATGCGGTCTACATTTTTGGTGATACGCGAGCAAGTAGCTCCACAGCCGTAGAGCCACGCTGCGTAGTCAACAAGAAAAACTGCTGCCTCTTTTGGATTGATAGACATTGGTTTAGAGTTCATCTTCTCCGAGGTCATACATACTGAACTCGTCGCCCATTTCGAAAAGTTTATGGTTGCCGTGTCCACGTCGTGCGTTTACAGCAGAACGGATAATGAACATTGCTACCATCACCATCATTACTAAACTCCACATTGCAACTTGATTGTCCATAATTCTTATATTTTATATGTTATACGTTTATGTCTTGTTTTGTTTTACGCTTGCAAAGTTAGGGCTATTCGTACGCCAAAACTAAGATTGTTATAGGGTTGTTTCGATACCCACTATTGGGATAAATTAATTGAAACAAGGGTTTCGGTTTATGGTTTCCGATAGCCCTAACATTTTGTACTACGAATTCAAAAATGGAAAATGGATAGTTGTCTAAATGTAAAAACGGATAGACAGAATGGACTAAAAACAAGATATTCGCTTATAACTTTTGCTGAGTTTAGTCCACTTTTCTACCCTCATAACGCATAAAGAATAATGCAAATCAATCAAAATGACACATATCAAGCCTTGGTATTCGGTTTTATAGATACCTGTAATTGCAAAAGGTAAACTAAACCATTACTTTTTATAAAAAAGTTTAGAATTGACAGATAGCACCTATAGATAAAACCGATATGCGATGAATTAAATTTAGAAAAATAAGGGTTAAACCTCATTGGCTATTGATAAGAAAGATAGCAACCTGATTTCTCCGTTTCAGAAAAATAGAACATTCGTAAGTCAATTATAATGTTTTAAAAGGTGGTTTATAACCTGTTGATTATAAGGATTATATATCGTGGTTTTAAAACATATATGTTTGGCACTCCCAAACATATATGTTTTACCCTCCCAAAGTTGAACTTTGACAATCCAAACATATATGTTTTGCAGCTTAATAGTATATGTATTATTCTCAGAATATGGAAAGAGGAAGAATAGAACAATGTACAGCGGTGAGCACAAAAAAGGCGAGTAGCCCACCCAAGAGTGAACACTCGCCTTTAAAATAGCCTATGAAAATATCTTTTATTTTGAACGCCACAATCCGTGGAGGTTGCAATATTCACGTGCATAAACTTCCTTTGCGTCGGTCTTGAACTCAGCAACAGGCTTGTCTGTTGGGTCAAGATACTTGCGAAGTACTTCGTTGTTGTCAGTAATGAGTTCAATCCATTGGATAGAGTGAGCCTCGGTCATAGGGTGTTCTACTTCACCTACAGTAACACGATAACCGCCTTCTATTTTTTCTACTACTGGTACGTGCTTTTCTGTAGCTGCATCAGTTGTATTTTCAACTACCTTCTCAAAGCCACAAAGCTCTTTATCTGATGGAAGAATAATCTCTACTATATTGTTACACTCTGAACACTTATAAACGTCGTTTCTTTTTGCCATAATTATTTCTTATTTCAATGTTTTTGTGCCGCAAAGATAACGAATATTATTTTATCCACCAAATATTTCTTGTAATATTTACAAATTATTTGCTTTCTTGCAATTGAGCTATGCTTCCTTATAGTTGTACAAGGAGTGGGGAATACCAAAGTGGAGATAGGGTATTCGGTATAGATAAAATGTATGGGTATGATACATCACGTTCCTCAAAAGCAATCTTTGCATTATGCGGAACTTGATAAATCAAGCTCCTACGTCTTAGCGAGTAATTGGTATATAACCAAAAAACGAGGTGCTCACCTTGTCTATATAGGGAGCACCTCGTTGAGGTAATCTAATGGTTTGATAGGGAAACCAAAGTAGTTAACTTTTACTTATTGCAGAGCGTAAAGGTTTTAACACCATTGCCACACACCACTTTGAGGATAATTACACCCTTTGTAAGGTTGGCTGTGCTTATGGTGCTTTCGTTTCCGCCTTGCTTTAACAGCTGTCCTGTAGCCGAGTAAATGCTATAGCTCTTGTATGTTCCGCCCATTTCAATGCCATTAGCTGTGATGCGTGGAGCTACTACAGCCTCAGCACTTTCTACATCGTTGATACCTGTAACGATGGTTGCAAGTACCTTAACGATAGCAGGTTCGGCACCAGGGGTTTGAACCAAGAACATTGCTGCACGTTGGGTCTTTTCGTCACTCTTGTAGTTAAAGATAGCATCTCCGCCGTTCTTTGGCAATACATTTGGAGCAAAGGTGAAGTAACGGTTCATAACCTTAGGAACAAGGGTGATGGTTACAGGGTCGATAGCATTCTTGGTAGTAACCTTAAAGGTCTGGTCTGCACTCTTCAATCCTGCTTGGAAAGCAAAGTGAATGAACTTCTTGTCTACTTCCAATTCAGGTAAATCGGTGCGTCCAAATGTGAGGTTGTCTATCATAAAGTTGAGTGATGTTGCGCTGCCACCTTGTGGACTATAGAACGAGAATGCGATGTGGAAGTTGTCGTCTATCTGCACACTGTCTATCTTAGCGAGGTCTAAGCGGTAGTTGTACCAGTTTTCGTCTTCCACCTTTACACCTGCTGGTGCATAGTCGTTAAGATTGATAAACTGATCTACAGCCTTTCCGTCTTTTTCGGTAATGATATAGAAGCCGAATTGCTCTTTTCCATCAGATGTAGCATTAGCATAACGCAAGCTAAAGGTAAGTATTTTGCTTGCAGCCTTTTGGTATGAGATAGTTGGCGAAATGAGCCAAGACTCGTGTTCGCGAGGGTCTGTTGTGCCATAGTTGAGGAAACAGATTTGTGCTACCTCATTTTCCACCTTCTCTTGCTTCTTGTCTTTCTGTTCCCACGCATAGAATGGGCGTTCACCACGCAAGGTTAGGTTCTGCCAGTTGGTCAATCCCAATGCACGGGTGTGGCGCAAGTTGCTGAAAGTTTCGTTGAGAAGAGTCAAAGGCTGTGCGTCTGCATTCATTAGCATAGCCGACTGAATGTCGTTGAATGTTTCACGAGTTTCTATCTTGTTAGGTGTTATCTCTATTGTGTTCACCTCAAGGTCGGTCTCACCATTGTTTACAAAGCGAACAAATGTAGGACGATGGGTGTTAATGCTCATTTCTCCGTTAGCATTAGCCTTGCCCAACGACTTCCAGTGTCCACCACCATCGATAGAGTATTCCACGTCACACGCTGCTGCGCTTGTTGCAGGAGTCATCTTGATGGTATTCACACCATTAGGGAGTATCTCGTCGAAATACAATACACCCTTCTTGTTTAGCGTTACGTTGCTCTTGCTGTTCCATTTACCATCAAGTTTCCAATAGCCAAGGTCGTACTTGTTGTAGTTGTTCCAAGATGCCTTGCCTTTAAAACGCTTGTCCATAGGTTGGATTTCGGTAAACTTCTCTGCTATCACATCACCATTATTGGCTTTGCAAACACCCTTTAATTGTATTTTTAAAGTATCAGCCAAAGCTGTTTCTACCCAAAGTGTTGCTGTGTATTCGCCTGCTTCTTTTGGAGCAAAGGTAATGGTTAGCGGCTTTGAGTATAGAGATTCTTTTGATTGAGCATAGTAGTATAAGTTAGGATTGATGCGGAAAGCACCATTCACCTGTTGATACAATCCCAATGTAACACTTGTGATAACATCGTTTATCTCAAAGTTGAGCACCTGTGCGTCGGTCTTCTTAGGTTCAGCTGTCATTTCACGAACGGCCTCACCTTCCTTTATCTTGATAGTAGGCTTCTTGCCTTGTGCCATAACGTATGCCATCAATGAGAGCGAACCTGTGTTTTCTAATTCTGCACCTTCAAACTTAACGCTATAGCCCTTTGCATCTACGTATGCGCCTTTCTTGGTAGGCTTAACATTGAGATTTGTAACGATAGACTCGTTTTTACCTATCTCAGGAACGTCAAGGCTCAATACTTGATCTGAATTTGTTCCATTAAATTTAGGCTTAGTTGGGGCTGCAAGGTGTGCGGTTTGTATCGCTACGGGGATCTTTTGTTCTACACCTACTTCGCCAGTGATGGTGCGATATTGTGGAAGAATAGCAATAAGTTTGGTCTGATCCTTCTTTGCAAGACGGGTAACACTCATATCGTCTAAGCGCACCTGACTATTTGGAGCAACCTCAATCTTAAATTCTAACTTAGTTGCACCTTTAGGACAAGTGGTACGGAACTTCAGTCGTCCATAGGCTTTCATACGACCGAAGAATACCTTATCATTGTTGATAAAATCTTTTTCCTTTGATATTACTTCTTCGTTAGCATCGTTTAACCAACGCAAAGCTAAATGGAAAGGGCCTTCAGGCTTTGCGCTCTTAGCGGTAGAATAGAATACAAGACACTCCAATTCATTGCCTGCAACCACTTCTTTTTCAGGTGCTTTAAGGTCGATAACTTGCTTTACGTATCCCATTTCGTTATCGGTTGTAAGGCCTAAAGCAAAACCTGCGTCGTTGCTGTATCGGTCTGCACCTTCCAATTTCTTGGTTACGCCCTTCGTTTCCCAAGTCTTAGGCTTGTTGCCATCAAACTCGTAGAAGAGACCATCATGAAGTAGTTCCACAGTAGGTTTATCTACTACCACGGGAGCATCGTCTTCTGCCACACCAAAAAGTTCTACTTTAGCAGTAGCACCATCAGCATTAAAGACGATTGTAGCGTGCTTTTCGCCAGCAGAGGTAGGCTTGAAGTTTACCTTAAATTCGCTTCCTGTAGCTGGAATTGCAGTTGTTGGGATTTCAAAGTCTGCCGCATCGCCTTCTACGATTGGAGTGATAGCATCGCCACTATAGTTTTCGAATTGCACAGAAACGTCTTGTGGAATACCCATATCGCCCACTTTGACAGTGCCAAAGTTGAGTTCAGAAGGCAAAGCCTTGATGGTAGTATTTGCAACCTGTGCTCCTATCTCAATGTTTTGCAAAGAGAATGAGGCACGATTTTCGTAGTTTCCTTTTGCAATAAATGCAAGGAAGCCGACACCTAAGAGGTCTGAAGGAATGGTAAAAGTTTTAGCCTCATACTGAGATTGTCTGGGCACTGCAAGTACATCGCCAATCTCTTTAGCAATACTACCATCTTTGTTGATAATTGCTACTTGTAACTTTCCTTCTCCGTTTGCTGAAGTTGCTTTCCACATAAAGTTGAGCGATTGACCTGCAACCTTCGAAAGATTGAGCGCAGGAGATACAAGGTAAGCCGCATAATCCTCGGAAAGTTTCTTTACCTGAGTTACCAAAAGAGACATATTGAAATTATCGTTTTGCCAGCTATTGCTTTGCCATTTGGCTACACGAGGGTAATTGCAAACATTTACCCACTCGTTGTTTTTCAAAGCTTCAAAATACTTCTCTCTCATTGAAAGTCCATCTTGCGGACTGTCATCTTTTAGCCTACTAAAGTCTAATGCTTGAGCAAATGTCGGCACACAACCGAATATTGCAAATAGCATAAGTAGCCAAAAATGTCTTTGATTAATTGGTTTAAATTGGTTCATAGTTAATGATATTAATTTAAGTAGATGAATATAACTCGGTCAAAGGTAGTAATTTTCTTTCACATTAGACATATTTTATCCAAATAAATGCAAAATAGTCCTTATTTTCTACTTCTAACTATTGTTTTTATTCATTTTGTTTTGTTTCACCTTAATATAATAGCTTTTTGTCTATACCTGTTTGCGAAATTAATTTAGTGTGTATTAACTTCTCCCAATAGGTTTTATTGTTATGCTGATTTAACATTTGAATTTCATAAATAAAACTATTCTATAATTCTTTTTATATGTTCTAAATGTCTTTTATTAATATTGTAGAAAGTCAAAGTTCAACTTTGACAATGCCAAACATATATGTTTTACCACCTCAACCTTGATGTTTGGCGTCCTCAAACATCAACTTTTGCCTTCCGAAATACCACTTAATCGTACTTTTCTTGTTCATACTCTCCTTTTATTCGTTCCATATTACCACAATTTAAATACTATATTCTTGCACACTTTTTCCTTTTTGCTTATTACTCATTATCTATCAGTAGTTTACAGTTGCACACGCATTTATACCACTTTTGTGTATCACGCTTCTTTTCAACGCATATACGAGAATTATGACCAGTGTATTTAACACTTACCCGAAGTAAAACGGAAAAACAGAAAAAGATAAGCGATAAATACGTTACCCATCGAATAAGGTAATAATTGGTATAGTGGTTAAAAAATAAATCTACCAATGGGTTATCTGTAGTAATAATTATATAAGGAGAAAGATGTGAATGAAGTAAAAATCAAGTATAAAAACATTATATTCTTTCATTTTATACTTTTTCCCCTTATTTCTTATGGATATTTAAAATATAAATGTTACATTTGCTTACCTTTAGAACAACTCATCTAATAATAACGTTCTTAAAAGTAAACTGAAAAAGTATAATTTTAAACTATTAAATATGAAAAAAGTAACTTTACTTTTATTTGCTTTAGTGCAATTCTGTCTTGTCGCACAAGCGCAAGACCCTGTGATTGTAGATGGCGTGTTGCAAAAGTGGGAAGGTGCAGCTGATGCTATTACCATTCCTGACGAAGTGGTAGAAATTGCTCCCAACTGTTTCTTCACTGAAGGAGACCCTGACGAGTGGGGACAATCGGAAAGCGAAAGCAATACGCGCATTACAAGTATCAATCTTAACAATGTAAAAAAGATTGGTAAGAATGCTTTCCGCGGGTGTGTAGGCATCAATACCATTCAAGCTCCAAACCTTGAAGAGGTAGGAGAAAATGCGTTTAAAAGCTGTTCAGGACTTACAGCTTTAAATCTTCCTGTTATCAAAACCATTGGTACAGAAGCGTTTGCCGACTGTGTGGGACTTAGCAAAGTGACACTTGGAAACACACTTACCGCTATTACAGGTGAAGCTTTTAAGAGATGTACAGCGTTGACCAGCATCAAAATGCAAGGCGCAGGTAAATATTCAGTGAAGAACAATGCTATTCTCAGTGCAGAAAAGACTTTGGTTTACCTTGCTGGTGCTGCTACAGAGATAACACTTGGAGCTGGTGAGTGTACAGCCATAGGGCCTAATGCAATGCAGTCGAACGCTGAATTGAAGAAGATTACACTCCCTGGAGTTACTGTGATTGAGGACAAAGCCTTTATGATGTGTAGAGGATTGGCAGAAATATACGTTCCTAAGTTGCAAAAGGTGAATGGCGATTTATTCACTTGGATGGGTGTAGGTCAGTTGAGTATACTTGATATTCACGAAAGTACAGAAATACAAAGTCTTGGATCGTCGTTCAACGATAAGTCTGCTACAACTATTTATGTGGCTAACGAAGCTGTTAAAACTCGCCTGAAAAAACTATACCCTAAAAGTAATTATGTAATAGGTTCGCCTACTGGGTTGAACACATATAAGGTGATTTTCGATACCAACAACCACGATGCGGGTACAATCGAAGCTTGGCGTACTGGTGGCACAGCTATTAATAGTGGTGAAGAAGTGGCAGCAGGTCAGATGGTTAAAGTTAAGGCCTTGGCTTATCATGGTTTCCAAATCAAGAATTGGATTGTAAATGGTGTAGAACATAAGAGTTTCCCTAATGAAATGACCCCAGGTCAGATTTACACAAACAATGCTATTGATGGTCCGTTGACCATTATGGTAAACTTCGAAAAGAAGCCAGAGTTGTACACCATCTTCTTTAAGAGCAAGGCAAATGCTGCTTATGGTAAGATAGAGTGTAAGACTACAACAGGTAAAACTGTAAATACCACTGACGAGGTTGAACCTGGAACTAAGCTTATCTTTACCGCTACTCCTGCCGAAGGTTATCACGTAACAGAGTGGTACAAGTTGGTTATGGTTGATGGCGTTGAGAAAGAAGAAGTAATCCCAGGTCAGACCAATAAGACAACATACGAATGTGAAGCTGTAGATATGCTCGACATCCGTGTCGATTTTGAACGTGCGGCAGGTAGCCACATCGTGAAATTCGAATCATTGAACAAAGAGGGTGGTTCTATTAAGGCCGCTGTAGACGGAAAAGATATTCAGTCTAACGCTGTTGTTGCTGATGGTTCTAAAGTTGTATTTACTGCGCTTCCAAAAGAAGGCTATGTAGTAGATGCTTGGTTGCTCGACAATAAGGTACAAGAAGATCAGAAGGAGAATACCTTCGTTATCGAAAGTCTCAAAGCAGACGTTACTGTTTCGCTTGTTCTCACACGGCCTACACCGCCTGTAGAAAATCTTCCAGAGATAGAAAATGGTCATTTGAAGCACTGGACACCAAAGGGCGACGCTGTTACTCCTAATGGTGTTACCCATATAGACACCCGTGCATTTGAAGGTGCAAACAAAATGACATCGTTTATGATTACTAAGGATGTACAGTCAATTGGCGAACTTGCTTTCTTGTATTGTACAAAGCTCAATAAGATTACAGTAGACCCTGCTAACCCATACTTCAAAGAAGTGAATGGCGTAGTTTATACAAAGGACTTGAAGAAACTCGTGGCTTATCCTCTTGGCAATAGTGCTGAGTCTTACGAAATATTGAAGTCGACTCAAAGCATTATGCCAGGTGCGTTTGCATCAGCTATGTATCTTACAGGCGTTACTGTAGCTCAAGGCAACACAGCATTGAAGGCTGAAAAGGGTGCACTTTACGCTATGGACGGTACAACCTTATTCTATTACCCTGTAAGCTATCCAAATGAAAAGATTACATTGAAGGAAGGTATCACACGCATTGCACGTTATGGTTTAGCTTTCAACTTTATTCTTGATAAGTTGCAATTGCCTTCTACATTGAAGACTATCGACAATTTGGGTATGTGCTACAACTATAAGATGTCGCAAATGAAGTGGGCTAAAGACGTAGCACCTCAACTTGAAGAGGTTGGCGACTCTGCTTTCTATCAGAATCGTGCTATGATATTCTTCTCATACTCTGGTCCATTGAAGAAGATGGGTAAAAGTGCATTCGAAACTTGTACAGGTCTTACAGAAGTGGTAATTCCTGAAAACTGTGTCATTGGCGAATGTTGTTTCAAGGGCTGTTGGGCATTACAGAATGTGTATGTTTACCAAAAGACCCCACAAACTATTGCAGACGATATGTTCCACGACATTCAAGAAATAGCTACTGCTACCCTCCACGTGCCTGAAGGTACAGCTGCTGCATACAAGGCTGCACTCGGCTGGAAGCACTTCAAGAAGATTGCAGACGATATTCAACTTGCTGCTGGCATCAATGGTGTTACTGTAAATGGCAATGTTAAGGTTGTTGCTCAAGACAATGGTTATGTTATAGAAGGTTTGACAGCTGGTCAGCGTTATGCGGTTTACAATGTTTCAGGTGTAATGGTTGCAAGCGGTGTTGCTGATGGCAACAACGTATTTGTAGCTGTTAAGCGTGGTCAAATACACGTGCTCCATATTGCAGGCGTAAAGGCTATTAAGCTCTATTAAGAAAAAGACTGAGGATTCAACAGTCTGAAGTCGTTCTATAAATTAAAAGAGATTGCAATTACAAGGGATTGCAATCTCTTTTTTGTGTTTGATTTATTCAGTTGTTACAGAACTGCGTTCCATTAGATAGGCATACAATGTTGAGCTTCTTTTCTTATTTTACTCATCGCTTATCATTGGTTTCGCTCTGTTTTATAAAATCACCTTAAACCCAAATCGTCATTAAGATTTAACAATGATGCAGACAAACATTTATTGGCTTTGCAAGATGCTATAAATGTATAAAACATTTTGTTCTGTTTTTCCTATACCCAACAAACGTTTTCTTAACATCAATCTTTCGCCTGCAAAACATATATGTTTGACAAGGTCAAAGTTCAACTTTGGGAGGGTGAAACATATATGTTTGAGGAGGTAAAACATATATGTTTTGGAAGTGGTTTGTAAATGGTTTGTTGTCAATGAGTTACGGATTACATTTTTAATGCTTTGCTTTTGGCAATGATTGTTCTATTTGTCGGTTGTGAAAGACGTAATCAATTGTTCCAACCGATGAGCGTTAATAATTTATTTATAGCATATAGGGTACGCCTAACAGACCAAAGGAGAAAGATACATTTGAAAATAAATAGAGAAAGCACTGTCTTTTTTTTGTGTTTTCCACGAATTAGTGTATCTTTGCACTTTAATAATATACACCTAATTATTTAAGAAAGAACATCAAAATGATTCTATTTTTCTTAGGCTTAAGCAACACTGTGATTGCGACTGAGATAGACCATCAGCCCAATCAAGAGGAAATAAGTAAGCTATGTTGGCTCTATGGAGACGCTAAACTAATAGACGATAAGCAATTGTCGGGTTATTACATAGGTCCACGCCGTGAAATGATAACACCTTGGAGTACAAATGCCGTTGAGATAACTCAGAATATGGGTCTTAACGGCATTTTGCGTATAGAGGAGTACTTCCCATCTAAGTCGATGGAAGACAATCCTGACAGAATGATATTCCGTAACTATGACGGATTAGACCAAGATGTTTTCACTGTTTCCCACGAGCCTGATGCTATCAAGTTGGTTGACAATCTGGAGCAGTTCAACGAGCAGGAAGGATTGGCACTTTCGCCTGAAGAAATGGAATATCTCCACTCGGTGGAGAAAGCAAATGGACGCCCATTGACCGACTCTGAAGTCTTCGGCTTTGCTCAAATCAATTCAGAACACTGCCGCCATAAGATTTTCGGTGGCGAGTTTGTTATCGATGGCAAGGTAATGGAGAGCAGTCTCTTTGCTATGATTAAGAAAACAACCAAGGAAAACCCAGGGAAAATTCTTTCTGCATACAAAGACAATGTGGCTTTTGCACAAGGTCCAGAGATAGAACAGTTTGCTCCAAAAGACCAAACTACGGCAGACTATTTCCAAGTGAAGCCTATCGAAAGCGTTATTTCACTGAAGGCTGAAACTCATAACTTCCCTACAACCGTTGAACCGTTCAATGGTGCAGCTACAGGAACAGGTGGCGAAATTCGCGACCGTATGGGTGGCGGTGTAGGTTCGTGGCCTATTGCAGGTACAGCGGTTTATATGACGGCTTACCCAAGATTGAAAAACGATAGCAACGAAAGCCCTGTTTTCCGCGACTGGGAAGACATATTGCCTGTGCGTGAGTGGCTTTACCAAACTCCTCAACAAATTCTTACCAAGGCATCGAACGGCGCAAGCGACTTCGGAAACAAGTTTGGACAGCCATTGATTACAGGCTCTGTTCTTACTTTTGAACACCAAGAAAACAACGAGAAGTATGCTTACGACAAAGTGATTATGCTTGCGGGTGGCGTAGGTTATGGTGCTAAGCGCGACTGCTTGAAGAAAGAGCCACAAAAGGGCAATAAGGTTGTTGTGGTTGGTGGCGATAACTACCGCATTGGGTTGGGTGGCGGTTCTGTGTCGTCAGTAGATACAGGTCGCTATTCTAATGGTATTGAGCTCAATGCTATCCAACGTGCTAACCCTGAAATGCAGAAGCGTGCTTACAATTTGGTGCGTGCTTTGGTGGAAGAAGACAACAATCCAGTGGTATCAATTCACGACCACGGCTCTGCAGGACACCTCAATTGCTTGAGCGAGTTGGTGGAAGAATGTGGCGGAACAATAGATATGGCAGCCTTGCCTATCGGTGATAAAACCCTCAGTGCTAAGGAAATCATTGCCAACGAGTCGCAAGAACGTATGGGATTGCTTATCGATGAAAAGCATCTTGACCGTGTTCAGAAGATTGCCGAACGTGAGCGTGCACCAATGTATGTAGTGGGTGAAACCACAGGCGATGCACACTTCTCTTTTGTTCAGAAAGATGGCGTGAAGCCATTCGACCTTGATGTGGCACAAATGTTTGGACATTCGCCAAAGACAATAATGAAAGATGAAACCGTTGTGCGCAAGTACGAAGATGTGTCATACGATATTAATAAGGTAGAGGAATACACCCAACGTGTACTTCAGTTGGAGGCTGTGGCTTGTAAGGACTGGTTGACAAACAAGGTAGACCGCTCTGTTACGGGTAAAGTGGCACGCCAACAATGCCAAGGCGAGTTGCAATTGCCATTGTCCGATTGTGGTGTGGTTGCTTTAGACTACCGTGGTTACAAGGGTATAGCTACTGCTTTAGGTCACGCACCTCAAGCTGGATTGGCTTCACCTGAGGCTGGTGCGGTACTTTCAGTTGCAGAATCGTTGACCAACATTGTTTGGGCACCATTAGTAGATGGAATGGACAGCCTTAGTTTGTCAGCCAACTGGATGTGGCCTTGCCGTTCACAAAAGGGCGAAGATGCACGTTTGTATAGTGCAGTCAAGGCTTTGTCTGACTTCTGCTGCGCTATTGGCGTTAATGTACCTACGGGTAAGGACTCGCTTTCATTGACCCAACAATATCCTAATGGTGAGAAAATCATTTCTCCAGGTACAGTTATTGTTTCCAGTGGTGGAGAGGTGAGCAACGTTAGACAGACCGTTTCGCCCGTATTGATCAACGATGAGGCTTCATACATCTATCACATCGACTTCAGCTTTGACGAACAACGCCTTGGCGGTTCGGCATTTGCTCAGAGTTTGGGCAAGGTTGGCTCTGATGTACCTACTGTGAAAGACCCTCAATACTTCTGCGAGTGTTTTGATGCGATACAGACTTTAATTCGTGAAGGGTACATTATGGCAGGTCACGACATCTCGGCAGGCGGTATGATGACCACCCTTTTGGAAATGTGCTTTGCAAATACAAAGGGCGGTATGGCTATCGATTTGAGCCGAATGGGCGGTAATGACACCGTAAAGAAGCTATTTGCTGAAAACCCTGGTGTTATCATTCAGGTGTCAGCACAGCACAATAGTGAAGTGAAAGCCTTCTTAGAAGACAGCTTCATTGGGTTTGCTTGTCTCGGACAACCTATTTCCGATAAGCGTACGCTCGTAATAGAGGACGGCAAGTTTAAGCAATCGTTCGATATAGATGCACTGCGTGAAGCTTGGTACGAAACCTCTTACCTCCTTGACCGCAAGCAGAGCTTTGGCGGAATGGCAGCTGAACGCCACAACAACTATAAGGTACAACCTGTGGAAATGAAGTTTAATGCTGACTTCAAGGGCACGTTAACACAATACGGCTTGAACCCTAATCGCTGGAAGAACAGCGATAGCGAGGCAAAGGCTACAGTTCCTAAGGCTGCAATCATCCGTGAAAAGGGTACAAACGGCGAACGTGAAATGGCTTACAGCTTGTACCTTGCAGGCTTTGAGGTGAAAGATGTTACGATGACCGACCTTATTTCGGGTCGTGAGACCTTAGACGACATCAATATGATAGTGTTCTGTGGCGGCTTCTCTAACTCGGATGTACTCGGTTCGGCTAAGGGTTGGGCAGGTGCTTTCTTGTACAATCCAAAGGCAAAGGAAGCATTGGACAAGTTCTACGCTCGCAAAGACACCCTCTCATTGGGTATCTGCAACGGCTGTCAGTTGATGGTAGAGCTGAACCTCATCAATCCTGAACACGAACAGCGTGCACATTTGGCACACAACAACAGCCACAAGTTTGAGAGCAACTTCCTTTCGCTCGCTATTCCAGAGAACAATAGCGTAATGTTTGGTTCGCTTTCAGGCAACAAATTGGGTATTTGGGTAGCTCACGGAGAAGGAAAGTTCGTGCTTCCACAAGCCGAAAACACCTACAATGTTATAGCTAAATACAACTACGACGCATACCCTGGCAACCCTAATGGTTCAGACTACAATGTGGCAGGTATCTGTTCAGCAGACGGCAGACACCTTGCTATGATGCCCCACTTGGAACGTGCAATCTTCCCTTGGCAGAACGCTTGGTATCCGTTAGACAGACGCAACGAAGAAGTTACGCCTTGGATTGAAGCCTTTGTCAATGCTCGAAAGTGGGTAGAAGAAAGATTATAAGACGATAACTATAAAAGAGTTGTGGTGCAAAGCCTCGAAGCTAAGTACCTCAACTCTTTTTTTTATGGGTATAAACGCCCTTATGTTAGACGATGATAGATAAAGATAAAGACTCCTATTCAGGAAATAATAGCAAAAGCGCATTGAATAACGACCTCGCCATATATTGGGAATCATTCAAAGTATTCTTCAAGATTGGTGCATTTACCTTAGGCGGTGGCTACGCTATGATACCTATTATAGAAAGCGAAGTGGTAGACAAAAAGCAATGGATACCCAAAGACCAGTTTCTCGACCTTATTGCTGTGGCGCAAAGTTGCCCTGGCGTTTTCGCTGTAAACATTAGCATTTTCCTCGGTTACAAACTACGTAAGGTGAAAGGCGCATTGTGTACCTGTTTAGGAGCGGTACTACCATCGTTTCTTACCATTCTTGCCATAGCCCTGTTTTTCCACCAGTTTATGGAAATAGGGTGGGTGGCAGCAATGTTTCGTGGCATACGTCCTGCCGTGGTAGCCCTCATCGCTGTACCCACATTCAACCTTGCTAAGAGTGCCAAGATAAATCTTGCCAACTGCTGGATACCTATTATTACAGCACTGTTGATAGCCGTCTTGGGTGTCAACCCTATTTATATATTGTTGGCAGCAGGCATTGGCGGATTTGCGTATGGTAAATATCTAAAACCAACGGAGGAACTATGATTTACTTAGAATTATTCTACACCTTTTTTATAATAGGTCTTTTCGGATTTGGGGGTGGATATGGAATGCTCTCGCTGATACAAACCGAAACTGTAATCAATCATCATTGGCTTTCGTCAGCAGAGTTTACCAACATTGTTGCCATATCGCAGATGACCCCTGGCCCTATCGGCATCAACTCTGCCACCTATTGTGGCTATACAACTGTTCACAATGCAGGCTATAGCGGAGCAATGGCAGTGTTGGGAAGCGCCACAGCAACGTTTGCCCTTGTGTTACCTTCGCTCATCTTGATGTTGCTTATCAGCAAACTGTTCTTAAAGTATATGAATACCCCTGTGGTGCAATCCATTTTTGGCGGACTACGTCCTGTGGTAGTAGGTTTGCTTGCAGCGGCAACATTACTGCTGTGTAATGCCGAAAACTTTTCATCTCCTGATGTCAATATGTGGCAATTCTGCATTAGCATCTTTCTATTTGTTGCAACCTTTATCGGCACAATGTGGCTCAAAATCAACCCCATTCGTATGATTTGTTATGCAGCTGTGGCAGGATTGGTATTGCTCTATTAGGCACGAGCGATAAAACCTAATAGCGGAAAAATAGACCAATGGGGAATGATACTTGTTTTTATAAATTCAACTCCGCAATCTATTGATAATAAGCTATTTATAAGCGTGTTGTGAAACATATATGTTTTACCCTCCCAAACATATATGTTTTACCCTCCCAAAGTTCAACTTTGACAACCCCAAACATATATGTTTTGCAACGTCAAAGCAGAACTATTGATTGTAAAAAGTTATCTTAGGAAAAATAGAACAATAACTATAGTTTTGTATTATACCTAAAAACTTGGCGAAAAACTATCCTTACAAGCCCCATTATAACATTAAACCCAAATCGGTCGTTAGACTTCTTCGAGATTTGCGAGCTTATTTTGAGCTATTTTTGGTTGTTTTTGAAGACGTTTAGCGAGCTAAACAACTGAAAAAAACAAACGAAAAGAGCCAAAATAAGGTGCAAAGACGAAGAAAAGCATAACGTCTAAACGCTTTAAAAAGCCTTTGCGGGCTAACAACCGATTTGGGTTAATATAAAACACGTTGCGCAATAAAGTAAAATAGCACAGTTAATGTTGTAAAACACATTGCTTATTCAGACGATACATCGTCTTCAATATTTGTAAACACTATACTATAAAATATAAAGTTGCGGTACATCATTATCAAAACTTTATAATTTGTAACTGATTGGTAGTCTTGAAAAAGATTACCAATTGTTGTATAAAAATACAGCAAGTAATCATAAAAATGCCTTGTGTAAGATTTTTTAGCATCAAAGTGTTAAATTTATGTCTGTTTATTTATTATTTCGTACGGTAAATATTTCTTTGTTTAACGACAAATGATTAAATTTGCATATTCAATCATAAACCATAGTTATATTATGTTCAATTCAATAATTTACAAAAACAAGACAAGCTATCTCTTAGCTTTTGTTCTTCTTATCTTTCTCTCTGCTTGTAGCAAAGATGAAGAGAGCATTATTGACTATACCCCTAAAGAGGTTGGAAAAGATAAGATAGTAGACTGTGGAGATAAGATTTCGGCGATAACCGACTTCTCTAAAGTCTACAAAGTATCGGTTGAACAGGTGCAAGACTATGTAAAAGAACGCGACATAGTGGTAGTTTGCGAATATGGAAACGAAACTTCTAACTCCACAGAGGTAGCGGTAGCTACTTGTAGAGCAGAAGGAGTTGACATCCTTTTAATCTCTGATGGCGGTGGTGGACTTCCTCCAAGGGCAAGTAATGTACCATTACTGATGGTTGATACCAATGCAGACAATACCAAAATAAAGCTAAAATACAATCGTTTCTTCTTCGAACGCTTGTTAGGCGTATCCCTAAAATCAATAAATTATGCTCCTTATCACGTCTTTGTAGATGGCAAGTATGTAACGAGTTGTTCTACATTGGAGAAGGTTGCGAAGGTGTTGAAGGAATATAAAAGGAAAAAACAACCAAAAATAACTCAAAATAAGCGCGCAAATCTCGAAGAAGTCTAACGACCGATTTGGGATTAATGGGAAAGAGATGAGAAATGGTTGATGCGATAACTATTTGCTGTAAGTAAGGCAAACTGTGCGCATCAACCATTTTTCTGTATATAAGGAATGTGTTCTTGTGTGCTAGCTTAGAACTCTAACACCATTGTTTGACGAGGCGAAAGGGTAAGGTCGGTTGATAGGTCAATGGTCTTATCTGTGGTGATGTCAATGGCTTTCGTTGAGTTGCCAATTACTTCGGCATAGCGTTTTACGTCCATTTTGCCCATTTTATTTCGCCCATTGAGAATGGTAAGCACCGTTTTGCCTTTGTGTTGCCGAGCTAAAACGTAAATGCCGTGATAAGGAATAAACTGGGTTTGCTTGCCTTGGGTTATCACCTCGTTGCCTTGTCGCCAATGGAGGAGACGTGAAGTGAAGCGGAACATTGCGTTTTCGTCAGCTGTACGACCTTCTGGGGTAAACTTGTTCACTGCATCGTCTGCAAAACCTCCCGGGAAATCTTTACGCACATTGCCATCAGTTACTTCTTTTGTGCCGTTCATCAAGATTTCTGTACCATAATACAGCTGTGGTGTACGGTTCATTGTGAGCAGAAGAGCAAGTGCCTGTTTCAGAGCTAAGGTGTCTTTGCCGTTGCCAAGGAAGCGGTCGGTATCGTGATTTTCGATGAAAGCCATCACATTTGATGGGTTGGTGTAGAGGTAATCGAAGCACAACGAGGTATAAATACGGTTCAAACCTTTCCACCAATCGTCTGTTTCTTCATTTTTTGCCATCGAAAGGCGGTCGAAAAAAGCAAAATCCATTACGGTTTTGAGGTAGCTATTCTCGTCAGATAGTTTGCTATCCTTTTGCCAAGCAGCGGTATAAGCAGGCTCTGTAACCCACGTTTCGCCTACGGTGTTGAAGTTAGGGTACTCGGTATCGAGGCGTTTCATCCATTGTGCCATTGCCTTGCGGTCGGCATAAGGATAGGTATCCATACGAATGCCATCGATGCCTACTGTCTCTATCCACCAAATAGAGTTCTGAATGAGGTACTGCATTACGTGTGGGTTGCGCTGATTGAGGTCGGGCATTGAGCTAACAAACCAGCCGTCTACCGTTTCAGCCATATCTACCTTGCTTGCGTAAGGGTCGAGTACAGGGGTGAGCTTATAAGACGTTTGCAATCCATAGTTAGGGTTGTTAAACCAGTTCTTTGAAGGCACGTCCTTGTTCCATGCGTGATAATCGCCACAGTGGTTGAAAATCATATCCATTACCACCTTCATTCCTCGCTGATGGCACGCAGCGATAAGGGCTTTGTAGTCGTCGTTTGTTCCGAAGCGTGGGTCTACACGATAGTAATCGGTGGTGGCATAGCCGTGATAGGTGCTGTGCTTGCCTCCATCGGCAGGGCGGTCGTTCTCCAGAACAGGGGTAAACCAAAGAGCAGTAACGCCTAAATCGGTGAAGTAGTCAAGGTGTTGCATAATGCCAGCAATGTCGCCTCCGTGTCGCAAACTTGGTTCGTTGCGGTTGCAGAGTTGGTCTTGCATACCTTTGATAACATCGTTCTTAGGGTTGCCATTGGCAAAACGGTCGGGCATAAGCATATAAAGCACATCCGAATTGTCGAACCCTTTGCGGTCTTCGCCACGCATAGCACGGTTGAGCAGACTATACTTTACGGTTGTCTTTTGCTTTCCTACCTTGAAATCAATGTTCATTGTACCTGCTTGGGCATCTTTCAAGTTGAGATAGATGAGCAGATAGTTGGGCGAATCCAAACGTACAAGCGAGTCGATACGAACACCTTGGTAATTAATATTGACTTCGGCATCGCGAATGTTTTCGCCATAAGCCATCAACTGCAACGAAACGTCTTTCATACCCACATACCAAGTGGTAGGTTCGAGCTTCTTAACTTCAATCTTGGCACTCGCACAAAGTGCAATAAGGCAAAGCGAGAGCAATAAGGTTATCCTTTTCATTGGTTTTTATATCTAATTTTTAATCGTGTAAAATCAAAGCGTTTTGTCCGTCAATCATAACTTCTCCGCCTTCCATCTCGCCCAATCCAGCCTCATTGGCTTCACCATTATTGGCAACAATGGTATATTTACCTTGTGGCAGATTGATAGTGCGGAGGTCTCTATTGCCATTGAGAATGACGTAAATATTGTTCCACTTGTCACCACCTGCGTGGTTCTTCAGCTTAAAGGCTACCACACAATCCTGCACAGGTAGAAATTCGAGGTGCTTTCGCACAAGGTCGGCATTGCCAAGACGGAATGCAGGGTGCTGCTTACGAATGTTGATGAGTCCTTTGTAGTAAGCAAAGACTTGTGGATAGACATTTAAGTTGTTCCAATCCAAATGATTGATTTCGTCAGGCGAGTTGAAAGAGTTGTGTACCCCTTTCTTATCACGGAGCATTTCTTCGCCAGAGAGCATAAAAGGTATGCCTTGTGAGGTGAAAACGGCTGTTTGTGCAAGGAGATTTAAGCGAATAATGGCTTCTGTATCGTAGGTCGCTTCGGGGATAGAGGCTTTGATGCGGTCGACAAGACACATATCGTCGTGGCAGCTAACATACGAAATCATCTGTGTAGGCTGGGTTGCCCAAGGCTCTTTAGCGTAGTTTACCTTTGTATAATCTACTTGTGGGTGAGCTATCATACCTGTAATTCCCGCCTTGATGCTTTCTTCAAAACCTGCAATACCACCGAGGAAAGCTGCTTGTTTGTCGTCAGAGAATGGCCCACGGAGGGCATCACGAAGTTCGTCAGAGAAGGCTGCAATACCTGGCATTTGTTTTACATTAGCCTTGAGTGCGAGTTTTTCGGTAGGATAAGCGCACGAGCCAGCACTCCAACCTTCGCCATAGATGAACACATTTGGGTCGATAGCACTGATTTCTTTGCGAATAAGGTTCATTGTTTCTATATCGTGAACGCCCATAAGGTCGACACGGAAGCCATCAATGTGGTATTCGTTCACCCAATATTTCATACTTTCGAGCATAAACTGTCTCATCAATGGGTGTTCTGATGCAGTTTCGTTGCCACAACCAGAGCCGTTACTGGGCTTTCCGTCGGCAGTATAACGATAGTAAGCCTTAGGGTATGTGCGTTCAAAATTGCTTCCTGCAATATCAAACGTATGATTGTAAACTACGTCAAGAATAACTCTGATACCTGCTTTATGGAGAGCTTGCACCATTTGCTTGAACTCTAAAATACGTTGGCTTGGGAGTGCGGCATTAGTTGCATAGCTTCCTTCAGGTACGTTGTAGTTCAATGGGTCGTAACCCCAATTGTATTGAGGAGTTGAAGTGTTGGTTTCGTCTACCGAAGCATAATCGTAAGAGGGCAAAATATGGACAGCATTGATGCCAAGGCTCTTTAAATGTTGGATAGCCTTTGGCTCGGTTAATGCAAGAAACTTGCCCTTGTTCACAAGTTCTGATGAGGCATCAATAGAGAAATCACGATGGTGCATCTCGTAGATAATGAGGTCGGCAGGGCTTTTTAAGGTTAGTCGGCTATCGTTTTCCCAACCTTTGGGATTTGTGGTTTGCATATCTATCACTGCTCCACGTTGTCCGTTGATACCAACAGCTTTAGCAAATACTCCTGGGGTTTCTCCCTTTCCTATGTCGAAGGTGTAAAACTTGCCTTTCAAATCTCCGCTCACGGTAGTTTCCCACACGTTGTTTGCGGTTTTTTTCATCTTCATTTTCTTTTCTACCTTTCCACCTTTTCCTGCATTATAAATGCGTAAAAGCGGCTTAGTTGGTGCGTTTAACTTGAAGACAGTGCTATTGGGCGTGTATTGCACCTCGTTAAATTGAGTCTGCGCAAGTGCTGTTTGTGACATTAGAAATGCTCCAAACGCAAGTGCTGAATAATATTTGGGTTTCATAAGCATATAGGTTTTTATATGTGAAAGGGTGAGGAATGGGCAGTCTTTTCTATACTTACCGTTCCCCACCCGTTATCTTTTTATACGTTACTTCTGAACTTTTATTGCAGGATTGATGCTTTCTACTGCCTTTAAGCTGATAGCAAAACCTCCACCAGGTGCCATTGTAAGTTTCAAGATATCGCCTTTCTTCACTCTCTTATGTGTAATCTTGTATGCCTTTGGATTGGTCTTGTAATCAGCATTCTTTGTATCGGCATAGATTGTGCAGTCGTATATACAACCATCAAGAAGGAAGTCGAGCTTGATATTGCTCCTGTGTCCGTTTTCGTCACATTTACCTCCGATGTACCAATCATTTGAGTTCTTGTCCTGACGAGCCACTGTGATGTAGTCGGCAGGCTCTGCTTCCAAGTAAATACTTTGACTCCAATCGCAAGGAACGTCCTTTATGAACTGGAAAGCATCGTAATATTTCTTGTAATTTTCAGGCAAATCGGCTGCCATTTGCAACGGACTATACATTGTAACATAGAGTGCCAATTGTCCTACAAGCGTGGTATGTACGATGTTAGGGTTATCGCTCCAAGTGTTCAATTGGGTTTCAAGAATACCAGGGGTGTAGTCCATAGGTCCACCTTGTAGTCGTGTAAACGGCAAAATAACAGTATGGTCGGGCTTACTGCCGCCAAATGCTTCATATTCTGTGCCACGTGCACTTTCGTTACCTATCATATTTGGATATGTACGACACAATCCTGTTGGGCGAACTGCCTCGTGTGCATTCACCATAATATGATGTTTCGCCGCTTCTTCTATAACGTGCATATAATGGTTGTTCAATGTTTGCGAAAAGTGATATTCACCTCTTGGGATTATATCGCCCACATAGCCCGTCTTAACAGCATCGTATCCGTACTTATTCATCAAGTTGAAAGCCTTTTCAAGGTGACGTTCGTAGTTCTGAGTACTTGATGATGTTTCGTGATGCATCATCAATTTCACGCCTTTTTCGTGTGCATACTTGTTCAAATATGCTATATCGAAATCTGGATATGGCGTCACGAAGTCGAAAACATAATCCTTTGAGTGTCCAATCCAGTCTTCCCACCCTATGTTCCATCCTTCTACAAGCACTTGGTCAATACCATTTTCAGCTGCAAAGTCGATGTATTTCTTCACGTTTGCAGTCGTTGCGCCGTGCTTACCATTAGGTTTTGCTTTGCTGTAATCGGTTTCACCAAGTTTTACAGATGGAAATTCATCTGTGTAATTCCAACTGTTCTTACCTGCAATCATCTCCCACCAAACGCCAATATACTTGGTTGGGTGAATCCAACTTGTATCTTCTATTTTGCAAGGTTCGTTCAAATTAAGAATTAAGTTGCTTGAAAGCATCTCACGAGCATCATCGCTCACAAGAATAGTACGCCAAGGAGACTGACAAGGGGTCTGCATATAGCCTTTCATACCTGTAGCATCAGGTGTCAACCAACTCTCAAACACCATATATTTATCGTCTAAATTGAGGTGCATCGTTGGATAATTCACACACGCAGCTTCGTGTAGATTGATGTAAAGCCCGTCGTTTGTCTTCATCTGCAATGCAGTTTGAACCCCCGTTTCAGAAAATACTGCCACTGAAGAATTGCCCCAATTCACTGCATCGTGAAACTTTGAGCGTATTTCAGACAATTTGCTCTCCTGTGTCTCTTGCTCTTGTGTGTCGTAATCACCAGGCAACCACCACGCTTTATGGTCTCCAGCCATTGCAAACTGTGTATGTTCTTCTTTGATAATGAAATAATTGAGTTCCTTCTGTTGTGGAAACTCATAGCGGAAACCCACTCCATCATCATAAACACGGAAGCGTACAATCATTTCACGATTGGTTTTAGGTTGCTTTAACGTAACTGCCAACTCGTTGTAATGGTTTCTTATCGCTGCAGATTCACCCCAAACAGGTTTCCAAGTTTCATCGAAAGTTGTTGTCTTATCATCTGCCAACACAAAGCCGTCCATCAAATCGGTTTCGCCCATTCCCTTGCTGGCGTGCTTGCTCTTAGCCAATTCCAAACCAAGGAACGACTTTTTCACAACGTCCTTATCTTTATAAGCCACACGATAACAAGGTTTGCCATTCTGAATACTAAATGCTAAACACACTTTACCTTGTGGAGAATTGACAGACTTAATAACATTT
Source organism: Prevotella ihumii (assembly GCF_900155655.1). Taxonomy (GTDB): domain Bacteria; phylum Bacteroidota; class Bacteroidia; order Bacteroidales; family Bacteroidaceae; genus Prevotella; species Prevotella ihumii. Next base: position 1,531,095 of record NZ_LT706987.1, read on the forward strand.
GGCATACCATTTTGCATTTCTTGCGCCACTGCTATTACGGAGCAAACAAGCAAGAAAGCTATCAACTTTATTCTCTTCATAATACCTGTTTTCTATACCTTGATATATACGAGCAGTGGGACACAGCCTCGCTGCGCCCCATTGCCCAATGTTGTTTATCGTCCAGACTGAGAAATCAAATCTGTTATATTGTTGTTAAAATCTACATTATCCATCAACTGTTCTATGCTAACGTGCATTCGGTATCGCCAATAATGTTTTGGATTAGCCGGAATATTAATTCGCTCGGCATCGGCATCAGCCAATCGCAAACGCTCGTCAATGCTCATCCAATCCTGAATGCCCAATACGCAAAGCATACTTGGAGAGGTAAGATGTCTGTTGACAACCTCTCGTGCCAACCACCCCGGTAATGGGTGCGGAGCAGGACCACCTTGATGCAACATACTATTGAAGTAGTCTTGTGTTCTATCCCAATCCTCGTCCCACCACTGGCGCAACGTTGCCATATCGTGGGTAGAGATAGTGCTCACACTGCGATAAGGATTAGTGTTCAAATGTCCGAACTTCACCTTTGGGTCTTTCGGCATACTCTGTATTTCAAGGCTCAATATCTTTAGCTCGTTCATCACCCAAGCCACACAGTCGGGTACCATTCCCAAGTCTTCAGCACACACCAACATACGTGTGGCATTGACAAGTTTAGGAAGTTTCTTCATTGCTTCTTGATACCAGAACTGATTGTTGCGGCGATAGAAATAGTCGTTATAAAGACGATTGAAGATAGCTTTATCGCTGTCGTACAAGCTCTCGTAAATGAAATCCATCTGAACCGTGATGCGTGGGTGGAACTTGTTAGGGTCTTTATGGTCGCGAACAAAGAGTACATCACTAATCAAGGCATACAAGCCGTCACGTATCCAAATGTCTTTCTCGGTTGTTCGTCCCTCAAACACGGCTTCCACCTTACGTTGCGTATCATATTCAGGGCGCATACGATAACGGTCGCCCCACGTACGTTCAAGATAGGTGTTGCGCACTTCGTCAGCGTGTTCACGGAAAATGCGTTCTAACACCCAATCGGTGATGAAAGGTTCGGTGAACAATTCTTCTTGCCAGTGCAATCCGTAACCTTCTATCTCCTCACGACTCATTCCCAATGATGGTGAGAACTGTCCTAACAAGCCGTGAACCGAATGTACAGGAATTTCCCAAATACGGAAGAAACCCAACACGTGGTCGATGCGGTAAGCATCAAAATAGTTTGCCATATTTTGGAAGCGACGTATCCACCATTGGCAACCATCTTTTACCATCTCATCCCAATTGTATGTAGGGAAGCCCCAGTTCTGTCCGTTCACAGAGAAGTCGTCAGGAGGTGCGCCCGCTTGACCATTGAGATTGAAATAACGTGGTTCGGTCCACACATCGCAGCCGTAACGATTTACGCCGATAGGTATATCGCCCTTTAGAATTACACGTTTGGCAGTAGCATACTCGTGTACCGCCTTGAGCTGACTACTGAGAACGTATTGTACGTAGTAGTAGAACGCCACGTCCTTGTAAGCCTTTGTACGTGGCGAAGTCAGTGCAGCACGTTCAGCCTCGTCCCATTGGTTGTGGTCTGCCCACTTTGAGAAATCAGCAGTGCCATTCACCTCACGCAAGTAGCTATATTGAGCGTAAGGTACAAGCCAACTTTGGTTTTCTATGAAGAAGTTTTTGAATGCACTACTTGCCATAGCACCCTTACCTTCCTGTTCGAACAAGAGGCGGAGATATTCGTTTTTAGCTTCATTCACACGTTCGTAGTCTATTTGCGACAAGGCATTAAGCTCTTTACGCAAAGCCTCAAACTTGTCTCTCTGTGCCTTATCCTTCAATGCTGGCAAACTATTGAGGTCAGCATATTGAGGGTGAAGGGCAAAGATAGAGATGCACGAATAAGGATAAGAGTCTGTCCACGTGTGTGTGATAGTGGTGTCGTTGATAGGCAATATCTGTAAAATGCGCTGACGGGTATGGCTAACCCAGTCTACCATCTTTTTCAAATCGCCAAAGTCGCCCACACCAAAGCTCTCATTTGAACGCAACGAAAATACAGGAACAAGCGTACCAGCCACACGCACAGGAGGTAATGTGAAGTAGACTTCAGAGAGCTCGTAAACTACCACATCGCCTTCGTCCATAATGGGCAACTCTATGGTGCGGTTGTTGCTGTTTTCCCATATAGGTAAATATTCTTTTTCTGTATTTTCTATTAAGAATTTGAATTCCAACTTTCTATCAGCCAACTTTGCAGCGTCAATGCACACCGCCCACTCGTTCACACCTTGCTGCACCATTTTTAGTGCCTTGCTTTCTTTCCATGCACCCATCAATGGGTCGCTACCAGCTATGCAAAGCGTATCGCCTTTGCTCAGCTGCGGTGCTTGCACCTTTATGCAAACACACTTGCTGTACATACGTGCAGAAGGTTTATCAACCTTAGTGCCTGCTACACAGTCGGTAATGGCTGCTGTGTACAAATAAGCATTTTCGGGAATGTTGCGCCAGTGGTCGAACACCTTGTACGAGCGTGCCTCTTTGGCATTGAATACAAGGCGGTGTGGAACTACTGTCCATTCCGTCATCTGTTCGGTGTCGCCTACGTGAATGCTGTAATAATACTCCAACTGTGTCCCTGGCTTCACTTCTTTGTCGATGTCTACCATCCAATGAAGTCCGTCTACAGTGTGCATACGGTATTGAGCTGTGTCAGTTTCACTACCACGTTGTCCTGTTACAATATTAAGGACGAAATCTTGTCCATAATAGGTCTGATATTCTATGCAAAATTCTATCTTCATAGAGCTTATTAGTAATTTTTCCTCAAAGATAAGCATAAAAAAGTAATGCTACACTATAAATAGAGATGATTTATATCAATTATTGCGCAAACGTTTACATTTTATTGCAATATTCATTTATAACTACTTGTTTAACGATAAAATATCAAACGTTTTAGGTAGAAAAATAGGTTATGCGCAAATAGTTTCGCTAAATTCGATTTGTCTTAAGGCTTTGATACAATGCTTTAGGAAATAGGGGATTATTGTTCTATTTTTCCTCACTCCATCTTTCCAATCTAATACATCAATCTTTGAAAAGCAAAACATATATGTTTGGGGTTGTCAAAGTTGAACTTTGGGAGGGTAAAACATATATGTTTTGGGTGGTAAAACATATATGTTTTGGAGGTAAAATATAACTCTTTGAAAACCAATGAATTAAGTAGGGATTTAAAAAGGATAATGAAAAAACGGTGATTGTTCTTTATTTCTGTTGCTAAAATTTGCCCTCGTACAAATAAATGTGTAATTTTGCGCTCCGAAAAGGCGAATTGCACCTTGGCATATATATAATAAGGTGAACCAATACGCATAACGAATAAAACTAATGCAGATATATAGTATCTTTCGAAACATAGCCCTTGCAAGCGCATTGATAATTGGGAGTGAGGTTAAAGCACAAAGCGAATATGTTGTGGACAGCCTCAATAGCGAAGGTAATACAACCTACGTTATGGACAGTTTGCAGTTAATGCCCGATACAACGGAAAGAAAAGAAGCGGACAATCCCGTCTTGGAAAAACTTTCTAACAATAAGTTTGCACGAATAGCTTATACCAGTGCACCGCTTATAGCAATGGGACTTATTGTGAAAGGCCAAAATAAGCATTTTAGAAGTTTAAGGAACGACTATTTGCCTAAGTTCCGCCGACACGTAGACGACTATCTGCAATATGCACCAGCAGCAGTGTTGTTGGGTATGAAGTCGGCTGGTGTAGAAAGCCGAAGCAGTTGGGGGCGTATGCTAACCTCTGATGCTTTTTCGGCTGCATTGATGGCAGGAATGGTCAACTCGTTGAAATTTACCACAAAAGTAAGACGCCCAGACGGTACAGACCGACATTCGTACCCTTCGGGGCACACTGCCACCGCTTTTATGACAGCTACGATGCTCACTAAGGAGTATGGTCATAAAAGTCCGTGGATAGGAATTGGCGCATACGGAGTGGCGTCGGCTACGGGGTTGATGCGTATGGCAAACAACAAACATTGGTTGAGCGACGTGCTGACAGGGGCTGGAATAGGCATTTTGTCAGCAGAGGTGGGTTACTATTTTGCTGACTTGATTTTTAAAAATCGTGGTTTGCGACCTACTAACGAGATGGAAGTTTTTCGCAAGTATGATAAGCCATCGTTCTTAAGTTTGAATTTTGAAATTAGTATTCCCATCAGCAACTATGAAATAAACGAAAACTCTGAATTAAAAACTTCATCGGGTAGCATTGTATCGGTAGAGGGTGCTCACTTCTTCAGTCCATACATAGGTGTTGGCGGACGACTGTCGGCAATGCGCACTGCTATCATTGTAGACGAAAAGATAGCCGAGGACGATTCGTTTGATGCGCTGAAAATGGGTGTAGGTGCATACTTCTCTTATCCGCTATCAAGTCGTTGGCTCATAGGGAGTAAGATTTTGGCACAATACGTACATTATCCCGACTTACAGCTTACAAGTTATGTTATTGACTCGCGCAGTAGCGCAGGACTTGGAACAGGACTATCGGTAACGTTTAAAGCACGCCAACGCTATGGATTTCGCCTATTGGTAGATTACGATCTACTACCCTATCACAGCAGTGGCAGCCGTAAATATATGCACTCGCTCACATTGGGAACGGCATTTCTTATCAATTTTTAACCCAAATCGGTCGTCAGACCAGTCCGACTTGTCCGACCCGTCCGACTTGTCAGACTTGTCCGACCCGTCCGACCCGTCCGACAAGTCTGACCAGTCTAATGACAGATTTGGGTTTAAATAATAATAGCACCTAAAGTGCAAACAGAATGAAAGTGGCAATATCCTTAGTATTTCACTATTACTTTGGTATTGTCACACCTTTTTTGTACATTTGCAGTGGTTAAAAAAGTTATTAGCTAATGATACTATCAATGACAGGCTACGGCAAAGCTGTGGTAACCTATAAAGAAAAGAAAATCAACGTTGAAATAAAATCGCTGAACAGTAAGAATTTAGACCTCTCAGCTCGTATTGCTCCGCTCTATCGAGAGAAGGAAATGGAGATACGACAACTTATTTCGCAACGTGTAGAACGAGGAAAGGTAGACTTTTCACTATGGGTGGAGAAGGATACACTCTTAGATGCAACGCCTATCAATACACAGTTGGTAGAAAATTACTACCACCAAATAAAGGCTATTTCGGAACAAACGGGGATAGAAGAACCTAAAGGCAGCGAATGGTACAAGATATTGTTGCGCTTGCCTGATGTTACCACAAAAACCGAAGTGGACGTGTTGGAGGAAGAGGAATGGAAGTATGCCCTCGAAGCCATAGAAGAGGCGGTGGCTCGACTTATAGCGTTTCGCACGCAAGAAGGTGCGGCATTGGAACGTAAATTCAATGAAAAGGTGGACAATATTGAACGTTTGCTTAAAGAAATTGAACCTTACGAGGAGAGTCGTGTGCCTAAGATAAAAGAACGCATCATAGAAGGATTGAAGCAAATTCCAACTATCGATTACGATAAGAATCGTTTGGAACAGGAACTCATTTACTATATAGAGAAATTGGATATAAGCGAGGAGAGGCAACGATTGACCAACCACCTGAACTACTTCCGTGAGACAATGGCAGAGACTGCACACGGCGTGGGCAAGAAGTTGGGTTTTATAGCACAAGAGATGGGACGCGAAATCAACACAACTGGCTCGAAGAGCAACCAAGCAGAGATGCAAAACATTGTTGTGATGATGAAAGACGAGTTGGAACAGATAAAGGAACAGGTGCTGAACGTGCTCTAAGAAGGGCTGAAACGTTGTAAACAGGCACACTATTTCTCAACTAAAACAAACAAACGAATGAACGGAAAATTGATTATCTTTTCAGCTCCATCGGGCGCAGGCAAAAGCACGATTGTGCAATGGTTGATGAAAGAACACCCAGAACTGCAATTGGCTTTCTCTATCAGTTGCACCACACGTGCACCAAGAGGTACAGAGCAGCATGGGGTGGAATACATCTTCCTTTCGCCAAACGAATTTAAAGATAAGATAAAGGCTGACGAATTTTTGGAATACGAAGAAGTTTACGAAGACCGTTTTTATGGTACGCTGAAGTCGCAGGTCGAAACGCAGGTGGCTAAAGGGCAGAACGTAATCTTTGATGTTGATGTAAAAGGCGGTTGCAACGTCAAAAACTTTTACGGCGAAAAGGCTTTAAGCCTCTTCATACAGCCTCCTTCGATTGCCGAACTTAGAAAGCGATTGGAAGGAAGACAAACTGATACAGCGGAAGCTATAGAAAACAGAATAGCAAAAGCTGAATACGAACTTACCTTTGCACCAAAATTCGACCATATCATAGTGAACGATGATTTGGAAAAGGCTAAGGCGGAAGCCTACGAAGTGATACGCAATTTTATTGAAAAATAAACTATAATGCCTCGTTCAACCTGTGTTGGGCGAGGCTTCTTTAACCCAAATCGGTCATTAGACCAGTTTAGGTGCTTACTTTATTATTTTTGAAACTTATGAGATGTCTTTTGTCTTATTTTGACTTTATTTTACCTATATCTGCAGTCACATAGCCCGCTATGCTCCTTTGATATATGCAAAATAAATCTCAAAATAATCGCAAAATACATTCTCATTCTAACGACCGATTTGGGTTTAATAATATGAACATCGGAATATACGGCGGCTCATTCAATCCTATACATAATGGACACATTGCATTGGCAGAGACATTCCTCCAACAAGCAATGTTGGACGAGGTGTGGTTTATGGTGTCGCCCCAAAATCCTTTTAAGATTAACGACAAACTCTTAGACGATAAGTTGCGTTTGCAGCTTGTTAGAAAAGTATTAGAAGGGTATCAACACTTTGTAGCGTCCGACTATGAGTTCCAGTTGCCCAAGCCTTCGTACACGTGGGATACACTTCAAAGTCTTTCTCGTTCGTTCCCCACTCATCAATTCACCCTCCTTATAGGTGGCGACAATTGGGCTTCGTTCCACAAATGGTATCACGCTGAAGACCTCTTAACCCATTACAACATTGCCATATTTCCACGCAAAGGAACTGAAAAGTTATCAACTGTGCGTGGAACTTCATTGAAAGCAGATAAAAGTTCAGTGTACACCGCTGAAGGTTCGTCGCACACCGTTGGAACTTCATCGCACACCGCTGAAAGATCATCGCACGCTGCTGAAACTCCATTGAACACGAATGAAACTCCATTGAACATTCTTCAATGCAAGCCAAAACATATAACTTTTCTTGATGCTCCACTCATCAATATTAGCAGTACGGAGATAAGAAATAGGATTGCACAAGGCTTAAACATCGACCATTTAGTGCCAAAAAATATTGTGAAAGATGTAGAAAGATACTATCGATAACTTCTCTTATTGAGCTGTAACCTTTTTGGAATTAGACAATGATGTATAATATTGTAATACGTCTGTAATCAAGGTGTTATGGCTCTGTGTTTTATAGCTTGGTATAAATCGGTATTGTCTTGTTCTTTCACTATGCCGCTGAATGTATTTTATGCCAACATACCTTATTTAACCCAAATCGGTCGTTAGACTGGTCTGACTTGTCTGACACGTCTGACTGGTCTGACTGGTCTGACTGGTCTAACGACCGATTTGGGTTAAAGCAACATAATGAGTTGTGTATTATTTTTGTGAATAGCAAGATAGGCGATGTGTATTCTTTTACTTGTAAGTCCTAAGCCTTGAGGTGCAATGTTTTATTCATAGCTTTTTAACAATAAATACATACTATAATAAGAAAGAAATTCATAATTTTGCAGAAATTCTTAATTTGTAGAAAGGTATGGAAAATACGAATGGCCGTATTCTCATTGTTGACGATGAGGAAGATATTTGTGAGATATTGAAGTTTAATCTTGAAACCGAAGGCTACACCATAGATGTAGCTCATTCGGCTGAAGAAGCATTAATGCTCCCCCTAAAGTGCTATCAGCTTGTGCTGTTGGATGTGATGATGGGCGAAATATCTGGCTTTGAAATGGCAAAACGAGTAAAGGCAGACGAGGCTACACGCCATATCCCAATCATCTTCCTTACAGCGCGTGACACGGAGAATGATACCATTACGGGATTTAATCTTGGTGCCGACGACTATATAGCTAAACCTTTTTCCATTCGTGAGGTTATTTTGCGCGTACGAGCAGTGCTGAAACGTACCCAAAACCTTGTCCCAATAGCGACAGAAACTGCTGTTAACATTATAAATTACGAGGGGTTGGAGCTGAATTTAGATAAGAAGTTGGTGCATATCGATGGGGTAGAGGTGGCTTTTACCAAGACAGAATTTGAGTTGCTTCAGTTGTTGATGGAGAACAAAGGTAGAGTGTTCTCTCGTCAAGAACTGTTGGATCGCATTTGGTCGAAAGATGTTTTGGTGTTAGAACGTACGGTAGATGTTTACATCACACGACTTCGGAAAAAGGTAGACGCTTATGCCCAATGTATTGCTACACGCTTGGGTTATGGCTATTATTTCAAGGTTTAAGAACTAAATTATGCGTAAACTTTCTATTGGGCATAAGCTTTACATTAGCATTATGTCGGTATTTCTTGTCTTTGCTGTTGCTTTTATTGTGTTTCAACAGCAACGTGAAAAGCAATTCAAGATAGACACATTGGAGCTGAGGCTGCAAATGTTTAATGCTCGAATGGCAGACTTCTTGGCCGACGAACCCTTTTCAGAACACCGAGTGGATAGTTTTTTACGTAAGTCTACCAATGGTGGCATGCGCATAACCCTGGTGCGCCCCGATGGGAAGGTGATGTATGATAATGTAAAGAAAGACTATGAGCATTTTGCTAATCATCGCAACCGTGACGAAATCAGACTTTCGCTTGCCAAGGGCAAAGCTTCGGTGGTAGACAGACGAAGCAAAACCTTGCATCAACCTTTCTTTTATTCGGCTACTTATTATCCTCAACAACACCTTGTTATACGTTCGGCCTTGCCTTATAACAACGATTTGGCACTTCAGCTTAAAGCCGACCAACACTATATTTGGGTTTCGCTCATCGGATTAATGATGCTTACACTCATTATCTATCGTTTTGTGAGTAGATTGGATAAGAATATTTCTAATCTTAAAACCTTTGCATCGCGAGCTGACCATAACGAAAGCCTTGATACAGACGACCTTCTTACCTTTCCTGATGACGAGTTGGGCGAGATAGCAGAACGTATCATAAAGATTTATACACGACTGAAAAACACAAAAAAGCAACAAGATATTCTGAAAAAGGAGCTGACACAGAACATAGCACACGAACTGAAAACCCCTGTGGCTTCTATTCAAGGTTATGTAGAAACCATTCTCAACAATCCACGCATTACGGAAGACGATAAGCACACCTTTCTACAGCGTTGCTATGCACAAACCGAACGCCTTTCGGCCTTGCTTGCCGACATTTCTATGCTCAACAGAATGGACGATGGGGCACAAATGATGGAAAACGAACGTGTAGATATTAACGAATTGATAGCTACCATTGAGGCTGAAATAACACAACAATTGGCACAGCACGATATGCGTTTCGAGTGTAGTTTGCCCGATGGTATGTACGTTATGGGTGTGCGCTCGCTGCTTTATAGTGTATTTCGCAATCTTGCTGATAATGCTATTGCTTACGCTGGAGCTCATACCACAATTACGCTTACAGCCGAGAGGGTGGGCGAGGACTTTTGTTTTGTCTTTGCCGACAATGGCGTAGGGGTGAGTTATGAGCATTTGCCACGCATCTTTGAACGCTTTTACAGAATAGATAAAGGGCGCAGTCGTAAGCTCGGAGGTACAGGCTTGGGACTTGCCATTGTAAAGAATGCTGTGCTTCATCACGGTGGCAATATCCAAGTGATGGCTAACGACCCTACAGGACTTAAATTTGTTTTCACCCTTGGTGCAAGCACTTAACCTATGATAAGAAAAAAGACATCTCCTAAGTTTTGCAAATAGGAAAAATCATCTAAACTAACCTATCGGTAGAATTATCTTTATTTTTTTAGCCACTATACCTATTATTACCTTATTTGATGGGTAATGTATTTGTCGTTTATCTTTTTCTATTCTTTCGTTTTACTTTGGGTTAAATACGCACGAAATTAATTCCGTCAATTGGTAAAACTAATCTAATGAACTGATTTGCATTTAGCTGCTTTATATAAAGTGATTGGGGAGAACTGTTGGTCAAATCGTCTTTGTTATCCTGAACTCGACTTGGCAAACAATCTACCCAATCCATCATTATCCCAAATCGGTCGTTAGAATGAGAATGTATTTTGCGATTATTTTGAGATTTATTTTGCATATATCAAAGGAGCATAGCGGGCTATGTGACTGCCGATATAGGTAAAATAAAGCCAAAATAAGACAAAAGACATCTCATAAGTTTCAAAAATAATAAAGTAAGCACCTAAACTGGTCTAATAACCGATTTGGGATTATTCCGAAGTTAATATTATCGTTCTGTAAACTTCTTAGCTGCTCGCAGTTGGTGACGCATATTGCTAATGAACTGTTGAGTTTCTTGCAAAAGATTAAGATACACCACCGAAACTTGGAAGTCTGAATTGCCGTGAGCACGCTGCATACGGTCAATATGTCGTTTGCGCACTACTGAGAGTTCTCCTTTCAGTAGGTCTGCATCTGCCAATACATCGCGATAGGTCTCATAACGATTGGTAGAGATAAGCTTTTCGGTCAGCTTCATCAGCTCGCTCACCTTTTGTTGAATAGGCGTAAACTCGTCAATAAGCACTTGTGGCATAGGGTTGAAACTATTGCTTACGTGTTCGCGCATAGGCTCAAGCATACGACGAAGACAATAAATAAATTGCTGATTACTATTTGCGCCAATATGCAACCACGTGTTGCGCTCAATGGCAATGCCTACAGGACAGCGCTTTAAGGCAATCATCTCTTGCTTACGCAACTTCTTTAGCACGTTGCCCTCTAAATACAATTCTTTCGTACTTTTCTTTAATTTACGCAAATTCTCGTCCTTAAAGCCATCAACAATTGCATTAAACTGGTCGAGAGCAAAGCGGCATACGTAGGCTTGCGTGCGTGATACTTGGCGTTGAAGCATATCCCAAACCAAGTCGGCATCACGTGTTCGCATCATCAATTGGAAGGTTGAGTCGCTACCTACTTCAGCCATCTTCTTCTTGTACTTGCGCTCAGAACGGATAAGGAGGAATACCACTAATGCCATAAATCCTATTTGAACTGCAATACCACCAAAGAACATAATCAAACAAATAATGCCACACGCAATAAAGGACGCACCAGCAGTAATAAACCATCCACCGATAACCGATAAAACACCCGTAACACGGAACACAGCACTCTCACGACCCCAAGCCCTGTCTGCAAGGCTTGAACCCATAGCCACCATAAATGTAACATAGGTGGTTGATAATGGCAACTTTAGGTTTGTTCCGATAGTGATGAGCATTGAAGCTAAAACAAGATTAACCGCAGCACGAACCACATCAAAAGCCACGTCTTGCGACTCATCTTTTGCCTTTTCACGAAATCTATTATCAACCCATTTTGCCACACTTGTAGGCACTAAACTTGAGAAAGAACTACCCATATTTTGCGAAAGACGCACAATAGCACGTGCCGCACTCGAACTACCAAACATCTCATCACCTTCGTCTTGGCGGCTAAGGTCAACACTTGTCTTGATAACATTCTGTGCTTTCTTTGATGTAGCCATAGCTATTATCATTATACCACCTGCTCCCAAGAGCCAAGAAGGGGTAGTTGATGCGCTTTCCATCAATGAGGTCATCATAAAGTTTGCAGGTGTCGCACCGTTAGCGTGGGCAATAAAGTCGTTATAAGAGGCTAATCCTGCCAATGGAACACCAATAAAATTGACCAAATCATTGCCTGCAAAAGCCATTGCAAGTGCAAATGTACCCATCAAAACAACAAACTTAAAGATGTTGATACGCAGTATATGCAATATCTCCATTGCAATTGTTGAAACCACAAAGGTTGCCAATAGCAGTGTTTTAATGTTATTGTCAATGAATAGGCTTGCATCCTTAGGGATATAAGGACTCTTGCCTATGCCTTTCATAAATATGAAATAAGAGAGTGCAGTGAAAGCTATTCCACCAAAAAGGGCTATGGTATAACGTGAATGAGCTTTATAATTGAAAGTGAAAACGATGCGCGAAAGCCACATCACAATGGTACCAAAAACAAAGGCTATGGCCACCGAAACGAAGATTGCAATGATTACTTTGAGGGCTTGTTCGGTATTCATAAGGTTAGAAAACACCAGCCCGTCTGTGCTTGCCATCTTAACACAAGCGATAACAAACGTACCTCCTAAGAGTTCGAAGACCAACGATACTGTGGTGGAGGTTGGCATACCGAGCGTGTTAAATACATCAAGAACAATCACATCTGTAACCATTACAGCCAAGAAGATGGTCATTACTTCTTCAAAGGAGTACTGATTAGGTGTCATAATACCATGTCGAGCCACGTCCATCATTCCCGATGAGAGCACTGCACCTAAACCTATGCCTATAGAAGCAATAATTACAACGGTGCGATACGAGGCTACACGTGCTCCAACAGCCGACTGAAGAAAGTTTACAGCGTCATTGCTCACCCCCACAAAGAGGTCGAACACTGCTAAACAAAGCAGAAAGACGACAATACAAAGATACATTGTTTCCATTTCTTATTCTTAATGATTTATTATTGTTGCTTGCGCAATAGAGGGCGTCCGACTTATGTTTCTTTTTCTTGAGGTATAGCTAAAGTCTCTGCTTGCTCTGCTTTTTCTGGCTGCAAAGGTATTTTCCTTTTATTACAGCGTTATGAAATCAATGTTACAATTATGTTACAAACACAAAATCCCCTCAACGTAAACATAAGAACGTTGAGGGGATTGTCTTTTAACCCAAATCGGTCGTTAGAATGAGAATGTATTTTGCGATTATGTTGAGATTTATTTTGCATATATCAAAGGAGCATAGCGGGCTATGCGACTGCAGATATAGGTAAAATAAAGCCAAAATAATCCAAAAGACATCTCATAAGTTTCAAAAATAATAAAGTTAGCACCTAAACTGGTCTAATGACCGATTGGGGTTAAAGTATTATTCTTCTAAGTGAAAATGATGGAAGCTTTTTCTTTTAAAACTTTCCTTTCCTTTCACTATTTATGCCTTTTTACTGCTTAGCATCTTCTGTTTCAGGTGCTTTACCTATCAAGTCCATAAACTGATCGAGCTTAGGAGTGATGATAATCTGTGTACGGCGGTTGCGTTGTTTGCCAAGCTCTGTATCGTTCTTAGCCAATGGATTGTACTCGCCACGACCACCTGCTGTGAGGCGTTTAGGGTCTACACCGAAGCGGTTTTGCAAGTATTGAACTACTGAAGATGCACGTAAACAAGAGAGATCCCAGTTGTTACGGATGTTTTTCATCTTGTCGCTCTGTGCATTTACAGGAACGTTGTCGGTGTTACCCTCAATGAGTACATCGTAATCCTTGTAGTCCATAATGATTTTAGCTATCTTTGACAAGGTTTCTTCAGCACGGTCATTGATTTCGTATGAACCGCTTTGATAAAGCATATTATCAGCCAAAGAGATGTAAACAACGCCCTTCAACACTTGAACATCGACCTCTTTCAACTCCTCACGACTCAAACTACGTGTGAGATTGTTGGTAAGAACCAAGTTCAGCGAGTCGCTCTTGGTCTTCACCTCTACAAGGTGACGAATGTATTGGTTGCTCTCATTGATTTGGTCAACGAGCTTTGCAATATTAATATTGTTAGAGTTTGCGTTGTTCAAACTCTTGTCCAAACTACCTTGCAATGCTGCTGCGCTTGCCTTAGCTTGAGCCAATTGATCTTCAAGACTCTTTATGCGCGCATTATTTGCTGCGATAGTTTCTTTAGCGTTTTGATACTCACTGCTCAAACGTTGGTTTTCTGTCTGACAGTTTTGTAAATCTTTCTTGCTTGCACATCCTGTTATCAAAAAGCTGCCAGCAATTAAGGTTAAAATTAAAAGGTTCTTCTTCATATTATTATTGATTTTAATGATTTCTAAAGTTATATTGTTTTATCGTAATAGGTTGTGCTATCGTATACAATACAAGCTTGCTTGTGAATTGCCGAATGCAACCATCTTATGCAAAGATATAGATAAGACGTTGAATAAATAAAAAAGTAAAACGTGTTTAGCGAATTTTAAGTCACTTTTAACAATATTATTGTAAAACAGACTATAAATTAATACGTTAGCTACTCGATCCTCAAAAAGGCGACATCGCATTTTTGAGGGTCGACTAATTAAGTCTTATAGATGTGAAGGGACAGCTAAACAAAGGTAATGATCTGCACAAGTAGAAATTAATTAAGTCTTATAGACCCTCTCTAAGGAAAGCATGATATTCTTTCATCTACACAAGTAGAAATTAATTAAGTCTTATAGACGACGGGGTTTGTCACTCTTCAAAGATTATCTACACAAGTAGAAATTAATGTAAGCATCCAATATTAGCCGCCTTTCACACCAACAAATAACCCTTATATGTCTGGCAGCATATAAGGGTTATTTGTTATTTGAAGTTTGAAGGTAGCATTTTCGTGAGTTCCTCCTCCGTCATGTCTGGCAGGGGCCTTGAAAGAACTTCCTTCATCCATTTGTATGGCTCTATGTCTGCTTCCCTGCAACACGCCATAAAGGTATAGAAGATGGCATTGTTCTCCGCTCCCTCATTGTTACCACAGAACAGGTAGTTCTTTCTTCCAAGCGTGATGGGTCTGATGGCCTGTTCCATGAGGTTGTTGTCTATGTTGAAGCGTCCGTCCTGCACATACCTGCCAATGCGTATCCATACGGCGAAGGCATAACGCAGTGCCTTCTCCATAGCTTCGCCTGGGGTGTACTGTTTGTGTACATCCAACATATAGGTCTCCAAATACTTAAGAATAGGGTAAGCTTTAGCCTTTCGTTCTGTCTCCACTTCCTCGGGGGGTGCTTTCTTGTGTTTGAGGTTTTCCTCCAACTCATAAAGCGTGGCTATCGTTTCGATGATATGGGCGGCGTTCTTATCGTCAGCCGCCAGATGTTCGAACTTACGTCTCACGTGTGCCATACATCCTAACAGCACGATGCCCTGAACGTTCTCAAACCTGCTGTAGACCTCATACCCATCAGACTGTATGGCACCCTGGTAGCCCTTGAAGAGTTCATCTGCCACAGCGCCCGACCGCGACCCGTCCTTCCAATGGAAGAACACACCCTGGGAGTGCATGGCGTCACGCACACCCCACAGGTATCCCTTGCGCGTCTTTCCCTTGCGGTCGGCAACCTGTACGCTGGTCTCGTCAACTTGAAGATAAGGACTTTGCAGGATCTGTCTTACTTGAAGTTTGTAAAGTGGATAAAGTGCATCGGCGGCATCGTGAACCCAGCTATTGACGGTTGAGGTGGGGATGTTCACGCCCAGTTCCTTCCATCTTTCACATTGCCTATACTCGGGCTGGTGATAGGCGAACTTGGCGGTGATGATCTCGGCGAGCAGGGAAGCGTCGGCAAAACAATCCACCGCTTGCTTTTTCAAGNGCATATAGGTCTCCAAATACTTAAGAATAGGGTAAGCTTTAGCCTTTCGTTCTGTCTCCACTTCCTCGGGTGGTGCTTTCTTGTGTTTGAGGTTTTCCTCCAACTCATAAAGCGTGGCTATCGTTTCGATGATATGGGCGGCGTTCTTATCGTCAGCCGCCAGATGTTCGAACTTACGTCTCACGTGTGCCATACATCCTAACAGCACGATGCCCTGAACGTTCTCAAACCTGCTGTAGACCTCATACCCATCAGACTGTATGGCACCCTGGTAGCCCTTGAAGAGTTCATCTGCCACAGCGCCCGACCGCGACCCGTCCTTCCAATGGAAGAACACACCCTGGGAGTGCATGGCGTCACGCACGCCCCACAGGTATCCCTTGCGCGTCTTTCCCTTGCGGTCGGCAACCTGTACGCTGGTCTCGTCAACTTGAAGATAAGGACTTTGCAGGATCTGTCTTACTTGAAGTTTGTAAAGTGGATAAAGTGCATCGGCGGCATCGTGAACCCAGCTGTTGACGGTTGAGGTGGGGATGTTCACGCCCAGTTCCTTCCATCTTTCACATTGCCTATACTCGGGCTGGTGATAGGCGAACTTGGCGGTGATGATTTCGGCGAGCAGGGAAGCGTCGGCAAAACAATCCACCGCTTGCTTTTTCAAGGGGGCTTCCAGGATGTCGACCTTCGCATCCGTTGGCCGGGCTTCCTTCAGGCGGCAGATGACACGATCTTCTACCCTGACATAAAAGGATGAGGGACGCAGACACAGATGCTCACTTCTGTCATGTCCGATGATGACCATGCGCTCAGCGTCATAACCCTCTGGATATATCTCCGTCACCTGTCGCTCTATATTCTCGGGAACATAGGAGGCGTAGGCCCTACCCTTTCTGGAAGGACGGCTCACACGGCGTGATGACCTGCGTTGTCCGGCCTGCTGTTTTATCTCCTTGATGATGGGAAGGGCTTCCACCTGAGCCAGGGAACCCTCTTTGGCCCACTGCTCGTCAAAAAGCGTACCCGCCCAGCCGCTTGCACTCTCAGGCAGGCGTTTCTCGCTGCGCCTGCCAAATACCATACGCTCAAGTTCAAGAATGCGACGGGACTTTCGTTCCAGTTCAGCATCCTTAATCTTAAGCTCAGCCTCCTTATCCTTAAGCTCAGCATCCTTGTTCTTAAGCTCAGCATCCCTTTGCTCAAGAAGTTTAACAACAGCTTCCCGAGTGAGAGAATGGTAGTCAGATGTCATTGTACTATAAGGCATATCCATCACATTATCAGTTCTTTATACGATGTAAAGTTACGAAAAATATCTGACACTGGCAAGAAAATACTAAGATTTATTGTATCTTTTTCTTCGGTAGCAATTAGGATTTATACCTTCAATATAGAGTACCAATTCGTCCCAGCGAAGTTCATAAAATCCAGTTCTCGCCCGTATGATTTTAGGACTCAGGCAACCCTGTGCCATCTGTTTATGATACACGACAAAACCACAGCGTTCCCAGTGCAGCAATTTAATTCGGTTACGGGATCGATTGTAGAAAACGTAGACAACACCATCAGAAGGATTGAAGTCATTGCTGCGTACCAATTGGGACAGGCGAAGAATACCCTGACGCATGTCCACAGGAGTGCAACAAACCCGAAAAACATTTGTTTCGTTGAGTACAAACATAAGTTTTTCGGGCAAAGGTAGTAAAGCAAGAATGTTACACAAAGGCGGCTAATATTGGATGCTTACAAATTAATTAAGTCTTATAGACGTGGCTTTTTGGAAGATAAAGGACATTGCATCTACACAAGTAGAAATTAATTAAGTCTTATAGACTCGCAGAATTGGCTACATTGGTGATGATTGATCTACACAAGTAGAAATTAATTAAGTCTTATAGACATGGAACTGCAATCACTTCCTTACCAGAATCTACACAAGTAGAAATTAATTAAGTCTTATAGACAATAGAACAAGCAGCACAAGAGTACACAATCTACACAAGTAGAAATTAATTAAGTCTTATAGACAGGTAACCGTTTTCACGGAGCCACTTATCTACACAAGTAGAAATTAATTAAGTCTTATAGACGACTCAAGCTTCCGACCTTCATCGCAAGATCTACACAAGTAGAAATTAATTAAGTCTTATAGACACAGACGCACATATCCTCGTTTGCGAGTTATCTACACAAGTAGAAATTAATTAAGTCTTATAGACTCATCAACTACACAGCCGACATCACACAGCATCTACACAAGTAGAAATTAATTAAGTCTTATAGACCAATGGCACGATGTGAAAGAAGAACTGCATCTACACAAGTAGAAATTAATTAAGTCTTATAGACTTTAGAAAACGGTTATAAAGACTTATTATATCTACACAAGTAGAAATTAATTAAGTCTTATAGACCAATAGGATGTGATATAACAGACTTATTATCTACACAAGTAGAAATTAATTAAGTCTTATAGACTCTATTATGTTGCAAATATACAATATTTCCTTTATTTACGCAAAAGAAGAATGAAAAATCAAAGGTATCTTTTACCCCCATCACATTTTTACAACCCTAACAAGATTAATATAAGTTATTATATATCAATACATTAAAAGGGAAAATAGAAATTCTAACTCATTGCATAGAGACTTATATTTGTTTTTCACAAATATACAATATCTTTATCACGATGAATGGCATTGCCATATTTCTTAAGCTTTACGCCTGCAACATCAAAGATTATCACACTATCATCACCTCCGAACTTAGCAGCAAATTCGGATTCAATCTTTAAAATTAAATTTTCACATACCCTATTCGTATGATTTACTTCATAAACAGAATATTGTAAGCGTATTGCCCCATGCTTGCAAAGCATCTTGCTAAAGGTACTGCGCAACTTGTCGTTTTTGATATCATAACTGATTACTAACATTGGCTATCTGATAAATTGAGGATAATTTTCAACCGATTTCATTCGCATAAAGCACCTATAATATGCTTGCACGTACAGATATATTTCTTTTTTATATGGAATCAATGCATCAAAGAATACTTTATGATATTTCGAAGAAAGCGTTCGTTTAAGAATATATTCACCTTGCTTTACTTCAAAATCGTCTGACGAAAATTGCTTGCGATGGAATGAAGTTCTCACTGTGCGATCCACGATACACCGAAAAGGTTCTACTAAATCGCATACCAATGATTTTCTTTTGAACCAAAGACGATGGTAAACCCCAACATATACATCAAATCCAAACATTCGCAGAAAACATTCTATATAATTGAACAACAAGGTGTAACCAATATCGAGCGTTGCATTCAAAGCATCACATTTAGTTCGTGGACGCCTTACACTCCAGTCTAAATCTTGAAAGAAAGCTGAGAAATATATTTTAGCAGCCAAACCTTCTACTCCCATCAATTTTTCATATTCATCGGTATCTTTTACCTTATCTAAGAGTCTTGAACACTCGGTTATTGATGTAACTGTAAGTACGTCTTTCCTTCGGGTATCTTTCAGTATCTTAATCTGATTTTGTATTTTATTGGTAACAAGACATTTGGCTATAGTCAAATTGTTTTTATCAAAATCATATTGGCGTTGATGGAGCAGAAAGTTCGCTTCTGCCATATTCGCCCAAAAGAATACAGGACGAAAGTTAGGCTTCATAACCACTAATGACACACCAAACTTTTGACATTTTTCTATCAATGGTGTTGTTATTTTAATGTGTCCAATGACAAAGAGTGCCAATACCTTTTGGAAAGGTATCTTCGTCAAAGTTTTCATTTTATGGGTTTGCTCCACTTTTTCTTCAACAAGAAGCTCCCCACTTGAAACTCTTAAAGTTCTTTCCGCAATACAATTCAACACAAATATTGTGCGATATTCTATGTCTTTAGATGTAAACATTTTCAAAGTCGGTCTTATCGCAAAGATTGCTATAAATGCAATGTCTGCACTTGTTTGGATTAATATCTATTTCATCAACAGGGTTGAAATTATGGAATTGTCGAATAAACCTACCAAACTCTTCTATATCTTTTTCGGTTGGCATAGCAACAGGAATCATCTTATTAGTAGATTGCTCATAAAAAGACAAAGCCGCTACTTCATATCCCATCTCTTGTAAACAAAACATTTGCCCCCATAGCTGATATATGTGTCCTTGGTAAATCTGCTTAAGTTGATATTTCCGCTCTATTAACATCTTTTCTTTTTTACGATAAACATCTATCTTTCGTGAATTCAACAAGCAAGTGCAAATTTACTTAATTAGTTCGTAAAAGCACTCATATGGTGTTCTAAATTCTAATTTCTTTCTTGGTCTCATGTTAATTTTCTTTGAATACTTTGTTATTTGTTGATGACTGACATGTTCAAACGTTTCTTTTTTTGGCACGTATTGTCTAATCAGTCCGTTAGCATTTTCTATAGCCCCTTTCTGCCATGAAGCGTATGGGTCAGCAAAATAGACGGTGACACCAAGGCTTTTGCTTATCATTTCATGGCAAGCGAATTCTGTGCCGTTGTCCGTTGTAATAGACTTGACATACTCTTTGAATGGAGATAGCAAATGTATTACAGTGCGTGCTAACTCCTTGGCATTCTTTCCCTTTTTAAGTTTTCTCATAAATAGCATATTTGTACTGCGTTCTATCAGTGTCACAATAGCACCATGATTTCCTCTTCCAACAATTGTATCCATCTCGAAGTCCCCAAAGCGTTTTCCGTCAACTTCAGTAGGTCTCTCGCTGATACTTGTTCTATTGGGTATGGATATACGTCTGCTACCAACAGGCTTGGCACGATGCTTTAGCTTGTGACGACAGTGTTTATATAGTGTTCCACCTTTTGCCTTGTCCTTACGTATCGTACGATATATGGTTTCATGGCTAATACGTTTACCTTCCTTAGCCAACACGCCAGATATTTGTTCAGGAGACCATTGTTCTGTAATAAGAAGACGTATCGCTTCATCCATAACATCCTTTTTGATTGAATGATTGCCTGGCTTTTTTCGCTTTGTGAGAGCTGCATTTGCTTGGGCAGTTTCCCAATTATACTGTCCTTTGGTCCCACTATTACGTTTTATTTCACGAGATACTGTACTTGGACATACTTTTATCGCTTTCGCAATATCTTTTAATTTAATTCCATTTTGGAGTAGCACAGAAATTGTGTACCTTTGCTCCGAGGTTAATTGTTTGTACATAACAATGCAAAATTAATTAATCTTTGGGAGACAGAGGTCTCCCTTTTTTATTTTTTAAGCATTGCTTGTTGATTTTCCACTCATGGGGGCTGCTCGCCCCCAAACCCCTCGGTGTTTTCTGGTATAGATTATTAAGCTAAACCTACACCTGAAATTGCAGTTCTATGTTGAACTTGTGTTTCCCATTAGATGATAACGTTCCGAATATACCTGTAAGGAAAGAATAACATCAGCTTTAGTAGATGATGTTTTATTATCGGTGGCTTGATGCGACAATGTTCCTCTCACTTGCGGTTTTGCGTGATAAATATCTTTGTCCGCCTCCATATATACATTGTGTAGATAGATGGAGTACGGACAAAAGATATAATCATTGAGTGCGGATATTGGTATATATTCTTGCACCCTCTACTTCAAATAAGGCTTCTCTTGTGCAAACTTAAGCCACTCTTGGTTTGACAACTTAGATATTTTATCTTTCTTATCCTTTATCTGCCTAACAACCCACAAGCCTTTTCGTGCAATGTTGTACGCTCCGTTGGCATCGGCATCAAGTGGCAACTCCTTACAGCCATCATTGCTGTTAAAGAATTTTCCGTCAGCATTTGCAATTGGCGAGACGATATAGTCGTTTCCTTTATCATCGCTGTTGCGCAGCTGTAATGTCAATTGCAACAGTTTTATCAATGCATCAAAGAATTTTCTGTTATCTATTTTTAGAATTTCTTCTTTAAGATTGCCATCACGATAATCAATATCGTATTTATCAAAAAGCTTTTTAAATTCTTCGGTCAATTCCACTTCTTCATAGTTCCAATAGTTCTTATCTTTCTTATGCTTAATACGATTTCCAAATGTACAGATAGTCCAACGTGTCTGCGCACCCTTCATTCGTATTTTAAACTTGTCATAGTTGGTTTCAAATTCAAAATAACCTTTGTCGTTATAGCTAATATTGTCAAATGCTCCAAAAAAATCTTGTGCTTCCTTTATCGTCATTGCCTTAGGGCGCAATAAGTCGGTAAATCCTGTTACAGGGTCTATTTTGCTTGTATTCCATGCAGGGACATAGAATAGGAAGCCATTTTGTTTATCACTATTACTCTTCGTAATCGATGAAGCGAGTTGATATGCTTTCAGAATTCCTCCTAACTCGTTGTAAGGTCTCTTCTTGTCTACTAAATAGCTGAGCTTATCTACCAAACTTTTTTCAAATTGTTGATAAACAGCTTTTTCAATCTTCTGTCCACGGGTAACAAACATTTCTCCAAGGTCTTCTAAAGCGATGATGGCATTGTATTTCAGCATTAGTTGTGCTATCTGATGTACTGCCTGACTTAGATACCCTTTCTTCAAGTCCTTTATACCTTCTACTGCTTCCCAATTCTGTCTGTTTGCCTTTCTCTCCTTTTCTCTTTTATCCAATAAGTCGTGATAATCAGTTTCTAAATCATTATTCCGAATAATATTCAAAGAGTCTTGCTCAACGATATTTCCCTTCATATCAATAACCGAATAATAAAGCAAATTGCGTTCGCCACGGTCTATACCAATGATGTGGAGGTCGTCAGCTTTGCGAATATATTCAGTGGCTGAAGAGTTTAACTGTGCAGAGTCTTTTGCTGCTTTATAATTTTGGACAATAGAAAGATGGAACAAAAACTTATTTTCCATATATCTCCTATTTTTATAAATATCATAGGTGAATAGGCTTACTTTGTCTTTGTTTGCAACATTCCTACATTTTATAGCTTCATTTGCAGGGTGAGTAGGCTTGTTTCCATCTAAACTTTTTGCTCTATAGAATATAGCTCCCGAGCCTAAATCTAAATTATCTTGATTGCCCGACATAAGTGCTTTAAAAAGCATCGTATGTAAGTTCTCAGCACCTCGCTTTTTACGCAGATTTGCCGAAAAGGTTTTAGCAAAAGACAAATCCTTGTTGGATATTTGGAAGAGACACAAAGGCTTATCCTTATCTCCCATTTCCTTTTCTAACTCTACATTTGAAACAGGGAAATAGATAAATGTTTTTTGCTTACAAATTTCATCAATAACAGCCTGAACCTCGGTAAAGATTTGATAATCTTTCTTGATTAAGTCGTGGAACTCTTCTTTATTTTTCAGGCATGAGATAGTTTTAAGCAAATTACCAATAACTTCCTTATTTACGCTTTGGAAACTCTTAAAACTTAGTATGCCATTATAACTATCGATACTTACTTTCTTGATTTTCTCCAATAAGGAACTAGGAGTTACTTTATCATCATCTGAGATATTAGGATATTTGCTGATGCTTTCGATTATTGATTTTTTTATATTTGTCTGTTTTATTTGTTCTATATATGCTATAATGACTTTGTTAAGCCGCTTTTTGTCTTCTTTATAACTATTTTCTCCTTCATAAGCACTTCCATAAATGGTGTTGGCTTTAGGTTGATAGTAGTCTAATCGCTCATAATCACCAATAACAGCTTCATTTTTTCTAAACAGTTGCGTTTTAGAAGATATACCTAAAAAATAATCATACTCGCCAATTTCATTTTTCTTGCGAAAAAGATAGCCTCCAAATTGTGTTCCACTATTCGATTTCTCTGTTTTACTATCTACCCAGCCTGTCATAAGTTTAGGCTTATTAAAACATAATCTTATCTTGTCTTTCGAATATGGCTTTTGGGTAAGCCTATTTCTCACTTTATTATACAATAAAGTAAGTTCCTCAAACTTTTCGTAAAGGGGTAAGAAATCACCATAAAAGACTAAATCTCTATCAGCCTCCTCGCCTGTTCCTAATAATGGCTTTATAAAGTGTTGAAATTGCTTAGTAGCATCAAGCAACTCTTTGATGAGTTTAGAGTTTTCGTCCTTTTTAAATATGTCTTTAGCGGTTTCTTGATACTTAGTACCTAACAATTTCTCTGCAGCTGATAGTTTCGTCTTAATATTTTCTATTAAGTCGTTACTACCAAAATCGCCTTTTCGCATTAAAGAGAAATAGTCTTCCACCTTTCGAGGCATATTACCTGAATTGCTATTAAATTCAGATACGTAATTTTCAACCAATTCGTTTATTTCTTGGATACTCAGGCTATCTATTGCTTTAACTTTCTTATCTATATATTCTTCATACTTCTCGAAACTTTTCCTTCCTTGCTTAGTTTCTTTCTTGAACTTTGCACGTAATGCGTTTGCTATTAGCTCATAATTATTAAATGTTTGCAGTTCTGCATTTGCATCTATCGCTTCATCGATACTAAAGTTTCTATAAACATTTTGCGACAAGGAAGACAACGCTTCGTTATTTCTGATAAAAATA
Organism: Prevotella ihumii; assembly: GCF_900155655.1. Taxonomy (GTDB): domain Bacteria; phylum Bacteroidota; class Bacteroidia; order Bacteroidales; family Bacteroidaceae; genus Prevotella; species Prevotella ihumii. The sequence continues at coordinate 1,555,371 of NZ_LT706987.1, forward strand.
CCATTCAGGTTATACTTGTCAAGAGAACTCAATAAAGTTGCCAATGGGGTTAAAACATTATTCTCAAACCCATCTTCAATATAAAACCCTTTAAGAGCCTTAATTACTTCGCTATCATTTTTGAACATATCGGGCAACCAAGACAAAGCTTCTCTATCGCTCAATATTTGCTTCTTTAAAGAAATAAAGAATGGCAGTCGTCTATCTTTATGTTTTTGATTATACAAATTAATATGCTCATTCAGTCCTTGTATTTCTTGCTTATCCTCCTTTACAATTTTACCTATCACAGCATTGTAATTATCTATCCCCTTCTGAGTTAGAGTATTATTGAAATACTCTAACGAAAAGACTTCGTCCAAAGATGAGCCAGCAACATACAATTTGTAATTTTCAAATATCTCCGATAAAGTTTTTGCATCAAACTGCTCTTTGAGTTTTTCAAATATGTATATATTTTTTATAAAGATTGGAAGGTTATCGTGTACCAAACGATAAGCAATAGAAGTAGATTTTTCTTCATCAGAATAGAAATTTTCTCTATTTGTTTCAAATCCGCTAAAATATGAAGTAAATTTAGAAAAGTGCTGAACATTCTCATCAGCTTTAAAAACATTTTCGATTAAATTTTTTATTGCTAATAATTTCTTTTGAGGGCTCTTCAGAAATGCTTGACTAATAGCTTCACGCATAGCTCTCTGAATAGAAGTACATTTATTTCTTAACGCAGTTTTCTTTACTTCTTCTTCATCACTTTTACAATCTTTTTTGAATGCTTTCAATTCATTATAGCAATCAAAATATTGCTTTAATAAATCATTAGATATAGAAAAAGAAGACAAGGTCTCTTCGATAAAAATCTTGTGTTTCTTATCAATCTCCTTCTTTACATACGAAACATTATCTGCACGCACTTTGTCCTTTTCAAGAAAACTTCCAGAAGCAAATATCTTTCCCTCTTCAAGGAGTTCACAAGTTTTGCCTATTGGCTTTAACTCAAATCTCAATGTTTTATTCAACTGAAATAAATTGGTAAATTCTTGGTAATTTTCCATAACTTTCATTTTTTACAAAATTATATCTTAAAGATTATTTTCAATTGCTTTATCTTTGTCTTATCACAACACGGATAATCCCTTATTTCCGCAGCGTTTTTGCTTGCAAGAAATGCAAGTGCCTGATACATAAAAGTATTCAAACACTTGCGTATGTCAGAAAATTCACTTATCTTAGTGCCACTAAACATATAAAACAATAAACCAACTGACATAACAAAAATAGCAATAAAATCTGACAAAATAACCTCTTTTGGTGGAATTTTTCACGTAATGGATGTTTTTTCCAAACTTGGACTCAATCAAGTCATTGATTCCTCGCTTGGTCAGCGTGGCAGTACAGGTACGGCATTCCAATATAGTGATATTATTTCATCGCTGTTTTATAGCTATTTGTGCGGTGCTGATTGCTTAGAAGATATTAACACGCTCGTTGCTCAGTTTTCATTATCTCCCAAATGTACACTTCCTGGGGCAGACACCGTTGGTCGTGGTTTAAAAGAACTTAAGGAAGCAAATGTGGTTTACACTTGTGATAAATCCAAGCACGCCTATAAGTTCAATAAGGCTGAGAAATTAAACCAACGATTTCGTTAAGCCAGACGAAGCATGCAAATGAGCAAAGCGAAATTTGTACATGCTCGTGGCGAGAAATCGCACTTTGAAAAAGAACTTCTTCTGACGATGGTTAAGCATCTTGGCTTAATACACGAAGGAAGCAGCGTTGATTTAGACTTTGACCACCAGTTTATTCTTGCACACAAATACGATGCAACATATTCTTATAAAGGCGATTACGGTTACTTCCCAGGTTGGGCACACCTACCTTTTTCCTTTCTTGAGCAGAACACCGTCTTTATGCTCGTTACAGCAATGTTGAAGAACTTCTACCTTTTTCTCATTGATAAATTGTCTCAACAAATAGAACCTCTAAAGAAAAGCAGTCGTTTGAAGAAGTTCATATTACACTTCATCAACGTACCTGCCAAATGGATTAAGACAGGAAGGAGATACGTCTTAAACCTATACACACCCAAAAAGTATTATATCAAGATTTTTAAAGAATAGCTTCAAACTCTTTGCTGAATTTTATCTTCCCCATTCCCTATGGGTAAGGGAACTTGTGCCCAATAACCAACCTATTTGTGGTAGGTTGAGCAAAAAATGACAAATCGCCCTTTCTCGTAGGGTTAAATGAGACGCAAGCAAGTTTTGAAACAAACAAGGAAATTGTTTGCGGAAATAAAGATATATATAAAAAGGTGTAGTATTTTCTATTCGTTGATTTAAATCAATCTTTATCTAAAAAGTAATCTTTTTTGAGATTTTCTTTTAAAAACATTTGGAGGTTTGATAAAAATGCTCTAACTTTGCACTCGCTTTTGAGAAATACGCCACACGGCACTTCTCTTGAGAGCGAAAAGAAAAGAGTTCTTTGAATAGATTTACATAGACAGAAAATAGTAGTACAAGAAGCGTCTACTGAATTAATTTTTGGTAGATGGGTAAAAGAAACGAACCGTTCAATTCTGAAGTTGCTTTATTGTGGCTTCATTTTGAAATTAATAGGTGTTTAAACTTGATACTTCGAATTTAGGATATTCGTTCTGAACAGATTCAACTTATCGCTTTTTTCTTTTTAAGGATAGAGTGATATAAAATACATTTTACAATGGAGAGTTTGATCCTGGCTCAGGATGAACGCTAGCTATAGGCTTAACACATGCAAGTCGAGGGGAAACGGCATAGAAAGCTTGCTTTTTATGGACGTCGACCGGCGCACGGGTGAGTATCGCGTATCCAACCTGCCCTTTACTTGGGGATAACCCGTTGAAAGACGGACTAATACCCAATATAATCCTTTGATGGCATCTGACGAGGATGAAAGATTTATCGGTATTGGATGGGGATGCGTCTGATTAGCTTGTTGGTGAGGTAACGGCTCACCAAGGCTTCGATCAGTAGGGGTTCTGAGAGGAAGGTCCCCCACATTGGAACTGAGACACGGTCCAAACTCCTACGGGAGGCAGCAGTGAGGAATATTGGTCAATGGACGAGAGTCTGAACCAGCCAAGTAGCGTGCAGGATGACGGCCCTATGGGTTGTAAACTGCTTTTGTTGGGGAATAACTGACATTACGTGTAATGTTTTGCATGTACCCTTCGAATAAGGACCGGCTAATTCCGTGCCAGCAGCCGCGGTAATACGGAAGGTCCAGGCGTTATCCGGATTTATTGGGTTTAAAGGGAGTGTAGGCGGTTTTTTAAGCGTGTTGTGAAATGTAGATGCTCAACATCTGAATTGCAGCGCGAACTGGAAGACTTGAGTGCACACAACGTAGGCGGAATTCATGGTGTAGCGGTGAAATGCTTAGATATTATGAAGAACTCCGATTGCGAAGGCAGCTTACGGGAGTGTAACTGACGCTTAAGCTCGAAGGTGCGGGTATCGAACAGGATTAGATACCCTGGTAGTCCGCACAGTAAACGATGGATGCCCGCTGTTAGCACCTGGTGTTAGCGGCTAAGCGAAAGCATTAAGCATCCCACCTGGGGAGTACGCCGGCAACGGTGAAACTCAAAGGAATTGACGGGGGCCCGCACAAGCGGAGGAACATGTGGTTTAATTCGATGATACGCGAGGAACCTTACCCGGGCTTGAATTGCCAGCGCACGATACAGAGATGTTGAGGTCCTTCGGGACGCTGGTGAAGGTGCTGCATGGTTGTCGTCAGCTCGTGCCGTGAGGTGTCGGCTTAAGTGCCATAACGAGCGCAACCCCTTTTCTTAGTTGCCATCAGGTAATGCTGGGCACTCTAGGGATACTGCCACCGTAAGGTGTGAGGAAGGTGGGGATGACGTCAAATCAGCACGGCCCTTACGTCCGGGGCTACACACGTGTTACAATGGCCGGTACAGAATGTTGGTTGTGCGTAAGTACGATCTAATCTTTAAAGCCGGTCCCAGTTCGGACTGAGGTCTGCAACCCGACCTCACGAAGCTGGATTCGCTAGTAATCGCGCATCAGCCATGGCGCGGTGAATACGTTCCCGGGCCTTGTACACACCGCCCGTCAAGCCATGAAAGCCGGGGGTGCCTGAAGTTCGTAACCGCAAGGAGCGACCTAGGGCAAAACTGGTAATTGGGGCTAAGTCGTAACAAGGTAGCCGTACCGGAAGGTGCGGCTGGAACACCTCCTTTCTGGAGTAACGTTTATCCTTGAGGTATTGCTAAGAGTATGAACATTTTATGATTTCATTATTTGATATTGAATTTGTTTGTTTCTCTTCTTGTACTCATAATTCTGTTTCTATTAGATATAAGCGAATAAAGGAAGCCAAGGTAGAAGCCGTAGGGCTTTACCCAACTCAGTCCTATAGCTCAGTTGGTTAGAGCGCCACACTGATAATGTGGAGGTCGGCAGTTCAAGTCTGCCTGGGACTACACATCGCTGAAAGCAATGTGTAAAAGGCATATTCAAGTCTGCCTGGGACTACACATCGCTGAAAGCAATGTGGAGGTCGGCAGTTCAAGTCTGCCTGGGACTACACATCGCTGAAAGCAATGTGTAAAAGGCAGTTCAAGTCTGCCTGGGACTACACATCGTTGAAAGCAATGTGTAAAAGGCATGTTCAAGTCTGCCTGGGACTACTTCTTAAAATAAAGATTACACCTTATATAATATATACAAGCTGTATTCTTTTTCAATTATTCACTTACAATCCCTTGGGGGATTAGCTCAGCTGGCTAGAGCACCTGCCTTGCACGCAGGGGGTCAACGGTTCGAATCCGTTATTCTCCACTTCGTTGATGCGACCTTTTTAGGTCAACACTCGACAGAGTTCTTTGACATATTGACACAAGCAAAAACTGTAAAGTAAAACTACAAAGTTCAAGATTTCTTTTTTAAGAAGTCTTATTTAATATGATTTCGAAATACAGCTGAAAGTATGAGCATCATTATGCATCGGTAGCAATGCTGATGTATCAATGGCGAATAGAAAGTAATTAAGGGCGAATGGCGGATGCCTTGGCTCATGGAGGCGATGAAGGACGTGATAAGCTGCGATAAGCTTCGGGTAAGTGCAAATAACTTTTGATCCGAGGATTTCCGAATGGGACAACCTAACATATTGAAGGTATGTTATTCATAATTTATTTATGAAGGCTAACGCAGGGAACTGAAACATCTTAGTACCTGTAGGAAGAGAAAATAATTTAATGATTCCCCCAGTAGTGGCGAGCGACCGGGGAAGAGCCCAAACCACAGACGTAGCAATGCGTCTTTGGGGTTGTAGGACCACGTTGTGGTACTTAGCGAGTGAGGAGAAATGTTTGGAAAGACATTCCATAGTGGGTGATAGACCCGTATCCGAAGCTTAATAAGACTTAGTGGTATCCTGAGTAACGCGGAACACGTGTAATTCTGCGCGAATCTGCCGGGACCATCCGGTAAGGCTAAATACTCCCATGAGACCGATAGTGAATTAGTACCGTGAGGGAAAGGTGAAAAGCACTCCTATTAGGAGAGTGAAATAGTTCCTGAAACCATTCGCCTACAAGCGGTCGGAGCATTATTTTAATGTGACGGCGTGCCTTTTGCATAATGAACCTACGAGTTACCATGTCTGGCAAGGTTAAGAGTTTCATTCTCCGAGCCGTAGTGAAAGCGAGCCTGAATAGGGCGTTTAGTCAGATGGGGTAGACGCGAAACCAAGTGATCTACACTTGACCAGGTTGAAGTTCCGGTAACACGGAATGGAGGACCGCACGGATAAGCGTTGAAAAGCTTCCCGATGAGTTGAGTGTAGGAGTGAAAGGCCAATCAAACTTGGAGATAGCTCGTACTCCCCGAAAGGCATTTAGGTGCCGCGTGCAATGTTCTCCATAAGAGGTAGAGCGACCGATAGGTCAAGAGGGCTTCACCGCCTATCGAGACCTGACGAACTCCGAATGCTTATGGACAGTAGTTGCGCAGTAAGGGGGCGGGTGCTAAGGTCCGTCCCCGAGAGGAGAAGAATCCTGACCGCCATCTAAGGTCCCCAAATTCTGTACTAAGTTAGTCTAACGAAGTCTGGTCCCCGTGACAGCTAGGATGTTGGCTTGGAAGCAGCCATTCATTCAAAGAGTGCGTAACAGCTCACTAGTCGAGGGTCCGGGCATGGATAATAATCGGGTATAAGTCAGATACCGAAGATGCGGGATAGTATTGTATATAAAAAGTATCGGTAGGGGAGCATTCCATGTGCGTTGAATGGTGTATGTAAATTATCCTGGAGCGTATGGAAAAGCAAATGTAGGTATAAGTAACGATAAAGAGGTGAGATTCCTCCTCGCCGTAAGACTAAGGTTTCCCAGGCGATGCCAATCAGCCTGGGGTTAGTCGGGTCCTAAGTTTCAGCCGAATGGCGATAGCGATGGCAGACACGGTTAATATTCCGTGACTTGCGTATTCAGTGATGTGGAGACGGAGTCGTGACACTGTCGCGCCCTGACGGAAATGGGCGTTAAAAGTTTTAGGTATTGATAGGTGTAGGCAAATCCGCACCTTGAGCTGATGACTAATAGTACAGCATCCTCTTCGGAGGGAGCTGATAGCACAGGTAATCATACTTCCAAGAAAATCCGCTAAACTTAATGTTTACGCAACCCGTACCGCAAACGGACACACGTAGTCGGGTAGAATATACTAAGGCGTTGAGAGATTCATGGTTAAGGAACTAGGCAAATTGACCCCGTAACTTCGGGATAAGGGGTCCTCATATTTAACTATATGAGGCGCAGAGAATCGGTCCAGGCAACTGTTTAACAAAAACACAGGGCTGTGCAAACTCGAAAGATGACGTATACAGTCTGACACCTGCCCGGTGCTGGAAGGTTAAGAGGAGAGCTTAGGCTTACGCCGAAGGTTTGAATTGAAGCCCCAGTAAACGGCGGCCGTAACTATAACGGTCCTAAGGTAGCGAAATTCCTTGTCGGGTAAGTTCCGACCTGCACGAATGGTGTAATGATCTGGACGCTGTCTCAACCATGAGCTCAGTGAAATTGTAGTATCGGTGAAGATGCCGATTACCCGCGATGGGACGAAAAGACCCCGTGAACCTTTACTACAGCTTAGCATTGATCTTGGTCATCCGATGTGTAGGATAGGCCGGAGGCTTTGAAGCGGGCACGCCAGTGTTTGTGGAGCCTTCCTTGAAATACGGCCCTTTGGCTGTCTGAGGTCTAACTCGATATTTTCGAGGACATTGTTTGGTGGGTAGTTTGACTGGGGTGGTCGCCTCCAAAAGCGTAACGGAGGCTTCCAAAGGTGCCCTCAGGTCGATTGGTAACCGACCTTATAGAGTGCAATGGCATAAGGGCGCTTGACTGGGAGGCAGACATGCCGAGCAGGCAGGAAACTGGGGCATAGTGATCCGGTNCGTGACGCCATGCACTCCCAGGGTGTATTCTTCCATTGGAAGGACGGGTCGCGGTCGGGCGCTGTGGCAGATGAACTCTTCAAGGGCTACCAGGGTGCCATACAGTCTGATGGGTATGAGGTCTACAGCAGGTTTGAGAACGTTCAGGGCATCGTGCTGTTAGGATGTATGGCACACGTGAGACGTAAGTT
>NZ_LT706987.1:1563138-1770899 GCF_900155655.1 Prevotella ihumii
TGCGGCGTACCAATTGGGACAGGCGAAGAATACCCTGACGCATATCCACAGGAGTGCAACAAACCCGAAAAACATTTGTTTCGTTGAGTACAAACATAAGTTTTTCGGGCAAAGGTAGTAAAGTAAGAATGTTACACAAAGGCGGCTAATATTGGATGCTTACGCTATTACTTCTTATTGGCGGTCTCTTACAGCCTTATTAACTAAGTTGTAAAGATCCTATTTTTTGAGGTTTTGAATAGTCTTTTCAATCAGTCCGATTAAGAAATTATCCTTTAATAGTTCCTTTACGCGAACGAGTTCTTCGATGGCTAACTCCTTATCACTACTGTCCAACTTCTCTGTATGTTTAGATAAGTCGTATAACGAAGGTACATATATGCCAGCTGCAGTTTTGTTTGCATTTTTCTTTACCAATGTAACGAGATACGTAAACTCTGACAACCAACTGGCTGAAGTCAATTCTTTAGCCGATAATGTTTGTTTTCCCACTATATATTTTACGTCACCATTCATCACGATGTCCGAAATATCGTTCAGCGAAATGCCCCCTTTCTTCAGGCTTTCCTTTATTCTTTCAGCATCAACTTTAGAATATGCTTTATTCAAAGGTTGTATTACAATCTTTCTCCCTGAAGAAAAGTCTCTGCCAATGGAAGGAATAGATATTGTTTCCATTTCCTCTTGTCTTGTTTCTCTTGTGCCTTTAGGGCGTTTGGCATAACAAGAGATGAGGCGACCGCTTACTTCTTCACCCTCTTTAGGTGTGTTCCATTCTAATGCGTACGCATATCTCATTGTTGTGTCTTTAGGGTCGGAAATGCAAACCAACGTCAGATTGTCGTACAATTCTCCAACTACATAACTCACATTGCCTTGCATTGTGATGCTCGACACCCCTTGATGGTCGCCATCAGTTATATTGATAGTGTTGTACGCTTTGCTTTCTTCCTTTTCAAAAGCCTTTAATAAGGTTTCAATATCCTTGAAATCATAGTTTGAAATCTTAAACGAATACTTGTTGATGAAGTACTTAAACTTCCTTTTATTAGCTTCTGAACCTTTCAACTCTACGGCACTCACTTTGTGCTTTTTAACAAACGACTTGTAGGCACTACCCAATACGTCCTGTGCCATTGCTCCTTGCGATAGAGCAAGCAACCCCATAGCTGCGATAAAGCATTTTAACTGTTTCATAATTCTAATATATTATCTGTTTCCAATTCATTTTTTGTGTAGTAAATATCTCCATTCTCTGTGTAATTCACGCTATAACCACGTGCCTGCATCTTAGCGTTTATTACATCTATCTTGGCTCTTTGCATCTCAAGCTGCACATTTTGCAGTTCATATTCCATCTTTGCATATTCTCGAATTGCTTCTTTTATCATCTCTTCATTGGCTTTCGGCGTTTTATCATTGGATGTTGATACTATTTTCTCCGTATTTTGAGCCAATTCCGAGCCAGTTTTCGGAGCATCATACTTGCTTTTTACAGCATACATAGTTCCAATATTCTTATTCAAAACCTCCTTTTCTTCAATGCTTTGAGCCTTCTTCGTCCCTTCTTCGTCAGACTTTTGAGTCATTGTTACTTTACCTTTAGTAGGCTTGGTTTTTATTGTTTTGCTAACCGATATGGAGGTAGACTGTGCCAATTGCCTACCATCGTCTTTCGATACTACCCAAAACACGCTTCCTCCGATAAGCAACAGCAAACTTGCAGCTATGCTTATGTATTTCCACAATGCGGCTTTTCTGTTGTTATTGGCAGTCTTCGCCCCCACGGAACTAACCTCTTGATCGCCCATACCTTCATCAAAGTAAGCAAACATCTCCTTGTATTCTTCCCACTCCTTTGGTATTTGGTGCGTGGTACGGAAATATTCGGCAAGCACTTCCTCCTCTTCAAGGGTAGTTCTACCCTCCATAAAGCTATGGAGCAATTGTGCTATGTATTCCTTTGTATAATGTTTCATTTCTTCATCTCCTCCTTTTTATTTCTTCCAACAAACGTTTGCGAGCCCTTGACAACAGCGTACTCACCGATGTAGCTGCAATGCCCAACCGCTGTGCTATCTCCTCTGCACTTCGTTTCTCCACCTGTCGCATATAAAGAATGGTGTGTTCTGTTGTGGGCAATTGGCTGATACGCTCCTCTAACCACATTATAGCTTCCTTCTCCTCTAATGCTTCATCGGGCGAAAGCCTGTCATCTTGCACCTTTGCAGCCACCTTTTCACCATCTATGGCAAGCGGTTTTGACTTTCTGTGCAGATTGATAGTGAGGTGGTAAGCCATTCTACGTGCCACCGCCTCTAAAGAATGAAACCGTTCCAACTCGTCTTTCATCTGCCAAAAGCGCAACATTGCATCTTGCGCAATGTCCTCCGCCTCTGCTTCCGATGCCCCTGCACTTCTGCTGGCTTTATAGGCAGCATTGCGAAGTTGAGGTACGAGAGATATGAATGTTGCTTCTTTCACGATTTATTTATTGGTTTACACTACTAAGACACAAACCGATGGCAATCTTAAACGACGATTAACATTCTTTAGGATTAAATTTACCCGTCTGCGCCTTTTCCGTTTTTCTTCTTGACGCTAAAGTAAGCATAATATTTTGGATAACCCAACGCACAGAATAGTTTTTTTTATTATCTTTGTTCGCTGAAAGAAAAAGCAACATTGATGAACATTCATATCTCAAAAAAGCAAGTTAAAATAGGTGTTGGCCTTTGTTTCGGAATACTCATACTATTTGGCATTTACCGCCTTATTCCGCCCTCGCAAGGAGAAAAAGACCAAGCTGCAATGGTGATAGAGCAAAGTTCTTACTATCAACTTGAAGTAGATGGCAAACCTACCATCTTTTTTGCCGATTACAAAGATAATATTCTTATAGGTGGAGCTACGAACAAAGACTCCATACACACGCGACGCATAAGAATGAAAGGCTATTGGGTAAACCAAACGCCTTTCGTTCCTACCTGTTTTGGGCGCATCTTAACTACGTGGGAGAACAAGCCCGCAAAGATAGTAAACCTTACGAGCGACGACCTCCACCGCCTATTGAGACGCGAATACATTGCTACCGATGATAAATTGGCAGGACTTCAAACCCAGCGCAACGAACTTACTTACTATATGCGTGTACACAGCGTACAAGATTTCGGTTATAATAAAATAGCCGATTACCGCAGTCGTGTGATACACGAGATGGACTCCTTAGAACGAGTAATTGCCGCTTTAGAAAAGGTAGAGGAGAAGTCGAAGCTGAAAATCCGCCAAATCAATCGTTATCGAGTTTTGCGCAACGGAAAGCGTACCCCCATAGTTTGCCACAGACAAAAGGTGTTTGAAAATGGTGAACACGTACTGTTGCAAACCGCTGACGAGCATACGCCCTTCTCTGTAAATACCAAAATGAGTGTAGCAATGGCACAAGACGAACTAAAGAAGGTAACACCCCGAATGGAAAAGGTGCTGAACAAGCCCTTGCAGGTGGGAACGCCCGACTCGTTAGGCTATTACATAGGCGAACTGAAAGACGGCAAACCCAATGGTTACGGTCAGCATTACGGCACGAATGGCAGTTTCTACGATGGGCATTGGGTAGACGGCAAACGCCACGGCTTTGGTTTTTATGTTGCGCCACACGAATACTTGATGGTGGGCGAATGGAAAGACGACATCTGTAAGGGCGAACGGCTCACCCACAATGCTGAACGCATCTATGGCATCGACTTATCACGCCATCAGCACGAAATAGGTAAAAAGGTGTATGGCATAGACTGGAACAATATGTACATCACCCACTTGGGAAAGCTAAGTAACAAGAAGATAGAAGGGCGAGTGCACTATCCCGTATCGTTCCTCTACATCAAGACCACCGAAGGTACAACCGTGATGAACGCCTACTATAAGGACGACTACGAGCAAGCCCGAAAACACAACATACGTGTGGGTGCTTACCATTTCTTCTCTACCACTTCGGCAGGTGCGGCACAAGCTAAACACTTCCTTGCCAACACTATTTTCCGTAAAGGTGACCTACCCCCAGTGCTCGATGTAGAGCCTTCAGATGCACAGATAGAAAAGATGGGTGGGGCAGAAGTGATGTTTAAGCACGTGCGCGATTGGCTTACCATTGTACACAAGCGTACAGGTGTGCGTCCTGTGCTGTATATCAGCCAGATGTTTACTAAGAAGTATCTTCCCTCTGCTCCCGACATTATAGGCAATTATTTTGTGTGGATAGCTCGTTATGGAGAATACAAGCCCGATATAAAACTTACCTATTGGCAGCTTAGTCCCGATGGTAAAGTGGCAGGTGTGCAAGGCGATGTGGACATTAATGTGTTTAATGGTTATCGCAACCAATACGAAGGGTTCTTAAAACGTTATTGTGTGCGATAATATTTTCACAACCCATATAAGGCAATTCGATGAGGTCTTTTTTACTATCGAATTGCCTTTTTTCTTCTTTCCCTTATTGTTCTATTTTTTACCTTCCCACCTTTAAGAAACAAGACATCAATCTTTGAGCTGCAAAACATATATGTTTGGCATTCCCAAAGTTCAACTTTGACCGTGTAAAACATATATGTTTTGGGTGGTGAAACATATATGTTTTAGAATGGGTTTGTAATCGTTTTATTATCAGTAAGTTACACAAGCGTATTTTAAAGGTTATCCATGAATTGTTATTGTTCTGTTTTTCGGTTTGCTCTCGATTGGAGATTTAGATTTTAAAGCTGAAAATGCAAACTGAAAAAGATAAAATATAAAGAATTGGAGGTTATAAAAAATAAGTTATCAAAAAAAGAGGCTTACAAGTTTTGATATAAATCAGTTTTTTCATATCTTTGCATAAGATAGGCTGCACTCGTTTGCTTTATCATCGGACAAGTCGGACACGTCGGATAAGTCGGACAAGTCAGATAAGTCAGACAAGTCGGACTGGTCGGACTGGTCGGACTGGTCGGACGCGTCAGACAACTCAGACAAAACAACGCTCACAATTAAAAATACAGACAATAAAAACTCCAAAATATTATGGAAATAGCAGAAAGATTTATTAATTATACCAAGTTCGACACACAGTCGGCTGATGAGTCGGAAACCGTACCAAGTACTTCCAAACAACTTATCTTTGCTAAGTACTTGAAAGAAGAACTCGAAAGAGAAGGACTAAAAGATGTGGAAATGGACGAGATGGGGTACATCTACGCTACCTTGCCTGCAAATACTAAAAAGGACATTCCTACCATCGGATTTATTTCACACTACGATACAGCACTTGATGCAAGCGGTGCTAACATCAAAGCACGTATCGTAAAGAACTATGACGGAGGCGATATTCAGCTCAACGAGAATATGGTTTCGTCGCCAAAGCAGTTCCCTGAACTTTTGGAACATAAGGGCGAGGATCTCATTGTAACCGATGGTACAACATTGCTCGGTGCTGACGACAAAGCTGGTATTGCAGAAATCGTTCAGGCAATGTGCTTCTTGCGCGACCATCCAGAAATAGAACACGGTGATATTCGTGTAGGTTTCAACCCTGATGAAGAGATTGGCAAGGGCGCACACCACTTCAATGTAGAAAAGTTTGGTTGTCAGTGGGGTTACACTATTGATGGTGGCGACCTCGGTGAATTGGAATACGAAAACTTTAACGCTGCTGGTGCAAAGCTCATCTTTAAAGGTGTGAGCGTTCACCCGGGATTTGCAAAGGGCAAGATGGTAAATGCTTCTCGCCTTGCAGTAGAGTTTGCAGAGATGCTTCCTAAAGACGAAACACCTGAAACTACCGAAGGGTATGAAGGCTTCTTCCACCTCATCGCTATGGAAGGTCGTTGCGAAGAAGCTAAATTGAGCTATATTATTCGCGACCACGACCGTGAACGCTTTGAAGACCGCAAGCGTTTTATGGAGAAGTGTGTGGAACAGATGAACGAAAAGTATGGCGAAGGCACTGTGGTATTGCAGATGAACGACCAATACTACAATATGAAGGAAAAGATAGACCCAAATATGCACGTTATCGACCTTGTATTGAAGGCTATGCAGGACAGCGGCGTTGCTCCAAAGGTACGTGCTATTCGTGGCGGAACTGATGGTGCACAACTCAGTTTCAAGGGTTTGCCCTGTCCTAACATCTTCGCTGGTGGTGTAAACTTCCACGGTCCTTACGAGTTTGTTTCTATTCAAGTAATGGAAAAAGCGATGCAGGTGATTATCAATATCTGTAAGCTCACAGCACAATACAACGATTAAGCAGACTATAAGTAATGCATAAAAGAGAGTTGGAGAAGGCAATTCGCAAACCCAAAGTTGGGGGTGTGGAATGACTTCTCTAACTCTCTTTCTTTATTTTGATAAACCCATAAATTCTTATCTCTCAACACAATGGCAGAACTACATAACTTGGTAAAAGACCTTGCACTCATACTTGTTGTGGCAGGAATGGTAACCTTGCTCTTCAAAAAACTAAAACAACCCTTGGTACTTGGCTACATTGTGGCAGGCTTCTTGGTGTCGCCACATATGCCTTACATAATGAGTGTGGTGGACAAGGCTGATATTCAGACGTGGGCAGATATAGGTGTCATCTTCCTACTCTTCTCTTTAGGCTTGGATTTCTCGGTGAAGAAAATCTTGAAGATGGGAGCTTCGCCCGTGATAGCTGCCTGTACCATTGTGTTTTGTATGATGGCTTTGGGCGTAACGGTGGGGCACAGCTTTGGGTGGAAACAAATGGATTGCATCTTCTTGGGCGGAATGTTGGCAATGAGTTCTACCACCATCATTTACAAAGCTTTCTCGGATATGGGTTTGTTGCAACAAGGTTTTGCTGCCACAGTGATGAGTGTGCTTATCTTGGAAGACATCTTGGCCATCGTAATGATGGTGATGCTCAGCGCAATAGCTTCAGGCAACAGTCCTGATGGTGGGCAGCTTTTGGGCAGTGTGTTCAAAATAGGCTTTTTCCTTGTTCTATGGTTTGTTATCGGTCTGTTTGCTATTCCTTTGTTTTTGCGCAAAGTACGTAGGCTGTTGAATAGCGAAACTCTGCTTATTGTGTCGCTCGGCTTGTGTTTCTTGATGGCTGTTGTGTCTACAAAAGTAGGCTTCAGTGCTGCCTTTGGCTCGTTTATTATGGGTAGCATATTGGCTGAAACCATCGAGGCAGATAAGATTATAAAGGTGGTAGAACCTGTGAAAAATCTCTTTGGTGCAGTGTTCTTTGTCTCGGTGGGTATGTTGGTCAACCCTGCAATCCTTGTCAAATATGCCTTACCTATTGGCTTGCTTGTTGTAACTATCCTTGTTGGGCAAGCAATTTTCGGTACAATGGGCTATATGTTTGGTGGTCAGTCGCTTAAAAACGCTTTGCGGTGTGGTTTTTCTATGGCTCAAGTAGGCGAATTTGCCTTTATTATCGCCACATTAGGTTTGTCGATGAATGTTATTAGTAGCTTTCTCTACCCCGTTGTAGTGGCAGTTTCTGTAATTACAACCTTTCTTACGCCTTATATGATACGTGGCGCAGAACCTACATATACCCTTTTGCTGAAGCATTTGCCTAAGCAGTGGGTGCGAAGGTTGACCCACATAGAGACAGGGGCAGATGTTCCGCTGACGAACGATAATCTTTGGCGAAGTTTAATTCGCGCTATGGTGGCAAATACATTGGTTTATGGCATTCTTTCGGCTGCCACTATTACGATTATGTTTTCATTGGTTCTGCCCGTGATGCGTAAGTTTTCGGTCTCGCTTACAGGTACACATTGGGCAGGAAATGCCGTTTGTGGCGTGCTTACCGTGATACTTATCGCTCCTTTTTTGCGTGCTTTTGTGATGAAGAAGAACCATTCTGAAGAGTTTAAAGCACTTTGGGCAAGCAATACATTCAATCGTTTCCCATTGGTTTTCACTATCCTTGTACGTATGGTGATTGCACTTATTTTTATCTTCTATGTATGTAATTATCTTACACGCTTTACCAATGCGCTGATGATAGTTATTGCGATGGGAGCATTGGCATTGATGATTTTGTCGCGAAGTATGAAGAAACAAAGTATTTCTTTGGAACGCCTTTTTGTGCAGAATTTACGCAGTAGAGAGATTGCAGCACAGGTAAAAGGACGCAGACGTCCGCTCTTTGAGGGGCATCTTTTGGATCGTAATATTCATATTGGTGAGTTTATCGTGCCTGAAGATTCGGCTTGGACGGGTAAAACGCTCAATCAATTGCAACTTCGCAATCGGTTTGGCACACACGTAAGTAGCATTTTGAGAGGTTCGCAACGCATTAACATTCCTCGTGGCAACACGGTTGTCTTTCCTAACGATAGGATACAAGCCATTGGCAACGACCGTCAGTTGGCTGCATTTTCCACGGCTATCAGTCAGGAGTTGCAACCTGAAGACCATAACATAGAGAAACGAGAGATGGTATTGCGACAGATAATACTTACCGATGAAAGTCCGTTCATTGGAAAGACATTGGTGCAGAGTGGTATACGTGATAAGTTTAATTGTATGGTGGTGGGCATTGACGAGGGACAAACCTATATCACACTTATTAACCCTTCACGTTGTTTGCAAGAAAACGACATCTTGTGGATTGTAGGCGAAAAGGATTACGTGCAGAAAGTTGAAGCCGTAAATCAACAGAGATAGTGTTTGTGGATTGTAGGCGAAAAGGAACACGTGCAGAAAGTTGAAGCGATTAATCGGCAGAGATAGTGTTGCTTAGTTTCTGCGTGGTATCTTTTGCATCTTGGCGATCATCTCTTCATACACTTTCTTTGAAACAAAAAATCCACGAAGCGAACGTACTTGGGGCATTGTGCTGAAGTAAGGGTCGGTAGAGAGATACCAATCGTGCGCAATAATTTGAGGTGTGCGCCTTATCAGTGGTTCTAATGTGCGTATAGAAGCACGTGCTACTGAACTAAGAACGTACTTTCCATCGTTGGTTTGTAATGCAAGAACAAGGTATATTTTATCTTTTTCGGGCTGACGAACCTCGTATGTTGCCCTTCGCTCTGAAATGGTGATGTGTCTACCATATTGCTTATTAATGGCATTCATCATTCTGCAAAACACCTCACCGTGTGGTGATGTGTCTTGTATGCCCTTGTTTCTAATATAATAATGTATCATTTCGTGAATAATAACATCGTCTATTTCTTCTTGAGATAGGTTGTAATAGGTCGAAATGGCTATCGTAAAGTCGTAAAGTGTGGTTCGTCCAAAGCTTTTTTTACGCTTAAATCGCAGTTGTCCAAGCGTTGTTTTGGCTTTCGAGAGTTTAAGCGTGGGCTTTGTTAGCTCACCCTTAAAATACAAATGGTTGTACTTATCAAATGCTTCGTGTAGATAGTCTATTGTTAATTCCATTATCTTTGTTTTTTCAAATTTTAAGTTTAAAACGTAAGAGGAGTTCTTTTAGGAGTTCAAAGGCGTCTCTTTTAGGAGTTAAGGGGAGTTAGATGAAGTTAAAGGAGTTAGAGCTAACGCCTCTGTTCCTTTATATTCAAGGGCTTTATTCGTAAAGTTTCTCTAACCTCTCTTTAGTTCTAATGAACTTCTCAACTGAAGTATTGGTTCTAACTCTTTTAACTTCATCTAACTCTCCCTTAACTCCCTAAAAACTTCTCTTTGCTCCTCAAAGAACTATCTTTAAATCTCTTTCACCTGCTCTTTCCTCCAATTTACAAGATAAAGATGTTCTGTAGCACGTGTAAAAGCTGTGTAGAGCCAATGAATATAGTCGGGTGAGAGCATATCATCGGTCATATAGCCTTGATCAAGATAAATATGTGCCCATTGTCCGCCCTGTGCTTTGTGACACGTAACTGCATATCCAAACTTTATTTGCATAGCGTTGTAATATTCATCTTCACGCATTTGCTTCATACGGTCAGCCTTTAGCGGTACATCAGCATAATCTTCCATCACGTTATTAAACAACGTTTCGTTCTGTTCGTGTGTCAATGCAGGTGCTTCGCTTGTAAGTGTATCCAATACAACAGTGGTGTCTAACTCTTGTCGGTCGTAATCAGGGAACTCTAAAGTTACATCTGCAAAGCGAAAACCATACAAGGCTCGAATGTTGCGCACCCGTCTTACAACAGCTCGGTCTCCATTGGCAATGAAAGAAAGTTCAGTCTTACCCTTTTCATTTATAGAGTTATTGACTTGCTTACTAAGGTACTTATCTTTTTCATTTATCGAACTATTGGTTTGCTTATCAAAGTACTTATTCTTCACAACCATCAACAAATCGCCTGTTGTAAGTTCTTCCTCACGTCCCAATACCGCATTGCGTATGCCTTGATTGAAGATATTTGCACGCTTATTAGACCGAGTGATAACCATTGTTTCGTCCATTCCTACTGCCGAAAAGCTCGATGCAAGACTTTCTATAAGTTCATCACCGGGTACGATAGATATATCGGCAAACCCCTTGAAACGTATGCGAGGAAGTTGTGTAGTCTCATCGTGCGTAATGAGTTGGCGTATCATTGTGGCATTCCACAATATGCCTGAGTCTTGACTCTGTCGAAGTACTTCCGTCAAGTCACACTCGTACACCTTTAATCCATAATACTTTAAAACGTCGCCACGCAATGCTGGACTCTCCGCTTCACCCACAGGTGGCAGCTGTGCTTTGTCGCCTATCAAGAGCAAACGACAATTATTGCCCCCATAAACATATTGTACAAGGTCGTCTAATAGCCTGCCACTACCAAATGCAGTTGTACCTGAAGCAAG
Source organism: Prevotella ihumii (assembly GCF_900155655.1). Taxonomy (GTDB): domain Bacteria; phylum Bacteroidota; class Bacteroidia; order Bacteroidales; family Bacteroidaceae; genus Prevotella; species Prevotella ihumii. The sequence continues at coordinate 1,573,927 of NZ_LT706987.1, forward strand.
GCTAACCATAGAAGCCTCGTCCACCATAAACAACATATCACGATACAAGTTTTGATTTAAATTAAACTTACCATCGATCCCATTGAATGCCTTTTCACGATAAATGCGGCGATGAATGGTAGATGCTGCCGACCCTGCATTGAGCGAAAACACCTTAGCCGCTCTACCCGTAGGCGCAAGCAGCATAACCTTCATACGCAGTCGTTGCACCGTTCGCACAATAGCACCAGCCAATGAGGTCTTTCCCGTACCAGCACTGCCTCGCAATATCATTACCACTCGCTCGTCTCTATCGGTCATAAAGGAGGCAAAAGTGCGCAATGCATTAGCTTGGTCGGCTGTTGGAGCAAACCTAAACTCTTGTTCTATCTGGTAAATCAATTCGTCTTGTATCATCGCTATCTTCATTCCTAATGCGCTTTAGTCCTATCAAGCGCATCTATAATTTAGACTTACAAAGATAACTATTTTTTGTTTGCATATCGCTTACTTGGTTCATAATTCTTCATAAAATGCAAGTTCGTGCCAACATTTATCAAGTGTAAACACCGCCTAATCGAAAAAAAAATTGTAAGTTTGCAACATATAGAAAGTATGGCACAGACAGACAATAACATATCAGACAAGCGTATTCGCCTCACCCTTCGATTTAGCGAGGGCAGTATGTCGTTTTCAGTGGGCGACCCACAAGCCGATGACAAGATAGTGTTCGAGACTTATCCCGTAAACACTGGCATTTCCGTAGCTGCCAATTTGCGTGAAGCCTTCAAAAGTTCCGAACTCTTGCTTAGCGGATACAAACGTGCAATGGTCTTGGTAGATACTCCCGTGATGCTTGTTCCGATGGACGAGTTTCACGAGCAAGATGTAGAAACTCTTTACAAACACACCTACAAATGGCAACGCAACGAGGATATAGTGTCTAACGTGTTACCCGAACTAAATGTTGTAGCGGTGTTTAGCATCAATAAAGACCTAAAACTTGTTATCGACGACCACTTTGAAGACATTCGTTTGCAGCCTCTTATGCAATCGGTATGGGCACATCTCTTCCGTCGTAGTTTCACGGGCAACCGTGTAAAGCTCTTTGCTTACTTCCACAACAAGCGTATGGAGGTGTTCCGTTTCCAACAAAACAGATTTCACTTCAGCAACGCTTACGAGGCAAACTCTACAAAAAACAACGTGTACTACCTACTTTATATATGGAAACAATTGGGAATGAACATCGAAAACGACGAACTTTATCTTGTAGGCGATGCACCCAATAAGGACGAACTCACCACAGAGTTGCAGCGTTTCCTACACCGTGTGTACACCATCAATCCCGAAACCGACTTCCATAATGCTACGCTTAGCAAACGCAAGGATATACCTTACGACCTCAAAGCATTATACCTCACTTAAGAAACAACAAACTTATGCGCATCATAACAGGACTATATAAAGGTCGTCACTTTGATGTACCCCGTACATTCAAGGCACGCCCAACAACCGACTTTGCAAAGGAAAATATCTTCAACGTACTCAATGCTTATATCGACTTTGAGGACGCAATGGCACTCGACCTATTTTCAGGCACAGGCAGCATCACCCTCGAACTGCTCTCACGTGGTTGCAGCCAAGTGGTAAGCGTGGAAAAAGACCGCGACCACGCACGCTTTATAGCCGAATGTGTGAAGAAAATAAATGCCGAAAACCATATTCTTATCCGTGGCGACGTGTTCCGTTTCCTTAAAACGTGCCATCAGAAGTTTCACTTTATCTTTGCCGACCCACCATACGCATTGCCCGAATTGGAAACCATTCCTAACCTTGTCTTAGACAACGACCTCCTTGCAGAAGATGGCGTTCTTGTCTTTGAACACGGCAAGCAGAACGACTTCTCCGCTCATCCTCGTTTTAGAGAACACAGAAGCTATGGCAGCGTAAACTTTAGTATATTCAAGTAAATATTAGAACCAACCTATAAAGAAATAGGGAATTGCTCTTCAATGGCAATTCCCTATTATTATTTACTACTTGATATTAATCTTCTATTTATTATCAATAGTTCGTTAAAATTTGAGATAATTGCTACGCAGCTTTCCTCTGCCAGCCAAAGAGTTCTTTGATAGTATGACTAATTAACTTTCGGTTCGGTATGCTCCGACACCTGTCGAAAATTAATTTTGCAATGTATGTGCTCGCTATGAGCTCCTTGAAAGAAGCCATGGAATACGGTAGCCCGTTTTCCTTCATCATCACCTTTGCCACATTCTGTGATGCAAATGATGCGTTGTAGGAGAAGTCCAACTGATTCTTGTGCCTTGCCTGGCAATGCGCGAGTCCGGTATACTGCTTGGCATCGCGGAAGCAAAACTCGATTTGGAATCTTGAGCGGTATGTGCGCAACACTTCCTCACCTGATATGGCTGTCTTTGTAGAGAAGAAAAGTTTGTGCTTGCCGTTCGGCATCACCCAAATGACAAGACGCACTTTCTGCTTCAGTGCCTTTGAATAGGCGATGAGTGTGTAAGCTGTGCCTTCAAGTCCTTCGATATGCATCTTCGCCATACGCGTGAGGTCGAGTTTCTTGTAATTGATTTTCCCGTCAAGTGTTTTGGGACGCCCGGGCTTATTGGAACGAGGTCCCGTGTACACATAGTATAGGCTCGCCGTATCCCTGAAACGGCTGACAAGATGAAAGCCTTGCTCCTTGATTCCCTCCACAAACGGACGGATAGAGAAGAAAGCATCAGCGACAACAATATCGGTGACCTTCAACAATTCTTTCCTGTAGCGTTTGATGACGGCAATGTAATGCTGCACAAGAGTCATGCTACGCAGTTTCAACTCTCTTGTAGAAGGGGTTTGATGGGCACGAAGCATCATACAGTTGTTGGCGTAGACATCGACAAGGGCAAGTCCCATGATTTCAAGTCCGTGTTTCATGGAACCTGCACAGCCGGACCAGAAAGTACCAACATGCGGAGTCTTCTTGCCTGACTTACTGATGTAGCTCGGATCTATGGCTATAGCCAGCAGTCCGTCCATGTTCAGATAACGCTGGGAAAGGTAGAGGTTGAACTTAACCCAGTTGATGCACTTAGCCCGGCTGCGGTTGAAATTCGTTCTGTAGGTCTGCTCGCAATGGGTGCCGTAACGCTCCATTTGAGTGAAATTTATCTTTCTTTGTATCGCCATGTACAATAAGAGTATTTCCAAGAGTAGATTCTCAAAAGTTTTGCCTAATTTTGCAGATGAGCTTTTGATGGCATCTCTGCAGATTTCTGTATATTGGTCGAGTGGTTCTGATGTCATTTGCTTTATGTTTTTGCTACTATAAAGTTACTGATAATCAGCCACTTGGCCAAATTTTATTAGTTATATTAAGTTAATTAACTCTCTCATTTTCAAACGATTACATTAGAATTAACGAAGTATTGTATTATAATACGAGTTTATTATTCTTTTATTTCTAATATAATAACTGTTTGAAGATATTTGATTTAGGAAAAATAGAACAATCTGTTTTTTTAGATAATGCTATATTTTGCGATTTGTAACTTTCTGAAAATAAGAGGTTTATAAATCGTTTCTAAAACATATATGTTTCACCACCCAAAACATATATGTTTTACCCTGTCAAAGTTGAACTTTGGGAACGCCAAACATATATGTTTTGCTTTTCAAAGATTGATGTTTTGTTTGAAAAAGATACATAGGTAATAAATAGAACAATAATGGTCGACATAGTTGCTCTATCACTTTTTGATAGATTTTCTTGTAGGTATGGAATATAATTTCTATATTTGGAAAATTTTAAAGATATAGAAATGAAATTATTAGGAAATGTTCTTTGGTTACTCTTTGGTGGTTTGGAAGCTGCTTGTGGTTATTTTGTAGCAGGTTTGGGTATGATGCTTACCATTGTAGGCATACCCTTTGGCATTCAAGCCTTCAAGATAGGTGTGTATGTGTTGTGGCCCTTTGGGCAGCATGTAGAATATGACGCTGAGGCGCACGGCTGTTTGCACACGCTAATGAACATAATATGGTTTTTCATTGGTGGCATTTGGATATGGCTTACTCACATTGGTTTTGGCATATTGTTGTTTATCACCATCATAGGTATACCCTTTGCTCGTAAACAATTCGAGCTGGCAGGGCTTGCCCTCCACCCTTTCGGTCGCCGTGTGGTGATGGACGAAGGGTTTTAACCCAAATCGGTTATTAGCCCGCAGAGGCTTTTTAAAGCGTTTAGCTGTTATGCTTTTCTTCGTCTTTGCACCTTATTTTGGCTCTTTTCGTTTGTTTTTTCAGTTGTTTAGCTCGCTAAACGTCTTCAAAAACAACCAAAAATAGCTCAAAATAAGCTCGCAAATCTCGAAGAAGTCTAACGATCGATTTGGGTTTTAAGCTGTGTGCACACAATGTTTTAGAAAGGCAATCCCACTGCAAAGTGGTAATTGAAATCACGGCGAAGGTTGGGATTTATGATGGCGTAGTGTTCTTTGCTCGTGGTGTAAGCTGGGTTGATGGCTTTCATACCTACATCGAAACGTAGGATAAAATAATCGAAGTTGAGGCGCATACCTACGCCGTAAGCCACAGCTATTTGTTTGTAGAAATCCTTGAATGTAAACTGTCCACCTGTTTGTTCGGCATAGTTGCGAAGTGTCCAGATGTTACCTGCATCAATAAAGGCTGCCCCATCAAACTTCCAAAACAAGTGGGTGCGATACTCAAGATTGAGGTCTAACTTCAAATCACCCGTCTGATTGATGAAGTCGATGCGTCCGTCTGTACCACGAAATTTGCCAGGTCCCAACTCTCTTACGCTCCATCCACGTACCGAGTTTGCACCTCCTGAGATGTATCGCTTCTCAAAAGGCAACACTTTGCTGTTGCCGTAGGGCCACGCTATACCGAAGTCGCTATGCAGAATAAGGGCATTGCGTGTGTCGAACCGAAATATCTTAGTGTATGAGAAGTCGAACTTGAGGTATTGTGCGTAGGCTATGTTCAAGAACTTGTTTTGTCCTTGAGCGTTCTTTTTAAACTTAAAGATGGTGTTTGCACCCGATAGTAAGTTGCCTGCCGACTCGACTTGCGCCCGTATAGCTACATCGTTGTAGTTGTAGCTTACACCAAATCCGAGCTTCATTATAAAGAGGTCTTCATAGTTGTAACGTAGTATGGCGTTGCGATTGGATACATCGTCCAAGTAGTCTTTCTTGAACGTTTGGCTTATCCAAGGCATATACACGTAACTAAGGTCTGCTGCATCAAGGTCGAAAAGTAGATGTTTGGGTTCGTTCCTCCATCTGTAACGCCATGCAGCAGAGAATACTCGACGGTGAAACTCTGGACGGTTTTGCAAGTCCCAACTTAGGCTTGCCTCGGTTGTGGAATTGTTGCGGCGGCGAAACTTTTTACCTGTGAGAGGTGAAAGAAAGCGAGGAAACTCCAAGCGAGTTTGAACGCTGTACTCCTCGTAGTCGTGATTGTCGTAACCTTCCAATCCTGTTATGGCTTCAAAAGCTGCACGAAGTTCTACACTAAAGAGTTCGCTTCCGCGGAAGAGGTTACGATTTTGGTACGTAAACACAGCTGCTGCACCCAAGTTGCCTGCTGTATTGGTACCTTCGGGTTGGAAGGCTATGGTGTTAGGCTTGTTGTTTGATAAGCGCACGTTGGCTTCCAAATAGTTGATATGACTATCTTGCTGTGCTATATTTTTACCGATAATAAGATTTTGCAGGTTCTGCACCTCACGAAAGTCAATGTTGGTGTAACGCACTGCACCCAATCGGGCAAAGTTGTTATAAGTCTTTTGTAACTTGGTAGCTGAGAAGTAGTTGCCTTCCTCTAATAGGTTGTTGTCTTTTATTACACTTTGACGGAGATGCAAACCTGTAGAGTCGCTTCCAAACACATTCACCTTATTTATAATATAGCGTGGGTGAAGCGTTGGAATAGCCTGTCGGTTGGCACGATACTTTGTGAGATGGAGCGTTACATCTACCATTTGCGACGATTGGGTTGAGTCGGCTGTGTAGTAGATGTAATCCTTGTTGAAGCGATAATACCCCGAATCTACAAGAATTTGAGTAAGTCGTTTGCGTTGAGCATCAAGTTTTGATACTGTAAATTGGTGTGGGTGCTCCGCATCAAACTCGTGTTTTAAGTGTGGAGCAAGAATGTTTGCGATGATAGAGTCTTGAATATCATAATCAAAACGATTGATTAAGAAAGGCTCACCCGGGTGTAAGGTGTAAATAGCCTTTAGGCATTTGCCTTTTGTTTTGGTCTTTATGTCTACGTGTGCATTCATATAGCCCATATTGTTCATTGCTATACGGAGGTCTTCGCTTGAAAGTTTGGCTTGCACTGTGTCGTAAATCACGGGCTCTTCGCCTATCTTTTGCAGTGTTCGGTTTATCCATTTGGTGGTGTCGCGTCCTGCAAGCGCATACGTACCCAAAGGTATTTTGAAGAAAGAGAACCAGCGTGAGTTTCCCTTTTGGCGTACAAACTGTGCCAACTGTGAAGCATCAAAGTGTTTTTCATCAGAGCGTAGCTCCACTTCATCGAGCAAATAACTGCCATCGGCAACAAATTTTTCTGCCGAACACGAAGTGAGAATTATGCTTACTACACCTATTATATATAGCACACACGTGTATGAAACCCTTTTTTGATACATCTAATAACCTTATTTTTGGCGCAAAGATACTAAAAAGTTGAGAGTAAATTGGGCGACTGCATAGTTTTTTGTAAATTTGCGTTGTGATAACAAAGAATAAAATAAAGCTAATAAAAGCCTTAGAAACAAAGAAGGGCAGAGAAAAACAAGGACTTTTTGTGGCAGAAGGTCCAAAGGTGGTAGGCGATTTGCTTGCTGCTGGCTATGTGGCAGAAGAGGTTTTCGATGATGAGGACGATGTTCGAAAGGTTTCGTTCTTGCAGCATCCGCAGGGAAAGTTGGGTGTTTTCAGAATGAAGCGTCAACCCGATGTTTTCCCACTCGACCATTTTGTAAGCCTTGCTGCAAACGAGCTGATGCTTTGCCTTGATGGTGTGCAGGACCCTGGTAATCTTGGTACAATTATAAGATTGGCAGATTGGTTTGGCATTCACCATATTTTCTGTTCCATAGATACAGCCGACTGTTGGAATCCTAAGGTTGTTCAAGCCACAATGGGCAGTATTGCACGCGTGGAAGTTCATTATACAGACCTTGAACGCTTTATAGACGCATTGCCAAAGGATTATCCTGTTTACGGAACATTGCTTGATGGGGAAGACATCTATACACAGCAGCTGACAAAGAATGGGCTTATTGTGATGGGAAACGAGGGTAAAGGCATTACGGAGGCTATTCGTAAGAAAGTAAATAAGAAACTTTTGATACCCAATTTCTCGACCAACGAAACCAAAGCAGAGTCGCTTAATGTGGCAATTGCTACATCTATTGTATGCTCTGAATTTAGACGAAGAAAGGAATAAACGATATGGAAGAAATGGAATTGATAACGATAAGAAGTATAAGACGTTGCATTGCAGAAGGTTATCGCTATTGGCGCACACACCTAAAGACTACGTTTCAGAATACCATAACACGTCTTTTGGCTGCTTCGGCTTTGTTTTCTACCTCCTTGACTACGTTTCTGAAAGGTTCAGAATGGTACATTCCTACGCTTTTGCTTGTGCTTGCGATGGTGGCAGTTTATATTTTGAGCCAAAAAACATTTGCGATAACAGGCGAATTGGACACCATTCGCAAAGGAAAGAAGCTGCGCAAACGCCATTTGGGGTCGTACTTTTCGTTCTGTTTGTTGGTTCGTACTGCCTCGTGGACAAGTTTTACACTTCTTTGCGTTCCACTTCTTATTCTTATTCGTGCCTTTGCAGCCAATCAAGACAATATAGAAATGGGCGATGGAGATGCTCTCAGCACCACTTATTGGTTGTTGGTGGGCAGCACAACATTCGTCACAGCTTTCCTTATGCTCCTTGTTCGCACGTGGCAGACATACGCTGCGATGTTCTTGTATGGAACGATGGTAGCCAAAGACACGATGCGCAAGGCATAAAAGCGAGACCCTTAACACAATAAACATATTGCTTATGAAAAGGTTAGAACAATTGCTAAGACGACATTTGTGCAACTTTCAGGGTGTGAACGACCCACGTTCAGACCTTGATACCACAGCCGAAATAACGCTATTGGATAGGAATGAGAACCCATTCAATAAGCCTTACAACCGTTATGCTGATACCTCTCAAAGAGAATTGCGCAATGTTTTAGCCCCCAAAAAGGGACTTGATGCAGACAATATATTCATAGCTAACGGCTTAGAACAGCTGTTAGACCTTACAATACGTATATTTTGCGACCCTTGTGAGGACAATGTTGTGGTGGTAGAACCTACATATTCAGCAATCAAAAGTATAGTCGCTTTCAACAATGTGGGTTATCGTTCGGCATTATTGACTGATACTTTCCAACTCAATGCTTCCAACGTATTGACCCAATGCGACGAACATACAAAGCTTATCTTTATAGCTTCGCCCAACAATACCACGGGCAATGTGATGGATAAGGACGAACTCGTGCGCTTAATCAATGGATTTGAAGGCTTGGTAATATTAGATGAAAGCTATTCGGACTTTCATCGTGAGCCTCGCTTTAGTCAATATTTGGACCGCTTTCCCAACCTCGTTGTCATCTCAACGATGGCTCATTCGTGGGCTTCGGCTGGACTTAACATCGGCATAGCCTACACCAATAAGACCGTTATAGATATATATAATAAAGTAAGAACGTTCCATCTTGTAAGTTCTCCCGCTCAAGATTTGGGACTTAAAATGTTGCAACGTAACATTGACAAGGACGATTGGAAGAAGCTCATACTTACCGAACGCACTACTATGATGAAAGCTTTGGCAATGTTACCTTTCTGCACAGCGGTCTTTCCGAGCGATGCCAACTTCTTTATGGCTCGATTTACCGATGCTAAAGCCGTGTACGATTATCTGTTAGCGCATAAGCTGTTGGTGTGCGATGTGTCAACTTTGCCCCTTTGCAACAACTGTCTTAGAATGACAATAGGTAGTAAGACTGAAAATGCTAAGCTCATCGGTGCGCTCCGTCAGTTTGAAGGGAAATGCTAAAATGATAGACAATTGACACGAGTAAGAATAATAAAAAGTAGATAAAGAATGAATTATTTAGCAATAATAGATAAGTTTTATCCAGACGATAACACGCTGAAACACATCTTGCTGACGCATAGTAGAAGTGTGGCAGACCGAGCTTTACGCGTCGCTGAGGTACACCCCGAACTGCAATTGGATAAGCAATTTGTAGAAGAAGCTGCAATGTTGCACGACATAGGTATCTATCAATGCAACGCAGAGGGCATAGAATGTTACGGCACAGCCCCTTATATATGCCACGGACGCATAGGTGCTGAATTGCTAAGAGCTGAAGGTTATCCACGGCACGCTCGAGTTTGCGAACGCCATACAGGAGCAGGGCTAACGAAGAGCAGCATCGAAGAGCGCAAATTGCCCCTACCAGCTCAAGACTTTCTTCCAGAAACGATGGAAGAACAAGTGATATGTTATGCTGATAAGTTCTACTCTAAAACTCGTTTAGACCACGAAAAAACTTTCGAACAAGCACAAAAAAGCCTTTCAAAGTTTGGCGAAGAAGGTTTAATACGCTTCAATGCGTGGCACAGAATGTTTGAATGGAAATAGTTAAAATAGGGTAATATCCCCTTAATATCCCATTATTTGCTTAATTTTGCACGTTATATTGCACAATGAAAGCTAAGTTTCTCATATTCCTATTGTCGTTTGTCATCGTATTTGCGATGGCAAATACACCCGTTATGTCTTTTCTTTCTCCTTTGTTTGGTCAAGCCAAGGACACTACCATTGTAGTGGACACCATTTTGCAACAAATGAAAAACAGAGCAAAGACCGATACCCAGCAGATAGATACTACCAAAATGGACTCTCTTCAGAAGGCTATTTATAAACACAACAAAGCCATTGACGACTCCATCTATCGTGATAGCGTGATGAAAGCAAAGTCGAACGGAATAGAAGCCCCCGTAACTTACTCTGCTGCAGACTCACTTGTGTATGATGCAAAGACAGGTGTGGCACACCTATATGGCTCTGTTAAAGTGAATTATCAGACTATAAAGCTCAACAGCGACAAGGTTTCGCTAAACGTAGACAGCAGTTTGGTGCGTGCTACGGGTACTGCCGATAGTACAGCAGAGGGAGGAGTGAAGGGCAAACCTTCGTTTACGATGGGCAAACAAGAATACACGAGCGACTCAATGGCGTTTAATTTTAAGTCGAAGAAAGGACTTATCAAAGGCGTGTACACAGCTCAAGACGACGGATTTTTGAGTGGTGAGCGTGCCAAACGCGACTCTTCGGGCGTAATCTATCTGCAACACGGTCGCTATACTACGTGCGACAAGCCCCATCCCGACTTTTACATCGCTCTTTCGCGTGCTAAAGTGCGTCCTAACAAGGACGTTGTCTTTGGTCCAGCTTATCTTGTAGTAGCCGATGTGCCATTGCCATTGGCTATACCTTATGGTTTTTTCCCCTTCTCAAAGAAGTATTCCAGCGGATTTATTATGCCAAGTTATGGTGAAGAGCAAGATAGAGGTTTTTATCTTCGAGATGGCGGTTATTATTTTGCAATCAATGACAAATGGGACTTGAAACTTTTGGGCGAAATCTATACACGTGGCTCTTGGGGACTTAGTGCTACGAGCAATTACCGCAAGCGTTATCGTTATTCGGGCGCGTTCCTTGCAAGCTATCAAGATACAAGATTGGGCGACAAAGGATTGCCTGATTATAGCAAGCAAACCAGTTTTAAAATTCAGTGGAACCACCGTCAAGACCCTAAGTCGAGTCCTTTCAACACCCTTTCGGCAAGTGTCAACTTTGCCACATCGAGCTACGAACGCAACAATCTTAACAGTATGTACAATCCGCAAACACTCACACAGAGTACACGTACATCATCAGTAAGTTGGAGCACACAGTTTTCAAGCATAGGGTTGTCGTTAAGTGCCACAGCCAACCTATCGCAGAATATGCGCGACTCAGTCCTTAGTCTTACTTTGCCCGATTTGAACATCAATCTCAGTCGTCTTTACCCTTTCAAACGTAAACACGCAGTGGGCAAAGAACGATGGTATGAGAAAATATCAGTGAGCTATACAGGTCAACTCTCCAACTCGATAACAGCGAAAGAAGACCGACTGTTGAAAGCAAACTTTATGAAGCAATGGCGACACGGTATGCAACACACCATTCCCGTTCAAGGCAACTTCACCTTATTTAAATATATCAATCTTACACCATCGTTCAATTTCACCGATCGCACCTATACCAGCAAGGTAACACAACAGTGGGATGAGGCTAATCGTACAGCGAAAAAAGACACCGTATCAGGTTTTTACAACGTTTACAATTGGTCGTTGCAGCTCTCGGCTAATACTAAGCTCTATGGCTTTTGGCTTCCGAACAAGAAAGTATTTGGTGACAAAATTCAAGCCATACGCCACGTCATTACGCCACAGGTAAGTTTGTCTTACTCGCCTAATTTCGGTGCATCTCGTTACGGCTACTACGACAGCTATCAGTACACCGATGCAAATGGAGAAGTGAAACTTGTGGAATATTCGCCATTCGAGGGACAGCTGTATAGTGTCCCTGGTAAGACCCGCACCCAAATGATAACGTGGGACGTGAGCAACAACATAGAGATGAAGGTAAAGAGCGATAAAGACTCTACAGGTGTGCGCAAGATAAGCATTATAGATGAGCTTGGCGCATCAATGTCGTACAATGCAGCAACCGATTTCCATCGTTGGAGCGACCTTGGTGTGCGTTTGCGTTTGAAATGGTGGAAAAACTACACTTTCTCTATGAATGCCAAGTTTGCAACCTATGCTTACGAACTTGATGCTAATGGCAATCCTTTTGTAGGAAACCATACCGAATGGGGCTTTGGACGTTTACCTCGTTTCCAAGGAATGTCGCAAAACTTCTCGTTCACGCTCAATCCTGAAAAGCTGAAAAAGTGGTTTGGACACAAGGACGACGACGATAATGAGAAGCCAACATACGATGGTGAAGGTCCTGACCCTAATGTGGAATCGAATATGGACAACACAATGGAGCGGGGTAAACACGCAGCCAAGAAAAACGGAGGCAATATGGCAGACACCGATGACGATGGATATATGCGATTTAATATGCCGTGGTCGCTCACCTTTGGGTATGGTATCACGATGCGAGAGAACCGACAAGGCACATTTAACAAGAAGACAATGCGCTATCCTTACAAGTTCTCGCAGACGCTCAACGTTAGTGGTAATGTGCGTATAAGTGATGGGTGGAACATTAACTTCTCAACAGGTTACGACTTTGAAAATAAGGCAATAAGTATGACCACAGCAAGTCTTTCGCGCGACCTCCACTGCTTCAATATGAGTGCCTCTATTGTTTTAGCTCCTTACACATCGTACAACTTCAGTTTTAGAGCCAATGCGGCAACGCTTACCGATGCTTTGAAGTACGACAAGCGTAGTGGTATAAATAGCGCAATACAGTGGTATTAATCCATCCGTTATTCTGTTTTTAGTCCGCTTCTTTCAAGAGGTACTAACCGAAATATAGACCAATGCTTTTAAAAGGTATTGGTCTATATTTTTGTTTTATAACTTATTGGCTATGAGATTGTTATAACTCCGTTCTAAAACATATATGTTTTGCCTTGTCAAACATATATGTTTGACCCTCTCAAAGTTGAACTTTGGCATACCCAAACATATATGTTTCATCGCTTAAAGATTAATGTATTGTTTTTAAAAGATAGGATAAGGAAAAATAGAACAATGATACATCGTGTTATCATACGGCATAATCATACTTTTGGTTCATTGTGTTCTCCTTTGGTTGGGTTGTTGTACATAGATATAGAAAAAGCTGTATAAAATCTTTATGTTTTATTTATATTTTGTAAAATATAAATCATATATCAAGAAAATATTAGCTTAAAAGTAGTTCTTTTGGAAATATTATAGTATTTTTGCAGCACTATAACATAATTATTAACATTTATATAGACGACAAGAGAGTATGAAAAAATTTTTACTTATTGCGCTTAGTGTAGTTTTAGCAATCGGTGCAAGTGCACAGGATGTTATCAAAACAGTTCCAGCAGGTGTTCATAAGTTTTACAAACGCATAGGTAAAACTATCAATCAAGGCACAGGTCAGCCCGAAGATATTCGTTACACCACAATGGAAGTAGTAACAACTGTTTCGAACGAAGTTTATTTCAAAGATCCTATAGCCGCTGCTCATACGGGTACTTGGGTATTGGGTAAGAAAGAAGGCAACGTTATCACCGTTAAAACAGGTCAGCCTGTATTGTTTATTCCGAGTATGGGACAAGGTGTAAGCACAACATTAAAGCTTGATGTTTATGAAATGGTGGGCACAGAATATAAAAAGAGTGCCGATACTGAATTTACCTATGAAATCCAAGGCGACAACATCGTAATGAGTAGCATAGGCAAGGATGGCAAAAAAATTATAGGCTTTACCTTGGTTTATGATAGCGGTGAAGCTTGGGCAAGCAATGGTGAATTTGGGGTAGAACTTACTCCACTTGCCGAAAAGCTTACCGAAATGCCTGCAGGCGTAACAGCTAAAAACTATGTGCTCTCAGCTTCAACTCCTGACCCTGAAAGCGAAACAGGCGTAATCAAGTACGAAGGCGATATTGTTAAGGTGGCTCGTACAGGCGATGATGTTTATTTTAAAGGCATTTTCAAGTATTGTCCTGATGGCGTAATCAAGGGTAAGATGGATGCAAACAAGAACATAACCTTTGCTAAAGACCAGTACCTGGGTATGTTGCCTGCAATGATTTATCTTGAAGGTTGCTCTAAGATAATGGAGTTTATTGACGATATGGGCAATATGGCAGATGTTGTGTTTGTTTATAATGAAGCAGCCGACACCTATACTCTGAAAGAAGGCACTACGCTTGTTTTCAATCACGGTCCAGAATATCCAAACCCAATAGGGTTTTATACCTATTGTATGCTTAGCGGCAATACTGCGGGCATTAACGGCGTGATGAATAATGCGAACGAAGCAATGGAGGTTAGTTATTTCGACCTTACAGGTAAGCGCATCTCGAAGCCTACTTCTGGTATAGTTATCAAGAAAGTGAAGATGGCTAATGGTAGTTTCAAGGTTTCTAAAGTTGTAATGCAGTAAGCCAACGAAGCTATACAGCTATTTCTATAAAAGAGAGGAGATATACTCGTTACGGGTGTGTCTCCTCTTTGTTTTATGGCTGGTTCTATAAATTAGCTTTGTTAGATTTTGAGCTTATTTTTGAGGTCAAAATGCAAGAGAGTGAAGGAGTATAGCGAGCTACACGACTGAACGAACTTACATTTTGAACCAAAAACGGAGCAAGCCGAATGCAATCAAACTTGTTTGAATTGTTGAGGCGCAGCCCGTTTTATATAAAAAGAAGCCAAAAGATAACAAAACGTATTTCATAAAAATTTAATGACTATATGCGGTGGTAATTTATAGAACCAGCCTTATGTGCTATTTACGTCCTATATTTCGGTTATGATAATTGAAACATTATTTTAATATTGGTGAAATATCATTGCAGTATCACTTATCTAACTTTGCAACCAAATAGTAAACCGATAATTAATAATGAAAAAACTTTATCATTCAATGAGCATAGCCCTCGCTTTTATTGCTATTGCACCTAACCTTTGTGCACAAGAGCAGCAGACAATGGACAAAACATCTCAAATTCACGGCACTATTCGTGGAAAGTATGAATACCAAAACAGCGAAAAGAAAGGAAGATTTGAGGTGAGAAATGCTCGATTGAGTATTAATGGACGATTGTTAGAGTGGGTAGACTATAAAGCCGAAATAGACCTCTCGGACGAAGGAAAAATAAAGATGCTTGATGCCTACACACGCCTAACACCAGTTCCAAAACTCGACTTTACTATTGGACAGATGCGTGTTCCGTTTACAATAGATGCACATCGCTCGCCCCACCAACAGTATTTTGCCAATCGTTCATTTATAGCCAAACAAGTAGGCAATGTACGGCGATGTAGGGGCAACGATGGGATATTCGCTCAATATAGGATTATCAATACGAATGGAAATGGGCATCTTTAATGGGTCGGGACTTACCAACCAAAAAGACTTTTGGACAAATAATATCAATTATTCAGCTAAAATTCAAGTGGCTTTCCCAAAAGGTTTCAACCTTGTTCTCAGTACACAAAAAATAAAACCTGATAATGTTTCGGTAATGATGTATGATGTGGGCGCAAACTATCATTCGAAGAATTGGCATATAGAAGCAGAATATTTGTATAAGAAATATCGACACAAAGCCTTCCAATCCGTTCATTCGGTAAATGCATTTGTAAGCTATGACGTACCCTTACATACACAGCTGTTTACTAAAGCTTCGCCCCTCATACGCTTCGACTATATGGACGACCACAGCGACGGGCTGCGTTATAAAGATGAGAAAACTAATAACGAAGGCACATTGATAATAAACGATTATCAACGATCACGAGTTACAGGCGGAATGACATTGAGTATCGATAAGCCATTTGTATCGGATATAAGGCTCAATTATGAACAATATTTCTATCGTGATGGAGCTATTCCTAAGCCTTCTGAAAATAATAAGATAGTCTTAGAAGTGATGACACGATTTTAACTTGGAAGTTTTAAGCAGATAAGTTTTAATCTTTGGATGCTATTATTTTGATCCTTTATTCTGCAACGTTCAGTAAACTCTCCTTATAACGATTTAATCTTTGCTTTTAAAAGCCCAAGTTGTTCTTCATTTCGATATACTCTTTGAAGAGCAAATTGTGGCTTTCATAAACGAAATTTACTACTTGTGCGCAAATAAAAAGTCCTACAAAGATAAGCAAAATAAAAGCAAAGCTAAAGCCAAAGAATATCCACAGATTGCCATCACTATATTTTTCTTGGAAAGCTTGTAGCTTTGATGACGATTTAGAGAGATACTCCTCGGTGGTATTTGTAGCTGCTACAGCTATCTGACTAACGTTTTCAGTGCCTTCAACTATGCTTTGCTTCATTGCTTGCAACTTCTCTGAAGTGACTTTAGCCAATACCTTGACCTTAGCTATAGGAAGTTTTGCCTCTTGTTTTGGGCTTATAGTGCGACTATCTACCAGAGGCAATACCGAACGAGCTTTGGTTCTGAAAGGTTTGTCTTCACCCAATTGGCATAGTAACACGCTTCCACAGTAAGGACAGCGGAACTTTTGTTTGCCAGGAGTTTCGGTTTCAGCTATAAACTCTTGACCACATTGATTACAATTTACAGAGTATCTCATTGCGACCGCAAAAGTATAAAAAAAGTTTGATACAGAGAAAAGAAACCAATAAAAAAGGCCAAACTCATACGAGTTCAGCCTTTAAATTTTGTATGATTATGATTGAGAAGTTCTTAATTCAAAATAAGCTCAATCATTGATAATTTCTTATAGTCCACCACAGCAGAAGAGAACTACCAACTGTGCCACAAGGATACGTAAGAACATTGTCAATGGGTAAACAGTAGAGTAACCCAATGCAGGTGCTTCACCATTGCAAATAGAGCTTGCGTATGCCAATGCAGGAGGGTCGGTGTGTGCTCCTGCAATCATACCAATGATGGTAAAGTAGTTGAACTTGTACTTCAAGCGTGCAATAGGACCAATGATAAGAATTGGAATGATGGTGATAAGGAAACCTGTTAACACGTACAAGAGACCGTCGCCTTGAGCTACTGTGTTCCAGAATTCAGCACCTGCCTTGATACCTACCGATGCAAGGAAGAGCGCAAGTCCTATTTCGCGAACCATCATATTAGCCGATGTGGTGGTATAGGTTACAAGATGGAAACGATAACCAAAACGTCCTAAGAGGATAGCGATAATCAATGGACCACCAGCAAGACCCAATTTCAATGGTGCAGGCATACCTGGAATACTCAATGGAAGGCTTCCGAAGAGCAAACCAACAACGATTCCGATAAAGATAGTTGCAATATTTGGGTGGTTCAAACGCTTTTCAGAGTTACCAACGAGGTCGGCTACACGCTGTACGTTTTCTTCTGGACCAACAACCATAATGCGGTCGCCTACTTGGAAGCGATAGCTGCTGCTTGCAAACATATCCATTCCCTGGCGGCTGATGCGTGTAATGTTAACGCCATATACAGAAGTGAAGTTCATTTTGCCCAATGTCTTACCATTCATTGCGCTGTCTGTGATTACTACACGACGGCTAACCATCTTTTGAGGCTGCTGTTCTTCGTTCCAATCTACCTCGATTTCGGTACCAATAAATGTGCGTACAGCTTCAGCATCTGGTTCTGTGCATACTACACATATCTCGTCGCCTTTCTTGAAGACGGTGTCACGCTTAGGCACTGATACTATTCCGTTTTGCATCAATCGAGTGCAGACAACTTCGCGATTGAGGAATTTGGTCGTATCTTGCAATGTACGGCCATCGAGATATGCATTCTCAACCTTGAGGTACATAACGTGTGGTTTTGATTGTGGGTCTTCTGATTCGTTTTCGCTGAGTAGTTTGTCATCAGCTTCCATATCTACTTTGCAGATGAAGCGGATAGCAAGCGATGCACCGATGATACCTATAACGCCCAAAGGATAAGCACATGCGTAACCATTGGCGATGTCGAAGTTGAAACCGTTAGGGAAAACGGTGTTAATAGCTTCTTTAGCAGCACCAAGACCAGGAGTGTTTGTCACCGCACCATACATCGTACCAACCATCATTGGGAGGTTTGATGGGTCTTTAGAGTCGAAGAACAAGAAGTAGCAACCAAACATTACCAACACGTCGAGTGCAACAATGCAACATGCTAATAGGTTTAGTTTTAAGCCACCTTTACCGAAGTTCTCGAAGAAACCTGGTCCTACTTGGAGACCAATCATAAAGACGAACAGAATTAATCCGAAGTCTTGTAAGAAGGTAAGGGTTTCTTTTGGTCCTGTGAAGCCAATGTGGCCTGCTAAGATACCAACGAAAAGAATGAATGTAACGCCCAATGAGATGCCACCAATCTTGATTTTTCCGAGGTAGACACCCAAAGAGATTACTAAAGAGTAGAGCAATGCGATGTGCGCAATGCTGTCTTCTTTTGTGAAAAGAGTAATTAACCAATCCATAGTATAATTTTAGAAAAGTGTTTATAAGTGGGTGCAAAGTTACTTAATTAATTTTAAAAAGCACTCTTTTATACGAGTATTTTGCACTATTCTGCTTTTCCTCTTCTTTTCTCTAAGTTTTTTAGGCTTGGTCTTTCAATAATTATGGTTGGGAAGTGTTTTTTGGGGGGCAAAAGGGATAATTTTTAGGTGTTACGCTTTGTTCTTTTTATATAATGGGAAAAGGATAAAGCGTTTAAGGAAGGGAATTAAGACTTTAATTTGAACGAGTTTTCGATGGTTGAAATCTCTGCTGTAAAGCCTTTGTCCACTTGCAATCGTTTTTCTACCTGCGAGCAGCTGTGGAGTACGGTGCTATGGTCGCGACCTCCTACAAGTTTTCCGATACGGCTTGCGGGCATCTTTGTAAACTTTTGTGCCAAATACATACTTACTTGGCGTGCCACTACGATGTCGCGCTTGCGTGAGCGTGAGTTTACGGCCGCAGTAGTTACGTTGAAGTGTTCGCAAACTTTCTCTAATATTTCGTCTACTGTCAGTGGCTCATCGTCCACTTTTACGGCACGCTTGATAACTCTTTCTGCCAAGCGCATATCAATATCGCTGTTGTAAACGATACTGTAAGCCATCAATGAGTCGATAACTCCTTGAAGATTACGCACACTGCCGTTAGCTGTTTGGGCTATGTACTGCACTACATCGTTAGGAATAGACAAGCCGTCACGCTTAATTTTATTGTTCAATATGTCTACACAAAGCTGCAAATTAGGCTTTTCCAACTCGGCTATCAATCCACAAGCAAAACGTGTGAGCAAGCGGTCGTGCATACCTTTGAGGTCGACTGGTGGTCGGTCTGACGCAAGAATGATGCGTTTACCATTGCGGAAGAGGTGGTTAAAGATGTGGAAGAAGGTGTCCTGTGTCTTCTCAGAGCCTATCCACTCTTGTATATCATCGATGATGAGTACATCGATGGTTTGGTAGAAACTAATAAAGTCGTTTCGTTTGTTGTTCAATGTGGCGTATCCATATTGTACCTCAAACAAGCGAGCTGAGATATAAAGCACTCTTTTTTGTGGGTAAAGACGCTTGATGTGTAAGCCTATTGCATTGATGAGGTGAGTTTTACCACAGCCCGAAGGTCCATAAATGAACATTGGGTTGAACTGTGATGTGTTGGGGTGCTCTGCTATTGAAAGTCCTATAGAGCGTGGTAGCTTATTGCTATCACCTTCAATGTAGTTGTTGAACGACTTGTGTGGGTCCAATTGTGGGTCTAACTCTTGTGCGGCAACGTCCATTGGAGATGGTTCTTGGTTGCCACGGTTTGTAGCTCCTTGTGTTGGGAGCTTTTCTACCGAGTCAGACTGAATGTCTTGTGTCAAGTTGTGTGCCTTGTCTGTTACAACGCGATACTGCAATTGCACACCCTTTCCGTAAACACGGGTAAATACTTTGCGCAATAAGTCTACATAGTTTTCTTCCAAATACTCGTACACAAACGAACTTGGAACACGTACCAACAATGTACTTGAAGCTGTATCGTAGGCTTCAAATACAATAGGATTGAACCAAGTATTAAATTGTTGCTCGGTAACGTTCTCCTTTATAATAAGGAGACACTGCTTCCAAAGCTCATTTGCGTTTGCGTTCATATTTGTAAAATGTATCTTATTTGCGTTTCAACGATAGTATAACTATTGTGACCGACGTTCTAAATTGATAGTACAAAGGTAATAAAAAAATATATAATGTGGAAGTTTATGTTATCTATCATTTTATTCTAATGGGCTGTAAGATGCTAAATTATTGGGGCTTAGACGATAAATAGTATGTAGGACTTGTGTCTCGCTTTTGCATATATCAAACGTACTCATTATCAAATACTTAAAATGAGTTGTGAGCGTTTCACGAAGAAATGCTGGGGCTTTGTTGTTTTGCTCAGAAATGATTGATATTCACGTACGTTAGATTTTTCCTTTAAAGCGTGAAACTTTAATCTTGTTATTTATACTATATTTAAATAAGGGATAAAACGACCATCTTTTGAAAGCAAAAAAGATAGTGTGTTGATACCAACCTACTATCTTTCTATTTTCTGCTCCTTATATATAATAAGGTGTAATTCTTATTTTCTTCTGCCTTATGTTTTCCCTTTATTGTTTATGAAAAAGTGTTCTGTATTTCCTTTTGTCATCTTTGGGAGACAAGACATCTATCTTTTGTTTCTCAAACATATATGTTTGGGGAGGTGAAAGTTCAACTTTGACCGTATAAAACATATATGTTTTGGGGGCTGAAACATATATGTTTTGCAGCTCGTCTGTAAGTGCTTTACTGCCAATATGTTATAACGCTATTTCTGCGTGATATATTTTGGCGTGCTATTGGTCTATTTTTCCTTTGATGCAAAGTGCGCATCCGAGGGAACATCTGCTTATCTTACTTGTCTTTTTTGCCAAAGAGCGAGAAGTGAACATAACGCTTAGGGTGTGCCTTGAGATTGACTACCAAGCTATCTACATTGCGCATCACGTTGTTAAGGTTGTTGTACAATGTGGGGTCGTTGAGGAGCAATCCTGCTGTCCCCTTGTTGCTATTGAGTTTTGCTGTTAGCTCATTCACATTTTCTAAGGCTGCGTTTAGTTTGTTCACTGTGGCTTGCACTTCTAATGCTTCCACCTTATTATTAAGTGTAGCCATCAGTGTGTTTGCCCCTTGTACGGCTGAACGGGCGTCTGCCATACCTGCTTTTGCTCCTACCATTACACCGTTAGCATTGTCTAAAAGCAAGTTTGTCTTGCCTGCCATTGTTGGTAAAGTGCTGTTAAGCTGATAGAGTAGGGTATTGAGCTGCTTGCTCGATGTGGTGAGGTCGGCACTTATCTTGTTGGCATTGTGCAGTGTGCTTGCCATAGCTGGGTCGGATAAGAGGTTGTTCACATTCATAAGAATACTGTCAAGCTTAGGTATCATTTTTTGAACCTGTGGTATGAAGGCCTTCATTTCGCCCATTGCTCCGTTGTTGAGTGCTCCGCTGATAACGCTACCTTCAGGAAGGTATTGCGCACTATTGCCCAGTATGAGGTTTACCTGCACATCGCCCATAAGGTTGCTTACTATTTCTGCCCTTGTGTCTTCGGGTATTCGCATACTCTTATCAATGTTTGCACTTACGGTGATGCCTTTTTGCGGATTATCGAAGTCGTAAATAATGTCTTTCACTGCGCCCACTTTGTAACCATTGGCAAAGATAGGAGTGGCTGGGCTTAATCCGTTTACTTGGTCAAATTGCATTGTGTAAGCCACGTCTGATGAGAAAAGATTGAGCCCTTTGAGGAATTTCATTCCAAAAAACATAATAATGATACCCAAAACTGCTACTAAGGCAATCTTAACTTCGGGTGTGAAGGTTTTCTTCATATACTCTTTTAAATTTATTTCTTATTTTGTAAAAATTCTTTTATGGCATCATTCACATTTGTAGGTTTGCCATTTTTGAATGCTATGATATACGCTTGTGGGAAGTCTTTTAAAATCTTCTTGCGCAAGCGATATATTTCGTTATAGTTGGTGCTGCTGCCTATAGTGTATTTATATAGATTTCCATCTACAAATGAGGTGATGTCGTTGTATCCCTTAAATTGTTCGCTGCCAGGGCGCAATTGGCGATTGATGGCAAACACTTGCAATTTGAATACGGGTGCATTAGGGTTCTCCTTTGGTGTTGCTGGCTTCTTTGTTTCGGTTTTTACCTTTGTTTCTTTATTTTTCTGTGTTGTCGCAGGTGTAGCCTTACGTTGTATCTTAGGTTTCTCGCTTGGTACAACGGGGCGTGAATTTACCTTTGGGAGCACACTTGTGGCGGTGAATTGCTTGGTAGAGTTTGAGCGATAGGGAATTACGATATGGTCGTCGTATTGGTTCTTGTATTGCACAAAAGCTTCATAGATGCCTCGTGCCATAAGATTGATGCCTTGGGTGGAATTGAGAAATTCTTCTTCTTCGGGTGAGGTGATAAACCCTAACTCTATCAAACAACTGGGCATAGAGGTTTCGCGAAGAACGAGGAAACCTGCTTGGTGCACGCCTTTGTCGTTGCGGTAGGCGGTGCGGCAAACAGACCTTTGAATGTATTTGGCTAATTCTACACTTCGTGCCATATTAGCCGACTGAAGGAACTCGAACATAATGTAGCTTTCTGAGGAGCGAGGGTCGAAACCTTCATAAGTTTGTTCGTAATTCTTTTCCAACGAGATTACAGCGTTTTCACGGATAGCCACATCAAGGTTGTCTTTTGCACGGTGCATACCGAGGGTGTAAACTTGAAATCCTTGTGGGGCAACTTTTCCTACGGGAACCGAGTTGGTATGTACTGATATAAACAAGTCGGCTTTGGCTTGATTGGCTATGTCTGCACGTCCTTTCAGCGAAACAAATACATCGTTTTTGCGTGTGTATATCACTCTTACGTCCGAAAGATTGTGTTCGATATACTCTCCAAAGGCTAAAGCTATGTTGAGGTTGATGTCTTTTTCCTTTGAAAATGCTCCTATTGCTCCCGCGTCGTGACCTCCGTGTCCAGGGTCGATAACGAGTGTAAACTTTTTCTTTGCACTTACGGCGGTAAGGGCAAAGAATACAAATACCATAAAAAGGCAAAATGTCTTCTTCATCATATCCATAATACAAAAGACAAAGTTAATAATTTTCGGTTAAACTCATTCGTGTGGGATATTGTTTTTACCATTAATTAAGGATAAGCTATTGCAAATGAGCAATAAAAAGATAGAAAGAGTAGGGAAGAAAGTTAGAAGTGGAAAAACTAAGGAATAAAAAAAGATAGAACTTTCCACTCTGTCTGACTTATATATAATAGAGGTGGAAGGTTCTATCTCTTTGTGTTTGGTATTGCTTAGATGAGCTTTTCGGCTTGCAATACTCTTTCTATAATCTGTGGAAAATGTTCCATTTCTAATACGTGCTCTTTGTCGGCAATGGTGTCAGGTGTGTCGTTAGGGGTGAGCGGAGTGCGGAATTGTTCGATGATTTCACCACCGTCACACACGTTACTTACCCAGTGTACGGTCATTCCGGTTTCGGTTTCGCCTGCTGCTTTCACAGCTTCGTGAACGTGATGGCCATACATTCCCTTACCACCAAACTTAGGAAGGAGGGCAGGGTGTAGGTTTATCATTCGGCGTGGGTAGGCGTTAATGAGCCAGTCGGGTATCATTAGCAAGAAACCAGCTAAGACGATGAAATTTATCTCGTGGTTGCGCAAAAGGTTTAGCACCTCTGTTTGCTTTCCAAAATCGCTCTTGGGAATAACCACCGACTCTACATTCAGGTTCTTGGCTCTTACCAACGCATAGGCATCGGCACGATTGCTTATTACCAGCTTGATATTCACATCGTTACGATTGCTAAAGTAACGGATTATGTTCTCGCAGTTGCTGCCGCTTCCCGATACAAAAATTGCAATATTTACCATATCTGTTTTGGATTTTAAACCTTGGGGTTATACATCATCAAAATCGTCATCGAAGTCGTCAAAACCAAACATTGCAGGGTCGATAAACTCGTCCATTTGACGGCGATCCTTCTTCGTTGGTCTGCCTGTACCTTTGGCTCTGTCTACAAAACCGCTGATGCGACTCATTTCCAACAGCTCGTACTGCTTAGGGTCGGTTACGTTTTTGTACACCTCTGGTATGAGTTTCGCTCCCACACGCTTTTCTATGGGTTGCAGAATTTCGAACGAGTAAGTGATAGGAGGTTTCTTTACGCTTACCACTTCACCTGCTTTTACGGTGTGCGAAGGTTTCACGTTCACTCCTTTTATCGTAATGCGCCCATTCTTACAAGCGTCCGAAGCTATGCTACGGGTCTTGAAAATGCGAGCTGCCCATAGCCATTTGTCTATTCTTGCGACCTCGTTCATTATTTCTTACCTAATTTATTATATTGGTTCATTGTGATGTTGATGCCAGCAAGAACAAAGCTCTTGATGATGTCAACACCTAAGTCGATGCTTGGTTGGAGAGTCTTCATATCCTCTTCGGTATATCGCCCTAATACCCAATCTACCTGTCCACCCTTTGGGTAGTCGTTGCCTATACCCATACGAAGGCGTGCATAGTTTTGTCCGATGAGCTGTTGGATATGTCCCAGTCCGTTGTGCCCACCATTAGAACCGTTGGCTTTCAGGCGAAACGCTCCTAATGGGAGTGCCAATTCGTCTGAAATCACTAACAATCGGCTCTCGTCTATCTTCTCTTGATTGAGCCAATAGCGCACCGCATTGCCCGATAAGTTCATAAATGTTGTGGGTTTTAGGAGGATAATCTTTCTACCTTTGAGCATTGTTTCTGCTACAAATCCATATCGTTTGTCCTCAAAACAAATATTGGACGCTTTAGCAAAAGCGTCCAATACCATAAATCCTGTGTTGTGTCGAGTTCCCTCGTATTCGTTACCAGGGTTGCCCAATCCACAAATCAAATATTTGTCCAATGTTTCAATGTTTTTATTGAGCGGACTCAAAAAATAATTCTTTTGTTAATTACTCTTCGCTCTGAGCAGCTTGGATAGAGTTACGTGTAGCCTTGATAGAGCATACTACTACTTCCTTAGGAGTAACAAGTTCGAGACCTTCAAATGAGAGGTCAGCTACCTTGATGCTCTTACCTACGCGGAGTTCTGTAACGTCTATTTCGAGTGTTTCAGGGATTTGAGTGTAAGGAGCACGAACGTTAATCTTGCGAATTGACTTGTTCATACGACCACCATCGCGTACACCCTGTGCCAAACCTACGTGCTTAACAGGTACACCCATTACGATAGGCTTTGTTTCGTTTACTTCATAGAAGTCAACGTGGAGCACTGCGTCTGTTGTTGGGTGGAACTGGATTTCCTTCATTACAGCCAAGTGCTTCTCACCATCAATTGTAAGCTCTACAATGTAGATGTGTGGAGTGTAGATAAGCTTTCTCAACTCTGCCATAGGTGATGCGAATGAGAATGCAACAGGCTTGTTGTCCTGCTTTGCTTCACCATAAAGGTTACAAGGGATTAAACCTTCCTTGCGGAGTTCCTTAGCTGCTTTCTTACCATTAGCTTCACGCTTCTGACCTGAAATCTTAATTTCTTTCATTTTTTTTGTTTGTGTTACTCTAAATTAATATAATGTATTTAATTCGCCATCACACACTGAAAAATTCGTTTCGTTTCCAACAATAGCATTGTTAAGATGAATTTCCAATTTGCAAAAAGCGGTGCAAAGTTACGTTTTTAATATGATATAGCCAAGCTTTAGTCTAAAAAAACAAGAAAATACACATATTCTTTTGGTAGTCACAAGGAATTTAATTACATTTGCAAAACAATAGAAATTAAAAGAACACAAGTAACACATACAATGATAAATAGAGATTTAATCAGAATAAAAATAGTTCAGTTAACCTACGCTTATTATCAAAACGGAGAACGTAACATCGATAAGGCAGAAAAGGAATTGCTTTTCAGTCTATCAAAAGCCTACGGACTTTACAATTATCTCTTGTCTCTCATTGTAACAATCACGCAAGAGGAACGCCGACGTGTAGAGGTTTTGACCAACAGAGCTAAACGTGAAGGAACACAAGAACCTTCGCAAAAGTTTGCTTACAATAAGTTTGCCGTTCAATTGGAAGAGAATAAGCAACTCAACCTCTATATGGAAGGACAGCAACAACGATGGGAAGACGATATAGACGCAGTAAGAAAGCTATGCGACCAGATAGAGCAGAGTACCATATATAAAGAGTATATGGCAAGCGAAGACGACTCGTACGAGCTCGACCGTGAATTGTGGCGAAAGATATATCGTACTTTAATTCAGGAAAATGAAGACTTGGACGCTATTTTGGAGGAGAAAAGCCTTTATTGGAACGATGATAAGGAAATTGTAGATACATTCGTTATCAAGACCATCAAGCGTTTCGACCCTGCAAACAAGACCGAACAAGAGTTGTTGCCAGAATTTAAGGACGAGGAAGATTGTGAGTTTGCTACCAAGCTGTTCCGCTCTACCATTCTCAATGCCGATACTTATCAGCGTTATATGAGCGAAACAAGCCGCAATTGGGACTTCTCTCGTTTGGCTTATATGGACGTTGTGATTATGCAAATTGCAATTGCAGAGATGCTAACATTCCCAAATATTCCTGTAAGCGTTACTATCAACGAGTACGTAGAGTTGGCTAAGCTGTACAGCACACCTCGCAGTGGCGGTTACATCAATGGTATGTTGGACACCATTGCACGATTTCTTGTTGAAACCAATGCAATGTTAAAGCCTATGCCAGAGCCACGTCAACGCCGTCAACGTGACGACCGTTGACAAGGAAATCGCAACGGAGAGCAGAATTAAACCAAAGAAATAAAAATAAAAAACAAATAACGAAATGAATACAGTTATTCTATTAGCAGCTCAAGGTGCTGCATCGGGAAGCCCATTGCCAATGATTTTAATGATGGTTGCAGTATTTGCAATTATGTGGTTGTTTATGATTCGTCCACAGCAGAAGAAGCAAAAGCAGATTAGAGCTTTCCAAAACGCATTGAAAGAAGGCGACTCTGTTGTTACAGGTGGTGGTATCTTTGGCAAAGTAAAGCGTGTCGACTTGACCGTAAACAAGATTGATGTGGAAATAGCACGTGGTGTTGTCATCACTGTAGATAAAGGTTATGTATTTGCAGATGCTGAAGCAATGCGCTTAGGACAAGGCAAATAAAACGTTAAAGCCTATTATTTTTAGAAGCTAAAACCCCAAAACGTAATGTATATATGGTGGGAAAATCACTACATACATTTGAAATAATCAGGAACTTCGTGTCGAAATTCTTCAACAAGGAGTTTCTGATTTTTTTGTTTTTTCTTATTCTTAGTGGCTTCTTTTGGCTTATCAATGCCTTAGACGACTACTACGAACAAGACTTCTCCGTGGAATTAAAACTTGCTGGAGTACCCAAGAATGTGGTGATAACAGGCGAAGTTGACTCCGTTGTGAAGGTTACATTGCGTGACAAAGGGTATGTCATAGCCAACTATATAACGCAAGGCGATTTGCGTCCGCTCTATTTCGACTTTGATGCGAATAGTCATTCTGGAAGCACAGGCGAAATCCAAGTCAGTGAAATACAACGTCTTTTGGCTCAACAATTATCATCAAGCACAAAGATTGTTTCGGTAAAAGCCAATTCGTTGGTATATAGTTACAATTACGGGCGTTGCAAGAAAGTGCCTGTTCGACTTGAAGGAATGGTTCTTCCAGCCAAGGGGTATTATCTTCCACACGTACAATTCGTACCCGATAGCGTTACGGTATATGCTTCTAAGAAGCTGTTAGACAGTATAAAATATGTTTCTACACAGCGCATAGAGTTAACCAATGTTAGCGAACCTATCGTTCAAAAGGTGGGATTACAGAAGATGAAGAATGCGAAGGCATTGCCTTTGAAAGTTAAGCTGAAGCTCTATCCCGACATCTTGACCGAAGAAACGGTTGATGTACCGATAGAAACCATCAATGTACCTGCAGACAAAGTGATGCGAGTGTTCCCAGGAACGATAAAAGTAAAGTTTGCTGTTGGAGCTGAAAGAGTAAAGTCGTTGCCCAAGATAGATGGCTCAAACGAGTTGAAACACGATGGTTTTAAAGTGATAGTTGACTATAAGGAAATAGAAAACCACAAGACAGAGAAGTGTAACGTTTATGTGAAAGCAATGCCAAAGGGTATTCGCAACGCTCGTCCTGTGGTCTCTATGGTGGACTACCTCATCGAACAGCGATAATCCTCCTATTTGATAACTCATAATTAGTGAGGTAAAGCAATGATAATAGCAATAACGGGAGGAATAGGGAGCGGAAAATCATACGTTTGCAACCGACTTTCTGCCCACGGAATACAAGTGTACGACAGCGATGCAGCAGCAAAACGGCTGATGCGAACCTCCATCGAACTGCAAGAAAAGCTCTCTGCCGAAGTGGGCGAAGCGGTGTTTAAGGACGGAGCGTTGCAGAAAGCCGTATTGGCAAAGTATTTGTTGCAGAGTAGCGACAATGCCGCAGCCATCAACAACATAGTACATCCCGCTGTGGCAACCGACTTTGAACAGTCGGGCTATACGTGGATAGAGAGTGCAATCCTCTTCGATAGCGACTTCATTCATCGCACCCATATAGATAAGGTGGTGTGCGTACTCGCCCCTGAGGCTATCCGTGTAGAACGCATTATGGCACGCGATGGCATCAGCGAGGCCAAGGCGTTAGCGTGGATACATCGGCAAATGGCGCAAGAGGAAGTAGCCCAACGAAGCGACTACACCATTCTGAATGATGGCAAAGTCGATGTAAACAAGCAGATAAGCCAAATATTAGAACAATTGGAAATAAACAAATAAGAAATAAAATATAAACAAAGAAACAATGTTACAGACAATTCTTTCAATCGCAGGTAAGCCAGGTCTCTACCGATTGGTTAGCCGTGCAAAAATGAACTTGATAGTAGAAGCCCTTGATGGCACAAACAAGCGTATCCCAGCTTTTGCTACCGACCGTGTTACAAGTCTTGCTGACATCGCTATGTTTACCGAAACAGAAGATGTACCATTGATAGATGTATTGATTAACGTACGCAACAAGGAAGAAGGAAAGACAAGTTCGCTCAACTGGCGTAAGGCATCGGGCAAAGAATTGCAAGACTATTTTGCAGAAGTACTTCCTGAGTTTGACCGCGATCGCGTACACAATAGCGACATCAAGAAGCTCCTTCAGTGGTACGACATCCTTATCAATGCAGGCATTTCAAACTTTGAAGAAGTGTTGCGCCCTACCGAAGGTGATAACATTGACGACCGCCAAGAAGCTGAAACAGAAGCATAAACTTCTTTTTAACCCAAATCGGTCGTTAGACCAGTCGGACGGCCGATTGGGTTTAAAGCAATATAAAAAATACAGCCCCAACTCTTTGCTATTCGTTAAAACGATGATAACAGCACAAGAGTTGGGGCTTTTTGTTTTCCTTGATTATCCTATCCAAAACCGAGGTTATAGCGTAAGCATCCAATATTAGCCGCCTTTGTGTAACATTCTTGCTTTACTACCTTTGCCCGAAAAACTTATGTTTGTACTCAATGAAACAAATGTTTTTCGGGTTTGTTGCACTCCTGTGGACATGCGTCAGGGTATTCTTCGCCTGTCCCAATTGGTACGCAGCAATGACTTCAATCCTTCTGATGGTGTTGTCTACGTTTTCTACAATCGAGCCCGTAACCGAATTAAATTGCTGCACTGGGAACGCTGTGGTTTTGTCGTGTATCATAAACAGATGGCACAGGGTTGCCTGAGTCCTAAAATCATACGGGCGAGAGTTGGATTTTATGAACTTCGCTGGGACGAATTGGTACTCTATATTGAAGGTATAAATCCTAATTGCTACCGAAGAAAAAGATACAATAAATCTTAGTATTTTCTTGCCAGTGTCAGATATTTTTCGTAACTTTACATCGTATAAAGAACTGATAATGTGATGGATATGCCTTATAGTACAATGACATCTGACTACCATTCTCTCACTCGGGAAGCTGTTGTTAAACTTCTTGAGCAAAGGGATGCTGAGCTTAAGATTAAGGATNCAGTACACCCCAGGCGAAGCTATGGAGAAGGCACTGCGTTATGCCTTCGCCGTATGGATACGCATTGGCAGGTATGTGCAGGACGGACGCTTCAACATAGACAACAACCTTATGGAACAGGCCATCAGACCCATCACGCTTGGAAGAAAGAACTACCTGTTCTGTGGTAACAATGAGGGAGCAGAGAACAACGCCATCTTCTATACCTTTATGGCGTGTTGCAGGGAAGCAGGCATAGAGCCATACAAATGGATGAAGGAAGTTCTTTCAAGGTCCCTGCCAGATATGACGGAGGAGGAACTCACGAAAATGCTACCTTCAAACTTCAAATAACAAATAACCCTTATATGCTGCCAGACATATAAGGGTTATTTGTTGGTGTGAAAGGCGGCTAATATTGGATGCTTACGTTATAGCTTAGGTTGATGCGTTTGATATACCAAGTACGCTGCATCGCCATCAATGGTAAACGCATTGCCGATAGCTTCGTTCAGCGTACCCTGCCATAGCGCACTGAAAGGATAGATTTCCCATTTCAGCCCTTCGCTTTTCAGCTCTTTGCATCCCATTTGATAGATGCTCACTTGCTGATGTGGAAAGGCTGCAAAGGTAGTTTTCCCACTTGAAGGCATAAAGTACCCATAGTCTGTTACCATTGTTGGCTCTATCTCCAAATACTTATAATAATGTAGTAGCAGCGCAATGTTGCCCAAGGTATGGTCTTCACGTTTGCCCGTTGCCCCAAGATAGCAGAATGAGGGCTTTTTATTGAGCTGAAAATGCTGCAACGCATATTTGGTTGCCTTCGTAAGGTCGTTATCCTCTTGTTCGGCTATGGTATGCAGAATGTGTTGATACTTCGCTTTCAATGTAGGCGAAATAGAATCGCCATCGCCTACTATCACTTCGGGTATAATGCCCAATTGATCAAGTTCGTTTACAGCTCCATCGCACACCACCAAATGTTTGGCATTGCGAAGAACACGCATAGGCACAACCGATGTTGGAAAATCGCCTGCAGCAAGTATCACAACATCATATTCTGTTTTAAGTTCTTTCATACTCCTCCATCATCATTTTTTTCCATTTGTAATATCCTGCTAATGCTATCACTGCATAGAGTGCATACAGCCCTGCCGTAAACGGAATACCTTTGTACACATAGAGCGCCGCCAACTCCACATCAGCTACAATCCATATCCACCACTGTTCAATGTATTTCTTTGCCAATGCCCACAGTCCGAGAAAGCTTAGTGAGTTACCAAAGCTATCAAGTACAGGTACGGTAGAGTTGGTAAAGGTAATCAAAATAAAATAGGACAAGCCCCAAAGTGCAAAGAAAACAATGAACGAAGGCAGTAGTTTGTGTCGTGGAAACCTACTTATTTTTACCTCTTCTTGGGTTTTATGGCGTTTGCCAAACTGCCAATACAGATAACCATATACCGCTGCAAGGATATAATATATCTGCATTCCGAAGTCGGCATACAGACCTGCTTCATAATACACCACAGTGTAAACCGCAGGCATAATGATGCCCGTAAGCCACAACCATATACTGGCTTTGTACTCTTGGTAGATGTAAACGAGTCCGATTATCGTTCCCATCACATCTAATATCTGGTAAGTATCGGCTTCTTGAAAATACTGAATAATGCTATCGAACATATTTTTGTGCGTTGTTATATATAAAATAGGTGTGCCATTACTCACGGCACACCTTATTATATATAGTCCGATTAGAATTTCAAAGTAACGTTACCCATTATATTAAATCCAGCCATTGGCATAAATCCTATTTGGTAGTAGCGGTTGTCGTTGGTGTAGCCATACTTTTTGCTTACTGCGCTGTACACCCATCCGCTTGCTGCATAATGGCTGTTGAACACATTGTTGAGGCTCAACCCTAATGCCACTTCCTTCAGTCCACACACCTTTTTGCTTGTATTGAAGGTGTAATTCAAGTTGATGTTGCTTTGTGAGAACGCAGGCAATGAGCGGTCTTTGTTTTCCGAATTGTCCAAATACTGACGGCTCACATAGTTGGTGTGCCACACAGCTTGGAATGCTTTGTAATGGAAATTAACAAAACCATTGAGAATAGCCGAAGGCGAGAAAGCGAGGGTAGAATTATCGTAGTGTAGCTTCAATGGTTTTCCTTTCCAATTGTCCACATACTCGTCAAAATCTTTAATCTTGTTGATGCTCAATGCAGCATTACCTTCAAGGGTGAGCCACGATGTAGCGTCCCAACCTGCTGTAAGTTCTGCACCCATACGGTACGATTTATCTACGTTGGTGGTAAGGTTTTCGCCTATATCGCTCTGTTCGCCCGTCTGTACAAACTGGTCTTTGTAGCCCATATAGTAAAGATTAGCCCCTGCACGCCAATTGTTGGCTGCATACTGGTAGCCCAATTCTACGTCTACCAAGTGTTCTGCCTTTGGTGCTGGATATTTTCCATTGTCGGTAAAGTTGTTGCGTTCGGGTTCACGACCTGCGTATGCCACAGATGCGTAAGCCTTATGTCCATCTTTATGATAGCTTACACCAGCCTTGGGGTTGAAGAAATTGTAATTGGCATTGATGTCCAGTATTTGATTAAAGTATGTTCCGTCGGGCTGCTCGTAAAATTTGTCGTTCTTGCCTTCAGCCGAGAAATTTACGTGACGATATTGCGCATCTGCAAACAAGTCCCACGCATCGTTTACGTGGTAAGTAGCTTTGACGAAAGCACTGTAATCGCGCTTTCTGCCGTCCGAGTCGTAATACTTCAATCCCTTGAAATCCTGTACCTGTCCTTTGTTGGCAACGTAGGTGAGATAGCCAAAATGGTCGCCTACAAAGTGTTGCAAGTTGATGCCACTCAATACGTTCCACTTTTCATCCGTATAGTTTGCGTTGTACACAATACCTGCCGTATGCTGTGTGAGTCCCTTTTTGCGTACAAAGTCGCCATACTCTATCTTCTTACCATTTACATCGTTAGCCACCAAACCAAACTTCTTAAACTTGTTGTTGGGGCGGAACTCGCTGTAATAGCCGTGTCCGTAGGTGTAATGCAATGCCACGTTGTGCGACCATGAGGCGTTGGGTTTCCACGCTGCCGATAGAATGTTGTGGTTCTGATAGAAGTTGTCGGTGGTTTTGGCCCAATACGTTCCATCGTCCATTTTATAGCGGTAGGTTTGGTATTTTCCGTTCTCATTGGTTGGGAAAGCATATTTATCGTAGTCGAAAACCAATCCTTCGTACAGCGGGTTAAAACGTCCTAAACCACGGTCGTACAAGTCCTTGTAGGTCTTAATGTCTTTTCCCATCAACGATGCGTCGTTGTTGCCAGCCACAACACCATTCCACGCCTGTCCTGTTTTCTCAAAGTTGCCAATGTTCTTGTAGCGTATTTGGAACTTATCGCCTATCCACGTTAGCCCACCATAGTAAGACCCCGAGCGTCCACTTGTGCCGTGAAGATAGCCATCAGTACCTGTCTCGTGGTAAGCACCATCGAAAATGAGGTGATTCCACAGCAATCCTGTCGAAAACTTTACACCGCTATTGTAAGTGTTGTAACTTCCGTACGACCCACTCACCTCTGCCGAAGGCTTATAGCTTGGTGTAGCCGTAGCCAAAGAGATAGACCCTCCGAAAGCACCATCGCCATTGGTCGATGTACCGATACCACGCTGTATCTGCACACTACCCATCAGTGCACCGTATGAGTTCATATTTGCCCAAAACACGGTTTGGTCTTCAGGCGAATTGAGCGACACTCCATCGAGCGTAATGTTGATGCGACTACCTGCCGCACCACGAATGCGCATAGCTGCCGTACCTGTACCCAATCCGTTTTCGCCCCACGCAAACACACCAGGGGTATGTGCGAAGAGGAAAGGAAGTTCGCGACCTGTTTTAGAGAAATTAGCCAATTCGGCCTTTTTGATGTTGCTTACAGCGTAAGGCGCATTCTTTTGAGCACGTACACCTGCCACAACTACCTCTTGCAGTTCTTGGTTTTGCAGTGTGTCTACCGATTGAGCGTTTGCATTAGCTGCCGAAGCAAGCGCTGCAAGCACCAAAATATTTTTCATTCTGTTGTTTTTTTTGATAAGTAAACTTAAGGGAGTTTCCCTACGACGGCATTACCCGTATCAGGTTTATTGGGTATATTCTCAGCCTACCCAATAGAGCAAGCACCCCCTAATTATCATTTTGATAACCACTGCAAAGGTATAATAATAAGGTGGAATATACAAATTATGGGTTAAAATAGTTGTGCGCAGTAGGTGCAAGGGGCTACTCTTTATACACATCTCAATTAACTCAAACCCAAACTGGTTTAATGACCGATTTGAGTTTAATTATCAGGCTTATAAAACAAAAAAAATCCCCCTATTGCACACGCAGTAGGGGGATATTTTGTGTCGATAAAAGAGGAGTGCAATAGATGAAAAGATGGTTGCAATATAGCTTCTCTTCCCTAAATTACTAATCTTTTGAGCTTACTACACCCCTCTTAGTGAAGAGAGGTGTAGAACTATACGATTAAAGAGGTGTAGTGAAAATAAATGTACGAATAACGTAGTAGCAAGCAATACCAGCTATATAGCCTGTGAAAGCTATCCAAGTGATTTTCTTCATATACCAACCGAAAGAAATTTTCTCAAGGCCCATTACTACTACACCTGCAGCACTACCAATGATAAGCATTGAACCACCAACACCAGCGCAATAAGCTAACAACTGCCAGAAGATGCCGTCAACAGCCATATCTGTTCCAGGTTGAACAGGATACATACCCATACTTCCAGCTACCAAAGGTACATTGTCTACAATTGATGAAAGCACACCAATGATACCTGTTACAGCGTAATGGTTGCCGTCGAATACAACGTTCAAAGAGCTACCCAACTGCATAAGAACACCTATCTCTTGCAAACAAGCTACAGCCATCAATATACCAAGGAAGAAAAGGATAGTTGCCATATCAATACGGCTCAACAATGAAGTAACACGCTTTGCAAAACTTTCGCTGCCACCTTTAACTTTGTGAAGCTGACGATAGAACACTTCAGTCACAGTCCACAACATTCCCAAGACTAACATAATGCCCACAAACGGAGGAAGATGAGTTATCGACTTGAAAATAGGAACGAACATCAAGCCACCTACACCCACTGCGAAGATTATCTTACGTTGAGTGGCATTAAAGTCTTCACTGCTTTCGCCATTGTCTGCAACGTTTACGCTCTCTTCTAAGTCTCCTTTTAAGTGATATTGCAAGATAAAGGCTGGAATAAGCATAGATACAAGCGATGGAATTAATATTTCGCTGATGACACCAGCGGCAGTAATCATCCCCGCATTCCAAAGCATAATGGTTGTAACATCACCTATTGGAGAGAAAGCACCGCCCGAGTTGGCTGAAATGATAATGAGTCCAGCGTAGATAAGTCGGTCTTCACGACTTGAAACGAGCTTTCTCAAAATCATTATCATCACGATACTTGTTGTAAGGTTGTCGAGAATGGCAGATAAAAGGAAAGTCATAAAGGCGATACGCCACATCAAGCCACGCTTCGACTTGGTCTTCATTACGTCTTTCACCCAATTGAATCCACCATTCTGGTCTACAATTTCCACAATCGTCATTGCTCCCATAAGGAAGAAAAGCGTTGTGGACGTGTCGCCAAGATGCTCAATAATCACCTTGTTGACGAACTCAGGAATGTTTTCAGTCACGTGCGTAAACTCATCAGGGTGCATTAACTGAACAAAAGGAGCTGGATCAAACATATAAAGAGTCCAGCAGAACACAAACATCAACAAGGCTATGGCAGCCTTGTCAATCTTCATAAAACTTTCTGTGGCTATCGTTGCGTAGCCCAGAACAAAAACGCAAATAATAGCGATTGTTAATGTTGACATATTATAGAAATAAATTGATTGAATAAAAACGTCCGCAAAGTTAATTAAAAGTTCCGATTACCAAAGCTTTAAGGTCAATATTTTTTAAGAAAAACAGCTACTTATTTTATCTTTTATTGTATATTTGTAGAAAATAAGGTAATATGGAGAAAAAACATATAAATGTGGTTTGTGGAGTGATACGTCAAGGCGAAAAAATCTTATGTACACAGCGGTTAAGAAAAGGATTATCGTATGTAGCCGAACACTGGGAATTTCCTGGTGGAAAGGTGAATGATGGCGAGCCAATGCACGAAGCTTTGTTGCGTGAAATACGTGAGGAAATGGACTGGAAAATCTATGTAGGTCAGCTACTTGGCACTGTTTCATACGACTACCCTGACTTTTCTATTACCCTAACTGCTTACGATTGCATTGCGGAGGACTATGAATTCAAGTTGCTCGCTCATCTTGATGCTCGTTGGTTATTGCCATCAGAGTTTTCTCAGTTGGAATGGACAGCTGCTGACCAACAATTAATAAAAACGCTATGGTGCAATGATTGTAAGTGAAAAGCTAATCGTTGGAAATTTTAAGATGTAATGATTGTAAGTGAAAAAGCAATCCATAGAATTTCTAAGATGTAGTGATTGCAAGTGAAAGGTCAATTAATTAAAACCCTATGGAAGTAATTGTAAGTAAAGAAATTGAAGTTGTTTGCCCCAACTTTGTGGGTGCTTGTGTGGAAGCAAAGGTCAAGAACACACCTTACTGCCAACCTTTGTGGGATGAAATTCATCTTTTGGGCGAAAAGTTTCGAGCCGAACTCACCACAGACTCGTTGAAAGAGATGTCAGGCATTGCAGCTACACGCCGTGTGTATCGAGCTTGTGGAAAAGACCCCTCACGCTATCGCCCTGCATCAGAAGCCCTTATACGCCGTATGTTGCAAGGGAAAGCCCTTTATCAGATAGATACTTTGGTCGACTTAATCAATCTTGCGTCTATTGCATACGGATATAGTATTGGTGGATTTGATGCAGATAAGTTTGTAGGCGATACACTTACATTGGGTGTGGGCAAAAAGGGCGAGCCCTACGAAGGCATCGGACGAGGCGCAATCAATATAGAAGGACTCCCTGTTTATCGTGATGCAGAGGGCGGAGTGGGTACACCTACGTCCGACAACGAGCGAACCAAGATAGACCTCAACACCACCCATCTCGTGGTGCTTATCAATGGATACGATGGCAACGAGGATAATGTACGCCAAAACGCTGCATTTATTCAGTCGCTTGTTAAGAAGTATTGCGAAAGCGATGGCGGTAATTACTTCATTTACAGATAAGTGTAATCTTATTTAAAGACGAACGTAATCTTATTTAAAGACAAACATAATCCCATTTACAAGCAATCGATTCTCTCTTTACAAACAACATTTCTCAATTTATAAACACAGCTTTCTCTATTTAAAAGCAAAACAACAAGAACTTAGAAATGACACAAGAAGATAAAATACAATTGATGCAAAGCCTTGTAGAACGGCTCAACGAAGCATCAGACACCTACTATAATGGTAAAAGCGAACTAATGTCCGACCACGAATGGGACGCTGCTTTCGACCAATTGAAGCATTTGGAAGACGAGACAGGCATCACTTTGCCCAATTCGCCTACTGCCAATGTAAGTGCAGACACCATAGCAGGACAAAAAGAAGCTCACGAGTTTGCAACCCTTTCTTTAGCAAAGACCAAACAAACGGAAGACCTTGTAAAGTGGGCAGAGGGCAAATCAATATGGATTTCGTGGAAATTAGACGGTTTAACCCTCGTTGCCACCTACGATAACGGAAAACTTACAAAGGTTGTAACACGTGGTAATGGACACGTGGGAACAAATATCACCCACTTGGCATCAGCCATTGACGGAATTTTGCCCACCATTACCAATACAGGGCATATCGTTATTCGTGGCGAAGCCTTGATAAGTTACTCCGACTTTCAGCAGTTCAACATCGAGAGTGGGGAAGAGTATGCCAACCCACGCAACCTTGCATCGGGTTCATTGACCCTCAAAGACGTCAACGAGGTCAAAGCTCGCCACCTCCGTTGGATACCTTTCACGCTTCAGCATAGCGACGAAGACCTCACTACGTGGGGCGAACAGATGGACTTTCTCACCTCCTTGGGCTTCCAAACGGTAGAGCGTAATCGTGTGGACGTGCCTAATATTAATAATGTGAATGAGGAGATAGCCCGTTGGACCGACAAGCTCAATGCCTTCGATTACCCTGTCGACGGACTTGTTATCTGTTACGATGATGCCGAATATGCCGCTTCAGGCTCGGTTACGGGTCATCACGCCACCCGTGCTGGTTATGCCTTTAAGTGGCAGGACGAGAGCAAAGACACCGAACTGATAGAAATAGAATGGTCGTGTGCTGCATCTACCATTTCGCCCGTAGCCATCTTTAAGCCTGTCGACTTGGAAGGTACAACCGTAAAGCGTGCCAGTTTGTGCAACATTTCAGAATGCGAACGCTTGGGAATAGGCGACAAAGGCACACGCATTGCCGTAATCAAGGCAAACAAAATCATACCTAAGGTTATCAATGTGAGCGAACGCATAGGCACGCTTACCATACCTACCGAGTGTCCAGTGTGCCACGCTGCTACACAAATCATTGAAAGCGAGAGTAGTGGAACAAAGACTTTGCACTGCACCAACCCACATTGCGCAGCCAAACAATTGAAGAAGTTTGCCCGCTTTGTGTCCAAAGAGGGTGTGAATATTGACGGACTGTCCGAACAAACTTTACAGAAGTTGATCAATCTTGGGTGGGTTTCGGAATATGCCGACCTGTTCCACCTTGCCAACCACGCATCCGAATTGCGCACAATGGAAGGTTTCGGCGCAAAAAGCGTTACCAATCTGTTGAAAGCTATCGAGAAAGCGCGCAGTGTTGAGGCACGCCAATTGCTTTTTGCACTCAATATTCCGCTTGTAGGTCAGGACGTTTGCACCCGCTTACTTTCAGCCTATCCGCTTACCGAACTCATTGCGCAAGCTCGTTCAGCCGAAGACACAACCCTCTTTTCTACCATTTCGGGCATCGGACCAGAAAAGAGTACGTCGTTCGTTACTTGGATGCAAGTGCCTACGAATATAAAGATAGTAGACGATTTACTGCCCGAACTTATCATCTCAGCGCCTTCTAATGCGCCTCAAGGCGAACAATGTGCAGGCTTAACTTTTGTGGTAACGGGCGATGTACACCATTATAAGAACCGCAACGAGCTGAAAGCCTATATAGAAAGTCAAGGCGGAAAGGTTACGGGTAGCGTGTCGAAATCTACAAACTACCTTATTAATAATGATGTAACCAGCACTTCGGGCAAAAACCTTAAAGCCCAACAATTGGGAATACCCATCATTTCGGAAGATGAGTTTGTAGAAAAGTTTGTGAAGTAATCAATTTTAGTGTGCGTAAAAATCATAGTAAACGTAAAATGGTTTAACACGGCGAAGCCCATTGTTGCCCAAACTATGATTTTTACGCACTTTTTATATTCTCTCCATCTATGCGTAGCCTTCTCTGAAGAAATCTAACGCCTCTTTTGCTTCGTCTTCGCTTATGGTTTGGTTGATGTTTGCCTCGCCAATATTGCTCAATAGCGAAACATTGATATTGCCAAAACGATTTTTCTTATCGTGTTTCATCAAGTCGATAAGTTCGTCATAATCATTGCACGTAATGCCCAATACCCCATAATTCGCCTTAATAAAGTTTACTGTGGTACGCATTTTATCGGTTGGAAATCCTTTTTTCACTACCGATAAGTACAGCTCGCACACCATTCCGTATGCCACAGCCACACCGTGCAATATGGGTTTGCGGCGCAATGCCCACGCTTCAAAGGCGTGTCCAAAGGTATGCCCAAGGTTCAATGCCTTGCGTATGCCCTGTTCCAAAGGGTCTTTTGTCACAATGCGCTCCTTCACTTTCAGATTTTGGGCTATCATTTTCTTTAGTTTTTCAAGGTCTAAGGCTTCAAAATCCATTGTTACCAACTCGTTCCACATCGTGTCGTTTGCCAACAAACCGTGCTTTATCATTTCCGCATAACCGCTCAACAAGTTTTCTTTATCCAATGTTTTCAGCCAGCAAGTATCTATTATCACATACTTTGCTTCGCTGAACACACCTATTTCGTTCTTATATCCGCCAAAGTTTATTCCTGTTTTTCCGCCCACACTTGCATCAATCATTGCCAATAGCGTTGTAGGCACGTTTATGAAGTTGATGCCACGCTTGAAAGTAGAGGCAGCAAAGCCCCCTAAGTCGGTTACCATTCCTCCGCCAATGTTTATCATTAGCGAGTGGCGAGTAGCATTTCCTTGCTGCAAGGCTTCCCAAACTCCGACCACGGCTTCCAATGTTTTGTGTTCGTCGGTAGCCGCTATGGTGATGAGCTTTGCCCCTTTCAGGCAGAAAAAGGCATTGATGCTTTCCCAACAACTTGTTTTTGTTGTTTCGTCTACAAGCACAAACACTT
Source organism: Prevotella ihumii (assembly GCF_900155655.1). GTDB lineage: Bacteria > Bacteroidota > Bacteroidia > Bacteroidales > Bacteroidaceae > Prevotella > Prevotella ihumii. The sequence continues at coordinate 1,614,399 of NZ_LT706987.1, forward strand.
GGTCGTGATTACATTCCGAGATGGCTGTTGCAAGTTCGCATTCAAAATGTGTTGATATGATTAGTCGTTGAGCCATATTATACAGTTAAGATTATAAGTTTATAAACAATGAACGCACAAATATAACATTTTTTTTATGAATACCATAATTTTCCAACTATATTTTTAAGGTCATTGATTTATTATGCCAAATAAAGGTTAAAACGTGATAGAAACGTGTTAAAAATACATCTTGTTTTTACGGTTTATGCAAACTTCCTTCCGCTTGTACCTAAATACGGCAAATATGCGTGTGCAATTCTAACGCTCTGATAATAAGCATATTGGTGTCATATTTCTAATTTTGTGCAATCACTTTTCAACCTTACACCCTCGTTTTACCCACTTTTTGTTCGCATACCGAACATTATTGTACAGAAAAGGGCAACTTTCTTGCTGTGAAAGTTGCCCTTTGGCGTGGTCAAACATATATGTATTGGGTTGTCAAAGTTGAACTTTGACCTTCCCAAAGTTCAACTTTGAGAAGTCTTGACTTGAAACCTCAGATTTATTACATCTATATGCTGTTTTTATACGTTCTTTTTCGCTCTTTTAAATGTTAAATACACATTCTTTAAATGTATATTATTTCACTATCTTTCCGTCAAATATCTTGATGGTGCGATGTGCTATTGCAGCATCGTGTTCGTTGTGGGTTACCATTACGATTGTTGTACCCTCTTGGTTTAATTCGGCAAGCAAGCGCATCACCTCTGCACCATTCTTAGAGTCGAGATTTCCCGTAGGCTCATCGGCAAGAATGAGTTTAGGACCGAAAACCACTGCACGGGCTATTGCCACACGCTGTTGCTGACCACCGCTCAACTGATGAGGGAAATGCTTAGCACGATGGGTAATGTTCATTCGTTGCATCATTTGGCGCACCTTCTCTTTGCGTTCCTTCTTTGGAATATTAAGATAAGTAAGCGGTAGCTCAATGTTTTCTTCCACATTCAACTCGTCAATGAGGTTGAAACTCTGAAACACAAAACCTATTTCGCCTTTTCTTACCTCGGTGCGCTGACGCTCTTTGAGGGCGGAAACTACACGACCTCCCAAGGTATATTTGCCACTTGTAGGATTGTCCAACAGTCCGAGAATGTTGAGTAGGGTAGACTTGCCACAGCCCGAAGGTCCCATTATGGCTACAAATTCGCCCTCTTCTATGTTCATGCTTACGTTGCTCAACGCTATTGTTTCCACCTCTTCGGTGCGAAACGACTTACAAAGATTTTCTACTGTAATCATATTTCTTTTCTTTTTTATTAAGTTTTCAAATGTTTATTGTTGATAGGTACGCTGTTATTCGTCCTTTAGATATTCCATAGGGTTATTGTTTGCCACTCGTCTGCTGTTTACAATCACTACCGAAACGATGAGCAGAAGAATAAGCACCACACAAAGCACGAACCACAAAGGATTGAGCTGAATACGCTCGCTAAACTGTTCTAACCACGTAAGCGATAGCATATAAGCTGCCACTGCACCAATGGTAAGCGAAGGGAGAGCCACCATAGCGATGCTGCGTACAAAGATGCGGAGTATGTCGCTTGTTTCTGCACCGTTCACCTTGCGAATGGCTATCTCTTTGCGACGGCGGTTCACCTCGTCAAGGGTGTAACCTATCAGTCCCAATAGGGCAATGAAGACTATCACAAGACCGCACACCATAATGGCGAAACGGAAGGAATTTTGTGGCTGATATTGCCCTTTTATCAATAGTTGATAGCTCTCTACGCTCACTTGTGCATTGGGTACAAGTTTTTCCATTTGGGTTTGCACCTCGCTAATGTTTTCTGATGTGATGTTGTGGAGCTTCACAATGATGTTGCCCGATGGTTGGCGATTGTAGAAAAGTATTGATGCTCGTTCTTCAGGATTGGTTATTGCTCCCACTTTGATGTTGTCGAACACGCCACAAATGGTGAATTGCTCTTTCATATTGGGGCTGTGTTCTGATATGATGACACTTTTGCCCACTACATTGTTGTCCCATTGGGCTGTTTTCTTCATCTTTTCTATAAATTTCGTGCTTACCATCACCTCTCTTAGGCTGTCGGTCTGTTCGGTAAAGTTGCGCCCTTGCACTATTTTTATCCCCATTTGTTTCAGGTATCCGTCCGATACGTTGTAAAGGTCGCATACGTTAAGCAACTCCCTGCTGTCGCCCTGTTGATAGATGTTGTTGCCGCTTCTCCACGACACAAGGTCGTTTTCGGCTGTGGTAACGCTTGCCACAGAAGGCATTGTGCGCAATGCTTTTACACACTTGTTGTAGTCTTCTGCTTTTGCACCTTTCATTTTTATTACCAATTGGTTGTCAGGATTATAGCCCAAAGGATAGTTTACCATCATTGCGTATTGTTGATGAACGGTGAGCAACATACAGCAAAACATTCCCGAAGCTATAAACTGAATGGCTAAGAGGACAAATTTCCACGAGCGGTGATGTTGAGCATAACTACGAAAGGCAGCCGTAACAGGGGTAGACGAGTAAATGTGCCCTGGTACAAGTCCGCCCACAATGAGCATAAAGGTAAGAATAGCCACTAACACTATCCAACTGCCTTCACTGAACATTAGTTCTTCTATGGGCGCAGCAAGGGTTTCTTCTATGCTGCCCTTGCACGCATAAACGAGGAGAGCTGCCAAGACGATGGAGAGAACCACGTGGAGCAACGACTCTGTAAAGATGAGCGAAACGATGTCGGTGCGTCCTGCACCAAAGCTTTTTCGCATTGCCATCTCACGTGTACGATTTATCATATTGCCAATAACGATGAGCAGATAGTTCATTACAGCAGAGAAAAGCATAATGACGGCAAGGATAGACAATATCCACGTCATTGTTTTTACATTCTCGTTGTCAGTATGGAGTTCTGAAAGCAGGCTCAAGGTATAGTCCATCTTCACTCCTGCCTTTTCCATATCTTTTAGTGGCAAGCGTTCGTTTATCATCTTTGCGATATTGGGGCGCAGCTCTTCGGCTGTGTGTCCTTCCTTTAAACGAATATAGCTGTGGTAGCAGTCGTTGCCCACCCATAGGTTGCTACCGTCAAAACCGCTATAAGATAACGACTTTAACGAGAGCAACACATCGCTATTGCGTGGAGTGGTGTTGCGTGGATAGTCTTTAAACACACCGCCGATAATAAGTGTCGAACCCTCTATTTCGGTTGTTTTTATGCGCTTGCCTACAACGTTTCCACCTAATTTTTTTGCCATTGTTTCGCTCACCATACAATAAAGTGGTTGAGTGAGCACTTCTTTGGCATTGCCGGCAATAATCTTTGTTGGGAAAATATCAAAGAAGCAGCTGTCTGCGATGAGCATACTGCCTGTTACCTGCATATTGTTTTCGGTGCTGAGGGTAGCCTCCGAACTAAGATACACATAACGTGTGGCAGCCTCCACTTGTGGCGAATAGGTCTTGATGCCGTGAGCTATTGCACCGCTGGTTTGGTCGAAATCAACCAATTCTCCGTTCTGTATTATTCGTTCGTTGATGAGATAGGTGCGATTAGCAGCAGGGAAATAGCTGTCGTAGTGCTGTTCAAAGTAGATTTGGGTGAGGAGTACTGATGATACGGCTAATCCCAACGACAAGCAAAGTATCTTAGCAATGTTGTGCTGACCACGTCGGGGCAGATTATTGACTGCGATTTTAAGGTTGCTGAATAGTGTCATAATTGGTATGTACTTATAGTTTTTATTCTTGTTTCAAATGTTTCACAGGGTTTTCGTCGCTTGCTATATAGCTTTGTATGGCAACAGCAGCGTACGAAATAACCAATACAATGATGCCCGCTACGGGTATCCAAATCCCCCACCACGTTGTGCGGTAGCTGTATGCGCTTATCCAACGGTTCATAAAGTACCACGTGAGCGGAATACTCAGTAGGAAGGCAAGCAGAATGTAGTTGAGGAAAGTGCGTATTAGCTTCCAATGCACCTGACTGCCCGTTGAGCCAAAGACTTTGCGAAGTGCTATCTCCTTGTTGCGTTGCTGAATGAAATAGGTAGACATAGCAATAAGTCCGAGGAACGAAATGAGAACGGCTATCACTGCAAAGAGGGTTATGATTTGGAACAAGCGTATCTGTTCGGTATAACCACTGCGAATAATGTCTTTGAAATATATATCTTTTTGCAGGAGATTTTCACGGAATACCTTTTTATAAAGTGCAGTCACAGCCTCTTGAGCAGCTTGTTCATCGCCTTTCACCTTAATTAATATGCTACGGCACAAATAGTTTTTCACCTCCTTCGGTTGAATATAAATAACAATAGGTCCTGATTCTAAGAAATCATCGTTGGCACTTGCCTTGAACGGCTTTACAATTCCACCTATCTTTTCTTTCATTTCAGGACTTTCATCACCATAGATTGCTATCTCACGGGCTGTTTCAGGGGTATTAAAAGCTGAGAAGACATTGCGTGTAATGTAAAGTTTTAAGTCATTATTCAGTTGATAGTCTTTCTCAACCTTGAGTCCTAAAATCTTGATAAAGTTATCGTCACCACGGAAAAATTGATAACCTACCGTCTTGCCCTTTACACGTGGCGAGTTGTTGCTGCCTCCTTGCATTGGTGCACAGGTACAAAGCGATACCATTTCTACACACGATAGCTTTTTCAATTCATCACGGAAACGTATCAAAGGGGTAACATCAGCGTCGGCAAAGCCTAAGGGCGACTCTAACTGCATAATGTGTTCGGTGTTGTAACCCAATGGTGCGTTGAGCAAATGCTTGATTTGGTGGTGAATAATCAATGAAGAGGCGATAAGCACAATTGTACAAATGCTTTGTATTACGATGAATACTTTGCTCATTCGCATTTTGGTAATGTGACGAAAAGTGCCACGTACTACCTCGATAGGTTGGGTGCGTGAAAGCAATATTGCTGGAATAATGCCCGATAAGAGGCTAATGGTGAGCAATGCTAACAGCACGTATGCGGCATTAGAGAGGGTAAGCGCTTCGGATAAAACCAACTTTGTGTTGATCAATTCTTCGATGTAAGGCACACAGAAGATGCCTAATACTACTGCCACAAGCAAAGAAACAAAGCAAAGAATAAAGCTCTCTGTTATCAGTCGGAGTACGATGTCGCTCCTTGAACAACCAAAAAGACGGTGTGTAGCCATTTCCCTTGCACGGTTATTGGCTTGAGCTACGGTGAGATTGACGTAATTGATAATGGCAAAAAGCAGAATAACCAATGCCACAAAGCCAAAGAGCTGTACCATTCCGATGTTGCCACGGCGGCTTCTACCTTTGCTTTGAGAGAGATAAACACTCTTCATTGGAACGATACGGAAGTGCATTCCAAAATCTTTGAGGAAAGGTGCAGCCTTAAATATTACTTGTTCCATTAGCTTACTCTTTTGTGTAAAGTCGCCTGATCCTTCCTTTGTTTGGATAATAATTTCACTTCCGCCCAATGAATTTGTGTAATCGGGGTCGCTTATACCGAGCTTTTCGCTCATAGGGATGGTGCAGATAATGTCTGCCGATGGAACAATGGTGTTTCCCATTGTGGCAAATGTGCCTGCAACGACTACGGAAAGCGTATCGTTGATGGATATTCGCTGTCCCATAGGATTGGCGTTTCCAAAGCGACGGCGTGCAAATTGTTCTGAAATCACTGCATTTTCGGGCGACTTTAGTACGGTTTCTTTGTTGCCTAAAGTGAGCTGATAGTCGAATACTTGATAAAGTGTGCTGTCTGCAAAGAGAATGTCTACATATTCAGACGTACCATTCTTGCTCTTAATGGTATAATCTCTTTCGTGTGCAAAACCAGTGGTAAGCTCTATTTCGGGGAAGTTTTTCTTTAAATAGTTGCCCATTTGAACGCTGTTCCCTGTAAATCGTTCCTCCTGTCCTGCTACTCCCATTCGGTTTTCGATGAGGTATAAGCGGTCGAGAGTTGCAAGGTTGCTATCTACGGAGTACTCCTGTTTCACGTATATCATCATCAAAAGCACAAACATCAATGAAAGACTAAGTCCGAAAACATTGATAACTGTGTAGGCTTTGTTCCTTGAAAGGAAGGTAAAATAGGATTTTAAATGTATGAGATATTTCATATATTGAGGTTGTTTTATTATTTTTTTAATTTTAATGCTCCATTATTTTGACTTCAAAGTTTTGCTATCTTAATTTCAATACTTCGTAGTTTTTAAAGGCTTCATATCCACTTGTGATAACCGTTTCGCCTGCTTCAAGCCCTTCTAATACCTCGTAGTACTGTTCGTTCTGTCGACCTATGCGAATGTTACGACGATAAGCCCGTTGCCCGTCTTTGTCTAACACGAATATCCAACTGCCTCCTGTAACACTATAAAATGTGCCTTTAGGAATAAGAATAGCCTTTTTAGATTGTCCTAATGTGAGGTCTACGTAATAAGTTTGTCCTGTTCTGATGTTCTTGGGACGTGCTCCTTCAAAAGTAAATTCTATCTTAAAACGACTATCCTTTACCTCTGGGAACACTTTACGTACACGGAGGCGATAAGTAGTTCCGTTTTGTTGGAATGTGGCGGTAAGTCCTACACGCACACGGTCGATATAATGCTCGTCCACCTTTGCTTCTATCTTATAATCGCTTAGGTCGTTGATAACGCCAATCTTCTGTCCGGGGGAGATGCTCTGTCCTAATTCAACATCTAATTGACCCACTTCACCATCTATTTGTGAACGCACAAGCAAACGTTCTTTTCGTTGTCGAACCATCTCCACATTGCGTACCATTGACGAAAGGTTATCGTTCATCTGCTCAACCTGTGCTTTACGCAGTTGTGCGTTCTTTCCTAATCGTTGACGGATAAGTTTATTCTTCTTCATGGCTAACTCATAGTCTTCTTTAGCTTTCAAGTAATCCTCTCGACTTATCAAGTCTTCTGCCTTCAAAGCCTTCTGATGACTGTATGCACGTGCCTTTGCTTGCTCCTCCATAGCCAACTGTACAGCTTCATTTTGATTGTTCAGCTGGTCTTGTTCCATAGATATTTGCGTGTTGCGCAACATATTTTGTTTCTCTGCAAGTTCGCTTTCGGCATTGAGAATTTCAAGATTGAGGTTGCTGTTGGTGAGTTTAACGATTACATCACCTTTCCTTACGTGTGCGCCCTCTTCAGCTATGCGCTCCAAAATAACACCCCCTTCTTCGGGAGAGATTTGTACTACCTGTATTGGAACTACACAACCATCAAGGCTAACATAGTCGTCGAACTGTGCAGAACGCACCTCTCCCATATTCAGCTTTCGTTTTTCTATCGTCATAGATGAAGCCATATTGTTTAAAGCGAGCCAAATAATAGCCCCAACAAGTAATATTCCACCTGCAATCCATAGCCAATACTTGCGTGGAATGATGTATTTAGGTTGTTTTATTTCGATGTCCATAGTGCGTCTCCTTTATAATAGTTTAATATTCGTTGCTTTATCATTGCCAACATTTGCAGCTTTAAGAGATGAATACGACTTGTCAATAGTTTCTGACCTGATGTTTGGAGGTCGAAAGTAGAAAGCATTCCCTCCTCATATTTGCGGAAAGAGAGATGATAAGCCACAGAGTCGGCAGCCACCTTACGATTCATTTGCGCTATTTCTTGTATGCAATTATCGTAGTCGATAAGTGCTTGCGCAATGTTGGCTTCAACCTTTTGGCGTGTTTCTTCCAATGCGAGTTGCGCTAAGTGCCAATTGGTTTCGGCTTTGCGTATGTTGTTCTTTATTGAAGGATTGAAAATAGGAATCGAAAGCGACACTGCCACGTATTCACCCATATTGTTTGAAAGCTGTTTGAAGAAGCCAGAGCCTTGATAACCTCCTTGGTTGAAACTCTTGAAATAGTTGGTAGAGATACCAACTGACAACGTTAAGCGAGGCAAACGTGAAGTACGCTGAATAAGATAATCATATCGTGCATTCTCAACTTCAAATTCTGCATTACGAACCTTAGGAGAAGCGGTGCTAAAACGATTGTAGAGGCTGCCTAAGGTTGGTTTTTCGTCAGATAACAATACTGTACACGTGTCCAAAACCAATGTGTCGGAAAGCGGATAATTCATCTCTGTTTTCAAAGCAAGCAATGTTGTGCGAGCCTCGTTTTGTTGATGAAGAAGTGCAAATTCATCTTCAGCCACCTGACTTTCCATTTGTACCACATCGGGGCGAGCCTTTTCGCCTAACTCGTAAAGTCGTTGAGTTTTGTAGAGCAGTGCCTTGCTGTCCGAAAGTTTTCGTTCAGCAAGGTTTACGCTCTTCCTGTTGTATATGGCTTCTACAAACTTATTCATTATCACGATGGCTTTTTCTTCGGCAAGTTTTGCCAATAAGGTTTCATTATTGGAACGGATAAGACGTGCCTGACGAAGGCTGTTAAGCAATCTGCCACCATCAAAGAGGGTCAACTCTGCCCCAATGTTATAATAATTATTAAAGGTGGTAATGGTATTATAGGTGTTTGTTTCAGGATTGATATTGCGTCCCCAACTGTACTGCCCCGACATTTGCGCTGCAATCGTAGGCAAAAAGGCTTGCTTAGCTGCTCGTTCGTCGGCTGTATGTTGAATGTTCTCAATGCGTTGACGGTGTAAAGGCGTGGAGTGCTGCACCGAATACGCTATGCAGCGGTCTATTGTCCACGCCTCTTGTGCCACTGCTGATGGGCAACAAAGCGAGAGAAATAATATGTATTTTAGTCTTTTCATATACTAAATGATATGCCAAAACCGTTCCAAAAAACACATTTGCTTGATTATCAGATGATTAAGAAGAAAGCATAAACGGATAGTTGTCTAATAATTAGACACCATTGACAAGATATTAGACAATAACCAAGGCTTTTAAGGGTTGTTTTTGGAAGGGGGAATGTCGGACGAGTCGGACGAGTCGGACAGGTCTGACGAGAATGATTGATACAACTTTTAATTATGGTAGATAGGTCAACCGTGCCTGATAGCCTCAACTTTTAAATTATGTCGGACAAGTCTGACACGTCCGACCTGTCTGACTTGTCCGACAAAACCAAAAACTTGTCTAATTATTAGACAATCATTTGAGGATTATCACAAAAAAGAATATCTTTGCAACTACAATGAAACAAGGAACAATTCTTATAGTAGACGACAACAGAAACATACTTACGACAGTGAAAATGCTACTCGAAGGTGTGTTTGAAAACATTGTTGCCATCGCTAATCCCGAAAACATACCCGCACGACTAAGAGAGTTGCACCCCGATGTGGTATTGTTGGATATGAATTTCCGCAGCGGTATCAACACAGGAAACGAAGGTTTATACTGGTTGCGTGAGATAAAGAAAAATCGTCCACAAACAGAGGTGGTGCTATTCACTGCATACGCCGATATAGAACTGGCTGTAACAGGAATAAAAGAAGGAGCTGCCGACTTTGTAGTAAAGCCTTTTGAGAATGAAAAGCTATTAGACACACTCGTAAAAGCCTACGATAAAGCCCACAAAGGCAGCACCGCAAAGCGTGATAACCATCAAGAGGGAGCTATGTTTTGGGGACAGTCGGAGGCGATGAACAACCTGCGTTATATGGTGGAAAAGGTATCACAAACCGATGCTAACATACTGATAACAGGCGAAAACGGCACAGGAAAAGAGGTTTTAGCAAACGAAATACACCGTCTTTCGGCTCGTCACGGCAAGCAAATGATGCCCATAGATATGGGAGCAATTACAGAAACACTGTTCGAAAGCGAACTATTTGGTTATGTGAAAGGGGCTTTTACCGATGCCAAAGCTGATAAAGCAGGCAAATTTGAGGTAGCTGAAGGCAGCACACTCTTTCTTGATGAGATAGGAAATCTTAGTTTTGTGTTGCAAGCCAAGCTCTTAACAGCCCTTCAGCGTAGAAGTATTGTACGTGTAGGAGGAACGAAGCAAATCCCAATAGACGTCCGCTTAATCTGTGCCACCAACTGCGACTTGCAAAAGATGGTAGATGAGGGTACATTCAGAGAAGATTTGCTCTACCGCATCAACACTATTCATTTGCATTTACCTCCCTTACGTGAGCGAAAAGGCGATGTGGCAGCCTTAGCCCTTCAGTTCTTAAAGCGTTATGCAGCAATGTATAACAAGCCCGAATTGAGTTTTACCCCCTCAGCTATCAGCAAGATAGAGGCTTTGCCTTGGTATGGCAACATCAGAGAATTGCAACACGCTGTGGAAAAGGCTGTTATACTTAGCAGTGGAGCGCAAGTAGATGCTGTCGATATTGACGGAACAAGCGAAAAGAAGGAAAAGCCTATGGACGAGGTGCAGACTTTAGACGAGATGGAGCGTAGACTGATAGAGAAGACCATTCACGAGTGTGAAGGCAACTTGTCGCAAGTGGCGTTCCGATTGGGCATTTCACGCCAGACTCTGTACAACAAACTAAAACGTTACGGACTATAAAACAATGTTTGAAGGTGAATTTTTCTTAGGTGGTTTGCTCATCATCGGGGCAGTGGCATACGTGCGTTTATGGCTTAAAAATAGGAAGAACGTGCGCAAAGTGGAGTTCTTGTTCAATGCTTTAGATAGTGGCGACTATGCTTTTTATTTCTCTGACAAAAATACAAGCGGAAGCGAACACCGCCTAAATGCTTCGCTCAATCGTGTGAAAGAAATCCTGCAACATGCCCGAGATGAACAAATAGAACGTGAAAAATACTTTGAGCTGATTTTGAACTCGGTGGACACGGGCATTTTGGTGGTTGAAGAAGAGCGAGGAATTGTGTTGAGGAGCAATAAGGCAGCGTGTGAGCTGTTGGGAATGGACGTTATCTCGCACCTTAACCGCATAAAAGACAAGCTAACAGACTTTTCGTGCCGTCAGACACATACCGAACTGAAAAGTAAAAGGGTGTGCATAATAGGTTTTAGCGATATTAAAAACGAATTGGCAAACCAAGAAACAGACAGTTGGGTGAAGCTCATAAGGGTGCTTACACACGAGATAATGAATACCGTAACGCCAATTATTTCGTTGAGCGACACCCTCTTGAAGCAGTCGAAAGGCGACAAACGAGAAGGATTGTGCGTTATCAACCAGACAAGCAAAGAACTTTTACAATTCATAGAGAACTATCGGAAGTTTACACACGTGCCTATGCCCAAACCCGAACTTTTCTATGTGCGTCCTTTCTTGGAGCGTATGATAAATTTGGCGCATCCTTTTGTTAGCACAAGTGCTACTATCCGCCTGCAAGTAATGCCCACCGACCTTTTGGTATATGCCGATGAAGGGCTGATAAGTCGTGTGGTGAGCAACGTATTGAAGAACGCTGGCGAGGCAATTGCTCAAAATGGGAACATTGAGATTAAGGCTTATAGTAACGAACAAGAACAAGTGGTGATAGACATTACCAACGATGGCGCACTGATAAGCGATGAGGAGGCTGCACACATCTTTATTCCTTTCTTTACAACCAAGAAAGAAGGCAGTGGAATAGGGCTATCTATTTCGCGTCAGATAATGCATGTAAGCAACGGAACACTGATGCTACATACCGATAAAACACAACAGCTAACCACTTTTCGAATAGCATTTGAATAGCAAGATAATATTTTTGAGAGCTGACAAATAGAACAATCGGCATTTTGACGATAAGAGTCAAAATGCCGATTGTAATCTTTTGATAATAAGACGGTTACATCTTCGTTTTTAAAACATATATGTTTTACCACCCAAAACATATATGTTTTACCCTGTCAAAGTTGAACTTTGGGAACGCCAAACATATATGTTTTGCTTTTCAAAGATTGATGTATTGAAGCTGTATGGTGGGAAGAGGAAAAACAGAACAATATTTGCTTAGCAATCAACGTGTATTTCTACACCTGCTCCGTAGCAATCTGCACCCATTGGCGGATTTAGTTTAGTGAGCTTCAGGTCGATGGCTTCGATGTCGGGGAAGGCTTTCTTTAATGCCAAAACGATGTTTTGTGCAGCGTGTTCCAATAGTTTTACGGGCTGTTGCATTACGCTTTTCACCACCTCGAAGACTTCGGCATAGTTGAGTGTATCAGCTACTTCGTCGGTCTGCATAGCTTTCTTGATAGGGTATTTTAAGCGTAGGTCGACAACATAATCGTTGCCTACCCGCCGCTCAATGTCGCCTACACCTATAAAAGCGTGAAACTTTACACCTTTTATATATATATAGGTAGATTGTATTTCCATTTCTTTAAAGTATTATCCGCAACGTGATGCGCCACAATTGGTACAAATAAGGCAACCCTCTTGATAAACCAATGTTTCTTGTCCACATACAGGGCAAGTCTGTCCCGATGCTTGCGTGCCATCAGTTACGTATTTTTTCAAAGCTCGCTCCACACCTATTTTCCACGTGTTGATGCTTTCGTTCTTTAGCTGCAATGAGCTTACAAGATGGATAACGTGGTTGATAGGCATACGATAGCGCAATACGCCCGAAATAAGTTTGGCATAATTCCAATACTCAGGATTAAACTTCTCAGACAATCCTTCAACGGTGGTTTTGTAGCCACGCTTGTTTTCAAATTGGAAGTCGTAACGATGTGTGCCGTCAAGATTGGTCTGCTTGATAATTTTACCTTTGGTTACGCTCTTCGGCAATACAATGCCCTCGTCATCATCTTGAAGACCTGTAAATATTTCGTAAGGATAACCATTGAGCAAACCTACAAAGGCTACCCACTTTTCTTTATTGTTTTGGAAGCGTACCACATCGCAATCCAACACCTGTGGGCGAACTTCTACCACTTCAGGAGGTTGACAGATGTGGGTATGTTTCTCTTCTGCCGAAACAAGATCTTTGTCTTTCTGTTCGCTTGCTTCGGCATCTTTTTTGTCTTTCTTCGATACCGAAATCATTACGCCTGAACGTGAACCGTCGCGATAGATGGTGCAACCCTTACATCCCGACCGCCAAGCCTCGACATATAGTTTGTTGACCAATGCCTCGTCTACGTTGTTGGGAAGATTGACAGTTACGGAAATAGAGTGGTCTACCCATTTTTGAATAGCTCCCTGCATACGTACCTTCATCAGCCAATCTACATCGTTGGCAGTGGCTTTATAGTAAGGCGACTGCTTAACGAGAGTATCTATCTCGTCTTGGGTATATTTCTTGGTGGTATCAATTCCGTTGATGGTCATCCATTCTAAGAACTTTTTGTGATAAACAATAAATTCTTCAAACGAATCGCCTACCTCGTCTACATAGTCGACACGCACATCGGCATCGTTAGGGTTCACCTTGCGGCGACGTGTATATACAGGCATAAATACGGGTTCGATGCCCGAAGTGGTCTGCGTCATCAAGGAGGTAGTACCCGTAGGTGCAATAGTGAGACAGGCAATATTGCGGCGGCCGTAGGCTACCATATCTGTATAAAGCTGTGCATCAGCCTCTTTGAGGCGCAACATAAATGGGTTTCGCTCCTCACGTTTCGCATCGTATATTTCAAATGCACCACGTTCTTTAGCCATTGTTACAGATGAGCGGTATGCACTCACAGCCAATGTCTTATGTACCTCTACGGCAAAGTCTGTTGCCTCTTCGGTTCCGTAGCGTAACCCCATAGCGGCAAGCATATCGCCTTCGGCAGTGATGCCCACACCTGTGCGACGTCCTTTTCCGCTCTTTTCCTTTATCTTTTCCCAAAGGTGATATTCGGCTGCCTTCACTTCCTCGTTTTGAGGGTCAGCCTTTATTTTTGCCATAATAAGGTCTATCTTTTCCATCTCAAGGTCGACAATATCGTCCATTAAGCGTTGTGCCAAGGCAGCGTGTTGCTTGAACAACTCAAAATTGAAGGTGGCTTGTGGGGTGAAAGGATTTTCAACGTAGGCAAACAAATTGATAGACAATAGGCGACAACTGTCGTACGGACACAAAGGAATTTCGCCACAAGGATTGGTTGAAACCGTTTGGAAACCTAAGTCAGCATAGCAGTCTGGGAGGCTCTCACGTATGATGGTATCCCAGAACAATACCCCCGGTTCGGCACTCTTCCAAGCGTTGTGCACAATCTTTTCCCAAAGTTTCTTTGCCGAGACTTCCTTTTTCACCTCTGGTTGAGGCGCATCTAAAGGAAATTGTTGGGTGAAAGGCTGGTCGGAGATGGCAGCTTGCATAAAGCTGTCGGTGATTTTTACAGACACGTTTGCGCCTGTAACCTTGCCTTCTTCCATCTTTGCATTGATAAAAGCTTCGGCATCAGGGTGCTGAATATTGACCGAAAGCATCAGTGCGCCACGGCGTCCGTCTTGTGCTACTTCGCGTGTGCTATTGGAATAACGTTCCATAAAAGGCACTAAACCTGTGGAAGTAAGGGCAGAATTGTTGACAGGAGTTCCCTTAGGGCGAATGTGGCTAAGGTCGTGACCTACTCCGCCACGGCGTTTCATCAGTTGCACCTGCTCTTCATCAATGCGCATAATGGCACCGTATGAGTCGGCATCGCCTTCAAGACCTATCACAAAGCAGTTGGAGAGTGAGGCTATTTGGTGATTATTGCCTATGCCTGTCATCGGACTACCTGCAGGAATGATGTAGCGGAAGTGGTCTAAGAGGTTGAAAATTTCCTGCGCACTCACCGGATTTTGGTATTTCTGCTCTATACGAGCTACCTCGTTGGCAATGCGCCAGTGCATATCAGTAGGCGTAAGTTCATAAATATTGCCAAAGCTATCCTTCATTGCGTACTTGTTGACCCATACTTTTGCTGCCAACTCGTCGCCATTAAAATAAGCTAAAGATGCCTGAAAAGCCTCTTCAAATGAATATGTTTTGTTGGTTTCCATTAATCTAAAAAATGTTTTTTATGTGTGCGAAGTTACGCAATGTTTTCTAAAATAGAAAACTTTTGAATAACTTTGTAGCCTAAAATTATCTAAAATGGAAATGATAAAAAACAGACGAACAATAAGAAAGTATGCTAAGAAAGAAGTAGGAGAAGCTTTGTTGAAGACTTTATTGACCGATGCTATGCGCACCCCGACTATGGGTAATCTGCAGCTTTATTCGGTGGTTGTAACCCGTGAAGATGAGGCTAAGGCAAGGCTCGCACCTGCTCATTTCAATCAACCGATGGTAACAGGGGCTTCGGTAGTGCTAACTTTTTGTGCCGATTTTCGTCGTACAAGTATTTGGGCGGAGAACAGAAAGGCTGTGCCAGGTTATGATAACTTTCTTTCGTTCTTAAATGCTGCGTCCGATGCGTTGCTCTATTGTCAGACGTTCACTAATCTTGCTGAGGCAGAAGGATTGGGAACTTGCTATTTGGGAACAACGATTTACAATCCTCAAGCCATTATTGATACCTTGAAACTTCCAAAACTTGTGATGCCAATAGCCACACTTACTGTGGGATACCCTGACGAAATGCCTGCACAGTGTGAACGTTTGCCCATAGAAAGCATTATTCACGAGGAAGTGTATACCGACTATACGCCAGAAAGCATTGACCGTTTTTACACCGAAAAAGAAAATACGGAGGAGAATAAGAACTTCGTATATATAAATAAGGTGGAAACCTTGGCACAAATCTTTACAGATATTCGTTATAAAAAGAGTGATAACGAAGCATTGTCAGTCAACTTTATGGACGCATTAAAGCAGCAAGGATTTCTATAAGAAGGGTGTTTGCGATGGAAATAATAAGAATTGGTGTTGAAAGCATTGACACTCTGCGAGCACTAAGCATAGAAACGTTTAAAGATACCTTCGGCGCGGAAAACTCAGAGGTCGATATGGAGAAGTATGTAAACGAAAATCTATCAAGAGAGGTGTTGACAGCAGAGATAGAAAACACAGACTCGTACTTCTTTATGGGTGTAATTGACGGAACGCCAGTGGGTTATTTGAAATTAAACAAGGGTGATGCGCAAACCGAAAAACAAGGAGCGGAGAGCATAGAAATAGAACGTATCTATGTGCGTAAACCTTGGATAGGGAAAGGAATAGGCGGACTTTTGATAGATTATGCCGTCAACTTTGCGGTTCAAAACCACTTCCCACGGTTATGGTTGGGTGTATGGGAGCGAAATGAAAGGGCAATAAAATTCTATGAAAAGAAGGGCTTTAATAGTTTTGCCGACCATATTTTCACCCTTGGAAATGATGCACAGAGAGATGTGTTGATGGAATTGAAACTGAAATAAATAGAGCTTTTCAGAACAGAAATGCCTATTCTTAAACCCAAATCGGTCGTTAGACTTCTTCGAGATTTGCGAGCTTATTTTGAGCTATTTTGGTTGTTTTTGAAGACGTTTAGCGAGCTAAACAACTGAAAAAACAAACGAAAAGAGCCAAAATAAGGTGCAAAGACGAAGAAAAGCATAACATCTAAACGCTTTAAAAAGCCTTTGCGGGCTAATGACCGATTTGGGTTAAAAACCAAAAATCGCACAAGTTTGCTTAGAATAGCTTACTTGTGCGATTGCTTTTTTTTATTTTATAGGCTCTTTTCGTTTTGGTGTCATTCTGTGTGGGTGCGAGCGGAAAGAGAGGCTAAGAGGAACATTCTCCACAATAACATTGCTTGTATCCAAGCCCCAAGCCCGTGAAATATTGATACGCATCTTGCCTATTAAGTGGTAAAGGTTCATTATAAATCGCTCACGGGTGGAGAATAGATTGAGCGACATATAGATGCGATTGATTAACACAAAAATGAAGTTGGCTGGAACATTGTGCTTCTCTAACGATGGGTAGCAACTATCGAGGGTGAACTCTCCATTTTCAACCAATTCTTCTATAATCTGGCGAAAGTAAAGGTTGACGAATGGTTGCACACGGAAACCTAATTTGAGGTTGATGCGATAAAGCGTATTGGGAACAAGGGTGAAAAATTCGTAATCCAAACTTGAAGGGTCGTCTTGATATTCTATGTGAAAGAGAATGTAATGGTCGGCACGTAGGGGGTGCTTATTGATGATAGAATAAAGTATCTTTTGTTCTATGTCGTATTTGCCTGCAAGTTTGCTGAGGAAAACCATATTGGTAGCAAACTTTGGTATGGTGGTGTCGTTCTTAATATCTGAAATGATGGCAAACGAGTCGCGAACATCTTGACGATTTACTTGTTGACTGCGGAGAAGTTTACCATTATACCACACGTACATTATGGTAAACAAAATGCCAGCAAGCAGCATTGTTACCCAACCTCCGTGCATAAATTTGAACATATTTGCAACGAAGAATACGCTTTCAATGCCTAAAAAGAAGAGGGCAAAAGGTAGAACTACGAAGCGTGAAACGTGCTTCATTTGAAGGAAAGCAAGCAATAAACAGGTGGTCATAAGCATCGTTATGGTAATGGAAAGACCGTATGCTGCCTCCATATTTTCAGAACTTTGGAAGAACAGAATTACAAGGATACACGAGATAAAGAGAGCTGAATTGATGGCAGGGATATAGAGTTGCCCTTTAAGAAGAGTAGGGTATTTAATCTTCTGACGAGGCCAAAACTTCAAGTTCATTGCTTCGCTGAAGATGGTAAACGAACCACTGATGAGTGCTTGACTGGCAATGATGGCAGCAAGGGTTGCCATAATCACGCCAAAGAACAACATTTGTTTGGGCATAATGGCGTAAAAGGGATTTATACCTGAAGGCAGATGGTGGGCATTGTTGATAATCCAAGCCCCTTGACCTAAATAGTTGAGTATCAAAGTTGTTTTCACAAAAGCCCAGCTTACGCGTATGTTCTTTGCACCACAGTGTCCAAGGTCGGAATAGAGGGCTTCTGCACCTGTTGTACATAGAAATACTGCACCCAAAATGAGGAACCATTCGGGGTTGTGGGTCAATAAATTAATGGCATAATATGGATTGAAAGCCTTCAGAATGGGCATATATTCAGCAATATGGCTTGCTCCGATAAGTCCCATCATTGAAAACCAAATGAGCATTAATGGACCAAAGAGCTTTCCAATGGTCTTTGTACCAAACTGTTGGATAAAGAATAATACCGTGATAATGCACAGACAGATGGGGATAATAGGGGTTTCGGGTTCGTAATTTTGCAATCCTTCGATAGCTGAAAGCACTGTAATAGAAGGTGTTATGACACCATCTGCCACCAATGTGCTTGCCCCAAGAATGGCAAGGATATAAAACCAACGCTTGCTTCGTTTTCTTATGAGCGCATAAAGAGCCAATATGCCACCTTCACCCTTATTGTCGGCACGAAGCGCAACAAGCACATATTTGATTGTAGTTTGCAAAGTAAGCGTCCAAATGATGCACGAAACTGCGCCAATGATGTAGTTGGCATCAACCACAGATACAGCTCTTACGATAGCTTTCATTACATACAGCGGCGAAGTACCAATGTCGCCAAACACAATACCGAGTGTTACGATGACACCCATCACGCTAAGACGATGATGATTAGCGTGTTTAATGTTAGAGTCTACTGACATATTTATTATCCAAAAATTGGTGCAAAGGTAAGAAAAAACTTTATCTATCAAAATTTAATAGCATATTATTAATGCTGTTGCTTAAAAATAAGTGAAAATAACCCTACCCATTGGCAGAATTAATTACGAGCGTATTTCATTTTTCCAACGAGTTTTGTTGTTATGCTGATTTAACATTTTAATTCCACAAATAGGATTGTTTGATACTTCTTATTATGTGTTCCAAATATCCTTTATTGACATTTGGTATTGTCAAAGTTCAACTATGACAATGCCAAACATATATGTTTTACCATCTTAATATTGATGTTTGGCGTCCTCAAAGTTCAACTTTTACCTTCTGAAATACCACTTAATAGCACTTTTATTGTTCATATTTGTCTTTTATTCGTTCTATATTACCACGAATTAAATGCTATGTTCTTGCACACTTTCTCTTATTTATTCATTACTCATTAGTAGTCAATGGTTTATAATTGCACACGCATTTATGCCACTTTTGTGAGTCATACTTCTTTTGAACGTATATACACGAATTATGACCAATGTATTTAACACTTACCCGAAGTAAAACCGAAAAACCGAAAAAGATAAGCGACAAACACGTTATCCATCGAATGAGGTAACAAAAGGTATAGTGGCTAAAAAGTAAAAATAACTCTGCCAATGGGGCATCTATATTTTATGATGTGCAAAGGTGGAGTTTGGTTTGGCTTAAGGCTGGTTCTATAAATTAGCTTTGTTAGGCTTTGGCACTTTTGCAGCAGTGAAATAAAGTGTTCTATATAGCAGTAATCTTGTTCAGAAATGATTTTTTAACACAGATAGGGTAATTGGGTAAGTGAATAATATATAACTTTGCCGAGATTAATATTAGCTCATTTAAAATAACAAAGTATTTATGAAAAAAGTTTTATTGGTTGCAATGGTTGGAATTATTAGTCTTTCAGCTTCAGCACAGTCGCTTAAAGGACACATAGAGGGAGGATATACGTTTGGCGACCACGATGGCGGACGTCTTGAATTTTTAGGTGCATTAGGCGGTAAAGTGAACAAGCATTTCTTTTTAGGTGGTGGTGTAGGTTTGAACTATTACACAACAGCTGACATCTGTACACTCCCAATCTTTGTTAATGCACGTGTTAAAATCCCTGTATCGGGCAATATTCGCCCATTTTTCGACCTTAAACCGGGTTATGGCGTATCTTTAGACAGCGATATTAATGGTGGTTTCTATTTTAATGGCACATTTGGTATCGAATTTTCTAAGGTTACAGTGGGCATAGGTTATGGCACACAAACTTTCAAGGTGTCTGATGGTTTTCATACCAGTGCCATAGGAAGCAATGGAGGTTTATCTTTGAAGCTCGGATACGAGTTTTAACCCAAATCTTGCTTTAACCCAAATCGCTCATTAGACCAGTTTAGGTACTTATTCATTTATTTACGAAACCTATGAGATGTCTTTTTGTCTTATTTTGGCTTTATTTTACCTATATCTGCTGTCACATAGCCCGCTATGCTCCTTTGATATATGCAAAATAAATCTCAAAATAAGTTCAAAAATACATTCTCATTCTAACGACCGATTTGGGTTTAATCTCCTTATAGCGATTGTCATTATATCGTCAGGTTTTATTTTATAAAGTGGTGGCTATTCATTCCTATGCTTATAATTCCTCATAGTTAGGAATGTCTTTCAGAAACTTATAGGCTTGATTTTCGTAGTCCATCTTACAAATATATGAGTCTATGCCGTTTGAAACAACAAGATAATCTACGTGGAGTAGGAGGTTGTAAACTGCAATTTGGTCAAAAACTTTTTGGGATAGCTTGATGTGTGGGGCTTTGTATTCCAATATCATTCGTGGACGGAGCTGTGTGTCGTACAATACACTATCGGCTCTGATAACCTTATCGCCTATCTGCAATGCCACCTCGTTGGCGAGTAAGGAAGTAGGGTAGTGCTTATGGTCGATGAGGAGGTGCACAAAGTGTTGGCGAACCCATTCCTCTGGGGTGAGAACGATAAACTTTCGGCGGAGTACGTCAAATATTTTGCGCTGTCCGTCTATATTTTTTATGTTTATATTGTAAGGTGGGAGATTGAGTTCAATCATCTTTTATCTCATTATTTCTAAACCTACGTATGCTTAAAACTTACGTAAAATTTTGTTGTCTGTTATTATTCGTTTATCTTTGCATAAGATATAGCTGCTTGTGGCAAACTGAAAGAATATCTTTCCTTGCGCCTTTTACAATATCTTTGTATAAGATAGGCTACCCTCGCACGGTGTAGGGGCTCGATTTATCGAGTTCCTCTGCTGCAATGAATTGGTGTTCGGACCGTGATCAATCACGCTCCTACGTTTAAACATAGCCTTGTTAGCACTATCTTTGCATAAGATAGGCTGCCCTCTCACGGTGTAGGGACTCTATTTATCGAGTTCCATATGTTGCAAAAGCTGTGTGTTGGAACGTAATAAATCACGCTCCTACATTTAAAGCATAGCCTCGTTTGCACTATCTTTATATAAGATAACAGCTTTATCTATTCAATTTATCATTCATTTACAAAGGTAAGAAAAAAGTAGATGCCAGCAAAACAAGGAACAACTTTTCAAAGTGTAATGAGCGACTTGAAGGCTCGCAAGTTTGCCCCAATCTATGTATTGATGGGCGAGGAGTCGTATTACATCGATCAAATAACGGACTATATCGCGGCTAATGTACTGCGTCCAGAGGAACAAGACTTTAATCAAACCATTTGTTTTGGCTCTGACGTCACTGCTGTGCAGGTTGCTGATATGGCTCGACGCTTCCCAATGATGTCAGAATATCAAGTGGTGATAGTAAAGGAGGCACAGAATATTCGTTCACTCGATGCGTTAGAAAAGTATCTGCGCAATCCTGTCCAATCTACAATTCTTGTGTGGTGTCATAAGAATGGAAAGATAGATGCTCGTAAGAAAGCTTTATCGTTAGCACAAAGTGTAGGTGTGGTATTTGAGAGCAAGAAATTGCGCGAGTATCAGCTGCCCGATTTTATTTTGAGTTTTCTAAAGACAAAGCAGGTTAGCATTGATCCTAAGTCGTGTCAGATGATTGCCGACCACGTAGGAGCTGACCTTAATCGCCTTACTTCTGAACTTGAAAAAGTTGTTCTATCCTTAACCAACGAGGATAAACGCATCACTCCTGAAATTGTAGAGCAAGAGATAGGCATTAGCAAAGAGTTTAATGCTTTCGAACTCCGTGATGCCATTGTCCATAGAAATGTGTTCAAAGCCAACCAAATTGTAAACTACTTTGACAAGAACCCTAAGGCAGGCTCGCTTTATTCTTTCCTCCCATTGCTCTTCACTTATTTTCAGAACCTGATGATAGTGCACTATGCGCCACAAAAAGCTTCCGAAACAGACATCGCAAAGTCATTAGATTTGAAGTCTACTTGGGGCGCAAAAGATTATTTTACTGGTCTACGAAGTTACTCAGCACGTAAAACTATGGAGATAATTTCTAAGTTTAGAGAGGTAGATGCGAAGAGTAAAGGACTTGATAATCCAAGTACAGGTGCAGGTGAACTGATGAAAGAGCTTATATTTTTCATTTTACATTAGTAAAAACGCCTATTTTGGCGAATTAAAACATCGTTTTTGGCTTGTTTTTATACCCAAAATGCCTGAGAAACGCTCATTTTAAGCATTTTTTGAGCTAAAACAAACGTCCCTCACGGGGCGTTTTTTTTGTTTAAAGTGTTCATAATAGGGGAGTTATCCGTTTTTAAGTTGTTCATATTTCTCGTATTTTTCACCAACTAAGCCCTTGTCTTTAAATACGAGAAATATGACCGAAAACAGCTTTTTGCCAAAGCTGCGATTTATTATTAATTATCATTAACGTTTAACATACTAAACATTTTATTTGTATTTGTAAAATTATAAACGTAAAGTTTTAAACATTAAGCAATATTTAAAATAATGAATAATGCACATTTAGATTTACATTTAAGAATACAAACCTAAATAAAGAAGTTTAATAATTTAAACGTTTAAATATACAGGCTCAATATGTGTAATGTAAAGCGTTAAAAACCAATAATTTAAATCAAATAATTAAATGTTTTAGGGTCGATGTTTTGTGATTTAGAAGATAAATGGTGAATATTTGTGGATTTAGCTTTGTAATCTGTTGTAACTACCTATTAATAACCAGATATATAGGTAAATTCTTTATTTTATTGCTTAAATAGGCTTTTAAGGTGTATGTTTAGATTTCTATATGTAAAGCTAAATTGCACACTGAGCCAACTTTAATAGTTTAAACTTCTAAATATTGAAATTTAAATATATGTATCTAAACTTTTTTCTTTAATATTTTGGTATGTAAAAACTTTGTTTTACCTTTGTAAAATCAAAAGGTTTATCCCATATAGGGTAAAATAAGGCACGATTAACGTATGAAGGACAGAATTAATCAGTTGATGAAGAGTCAGCACATGACCCAACAGACGTTTGCAGATTTTATAGGTATATCAACTGCATCGTTGAGTAGCATCTTTAACGGACGCACTAAACCCACCCTTAACACGGTCGAAGCTATTCGTGGAAAATTTCCTACGATAAGTCTCGATTGGTTGATGTATGGCACAGGGAGTATGTTTAACGATAGCGAGCCCACCAATAGTGATTTTACAGATGGTGGTGCTATGGCTGACGGAGGAAACTTTTTTGAAGGCGAAACTACTCCTTCCCTCCCCTTTGATAATGTAGAGCCATTACAGCAATATACCTCTGCTGCACCCAAACAAATGGTTAAGACCGAGGTGAAGTATATTGACCGTCCCCAACGTAACATCACCGAGATACGTATCTTCTTTGATGATCAAACGTGGGAGAGCTTTGTACCTAAGAAATAACGTGCAACTAAAAATATAGACTTGAGCGTATAGAAATACCGCTTGCAATAATTGTTCTATATTTCCTTATATCATATTCTTTGCAAAATCATCTATCGCTTCATAAATTGGAATGAATGGGTAGATGATTTTTTATTTTTGTTCTCTTTCCTTTCGGTGTAATTCATAGGGCATATAGATTTCTAAACACTTTTTGTTGGGCTAAAAAGCAATGAGTTTTCTGTTTTTAGGTTCTAAAACCATATCTTTTCTTCTTCCTTTATGCTATTATATACGGTTAGAAAACGCATCCTCTTTTCCTTTCTCCGCAAACTAATATGGGGTATTCTTTTGGCTAAGAAGTTTATATTTGCTAACTTTGCATAAGATAGGCTGCACTCAGCAATATTCAAGCAAGCTTGTATTGCTCTCGTTGGCACTATCTTTGCATAAGATAGGCTGCACTCTGCAATATTCAAGCAAGCTTGTATTGCTCTCGTTGGCACTATCTTTGCATAAGATAAGGCTGCACTTGGCAAATGTAGGGGTTCGATTTATCGAGTTCCTTTGCTGCAATGATTGGTGTTCGGAACGTGATAAATCACGCCCCTACATTATTTTCTTGTACTTGTTAGCACTATCGATAATAAAGAAAACATAGCCCTGTGCTATGAAGAAATGATAAGAATATGAACGTAGAAAAGCAACGGGAACTGTTAGAGAATGAAGACGGACTAAGTCGCACCTTGGGTATGCGCTTCATTTCTACTCCCGAACCCGATATGTTGATGGCTAAAATGGCTGTCGATGATAGAAATAAGCAAGTGTTCGGCTTTCTCTCTGGAGGCGCAACCTTGGCTTTAGCCGAAAATGTGGCTGGTGTTGGCTCTATGGCGTTGTGTCCCGGTAAGATGGCTTTGGGCATCAATGTTAGCGGCAACCACGTTAAGGCGATGCCATACGGTGGAACTGTAACAGCCACGGGGCGCATTGTGCATAAAGGAAAGACCCTACACGTATGGCAGATAGAAGTAACCAACGATGAGGGCGAACTCATCTCTACGGTACAAGTTACCAACTATGTAATAGCTAAAAAGTAGCGAGAAGAAAAGACACGTAAAACAATGATGAACGCATACGCCATTTATCGTTTGCCCAATGCGGAGCACTGTACCTTGATTTCGCAGTCGAGCGAGCCTTTATGTTTGGGTTCGCTTGCCGAACTCAATGGGCGTGAAGGCTTCGTTATCGCTCCTTTTAGTCCCTCCTCGTCGTGTCCTATCTTGTTGATGCAGCCCGATGAGGTGCAAACGATGGCGGTGTGCAAGGTGCAAACCAGACTTGGGCGCAATCTTCATTCGTTTCTTTCTACCGACAGCACAAAGGCTAAGACTACGTACAAGAAAGATTTTGCTTGCTTTCACGAACAATTGGTTGATGGACGATTTGATAAATTGGTGCTTTCACGCAGTATTACCGAACCGCTCAACGGAGATTTATCCCCCGAAGATGTGTTTATGCGTGCCTGTCAGCTATACCCCCATCAGTTTGTGGCATTGTTTTCTACTCCGCAAACAGGTATTTGGGTGATGGCAACCCCCGAAATACTATTAGATGGAGTCAACAATAAATGGCACACAATGGCTTTGGCAGGTACGATGCCATACGCTGAAGACGATATAATATGGTCGGAAAAGAATAAAGCCGAGCAACAATATGTGGCAAAATACATTCGTCAATGCTTGGAAACCCATTGTGCAATGGAGATAAAGGAAGAAGGACCATATACTGTACAAGCAGCCAATTTGGTGCATTTGCGCAGCGATTTCAGCTTTCAGTTGGCTTCTCCGTCTACTTTGGGCAACCTCTTAGACACCCTTCACCCCACGCCTGCCATTTGTGGTATTCCGAAAGAAGCGGCACGCACCTTTATTCTCCATCACGAAACCTCGCCACGCAGTTATTATAGTGGCTTTGTAGGCCCTTTAAATCTCCATCGTGAAACCCATCTTTATGTGTCGTTGCGCTGTATGCAGTTGATGGGCGATAGCTGCACGCTTTATGCAGGGGGCGGAATACTGCCCGAAAGCAATGCTGAAAGCGAATGGCGAGAGACTGAAGCCAAAATGGCTACAATGCGACGACTGCTGCAAATGCCATAAAGCGAGCTATCATTTAGCGTGCGGAGGGAAAAAATAAGACGAGGAAGAATAGAATAATAGATGTTTAGGGTGAGACTTTGAAATGTTAGGTTGTAACCTTTTGTTAATCAGAGGTATATAGGTGGCTTTTAAAACATATATGTTTTGCAACCCCAAACATATATGTTTAGCCCTCCCAAAGTTGAACTTTGACCACCTCAAACATATATGTTTTGGAAAGTCAAAGATGATGTTTGAGAAATGAAGAGTGGATAGTGGAAAAATAGAACAATATTCAAATTCATTCCACAGTTTGAAACAATAAAAAAAATAATACGAAAATAGAATGTTCAGCAATAAAGAAAATGTAAACATACTGACGGCTTTGCTCGTTAAGTCTGGAATAACAAAAGCTGTGGTTTGCCCAGGGTCGCGCAATTCGCCCATCGTCCACAACCTTTGCGAGTGTGCGTCGATAACGTGCTATCCCGTTACCGATGAGCGTTCGGCAGCGTTCTTCGCTATCGGACTTTGTATATCTGAAAATGACCCCGTGGTGCTTTGCGTCACGTCAGGGTCGGCTTTGCTCAATGTTGCTCCTGCCATTGCTGAAGCCTATTATCGCAATTTGCCTATCATTGTGGTGTCGGCAGACCGCCCAGTGCAATGGATAGGGCAGGCAGATGGGCAGACACTATTGCAAGCAAATGCACTTGCTCCTCACGTACGAAAGAGCGTAAACCTTCCCGAACCTACCAACGATGAAGAGCGATGGTATTGCAACCGCTTAGTAAACGAAGCTCTGTTGGAAAACAAACGCTATCAAGGTGCGCCTGTACATATCAATGTGCCCATCAGCGAACCACTTTTCGAATATACGGTGAAAGGTTTGCCCCTTCAGCGCATTATTCGTCGAGGTGAAACTGTGGGCGATCTTGATAGCTTAGACGATGTGGCAGAAGCCTTTATGAAAACCAAACGCCCTATGGTAGTGATAGGACAAATGACGACAGACGCACTTGGGATAGACCTAAGTTGTGTAGAAACCCTTCAGAAATATGCTGTTGTGTTGTACGAAAATTTGTCAGTCGACTTCTTTGACACGCCTCCTTTACACTTCGATGAAGTATTGTCTGTGGTGGAAAACGAAGAGCGTTATCGCCCCGACTTCCTAATCTATATGGGCGGAACGATAGTCAGCAAGCGTTTAAAGCGGTTTCTCCGTGGTTGTAAAGACATTCGTTCTGTGTTGATAGACGAGCGAGGCGAGGTGTGCGATACGTTTATGAACCTCACCGATGTGATTGCAGCCAATCCGTTAGATTTTTTCTCTATGATAGAAGACTTGGTGGAAGGAAAGCGACCCACAGCCTTTGCAAAGTTGTGGCAAAAGGAATTGGACAAGGCAGCACACCTTTCAGCCACCTATCAACCTGCCTATTCGCAGATGTTAGCCGTCAAACGTTTTCACGAGAAGTGTAAAGAGGTCGACTGGTTTAACACCTGTGTTTATGGAAATAGTACCGCTGTACGTTTGGGCAATATATATAGTCCTCAATATATCCATGTCAATCGTGGCGTAAATGGCATTGAGGGAACGCTCTCTACGGCTGTGGGTATGGCTGTGGCTCGTACTGATGCTATGGACGTATGCTGTGTGATAGGCGATTTGAGCTTCTTTTACGATCAAAATGCGTTGTGGAACCAGAAGTTAGGCTCAAATCTCTGTATTCTTTTGCTCAATAATGGTGGCGGAGGCATCTTCCGTCAGCTATTAGGATTGGAACAATCGCCCCACCGCAACACTGCCATTAGTGGCGAACATCACACATCGGCACAGGGAATATGCTATGCTAACGATGTGAAATATCTCTGTGCAAGAAACGAAACAGAATTGGAAACAGCCTTAGACGTATTTGTAAATGGCGAAGAAGGACCCGTTTTGCTGGAAGTGTTTACCAATGCTGACGATGATGCACAAGTGATGAAAACCTATTACGAAATGTTTGCTAAGAAAAGAGTGAACTGATTGAGAAAGAAAAAACAAGCGTAAAACAACAAAATATAAAGAAAAATTATGGCTAAAAGAGAATGGAAAACGATAGAAGGGTTCGACTTTAAAGAAATCCTTTTCGAAGAATACAATCACATTGCTAAGATTACCATCAATCGTCCTCGTTACCGCAATGCGTTTACTCCGCTTACTGTGTGGGAGATTTCGCAGGCGTTCAGTTATTGTCGTGAGGCGTTAGACATTCGTGTGGTAATTCTTACGGGTGCAGGCGATATGGCTTTCTGTGCAGGAGGTGATATGAACGTGAAAGGCCGTGGAGGTTATGTAGGTGGCGATGGTGTGCCACGACTCAATGTGTTGGACGTTCAGATGCAAATACGCCGCTTGCCCAAACCCGTTATTGCTATGGTGAATGGTTATGCTATTGGTGGTGGTCACGTGTTGCACGTGCTTTGCGATCTTACCATTGCTTCTGAAAATGCTATCTTTGGACAAACAGGTCCTAAGGTAGGCTCGTTCGATGCTGGTTTTGGAGCTTCTTATTTGGCACGTATCGTAGGACAGAAGAAGGCACGCGAGATATGGTATCTTTGCCGTCAATACAATGCAGCTGAGGCTGAACGTATGGGCTTGGTAAACAAGGTTGTGCCTTTTGACAAGTTGGAAGATGAGTGTGTAGATTGGGCAGAAACAATGATGGAACGTTCGCCCTTGGCATTGCGTATGATGAAAGCAGGCTTCAATGCAGAGTTGGACGGACAGGCAGGTATTCAAGAGTTGGCAGGCGATGCCACAATGTTGTATTACACTATGGACGAGGCTCAAGAGGGTGGAAAAGCATTCTTAGAAAAGCGCAAACCCAATTTTGACCAGTATCCACAATTCCCATAAACCGATAAAAATGTATGGTGGAGACGAGATATGCCTTGTCTCCACTTTTTGGATATGAAACGATACAAAATAGAGATTGAACCTAAAACGCTCCATTTCATCAATCCTGCAGGAACATCACGTGGCGTTTATCGCACAAGACAGAGTTATTTCCTCCGTTTAACTGATGCGCAGCGATGTGGAATTGAGGGAATAGGCGAGTGTGCGCCCCTTCTTGACCTTTCGTGCGATGCACTCCCACAGGTTGAATACGAAGAACGATTGCGCCATTTCTGCAACGAGTTTGAGCAAAAGGGCATGATTGACTATGTTGCAATGCAGGATTATCCTTCTATGCTCTTTGGTTTGGAAACGGCATTGGCGCAATTGGACGCACAAGGCAGTGTCGACTTGTTCGACACATCTTTTGGTAAGGGCAATGAAGGGATAACCATTAACGGCTTAGTATGGATGGGAACATTCGACGAGATGTTTGCTCGTTTGGAAGAAAAGATGAAGGCAGGTTTTCGCTGTGTGAAATTGAAGATTGGCGCAATTGATTTTGAACGTGAGTTAGACCTCATTCGCCATATTCGCACGACATTCTCTAAGGAGCAAATAGAGCTTCGTGTAGATGCAAACGGAGGATTTACAGCCGCAGAAGCGATGTGTCGATTGGAAGCGTTGGCAAAGTATGACCTTCATTCCATAGAACAGCCCATTCGACAATATCAATGGGAGGCAATGGCTCGATTATGTGCCAATACGCCTTTGCCCATTGCTTTGGACGAAGAACTTATTGGAGTGAACCATCGTGAACGAAAGATAGAACTTTTAGAAACGATTTGTCCGCAATACATCATCTTAAAACCAAGTTTACACGGAGGTATTGTTGGAACGCAGGAGTGGATAAGTCTTGCTCAAGAACGTGGCATCGGGTCGTGGATTACTTCGGCTTTGGAAAGCAATATTGGTTTGAACGCTATCGCACAGCTCACAGCAAAGGTATATGGAAATGATATACAGATGGCGCAAGGATTAGGCACAGGATTGCTATTTTCGGACAATGTGCCTATGCCTTTGGAGATTAGGGGCGATAAACTATGGATTGTAAAACAATAAATGCGCATCGGAAGGAACATTTGCAATGAAGACATTAGAAGCATTTCTTGAGGAATGGAATAATGATAGTGAGGTAGTATTGGTGCATACGAGTGGGTCGACAGGTAAGCCCAAACCACTTTGGGTGGAAAAACAACGTATGTTAAATTCGGCTCGTATCACGTGCGATTTTCTAAACTTAAAGGAGGGCGACACAGCCTTGCTATGTATGCCGTTAGATTATATAGCTGGTAAAATGATGGTG
The DNA here is from genome assembly GCF_900155655.1 of Prevotella ihumii. GTDB lineage: Bacteria > Bacteroidota > Bacteroidia > Bacteroidales > Bacteroidaceae > Prevotella > Prevotella ihumii. The sequence goes on from NZ_LT706987.1 coordinate 1,644,171, forward strand.
GTGAGGAGTTTGGAACGAAAACTTCAGCTTCTTTCTGTAAAACCATCGGGCAATCCTCTTTCTGATATTTCGCTTTCTGCATTAGAAAATCCTCATACGCCTATCACATTTGCAGCAATGGTGCCTTTGCAAGTATATAACACGCTGCAAAACTCCATTGAACGTGAACGATTGAAGCAGATAAAGCATCTTATTATTGGTGGGGGAGCAATTGACGAGGCTTTAATGAACGATCTAAAAGACTTTCCTAATGCGGTTTGGAGTACATACGGAATGACCGAAACGCTTTCGCACATCGCCCTTAGACGGCTCAATGGAAAGTCTGCAAGCCATTGGTATGAACCTTTTGATAATGTTACTTTATCGCAAACTACTGATGAATGTTTGGTGATAAATGCACCCTTGGTTTGTGCCGATACGCTTACAACAAATGATAGGGTGGAGTTTAAGATAGAAGAAAATGGTTGTGGGCAGCCGAAAACCCTCTTTCGTATCATTGGACGCAAAGATAATGTAATCAATTCGGGTGGCGTAAAGATACAAATAGAGGAAGTGGAACAAGCATTAAAACCATATTTAACAGTTCCTTTTGCTATCACGAAGCGTAAAAACCTAAAGTTTGGTGAAGAAGTAGTGCTGCTCACAGAAGCGGAAAATATTACCGAAATAGCTGAGATTTGCACAACTCATCTGCCTAAATATTGTCAACCTCGTTATTATCAATCAGTCTCTTCCGTCCCACGAACCGAAACGGGAAAGATTGCACGTGCAGCGGTATTGCGCTTGGTAGACAAATCTGAACCCTTGGAATGAAGTCAATTAGTGTTTTTCTATTGCATCATCACGATTAGTGAAGTTATCAATTTGGGACAATAGCTAATGCTCTGAATCGGAAACTCTAAAACTAAAGGAACAAGAATGTGGAGTAATTGTCCTTACATTCTTGTTCTTTCGTTTAGTGGACCTGGTGGGAGTCGAACCCACGTCCGCACAAGGAAACCATATGCTTTCTACATGCTTATTTCAGCCTTCAATTTTCGAGCATTGGCAAGACCTGAACCACCAACCAATGCCTTATCCTCTAAATTTCATCTGTGCAGCGAGGCATACACAAACTATTTCCGATTTACCTGCACCGCTTAACCCTCAGATTCGGAACAACATCCTTGGAGCAGTGTCTCGTTCAGCTATCTAATAGCCGAATAAAGCCAGTAATCTACTGTACTTCGATTAGGCAGCAAGAGCGTAATTGTTTTCGCCAATTAATTGTTTGATAACTGATATTTAGGAGCCAGCCACCGATGCTCCGCATGCTTACATACCATCTCGTCTTGCCGTCAAATCCAAACAAGCCCGATTTGATTATTATGTAGTATTTGTTCTGCAAAGGTACTACAACTTTTGTCTATTTCCAAACTTTTTTGTAATTTTTAACCCAAATCGGTCGTTAGACTTCTTTGCGATTTGTGAGCTTATTTTGAGCTATTTTTGGTTGTTTTTGAAGACGTTTAGCGAGCTAAGCAACTGAAAAAACAAACGAAAAGAGCCAAAATAAGGTGCAAAGACGAAGAAAAGCATAACATCTAAACTCGTTAAAAAGCCTTTGCGGGCTAATGAGCGATTTGGGTTTAATTTTAGAGAGGGCTATCTGAACTTTTAGAAGTATATAACAACAAAAAAGAAGACTTCACATCGTGAAATCTTCTTTTTAAGTCTTTATCGTTTAAGCGCAATGCTTATAACTTCCTTATCGTATTCCAAGTGGAAGATGATAGCTTCATTCTTATCGTTTAAAAGCAATGTTTATGCTTCCTTATCGTATTCCAAGTGGAAGTTGATAACGGTTTCGATACCTTTCTTCCAAAGGTCTACTGGCATATTTTCGTTTGGTGAGTGGATAGCGTTAGACTCCAATCCGAAGCCCATCAATACACTCTTTGAACCCAAAAGTTTCTCAAATGTAGAGATGATAGGAATACTTCCGCCAATACGAACAGGTAATGGACGCTTGCCAAATACGGCTTCAAATCCACGCTCTGCAGCCTTGTAAGCAGGGAAATCGATAGGACAAACGTAGCCATAGCCTCCGTGGAGGTTTTCTACCTTGATTTTCACGGTCTTAGGAGCAACCTTATTGAAGTAATCTACTACCAATTGACCAATCTTCTTATAGTCCTGATGTGGAACAAGGCGTGAAGAAATCTTTGCGTAAGCCTTAGATGGAATTACTGTTTTAGCACCTTCGCCTGTGTAACCGCTCCACATACCGCAAACATCGAATGATGGACGATAGCCTGTGCGTTCAATTGTGCTGTATCCTTCTTCACCGAATACTTCTTCTATATCCAACGACTTCTTATATTCGTTGATGTCGAATGGGATAGAAGCTACAAGGTCGCGTTCTTCCTTAGATGCTTCTTCTACATCGTCATAGAAGCCTGGGAAGCGAATCTTACCATCTTCTCCTGTTACATCGCCGATGAGTTTGCAAAGAACGTTAGCAGGGTTGGCAACAGCACCACCAAATGTACCAGAGTGGAGATCATGGTCAGGGCCTGTAACTTCAATCTGCCAATAAGCCAAACCACGCAAACCAGTAGTGATAGATGGTGTATCAGGGCCAATAAGTGATGTATCAGAAACAAGAATTACATCACACTTCAATAATTCTTTGTGTTCTTCGATGAATGCAGGAAGGCTACCAGAGCCAATCTCTTCCTCTCCTTCAAAGATAAACTTCATATTGTGCTTCAACAAGCCGTTCTTGTTGAGGTATTCAAATGCTTTAGCTTGAATGAACGACTGACCTTTGTCGTCGTCAGCACCACGTGCCCAAATCTTGCCGTCTTTTATAACAGGTTCGAATGGTTCAGTTTTCCAAAGGTCGAATGGTTCTGCTGGCATCACATCATAGTGTCCATACACTAAAACGGTCTTTGCGTTAGGGTCTACCATCTTTTCAGCATAAACCATAGGATTACCCTTTGATGGCATTACTTCGGCTTTGTCTACACCAGCTTCTATCAAAAGTTCCTTCCAGCGATTAGCACAACGTACCATATCTTCTTTGTGTTCAGGTTGTGCACTCACACTTGGAATGCGAATGAGGCTGAAAAGCTCTTCAAGCATTCTCGCCTCGTTTTCTTCTACATATTTCTTAATCATTTTATTTTGAGGTTTAATGTTTTCTATTTATTGTTGCATCTCTACCGAAATGCCACTGCACCGCAAATATACAAAATATATTCTGAATGTGAGCCTAAAACTGCCAATATCTTATGGTTGTAAATACTAAATATGCAAGATTAAGATTTCTCAACAGTTCACTTGCTTCTTTTCTTGCCTATGTATCTCTTTATACCGAAACCTATGAGATGTCTTTTTGCCTTATTTTGGCTTTATTTTGCCTATATCTGCAGTTACATAGCCCGCTATGCTCCTTTGATATATGCAAAATAAATCACAAAATAAGCTCAAAAAATACATTCTCATTCTAACGACCGATTTGGGTTAAACGGATAGGGTAGGTCACTACAAACTCTGTCATATCGGCTTTGGTGAGATGCGCTTTTACGTTTATACCCACCTTTAGTCCTCCTAACGATGGAAAAGCATAGTGCAATCCTACTCGCTCATAGTAGCGAGGTTCGTTGTCGGTGATGTATTGCCCCATTTGTTTGTGCAAGTAATAGCCCAACCCTAAAGCCAATGAAAGATTGTGATAGAACACCTCGTGTTTGGCTGCCAAAGCTATGGTAAACGGACTATGTTTTATTGTAATGTTCTTTTCGGCATCTAAGCTCTTTATATGTGCGCCACACTTTTCGTAGAAATAGTCAATACCTATTCCCGATGCCCATCTTCTTGCGTATCGGTACATAATGTCGGCTTGAAGCGAATACACAGCATAACGTGTAAAGTGTTCTGTGCGATAATTAGGGTCGGTAGATGGGGTTCTGAACTGTGTCTTTTGCCAATCCTCCAACAAGGTTTTAGCTCCAATACCAGCTGCAATATTGACATACCAATACTTTTTTATTGGTTCGGCTGTGAAGGTTTGTCGTCCATTCACGATGTCCGAATAGTTGTAAGGCTGATACACCACTCCTATTGATGGTCCAAGGCTGTTCGACCCTTTGTTGGGACGATAAAGTGCGCCGTTGCTATGGTGTACAAACTCTAAGCTACCTCGTATAGCCCAATGATTGTTGATGTGGTAAGTTTGGTGAATACCTGCCCCAAAATAGATAAGTACGGGCGTACCTATCAGTTCGTTGTCAACTGCCTCTTCTTTGTCATACCATTTTGAGTTGAACCCAGCTCCGCCACTTAGCGAATAAGCTGTTTCCCAATGTTGCGACCGATGAATGGAACGATAGAAAGTACCATAAAGCGAAAGCGTATTGCCAAGATGCGAATCGTAGTCTACTTCCTCTGCCAATCCCCAGTCTTCGTCTTTATTGCGATGCATTCTCACCCCTCCGTTCATTGTATAACGTGCGCCAATGGCTATAGATGGGTAGTTATAATCAGCAGCATAACTATCTTTATCGGTAGGTTGAGCTGTGCGAAATAGTTCCAAAGCGACAGAACCATTATTCGACTTTTTCATCCATTTCTTTTGATATTTGTCCAATGACACCACATTGCTGGACATACCACTTAGCGTAACTCCCCAACGGCTAACAGAGTCGGTTGGCGTAGCGTTGGTTGTTACCGTGCTATATAATAAGGTGAAAAGAAGCAATAATCGTTGCATATCATTCAGAAGTTTTTATAGGGTATGTGTTTTTTGTGTACGCTTTCTATGTTCACACGCCGAACACTCGTGCTACATTTTCCGAAGTTTGGCGTGCTATTTCGTCCTCGCTCACGCCGTATACCTCTGCCAATCGTGCTACGATGTGTACAAGAAATGCACTTTCGTTGCGCTTGCCTCGCATTGGCACAGGTGCCATATAAGGTGCATCGGTTTCAAGTACAATGCGGTTTAGCGGTACGCTCTTGAGCGTTTCGGGGAGGTTCGACTTCTTAAATGTAAGCACACCACCGATACCCAACACAAAATCAGGGAAAGCAAGCAGTTCTGCAGCCTCCTTTTCATTGCCCGTAAAGCAGTGGAACACGCCTCCGTGAAGTTTGTCTTTATACTTTTTCAAGATGTTTACCATCTCGTTTTGCGCCTTACGGCAGTGTATCATCAGTGGCAAACCTGTTTCCACAGACCATCTCACCTGCTCTTCAAAGGCAAGAAGCTGCTCCTTTTCAAACTCGCGCGACCAATAAAAGTCTAACCCCACTTCGCCCACAGCAATACAGTCTTTGCTTTCTATGATGGCGGTGTGAATGTTTTTTAGCACCTCTTCATAATCGGCTTTCACCTCTTCGGGGTGTAGTCCGAGCATAGGATAAGCATAGTTGGGAAATTGGCGACATACCGCTGCGATGCTATCAAGCGAGTTTGCGTCTATGGCAGGCAGAAAAACCTTTTCCACACCAGCCTCCTTAGCCCTCTCTACCACTGCAGAAAGGTCGTCTTTAAATTCCTCACCATCAAGGTGAATATGGGTATCTATTATCATAATTTATCAATACTTTGGGTCTTCGTGGCGACGGTGATAGTAGACGATGCCAAACTTCCTACACTCTTGAAACCTTGTTTCGGGTGGCAATTCTGCAAAGTGAGCTTCTATCACGTTCCACAGTTCTAACAATAATTCGTCTATCTCAGGACGAAGTTTCGACATATCCTGCAACGTCTTTTGTGTACGTTGCTGCATACGTTTTTGTGCTGTATAAGCCTCGCTAAATATATCGAAATGGGTAGAAACCATACCTATGGAAGGATTATAAATGGGTCGCCCACCTTTTTTTAGCCGAGCCTTTTCGCCCTCTACTATCTTTGTTCCCCATTCCATTAATCCCTCTGCCGATTTCAGATTAGGGAGGGCTGTGGCTTCTTCGCTCAGTCCGTATAGAGCCAATTGGCTACGTTTTATTTCGCCACGCTCTACCGACATCAGCAGCACCTGTATGAAATGGCTAAGATACATTACGGCTCTGCGCTGCAACCCGTCCATCTTTTTGGCATTGCGCACCTGCGACGCCATCGAAATACGATACTGTTCGGTGGCTGTCAACAAGCGGTCGTGCAAGGGTTGGGCGCGATTGAGCAACTTCCAATCGATAAATCTATTTCTTACGGTGTAGATTTCGCTATTGTCCAACAGCGTTCTAATCGACTTTAAGCGTGCGGCATCGGTTTTGGGAAGTCGGCGATAAGGCATCTTTTACGAACTTTTTACATCATTCTTTGGGTACTTTCGAAACTAAAGGAAAGAAACCAAACTTTACTTCTGGCGTTTCATCATTGCTGCCGCATAAGCCTTTAGCTCCTCTTTTCTATCTTCGGCAATAGCCACAGCGTCAAGATATTTCTTGCTCTGCTCGTAGTAGAAGTCCATTTTCTCTTTGGCCATGCGGTCTATGCCTATATCGTTGTAGAGTTTGGTTACGGCTGCAATCTTTTCTTCGGTATCAAAATCCTTCTTTCCAATCCACGTTTCCAATTCCTTGCGCTGCACCTCGTTAGCTTCGTTAAAGGCTGTGATGAGCATATAGGTTTTCTTGTTGGAAGTAATATCTCCACCTATCTTTTTTCCAAACACCTTTGCATCGCCATACACGTCCAAATAATCGTCCTGCAATTGGAACGCCAAGCCTATCTGCTCGCCAAATTTATAAAGGTTGTCGGCATCTTCCTTGCTTGCATCGGCTAATATAGCCCCCATCTTCATAGCACAAGCAAGAAGCACACTTGTCTTTAAGCGTATCATTTCGATATACTCCTCCACGGTTACGTCCGAACGATTTTCAAATGCCATATCGTATTGTTGTCCTTCGCCTATTTGCAATGCCGTCTCTGTAAACAAAGCCAAACAAGCCTCAAGGTGCTTGCTGTCGCATTTAGCCAAACGTTCGTAAGCCAATACGAGCATCGAGTCGCCCGAAAGAATAGCTTGATTGTCGTTCCATTTCTTATGCACTGTCTGCTGACCACGGCGCAAAGGAGCTTCGTCCATTAGGTCGTCGTGCAACAAGGTGTAGTTGTGATAAGTTTCTAAGGCGCAAGCCGACGAAAGTATCGCTTCGGGATTGTCCTTATAAAGATTATAGCTAAGCATCATAAGGATAGGGCGAATACGCTTTCCACCCAAATCGAGCACGTACTTTATAGGCTCGTACAGGGTTGAGGGCTTACGGGTGTAAGGTAGACTATCCAAATAATGGTTTACGATTTTGAGAAGTTCGTCTGATGTCAGCATATTATATTCGGTATTGATATTTCGCTTTTTAAAATTTCTGTTTTCCCAATTAAACGGCATATAAGCCAATGTCTAATTGTGGGTTTTATTTATAACGAAAATCTTTTTATAATATTGTACGCTTATATAAAAAAGGTGTGATGGTTTTTATGCTGCTCGTTCTATTTTGCTGATTTGCAAGCTGTTGTTCTTAGTGATAAGTTTTGGGTTGATGTAACTTGTTTTAGCAGTTGTGCGTTTTAACATTTAAATCTGCGAAACAGCATTGTTTTATTATTCTCTTATATGGTTCTGAAAGTCCGATTTTAAGGTTTGCTATTGTCAAAGTTTATCTTTGACAATGTCAAACATATATGTATTGCGGTGTCAAAGTTCAACTTTGAGCTGCTTAGCATTGAACTTTGGACTGCTGAAATATCAAGAAAAGGCTCTTTTTCTGTTTGTTTCTGCTTTTTTATAGTTCTATATTTACTTGATTTAAAAGTCTTATTTTTGCACACTTTCGCTTACTATTGTATAACAATAAGTGTATCAATAAGTTACAGTTGCACGTAAAAAGAGGCTCTATTCTCGTACAAAATCTTTTTAGTTGGTAAATACGCAAAATATGAAGGGTGAATTTAACAATTAGGAAAGCTATTTGGTAAAAATAGAAAAGAATAAGTGAGAAATAGATAAAGGTTGTAAGCGGTTACGCAACTACTCTTTATACACAACTCTGTTTAACCCAAATCGGTCGTCCGACCCGTCTGACTTGTCTGACACGTCCGACTCGTCTAACGACCGATTTGGGTTAAACAGAGATGTGTATAAAGAGTAGATTATGCAAGGAGATAGCTTATGCTATTTGGAACACAATAGGTATTTCTACGAGCGACCTACAAGGTTTATTGTGTTCCTTTGCGGGTTTCCATCTGCCCATTGTGCGTACCACACGTAACACTTCTAAGTCGAAGGCGGTGTTTTTGGCCTTCTTCACCTTTACATCACTCACTGTGCCGTCGGCATTGATGATGAATGTAACGTTAACAACGCCCTGTTGGTTTGCCTTTATGGCAGTGGGTGGATATTTTATAGTTTTGGTAAGCCACACAACAAAGTTGCTCCAACCACCTGGCGGAGTAGGGGTTTGCGAAAGAATGTGTTTGTTTACTTTATCGTCCACTCGTTCCACCTTTTCTTCTGCATCATCATCGGTAAACTTGTTTTTCACCTCTTTGGCTATTTCCTCTATGGGTTTAGGAGGGTCGGGCAGGGCAGCAGTGTTGGTTGTGGTTAAGGCTACATCTCTCACTTGTGGTGCAGTGGTCTTTTCATCGTTCGATGTGGTGTTGCCCACCTCGTGTGGTGTAACCTTTTGCGGTGTGTCGCTGCGCTTTAGGTTTAGCATATCCTCCATAGTGGGCTTTTCGTCTTTCTGTTCCTTTGCAAGGTCTTGTTCGTCTATGGCAGGCATCATATCTTGGTTGTTTAAGACGAGTTCTTTTTTCAAGTCCATAGCCTTATCGTCCTCACTGTCGCCCCCTATTGAATATTCCATCGCTACATAAAAGATGGACGAGGCTACAATGAGACCCAAAACAAAGCCTATCCAGCGTTTGTTTTCTAAATCTGCACTTTTTGATTTCTTTATTTCCACGCTTAAACACTAAATATTGTCATTTCTCGTTATTAATGAGAAACAAGCAGTAAATATGAGCTTGCCGATAGCAGAAGTTCGTTGAAAAACTGCACAATCGGTAGACAAAATTAATAAGATATTCGGAAAAAGATGTATCTTTGCCGATAAATTAAAGTACATTAAATGAAAAAGCTCCTTTTCTCTCTCCTCCTTACAGGATATTCGGCTATGACTTTGGCACAAGAAAGTCAGACTGAATACAACTTCTTGCGCTTGCCCATTAGTGCACACGCAGCTGCTTTGGGTGGCGAAAACATAACCATCATAGAAGACGATCCAGCGCTGATGTTCTCTAACCCTGCTTTGGCAGCATCGGTAAGCGATATGACCATAGGGCTAAGTTATATGAACTATATGAAGGGAGCCAACTATATGGGCGCATCGTTCACAAAGGCTATTAAAGAAAAGATAACTGTGGGCGGAGGCATACAATATATGAACTATGGCAAGATGAAGGAGGTAGACGCCAACAATGTGCAGACAGGCGAGTTTAGTGCGAGTGAAATAGCGGTGGAAGGCGTTTTTTCGTACACCTTGGCACGCAATCTTGTGGGCGGTATCACTGCAAAATTCATCACTTCGTATCTCGGTTCGTACAACAGTATGGCGGTGGGTGTAGACTTGGGGTTGAATTATTACGATGAGGATAAAGAACTGTCAATATCTGCTGTGGCAAAGAATTTGGGTGGACAGGTTAAGGCGTATAAAGACGACTTTGGCAAAATGCCGTTAGATGTTCAGGTAGGTATGAGCAAAACGTTGGCTGCTCTCCCTGTGCGTGTGTCGCTCACCTTAGTAGACCTTACCCATTACGACTACCGCTTTATCAATCACCTCAACCTCGGTGCGGATATACTGCTTTCGGAAAGCATTTGGATAGGCGGTGGGTATAACTTCCGCAAGGCTGACGAAATGAAAATAGGGCGAGGATATGAGGAGAGTACACACGGAGCTGGTTTTAGCTTCGGTGCAGGATTGAATCTTGAACGTTTCAAACTAAACCTTGCATACGGTAAATATCACGCAGCAAGCAACTCTATATTGGTAAATTTGGCTTACACACTTTAAAATATGGGGGGTAATAGTTTTGTCTGACAAGTCGGACGGGTCTGACAAGTCTGACTTGTCCGACCATTCCGACAATGCTAATCATCTGCTTATCCCTCTTTAAAAATCAGAACAATGAAGAAAATAATAATAGCTATAGATGGCCATTCATCGTGTGGAAAAAGCACAATGGCAAAGGATTTGGCACGTGAGATAGGTTATATTTATGTAGACACGGGAGCAATGTATCGCTCGGTAACGCTCTATGCTATGCGCAACGGTCTGTTCAACGAAGATGGAAGCATCAAGTTGGACGAACTTGAAGCAAGCATCAAAGACATAAACATCGGTTTCCAACTCAACCAAGAAACGAGCAAGCCCGATACTTATCTCAATGACGAAAATGTAGAACAGGCTATCCGCACGATGGAAGTTTCGGCACACGTTAGTCCTATTGCAGCTGTGCCTTTTGTGCGTACAGCCTTGGTGGCTCAACAACAAAAGATGGGTGAGGCAAAAGGTATCGTTATGGACGGCAGAGACATAGGTACGGTGGTTTTCCCTAATGCCGAACTCAAGGTCTTTGTTACAGCTTCTGCCGAAGTACGTGCGCGCCGCCGCTATGACGAGTTATGTGCTAAGGGTATGGAAGCCAATTTTGCTGACATCTTAAAGAATGTAGAAGAGCGCGACTATATCGACTCGCATCGTGAAACCTCTCCACTCAGACAGGCTGACGATGCCATCGTTCTTGACAATAGCAACGTAACGATAGCCGAGCAAAAAGAATGGCTGCTGAACCAATATTTAAGAGTGGTGGCAGAATAGATTACATTGAACTATAGAAAAGATATACGGAAAGGCAGCTTAACCCAAATAGGTCATTAGCCCGCAAAGGCTTTTTAAAGCGTTTAGCTGTTATGCTTTTCTTCGTCTTTGCACCTTATTTTGGCTCTTTTCGTTTGTTTTTTCAGTTGTTTAGCTCGCTAAACGTCTTCAAAAACAAACGAAAAGAGCTCAAAATAAGCTCGCAAATCTCGAAGAAGTCTAACGACCGATTTGGGTTTAAGCAATTTAAAGTTGCCTTTTATTTCTGCGTTATGAGTTTGAAGATAGGTTAATGAGCTACGTTGTTTTTACCCATTAATTCCTATTTCTATAACCATTTTGTAATACAACTCACCTATATATACATTAAAATAGGTATAGTATGCTTTCTATATGCTTTTTGAAAGAAAAAAGCAAATAGTTTCAAATCTTCTAAAAAATCCATCGAAAAAATTAGGTTGTAATAAATATATTTCCTAAATTTGCAAAAGATAATAACTGAAAACTTAAATGTACTATCAATTATGGAAAATCACTCATTTGTGATCTATGCTAACAAGTTAGAAGCACAATTAAAGAAATCTTCTAAAGAGTTTACAAAGGCTGATATTATGCAGTTGGTTCAAGAACTTGACATCAAGATGGTTAAGTTTATGTACCCTGCTGGTGACGGTCGTTTGAAGACTTTGAACTTTATGCTCAACTCGGTTGAGTATCTCGAAACTATCCTCACTTCAGGTGAGCGTGTAGACGGTTCTTCACTCTTCAGCTTTATTCAGGCTAGTAGCAGCGACCTCTATGTAATGCCACGTTTCTCAACAGCATTTATGGACCCATTCGAAGAAATACCAACATTGTGTATGCTTTGTTCTTTCTTCAACCGCGATGGTCAGCCATTAGAGTCAGCTCCTGAATACACATTGCGCAAGGCTATGAAGTCTTTCACAGATGTTACAGGTATGGAGTTCCAAGCTATGGGCGAGTTGGAATACTACGTTATCAGCCCAGAAGAAGACGTATTTGAAGCTACAGACCAGAAGGGTTATCACGAAAGCGCACCATTTGCTAAGGCTAACGACTTCCGTACACGCTGTATGAAGCTCATCGCTGAATGTGGTGGTCAGATTAAGTACGGTCACTCTGAGGTAGGTACTTTCTTTGAAGAAGGTAAGTGCTTCGAGCAGAACGAAATAGAGTTCTTACCAGTTGCAGCTAACGATTGCGCTGACCAATTGCTCATCGCTAAGTGGATTATCCGTAACCTCGCTTACCTTGAAGGCTACGATATTACATTCGCTCCAAAGATTACAGTGGGCAAGGCTGGTTCTGGTATGCACATTCACATGCGCATTATGAAGGACGGCAAGAACCTTATGCTCGATGGCAACAAGCTTTCTGAAAACGCACGCCGCGCTATTGCAGGTATGATGAAGTTGGCTGAAAGTATCACTGCCTTTGGTAACAAGAACCCTACTTCTTACTTCCGTCTCGTTCCTCATCAGGAAGCTCCTACAAACGTATGTTGGGGTATGAGCAATCGTTCTGTACTCGTTCGTGTACCTCTCGGTTGGACATCAGGCGAAGATATGTGCCATAAGGCTAACCCAATCGAAGCTGAAACAGCTCGCGATTATAGCATCAAGCAGACTGTTGAAATGCGTTCACCAGACGCTTCTGCTGACGTTTATCAGCTCTTGGCAGGTCTTTGTGTTGCTTGCCGTCACGGTTTCGAAATCGAAGATGCACTCGAAGTGGCTGATGCTACATTCGCTGATGGAGACATCCACGACGCTAAGAATGCAGAGCGTTACGCTAAGTTGGCTCAGTTGCCAGATAGCTGTGTTGCATCTGCTGACTGCTTGGAACGCCAACGTGCAGTTTACGAGAAGTACAATGTATTCTCTCCAGCTATGATTGATGGTATCATCGCTGAATTGCGCAAGTTTGATGACCGCACTCTCCGTGAAGAATTGAAGAACAACGAGAAGGGTGTGTTCGAACTCGTTAAGCGTTTCTATCACTGCGGTTAATACGCACTGACATAAAAATAAGATAATAAAACCTGTATACAGACCTCTTTTGAGTTTCAAGAGGGGGACTGTATATAGGTTTTTATGTTATTATTAAGCAAGGTTTAAAGATTTTGTGTACCTTTGCATAGGGCAATGGTTGCTCTTCTTAACTTAAGAATTAAGGCAGAGTTTTACGAACTTGTCAGCTTTATCAGACTTGTCCGACCAGTCCGACCAGTCCGATCAGTCCGACCAGTCTGACCAGTCTGACTTGTCCGACTCGTCCGACTTGTCTGACCAATACAACTTGCCCAAAAAGGCTTACAACCCCCAACTTACATTGGCTAAAAGATATGGAAAACGACATTAAAATAGCAGTTGCAGGTACAGGCTACGTGGGACTGAGCATAGCTACTCTTTTGAGTCAGCACCACGAAGTTGTGGCAGTAGATGTGGTGAAAGAAAAGGTGGAAATGATAAACAATCGGGTTTCACCTATACAAGACGACTATATTGAGGCGTATTTAGCTGAAAAAGAACTGCATCTAACGGCTACTTTAGACGGTGAAACGGCATACAAAGATGCTGATTTCGTTGTGATTGCCACACCTACCAACTATGATGCGGTGAAGAACTATTTTGATACAACACACGTTGAAGAGGTGATTGAAATGGTGATGCGTGTCAATCCGAGGGCAGTGATGGTAATCAAGTCGACCATTCCTGTGGGCTATACAGAGAGCGTTCGCCAAAAGTATAATTGTCAGAACATTATCTTTGCACCCGAATTTCTGCGCGAAAGTAAGGCGTTATACGACAACTTGTACCCCAATCGTATTATTGTAGGTTGCCCTAAAGGTGACGAACGATTGGACAAGGCTGCCCACGATTTTGCTGCCTTATTGCAAGAAGGAGCTATAAAGCAAGATATTCCTACGCTTTTTATGGGCTTGACCGAGGCTGAAGCCGTTAAACTCTTTGCCAATACCTATCTTGCGTTGCGTGTGAGCTATTTTAACGAGTTGGACACCTACGCCGAAGTGAAGGGTTTGAACACGTCGGACATTATTCAAGGTGTGTGTTTAGATAATCGCATAGGTTCGTTTTACAATAATCCTTCTTTTGGTTATGGTGGTTATTGCTTGCCAAAAGACACGAAACAGCTGCTTGCCAATTACTCTGATGTGCCTGAAAACTTAATTCAAGCCATTGTGGAAAGCAACCGTACACGCAAAGACTTCATTGCCGATCAAGTGTTGCATAAGGCTGGTTATTACGACTATTATGAGCAAGGCAACTACAACCCCAAGGTAGAAAAAGAATGTGTGATAGGTGTTTACAGACTTACAATGAAGTCGAACAGCGACAACTTCCGACAGAGTTCCATACAAGGTGTGATGAAACGCATCAAGGCTAAGGGCGCAAAGGTGATAATCTATGAGCCAACGCTTGAGGACGGTACAACGTTTTTTGGAAGTGTGGTGGTGAACGACCTCAATAAGTTTAAAGCCGATAGTGATGAGATTATTGCCAACAGATACGATGAAGCGTTGGCAGATGTGAAAGAAAAGGTTTATACACGTGACATCTTCCAATGCGATTAGAATAGAAAGTAGACGAGAGAAAAGGAATGGTTATGATTGAAAAGATTGAAGAGGAAGGCGAACATTTTAAAGGATTGATGCGAGTAGAGGTAACACAGCCTCGCATAGACCTAATAAATGAAGTGGTGTATGCGCAATATTTTGGCAATGGCACACGCTCACTCCGTATGACAATCTTTATGCCTAACACCAAAGACCCAAAACCTTGTGTTGTGTATTTCCCTGGTGGAGGCTTCACAACATCAGATTATGGCAAGTGGAGTAGAGTGCGTATGGCACTTGCTTTGCAAGGTTTTGTGGTGGCAGCGGTGGAATATCGTCCTTTGCCTTTTGCTTTTCCGTCTATGCTCATTGATGGAAAGGCTGCTATTCGTTATCTGCGCGCCCACGCTGAGCAGTTTGGTATAGATACAAACAGAATAGGTGTGATGGGCAATTCGGCAGGTGGCTACTTGGCACAATTGGTTACGATGACTGCCAACGAACGAGAGTTTGATGTTGGCGACTTCTTAGAATATTCGTCTGAAGTTCAGGCTTGTTGCGATATATTCGGTCCTTACAATTTTGAAACAATCAGTGAAGGATATTCAAAAGAAGTGCAGACGTGGCATAACTCGCCAGCTGCCTCTGAAGCATTGTTGGTGGGTGGAATTACATACGGCACAGAGCCAGCTGCAAGCATTCCTAATAATGCTATGAAAGCGTTGTGGGCAAGTCCTAAAGGACATCTGCACGCCAATCTTCCACCTTTTCTTATTATGCACGGAACAGCGGACAAGATGGTGTCGAAATATCAAAGCGAACATCTCTACAAAGCCCTTAAACAGCTTAATGTACCTGCAGAGTTCTATTTGTTGGAAGGTGCAGGACACGGTGATGACCCTTGGTTTCAACAGCCAGTTATCGACTTGATTGTAGGTTGGTTCAAAAAACATTTGTAGTTTGTTTCCGACATAACCTCTATTTTTGTGTGTTCTGCTTTCGCTTGGTAAGTCGAATAATTTACTTACTTTTGAGTATTGCAGCACGCTAAAAAGCATTGTAATTTTGTAGTCTTAAAAGATTGACTACAAAATGAAACAAACAAGGAGCATTCTTTTTATATTGTTTCTTTTCTGTACTACCATTGCTTGGGCGCAGGAAGTTACGAGTGGACTTGTTTTGGAAAGCATAAGTCGTCAGCCTGTTATGGGAGCTGCCATTGTGATAGACAGTAGCAAAAATGTGGTAGCCATAACTGATATGAATGGACGGTTTCAGGCTAAAAATATTCAAGGGAAAACTATCCGAATTAGTTATATCGGCTTTAAGCCATTGGTGGTGAAAGCTCAAAATAACAATACCTATTATTTAGTAGAAGACACAAATGCGTTGGCTGAAGTAGTAGTTACGGCACAGGAGTCGAAAGGACTCTCTGCTGCATCTACAATAGGCAAGCAAGCAATAGAACATTTGCAGCCGTCAAGTTTTTCAGATTTGTTGGAATTATTACCAGGTGGACGCTCTGTTGACCCTTCACTCAATGCTCCAAATAATATTCGGCTACGTGAAGCAACGCCTACTAATAGTGCTAATTATGCTACTTCTTCTTTAGGAACGAGCTTTGTGATTGATGGTGCTCCAGTTTTTGCTAACGCTAATAAAGAATATCTTTCTGGAGCGTGGGAAGCAAAAGTTACCCAACGCGACTTTACAAATCAGGGTGTTGATATGCGAGCTTTATCAACCGATGATATAGAAAAAGTAGAAATAGTACGTGGTATTCCTTCTGTGGAGTATGGCGATTTAACGAGTGGTCTTGTAAAGATAGAACGTCGCAGAGGTGGTCATAATTTGAATGCACGCTTTAAAGCTGATATGAGCAGCAAGCTTTTCTATCTTTCTAAAGGAATTGAGTTTGGAAAAGGTTGGACGCTTAATCTTAGTGCTGATTATTTAGATGCCAACCGCGATCCTCGCAATACATTGGAACGTTATTCCCGTATCACGTTTTCTGCACGAACAAGTGCGTTGTGGAAGAGAAATACTTATACTATAAAATGGATAAATAATGCTGATTATGGAGGTTCGTTTGATGATGAAAAGCTCGACCCTGACCTTAATCAAGGAAAACTCGACACTTATAAATCACGTTATAATCGCCTTGCATTCAACTCGTCTTTAGATGTTTCGTTTAAGCAGAATGCGTGGCTTAAATTTATTGGAGCGACTTTCTCTACAAGTTATCAGCACGATGTGGTTTCACGCTTACGCTTGGTGCAACTTTCACGTATGATGCCTGCACTTACCACTACTGAAGCGGGTGAACACACAGTTGATATTTTGCCTTATACCTATTATGGGCAACACGATGTGGAGGGTAGACCCTTTAATCTGTTTGCACGTGTGAAAGCTAAGTTGCAAGTTCCTTCAGCAAGAATTTCTAACACATTGCTTTTGGGTACTGACTTCTCATTAGACAAGAATTACGGTGATGGGCAGCGTTTTAACCCCTTAGCACCTCTTTATACAGGTACTTCGGTGCGTCCTCGCAGGTTTTCTGTTATACCTGCAATGAATACGCTTGCTTTTTATGCTGAAGAACGGTTATTACTGCCTATTGGTCGATACAGATTAGAACTGAATGGCGGTATTAGAATGAATCAGATGCTAAATTTACCCACTCACTATGCTATGCACGGACATTGGTATGTTGATCCTCGTGTAAAAATAGGGTGGACATTTCCACAATTTCGTATCGGTAAATGGGCTACCCATATACGATTACAGGGTGGTGTAGGACAGCATACAAAGTTTCCTACGATGGATTATATTTACCCAGAGCCACGTTATTTGGACATAGTTCAGCTTAGCTATTATCACCCTGTGGAGGCTTTCCGCACTATCAATGTGCGTACTTATGTGCTTGATGTTGTTAATAAAAATATTTCTCCGGCACGCAATCTGAAGTGGGAAGTAGGTACAGATGTAACTTTTGCAGGTAACCATCTATCTGTAACGCTTTTCCGTGAAGATATGCAGTCGGGTTTTCGTACCAATACGGTGTATCAGTCATTTCGTTTTAAGCAATTCGACACTTCAGGTATCAATGCTAATAGTCTTGTTGCCCCTCCTGATGTACAAACCTTGCCCTATGCTATGGTGCAAGAATTGTTTGGCTCAACAACCTATTCAAATGGTAGTCGCACACTGAAACGAGGGTTAGAATATAATTTTTCTACTCGTCGTTTTTCATCACTGCATACTCGTCTTACGATTAACGGTGCATGGTTTCGTACGCTCTACCACAATTCGCAAGTGGTAGCCTATCGTCCCACAGCAGTTCTGGATGGAAAACAAATACAGTATGTCGGGCTTTATCGTGATAACGATGGATTGAGAACAGAAATGGCAAATACCAACTTCATATTTGATACCGACATTCCAAAACTCCGTTTGGGTTTTTCTGTATCGGCACAATGTCTTTGGTTTACTTCTTCTCAGCGTCTGCCACTCAGCAATGAACCTGATAAGTATATATCGCCCGATGGCGCATTGCACGATTGGAAAGCAGAGGACGCAAATGATACTTACTTGCGTTTCCTTGTACGTGATCATACACCAAAAGAGTATATTAAATATAATGTGCCATTCTCAATGAACTTGAATCTTAAAGTAACAAAGAAATTGCTGAACGACCATTTAAATATAGCAATGTTTTGTAATAGACTTTTAGATTATACACCTAACTACACCCAAAATGGAATTATTATCCGACGAAGCGTAAGACCTTATTTTGGGTTGGAAATAAATATTAAATTATGAAGCAATATTTTTTAATAATAGTTTTAGTCTTTATGTCTTTATGTCTTGCATCGTGTCATAACGATGTGGAAAACTATATGGTAGAAACTTCTATCACTCTAAATAGTGCAGATGCAACACAGATAGACAGAGTTCAAGCCACGGCAACCTTTACGAATTTAAATACAAAGCAGGTTATAAGCTCTACAAATTTTTATGGTAATAAACTTACAGAAAAAGTTTTACGAGGGGCTTATCAAATCTCGATAGATGGTATAATACGTTATACGGATAAAAACAATGAAGTTAAAGTGCGGTCGTTTCGTAGTAAAACCGACTTTGTAAGCCTTGTAAATAGTAAAGAGCAGTCCATAGAGATGCAACCTATTTTTATAGACTAAAAAATGAATAGTTACCGATTTCTATATATAATAATAACTTTATTTTGTGCAGACTTTAGCTTTGCACAAGATACAGCATACATTGAACGTGTTACAATGGCACGCATTATAGAGAAAGAAACTTGGAGTAATCCAGCTTCTTATGGACGTGCTTTTCGATTTAACCATTCGGAGCTCTCACTCACTGCCGATAGAGAAAATGCTAACGTTCCGTTTATACTTGAGAAAGGAAAGGGACATAAATCTATTGAAGCTATGGCAACATCGTATATTCGACTCTCAAAGTATACCACGGTCTGGGGTAGTGCAGCATATCTCACAGGGCAAACCACAGGAATACGTTGGAATTCTACAACAGACTATGACTTGCTTGCGCCTTATTTGCTTGCAGATACCGTAGGAGGTGATACTGAACGAGAAAGGTATCAATTTTCAGGTGGATATACTACAAAAGTGGGACGTTGGGATGTAGGTACGGAATTACAATTCCGTGCCGAACAAGAATGGAGACGAAAAGACCCACGTATGAAAGGAGTAGTTTCTGATTTGAAACTGAAAGTAGGTGCAACTTACCCAGTAGCTTCTTATCGCTTTGGAGTAGCCTTGCAAGGAAATATTTATAAGCAATCGAACGATGTAGATATATATAATGAATTAGGAGGTGCTACTGAATATATCTTTACGGGATTAGGTACATACTACAAACGATTTTCAGGTGCGAATACAGATGTGAACTATAAAGGCAAAGGCATAGCAACTTCGATTTTTATGATACCACTTGCAAATTATGGCATCTTTGCTAATGCAACATTTGAAAAGCAAAGTTATGAACGAATATCTGCTGAGTACAATTCGCTACCTTTAACTACGCTTTCCAACAATAAAGCTTCAATATCTGTGGGGTATCGTTGGCAGGGAATACAGCATGTCTTTACGCTTTTGGGACATTATAAGATATTGAGTCAACACGGCATAGAACACGTTGCAGGCGATGCTGTGGCAGGAGTTTATCCTGTGATAGCCAACCTTACCATGTATAAACACTATGAGACGAAGACTTGCGTTGAAGCAAATTATATTAGTCGTAAGAAGATTGAATGGAGTATTGGAACGAAAGTTGGTCTTATTTCTAATCAATCAAAGTATATATATTCATATAGAGAAATGAATTTTTCACACATCTTTGGAGAAATAACAATGCAGATATTACGGCCTCTAAGTAAAAGATGGTGGCTTGATGGCGATTTTACAGCAACTTATTTAGGACGGACAAAAGCCAATATTACAATGCCTTATGCAGATATGGAACCCTATTTCGTCCAGTATGTAAATCACAACTTTGCGCAACAAAAAGGCAGTTGTGTAGAAGTGAAAGCTCATCTTCGTACTGATTATAAATTGAGCGATTCACGCTATGGCGTATTTGCTGAACTTTCAGGAGGTATGATAGCCAATGATGCACATACAAAACGATTGGGCGTTAAGATTACATTAGGTTTTGTATTTTAAGAAAATTAAATTAGTAACAATAAATTAAGAGAAAATGAAAAAGAAAATTTTG
The DNA here is from genome assembly GCF_900155655.1 of Prevotella ihumii. GTDB lineage: Bacteria > Bacteroidota > Bacteroidia > Bacteroidales > Bacteroidaceae > Prevotella > Prevotella ihumii. The sequence goes on from NZ_LT706987.1 coordinate 1,664,413, forward strand.
ATGAGCATTAGTATGCTCTTAGCTATGTGTTTTGCATTTGTTTCTTGTTCAGAAGACAAGAACGATGTGCCAGAAACAAAAACATCGGTAGTGATAAACCTTGAAACACCTATTAATATTGGTGAAAATACTTTGACAGACGGTGTGGTGTTGCTTGTAAACAAATGGGGGTGTACTTACACCTACACCATTAAAGAGTTTGAAAAAACAGAAAAAGGCTATAAAGCAGTGGTGAAAGATATTCCTGTAGGAACTTATGGCGTTATTGCACAAGGAAAATTAAAATACCAGTCTGGTGGAAAAGAAATCACTACCGACGTGAAAGCTACTAATGATAATGTGCAATTAGTAGAGGATATGAATAAAAACTCGATTAGTCTTTTACTACATGTTTTCACAGGTAAAGAAGGTTTTGTTATTTCAGAAGTTTTCTTCCGTGGTACAAAAACTCCTCAAGGAAAACAATATATAGCAGATCAATACATAAAGATTGCTAACAATACAAACGAAATATTATATGCCGATGGATTGGTTATTATGCAATCGGTATTTATAAATGGAAATAAGCATAATTATCTAAAAGATTATAGAAACGAAGGCTTTGCAGCCGATGCTGTTTATATGATTCCTGGTGATGGTGATGATGTTCCTGTAAAGCCAGGAGCAAGTTTGCTTTTAGCATTGAATGCAAAAAATCACAAGACAGTTAATCCTAATTCTTTTGATTTGAGCAAGGCTGATTTTGAGTTTTATGATGTCTCAACTAACAATTATAAAGACGAACAAAATCCAGGTGTAAGAGATCTTGAACGTATTTTTTGTAGTTCAGCTTCGATTCTTGTATTGAATATGCAAGGCAACAAGGCATATGCAATTGGTAAAATTCAAGGAACAAAAAAAGCGTTTTTGAAGCACAATTATTACGAAGCTCAGTATCATAATGAAATAAATGGTAAGTTGATTACCCAAAAGGCTTATTTCTTACCAAGTTCTTGGATTATTGATGCTGTCAATATTGATATGCAGGATAACCCGCACGACTGGAATATTTTGCCTATTTCTATGGACAAAGGCTATACTTATTGCATAGCAAATACTAAGGACGCAACAGGCGTTGGTAAAGCTGTTGTACGTAAAATGCAGAACGGAAAGTATGTTGACACCAACAATTCAACAGAAGACTTTACACCAAAAGCTACACCAACTGTAAAATAAATTCTTTTTACCTCCTCCAACAATGCAGTTGGAGGAGGTTTACTATAATTGAAATATTATGAATAAACTTTTTACAAAGTGTCTTGTTATGCTCCTTTTGCCACTTTCTGTGGCTGCACAAAAGGTAGAAACTGATAAATCTTACAAAATAGGAAAATTAAAAAATGGGCTAACTTATTATATAAAGCACAATGCGAAAGAACCTGGGTTAGCCGACTTCTTCATTGCACAACGTGTAGGTTCTATTCTTGAAGAACCTCGCCAACGTGGATTAGCCCACTTTTTGGAACATATGGCATTCAATGGTACAAAACATTTCCAAGGAAAAGGAAATTCATTGGGTATTGTACCTTGGTGTGAAACCATAGGTGTGAAGTTTGGTACTAACCTCAATGCTTATACAAGTGTGGACCAAACTGTTTACAATGTATCAGCAGTGCCTATAAAGCGTGAAGGAATTATTGATTCTACTTTACTTATATTACATGATTGGAGTCATTTCTTATTGCTTAATGAAGATGAAATAGACAAAGAACGTGGAGTTATTCATGAAGAATGGCGTACACGTCGTGCAGGAATGGCTGTGCAACGTATGATGGAGCGTGTAATGCCCGTTGTTTATAGAGGTACGAAGTATGTAGACTGCTTGCCCATTGGTTCAATGGATATTGTAGATAATTTCCCTTATCAAGACCTACGTGATTATTATCAGAAATGGTATCGCCCCGATTTACAGGCTATTATTGTTGTTGGTGATATTGATGTAGACAAGATGGAGCAGAAGATTATTAATGTTTTTGCCGATGTTCAAAAACCGAGAAATCCTGCTGAAAGAGTTTATTATCCTGTACCCGACAACGATAAAATGGTGGTAGCTATCGACAAAGACAGCGAACAACCCATAATGCTTGTAAACCTTTATATGAAGCAAGAAGCTACTCCTGATATCGAAAAGCCACTTGTTGCAACGGTACGTAAAAGTTATATAGTTTCGCTTATTACAAATATGCTCAATGGTCGTTTGGGCGATATAAAGAAGCAACCTATCGCACCTTTCCATAGTGCTTCAGTGGGTGTTGGACAATTCTTAGTTTCAAAGACTAAGGACGCTTTCTCCTTATCATTTGGTTGTTTGCAAGAAAATGTAAAAGGTTCGTTTGATGCTGCCATCGGTGAAGTAGAGCGTGCTCGTCAATATGGTTTTACAGCGAGTGAACTAAGCCGAGCTAAAGTAAAGCTCTTAAAAGCAGCTGAACGTCGTTATATAGGGCGTAACGACCGACGCAATCGTTTTCTTGTTAAATTGGCTTTACAAAACTTTTTAAATAACGAACCTATTACTTCTGCTGAATATGATTTCCAATTGACGAAAGAGTTTGATAAGAATGTAACATTGGCAGAGGTAAACAAAGAGGTTGCTGAACTTATTTCGAATAAGAATCAAGTATTGACAGTTTATGCGCCTGATAAAGCTGATTTTCCAATAGCCGATGAAGCTACATTTGAAAAATATGTACTTGATGCACAGGCAAAACAATACAAACCTTATAAAGAGGAAAATATACAGGCAGAACTTATTGCTAAATTGCCTAAAAAAGGTAAGATACTACGCGAGTTGGATTGGGACAAGTTTGGAGTAAAGAAGCTCGTCTTGAGCAATGGTGTTGAGGTATATATAAAGAATACCGACTTTGCTAAAGATGAAGTAAGTATGCGTTTCTTTGGAGAAGGTGGAACATCACTTTACGCTGATAAGGATGCCATAAACTTCTCAATGATTTCAAGTGCTATCACAGATGCTGGTGTAGGACACTTTAATAAAGTACAGTTGGATAGAATGCTTACAGGAAAAACGGTTCGTGTAAGTCCAAGTATCGGCAATGAAACACAAGCCATTAATGGTGGCTCTTCAGCAAAGGATTTGAAAACAATGTTGCAGCTTACCTATCTTTACTTTACTGAGCCTCGCAAAGATGCTGAGAAGTTTAAAGGAAATATAGAAACAATGCGCTCATTTCTGAAAAATCGTGAGGCTAATCCGCAGGTGGCTTATAACGATTCTGTTTCTGCCATTCTTTATGGCAATCACCCACGTTTGCAACCTTTAAAGCGAAGCAATCTTGATAATGTTTCTTACGAACGAATTTGGGAAATTTATAATGAACGCTTTAGTGATGCAACTGGCTTCAAAATGATATTGGTAGGTAATATAGATATGGCAGCATTACGCCCCTTGCTTTGCCAATATATCGCAACATTGCCTGCAAAAGGTAGAAAGGAAGTTGTAAAAGGCTCTTATCCTAATGTGCGCAACGTAAACGAAACGCACCTCTTTAAAAAGAAAATGAATACACCCTCAACATTAGTAAATGTCTTTTATACTTTTGATGAGCCATTTACGGCTAAGACCGACCTTGCCATTGACGTCTTTAAGCGTGTACTGACCATTGCTTATACCGACTCTGTGCGTGAAGAAAAAGGAGGAACTTATGGAGTGGGTGTACAAAGCCAACTTGACAAGACTTCCGAACCAAGTGCTCTTGTGAAAATAAGTTTTCGTACCGACCCTGCAAAATACGAAATGTTAATGCCTATCATTTACAAGCAAATTGAGCATATTGCTAAGAATGGGCCTTTGTTGGAAAGTATGGATAAAGTAAAAAAATACTTGCTAAAGGCTTATCAACAGAGTATTATCACGAATGGATATTGGGATTATGTCATTTACAACCATTTGCGCCATAGTGTTGATTTCTACACCAATTATGAAGCGCTTGTAAAGGCTTTAACTCCTCAAGATATACAGCAAATAGCAAAAGATATATTAAATTCAAATCGTAGAATTGAAATCACAATGATGTCAGAATAAATCAACTTAGAAAGAGAGTTAAGTAATTGATTTCTAAGATTTATTCCAATATTTATCCCAAATCGGTCGTTAGAATGAGAATGTATTTTTTGAGCTTATTTTGTGATTTATTTTGCATATATCAAAGGAGCATAGCGGGCTATGTGACTACAGATATAGGCAAAATAAAGCCAAAATAAGGCAAAAAGACATCTCATAAGTTTCAATAATAATTGAAGGGACAACTAAACTGGTCTAACGACCGTTTTGGGGTTATCCTTTCTCTATATCCCTCAGCACAAATACGGCATCGCCAACGCTTTTTACTTGACTGATAACCATTGAGCGTTTGCCGTTTTTCTCTTTCAGATTGCAGCGGCGAGTTTGTTTGGTGAGGTACGAAATCACCTTGCCAAAGGCTTGACTCTTGTAGTAAGGGCTTTGCTCGTTAGAGATGAATTGCATTTGGAGTGTACCTTGCTTCAAGATAAGCTTCTCACAGCCCAATCGTTTGCCCACTCTGCGGAGTGCTACTACCTGCATAAGTTCGATACCTTGGCGAGGTACAGGACCGAAACGGTCTTCCAATCTTTTACGATAAGCATCAAGGTCGGCATCGTTTTCTATGTTATCAAGTTCACGATAGAGTAACATTCGTTCCGAACTACCGGGTACATAGGTGTCGGGAAAGTACATTTCAAGGTCGCTTTCCACAGCGCAATCGTCAATGAAGTCATCGCCTGTAAGCTCTTTACCCTCTGCCATTTCCTCCGCATAAAGGTCTTGAAACTCGTCATTCTTGAGCTCGGTTACGGCTTGATTTAATATTTTCTGATACGTTTCATAGCCCAAGTCTTCCATAAATCCACTTTGTTCAGCTCCAAGAAGATTGCCCGCACCACGAATATCAAGGTCCTGCATAGCGAGATTGAACCCACTTCCAAGGTCGGAGAAGGTTTCCAACGCCTCCAGTCGTCGACGTGCATCAGGATTGAGGGCTGCCAATGGCGGTGCAAGAAGGTAACAAAAGGCTTTCTTGTTAGAACGTCCCACACGTCCACGCATCTGGTGAAGATCCGACAGACCGAACTTGTGCGCATCGTTGATAATAATAGTGTTGGCATTGGATATGTCGATACCATTTTCTACAATAGTGGTAGAGAGCAGCACATCGTAGTCGTGGTTCATAAACCCTATGATGATTTCTTCCAACTCTTCAGGTTTCATCTGCCCGTGACCGATAGCAACACGACAATCGGGTATGTATTTCTTGATAAGGTTTGCCAGTTCGGGCAAGTTGGCTATGCGGTCGTTCACGAAGAACACTTGTCCGTTGCGGCTCATCTCAAAGTTGATGGCATCAGCAATTACTTCAGAGGAGAACGAACTTATTTCTGTCTGAATGGGGTATCGGTTTGGTGGAGGCGTACGCATAATGCTCATATCCCTTGCTCCCATCAGCGAGAATTGTAAGGTACGTGGAATAGGTGTTGCCGACATCGTAAGGGTGTCGATATTGCTTTTTAGCTGGCGCAATTTCTCCTTGGTAGACACGCCAAATTTCTGTTCCTCGTCAATGATAAGCAAACCTATATCTTTCCATTTCACACTCTTACTAATGAGCTTATGCGTTCCTACAAGAATATCAATCTTTCCTTCGGCTAAGTCGGCTAACACTTGCTTGGTTTGCTTGGCGGTTCTTGCACGCGAAAGATAATCCACACGTGCAGGCATATCCTTTAGACGCTTCTTAAAAGTTTGATAATGCTGAAATGCCAGCACCGTTGTAGGCACGAGCACAGCCACTTGTTTTCCATCGGTAGCTGCCTTAAATGCTGCCCTCACAGCCACTTCCGTCTTGCCAAAGCCCACATCACCGCATATCAATCGGTCCATCGGGCGACTGCTTTCCATATCTTGTTTCAAGTCTTGCGTAGCCTTCAGCTGGTCGGGCGTATCCTCATAGAGGAATGAAACTTCTAATTCGTGTTGCATAAACGAGTCGGGCGAGAAGGCAAAACCCTTTTCGTGTCGACGCTTAGCATAAAGTTTTATCAAGTCGCGTGCAATGTCTTTGATGCGTTTCTTAGCCTTTTCTTTCAGTCTGTCCCACGCCCCAGAACCGAGAACTGACAGTCGAGGCGCACCATCGGCACTGTCGCCACGGCGATACTTGCTGATTTTGTAGAGCGAATGAATAGAAACGTCTACAATATCGTTATGCTGATAAACCAAACGTATCATCTCTTGATATGACTCGCCTGTAGGAACACGCACCAAACCTGCAAACTTGCCAATACCAAAGTCTACGTGTACAAGGAAATCGCCAGGTTCCATCTCTTGCAACTCCTTCATTGTGAGTGCCATCTTGCCTTGGCGAGCCTTGTCCGACTTGAGGCTATACTTATGGAAGCGGTCGAATATCTGATGGTCGGTAAAGAAACATACCTTTAAATCGTTGTCTACAAAGCCCTCGTGTAGGGTTCTGTTTACAGGCATAAAGGGGATATTGTCTGCCACGGAGGTAGTTTCGGCTGTGCTGTCTGTCTCCATCGAGTCGAATATGTCGCGCAGTCGTGCTGTTTGTTTCTCACTGTCGGCAAGAATATACAGCTTGTAGCCCTGTAATAAATAGTCTTTTAACGATTGTGTCAGCAGATCGAAATTCTTGTGAAACAGCGGTTGAGGCGAAATATTAAAGCGTATCGTAGCTTGCGAATTTGCCTCATTGGCACGATTAGCCCCAAACTCTATGCGCTTAAAGTTTACAGCATCTTCGGTGAACTGGTGTGCGGTGATGAGCTGAAGATTGGCTTGCAATTGTTTGCGTAGTTCGTTTTGTTCTGCCTCGGTCTTACCTTCCAATTGCTCGGTTAAGGCTTGGGCAGTAAATCCCTCTTTGTATATTCGCTCAATGGTGTCGTGAATATACAGCAAGTCTTTCATTATCAGGATGGTATCTTTAGGCAGAAATTGCAAAAAGGGTACTTTTTCTTCTGCTAAAGTTGCCAATTCGGGTACTATTTCCACCTTCTCTTTCTTGTCCTTGGACAATTGTGTTTCCACCTCAAAGGTGCGAATGGTGTCTACATCGTTGCCGAAAAAGTCGATGCGGTAAGGTAGTTCGCTCGAAAAAGAATAGACATCAAGAATGCTGCCACGAACGGCAAATTGCCCGGGTTCGTACACATAGTCCACTTGTTGGAAACCATACGAACGCAAAGTCTTTTCTATTTCGGTTAAGTCCATCGTTGCACCCACGTTTACCGACAAGGTTCGCTCGTCCAACTTGTGCTTGGCTACCACCAATTCTGCCAATGCCGAAGGTTCGGTAACGATGCAAAGGGGTAGGGCAGACTTCTTTTCGCCTTCGCCAACTGTTGATAGGCGCGACAATACCTCAGTACGGAGAATTTCGTTACCTGCGTCACGCTGACCATACTTTACAGCTCGGCGATATGACGATGGGAAGAATAGCACCTCTGCCACTTCTCCTTCGCCACCTTCGGGCATCGCAATGGTTTTCAAGTCGTTGTAGAAATAACCTGCCTCATCGTTATCGTTGAGGACGAAAAGCATCGTTTTTTGCCATCGTTCTGCTATCGAAGCAAAAAACAGAGGTGTGGCAGAAGCCAATAATCCCTGAAGAAAAACCGTGCGTACCGCCTTTTCTTCTATTGTTTTCATCAAAGCACCGCCCTGTGGCAAGACGGCATATAGTTCGTTAATTTCCTGTATCTTCATCACCTTATTACGTTCCAACAAGCTGTTGGAAGCTGTCTTTTGAACTACAAAGATACAATTTTTACCTTATATATAACCTTTCCTTTTCTTTCTTTTAGCAGTTTTGTGCGTTTTCTTTTCCTCATTCTTCATAACTTTGTGCTATTCTACATCTTTAACCCAAATCGGTAAAAAGAATTGGAGATAGAGATGTAAAGAAAACAATACAGCCCCACTGCGTTATTGGCAATGGGGCTGCATTTGTATTGTTAGAGAGAGGGAATTATAAACCCTTATATTCTTCGCCTTTGAGGAATACTCGGCGAATAATAGGTGTGGTGTATGCGTAAGGGATAAAATCGATAGAAGGAATTGGGTCGGTAATGTAGAAGTTGGCTACCTTACCTACGGTGATAGAACCATATTCTTCGCTCAATCCCATTGCGCAAGCTGAGTTCAAGGTTGCAGCATTGATGGCTTCGGCAGGCATCAGACGCATCTTAATACAAGCTAACGAAACGGCAAACTTCATATCGCCCGATGGCGTAGAACCTGGGTTGTAGTCGGAAGCAATAGCCATAGCAAGTCCTGAATCAATCATCTTTCGTCCCGGTGCGAATGGCATATTGAGGAAGAATGATGTACCTGGAAGTGCGGTTGGTATTGTTTCGGCATCTTTTAAGAGTTCTATATCGTGGTCGTCCATTGCCTCAAGGTGGTCAACAGAGAGTGCGTTACATTCCACACCTACCTCTACACCACCGGAGACAGCGAGTTCTTCACCGTGTATTTTACCACGAAGACCATACTTAGCACCTGCTTGGAGCAAGCGACGAGTCTCGTCAGGGGTGAAGAAACCTTCATCGCAGAATACGTCTATAAAGTCGGCAAGTTCTTCTTTGGCTACGGTAGGAAGCATATCGTTGATGATGTGGTCAACGTATTGGCTCTGTCTGCCAGTATACTCACGACCTACAGCGTGCGCACCGAGGAAGTTGGCAACTACCTTTACAGGAGCTGTTTGCTTAATGCGGCGAATAACACGCAACATCTTTAGCTCGTCTTCAAGGTTGAGACCATATCCGCTCTTGATTTCCATTGCACCCGTACCCTTGCGAATGACTTCGTCTACTCGCTTCATAGCTTGCTCGTAGAGTTCGTCTTCTGAGAGTTCGTGCAGACGGTCTGCAGAGTTGAGGATACCACCACCACGTTTAGCGATTTCAGCATAGCTCAAACCACGTATCTTGTCTACAAACTCGCCTTCACGGCTGCCTGCATAAACCACGTGTGTGTGAGAGTCGCAGAACGATGGCATAACTGTGCCACCTTCAGCATCTACCACTAATGTGTTTCTGTCTACCTGTGGCATATCAACACGTGAACCGTACGCTACGATACGACCACCCTCTACATAGAGATAAGCGTTCTCTATGGTGTTGAGCTGAGACATTTCAGCCCCTCGCAAGCATCGTTTACCATCGTGCCCGACGCCTGCGAGTATGCCAATATTTGTGATTAAAAGTTTCATTACTTGCGGAGGAATTCTACAGACTTAGCAATATGAGGTGCCATAAACTGGTCGTTTTCAACGAATGGTACAACCTTGCGGTAAGCCTCAAAAATAGCTTCGATTGCTGGAGATGACTTCAATGGGCGACGGAACTCAAGTGCCTGTGCTGCATTGAAGAGCTCGATAGCAAGTACACGTTCTGTGTTCAATACTACTTGATAGAGCTTTGTAGCTGCGTTAGCACCCATACTTACGTGGTCTTCCTGACCCTGTGAAGAAGGAATACTATCGGCAGAAGCTGGTGTACAATACATCTTGCTTTGGCTTACGATAGAAGCTGCAGTGTATTGAGGTATCATAAAGCCGCTGTTGACACCTGGTTTAGCTACCAAGAAGCTTGGAAGGTCGCGTGTGCCAGATACGAGCTTGTAAATACGACGTTCGGAGATGTTGCTGAGTTCGCAAAGTGCAATAGCAAGGAAGTCCATTGGCTGTGCGATTGGTTCGCCGTGGAAATTACCTGCAGAGATAACCAAGTCTTCGTCAGGACAAACTGTTGGGTTGTCAGTAGCTGCATTCACTTCGATGTCGATTACAGATTTCACGTAGCGGATAGTATCCTTAGATGCACCGTGAACCTGTGGCATACAACGGAAAGAGTAAGGGTCTTGTACGTTTACCTTAGGTTGCTTGATGAGTTCGCTGCCTTCGAGCAATTCACGGATACGTGCAGCGGTTTCAATCTGTCCTTGGTGAGGACGAACAGCGTGTACAGCGTGTGTAAATGGTTCGATACGACCATCGTAAGCTTCCAATGACATTGTACCAATCTTGTCTGCCCACTCGCTCAAACGTTCTGCCTGAAGCATACACCAAACTGCAAATGAGTTCATATTTTGTGTACCGTTGAGAAGTGCAAGACCTTCCTTAGATACGAGCTGGATAGGCTGCCAGTTCATCTTCTTCAACATCTCTTCGCCAGAAATAACCTCACCGTTCATTTCCACACTACCGATACCTAAGAGTGGCAAACATAGGTGAGCCAATGGTACAAGGTCGCCTGATGCACCGAGTGAACCCTGCATATAAACTACTGGGTAAATATCGTTGTTGAAGAAGTCGATCAAGCGTTCAACAGTTACCAACTGGCAACCAGAGAAGCCATAGCTCAAAGACTGAATCTTGAGCAACAACATAATCTTCACAATTTCGTTAGGCACTCTGTCGCCCACACCACAAGCGTGAGACATCATCAAGTTCTTCTGAAGGTCAGAGAGCTGTTGTTTGTCGATAGAAATCTTGCACAATGAACCGAAACCAGTAGTAACGCCATAGATAGGCTTGTCTGATGTTTCAATCTTCTTATCCAAGTACTCACGGCAACGAACGATGCGATTACGAGCGTCATCAGAAAGTTCAAGCTTAATATTGTTGTTGATAATTTCACCAATTCTTTCAATAGAGAGGTGTTCTGCACTTATCTTATGTTTCATAATTGTGTCTTAAAAGTTAACTTGTTTATAATAAAAAAAATCACAGACAGAACCTTTTTGGCTCTATCTGTGATATTGTTAATTACTTGTATGCTTCGTTGATAATGTTGTCATCAACAAGGTTTGGCAAGGTTACGCAAAGTCCTGGAGTACGTTCCATTTCACGCTTGATAGCGTCCATAGAACCTTCGTTGCGTGCCCAGCTACGGCGTGAGATACCATTGTTTACGTCCCAAAGGAGCATTTGGCGGATATGGCGTTCTGAGTCCTCGCTACCATCGATTACCATACCGAAACCACCGTTCATAACTTCTCCCCAGCCTACGCCGCCACCATTGTGGATAGACACCCAAGTTGCACCACGGAAAGAGTCACCAATAACGTTCTGAACTGCCATATCAGCACAGAATTGTGAACCATCGTAGATGTTACTTGTTTCACGGAATGGAGAGTCGGTACCTGATACGTCGTGGTGGTCACGACCAAGTACTACAGGACGGCTAATTTCGCCACGTTTGATAGCTTCGTTGAATGCCAAAGCAATCTTTGTACGACCTTCTGAATCTGCATAAAGGATACGAGCCTGTGAACCCACAACGAGCTTGTTCTTACCTGCTTCCTTAATCCAATGAATGTTGTCGTCCATCTGACCAACGATGTCAGGTGTAGAAACCTTGCGCAAGTCTTCAAGTACCTGTGCTGCAATGCGGTCTGTTGCTTCCAAATCCTTAGGATCGCCAGATGTACATACCCAACGGAAAGGACCGAAACCATAGTCGAAGAACATAGGACCCATAATGTCCTGAACGTATGAAGGATAACGGAACTTACCGTTTTCGCCCATAATATCAGCACCTGCACGGCTTGATTCCAAAAGGAATGCGTTACCATAGTCGAAGAAGTACATACCGTTGGCTGTGAGCTTGTTGATAGCTGCAACCTGACGACGTAAAGAAGCTTGTACCTTTTCCTTGAACAGTTCAGGCTCTTCTGCCATCATACGATTGCTTTCTTCCAATGACAAACCTACTGGGTAGTAACCACCAGCCCAAGGGTTGTGAAGTGAAGTTTGGTCAGAACCGAGGTCAACACGGATATTCTCTTCAGCCAAACGTTCCCAAAGGTCTACAACGTTGCCTACGTATGCCATAGAAACAACACGCTTTTCTTCTACTGCCTTGCGGATAGCAGGTATCAATTCGTCAAGGTTTTCGTGCAATTCGTCCACCCAACCTTGTTCGTGACGCTTGCGAGCTGCCAATGGATTGATTTCGGCAGTTACACTTACTACACCTGCAATGTTACCTGCCTTAGGCTGTGCGCCCGACATACCACCAAGACCTGCTGTAACGAAGAGCTTCATATTGTTGCCACCTACCTTACGAGCTGCGTTCAATACGGTAATAGTAGTTCCGTGAACGATGCCTTGAGGACCGATATACATATAAGAGCCAGCTGTCATCTGACCGTACTGGCTTACACCCAATGCGTTGAAACGTTCCCAATCGTCAGGTTTAGAATAGTTAGGGATAACCATACCATTGGTAACAACCACACGTGGTGCGTTCTTATGTGATGGGAAAAGACCAAGAGGATGACCAGAGTACATTACGAGTGTTTGTTCGTCAGTCATCTCGCTCAAGTACTTCATCACCAAACGATACTGTGCCCAGTTTTGGAACACTGCGCCATTACCACCGTATGTTATCAATTCGTGAGGATGCTGAGCAACCGCCTTATCGAGGTTGTTCTGAATCATCATCATAATAGCAGCAGCCTGCTGTGAGTTGTGTGGATACTCGTCAATTGGGCGTGCGTACATCTCGTATGTAGGGCGGAAGCGATACATATAGATGCGTCCGTATGTTTCAAGCTCATTAGCAAATTCAGGTGCTAATGTAGCGTGGAATTTCTTTGGAAAATAACGCAATGCGTTGCGGAGAGCCAACTTCTTTTCCTCTGCTGTAAGTATTTCCTTACGCTTAGGTGCGTGGTTGATGTTGGTGTCGTAAGCCTGAAGTTCAGGCAAAGTGTCAGGAATACCAGCACGAATGTCTGCAATAAACTGTTCTTTAGTCATTTCTTTTTATTGTTTTTATGGTAATCAAAAAAGTCTGATGGAGTTAGAGGAGCATTAAGTTTCACCTATTTATATATGTGTCCTTAATCACCTTACCACTGTATGCTTCAACTCCTCTAACTTCTCTGACTTCCTTTTTATTTATAATTTTGCTTCTACAATCTTCATTATCTCTGCTTCAGCCTCATTCGCCATCTTGATAAGCTCGTTAGCTTCTGCAACGAGCTTATCAGCAGTTTCACGGTCTTTTAGTCCTGAAGCGTTAATCTTAACGTTCAAGCCTGCACCCAATACTGCCGCACGAGCTGCCAATACGCCAACGCCTGCATCAGAAACACTATTAGGATTGCCCTCTTCAGCCATAGCCTTGCAAAGTTCGAATACCTTAGCTGAAGCCTGCATTGTGTGCAAAGGCACTTCGGTGGCAAACAAGGTTGCAGCCTGAATAGCAGCAGAGCGAGCTGCCTTTTCTTCGTCTGTACCCTTTGGCAAACCGAATGCTTCCATAATGCGGTTGAAAGCCTCTGTGTCTTCGTCAACGAGTACCATCAATTCTGCTTGAAGCTTTTGTCCCTTGTCTGCCCAGTTGCTAAACTCTTCCCAACGAGCGTCCCAACCTGCCTTGTGGCTTGAAAGGTTGGCAACCATTGTACCGAGTGCAGCACCTAACGCACCCATATAAGCTGAGATAGTACCACCACCAGGAGCTGGAGATTCGCGTGATGTTTCTTCTGCAAAGCCCTTTACTGTAAGGTCAATGAGCTTAGCACTCTTATCTTCGTCTTCCAAGAGATATTCGATAACCTTTTCACGTGGATTGAATTCCTTCAAATCGTCCAAGCCCATTGACTTGATAGCAATTTGCAAAATGTCAGCTTCAGGAATACCAGTAGAACGATTTTGCTTTTTCAGGAAGTACTTACCTGCATCTACCAATGTACGCTTAGGTATCAAACCTACGATTTCAGTACCTGTAACACGGATACCACGATTTTGTGCGCAACGGCATACTTCGTCAAATGCAACGTGCAATGGAGTTACATTGATGTCGGTAATGTTCATTGAAACCTGTGCAATGCCATATTCATCGATGTACCAACCGATAGCCTTTGTGCTTTTCAATGTGCCAGGAATATAGATGTTCTTGCCATTTTCGTCCTTCATAATCTTGCCTACTGGTGAACCGCCTTCACGTTGTGGGCGACCCTTTTCGCGTACGTCGAATGCAATAGCATTAGCACGGCGAGTAGAAGTAGTATTCAAGTTGAAGTTGGTAGCAATCAAGAAATCGCGAGCACCTACTGCTGTACAACCTGTGCGAGCTACACCTTCGTCCCACGCACGAGCACCAAAGTCAGGAGCTTCAGCTTCAACAGTCATTCTTTCTTGCAATCCTTCGTATTCACCCTTACGGCAAATAGCGAGGTTCTTACGTTCAGGAGTTCTTGCAGCTGCTTCGTAGCAGTAGCAAGGTACTTGTAATTCAGTAGCAATGCGCTCTGCCAACTTGCGTGCCAATTCTGCACACTCTTCAAGTGTGATGCCTGCCACAGGGATTAATGGGCAAACGTCAGTAGCACCCATACGTGGGTGAGCACCGTGGTGCTGGCGCATATCAATAAGTTGAGCAGCTTTCTTTACACAGCGGAAAGCAGCTTCAACAACAACATCTGGAGTGCCAACAAATGTGATAACAGTGCGGTTTGTAGCTTCACCCGGGTCAACGTCTAAGAGCTTAATGCCTTTTACAGCTTCAATCTCGTCAGTAACTTGCTTAATAATCTCCTTGTTACGTCCCTCACTAATGTTAGGAACACACTCAACGATTTGTTTTTCTTGTACCATTTTATATTATATGTTTCTAAATTTAAGCTTTAGTTTATTTTGGTGTAAAAGTAGTCAATCGGCACAACATATCAAAATATTTCATATTAAACTATTTAAATAAGGTGTCGAATTTCAGAATTTCTTACTTTTTCTCAGTTTATAGATACACTTCCCATAGTATATTTTTCAACTCTTGTATAGTTTAGTTCTTCTTTACCACTTTTTCCTTACACTCGTTTAGTTTATAGTGTCAAAACAATTGTGTTCAACAAATTGCACTGCAAAGGTACAACATATAAAAAGCGAAGCCAAAAAAAATGATAATTTTCTTTTGATAAATATCAATTTCAGCTTATCACTAACAATAGTTTGATTTTACTAAGAAATAGAATAAAATAGAGAAAAACTGATTTTTTAAAATAATTAGTAACTACTCAGTACCCCTATGGTAAATCCATCAGAGAGTAATCCGAAGTGTTAAAACTAACCGCTCCAAATAGTAAACGAACGGCTGCCCGAGAGGATGGGAAATACCTTTTGATGGTAGCAAAAGTACGCTTATTCGCCTATGTATCAGTGTCTTGTATCTATTTTCGGAGACTCAACATAGTCCCCTACACGCCTTGGGGTAGGCTTTGTTAAAAGTCGCCATATTACATTTAACAGTCTGTATCTCAACTGTTTAAGTTTTCTAATACTCTTGCAGGAAATGAATTTACGTAGTATATTTGCAGCGTGAATGAGCAAGTGACAGACAAGGCAGATGTACTCCAGACGATAGAAAACAGATTTGCTTCGTTGGAGAAGAAGGTATCCGACCAGGATACCGAAATAAGCCGTCTCAACCGTCTCGTAAACCAGAAGGATAAAACCATACGGGATCTGAGGCAACGCCTGTCAAAGTATGAGGAACCACCAAAGGACAGTAGCAACAGTAGTATTCCGCCCACCCAAGACTCAATAGGAAACCAGATTGTTCGTCACACTAAGTCGCTCAGGAAGAAGAGCGACAGGAAGACAGGCGGTCAGCCCGGGCATGAGGGGCATTTCCTTGAGACCAATGAAGATCCAGATTTTATTGTCCACCACCATCCTGATGATGTGTGCGAGTGTTGTGGCGAGTCACTCGCTGATGTGGAGGCCGAGGTGATTGGCAAGTCGCAGGTTGTCGACATTCCCTCCATACAACCCACCACTACGGAGCACGTGCTGCTCGGCAAACGCTGCAAATGCGGGCACACGAACAAGTGCAGAGCCTCAAAGAAGTATACCAGCCGCATTTCATACGGCCCTAATCTAAACGCCATAATTGCTTACTTCGGACATTCCCAGTACATCCCCTTTGCAAGGCTGTGCGAGATGTTGCGCGATGTATTCCATCTTCATATCAGCCAGGGAACGGTGCAGAACATACTGACCCGGATGGGAAAGAAATCGGAGAATGCCTATAGGGAAATACGCGACCGTATCGAAGAGGCCGAAGTCGCTGGCGCCGACGAGACTGGGCTGTACGTCGGTGGGGAGCACCATTGGGCATGGGTCTTCCAGAACGACAATCTCACCTATCTCTTCCAGGACAAATCCCGCGGCAAGGCCGCAACGAGGAAGCATTTCCCCAACGACCTTCCTGATGTCACGCTCGTGACGGACAGGCACAGTACCTATTTCAGGCTGAACGTCAAAGGACATCAGGTATGCATTGCGCATCTATTGAGGAACATACAATATCTCACAGACCTGGATAAGAACCAGACATGGTCAACGAGACTTACGGAGTTGTTGCAGGATGCGATTCACCTAAGGAAAAGCAAGACGATGGAGAAAGTCAAAAAGGCTGCAGCCGGTTTCTACGAAAGGCTCGACAGACTGCTTGAAGAAAGCACCAATCACTTACACAAGGACTTCAACGCCTTGAAAAAAGGACTCTACAAATGCCATGACTACATCTTCACCTTCCTCACCGATAAGCGAGTTCCATATGACAACAATGCCAGTGAGAGAGGCGTGAGGAACATAAAAGTCAAGCAGAAAGTAAGTGGTTGCTTCAGAACAGACGCTGGTGCTAACATCTACATGAAACTGCATTCGGTGACTGACACCGCCAAGAAAAACGGCAATTCCAAATTTGACGTACTGCTCGCCCTTGCTAATTTGCAAGGGTAAAGGCAGCATACCTATTTCTATAGGGGTACTGAGTAGTTACAATAATTATTTTGTGCTCTTAAAAAATGTTTTGTATATTTGCAGTGACTGAAGAAGATATGACAAAAAGAGCTAATTATTAGAGAGATAAATCGCATAAGCTCTACGATAAAAATAACATAAGATTGACTAATATACATATTAAAACCCTACGATTATGAAGAAAACATTTATCTTATCTGCACTCCTATTGTCTGGAATTTGGGCAAATGGACATTGTGCTACTATTAGCAATGGCATGAATAGCCAAAGCGAAATGAAGCAAACTTATAGTGAAACACGTATTGGATTGAGCAATCTGAGTTGTGATGCTAAGGGAACATCTGGTGGTAAACTTAACTTTAAGCTCGATATCAGTGTAGACCGCACTGCTTATAATAGTAAAGCATGGTTGGAGTTTGATATAGATGGTAAACCAATCGACTATGATGAAATTTCATTGAGCAACTATTATTACAATCATGGTTATTCATTCTCACTTGCTTTGCCTGCAACTTTGACAGATGGAACCAAGACGCTTAAGGTAAAAGTGTATTCTATTGATGGTTACGAACCCTATTCTGAAGTAGCGTGTTCAGCTCAGTTTACCGTTGGCAACAGCGGTGGTGGCGGTGGTGAAGACCCTGTAAAACCTGTTGACCCAGACAACGAACCTGATGTAGACAGTCATGGTAATAAGACTTTTAAGAAGCGTCAGTACCACTTGTTAGAACTCTTTACTGCAACTTGGTGTCGTAATTGTCCTGCTGCTGCAAGCAAGATTGCTGCTGCAGAGGCGCGGTATGGCGATTTGGCTGTAGCTGCTTTCCACGGCGACGATCAGTTGGTATTCACCTATACTAACTATATGAAGTCTGTTTTTGGTCTTGATGGTTATCCAAGCATTAACTACAACCGTGATTATAAAGATTTTAAAAACAGCAGAATTCCTTATTCCTACTATGATGACAATAGCAATGGACAAGTGTTGCACAACAACATTGTAAAGTCGGCTATGCCTTCAGTAGTGTCAATTGCAATTGCGCCAAAGTATGATTCGTATTACAAAACGCTTTCAATGGACGTTAATATGAGCTGTTCAAGTTTCATAGACGAATATCTTAACAATCCTGCACTCTATGTGCTCCTCGTTGAAGACATTGGTCGCTACAAGTGGACAGTACGTGCTATGTTGAGCCCAGACAATAGCAATGCTGCTTTCTATGGCAACCCTATCAAGTTTAATAAAAGAAAGGCTAAGTTGAGTTTTAAAACACAATTGGCTTCAGATTGGAAGGCTGATAATATGCGTATCATAGCTTTCGTTGGTGAGCGCATTACAAGCAATAAATTGACTTCTGCGCCACGTGTAACCAACTGTGAAATGGTAGACTTGACAGGTCCTGGTACACCTACTGCTATTCAGAATGTTAATGCAAGCGGCTCATTGCAAGAGATAGCACGTTACAACCTTAAAGGCGAACGCCTAAGTATTCCTGTTAAGGGTATCAATATCGTGAAGTATGCTGACGGAAGCATACGTAAAGAAATTGTGAAGTAAAGAATTGTAAAAGGCAAATAGTAAATATTAGGTTTAACATTAGATGATGAGATTGCAATACCAACTGTCTTGACGAGGCATACAAGACAGTGTGTTGCAATCTTTTTTTGTGCTTGTATTAGGATAAGTTATTAGGACGAAAAGTTTGGAGAGAGGGTATATGGTGAGCTAAGAATTGGGCGAAAGAAGGATAAAAAACAAAATTGTGGATTATTTGAACAGTTTTTCAACCTTAAACCCAAATCGCTCGTCGGACCAGTCGGACTTGTCTGACACGTCTGACTGGTCCGACTGGTCCGACGAGCGATTTGGGTTTAAGCCAATAGATTATCCTCATTATGTGAGCAACACAGAGATGGTAGACCTTCTCCAAACCCCTACGGGCATAACCTCTGTGGGTGAGAAGATTGCGCCAAAGGAGATGGAACGTTATGATTTGCAAGGCGAACGACTAAACGTTCCTACACGGGGTATCAATATTGTGCGTTATTCGGATGGAACTATACGTAAAGAAATAGTGAAGTAGGGGAGCATTTGCTTGATAATAAATTTATGTTTAGTTGATATATAAAAAGGTGAAGCCGTTAGTACAGCTTCACCTTTATTTGTTTATTCTCCGCTTTGGGTTTACCTTCTTTGTCCATTCGTTGCATCAACCACGCCCCTTTGTTGAGCAAACTCAACTTCATTATGTTGCTTTTGGCTGCGGTAGATTGGTTTGTCTTGGGCTTTCTACCAGCCTTTACTTCCTCTTCGAGTGTCTTTGCTTGTTCAAACATTGGCCACCGCTTGCGAATATATGCCAATTGGGTGGCTGCCTCTTTACGGTTGTCGGTCATATATAGACAGTAAGCACGATTAAACCAATACTCTTGGTTGTCGGGATTGATGTCTAATGCCTTTGTATATGCCTCTATTGCGTTCGGAAACTTCTCTTCACGAATACAAGTCATACCATATAGCTCGAAAATATCAGCTATATAAGGTTGCAAAGCTAAAGCCTTCACACACGCATCGTCAGCCCCTTTGTAGTCTTCAAGGTGATATTTGGCAAGTGCCATCAGATACCACGCCTCGTAAAGTTTAGGTTTGAGCGACACTATGCGGTGGAATATCTGCATCGACGCTACGTATGCACCTGCGTCCAACGAATTTCTACCTTCCTCCATCAATCGTTTGATGTTGTATTGAGCAAAGGAAGGCAATGTGAGGGATAAGAGTAGGACAATCGTAAGGTGACGCAACATGATGCAATGGACTTTACTTTGTGGCAGGTTTCACCTTGTAGCGACAGTTGAAACGCCCTGTACTAAGTTGCTTCATCTTCTTTGCAATCATCTGTCTGCGGAAAGGAGAGATGCGGTCGGTGAATACTTTACCTTCAATATGGTCGAACTCGTGTTGGATAACGCGTGCCAAATAACCATCAATCCATTCGTCGTGTGCCTCTAAGTTTTCGTCCACATATTGCACGTGAATACGCTTTGGGCGTGTCACCTTTTCATGAATACCTGGCAAAGACAAGCAACCCTCTTCTAAAGTTTCTGTTTCGCTATCGTCCACTTCAATTATGTGACCGTTAATAAAGGCGTGACGGAAGTCTTTGTACTCTGGAAAGCTGTCAGAGATGACGTCTAAGTCGATGACAACCAAACGTATGGCTTTACCGATTTGAGGTGCTGCAAGTCCAATGCCATCACTGGCAGTGCAAGTTTCGAACATATCTTGTATCAGCTCTTGTAGATTAGGGTAGTCCAATGGAATATCTTCAGCTACTTTGCGCAACACAGGTTGTCCAAGTGTATAAATTGGTAATATCATTTCTTTTGTTTTTTGCTTTATAAAATCAAGGAAGTATAATGCTTTAAAGACCTTTTGAACGCATATAGTCCTGTAGAATAATCGTTGCAGATACTTCGTCTACCAATCCCTTGTCCTCTCTACGTGTCTTTTTCTTCACGCCACCAGCCATAATAGCTTGATGTGCCAAAGCCGAAGTAAAGCGTTCGTCGTAATACTCGATGGGTATAGCAGGCATAGCCTTGCGCCATCTGTTTACAAATTGCTCCACTCGTACAAGGTTTTCGCTTGGTAGTCCGTTGAGCTGTGTGGGCTTTCCGATTACGATACGTTCCACTCCTTCACGCTGAACATAGTCTTTTAGGAAATCGAAGAGGTCAGATGTGGCAACAGTCACCAATCCATTGGCAATAATTTGCAATGGATCGGTGACTGCTAAACCTGTTCTTTTCTTTCCGTAGTCTACTGAAAGTATTCTGCCCATTACTTAGAAAGCAACCAAGCGTCAGCATATTGAGCACGCAATTGGTTGCGGCTCTGTACAGCAGAAGCCTTGCTATCGAAAGTAGAAGCTACTACGCGATACATATTGTTGCCAGAGTTGTAAGCTATCTGTGCATTGTATCCAGCACCTTTCAAACGTTGTTGCAAACCTTCAGCATTAGCCTTAACGCTGAACGAGCCTACTACAACGCTGAACATCTTAAGACCTGCACCATTTACTACTGATACGTTTTCACGACGAACAGTCTCGTTTTCGTAGTTATCAACAACAGGAGTTTCTACTACGGGTTGAGTCTCTACTGGTGCAACTGTTGGTGTTTCAGTTACTTCAGCTGGAGTTTCTTCCTGCTGTGCATAGCCTGAACGTTCTTGCGACTTAGCCTTTTCGTAAGCTTTCTTATATGCACTTTCGCTCGATTTGCAACCTGTAAACGACAAAGCCACACAAGCTACTGCGCCTAACATCATCAATTTCTTCATAATCCTTTACTCGTTATTTGTTGATATTATATTTTTTATAATTCGTATTTCAATTCTGCGAAGTTACAAATTAAGCTGCAAACATTCGAAAAATGTCAATCTAAAGTTTGTTAAATAAGGTATTTCCAAATCTTTTAACATAAAATAAATTCCATTTGAACCATAATCAAGAATTTATAGTTATATTTGCGTATTGAACAAATTTAAGTATAACAATTTAAAACAATAGGTTATGAAGACATTAGGTTATATCGGCGCATTCCTCGGTGGCGCAATTGCAGGTGCAGCATTAGGACTTTTGATGGCTCCTGAAAAAGGTTCAGAAACACGTACAAAGATTTCTGACGCAGTAGACGACTTCTGCAGCAAGCACGACATTAAGCTCAGCCGTAAAGAAGCTGAAGAGTTTGTTGACGATATTAAGGACGCTGCATCAGACATTCTCTAAACTTTTAGAAGATGTTCTCAAACGACAACAACGTAGAGACCATAGGGCAACTCGTTGAAAGGTTGAAACGTTACATCGGGCTTCAGGCAGAATACGTGAAGCTCGATGTGATTGAGAAAGTTGTGCGTCTACTTACAGTGCTTATTTTAGCTACTGTGTTCGTAGGAACGCTTACTTTAGCCCTCATCTACTTTTCGTTTGCAGCTGCCTTTGCACTACAACAGCTTGTAGGGTCATTGGTCTTAGGCTTCCTTATTGTTGGTAGTTTCTATTTATTCATTCTTGTTTTGCTCGTATTACTTCGCCACAGACTTATCGAACGTCTGTTGGTAAAGTTCTTAGCAAGTTTTTTAATGTCAAAGTAAGCCTATGTTTAACGATTCAAATGCTAACGAACCAATATACAGAACTTTAAGCGACATTCGTCTGCGTAAAGCTCAGTTGCTTACAGAAATTACGAAAGAGAGCAATTCGATGAATGTTTTGTGGAGCAGCTTGTTCCAAAAGCCAAACAATTCAGCTACACCTTCTAAGCGTTTTTCGGGGGTTATGGCTACAGGAGTAGGTGTTGTCGATGCTGTAATCCTTGGTTGGAAATTGTATCGCAAGTTCTCTGGAAAGCCAAAACAAAAAGGAATGTTTAGTTTCTTTGGAAAGAAACGGAAATAAATAGTGTAAAAATGAAATAGAAAGATAGTCTTAGCAGACTATAAGGAGATAAGAAAGCGGAAGACAAGTAACATTGATTTCCGCTTTTTTGTTAATCTTTTATCCCAAATCGGTCGTTAGAATGAGAATGTATTTTGCGATTATTTTGAGCTTTATTTTGCATATATCAAGGGAGCATAGCGGGCTATGTGAGTGCAGATATAGGTAAAATAAAGCCAAAATAATCCAAAAGACATTCTCATAAGTTTCAAAAATAATTATTGCTGTCCGGTAAAACTTTTTGGTGGCTATCTGTGTTAGTAAAAATAGACTTAAACTTATTATTTCTTAGAATTATCGGTTATTATAGGTCTTTTCTTGTTAAAATAAGTGCATTTTATAATGCTTACAGTTTGAAACTGAAAACCAAGCCCCTGGATGAGTAAAACGGCTGCAATACCGATGGATAAAGAGATACAGAGCTTTCAGTTTATTTTTACCGGACAGCAATAAAATGCGAACAATTCTCCCAATAGATTGTCTAAGATAGAGTCGTTTAGAATCTTATCTTCTGACAATTGTATACGAGTTGGAGTTATCCAACGTCTAAAAAACACGACACTTACCTCTTTTGTGAGGTTTACGCCATTGCAGAATATACATCCGTCCTTATAGACTATGGTGTTGCTACCAAATAAAAGGCTCTCACCTGTAAGTATTATGTAGTTAGCCTTGAAACATTCTAGCCAATCAATCACTTCTATATGTGATTGATCCCCTGCTTCCGTAGTTAGTATTAAAATCATATATAGATAGAACAATAGCACTAATACACAAATAGGCTGTCCGGAAGCACTGGTAGACCTAAGTCTTGTCTGAGACTGTCAGACAGTGCCTGATCTCTCTTTTGAGGATAGGGCTGTTGTAGCCACTTTCGAAACCCCGAAAAGTATAATGTGCGTTTCTCTTTCATCACATAATACTTATCAAGCAAGGTGGCTACAAATTCGGCAGGTAGTCTACCTGCTTCCACCTCTCGCTTCAATAGGTTATAAGTGTGTGGCTCTATCAACCTTTGAGGATTATGTAGTAAAACTGCGGGCAGAGCTTCCAATAGGTATCTGAAAGAGTCGTTGTACTTTCCCAAATTGTTGATATACCCATAACGCTCGATGACCCAAATAGCTTTTGAGAAGCAGAGGCTATCCGTGTGAAGATTAAAAGCCCGACTGTTTGCGAAGTAAAGACTGGAGTTGTCTCTAATACCTTGATCTAGTGCTCTAATCTCAGCTAGTATTATCGCAATACTATCCAATCGTGTGATCTCTGAGTCAAGCTTTCTCTGAGGATTTGAATTGGTCGCAACAGGAGCACACGCTGTCAGGAGACAAGCGATGACAGTAAATGTAAATTTAATATGCTTCATATAGCCTGTGATAAATCTTTAGGTTGATCAAGCAGAGGCTTGGGGTTAATAGGAACCTGTACAACGATAGGCTCAACCTTGCCTATTTGATCCTCGCTTAAGTACTCATTTTCTGTCACGGTAGGGACATCCGACACACCTACTTCAATCATAATAGTGATAGAAGTTCCTCCCATCATCTGTAACAGCTTCGACTGTTTTAATTCTTTCATAAGCCTTTTTTGTCACGTTGAATTACTATCTTCACCCGCAAAGGTAGACAATTATTTTGGCATATCCAAATAATCTCCATGCTTTTCCGCACCCGTACATTCCACCGCAATAGAAATCACAAAAATGAAACCACCAAATCTTGGGCGAATTTTCTTTTTCATCACTTCCTTTCCTTATTATTGCTGTCCGGTAAAACTTTATTAAACAAAATAATTTAGGGCTGACACTTCTCACGAGGTGTCAGCCCTTTTGGTTATCTTTGTTTTTACTAAAATAAAACATAACCATGAGCAAAGATAGTCATTTTACCGGACAGCCGGTCTATAGTCAAGTATTAAAGTTACTTGACAAGGAGAAAATTCTTAAAATAAGCCATGAAACCAAAGGAAGCGAGTCTTATGTGAAGCGTTTTGACGGTTACCAACATCTCGTCGTAATGTTGTTCGGCATACTCAAACACTTTGATTCTCTGCGCGAAGTTGAGATAGGCATGAAGGCGGAGGCTCACAAGCTTGGACACCTCGGAATGAACTATCTGGTTCGTCGCAGTACGCTTGCAGAAGCCAATATACGCCGCCCGCAGGAATTCTTTGCAAGTGTTTATGCATATCTACTGGAGAAGTATGCGAAGTTTTTAGCGGACAGCCGCCCTGCCAAGAGTTATAAGGGGCAGACGCACGAACCTAAAGACTGGGAGAAGCTGCTTTACATGATGGATTCCGCCACAATAACGCTCTTTGATAACATACTTAAAGGGGGTGGTCGGCATCCGAAATCAGGCAAGAAGAAAGGTGGCATGAAAGTGCATACGGTTATGAAATATCATGTGGGCGTGCCGATGGTGGTGCAACTCACATCCACCGCTAAACACGACCATTACCTGCTAAAAGAGGTGCATCTGCCAAAAGATTCCACTTTGGCAATGGATCGTGGTTATGTCGACATAGCACAATTCCAACGTCTTACAGAAGAAGGCGTTTGCTACGTGACCAAAATGAAGAAAAACCTTAAGTATGATGTACTTGAGTCCGTTATGTATGTCAATACAGAGGGGCTTGTGGCACATATTGACCAAAAAGTACGTTTTACAAGAGGGGAACTCATCCATGAGGCACGAAGGGTGGAGATATTTTATGCGAACAAGAAACCAGTTGTGCTATTGACCAACAACTTTGACTTTACGGTTGAGGATATTGCTGAAATTTACCGCTTAAGATGGGCTATCGAATCATTATACAAGCAACTTAAACAGAACTTCCCACTTCATTTCTTCTATGGAGATAGCGTAAACGCCATACAAATACAGACATGGGTTGTTCTGATAGCCAATCTGCTGATAACGGTTCTGTCGAGAAGTAGCAATAGGCATTGTGCGTTCTCGCAAGTTGTTACCATGGTACGGCTTATGCTTATGTACTACGTCGATTTTATCGCATTTATGGAAAATCCCGAAAAAACTTGGAATGATTTCCTTGCAAAGGAGATGCAAAAAGCGCCACCAGAACCTTCGCTTTTCGATTAGGGGGGGGGCTTACTTTTGGAAAAAAGAAGTCCGAAGCCTAATTTTAATGGGGCTTCGGACAGGGTTATTATGCTCGTTTAAGTTTTACCGGACAGCAATAATTCAAAATTTATTGTAACGTTATGAGCAAAACAGAAACCGGTGTCTCAGTGGTAAGAGGACAATTCTTAAATACTTTATTCGTAATAACCATTGATTATTAAATAAATATGAAGAAAAAGAAATTGCAATTAAAACGATTGTATGAGAAACCAGAATGTGGAATGTTGGCTTTATGGGCATCTGTGAGCATCTTGGCGGGAAGCGGTCCTGACTCTAATGTCGGTCTCGATGTGGACCCATGGGATGTGCAGGAACCCGAAACCCCTGGCGGAACATCGGAAGAACAAGACGACTTGCCAGATTGGTTGAAACCTTGAGCCGGAACAGGTACGAAGAACGGATAAATAAACATTAAGGAGAAAACAGCAATGAAAATATTTCTGAACAGACAAAAGCTGATGATGCTTGCTGCGACAGGCGTCTTGATGCTGACGACATCTTGCTCGCAAGATATAGAAAACCTGGACACTGACGGCATGTCGGGTGAGAATACAAGCAGTGAGGTGAGGCTGCAATTTGCCACTAGTCCGGTCACACGTGAAACCATGTATGACAAGACAGATGTCATGCCGAATGACTCGAAGTTCAGCGTTTACGGTTATTCGTGTAAGGGGGCTTCGAACAGATGAGCAACACACCTAACTTCATCGCCAACGGTGAGGCTGCAAAAGACGGCACCGTTACGGTGAACGGAGTGGCTCAGCACTATAAGAAGACAGAGCCTTATGTACAGTTGGTAGGCGTGTATCCGTATTTGCAAGGAAACAACAGCCTTGAGAAAACGGGTATTGATAAATACACGTTAACCTACGACCTCGGCGCTGCCGATGACGCAACGCTGCACAAGGATCTCATGATTGGAAAGACAAACGTGGTAGTCAACGAGCAAGAGCAACAACCGGCAGCCACCATCAAGTTGCACCATGCCCTCACGGGCATCAACTTCGCCATTGGCGACAAATGTCCCACCGGCTACAAGATTGTGGGCATCGAAATGCAGGGATTGGCTGCCAAAGGTACTTGCGATGTAACCTTCAGCGGAAATATACCCACTTTCAACTGGACACCTTCTGAAACAAAGGAGTCCATTCGTCTCAAATTCCCAGAGCCTATCATCACGACCCAGATAAATAGGACTATCATCACAGGAAAGGATACCAATGGGCAGCGCGACAACCTCACTATCTTCATGGTGCCGCAGCAACTTGGTTCGGATGCAAAGGCTATTATATGGTTGAAGAAGGATGACGAAACATTTAAAAGAACAAAACCTGTAAATGATACAGACTTTAGATCAGCCGTCAAGAAACTGGACATCAATCTCAATGCTGCCAAAGCGTGGAAGCCTGGACAGGCAGTTGTTTACAACATCGACGAAGAACTCAAAGATGCTGATTTACGGTATAGGTTTAGCCTAAACTCATCAACCAATGAAGCCCAACCTGGCGAAGATGGTCTTTCTACGGCCAAATTTAATTTAAATAGTTATAGATATACATATAATGGTCAGTTGTCCAAATTTAGAATCGATATTTATGCTGCTTTGCAGACCTTTCAAATCGTCAAATACGCATACGAGGATGAAGCAGGTCCGCATGAAGTCGTCTCGGATATGTTGCCGGATTGGATTAGGCTGACAGTAACTTCAGTAATTCCCAGACTGAGAGGGACTGGAAAACCAACTTTCAAAATGGAATTAAAGGTAGATCATACCAATCCAAATTATCCAGAGGGCATCAAAAAACTATTCATAACCTTCAAGCAGGATGGAAACGAAATGCCTGAGTGTACGGTAGAAATCACCAACTTGCAGCCCAAGGCAAGCAAATAAGCCTCGGTTTGGTTGCATGACTCGAAATAATCTGAAGGAAAAGAGCATGTAAAAAGAACAGAATCCAGAAAGTTAGACAAAATACTTTCGGGATTCTGTTCTTTTGTTTGTCCTCCTTGTGATTACTTTAATTCATAATGGAAGAAAATAACCATATTATGAAGAAAAACATTATTCCAAACCAGTCGTTGGAAAAAGCTTCTTGGCATTTTCTACTGACCGATTTTGGTTTAAGATGCCTCAGGTCGTAGGTTCGAGATGAGCATAACGTTTCTTTTTTTTATGTCTTGTGTCTCTAAGGAATAGGTTGCAAAGACAGTGTTTTTCGTCGTAATGGAAATTTGGAGCTTTTTCAGCCTACCAAATGTCCATTACGCCGATTTTTACGCATTTTATCGGGGATAATTTCTCTCAACGCTACAAATTTCTGCAAAAACTGTTGTTTTTTCTTGTTATTCTAAAAAATATCCGTACCTTTGCCTCCGTTAAGCAATAAGAATATTGAGAAAATTTAGTAAAAATATCGTTTTTTGTTCAACATTCATGATGCGAATGTGCCGGTAGGCACTTGTAGATTCTACAGGTGACTGCGTGTCGCCTTGTGCATAAAAGAATGCACTAAAATCCTCCCATATCATTTATTTTTTTTCATTCAATTTTTTCTTCGATTTGGCTCTGACAAGCTTCTTATTTGGAGTATTTCCCCATAGGTAAGTCTGTCCCATGCTATTTTCCATAGCGCGTACCGACACCATAGGTCATTTTAGAAGAAATCCAAACAATAAACTATATGCGACGCAGTCATGCGCCACATCCAATAACGAACCATTATGACAAATAATACAAACAAACTTCATTTTGCCACAAGACAAATCCATGGTGGCTATCACATTGATGAAACTTGCGCAAGGGGTATCGCCATCCACCCTACTGCAGCTTTCCATTTCAAGTCGTGCGACACCGCTGCCAACCTTTTCAGCCTGAGTGAGGCAGGGAACATCTATACCCGATTGAACAATCCCACGAATACCGATTTTGAAAATCGCGTAGCATCCCTTTATGGAGGGGTGGGGGCATTGGCTGTGTCGTCGGGGATGGCTGCCATTACGGTGATTGTCACATCCTTGGCAAGTAGGGGCGACAACATCGTGGCTTCGCCCTATCTTTATGGCGGAACATACAACTCGTTTAGAATCACATTGCGAAACCTCGGCATTGAGTGCAGAATAGCCGAAGACGACAGTAACGAATCAATAGAGAAATTGATCGACCGGAATACCAAGTTGATTTATCTTGAGAGCATGGGAAACCCAACGTGCGATGTTGTGGATATAGAGGGAATCAGTAAGATTGCCAAGCATTATGACTTACCACTTGTCGTTGACAATACCTTTGGCGGATGCGGATATTTGTGCAACCCGTTTGATTGGGGAGCGAATATCGTATTGGAATCGGCAACCAAATGGATAAACGGTCATGGCACGGCCATTGGTGGAGTGATAGTAGATGGTGGAAACTACAACTGGGGCAACGGCAAGTACCCACAGATAGACGGTCCGTCGGAAGGTTACCACGGATTAAACCTTTGGGAAGCTTTTGGCCCTTCGGCATTTATTGTCAAGGCGAGGGTAGATGGTTTGCGCGACTTGGGATGTAGTCCCTCCCCCTTCGACACGTATCTTCATCTCATTGGTTTGGAAACTCTCTCGCTCCGCATTGAGCATCAGGTGGCCGCTACGCGCCGTTTGGCGGAATACTGTCGCACAAGTCCGTTTGTAAAGAAGGTGAGTTATGTGGGATTTGAAAATCACCGAAGCTATGCCAATGCCCGTAAATATTTCAAGCATGGGGCTTCAGGAGTGCTCAATATTGAGCTGAAAGGCGATGTGGAGAGTACGGTGAGGTTTGTTGAGGCTCTACAGCTTTGCGCCAACATGGTGATGATAGGCGATTCCATCACCGTGGTTACCCACCCGGCATCCACCACCCATAAGCAGTTGAGCGATGCCGACTTGAAAGCGGCAGGAGTTACTCCTACCTTGCTGAGAATTTCGCTCGGACTAGAAGATGTGGAGGACATTATAAGCGATTTTGAGCAGGCGTTTAAAAAGACAGAGAAATGAAAGAATATCATTACGAACATCCTTTTGAGCTGGAAAGCGGAGCTTCGCTGCCCGGTCTGACAATTGCCTACGACACCTATGGCACGCTGAATGCCAATGCTGACAATGTGGTGTGGGTGTGCCATGCTCTCACTGCCAATTCAGATGTGGCGGACTGGTGGCCACACACGGTGGAGAGGGGGCGCTTCCTCGATCCGGAGAAGTATTTCATCGTCTGTGCCAACTTCCTCGGATCGCATTACGGGACTACGGGACCGCTCCACATTAACCCACAGACAGGGAGCCCTTGGTACAACGATTTTCCACCATTCACCATTCGCGACATGGTTCAGGCACACCGCTTGTTGGCGCACCACCTCGGCATCAGCCAAGTGGAACTGCTTGTCGGTAGCAGCATCGGGGGATTTCAGTGTATCGAGTGGTGCGTCATTGACCCCACCTTTGCACGCCATACCGCCCTCATCGCCACCGCCGAGTGCGTGTCACCGTGGGTGTCGGCCTTCAATGAGTCGCAGCGTATGGCTATCAAGGCAGACAAGACGTTTGGAATGCCCTCGCCCACAGCAGGTGCAGAAGGATTGGCAGTGGCAAGAAGTATTGCCATGCTCAGCTATAGAGGTGAGGCTGCCTACAACCTCACCCAGACCGACAGCTTTTTCGCCGGCGAGCTTTTCCGCCGACGCGTACATTCTTACCAACAACACCAGGGAGAAAAGTTGAAAAACCGGTTCAATGCCTATTCATATTTCAGAATAACGCAGGCAATGGAATCACATCACGTGGGACGAGGTCGTGGTGGAATAGAGAAGGCTCTGGCGACCATTCTGGCAAAATGCCTCGTCGTGGCTATATCGTCCGACATTCTTTTCCCGCCAGAAAGCCATTCGGTGATGGTGGAAAATATTCCTAACGTTGAGTATAAGGTGATTGACTCTTCCTTCGGACACGATGGCTTCTTGGTGGAGAGTGACAAGTTAGACCGCATTATCCAATCTTTTCTTAATAAATAGAACAATTATGAAACAGAAAAAAATCAATATCGGACTTTTTGGCTTTGGTACAGTGGGCAAAGGACTTTACGATGTGCTGCAGCGCATCCGGCCGCAGAATGTGAAAATCGTCAGCGTTTGCGTGGAGGACATCACCAAAAAGCGCGATGCCGACATTCCGTTCACCAACCGTGCCGACGATATTTTTAACAATAAGGACATCAATTTCATCGTGGAGCTCATCAACGATGCTGAAGCTGCTTACAAAATTGTCAAGCGTGCGCTTGTTGCAGGCATACCGGTGGTAAGTGGCAACAAACGGATGCTGGCATACCACATCATGGAGCTGATAAAGCTGCAAGAGCAGTACAACACACCTTTATTGTACGATGCATCGGCTTGCGGTAGTATTCCCGTCATCAGAAACTTAGAGGAATACTATGACAACGACCTACTCATCTCCATCAAGGGAATTCTTAACGGCTCATCCAACTTCATCCTATCCAAGATTTTCAACGAGGGGATGAACTACGACGACTCTCTGCGGCTGGCACAGGAACTGGGCTTTGCCGAAAGCAATCCCACCTTTGATATTGAGGGATGGGACTCGCTTTTCAAACTCATCATTATCACCATTCATGCATTCGGAGTGTATGTTCCACCGAAGGATGTGCTGAACGTGGGTATCGGTCACATGAACAGCTACGACATCCGGTTTGCTAACGAGAAAGGCAGGAGAATCAAATTGGTGGGGAGTGCGGAGAAAATGGACGACAAGCTCGTACTCTCAGTAATGCCGCAGCTGATCTCCCGACAGAAATACATTTACAGTGTAGAGGATGAATTTAACGGTGTGGTGATAAAAGGCCTGTTCTATTACAAGCAGTTCATGTTCGGACAAGGGGCCGGAGGGCATCCAACGGGATCAGCTGTACTGAGCGACATCACCGCCCAATTGTATGATTACAAGTACGAATATAAAAAGTTGAACAGCCCCCATCACCCGTACTATACCACCGACATAACTTTTCGCATTTATTTCCGTTTTACCAACGAAGAAGACCAGTCGCTGTTGGATTTCGAGAGCATCGGCGAGCGTTATCTCTCTGCGAATTATAAATATGTGGTGGGAGACATATCACTCGCCCAACTCATAGAAAAAGTAGATGTGTTAAGAGAAAAAGATGTGTTCATCGCTGCTTACCCCCACGACTGATACGGTTTGGAATTATCCAACCCGCCACTTGCGGGCGGTCTCACTTCTCTAAACACTGGAAGTAAGGTTTCGGGAGGCGAAAGTTCACCTTTAGCCATGCAAAAGGTCAGCTTTTGTATGGTCAAGACTCACCTTTTGAAAAGCGACCCATAAAACAGATAATTCATTATTGCTGTCCGCTAAAACTTTTTTTGAACATAAAATTAGAGCCGGATTCCTCGCATGGAATTCAGCCCTTTTGTTACCTTTGTTCATGGTTATATTTTTCCAAAACAAATTTACATAAAAATCGCGATATATAAGCCAGTGGAAATAAAAAACGGGAAATAAATTCCCGAATCGCCTTCCCATTTGACGGAAAAGTGTCAAGGCCAGCATAAATTCTTTGTCCTAAATGCGTGCTCTAAGTCACAATATGTATTATCTTTGAGCAAAAAAATTAATAATCCTCAAATGTAGGCTTATGAGAATCGTATGTGGCCTTGACGTGCACAAAGATAGCATTTATCTTTGTATTTTAAGCAGCACGGGCGAAATTATTGAGAAAGTTTTTGGTGTGTTGACCCTCGAACTGTACGAAATGCGTGATTTGTTGCTCAAATATCACGTACAGGAAGTCGGGATGGAAAGCACGAGTGTTTATTGGATTCCCGTATGGCGCGTGCTTGAGCCGCACTTCCGCCTGAAGCTCATCAACCCTTATTTCATCAAGCAGCTTCCCGGACACAAGAGTGATGTCAAGGATGCCCAATGGATAGCGGAGTGTATGCTCAAGGAACTGGTCCGTGGAAGTTTCGTCCCGCCGGAGCGCATCCAGCAGTTGCGGCAGTACGACCGTCGAATCTACGACCTTGATGACGAGATTGTGCGTAAGCTCAGCAAACTTGACGCTGCGGTGCAGCGCTGCAACATACGGCTCAGCAACTACGTCTCGAGTACGGACAGCAAGAGTTACAAGAACGTGATCGGCAAAATATGCGAGGGGGAAACAGATCCCGAGACGCTCGTCAGAGAAGTCCACGGGCGGATTATCAAACACCATGGCATTGAGGTCATCATAGCCTCGCTCACAGGATGCATCACGGCATGCGACATTGACATCATGCGCCAGCTCAAGGCCGAGATAGACATGGCAGAGCAGCACAAGCAGGAATGTATGGACAGGATGCAGGAAATCTGCGAGAACGAATACGCCGAAGCCCTTCACAATCTTCACCCAAGTTTAACACCTATCATCGTAGAATCT
Source organism: Prevotella ihumii (assembly GCF_900155655.1). Lineage (GTDB taxonomy): Bacteria > Bacteroidota > Bacteroidia > Bacteroidales > Bacteroidaceae > Prevotella > Prevotella ihumii. The sequence goes on from NZ_LT706987.1 coordinate 1,697,402, forward strand.
TGCTATTATTATACTTTTTCAGTTTTGGCTATGGACTCTGTGTCCTACAAATTTTTATGGGTCTATAACGTTTCATGTGGGTAATCGAGTTTTAATCCACCTGTTACGAAGTAGACCATATACTTAAAGTTTTCTGTATTGACAAATCCTCTTGCCCTCTTTTTAGCGAGTTGTATTTGTGAGTTAAGTCCCTCAAGGATTCCATTATTGACCTCCCTCATTGCAAAGAGATTCTTTATGCCGAACATGTGCGATCTGACCATCGCCACAAAGTCTGTCATGGGCTTGATGGCAGATTCCTCTACCATCTTGNGTCGCCAACCTTGATGCGGGGAACACTGGCATGAAGGTAGCAAAGATGCTCGAAGAAATTTAAGTGGCGCCAAGTCTTGTCTATGGTGTCATAGGCTGTAGCCTCTGCCTCACCGACTTTGAAACGATGACCACGAGGGAAACTTAGCCATATATGAAGCTCCTTGGCGGAATGCTCGCCATCAATAAACTCAATCTTGGATACTGTCCAAGGTTCTGACAGGCCTAATGCCATTGTAAATATCTCGGTACTATTCATTTTGCAAAGGTAACATTTTGACGAGAAATATTCGATACCTACCCACACGATTCGTTATAGAGCCATAATCTATGATGCTCCGTAGTGGTGTTTCTCCTATTCGTTGGGCTTAATTTATCTGCCCCATTGTCTTCCCTGTTTTCTTGTCAATGTGAATGATTGCTGTTACAACGAAGGGCAGAATGTTTGCAACAGATACAATTACGAAGAAATGGCGATAGCCTACATACTCTTGTAAGATGCCAGTAAACCATCCCGAAGCCATAAGCGAGAAGGCTGTAACGGCTGTAACGAGCGACAAACGAAAGGTGGAATACTTGCCAATGGAGAGATGGAAAAGCAAATAAATGTATGCCATAACACCAAAACCGAAACAGAATTGCTCTACAAATACTACCACGTTAATGACAGAAAGGGTAGAAACAAAATTGTAACTGAGGTAGATATAAAGCATTTTTGGAAAGGTTATGGCACACACCATCCACCAAATACAACGTTTTAACCCCCACTTATGTATCGCTTTGATGCCTAAAATGCAACCCCAAATCACAGCAAACGCACCCACAGAACCTTGCGCTAAAGCCAATTCTTGCGGCGAAAGGCTCAAGCCACCATTGCTTTCGGGGTCAATAAGAAACAAGGGGGCAATGCGAAAGAACATTCCTTCAGGTATCAAGAATAAGAGTAGAAAAAAGAGAATGGAAAGCGAATACGGCAATTGCATAAAGCTATTTTTCGTTTCGTTCCACCATCGCCGAGTTAAGCCCGAACCTACACGCATCGAAGGTTTATCGGTAGGTCTTGGAAGCATTATTAAATGGTAGACAAAGAGAACAAAAAAGGCAAGAGCAAGCAAGTTGAAAGTTGTTATCCACGATGTTGTAACCCTGCGATTGAGTACTTCCAAATTGCCTGCAACCATTATTGGAATACCTAACCCAAAAACAATGGAGAGAAACATAAAAACAATGTTGCTCCCAGCATAAACAGTATGCTGGCGAGGCACTACCAACTTGTAAAAACGAGATATAGCCACATCGTGGATAACAGCTGCCGAAGCGGTGAAAAACAAGAGCAACATAGACAACAGAAACCAACTCGAGCTTGTCAACGATTTGGCTATCCCCATCATACATAGCCCTAAAGCAAGTTCCATTGTAAGCACCCAGAATCGTTTGGTGCTAAAACTTGACACAAAGCGTCCAAGCACAGGACGCAAAATGAAAGGTATGAAGAACGAAGAAGTACTCAACGTAATAGCTCCGTTGCTTTCGCCCATACGATTGTAGAACACTAACGACACAAGAAACACTATCACGTAAGGCAATCCGCCCGTGAAATGCAACGATGGAAGCCACCACCCATACCGCTTGGGTAATGGTTCTTTGCTTGAATATAAGGTTTCTTGTTCCATATATTTTGCTCTCTTGGTTTCTGCCAGTAGCTCTTTTACCTTACTGATTGCTATTATTTGTGCAGTTTTACTATCTCTGCGCCACGATAGTAATGCAGCAATATTTCGTTGTAGTTATACCTACGTTCGCCCATTACTGCCGCACCTATTTGACAAAGTCCAACACCGTGTCCCCAACCTTTACCCTTGATGGTGAAAAGTTGTGGTATGCCGTCCTCGTTATTGGTTTTCTCAACAATAAAAGCCGAGCTATACAAGTGGGTTTTGCTAAGTGTGCGACGTATTTCGAGTTCTTTACCAATTATAAAACTACGCTCTGAACCCACAATCCTCAAACGATAGATGCGCCCACTTTTGCCTCTTGAAAGTGGAACAAGGTCGATTATCTTGCCCAACTTCATGCCGCACTTTTCTTCTATCAAACTACGGATTTCGTCTTGTGTATAAATTTGAGTCCATCGATAGAAGTCTTGTGTTTCTTGGTCGTAATTATTGAGAATTTGTTTCAGCACCTTTGCCTCTTTTGTGTTGCAGAAAACATCTTCCGAGGTTTGTATCCATTGGCGTGCATTGTCCTCATTGGTGAGGTCTAACGATGGCGCATTGTCCTGCGGTGCATCAACCAATGTGGTGAGATAAGGCTTGCGAATATTCTCCCAACAATACTGAAACTCCTCCACAACTCCTCCACAACACTTGCTAAAACGTGCATCGCACAACGTTCCATTGTACATCAATATTTCGCCTCTTGTTTGTTTTATAGCTTCCGTTACGTGTATGTTGGTTGCTTTGGTTATGCCTTGATAGCGTTGACAGTGGTCGTCTGCACACACATCAAATAGGCTGTGGTCATCTCTGTCGTACCATCTTGTAAGTTCTGTCTCGGTCTTTGTGCAACTGCACATTGATGCCGTTGTTGCCTTGACTTTTGCTTTTCTGTTCTCAATCTGTGCCAATAGCCAACTGCGCGATATAACTGCGTGTGCTTTCAGTAGTTCTAACGATGATGTAGCATTCATTTCGCTTGAGATAACACTCGTTAGATAGGTTTCGATAGGTAGCTCGTTGATGGCGCAAATGCTATCATTTGCCACTACAAAATGAAGTTTGCCCAAGAAAGTTTGCGCCTCTTTGCGCTCCCAATGAAAGTTTACACCGATGGTAACGTCCTCCAATGTAAACGATGCGTGGTCGGTTGTGGGTACAAAGGTTAATTCTTGATAGTCTTTGCCTTGCCACTGAATAGCCCCATCTACAAGTTCTACTTCTTGTCGACCCTCACACACCTTCTCTTCTATGGTATATGCGCCATTCAGCGTGAAACACAAGCGTGCTGCACTCACTATGCCTACTGTTACTTTGGGTTCTTCTTGCATCATCATTTCTATATCTTTTTTACATCAAACTATCTTGTTTTTTTATATCAAACCACCTTCTCTTTCAGGTCTGACCACGTTCTTTCTCGCCTTACAGTTGCCCCTTTACACCTAAGACTATCTTCTTTTTCACCTCGTCTATTTGCGTTGGTGTCAGTATGATTTCACTCATAATCTCCAAAACCTTAGTTTTGGTGAGCCTATCAAAGTCTTCTTGGCGAGGCAGTATCAATAATCCACCCATATCCAATGCACCCGGGCTAATCATATATTGTGCTTTGCCTTCAGCCGAGTAGCACGTTGGGCGATGCTTTCTTCGTGGGAACACTACCGAAACATAGGCGTCTTCCTCCTTCCAAGCTACAATGTTCATCATAGGTTCTATATCGTCTTGTTGCATAGGAAGTGCATCGTAAAGGCGATTGAACATAGCGCAATGAATGGCTTCCGACTTGCTTTGCAGAACAATAGCTGGAAAAACAAAATCCTTAACTAAAGCTATTTGTTCGCCTTCGCCATAACTCACCCACGTTTCAAGATGGTTTGCTAACTGTTTCCATTGCTGCTGAATGGGCAGTAAACCCTTGCTACCAGCCTGCAAGTGTAGATGGTCGGGCGCACTTGCCCCACATTTTGGCCCATTGTAAAACACCATAAACTCTGGATATAGTTCCAACAAGCGGTGTATCTTGGCATAACTTTGCTTTATCTTTTGCAGTTGATGCGTGCGTGATGGTATGGTAAAATGGATAGGCAGAATGGGGAATGGATTGATAAGAATTTCAAATTCCTCATCAAAGGGTTTTACTATCTGCACCTCTGGTCGGTTCTTTTCGCATAAGAAACACGGACGTTTGGCAATAGTAGCCTTGTCCACTTTAGCCCCACTACTTACCATTCGGGCAGGGTTAAACTGTAAGGTTATTCCGCCCAAATCTCTTGTCTTTATGAGCTGTAAGTCGTGAAAATGTTTTTCAGCGTCCTTCCACAGACTTAGTTGACGATAAAAAAAGCCGACATACTGTCTGCGCCCTCCTTGTCGCTACCTCGGTTTTGTCGTTGTCGAGCCACCAGCTCTATTGTGCGCAACCTATCTTTATAAAGGTTATTTGCATTTACCTTTTCTACACTCAATGCCGCATCGCTGTTTCCTCCCCATCTACGACAGAGGTACAACTCATTGTACAATCTGCCAATACGAAATCTGCGACTAAAGGCTAATCCCATAGCATAATCCTCGCCATAGCTTGTGTTAGGGAATTTCACCTCACGCGCCAAAGGCGTATAGAAGGCACGTGGCGCACCCAATCCGTTGATGCGTAGGGCGTTGTTACACCCATTGTCTTCTGTCCATTCGCTATGGTCTATCAACCCCGGGGGAAGGGTGTTCAGTTCGAAGTCGCACATACGATATGCCCCAATTATCATTGCAGCCTTTTGTTCGTGGAACGCATCAACGATTTGTTGCAAGGTTTGGTCTGACGAATAGAGGTCGTCGCTATCCAACTGTACTGCAAATCGTCCACAATATTTGCTCTCTATGGCATAGTTCCAACAACCTCCGATGCCCAAATCTTTGCGTTCGGGAACGAGGTGTATCAAGCGAGGATTCTCCTTAGCTATCTCGTTGAGTATCTGTGTTGTACCATCGGTAGAATGATTGTCAACTACGATAACATTATAATCGAATTTTGCCACTTGTGCCAACGCCGATTGCACCGCATCACGTATGGTCTTCTCACGATTGAATACAGGGATAACCACCGAAGCCTCCAACTCGAAACCATCATTGTCAAAGTTGGGTTGCTCGTAGTTGTGTGTATCTATCAGTGCCCCCACAGCTTTGAGGTGAGCCGTAGCCACCTTTTCCATTTCTATCTGCACCTCACGATTGCGAGGGTTCACATAGTCGAATTGCTTCTCACCACTTGCACGCAAATCATCTTCCTCTTCAGTGTATAAATACTCGTTGAGATGGAAGATAGCAGCCTTACGACTAAAGAACAAACGAAGGTTGTACCACCCTGCAAATTGGTATTCTGAAGAAGCCATTTCTTGCAGATAAGCCTTTAAAAGGCGGGTATTTAGAAGTACTAATGAACCAAAATCGAAATCATCACGTATGCTTCCTACTTGGTAGTCTATCACAGGATGTTTTACTACCACCCCTTGTTCCACCGAATAGCGGTCTGCATAGACGATGCCTGCCCTCGTGTTTTCAGCTACCTGCACCATACGTTCTAAAGCCTGATAACCTATGGTGATAGGTGATGACTTCATATAAAACAAAGCGTAGTCGGCATTAGCGTGTTCGGCAAGGGTACGCATCGTGTTGTCAGATAGCAAATTGTTTACCGCTACTGCCTTTACATTGCAAGGCAAGACAGTATCTATGGTGTGTGAGGTAAGCAAGCAAATTTGCCCAACGAGTGGGTTGTTGGCAAATTGTGCTATCGTTTCGTTCATCTTCTGAATATCTTCGCAAGGAAGAAAACAGTCTATTTTCATATCTTGGTTCATTGTTATTTTATTTTCTTATTTGGCTTTGTCGGACCAGTCGGACCAGTCGGACAGGTCAGACGAGTCCGACTGATCCGATAATAGCAGCCTATCTTATGCAAAGATATAACAGAATTGCGAAAAAGACGAAATTTTGAACCTATATTTCACGTTTAATAGCAGTGTGCTTTGAACCTTTTTACGCCTTAGCATATTGTTCTGTTTTTCGGTTGTCGAACTTTCAAAAATTAAACATCAATCTTTGAGCTGCAAAACATATATGTTTGGCGTTGTCAAAGTTCAACTTTGAGGCGGTAAAACATATATGTTTGAGAGGGTAAAACATATATGTTTTGCAATGCTCTTGTAAGGGTTTGATAATCAAAGATTTATGAATGACTTTTTAAAAGGTAGTCTTGTTTTTATGATTGTTCTATTCTTCTTTTTTCAAGATTAGTGTTTTATCCCAAATCGTTCGTTAGACTTCTTCGAGATTTGCGAGCTTATTTTGAGCTATTTTTGGTTGTTTTTGAAGACGTTTAGCGAGCTAAACAACTGAAAAAACAAACGAAAAGAGCCAAAATAAGGTGCAAAGACGAAGAAAAGCATAACATCTAAACGCTTTAAAAAGCCTTTGCGGGCTAATGATCGATTTGGGTTTATGCTCAAAACTATTCTTTACAAGGCGAGAAAAATGAAGAAAAAGCGTTGCGATGATACGTTTCGAATAGATAAAAGCTGTATCAACACTTGCAAATTTCTAATCCACAACGTGGCATAAGTCGAAAAAAATGCGTAAGTTTGCAGATACTTACACTTGAAAACAATAAGAACGTGCTGCTTTTCCACCTTATATATAATATACGGAGTGGAGAGTGCATAACACAAAAATAATCTTTCACAAAAGAAATACATATAGCGTATGAACTTTTTTCAGAAACTTTTTGGAGGTAAAGAAGAAACCAAAGAAGAAGTAAAGGTGCAGAACGAAGCGAAAAACTTCGAGATGTTTAAATATGACGGTGTGCGTGCAATGAAGACAGGCGAGGTGGAATATGCTGTGAAATGCTTCAAACGAGCTTTAGAAATACAAGACGATTTGGAGATACACGACCATCTTTCGGTACTTTTTGCACATCAAGGACAGCTTACCGAAGCATACGACGAACTCCAACTATTGAGCGAAGCACAGCCCGATAACATTCAGATATATGTGCGAATGGCAAATATTGCTTATATGATGGAGAATTATGGGACGATGGCAACAGCGTGCGAAAAAGCCATACTGATAGACAAGGACAATGCCGAAGCACATTATTTATACGCACAAGCCAGCAAAGGGCAGGGCGATGATGTAAATACGGTGGCTATGGCTACGAAGGCAATATCGTTAAACGAAAAATATGGCGATGCCTACTTGCTCCGTGGCGAAACCTACCTACGTATGGAGCAGTTGGACGATGCTACGGCGGATGCCAACTGGTTGTTGGAACATACTGCAGACAATGAAGACGTGTTGTTGCTCAAGGCGCATATAGAACGTGCTTTGCCGCATAACGAGGAAGCCATTGCGTGGTTTGGCAAAGTGATAGATGCTAATCCTTTCTCTGCACAGGCTTATAAAGAGCGTGGCGAAGTGTATGCAGAAATGGGTAAGGATAGTGAAGCGGCAGCCGATGCAGCAAAGGCGGCAGAGTTGATGCCTGTGGGAGGCGATAACGAAGGTGATGGGGCATCGTCACAAGATATTGCCACCCAAATGGAAAAGAAATATAAAGAGATGAATCCCTATGGCTTTTAAACCCAAATCGCTCATTAGACTGGTCGGACTGGTCGGACTGGTCGGACTGGTCGGACTTGTCTGACGGGTCTGGATGGTCTGACTGGTCGGACGACCGATTTGGGTTAAATTGTCAAACTGATTTAAAGCGGTGTAGGGGATCGATTTATCGAGTTCCATAAGCCAACGGAACTCGATAAATCGAGCCCCTACATAATAAGGAAAATATAGTATAAGATGGAATTAGAACTATTGCCATTGGGGCTATCACAGCAAGACAATCAGCCCATAATTATAGCTGGTCCTTGTTCGGCAGAGACCGAAGAGCAGGTGATGACAACGGCACGGCAGTTGGCAGATAAAGGTTGCAAAAACTTTAGAGCAGGTGTGTGGAAACCACGCACTAAACCAGGCTGTTTTGAGGGTAATGGCGAAAAAGCATTGCCTTGGTTGAAGCGAGTGAAAGACGAGACTGGTATGTTGGTCTCAACTGAAGTGGCAACCCCCGAACACGTAGAACTGGCATTAAAATATGGCATTGATTTCTTTTGGATAGGTGCTCGCACTACTGCCAATCCTTTTGCGATGCAGGCTTTGGCTGACGCTTTAGCAGATGCAAAAGATTGTGCTGTGTTGGTGAAAAATCCCGTTAATCCCGACCTTGAGTTGTGGATAGGAGCACTGCAACGCCTTAATCAAGCTGGTATAAAGCGATTGGGGGCTATTCATCGTGGATTTTCTACTTACGAACAGAAACTTTATCGCAATCTTCCGATGTGGCAAATCCCTATCGAACTTCAGCGTCGTATCCCTTCATTGCCCATCATTGGCGACCCAAGTCATATAGGTGGGCGAAGAGAGTTGATAGCCCCTTTGTGTCAACAAGGTTTAGATTTGGGTTTCGATGGTTTAATTGTGGAGAGTCATTGCAAACCCGATGAGGCGTGGAGCGATGCTGCACAGCAAGTAACTCCCGAACTGTTAGACTATATACTTTCGTTGCTTGTGGTGCGTGATAAGAAAACCACACGTGAAGAATTGAGCAGATTGCGCTCGTTGATTGACGAAATGGACAATAATTTGATAGACTTATTGGCTAAACGTTTTCAGCTTTGTAGGAAGATAGGTAAGTTTAAGAAAGCGCATAACATGACCGTTCTTCAGTCTACACGCTACAATGAGATGATGGAAAAATGTAGTGCGCAAGGCAGCTTGTGTGGTATCGACCCTGTCTTTTCCAAACATCTGTTCGAGTTGATACACGAAGAGAGCGTGCGACAGCAGCTTAATATCATTAATCAATAATATTCTACGAGGCTGAAATAAGGAGTTAAACTCTTTGTTGCAGCCTCTTTAGTTTTTAATCAATATATGAGGCATTTACTAATTCTTATCTTTATTCTTCTTCCTTTTAGACTTTCGGCACAAGAGCGGTTAAGGATTGTAGAGTGGAACGTGGAAAATCTTTTCGATACGCTTCACGATTCGCTGAAAAACGATACAGAGTTTATGCCCAATTCGCCACGCCATTGGACACGCACAAAGTATTGGGAGAAACTTAATAAGGTAGGGCAGGGTATTATAGCTTGCGGAATGGACTCAACAACGTGCCGACTTCCCGACCTGATAGGGCTTTGCGAGGTGGAAAACGATAGTACAATGATTTATCTCACACAACGTTCATTACTTAGGAAAGCACACTATGAATATGTTATGACAGCTTCGCCCGACGAACGAGGTATAGATGTGGCATTGCTTTATTCGCCGTTTGCTTTCCGACTTATCAAAGCCGATACGCTCCGTATTCCACCTTTGAAAGATATGCGACCTACGAGAGACATTTTGCACGTTGAGGGCGAGGTTATTACGGGCGATACTTTACACGTGTTTCTGTTGCACGCACCAAGTAGACGAGGAGGCGAATTGGCTTCACAACCTTATCGATTGCACGTTGCCGACCATCTTTGTGCAGCCATAGATTTGCTTCGTAAGGCTCACACTTCGCCTATGATTATCGTAATGGGAGACTTTAACGATTATACGAACAATCTTTCTTTGCAGTGCATTTATGCTCACGGAATGACAGATGTATCTGCACAAGCCACAGGGCGTAATGGTGCGAAAGCCACCTATCGATATAAAGGAGAATGGGGAAGCTTAGATCACATCTTGATGAGTAATAATTTGTGTGCAAAGGTTCAAACGTGCTATATCAACGACCAACGCTTCTTTGTGGAAGAAGACAAGAAATACGGTGGCATACGTCCCTCTCACTTTTACAATGGGATGCGCTATAATGGTGGGGTGAGTGACCATTTGCCTTTGATATTAGACCTCCAATTATCCGAAGAATAACCTAAAACGTCCTTTCTCTCAAGCTTAAACCATAAGAAAAGTGAGGTTTCAATCACAAAACATCAATATTATAGAGCTATATTCACGATAATGTTGTACCTTTGTTGCAATATTGATTTATAAAAACTAATTTGTATTATGGTTAAAATCACTTTCCCAGACGGTTCTGTACGTGAATACGAACAGGGCGTAACTGGTCTTCAAATCGCAGAGAGCATATCACCTGCTCTCGCTCGCAACGTTGTATCTTGCGGGGTTAATGGTGTTACAACTGAGTTGAATCGTCCTATTAACGAGGACGCCACTATAGCTCTCTATAAGTTTGAGGACGAAGAAGGCAAGCATACTTTCTGGCATTCGTCTGCTCACTTGCTTGCAGAGGCATTAAAAGAACTCTATCCAGGCATACAGTTTGGCTTCGGTCCTGCATTGGAGAATGGTTTCTTCTATGATGTTCAGACAGCTAATGGCGAAGTAATATCAGAGAATGACTTCCCAAAGATTGAGGCTAAGATGCTTGAATTGGCAAAGAAAGACTCACCTATCGTGCGCCGTGACGTGGCAAAGAGCGATGCCGTGAAAGAGTTTACTGAAGATGGACAGGCTTACAAGGTGGAACATATCGTGGAAGACCTTGAAGACGGAACAATCTCAACTTACTCGCAAGGCAACTTTACCGACCTTTGTCGTGGCCCTCACTTGATGTCGACAGGTGCTATAAAGGCAGTAAAACTTACCAGTGTTGCGGGGGCTTTCTGGCGTGGAGATGCTGAAAGCGACCAACTTACACGCATCTATGGTATCACCTTCCCTAAAAAGAAGATGCTTGATGAGTATCTCGTTATGTTGGAAGAGGCTAAGAAGCGCGACCACAGAAAGATAGGCAAGGAGATGGAACTCTTTATGTTCTCAGACAAGGTGGGTAAAGGGCTTCCTATCTGGTTGCCCAAGGGAACCCAGCTTCGCCTTCGTTTACAAGAAGTGTTGCGTAAGTTGCAGAAGCCTTACGGATACCAAGAAGTTATCACCCCGGGTATTGGTGGAAAGAACCTCTATGTAACTTCGGGTCACTATGCGCATTATAGCAAAGACGCTTTCCGCCCAATCACAACTCCTGAAGAAGGTGAAGAGTATATGTTGAAGCCTATGAACTGTCCTCACCACTGCGAGGTGTTTGCACATAAACCACGTTCTTACAAAGACCTTCCATTGCGTATTGCTGAATTTGGTACAGTGTTCCGCTATGAAAAGAGTGGTGAATTGCACGGTTTAACACGTGTACGTACCTTTACACAAGACGATGCTCACCTCTTTGTACGTCCTGAACAGGTGAAGAAAGAGTTCAAAGATGTTATTGACATCATTCAAAAAGTGTTTGCAACCTTCGGATTTGAAAACTACGAAGCGCAGATTTCTCTCCGTGACCCAGCTGATAAAGAGAAGTATATCGGTTCAGATGAGATATGGGAAGAGAGCGAAAGAGCGATTAAAGAAGCTTGTAAAGAAAAGGGAATGGTAGCAAGAACCGAAATAGGCGAAGCTGCTTTCTATGGTCCTAAGCTCGACTTTATGGTGAAAGATGCTATTGGTCGTCGTTGGCAGTTGGGTACTATTCAGGTAGACTATAACTTGCCTAACCGCTTCAAGTTGGAATATACAGCTGAAGACAACTCAAAGCAGACCCCTGTGATGATACACCGTGCGCCATTCGGCTCGTTGGAACGCTTTACAGCCGTATTGATTGAACACACCGCAGGTCACTTCCCATTGTGGTTGACACCAGACCAAGTAGCTATTCTTCCTATTTCTGAGAAGTATAACGACTATGCACAAGAGGTGAAAAAGTTCCTTGAAGCAAGCGATGTACGTGCTTTAGTAGACGACAGAAACGAAAAGATAGGTCGTAAGATACGTGATAACGAGTTGAAGCGTATTCCTTATATGGTTATTGTAGGCGAAAAAGAAATGGCAGACGGCTTAGTTTCTATGCGTCAGCAAGGTGGTGGCGAACAGGCTACAATGAGCAAGGAAGACTTTGCAAAGCGTATTCAAGCTGAAGTAGCTGACCAACTTAAGAGCTTAGATTAAACTCGTTTGTTCCTTTGATTGCAAGCACAAGCAAGGGAACATTGATAATAAAGACATAACCCCCAATCGGTCATTAGCCCGCAAAGGCTTTTTAAAGCGTTTAGCTGTTATGCTTTTCTTCGTCTTTGCACCTTATTTTGGCTCTTTTTGGTTGTTTTTTCAGTTATTTAGCTCGCTAAACGTCTTCAAAAACAACCAAAAATAGCTCAAAATAAGCTTGCAAATCTCGAAGAAGTCTAACGACCGATTTGGGATAAAAGAAGTGCAATACTTCCATCACGAGTAAAGTGTTGGGGTATTGCACTTCTTTTGTTTTGCACCCTTCAGTGCGTTTGATAAAGCGATTTGGGTTAAATCGAATCGATTTCCATATCTACTTCTGCATCACTATTATTGCCTGAACCCAAGCCCAAATCCTCTAATAAGCCGTTGATAGCCGAACCCATCATACCCTTAATGGCATCAGTAGCAGGATTGATAACATTCTCTCGCAAAGCGTCTTCGGCTTGTTTTCGGAGGTCAGCCTCCACCTTTAGTTCAGCTTCATTGTAATATTTTTCAGCTGCTTTCTTGAGCGTATTCTTGTCAGTGGTGAAGATATGCTTCAATGCACCTACCGATACCACTTTGTCTTGATTGGCGTAATGCACCTTGCCCACTGAGAAAAAGAAATAATTGTCTACTGTGATAAGATTGTCAACTGCTGCATCAATCACCTTACCTGTAAAGGCTTTGCTGATGGCTTGGAAAGCTTTGCCCAGCCAATCATCGTGAATGCTGTCTGTGGTTTGCTGTACTTCCTCGTTTACGGTTGCCGTAATGACATCCGAAAGTGCATCTTTATGGTCTTGCGTATCGGGGCAAGTAAATACCAACAACGCCAATACCACCACTACCGATACGATGAAAGCCGTGAGACATCCCCAATGACTTTTTTTAGGTTCGGGTGCGGTATAGGGTGGGGGCGTAATGGGTTGCGCTTCTACGTATGGCATATCGTTTACAGGTTTGCCAACTGCAGGTTCTTCCTCCTCTTTTTGCGGTTCAGCAATGGGCTTTTCTGCAACAACCTGTTGTGTTTCTTTTCCCATCAACACGTTTCTTAGCTCCTCTATTTGCCAAGCTGGAGTCCACTGTTCGCTATCGGTGGGCATCACAAGCGTTGTAGCATCAATGCCACGCTCTGCCAACTCGTTGAGGTTGTAAGGTCCTCTTTTCTCGTTATTAATGCTAATGTAGTATTCCATATTTCTACGTTCTAAACCTTTCGTTTGTTCAAAATAGGTTGCGAATATAGCGATTATTTCGCAAGCACCAAAAGTTTTTTAGAATTTTAATGATTTATGAAGGATTAGAAAAATACTCATCAGTGCTGTCGGTTGCTATTCTCACAATGAAAAAAACAGCGACTATGTCGTTATTTCTTGTGCAATGCTGCCATAAAAATAGTTGTTCTATTTATCCTCAATCGGTCATTAGCCCGCAAAGGCTTTTTAAAGCGTTTAGCTGTTATGCTTTTCTTCGTCTTTGCACCTTATTTTGGCTCTTTTCGTTTGTTTTTTCAGTTGTTTAGCTCGCTAAACGTCTTCAAAAACAACCAAAAATAGCTCAAAATAAGCTCGCAAATCTCGAAGAAGTCTAACGACCGATTTGGGTTTATCCTCTTCCCATCTTTTGTTTTTAAGACCCCAATCTATGGAAGGCAAAACGTATATGTTTGGCGTTCCCAAAGTTGAACTTTGACAAGGTAAAACATATATGTTTGACTATCCCAAACATATATATATTGTAGTGCAGGTGTAATATTTTGATAATCAATGTGTTATAAAAATATGTTTGCGGCTTTGCTTGCTTGTTGGCATTGTTCTATATTTCCACTATCAGATTGTGTCGTTACTCCTTTTTGATAGTTTGATTTACGCATTAGAGCGCAAATGGTAAAAGTATTTCTCGAACTTTTATTAGTTGAGCATAGAGAAGTTTATTACATTTCTGTTTAATCATACAAAAACTGAAATGTTAAGTCTATCTCTTCTTATGAATTTACACCTTATTTATCTATAGGGATTTATTTTGCCTAAAAAACAAAAAAAAACTTACTTTTAGTTTGTTATTATATTACATATTTATTATCTTTGCATTAGATAGACTTCTTAATGCACATATTAGAGAGATTTCTATTGCATTTGTAAGTACTATTGGAAAAATAAATATCATTAAAACTACATAGGAAACAATAAATGTTTGAGAATTTAAGTGACCGCCTTGATCGTTCCTTTAAGATACTGAAAGGTGAGGGAAAGATTACAGAAATTAATGTTGCTGAAACGTTGAAAGACGTGCGCAGAGCATTATTAGATGCCGACGTAAACTATAAGGTAGCAAAATCGTTTACCGATACCGTGAAGCAAAAGGCTTTGGGTATGAACGTATTAACAGCAGTGAAGCCTGGACAATTGATGGTGAAGATAGTTCACGATGAATTGGCTGAACTGATGGGAGGCGAGACCGTAGGAATGAAATTGGAGGGTCGTCCTGCTATTATCTTGATGAGTGGTTTGCAAGGTTCGGGTAAGACAACTTTCTCTGGTAAGTTGGCTAACTTGCTTAAAACAAAAGAACATAAAAATCCGTTGCTTGTAGCGTGCGACGTATATCGCCCTGCTGCTATCGAACAGTTGAAGGTAGTGGGCGAGTCGGTTGGCGTACCTGTGTACAGCGAACCTGAAAGCAAGAACGTGAATAGCATTGCAGAAAACGCTATTAAAGAAGCAAAAGCAAAAGGAAACGATGTCGTTATCATCGATACCGCTGGCCGTTTGGCAGTAGATGCGGAGATGATGGACGAGATAGAGAGCTTGAAACATCACGTAAACCCTGACGAAATATTGTTTGTTGTCGACTCGATGACAGGTCAGGATGCGGTGAATACAGCTAAGGAATTTAATGACAGATTGGATTTCGATGGTGTAGTATTGACCAAACTCGACGGTGATACACGTGGCGGTGCGGCACTCTCAATCCGTACGGTAGTAACAAAGCCTATCAAGTTTATCGGTACTGGCGAAAAGATGGAGGCGTTGGACGTGTTCCACCCTGCACGTATGGCAGACCGTATTTTGGGTATGGGTGACGTAGTTTCGCTTGTTGAACGTGCGCAAGAGCAGTTTGACGAAGAAGAAGCTAAGAAACTGCAAAAGAAAATTCAGAAAAATCAGTTCGATTTCAACGACTTCTACAACCAGATACAACAAATCAAGAAGATGGGTAACCTAAAAGACCTCGCTTCGATGATACCTGGTGTAGGCAAAGCTATTCGCGACGTTGATATTGACGACAACGCATTTAAGGGAATTGAGGCTATCATCCTCAGTATGACACCAAAGGAACGCACCAATCCACAACTATTGAACAATGCTCGCCGTCAGCGCATTGCAAAGGGTTCGGGTACAAGCATTCAGGAGGTGAACCGCCTTATAAAGCAATTCGACCAGACACGTAAGATGATGAAGATGGTAACGGGTTCGAAAATGGCAGGTATGATGAACAGAATGAAGAATATGCCAAATATGAAAGATATGGAGGGAATGCCAGATCTTTCTAAGATGCCAAATATGCCTAAAATGCCTAAATTGTAAATAATAAATCTATATATTGCCAAAAACCAATTTAACCTTATGGAATATAAACTTATAGACGGTAAAGCTACTGCAACTGCCATTAAGGCAGAAATTGCAGAAGAAGTAAAAGCTATTATGGCTGCGGGCGGCAAGCAACCTCACTTAGCTGCAGTGCTCGTAGGTCACGATGGCGGTAGCGAAACTTATGTGAAAAACAAAGTGTTAGCTTGTGAACAATGTGGATTTAAATCTACACTTATTCGTTATGAAGACGATGTAACAGAAGAGGAACTCCTCGCTTGTGTTGATCGTTTGAACAAGGACGAAGATGTAGATGGCTACATTATGCAGCTACCATTGCCAAAGCACATTGATGAGCAGAAAGTTATTATGGCTGTGGACTACAGAAAGGACGTGGACGGTTTCCACCCCATTAACGTAGGTCGTATGGCTATCGGTTTGCCTTGCTTCATTTCAGCAACTCCTTATGGTATCCTCACCTTGTTGCGCCATTACAACATTCCTACATCAGGAAAGAAGTGTGTAATCTTGGGACGTAGCAATATCGTGGGCAAGCCTATGGCTTCGTTGATGATGCAAAAGTGCTATGGCGATGCAACAGTAACAGTTTGTCACTCTCGTTCTGTAACATTGAAGGAAGAATGTCGTGAAGCTGACATCGTGATTGCAGCAATCGGTATTCCTGAATTTGTTACAGCAGATATGGTAAAAGAAGGTGCGGTAGTAATCGACGTGGGTACAACACGTGTGAAGGACGAAACACGCAAGAGCGGCTTCCGCCTCTCAGGTGATGTTAAGTTCGATGAGGTTGCTCCTAAGTGTTCTTACATTACCCCTGTTCCTGGTGGCGTTGGTCCGATGACCATTTGTTCTTTGATGAAGAACACATTGGCAGCAGGTAAGAAGGAATACTACAAGTAAACCTTACCGACACCAACAACAAACCAACACAAAAACTAAACATTATGACAGCAGAGGAATTTTTAAAGAAGGGAAATGAATACAGGAGAAACGGAGACTTTAAGAATGCAATGAACTGCTACTTAGAGGCTATCGAGTTAGACCCAAATTCTCCTGCCGTGGAAGCGAAGAATATGTTAGAGAACATATTTAATTTTTATAATAAAGACGCGTATAATCCTTAAAAAATACAAAAACTATGAGCAAGATGAAAGGAGCTATAGTCGTGAACACCGACAGATGCAAAGGATGCCAATTGTGCATTGTTGCATGTCCAAAGGATGTTATCGCACTGGCTCAAAAGAAAGTGAATGTACATGGATACCCATACGTAGAACCTGCTCAGGCAGATTTATGTATCGGTTGTGTAGCGTGTGCTACTGTGTGTCCAGACGGGTGTATTACAGTTTATCGTAAAAAAGTGGAGGCATAACTATGGCAGAAAAAGAAGTAATGTTAATGAAAGGCAATGAGGCAATTGCCCATGCTGCTATTCGCTGTGGTACAGATGGCTATTTTGGTTATCCTATTACTCCACAAAGTGAAATAATTGAAACCTTGGCAGAATTGAAGCCTTGGGAAACTACTGGTATGGTTGTATTGCAGGCAGAGAGCGAAACAGCATCTATCAATATGATTTATGGCGGTGCTGGAGCAGGTAAGCGTGTGCTTACATCATCATCTTCACCAGGTATCGCATTGATGCAGGAGGGTATTAGCTATATGGCTGGTGCTGAACTCCCTGGAGTATTTATTAATGTACAGCGTGGTGGCCCTGGTTTGGGAACTATTCAGCCCAGTCAGAGCGACTACTTCCAAGCTACACGTGGTGGTGGTAACGGCGACTACAACGTGATAGTGCTTGCGCCAAACTCTGTGCAGGAAATGGCAGACTTTGTTGACTTGGCTTTCGAGTTGGCATTCAAGTATCGCAATCCTGCAATGATTTTGTCGGATGGTGTGATTGGTCAGATGATGGAGAAGATTATCTTGCCTCCAATGAAACCACGTCGCACAGAAGAAGAAATACGCAAGGAATGTCCTTGGGCTGCTATGGGCAGAAAAGCTGACCGCAACCCAAATATTATTACCTCATTGGAATTGAAGTCGGAGGTGATGGAACAACGCAACATTCACTTGCAGGAAAAGTATAAGACTATTCGTGAAAACGAGGTGCGTTACGAAACCCGTAATTGCGAAGATGCTGATTATATCATTGTAAGTTTCGGTAGTGCTGCTCGTATTGGCGAGAAGGCTGTGGAACTTGCACGTGAACAAGGAATTAAGGTTGGACTCTTCCGTCCTATTACACTTTGGCCATTCCCAAGCAAGGAAATCCTTGAGTTGGCAAAGAGTAAGAAGGGTGTATTGGTAAGCGAAATTAATGCTGGACAAATGGTTCAGGATGTTCGCCTTGCTGTTAATGGTGCTGTGCCTGTAGAGCACTTCGGTCGTTTGGGTGGTATCGTGCCTGATCCAGAAGAAATAGTAGAAGCACTAAAGGAAAAACTTATTAAATAAGAAAAGGAGGAAAGCCTTATGGCAGTAAATGATATAATCGCACCAGAGAACCTGGTGTACCAAAAACCAAAATTGATGAACGACACGACAATGCATTATTGTCCTGGTTGTTCGCACGGAGTTGTCCATAAACTCGTAGCGGAAGTAATTGCCGATATGGAAATGGAAGAAAAAACAGTTGGTGTATGTCCTGTAGGTTGTGCTGTATTTGCATACCGCTATTTAGATATTGACTGGCAGGAAGCTGCTCATGGTCGTGCGCCAGCAGTGGCAACAGGTGTTAAGCGTATGTGGCCAGATCGCTTGGTATTTACTTACCAAGGCGATGGCGACTTGGCTTGTATCGGTACAGCTGAAACCATTCATGCATTGAACCGTGGAGAGAATATTACAATCATCTTCATCAACAATGCAATCTATGGTATGACAGGTGGACAGATGGCACCAACAACGCTGATTGGACAGAAGACAGCCACTTGTCCGTATGGTCGTAATCCAGACATCCACGGCTATCCATTGAATATGACCGACCTTGCAAGTCGTTTGGAAGGTACTTGTTTTGTAACACGCCAAAGTGTTGACACGGTGGCTTCTATCACAAAAGCGAAGAAGGCTATTCGTAAAGCATTCGAAGCAAGTATGCAAGGCAAAGGCAGCTCGCTTGTAGAAATTGTAGCTACTTGCAATAGCGGTTGGAAGCTCACACCTGCACAGGCGAATGAGTGGATGCGTGAGAATATGTTCCCACATTATGTTAAGGGAGACCTTAAAGACACAACGGGAATTTAGTTTATCATTAATAAGGACGACACATGAAAACAGAAATTATTATTAGTGGTTTCGGAGGTCAAGGCGTACTCTCTATGGGTAAAATTCTTGCATACTCTGGGCTGATGGAAGATAAGGAAGTTACATGGATGCCAGCTTATGGACCAGAACAAAGAGGTGGTACAGCCAATGTGACAGTAATTGTTAGTGATGACCCAGTTTCTTCACCTATCTTAAGTAAATATGATGTAGCAATCGTGCTTAACCAACCTTCACTTGAGAAGTTTGAACCAAAGGTTAAGCCAGGCGGTATCTTGATTTACGATGGATTTGGAGTAATCAATCCACCAACACGTTCAGACATCAAAGTTTATCGCATTGATGCTATGGATAAGGCGGCAGAGATGAAGAACTCGAAAGTGTTTAATATGATTGTTCTTGGAGGTTTGCTTCAGGTATGCCCTGTTGTTAGCCTTGATGGTTTGAAGAAGGCATTGACTAAGACCTTGCCTGAACGCCACCACCACCTTATTCCATTAAATATGGAAGCTGTGGAGGAAGGGAAGAAGATTATTAAGCAACTATAAGAATGTAGTAAGCAGTTGAATATCAATTGCATTATTGCCATTAAATAAGGTTTATTATAAATAAACATATTTTTATAACTCTCTAATTTGTTTCAGGAGGTCTTAAGCAGTGATGTTACAAGACCTCCATTTTTCTTTTATTATCAGTTCTTTAAACCCAGATCGGTCGTTAGCCCGCAAAGGCTTTTTAAAGCGTTTAGCTGTTATGCTTTTCTTCGTCTTTGCACCTTATTTTGGCTCTTTTCGTTTGTTTTTTCAGTTGTTTAGCTCGCTGAACGTCTTCAAAAACAACCAAAAATAGCTCAAAATAAGCTCGCAAATCTCGAAGAAGTCTAACGACCGATTTGGGTTAAAACATTTCAATTAGCTGTTTTTATAGCTTTTTATGCTAAATATTGTTGAAGAATGAGCAAATATAAAGGTTTACTGCACTTTTTAGTGAAAATATTTGGCTATATGGGTATTTTTTTATTACTTTGCACCCATAAATAGAACAAAAATTATTTTAAATATTAATTAAATCAGAGAGACATGAAAAAGTTAGTTTTATTGTTTGCTGCCGCAACTATGGCAGTTTCTGTATCAGCTCAGACTGTTGCAGAGAGCAAAACATTCGATAACATCTACGTTGGCATCAACGGTGGTGTTGCTACAAAGACAACAGGTCACAAGTGGTTGAGCGATCTTAATCCTAACGCTGGCCTCCGTATCGGTCGTTACTTCACTCCTGTATTTGGATTGGCAGTTGAGAGCAATGCATACTTCTCTAACAAGCCTTATAAGTCTTTAGGTACAGCTGTTCGCTTCATCAATACTTCTTTGCTCGGTACAATCAATTTGAGCAATTGGTTTGGTGGTTACAAGGGTGAACCACGTGCTTTCGAAGTAAGCGCACTTTATGGTCTCGGTTGGGGTCATACATTTAATAACAAGGGTTTGAAGAACGCTAATAATGCAACTTCTAAGGCTGCTCTTGATTTCGCTTTCAACTTCGGTTCACAGAAGCAATGGCAGATTTATATTGAGCCATCTATCACTTGGGCTTTGAATGCAGAAGAAGGTAGCTTCTTTATGGAAAAGAAAGGTGCAGATGTTTATCGTACTTCTACAGCATACCAAGGCATCAGCGATGTTAAGTATGATGTAAATCGTTCTATGGTTCAGTTGAACGCTGGTATCGTTTACAAGTTCAAGAACACTAACGGTACACACAACTTCACAATCGTTACTCCACGTGATCAAGCTGAAATTGATGCTCTTAACGCACAGATTAACGAACTTCGTAACCGTAAGCCAGAGGTTATCACTAAGGAAGTTGAAGTTATCAAGGAAGTTCCAGCTGTTAAGGAATTCACAGTTTCTGACCTCGTATTCGTAACATTCGCACAAGGCAAGTACGCTCTTACTAAGGAAGCTAAGGCAGCTCTTGATAACATCAAGGAAGGTTGCCACGTACAAGTTGTTGGTACTGCATCTCCAGAAGGTAGCGCAGCTTTCAACCAGCGTTTGTCTGAAAACCGTGCTAAGGTTGTTGCTGAATACCTCTCAGGTCGTGGTGTAGTTGTTGACGAAGCTACAGGTAAGGGTGTACAGGGTACAACTTCTAACCGTCTTGCAGTTGTTTACGTTAAGTAATCAATTCCAAACAGATAGTAATTTTTAAATTACGATAATTATATCCCCGATGCATTTTTGCATTGGGGATATTTTATTTTATGGCGGACAGCTATGTTTTGATATTTCTGAGTTTACGATTTACTTTTTATAGTTGACGTTGTATATTTAATGTTTATGTATATGAGTAATTTACCTTCGATTGGCAGTTATCCTTTTCTTGCCGAACCTTTCCATTGTGATTGTTCCAAACGCTTGTTTATTGGGCATTTGGGCAACCATCTTTTGAATGCAGCCGATTACCATAGCAGCGAACGTGGTTATGGAATGAATTATCTGAATACGATTAATGCAACGTGGGTATTAAGCAGACTTGCAATAGAGTTAGGTGAAGTTCCACTGATGTACGACAAGTTTAATGTTGAAACTTGGGTTGAGAGTGTAATGCGGTATTTTACTAATCGTAATTTCAAAATTCTTGGCAGCAACGGAAAAGTTTATGGTTATGGCAGTAGCATTTGGGCTATGATAAATACTGAAAGCCGACAGCCTGTTGATATTTTAGATGTTAAAGATGGTGCGATAAACAATTGTGTAGAGAAAGAATACCTTTGTCCAATTGCTTCTTGCTCTCGTGTTAGGATAGGAACAGATATTCCATTGGTTCAAACTATTGATACGACCTATCACGACGTTGATGTAAATGGGCACATCAATTCTATAAAGTATATCGAACACGCATTAAACCTATGGTCTTTAGATTGGCATAAGCAGCATTTTGTAAAGCGAATAGAGGTTGCTTATGTTGCTGAAACCTACATTGGTGACAAGTTGAACTTCTATAAAATGGAAAGTTCTAATGCTACTTGTACTGAAGCATTGATACGTATTACGAAAACAAATATCGATGGAGAAGCTGAAGTTTGTAGAATAAAAATAGTTTTTAACCAAAAAATTGAATAAATTTATATTTTTATTTTGCTATTTGTTATCAATTTGTTATCTTTGTGGTGTGATTATTTATTAATAAGTATAATTTAGAGTTGAAGTTCAGAGATAACTTCATTGAGTTGAAGCGAAACTCAAGACAGTTGATTTAACAACTATTTTTTCTCGTACATAATGAAGAAAGGAGTTCTCTGGTAGAAGAGAGCTCCTTTTCGTTTTATTGCTTTTTGATGATATAACTACCTTCCATATAGACTTCCTCTTCTGCTAAGAGTTTTGTGAGGGCGTTTTTTAGTTCATCTTGATTGGTTATGCAATCGTTATTTTTTATTGTGTTTAGTTCTGTTATATGATGCTTTTTCCCATCCTCTAACAATTCTAAGATTGCTTCTTTTAGGCTTTTCACTTCCTCTTTGTTTTCTCCTTTGTGCGCTAAACATACATCGCATTGTCCACAATCCTTTGATGATGTTTCGCCAAAATAGCGCAGCAATTGTCTACTTCTACACACATTGTCGTTCTGTGCGTAATTTATCATTGCCAAGATGCGTTCCTCAAACTTTTCTTTTCTATCCTCGTAGGCTTCTTTCCCTATAACAACTTTCTCGCCATCCACTCTGTTGCGTGTATATCTGATGAGTGGAATATTTTTGCGAGGTATAAAGTTAATAATGCGCTTCTTGCTTAATTCAACAAAAATCGAATACGTTTGGTTTTTATCTAATCCTATTTCCTTTCCTATAAAGCCTTCGTCTATGTAGCTATAATCGGTAAATAAGCCACCATAGTTTCTAAGTAGGGCTGTTATCAAATTGTTTTCAAATCCCGAAAGTTCGTCTAATCTGTACAAATCGTTTCTACTCAAGAGAAATTTAACTCTTGCTTTTGTATCTGGGTCTTGCTCATACTCTATATATCCAGCCTTTTGCAAGATGCTTAATGCCGAGTTTACACGGATAGGGTGGTGTTTGAATGCAACACAAAACTGCTCAATAGGAAATTCATACGTTACATCTTGCCCACTTTCCACTCCTAATTGGTAGAAGTAGGCCAAGTGTTCGTAAACCTCTCTTACATATTCTTTTTCAGGGAAAGTATCTGCAATACGCTTTCTTAATGTGTTTTCATCGTGCCTAATGGTGTGTAACAGAATGGCATACGACTTCTTCCCATCTCTTCCAGCACGTCCTGCCTCTTGAAAATAAGCCTCTGGAGAACTTGGAAAATCTATATGGATTACGGTGCGTACATCAGGTTTGTCAATACCCATACCGAAAGCGTTGGTTGCTACCATTATTCTATATTTGTTAGCTTGCCAATCGCTTTGTCGTTCGTCCTTTACCATTGGGTCTAATCCTGCGTGATACCACGTAGCCGACTCCCCGTTTTCTATCAAGTATTTTGCTACATCCTTAGTGCGTTTTCTGCTTCTGCAATACACTATGGCTGTGCCCTTTACAGCTTGCAAAATATGTAACATTTCACCAAACTTATCCTCTGTATTGCGTAAGACGTATGCAAGATTTTTGCGCTCGAAGCTCATTCGGAACACATTTTCGTGTTCAAAACCCAATTTGTTTTGAATATCCGTTATAACTTCTGGTGTTGCTGTGGCTGTGAGTGCAAGGATAGGAACATCAGGTACAAGCATTCTTATCTTTATAATTTCAAGATAAGAAGGGCGAAAATCGTATCCCCATTGACTTATGCAGTGAGCTTCGTCCACTGTTATAAAGCTCACTTTCATATGTTTTAGTTTAACTTGGAAAAGCTCAGACGATAGTCTTTCGGGCGATACATATAGAAGTTTTATTCCTCCAAAAATACAATTTTCTAACGTTGTAAGTATCTCGTCGTGCCTTAAACCTGAATAAATGGCAGCTGCCTTTATATGTTTGCTGCGCAAATTATCCACTTGGTCTTTCATCAGCGATATGAGCGGCGTAATAACAATACACACTCCTTCTTTTGCCAATGCAGGTACTTGAAACGTGATAGATTTTCCACCACCTGTAGGCATTAGTCCGAGCGTATCTTTTCCCGTTCCGATGCTTTCAATCACTTCTGCTTGAATGCCTCGGAAATCAGGATACCCCCAATATTTTTGAAGGATAGCTTTATAGTCCATCGTCCTTTTTGCCCTCTTTACGCTTGCTCTGCTTCTGAAGGTTTAATGCCTTCAATCTGCAATTGCACCAATCCTCTTTTGAAAACGTTGTCTTCTATGGTATAAGTAATGTCAAACGAACGCTTCGACTTGATATACCTTGCAGATGCGCTTTGACCGAAGGCAATACCATTCATAACGTTGTTCGATTTAGAGTCTACCAATTCCAATTTTATGTGTTCTTGGTTTCGTCCTACAACCTTACTTGTTCCAAAGTCGAACACCTCTTTTGTACAGAATAATGGTTTGGGGTTTTCAGGGCCGAAAGGTGCAAACTTCTTTAAGTCGTTGTGAAACTTTTTGCTTATTTCCTTGAAGTCTACTACTGCGTCAATGTTTAGCATAGCTTCCATTTGTTCAGGCTGAATATGCTCGTCCACATACTTCTGAAAGCGTGTTCTAAACTCTTTTACGTCCTCCCATTTCAGCGTAAGTCCTGTGGCATAAGTATGTCCACCGAAATTAATGAGCAAGTCTCTGCAACTCTTTATGGCTGCATAAAGGTCGAACCCTGCTACGCTACGTGCTGAACCTGTAGCCAAATCGCCTTCTTTTGTGATTACAACCGTTGGGCGATAATATATTTCTGCCAACCGCGAAGCCACGATGCCGATAATACCCTTCTTCCAATTTTCATCATACAGCACAATGCTATGTTGGTGCTTCTGACTTTCCAACATCTCCACTATATTGTTGGCCTCATCGGTCATTTGTCGGTCAACGTCCTTTCGTTGGTCGTTATATTTGTCAATGTGTTTTGCTTCGATAATAGCTGAAGCCAAATCACGTTCTACAAGGAGGTCAACGCTTTCTCTTCCTTTTTCCATTCGTCCGCTGGCATTGATGCGAGGCCCTATTTTGAATATGATGTCGCTCATTGCAAGCTCACGCCCAGTCAGTCCACAAACATCAATAATAGCTTGTAGACCTACCGAAGGATTTTGGTTGAGCTGCTTCAGTCCGTGGAAAGCCAATATGCGGTTTTCGTCTACTACAGGTACAAGGTCGGCAGCAATGCTTACCGCACAGAAGTCGAGTAGGGGAATAAGTCGTGAGAAAGGTATGTTGTTGTTCTTTGCAAAGGCTTGCATAAACTTGAAGCCTACACCACAGCCACAAAGGTTCTTAAACGGATAAGTGTCGTCCTCTCGTTTTGGATTGAGAATAGCTACAGCAGGTGGCAACTCCTTATCGGGCACGTGGTGGTCGCAAATAATAAAGTCTATGCCTTGTTCTTTGGCATAGCTTATCTCTTCGAATGCTTTTATTCCGCAGTCGAGTATGATGATGAGTTTCACTCCAGTCTCTTTGGCATAGTCTATTCCTTTTTTGCTTACTCCATAGCCTTCGTCGTAGCGGTCGGGTATGTAGTATTCAATGTTGGAATAGAACTGTCTGAGAAATTTATACACCAATGCTACAGCTGTGCAGCCGTCCACATCGTAGTCTCCATAAACCAATATTCCTTCTTTTCGTCCCATTGCATCGTTTAGACGGTCTACAGCGATATCCATATCCTTCATCAGGAAAGGGTTGATAAGGTCGGAAAGTTGTGGTCTAAAGAAACGTTTAGCAGCACTTTCTGTCGTTATTCCACGACGGATAAGTAGTGATGCCAATGTCGGACTTATGTTTAGTTTTGTTCCTAATTCATTGGCGGCGTTGCTTTGTGCAGATGTAGGAGGTGTGTAGTTCCATTTCAAATGCATTTTTATTGTTTTTTATTTGCTTGTAAAGTTACAAAAAAAAAGCGTAACTCTATTTAAGAATTACGCTTTTTTATATTATTGTAGGTTGATGTTGCCTATGTTAAAATAGTTGTCTGCTTCATCAAGCCTACTGCAACTTTTTATTAGATGCCCATCTTTTTGCGGATGTGAGCAGGGATTGCATTCTTGTTAACGATGTAATCCATTGTGTTAGCTGCGATGAAGTTCTTGGTCATGTACCAAATGCCTTTGTAAGCACCTGTTTCACCCCAAGAGTTCTTTACCATATAGTATTCCTTACCGAATTGGTCCTTAGCAATACCGAAGATATGCATACCGTGGTCGTCAGTAAGTTCCCAGTTGTCGAAACGCTCTTGACGCATCTCTTGTGTAGGAGTTACTTCAGGAACCTTAGCACCGAGTTCAGCAATGATGTCCTTCTTCTTTGCAGCAGACATACCCAACCAACGTGCCATATCGCTACCTTGGAGGCTTTGTGCAGCAGCCTTACCGTCTACCATATAAGCCAAACCTTCGCGTGTGAAACCTGGTTCGCTAACGTCGCCACCCCAACCGATGGTGTAGCCGTTCATAATAGCGTTGTCGATGATTTCCATCATTTCGTTCATTGGCAAGTTCCAAGATTGTGGGAAACGCCAGTTGTCTTGTACTTCAACAGCGAAAGTCTTGTAGAATGGGTGGTGTGTGTAAGAAGTGATAGTTACGTAGTCGCCCCAGTTCAAACCGAAGCTGTCAGCGAATGAGCGTGGAGTGTATTCCTTGCCTTCGTACATAAACTTCTCTGGGCACTTACCGAGGTAAGCATCGAGTACACCTTGTATACCCACTTTCCATTGGTTAGAGATCTTGTTTTGCTTGCTCTTTGCAACAGCGTCAACGATAGGGCTGAGTACTGAGAAGAACTCGTTGTAGTTGTTGAGTGAGTCGCCATAGAGTGAACCTGGGAAAGGCATTGCGTTTTCAGGGCAGATACCATAGTTTTCCAAGCAGTAGAATGGGTCTTCGGCAGAACCACCCTGTGCAAACTGGCAGTCACCGTGGAAACGTACTACCTGAATAGCGCGATCCATATAAGTCTTGTTTGTAACGAAGCTTTCGCAAAGGTCTACTTCCTTACCTGTCTTCTTCAAGATTTCAGACTCGAAGAAGCTCAATGTTGAGTAAGCCCAACAAGTACCTGAACGGCTTTGGTTCTTGATGCTTGTGATAGGGTTTTGCTTCACTACAGTGAAAACTGGTTTGTTTGTATCTGCCTTAGGAGTAGTTTTTTTCTTTCCTGCAGATACGCTTGTAGCAACCATTGCTGCCACAGCCAATACTAAAAATTTTCTCATAATAGTTTTAATGTTTTGCCTAATTTACAGTATTGTAGACTGATTTCGGTTCAACTGGTTTAATTAATTATTTTAATTTATACTCTTTTTTATCTATTTTTAGCAATGTAGTCCTCTACGTCATTTGCCTTATAAGGTATGAGCTCTTTACCGAGGAAGCGGCAACCTTCTTTTGTAATGAGTATGTCGTCTTCGATGCGGATACCTCCAAAGTTCTTGTATTCGTCAAGCTTGTCGAAGTTGAGGAAGTCAGCACAATGCTTCTTAGCTCTCCATTCATCAATAAGAGCAGGAATGAAGTAGATACCTGGTTCGTCAGTAACAACAAAACCTTCTTGCAAACGACGACCCATACGCAAGCAGTTTGTACCAAACTGGTCGAGGTTAGGGCGAGTTTCAGCATCGAAACCCACGTAGATTTGTCCCAAAGCCTCCATATCGTGTACATCAAGACCCATCATATGGCCTAAGCCGTGAGGCAGGAACATAGCGTGTGCACCTGCTGCCAACGCATCGTCGGTATTGCCCTTGGCCAAACCTATTTCCTTCATTCGGTCGAAGATAACACGGCAAGCTGCAAAGTGTACTTCCTTGTAGGTGATACCTGGTCTTGAGAGTTCCAAAGCCTTGTCGTGTGCCTCTACTACTGCATTGTAAATGTCCAACTGCTGTGAGGTAAATTTGCCATTGATAGGGAAGGTACGTGTGTTGTCAGAGCAGTAATGGTTCATATTTTCTGCACCGCAGTCGCACAATACCAAGCGACCATCTTCCAACTCCTTCATTGAAGGACCACCGTGCATAATTTCGCCGTGCTGTGAGAAGATAATAGGGAACGAAACCATTGACCCATACGAGTTGGCAATGCCTTCGATCTGACCTGCTACAAACTTCTCTGTTACGCCTGGGCGTGCTATGCGCATAGCTGTGGTGTGCATCTTGTAGCCAATTTCAGCAGCAGCTTCCAATTCTGCTATTTCTTCTTCGGTCTTTACTGAGCGCATTTCTACAACAGCGTTGATAAGTTCTAAGCTTGCTGCTTCCTTTTGCTTGTAAGGGTGAATACCGAGAAGATCCAATATCTGAATTTGAATGTCGTGGCGGTAAGGAGGGAGGAAGTGTATCTTTCTGCCTGCCTTTTGTGCCTTGTCGCAGATGTTTTTAAGTTCTGCCATTGGCGCAGCGTGGTCAACACCTACCTGTGCAGCCAAATCTTTCACTGCATCAACGCTACCAAACCACACAATGTCTTCTATGTCAATATCGTTACCGATAAGAATTTCTTTGTCCTCATCTATGTCAATTATACCTACAAGACCATCTCTTTTCTGTCCGAAATAGTAGAGAAATGATGAGTCCTGACGGAATGGTGCATAACTATTAGCTGGCCCGTTTACGGGTGCTTCGTTGTTGCCAAAAAGCACTATGATACCGCTTTTTATCAACTTCTTAAGTTGAGCTCTACGGCTTGTATAAGTTTCTTTCTTAAACATAATTGTTTTCTGTATTAGTTTTGCTGCAAAGATAAGAAATTTTTCTAATAAAACCCTAATTTTTTATGCAGAATTTATATCTTTTTTCCATTTCGTTTTGTTATCTATTTGTCTTTTTTATTCCAATGTTACTCATTTGTACTTTCCTTTTGATTGCTTATTACATTATATATGTTGCAAAGTAGACATAATATAAATAAGGTATGCAAGCTTTCATTTTGATTGTTCCGTAATATTTTCATTAGCGTTGGAACTACTTGTTTTTCTCCTCACATTTAACCCAAATCGGTCATTAAACCAGTTTCGGGCTTGTCTATCTATTTACCGAAACTTATGAGTTGTCTTTTTGCCTTATTTTGGCTTTATTTTGCTTATATCTACAGTTACATAGCCCGCTATGCTCCTTTGATATATGCAAAATAAATCACAAAATAAGCTCAAAAAATACATTCTCATTCTAACGACCGATTTAGGTTAATAAGGTGAGAATACTTTGAGTTATGCAATAAAAAAATAGGAACAAGCCGTGGCTCATTCCTATTTGTATGTGATGTAAGATTTATTTTTCTAACAAGTCGGGGCGTAAGCGTTGGGTGCGTTCCATTGCTTGGTCAAACTCCCATTGCTTTATCTTTGCTTCGTTGCCACTAAGGAGTATTTCGGGAACGTCCCACCCCTTGTAGCTGCGTGGGCGAGTATAGATGGGGGCTGACAACATATCATCTTGGAAACAGTCGGAGAGTGCACTTTGCTCATCACCTATTACGCCTGGCACAATGCGTACCACGGCATCGGCAATGATGGCTGCGGGCAATTCGCCACCTGTGAGAACAAAGTCGCCCACAGATATTTCACGTGTTATGAGATGCTCGCGCACACGTTGGTCTACACCTTTGTAATGACCTGCCAATATAATAAGGTTGCCTCCCATTGAGAGGTCGTTGGCTATTTTCTGGTTGAAAGGCTCTCCATCGGGCGATGTAAATATCACTTCGTCGTAATCTCTTTCAGCTTTTAATGCGCTGATACAGCGGTCTATAGGTTCTATCTGCATCACCATACCAGCCTGTCCACCAAATGGATAGTCGTCTACTCGCTTCCATTTGTTGGTGCTATAATCGCGTAGGTTGTGCAGTCGTACCTCTGCTAATCCCTTCTTTTCTGCTCGTGCCAAAATGCTTTCGTGTACAAAGCCTTCAAGCATTTCGGGCAATACTGTGATAATGTCAATTCTCATAATTGGCACAAAGTTAGCAATTATTTTATTAGCTTAGGACGATGAACGTAGGTTTTTTATGTTTGAAATGGAATAAGGCTGGTTCTATAAATTAGCTTTGTTAGATTTTGAGCTTATTTTTGAGGTCAAAATGAAAGAGAGTGAAAGAGTGTAGCGAGCTACACGACTGAACGAACTTACATTTTGAACCAAAAACGGAGCAAGCCGAATGCAATCAAACTTGTTTGAATTGTTGAGGCGCAGCCTGTTTTATATAAAAAGAAGCCAAAAGATAACAAAACGTATTTCATAACAATTTAATGACGATATGCGGTGGTAATTTATAGAACCAGCCATAAACTTATTAAAAGTATGGAGCAGCGAGAAGATGTTTCTTGAATACTTCTTGTATAAGTCGTGGTTTTTACATAACTTTGCACCCAATTAATAATGTTAACTTAAAAGACCAATGAAAAAGTTTTTATCCCTTGCCATATTTTCAATGGCAGCTTTTGCAGGTGTTCAGGCACAAAATGTGCAGGTACATTACGACCTTGGAAAGACAATGTACGATGATTTAAATTCGCGTCCTGCGCTCACCACAACGGTAGAAATGTTTAAGCCCGATAGTTGGGGTTCTACCTTTCTTTTCACCGATATTGACTATAAGAACGACGGTACGGTGGGTGCATATTGGGAAATAGCTCGCGAGTTTAATCTTACCAAGAACAAACAATGGGCGGCACACGTAGAGTATAATGGCGGTGTAGGCACAGGCGAGCTTCCAGAAGGTTATTATGGCAATCGTTATCAGCACGCTTTCTTGGCTGGTGGTGCGTGGAATTGGGCTAATTCTGATTTCTCTAAAACTTTCTCTGTGCAGTTGATGTACAAATACTATTTCAAGAATGGTCATACGGGTGCTCGTCCTTTTAGTGGTTTCCAACTTACAGAGGTTTGGGGATTGCAGTTGGCTAAGGGTCTTTGTTCGTTCAATGGGTTCTGCGACTTGTGGTATGATCCTAATTGCAATGGCAAATTGATATTGCTTAGCGAACCCCAATTCTGGGTGAATATGAATAAGTTGAAGGGAATGGATAAGGTAAATCTTTCGTTGGGTACAGAGGTTGAAATCAGTAACAACTTTGTATGGAACAACAAGGCACAGCACAATAAGTTCTATGCTATTCCTACGATAGCTGCCAAATGGACATTCTAAATTAAGAAGATAGTATAACAAAATGCTGCAAGTGAAGAGGACTTGCAGCATTTTGTTATGCTTCATCAATAAACCCAAATCGGTCATTAGCCCGCAAAGGCTTTTTAAAGCGTTTAGATGTTATGCTTTTCTTCGTCTTTGCACCTTATTTTGGCGCTTTGCGTTTGTTTTTTCAGTTGTTTAGCTCGCTAAACGTCTTCAAAAACAACCAAAAATAGCTCAAAATAAGCTCGCAAATCTCGAAGAAGTCTAACGACCGATTTGGGTTAAAGCAATGATTTTGTAAAGATTATTTCGTTGAAAAACGGTAATTTCGATTTGGCGTTGCGAAAGCGGCTGTTTTGCAACGCAAAACCTACGCTTTTGAGTGGCAACTAATCCTTGAAAAGGAAGAAAAATCGAAGTTGGTGTAAACTGACTGATAATGAGGAAGAAACGAAACGATTTGCGTAGAAGTGCTCTTTTCAAAAAGGGCAGGAATATGCAGATTTAGGCAGAAGTTCAGTTACCAAAGCATTACCTGATTTTGAGATAGGTAACGATGAAGTAATGTTCGGTAACTGAATTATTTTCGCTCGTGTGGCTGTTGCTGCGGTCGGCAGTTTTCTGCATAAGTGAGGAACGCTTTAATTCGGGTAACTTTGCCCATAAAAATTAAAGCGTATGAAACAAGAGAAAATGAAGGTGTTGCTCTACCTCAAAAAGAGCGGTCTTGACAAGTCGGGCAAGGCTCCCATCATGGGGCGTATTACACTTGGAAGGAGTATTGCACAGTTCAGTTGTAAACTCTCCTGCAACCCCGACTTGTGGAATCCACGAGAGAGCAGAATGGATGGTAAGAGTCGTGAGGCGGTGGAGATAAACGGTAAATTGGAAAATCTGCTGTTGTCTGTTCAGTCGGCTTATCAATCTCTGCTATCCAAAGGTTGCCTATTTGATGCAGCCGATGTGAAAGAGCTGTTCCAAGGGAGCGTACAGACACGATGCATGCTCATTGAAAGGCTGGATATGCTCATTAAGGAGAAGGAAAGCCATGTTGGTATAGACATCAAGGAAGGAGCCATACACGGCTATCACTCTACCCGAATTCATTTGCAGAAGTTTATTCAACGGAAATACAAGGTGACAGACTTGGCTTTCTCACAGCTCACAGAGAACTTTATCTATGAGTTTGGGCAGTATTTCTTAGGTGAGTGCGGTTTTCAAGAAAGCACATTCTATAATGCAGCCACGCATTTGAAGACGGTATGCAGGTTGGCTTACCGTGAGGGATTGGCTGATGTACTTCTATTTGACAAAGCCAAAATTAGCAAGGGCGACAAGAGACTGCCCAAAGCACTTGACAGAGGGGCATTTGAGAAGTTAAAGACTCTTCAATTTGAGGACTTGGAGGAGGAAATGGAAACGGCAAGGGATATTTTCCTCTTTGCCTGTTATACAGGTGCTGCATATTGCGATTTGATGGAACTGAACAAGTCCCATCTTGTGCGTGATGATGAGGGTTGCCTTTGGCTGAAGTTCAACCGTCAGAAGACAGGTGTGCCTTGTCGTGTCAAACTGCTGCCCGAAGCCATACGGCTGATGGAGAAGCTCCACAGCGATGAAAGGGAAACATTGCTCCCTTTCATGGGATATGCCACTTACCAATCTTATTTGAAAGCCCTGCGGCTTCGTGCAGGCATCTCGTTTCCTTTTACCACACATACGGCAAGGCACACCTTTGCCACATTCATCACGCTTGAACAGGGTGTACCTATTGAGACCGTGAGTAAGATGCTGGGACATTCCAACGTGAGCATGACCGAGCGTTATGCAAAGGTAACGCCACAGAAACTCTTTGAGGAATTCGACCGTTTCCTTTCTTTCACCGAAGAGATGCAGTTGGCTATCTAATCCTTATTAAGTCATTTGATTTCTTATCTATTCATTTAATTAACTTCAAACCACCAAGACAATGAGAAGTACATTCAAGATACTGTTCTATATCAACAGACAGAAAACAAGGGCAGACGGCAACACCGCCATTCTCTGCCGTATCACCATAGACGGAAAGAGCACCGCCATTACCACAGGAGAAGAGTGTAAAGTCTCCGAGTGGAACTCCAAACAGGGTTTGACAACCAATAGGAAGACCAACCAAAGAATCAATGAGTTCAGGGAATTGATAGAAAAAACCTATCGGGACATACTGACGATGGAAGGAGTGGTAAGTGTGGAACTTATCAAGAACAGTTTGCAAGGCATTGCCACCAATCCCACCACGCTCCTTGCAATGAGCAAGGCGGAACTGCAAGCCGTCAAGGAAAGCGTTGGAAAGTCAAGGGCAGAGGGGACTTATCTGAACCTTTACTATTCTGATAAAAATCTCCGAGATTTTATCGAAAACAAAGGAGTACAAGACATATCTATCGTCACCATTACGGAGAGTTTGTTCGAGGAATACCGTTTCTTCCTGAAAAAGCGTGGACTGAAAGCATCGACTGTCAATACCAATCTATGTTGGCTGAGCCGACTGATGTTTCGTGCGGTGAGCAGCAGGATTATCCGCTGCAATTCCTTTGAGAACGCCAAGTATGAGAAGGAGGAAAAGAAGATACGCTTCTTGCAAAAGGGCGATGTAATGAAACTCATGGCAATGACGATGAACGACAGAGAATCGGAATTGGCTCGGCTGATGTTCGTCTTCTCCTGCTTCACAGGTATGGCTATCGCTGATATGGAAACGTTGCAATATAGGCATATCCAAACGGCAGCGGATGGACAGAGGTATATCCGCAAAGAGAGACAGAAGACAAAGGTCGAGTTCATCGTACCACTGCATCCCGTAGCTGAAGCCATCATCAGCCATTGCAGGAACGAGCAGGCAAGAAACGAAGAACAGCAGACGGTGAAAGAAAAAGGCGACAGCCTTGTCTTTCAACCTCATTGCAGCCGTAGCGTGATGGGCAAGAACCTGAGCATCGTGGGTAAGGCTTGCGGTATCCGTCAAAGACTTTCGTACCACATGGCAAGACATACGTTTGGTACGATGTGTCTAAGCGCAGGTATTCCTATTGAGAGCATAGCCAAGATGATGGGGCATACCTCCATATCAAGCACGCAGATTTATGCGCAGGTAACGGACAACAAGATTTCAAAGGATATGGACAGGCTTATAGCCAAACAATCGGCAAATGAGAAAGAAATAGCGGAGAGAGAGACTTGTGAATCTTCGGATATTGTAACCTGTAAAATGGAAGAAACGGCATGAATACGAACTATAAACAAAGGACAATGACTAGCACGGAGAATCATCGTAGCTATTTTGATTGGGGCTGCAATATGCAGGTCATTCGCAAGGGAAATGGAGGGATAGCCATGACAGAGAGTGAACTTGTGAGGTTCTTCGGGGTAACATGGAGGAAACTCAACCATAGGATGCAAACGATAATAAAATCCTCCAACCTATATCTCGATGAGAGGATTGCAGGTGAGGAAGATATTTATGCAAACGAACAACTAAAAGGTTATGCTCCGCTCTATCCGCTTCCTGTCATCATCGCCCTGTCTTTTCAGTTGGACAGCACGGAAGCCCATTTATTTAGAGAGTATCTCTGTGAGAGATTGCAGAAACCTGCATCCGTGATAACACCGATATTTCTGCTCGGTAACACGAATAACTAATGATTATTTCTTATCTTTCCTTTTTCTTTCACCGATTATATCTTACTACATTACTACAATAGGAGTTAAAGCGGTGAAAGAAAAAGGATTAACGTGTAGTAAAATACCCGAAACAATGGTACTACGCAGTAACTACAACTGCCCTTCTTCTTTCACCGCTTGATTACGATTAAAAAGGAAATTATATGATGTTTGTTATTTGCCTGACAATCCTCTGAAGTATGCTTTCATTGCTTACAAGTATAGATGCGGTGCCTGTCATTCCGCTGATGAGATTATACTTGCAATCTGTTATCCTTACCTGTGCCGTGAACACGTTGCCTTCTGCCGTTTGTAAGGGTATATGCGATGTGGCTGTTATTACACCATTTGCAACTCCGTAGGTTTCTGCATCGTAACCCTCAAATTCGATGTTTACCGTCATTCCTCTCGCTAACGTATTTACGTATTTATAGGGAACGGCGATTGTGCCTTGACGGGCATTTGTCATCTGTACCTTTGCACTGATGGTTTCAGGATAAGGTATAAAGTATGCACCTGCCAGTAGTCCTAATATTACAATAGTGATAATCATGATGCCATAGCGTACAATTTTTGACGGTATCTCGCCAATGATGTGCCTTACCTTCTCGCTGCGGAGTTCTATCTTGTCGTCTACCATAGTTGTTTTTCCTTTACGTTAGTTTCCTAACTCCAATTGATTCTTTACAAGATTGTAGTATGCACCACGCTTTGCCGTGAGTTCCTCGTGGTTGCCAATCTCGACCACCTTGCCTTTATCCAGTACCACTATTTGGTCAGCATTCTTCACCGTGCTTAGTCGGTGTGCTACGATAACTACCGTCTTGCCTTTGTAGAACTCATCCAGATGCTCCACAATCATGCGCTCGTTATTGGCATCGAGCGAGTTGGTGGCTTCATCAAGGAAAATATAATCGGGGTTCTTGTATACAGCTCTTGCTATCAAGATACGCTGTTTCTGTCCTTGACTCAAGCCAACGCCATCGCGACCAATCTTAGTGTTGTATTTTAAGGGAAGTCCCATTACATAGTCATGAATACAAGCTATTTCGGCTGCCCTTTGCAATCGCTCCTTGTCAATCTCACCATCATCTACGGCTATATTCCTTGCTATACTCTCGGAGAATATCACACCGTCTTGCATCACCACGCCACACTGTCTGCGCCACCACTTCTTATTTAGCGTATTTACACCTGTTCCGCCTATGGTGATTTGTCCTCCCAATACGGGATAATAGCCCAACATCAGTTTGATGAGGGTGGTCTTTCCGCTACCCGACGCTCCGACAATGGCAGTTACCTTACCTTTGGGGATTGTGAGGCTTACATCATCAATGATGGTTTTCAATGCGTGAGAATCGTACTTGAAGTTTACGGCTTCAAGGTCTATGCCTTGATTTTTTTCTTTCACTGCCATTTCCAATCCTTGCTTTCCGTTCTCATCATCCATGCGGTGGATTTCATTGATACGCTCAAGACTTATCTTCACATCCTGCACCGAATAGAAGAAACTCATCAACTGCTCGACAGGTGAGTTGAGTTGCCCAATGATATACTGCACGGCAAGCATCATACCCAGCGTGAGCTGTCCGTGAATGACGGCTGTGGCTGCCACCACGGTGATTACGATGTTTTTCAGTTCGTTGATGAATATGCTACCAGCCTCTTGTGTCTGTTGGAGTTTAAGGGATTTCATCTGCACTCCAAAGAGGTCTGCCTGCACGTCCTCCCATTCCCAACGACGACGTTGTTCACAATCTTGGAGTTTTATCTCCTGCATAGAGGTGATAAACTCGTAGGTCTTGTTGTTGTTGATGGCTTGCTGCTCGAAGAGTTCGTAATCAAGTACTTTTCTGCGCCTGAGGAAGAGTGCAAGCCAACCGCCATAGAGCAGACTACCGAGCATGAAGATGGTAAAGACAAGCCAATTATAGGATAGCAGCACGATGCTGAACACCACAAAGGTAAAGAGGGAGAACACGATGCTAAGTGTCTTTTGAGTTAAGAACGTGTTCACCCTACTATGGTCACCCATACGCTGCATAAGGTCGCCCATCAGTTTAGTGTCGAAGAACGACATCGGCAGTTTGAGCAGCTTGATGAAGAAGTCACTCACAAGAGAAATATTGATCCGCATAGAGATATGCAGTAAGAGCCAACGACGGATAAAATCAATGGCAGTACGGCTCATGGTAAGGACAAGTTGTCCCAAGAGTATTAACCAAATAAAACCGATGTTCTGGTTTTTGATTCCCACATCCACAATTGATTGCGTGAGGAAAGGCAGGATAAGTTGCAGCAGACTGCCCACAAGTAAGCCTAAGACTATCTGCCCAAAGTGCTTTCCGTATTTTTTGACATAACCGAAAAGAAACTTGAGTGAGCGTTCTTCTTTCAGCTTGGATTCTTCTTTAATATTATTGTTATCAAGTAACTGAGTAGTACTGCAAAGCATAGCGATTCCTTGCTCTTTATCTTTCAATCTTGTACTAATCCAATGACTCTTAAATTCCTCTAAATTATATTTAATTAATCCTTTACTAGGATCTGCTATATAAAATCTCTTGTCTCTTCTTATTTTATATAGTATTACAAAATGATTCTGATTCCAATGGAGAATACAAGGTAACGGATATTTGGATAAATTGGTAATATCTATCTGGGTACAAATCGTATCAAAGCCTAGGTAATTTGCAGCTTTACTTAGTCCCAATAAAGAAATTCCTTCTGTAGTTGGCGTACATAGTTTTTCTAAAAAAGATAAAGAGTATCTTTTTCCATAATATTCGCATATCATTTGTAAGCATGTAATACCACATTGCATAGAATCGTATTGATGTAAGAAACGAATATGTTTCATTAAACTGTGAGCTTTAGCATTAATATTTCAATAATAGTCAAAAATAAAACTGGACGTTAGATATTCGATATTGTTAAAATACAGTTTTCTATCATCCGGTAAATAATTCTTTCTACATATCTTAAATTAGCTTCATACTCTTCTTTACCATATTTGTTTTGTGATAGTGCACAAACATTATCTATTATATCGGAGGCTGTTGCTGTATGCTCCTGTAGGAGATAGTCTATAATAGTTTCAACCGTTCCACGAGCAACTACTTCATAAACTGTTTGACGAAAAGCATCTGGTATAGTTACAACTTTATACATTTTATTTTCAATTTTTTGATTTTTTGTAATATACATCAATGTTTCTGATGATATATCTGTCAAGCTAATAAAAGGATTTAAAATAAACTGACAATTACTCTCATATAATCTCTCATTTTCCCAAAAGCTATTAATGCAAGTATACTGCTTTTTAAAAAATTCCTTCTTATTATCTTCTAGTTGTTTCTCAACTTTGATGCACGTGTTGTCCAGTTTCTTAATTTCGGTATAGATTCTTTCTTTCATTATTTTTCCTATATCATAATTTTTAGAAACTTTAAAACTACGTGACCTTTCTAATATTTCGTTGGAAGTCCTGTAATGATGGATATAAGGAGTATCTATAAAATTCAGATAATTAGATATTGGGATACCGCCATGCTGGATATATGTATTGATTATATGATGATGTAAAGCAGGATCTATTTTTTCTAGAAGCCTTGATGCAAAAATTTGTGCATCATTTCTTTTTTTTATATTTCCAAGCATATGACAATAGCCGTGTTTTTTCAAACACGACATATCAAGATTCATCCAATCAAACAAAGTACTTAATTTTTCACCTTCAGTGCAGTAGCTTATAGTTTTATTATATTTTTGAGCTAGGCAATAAAAGAAAAGTTGCTCGTAAACAGAATTTATAAAACCGTCATGATTAAGTTTCAAAATCCTATCATTGTTATATATAAATCTATATGCTTGTTCTGTGTAGTATTGAATGAATTTCACATCATTTCCTCCGAGTACGCCTGCATTAGCCACACTAATAATCTTATTTTTAAGCTCTATATCTGCAAAATTGGGAATTTTTCCTCCAACTTGTATGAAACGATCTATGCACTTACGATTATACAATTGATCGTCATACTCAATATTTTGTGCGAATAAGTCTGCTTTCCAAAAGGAATCTGGTAAGCTGTCATACAACAAAAAATCACAATCTACATGTAAAAATGGTTCATGCTGTTCACTGTATGTATATAATTTTGGCAAAGCCCATAATTCATAGCCAGAATACCCTTCCATAATATTCGGAATTGTTACTATCTGATCATAAGGAATACACAATTCTTCAACAACTTTTTTAGCTGTGGAATTGCAATACAGCGTAACATGACCATAATGCTGCTTTAGTAAAAGGCAACTAATAGCCATAGTTATCCAATGAAATTCAGGTGAGAGAAATCCTGCTTTATCGAACATAGGATCTTCATCTGTGGAGAAACTGTAATATGTCTGTAAAAACCTCATGTATGCAATAATATTAATAAAACAAAATCTTTTTCTAAAAATACCTTTAAGCTACTAACAAAAACCTTAATTTTAGGTTGTATAAGTATTAAACCTTCTGAGTGTATATGACTATATAATTAGTACACTTAAAATACATTAGTGTAGCATTATGCTCATGCCACCAAAGTATTAATTATAAAGTATGCACTATGTTTTGTTA
Source organism: Prevotella ihumii (assembly GCF_900155655.1). Classification (GTDB taxonomy): domain Bacteria; phylum Bacteroidota; class Bacteroidia; order Bacteroidales; family Bacteroidaceae; genus Prevotella; species Prevotella ihumii. The sequence continues at coordinate 1,736,991 of NZ_LT706987.1, forward strand.
TTTTATGGTGTCATATAATTAATACATTATCAAATAATCCCTTGCGAATACTTGTAATTAAATATTCTTGTTGAAAGGGATTCAAGTCTGTTATTATTTCGTTTAACCGAATAGGCTTCCTAAATATTTTAAGTAGATTTGTCATAACAGAGTCGTATTTTATATACACATTCTGCGCAAGATATGTATTGTATGTTTTTAGATATCCCTCCTGTTTGCATTCCTTTTTATCAGGTAATGTTGAAACTTTTTTATTACTTATGAATTTAACATCAGGAGAAATTGAAATTATAGAGTTTAATAAGTCTCCATTAGATATTTTTTCATATTCTATTGCTCTTTTCTCATACTCACTATTTGCAATACCTTTTAGTGTGATTTTTTGACAAATATCATTTTTATGGCATACATAGAGTATTCGGTCAAAATACTCTGGATACTTCCTATACATTTGCCTAATGATATAGCTATTACAGCGTGGATGACTTTTGTAATTCATTATGTGAATATAAGGATGATTGTTAGCTTCCACTACTTGGTCAGGGACTGTTCCCCAAGGCATAACAAAATCCTTAACAACACCCTTAATAAATGTTTCAACCTTGATTCTTTTTGTATGTGCTAAGGCATAAAAAATCCATTGTTCAAAAACAACATTATAAAGAAACTTCTTGTCTGACTTTCTTATACTATTAGCATTGCTTGATAAAAAATCTTTAACATATTCAATGTACTCTTTCCAAAAGAACACATTATTACCACCCAATACCCCTGCATTATATGAATGTATATTATTTTCACCGAAACATACTCTCATGTAATCAGGAATTATCGCATTGCATGATTTCAAATGGTTTAGTACTAACATGTAGAAATTTGAATCGTTTTCTTCATGCTGGGCTACTAAGTCTGCTGTTAATAAGCGCTTCTTGAGCGCTTCCTTGCAAAACACATCACAGTCTATATGCAAAAAGGGAGCATTTTGCATACTATATGTTTGAATTTTAGGGTAACAGTAAAAATCCCTATACTCATTCTTGATGTCATCCAATATGAAGTATGTATCATATGGCAATAGAAACAAATCTTTAAATATATGTTTTAACTCAAAATTTGTATACATACAAAGGGGTATTTGTGGGTTATACTCTTTTAAGAGTAATCCACTCAATGCTATTGATAGCCAATTGACTAGTGGAGATAAATAACCTCCGCAAAAGTTCAGTCCATAACTTCTTAACTGACTATATGTTTGAATTATATGCATTATGTTATTATTTTATATGGTTAAGTCTGTATATAGCATTTATTAGCATGCGATCCTCTATATTATATATAAACATAGGGCATCTAGGTTCTTTCTCATATAATGCAAGTGGACATAATCCTCCACATAAAGGATAATACTTACAATCTTTACACTGTTTAATCTGACCACTTAACAACATGTGGGGAATGGTCGCTAAGGCACTATTTTTGCGCTTATTACCTCGGTTATGTATATTGCCCAAATGCAATGGACCTCCTAAATATCTTGTAGAATAGGCTGTCTCCGAACAGTCGTAAATATTACCATAAGCATCATACATTAAGGACTCTTTCATTGTCCCAATACATATATAAGGCCCACTTCTGTGCGGAAGAATCTCTGTTCTAAAACCATGCGTTAGCATATAAAGTATATACTCTGTAGACTTTTTCCCAATTATCTTCCATGTCTTGGCATCACCAGCACCATTGTTTGCCCATGAAACAACACATGCACAATAAAAACGAATTTTATCCTGCATCCCATCATTGTACAGTTTATGTAAAAGTGGAATAACACCATCTATATTACTTTGATCAATATTACATCGAATGGTTATCATGCATTTAGTCTTATCATAGTATGGGCTTGAGACTATAGACTTTAAATTGTTGTATAATTTAACAAAAGTTCCTTTACCGCTACACGTGAAACGGTGCTTGTCATGGAATTCCTTATCTCCATCTATTGTTATTTCTATCCTCCTGCAATTAAATTGTTCCTTTAACTCTCTATATACATCTGGCGTGAGTATATAGCCATTTGTAGTTATATGAGATAGATTTTTAATCTTATGCTTATTTGTCAGAATTTTTATATGCTTATTGATTATACGCATTTTATCTAAGGCGCATAACGGTTCTCCTCCAAACCATCCTATTTCCATGTCCTGATAATCATGTGCAGATAATTTAATATCAATCTGTTTGATGAGACATTCTATGGTATCTATACTGATTTCTGCATGGTTGTGCTCTTGACCACAATAGTTACAAGCAAATTGACATTTATCAGTTGGTTGAATGGACATATATAGGTGCTCACTATGGTACTGTCTTTGCTTCTTTAAAATCTTTTGGTTTTCTATGTTTATTGATCTAAACTCGTCTTCTTCCTTTGGAACAAGCACCTTTGCTTTAATTAATAACTCCATTGTATTTTTGTCTATATGCCTAAAATCTTCATTGATGACAGAATTATAGGTGTTAGCTGATACAAAAATGTTTTTTGCTGTTCTTCCAGAAAAGAAGAGACCTAATTGATGTCTCTTAATGTGATATAAATTCTTAAATAAATATGCTGAGAGTTTAAGTTTATTTTCCATTTTCTATGTTATAATATTAGAAAAAAGGGAATGCTATTGTCGGAGTAAAACTCACGCTCCAGAGTTAGCATCCCCTAATACTCATTTTGTAACTGTCTTAGTGACAATTACCGAATGAACAGTTACCATAGTAACCCCATTCTGCTCCTCCGTATAATTCGTCGGCCTGCTCTTCGTTCAAAATAATGCAATCTTGATCGATTTCTTTCAACATGGACTCATCAAGGAGCTTTTTTAAATTAATTTCTGCCATAAGGCTAAAAGTATTTAATAACGTCTACTCTTTTAAAGATTTTCGACATCCTCTTTATCTGTACGTGAATTTATATTTATCTGCTACTTCGTTGTTGGCACAATACCTGCATCAGTATCAGAGTTATGAATACGTTGGTTCACCTCAGAACCGTGCTTTCCAAAGTTCAGGTTGAAATGAAAGTCTATGCCAAAAACCTTACATAGATTTTTCGACCATACCATTTGATTATAAGGAGCAAGATGGGAAAGATTTTCTACAGACATTTCATAACGTGAACTGAAGATGTTCTGCAACTGGAGTTCTACACCCCATTTTTCTCTATTGTACCCAAAAACTATACTATGTGATTTCTCATCTTTGTTAAGTGTCTCCCCCCACAGTCTATGAAAACTTGTCTCAAGATTGGCGCCTACATACCAATTCTTGTACATTCCCATTAAGTTGGCACGCAAGCCCCAGTTAGTATGTGTATGCGTATAGGTATTGCCATTGCTGATATAGCGATTGACAAATGGGGTAAATTGGATGGACATATAATCCCTCCAAGGTTGTACTTTTAGGTTTATTTGAGAGTTCAGACGATGGAAGCCTCTTTGATTGGCATAACTCCTAACATAGAAGCCATTCGAATAGGTTGTTTCTTCCATATATGGTTTATCATCATAGCTATAACGAGTAAACCATTCTGCACTAATATATTTTGTTCCTACGCTAATTGATAGTTCATTAGAGAAAAATCTGACCGCCTGTAGATTTGGATTTCCACGGCGTATTTGGTAAATGTCTATGTGTTGTTCAACATCGCTTAATTCGGCAAGTGAGGGTGCGTAGCCTCCCATGTAGGCTTTGTAGCGTATTGACAGATAATTGTTGAAACGGTACCCCAGCTGAATAGTTGGACGAAATATATATTTTACCTGTTTGGCATTTCCTTGGCTAACATAGGTTCTCATAGCACCTACACCTACCATATAATCCAGTTTTCCTAACTTTGAAGCCCATTCTCCAAAACCATAACTCTCACCTGTATTCATCTTTACGCTTGAGGATGTGTTTCCATCATATGCGTTTTTTGTGTACATCTGCTGATGTCGCAGACCGAATGACAACCGCGAATCCTTGATTTTCTGCTCGTAAATAACTTCAGCTATGGTCGAATATTTATTGCCATTGACATGGGAAGTTATTTCCTGCACAGCATTCCCCAGAGATTGGCGATATAAACGGTCGTTTTTAGTATTGATATATGTTCCTATCAGGTCAAAGAACAGATGCCGATCCTTGGTAAACTCATGCTGATAATAAATATCTAACGATGGATTGTTGCTCCTTGACTTGGTGCGGTCCTTGATATCGAATGTATTGCTATCCTGAATAAGTTTGGAATTTCTATCAGATACCGCATGAGGCGTATTGTTATATAAATCACGAAAAGTAACACTCAATATGTTTCCGCTATTTATGTAATCGTATCCTATGGATAGATTGATGTTGTCATATCGTGCCTTTGTCTTTTGCCCTATCTCATAGTTACTGATACTGGGGGTCGTTGCATGGAAAGCCTCCATGTTTTCACGTAACCAGTTTACATCACGTCGATTCCAGTTTACAGATGCCTTGAAGTTTGACTTACCTACATGATAATTACCCGATAACTGATAATCTCCTATACCTAAGGGATTGATAGTGTTCATAAACTCTCCGGAGATGCTTCCACCATTCTTCTTTTCTTTTAAGATAATGTCAATTACGGCAGCTACATTTCCGTATCTTAGACCAGGATTATCATGATATTCTATTCTCAATACGTCTGCCGGCAAGAGAGCCTTCACCTCCTGTATCTCTGCCTTTACACCATTAATACGTAACTCTACGGCATCCCCCATAGTGGTAGTCACCTTACTGTCAAGCGTATTTACAGAGATTCGTGAAAGCTGAAGATGCTGCAACAAACTTAAACCATTGCTTGATGTTTTTTGCTGAAGCAGATTAGGGATAATTATTTGGCGGTCAGCTTTTTGTATTACGTTGTTGGCGATCACTGTAACGTCATTAAGCTGCTTACTTTCTGGTTCCAACATGATTGTACCCACCGAAAGGTGCTTAGAAATGTTTTGGCATTTAATTTCCTGCGTAGAATACCCAACAAAAGATATCCTTATTCTATAGTTCTCTCCTTCATGCGTATTCAGTTCAAAGCCGCCATTCATATCAGTTACTACTCCACTAATCATCTTATTTTCGCTTTCACGAAACAACGAAACCGTTGCAGCTGGTAATGGTTGCTTGTTTTCATCTACGACCGTTCCCGTAGTTTGTGCAGCAAGAATACCATAGCAGCCAGACATGAGCAACGTGAGAATTTTCTTTTTCATAAACATTATATTATTTATTATATGTATTGTCTTATTATAATTTTGGAGTCAACATCATGATATGCCGACAACTTTTCTTGTCTTTCGATGTTGCAAATGTATTGGTTTCTCCAAATTATATCGTTACACTTTTGTGTAATTCTGAATTTGTTGTCTGAAATATTACACAAAAGTGTAATCATGCAGCCTTGCAAAGTTCACCATACTTTGAAAAGAACCCCATTATACCTCTCTTACTGGAACATACAGGAACAGTTTCCGATGTCAGGTAATCTATGGATTTCCCTATTTGACGTGTGCCAAATCCCAAGCCCTTCATTACTTTCAATAGTTTGCTGTCAATCTCTGCTATCATATAGCTGTACTTGTCCTCTACTATCGGTTTTACTGCCAATGCCATTAGCCGCTTGAACAATGTCAATGTGGATATTCCCGAATCCTTTGCAACGGCAAAGCGCCCGATATGCCAAAAACTATATTTACTTTCCCCGTGAATAGCATTCAGTGGATTTATTCCGTATATTTTTTCAATAGGAAGAGTCTTGTGTTTATCCCAATGGAAACTCCTGATGCAGCCAATTATATTCCCAAAGGCATCCCTTGCAATATAAATATGAGATTTGTTATCATACAGATATTCCTCTTCTTCAAGCACTGATTTGATATCTTCATTTACTTCTTTCTCTGTAAATGAAGATAAGTGATGGGAGTAATTTTCCTTGACCACAAACTGTGCTATTTCCAACAGACTCGTTTTGTCTGCCATGAAGATAGCGTAGTCCTTAAATGTTGCAATCTGTTTTTCCATAATGCTTTTTGTTTCTTGATTTATATGGCAAAAATACTTCTTATGCAAATATCACCTATTACACTTTTGTGTAAATCTTCATTTCTCTCTTTGTTTTTTACACTTTTGTGTAATCTTTTTGCGGTATTTCGCATTAAAAATGTACTTTTGTAGTGAAATATATCAGAGAATCTTAGCACGTTTAGCATATATGACAGACATAAAAGATTTCTTTATAGCATCGAACACCGTGCGTAATGCACCAGATTACGATTCAAATGTATTGTCAACATTGATTCATACAGTAGAGTCCTTTGCACGTGTAACCTATCAGAGCATTTATTTGATAGACTATTATAAGCAGGAGTTTCTTTATGTATCAGATAATCCTTTGTTTCTTTGTGGTCATACAGCAAAGGAGGTGAAGGAATTGGGGTATAGTTTTTATTTGAAATATGTACCAGAGGAAGAACTAAAAATGCTTGTTGAGCTGAATAAAAGTGGGTTTAAGTTCTTTGATACTTTCGACAATGTTGATAAATACCAATGTTCCATGTCATATCATTTTCATCTGAAGAGTGGAACAAAAAGTAAGTTGATTAATCACCAGCTTACTCCCATTCTATTGACAGATGAAGGCAATATATGGATTGGTATGTGTGTCGTATCACTATCTTCACATAAAACAGTGGGACATGTAGAGTTTCACAAAAAGGGTAATCTTAACTATTGGAAATATTCTTTCGAAGGGCATCGGTGGAAAGAACGTGATGGAATATCACTCAAAGAAGAAGAACTTGAAGTGCTACGGTTATCAGCAGCAGGGCTTACCATGACGGAAATTGCGAACAGAATGTGCCGCTCGTTAGATTCTATCAAAACCTATAAACGCCACGCCTTTGACAAATTAGGCGTGACGAATATCACCGAAGCTATTTCAAGAGCTACCTTAAACAAACTCTTCTGAAAAAATAACTTACGGCAAAAGCGAAGAGAGATAGAATTTAGGAAAATAGTTCACAGGTTTTCCTGTAGCAAGATTGTACATTGCCGTTGTACACAAGCCTGCTGCAATCCATGATGCTATGGACAGTTGTAGAGGTGGAAGCATTTCGCTTTCCTTTTTATATTGGGTTACAATTTTGTCTAACCACTCTTTAGGTTGATTCCAAAAAGCCCCGTGTCCAGTAACATACTCAGCTACCTTTAATTCAAATCCCTTTGGCTCTTCAGTCAGTTCAGATAAAGAATGCCCCAATGGGTCTACAACCGTAACAAAGCCAGCCCAACCAAAGTTGTATGGGTGCAGTACTGGGATTTTTCTTTCTTTGCAAATTTCATCAAAGACGAATGGAGTTTTATCCTTAAAGTCCAATGCATTGATGGCTACATTATGCCCATTCAGCATCTCTTCGATGTTATCAGGGTTAAGGAACTCTGTATGGTAATCTATCTGTGCATCAGGATTGATGCTTAGCAAACGCTCAGCCAAGCACTCAGCCTTGTATCTGCCAATATCATTCTCTGTATAGTTCTGCCTGTTCAGGTTGCTTTGCTCTACCTTATCGCCATCAACAATGGTAATATGCTCGAAGCCAAACCGCAAGGCACATTCTGCCACAATGCTGCCGATACCTGCACCACCAAGGAATATCTTATAATCCTTTATCACACTTTGCTCTTTCTCACTCATATAGAGCCTGTTTCTGCTGTATCTTTCTTCCATAATGAAACAATTATTTTAGGCAAAAGTAGATGTAATAAAGCATATATACATTACACAAAAGTGTAATAATCAATCACATTGTTGATTATTTTAGATTTTATAACATATTCAGAAGAGAACATGTTTGCTACTCCTTATAGTTATCCTCCAACAACCTTTCCAAATCCGACTCCTTATAGAGTATCTTCCCTGCAAACTGAGTGTAGGGGATAATTCCCCTATCCCGATAGTCCTGCAAGGTGCGAGGACTGATATACAGCCTCTCGCATACTTCTTTACCTGTGAGGAAATGTTCTCCACCAAACAGCGGTTTGTGGGTCTGTGCTACTTCCTTTATCCTTCTACTTACACTGCTGATAGCGGACAGCACCACCTGCATATCGTCAGCCTCCGTGTTTAAGTCCCTTACCTGTTCCATCGTTCTCTTGTCTTATTTCTCGTTCTTTTATTTGTCTGTTTTTGATTTCTCCGATTTTGTCTGTAACAGCCATTCTACATCCTCACGCTTGTAGTAGCACTTATGCCCGATTTGGGCAAAGGGCAAGACACCCGTATCACGATAGTGCTGTAAGGTACGCTTGCTGATGTTGAGCAGCCTGCACACATCCCCGTTGTGCAGCCAATCGGTATGCCTGCTTTGTTCCCCGAATGCCTTGTGGCATGTCTCGGCAAGGCTGAGTATCTCGTTCCTCAGCTTTGCCCAGTTTGAATCCGTAATGATAAAATATCCCATAATTTTATTGTTGTTTTGTTTGTAATTCCTTTTTGTATTGCGCCTTAATGCACGTTTCTGTCTGCAAAAGTATGATGTGTTTGCCATACTTCAAAGCACGAGAGAGCAGCAAGGAAATACAGGGAAAAACAAGGAAAAGACAAAGGGATTGTCGCTCTCTTTCTTTGCCTCCATACTCCATTTTATCATATCCGTTTTATCTGACGCAATGCTATTCGGATTGGAGCAAATAAACACATTCCTTTCTTGCATCATTTCTATACTTGTCCTCTTGTTTGGGGCTTAAATCCATGCTTTCCGACAGTTTCCTACCTGAAATCCGTGAGAAATTCATTGCCAATGTGCGCAACATTATGCAAGCACTCTCCGAATGCTTGGCACTTTCCTGTTCTCTTCATAACTTCACTCTTTGAAACCAAACCAATCATATAATGAAGAAGAATGCAGATAAAGGCAAATCTGAGGGCGGAAACAGCGAATTTCATACAAGAAGGAAGTTTTCCAAGAACTCGGAGATAGAAGCCTATCTCTCCTCTCGCTATGAGTTCAGATACAACACGGTATTGGGACGAACCGAATACCGCAGAATGAATAGCAGCGATTTCACAAAGGTGGGGCGCTATGAAATCAACACGCTCCGCAGGGAACTTGACAACGATGTGGGGATTATCACATCTTCCGACAACCTCTATTCAATTATCGAGAGCAGCTTCTCTCCACGTATCAATCCCATACAGGAGTATTTCAAGGGATTGCCATTGGTGGATGTAAGCAGTAGTTCTCCCTTTTCATTGAAAGCGATTCCCGATTTGGCAAGCTGCGTTGTTGTCCGTAATTCTAACAAATGGTTGCCGTATCTTACCAAATGGCTTGTGGCGGTGGTCGCCAATGCGATGGACGACCGTGAGTGCCGTAATCATACCTGCCTTGTGTTGACAGGTGAGCAGGGAAAGTTCAAGACCACGTTCCTTGATCTGCTCTGTCCCCCAGCACTGCACGGTTACAGTTACACAGGAAAAATATATCCGCAGGAGAAAGACACACTCACTTATATCGGTCAGAACCTTATCGTAAACATAGACGACCAGCTAAAAGCCCTCAATAAGCGGGATGAGAACGAACTGAAGAACCTCATTACCTGCCCGATGGTCAAATACCGTATGCCATACGACAAGTATGTGGAGGAACATCCCCACTTGGCAAGCTTTGTGGCATCGGTGAACGGCAACGATTTTCTTACCGACCCGACAGGCAGCAGACGGTTCCTGCCCTTTGAAGTGCTTTCCATAGATATTGAGAGAGCAAAAGCTATCTCGATGGACAATATCTATGCGGAAGCTAAAGCCTTGTTGAATATGGGCTTCCGCTATTGGTTTGATGATGATGAGATTGCCGAACTATACAGAGAGAGTGAGGACTTTCAAGTACAAACTGCAGAGATGGAGCTTTTGTTGCGTTGTTTTGAAAAGCCAACGGAGGATGAAAGATATTCGTTAATGACCACTACGGAGATACTTACCTATCTGGGTATTTATACCCACCAGCCACTTGTTGCCAAGCGGATGGGCGAAGCCTTGAAGAAAGCAGGATACATAAAGGTGAGCAAACGAAGAAATGGTGGTAGCCCCATCTATGTCTACAAGATTAGGAAAATCTTGCCATGCCCGCTCCTTCACACTTGTAGTAGCCAAATGTAGTAGAATGTGTAGTATTGTCTTATACTACAAAGTAACACTGATTATCAATCACTTATCACAGAATAGTATGTAGTAAGAAGAAAGATGAAAAAGTTTGGAGGGGAAAAACTTTGGAAAAGGTAAAACCATAAACACAGACAAACATAAATAATTATCATTCAACCCATTAAAGTATCAAAACAATGAAAGAAGAAGATTTATCACGTATCAAACGATACCCCATCGTGGAGTATCTCGAAAGGAAAGGTATCAAACCTGTCCGCAAAACACCGACCTATGCCATGTACCGTTCACCGCTCAGGGAGGAAACGCATCCGAGTTTTAAGGTGGACACTGAGAAGAACCTTTGGATAGATTATGGCGAAGGTAGGGGCGGAAGCATCATCGACCTCTGTATGCGTATGGAGGGCTGCACGCTATCTGAAGCTATCCGCCATTTGGGGCAGAACGCTCCCGATAATGGCACATATAGTTCTCGTAATGGCTTCGCACCAAACAACACCCAGCCTGTAATGGCTGTAAATGGAGCAAGGAGACTGATAGAAATATCAGACACCCTACCACCACATTTTCAGGAGTACCTTACAAAGGTGCGTTGCATCAACTTGGAAAAGGCTATGCCATTCCTCAAATGTATCAGCTATGAGGTAAGGGGCAGGCGCTATCAAGCCATCGGCTTTACCAATCTCTCTAGCGGCTATGAGCTTCGGGACGACATGACGTTCAAGGGAACGATAGCCCCGAAGGACATTACTCCGATATTCACGGACAGAGCGGAGCCAGTATGTATCTTTGAAGGCTTCATGGACTTCCTCTCCTTCCTTTCAATGAAAGAAGAGATTACCAACCACTGCCTTGTGATGAACTCCGTGAGCAACGTGGCAAGGACTATCCGCTATTTGAATGACCGACACCTCACCCATATCCGTTCCTTCCTTGACAATGACGAAGCAGGACGGAGGGCTGTTCAAGATTTCATAAAGGCAGGCTTCCATGTTGAGGACATGAACATACATTACAAAGACTTCAAGGATCTCAACGAATATCATGTCAGCCGTGCCCGTGAGCAGCAGAAACGGAAAGCGCAGGAACAGACACACATATCAATTACAGGACAAAACAAGAAATCAAAACAAGTCAAACTTAAAATGAAATAGAAATGGAAAAGAAAACTATGATGAGCGACAAAGACCTTTCATGGTTCTTGGGCGTGGAAGATGAAGCAGAGGACGATTCTACTTCACAAGAAGCGACTGCGGTTCCTGAAAGAGAAAGACCAACAAACAAGCAGGACACAGAGAATACCATGCACTCCGACCCTGCACGGAACACTGAGAGTGCAACTGTTCAAAGACGTATCAGTGCCAAGATGAGAAAGAAAACACTCGAAGCCTACAAGCAAGCCTATCTTGTGCCGACCAAGTTAAACAACCGTAAGGCAGTCTATCTGAGTAGGGAAACACAGGAGCGTGCCGACTTCATTGTGCGTAGATTAGGCGACAGGGGCAGCAACCTTTCAAGCTTCGTTGAGAACATCGTTCGTCAGCATCTGGAGGAATATGGTGAGGACATAGAGAAATGGAGAAGACTGTAAGCCGTAAGAAAAGGTAGACGGTTTTCTGGAAAAAGGTCTACCCCTTCTTCAAAATAGGTCTACCTTTTCTTCTTCGGTTTAGTTCTCTGTGAGAATGCCACGAATGCAGTTAGTCATAGAATGCACGGCATTCGTTTTTAAGCTATAAAACGTTTTAAGCGTAAATGGTTTGTTCGGTAGCATTGCAAGACGTCAGTTTGTACCCACAAACTGCGCCCAGCTCCCCTCGTCAGACTATCGGGGAGATAAGACCGTAATCACTCCGTTCTCATCGGTCAGCATTCAAGAATTAAGAGACAATGAATCATCTATAATGATTAACTTTCAAAGAAGCATATATGAACAGATATAATAAAAAGACTGCCAAATGGCAGCAACAGAATAAGGAAGAGCAGAAGATGAACAAGACAGAGTTCATCAAGGTTAGATGCACCTTAGAGGAAAAGCAGCGTATCAAGTCAAAGGCGGAAAGTGCGGGGCGTAAGTTCTCCGATTACTGTCGTGAGATACTCCTAAATGGAGAGGTGGCAGCCGTTCCTAGGATGACCGACAATGAAATGGAAGCCATTTGTATACTTCAGCATACAGGACGGTTCTATGGGCAGATTTCCAACCTCATCAAGGTAAAGGATGAAAGGTGGGTACATATCACTAAGAACCTTTCGCTATGTGCCAAAGAAGCATTTAAGCGGTTTTACGACCCTCATTTTCGTGTGGATGATGAGATATATAAGGTCTTAAATATGACAAGAGATGATAGGAAAGTGTAAGGCAATAGCGCACGGCAGCAATGCGCTGGAGTATATTTTTCGGGAGGGCAAGCTTGGCAATCGGCTTGCCTTCCACAACCTTTGCAGCAGGGAACCGAAGGCTATCTACGAGGAAATGAAAGTGGTCAGCGATTACAACACACGATGCAGAAACAAGTTCCTCCGCATCGAAATCGGTATCGCACCACAAGACGAAAGAAAGCTACCTGTGTCAGAACTTATGGGAATAGCCCATTTGTTTGCCAAGCGAATGGGACTTGACAACCACCAATGGGTGGCGGTAACGCACAAGGACACCGACAACAGACATATTCACATTATTGCCAACCGTATCAGTCTGTACGGAGAGGTCTATGATACCACCTTTGTAAGCAACAAGGCAGCGAGGGTAGCGGAGGAAATAAGCAGGGAGAAAAACTTGACTATCGCAAAAGAAGTCAAGGCAGAAAGAAAACACCCAAAGGCAAAAGCCAATCCAACAAGAGAGCAGACAAAGCATCAAATACAGAATGTTTGCTATACCCTGCTTGAGAAGTATAAAGGAACAGGCATCACGGGACACTCCATGTTCCTCTATGAACTGAATAAGAACGGCATTTCCATAGAGCGTATGAAGAACAAGCAGGGCAAGGTCTATGGTTTGAAGTTCTCATTTGGCGGACAATCTTTCAAGGCATCGGAAGTGGGCAGGGAGTTTGGCTACCATTCCTTGCAAAAGAATTTCGAGGCAAGTCAGAAAGCCGAGACGAATGTATCTGCCCAAGTAATACGCAAATCGTCAGAGCATACAGATACTAAGGATGCTGGCTATCAACTCGTACCCCCAAGACTTTCATACAGCCCACGAGCAACGGAGGATACTCCACAAATCGCACAGGCTATAAGAGCGATGGCAGATACAGCTATCAGCGCAGCCGATGAATTGGTGGAGGGAGTAGGTGGAATGATTACGCCAATGACACATGGCGAGGACTATGCCGAGACCGCATGGCAACGTAAGCTCAGATACCAAGCCAATAGGAAAAAGAAAGGACGAAGGCTGTAGAAAATTTGAATAACAATACTTTCATTGTTGGCACATTATTTGCTAGTTGACAATAAGAATTTATTAACTATTAATACAAACAATATGGAAAGAACATACAATGTGCTGTTAACCTACGATATAGATAGCAGACATACCGAAGTTAGGAATACATTAATTGAAGAGTATGGTTTTAAGGATATAATCATAGGTAATAATGGCACGAGGTGTTATTTGCCGAATACCACATTACTAAAGAGAAATACCACCAAGGAGGATGTCCATAATATAATAAAGAACGTATGTAAGATGCTTAATGCAAATCTAAAAAGGACTATTTCCTCAGAATGTTCAAACTGGATAGCATTACAAGGTGAAAAGTTTTAGATTTGTAAGTAGAAACTATAAGTCCAACCACTTGTTTCATTCAAGCTGGTAAAATTATGTGTGTTTTTCATCAAGAACGCTTGTTATTCGGTAACAAAGTATTATCTTTGCAGATAGAATAACAAGCGTTCTTTGTTAGGTAGAAAACAGCAACTTGAAGTAGCTCGCTCGTTTCCAAATCGTTACCTGTTTAGTTATACCAACAAGGTAACTTCTTTATTTTCAATTAGATACAATTTTATAATTATATTGCAGTGCAAAACAATAGGTTTTGCAACACGTTGATATATAGATAGTTATACAAGATATACACTTGCGAAAAATATTTACACTGTTTGTGCGCATTTTGAACAGCAGCAGTAGATACTTGGACTTGCCTATAAAGCGTGCTATCCTCGCAGCAGGCTCTGTCAGAGTAATGTTCTCACCCATTAGCAGTTTTCCTTTGTTATCGTATAACGAATTGGCAGAATGTTGAAAAATATCACGATTTTTCTTCTTTTCGTTTGTGTAGTTAAAATAATATTTTTATTTTTGCAAAAATTAGTAGATATTTACCAATAAGAAAAGATAATTAAAAACCATACATAGCCTTATACCTTAATTTATACAGAGGTAGGGCAGGGAACGTTACAATCAGTAATCTGAAAGAAAAATAGCAATCTTCAGGCAGGTCGGCACGTAGCTTTGACGCAAGACAGCTACACCGTGCGCACTGCCAACGCCACACATTTGGTGGTAGAGAAGTAAGGTTGGGCAGCCGTATGCAGGCACGAAATGAAAAAAAATATCTTTGTCATCATCGTAGTAACATTTTAAATACTAAATTTATTGCTTATGGAAAAGAAGTCAAACTTTATGTTTGCTGGCTTTTTAGCCTTTTTGCTGTGTTTGCCGTTGGGAATAATGGCACAGAGCAACAGCCAGCGTGAGAGTAAATTGAGAGATGCCTTGTCAAGCAGACGAGGCGGTTTGGTGTTGGGTTCAACACTGAATATGCCTGTCGGTTCATTTCTTAATACAGATAGTCCGCTATTGCAAGTAGCGGGTGCACCATTGCAGAAGCCATTTGGTGCGCCTATAATGAAAGACCCTGCAACGGGAACTGTTCTTTGGGGCAATGTTATCCGCCAAGAAAACTGGAAGCCGGGTTCAACCGCTTATGGTATGTATTCTGTGGGCACGACGCTTCCTATTCAAGTCAATCCATTGGTTATACGAGAGTTTATGGAGGTAAACTCGGGCTGTGGCATTGTGGGCGATGTTTTCCACGCAATGTATTTGGATTTTATGGCGTATGCGGAAGGTCGGTTCGTAATACATCATTCCACCTACGATATTGACACTTGGGAACAGCTGTCTGACGATGATTTGGGCGAAGACGGATTGTCTTTGTGTGCTATGGAAACGGCACAAGACCGCAATACAGGCAAAATCTATGGCGTGTTCTGGGACGACAGCGGTACAAACTTGCAATGGGGAGTAATTGACTATACCAAAATGAAGCGCGAGTTCATCGGTTGGGCGGAACACCAGTATGTGGCTCTCGGCATCAGCAAGGAGGGAACGCTCTATGGAATATCGCTCGAGGGCGACCTATACTCTATCAGTACTGCCGACGGAAAGGAGACACTCGTAGGTTCGACCGGTGTTACCGTGAAGGATTCGTATGGCAAATATTACCAGCAAAGTGGCGAAATAGACCAGAAAACCAACACGTTCTATTGGGCAAGCATAGACCAAGACGGAAATTCGGTGCTCTATACTGTAGACCTTGCTACGGGACGTGCCAACAAAATTGGCGATATGCCTGCCGAAACGCAGGTGTTGGCACTGACTATTCCTGCGAATACGGCAGCTCCAGAAGCTCCTGCACGCATCGAAGACCTCAAGTTTGTATTCGACAAAGGTAATACTACGGGTCGCATACAGTTTACTGCACCAAGCAAGAAGATGAACGGTGAAAGTCTTTCGGGCAACCTTACCTACTATGTTGTTGCCAACAACGACACCATAAAGAAAGGCGTTGCAGTGGCAGGTTCGAAGGTAGATGCAGAGATAACCGTTGCTGGTGGCGATACAAAGTTCCTCGTTACCACTGCCAACGATGCAGGCTCGTCGCCCAAGGTCAGACATTCTCTATGGGTAGGCTACGATATTCCTGCTGATATAGAGCGAGTGAAGTTCAGCTACGACGGTGCAACCGCTGTCGTTACATGGGCTGCCGTAACGAAAGGCGAGCATGGCGGATATGTAGGCGATGTGAAATATGACGTGAAGCGAATGCCTGACGGTGCACAAGTGCAGACCGATGTTGCAGGCACAAGTCTGTCAGTAGCATTCACAGCTACCGAATTAAAGAAGTATAGCTTTGTTGTTACACCGAAAGCGGGCAACCGCAAGGGTAAGGGCATTGCATCTAACGGAATCGTTATCGGCAATGCGCTCACGCCACCGTTCAAGGAGAGCTTCTACGACGAGGAGTCTTTCAATAACTTTACAGCAGTAGATGCCAACGACGACAACCAGACATGGGATTGGGGATTGGCTGACGACTGGAAGGGACGCGCACAATCGGGCTACAATCCTAAGGGTGCAGCAGACGATTGGCTTATGTCGCCACCGTTTGAACTGAAAGCCGACCGACTCTACACCGTTTCGCTCGAGGCTTACAATACGCTTGCAGGAGAGTACAAGGAGGTGATGGAGGTTGCCTATGGCGAAGGCTACAATCCTGCAACCTATACGAAAGTGGGTCAGCCAGTAGTCGTTCCGAAAGCGCAGACAAAGTTCGCTTACGAAATTAGAGTACCGAAAAACGGCACATATCGTTTGGCTATTCACGACAGAAGCCCTTATGCACAATGGCGTTTCTATGTTCGCAACTTCCAATTGGCACTCGGTTCGCTCTTGACGGCACCCGATGCATCGACCGATTTCAGCGTAACCGTAGACCAAACAGGTGCGGAAAAAGCCACATTGAACTTTACTCTGCCTACAAAAACCATCGGTGGCAACGCACTTGCTGCACAGTTGGATTCGGCAGTGATATACCGCGACAATGTTAAACTCGGTGTAATGAAGCAACTGACAAGCGGTAAGCGGGTGAGCTATCAAGACAACAACGTTGCAAAGGGCGCACATATATATAAGGTAGTAGCCTATAATACGGCAGGAGCGGGACGCGAAGCAGTAGCGAAAGCCTTTGTCGGACCCGATATGCCAGCTGCACCAACAGGCTTGAAGGCATTGGACAAGGGCACAATGGCTACCCTGTCGTGGGACAAGATTTCTACAGTCGGAGCCAATGGTGGCGTTGTCTTCCCCGAAGAGGTTACCTATAATGTAATTTCGATGAAGAATGCGAAGGAACCTACCGATACTTTGGCATCGTTCAAGAACAACACCAACTTCGATGTAACGTCTATCAACCTCAACGATGGCGAGCAACAACGCTTCGTTTATTGGGGTGTTTCAGCGCAAAACCAGTTGGGAAGCAGTAGCATAGCTACCACCCGACTCATTGCTGGTAAGGCTTATAACGTGCCATTCAAGGAGAGTTTTGCCAATGCATCGCTCTCTTCATTAGTTTGGTTGGCTGATACGAAGGGCACATCATGGAAGATTAAACGTGGCGTAGCTTACGACAACGACGGTGGCGCACTCTGCTTTGAGCCTACAAATGCAGGCGATGAAAGTACTTTAGGTACAGGAAAGATTTCGTTAATGGGTACTACTGCCCCGAGATTGATATTCAACTACGGGCGTAAAGATTTCCCCGACACCAAGCTTGTTGTGTTTGCACAGCGTCCTGACGGCACACGCACCGAACTGAAGACCATTGATTACTCTAAAATAAATGGGAACGAAGCATGGCTGACCGAAGTTTTGTCATTGGAAGGATTTGAAAACGAACGCTACATATTCGTTGGTTTCAAAGCCATTGGCGGCGATAACCGTGCGCCAATCTTCGTCGATAACATTCGCATAATGGAGGTTCAGCAATACAACTTGGCTGTTACCGTATCTGGAACAGGAAAGGTTATCAAGGGACGCAATGCCAAACTGAATGTGAAAGTTGAAAACATCGGCGAGCGCAGTGCTGAAGAGTTCACCATACGCATAAAGTCTGCTGATAAGGAAATTGCTTCTTCCGAGCAGACAGAGGCAATCGCATCGTTCAATAATCGCACGCTGACCTTCGATGTCCCTACATCTGCCATCATCGCAGAAGCGAAAGAGATGAAGGTAGTGGCAGAAGTTGAATACGATAAGGACTTGGATAACACCGACAACAAAGCCGAGTTTATCATCAGACTCGAAGATTCTGAAAAACCAAAGGTTCGGGATTTGCGTGGAGTAAGGGAACAATCGAAAGTCTCTCTTATATGGAGAGCTCCAAGTATAGAGCCACAGACCGTAACGGAAGACTTCGAACGCTACGACGCATGGTCTACGGAGTTCGGCGATTGGACTCTGGTGGACGGCAACAAGGGCTATGCAGGCGGTTTCTTCAACGACCTTTGGTATCCTAACCAGTTCACGCAGTTTGCTTACATCATCTTCAATCCGTATGTCTTGGGCGAAGATGTGCCACGCCTTAATCCGTGGTTGCTGCCGTCCTCGGGCAAGCAATACGCTGCTGTTCCTTACGAACTCGATGCCACTGGACAGACTTATGTGAACAGCGATAACTGGATTATCAGTCCGAAACTCTCTGGGCAGGCGCAAACCATCTCGTTCTATGTGCACAATATGATGGTGAACAACGTTGCTTATATTGAGAATTACGACGTGCTTTGTTCGACAACAGGCAACGAGATTGCCCATTTCACCAACACTGTTGTTAAGAACCGAGAAGCCGTTTCGGGCGAATGGGAAAAGATAACCATTGACGTGCCCGCAGGTACGACCTACTTTGCAATCCATCAGACGACACCGCAGACTGGTCTTATGTTCGGTATCGACGACGTAACTTTCATTAAAGCGACGCCTGTGCCTACGCACTATGGCATCTATCGTGAGGGAGAGCGTATCGACAAGGTAACAGCTAAACAGTTCTATTATGTAGACAATGCTGCAGGAAGCAATAATCGCTATGCCGTAACAGCAATTTATGCCGACGGAACAGAGTCTGCTCCGGTTGAAGTCAATATTCCTACGGGAATCGACAGCGTTGTCATAGACGGAAAACCTGTAGATGTTTATACTATCGACGGCAAACTTGTGCGTCGCCAGACAACCACACTTCGTGGTCTGCGCAAGGGCGTATATGTTGTTGGAAACAAGAAAGTAGTAGTAGAATAGACAATTTTTTGTCGGTGTCTTCGTTCTTATCAGTCGGGGACACCGACATTTCTCTAACCATAAGGTAATGGAAAAGTCGAGCAGCAAATGCAGTTCGTTTCCCCACCTGATATTCATTTTTTAAAACACCTTAATTCCGCAGTATTTTTTCTTGTGAGAAAATTTTATATGTTGAGATGTCTTTTTGGGCTCTATATGTTGATATGAGGTGCTTCGGTGTTTTTTTTGGGTCTTTTTTAAGCATAAAATCCCCCACCCAAACCAATGGGGAAGTATGAAAAACCACAAAAAATGATGTTTATTCAATGAAGACCTCAGAGTAGTAGATTTTATTTGTATATAGGTTCAGAACGTTCCGCCTTCCAGTGCGCACCCATTTTGCTGGCACGCTGACAAAATGCAGGATAAAGGCTTTCAGCCTGCTTGTCTTTTTCAATGGCTTGACCTTATCGCTGATATGACGGACGAGATAGAGATAGAAGTTCTTCAGCATGGCGGTAACCATCATGAAAACCATGTTCTCAGCCATAAAGGAAAAGGGCAGATGTGACCATCCGAAGTCATTGTTCTGTATGTCGAAGTTCTTTTCGCTTGCTCCACGCTCATTATAAAATGTAATGATGTCTTTCTCAGTAGATGTCCAGTTATTGGTGAGGATACAGCGGTATGTGTATATTACTCCGAACATATCCGTCTGTTGCTTGCCATCCTTGTCTTTCAAAGGACTACGCTGTACGACAAGCCTGTATGACTTTCCTTCTATTAAGTTGTCTATGCTGATGGATGTGACATCGCATTTCTCATAACCAACCTCAACACTCTTCCATTCTTTCAGCTGGCGGAAGTCCTCGTGTCGGCTGCCGCAGTTGACTGCACGTATATAGAACGTGTTGCAGCGCTGCTCTACGGTTTGGATAATTTCCTTTGAGAACGATCCGCAATCAGCACGGAAACGCTCTATTACCACACCAAGTTCTGAGGTTACACGGTCCATAATGCGACGGAGCGTGTCTTCTTGATGGAATCTCACATTGGTGTTTCCGTCACGATTCTCACCTCCGACTATGATTCCCCCAATGGAAGCCCAACCAGGGAAATAGCCAAAATCCTGCTTGTAAGAATANCCTACGATAGCTGCCAAATGGACATTCTAAATTAAGAAGATAGTATAACAAAATGCTGCAAGTGAAGAGGACTTGCAGCATTTTGTTATGCTTCATCAATAATCCCAAATCGGTCGTTAGACGTAAGCATCCAATATTAGCCGACTTTCACACCAACAAATAACCCTTATATGTCTGGCAGCATATAAGGGTTATTTGTTATTTGAAGTTTGAAGGTAGCATTTTCGTGAGTTCCTCCTCCGTCATGTCCGGCAGGGGCCTTGAAAGAACTTCCTTCATCCATTTGTATGGCTCTANTAAATTAGCTTTGTTAGATTTTGAGCTTATTTTTGAGGTCAAAATGCAAGAGCGTGAAGGAGTGTAGCGAGCTACACGACTGAACGAACTTACATTTTGAACCAAAACGGAGCAAGCCGAATGCAATCAAACTTGTTTGAATTGTTGAGGTGCAGCCTGTTTTATATAATAAGAAGCCAAAAGATAACAAAACGTATTTCATAACAATTTAATGACGATATGCGGTGGTAATTTATAGAACCAGCCATAAACTTATTAAAAGTATGGAGCAGCGAGAAGATGTTTCTTGAATACTTCTTGTATAAGTCGTGGTTTTTACATAACTTTGCACCTAATTAATAATGTTAACTTAAAAGACCAATGAAAAAGTTTTTATCCCTTGCCATATTTTCAATGGCAGCTTTTGCAGGTGTTCAGGCGCAAAATGTGCAGGTACATTACGACCTTGGAAAGACAATGTACGATGATTTAAATTCGCGTCCTGCACTCACCACAACGGTAGAAATGTTTAAGCCCGATAGTTGGGGTTCTACCTTTCTTTTCACCGATATTGACTATAAGAACGACGGTACGGTGGGTGCATATTGGGAAATAGCTCGCGAGTTTAATCTTACCAAGAACAAACAATGGGCGGCACACGTAGAGTATAATGGCGGTGTANGTAAGCATCCAATATTAGCCGCCTTTCACACCAACAAATAACCCTTATATGGTAAGCATCCAATATTAGCCGACTTTCACACCAACAAATAACCCTTATATGTCTGGCAGCATATAAGGGTTATTTGTTATTTGAAGTTTGAAGGTAGCATTTTCGTGAGTTCCTCCTCCGTCNCTCGATTGTAGAAAACGTAGACAACACCATCAGAAGGATTGAAGTCATTGCGGCGTACCAATTGGGACAGGCGAACAATACCCTGACGCATATCCACAGGAGTGCAACAAACCCGAAAAACATTTGTTTCGTTGAGTACAAACATAAGTTTTTCGGGCAAAGGTAGTAAAGCAAGAATGTTACACAAAGGCGGCTAATATTGGATGCTTACCGCATATCCACAGGAGTGCAACAAACCCGAAAAACATTTGTTTCGTTGAGTACAAACATAAGTTTTTCGGGCAAAAGTAGTAAAGCAAGAATGTTACACAAAGGCGGCTAATATTGGATGCTTACACTGCTTGAAGAAAGCACCAATCACTTACACAAGGACTTCAACGCCTTGAAAAAAGGACTCTACAAATGCCATGACTACATCTTCACCTTCCTCACCGATAAGCGAGTTCCATATGACAACAATGCCAGTGAGAGAGGCGTGAGGAACATAAAAGTCAAGCAGAAAGTAAGTGGTTGCTTCAGAACAGACGCTGGTGCTGACATCTACATGAAACTGCATTCGGTGACTGACACCGCCAAGAAAAACGGCAATTCCAAATTTGACGTACTGCTCGCCCTTGCTAATTTGCAAGGGTAAAGGCAGCATACCTATTTCTATAGGGGTACTGAGTAGTTACGATATTATTTAATAGCCTGTTGTTTATTAGTGAAGAGAAATCCTCTGATTTAAAATAAAAAGATTTATCGAAAGGACATATTCCCTCCTTACATTGTTTTTTACATGAAATTAGTTCATCAGACAGATTTGATTCCAAGACTTTTCTCTTTTGATCAACAATTTCGTTAAATCCAAAAGTAACTCCTACTGCATTTTCTTTCAGAAGAGCTTTACAGTATTGTTTGTTATTACCCCTTGCCTCTTGAAATAAAATTATTGGAGAACCAGGATTCATAACAGAATCTTTACCACTACCAGCAAACATATCATAAACATATATATGCGATATATATGGATTGTGAACAAATACCGGATACCATTCTCGGAAGCATTGCCGAAATATATCCAATTTCAATTTTGTTCCTTCTGAAAATTCATGTTTGTTTATGTCTTTCTTTGCCATAATATAAAACATTATTAAACTCTCTATTCCATTAATCTTTCTGTAAATATTAAGCCATATAACTTAAAAATTAAATTCAGAAATCAGTTGATCAATAAAGTTTAGGAAACCCTTATAATCTTCAGGCGAGAAAGAATTCTCTTTTTTTTTCTTTTGAATCTTATTTTTAATACTATTAGCCCACATCGACCCTTTTTTAAATTCTGCATATGAAGGGACTCCATTGAATGTAGGTAATGTAATCTCATGATATACATTCGGTTCAAAAAAGTCTTCTAAATAAAAATCTGTTTGAGGTTTTTCTGGCACAGGATATGTTTTATAATAAAAGATATAATGAAACTTTTTATTTCCACTATCTATAAGCTTTTTTACCATTTTCGCACCTTCTCTACCTTCTTCGTCAAAATCAAAGACAAATACTATCGCTTCCATAATATCATATAGTGGCTTGAGAATTTCCTCATTATAATTGTTAACTTCTTTTGCACCTCCCATAAAAAGGAAGGATACATTATTCAAATTGTCATATTTTTCTCCTTGAGAGGAAAAAAAGTCAATTGCAGACTTTATATGATAGATGTCATCGGGGCCTTCCGCAACAATAAGGTATTTTGAAGATACAACACATGCACTATCAATAATATTGAGTTCATTATTGGCTATTTTACTAATCAATTTCCGCTTATCCTGAGATAGAAGTCTTCCCTCCTGCATAGGAAATATATTGGATTCTTTCATTTGATTGACAAATAGAGGAGAATGAGTTGTCAGAACGGTCTGACCTTCAAATCCTCCAAAACTATTAAGAATCTCTTTCTTTAAGGCTATATGCACATAAGCATCAGGCTCGTCAAGTAATAATAAAGAACTATTATCTCCAAGAATTCTTGTAATACACTCTATAAGAATTAGTTTTTTGTGCCCTTCACTAAAACTAAACAATGAAATTCCCTTATTGAAAATACGAATCCTCGTAATGTATTTGTCAATAGTATTTCCTTTCTTTGTATTTTTCTTCGGTTGAGAAAGTAAATACAGATAATGAAAAATAGTCCTTTCTTTTGTTTGGTTAGGGAGTAAAGGAACGTCGTACGAAAGAAAAGACTTCAATGTCGTTTTTCCTTCTTTGTCAAGACATTCTTCTTTTATACGGTTAATCCATTTAAGGGCTGCGTGGCTTTTGAAATTTTCAACTTCTGCAAATTCAATTAAAATATCAACCTTATTTAAATCATCAATATTAAGATTCTCTTTCAGAAAGGTTTTTACTTTATCATTCGCTGAACCCATCAGAGCGATTAATGCAATACTCCAACAATACTTATTAAGATAGATAAGATTGGGAGTTGAGCGCTTACCATCAATTGCATCCTTAAAATAATGCATGTGGTAATCTTCAAATGCCATATGCCACAATCTTAGTTCTTCCCCACTATAGCATGCTATTATCGATGAAGGATAAAACATTTCTGATGTTTTGACCTTCTTCTCATCTATATAGGCTTCCCTTTTTTTTCGTGTGTAGTTCTTTCCATCATGTTCATACTTTATTTCATATTCGAAAGGTATCTTTTTTTTGTTTAAGATACCATTAAAAATGAGTGCTATAGCTTCAATGAGGTTACTCTTACCTGAACCATTCAGCCCGATAAAGGCAATATAACCAGTATTATTGGAGAAATCAAAGGTCTGCTCTTTGATATTCTTATACTCTTGTATATATAAAGATTTCAATCTCATATTACTCAAATATTTCGTTTTCAAACTCTATTAATGCTTCTGCCCTCATTGTTTGAGCAAGCTGTCTCAAGGTGTTAATTTCATCTTTTTGTTTGCCTACATATTCAACAATCTTACTTTGTACATCCAATGAAGGTAGAATAATAGGAGAATCCAAATATTGTTGACTATTGATATTTGGTTGTGCTGAAACTCTCATATTTCCTTTTATCCATTCTTTGTATAGTGCGCATTTGGTGTAAGCCAATAAATATTCTGGGATTACTTTTGTTTCATCTAACTTAAAGCGAATTAAATAGCCTGCAAATATAGCCTTACCAAACTTATTTTTATAAAGAAAAGTTTTGCCGACGGTGTTTCCAGAGCGGGCGATTAAGAAGTCATTTTCTTTTAATAAATAATGGTCTGAATAGCCTTTTGCAGAAACCTTCTCTTCATTAAGAGAGCCATCTTCGTTTATATCAGTGATTCTGATATATCTCATTTTTCCGTCAAATACTTGGGAACTATATGCCGCTCCATATTGAGGCTTATCAATAACCACATTGAGAAGGTTTGTGTGTTTGTACAATCTGCTTTTCACGATAGACTTTTCATTATACACATCCCATCTACTTATATTCTTTCGGTGCACAAAACGCATATATTTATAAGCATTTGACAATATATCCTCACCATCTTCATTCCCTTTACCAATATCCAACACATCTAATAAATAGGAATTTATGGCTTGCTCTGCTTGTTCTGCTTTTGACGCTGAGTTTTCTGCATTTTCCATTTTCGCTTTATACAAAGCCACTATCTTCCTCTGCTCTTTTAAGGTTGGCAGTGGTATAGAAAAAGAACCAATAAAGTTATATCCAGATTCGTTTTTAATACCCTGCGCCTTTTTACCTGATATAATAGACAAGAAGTAAGAAGAACGCAATACCATAACGAGAAACTCTGGATCAACTTTATTCAAGTTGATACTATATGGTTGATAATGTGTAGATGCTGCTATCTCACCAAAAGTATTTAATGCAGTTGCACCTTGATGGAAATTGATATTAGAGATAAGCAAATCGCCCTGCTGTAAAGAATATAGATTCATACCTGTTGCCTTCTTATCTCGAAATACTACTTTTCCTGTTTTGAATACAATTTTTTCAACAATTGGCAGTAAACCATCGTACTCTTCCTTTTTGATAACATTTTTCTTAGGAGCTATAAGTTCTCGAAGTGGCACAAGAGAATATCTTGAATGAATTTTACTTTCATTCGTATAATACCTTAATTCCGCAGCATAAATTCTTGTAAGAACTCCAAGTGCCTGAGAAACAAAGTTCTCAAAACACTTGGATATGTCAGAAATTTCACCTATCTTGGTGCTGTAAACATAACAAGTAAGCAAAAAAAACTGATATGGCAAAGGTAGCAATTAAAAACGAGAATATCACTTCTTTCGGTGGAATTTATCATATTATGGACGTTTTCTCAAAGTTGGGCTTTGAAAAACTTACCGAATCTGTATTGGGCAAACGTGGAAGTAGCGGCAAAGCATTCTGTTATGGAAGTATTTTTGGATCTCTCTTCTTCAGTTACCTTTGTGGTGGAGAATGCCTTGAGGACATCAATGCGCTTATTGGGCAGTTCAAGCAAAGACCTGATACGCTGTTACCCGGTGCCGACACTGTGGGGCGCGGACTAAAGGAGCTTACCGAGAAAAATATTGTCTATAAGAGCAAGACCTCCGACAAGTCGTATAGTTTCAACACAGCAGAAAAGTTGAATACCTTACTTTTACGGATGATACGAAGAATGGGGCTTATAAAGGTGGGCAGTCATGTTGACTTAGACTTTGATCACCAGTTTATTCCAGCCCACAAGTTCGATGCAAAATATTCTTACAAGCAGGATTTTGGCTATTTCCCTGGTTGGGCTTCCATTGGGGGAATCATAGTCGGAGGTGAGAATCGTGACGGAAACACCAATGTGAGATTCCATCAAGAAGACACGCTCCGTCGCATTATGGACCGTGTAACCTCAGAACTTGGTGTGGTAATAGAGCGTTTCCGTGCTGATTGCGGATCGTTCTCAAAGGAAATTATCCAAACCGTAGAGCAGCGCTGCAACACGTTCTATATACGTGCTGCCAACTGCGGCAGCCGACACGAGGACTTCCGCCAGCTGAAAGAATGGAAGAGTGTTGAGGTTGATTATGAGAGATGCGATGTCACCTCCGTCAGCATAGACAACTTAATAGAAGGAAAGTCATACAGGCTTGTCGTACAGCGTAGTCCTTTGAAAGACAAGGATGGCAAGCAACAGACAGATATGTTCGGAGTAATATACACATACCGCTGTATCCTCACCAATAACTGGATGTCTACCGAGAAAGACATCATTACATTTTATAATGAGCGTGGAGCAAGCGAAAAGAACTTCGACATACAGAACAATGACTTCGGATGGTCACATCTGCCCTTTTCCTTTATGGCTGAGAATATGGTTTTTATGATGGTTACCGCCATGCTGAAGAACTTCTATCTCTATCTCGTCCGTCATATCAGCGATAAGGTCAAGCCGTTGAAAAAGACAAGCAGGCTGAAAGCCTTTATCCTCCATTTTGTCAACGTACCAGCAAAATGGGTGCGCACTGGAAGGCAGAACGTTCTGAACCTATATACAAATAAAAACTACTACGCTGAGGTCTTTATTGAATAAACATCATTTTTTGTGGTTTTTCATACTTCCCCATTGGTTTGGGTGGGGGATTTTATGCTTAGAAAAGACCCCAAAAACACCGAAGCACCTCATATCAACATATAGAGCCCCAAAAAGACATCTCAACATATAAAATTTTCTCACAAGAAAAAATACTGCGGAATTAAGGTAATATTTTACATACCATTGGGAAACTTCCTTAAAGGATATGAAATTCAGATATTTATATTTAGTCTGCTCCATATCCATCACTTCTTTACATTGTAAAACGATTCTGGCTCGGACACTATATCCTCTGTTTCTCTGTAACGGAACGCATTGCCGTCTTCGTCTGTTTGGTATTTGATCGCTTTGAAAGGTACATCCCACAGTTTGTTTTCAATGCGGTAGGGCGTAAATTCCTTTACCAATGGTATCAGCTCGTTTTCTATTTCTGTTCCTGTCGTGCTGATTCCTGCCTTTTGTATTTCTGCAATAGGTATTTCGTAGTCAAACTTTTCTTTGACTATTGTTTTCACCTCCGCCTCTATCTTTTCTTGCAGGGCTTTTAACTTTGCCCTGTAAATCTTCTTTTCTTCTTTTGAAGGAGCTTCATTTCCTCTCTGTTTCAGTTTTTCTTTAAGGTTCTCGACCTCCTTCTGATACCTCAAAGCAAACTCTGATTGCGCCTGATTCTGTATTTGAGAATATGTGGTAGCTTCTTCTTCTGTAAATTTCTTAAAAAACAGCAGACTTGGCTTTACAGTTGCCCCCGAAGCAATAAATACATCCTGCGGAATAGAAACTATCAGTAATATCTTTGCTTTCCCCTCCACGAAATCACGAGCCTTTTGCAAATTGGGATTATTCAGCACGCCTTCGGGCAATACTATACCCATTCTGCCACCCGGCTTCAGGAGATTCAGGCAGCGCTCTATAAACAACACTTCCGTTAGGCTGCTATCAATTTTATAAAGGCTGAGCAACGATTTGTTTATATTATCATTGACCTGTCGCAATGCCTTATTATATGCTTCTCCATACCGCTCTACGTAGGATGAGATTTTAGCCTTGTCCGTGAACCTGTCAGCTTCTGATATTTTCAAGTCTTTTTCAACTCTTGCCCCAAAGGGGGGATTGGTAAGAATAATGTCAAAACGATTTTCGAAAATGCCATTCACATTGAGCAGGCCATCGTGATGATGTACTCCTCCATGCCCATCGCCATGCATAATCATATTCATTTTAGCGGTGCGTGCCATTCGGGGATTGGCGTCCGTTCCATAGATACAGTCGAATGACAATGAGCGCAATCGCCCTTTTTCATTATTGATATTCAGTTCTTCATTCAAATAAGAAAAAGTTTGTGCAACTTCTGCTTCTATTTTTTGTTTCTTTTTATCTGGCAGCTTGTCATAATCATCGCCATAATACTTTGCTTTTATAGTTTCTTTTTGCTGTTCTATCTCTTTTTCTATCTTCTCACGAACATACTCAAAGGTCTTGATTAAAAAACCACCACTTCCGCAGCAAGGGTCACAAACCAACTCACCTTCCTGTGGATCAAGTACAGACACCATAAAATCCACCACTGTTCGAGGAGTGAAGAACTGCCCCAACTCTCCTCTAAACGTTTTGCCAAGGAATTTTTCAAAAGCAATACCCTTCACATCGTCAGAAGTAGTAGAGAGATTATAAATCTCCAGTTCCTTTACAATCTGCTCAAAACTATTTTCTCGTATTTCTATTTTAGCATTATCATCAAAGAGATGGTCGTTGGCAAATTGCTGTTTTGTCTTTTCAAACAGATTCTGATAGAAGGGAATAGCATTTGTTACTCCCATTTCCTTATTTAATTTCTCATACGCCTTTCTGTTTGCAACAAATCTTTCTTTTGAAAAAATTTGTCCCTCATCGTTTTCACGCTCATAACGTATTTTTATAAAAAGAATTTTGCTAATCTCATCAAAAGCTGCTTCTGGTGAGAGCTTGTCATTGTTTCGGATGATATTGTGACATTTGAACAATAGTTTTGAGAACTCATCACGTGTAAAAGCTTTTGTTTGCTTCAACAGCTTCTCTACTTCCTTTTGGTTACCAGCTTGCTCTGCATTAGGAATATCTACAATTTCATCCAATTTGTCTGGTATTTGTCCTTTTACAACCTTAAAGATACGAGTTTCTTTTAAGTTGGTAGTTACAAAGAAATCAGCATGTGCCCATGAGGCATAGTTCATCCCTTGATAATAATCTTCTTTGTGTATCGTTACAGACTCTGCTTTACACTCCACAACTATCAAAGGGTACTTATTTGCATCTTTGTCCTCTTTACTTCTCCAAACCACAATATCAGCACGTGCAGCTCCTTGCCCACGTTGAGAATTGGAAACTTGTATTTCTTGGTCCATTTGGCTAATAGTATAGCCATAACTATCCACCAACCGCTTAATGTATGTCTGCCTAACCTCTTCCTCTGGCTTCAGTACGAGCCATCTGGCTTTTAGAGGAGCGTATATCTTATTATCTTTTATTTGTATTTCCATATATAGTTTTTCTTTATTCTGTCCACAACAAATCATCAACTCTCACACCCAATATCTTTGCCAACTGGATGAACATTTCAACATTGGGCTGAGCAACATTTGTAACCCACTTTGATATAACCGCAGGGTCTTTATCCAAGATTTCTGCCAGTTGCTTATTTGTCATTCCTTTTGCGGCAAGTACCACCTTTAGGCGATTGATTTTCTTCCGTTCCATGCTTATGTAACTTGATTACGCTATAAAATTACTCATTATTTTTCAGAATGTCTCTCTTTTGGGTAAAAAGATGGTCGTTTATAGTCAAGAAAATGTTTTTTAATTCATTTTTCTTGCGTGAATTCAATAAGCAAGTGCAAATTTACTTAATTAGTTCGTAAAAGCACTCATGTGGTGTTCTAAATTCTAATTTCTTTCTTGGTCTCATGTTAATTTTCTTTGAATACTTTGTTATTTGTTGATGACTGATATGCTCAAACGTTTCTTTTTTTGGCACGTATTGTCTAATCAGTCCGTTAGCATTTTCTATAGCCCCTTTCTGCCATGAAGCGTATGGGTCAGCAAAATAGACGGTGACACCAAGGCTTTTGCTTATCATTTCATGGCAAGCGAATTCTGTGCCGTTGTCCGTTGTAATAGACTTGACATACTCTTTGAATGGAGATAGCAAATGTATTACAGTGCGTGCTAACTCCTTGGCATTCTTTCCCTTTTTAACCCAAGTTTAACACCTATCATCGTAGCATCTTGCTATTATTATACTTTTTCAGTTTTGGCTATGGACTCTGTGTCCTACAAATTTTTATTTTTCTGAATGGTGCATATTTCAGTTTTAATTTATCGTATATAGCAGTTGCCTGCTTTGAGGGATTGCTGCATTGTCGCATCTGTACGATGTCTCCTAACGGGTTCCTACCTTCCGTGGTTACAAGTTTCTGGGTGCTCATCCTCCGCACGATTTCGGTCCAATAGCAGGATTCGCCTTCTCGCTTCAATTGGCAGCGGATGGTATTTACCACCCAGTAGGCAAGCAGACCGAAGAAAAGATGCGCATCGCTCCGGTCATCGGTCTGATGATATATAGGACGGAGGTTCAGGTCGGTCTTCAACTGCCTGTTGGTACATTCGATTTCTCGTATGAGGTTGTAATAGTCCCATGTGGTACGCTCGTCGAGTGTTTCTACATTGGTCCGTAGGAAGTATACGCCGTGTCCGGACTCGATGGCTGAGAGGTCTTTGAGATTCCAGTCTACACGTAGCATTTCCTTTGGTTTTTCTTCGTTTCTAATGTAGTCTATCGCATAGTATCTTGCGATAGAAGGATATTTCTGTATGGCTCGTCCCGTACGCTCTACAACCTTCTCGTAGAGTTTCGTTCCACCTTTCTTTGCAATACCATCATTTATCTTCTTCAGCTCTGTCTCAAATCTTTCACGCCAAAGTTTGTTCATTGACGATTCGGTCATAGCCTTAGATGGAGAGGTTATCTCAAGATAGTAGTCTTCACCTTCGGTGTGTACCTTGTTGAGCGTTATCGTTTGCTTTCGGGCGTCTTTTACCATCACACTCTTATGGTCCTCACTGAGCGTGTAATCTTTCAGCTTGGTGCGGGATACGCAGAGATAGTTGTAACCCTTTGCCTTAATAAGATTTAGATTCTCTTCGGTTGCAATACCTGCATCCATCACAATAAGCGATTTTTCTTTTTGTACAGGATTCCTGTCTGCCAGCGTATCTATCATATCAGGCAGTGATTTAGGGTCAGCCGTATTGCCTTCCAGGATAGAAGAATAGCGTATGAAGCCCTCCTTATTGATACACAGGGCCAGGACGAGAAGTTTACAATCAGATCGCTTCTCTTTCGACCTACCAAACTGTGCCTTCTTGCTTTCACGCTTACTACCCTCAAAGTAGAAGTTTGTCAAGTCAAAGAGCATCAGCTTGTTATCTATATTAAAAAGGTTATCTGTTACATTGCACAAGTGACGTTCTATCTTCTCTTTAAGTTCATAGAGTTTGTCCGTTACCTTGTACAGGGCATTGATACCCGGAGTCCAGTCTTGCGACCCAGTGTAAAGTTCGGCGGCAGCCGAATTATCCCTGAGATAATAATACGAGGAACGTTCAGACACGGCATACACAGTCCGGATGATGAGCGCAGAGAGTGCGGTGTGGATAGAATGGTTGCTCCATCCTTGGGCACGCAGGAACTCTTCCAGTCCCAGCTTATCAATGGTCTGCTTACAGAGCCATTCTGCACCAACATTCCTTGCGTCAGTATGTTCTGCCGTAGCAAGATCGATATAACGTTCAGAATCCTTTCTTGCCTTCTGTTCCTTCTTATCGAATCTATCAATTCCACCTTCCTCTTTCATCCGTTGCCACCACTCATCCGCCTTAGCCTGTTCTATTTCAGTAAGCCCCTCCAAATGCTTGCCAAATAAAGAATTAGTTCCTCTGTTCTTAAAAACGCTCTGTAAGTGCAAAAGCAATTCTTCTCACCTGCAAGGCTGTGAGAGAAGGTTCAAAACCAATATTGAGTAGGATGAGCGAATGTACGTGTCCAGCCACGTCACGATACGACTCTTTTAGTCTATAATAAAGAGCCTTTTCACCAGTTGCCGGATTAAAACGTGTCTGTACATTTGCGTGCATAGGTGCAAAGTAACAAAAAAAAATTGATATGCTGGTGTCCTACAAATCAGATTTAGTCCGTATTCAGAAAACGCTACGGCTGATTATTAAGTACTTAGCAAACCTGAAACCCTCAAAACACACTGAAAATTTATGAAAAATAATTATGCCCGTTAAACTTGGGTTAAATAAAGATAATATCTGAAATATACAACTATCGGTTTCTTTTAGTTCAGCAACCACGCCATACCTAAACCTATATTGGCGTATTTCGACGGCTCGTTAAGGTTGATGTCGCCATACAAATTTACTTGCAATCGTGGTGAAACCATATATGCAGCTCCAATTTCACTCATACAATTGAAATGACTGGCACACCCTGGCTTTGCCCAATCGTCCTGCTTCTGCGAGTTATACAGGTTGTAACTCTCTATGAAGAAACTCAATTTATCGGTAGCCTGGTAGTTCAGACAGACACCGAAGAAGATGTTGGGATTGTCTGTATCGCCGCTCCACTCGGCACCAATGTCGTAGCCTAAACTGAAAGAATTGCTGAGTTCGTTCTCAAAAAGCAAGTGTGTCTGTATGCCAACGTGTTGCGGAAGATAGTGGGAACGACTGCCACCAGGAAGAAGAAGCATTCCGAGGAACGACATCTTGGGTAGCGCACCATTGCCGTCAGTTATCTTAATCTTGGATCCAATGGCAGCTACCGAAATTCCAGTGTAGTTGTTCTCAGGCGTATGTGTTGTACTCTCATCTATCTGAAAACGAAGTTCAGCATTAGGTGTTACACCCATTCGGAAAGTGGAAGTGTTGATAACCCACGTGCGTTCGTGCACTCCGTTCCTGCGGTTCCATTCGTGTGAGAAGCCTGTTTCCCAGTCAATCTTCCACAGAGGCATAATGTCTGGCCCCGTGGTAGCCCCAGGACAATCGGGCGAGAAAGTGTTATCGTCCTGTGCGTTCGCTCCGACAGCAGGGAGGAACAGCAACAACAGGCAAATAATAATCTTGTAGTTTGTTTTCCTTTTCATCTTATACCTTATTTCCGCAGCGTTTTTGCTTGCAAGAAATGCAAGTGCCTGATACATAAAAGTATTCAAACACTTGCGTATGTCAGAAAATTCACTTATCTTAGTGCTACTAAACATATAAAACAATAAATCAACTGACATAACAAAGGTAGCAATAAAATCTGACAAAATAACCTCTTTTGGTGGAATTTTTCACGTAATGGATGTTTTTTCCAAACTTGGACTCAATCAAGTCATTGATTCCTCGCTTGGTCAGCGTGGCAGTACAGGTACGGCATTCCAATATAGTGATATTATTTCATCGCTGTGTTATAGCTATTTGTGCGGTGCTGATTGCTTAGAAGATATTAACACGCTCGTTGCTCAGTTTTCATTATCTTCCAAATGTACACTTCCTGGGGCAGACACCGTTGGTCGTGGTTTGAAAGAACTTAAGGAAGCAAATGTGGTTTACACTTGTGATAAATCCAAGCACGCCTATAAGTTCAATAAGGCTGAGAAATTAAACCAACGATTTCGTTAAGCCAGACGAAGCATGCAAATGAGCAAAGCGAAATTTGTACATGCTCGTGGCGAGAAATCGCACTTTGAAAAAGAACTTCTTCT
>NZ_LT706987.1:1771835-2075910 GCF_900155655.1 Prevotella ihumii
TGCTGATTGCTTAGAAGATATTAACACGCTCGTTGCTCAGTTTTCATTATCTCCCAAATGTACACTTCCTGGGGCAGACACCGTTGGTCGTGGTTTAAAAGAACTTAAGGAAGCAAATGTGGTTTACACTTGTGATAAATCCAAGCACGCCTATAAGTTCAATAAGGCTGAGAAATTAAACCAACGATTTCGTTAAGCCAGACGAAGCATGCAAATGAGCAAAGCGAAATTTGTACATGCTCGTGGCGAGAAATCGCACTTTGAAAAAGAACTTCTTCTGACGATGGTTAAGCATCTTGGCTTAATACACGAAGGAAGCAGCGTTGATTTGGACTTTGACCACCAGTTTATTCCTGCACACAAATACGATGCAACATATTCTTATAAAGGCGATTACGGTTACTTTCCAGGTTGGGCACACCTGCCTTTCTCCTTTCTTGAGCAGAACACCGTCTTTATGCTCGTTACAGCAATGCCGAAGAACTTCTACCTCTTTCTCATTGATAAATTGTCTCAACAAATAGAACCTCTAAAGAAAAGCAGTCGTTTGAAGAAGTTCATATTACACTTCATCAACGTACCTGCCAAATGGATTAAGACAGGAAGGAGATACGTCTTAAACCTATACACACCCAAAAAGTATTATATCAAGATTTTTAAAGAATAGCTTCAAACTCTTTACTGAATTTTATCTTCCCCATTCCCTATGGGTAAGGGAGCTTGTGTCCAATAACCAACCTATTCGTAGTAAGTTGAGCAAAAAATGACAAATCGACCTTTCTCGTAGGGTTAAATGAGACGCAAGCAAGTTTTGAAACAAACAAGGAAATTATTTGCGGAAATAAGGTTCTGTAGTTAAAACACCAAATTTCTTCTCGTAAATTTCCCCTGTGCTACTCAAAATACAAAGATAAACACTATCTTTGTGCACGTCAAGACCAGATACCGTTCTCATAAGCCTCAATATTTTGGGTTAGACATGAATTTATCACCCCAAAGATACAAAAATGTGACGTAAGAGCACGATAATAGGCGAAAGAAGGTAGTGGTCTTGACATTTTTCAATCTCGAAGGAACTGTGTGGGGAGATTTCTTTCCAGTTTTTATCTACACTGGCTTATAAATCGAGATTTTTATGTAAATTTGCCTATGATTTGGTAATGATTTTTGTTTTGTCGCAGCAAAATTACCAAAAAGGGCTGACTCCTCGAGTAGGAATCATCCCAAATTTTTATTCTTGGAAGCTTGCATACACATGCATACGCGCGTACCCGAGCTTTGAAGTTTTAGCGGACAACAATAAATAAAAATATTGCTGTCCGGTAAAACTTTTTGGTGGCTATCTGTGCTAGTAAAAATAGACTTAAATGTCTTTCCCTAGAAAAAGTTGACTCGCAAAATCAACAATTATGTGGAAGTACAATTGTGAGAAACGTAACAAGTATTACGATGAAGTAATTCGTCTTTATACCCAAGAGGGTTTGGGGCGCACAAAAATTTCTCGAATCATTCCTGTTGGAGAGACAACAATTTCAAGATNGACGATGGTTAAGCATCTTGGCTTAATACACGAAGGAAGCAGCGTTGATTTGGACTTTGACCACCAGTTTATTCCTGCACACAAATACGATGCAACATATTCTTATAAAGGCGATTACGGTTACTTTCCAGGTTGGGCACACCTGCCTTTCTCCTTTCTTGAGCAGAACACCGTCTTTATGCTCGTTACAGCAATGCCGAAGAACTTCTACCTCTTTCTCATTGATAAATTGTCTCAACAAATAGAACCTCTAAAGAAAAGCAGTCGTTTGAAGAAGTTCATATTACACTTCATCAACGTACCTGCCAAATGGATTAAGACAGGAAGGAGATACGTCTTAAACCTATACACACCCAAAAAGTATTATATCAAGATTTTTAAAGAATAGCTTCAAACTCTTTGCTGAATTTTATCTTCCCCATTCCCTGGTTTCTACGAAAGGCTCGACAGACTGCTTGAAGAAAGCACCAATCACTTACACAAGGACTTCAACGCCTTGAAAAAAGGACTCTACAAATGCCATGACTACATCTTCACCTTCCTCACCGATAAGCGAGTTCCATATGACAACAATGCCAGTGAGAGAGGCGTAAGGAACATAAAAGTCAAGCAGAAAGTAAGTGGTTGCTTCAGAACAGACGCTGGTGCTGACATCTACATGAAACTGCATTCGGTGACTGACACCGCCAAGAAAAACGGCAATTCCAAATTTGACGTACTGCTCGCCCTTGCTAATTTGCAAGGGTAAAGGCAGCATACCTATTTCTATAGGGGTACTGAGTAGTTACCAAATCATTACCTCCATTGAGGTGAAACACTCATAAATCGCTCATTTTAAGCTATTCTGAATATTTTGGCAGAATTTTTGACAAAAATGCTTGTGGGGGTAACGTAGGGGCGTATCAAGCAGCATCGTCTCTTATTATTTATATCCGTTATAAATAACACCCAAGAAAAGGCGTCACTAAAATTGCACGTTTTAAAATATTTGTGCGATAAATATTTGACTATTTATGAAGTTTTTAGTGAAAAATGTCTGTAAAAACAAGAAAATGTAATGTGTGGTTAACAATTTGTAGGGTAAAAGCTTGCAATATCATTATAAAAGAGTTATATTTGCACAAACGAATTTAGATAACAATATTTTATAATAATTTTTATGACTGAGAAAAGAGTTTATACCTTCGGAAACGGTAAAGCCGAGGGTAAAGCTGATATGAGAAATCTCTTAGGTGGCAAGGGTGCTAACCTCGCAGAAATGAACCTCATCGGCGTACCGGTTCCTCCTGGTTTTACAATTACAACAGACGTTTGTAACGAATATTTTGAGAAGGGAAAAGAAAAGGTTGTCGATTTATTGACTGCTGAAGTTAAGAAAAGCGTTGAGCACGTTGAGAAATTGATGAATTGCAAGTTTGGCGACCCAACCAACCCATTGTTGGTGAGTGTGCGTTCGGGAGCTCGTGCGTCAATGCCCGGTATGATGGATACAATCCTTAACCTTGGTTTGAATGACACCGTTGTTGAAGGTCTTGCAAAGAAGACGGGCAACGAGCGTTTCGCATACGACAGCTACCGCCGCTTTGTACAGATGTATGGCGATGTTGTATTGGGTCTGAAGCCTGTAAACAAGGAAGACATCGACCCATTCGAAGCTATTATTCAGAAGGTTAAGGCTGAAAGAGGCGTAAAGTTGGACAACGAAATGACTGTTGACGACTTGAAGAAGCTCGTAACCTTGTTCAAACAAGCTATCAAAGAACAAACAGGTAAGGACTTCCCTACCGACCCAATGGAACAGCTTTGGGGTGCTATCTGCGCTGTATTTACCTCTTGGATGAACGAGCGTGCTATCCTTTACCGCAAGATGGAGGGCATTCCACAAGAATGGGGTACAGCTGTTACGGTTCAAGCAATGGTGTTCGGAAATATGGGCGACACCTCTGCAACAGGTGTATGTTTCTCTCGTGATGCTGGTAATGGCGAAAACATCTTCAATGGCGAGTACCTCGTAAACGCACAAGGTGAAGACGTGGTAGCTGGTATCCGCACTCCACAACAGATTACACTCGAAGGTTCAAAGCGTTGGGCTAAGCAACAGGGCGTTTCTGAAGAGAAGCGTGCAGCAAAATATCCTTCAATGGAGGAAACTATGCCTGAAATTTTCGCTCAATTGAACGAAATACAAGACAAACTTGAAAAGCATTATCACGATATGCAGGATATGGAGTTCACCGTTCAAGATGGCAAACTTTGGTTCTTGCAGACCCGCAATGGTAAGCGTACAGGCACAGCAATGGTTAAGATTGCTATGGACTTGCTCGCTGAAGGCGAAATAGATGAAAAGACAGCATTGAAACGTTGTGAACCAGGCAAGTTGGACGAATTGCTCCACCCTGTATTCGATAAGGAAGCATTGGCAGAGGCTCGTGTATTGACACGTGGTTTGCCAGCATCTCCAGGTGCAGCTTGTGGCCAGATTGTATTCTTTGCTGACGATGCTGCAAAGTGGCGCGAAGATGGTCGCAATGTCGTAATGGTACGTATCGAGACTTCACCTGAAGACCTTGCAGGTATGTCAGCTGCCGAAGGTATCTTGACAGCTCGTGGCGGTATGACCTCGCACGCTGCCGTTGTGGCACGTGGTATGGGTAAGTGCTGCGTTAGTGGTGCAGGTGCTATTATGATTGACTATAAGAAGAAGACTGTTGAGATTGACGGTGTAGTACTCCACGAAGGCGACTACCTTTCTATCAATGGTTCTACTGGTGAGGTTTACTATGGTGAGGTTAAGACTAAGCCAGCTGAGGTAACAGGCGACTTTGCTAAGTTAATGGCTCTCTGCGAAAAGTACTCTAAACTCGTAGTTCGCACCAATGCTGACACCCCTCGCGATGCAGAAATAGCACGTTCATTCGGTGCTGTGGGTATCGGTCTTTGCCGTACAGAACATATGTTCTTCGAAAACGAGAAGATTAAGGCCATGCGCGAGATGATTCTTGCTGACACCGTTGAAGGTCGTGAGACGGCACTCGACAAGTTGTTGCCATACCAGAAGCAAGACTTCTACGGCATCTTGAAGTGTATGGACGGAACACCTGTCAACATTCGCTTGCTCGACCCACCTTTGCACGAATTCGTACCACACGACTTGGAAGGTCAGGAAATAATGGCTAAGGAAATGGGCGTAAGCGTTAAGTTTATCAAGCAGCGTGTCAACTCATTGTCAGAACACAACCCAATGTTGGGTCTCCGTGGTTGCCGTCTTGGTAACACTTTCCCTGAAATTACAGCTATGCAAACCAAGGCTATCCTCGGTGCAGCAGTTCAGTTGAAGAAGGAAGGTTTCAACCCAATGCCAGAAATTATGATACCACTCGTAGGTATCGTAAACGAGTTGGACGCACAGGAAGCTATTATCCGCAAAACTGCCGCAAAACTCTTCAAGAAAGAAGGCGTAGAGGTAGACTTCAAGGTGGGTACAATGATTGAAATTCCACGTGCAGCCCTCACAGCCGACTTGATTGCTAACAAGGCAGAATACTTCAGCTTCGGTACAAACGACCTTACACAGATGACCTTTGGTTATAGCCGTGACGACATCGCAAGCTTCTTGCCAAGCTACTTGGAAAAGAAAATCCTCGACGTCGATCCATTCCAAGTATTAGACCAAGACGGTGTAGGTCAGTTGATAAAGATCGCTGTTGAAAAGGGACGCAATACTCGCAAGAACCTCAAGTGCGGTATCTGTGGCGAGCACGGCGGCGAACCACATTCTGTGAAGTTCTGCCATCGTGTAGGTCTCAATTACGTCAGCTGTTCACCATTCCGTGTGCCTATCGCACGTTTGGCAGCTGCACAGGCAGCAGTGGAAGAATAAACTTTGAATGCTGAAAATTAGTGAAATACGAGGCAAGCACTTAAAAATAAAGTGCTTGCCTTTATTCTTTTCAACACGTTTTGCATGTAATAAAAGCAGTCCATAATGCCTCTGGTTTACAGATAGTTTACAATTTTCTGGAGGGTGGTTTACAATAAAAAATGTACTGTAAAATCGAGAACTATAAAGAATATAGATATTCACTAATTTCAAAAGTATGGCAATTTTAAAAGCTACAGTTAGATTTAGAAACAAAAGCGGACTTTACCCAGTATACATCCGCTTTACCCAAGTAAAACAGGTTTCTTATGTGAAAACTTCTTGGGTGGTTAATGACAAAGCTAATTTATAGAACCAGCCATAATCGATGAAGGGGAAGTCCGCTCATAGTGAGTAGACTTCCCCTTTATCATGTGGTACTATCATCTTCTTTTGCTTCGCCAATATAAGTATCATATAGATTGGCTGCCTCTCTGAGTTTATCCTTTATGTAGCAGACTGCCTGACGTGGATAGATTACCTTGATACCCGGGCCATAGCTCATGAATACAGAATACATCTCAAAGTTGATGACAACCTCAATCTGGAAGATGCAGCTGCCGTCTTCAGCATTCTTACTGAGCAATTTCTGCGAAGGGTGAAGGGGCTTTGTCTTGATATACTGCGATTGTTCTCGATTTGCCCAGAATTTTATCCGTCGTGGTGTATCTTTGATGTTTTTACTTACCCCGATTACATCATCGAAGAAGTGATCTGAATCAAAGTCAGGATTCTCGCGGAAGGGTATGTCGACAGGCTCGATGCTGACAATTCTGTCTAAAGCCAGATTGTAGAGCAGCAGATTGTTCTGCTTGCTTCCAAAAAGGAACCACCGGTTGCGGAACTCCTTCAGCAGATAGGGACAGAAAATGAACTCATGAGGTTGGCGTGCGGAGAACGACTGGTACATAATCCTGAGCGTCTGCTTGTGAGAGATGTAGTTGTACAAAGGATTGAGTAACTTTAAACCTTTCAAATCAGGCACATTGTCGAAGTGAATGATCGGCTTGCGATGATTCTTTGTGACCGACAAGTTATCCTGCAAACGGCTCACCACATCACTCACCTCAGAGAATTGATCGAAGTCCTGCAGTTGGCGAAGCATCTCAACAGCCTCTTGCATCACCTCATAATCGTTCTGGGACAGGGGCATGTCGGTAATCGAAAAGTCGGGTTCTGCATATCGGTAGTACTTATGCTCATAGACTTCAATGGGCGCGTTATAGCCTAACTTGTCTGAGCGCATCATCTGAATATCACCTTGCACGGTACGCAAGCTGACCCCTTTGCTGATACCCTCCAGGTCATAGAGCGCATCGGAGCAGGCGTCAACGAGGTCTTCAAGTGTCCAACGGCGATATTTGTTGCGAAGACAGTTGTCTATAGTCTTATAGCGGATAAGCGCATTTTTATTTGCTGGCATGGCTCTTTTGTTTGATAATCCGAGTTGTTGTTTCTTTTATGATGCAAAGATACCAAATATTTACGCAATCTATTTGCGTAGTTGTAGATAATCACATATTTTTCATAATTTTTCCGAAGTTTTTTGCAGTTACGCAAAAAGATTGCGTAGTTTGTATCTACCTTTGCATCACGATTTTGAAAGAAAGCCGCGATAGCTCAGTTGGTAGAGCATTAGAATGTGATGGAATTTCCATTAGGACTAACGCTCACATACTTCACAATGAGTGTAAGGGTCGCAGGTTCGAATCCTGCTCGCGGTACAATTGTATAGGTCTAAGACTGACATACTCCATCGCTCCCCCCTATGAGGCAGAATTTTCGCGACCCTGCCGCCGCCAGTCAATTACCTTACAAAAATAAATATAGGCCAAACGAGACATACTTCATGATGGATCGTAATTCTCTTGTTTCGTAATTGCCTATTATGGCTGGTTCTATAAATTAGCTTTGTTAGATTTTGAGCTTATTTTTGAGGTCAAAATGCAAGAGCGTGAAGGAGTGTAGCGAGCTACACGACTGAACGAACTTACATTTTGAACAAAAAAGAAGCCAAAAGATAACAAAACGTATGTCATAAAAATGTAATGACGATATGCGGTGGTAATTTATAGAACCAGCCATTGATCAGTATTAACAGGTCAAAGAGTGGCATACTTCTTAGCTCACCAGAGCAACAGTTTGATAAATTGTCTTGCCACTCCATTACCTTTAAAATTAAAAACGATGAATAAACTAATTCTCAATGCAGTAGCTCTCAGATATAGAGCTTTGTACCTTGGAATCAATCGTGAGGACATCAACATGACCTCAGAGGTTTCAGCACCAGTCATTGCTTTTGTTGCAAGACTGAAAGAAAATGGCTTCTCCGTAAGCGAAGAATTATTACATGCTCTTTGCGCAGTTTCGGCAAATGACTTGTCTGACATTACAGACACCATTAACGATATTATGGGTGTAAGCCTTAACTGGGCACCACTTGTAAAGGGATGGAATGTGCCTACCGGAGAATCACATATCGATCATCTCGTTACGCTGTTTGCTAACCTCCTTGGTGGCGAGAAAGCTGGTATAAAGGGCGAGAAGCTCGCATGCGGCTGTTTCATTCCAGAAGGAATCTTTCCATTGGAGCGATACAATGGCTGTCCCTTCTGCGGCAAACCCTTCAAAACTGCCAACTATGTATTCAAAGGACAAGGTAGCAAACTGAAAGAACTCCGTCTGTTTACCGATAAGGAGATGAAAAATGTGTTCGAGTCACTTCTTTCATCGGCTACACCGCTCGACGGCACCCAAAAGGACTCCTTGCAAAAACTGTTAACCATCTATCCCATTCCTGAGAATATTCAGATTGGCATGAAAGAAACTGCCATGCTTGTAGTGAAGTCGCTTATTGATGGAGGCAAAGCTATAGAGGCAGGTGCATTGATGACGACTCCTACAGATATTCTTCGCTATCTGTGGTTTGAGAAGACGGGCAACGTGCAGATTATCGAGCCTAAAACGCTTGTAGCGCATGCTCGCAAACTCTACTTCCACATGTGGGGACCACTCGACCGTGGTGTTGAAGCATCTACAGAAATGAAGAAGAAGCTACAGCTGAAGTACAACCGCCAGATGTGTCGTATTGTAGCTGAATGGCTGAATGGCGTGAAGCTGTCGGCAGAGCATGCAGCAGAGAATATGAATCCTAAACGCAGTATGTGGGTACGCATGATTCGTGCGCTTCGTCTTGGCGAATACGCTCGTAAACCTGGTTTTGAACGCCTCGCAAAACTGCTTGATGTATTCTATCATCAGAATTACACCACATGGCAAGGTCAGGTGGACGAAGCACGTATCAACAATGAGGCAGATGCCGTGATCGGTATGCTCAAACAACGACCCGGCATGTTTGCCCGCTGCCTGTTTGCCACTATGCTTCGTTTCGGAAAGGATAAAACATTGGCAGCCTTCGACGAGGTTGCAGACAAGCTGCCAGCACGTCTGTTACTCTCTTTAGGCAATGCAGCCGATTTCTATTTCGACATCAAGCAGACACGTATAGCTCGTCCTATTACCGGAGGCACGAAGGAGATCCCCGCCAACAAACTTCTCAATCTCTATAGCGAGGACTACCGCAAGGAGATGGCTGCGGCTGTAAACGAGTTGTACAAAGCATCTATGAAGAGACGTTATGCGGCTGTGAAGACAGCGAGCAAAACTATCTACATCGACCCCATGTTTTACCATATACCTGTCAGTGTTGGCGATAGAGCAACGACCATTCAGGACACCTCTTGTGCGTTGATGGGAACCCGTTTCGCTGTTGAAGGTGATGCTGTCCGTTTGTTCCTCCAATGGGGCAAAGGCTTGCACGC
Source organism: Prevotella ihumii (assembly GCF_900155655.1). GTDB lineage: Bacteria > Bacteroidota > Bacteroidia > Bacteroidales > Bacteroidaceae > Prevotella > Prevotella ihumii. The sequence continues at coordinate 1,781,116 of NZ_LT706987.1, forward strand.
CCAGCACCTCGATATGGATTTGAGCTGTCGCATTGCCCTTGGGGACGGTAAGGTAGACGAATGCGCTTACTACCATTTGAAGGCTGTTGGAGCAAAACACTCAGGTGATATCCGTTCTATTCCTGAGATGGTGGGTACTGCCGAGTACATCGAGTTGTCCATACCTGAACTGATTCAGGCAGGAGCCAGCTATGTGACTTTCACCTGCAACGCTTACTCATGGGGAGAATTATCTCCAAATCTTGTTGTCGGCTGGATGGATTCTACCCATCCGATGAAGATTTCCGAGAAAGATGGAGTTGCCTACGACCCGTCATGCGTTCAGCATATGGTTCGCATCAACGAGAGCAACCTTGCCAAGGGATTGGTCTTCGGCATTCTTGATATAGAGAAGCGAGAGATTGTATGGCTCGAAATGCCATTCACCTATCAGACGCTGAAGGGTTGCAATAGCACTGCTGTAGAGGCATTACTCCAACGACTTGAGAACAAGCTCTCTGTCGGCGAACTCCTCTCCCTTAAAGCATCAGCTCAAGGTCTCGCCTCCGTCGAATCAACTGACGAAGCTGATGAGAGTTACACTTACGAATGGGCACTCAATCCTGCAGCAGTAGCAAATTTGTTACTTGGCTAATAAGATGAAACAAAAGTGATGGCTTTAACCCAAATCGGTCGTCAGACTGGTCGGACTGGTCTGACAAGTCGGACTGGTCTGACGACCGATTTGGGTTAAAGCCATCTCTTTTTTCGAGCAATTTATGCACGATTTACATACAAATTGGGTATATTTGCAAGGAAAAATAATCATGATACGATGGAACAACGTGTCAATAGAATAAAAGTTGTGGTGGCCGAGAAACTGTGAACTAACAAATGGTTGGCCGAGAAACAGCGAACTAACAAATGGTGGCCGAGAAACTGTGAACTAATAAATGGTTGGCAGAGAAACAGCGAACTAACAAATGGTTGGCGAGAATTTAGGCAGAGCGTACGCTACTATCTCAAAGTGGTGTACGAATACAAATCAGCCAGATCTTATCACGCTGAAAAAAATTGCACACCTTTTAGAGGTGGATATACGCAAACTTTTAGTGAGCGGAAGACCCACGTTGAAGGATTCGGATTTTACATCCGGTAATACGTAGTACGCATTAAATGAAGTAGTAGAAATATGACAAATTATTCTCCGGGACAACGCATCACGGTGCGTGGTGAGGACTTTCTGATAACAAATGTCGATCGTAACTATAACGGTGGACATTTGCTTTATGTCATGGGGGTAAGCGAATTGGTGCGCAACCATAGCTTCATCTTCGACACCGACCTTGACAACAACATTGAGGTTGTCAGCCCAATGAATGCACATTTGGTCAGTGACGCAGACCCTCGCTGGCGTAAGACGCGCCTGCTTATCGAAACCGCCTTACGTAGCAACGCTTATTTCTCTCAAAAAATAACCGTTGCCCAAGGTGGCGCTTTTGATGTAGCCGAATATCAGATGACACCTACCCTAAAGGCCTTCGAATTGCCTCGTCCCCGTCTGTTGATTGCCGATGGTGTAGGTTTGGGTAAAACCATTGAGGTGGGCATCTTCCTGGCAGAAATGATTCGCCGTGGCCGTGGCAAGCGCATATTAGTGTGTGCGTTGAAGAGCATACTGGCTCAGTTCCAGGAAGAAATTTGGAATCGCTTTGCCATACCTTTGGTTCGTCTGGACAGCCTTGGTGTGGCGAAAATTCAAAACGAAATTCCGCTAAACAAGAATCCATTCGACTACTACGACAAGACCATCATCTCTATTGATACGTTGAAAAATAACGGTCGTTTCCGTGCTTGGCTCGAAAAGACGCATTGGGATATTATTGTAATTGACGAATGTCATAAGGTAGCTAATGACAGCAGCCTTCGTGGCGATCTGGCACAGTTCTTAGCCCAGAAATGCGACTCGATGATTCTCACCTCTGCCACTCCTCATAACGGCAGTGCAGCGTCATTTGCCAACTTGATGCGAATGCTTGAGCCCATTTCCATTCCCCGTAATGGCGAATATACCAAAGAAGACATTTTGCCTTACTATGTCCGTCGTTTCAAGCATGATATAGCCGATGCACACATCCGCAGTCAATTCCAAGAACGCGAAATTCGTAAGATTGAGGTTGCGTTGACTGATGAAGAAGAGCAAATATTAAGCAAGGAGCATACCAAGTTCCGATCGCTAAAAGATGAGTGCAAAAATGATGCGCTCTTCGCATTGACTGTATTCAAGAGCTTTATGTCATCCCCTATTGCTGCCTTAGGTACACTTGAAGAGCGTTGCAAAAAAGACGATAGCGAAGATTTGGCAGAACTCACCAAGCAAGTACGCAATTTAGTAGAAAACTGCGAAGACAGCCGCTATGATGCTTTCAAGAAAGAATTGACTGGTCTTTGGAACAAAAATCCCAAAGAACGTATTGTCATCTTCACGGAGCGTATAGCTACCATGAAGTATCTGGAGGATCGTATCATGCGTGAGTTTAAGCTTAACAAAGATCAAGTAGTACGCTTTGACGGTTCACTCTCGGATACCGAACAGGAAGAAATGGTAGGCAACTTTGCCAAGGAGGACAGTAAGATACGTGTCTTTATCTCCAGTGATAGTGGTTCTCAAGGTGTCAACCTGCACTACTATTGCCACATCATGTTCAATTATGATATACCTTGGAGTCTGATTACTTTGGAGCAACGTAATGGCCGTATCGACCGTTATGGCCAGAAGCAACGTCCTATTATCTACTACTTGGTGAACCAGACCAATGATGCGGGGCTTCGATCCGACTTCACCATCATTGACAAGTTGCTTCATAAAGAACAAGAAGTACATGACACCCTTGGCGATGCTATGAGTGTGATGGAGCTCTACAAGGCTCAAGACGAAGAAAAGGCCATCGGTGATGCCCTCATGACCGGTGATACAGAAGTTGTGGAACAAACCGCTTCTCGCCGTCGTCAGCGAGGAGGATTCAAACGTGCGGACGCAGTGGTATCTACACCTGCCGTAGAACGCTTGAATGATAAAATCTTCGAGAAACGCTTCTCACTCTATGCTGATGACATGAGTTATTATCGCGACCTCTTCGCCGAATTGGAAGCTACGGGTAGTATTCATCGTGGCGATGTAACTATGGTGGAAGAGGCTACCGTACCCTACGTAGAAGTGAAGAACAACGAGGAACTTCGTGACGTGTTGTATGACATTCCCCGTGAAGCCTTCCCCGCTGATAACATTTTCCGTCTCGCTATGGACAAAGCATGGTTGAACCGCTCTATTGCTGAATCAAGAAAGAGCACGAATAGCGAATGGAGCAAGTTCCTACCGCTATACGATATTCATCCCATCATTAGCTACCTGCTCACCAAGTTTACAGCCTCATTGCCCAAGTCGCAAGCCATGGCCGTGCGTAATCCTGAATTACCCCAAGGTATGAGTTACTACTTGTTCTATGGCAGTCATGGCAATGGCCTGGGACAAAACCTTGTGAGCAAGTTCTTTGTGGTACCATTAGCTAAAGATGGAGCCCTACGTGAACGCCCTGTGTCGTTCTACGATTTCACCCAGAAGTACCCCATCACCAGCAAATTCATGCAAGGTGCTTCTGAAGCGGATATTCAGATTTTGCAGGCCAACCTCCAAAATGCGATAGATGAAGGCTTGGTGAAATACATGTATGATGCGCAAGCAAAAGTAAGTGCCGAAATGGAAAAACAGCTGAAAGCTTACAAGCATAAGCTACAAGTCTGGGCTGATACGGCTAATACGCTTTTTGCCGATGATACAGACATCACCATCACTCGTAACAATATATACAAAAAAGAGCAAGAAGAAGTACAGAAGATTACTGACCAATCCAGTCAGTTCTATCAGGACCTCTTCTCACTCGATAATGCTGAACCCTATATGCGCCTTCTGGCCGTATTCCATAATCTATAAGACCTATGGCAGACAATATAACATACCGATTTATACAAAACGTAGGCGACTACTTCCCTTCGGGCTATTTCACCGAGGACTTTGTAAATAAGGTGCAGAAATGTGCCGGTCGTACTGCCGACGAAATGAAAGAACTGAATAAGCCTTTCACAGCCCTACGTGCCCAATATGAAGACTATAAGAACTTCATCATCAATGCTCATCCTCGTGTTAAGGATGCCATTCGTCGCACCCATGAATGGCATACGGCGCTTCTGAAAGTGCTTGGCTACGATACCAATCATGCTTATCAAGAGCCCTATGTGGTCAGCGACAATGGTGAAGTAGTCGAAATGATTCCTGTACGCCATATCCTGCGGAGTGGCGACAACATAAGTATGCTCATCATGGAGATGCAGCATCTGATTTCGGTAGATGAGCAATCGCCTGCCGGACTCTTTGAACAGCAGTATGAGAGTGAACCCGATAAGAACACACGCCAGCAACGCTATTATGCCGGACAGTGGGCAGACGTGATTCCTGCTCAATACTTGAACAAGGAAAGGTATCATTTCTCTCCGGCTATCATCAACAAGGCCGTGACGCAGATCTTCCTGATGCCCGAAGAACGTCGCCCGCATTTCATCTTGATGTTGGCAGGGAATACAGTGTTCCTCTTCGACAAGGATAAATGGGCACGTGGCTCTTACCTCCAGTTCTCTATCGACGACCTTTATACGCAAGGACAGCTCAAGTCTTCACGCAACCATTATGCACTGTTCCAACTGTTAGTGGACAAGAATGCTTTGGCTGCCGATGGACAGACGGTGTTGATGGACAGTTTGATTGAGGAGAGTTACAAGAATGCCTACGAGGTGACCAAAGACTTGAAGGAAGGTGTTATCTTGGCTGTAGAATCCTTGGCCAACGAGGCGCTTTACTACATGAAGCATATCGCCCATCGACCTTTTGGCAAGAAGCACATCGAGGCAGATGGCACTGTTGTTTATGATGAGACCGATGATGATTTTGAGGCAGAAGTGAAGGACGATTGTTTGACCATCGTCTATCGTCTGCTCTTTATCCTCTTTGCTGAGAGTCGTCCTGAATTGGAGATTCTCCCCACGGGTGATGAGGTCTATAAGCGTGGCTACAGTTTCGAGGCTTTGCGCGACTTGGAACAAGTGCGCCTCATTAGCGATGAGGCACGTAATGGTTACTTCTTCGACGATAGTATAAAGCATCTGTTTGCGGTATTGTCCAAAGGTTTTCACAAGGATGACGAAGCGCACAACAAATCATTCCGTGTGCGCCCTATCGACTCACCGATGTTCAACGACGGTCGTCTGAAGCAGCTCTGTGATGTACGCATTCGCAATGTAAAGTGGCAGGAGATTATCCGTGCCCTCTCGCTCTCTCGGAGTAAAAAGTATTGCGGTCGTATCTCGTATGCCGACTTATGCGTGAAACAAATAGGTTCNCACAACAAATCATTCCGTGTGCGCCCTATCGACTCACCGATGTTCAACGACGGTCGTCTGAAGCAGCTCTGTGATGTACGCATTCGCAATGTAAAGTGGCAGGAGATTATCCGTGCCCTCTCGCTCTCTCGGAGTAAAAAGTATTGCGGTCGTATCTCGTATGCCAACTTAGGTGTCAACCAGTTAGGTTCTGTTTATGAGTCGTTGTTGGCTTATCGCGGCTTCTATGCCGAGGAAGATTATATTGAGGTATGCAAAGCCGGTGCTCCTGAAGATGGCACTTATTTGGTTCCCTATTCGCGTATGGAGGCTTTCGACATCCGTGAGGTGATTTGCGATGAAGAGACGGGCGAACCTCGCCGTTTGCCCCGAGGCACCTTCGTTTATCGACTGAATGGTCGCGACCGTCAGAAGTCTGCCAGTTACTATACGCCCGAAGTACTGACACGTAGCACCATCAAATACACCATCAAGGCTATTGTGGATGACGTACGTGAGGGCAAGCGCAAACCGACGGAACTGCTCGACTTGAAGATATTGGAACCTGCCGTGGGGGCTGCCGCCTTCCTCAACGAGGTAATCAACCAGCTGGCAGAAGCCTACATGACGTATGTGGAGAAGAAACCGGCTCCCGACCGCTATCGTGATGAGTTGCAAAAGGTGAAAGCCTACATCGCCACGCACAACGTGTATGGCGTGGACTTGAATCCTACCGCCATTGAGCTGGGTAAGCTCTCGCTTTGGCTGAATGTCATTCATAAGGACATGGAGACGCCTTTCTTTGCCAACCGTCTCACGGTGGGTAATGCTGTAATTGGTGCCTGGCTCAAAGTATATAGTCACAACGAGGTAGTGGGCAAAAAGGGAGGACATAATAAGTTGAAGGTCAATGAGTGGTGGACTAAAGCACCGCATAAGGTGAAGTTTGGTCGCACCCATGTAAAGCGCACTGTCAACGAAGTGTATCATTTCCTTCTGCCCGATAAAGCCATGTTGGCTGCCCTCGGCTTGAAGGATATGAAGAAGGGATATGCCACAGAAGCTAAAGTGATGGCCGACCGCTTAAAGGATTGGACGGCTCCTGTGGGTGAAGAACAGTTTCGTACGCTTCAGCGACTTTCTGCTAAGATAGACTTGCTGCTGCGTGAAGCCATGGAAACTCAGGTGAACATTGAGCACCTCACCAACAACCGGCGCGACATTTGGCCACATGAGGTTCCGCAAGGGGGTATGCTCTTCCGTGCCTACGAACAGGCAGAGAAGTACGCTGAGAAGGAACGCATCTTCGACACTCGTTACCGTCACGACAATGCTTACTATAAGCTGAAGCTCGTGATGGACTATTGGTGTGCCCTTTGGTTTTGGGAATACCAAGATGCTGCCGCACTGCCTACTCGTGAGGAATATTGGCGCGAGATAGAGAACTTGCTTGATGTAAGCAATGACAAACTCGACCGCAACACCCAGCGTGCTATGGCGGACGCTAACAGGGCATGCGAAGAAATAGAATCCGAATACGGCAGTGAGCGCATGACGGAGGAACAGGCCCAGATTGTGGCTAAGAGCAAAGAGGAGCTGTTGGAAAGCACCACTGCACAGACGACGCTCTTTGCTGATAAAGAGCCTGAACGATTCAAAATAGCCAAACGTTTGGCAGACCGTTACCACTTCTTCCACCCTATGTTGGAGTTTATCGAAGTGTTCTGGCTGCGTGATGGTTTCGATGTGATTTGTGGTAATCCACCTTGGTTGAAACTCCAGTTTGACGATAAGGCTGTGTTGAGCGAACGCTATCCAGAAGTGATGATACATAAGGTGTCAGCCCCAGAGGCTCGTGCCATGCAGACTCGTTTTATGGAAGATGCGTCTATGCGTCGTATCTACGAAGAAGAGCAAATGGAAGTGCAGTGTTCCAGCGTATTTATGAATGCGTTTGCCAACTATCCATTGCTCATTGGGCAGCAAACCAACCTCTATAAATGCGTATTAACCAATACTTTCGACTTGGCATCTGCCGAGAATGGATATATTGGTATTCTATGTCCTGAAAGTATCTATGATGATCCGAAGGGACAGCCGCTTCGTCGTGAAGTTTATAAACGCCTCCGTTACCACTTCCAGTATCAAAATGCATTTAATCTTTTTGCAGAGGTAGCCCATCGTGCTAAATATGGTAGCAATATTTTCAGTTCATGCAAAGAGTGCATTGGTTTTAAATCTATTAATAATTTGTTTCACCCGAATACAGTTGATGCTTGCTTTGCCCATGATGGACATGGAAAATGTGGAGGTATAAAAGATAGTAACAACGAATGGAATACAAGTGGTCATTCTAACAGAATTGTATCTTTCGGAAAAGATGAATTATTAGTATTAGCACAAACATTTGAAGATTGTAATGAATGGGAAACAGCTAAACTTGTAGGAATTCACAATAATGAAATTCTTAAAGTTCTTATAAAGTTATCTTCCTTTACAAACCATCTTTGTGATGTTAAACATATTGTTAGTGAGTGCTTTCATGAAACAGGTGCAGTAGATAATGGTTGGATTATTAGGAATACGACATTTCCTTCATGGAATAAACAAGAGATGTTATTTAATGGACCACACATAAATGTTAGTAACCCATTATATAAAACACCGCGTTCAATATGCAAAGAGAAAGCTGACTATGATATAATTGCCTTAGAGCGTATAGATGACAATTTCTCGGCAAGAACAAATTACATACCATGTACCTCCCTTGAAGAATATAATACATTGATAAAAGGCTTTCCAAAAGGTCAAGATGAAGATGGTAATACAATCTATGAAAACTGGATGGATTACTATAAAGTAGGGTTCCGTAAAATGTTAAGTCAAGCAGGAGAACGAACGTTGATATGTGCACTCTTGCCTCGCAAGAGTGCACATATCAACGGAGTAATCTCCGTTGCGTTCCGCAACGGAGATTACTCCGTGGATATGACCGCCATGTGTTCTTCTATTGTTATGGACTTCTATATGAAAACTGTAGGAGCATCTAATCTTCAATCCAGCCGTATGGATTCGTTTCCATTGGTTGTTGAAGATAAATATAGAAAAGCGTTACATGCTCGCACCCTCCGTCTCAACTGCGTCACCAATCGTTACGCTGACCTATGGTCGGAGGTTTGGGATGACTCCTATAAGCAAGAGCAATGGAGCATCAAGGACAAACGCCTTGCTCCATGGGATACCTTGACCGAGGAGTGGAACCACGACACGCCCTTACGCAACTACTTCGAGCGACGCATGGCCTTGGTAGAGATTGACGTATTGGCAGCGATGGCACTCGGATTGACCCTCGATGAACTCATCATGATGTACGAAATCCAGTTCCCCGTGCTCCAGCAAAACGAGAACGACACTTGGTACGACCGCCACGGCCGCATCGTCTTCACCTGCTCTAAAGGCTTAATTGGTGTCGGTGTAGATCGCCCCACATGGAACCGCATTCGTGAGATGCATCCCGGTGAAACCTATACCCACACCCTCACCAGCGAGCTATATGCCGGCCAAACCCTCACCTACGAAGCCCCCTTCACCTGCTGCGACCGCATCGCCGACTACCGCAACGCTTGGGCATTCTTTGAAAAGAGATTATAGCAGACGTCCGACCAATCCGACCAGTCCGACTTGTCCGACCAGTCCGACTTGTCTGACCAGTCTGACCAGTCAACTGGAAAAGGAAATCAGAGAACTGAAGAAATATTAGCCAATTCTTCTCTAAAATTAGAATAATATGTTACCACTACAACAAGCCCGCGAGGTACGCGACTCGGTTATCGAGTATATCAAAGCTACGTTCCGTTTTAAGGAGAAGGACGTGAGCGATGCGTTCTATCGCTTCATAGAAGATAAGCAGGAAGGCCTGTTTAAGGGACCTTATATATCACTGAAGACACCTTTTGTCTCAGCAACAGCAGAAGAAAGCGCAGATATACCCTTGGATATTGCACCCAACTTCGCTCCCTACAAACATCAGCTGCAGGCGTTTAGGCAGTTGACGATGAAGGATGGCCATCAGCCTGAGCCAACCTTGTTGACCACGGGTACAGGTTCGGGTAAGACGGAGTGCTTCCTTTATCCTGTACTCGACTATTGCTACCATTGCAATCAGTTTGAGCATCAGGTAGGTGTGAAAGTCATCATCATGTACCCCATGAATGCGTTGGCCAGCGACCAAGCCAAGCGTTTAGCTGAAACCATTTGGGAAGACGACCGATTGCGTGGTAAGGTTACTGCGGGTCTGTTTGTGGGTGAAGGTATCAATGCGAAGGATTACCCTCGCGATATGGGACCTGATCATATCATCGAAAACCGTGATGCAATACTCGATACCGTTCCCGACATCTTGTTGACCAACTTCAAGATGCTGGACTATGGTCTGATGCGGCAACGCTTTATGTCGCTCTGGAGAGGAAATATCGATACCGATAATAAGGCTTTGCGCTTCATAGTACTTGATGAGCTACATACTTATGATGGCGCACAAGGCACAGATGTGGCCAATTTGCTTAGACGACTGAAGCTGAAACTTTCGTTGCCTAAGCACAGCTTATGTCCTATTGGCACATCGGCTACCATTGGTAATGGCGCTGATAGTAAAATGCGCTTGTGTGAATATGCCACCAATGTGTTTGGCGAGACTTTTAGTGAAGCACATGTCATAGAAGAGCACCGCATTCCCGTGGATGAATATGTGGTACCGAGAATTGTGGGGCTTCCTGATGGACGACTGCTTAAAGATTGTGCTTTTGGCAATACCGATACTGTGGCATCCTATCTCAAACGTCTTTGTAAGATTTGGCTCAAGAAGCGTGACGCCACTCCCATTGAAGCTGGCGAGATGTTACGCCAAATGGGCATCGTTGGCGATTTGCTCCATGCTTTGGAAGATGGTGTGCATACCTTGGAAGAACTACAGAATAGGCTGGAAGACAATAAAGAATTTCGTCGCTTACGTCAGCAATATTCCGATAAGACTTGTCTGACAGCTATTGAAAACTTGTTGGCACTCATTGCTTATGCCAAGCGTCCGATGCCAAACGGGAAGTTGATACCAACACTTTATTTGCAAGTACAACTTTGGCAAAGAGAGTTGAGTGGCATTCTGCGCTATGTGCAGAAAGATCCAGCATTCACCTGGCGCGGTAGCATCAAAAACGATGAAGACCGAGTGGCCTTGCCTATGTACTTCTGTCGTGATTGTGGTGCCAGTGGATGGCTGAGTCGTAGATTGGCTACAGACGATCGTTACTGTTCGGACGTGAAGACCATCAATACTTCGTTTATGAACCGTGACAAGGAAGTAGCGTTGCTTAATACAGAGTCGAAGCGTCATGAAGCGGTAGAAGAATACATGTCAGAGGGCAGTATCAATGTGACCCACTATGTAAAGGTAAAAGACCTTACAGAAGCAAGTAGTAGCGATGAAGGTACCCTCCGTCTGCGCGTTTGCAGTAAGACGGGGAAGAATAGGAACGGTAATCAGAAATTTGCCCGCAACTGCCCAGAATGTAATGGTAATGACACAATCTGTGAGATAGGAGGTCGCACCTCTACGCTATCGAGTGTGGCTATCAGTCAGGTGCTATCAAGTGATTTTGACCATGCCGAAGCTGTAGACCGTAAAATTTTGATGTTTACCAATAGTGTGCAAGATGCAGCGCATCAAGCAGGGTTCTACGAGGCACGAACGTTCCGATTCTTGTTCCGTCAGTCTATGCAGCAGTATATCAAAACCTTGAAGGGTCCCATCAACTTGGTAGAACTTCAAAGCGGATTTAAAGCATATTGGCACACACACCTCTCTGAGGAAGAGTACTATCATCGTTTTCTTCCAGCCGATTTGGCATCTCATATTGACCTCACCTGCAACTATCGTGAAGGTGATGGCAGCTTTATGTCTAACTTCAAGGAAGAGTTTGAAACTCGTGTAGATTGGGAAATAACCAGTGAGTTTGGTTTGACAGCTCAACTCGGTCGCACACTCGAAAAGACTGGTGCTTCAGCTTCATTCTTTAAACAGGAAAAGATAGAAGAGGTATATCGTGCTATGGTGGATTGGATGAATAGCAACAATATGGAGCAGATGGCAGATAAAGAACGAGAATTCTGCCATTTCATATACGGCATTTTGCAGCGTATGCGCACGCATGGTGCGGTAGACCATCCTTATCTGGCAAAATACAGAGAGGAAGCACTGACCGGGTGGGCCTTGAACTGGAATAGAGACGGCCGCCACTTCCTAAATAAACGCTTAGGAGGAAGTATGCAGTTCCCTAAATTGGTCGGTGCTTGGTTTACAGATAAAAATGCTGATATGCTTGACATGGTCGTGCTACGCCGTGAAGGCAAGCAGAATTGGTATAGCTTATACTTCTTCAAACAATTCAACGATACAGGGATAAGCAACAATATGGGACTCTTTAATGAGTTTATGCGTCAACTGCTGGATACCATGGTAGAAGTGGGCTTGCTGAACAAACAACCTCAAGGCGGTGGCAACTATGCTATTTGCCCAGAGCAGATATGGATTAGCAACAAGGTAAAGCATATTCAATGCGAGTATTGCCAATCCAGATTGTGTGTAGCCGATGATGATGAGTTGGCAAAAGGTACCAACTGCTTGGATTACAAATGTCGCGGCACCTATTCGGACGAGACACGACCAGAGCCGAACTACTACCTGCAGGTGTATAACCGCGATATTTCCCCTCGTGTATATGCTGATGATCATACAGGCTTATTGGAGAGAAACAAGCGAGAGCAGCTTGAAATAGACTTCAAAAAGCATCCTTCGCCAAGTTCTACCAATGTGCTTGTGGCCACTTCTACCTTGGAAATGGGTATCGACATTGGCGATTTGAATGTGATGGGCAATGCAAATGTCCCACCCAAGCCCAGTAATTTCTTGCAGCGTGTAGGTCGTGCCGGACGTAAGGAAGGTTCAGCTTTGGTACTCAACTATGCGCATGCCAGCGAACCACATGATATGTATTACTATACCTACCCTGTGGAAATGATGCAAGGAGAAGTAACTACGCCAGGTTGCTTCTTAGAGGCAAAAGACATACTTCGTCGCCACTTTTTAGCGTATTGTATAGACACATGGACGAGTAGCGACGTACAAAATATGCTGCCTGCACGTATTGCCGATCTGAAGTTGACGCAAGAAGATGTATTCAGTCAAGAAGGCTTTATTGTAAACCGACTGATTACGTTTATCAAGAAGAATAAAGCTATACTTGAGTCGGAATTCAGATCCGTTTACGAGGAACGTACACAAGAAGCACTGTCACGCTTGTTTGAAACGCTCAACGATGGCACATTTTATAATCATATCATCAGTGAATTTAGTACGTTACAAGCGCGTTTGTTCCATTTGGGCAAAGAACTTGACCAATACAAAGATCAGGAAGACCAGATTCAAGCAAATGACCCTATGATCGCCCAAATAGAAAATCTGATTAAGGCTACAAATAAACAATACGCTCAGATTGTGGGTGAGAACGTGATTGAATATATGACCAATGTGGGCTTATTGCCTAACTATGCCTTTCCGGAAACAGGCGTTAAACTACAAGCCAGTGTTTATGCATCGCATGAGAAGGAAGACAAAGAGTACAAAAAGGTGGAACCAAAATCTTTTGAACTCATGCGTTCTGCTTCGCAAGGTATTAAGGAGTTGGCACCAGGAAATAATTTCTATACGCAAAAATTCAAGTTGAATATCAGTGGTATATCTACCTTCGATTGGAAAGAGGCATTGACAGAAATGCGTTTCTGCTCAAAATGCGATTGTATAGCACTAAAGGGTGAGCCTGGCTATGATTCTGCTGCTTGTCCAAAGTGTAATGACCCATCTTGGGGCGTAAACAAGCATCAACTGTTGAAGTTTACCAATTCACGAAGCATCATGCACAATAATGACGCTGCATTGGACGATTCTAATGAAGACCGTGATTCAGAAAACTACATCATCAAACGTCACTATATGTTCCACCACAATGGTGCTACTACCTCGTATGCTATGCGCAGTGTGGGGTTTGGTATTGAGTTCTGCAACAATATGGAGTTGTATGAAGTAAACTATGGGATGCAGATGCAATCTGGAGCAAAGCTTGAGGTGGACAATGATGCTACCATACCTCAGAATGGTTTTGTTACCTGTAAACATTGCGGAAAATCAACCCATCTCTTAGCTGGCGTAAGCCAGACTCAAGACTTCCATTATCGATTCTGCAATCACAAGGACATAAGCTTTGCTGATGATGTAAAGAATGAGGTATTCGAAAAGCTTTACCTATACCGTCATATGCAAACGGAGGCCATCAAGATATTGCTACCCGTGCAAATTATGGATGCAAATGCTGCTATTGAGATGTTCAAGGCCGGTATAGAACTGGGATTGAAGGCATACTATAAATCATCGCCAGAACATATACGCATTGACTCCTATAGTGAGATGAATATGGCAACGATGAGCAAAGACCATTACCTTGTGATGTATGATACCATCCCAGGCGGTACGGGCTATTTGTCGAAACTATATGACACAGAGGAATTTACCACGCTTCTGCAATATGCCTATGACAAAATTCATGAATGTACTTGTCAATGGGAGGGAAAAGATGGCTGTTACCATTGCATTCTTACCTATGGCAACCAATATAAACGCGACTCTTTCAGCCGAGAATATGCAGATAGTCTCTTTGAACAACTGATTAGTCATGCCAAATCGTGGGAAGCACTTCCTGGATCAGTAGGCACCATCTCACAGTCTGGTGTAGCAGAGGATAGCGAATTGGAATTGAAATTTGTTAATGCCCTAAAGGTCATTGCGAGAAATAACAACTGGGAATTTGAGAAAATTCCAGATGTAAATACTTATCGTTATGAACTCCGTCTCATAGATGAAGAGAACGATACGGACATTAAATATTATATCATTCCTCAGTTTGCCCTTGGTGGACCTTATGGCGTTCGCCATTATACGGTTGCCGACTTCCAAATTATCTGTATGTCGGCAAAAATTGAAGGCCAAGATATTGCACAACCAGAAAAAATGCCTATGTGGGCCATTTTCCTTGATGGTTACAGTTATCACGCCAAAGCGCCTAATATGCGATTCTATGGTGACATAGAAAAGAGAGACGGCATCCGTGCATCAACCACGCATAACCTATATTCATGGACAATGACGTGGGAGGATATTCAATTGTTTGAGCGTGGACAGGAGGATAGCCTCGGGCTTAATTCTGTAACGCGACTTATCGAACTATTGAAAAATCCTCAACAAGGTCATATCACAGAAACGGCATTTGGCTGTATTGCTGATGCTGACGGATTTATGGCTCATGGGGGTTCTTTGTACAATGGAAGTATAACGATAGATGATAGCGGCTATGATTTATTGACAGACAACTCGACCGATGAGGAAGTAGCTGCTGCATTACAAGATGGCATTCACTATGAATGGAAGCTACAATCAAACTTGCTCTCAATAGACAACGATGAGTGGACTGGCTTTTGGCGGCGATACAATCTACTTCAATTCTTCTCAAACAAAACCAATGTGGTCGTTTCTACTTCTACTTCAACAGAAGAGGTAGTAGATCGTGATGAAGTGAAGATGTATTACCCTGGCCTTGAGGACATCGTTGACCAGTTATTGGATAACAATATTTCCTTTAGCCATGAAGGAGATGTGGATTTAACAGATGATGATGGAATCGTAATAGCAAGCGCTCAAATGATTCTTAGTGAATTGAAAATCGCTATCGAACCGGTTGACGAACAATCTATTGAAACATTTATCAGTTGTGGTTATCAAGTAATTTCCGCTTCTGACTTCAATATTAACAACATAATAAATTCATAATATGAGACTATTTCTTTCTGACACATTCTATGAAGCGGTACTTTCACTGCCGAAGAAAATACAAAGTAAAGTGATAGCATTCCAAAAGAAGTTCCGTGAGAACAACGCTGCTAACGGCATTCATCTGGAACCTATTGCTCAGTTTAAGGACAATGCTTTACGCTCAGCTCGTGTGGATGATGATTATCGTGCCATTATTGGTGTATTGGGTGATGATGCTTACCATTTGCTTTATGTAGGGAAACACGAAGATGCCTATAACTGGGGAATGAGAAAACGCTTTGCTTGGAATGAGCATACGCAATCATGTCAGTTGATTACTGTAACAGAGGCTGAAGAAGTCGTATCAAAGGCCACTCCAGATTCGGCAGAGAACGCCTTTTTTAAGGATGTAACTGACGAAAAGCTACTGGCCATCGGTGTGCCTCAAGAACTATTGGGCAAAGTAAGAGCCATTCAAACACTCGATGATTTGGACCCATTAGATGACATGTTGCCGAATGATGCCTATGAGAATATTTTCAATCTAATGGATGGCGAGAACATAGACGACATCATTGCAGACATTGAGTCTGGACGTGCCAAAGCTGATGAGGATGAATTGCTTAGTGACAACAATAAACGTCGGTTTGTAGAACTGACCGATGACGATGAGTTGCAACGTATCATCGATAAAGATATGGATATATGGCAACTTTTCCTTCACCCTTCACAGCGCAAATTGGTGAATGCAGATTATAAGGGAACAATGAAGGTAAGTGGCGGTGCTGGTACAGGTAAAACGGTGGCAGCTCTACACCGTATGAAATACCTTACCTCTAACCCTAATGCCAATGTGTTGTTCACTACTTATACACGCACGCTCAAGGAAAACTTGGAAGGTTTGGTTCAGAAGATGGAAATAAATCGTAGTCGATATGTCTTGAACAATATTGATCAGGTTTTGATAGAATGCGCTCGCCAATACCATATTAAAGATGGCTTTAAAATTTTGGATTACTCTGGAGACGAGGAGTCGTTGAAGCTATGGCGAGAGGTCCTTGAAACAGAAGTTACTGGGTTTGATGAACATTTCCTTTATGATGAATACATTGATGTAATAGTCTATTTTGGAAATGCAGACGCACGTAGTTACATGATGCAGCAACGTGTTGGCCGTACCAAGGCTTTAAGCCGCAAACAGCGCATTGAGATATGGAAGCTTGTTGAAAAATATGTGGCACTGAAGCAGGAACGTAAATATGTCGATCGATTAGAGTTGTTCAATGAGACCACCAACTATCTCAACGAACACAATGTTCGTCCTTTCACGAATGTAATTGCTGACGAGTTCCAGGACTTCTCTAATCCAGAACTGAAGTTTTTACGTGCGCTGGTTGCGGAAGGGCGTAATGATTTGTTCTTAACAGGCGATCCGATGCAACGTATTTATAGTGGACGCAAAATCAATTTTAGTGCTGCTGGCATTAATGTACGTGGCGTTCGTAGCCGCCGATTGAAAATCAACTATCGTACTACCGAACCAATCAAGCGTGTGGCTGTATCAATCATTAAAGGTCAAACATACGATGACATGGATGGTGGTACCGAATCAACAAAAGGCTACGTGTCTTTAATTCATGGTGGAGAAAAGCCACAATACATTACGGTGTCCAATGCTACAGAGGAAGTTACCCAAGTGGCCGAATGGATTGAAGCATGTAAAAACGCTGGTATCTCTTTAAAGGACATTTGTATTGCTGCCCCCAGTATGGGATTGATGAAAGAGTTACAAACTCGTCTTCATACTGATGGTACTGCTTATAAAGTACTTAAAGGTACAAGTAAGCAAGGTGCAAGTGATGGCGTCTCTTTGTGTACTTTCCATTCCCTCAAAGGTTTAGAATTTAAAGCTGTTATCTTGATGGGTGTAAATGAACGCAATGTTCCATCGAAAGCCACTGAAGCATATCCGTTCAATGGTATGGATGCTTTGGAAAAGAAAGAGTACCTTTCAAGTAAGCGATCACTATTGTATGTAGCTATAACTCGTGCAAGAGGATTGGCTTACATGGTAGGATATGGTGAACCTTGTGGACTTGTTGAAAACTTAATTGAAGGATAATACATAGTCTCCCCCTCCCCTCAAAAAGGCGATGTCGCCTTTTTGAGGGTCGACTAATTATATCAATTAAATTCATACTATTCTAAATGTAAGATTGTAAAAGTTTCATTTCTCTCAAATACAGCCGTGCGCACATCTCAGCATCATCGCCAGCGCGGTGATGTGTCCCTTCAGGTATGCCAAGTTGCTCGCAAAGATAACCAAGCGTGTTACAGCCGAAATCATACACTTGTCGGGCAGTCTTCAAAGAGCACTGCCAATTAATATCTGGTAGATGCAAGTGATACAACTTGGCTGAGTGTTCGAGACAACTGCGGTCAAAAGGAGCATTATGTGCCACGAAGGTGTTAAACTCATCAAGGTACAAGCGCTCTATCTCTTCCCATACTTCGGGAAACGAAGGTGAGTTTTCTGTATCTTCCGGACGAATACCGTGGCATTGTATGTTCCAATAACTATAGAGATTTTCTTCTGGCTGCACCAACCATGAGCGCGTTTCTACCACTTCACCATTGCGCACCACGCAGATACCGACCTCGCAGATGGAAGCACGCTTCGGTGTGGCCGTTTCAAAGTCGATGGCTATAAAATTTAATCCGTCTTTCATTGTTCTTAATCTTTATAGTACAACATTAGGTTTTTGGCAAAGTTGCGCATCTCATTGCGTACCGATGCCGGCTCAAGCACCTCTATTTGGTCGGCCTGTGCCAACAGTGATTGATACAAGTCGAAGGTTGGACAAACGGTCAACTCGAAATAAGATGCTTCGTCATCTTTCAACTCCACAAGCTCGCGTTGAGATTCGTGTATTGGCAGCGTGCGTAGATAATCGGGGCCACCATAGTAGGCTTTTAGCACCAATTTTACTGGCTCTTCTTTAGAATGAATGATGCCACAACATCCACGGAAGTATTCATCAATGTCGAAATCTTCCTTCATTTGGAAAGTTGCACAAGTAGGATGGCAGTCGAGGATGCGGTCAAGGGCATAGACCATATAAACATCTTCTGGGCGATTGCCACCATCTTCTTTGTTCTTTTGGCAGTTGCGATTAGAGTAATACGGACTTCGTGCCAGTACATACCAACGACGCTTCACTACTTTAACCCAAGTTTAACACCTATCATCGTAGAATCTTGCTATTATTATACTTTTTCAGTTTTGGCTATGGACTCTGTGTCCTACAAATTTTTATTTTTCTGAATGGTGCATCTTTCAGTTTTAATTAATGAATACGAAAGTTCTTGTGATAGTTATTATCACCAAGAGAAATATATTTTCTCTCGGTTCTACTGATATAGACTCGTACTTCGACTTTTCCTTTGCCGCGTTTGGCAGCAACCTTTTTCCGATCATAGATGACCGCAACTTCCTGTTTTGCCATATTAACAACATTTTAGTGTGGATGGAGAAGAGTATTGGAAGTGGTAACACTTTCTGTGTTCTGGTAACACAAATTGGTAACACATTTTATTCCCAAGAGTTCCTTTTTGCTCCCATTACTTCCCATTAGCCACGGGATTTAAAATTAAGCATAAACTCCTCTAAATGTGCTAATTAGTCCACAAGTGGCTCGATCTAAACGCAAAAGAGGATATTGTTTCCAAAATCCTCTTTTTACATGGTTTGTGATTCCGTTGGGGTTCGAACCCAAGACCCACAGCTTAGAAGGCTGTTGCTCTAATCCAACTGAGCTACGGAACCATTAAAAATCGGGTGCAAAAGTACTGAAAATATTTGTTTTGACCAAATAAATAGGCAAATATTTGTTTTAACTAAATAGGCGGGGGCAGACGTAGAGTCAACCAGTAAGTGCAAAATTACAATATCTGTTTGAAGAACTCTCTCTCTTAGGAGTTGAAAAGTCTAACTTTTCCCTTGGTCTTCTATTCATTTTTTCTGAATACTCATATTTTAATCCTCAACCATCAATCCTTACAATCTGAAACATATATCTCTTGGGGTGCAAAACATCAACTTTGACAAAGCCAAACATATATGTTTGGGGTGGTAAAACATATATGTTTCAGAATGCAGCGATAAGTTGTTTGTTATCAAATAGTTATAATTCTTATTTTTAAATATTCGGCTCATTAGGCGATTGTTCTAATTGTCGGATAGGCAAAAAGCCATATTTCCTCCTCCTTATTTTTGTCATATAAACCCTATTTTCAGATTTAAAAATCTAAATTACCAATTTTCTTACAAAGGTGTGCCGCAATTTGGCACAAGTTCGTCTTAACTTTGCACTTGATATACGGTCTCCCCTCAGCCCCTCTACTGGGAGAAGAGTACAAATTTGCTACAATTAGCAAAGTGCAGCTTTGTCAGCCAAGTCGGACAGGTCAGACAAGTCGGACAGGTCCGACAGGTCCGACAGGTCTGACTCGTCCGACAAGTCCGACCTATCCCAAAACGACACCAAAAGAAATAAATTTGAAGATTATGATATTAAAAGAACTCTTACACAAAGTAAATTTTGATATATTCTGACGTATAAGCAGTAAAAAAAACAAGAAAAACTTTGTGCAATTAGAAAATAAATAGTACCTTTGCAGCGCATTTCTAAAATGCTTGGCAACTCGGTTAACCGAGCCCTGACTGGAAGGATGGGTGAGTGGCTGAAACCACCAGTTTGCTAAACTGACGTGCGGGTTACCGTACCGGGGGTTCGAATCCCCCTCCTTCCGCTGCCTTCGGGCTTACTTCTTAAAGCAAGAAGGTCGGTTCATCTAACGGTTAGGATACAAGATTCTCAATCTTGGCATACGAGTTCGATTCTCGTACCGACTACTCTAAAAGTTCTGCATCAATCGATGCAGATTTTTTTTATTTAAAAGTTGACTAAACTGAATTGATAAGCGGAGCCCAAAATTTTAAGTTGGATCTACCAAACAATAGGAACTTAATAAAAAACAGTGAAAACTCGCAAGAAATTTCCACCGTTTTTTAACCCAAATCGGTCGTTAGATTTCTTCGGGATTTTTTTATCTTCTATTTCAAATTAGCCAATATCTTATCTATTTCGGTATAAATTTCGTCTTCGGTTTCGTAAGGGATAACGTGGAAATACTCGTCACCGCCTAACATTGCCGACAATACACTTTTGGTGCGGTCGTAGAATATGTAGCAAGGTTTGTGAAGTGCCTCGGCGTATGCCAATTCGTAGCCAACACCCAACGATGGGCAGCTACATTCGGCAATGACAAGGTCGCACTCCCTAAGCCACGCTGTGTCACGCTCATAGATAAGAACGTCTATCTTGTGGGTTTGTGGTTTCAAACTCATATTTTGCTTGCCTATATGCTCGGTAAGCACGTTAGCCGACTGCTTGATATGCTCAATAAGTCGTTTGTACAACGCTGCATCTACTCTGCCTCCACGAATAGAAGCAGAGAAATATACTTTGGGTGCATCGATGATGTTTATAGAATCCATATTTTAAAATTTAGCGTAAATGTGTAAGCTAACTGCCTTGCAAATAATTAGTTACGAATAATTGAAATGAGCCCAAAACAATTCTTAGCACAAGAAAACTATTGTATTTCCGCTTTATGGAAAACGGCTTTTAGATTTCTTTTTCGGATGTGCTGAATTGCTTTTAGTGACGCGAATAACCGCTTGGGGTTTATTCGCGAGCTTGTTGTAGGTTGACCGTTCGTGGTTTTGTCAGACAAGTCGGACAAGTCGGACAAGTCGGACGGGTCAGACAAGTCGGACGGGTCGGACTGGTCGGACAAAACTGCAGAAAACAAAGGTAATAGCTTTTAGCTTCCCCCTTAACTCCATTAACTTCCCTCTTAGCTCCATTAACTTCCCCTTAATTCCATTAACTCTGAAAAATAACTCCAAAAAAGCCTTCTTTCAACTTCTGCAAATAGAAGTTGAAAGAAGGCTTTATAAGATTTGGTGTTATTTTTATCCGAAGTCATCGAAGCGGATAGCGTCTTTTTCTACGCCGATGCTGTCGAGATAGTCGGTGACGGTCTTGATAAGCATAGGAGGACCACAGAGGTAGTATTCGCAATCTTCTGGTGCTTCGTGGTCTTTAAGATAAGTGTCACGAATACAGTTTACAGCGAAACCTGTGTAATACTTCACACCTTGTGCATCTGCTACTGGGTCTGGCGCATCGAGCGAGAGGTGCATGTGGAAGTTAGGATATTCCTTTTCCATTTTCCAGAAGTCTTCCAAGAAGAATGCTTCGTTCAATGAACGTGCGCCATAGAAGAAGTGCATCTCACGGTCGCGAGTGTGGAGAGTCTTGAGCATATGCATAATCTGACTGCGCAGAGGTGCCATACCTGCACCACCACCAATCCATATCATTTCCTTGCCCGAAGTGAAGTTAGGTGCAAATTCACCATAAGGTCCACTCATCATAACCTTATCGCCAGGCTTCAGACTAAAGATGTAAGACGAACCGATACCTGTTGGTACGTTTTGGAAACCTACCTGTGGACGTGGCAAGAATGGTGTTGTGGCAATACGCACGGTAAGGGTGATGATGTCGCCCTCGGCAGGATAGTTTGCCATTGAGTAAGCACGCACGGTATCTTCAGGGTTGTGTGCCTTGAGCGAAAGTATATTGAACTTTTCCCAAGGACCCATATATTCCTTGCCAATGAGTTCTTTGTCGAAATCCTTATCGTAATCGATGCAATCGTACTTTGGGATACGGATTTGAGCATACGAACCTGGAACGAAATCCATGTGTTCGCCAGGAGGAAGAGCTACCTTAAACTCTTTGATAAACGAAGATACATTCTTATTAGAGATAACTTCGCACTCCCATTCTTTCACACCCATTACCGACTCTGCTACCTTGATAGAAAGGTCGCTCTTGATCTTTGCTTGGCAGCCCAATCGCCAATTCTCTTTGATTTCCTTACGTGAGAAGTGAGGGCGTTCAGAATCTAAGATTTCGCCACCACCTTCAAGCACCTGACACTTACATTGTCCGCAACTTGCTTTACCACCACAAGCCGAAGGCAAGTAAACACCATTTTCGTTGAGCGTACCCATAATGGTGTTGCCCTGTTCTACCTCAAGTTTTTTATCGCCATTTATCGTAATGGTTACCTTTCCACTTGGGCTGAGGTACTTCTTTGCCACAAGAAGAATTACCACCAAAAGAAGAATGATTACCAAAAAAACTGCTATACTATATAAAATAAATTGTGCCATTTGTATTAAATTTTAAGTCCTGAGAAACACATCATAGCCATGGCCATAAGTCCTACAGTAATAAAAGTAATGCCAAGTCCTTGCAAAGGCTTTGGAACATTTGAATATTCCATCTTTTCACGGATAGCACCCATCAGCACGATGGCAAAGAGCCAACCTATACCCGACCCCAAACCGTAGATGAACGCATCGCCCACAGAACCAATATACTGAGAGCTTGCAGGGTCTAAGCCAATGCGCTGTTGCATAAAGAGCGATGCACCCATAATAGCACAGTTTACAGCTATCAATGGAAGGAAGATACCCAACGCACCATAGAGCGAAGGTGAATACTTCTCGACAGCCATTTCTACCAACTGCACCATACCTGCAATAACGGCAATGAAGAGGATGAAGCTAAGATAAGAAAGGTCGACACCTTCCACCAAACAGTCAGGACCTAAGACCTTAGTTTGTAAAAGGTAGTTCACAGGTACAGTAACACTCAATACGAAAGTTACAGCAGCACCGAGTCCGAACGAAGTCTTAACGTTCTTAGATACAGCCAAGAACGAACACATTCCAAGGAAGAATGCGAATATCATATTGTCCACAAAGATGGACCTAAAGAATAAACTTAGTAGATGTTCCATAATTAATTCTTATTCTCTTTATAGAAATATGCACGATGAATCCAAATCACACTGCCTAAGAGTATCAAAGCCATAGCAGGCATGGCCATCATACCATTGTCGACATAACCCATATCGTAAAGTGCTTGTGGGATTACCTTGAAACCTAACAATGTGCCACGACCAAAGAGTTCGCGGAAACCGCCAACAAGGATTAAAATCATAGCATAACCCAAGCCGTTGCCGATACCATCGAGGAAACTTGGCCAAGGCTTATTGGTCATAGCAAAAGCCTCCAAACGACCCATAAGGATACAGTTGGTAATGATAAGACCCACATACACTGAAAGCTGAACGCTAACATCGTATGCAAATGCTTTCAATACTTGGCTTACGATAGTTACAAGCGCAGCTACTACAACGAGCTGCACAATGATACGAATACGATTTGGAATGGTGTTGCGAATAATCGAAACAATAACGTTAGAAAACGCTGTAATAACGGTTACCGCAAGTCCCATTACGATAGAAGGCTTCAACTGTGATGTTACTGCCAATGCAGAACAAATACCCAATACCTGTATCAAGATAGGGTGATCCATATTCAATGGATTGATGAATACCTCTTTATTTTGTTTTGAGAACAAACTCATAATCTTTTTGTTTTATAGTTATTTATTTCTCAATTACTATTTATTTGCTTGTGAGAAACTTTGTATAAGGTGCAAGTCCGCCCTTGTCCGATTGGAACATTTCTGTCACACCATTACTTGTAAGAGTAGCACCTGTTACAGCATCGACCTGTGTCTTAGGGTCGTCCACCTTCTTTGTAACAGCAAAGATTATATTTTGCTTCTGTGCATCAAAGATGTTCTTCCCCTTAAACTTGTCTTGCCAAGGTTTGCTATCCTTGATTTCAGCACCAAGACCAGCGGTTTCGCTTTCGTGGTTGAAATAAACGCCAAAGATAGTTGCCTTATCCTCGTTCAAGGCAACGAAACCATTGATAGGTCCCCAAAGACCGTTGCCATATACAGGGATAACATATTTATCCTTGCCGTCCACTTTACAGCGGAACAATGCCAACTTTCCTGCCTTAGCATCAGCACTATTGAGCTTAAAGCCAGCCTTTACGCCACCTTGTTCGCCCTTTTCTATTACCTTACCGCTTGCATCTATCACATCATCAGCAATAATAAGTTCACCCCAAAGTTTTTGTGCCTCTTCGTTGGTCATCTCACGGTCTTGGTTCAATGCAAAGAGAATTTGCTTCTGGTGGTCGAGCTGTACGTTTATATCCTGTGTAGGTTTCAATGCTTGGAACACGAATGCCAATAAGAAAGCCACTACAACTACAAGAACCACCGAATAGATGATGGTATATGAATTTGAATTAGTTTTCATCTTACGCCTCCTTACATTTTAGCACGCTTTGCACGCTTGTTAATATTAGACTGAACCACGCAATAGTCGATGAGTGGTGCAACCATATTTCCGAACAAAATCGCCAACATCATTCCTTCAGGATAACCAGGGTTCATTACACGAATGATAACAGCCATAGCTCCGATAAGGAAACCATAGAACCACTTGCCACACGCTGTGCGAGCTGAGGTTACAGGGTCGGTTGCCATAAACACTGCACCAAAGCAGAAACCACCCAACACGATGTGCTCGTACCACTGCAAAGGAGTAGCACCTGTAGACTGGAACAACAATGCCATAGCACCACCGCCAAGGAAAACGCTAAGCATAGTTTTCCAACTTGCAATGTTTGTCCAAATCAAGATGATGGCACCAATAGCGATAGCGATAACCGATGTTTCGCCCACCGAGCCTGGAATTAGGCCTACAATCATATCGTACAATGAGGCATTTGCAGCCGCACCTTGTGCTATTTCGCCCAAAGGAGTAGCCATAGTAAAGCCATCAGGAAGGGTATAACCCAAACCGAAGATCTGCTCTTTTTCCACCCAAATGGTGTCGCCAGTCATACTACCTGGGTACGAGAAGAAGAGGAAAGCACGTGCAGCAAGGGCAACATTAAAGATGTTCATACCCGTACCACCAAAGATTTCCTTTGTAAAGATTACCGCAAAAGCTACTGCCAATGCCAACATCCATAACGGAAGACTTACAGGCACGATAAGCGGAATAAGGAAACCACTTACCAAGTAGCCTTCCTGAATTTCTTCGCCTTTCCATTGCGCCCAAGCAAACTCAATGCCGAGACCCACAAGGTAAGAAACCACAATTTTAGGCAATAGGGCTATCGCACCATAAAGGAACATTCCCATAAAGGTAGCTTCGCCGAGCTTGCCGGCAGCCATCGCATTTTGATAACCGATGTTGTACATACCGAACAACATTGCAGGAATCAAGGCGATAACCACCATACTCATAATTCGTTTTGAATCGATAGCGTCGTGGATAGATGTACCGCTCTTTGATGTCTCGTGTGGGACATAAAGGAACGTATCAAAGCCATCGTAGACACTCTTGAAAGCGTGCAATTTTCCACCCTCTTCAAAGTTAGGGCGCAGCTTATCAAGATAATTTCTTAAGCTCATAAAATTATTATCACTTAATGTTTATTATTCTATTATTATATAAGGTGTAATTCGCTTTACGAATTTTCCTTTCTCAGAAGGTTCAATCCGTTGCGCACAATTTGTTGCAATGGTTGCTTAGAGCTGTCCACAAATTCTGCCAACGCAAAGTCTTCAGGGCTCACTTCGTATATACCGAGCTGTTCTTGCTTGTCAATATTTCCCGAAATGATAGCCTTAATAAGGAATTCGCCATAAATATCCATTGGCAACACCTTATCATACTCGCCGCTCATAATGATGTTGCGTTCGCCACCCTTGATACGTGCATCAAGGTCGTACTCTTTCTTACCCATCAGCCAACTGAAGTAGCTGCGTGAGGTAGAAAACTCGTTGAAGCGAGGCATAATCCAACCTGCCATCTCGTCCACATCGTCACCCTCAGGGATAGCTGTTATCTCCGAGGTGTGTGCGCCGAGGAATGCAGTGCCGCTTACGATGCTACCTGTGAGCGGATTACCATTAATAATTCGTGTATGGTTTTTCTCAGTAAGATTATTTTCAATAATTGTAGCGATAGGAGTTCCCACAAGTGCCTTCACGTATGCAGGCTCTTTCACACGGCTTCCTGCCACTGCTACAATGCGTGTAAGGTCTACCTTACCTGTATTGAACAAGCGACCAAAGAAGATTACTGCCGTTGGGTCTACCGTCCACACCACTTCCCCACGGTTCACAGGGTCAAGGTGGTTTACCTGTACACCCACGTTTCCAGCAGGACAAGGACCGTCAAACACGGTTACTTCCACGTCCTTAGCCGAAAGCAAAGCACTGCTTGTTTGTTTGCCACCCACTGACAGATACACCTTTGCCATCTTAGCAAGTGCGCTCAAACCTGTCTGAAAATCTTGTTCTTGTCCTTTGAGTTCGTACTCGAAATCGCCCTGAAGTGGCATATCTCTAAGTGCCGAAACAAAGATTGCTTTTGGAGTGGTGTCGGGAGTGGTAGCTACAGCATAAGGCAACTGGTTGATATAACCAAACAAGCCTGCTTTCAACAAGGCTTCCTTTACGCCATCTGCATTTAGTTCAGCAACATTCTTTACGCCAAAGTCCACATACGCTTGCTCGGCATCAGCCTCAACAGTAACGTAAAGAACCTTTCTACGCTCTCCTCTAACAATTTCTTTTACAGTTCCGCTTACAGGCGATGCAAACCCTAAATCCAAGAAATGCTTGTTCACAAACAATGGTTCACCCACTTTCACCTTGTCGCCTGCTTTCACAACGACTTTAGGTGTCATACCAACAAAATCGTCTGGAACTAAAGCAAAAGTTCCCACCGACTTCAAAGGCAATGTTTGTTCCTTAGCACGCCCCTTAAGGTTTATATCCAAACCCTTACGCAACTTAATTACATTTGCCATATTTTATTTAATAAATCTAACGCTAAATTTTAGACTGCAAATGTACAAAAATTTTAAGGACTTTAGAAACTTTTTAAGGTATTAATTTCATCATAAGTAGGAAAATTTGTAGTTTTGCATTGCTTTGAAGAGATTTAAGACTTTTATATTATGGCTGTTTTGGGCATTGGTAGGACTTTTTCTTACCATTGTCGTATTGAGCTATCTTCCACCTACCCAACGGTTTATAGGCGAAAAAGTAAGCCAAATCATTGCCAAAAAATTGGGTACAAAGGTCGAAATTGGGAGCGTACACATAGGCTTGCTCAACTATTTTGTTATCGATAACGTTGTTATTCTTGACCAGAAGAACAAGAATATGCTCGATGCCGCTCGTATTGCTGCAAAAGTAGACCTTATGCAGCTTATTAAGGAACAAAAGATACGCATTTCTTCGGCACAGATTTTTGGACTTCAAGCCCAACTCTACAAAGCTCAACAAGAAGGAAATACCAATTTCCAATTCGTCCTCGACTCCTTGGCTTCGCACGACAACACGAAGCAAACACCCTTAGACCTCAATATTCAATCGCTCATCATTCGCAATAGCAGCGTAAAATACGATGAGTGGTACAAACCCGTAACACGAGGAAAACTGAACACGCACCACCTTGATGTGCGAAACATATCGGGACACATCAATCTCGATTCGCTCACCGACAACGGTATTGAGGCAGAAATACGCAACCTTTCGTTTATAGAGACATCGGGCTTAGATGTTAAAAAACTCGTACTAAAACTTGTTGCCAACAAAGCGCAAGCCACTGTCAGGGACTTAAAGTTAACGTTGCCCCAATCGCAAATCAACATACCGCTATATACAGCCTCATTCGGTTCAAAACAGCAAAAGCCCAACATAGCAACGGCACAATCGGAAATCAAGGTAGAACGCTCCGTCGTAACCCTCTCCGACCTTGCCTTTCTTGCACCCGCTCTGCGCCGTTTCCACGACAAAGTGTACCTCCAAACGCACGCTAAGGGCAATGCACAGCGCATAGCCATACCTCAACTCAAGGTATTCACCGAAAAGGGCGACCTTAACATCAATCTCCAAGGCAATATTCTCAGCACCCAAAAACCCATAGCTTGGAACGCAAAGGCGAAAGCCATACACATCAACGGCAACACCTTGGAAAAACTTGCTAAGGCTCTGAAAATCAACATACCTACACAGGTATTGGGCTTAGGCAATATCCACTATACGGGAACAGCCAAAGGCCACGGCAACAACATAGCTGCACAGGGAAAACTGCTGTCGAGCATAGGCAATGCCAACGTGGCAATAGACATAAAGGGAAAGCACATAAAGGGCGAAATTCACACCAAGGGTTTCAGAATAGGCAATGTGCTAACAGCCTCAAAGTTGGGAATGATTGTGGCAGACCTTAAAGTGGAAGGCGAAACCGACCTTAGCACCATCTCGGCGCACGGCACAATACCACAATTCGACTACAACGGATATTCGTACCGCAATATAAAGGTGGACGGAAGTTTTGCGCACGACATCTTCAACGGACTACTTGCCCTAAACGACCCCAACGGATCGCTCTACATCAATGGTCGGGTAGAAAACATTCGCAGCTTCATAGCCCATCAAAAGCCAATAGCCGTGGACGCAAAGATAAACGCAAAGGGCGTAAATCTCAACAAACTAAATCTTACCAAGGCTTTGGGCAACCGCCAGTTCTCGTTCGCTTCAACACTCAAAGGAAGCGGAACATCTATCGACAACCTTATCGCTGCATTAGACCTCCGCAACTTCGCACTCTTAGGGCAAGGAAACCCTATCAACATCAACAACTTACAGCTAAAGGTGAACAACGGATTGATGGGCAAATCGATAGACCTTGCCTCCGACTTTGGTACACTCAAAATAGATGGCAAATTCGATTATCCATCACTCCCACAAAGCATTCTCAACATTCTTAGTCACTACCTGCCTACACTGCTTCCCTCGCATAGCAGTCTAAGCAAACAGAAAAGCCGAAACGCCTTTGCCCTAACTGCCAACATCAGCAATGCCAACTTGCTGAAAACCCTCTTAGGACTCAAGGTGGACATAGGCAGATATATAGACCTCACAGCTTATGTAGACGAGCCCCAACACAGATTGGAAGTGTATCTCGATGCACCACAGGTGATGTATGCCAATCAGCATATCCAAAACTTGCAAGCTACAGTAGCTACCGTCAACGATGAATTGGCTGTAAACCTCTCTGGAGCAAGGGTGGACGATGCAGGCAGACACATCACTCTAAACCTCAACGGCGAAACCCAAAATGGCGTGTTTACCGCCAAAAGCCACTTCAATGCTGAGGGCAGAAATCAGCTCTTCGGCGACATCAACTGCCAAGCTACCTTTGCACGACAGCAAGGCAAATTAGCAACACTCATACACTTCCACCCCTCAATCATCGAGATAGACACCATAAGTCTGCAAGTGCAACCATCGGACATGGTCTATGCACGTAACACATTGGACATAAAGCACTTCGAAATATCAAACAAGGATCAACACATCATCGTCAACGGACAAACAACGGGCAGTGCCAACGACTCGCTCACCGTACAACTAAAAGACCTTGATGTGCCTTACATTCTCGATATTGTCAATTTTCACAGCGTAGAGTTCGGTGGTTATGCGTCAGGAAATATCGTCCTCAAACAGGCTTTTACCAATCCACAAGCCACAGCCTCGCTCAACGTTACCGACTTCACTTTCGAAGAGGGTCATCTCGGTACGCTCTTTGTAGATGCCAACTACAAGCACAGCGAAGGCCGAATAAACATAGAGGCACACGCCGACGAGGGCGAAAACCGCACCAACGTGGGAGGCTATGTAGACCTGAAGCGCAGCTACATCTCACTACCTATCGATGCGTACAACACTAATTTAGACTTCCTCCACTCGTTCTGTGGCTCGTTTATGGACAATATCAGTCTTCGTGGCACAGGCTGGTGCAAGGTAGTAGGACCATTGAACAAAATAAATCTTGAAGGCGATGTATATGCCACAGGCAGCGCACGAGTAAAAACACTCGGCACAACTTATAATATGAACGACTGCCGTGTACGACTTATACCAAACGAAATAATATTCGACCGCGACACCATTTCCGATGATGACCAGCACATAGGTATCTTAACAGGAGCGCTGCACCATCAGGCATTGAAACATCTCACTTTCGATATTAACATTGAGGCGCAAAACCTATTGGCCTACAACTTCCCCAAACCTAACGGCAAAGACGTGTTCTGGGGAAAAGTCTATGGCACAGGCAATTGTATGATAATAGGACGTGACAACGAAATAACAATGAACGTGGATATGAAACCCAACAAAAACTCGTTCATCACTTACAATGCTGCCAAAAACTCGGTAGACGAAAACTCGTTTATACGTTGGCGCAACGTAACGCCCGACTCGCTCTTGTACAGATTTAATGAGCGTCTTTGCATCAAACCGCAAGAGCCTGAAGAAACCCACAACGACGATGCTTTCTCGTCAGACCTACATCTTAATATGTTGATCAATGCCAACCCCGACTTCACCCTCCGTGTACTGATGGACGAAGCCACAGGCGACAACATATCGCTAAACGGCAACGGCGTGATACGTTCCACCTATTATAATAAGGGGGCATTCCAACTCTTCGGCAACTACAACATCACACGAGGAATGTACGACTTCACCATTCAGAACGTCATCAAGAAGCAGTTTGCCTTCCAAAACGGCTCGTCAATAACCTTCGGAGGCGACCCATTCACGGCTGCACTCAATCTGAAAGGCATCTACTCTATAGCCTCTGTACCTATGAGCGACCTACAGATGGGACGCTCGTTCCGTGCCAACAACACACGTGTAGACTGCCTACTCAACATAGAAGGTACACCTGGTGCACCCTCGGTAACGTTTGGGCTCGACCTGCCTATGCTCTCCTCTGACGCCAAACAAATGGTACACTCGGTACTCAATTCCGAACAAGACCTCAATCAGCAAGTACTCTATCTGCTTGCCGTAGGACGATTTTACCCACAAGCGTCCAACAACGCCATACCCAACTCGCCCAACCAGCAAGGACAAGCCTCGTTGGCAATGCAAAGTATCCTCTCTGGAACGCTTTCACAGCAAATCAACACCGTCCTATCCAACGTTATAAAGGACAACCATTGGAACTTTGGCGCAAACATAGCCACAGGCAACGAAGGCTTTAGCAATGCCGAATACGAGGGCATACTATCGGGTAGCCTGCTCAACAACCGATTACTCATCAACGGACAGTTTGGCTATCGCGACAACGTAGCCACCAACACCTCATCGTTTATTGGCGACTTCGACATCAAGTACCTCCTCTTACCAAGTGGCAACATAGCCCTCAACTTCTACAATCGTGCCAACGACCGCTACTTCACCCGCAACTCGCTCAACACACAAGGCATAGGCGTGATAATGAAGAAGGACTTCACCACCATACGAGAACTCTTCCGCCTCAAACCAAAAAAGAAAAAGAAGAAGTAAGATCTTTTTTTAGGAGTTAGAAGGAGTTAGGAGGGGGTTAAGAGCCATTACCTTTATTTTCTATAGTTTTGTCAGACTGGTCAGACCTGTCGGACAAGTCGGACAAGTCGGACCTGTCGGACCTGTCGGACGCGTCTGACCAGTCCGACCAGTCCGACCCGTCCGACCCGTCCGACAAAAACTATAGAAAATAAGGGTAATGTTCTAACCTTGTGAGGTTAGAACACTACATTAAATCCGAAACGAATACCGTGCTTAGAAGCACCAGGTAAGTCGGTGTAGGTAAGACGGCGTACATAGTCTACTTCGAACATCTTGAGGATATTGTGTACACCTACAACCAATTCTAAGTAAGGTTGGTTGGTCATTATGTGTGTATCAACGGGGAATTTAAACAATGTTGGGTCGGTCGCATTTTGCTCCAACATAGGATTGTTCTTGTCGGTAAGGTTTCCCCACATACCTTTGAAAGCAACGTATTCGCGCCATTTTAGTTTCTTAATCAATGGTATGCGATTGAATATTTTTCCTTCCAAGTTCCACGCAAGGTTGAATTGTGCATAGCGGTCGTTGAGAAATTCCAAATCTTGCATCAAGTTGAATGTGCCTTGATGTTCGAAGAAAGAAGTATTCACTGGAGGTTGACAAAGCAACATATAAGGCACTTTGTTCCATTGCGCACCAGCCATTAATCGCACGTCGAACTTGCCCCAGCTGCCCAACCAGAAGCGTTTATAAATAGATGCTTCGGTGAGGTTGTATTTATAATTGCCACCCAACACATTTTTCAATCCTACGGTGTGGGTCAATGTGTATTGTGGTGCATCAAGATTTACTTTGAAACGTTGTTGTTTCGAATTGATGTAGCTTTGTCCAGGTCGATAGTCTAAACCAAATTTGAACGATGTCATACGCACCTTGTCTACCCTACTGCCGTCCATTCGCTCGTAAGTGAGGGTGGCTACGGGGATATTCTTCTCGGTGTTGAGCATTGCATTAATACCCAATCCATCCTCGGTTTCCCACGTGAAATTGATGCATTGGCGGTTGTAACGATACATTTTTTCCACCTTTACGGGCTTTATTACCATAAAGATGTTATCCTTGTTGTGCTTTAAGAAGCGGTCTGAAGGCGACTCGATGTCACGATACGACTCGAACGAGATGGTGCGCATAGGGTATTCCATTGGTTGATACTCAGGCTTTCGGAACGAGTAGATAACCTTTGCACCATAATAATGCTCTTTCGACTTTGTGCCGTAAGCGTAGTAACCATCAAAGAACCAATGCTTATTAAAGTTGGCTGTGGTGCGTGCAGCTGCTCTTAGGCGCAATCCATCTACATAGTTTTTTGATATAAAGGTGTTGACTGGACCTATATCTACTTTGCTTGGTGTTTTAGAAGAGCCCGTTTCAACAAAGTTTTCTACAAATGCTTTCACGACAAACATTACCCATTTGAAGTTCTTGGTTTCGCCCATTCGCTTGATGAAATTGCCCATATCCTTCTCGCTCTTAGTGAGTTCGGTAGTTCGATGTTGCTGCCAAAAGTCTTCGTTTCGCATCTTGGCATTTGGTTCGTAGGCGATGTCGGTTTTTCCTTTGAAGAGCTGATTGTTAATAGGATTGAAAGCATAGTTTTGCAATCCCGTAGAGCGAATAACGATGATGCGGCGGAAGAGGTCTGTAACTTGAAATTCTGCTACCATCTCGTCCTTTGTTAACACCCAATCACCATTATCCAACTTGGTAAACTCTTGTTTGAATTTCATTGCGTCTACCCAGTTTACACCTGTATTGGCTGGCAACTGCATATCGCATCGGCGCACGTGTAACGAGCTGTCGTTGAGTACATAAAGTTCGCCACGGAAGCCAAAGTCTTGTTGATTGGCAGGCATAAACTGTAGGCGTATGCACTCATCGTTGTCCACCTTTACTGTATCGTCAATATAGAAATGGTAGAACGAGATGGCTGTTGATCCAATAGGCGATGGAAAGCGCGATTGGAGCAATTCTATTTGGTCATCGTAGAGGTTGATGTCTTTGAATAAGTCCTTTACGATGGTATTCAGTGCGCCACCTGTCTGTATGAGTTGGGATATTCCTTTAGTGGATTGCCCTTTAATAATATCTTTTGTATCGTGTGGTTTTTTTCGATAAACGTGTTGTGTTACTGTTTCGTCCACGGAGAAAGGCAGTATCATTTTATTGTTGTAAGGGCAAGTTTCCACCTGTTCCCTTAGCCACGGCGACTTCTTAAACATTCCTTTTTCCAATTCTTCTTGGGTAAGGTTGTTGAGTGCCATCGTTACTTTTTGGTACTTGTCGTACTGATAGAAGTCGTGGTTTTCCAAATGCGTCTGCTTTTTGGCTGCAATTACTCTTCGCATAAGTTCCACTGCTGGGTTATCCTTTCTTGAATACTTATGGCGACGCTTCGCCTTTACAACAACTCCTTCCAATTGCTTTGTATCGTTGATGAGTGTGATAAGCAATGGGTTAGGTGTCTTCTCTGTTATCTTTACCTTACGTGTTTTATAGCCTACTGCGCTCACTTC
Organism: Prevotella ihumii; assembly: GCF_900155655.1. Lineage (GTDB taxonomy): Bacteria > Bacteroidota > Bacteroidia > Bacteroidales > Bacteroidaceae > Prevotella > Prevotella ihumii. The sequence goes on from NZ_LT706987.1 coordinate 1,815,450, forward strand.
TAAGACTTCACCATTGCGGCGAACGATGGTAAATTCTCCATCTATATTGCTCGAAGTGGCTATCTTTGAAGCTCTGTATCGTGCGTTGGCAAAGGCTACGCTGTCGCCTTTTTGTGCGTCTACCACTATACAGCGCAAATTCTGTGCATTGGCAGCAATTGCCAATACACAGAACATGAATATGGTAACTATACAACGTGCAGTTTGGTTTTCTTTAATCAATTTCTTCATCAGCTTCATAACCGCCCATCTCACGAATAGCATTCTTGAGCATTGTGTATTGCTCGAAGAGGTTGTTTACTGCTTCTTCGCCCTGTGTGAAGTCGTGCATAGGGCTTTTGAGATAAAAACTTAGGAAACGTTGTATGCCGTAACGTCCGTCACGAGCTGCAAGGTCGCTCAGCAAAGCAAGGTCGAGCAAGAGCGGTGCAGCAAGAATAGAGTCGCGACAAAGGAAGTTTATCTTTATCTGCATAGGGTATCCCATCCAACCAAAGATGTCAATGTTGTCCCATCCCTCTTTGTCGTCGTTGCGTGGAGGATAGTAGTTGATGCGCACTTTGTGGTAGATGTTGCCATAAAGGTCGGGTTGGTCGTCTGCCTTGCAGATGGTTTCGAGGGTTGATAGCTTGCTCACTTCCTTTGTGCGGAAGTTGTCTGGCTCGTCAAGCACCAATCCGTCACGATTGCCAAGAATATTGGTTGAGAACCAACCAGCCAATCCCAACGAACGAGTCTTGATGATAGGAGCGAAGCCCGACTTCACCAAGGTTTGTCCTGTCTTAAAGTCCTTACCCGCAATAGGCATCTTTGTTTGTTCTGCCAACTCCCACATAGCGGGAATGTCTACAGTTGTGTTAGGCGCACCCATAATGAATGGGCAACCTTCTACCAATGCTGCGTAAGCATAACACATAGATGGTGCAATGTGTTCGCGGTCGTCGTCTTTCATAGCCTTTTCAAGTTGAGCCAATGTCCTGTGATATTGCTCATCGTAAGGCACATAGATTTCGGTTGATGCAGCCCAAAGCACTACCACACGTGACACATTCTTCTCTTTCTTAAAGTTCTGAATGTCTTTGCGCAATGCTTCTACCATCTCCCAGCGAGTTTTGCAATCCTTTACGTTGTCGCCGTCCAATCGTTTTGCATAGTTCTTGTCAAAAGCAGCCTTTAAGGGCTTGATAGCTTCCAATTCGTCACGTACGGGCTCTATATCCTTAGCTTTCAGCACTTCTGCATATACAGCAGCCTGATAAGCGTTTTGAGGATATACGTCCCAAGTTCCAAACTCGATGTCGTTCAAGTCGGCAATAGGTACGATGTCTTTGTAGTGTAGGTACTTTTTATCAGCACCCTTGCCTACACGAATTTTATCGTACTGTGTCATCGAGCCAATTGGCTTAGCCAATCCCTTGCGTGCCATAAGCACACCAGTCATAAATGTAGTTGCTACGGCACCACATCCTACGACCATAATTCCAAGTTTGCCCTCTGCTGGGGCAACTCCTTCCTGTTTCATTTTCTTACAGTTTTGAGTTTTATTTCTTTGATAACGTTTTATTTCTTATATTATTGCATCTTTCAACAGATGATAGCGTTCTTAAACCCCAATCGGTCGTCAGACCAGTCGGACCAGTCAGACCAGTCGGACCAGTCGGACGTGTCAGACGTGTCCGACTGGTCCGACTTTATTCCAACTAAGTTAGTTCTGTGAGCAATTTTATCACCTTGTCTGCCACACAAGTAGTAGGTTCTTCGTTGGTCCACCCTTTGCCTTTTAGCCATATTGTGTTACAGCCTATGGAGTGTGCAGGCACAATATCCTTATCGTAACTATCGCCTACTACGGCTACTTCATTGGCTTTCATTCCCAAGGCTTGCACGCCGAGGACGAATATCTGTGGGTCGGGCTTGCGAACCTTTACCACAGCACTTTCTATTACCTTATCGAACAGCTCGTTGAGTTCGAACTCTTCCAACACTACGTTCATATTGCCATAGAAGTTGGATACCAATACCAATGGATATTTCTCTTTCAGTTTCAGCAATACTTCTTTGCTTTTGGCTATGATTGTTTTCACTTCGTCGTAGAGTTGTTGTAACACAGCACTGCGCAAACTTGCCAATACAAAGTTTGAGTTTACCAATACGCCTTGCTCGTTGAGATACATAAACTGTAGCCAAAGTTTCTGTTCTAATGTTTCGTAGAATGTGTAGTCGGGCATAATGATGGGTTTCTTTCCCATTGTGCGTTCAGCGTAGACGTATGCTTCTCTGAACATCTCTTCTGTTACGGGCACTTTTTGCTCTTGGTAGGCTTGCCACATCTTCCTACCCCAATGGCAACCTGCGGTATCTATAGTTCCGCCGAAATCGAATATGTATCCTTTAATCTTCATGTTGGTAATTGCATATATTGTTTTTAATCCATCAGTTGCGCTCTCATACGCTTGCACAAGTCTTCGTGTCGCTTGTGCATATACATATAGATAAGGTTGTAAACAACGATTTCTATTAGGAAGTATAGCCAAGGTATATTGGCAAGGCAGGTGATGTAGATAAGTATAGCTCTCGAATTGAAAGAGAGAAAATTGGTTATCGGCATCAGTGGTTTGCTACCTCTTAGAAACTCCTTTTTCCATTCGTCAGATATATTTTCTATGCTGCTATACTTCTCGTTCAATGTTCTGCGCAAGGCTTGAAATTCGGGTGTGCGATGCTCTTGCGACTTGCAATAGTGCTGATAATTGTAATGGAAAGCTCTGTCCCAAAACACACCTTTCTTTCCTTTCAATTCTTCCACCTTTGCGTGTTCGGCAGCGTAAGAGTCGAGTTCAGACCCCTCTTTGCCTTTTAAGAAGAAAAGATGTATCTGGCGATAATAGTCGCTCAGCGAACTCTGTGGCGAGTGGCTCACTACTCCTGCAATGGCAGCAAGTGCCAATCCGTAGAATCCCCATACCTCCATCGTGCCTGGCATAGGTTGATACCAGATGCGTAAGGCAATGGCAAGATAGATGGAAAAGAACCAAGTGTCGCCTGCAAAGCCGTCTAAACAGCGTCCTATGATAGACTTCTGATTGGTCAATCGTGCCAATTGTCCGTCGGTAGAGTCACAAAAGTTTGCCAACATCAATAGCAATACACCTGCAAGGTTGTACCAAATGTTGGTGAAATAGAACATTACGCCTGCTCCCACACCCAAAAAGATGGAAAGAATGGTAATCGTGTTAGGCGTTACGCCCATTTTATGCCATATCAGTGCGAACGCCAAGCCTATGGGTCGTGTGAAATACACATCAATCCATTCCTCGGTGTCGTTCGACTTCATCGAGTCTTTTAATAATTCTTTAAAACTTTTATCTGCTATGTTCATAATTTGTTGTTGTTTGTCGGACGGGTCGGACGGGTCGGACGGGTCCGACAATTTAGAAAAACCTTTCTTCAGCCTTTTAGCAATCCTCTTATGGCTGCTGCTGCCTCGTCTCTGCACCGTGAGAAGCTGGGCCAATCGTTAAAGTCGATGATGTAGTGATGGCCTTCCTTGTCGATAATGGCATCGCCACCATAAACCCTCACGCCTGTGCGTTGTGCCAATTGTTCGGCATCGGCTATGAGTTGCTCCTTATTATATAGGTAGTGGTGCGACTTGCCATTGCGAAGTTCGTCACCAAACTTTGTTTCGCCATCGTCGGTAGGGTAGCAAGTAAAGAAAAACCCTGAACCCTCTACACCGTAAAACTTAACCAAGTCGCCTTCAATGTGCGCTTGTACAACGATGTCGGTAATGCCTCTTTCTGCAAAAAGAGCCTTCTGACGGGCTAAGGCTTCAGCATTTTCGCAATAGCACACATCGCTTTTCTCTTGTGCTGCTGCATCTCCACGTTTCACCCAATAGCCCTTTGTGCCTTCGGTGGGCGGCATCGGAATGTGGTGAGCCTGCATCAATGCGGTAAACCTACTGCGCTGACAATGCGCTATGGCTTCGGCTTCGTTCACAATCTTTCCGTATCTGTTGCGTTCGGCTTTGAGGAGTGCAAGCGTTTCAGGCAGTCGTCCCATATTCAAGACAAAGTCGCACGCCGTTAAGTCCTCGGCTTTTAGACAACTTTCCTTCACTATTCTTCCCCCCAAGGGCGCAAGCACAGCTTGCAGTATCGCCTTGTCCTTCTCTACCGAGTTGGGCGAGAAACGTTCGTCACGTTGTATTCCTAATACCTTCATCAGCCTGTTAGTCTGTCGCTTTTACAAAGGCTTCGGCTTTTGCGATGTCTCCAATGTGGTCTATATCCAATACTTTCGAGAACGGATAAGCCTTTACTTTCCACTCATCAGCGAGCAATGCACGTTGGAAGTTGCGCATACGACTTTCGCCCTTCTCTATACAGCGATTGAGCGTTGCAAGCGTGTTAGGCGTAAGTCCATAGATGCCGCCCGAAATGTAGGTGCATTGCGCCTCGTTTGTATCGTAAAAGCCCGTTACGTTGAGCATCTCATCTATGCCTACGTACAACGGTTTTTCGTCGTCTATATAGTCGGTTACGCCCATTAGTGCATCTTCACCCTTATCTATAGCTTTGTGGAAAGCGGCTACATATTCAGCAAATTCTGCTTCACGAAAGATGGTGTCTACCGTGGTCAGCACAAAGGGCGAATTGGCCAAGTAGCTACTCAACTCGTAAAAGCTGTGCATCGAACTGGCGGTAGACTTGCGAATAATGCGTAGCGGGATGTGTTTTCCGTTCAATCCATTCTTGGCTATCGTCTTCAGATGGGTGTTTACCTCCTCCATCTCTTCATTACAAATCACCACCACTTCGGTAGCGTTGTTGTGAAGAAACACATTGATGAGGCGGTCTATAAGTACCTCGTTGTTTATCTTTACCAATGGCTTAGGTTCTTTTACGCCTTCTTTTGCTAAGCGTGAGCCTTCGCCAGCTGCAATGATTGCATATTTCATTTTTATCAGTTATTCAAAGGGAAAAAACCTTTTGTTTGAATGGCTTTATCAGCAAAATGCTAATAATTCTGCAATATGCAAAGATACAAATAATTTGTAGAAACTTTCAGAAAGCCGAATGTTTTTTTTATGGTTGAGCGGTTAAACCCAAATCGGTCGTCAGACCAGTCGGACGTGTCAGACCAGTCGGACTGGTCGGACTGGTCGGACAAGTCTGACACGTCGGACTGGTCTGACGACCGATTTGGGTTAAAGGGAGTTAAGGCAGGCTAATAGAAAAATCGTAGGCTATCTTTGCTAAGCATTGATAGTCTACGATTTATAATTATAGAATACTGAGCGTACTAAGTCTCTCTTTTTCCTTTATAGATTGCGTCCGTGGCAATTCTTAAACTTCTTACCGCTTCCACAAGGACAAGGGTCGTTAGGACGTGGCATCTTGTCTGCATGATAAGGCACACGCTGTGGCTGTTGTGCGCTCTCACGTGTATCGTGGCGTGCTGCTGCCATCTGGTTTGGGTCTACCAACTCCTCCTTCTGTGCTTCGTATTGTGGGGTGTGCTCCTCTGGTGCTGCCTCTTGAATTTCTTCAGCTGGCTGCATTTCAGGGATTTGACCACGCATCAACACACTTGCAGTGCGATTGTTCATGTCGTTAATCATATTGTCCCAAAGCTTCACCGACTCAAGTTTGAAGATGAGCAATGGGTCTTTCTGCTCGTATGACGCATTCTGTACAGAGTGACGGAGGTCGTCCAACTGACGGAGGTTTTCCTTCCAGTCGTCATCAATGAGGTGGAGGAGGATAACCTTCTCAAACTGTTTCACTACCGACTTTGCCTCTGACTCGTAAGCCTCTTTCAAGTCGCAAGGTATATTGTACACACGCTTTCCATCGGTAATTGGCACCATAATGCGCTCGTACATAGCACCTTGATTTTCGTATATCTCCTTGATAATAGGCCAAGCTACGTTCTTAATCTTATCGGTTTTACGTTCAAAGTTTTCAACAGCACCTTGGAAAGCACGTTCTGCTAATTCGTTCTTATCGCCCGAAATGAGTTCTTCCTCGGTAAATGGACATTCCATAGCCAATACCTTGAGGAACTCTTCCTTGCAACCTTCGTAATCGTTGTTTTCAACGATGTTGATACATCTATCCCAAATGATGTTAGAAATGTCCATACCGATGCGCTCGCCCATCAATGCGTGGCGACGCTTTTCGTAGATTACGGTGCGTTGCTTGTTCATCACATCATCGTACTCTAACAGACGCTTACGCACACCGAAGTTGTTTTCTTCTACCTTCTTTTGTGCACGCTCGATGCTGTTAGAAATCATTGAACTTTCGATACGTTCACCCTCTTCAAAACCAAGTTTGTCCATCACCTTTGCAATACGTTCTGAACCGAAGAGACGCATCAACTTGTCTTCCAACGAAACATAGAATACAGACGAACCAGGGTCACCTTGACGACCTGCACGACCACGCAACTGACGGTCTACACGGCGACTTTCGTGACGCTCGGTACCTATGATAGCCAAACCACCTGCTGCCTTTACTTCGGCAGAGAGTTTGATGTCGGTACCACGACCCGCCATATTGGTTGCAATGGTTACAGCACCCTTGCCATCAATAGAACGACCTGCGTCTGCCACAATCTGCGCTTCCTTGAGGTGTTGCTTAGCGTTCAATACTTGATGTGGTATCTTGCGCATATTGAGCATCTTGCTCAACAACTCACTGATTTCTACCGATGTAGTACCTACGAGTACAGGACGACCGCTATTGCGCATTTCTTCTACCTCGTCAATCACGGCAGCATACTTTTCACGAGCGGTCTTGTACACACGGTCTTCCAAGTCCTTACGGAGGATAGGACGGTTGGTAGGAATTTCTACAACGTCCAATTTATAGATGTCCCAGAACTCGCCAGCCTCGGTAGAAGCTGTACCCGTCATACCTGCCAACTTGTGGTACATACGGAAGTAGTTCTGAAGGGTAATGGTTGCAAAGGTCTGTGTAGCCGCTTCCACCTTTACGTGTTCTTTAGCTTCTACAGCTTGATGCAAACCATCGCTCCATCGGCGACCTTCCATAATACGACCTGTCTGTTCGTCTACAATCTTCACTTCACCATCAAGCACCACATATTCGTCGTCCTTATTGAACATGGTGTAAGCCTTGAGCAACTGCTGAAGGGTATGTACACGTTCGCTTTGCACACCATAGTTTGCCATCAAGTCGTCTTTCTTGTCGATGTATGCTTGTTCGTCTATCTGCTTTTCGTCCTTGGCTTTTTCCAAGAGCGACAATTCGGTGGTAATATCGGGCAATACAAAGAGCTTATCGTCGTTCACCTCGTTAGCCAACCACGCTGCACCCTTATCGGTAAGGTCGGAAGAGTTCATCTTCTCATCGGTAACGAAATACAATGGTTCGATAGCCTTTGGCATTTCGCGGTTGTTGTTCTGCATATAGAACTCCTCGGTGCGCAACATTCCCGACTTGATGCCTTCTTCTGAAAGGAACTTTATCAAAGCCTTATTCTTTGGCAAAGCCTTGAACGAGCGGTAGAGAGCCAAGAAACCTTCTTCCAACATTGCTTCACGTTCCTTTTGGTCGGTGAGTTTTCCTGCATCAGCTATCTTGCGACGAGCTTCAGAGAGCAATTCGGTAGCCTGTTTGCGTTGTACTTCGAAGAGTTTTTGCACCAATGGTTGATATTCTTCAAACATTTGGTCGTCGCCCTTTGGCACAGGGCCTGAAATAATCAATGGGGTACGAGCATCGTCTACCAATACCGAGTCGACCTCATCGACGATAGCATAGTTGTGCTGACGCTGTACAAGGTCGGCAGGCGATACTGCCATATTGTCGCGAAGGTAGTCGAAACCAAACTCGTTGTTTGTACCGAAGGTAATATCAGCTTGGTAAGCACGGCGACGCTCAGGCGAGTTAGGTTGGTGTTTGTCGATACAGTCTACCGAAAGTCCGTTAAACTCGTAGAGAGGTCCCATCCATTCAGAGTCACGCTTAGCAAGATAGTCGTTCACTGTTACCACGTGTACACCATTGCCTGTCAAGGCGTTAAGGAATACAGGCAAGGTAGCCACGAGGGTTTTACCTTCACCCGTTGCCATTTCGGCAATCTTACCTTGGTGCAACACTGTACCACCGAAGAGCTGCACATCGTAGTGTACCATTTCCCATTTTAGGTCGTTTCCACCTGCTGTCCAATGGTTGTGATAGATAGCCTTGTCGCCATCAATGGTAATAAAGTCTTTGCGTGGGTCGGCAGCCAATTCACGGTCGAAATCGGTTGCTGTAACGATGGTTTCCTCGTTTTCAGCAAAGCGGCGTGCGGTATCTTTTACGATAGAGAAAGCCGTAGGCATTACCTCGTTCAAGGCTACCTCGTAATTGTCTAAAGCCTCTTTCTCAAGTTTGTCAATCTTTGAGAATATCTCCTCACGTTCGTCAATAGGAGTTTCTTCAATGGTTTCACGAAGTTTTGCTATTTCTTCACGTTGTGTCTTGCCTGCATCTTGTACAAACTGTTGTATCTCTTTGGTCTTAGCACGCAATTCGTCGTTGCTCAATGCCTTTATTTCAGGATAAGTAGCTTTCACTTTTTCAACGAAGGGTTGAATAAGTTTCATATCACGTGTAGACTTGTCTCCGAAGAGTGCTTTAAGTATTTTGTTAAAATTCATTGTTGTTTTTTGTTGTTTTTGTCGGACGGGTCGGACAAGTCGGACAGGTCGGACGGGTCGGACTGGTCGGACTGGTCCGACAATTCTAAGTTCTTGATTGTTAATTCTCTGTATATTGCGCCATGTGTTGTGGCTTATGCGCTTGGCGCACGAATAACAATCGCCGAACAGAGGGAAGGGTTCGGAAGATAATCTTGAGGAGTGATGATAATCTGACTTGTCGGACGGGTCGGACAGGTCTGACAGGTCTGACTGCTTAGATAGAGCTGACTGTAAAAGCAAGGCTCTTGTTTGTCCTCTTTATGTATCTGCTTGTAGGCTTCAATCACTGAAAGTACTTCAGTTTCAGCCTCTTTTAGGTCTAATCTGTGGCATATCTCCTCGATGGTAGCATTGCTCAATGCAGCCTTAATCGCATACTGATAAGTCTGCGATTCTACACCGGTAGCTGCTAAAACAACGAGCAGGGCTGTAATGTATTTGTTCATCATAGGGGGATATACCTTATTTTATATAATTACTTTATTTTATATAATTACTTTTATTGGCTTTCGCTTTCCTTATTACGTAGCGATGCACATACACATTGATGAGCAAGAATAATGCCACAATGTACATCGGTATGGGCAAATGCTGTGTAAAGGTGATGATAAAACCAGAGAATAGCGATATTTCGTAAACTACCCACCACCAATCGCTCTCCATTTTTCGGGTTCGTTTCACTGCTCGATAAGCAAACACGAGCGATAACGGGTTGAAAAAGAAGAGCATAGCATTCTTGTCAACGCAAGGGTGCTTTGAGAATACCATTGCTAAAAACAGCAAACCCATCGTACCTGTGAGGAGCATCAACGCCAATTCCCACTGCCAAAACAGTCGGCATAGCTTTATCTCTACTGCCATGATGGCTGCCATCACTACTGCCACAACGACCGATACAGCCAAGGGAGAGAGCGGAAAACCGCCTTCGTCCACAATGGGTTGCGGACTGATAAGGGTGCGTGTCTCCTTTACCAATGCTGCGTTATTATGGGTGGCTAAGGCAAAGTGTTTGCGCAGATTATCGGGGAGAAACAGCGTCTGTTCTTTTGTTTCCACAGGCGCATCGGCTCCCTTTCCTAAGAGCAAATCCTCGCCGAAGCGTGTCCACGGATAGTCTTTGTTCCATTGGTGTATCATTTCACGATAGGTGGGCAGTGGGTCTTGCTTATCGCTCCACGCAAACGAGGGGGCAAGTTTCACGTTGTTGGCAATGATGTGGTAAGCACGTGTGGTGCAGTTGTCGTAGAAGAAGTTGTAGCGATACACCACGTTTTCGGGACGTAGGTTGTGCGTTAACGCCTTGTATATCTTATACTTCTCCTCCTTCGTGAGGTTCAACACCTGTTCGGTAACGCCTCGTCCCTCGTAATCGTACTGTGCAAGAAAGTGTTCCATCGGTAGGGTTGCCACACGATAGTCGGTGAGTCCAAAGATGAAACGGAGTGAGAAGTTGGGCTGATTAGAGTCGAACACGCCATAATTAATAGCGATGTCATTGCCGTTCTGCATGTCGTTGTAACGCAAGGCAGTATGCCCAAACTGTGCCCATGACGCTTGCCCAGGCGAACAGGTAAGGAGCGAAATCTCTACCGAGTCGGAATAAGTAAGGGGTTGCGCATTTGTCGCTATCGAAATGAGCGACAGCAACACCAAGGTTATATTATGTAGAAACAGCTTCTTCATTAACGCTGCAAAGATACTTAAAAAGCGTGAACCCACAAAGAAAGCAAGGGTTATTTGTGCGCAATGCGTATAAAAATGTCCCCTCTTGCAATTGTTCTGTTTTTCCATACATACCTCTTCCGCCACCGAGACACCTATCTTATAAAATCAAAACATATATGTTTGAGGTGGTCGGACGAGTCGGACGAGTCGGACAAGTCGGACTGGTCGGACTGGTCGGACTGGTCGGACAAAACTATAGAAAATAAAGGTAATTTATAGAACCAGCCATATCAAAAACAAAAAAACTTGTAATAAATGTGCTTGGTTTAGATCTTATTCAGTACTTTTGTAAATAAATTACAAATATTAGCATTACAATGATTTTCAAACTCACTGAGATCTTGCAAGAAATTAGTATGAGATAAATTCTCAAAATTATGGCAGAGAAATTTGGAAAGACATGGTGGGGCGATGCATGGTTGCAATCGCTCACGCACATAGACTATGCTAACCGCATACCGAGAGGAGCTCGATACGCACGTAACGGTTCGGTTAAGGAAATAAAGGTTAAAAAGAATGTGATAGCAGCTAAGGTGCAAGGCTCAAGACGCACACCATACAAAGAAACTATCACTATACCGGAATTCAGCGACAAGGAGAAATCGCTGTTAATAGATGCTCTTGTGGCTTACCCTGGTATCATCAGCAATTTGCTTGACCGCAAACTGGACGCAGAAGTACTCGACATCGCAAAGAAATGCGGTGTGAAGATTTTCCCTTCGCGTTGGAATGATCTGAAGATGCACTGCAGTTGTCCCGACTGGGCTGTGCCATGCAAGCACCTGGCTGCTATTGTCTACATGATGAGCAAGGAGATTGACAACAATCCGTTCCTTGTGTTCGAAATGCATGGCCTTGACATCATTAACGAATTGGAGGCACGTGGCATCTATGCCAACAAAGCAAAGGAGACGGTAGAATTGCCGTTGATTGATGATGTGGCAGGTTTGCAGCCCAAACCGGCAAAGATAGCCTTGGCGGACTCCTTCAAACGAATCGATTTCAGCAAGTTGGAAGACCGCACAGAAATTCTGCTTCGTTTGCTTCCTGACAATCCATCGTTCTCCACGCATGGCAATTTCAAGCAGGTGTATGCCTCTACCATAGGCAAAGCGCAAAGAAAACTTGAGCGACTGATGACAGGCAAACTGTCTGCTAATGATGTTTTTGATGCAGGCAAGCATCATTTTGAATTGACGCTTGACAGCGAGATGCCGTTGGACTTAGGCGACGAGCATCTTGATTCGTATGCCATTGCTCTGCTTGGAATGAATGCAGATTTCCTGCCCGATTACAACCGTAGCGTGATTGCCAACCATCAAGCTATGCATGCCGCCATACACTTATTAAAGATAGGTAGTATAGCACCATGTATAGCAAGGAATTCGAAGAACTTCAACAGTATATCGTGGATGCCTGCCGAGATTGATTCGCAAGCGAAACGCATTGTAGAGCAGCTGACAGAAATCGTGCCAGCCGACTTGATTTGCCTGTCAGACAGAAAGACTATGCTTTATCCGCAGAATCCGGCCCGTTTGCTTATTTCTCAGTATCTCGACTTGCTGATGGAGCGATTGACAGCCGATTTTGATGACGATGATATAGAGCTCATATTCTTCAACCGTCGCACGGTGAAGTTTGATGCTATTGGCCAGAAAGAAACACCAGGAGCTATCAAATCATGGTGCGACCATCTGCAGATAACGCAGACACGCTGGCAACCGGTTTTCAATATCGCGGAGGATGAAGAGAATGAACTATTCCAACTCTCACTTGCCGTACACGATCGTGAGTATGCCGCTGAAATGCCTATTCCATTAAGTGATATCCTTCGGCTGAAGAAGTACGAGAAGTCTCGCTTCGAAATGCTTCGTTCATTCTCTTTGCTTTCGGTATTGATGCCTAACGTGAACTCTTATATCAATAAAGGAGCAAAGCAAGTGATTGAGTACGACTACCAGTCGTTTGTGCCATTCCTACAGGAAGTGATACCAACCATACAAATGCTTGACATTAAGGTATTTATGCCGAAATCACTAACCACCCTGCTCCGTCCGAAACCAACCATCCGAGTGTCAGCAAAGAATGATGGCAAGTCTATGTTCGGTCTTGCCGACTTGCTGCAGTTCTCGTGGCAGATTGCCCTTGGAGACAATGTGTTGCCGATAGAGGAGTTCGATAATTTGATGGTTCGTGCTGGCACGCTGCTTAAGTTCAAAGGGCAGTTTGTCTATACCTCTGCCGAGGACATGAAGCGTCTGTATGATATCATCATGAAGGGTGATCAACTGAGTGACGGGCGACTGCTGCAAGCTGTCCTTTCTGGCGAATATGAGTCGGCTCCGGTTCTGCTTACGAATGAGGTGAAAGCACTCATCAAGGAACTGACCAAGCAGGATATCATTCCAGCCCCATCCACGCTGAATGCTACACTTCGCCCTTATCAGGAACGTGGATACTCATGGCTCTACAGCAACATGCGCATCGGTTTCGGCTCGATACTTGCCGACGATATGGGTCTTGGTAAGACGCTGCAAACCATCTCTTTGCTACTCAAGCTGAAAGAAGATGGTGCATTAGAGGAGAAACGTGTGCTCATCGTAGTGCCAACAGGATTGCTTACCAACTGGCAAGCAGAAATCTCACGCTTTGCCCCACAACTCACATGCGAGGTCTATCATGGAAATGCCCGTTCGCTGAAGTCGTTCTCATCGGATATTCTTCTGACAACCTACGGCATGGTGCGCACAGATGCTACAAAATTAAAGAAACAGCCTTGGCGAGTGATGGTAATTGATGAAGCACAGAATATCAAAAACCAGAACACGCAACAGACAAAAGCCATATCTTCTATTGCAGCCGATACGCATATCGCCCTCAGTGGTACACCTGTAGAGAACCGTCTATCGGAGTTCTGGAGCATAATGAACTACGCCAACCACGGTTATCTGGACACCATCAAGGACTTCAACGAGCGATTTGCCAAACCAATCCAACAGGATGGTGACATGGCATGTGCTGAGCGTTTCCGTCGTGTGACAGCTCCGTTTATGATGCGACGAATGAAGACAGACAAATCGATAATCAGCGACCTGCCAGATAAGATAGAGATGAACGACTATGTTTCGCTCAATCCTGATCAAGCTGCACTCTATCAGTCAACGCTCAACGAGGCGATGGCGGTTATCGAAGGTATGAGTACGGATGATAACAAGGAACTCTTCAAGCGCCAAGCTCTCATCTTGCAGATGATTCTTGCACTCAAGCAAATATGCAACCATCCTGCCCAGTATCTCAAGAATGGCGATGAACGTGCAGAACTATCGGGCAAGACGGAAATGCTACTCGATAACATCCAGAGCATTGTGGATGCAGGCGAGAAGGTTCTGGTGTTCACACAGTTCAAAGAGATGGGCGATATGCTCGTGAAGTTCATCACGAAGCGCACAGGGCGCGAACCTATGTTCTACCATGGCGGTTGCAGCGTGAAGCAACGTAGCGATATGGTAGACCGTTTCCAGAACGGTAAGCAGGACAAGGTATTCATCCTCTCACTCAAAGCAGCCGGCACAGGTCTCAACCTCACAGCAGCATCACACGTCATTCACTACGACCTGTGGTGGAATCCGGCTGTAGAAGCACAAGCCACCGACCGCGCCTACCGTATAGGTCAGAACAAGAATGTTATGGTGCATCGTTTCATCACCAAAGGCACATTCGAGGAAAAAATCGACCGAATGATACAAGAGAAGAAGCACCTTGCCGACATGACCGTAGCAAGTGGCGAAAGCTGGATTGGCAAACTCAGTAACAAGGAATTGCGAGCGTTGTTTGAGTAGAATATTCGAACGAAATAGAGGTCATCAGCCCAGTCAGACAAGTCGGACAAGTCCGACTGGTCTAACGACCGATTTGGGTTAAATGAGACGCAAACAAGTTTTGAAACAAACAAGGAAAATTGTTTGCGGAAATAAGGTATAAACAAAAGAAAGCGTGTAAAGTAAACCATATTAAGCCAACTTTTCCAATAACTTGGCACACGTCGTTTACTTTACACGCTTGTCTGTTTTATGTTACTTCTGAATCATCTGGAAAGCAGATTGCTTCTTTCCAACCTTTATCAAAGGCATCTGTGTTACGCCTTTAGATGTTCCTTGTACGATGCGGGTAGGAGCAACCTTGCTGTCAGCTTCGCCAGCTGGGGTAGTAAATTCTACCTTTTCGAGTGGTCCCCATTCGTCATTGGCATTCTTAGCCAAAGAGCAAGCATAGTACGTTGTAGATGGAGTTGCGTTCCAAGTTGCGTTATCAACACCGTATTGGTTCCAATATGGATCCTTTTCATGGTCTTCCTTCAACAGTTTTTTAACGCCTTCCTCGCCCATTTCAGGCTTATCGTATGCATTCTTTTCAATGATAATGTCTCTGTGTAGTGAACATTCGCTGTTTGGAGTGTAGATTACACGTTGGTAGTAACTGTCGCCACTCTTTTCAAACTCCTTGATTTCGATATTTACTTTAGCAACGCCAGTGCCACCAAGTTTCTTTGTTGTAACTGGAATAACAACCATATCGGCATAGGTTTCTTCTGAGTCCCACGCTTGCACATAGATTTCGTACTTGGTGTCAGGTTGCAAACCAGTCCATTCGTGTGTGTATTCGTCAGTGCATTTTACACCCCACTGCTTAATCATGTCGCCCATATTGCTTAGTCCCATCATTGAACCGAACTGCTCGAACTGCTCTTTAGCCTTGCCTTCAACAAAGATACAAACTGCATAGCCCTTAGCGTCTGTATTGGCTGTGAACTTGGCTTTAACGGTTGTAGATGTTGCTTCTACGATTTCGCCCGTTACCTTAGGATTTCCTACGAGTGGTTTCTTAGGAGTTGTAAATTCTGCTTTCGACATATTGCAAGCCACACCGTACTTGTCGAAGCCAATCGTAATAATGGTGTAAGGTGTATTATCCTTGAATGGTTGGTCGAAACCAGTCATCTGTGCGTTCGTGAAATCGTCTTGCATCATAGTCTGATTGGTTCTCTCAAAGTAAGTGGCAGCAATATCGTCGGTAGTTATCTTGCTTGAAACAGACTGTGGGATACAAGCAATTTTATACGATTTACATTCTGGTGTCTTCTTTACTGCCACCCAAAGCGTATCGCCGGTAGGACCACTCTTGTAGTCTTTAAAGGTTACATCGGCTGCAACTCTGCCTTCAACGGTTGCAAAGAAAACGTTATCAATGCGATCGACCATAAACGCCTTGTGAGCGCTGCTCTTTTCCAATACTATCAATCGGTTAGGTTCTGTCTGTGCAAACGCTGTCAGACTAAAGATTGCCATAAGGCAAAGTAATATGTTCTTTTTCATTGTTTTACGAATTTAAAGGTTGTGTTTTTAACTTTGATAATAAATACGCCATGTTGCAGGCTTGAAGCATCGATGCCTTCGCCGTCGGCAACTTTCGTGCGCAACATTGCTCGACCCTTCAGGTCGTAGATGGCAACATCTGTTTGTTCGGCATTTAAGCCGTTGATGTAAAGCATATCGCCACGCTGTGAAATCTTGATTTCTCCCGTTTCGGTGTTGCCTACTTTACCGATTCCGTCTGTTGTCTTAACAAACCTAATGTCTTTAATGGCAGATAACTTCCACACAGGTTCTACTGTAAAAGCACTTCCAATGATGTGCATTCCGTCAGCAGCGAAGGTTATCTTCTGAATGTCTGTTAGGGCATACTTGCCAACAGCACCCGATTGTGGTGTAACCACGAGCTGCGTCTGGGCATGAACTTGTGAGAAGCCCATCGTCATTATGGCTGTTCCGACAATTGAGAATAGTCTTTTCTTCATAATGATTTGATATTTAAGTTAATGTTTAAATTATAATAATAGCAGATTTCCCAATTCTCTATTCTGTGATTTTCTGGATTTCATCTATAATTCCTTATATACGGAAAGCGTTCACACACTATCGTATCAAGGCATCATTCGATTGTAAAGATACAAGTAAATTCGGAAAAACTTAATTTCTCTTAAGATTTTTATACTAAATTAACAATGTTACAGACTCTTTATAAAAAGGAATAATACAGTGAGTTCACGATAAGAATTGCGCCCATATCTTATTTACAAGATTCTTAAATAGGGTTTACTGAATAATTTATAATCTTTTGATATACAATAAATTATATCGTTTTACCTTTGGTTGTTTAACCTAAATGCTTTGAGCGTAATGTAGAGAATGTACTTATTTTGACACATCCCTACACGCCCCTTGCACGCTGCACAATTTTAGTAAATTGTTGTTTTGTCGGACAGGTCGGACTTGTCGGACGGGTCAGACAAGTCGGACGGGTCGGACGGGTCAGACCTGTCCGACAAAACAACCTGCTGCAAACCACAGCAAATACGTGCTCCCCTCCCCCATCGGAGGGGTTTGGGGAGGCGCTTAGCATACAATAAAAGCCGCTTAGCATACAATAAAAGCCGCTTAGCGATGATTGCTAAGCGGCTTTTGTTTTTTTAATGACGATATGCGGTGGTAATTTAAAGAACTAGCCTTTATAGAACCAGCCTTTATAGAACCACCTTTATAGAACCAGCCTTTAAATCATTCCCTTCATAGCCTGTTCTTCTTGACGAATACGCACAAAAAGTGGAATAAGATATATCGGCAAACCTATGCAGAGCGTGTACCAAGCATGGCAAAGCAAGGCTGTACCGATAAGTTCGGGAATGATGTTTAAGAAATAATTTGGGTGGCGCACATTGCGGAACAAGAAGCTGCGGTCAATGCGCTGATTCTTTAAAATATAGAGTTTCACTGTCCAAATGTCGCGAAGTTTATAAATAACGTAGAACAAAACAACATAGGCAAAAGCCATAACGCCCACGCCAGCCATAGAAACATTATCAAACATCGCAGCCGAAGCGTAACATTCATAGATAGCCGCAGCATAATAAGCTATGTGTGCCAAGGTTAATAAAGCAGAGTTGGCGTGTCCATACTCCACAGCCCCAAGCCCCTTGATGCGTTTCTCGTTACGAATGGAAAAGAAAAGTGTGGTTAATCGCAAGCAAAAAAATGCCCCAATAATCATAAAAATTTCGTTCATACCTTAATTCCGCAACACTATTATAAATTAAACTTTTGAAGTACCTGATCAACAAAAAGCGCTTGCTTTGGCAAGTGCCAGAGCCGAGCGGCTCAGGATTTTGCTATGTCAGAATTTTCACTTATCTTAGTGTTGCAAAAAAAATAAGCAAAAATCTGACATGAGCTAATTCTTTAGAACCACCCTAAAGAACTATTGCACCAAGAGCTTTTTACCGTTTACAATGTAAATGCCACGTGGCAGGTCAGAGCGTTTTTCTACAAATACACGTTGTCCTGACAGCGTATAGATTTTATTCTCGCTGGTGCGTTTTGCAGCGGTATCTATCTGCTGTATGCCTGTGGTTACCTTCACTTGCTCAATAAGCATTGCAGACGAAAAGGTTTCGTCATAGTAAGGATCATCTGCCCCATCAAAGGTTTTATTCTTTGCATCCAACAACCAATAGCCCTGTACCTCTGCACCAGAGCTGGCGCGTGTGCCTCTTTTAGATTTAATATAGAACTTACCGAAAAGATTAAGGAAATTCCCAGATTTTACATGTTTCCCGTTACCAGCCTTTTGTAAATCAAGTCCGTTGGCTGCCTCATCCAAATTTTCTGTCACACCATTAGGCGCATAACCTGTAAGCCAATCGGGAGCAGGTGTCTTGGTAGGATAACTCAACCACTTGTCATCTATGGTCTTGAAAGCAATTTTTCCATCCGACAAGACATGCGCCGTGAAGCATGCCGACTCGTCGGGAAGATCTCCTAATTTAAATTCGCGTGTAGACACCTTACCGTCCGAATAGTCGAGCAAAAATGCGTGTTGGTCGTAGTCATAGAATTTAAGGGTGTAGCGTTTGCCATGCGCTGGCTTTTCTACATCAGTATCATCTATATATTCTTGTCTGGCTTTCTTTAAGTCGTCTTGCGTGTATTTTTCTGGTGTATCGTAGATTTTTTGTAAGTTAATACGACTTTTGGCAGTTAGCTTTGGAAATCCTAAACCTTTATTGTCCAACAATTGCTTTATGATTCCTAACTCTAATTTTGATATTTCGTTATTGTTCGTTGTTGAACGAGTCGCCACTGCATCGTAGGTGTTGTTTGCAGGATTAGATTTTACTTCCACGTTTGTTGTCTTTTGAATACGCATACCGTTATCGGCTGAAAATGCGGTATTTCGTCCAATTGTAAGACATAGAATAATAGCGCAAAATAATTGTAATTTTGTGTTCATAAATAAAAAAAATGTTGTTATTAATTGATTAATTTATTCAAATACTCCGCAAAAGTAGCTATTTTTTTCCAAAGTTCTGCAAACTAAAATAAAATCTTGACATAAATCAACGCGTCCTTAATCCCAAATCGGTCGTTAGACATTGCCTTTTTATGCCTTCTTCATAAATTTACGTTATTTATGCTTTTTTTCAAATATCGTTGAGTTTTTTTCTCCACAATTTTCATACCTTTGCGCCACTTTTTTTGTGGTCGCAGACAACTCGCAATGTTGTATGTGAATTGTTGTGGTCACTTCATTAAATAATTAAACAAAAACCAAAAGAAAAAACAATGATGAAAATTTATCACAAAATTCTTATGTTATTAGTGGTGCTTTGTGCGCAGGTGAATATGATGATGGCTCAAGAAGTCAAGCCTGAGGTTGTGCCAGATGTTTGGGGCACTTATGAGGGTGAGGCCACCACGGAGTTGTTCAACCGTACGTCTGAAACGAAGACTCCAAGTGGTAAGAAAAAAATGGTCATAGAGATAAGCAAGGGTGAACGTTTGTTCACTGTTTTTACCTTAAAAGACGTTACGATTGGCCAATATAATTTCTCGTCAATACCTTTCAAAGATTGCTTTCTGTTGCCTAACAACAACAAATGGAATATAGATGCATATAACAATCTTGATGACGAGGTGACGACCAAGGACAAAAAGTACAAAGTATGGTTATCAGGCAGTATTGATAAGGAAAAGAGTTTTGTGGATAAGGACGGCAACTTGGAACTTAGTTTTTTCTTGTCTTTTAAGGAAGACTCGCATATTCAATATGAATTTAAAGGAAAAAAGAAATCAAACCCCACGGGCATCGACCATGTGAACGCAGACAAGAAAACACCAGTGGTGTTCGATTTGCAGGGGCGCCGCGTGAGCAAGGTTGGCAAAGGCGTGTATATCGTGAATGGTAAGAAAGTGGTGTTTTGATGCCTCGATACGCTGTTTGAACGGTGATAAACCTGAATGATAAAAACGGTGCTGGCTAGAGGGGGTATTGCAGTAGTTAGCGAGGTGGTTTTGTCGGACTGGTCGGACTGGTCCGACTTGTCAGACTTGTCCGACTGGTCCGACTGGTCAGACAGGTCAGACAGGTCGGACAAGGCTTTACCCTCTCTTCACGATGAAATACCCCACACGATGGGTAACGTTGCGCTTGGCTGAACGGGCATACAAAACGTAAGTACCGTTGGGAAGAGCGCTGATATTCAGATCGTTGTAGTGCTTAGAGGTGGGGTATATCTTGCGCAAGGAGGTGGATTGGAGGGTGCTGATGGTGAAATATTTTACGTCCATCGTTTGCACCCACGTGGGCAGTGTTAGCACAGTGTTGTTGTGCGCCATTAGCTTGGTGTCGATGGCTGTAGGTTTGGTTTCGATGCGTTGTAAGGGTGCGCTCTCGTTGCCATAGCGATCCATTGCCGTGATGGCATAATGGTAGTGTTGCGAAGGGCGATGGGTGAAGGTAGTGCCTGTGTATCGAGCTGCCACAAGATTGCGAGGATTGGTGATGTCGACAGGCGAAGTGGTGCTCATATATATATTATAATAAGGTGAGTTGCCCTTCCACGATACGTTTACTGTGCCGTTGCCAAGGGGTTGAGCCAAGGTGTTATCGGCTGTGGCAAAGCGAGGAGCAGCAGGAGGGGTAGCCCTTTGCCACGTGAGGGCTGGCGTGAGGGCTGGTAGGGCATTGAAAGCCTGTTCGAAATAATAGATACCTTGATAGTTGTCGGTGAGAAAACGTGAGCGGAAGTGAGCGTGCCCCATTCCCAACTGCCTACTGACGTACATTTGGCGCACTATCTCGTCCAAACGCCAATTGCCCTCACGAGGGTCGAGAAAGTAGGTACCAAGACCTGTGACGATGTCCTTTCCCGAAGCGTTTTCCATCCAGTCGGCACAGAAAGGATAGTAGTTGTCGTCGCGGAAATACTGCATAGGGTACAACTGATCCATCAATCCTGTTCGCACCCACATTTGGGCATCTTGCGATACACGGTCGCGAGCGTTGAAATTCTTTGACGAGTAGCGACTAAGGTCAGAATACTTGCCGATAGGCGAACACGAAATCTTGACCCACGGCTTGATGGCCTTCACCTTGTCGTGAATGTTTTGTACAATGCGAGTGATGTTGGCACGGCGTGCATCGGGTGTATCGCCATTTTTGTACGACGGCCTGCGCCACCCATCGGGATAACGTATGTAGTCGAGGTTGATGCCATCGATGTCGTACTTTCGGGTTATCTCTGCACAAATATCGCCCAAGTAAGGCGCAACCTTTGGGTCTGACGGACTAAGGTAAGCGCCTGACGAGAAGCTCTTTATGCTAAATCCCTTTTGCTTTAAGCGTCGGCATCCCAACGAGTTTTTTGCTCCCACGGGCATTGCTGCCACCCAAGCGTGCACCTCCATTCCGCGGCGGTGACACTCGGCTATGGCAAACCTCAGTGGGTCGTACCCATAGCCAGGGTCTTTGCCTTCTGTGCCTGTGATACATCTGTCCCACGGCTCTATGTCCGAAGGGTAAATGGTAGCCGCTCTGACACGCGTTTGTAGCAATACGGTGTTGATATTGGCAGCCGCATAAAGGTTGAGAATATTGACTAATTCTTGCTTCTGTTGGGCTATCGTTGCTTCGGATGTGGCGTAGGTTTTAGGCCAGTCGAGGTTGGCTAAGGTGGTGAGCCATACGGCACGTGTCTCACGTTTGGGCGACAAGGGGTGTTGGGGGCTTAGAAGGTCGTAGTTGACCTGTGCAAACGCATGGAGAGCGATGCAACTAAAGAGTGCTAATATTATGTTTTTTTTATTCATTCCTAAAGCTATAAATGTAGGTTTTATTGTCCTCAAATAGGTCAATTTAGGCACAAAGATAGACAATTATTTTTGTATTTCAAATAAATCAAGTACCTTTGTAAATCATTAAGCCTAAAATGGGTCATTGGATTAAGAATATATCTTTGTGAGAAATATTTTAGGCTTATGAGCTATTTTAACAAGCCAATTGGCGGTTCAAAACTACGCTTTTAGCTTGTCTACTAATAATACGAGAATTAACAATAACAAAGAAATATTTATGAAAAAGAAGTTAGTTTTACTCGTTATGAGTATGATGATGGCGATAGGTGTTCAGGCACAGTTCCAACAGGGCAAAGGCTATGTAGGCGCATCGCTCACGGGGCTCGACTTGCATTATAACGGCAAAGACGGATTTAATATCGGCATTGAGGGCAAGGCTGGCTATTTGGCTTGGGACAACATAATGCTCTTGGCACAGGTAAGCGCGGTACACAATGGTTCGGAAACCGTAGCCGACCACATCTCAGTGGGCGCAAGTGGTCGCTATTACATCACCCAGAACGGACTTTACCTTGGCGCAGGCTGCAAGTTTATACACGCTAACCACAGCTACAACGACCTGATGCCGGGAATAGAGGTGGGCTATGCCTTCTTTATCAATCGTTCGGTAACTATCGAGCCTGCCATCTATTACGACCAGTCGTTTAAGAGTGCAGACTATTCTACCATCGGTCTAAAGGTGGGTGTGGGTGTGTACCTCTTTGACGATTAAGGCGATAACCTACACGCACACAGCATCATGCAGCAATTTCCGTCCCAACTTCTTGAGAAAGCAGTAGGCGAATTTACCAAACTACCTGGGGTGGGACGCAAAACCGCCCTAAGGTATGTGTTGCACCTGTTGAGAGAGGAAAAAGACGAGGTAGACCTGTTTACCAACACGCTGTCGAGCCTGCGACACGACATAAAATATTGCAAAACGTGTCATAACATTTCCGATACCGACCTCTGCACCATCTGTGCCAATCCACGCCGCGACACCACTAAGGTGTGTGTGGTGGAGAATATTCAAGACGTGTTGGCGATAGAGAGCACACAGCAGTACAACGGACTTTACCACGTGCTTGGTGGGGTCATCTCGCCTATCGATGGCATAGGACCTAACGACCTTGAGGTAGACTCGCTTGTAGCACGTGTACAAGCAGGAGGAATTGACGAAATAATACTCGCCTTGGCAAGTACAATGGAGGGCGATACAACCAACTTTTATATCACACGAAAACTGAAAGATACCAACGTCAAAATATCGGTTATCGCACGCGGAATATCCGTAGGCGATGAATTGGAATACACCGACGAAGTGACCTTGGGACGAAGCATCATAGACCGAACACCTATAGAACGCTAAACCAACAGCATGAAACAAACCATACGAACCTTGGCTACAGCTCTTTGGGGCTTTCTTACCTTATATATAGGCATCGTGGCAGCGTACGAAACCGACCTTCTGCACAGTGGGGTATTCTTTCAGCACGCCTCACTTATCTATGCACAGTTTGCCATGCAGCTGCTCACCCTTGCAGCCATTCCCTTAGCCTTGTATATGTTTCGTTTTGGAGGGGTGCATCGTCAGCTCACCAAGGGGGGTGATGCCTCGGCTCGCAACCTAAAATTATGGGGTTTGGCGCGTATGATGTTGCTCTGTATTCCGATGATTATCAATGTTTTGCTCTATTACTTGTATGCCAAGGAGGTAAGTTTTTTCTATCTCTCGGTTATCCTTCTCCTAAGTTTGGTGTTCATCTATCCAAGTCGTGGACGATGCGAACGAGAATGTAACGCACACCCCGAAACCGAAAATAAGAAAGACGTAGCGGAATGAAACTCAGTGTTATTATTGTAAGCTACAACGTGAAATACTACCTTGAGCAATGTCTGCTCAGCGTAGAACGTGCCATTGAGGGAATAGATGCCGAAATTATCGTGGTAGACAACGCCTCGAAAGATGGGTCGGTAGACTATATCCAAGCTCGTTTTCCACACATCACCTGCATTTCGTCGCTCCACAATCTTGGTTTTGCATGTGCCAACAACCTCGCCATACGCCAGTGTAAGGGCGAATATGTACTGCTGCTCAATCCCGATACATTCGTAGCCGAAGACACAATACGCCAGTCGGTTAGCTTTATGGACACACATCCCAAGGCTGGCGGATTGGGCGTAGAAATGCTCAATACCGATGGCAGTCGTGCTATGGAGAGCCGACGCGGATTTCCATCGCCTTTGGTAGCCTTCTACAAGATGATAGGTCTGTGCAAGCACTTCCCCACTCACCCCCGCTTCGGACATTATTATATGAGCAATATGCCGTGGGACGAGGCTGGACACATCGAGGTGATAAGCGGTGCTTACTGTATGTTGCGCCACGAAGCCTTGGACAAGGTAGGACTGTTGGACGAAGACTTCTTTATGTACGGCGAAGACATCGACTTGAGCTATCGTGTGCTAAAGGGAGGTTACGAAAACTGGTATCTGCCTGCTAAAATACTGCATTACAAGGGCGAAAGTACCAAGAAGTCGAGCTACAGATACGTGCACGTGTTTTATGATGCTATGCTCATCTTCTTTCGCAAGCACTATGGCGGAACAAGTTTTCTGCTCAGTGTGCCCATCAAGGCTGCCATCTATCTGCACGCCACTGTTTCGCTTGTACGAATGTTGACCAACAAGGCAACAAAGATGATCGGACTGCTCCACCCCAAACGCAACAATTGCCCCAACTACATATTTATTGGCAACAGCGAGGCAATGAACGAGTGCGAACAAATAGCCAAAAAGCGTGGCATAACGGCACAAATAGTGGTGGGAAACAGCAAAACAATGCCGCAAGGACATTACGAATGGCAAGAAACGATAAACCAAAATAAACAAAACTACATCGTCTACGACCTCGGCGCATACACCTTTAGCCAAGTGCTCAACCTCTTTGCACAGCAGCCCAACCACAACGTGCTAATAGGTACGTACAACCCTCAAACTCACTGCATTATAACCGCACACGACATTCTAACAAAATGAACACCCCTCGCCATATCAGCCTAAGAGCAATGGAGCCCGAAGACCTTGAAACGCTCTACAACATAGAGAACGACGAAGCAAACTGGGCAATGAGCGCAACCAATGTGCCTTATAGTCGCTATACCTTGCGCCAATACATAGCCAATGCCTCCAACGACATTTATGCCGATGGACAGGTGAGACTAATGATAGAAAATGAGGACAAACAAGTGGTGGGCATAATAGACCTTGTAAACTTCGACCCCACGCACCAACGCGCCGAGTTGGGCATCATTATCGCCACACCCTTTCGCCAACAAGGTTATGGCAAAGCAGCATTACAACACCTCATACAAACCGCAAAAGCGAAAATACACCTGAACCAAATATATGCCTATGTGGCAGCCGACAACCAAAGCTCAATAAACTGTTTAAAATCAGTAGGATTTCAACAAACCACAGCTTTGAGACAATGGTTCTACTATAAAAATAAATACGTAGATGCTTACGTAATGCAACTTTTTTTATAAAAAATGCCAAACATATTTGGTCAAAACAAATAAAATACCTATCTTTGCACTCGCTAAACAGAAATGATAGTAACGAACACTATTTTTGGTGCGTTAGTTCAGTTGGTTAGAATGCCTGCCTGTCACGCAGGAGGTCACGAGTTCGAGTCTCGTACGCACCGCACTATCACTTCTCGCAGCACCTTGGTGCGTTAGTTCAGTTGGTTAGAATGCCTGCCTGTCACGCAGGAGGTCACGAGTTCGAGTCTCGTACGCACCGCTGAAAATACCTTGACATTGCGTCAAGGTATTTTTTTATCCCTTAGCTGGCCCATAAGTTTAGGGATAGGGTCTTGTAATTTCGTCCGACCCGTCCGACCTGTCCGACCTGTCCGACCCGTCCGACTCGTCCGACTTGTCCGACCCGTCCGACCCGTCAGACTCGTCCGACCAACAGCGGCTCAGTAAGAATAGATCCTCAACCGCCTGTCTTATCTTTCTTGTCTATATTTACGCTACAACTACTCGTCAATCACACCATTCTTCAGACCGAACCCTATATCAAAGTATTCTATCTCGTCCGCATCCCAATTGTACATCATCATCTTTGTGGTGCCGTCAGGCTCTATCCAACTTTGATAGCCCATATCTTCCACTTCGAAGGTCATCTTGCGTGTTGGGGTTTCGATGCGAACACGTGATATAGGTTTGAAGGCATACTCGCCCTCTTTTAGCTCTTCTTCGGGTTTCTGTACAAGGTTGCACACCTCCGCTGTAGCGCATAGGTTTATCTGTCCTACTTCAAGCACAATCTCCAAATTTTCTTCTGTCAAAGGTACGATGAGCGTTTCGCCCTCCAATCGTGGCGCACGGCGTTGATACTTGTGTGCAGGTGGTAGGTGGTTTTCGTCTATTTCGGGCGTGTCAAAGAGGTTGAGCTTGCCTTTCACACCTCGTATAGGTTCGTCAAAGATGTACGCATCCTTGATGTGCCACTGGTGTTCTACAGGTTCTGCCCACAACGATGGGGCGTCGTAGCTGTCGCCATCTACAGTTACATATCCTATGATGGCAGAGTAGTCCATATCCTTGTATTCGGGCAGATTGCCAAACATCTGTTCGTTATCAATAATATTGAATTGTTGAAAAAGCAATTGGTCGGGAAACTTCTTTGTTACCTTCGCTTGCGAGGCGTGTATCAATATGCGACCCTTATGGTTGGGTGCCCACGTGCGATTTTCTATGTCTTTCAGTCCGCTCACTAATAGTGTTGCCCAAGGTTGTCTTACTGATAATGTCTTCATAATTTGGTCCTCCTTATTAAAAGTTATTGTTTAACCTTAATTCCGCAACACTATTATAAATTAAACTTTTCAAGTACCTGATCAACAAAAAGCTCTTGCTTTGGCAAGCGGCAGAGCCGAGCGGCTCAGGACTTTGCCCTGTCAGTATTTTCACTTGTCTTAGTGTTGCAAAAAACAAGAGAATCCGACGATAGATATGGCAAAGATACAAATTAAATCTGAGAGCCTCACTCCTTTTGGAGAATTATTTTCGGTTCATGGAGCTATTTGACTCCACATTATCCCCAATCGGTCGTTAGCCTGCAAAGACGAAGAAAAGCATAACAGCTAAACGCTTTAAAAAGCCTTTGCGGGCTAATGACCTCTAAGTTTGCAGAAGAATGCGACGCAGTCGCATAAACATTAAATAATCAAGGTAAAACTATGATTGCTAAAGACAGTTTCGTACCTTTGTTGTAAAAAGGTAGAATCGGTCTGTCGAAGAGGTAAACCAGCTAACGACCCAGCTAAAAGCTATAAATCGTTTCGGACCTCATCGACATAGTTGCAAAGACCAGATAGAAAGTTATCGACACGAAGCCTATTTAGAGTTCCAGTCCATACAACTATCGACCAATTCTACTTAATAAAATTGTACAAATATATGAAGAATTTNAGGATTATCAAGGAGTGAGAAATGCCGTGTGAAAAGCAGAATTGTAGGACACATCAGATCTGTCAGACCAGTCAGACCAGTCGGACACGTCAGACACGTCAGACCTGTCAGACAAGTCGGACCAGTCCGACAAGTCCGACAAGTCCGACAACTCCCCACCCCTCCGCCAACAAATTCCGCATCATTCCCCATCAATAAAAATAATCTTTTATGCAATAAATATTGTAAAATACTTGATGTAAATCAAGTAAAGATGCACAAAACAACATTTTGAGCCAAAAAACTTGCATAATAATTAATGAAATTGTAATTTTACCGAGAACAAAGCAATAAAATAGAAAGAAGCTGAAAAAAGAGGTAAAGTCATACTTTTGCGTAGAAAGATTTAGCGTAATGAGTAATGCGATTCAGGTAGGATGAAATTATAAATTAAACATTTTTGATTTTATTATTCCCCCGAAAGGGGAAAAAGATTGGATTTTTCAGGAGAAACACGTAAAGGCTGTCTGTCGACAGTTAGAAAAATTTATTTTTTATAATGGTGATTTAAGATGCGCTACTCGTGAGGGTAGCGCATTCTTTTTTGTGTGGGGGGGGCGGAGTAGTCGGACGATAAACGATATTTTCTTAGGTGGATAGTTGTTAAAAAGTCGGACCAGTCGGACGGGTCGGACAGGTCCGACAGGTCCGACAGGTCCGACAAACTCTGACAAATTCTGACAAAGCCCTACACCTTTACTGCCCTTTCCACACCGACAACCCCAAGGCGCAAAGCGAAAACCCAAAGCCTACAAGGCATACGCCCGTCCACCCTAACAATTGCCAAGCTTGAGCGGCAAGGAAGGTAGCGGCACAACCGCCCACAAAATAGATGGTCATAAAAATGGTGTTGGCACGATTGGTGGCGTTGGGCAACTGCTGAATACAGCCCGACTGATTGCTAAGTTGGAGAAACTGGGTGCCTATATCGAGCACAATAATCGCCACGGCTAAACCCCAATACGACGACCGAAAAACGAAAGCTACGACCCACGCAACCAACTGAATACAAACGCCTGCCAACGAGATGCGACGAATACCAAAGCGAGGAATAAATCGACCCACGCCCGAAGCGTTGAGTGCACCCACAACACCGCAAAGCCCTAAAACACCTACCATATCGCTACCGCCACAAAGGGGAGGCGAAGCCACATAGAAAGCCAAACAAGCCCACACGGAGAGCATACTGCCAAAGGCAAAGGCGGCTCGGAAAGAATAGAAACGTATGCGACTGTTGGTGCGGAAAATAGTGTAAACGGAACGTAAAAGATGGGCGTATGTACCCGAAAAATGGGTTCCCATATTGGGCAACATTCGCAGAATAACGCCACAGCCTATGAGCATCATAGCGGCAGCAATGAGGTACATGGCACGCCAGCCCAACCACTCGCCTACAAATCCGCTTACCACACGTGCGCCAAGGATACCTGTAAGCAGCCCTGAAAGCACGTAGCCCATATTGCGCGACTTGCGTTCGGGTTTGGAGTATTCGTTGGCAATGGGGATAAAGATTTGGGGCGTTACGGAGCAACAGCCCAACAACAGGGAGGCTGCCCACAGCAAGAAAACGTTAGTGGAAAGGGCAAAGGTTACTGCGCCAAGAAAAGCACCGCACATACAAAGGACGATGATGCGGCGGCGGTTGACCATATCGCCCGACGGAATGATAAACATTAAGCCCAACACATAACCTATCTGGGTGAGAACGGTGATGAGATTGGTAAGCAGTGCGCTGACGTGGAGCTCGCAACTGATGACGGCTAACAACGACTGATTGTAATAAAGGTTGGCAACGGTAACACCTGCCATTATCGCCATAGTGAGGATAATGGGGCGAGGTATGCCTAAATGTTCTTTGAGTTGGTACATTGAGTTTGAGGAGTTAGAGGAGGTTATGAGGAGTTATGAGGAGGTTATGAGGAGGTTATGAGGAAGTTAGAACAAATGTTATGTTGGCGCAGTTGGGGGGATTTGTCGGACAAGTCGGACTGGTCAGACGCGTCCGACTGGTCCGACCAGTCCGACCAGTCCGACAACCCCCCAACATAGCATTTGGCTTTAACTCCGAGCGAGGAACGAGCATTATCTCCCCCTAACTCTTAAAAAAAATCAATAGCTTACTCTACCTTCTCAACCTTGGGTGCACCTATTTCGGGAAGTTCTTTTGTTACAGGTACTGGATCTTCCTTGACTGTAGATGGTGGGGTAGACGGCAAGACGATGGGGTCGGGTTCGGGCACATTGTCTATGGCTGCTGGCTTGACGGGCTCAACATATTCTACCTTCTTGTTTACCTTCACTTCCACGTCCTTTGCCTCTTCCTTGGTCAGAACGGGTATCTTGCTTGTGGTATCGATACCCACCACTGCGCCCTGCATATCTACAGCATACTTGCGTGGGGGTGCCATCTCACGGGTTTCCATAAGAATAGCCAATAGCACCGAACCGAAGAATAACACTGCTGCACAGATAGATACGGGCAACTTGTAGGTTTTTTTTTGATTCATCGTTGGGGTCTCCTTTCTTTCTTTTTTGAGTCGTTTGTAGGCTCTGAGTTGATACTATTCCGCTGCGTTGGGGAGTTGGGGTACGTTTTTCCGAAGAGCTTCTAATGGGCGCTACCAGAGTTAGTACGACTCATCGGCGTTGGGGAAAGTGCTGTCTTTTACACAACTTACATATTGGGTTACGCCATCGGTAATGCACTGTTGGGCATCGGCAAAACGGCGTAAGAATTTGGGTTTGAAATCGTGCGAAAAGCCTAAGGCATCGGCATATACCAACACTTGTCCGTCGGTGCCATTGCCTGCGCCTATGCCTATGGTGGCTGCCTTGACCTCGTGCGACACACGGGCAGCAAGGGCGGCAGGCACTTTTTCTAAAACAAGGGCAAAAACGCCAGCTTCGTCCAAGGCTTTGGCATCGGCCATGAGGCGTTCGGCTTCGGCTTCGTCCTTGGCACGCAAACCGTATCCGCCAAAAACGTGCACGCTCTGGGGGGTGAGCCCTAAATGGCCTACAACGGGAATACCTGCTGAAATGATGCCGCAGACGGTGTCTACAATGTCTCGACCGCCTTCCAATTTTACAGCGTCTACCCCACTCTCTTTCACTATCCGAATGGCGTTGCGCACACCCTCGTCACGGCTCACCTGATAGCTGCCAAAGGGCATATCGCACACCACAAGGGCGTGACGAGTGGCACGGGCTACAGCCTTAGCGTGGTAAATCATTTCGTCTACGGTGATGGGCAAGGTATCGTCGTTGCCGCACATCACGTTAGAGGCTGAGTCGCCAATGAGCAGACTGTCGATGCCTGCTTGGTCGATGATGGTGGCTGTGGTGTAGTCGTAAGCCGTCATCATTGCTATCTTTTCGCCTGCTGCCTTCAGCTCAAGGAAGGTGTTGGCAGTGATTTTCTTTTTGCTTGTTGTAAGGTATCCCATAATATATATAAGGTGGAAAAACGTGTTCGCCCCCCTAATTTTTATGCAAAAGTAAGGAAAAAAATAGGAAGACCGAAATTTTAACCTCTATTTTGTTGGTTTGAGGGAGAAGGCTGGGGGATAGGTCGGACTGGTCGGACAAGTCAGACAAGTCGGACAGGTCAGACAAGTCCGACAGGTCCGACAAGTCCGACAAAACAACAATTTACTAAAATTCTGCAGCGTGCAAGGGGCTCGATTGATGAGCTTGCGAATAAATCGAGCCCCCTTACCCCCCCTCAACATTTGGCGTTAACTCCTCTAACTCCCCTTAACTCCTTATAACTCCGAAAAAATAACTCCTAAAAAAACAGAGCCCATCACCTTACAATTATTTAACAATACTTTCGCTTAGAGTGAACATATATTGCACAACAAGGTCTTAATTTTGTAGCATTACCCCCCGATAGGCAGGCAGAGTTCGTTAAGATTTGAGAACTTATTGTGATCCTTTTCGGGAATGAAATCGCCCTAAAGGGTGGTTTTCGCAGCACGTTTGGCCTTTGTGCTGCAACTGTTACTCTAACGGTCAGACTGCCGTTTGTGGGTGGAAACCAATGCCTTAGCCCACCCTTTGGCAAGGAAGACCAATTTGCTAACCTTATTAAGATGAACGAAATGATAGTAGACAAGAAGAAAGAAATGGGCAACCAACGTTTTTCGCCCAATGATGTAATCAGGATGAAGTCGATGATTATTGACGACTTTGCCACATTGCTCCGTCAGTCGCCCGAAGATGGGTGGCACTGGGAGGGTACTAAATGCGACCTTATAGAGCTTGCCCACGCGGTATGGGAGACGGGCAAGATATTGGACGAACGTTGCCAACCTATAGGCTTCCACGAATTGGTGCGCCGCATCTTTACCGTGCTCAACATCGTACCGCCTAAACATCCATCAGGAGTGTTGGAAAAGGTGAGACAACGTAAAAACATACGTGTCAGTCCGATACACGAGCGTTATATGTTGCTCTACACCGTGCAGCACATTCCCGACCCACTAAAGCTGGACATAAAAAGACGACATAGACACAAAATGTAGGCCTCCCCCAACCCCTCCGATGGGAGGGGAGCGCATACTTGCTATTCTTAGCTATCTTTGGTTTTGTCAGACCCGTCAGACCCGTCCGACTTGTCAGACCAGTCCGACCAGTCCGACAAAACCACAAATAGCCGCAGGGCACAGCCCCTCTTTTACAAATGCTTCTTCACTCTCCGATAATACCCATTGGTACCTCGCACAGAATACCCCGTGCCACCATTCCACATACGAATGGCGTGCGAAACATTGTTTTCAGGATTGTGTTCCGACTGAATAAGCACAAACATCTCGCGCGACTTCTTTGGGCAAAATCTATCGTTCAAAGTGTAACGCTTCTTGCTGCCACGGCGCTTCAAAATATTGTTACATTCGCGTACCAAAATGGGCGAAATCTGTAACACACCAGCGTGCTTGCCGTTCACCGCACGTGGATTTCCATTACTCTCTACCTTAATAATAGCGTCCATCACAGGACTCCAATCATAATTGCTTCTCATTGTGGCTGCCACCGATTCCATCGTGAGCATTGCCGAAACCATTAAAATACAAATTCGTAATCGTCGTAAAATTATCATTATTTAAAGTTTTCCGAAGCAGCAATCCCCTATTTTTCACACCATAAACCCATAACCTTCCTCACAAACGAAGAAGGCCAAAGCCCATATCTACAAAAAAAGGAGAAGCATTAAGCCTTACAGCATACAAACACAACAGCCTAATATACAGCACGTTCTACGCCCAAACCCAACTACAACTTGGGGATTAAAACAGCACATAACGCACCTCTGCTTCATATTATACGGCTGCAAAAGTACAAAAAACAAACCAATAAAAACTACCTAAAAACCTTTCTTAACTTTTAGCCCATGCGCAAACGCTTGCACAAAACAACCTAAAAAACGATGTAAGAAAATGCAAACCTTCTAAATAAATGGCTCCTTCAAAGCTGTTTAAACCCAAATACTATGTTGGGGTAACGTAGGGGCTCGGTTATTCGCAAACTCATCAGCACGTCACCGAGTTCTGCTATAAAGTCGCTACACCCCTCCATTGTAAAAGATACACAGCTTATCGATAGTTATTGGCAAATAAAGTCAGTTTGGTCAGACCTGTCCGACTCGTCCGACTCGTCCGACAGGTCAGACTTGTCCGACAGGTCAGACAAGTCCGACTAATCCCCCCAAAAAACCTCCGCGCAACCACCGAAAAAATAGAACAACTCAAAATTCTTCCCTATTTGTCAGCAGAAGCAACATAACACACTGATAATAAACACGTTATAACCTACACGCAAAACATATACCTTTGACCTACCAAAACATATATGTTTTACCCTCCCAAAGTTCAACTTTCACCACCCAAAACATATATCTCTTGCCGTTCCACCATCTATCTATAAAATATGTAACAGGCATAAAAGGAAAAATAGAACAATATATACATTCCGCTTAAAGCTATTTTTCACCCTCTTTTGTCTCCAAATCCTCGCCCATAATCCTCAATTTTCCTCCTCATCACACTCGTTTTACCACTTCTTTACGCCATATTTCGCTCCCCCACTCTATCATTTTTCACTCAATTTCCTACCTTTTCCCACACGCTTTTCGCTGATTTTTCAACATGCAAAAGCAATATTTGTTATTTTTATAATTCTATTTTTATATATTAATATTATAAATGATTAAATAAAAAACGATGGTCTACGCCCCCCAAAAAGCCCCTCCCTGTTGCAAAATATAGGTTACAGCCACTCCAAACTCTCTCCGCTGAGAAGGGAGCAAGTATTTGCTACACCTTAGCTTTCTGTGGTTTTGTCGGACTCGTCCGACCTGTCCGACCCGTCCGACCTGTCTGACCTGTCCGACCCGTCCGACCTGTCTGACCAATAGCCACCCACCCCCCCCTAAACGTAGTTTAGGGTAACCCCACACGCTGCTCTTCCCGCTCCCCCTCCCATCAGAAGGGTTTGGGGGAAGCTGTAGACCACATTTTGGTTGACCGTAGACCACATTTTGGTTGGCCGTAGACCCTCCTTCTTACTTATTTGTCGCACTATGAAAACATAAGCATCGGAAAACTATTTCCCTAAAAGTCGCACTCATTTTTATTACCCTCACAACTCATTAAAAATCAACCATATACAAGCATACAAAAAAGCGAAGAAAAACAAACTAACGCCTCTATATGCAGCGGCAACATAGCTCTAAAAAACAAAAACAACCCCATTTTAGCACCAAAAACAATACAAAAAGCTATCCAAAAACCACCCTAAAAGCCCCAAACTTCCCCTTTTGTCGAACCAAAACTCCTTTTTTGTCGAACATCAACCCCCACTCACTACTAATATGTCAACCCTACCTTACTAAAACGTCGACAGTGGTTTCCCTATCTGTCGTTGCTAACTTCCATATATGTCGTTTCTTGTCGTTGCAATATCCTCATTATAAACCATTTAGCGCACCACTAAATAAGTCTTAATAATGATTCTTCTAACGATATTCTAAATTTGAGATGGTTTAATATTTTAAGTTTTTTCTTTTTACCTTATTGCTTGTGTTGATGATTCTTACTAATTTGTCGTTGCGATGCTCCCTTTTTGTCGCATCTTTATTCATCATCTGCTTTTCGGCTGTTGGTTTTGGCGTTACGGTGGTTTTATCCTGAATACGTTATTCGTGCACAATGCTTTTCTGACCCTTGGTGGCGTGAGGGCGAGTGCTCATTATGTTGGGCGTTGGTGGGTGTGCTTTGGCTCGCATAACTTGTTGCTTCGTCTCTTGTGGCGTGTTTTCTGTGGGCTATGCAGGTTATATTTTCGCCTTCTCGGTGCCTATTGCGCTTGCTTTGCGGTTGTTTTACGCCCTTTCGAGCCAGGTTTAAATGTGTGCAAGAGCGTGTAGGAGATCGATTCATCGAGTTCCGCTCATCAAAAGTTATTCCGTTTTGCTGTTAGTAGTAGTAAGCGGAACTCGATGAATCGAGCCCCTACACGCCCCAACATTGGTTTTAATCGCCCTACAAACATTTTCTGACCTCCTATGACTTCCATTAATGCGTTGATTATCAGAACTTATAATCTGTATATATTCTTGCAAGTAAACCGAAATTTCCTAACCTTGCACGATACACTAAACTTGAGATGCCTAAAAAACGGAATGAATTTTTCGCGAAATGGCAGCGGCTATACGGCGAACTAACCAAGGGTATTATGCCCTTTTTGGGGTTTTTGGGTGGCTTTACTTTCGTGTTCCTTTTTGGTGATGGGTGTAGTTTCACCGCCTTGTGCGCTATTCTTCGCCTCCGTTCTACCCTCCCCTATCGCCCAAAGCATCTATGTGAAAGGTATATTTATGAATTTGAGAAGCATATTATTTCATTTCTTATTTTCTTTTCTTTTCCCTCTTTCGTCCTCACTTCATTGTTTCGTGTGCTCAATCCGCCTTGTTTTAAGCCTCATTTTTCTCCTTTTTGGGCTTTTTTCTGCCTTTTTCACCCCTTATTTTCTTTAACTTTACACTTTTTTGTCGCACTTTGGCTTTTCTGCCTGCGTGCTCTGCTCTCGAAACCACCTTTATATAAGGTAGAAAACAGGCTTTTAGTTTTCTTTCCTCATTTGTCGCACATTCTCTTCGGTTGTCTTTGTTTTTTCTATCTTCCTAATTTGTCGCAACAGCTTTATATTGTGCATTTTACAAACCTTACTATTTTGTCGCCCTAATACTACCCCTTTCCTGCTTTTAGTTGGGTTTTAAGCGTGTTTTATGCCCCCTTTTGTGCGACAAATATGGAAACTTTTTAGCTCAAATATCCCCTCTTCTATTCTTCTAAACCATTGATAAAGAGCGCGTAACGAAGTTTGGTTAATGTAGATGCATAAAAAGCGAGTAAACTTGTCACTTTTTTGTCGCCGTATGCCTTTAATGAATCCATTATACTTGCTGTTTTTCAGCTACTTACACCTATATTTTGAGTGCAATAAACTCACTTCCCTATTTGTCGCACATAGTCTCCGGCTTAAATTCCTTCCTTATTTGTCGCATTTATTCTCGCCCATCCCCTACCCTACAGCTTAATTTGTGGGAATAGCTGCGCAATGTTTTTCCTTCTTTTGTTGGCTGGTTTGCGTCTTTTTGCGCTCCTTTCCTTCCCCTTATGCGCTGCCTTGGCATCTTTTCTGTTGCGTTAGTATTTTTCCTAATTTGTCGCCTTAATTCTTCGGTTTGCTTATCTATACTTCTATACTTTAATACTATTAGTTGAAAAGATAAGTTTTTAAACACGCAAATATAAATAACCATAAATATATAAACACATAACAATGTGATAAAGTAAAAATATGATTACTCTGTTATTTGTAAATATATCTTTATGCTTTGAAGTCTGTATATTTTTGCCTTCAATTATAAAAGAATAAAGGTTTATATATAAATATCTGTTTATTAGTTTATTAGTTGAAAAAGATAAATATATAAAAACGTAAAACTTTATTTCTATATTCTTTTATATATTTGTCTAAAAGTATAAATGTTGATATTTCTCGGTTTTTAATTTGCTCTTCTTTGTTTTTAGCTTAAATATCGTGTGGCTCCCCTGTGCTTTCTGCTGTGCTATCTTTGCCGTTGGTGTATGCGTTTTATGGCTTTTGCACGCCAAACGGCAGATAAATATTTGTTTATTTGTTTGTTTTGTTATAAAAACAGATAAATATATAAAAACACAAATATAAGTTCGTTTATTTGTTTTTTCGAATAAAAACATTAAAACATTTTGCAGTTTAAATGTTTTATCGTATTTTTGTGATACTAAATGGGATACATATAGGGTTTTATATATAAATATAAAAGTATTCGTACGTGAATGTTTGTATGTAAAACACGTATTGAACCCCTTTGGAAATTGAATTTCGAGAGAATTAATACAAATATATAAAAATAGAAACATATTAATAAAATAAAACGTAATGATGTTTCTATCTTTGTATGTTGCAATATAAATACGTGAGACCGATGCAACGAACGGACTTAAAAGACCGATAGGTTATAAAAAGAACATAATGCAGAAGTCTGTAAAACGAGAGGGGGACTGTGCAAAAAGTGTGCAGCGAAACCGAAAAGAGCGAAGATAAACCGCTGTGGAGATGACGACAAATATCTGGCGCGGAGAAGGCAAATATCCGAGGAGATAAAAGTAAGCATCTACGGGGATGAAAACAAATAAAAAAGAGATGAAGACATTTAAAATAACAAGCAGAGCAAGCGAGGTGCTCAACTGGGCGTTAGGCTTGGGTGTGGTGATGGCAGTGCTCAATTTTTTTGATGTGATGCCTACAGAAGTTTCCACCACGGCAGCCGACGGACTCAGCGAGGTGAACAAAGTAGTGGGCGATACGTTTATGAACAATGCGCTCAATGTGGGTATAGGACTGATCCAAGTTACGCTGTTGGGCGTGCTGCTGAAGGCAGTAAATAGAAAAATAAAATATCGCTACGTGGTAGCATTGATGGTGATGGTGGTGCAATTGGCGTTGGGCGTTGTGGTAGCTGCTATCCCTGCGGGCAACACAATGATGGCAAATGGCGCATACGAAATGACAAATTTTGGAGCTTTCAAGGCGGTTTTGCCCGTCTATATCAATTTTTTTGTCTATTGCGCAGGTGCGTTCCTTGGCTATGGGCTGATAAAAGAGCGAGGCAATGTACGTCGATACGGTTGGGTATTGATATTTTTCCCTGTTTTGTCGTACATCTTGGGCGACGTCTACACCTATCTATATAATAATGTAGGCGGACTCACCTTCCAAACCCTCAATACCTATCACACCATCGCTCTCGTAGGACAGCTCCTTTTGTGGGTAGGGCAGATGTATTGTTTGCGCACCACAATGAGCAAAGATGCCGAAATAGAAGATGGTGACAGCACAGACGTTAATCAGTTTCAGTAGAAATAACAAAACGTTTATATATTGATATGGCTTTAAGTTTGAATGTAAGAATGTAAATATATAAAATTATAAAACATTATTTCTATAAACTGTAAAACGGATATAATCAACGTGTTACGATGAAAGTTTGCCGAATAGGGTAGGAGAGTGAGGTGATAAAATACAGAACTTTAAATATATAAAAATATAATTGAAGACGACGAAACATTGCTTCTCTGACTTTAAACGACAGATGAAAAGAAGTATAAAACAAAAACGTAAGAAAATAAATATATAAAAATATAATGCAAAAAAACTTTGATTTTACGACCACACGAGGCGAACGTTCGGTGCTCAACATACTATTGGTAGTGTTCTCGTTTGCGATGCTTTTCGAACTAATGGCTGTGCTGTATCAAGAGTTTGGAATGATGTCGGCGTGGATAAGTACAGCCGCTATCAACGTTATCGACAGCATTAGTCTTGTTTCGGAAGCGCTCTCGGTGCTGTGTATGGCAGGGCTTTTTGCTGTGTTGTATCGAGCTATGAAGCGTGCCGATGCTGCTTTCCCCACCTTTTGGCGTCGTGCCAATTTCGGCGGAGTAGTGTTTGGCTTTGTGGTGGTGAGCCTTTGCAGGGTTATCAGTTTGTGTGCCGATATTGACGAGAATACCCCTTGGTTCGACTGGATCGAAACCATTGGCAGTTGCTGTGCGGGCGTTAGTTTTGCAGCCATCTTAGGGCTGTTGATGAAACGATGCAGCAAGCGCATTTCTCGCTTGGGCTATTACGCCTTTGCTATGCTGTGTGCAGTGTTAGGTTGGTTGGCTTTGAGCTTTGTTGCTACCTTTATGGGGTGGGCAGAAGGACTATTTTTTGCGTTCAATGTGCTGACCTTTGTTAGCTTTTGGGGTTTCTTTTACCTCTTTTACGCTGTGGCACGAGGCAGCAAGATGCCGATATAACGCCCCCAATCCCCTTTGTCTATGGATTTTAAAGATAGATGTATGAATATAAATATATAAAATTGTAAATAGAAGAAAAGATATATAATGAAGAATTTAAAAATTGTTTTTGCAAATCAGAAAGGTGGAGTAGGCAAGAGCACACTCTGCATTATGTTTGCCAACTATTTGGCTTGGAAGCGCAAGCCCGTGTGTATTATCGATACCGACTTACAGAAGTCTATCTTGATGCAACGCCAGAAAGACGCCCAACTATTTGAAGGAGTAGAAGAACCCTACAGCGTTCAAGATTTTGACGTGAACGAGCCCGAACTGATGGAGCAGTTGATGGAGTCGGCTTCGCAAGTGGAAGGCTATGTGCTGTTCGACTCCCCAGGTAATGTATCCGAAGACGGACTTGTGCCCCTTTTTGCCAATGCCGACTACATTGTGTGCCCTTACGAGTACGAGGATAAGACTTTAGACTCAACGGGTGTGTTTGTTCAGGTGGTCAACGCCATCAAGGAACACAATCCCGAGATGCACGCCAAGATATTCTTTGTACCCAACCGCATCGACCCTCGCATTGGTACGACCGACGAGCAGCGTATGTGGAGCGAAACCAACGAGATATTCCAGC
Organism: Prevotella ihumii; assembly: GCF_900155655.1. Taxonomy (GTDB): domain Bacteria; phylum Bacteroidota; class Bacteroidia; order Bacteroidales; family Bacteroidaceae; genus Prevotella; species Prevotella ihumii. Next base: position 1,854,677 of record NZ_LT706987.1, read on the forward strand.
AGATAGGCAGGGTAACGCCCGTGGTGAATAGTCGTGCAACGCTGAAGCGCATCAATACTTTCGAACTGCTTGCCACCCAGCGTGAGGCTGTAAAGAGTGCGTTCGAATATATGATAAAGCGAATGAAGTAAGTCTAATGTATTGCTTCTCTGTACTCCCGTGCGCTATATAATTAAGGTGTTAAGCGGTATTTTCCAAAGCTGTTGCATCGCAAAATAGGGTGGGAGAGCAGACCGAAAAGCAACTAAAACGAATATAAATAAATTAAACAAAATAGATTATGGCAAAGAAAAAAACCAGTGTAGCATTGCCAAGTGGTATTAAAAATTTGGTGCATCAAGCCCAAGGATTAGAAAATCAAACCCCAGCAGCCACTTCTGCCACAAAGACCGAGAACAACCCAACCGACAAGACCACCGCGCCAACCCCTTATGCGCCTGTTGCTGAAGCCTCGCCTGCCGAAGGCGTTGCTGCCGAACCTGCTGTGGCTCGATTGGCAGTCCAACAAGCCGAAAACCCTGTCCCTCGCGATGGCAAAGACCGCTCTGCACCTGCTGCAAAAAAACTGCCTAAGGCTGAAGGCAAGGCATTGGCGAAGGAATACACCCTTGGCAAGGTGGACGATGAGCAGAGCTGGCAGATGTTCTTAGACCTTGCTAAGGAGTACAAACTGCGCGACTCCAAGCTCGCCACAGTGTATATTGATGAAGACCTCAAGAGCGTTTTAGACCGATTGAAGTCGGCAGGCTCTATCAAAATGCCTTCTACCGCCATTCTTAGTAGCATTGTGGCACGCTTTATCTTCGACCACGAGAAAGAGATAAAGAATGCTATTTATGGCGAAAGCTTGCTGTAGAAAGTCTCCCCCCGACTCTTCCGTTGGGCGGGGAGCGCAGACGTTACCCCCATAAGCATTTGTTTTGTCGGACCAGTCGGACGGGTCGGACGGGTCGGACGGGTCGGACCTGTCTGACAAGTCCGACTGGTCTGACTGGTCCGACTGGTCTGAAAAGGCTAACAAAAACTGCCCTGCGCTGTCAACAAGAACTATGGGCGAGCCAAAGTTCAACTGTGAGGGGGTGAAACATATATGTTTGGGGGCATCAAAGTTGAACTTTTAGAAGGCTATTCGTAAGACTTTGATGATGAGATAGATACGCGCTTTGTTTTTGATTGATTAATCGTTGAGAAATATTGGTTAGACCCTCCGTTTCTCGTTGTATAATCTTCTATCCCTCACAGAGTACCCCATAAAGGCTTGACAAGGGCTGCGGAATGTTGTAACTTTGCACTTGTAAACGAGAGATGCGGTAGCGAACTGAAAAAAGACACGCTCCGTGTGAATGATTACTAACCTTGCCCCTTGTGAGCGGAAAGGAATTGCGTATTCGTAACCAATCGGGGGCAGAACAATCACCTTTTTATATATATAGCGAGACAATGCAAACAACAATGAACTACGAACAACGGCTTTCGCCCCACTTCACCTTGGGCGAATTTCTAAGGTCGGGCACGGCCATTCGCCACAACATACGCAATGTGCCCTCGGCTCACCCTCAAGACGGACTGACCAACGACGAACTAATAGCCAATCTTACTCGCCTCTGCACCGAGGTTTTAGAACCACTGAGGCGTAGGGTAGGGCGGGTAACCATAACGAGCGGATACCGCTGTAAAGAACTCAACGCACGTGTAGGCGGTGTGCCAAAGTCGCATCATCTACAAGGATTGGCTGCCGACATCTATGTGTCAAGCACGGCTATGGCAGAACGTTATGCACAGCTGTTGCGCCTGTACACGCCTTGCGACGAACTGATAATAGAACCCGTGGGCGACAGACGAAAACGATGGGTACACGTGAGTGTGAAGCAAAAATAAAAATCTAATGACTATATGCGGTGGTAATTTATAGAACCAACCAACAATCATAACCGTGGGGTGGGGAGCACTCAACCGAATATTCCTCTGCCCCGAAGAGAAACAAATTAATCCAACCAATTTATTAACTTTTTAAACACTATTTATTATGTCAGTAAAGTACAAAATTTATCAAGACAATCGCAAAAACATCAAGAACAAGGGCTATTGGTATGCACGTTCAGTGACCACGGGTCAAGTAGGAATCAAGGAAATGGCAGATCGCATCAGCGACCGCTGTACCGTAACCGAGTCGGACATCTTGGCTGTGCTCTCAGCATTGGTCACCGAGATGGAGTACGAATTGAAGAACGGCTATTGTGTCAAGTTGGACGGTTTTGGCTCGTTCAAGCTCGCTTTGCGCTCGCACGGTGTTGCCCAGATTAAGGACTTTTCGGCTACGAAGCACATCCACAGTCCACACGTGTTGTTCCGCCCAGAGTATCACATCGGAGCAGATAAGGTGCGCCTCCAAACCTTCCTCCAAGGAGTAAAGGTAGAGGAAATGCCAACCTACGAGGGTGTAGATAAGGGAGATAAGGGAGGTAAGGGCGAGAAGCCTGGACCAGTGGAAAATCCTTAATAAGGAGTTAGCGCCAAATGTTATGTTGGTGTAGCTTTGTCGGACTGGTCGGACTGGTCAGACTGGTCAGACTGGTCAGACTGGTCCGACACGTCCGACTTGTCCGACCAATCTCCCAAATAGGGAAGCTACCGAGGGCGACCATTTTGTTTAACTATTAAAATTTAACGTATATGCTTATGAAACGTGAAACTTGGAAACTTCTTCTTCAGATGCTTGTTAGCATTCTCACCGCAGTGGGTACAACGCTCGGTGTAACCTCTTGTATGTAAAATTCTTTTTTCAAAACCTCTTTGTTTAGAAGTTAGGAAGCTCAAAGCAAGCGTGTTAGCCCTTTGTGCTCCTAACTTCTAAGTTTTTATTTTTCAAAATCTGTGCTATAAATTTCTATATATTGTTTTTTTGTTTTACCTTTGCAGCGTGGGAGAGCCTCCCCCCGAGCCCTCCGTTGGGAGGGGAGCACAGATTTGCTGGAGGTGGGGTGTGGTTTTGTCGGACGGGTCGGACGAGGTCGGACAAGTCGGACGGGTCGGACAAGGTCGGACGAGGTTCGAAAAGGCTGCTAAGGTCTGAGGAAGGACATTGAGTTCCTACATTTTGCCGATATGGCTCAGTTGGTAGAGCAACGCATTCGTAATGCGTAGGTCCCCGGTTCGAGTCCGGGTATCGGCTCATCGGGCATTAGGTTTGTCTTTGTGTGCCCACGGCTTTTTTGTACATCTATAAAAGGCTGCAAACCACTATTAAGCGGAATTAGCACATCGGTAGTGCACGGGCTTCCCAAGCCTGGGAGGCGGGTTCGATTCCCGTATTCCGCTCAAAGAATGTTGAGGAGTTTGTCGGACAAGTCGGACAAGTCGGACCTGTCGGACGCGTCCGACAAGTCTGACCAGTCCGACCAGTCCGACTGGTCCGACAGGTCTGACAGGTCTGAAAAATTCCCACAAAAAATAATAATCCTTTAATAATAACTTTAACAATCACATCAGCGTTATGGCACCATTTTTAAAAGCTAAAGGGGGTTATCGCCAACTAAGAGCCTATCAGGTGGCAGAAATAATCTACGACATAACGTTTTATTTTACACAACATTACTTAGAAAAGGGCGACCGCACCATAGACCAAATGGTACAAGCAGCACGCTCGGGAAAACAAAATATTGCTGAAGGAAGCGAAGCAGCTACCACATCTAAACAAACAGAAATAAAACTTACCAATGTGGCAAAAGCAAGTTTGGAAGAACTCCTCATCGACTATGAAGACTATCTAAGAGTAAGAAGCAAACCACAATGGGACAATAATCACCCACGATTTCACAGTATGGCAAATTATGCTCGCAGCGAACAAATAGCAAAAGAATATTTTGCCTTATTGCCTAAAATGAATGATGAAGAAATAGCCAACCTCTGTATAACGCTCATCAATCAGGCTACCTATCTATTGAGGCGACTCATCGAAAAGCAACAAGAGATGTTTCTTAAAGAAGGAGGCATAAGAGAACAAATGACACAAGCAAGACTAAAAACAAGAGGGCAGCAATAACAACGGCGGAAGTTAGCAGCTTTGTCAGACTTTGTCAGACTGGTCCGACCTGTCTGACGCGTCCGACCCGTCCGACCAGTCCGACTTGTCCGACTTGTCCGACAATCCTTAAAAGAAAGTCTTTGCAATCTTTTTTCTTAAAAACTTGCTCATATTCAGATTATTATTCGTAACTTTGCAGCCGCTTTGGGGGCATTGTACCCTGACGCACGAGAGAGTATTAACATAAAGTCAAACTTTATTAATTATTAATTTTTTTAAAAACATTTATGGCAAACTTTAAAGACGTCAATCCATTGTCAGACTTCAATTGGGACGAATTTGAAAACGGCACAAGCGTAGACGTAAGCAAAGACGAGCTTACAAAGGCTTACGACGAAACCCTTAACAAGATTCAGGAACACCAAGTAGTGGAAGGTACTGTAATCGCTCACGACAAGAAAGAAGTAATCGTTAACATCGGTTACAAGAGCGATGGTATCATTCCTGCATCTGAGTTCCGTTACAACCCAGATTTGAAGGACGGCGACAAAGTAGAGGTTTACGTTGAAAACCAAGAGGACAAGGGCGGTCAGCTCGTTCTCTCACACAAAAAGGCACGCCTACAAAAGAGCTGGGTTAACATCAACGCAGCATTGGAAGAAGACGCAGTTATTCAGGGTTACATCAAGAGCCGCACTAAGGGTGGTATGATTGTTGATGTATTCGGTATCGAAGCCTTCCTCCCAGGTAGCCAGATTGACGTTCATCCTATACGCGACTACGATATATTCGTTGGCAAGACAATGGAATTTAAGGTGGTGAAGATCAACCAAGAGTTCCGCAACGTAGTTGTATCACACAAGGCACTCATCGAACAAGAGCTCGAAGCACAACGCAAAGAAATCATCTCTCACTTGGAGAAGGGTCAAATCCTCGAAGGTGTGGTTAAGAACATCACATCTTACGGTGTATTCGTTGACCTCGGTGGTGTTGACGGACTTATCCACATCACAGACCTCTCTTGGGGACGCATCAACGACCCACACGAAGTGGTTGCATTGGACGAAAAAATTCAGGTGGTTATCCTCGACTTCGACGAAGAGAAGAAGCGCATTGCCCTCGGCTTGAAGCAGCTCGCTGCACACCCATGGGATGCACTCGATGAAAACATCAAGGTGGGCGACCACATCAAGGGTAAGGTTGTCGTTATGGCAGACTACGGCGCATTCGTTGAAGTACAGCCAGGCGTAGAAGGTCTTATCCACGTATCTGAAATGAGCTGGAGCCAGCACTTGCGTTCAGCACAAGAATTTATGAAGGTAGGCGACGAGGTAGAAGCAGTAGTACTTACACTCGACCGTCAGGAACGCAAGATGTCACTCGGTATCAAGCAGCTCCGCGAAGACCCATGGGAAGCTATCGAAAGCAAGTACCCTGTAGGTTCTAAGCACACAGCTAAGGTTCGCAACTTCACCAACTTCGGTATCTTCGTAGAACTCGAAGAAGGCGTTGACGGCTTGATCCACATTTCTGACCTCTCTTGGACTAAGAAGGTGAAGCACCCATCTGAATTTACACAGGCTGGTGCTGAAATCGATGTAGTGGTACTCGAAATCGACAAGGAAAACCGCCGCTTGAGCCTCGGTCACAAGCAGTTGGAAAGCAATCCTTGGGACGAATACGAAACCATCTACACTCCAGGTTCTACACACGTAGGTAAGATTACCGAAGTTATGGACAAGGGTGCAGTTATCACATTGAACGAAGGCGGTGAAGGTTTCGCTACTCCTAAGCACCTCGTTAAGGCTGACGGCTCACAAGCACAGCTTGGCGAAGAACTCGAATTCGTAGTAATCGAATTTGTTAAGGAAACAAAGCGCATCATTCTTTCACACTCTCGCACATTCGAAGAAGTGAAGGAAGAACATCCACGTCGTCAGCGTGGTGGCAACCGCAAGGCAGCTGAACAAGCACAGGTGAACAACATCGCTGCTGGTACATCACTCGGCGACCTCGATGTTCTTGCTGACCTCAAGAAGAAGATGGAAGAAGGCAAGTAAAAGATTGTAACTTTTCTATCAAAGTCATAACACACAGAAGGCTGAATCCCGACACATTGGGGTTCAGCCTTCTTCCTTTTAGCAATAAGGGTTGTTGTCTGTGGTTTTGTCTGACCCGTCCGACCTGTCTGACCTGTCTGACCTGTCTGACTGGTCTGACTGGTCCGACTGGTCCGACTGGTCCGACCCGTCCGACAAATTCCCCAAACTACACGCCCCACAAGCATTTGGGTTTAAACGACAAAGGCGAGCCTACCCTTAACGGATAGCTCGCCCTATGGTTTTATTATTGTTCTGTATCTGTTAGGATTAGCCTTGCATTGCAGCCAATTTGCGGTCGATGTGCGAATCTGCGTGCATAGCGTGTGTAGACTGCTGATTGAAGAGAACAAGAATGTCGTTTACGCTCTTTTCTTCTTCTACTTGTTCGTCTATGTATTTAGCGATGAAGTTTTGAGAAGCGCGGTCTTTTTCCTCGTCAGCTACGTCAGCCAACTTGTTAATCATCTCTGTTACATCCATTTCGTGCTTTAGTGTAGCTTCGAATGCAGCCTTAGGGCTTTCCCATTCTGTGTCAACCGCTTCAATAGCCGCTATCTTCACCTCGCCACCACGTGAGAAAACGTAGTTTGCCATATCTATAGCGTGTTCTCTTTCTTCCTCAGCCTGTTTGAACATCCATCCTGCAAAACCTTTCCAACCTTCTTTACGAAACCAGAATGCCATACTCAAATAAATGTTTGCCGACCATAGTTCAGCAATAATCTGCTTATTGAAAGCATCTTGCATCGTCTTACTAATATTCATATTGTCTATATTTAAAATGTATTATACTTTGGCTCAGTGGCCTATCTTTCTGTTGCAAATGTAACGCTTTATTTTGATATTTGCAAATAGTATGTGGAATTTGTACAAAATATTTTGATGAGGCTATGAAATGGTAGGAATGAGGGAAACCCAAATAATCTCACCTCGGCTTTTTGTGGCTTTATGGTTTTGTGGTTTTGTCGGACTGGTCGGACAAGTCGGACTGGTCGGACGAGTCGGACTGGTCGGACAAGTCGGACGTGTCGGACAAGTCTGACGTGTCGGACAAGTCTGACCAGTCGGACCAGTCCGACAAAGCTACAATACCCCCCCACTAAATATTTCTGAAGCCCGCTTCATTGGGTTTCACGGATTTGCGTTTGCCGCTCATCTCGCTGATGTCAAGGCGAATAATCTTTACCCGATGAAAACTTTTGTGGGCATATTTGTCGCCTATGTCTTTATAGTCGGCAGAGAACTTATCTATAATAAGGTGCAGGGCGTCCATTCGTTCTTCTTCGGACAAATGAGTGTGGGCTACACCTTTTAGTATAATGCTCTCATACTCGGTGGTAAACTTGCTTGGAAGCAGATTTACCTTGCCTACGATGCAGAACGACACACGTGGATTGGACTCCAAAGCCTGAAGTTTGCGGCCTTCGGGTGCACAGTGCAAGTACAAACTATCAGCTCCGTCCCATACATAATTGATAGGAATGCCATAGCCGCTCTCGTCAGCCACCATACTTAATATGCCGTATTCGCTTGTTCGGAGCAATTCTGTGGCACGTTCTTCGTCCATTAGGCGGTCGCTACGGCGCACATTTTCGTTGTTATATTTCATTTTTTCGTTGTTTAATTGTTACGTTTCTTTCAGTTTAACCCAAGTCGGACGTCCGACCCGTCCGACCAGTCCGACTTGTCCGACAAGTCCGACCCGTCCGACTCGGCTAATGCCCGATTTGGGTTTCAACACCGTCTTCGTTTGTTTACGATGTTTAGCTCACCTATTTTTATTCAAACCGTTCTACAAATGTACGTTATTAATACCAAAGCGCCAACTATTTAGCCCGTTTTTCGGTTTTTTTCTTATTTATCTTTTGTCTAATTTTACTTGTTTTCTTCATTTTTGGGCACAATTATTATGCTCTATAAGATATAAATAGTATTTTTGCAACATCTAAATGATTTTTGGATTAATTCCAACTATCGAGCGAAAAGTCTGTAATCTACAATGTTGACAGATGAGCCAGCAGTGCAAAAACATTACAAGTTTGCCTCCAATTCTTAGCAAAATGAATATTCAGGAAGTATAAATTTAGGAGGGCAGACTAAGGAAATAAAATATACAAAAACAAGAACATTATGAAGAAGAAATTTATTTGTACCGTTTGTGGTTACATTCACGAAGGCGACGCAGCTCCAGCAGAATGCCCAGTATGCCACGTTAAGGCTGAAAAGTTCAACGAATTTGATGGTGCTAAACTTAAGGGAACAAAAACCGAGGCTAACCTTATGGCAGCTTTTGCAGGCGAAAGTCAGGCACACACCAAGTATCAATACTATGCTTCTAAGGCTAAGAAGGACGGTTACGAGCAGATAGCAGCTTTCTTTGAAGAGACTGCTATCAACGAGAAAGAGCACGCTAAGATTTGGTTCAAGTTCTTGCACGATGGCGATATTCCATCTACAGCTCAAAACTTGTCAGACGCTGCTGCTGGCGAAAACTACGAATGGACCGATATGTACGACAAGATGGCGCAGGAAGCTATGGAAGAAGGTTTCCCAGAACTGGCTGTTAAGTTCCGTACCGTAGGTGCTATCGAGAAGAAGCACGAAGAGCGTTACCGCAAGTTGTTGAAGAACGTTGAAGACAAGGTAGTGTTCTCTAAGGACGGTTCAGCTATTTGGCAGTGCCGCAACTGTGGTCACATTGTTGTAGGCAAGAACGCTCCAGAGGTATGCCCAGTATGTGTACACCCTAAGAGCTATTTCCAAGTAGCACCTGAAAACTACTAATGCTCTGAATAGCTTATACTTAGAAGATACAAAAGATAGATAAGCGATAAAGAGCGAACTCACAATGTGGGTTTGCTCTTTTTTTTGTTTTATCAGTTTTTGTCTTATCTTTTTCCGCCATTTGGTGCTGCCTTTTGATTTTGAAAAATATATCTGAAAAAACCCATTTTATTGGTCTTTAAGTTTGCACGTTACAATATTTTTCTGTACTTTTGTTTGTATAGATAACAAATAACAAAACATTATGAAAGTAGGTTTATTCATTCCCTGCTATGTAGATACCCTGTACCCAGAGGTGGGCGTAGCAACTTACCGACTTCTACGCAAACTAAAGGTAGATGTAACGTACCCCGAACGCCAAACTTGCTGTGGTCAGCCAATGGCAAACGGCGGATTTCAGCGTATGTCAGGCGACTTAGCAGAACATTTTGAAGATGTATTCAAGGATTACGACTGTATAGTGACACCGAGCGTGTCTTGTTCCTCATTCGTAAAAGACCATCACCCCGAACTGCACAAACACGAATGTTCCACACCCGAAAAGACGATGGAATTGGTGGAATTTCTACACGATGTGCTCAAAATAAAGGAACTCCCAGGCGAATTTCCTCACGTGGTGTCGGTGCACAATTCGTGCCACGGCGTGCGTGTGTTGCGCCTTAGTGCCCCAACCGAAGAGCATACCAAGCCTTACAACAAGATAGTGGAACTGCTCAAGCTGAAGAAGGGCATTACCGTACACGAGCCCGAACGCTCGGACGAATGTTGCGGATTTGGCGGAATGTTTACTATGGAAGAACCCGAAGTGAGCGCACGAATGGGCGATGACAAGGTGAAGCGTCACATCGCAACAGGAGCAGAGATTATTACAGGTGCCGACTCGTCGTGCTTGATGCACATGAGAGGTGTGGCAGGTAAGCAGAAATACGATGTAAAATTTATGCACGTTGCCGAGATATTGGCTGCAGGCGTATAAAATAAGGAGGAACGATATGTCGACAAGTCATTCAAAGAAAGCAGCACAGTTTCTTTCAAATCCCGAAAACGTTACCCGACACGACAAAACCTTTTGGGGATTGCGCCAAAAGCGTGATATTCAGGCACATCAGCTACCCGAATGGGAGAGCCTACGCGAACACGCCAGCCAAATAAAAGAGCACACGCTCACCCATTTGGCTGACTATTTGGAGCAATTCTCCGACAATTTGGAACGCAATGGCGTGGTGGTGCATTGGGCAAAGGACGCACAAGAATTTAACGAAATAGCCTATGGCATCTTAGAAACCCACAAGGTAAGGAAGCTTGTAAAGTCGAAATCGATGCTCACCGAAGAGTGTGAGATGAACGACTACCTCATAAAGCATGGCATAGATGTAGTGGAAACCGACCTCGGCGAACGCATCTTGCAACTGATGAACCTCAAGCCTTCGCACATCGTTGTACCCGCAGCGCACATCTCACGACACGATGTGGGCAAGATATTCGAGGACTTGGGAATATCCAAAGAGATTGGCAATCACGACCCTACCTACCTTACCCAATGCGCACGCTACAGTCTTCGCCAAGCGTTTCTCGAAGCCGAAGCAGGTATGACAGGGTGCAACTTTGGTGTGGCGTCTACGGGCGACTGCGTGGTGTGTACCAATGAGGGCAATGCCGATATGAGCACCTCTTGCCCCAAGCTACACATCGTGTCAATGGGCATCGATAAGGTAATCCCCGACTTAGACTCCTTGGCTGTGTTCCAGCGTCTTTTGTGCCGTTGTGGTACAGGTCAGCCCTCTACCTCCTACACCTCGCACTATCGCAAGCCCCGTCCCGACGGCAAGATGCACGTCATCTTGGTAGACAACGGCCGAAGCGACATCATTGCCAACCCTAACCATTGGACCACCGCAAAGTGTATTCGTTGCGGAGCGTGTATGAACACCTGTCCTGTGTATCGCCGCTCTATGGGCTACTCGTATAGCTACTTCATACCAGGACCGATAGGCGTCAACCTGGGAATGTTGCGCAATCCTAAACTCCATAGCGGCAACGTTTCGGCTTGCTCGTTGTGCCTCAGTTGCGACCACGTTTGCCCAGTAAAGGTAAACCCAGGAAGTCAGATTTACACTTGGCGACAAGAGTTAGAGCAGTTTGGCACAGAAAACAAAGAAAAACGCTATATGGCTGAGGCTATGCGCCGTGTATATGGCAGTTATACCATTTACGACGCAATGGTAAAAAAAGCATCATTGGTGAATTATGTGCCACAAAAGCTGATGGACATCAAGCTAAATCCGTGGGCAGTGGGGCACACTATGCCACATATCCCTAAGAAGTCGTTCCACGAAATCTATCGCCAAGCGATGAAAGAGTTGGACGAAGAAAAAAAGAAGAAAGGATAGATTTTACCTACAAAAACGTAGCAAACAATGAAGAAAGAACAATTATTCGACAAACTGCGCCAAGGTGTTACCCGCCAGTTTGATATGCCCACCCAGCCCGTAGATGGCATTGTGTATCCCGATGTTGTACAACAGTTTATCGAGATGTCTAAAACCGTGGGTAGCAAGGTGATAGAAGCCAAAACCACCGATGACCTTAACCACATTATTCGCAATGCCTACCCCGAAGCAAAGGTATTTGCGTCAAGTGTGAAAGGCATCAAAGCCGACCTCAATCCCGACACCGTCAGCACCCCTGCTGAGCTAAATGGTACCGACGTAGGCATCGTTCAAGGCGAAATAGGTGTGGCAGAAAATGGCTGTATATGGGTGCCGCAGACGATGAAAGAGCGTGTGGTGTGTTTCATCTCCGAAGAGCTGGTAATACTTATCCAACGTCAGCACATTGTCAACAATATGCACGAAGCCTACAAGCGCATCGAAATGCCCGAAAAAGGTTATGGTGTATTCATCTCAGGACCGAGCAAAACAGCCGATATTGAGCAAGCCTTGGTGATGGGCGCACAGGCTGCCCGTGGCGTTACGGTGGTTATTGTAGGGTGAAACGTATGCACAGGAAAGTTTTTTTTTCGATTTGCAGTATAACATCTAAAAGTATGGCGATATGGCAAAAAACAATTTCTTAAAAGTTTTTGTTGTTATATCTTTTTCTGGCTTCATATCATGCGCTAATGGTAGTTCTAATGGTCAAGAAAATAACAATAGTGTAAGGACAAGAACATATTCTTCAAAAACTGAAGAAGCAAAAGCCTTGGCACTGCCTATAGATAAAGTCAGTAGCACGTCTAAAAAGATTAAGGATAGACGTGCAGCAGCTGTTATTCTTTCAAATTACGTGTCAATTAAAGATAGCTTATACGTATTAGAAATATCTAAAGAAGATGCACAGAAATTGGGAGTAGATACTGACCTGTATATGAGTGTTCTGCAAGAATTAAAGCGAACAAATAAAATGATAAAAGAAGCTCGACAACGAGGAGAAAACATTACATTACCCGATGTAAAAGAAGAACATAAAAAGTTTATGAACTCACATTAAGCCTGGTCGGACTTGTCGGACTGGTCGGACTGGTCGGACTTGTCTGACCCGTCCGACTTGTCTGACTGGTCTGACTTGTCCGACCAAGACAAAAATGCCAAATGGTGAGCTGTGAGCTACCATTTGGCATTTCTGTTTAATATTAAAAGGTTTTTACACCCTATTAAGGATTAGTAAGCGTGGTCGTCCTGTTCAAGCTCTTCGCTGTCCAACTTCTTTAGGTCGATGCTACGCCAAGCATAGCAGATGTAGGCAAAGACAAAAGGAATCGCTAATGAGGCATAGAACATAGCGTTGAGGGTAAACTCTGACGAACAGCTGTTCTGAAGGGTAAGCGAGCTTTGGAGGTCGGCAGTAGATGGGTAGTAAGCTGTGTTGTTGTAGCCTACGATGAGGAACAACACGATAACTACCAAGACAACACCAATACCTGCAGGCCAAATGCCCTTAATGTAGTCTTTCTGCAACAGTGTACGACCAATGCCAAAGAGCAACAATACCACACCGAGAAGCAATACCACGGCTAAGTACCACATATCCAAGAGGTTGTTGAGATACTTCATAGGTTCCATAACGATAGTGCCGTCGGCTGCCACTGCATAACCATCGCTGACCAAGGTACGCACAAAGAAAGTGAGGAAGAACACAAGGAACAACACGCTATTGATGAGCAACTGAGGACGAACACGTGAACGGATAGCCTCGTTTGCCACATTGTTATTAATATAGAGCGTGCCGAGCACACGTGCAAGGAATACCACAGCGATACCAAAAATTACGACCCAAGGGTTCAACAGCACATCGAGACCACGTGAAGCGTTAGCCCAATGAGAGATAACGGGTTGCATTTCGTTCACAATGTTGGCCTTCTCTACAATAAAGTTTGAACCTGTAAAGAAGGTTGCCACAGCTCCACCAATGAGCAACGGACCAATGATACCATTGATTATCAAGCAAGTTTGGAAGGTTTTCACACCCAACAAGTTGCCTGCCTTGTTCTGAAACTCGTAACTTACGGCTTGGATAATGAACGAGAAAAGAATAACCACCCACACCCAATAAGCACTACCGAAGCTGGTGCTATAAAACAAGGGGAACGATGCAAAGAACGCACCACCAAAGGTAACGAGTGTTGTGAAAGTAAATTCCCACTTGCGCCCTGTAGAATTAACCACCAATCGGCGTTCGATGTCCGACTTGCCCAATTGGAATATCATAGAGTTAGCACCCTGAACAAACATCAGGAACACCAACAAGGCTCCTAATACGGCGATGAGAAACCACCAGTAATGTTGCAAAAATTCGTATGTCATAGTTGTGGTCCTTTCTTTATTTGTTTACACATAATGCTGATTTCTACGCAAAGCATCGTGGTGAAGAGCACCAAGAAGAGGAAGAAGGTAAGGGCTATGTTGCTGCTTGAGAGGTCGCTCACGGCTGCCCACGTTGGCAACATATCTTGAATAGTCCAAGGCTGACGACCAAATTCGGCTACAAGCCATCCGCTTTCGCTGGCAATATAAGCCAAAGGAATGAGCGCAAAACCTACCCACTGCAACCAACGAGGTTGGGCAATGTCTTTCTTATAAACGAAGAAGAGAATAACGCCAAAGACAAGAATAAACAAGCTACCCAAGCCCACCATAATGCGGAAAGCCCAGAAATTGATACCAATAGGAGGTACGGTTTGGTCGGCATTCTTGATATAGCCATAACCGAAGTACTTCATATTGTCTTTCAGTATCGCCTTGTTTGCTTCGGTTTTTTCGCCTCCACGATAAGCCTTTAGTGCCTCGATGGCTTTCTTACCACGTTCCATCTTTTCGGTCAATGGAGGTTCTACCGTGCCATCGTCCTTGGTATAGCCCTCTATAATGTTCTTCACGCCAGGCACATAGCCGTGTATATCGCGTGTGGCAAGGAACGAAAGGACGTTAGGAATAGCTATTCGCATCGGTGGTTCAGCCTCGTTCATATAGTCGGGCTGCGAGAAAGGATTGACAAGGGCTACAGCTGTAAGTCCTTGATCTTTACCGCCTTCATAGAGCGCCTCCATTGCAGCAAGCTTCATAGGCTGATGCTGAGCTACAAGGTATGCAGAGGTGTCGCCTGTAAATGCAGCGAGCAACGATGCCACCAAACCTACGCTTGCACCAACCTTAAGACTCTGCTTAGCAAAGTCGATGTGGCGTTTGCGCAACAAGTACCAACAGCATATGCCTACACAGAAGGCTGCACCAAGAATCCACGACGAAGTAACGGTGTGAAAAAACTTGTTTACCGCCATCGGACTAAGGGCTACATCAAGGAACGATACCATTTCGTTGCGCATGGTGTTAGGATTAAATTCGCAACCGATAGGGTACTGCATCCACGCATTGGCTACCAAAATCCACCAAGCCGAGATGGTTGCGCCAAGACCCGTAAGCCAAGTAGACGCAAGATGGAAACCTGCCGAAACCTTCTTCCATCCGAAGAACATCACAGCTACGAACGTACTTTCCATAAAGAAAGCCACAACACCCTCGATGGCAAGCGGTGCACCAAAGATGTCGCCTACAAACCAAGAGTAGTTGCTCCAGTTGGTTCCAAACTCAAATTCGAGAATGATACCTGTGGCAACACCCATAGCAAAATTGATACCGAAAAGCATCTGCCAAAACTTAGCAGTGGTTTTCCAAAACTCTTTACGCGTGCGGTAATAGCACGTTTCCATAATGCCCATAATGACAGCCAAACCGAGCGTGAGTGGCACAAACAGCCAGTGATAAATGGCTGTAAGCGCAAACTGGGCACGCGACCAGTTGACTACATCGACATCAATGGATAACAATAAATTCTCCATAAAAAAAACTTGTATTGATTGTTAGAAAATGATTATACTGATTTTTTACTCGTCAAGGATTTATCCTAAACTTTATATTGACCGAAGTCGCTATTCCTTACTTCCTATTCAACATCTGCGTTCCCACAAATTCTGCCTCGTGCCCCTTCGTGGAATGGGTCTTGAGATAGTTAGGGAAGAAGAACAACTTTAAGACAAAAAACATAATAAACAGCTTGATAATAATCACTGCCCATAGGGTTTTGCCCAAGGTCATACTCCTGAATCCATCGTAATATAAATCGAAAGCTCGATACCAAAAACCTTGCTTGTTCACCATAAAATAATTTTTTGCGATTTGTACTAATTACAATTAGTGCTGCAAATTTAAATAAAATATTTGAAATTTGTCCTCTTTTACTCAAAAAATCGTATAAATCTATTAAATTAAGAAGAATAGAACAATATCATTTGGCAATGTTCGCAAAATCTTTTACTTTTGCATACAATTGTATAAAACGTGGACAACAGCTGTTCCACCTTATATATAAAAAAAGAAACAAGTGGGGCGAGGCAGCTAAAAAGCCAATCATTAGGCTTAGTCGAACAGAATTGCCCATCAAGCAAGACAGGGCTTTGCACGCAATTTAGAGCAAGCCGTTGCACTTGAAAAAACAACCAATTTGCTAAAAAAGCCCAAGCAAAACTCGCCCAATAACAATGTTTAAGATGAAGAAAACTTTTCTTTTTGCAATACTTATCACCATGGTTACTTGTGCTTGTGCGCAAGGCGCTATGTCGTTGGAACAATGTAGAGCATTGGCATTGCAAAACAACAGACAACTAAAAATTTCGAAGATGACAGCCGATGTGGCAGAAAATGTACACAAAGCTGCCAAAACCAAGTATCTGCCACGCATTACAGGTGTGGCAGGATACGAACACTTGTCGCGCGAGATGTCTATCCTAAACGATAAGCAGAAGGACGCTTTATCGAACATTGGTACAGACGCAGCAAAGAAGATTGGAGGAAATATAGAACAAAACATCACCTCGCTCGTGAGCCAAGGGCTTATTAGCGTGGAAGCAGCCCAACAGTTGGGCGAATTGCTCAACAACATCACCCTCCCACTATCGCAAGCAGGCAACAACATAGGCAACGAAATACGCAAATCGTTTCGAACCAACTCCAAAAATATGTATGCCGCTGGCATTATGGTAACCCAACCTATCTATATGGGAGGGGGCATAAAGGCTGCCAACGACATTGCAGCCATTGGCGAAAAGATGGCAGCTAACGACATTGAGATGAAACGCCAATTGGTGATCTTTGCCGTGGACAACGCTTATTGGCTTGCCGTATCGCTCAAAAAGAAGGAACGGTTGGCAATACAATATCGCGACCTTACCGACCATCTGCACGCCAACGTACTGAAAATGTACGACGCTGGAGTGGCAACAAAGGCTGACGGACTAAAGGTAGCCGTAGCCGTAAACACTGCCAACCTTACCATTGCCGAACTGCAAAATGGTATTTCGTTGGCAAAAATGGCTCTTTGCCAACTTTGCGGACTGCCCTTAGATGGCAGCATCACCCTTGATGATGAGGAAAAAGACGAGCTCACAGCCTTCCAACCCACCGATTCCAACCCTCAAGACACCGCCTTCAACGCCCGACCAGAGGTGCGACTGCTGCAAAACACTGTGGACATCACAATGCAAAACACCAAACTTATCCGTGCTTTGTATCGTCCCCACGTGGCTCTCACAGCAGGTTATACGGTAACAAATCCCAATACTTTCAACGGGTTCGAACAAAAGTTTAAAGACCTTTGGAGCATTGGCATTGCCGTACACGTGCCCATTTGGAATTGGGGAGAAAGCAAATACAAGGTGAGAGCTTCGCAAACAGCCACAGCCATAGCACGTATGGAACTGAGCGATGTGAGGAACAAAATACAATTGGAGGTGGAACAAAACAACTTCCGACTAAAGAACGCCAACGAACGATTGGCAACAGCAAAGAAGAATATGGAGTCGGCAGACGAAAATCTACGCATTGCCGACATCGGATTTAAGGAGGGCGTGATGACCGTAACCGACGTAATGACAGCCCAAACAGCGTGGTTGGCAGCCCAAACAGCCATCATTGATGCCGAAATAGCCGTGCGCACAGCTCACATAGGACTACAAAAGGCATTGGGAAAGATGTAAAACGAAGGTCGTCAACCCTACAGACGAGCGCCCCAAAAGCCCAAGAAGGAACGTTGCGGCACACACATAGGGGGATAAAATATTGATAAACAGAAGAAAAAAACAATACAATATATGTCAGCTAAATCACAGCACAACAACATCTTATTGGCACTATTAGGCTTCATAGCCGTAGTAGTGCTTGTAGCCGTTATAGGGTATTTCACCCTTGACAGGGAAGAAGAAGTAATACAAGGCGAAGTGGAGGTAAGCGAATATCGTGTGGCTTGCAAACTGCCAGGTCGTGTAACCGAGCTTCGTGTACAAGAAGGCGACTTTGTACGCAAGGGTGACGTGCTTGCCGTGCTCACCATTCCCGAAGCCAACGCCCAAGAAAAGGTGATGGAAGCCACTGCCACAGCTACCGAAGCATTGAGCGACTTAGCCGAAGCCCCTAACCGTAAGGAAATCATAACAACGGCTTATCAGGTGTATCAGCAAGCCCTTACAGCCAACGAGATAGCACAGAAAACGTATAGAAGACTAAATCGTCTGTACCAAGAGGGCGTTATTTCGGCACAAAAGCGCGACGAAGCCGAAGCAGCCATACAAACCACAACAGCGGGCGTAGAAGTGGCGCGCGCGCAATACGAATTGGCACAGAGTGGGGCACGCAAAGAATCGAAGCGTGCCGCACAGAAACAAGCCCAAGCAGCGCGCTCGGCAGTAGACGTGGTGAAGTCGGTATTGAAAGAAACCGTACAGCGTGCCACAGCCGATGGCGAGGTTTCGACCATCTACCCTAAGGAGGGCGAACTGGTAGGATTGGGCAGTCCGATAATGTCTATCGCAATGGTCAACGACATTTGGGCTACCTTCAACGTGCGTGAAGACCAACTGAAAGGGCTCAAGGTGGGCACAACCGTAAAAGCATACGTGCCTGCTTTCGAAAAAGAGATAGAACTAAGGGTTACATCGCTCAAAGACCAAGGCACATACGCTGTATGGAAAGCCACCAAAACCAATGGGCAGTACGACCTAAAGACGTTCCAAGTAAAGGCGAAACCGCTAAAGAAGGTAGAAGGGTTGCGCCCAGGTATGTCGCTCATTCTAAAGCTGTAAGGCGCAGCACATAGGCAAGAGGCAACCTACTGCACACGCCTCAAGAGCCTATAAACGATGCACTCAAAGCCCAATAATACCCCAAAGTAAAGAAAAAGAATAGATCTATGTTCCGACGCATTATAAACATAGCCGCCCGAGAGATGGGACAAATCGTCCGCACACCCATCTATTGGTTCTGTATGGTAATCTTTCCGATTGTCATCATTTTCTTTTTCACATCGCTATTGGAAGAGGGGCAGCCACACAACCTACCTTGTGGCGTGGTAGATGCCGATAACACAACTACCACACGTGCACTGATACGCACCTTAGACGCGTACCAAAGCACAGCCATTGTGGCACACTACCCCACAGAAACCGAAGCCCGCAAAGCCATACAGCGTAACGAGATATACGGTTTCTTGTACATTCCCAAAGGCACAACCCAACAATTGGTTTCCAAACGCCAACCCACCATCTCCTTATATTATAGTTCGGTGTCGTTGGCAGCAGGTTCTTTGCTCTTCAAAGACCTGAAAGTGGCGACCACACTTGCCTCAGCGGCTATGGGGTCGGCTAAGTTGCAGATGTTGGGCAAGACCGAACACGAGATAAAAGCCTTTCTCCAACCCATTGCCATTGATGCCCATACGATGGGCAATCCGTGGTTGAGCTACAACATCTACCTCAGTGCGATAATGATTCCAGGCATTTTGTTGCTCTTCATTCTCCTCATCACCGCCTATTCTATTGGTACAGAGCTGAAGTTTGGTCGCTCTAAAGAGTGGATGCAAATGGCAGGAAAGAACATTCATATTGCCCTTATAGGCAAGCTCTTACCCCAATTCCTTATCTTCTTCACCATCTTTGTGGGCTACGAGTGGTATGTGTATGGCTACTTAGCCTTCCCTCACCCTGGCGGTCTGCCCACTATGCTTTTCCTTGCTCTGCTCTCTGTGGTGTCGGCGCAAGGTTTTGGTGTGTTCTTCTTCGGACTGATGCCCTCATTGCGTATGTCTATGAGTCTCTGTTCGTTGTGGGGAATGATAGGTTTTTCGGTGTGTGGAGCAACCTACCCTGTGTTTGCGATGGATAAGATAATAGAAGCCTTGGCGCAACTCTTCCCCCTCCGCCATTATTTTATGATTTATCAAGCCTCCATCTTCAATGGTTATCCGCTTATCAATGTGTGGTGGAACGTGGTAGTCCTCGTGGCTTTCGCTGCCCTACCCATACTCACGGTGCGCAATATTCGCAAAGCTATGTTATCGTATGTCTATATCCCATAAATAGCAGCGTATCGCCCTCGTCCGCCCTGTCCGACCCGTCCGACCCTTCCGACAAGTCCGACAAGTCTGACCAGTCCGACCAGTCCGACCCCACCCAACTAAAAAGAAAAAAAACGCTTATGTTCAAGAGAATAAACCCCATAGACCTCATCACCTCCATCTTTTACATTTGGTGGTTGGAGATGAAAAACACTATCAAGGACGAAGGTGTACTCATCTTCTTCATTGTAGTGCCCTTGCTTTATCCCTTGCTCTATTCGTGGATTTACAACAACGAGGTAGTGCGCAATGTACCTGTGGTAGTGGTAGACAAGTCGCACACAGCCTCGTCACGCCAGTTTATCACCCAATTCGACGCCTCGCCCGATGTCCGCACAGCCTATTTTGCCAACAGTGTAGCCGAAGCCAAACAGATAGTGGAAGCACAGAAGGCCAACGGCATACTCTATTTTCCCGAAGATTACGAACGCTCGCTCTATCGTGGCGAACAAGCACACGTCAGCATATTTTGCGACATGAGTCTGATGCTCACCTACAAAGCCATTTACCAAACGGCAATGCTCACATCGCTCAACCTCAATAAAAACATTCAAAAACCCAAAAGCTTTAGTTTTACCCAACGAGATGAGGAACTCAACACCGAACCCATTCACGTTGAAGAGCACGCCATATTCAACACCACGGGGGGATACGGCAATGCTATTCTGCCAGGCGTACTTATCCTCATCATTCAGCAAACCCTCTTGCTCGGTATAGGTTTGTCGGCAGGTACAGCTCGCGAAAACAATCGCTATCAAGACCTTGTACCTATATCCAAACACTACAATGGCATACTGAAAATAGTACTCGGCAAGTCGATGTGCTACTTTATGATTTATTGTGTCATCACGGCTTACATCACCCTTGCCGTGCCTCGCATCTACAGTTTCACCTCCTTTGTGCACCCTACCGACCTCATTGCCTTAATGGTGCCTTATCTGCTTGCCGTTATCTTCTTCGGAATGACCCTCTCGTGCCTTGTGCGCTATCGTGAGAACATCATTCTTTTGGTCGTGTTCACCTCCGTCCCCTTCCTCTTCCTCACAGGACTAAGTTGGCCTCAAAGCAATATTTCAGGCATTTGGCAAGGCTTTTCGTGGCTCATTCCCAGCACCTTTGGTGTGCGTGGCTTTCTCCGCATTTCATCTATGGGCGCATCACTTCCCGACATCGAGCCCGAATACCAAGCGCTGTGGATACAAACCATCGTCTATTTTATCATTACCTGCCTTGTGTATCGCTATCAGATAATCAATGCACGCAAACACGCCATAGCACACATCAACGGCATACAAGAAAAAATACGCAACGAAAGACAAAAGCGATTAGCGGAATCTTAAGGCTTGGCAGGATTTGCGGACTTGTCAGACCCGTCCGACCCGTCCGACCCGTCCGACCCGTCTGACAAGTCTGACCCGTCTGACAAGTCCGACCAGTCCGACCAGTCCGCCCCCCCCCAAAAAAAAACAATTTCCCCCTACTTTTTGTTTCCTAAAAGAAAAATCATTACTTTTGCAACATCAATATTTATAGTATATGAAACAAAAAATACGCCCTATACTCCTTATCTTTCTTTTCTGCCTCGGTATTACATCGTGCAAGAAAGAAAAGAAAACAGACACCATCATCACAAAGATTACCCCAAAACCCAAAATATCGAACAAGCCACAACAGCAAACCGACTTTAAATATCACAAGGTGGTGGAATGGATTGGCAACAAGTACACCATATTTATAGAACGTCGTGCCGACAAGTCGCTCCCAATGGTAAAAGATGCCGACGGTCGCAAATACTACGACAATAAGATGTACCTCAAAATAGTGCGTGCCGATGGTTCGGAGTTTTTCGCACGCACATTCACCAAGGACGATTTCCGTGCTTACACCAACAACGACTATGGACGCAATGGCGCCCTCATCGGCTTTATGTTTGATAAGGTGGAAGGCAATGCCCTCCGCTTTGGCGCAAGTGTAGGCTCGCCCGACCCTAATAGCGACGAGTTTATCCCCATTGATGTGGTTATCAACAACTTTGGACACTTTAGCGTAAGCACCCCCGAAGCCTTAGACACCATAGACGACAATCAGCCTAAGCCGAAGAAAGATATGATAGAGTCGGCAGAGGAGGACGGAATGTAAAAATCTCCCCCCAACCCCTCCGTTAGGATTACTCTTTATACACATCTCTGTTTAACCCAAATTTCGTTCCTTCTATTAAACCCAAATCGGTCATTAGCCCGCAAAGGCTTTTTAAAGCGTTTAGCTGTTCTTTTCGCAATATTTTTGTTAAACAGAGATGTGTATAAAGCGTAGCCGTTAGGAGGGGATCACGTATTTGCTGTGGTTTGCAGCAGGTTGTTTTGTCGGACAGGTCCGACCAGTCCGACCAGTCCGACTTGTCCGAAAAAACCCTTTGCGAGCTAATGACCGATTTGGGTTAAAGGGAGAGTTAAAGGAATAAGGGCTATACCTTGCGGCATAGCCCTTATCTGATGGGGTTGGTTTTATGCGAGTTATAAAACTCTTAACGTTGTTGTAAGACTTTTTTACGTTGTTGTAAGACTTTTTTTTACGTTGTTGTAAGACTTTTTTTTACGTTGTTATAAAAACCATTTGCGTTCTTATTTGTTTACTTCAAAACCACCTTCTTACTTACTGTGCCTTCAGCAGTGGTAAGGCGTACTACATAGATGCCATCGTTGAGGTTGAGCACAAGGTTGGTAGCCATAGGCTTTGTGCCATATACCTTAGCACCTGCGAGGGTGTAGATGTCTATGTGGCGAATGTCGTTGAGGTTGTCGAAGTGGAGGGTCTTGCCGTCAAGGCTGAATGTTGCAGCGTTGGCAGTAGTGTTAACTTCCTCAATACCTGTAGGTTCGCCAAGTGTAACTTCTATGATGCCCTTGCCTGCTACAGCTTTGTAGTTTTTGCCGTCAGCGTATTCGACGTAGAGGAGGTATTTGCCAGGTGCAGTTGTTTCTTTTGGTTTGATAGCGAAGGTTTCTGTAAGTCTCTGACCTGCTGTGAGGGTCTTGCCAAACCACATTTTAACAAATTCGCCATTTTTACGTGTTGCAGGAACGAGGCGCAAGCCGAGCTTAATGTTCTTGACGTCTTTGACAGCCTTGAGTGTGAGCTTTGTACCTTTGTACCTTACCCCAGGTTTCATCACAGGATTGGTTACAGAGAGTTCTTCGCAAACCAAAGGAATGTCGGTATTCTCCTTGATTTCTACGATACATTCTTCGCCAAGGTTTTCCATTGCTACTTCAGTGTTGTTGTTGATGTAGTAAGGAAGGAGGCGATACTTGCCAGGTGCAAGGTTGACACGTACGTTGTAGAAATTGGTGATAAATTCTTTCATCTTGAATTGTCTATCCATTTGGATAAAGTTGATTATCTCCTTGGTTTCTACGTTTTCAGCCTTGAGCAATAGACCTGTTGTCCCTGCAAGACCATAGTTGCGAATAGGTTGGCTGATGACAATCATTTCGCCTTGTTTCACTTCCTTCTTGCCTGTGATTTCTAAGTAAGCAAAGTTGCCCAACTGGCGAATGATAGGTGAGGTAGCTTCGCCCAATACTTCGAGTACGGTTTCTCCTACCTTTTCATCGTTGAATGGTTGTGCGAGGAAGTTGTCTGTCTTGTATTCCTTTGTCTTCGAGTTGCGAGTTACATCACGGTCGTAAGCCTTCACCTTGTACTTGCCTTGTGGCATTTCTGCAGGAAGGTCGCAAAGGATAAAGAATTCTTTTTCGCTATTGTCGTACACTTGGTTGGTCTTGAAGTCGTCCTCGTGCACATAGTACACCTTTGATGGGTCGTCCACCGATGTAAATTTGAGCCATACGTGCTGTACGTAGTAGTCTTGGCTGTTGTTCTTGATGTGTATCTTGAACAGTCCGCTACCCTTTGCGTAGAGTGGTCCGTCGGTAGTAATTTTGCTAAGCAATGTTACGTCAGGTGTTGGTTGGTGCTGCTTTATCTTGGTTATCTTGTGGTTCACAACAGTAGCTTCGCCATAATTAGGGAGGTTCTTTGATGTGCGTACAATTTGCCATTCGGTGTCGCCTGTGGCCTTTGCTGCAAACATCACCTTGTAGTCTGAACCATCTGCAGCGTGTGGCACGTCAGATGGGGCACCCTTTACAAAGACGAGTGGCATATCTATTTTCATATTTTGGTCTACCCCTTTGAGTTTCAAAGGTTGCTTCTTCAATATGTCTACAATGTTGTTGTTCTTGTCTACAAGCACACTTGCTAATTCGCCGTTAAAGTCGTATGCCTCGTTGTATTTTAAGGTTGTCATACAGTCTACTATCTTTTTGTAATCGAAGTAGTTAGCCACGCTGCGTGTCATACAATAGAGTGGGTAGACATACTTTGGCGAGGTAGCAGTTGGACGCTGAATACCTGTTATGATTTCTTGTTGTAGGTTGTATCCACCACCATTAGCACCGATGCCAAGGTCTTGAGGGTTGAGCGCACTTACATTGAAGTAGCCGTTGCTCCTGCCATACCAACCCCAGTTGATGTGTACATAGTCTTTATCATCGTAACCGTCGCATACAAAGGCGTGTCCACCCAATCCGTCTTCGTTAGATGCGCTGTAGAACACTGGGCGATGAGCGTCCAATTCGGCTTTGATGAGTTTCATCCACTCTGGCGTGGTGTAGTAGTCGCGAGCGATGTAGTTGATACCCTTATCGTATCCAAAATATTCGATGAGTGCTTTTCTAACGAATTGAGATAGAGTGCCGCTGCCCTTGTTGTCGAACGACATATAAACCGATGTTGCCACGTTCTGGCTTAGGGTTGCCACTTGCTTGTTTTGTTCCTTGTCAGCATTGTTTTGCTCCATATATTGAGGCATCTTGCTCCAATCGTAGTGTGATGCGCTGAAGTCTACAGTGATAGGATTGCCAAGTCCTATATCCTTTCCGTCTCGGCTCATCTTTGGTTTGTAGGTCAGTGTACCCTTACCTTGTTCAGGATATTGGTGGAAGCGCATTATCTGTGCCATTGCGGTAGCCACACAGCCTACGTAGTAGTTGCGAGTAATGGTTTGGGTCTTGCCTGTGTGGTCTTTCTCTACCATTGTGTAGGTAGGAAACTGTGTGTTGAATGGAGCGTCCTGTCCCCACTGTATATTGCCCAAGAGTGGTGCTACAACCACCTTGCCCTGTGTTGGGTAAGCATCTTCTTTTGGTCCTGTGGGAGCTTTCTTTGCTGCGTTTTCTACTGCACGTGCAAACATCTTAAACATAGCTACAACGTTGGCAGGTGCACCTTCGAGGCTGAACGAGCCTTTGTCGCTGTAACCTAATACTTGGCCTACAGCGTCATCGCCCGAAACAATAACGAATCCGCCATTGTTTTCAGCGTTATAAACATAAAATGGTGCAAAGTCAGGTGTAGTGTTTTGCGCCATAAACTTTTTGGGCATCGCTGCAAAATGAGCCTTTATGCCACGATGAGCTTTTGTTGCTAAGAATTGCTGAGCAATCTGTTGTGCTTGCGATTTAGATACTTTGTCGGCGTAGATGTGTCCCGACATCATAGCACATAGCAGCAAAAGGGATACTGATTTCTTCATAGTGTGCTTATTAAATTTGAATAATAGGTTTTATTTCATTCAATCTCAATTCTGTAGGTGATTTCTCCGATTGTTAAATGTGTTTTTGAGGTCTATGCGATAGGTGATGTCTATGCGATAGGTGATGTCTATGCGATAGGTGATGTCTATGCGATAGATGGGTTTGGTATTACAGATGAGTTCAGATTTAGACCGCAAATATAGTATATTATTGCTGAATGGAGGTTATGTTATGTGATTTTTTCTTAGAATTAATGTTTTTTAATAGTTTAAGTATTGGGGTAGGAGGTGCTGTGGTTTTGTCTGACCAGTCCGACCCGTCCGACCCGTCCGACAGGTCTGACCAGTCTGACCAGTCCGACCAGTCTGACCAGTCCGACAGGTCCGACCAGTCCGACAACCCCCAAAAGCCCTCCCCTGAGCCCAGCAGTGGAGGACTTGATTTGTTGGTTTTTAAAAGCCTTGATTACTTTCCAAAGAGGAATTTATCTAATTTTTCTGTTGCAGCATCTACGATATTGAGCATTGTCTCAAAAATGCTGTTTACGCTTTTTACTTCTCTTTCCTCTATATTACTTGCGTTATACTTCTTCTTCTTACAATCCATATCGATTGTAACTACGCTTGAGTAGGGCGATGCCGAAATAATCATTCGTCCTTTAGACGTTTTGTTTCTAAGTTTTACCATAGGGCTTTCTAATTTTGTTTTTGTGTCGTTGTTCATTTCTTTTTCACCATTCGCACTCGATAAGTCTATCCTTTATACATCTTAGGTATTCAAGGCTGAGGCCTTGTATTTTGTAATACGCTCTACGCTTGTATATTTATGTACTTACGTGTTTTAGCTTTGAATTTACAATACAAATATAAGTTGTTTTTTCAGAAATATGCTATTCTAAGTGAGGTTTTAGCATAAAATTAATATAATTTTAGATTTTAGAGCGCATAATTGCATAAGTATTTGTTTTTATATCAAAATTGGTTGATTTCGGATTGAAACTCAAGAAATGCAAATTTGCATATTTGCGAACAAAAAGGCGAAAGGTTGGAAAATATTTTTTCGAATGTAAGTTTTCTTTATGTATAAATAAAACGTGTTTATGCAGAAGTAAGACTAATTTATACATAAAAAAGAAAGCGATGACCTTCTCAGGTGACCGCCTCAAATCTTCAATAGGTATTAGCCATTTAAGGTAAAAAGATTGTTTTCAGGATAACGATTGCAAAGATAAGCACTTTTTCTGTATCTTCCAAATGTTTTTCCTTACTTTTTGTCACTTTATTTGCTGTGTACGATAACAGCGTGCAATTATTTTTCCAAGCTTTTCTTTGCTTATTTTTACTTTTTAGGTTGAGGCTGTTATTCTTTGTTCCTATCGGGCTAACGACCGATTTGGGTTTATGTTTTTGTATCTCGTTGTGCAAATGTACAACTTAATTTTTCAATTTATTTCTACAATTCATTTTTTTTACTTAACTTTGTCAATCCATACCCCCTCTTTATAAGCATTATAGCACGAAGGAAGGGGGCAGCAGTTTTTTATATCGCATTACAATGATAGAAGTAAAAGTAAAAGAAGAGAAAGTGCGCACGGCAGCCAATACAGATATGGACGCCTTTGTGCAAGTATTTGTAGATGCCATTCACGAAGCCATAGGCGGACAGCTTACCAATGAGAACCTTGGCGCGCTATCGCCCGACCAGATTACGCTCCTTGGGTGGAGCTATCTGCACACCGAGGTGATGGACGGAGGCTATGTGCAGCTCATTCACAACGGCTACGGAGCTTTCTTTTTCAAAAATCCCTTCGCTGTGGCAATGCGCAATTGGGGGCTTACAGACCTCTATTCGCACATTCGTAAGGCGAAGCGATACTACGAGAAATATCGTAATGAGATAGAGTGTGAGATGTCGGACGACGACTTTATGGCACTGTACGAGCAAATGCCAGAGTTTGACGAATTGGACGATGATTTTATCGTAAACGAAGAACAATGGATGGCAAAGGTAGCCGAATACGTTGACGACCATATTGAAGATTTTGTAGTGATAGAACAATGAATAAGGACGAAATAGCGTTGAGAAAGAAGTCGCCTGTGCAGATACGCAATAAGAAGGCTTCGTTCGAATATTTTTTTGTAGATACCTACACGGCAGGCATCGTACTTACGGGTACTGAAATCAAGTCGATACGTGCAGGAAAAGCCTCGTTGGTAGACTCGTTTTGCTTTATCAACAAGGGCGAAATGTGGCTACAGGGTATGAATATATCGCCTTATTTCTATGGTTCGTACAGCAATCACGAGGCAAAGCGTACCCGCAAGTTGTTATTGAGCAAGCGCGAGATACGCCGATTGGAAGAAGACGCCAAGTCGCCAGGCTACACCATCGTGCCCACCCTTGTTTTTATAGACCAGAACGGTAGAGCCAAGGTAGACATAGCCTTGTGTCGTGGTAAGAAGGAGTACGACAAACGCGAAACACTCAAGGCAAAGGAAGACCGCCGAGAGATGGACCGAGCGCTGAAACGCTATTAACCCCGTCCGACTTGTCCGACCAGTCCGACTTGTCCGACTTGTCTGACCCGTCTGACCAGTCTGACCAGTCCGACCAGTCCGACCAATCCCCCCATATTGGGCAGATGCAAAAAAAAAGAAGACAAGACTCACGTCTTATCTTCTCTCTCAATAACTCACGGGGCCGCTGCCCCACATTTCAATCTTTTAACTGATTCCTTTTTATTATTAACTTATGTCTTCTATTATTTCTTCATACCTTTGTAAGCCTTGTTCATTCCCTTTACTACCTCGTTGGTAATGTTGCAAGCTGGGTCAGCATAGAGAATGTTGTCGCCGCTCTTAGCAAGAATCATCACATACTTGTTGTCCTTGTTGAACTCTTTCAAGTAGTTGTGAACGCTGTCAGACAAAGCTTTGTTGTATTTAGCCACCTCTGCTTGATACTCGTTGCCAAGTCGTTGTTGCAATGCGTCAGCATCAGCAGCCTGCTTTTGTATGCCTGCTTGTATCTGCTGAGCCTGTTCCTGGGTGTACTTGTTGGCTTGAATATTCTGTTGGAAGTTGGCTGCAGCTGCCTGAATAGACTTCTGTTTGCCTGCCAATGTCTTCTGAATATTGCTTTCTTTAGCCTGCATTATCTTTGTCACCTCTTTCCAATAGGTGTATTGGCTCATAATCGAGTCAATCTCTACGTATGCCACTTTCTTGCTGTCCGATGATGCAGCAGTGGTAGCTGTTGCCTTGGTTGGTGCTGTGTCGTTAGCCTTTGGCTGGTTGTTGCACGCTGCAAAACTCATAGCAATGGCTGCAATAGCCAATGTTCCGAAAATCTTTTTCATATTTTTATTTTGTCGTTTTTAATTCTTATGTTTCTCCGCCACCTTATTATATATTAATAAGCGCGGTTTTGTGCTCGTGCTTCCTTGTCTTGGTCTATCACGCAATGAATACCTTTCTTTCGCAAGTATTCGCTGTCGTGAATGTGCTGCGACTTAAAAGAAGCCCCTTTCTGCAGAATGACTCTTACAGAGAGCAAGACCACTGCAATAGCAATTATTAACACACTGAGCAATAATGTTTGTATCATTTTTATTAACTTTGCAATGTAAATACCTTTGCAAAGGTAACATAAATCGAAGGAATAAAAAAGAAAATACTATTAAAAATGGCAAACATTGAATTAAAACCTGCTTGTGTATTCGAGCAGTTCGCTAAAATCAATCAAATTCCACGTCCTTCCAAGCACGAAGAGAAGATGATTGAGTTCCTCGTAGCGTTTGGCAAGAGCCACAACTTGGACACTAAAGTTGACAAAACTGGTAACGTTCTCATTACCAAGCCTGCAACAAAGGGTATGGAAAACGTGCCTACCGTAATTCTTCAGAGCCACATCGATATGGTGTGCGACAAGTTGGTGGACGTTAAGTTCGATTTCCACAAAGACCCTATCCAGACTTACATCGACGGCGAATGGCTCACAGCTAAAGGCACAACCCTCGGCGCTGACGACGGTATAGGTGTGGCATACGAGTTGGCAATTCTCGAAGCAACCGACATTGAGCACGGCAAGATAGAATGTTTGTTCACCGTAGACGAAGAAACAGGTCTTACAGGTGCGTTTGGCTTGGAGCCAGGGTGGATGACAGGTAAGTATCTCATCAATATAGACTCTGAAGACGAGGGGCAAATCTTTGTAAGTTGTGCAGGTGGTATCACTACCGACAGCGTATTCCGTTACAAGCGCGAAGAAGCTCCAGCAGGCTACTTCTTTATGGAAGCAAGCGTGAAGGGCTTTACAGGTGGCCACTCTGGCGACGACATCAACAAGAAGCGTGCCAATGCAATAAAGGTGCTCGGTCGTTTCCTCTATATGGAGCAAAGCAAGATGGACTTGCGCATAGCTCATTGGAACTCAGGCAAGATGGATAACGCTATTCCTCGCGATGGTAAGGTGGTATTTGCGGTACCTGCCGATAAGAAGGAAGAAGTGATGGCAGACTGGAACATCTATACCAAGGGTGTAGAAGAAGAGTATCACGTGTCAGACCCTAACGCTGTTTGGGGAATGGAAAGCACCGATGCTTGCCCTGTGGTAGAGAAGGAAGTGGCTTGCCGATTGGTTATGGCTATTCAGGCGGTAGACAATGGTCCGTTGGCCAACTGCCAAGACGAGGCTTTGGCTTATATGGTGGAAACATCAAGCAATGTGGCTGTGGTTTGCACCGAGGACGAGGCTATCACCGTAGTAGCATCTCAACGTTCTAACGTTTCAAGCGCGCTCACCAATATAGCAAACACCATCAAGGCTTGTTTCGAACTTGCAGGTGCAGAGGTTTGTCAGCACGACCAATACCCAGGTTGGAAGATGAACCCAAATTCTAAACTCGTAGCTGTTGCCGTGGAAGAATACAAGAAGCTCTTCGGTAAAGAACCTGAAGTATTGGGTATTCACGCAGGTTTGGAATGTGGATTGATTTCAGAGAAATATCCTAAAGTAGATATGATGAGCTTCGGTCCTACACTCCGCTTTGTTCACACTCCAGAGGAGCGACTCCTTATCCCAACCGCTCAGATGGTATGGGATCACTTGCTCGCTATCTTGAAGAATATCAAGTAATTACCCCCGAAAACATACTCATAAAACAAAGGGTGTACCCATCGTGGGTGCACCCTTTTTCTTTGCCTCCTTTGTTGTTTTATTGGGTTAAACCCAAATCGGTCGTCGGACCAGTGTAAGCATCCAATATTAGCCGCCTTTCACACCAACAAATAACCCTTATATGTCTGGCAGCATATAAGGGTTATTTGTTATTTGAAGTTTGAAGGTAGCATTTTCGTGAGTTCCTCCTCCGTCATGTCGAGCAGGGGCCTTGAAAGAACTTCCTTCATCCATTTGTATGGCTCTATGTCTGCTTCCCTGCAACACGCCATAAAGGTATAGAAGACGGCGTTGTTCTCTGCTCCCTCATTGTTACCACAGAACAGGTAGTTCTTTCTTCCAAGCGTGATGGGCCTGATGGCCTGTTCCATGAGGTTGTTGTCTA
Source organism: Prevotella ihumii (assembly GCF_900155655.1). Classification (GTDB taxonomy): domain Bacteria; phylum Bacteroidota; class Bacteroidia; order Bacteroidales; family Bacteroidaceae; genus Prevotella; species Prevotella ihumii. The sequence goes on from NZ_LT706987.1 coordinate 1,885,685, forward strand.
TGTTGAAGCGTCCGTCCTGCACATACCTGCCAATGCGTATCCATACGGCGAAGGCATAACGCAGTGCCTTCTCCATAGCTTCGCCTGGGGTGTACTGTTTGTGTACATCCAACATATAGGTCTCCAAATACTTAAGAATAGGGTAAGCTTTAGCCTTTCGTTCTGTTTCCACTTCCTCGGGTGGTGCTTTCTTGTGTTTGAGGTTTTCCTCCAACTCATAAAGCGTGGCTATCGTTTCGATGATATGGGCGGCGTTCTTATCGTCAGCCGCCAGATGTTCGAACTTACGTCTCACGTGTGCCATACATCCTAACAGCACGATGCCCTGAACGTTCTCAAACCTGCTGTAGACCTCATACCCATCAGACTGTATGGCACCCTGGTAGCCCTTGAAGAGCTCATCTGCCACAGCGCCCGACCGCGACCCGTCCTTCCAATGGAAGAACACTCCCTGGGAGTGCATGGCGTCACGCACGCCCCACAGGTATCCCTTGCGCGTCTTTCCCTTGCGGTCGGCAACCTGTACGCTGGTCTCGTCAACTTGAAGATAAGGACTTTGCAGGATCTGTCTTACTTGAAGTTTGTAAAGTGGATAAAGTGCATCGGCGGCATCGTGAACCCAGCTGTTGACGGTTGAGGTGGGGAGGTTCACGCCCAGTTCCTTCCATCTTTCACATTGCCTATACTCGGGCTGGTGATAGGCGAACTTGGCGGTGATGATCTCGGCGAGCAGGGAAGCGTCGGCAAAACAATCCACCGCTTGCTTTTTCAAGGGGGCTTCCAGGATGTCGACCTTCGCATCCGTTGGCCGGGCTTCCTTCAGGCGGCAGATGACACGATCTTCTACCCTGACATAAAAGGATGAGGGACGCAGACACAGATGCTCACTTCTGTCATGTCCGATGATGACCATGCGCTCAGCGTCATAACCCTCTGGATATATCTCCGTCACCTGTCGCTCTATATTCTCGGGAACATAGGAGGCGTAGGCCCTACCCTTTCTGGAAGGACGGCTCACACGGCGTGATGACCTGCGTTGCCCGGCCTGCTGTTTTATCTCCTTGATGATGGGAAGGGCTTCCACCTGAGCCAGGGAACCCTCTTTGGCCCACTGTTCGTCAAAAAGCGTACCCGCCCAGCCACTTGCACTCTCAGGCAGGCGTTTCTCGCTGCGCCTGCCAAATACCATACGCTCAAGTTCAAGAATGCGACGGGACTTTCGTTCCAGCTCAGCATCCTTAATCTTAAGCTCAGCATCCTTATCCTTGAGCTCAGCATCCTTATCCTTGAGCTCAGCATCCTTATCCTTGAGCTCAGCATCCTTATCCTTGAGCTCAGCCTCCTTATCCTTGAGTTGAGTATCCTTGTTCTTAAGCTCAGCATCCTTGTTCTTGAGTTGAGTATCCTTGTTCTTAAGCTCAGCATCCCTTTGCTCAAGAAGTTTAACAACAGCTTCCCGAGTGAGAGAATGGTAGTCAGATGTCATTGTGCAATAAGGCATATCCATCACATTATCAGTTCTTTATACGATGTAAAATTACAAAAAATATCTGACACTGGCAAGAAAATACTAAGATTTATTGTATCTTTTTCTTCGGTAGCAATTAGGATTTATACCTTCAATATAGAGTACCAATTCGTCCCAGCGAAGTTCATAAAATCCAGCTCTCGCCCGTATGATTTTAGGACTTAGGCAACCCTGTGCCATCTGTTTATGATACACGACAAAACCACAGCGTTCCCAGTGCAGCAATTTAATTCGGTTACGGGCTCGATTGTAGAAAACGTAGACAACACCATCAGAAGGATTGAAGTCATTGCTGCGTACCAATTGGGACAGGCGAAGAATACCCTGACGCATGTCCACAGGAGTGCAACAAACCCGAAAAACATTTGTTTCATTGAGTACAAACATAAGTTTTTCGGGCAAAGGTAGTAAAGCAAGAATGTTACACAAAGGCGGCTAATATTGGATGCTTACGGACCAGTCAGACGGGTCGGACTTGTCGGACGGGTCGGACTTGTCGGACTTGTCGGACTTGTCGGACGGGTCGGACTTGGCGGAGGGAGACAAAAAAAGACACACCCCACAATGTGAGATGTGTCTTATTTTAATCAGCTGTATTAGCTGTTTGTTTGTGTGTATCGGGGAAGAAAATTACTTACCGATAATCTTTGTTGCCTTCTGTGCACCATTGCTGTATTCTACCTTTTGGATAGAAACGCCGTTAGCTGGCTTAGCAATCTGACGACCAGAGAGGTCGAAGTACTTAACGCCTACAACTTCGTTATTGGTATCAGCCTGAACGCCTTGGATAGCTGCAGCTGTAACTGCCTGTGTAGCTTCTTCGTCGTATTCGTAAACTGTTTGAAATTCAAAATAACCAAGGACACCAGGCTTGCTCATTAGACTAACAGCCAAGATTCTTACGTTATCTTTATCATGTGAAGTTTCAAGCAGGGCGAGTGAATTACCGTCAAGTTCATAAGAAAACTCTGTATCGTCTTCATCAATAACATAACCTTCCTTACCTTCGTCGTTGGTACCTACCTTGGCGATACAAGCCATAACACCCTCTGCAGGACCTTTATCGTCAGCATCCCACCAAATAATACATTGCTGTGTAGGGAATGTAAGTTTATTTCCATTCTTGGTACCTTTTATCCAATAACTAGATCCCACAGTAGATACACAGTTCTTCATATAAACGTCTGTTCCGTTAGGATCGATAACTACTTGACGGTCTAAATCTTTACGAGATTCCAATTTGAGACCACCCAGCTTTGTACAATCGACTGGGACCAGTTTCTTTGCTTTCGAATCGAAATAAACCCATGTGCCTGCTACTGGACGATAGAGCTTTAATTCGCCTGCTGGTTTTTCTTTGATAAGACCTTCTGGTTTTTCAACATCTTGTGCCATTGCACCGAGGCTGAACACTACTGCGAGTGCTGCGAGTAAAGTTTTTTTCATAATTGATAATATTTAAGTTTAAATTTTAGGTAGATTGTCTACCGTTATGACTATTTTCAGTATTTTAGGTTAGGTTTATCTTTCGATAACCTATGATTTTGTTACTTTATTAAGTAAAATTGTTGTTGGTTGCAAATATATAAAATATTTTTTAAACAGAAAACTTTTTCTTTAATTATTTTAAAAAAAAAGAAAAAAGGCTCTTCCCAACCAAAAAAATGGTGGGAAGAGCCCAAGTTTTTGCTTTGATAGTTATCTATTTGTTTTGTCGGACGGGTCGGACGGGTCGGACGGGTCGGACTGGTCGGACAAGTCGGACTGGTCGGACAGGTCGGACGAAACTTTATGGCGTTTTACAAGCCGCGAGCCTTGAGCAATCCTGAAGCGTCGGGAGCTTTAAGACCTGTGAAAGCTGAAAATATTTGCATCAAGTCTTTGGTGTTACCGCTGCTAAGAATGTTGGCACGGAATGAGTCGCCCACCTTGCGGGTCAATGCGCCGTGCTTAGCAAAGTAGTCTGCCACGTTTACAGCCAATACTTCTGACCATAGGTAGCTGTAGTAGCCTGCTGCATAACCGCCGCCCCATACGTGGTTGAAGTAAGAGGTAGAGTAGCGTGGTGGTATCTGACTGTTGAGCAAACCTACTTCTTTGAGGGCTTTAGCTTCAAAATCTTTTGCGCCTTCGGCTGTAGGAATGTCCTTTGAGCTGAGACAGTGCCAAGCAAGGTCGACACAGGTAGCAGCGAGGTTTTCACCAAGGGCATAGGCTGCTTGGAAGTTGAGCGAACCGATCATCTTGTCGCGGAGGTCGGCAGGCATTGGCTGGTGGGTTTTGTAATGCTTTGCGTAGTTGTTGAACACTTCAGGTATGCTTGCAAACGACTCGTTAAACTGTGATGGCATCTCTACAAAGTCGCGTGCTACTGATGTTCCGCTAAGGGTGTTGTAGTAGCAGTCTGACAACATTCCGTGGAGGGCGTGTCCAAACTCGTGGAACATTGTTGTTACCTCGTCCCAGCTTATGAGTGTTGGTTTGCCTTCGGGTGCTTTGGCGTAGTTGCACACATTATATATAAGAGGTAGCTGTCCGCGCAATTGGCTCTGCTTGAAGAATGGGCTCATCCATGCACCGCCTCGCTTGGTAGGACGGCGGAAGTAGTCGCAATAGAACAAGGCGAGCTGCTTGCCGTTGGCATCTATCACGTCGAACACCTTCATGTCAGGGTGATAGGTAGGTATGTCTTTGCGTTCCTTAAAGGTAAGTCCGTAAACCTTGTTGGCTGCATAGAATATACCGTTTACGAGTACGGTGTCGATGTTGAAGTAAGGTTTCACCTCATCTTCAGAGAAGCTGTACTGGTCCTTCTTCATCTTTGCCGAATAGTAGAAGCGGTCGTAAGGCTGGAGCTTGAAGTCGGCTCCCTGTGTTTTGCGCGCATACGCCTCTATCGCCTTTGTTTCTGCCTCAGCTTTAGGTTGATATTCCTTGATGAGCTGCTTTAGGAAAGCGTAGGCATTGTCGGTGTTTTTTGCCATTGCGTTGCTCAATGAGTAGTTGGCATAGTTGTTATAGCCCATCAGTTCTGCCTTTTCGGCACGTAGTTTTGCTATTTCTACAACCAATGGATAGGCGTTGTACTGCCCTGTGCCGTCTGTGCGATGGATAGAAGCGTTGTACACACGTTCGCGCAAGGCACGATTGTCAAGGTTGGCAAGGATAGGCTGCTGTGTGGTATTGGTAATGACGATGCAGTAAGGAGCTTTTCCGCCACGGCTTTCAGCGTCTTTCTTACATTGTGCTATGTCGGCCTGACTTAGTCCTGCAAGGTCGTTCACGTTGTTTACCCATATAGTTTGTGCAATAGCAGCCTTTGGAAGCATATTGCCAAAGTCTTGTTGTAGCACAGCCAATCGCTTGTTGATTTCCTCCATCCGCTTCATTTTAGCAGGTTCGAGCAATGCGCCTGAGCGTACAAAGCCTTTGTATATTTCTTCCAAGAGCTTCTTGTCTTCGCCTTGGAGCGATGATAGTTCGTGGTCGTACACGTATTTTACACGTTGGAAGAACTTCTGATTGAAGTTCAACTCGTTTTCAAAGTCGGTGAGCAAAGGTATAGCCTCCTTCTCTATCGCCTCTATCTCTGGTGTCTTGTGCGCTTCGGCTATGGCACTGAAAATGCTTGTGGCACGTGCCAATAGTTTGCCGCTTTCCTCGTACGCCAAGATGGTGTTCTTGAAGGTAGGCTTAGCCTTGTTGTCTACTATCTTTTTTATCTCTGCACGCTGTTCGGCTATACCTGCCTTGATGGCTGGCATATAGTGTTCTGCCTTGATACGGCTGAAGTCTGGTGCGCCAAATGGCAATGTGCTTGCCTGCATTAACGGATTGGTGTACACTGATTTGATGGTTTGTACAGGTTTGCCCACAAAGGCATTTCCCGTAATTGCCCCACACGCCAAAGTAGCGATAAGGACTGTTTTCTTTAAGTTGGATTTCATGACTTTATTTTTGTATGATTCTTATTAGATGTATAGTAGTAGAGCGAGCCTAAAACGCCTTTAGCCCACAAAGCAACAAAATTAAGATAAAAATTTGAATAGCGTGTAAGTTTTGCTACTTTTAACAAAATGAGGGGAATGGGTAGGAATAGTCGGACTGGTCGGACCAGTCGGACCAGTCGGACGCGTCTGACAAGTCTGACCAGTCTGACCAGTCTGACCAGTCCGACCAGTCCGACCAAATTCCTTTTTCGGGCTTATGGCTTGGGTTTAATTCTCCCAATGGGTTTTGCTGTTGTGCGGATTTAACATTTTAATTGCCCAATAGAATTGTTTGATATTTCTTATTATGTATTCTAAATCCCCGTTATTGATAGTATAGAAAGCCAAAGTTCATCTTTGACAAGGGCAAACATATATGTTTTACCCCCTCAACATTGATGTTTGGCAAAGCTAAAGTTCAACTTTTGCCTTCTGAAATACCACTTAATAGTACTTTTCTTGTTCATATTCTTCTTTTATTCGTTCTATATTTCCGTAATCTAAGCAGTATATTCTTGCACACTTTTTTCTGTTTACTCATTACCCATTATCAGTCAGCAATTTACAATTGCACACCCATTTATGCCGCTTTTGTGTATCACGCTTCTTTTCAACGCATATACGCGAATTATGACCCTTGTATTTAACACTTATCCGAAGCAAAACGGAAAAATAGAAACATCCTATAAAGCGTAGTCCCAATGGAGGGGGAGGCCTTAGTTCGTAGGGAGGCTTTAGTTCGTAGGGAGGCTTTCTATGCATGCTTCGCCTACGCTTTCGTTCTCACTAATGGCTTTTACATATCCGTATGCAGCCAGATGGGGTAGGGTGAGCAGTAGGGTGTAAAGCTCTTCTTGGCTGTCTATTGCACCTATGTGGCGGTGGGTATGCGTGCAAACTATTATTCTGTTTTTCGTGTTTTTGTCGGCTATGGCATACCCTACAAATAGTTCTGTGTCAGGTGTTTGGGTAGATTGTTTTTCTGTCAAGTCATCACGCTCCGTTTCTTTCAAATGGCTCAATGGCTTTTCGGCTGTAGTGAGCACATAGTGCAGATAGCCCACCCTACACAATAGTTCGTTACCATCGTATAATGTGGCAAGCTCGTCACTGTTTATCGGTTTTGTTTTCGGTTCACCTATGATTTCCGTCCTCCGCTTTTTGGCACGTTGGGTATGTTTGGCGTATGCCACAACGACGAGGGCTGTGAACACGATGAGGAGAATGTTGATAACAAGTAGGTTCATACGGCAAAGATACATATTCTCTCTTTAAAAAAACATAATTTATTTGCTATATTATATAAAAAGGTAGGAATGTGAGATGAAATTCTGTATATTTGCATTTTAAAGGGGAGGGGTCGGACCTGTCGGACGGGTCTGACAAGTCGGACGGGTCTGACTCGTCCGACAGGTCTGACCAATCGAAGTAATCTGCGAAATCGGACTCGTCCGACCCGTCCGACCCGTCCGACAAAGCTACTCTAAATTCTAACAAATAATATATCGGTATGCGAAAACTAATAACTATTTTGATATTAATGCTTATGGCACCTTTAGGAATTTGGGCGCAAAGCTATGATGCGTTGTGGAAACAAGTAGACGAAGCAGAAGCGAAAGACTTGCCCAAGACACAGATTGGTGTGTTGAAAAAGATTGTGGCTAAAGCTGCGAAAGACAAGTCGTATGGCAACCTCTTGGCTGCCGAACTATTGACCTCAAGTTTGTGGACACAAATATCGCCCGACTCTGTAGAGATAGAAACCAAGCGACTGAACGCCCTCTGCGCCAAAGCCGAGCGTACCGACCCCGTGTTGGCAGCTGTGTACAATTGTGCCTTGGGCAGGTTGTTCGATACAGACAATGACAACCCCGATAAAACAAAAAACTATTACGACAAAGCCATTGCCCAACCTCGGCTCTTGGCAACGCAAAAGATAGATGCCTATGTGCCCTTGATACAGAAAGGCAAGGACGATGCCCTCTTCGGCAACGACCTTCTGCACGTAATAGCCCTTGAAACACAACGTTACGAGGAGGCAAAAACCTATTATGATAAGGTGGGAAATCGTGAGGCAGCGTTCTATATGGCATTGATGAAATGGAACCAAAATCCGAAAGAAGCTACTGCCGAAACGCTTATTAAGACATACGGCGACCTGCCTATCTGCGGCGCTTTGGCTATAAAATTATACCACCTCAAAACAAGCAGCAGCAACTTTACCCCCTCACAACGTATTGCCTACATCGACAACGCATTGAGCCGTTGGCCCTCGTGGCAAGGTATGAAGATGCTTCGTAATGAGCGTTCCCAATTGTGCGCACCTATGTTTGATGCGTATATAGATAAGGAAGTGGGGCTGCCCAATCGTACAAACACAATAAAACAAATACATATAAGAAACATTGCCGACCTGCGCCTTACCATCACCCGCACCACCCTTGATGGCACTATGACAATAGGAGGAGGCGAAAAACATTTGGCACGTATAAAGCAAAGTTGCCTACCCGAGACGGCAAAAACCATTGTGCGCCAATACCCAGGTCATCAGCCTTGGGAAATAGTAGACGACTCTATTGCGCTGCCTCCTTTGGAAAAGGGTGTTTACCTCTTCGAGTTTGCATCTTCATCTAAAGACATCAAACCGCAATACGAGTTGTATTATGTTAGCAATCTGTATGTTATAAGTGAAGAACAACCCAACCATAAAATTCGCTATGCGGTGGTAACTGCCGATACAGGTCAGCCTGTGCCAGGAGCAAAGCTAAGGCTCACCCCCAAAGGGCGTTACGGAAACCCCAACAAGGTAGAAACCCTTACCACCAACGACAAAGGCGAGGCATGCTATACGTATGCCGAAAGCGAGCCCGACTACATCTATGCCTACACCAATGACGATAAGGCGTGCCGTGAAAACAGTCTTTGGAACTCGTTTCTGTTCTCCAAATCTTCGGACGGAAACAATGTTTGCAACCTCTTCACCGACCGCAGCATTTATCGTCCCGGGCAAACCGTTCACGCATCGTTGGTGTACTACCATAGAGATAATAAGCACTTGATAACTAAGGCTTTGCCTAACGAACGACTTACTGTAAAATTGCGCAATGCCAACTATGATATTGTGACCGAAAAAGAGGTAACAACCGACGAGATGGGTACAGCCGCTGTCGACTTCGACTTGTCTAAGGACGGACTGACGGGCAACTTTAGTCTTGTGGTTGACAACCTCGGAACGACCTCGTTCCAAGTGGAAGAATACAAGCGACCAACGTTCCAAGTGGAGTTTGACAAGTACGAACAGCGTTATGCCGTAGGCGACACCATCAAGGTACGTGGTAAGGCCAAGAGTTTTGCAGGCGTTCCTGTGCAAGGAGCAAAGGTGGAATACACCGTAAATCGCCGTATGGCAGAGTGGTATTGGGGATATAGTAACGACATTGAAGAGCTAAGCGATGGCGAAGTAGTAACCAACGAGAAGGGCGAGTTCGAGATAGAAGTGCCGTTGATTTTCCCTGAGAAAGGCGAATTTGAAGACGAGTCATACGCCAACCGCAGTCGCTTCTTCCGTTTCGTTGTGGACGCAAAAGTAACCGACCAAGCGGGCGAAACTCGTGAAGGCAGCACAAGTCTGCCATTGGGCGACAAGGCTACTGCCCTCACTTGCTCGTTGCCCGACAGAATGTTGCGCAACAATTTGCCTACCTTCTTGTTTGGCTATCGCAATGCAGCGGGTGCGCCTATCGAAGGCAAGGTGCGCTATGCCATTGCGCCTTATAAAAAGGACAACAAAGCCTTTGGCAAGTATCAGGAAGTGGCAGCCAATAGCGAGTTGAAGTTGAAAAATCTGAACTCGGGACATTATCAGTTGCACGCCATTTGTGGTACGGATACCCTTACACAAGCGTTTGTTGTATTCTCAATGGACGACAAGCAACCTGTGTACGAAACCCACGACTGGTTCTATGTGAGCGACCACCAGTTCCCACAAGATGGCAGTCCTGTATATGTGCAGGTAGGTTCGTCAGATGCCAATCAGCACATTTTGTACACCATCTGTTCGGGCAATACCGTCTTGGAGTCGGGAACTATCGACCAAAGCAACGCCCTTACCACACGAAAGTTTACTTATAAAACGGAGTACGGCGAAGGCATCACCCTTACTTTTGCGTGGGTAAAAGAAGGCAAGATCTATGCCCATTCGGCAGATATTAGACGCCCTGAACCTGAAAAGAAACTTAACGTAAAGTGGACTACCTTCCGCAATCGCCTTACCCCGGGGCAAGACGAAGAGTGGACATTATCGATTACTCACCCTAACGGAAAGGCAGCCAAGGCACAACTCATGGCTACGCTCTACGATAAGCGCTTGGACGAAATATTGAAGCACCGTTGGTCGCTCGCTCCACGTTTCTATTCGGCTACACCATCGTTGAATTGGAGAGGGTTCGAGTTTGACGATTTCTCAGCAGGTTATGAGAAATTGTATAGTTACCGTACAGTGCCTTCGTTGTCATTTGCCGAGTTCGACAACCGCTTTGTAGACAATTTCGGTCCAATACTTTATTTTGACCGCAGTACACGTGGGTATGATGCCAATGTACTCACAGCTATGCCAATGGCAGAAGCTGCTTCGGCAAAGCGAGAAGTTATGGTACGTGGCGCAAAACAACCATTGTTGGCAAAGACTACAGTCGAGTTAGAAACAAGCTCACGTGTTGAACTTTATGGCGCACGATCTAATGGCGACATCATCACAGCTGAAGACGAAAAGCAGCAAACATCAAAACTACAACTGCGTGAGAACCTTAACGAGACTGCATTCTTCTATCCACGTCTTGCCACAGAGACCGACGGCACCGTGAAAGTGAAGTTCACACTGCCCGAAAGTCTTACCACGTGGCACTTTATGGGTATTGCACACGATGCAGACCTCAACACAGGCTTCATAGAAAGCGACATTGTGGCACAAAAAACAGTGATGATTCAGCCCAATATGCCACGCTTTGTGCGTATGGGCGATGCACCGACGGTGGCTTCACGCCTTATCAATACAGCCGACAAGCAAGTGAAAGGTACGGCAACCATCGAGATTGTAGACCCTGAAACCGAACAGGTGGTTTACACCCAAAGCAAAGATTACACCCTTGAACCCAAAGCCACATCATCGGTCAACTTCTCTCTTGCCTCTCTCTTTGCAGACGATAGCGCACAACAGCTCGCTGCCGACAGACAAATGGTCATCGTTCGCGTGTTTGCAAAGGGCGCAGACTATTCTGATGGAGAACAGCAGTATCTTGCCGTATTGCCTAACAGATCGTACGTTGTGAACACTTATCCGTTTACACAGAATGAAGCAGGGGTGAAAACAGTAGACCTTGGTCGCCTTTTCCCAAAGAATACCACGGCAAAGCGGCTCACAGTGGAATATACCAACAATCCTAACTGGCTGATGATACAAGCCTTGCCATACGTGGGCAACGCAAACGAGATGAACGCCATTAGTCTGGTAACAGCCTATTATGCCAACTCGTTGGCAAACAAGGTGATAAATACGTCGCCAAAGATTAGACAAACCATCGAAAAGTGGCGCAACGAAAAGGGCAGCGAAACATCTATGATGTCGGCATTGCAGAAGAATGAAGACCTCAAAACCCTTGTTCTCAACGAAACGCCTTGGGTTATGGAGGCTAAAAACGAGACTGAACAGAAGCAACAATTGGTGCGCTACTTTGACAAAAACCAACTCCGCAACAATTTAGCCCAATCCTTGAAGGGTTTACAGCAATTGCAAAATCCTGATGGGTCGTTCTCGTGGTGGAAGGGAATGCGTGGCAGCTTCTATATGACCGTGGCTGTGGTGAAGAACCTTACACGTCTGAACACGCTAATGGGGGAAAACGATGCCCAAACACAAAGCATCATCACATCGGCTTTCCGCTTCTTGGATCGTGAGACGGCAGCGCGTGTGGCAGATCTTAAACGTTTGGAAAAGAAAGGCTATAAGCATCTTGCGCCTTCTGACGACCTTTGCGACTACTTGTACAGCAACGCATTGGCTAAACGTGGAACAACGGCAGATATAACCTACCTTATCAACCTCTTAACAAAGAAGCCTGTCGACCTTACCATCTATGGCAAGGCGAACACAGCCGTAATTCTGCAACAGTATAACCAAACCAAGAAGGCTGCGGAATACCTCCAAAGCATCAAGGAATATATGGTTTATAAGGAAGAAATGGGGCGTTATTTCGACACAAAGCACGCTTATTACAGCTGGCGAAACTATAAAATTCCAACGCAGGTGGCAGCCATCGAAGCCTTTAAAACCATCGATCCGACCGACAAGCAAACCCTTCAGGAGATGCAACGCTGGTTGTTGCAGGAGAAACGCACACAGGCTTGGGATACGCCAGTAAATGCAGTAGATGCCATTTGGGCATTTATGGACAATGGCAAATGGACAATGGACAACGGTGAACCAAACGTATTGAAACTTGATGGTGTGCCCATGGAAACTCCGCAAGCCACCGCAGGCATAGGATACATCAAGGTGAGCCAATCCATAGAGCCGACCGCTCAAGACAAAGCAGCAGGCAAGGACGCTATGCCACGCACATTCAGTGTAGAAAAGACCAGCACAGGCACAAGCTGGGGGGCGGTTTATGCACAGTTCTTCCAACCTGCAACCGAGATAGAGGCTGCCAATTCGGGGCTAAAGGTGAAGCGTGAACTGCTACTTGTCAATCATAACAAGGAGCGCGCCGAAGGTAGAACGCTACAAGTGGGCGACAAGGTGCTTGTTCGTTTAACCATCACAGCCGATAGAGACTACGACTTTGTGCAAGTAGTGGACAAGCGTGCTGCCTGTCTCGAACCTGTGGAACAGCTTAGTGGGTATCAGTGGGGCGGCTACTACATCTCTCCAAAAGACAACACCACCAACTACTACTTCGACCTTATGGCGAAGGGTACGCACGTGGTAGAAACTGAATACTTCGTAGACCGCACGGGCATTTACCAAACAGGTACTTGCACCGCTCAATGTGCATACGCACCAGAATACACAGGGCGTGAAGGCGCAAAGAAGATTGAGGTGAAGGAGTAGAAAGCGTTAAAGGAGTTAGGAGTTAGAGCAAAGGTATTGGCTCTAACTCCTTTAACTCCTCCTAACTCTCCTTAACCCCCAAGGGAAGCTCCCCTTAGCGTCTGAAAAACTCCCCCAATTATCAACAACAAAAACAACAATGCTTCAAATAGAAATAGACAACGGCAGTGGCTTCTGCTTTGGTGTGACTACCGCCATAAAGAAAGCCGAAGAAGAATTAGAAAAAGGCACAAAACTCTATTGCTTGGGCGACATCGTACACAACAGTATGGAGGTGGAACGACTGACCCAACGTGGACTTATCACCATCAATCACGACCAACTGCGAGCGCTGCACAATGCCACCGTATTGCTTCGTGCACACGGCGAACCACCCGAAACTTACGAACTTGCTAAGCGCAACAACATAGAGATAATAGATGCCACCTGCCCCGTAGTATTGGCTTTGCAGCGAAGAATAAAAAACCAATACGAAAAGAGCATAGCGACTGACGAGACACTCGACCTTACCCACGACCAACAGGCAGCCGACCGACAAATTGTTATCTTTGGCAAGAATGGGCACGCCGAGGTGTTAGGACTTGTAGGGCAGACCCGCAGCAAAGCCATTGTGATAGAGAAGTTTGACGATGTGAAACGGTTAGACTTTCAGCGCGACATCTACCTCTATTCGCAAACCACGAAGAGCCTTAACGAGTTTCATCGCATCATAGCCTACATACAAGAAAACATTTCGCCCAATGCTACCTTCCGCAGCTTCGACACCATCTGCCGACAAGTGGCAAACCGTATGCCCAACATCTCAACCTTTGCTTCACGACACGACGTAATCGTCTTCGTGGCAGGTCGAAAGAGCTCTAACGGCAAGGTGCTTTTTCACGAATGTTTGAGCGTCAATCCCAACTCGTACCAAGTGGAGAGCGCAGCCGAAATAGATATGCAATGGTTCCAAGGCAAGACCACTGTGGGAATCTGTGGTGCCACCAGCACCCCCAAATGGCTAATGGAAGAGTGTAGAGACGCCATACTGAAAAGCGATAAAAACTCATAGTTTTACAACTTTTTCACAAAGATATGGCACGTAGATTTTGTAAGTTAAAGATTAATGCTTAAATTTGCAGATAAACAAAAATGCACATACAGCTATGCAGAATATATTTCACGGATTGGGTATAGCACTCGTTACTCCATTCACAGCTAATGGAGAGGTAGACTATGAGGCCTTAGAACGACTAATAGAATATCAGTTGGAAAACGGCGCAGACTTCCTCACCATACTTGCTACAACGAGCGAAAGCCCTTGCCTGTCGGCGGAAGAGAAAGACAAGATAACACAAACCATCATCGCTATCGTAAAGGGGCGTGTGCCTATACTGAAATATTGCGGCGGAAACAATACCGCAGCAGTGATAGAAGAGATACGCACAACCGACTGGCACGGCATAGACGGCATACTCAGCATCTGTCCTTATTATAATAAGCCAAGCCAAGAAGGACTTTATCAGCACTTCAAAGCCATTGCCGAGGTGAGTCCGCTGCCCGTCATTCTCTACAACGTTCCAGGACGAACGGGCGTGAATATGACTGCCGAAACCACAGTGCGCATTGCCAACGACTTCCCTAACGTAATAGCTATAAAAGAGGCTTCGGGCTGTTTGGAGCAGGTAGACGAAATCATAAAAAACAAGCCTAAGCACTTCTCTGTGATAAGTGGCGACGATGCACTCACCTTCCCCATGATAGCCAGCGGTGCAGTGGGCGTTATCTCCGTTATAGGCAATGCCTTACCCAAGGAGTTCTCAAAGATGATACGCCTCGAATTTAATGGCGAATACGAGGCAGCTGTGAAAATCCATCATCAGTTCACCGAGCTTTACAAACTCCTCTTTGTAGATGGCAATCCAGCAGGTTGCAAAGCCTTACTCAACGAGTTAGGACTCATTGACAACGTTCTCCGCCTACCCCTTGTGCCCACACGCATAGAAACAAAGAAACGCATACACGATATATTGACAAAAATGAGACTTCACTAACGCTGAAGTCTCATTTTTGTTTATCTATTCTCACATCTTTCTATCCTTCTCCTCTCTTGCTCCCTCTTTTTCCAAATTCTTTCTCATACTTTTACGCTTTATACCGATTTGGGTTAAAGATTCATTCTTGTCAGACGAGTCGGACGGGTCGGACAGGTCGGACGAGTCGGACAGGTCGGACTGGTCGGACAAGTCGGACTGGTCTGACAAAGCAACCTTATGCCCAAATCGCTTATTAGAAGAAAACAAAAAACAGCTCATAAGCTTCAAAAATAATAGCGAAAACACCCAAACTGTTCTAACCACCGATAGGGGCTTCATTGCATTATTTATCCTCTACGGGCAAAGGAATACACGCTAAGAATCAATGTTTTTCGTGCTTTTTCTTTGTATTTTCGGCTAAAAACTTTATATTTGCAGCTGTATCACCCACGAGTTTGATAAATGAAGCGAATAATCCTCATATTTTTTACCCTCATCTCCTTTGTCTGTATTGCCATTGGTGGACCTACCTACAAGTGGAATCAGGCTTTCCAAAACTACTTCGATAAATACAAATCGCTTGCCATTCGCGAAATGGTGCGCTACCATATCCCTGCCAGCATTACCTTAGCCCAAGGCGTATTGGAAAGCAGCGCAGGGCAAAGCCGATTGGCAACCTTGGCGAACAACCATTTTGGCATAAAATGCCACGGGTGGACAGGTCGCACCATATCGCACGATGACGACCTCCGAGGTGAATGTTTCCGCGCTTACGACTCAGTGTTGGAAAGTTATGAAGACCACTCTAAGTTTCTCACCTCACGAGCTCACTATCGCAACCTATTCTCGCTCGAGCTCACCGACTATAAGGGTTGGGCGCACGGACTAAAGCGATCAGGCTATGCCACAAGTTCTACCTATGCGCCAAAGCTCATCGCCATTATAGAGCTTTACCGACTATACGAATATGATGACCCATCGCTTTACAAGCCAGAGATAGCTCCGCACCCTACTAAGCCTATAGAGATACCACTGCCAAAAATTGATGTTAAGGACGCTCCTAAGTTTCATAAAGTGCGAGCTTTCAACAACAATTACTACATCGTGGCAAACAATGGCGACACCTTTAAGGCGATAGCAAAAGAGTTTGACACCCACGCATCAAAGTTGGCTAAATACAACGAACGTGACAAAAAAGAAATCTTGCGCGAGGGCGACATCGTATGGTTTAAGAAAAAACAAAAGCGAGCACCTAAGAAGTATCGCAATGCACCCCACACGGTACGCCAAAACGAAAGTTTATACATCATAGCCCAACTCTACGGCATACGACTTAAAAATTTGGCTAAGATGAACAAGAATGCCGTAATTCGAGGCATAAAGGTGGGCGACCAAATAAGAATTTATTAAGGCTGGTTCTATAAACCCAAATCGGACGTCAGACCAGTCGGACCAGTCAGACCAGTCGGACGTGTCAGACGTGTCAGACGTGTCCGACTGGTCAGACAAGTCAGACAAGTCAGACTGGTCTGACTGGTCCGACTGGTCTGACGTCCGATTTGGGTTTAAAGAACCAGCTTTAAGAAACTTTCCTTTTTTAACTATCATTAACCATCATAGAGTAACAATTGTTACCTTCTGCCCATTGTGGAAAGCCTAACTTTGCAGCCATAAAAACAAAACAAACAGAACAAAAAGAAATAAGATTATGGCAGAGAACAAGATGTTTTGTTTCCAATGTCAGGAAACAGCGAAGGGAACAGGTTGTACTATTCAAGGGGTATGTGGTAAGAAAGCCGACACAGCACGTTGGCAAGACCTTATAGTCGGTGTGAGTCGTGGTATTGCTACCATTGCACACACACTGCGCACAGCAGGCATAGAAACCGAACAAAAGGTGGGCGACTACCTTACAGAGGCACTCTTTATCACGATTACGAATGCAAACTTTGACAATCAAGCTATACTAAATAAGGTAGACGAGGGTGTGGCTATTAAGCGTGAATTGATAACCCTTGCCAAGGCTAACAACGTGGCGTTGCCTCCTTATCAAGAAGTACAATGGGGTGGCGAAAAGGCTGATTATGAGGCTGAAGGCAATCGACAAAATATTCTACGTACTGAGAATGAGGACATTCGGTCGTTGAAAGAACTCACCATATTGGGGCTAAAAGGCATGGCGGCTTACTACGAGCACGCTGCACACTTGAGCCATCGCGACCCTAAGCTCATTGCTTTCTTAGAAAAAGCCCTTGCCGTAGTTACCAATCCTGAGGCTGATATGGACACATTGCTTGCTCTTGTTTTGGAAACAGGTGAGAAAGGTGTGGCGGCTATGGCACTCTTGGACGGGGCAAACACCTCGGCTTATGGCAATCCTGAAGTAACAAAGGTGAACATTGGCGTAGGTACGAACCCTGGTATTCTTATTTCGGGACACGACTTAAAGGACATTGAGCAGCTTCTTATTCAGACCGAGGGCACGGGAATAGACATCTATACCCACGGCGAAATGTTGCCTGCGCACTACTATCCACACCTTAAAAAGTACAAGCACTTGGTGGCAAACTATGGCAATGCGTGGTGGCAACAGAAAGAAGAGTTTGCTAAGTTTAATGGTCCTATCGTCTTTACCACCAATTGCATTGTTCCTCCACGCCCAGGAGCTAACTATGCCGACCGTGTATTTACCACCAATGCAGCGGGTTACCCAGGGTGGAAGCACATCAAGGCTGATGCGAATGGCGTGAAAGACTTCTCTGAAGTAATTGCTATTGCGAAAACTTGTCAAGCTCCTGAAGCCCTTGAACAAGGCCACATTGTAGGTGGATTTGCTCACGGACAGGTGTTTGCATTGGCAGACCAAGTAGTTGAGGCGGTAAAGACAGGTGCTATCCGTAAGTTTATTGTAATGAGCGGTTGCGATGGTCGACAGAAAGACCGCAGTTACTACACCGAGTTTGCAGAACAGTTGCCACACGACACCGTAATTCTTACATCGGGTTGCGCTAAGTTCCGCTACAACAAGTTGCAGTTGGGCGACATCAACGGCATTCCACGTGTGTTGGACGCAGGTCAGTGCAACGACTCTTACTCTTGGGCAGTGGTGGCATTGAAGTTGAAAGAAATATTTGGTGCAAACGACATCAACGACCTTCCTATCGAATTCAACATAGCTTGGTACGAACAAAAGGCAGTTATCGTATTGTTGGCATTGCTCTCATTGGGCATTAAAAATATCCATATTGGCCCAACGCTTCCTGCCTTTGTTTCGCCAAACGTATTGAAAGTATTGGTAGAAACCTTTGGCCTCGGTGGCAATACCACTGTGGAGGAAGATTTGAAGAAGATGGTGGGTTAAGCCAACTTTTGCAGTTTTGTCGGACAAGTCGGACAAGTCGGACAAGTCGGACCTGTCGGACGCGTCTGACCTGTCCGACCAGTCTGACCAGTCTGACCAGTCTGACCAGTCCGACCAGTCCGACAAAGCTGAAAACCACGCCTTTTCCTTGAAAACAATAAAGGGGCTCGACAAACACTGTCGAGCCCCTTTAGTTATTGGGTTAGTTTTGAGGGTTTTGCTTATGCAATTCCTAAATCCTTCTTGATGGCCTCTACTTGTTTTTCAGCCTTAGCCACACACGCCTTGTATTGGTCGGCAGAAGTCATATTGTCCTTGATTTCGAGATAGAACTTAATCTTAGGTTCTGTACCCGATGGACGCACGCTCACCTTGTTTCCGTTTTCGCAGAACCACTGCAATACGTTGCTCGTTGCAGGCATATCGAGCTTAGCGATGTTGCCTTGAGCATCTACCTGTTCGAGCTTTAAGAAGTCTTTAGAAAGCACAATCTTTTTGCCAGCCAAAGTGGTAGGAGGGTTGTTGCGGAAGTTCACCATCATTTGTTGAATTTCCTCTGCACCGCTCTTTCCGGGGCGTTCTACATTGATGGTATGTTCGAACGAGAAGCCGTATTCAAGATAGATGTCCATTACAAGGTCGTACAAGGTCTTGCCGTTATCCTTAGCGTATGCGCAGATTTCAGCCAAGAGTGTACAACCACTTACAGCATCCTTGTCGCGGCAGAAGTCTTCAGCCATGAATCCATAACTCTCTTCGCCACCACCGATAAACTGCTGCTTGCCTTCAGAGATAGCCACCTCACGTGCAATCCACTTGAAACCTGTGTAGCAGTCGCGCATTTCTACGTTTTGCTTCTTTGCCACTTCAGCAATTGTCTCTGTGGTTACGATGGTTTTCACGATAAAGTCAGAAGGGTTCATCTTGCCCACTGCCTTGCGATTGGTGATGATGTACCAAAGGTAAATCAAGCAAGTTTGGTTGCCATTGATAAGAATCCAGTCGCCATTGCTGTCCTTGCAAGCCATTCCCACACGGTCTGCATCAGGGTCTGAAGCCATCAAGATATCGGCATCGAGACGCTTTGCTTCACGCAAACCGAGGGTCAATGCCTCTGCTATTTCAGGGTTTGGACGGTCTACGGTAGGGAAGTTGCCGTCTTTTACCATCTGTTCTTCTACGCAATGAATGTTGTCGAAGCCCCAATCGCGTAATGCACGAGGTATCATCACACGACCTGCACCGTGCAATGGGGTGTAAACTATCTTGAGGTCGTGCTGACGCTTGATAACCTCAGGGTCGATACATACAGTGCGAACAGCGTCCAAGTAAGCCTTGTCTACCTCTTCGCCAATGATTTCGATGAGAGCTGGATTGCCTTCAAACTTTACGTCATCAATCTTAACCTTGTTCACCTCGTCGATAATTCCCTTATCGTGAGGAGCTAATACCTGTGCACCGTCTTCCCAATAAGCCTTGTAACCGTTGTATTCACGTGGGTTGTGGCTCGCTGTGATATTCACACCTGCCTGCGCCTTGAAGTGGCGGATGGCAAACGAGCACTCAGGAGTTGGGCGGAGATCTTCAAAGAGGTACACCTTAATATTATTAGCCGAGAAGATATTTGCCACAGTTTCGGCAAACGTGCGCGAATTGTTGCGGCAGTCGTGACATACCACAACCGAGATTTGAGCCTTGTCTTTAAAGTTGATTTTCAAATAGTTGGCAAAGCCTTGTGTCGCCATACCCACAGTATAGCGGTTCATTCGGTTCGAGCCCACGCCCATAATACCGCGCAAGCCACCTGTGCCAAACTCTAAGTCTTTGTAGAAGCTTTCGGTCAATTCGGTTTTGTCTTCATTGTCTATCATTGCTTTTACAGCCTTCTGAGTTTCTTCGTCATAGGCTGGGGCTAACCACTGTTTCGCCTTCTCTGTGTACTCAGAGATAAGTTGTTCGTTATTCTGCATATTTTTTATAATTTATATTCCTACCGCAAATATAGTGAAATTATTTTAGAACAT
The DNA here is from genome assembly GCF_900155655.1 of Prevotella ihumii. Lineage (GTDB taxonomy): Bacteria > Bacteroidota > Bacteroidia > Bacteroidales > Bacteroidaceae > Prevotella > Prevotella ihumii. The sequence continues at coordinate 1,905,707 of NZ_LT706987.1, forward strand.
AGTCCATAATTCGGTATTTTTTTGTATTTTTGCACATCTTAATGCAAAACGTATGCAGCAAAGGCATACTTTTATTTTACGTTTAGGTGGGTTCTATTCATTCTCTTTGCTTTATTTCGAGTTTATTTTTGAGAAGAAAGCGAAAGTTGAAGAAGGAGTAATGTAGGCATTACGACTGATAAAACTTATCGCTTTAATCTGAAAAGAAACCGAAAGTGAGTGATATGAGGCGCCTCATTAATTCATTAATAAATTTCAGTGGGAATAAGTAAAACCCATCTTAAGTCATATCATGCAAATATATTTTGAAGGGATAATTCTTGCCGTATGCACATTTCTTATCATTGGTATTCTACATCCAGTGGTGATAAAAACCGAATATTATTTTGGCACACGTCCGTGGTATTTGTGGCTCATTTCGGGTTTAGCGTGCTGTATAGGTGCATTGTTTGTGGCTGACATATTCTGGTCTGCCATTCTTGGTGTTACAGGTGCATCGTTGTTATGGGGCATTGGCGAACTTTTTGAGCAGAAGAAACGAGTGGAGAAAGGTTGGTTTCCGATGAACCCAAAGCGCAAGGACGAATACAAGAAGATGTAGGCAGCAGATGAAAGTGACACTCCTTTTGGTGGGCAAAACCCAAGACAAAAACTTTGTGAAAGGTATCGAAGAATATGTTTCGCGCATAGTTCACTATCTGCCCTTTACCATTACGACTATCCCCGAACTGAAGAATACAAAGAGTTTGACCGAAAGTCAACAGAAAGAACGTGAAGGCGAACGGATACTAAAGGAGATACAACCCTCGGACACAGTGGTGCTCTTAGACGAACACGGTAAAGAGTTTCGCAGCATAGCGTACGCATCGTGGTTGCAAAAGCAGCAAAACACGGCTCGTGGATTGGTATTTGTCATAGGTGGCCCATACGGCTTTTCTAAGGCTGTGTACGACCGTGCGAACGAGAAAATATCAATGTCGAAGATGACTTTTTCACATCAGATGGTGCGACTTATCTTCGTTGAACAGCTCTATCGGGCGTGCACAATTATAAAAGGTGAACCTTATCATCACGAATAAACCCAAATCGGTCATTAGCCCGCAAAGGCTTTTTAAAGCGTTTAGCTGTTATGCTTTTCTTCGTCTTTGCACCTTATTTTGGCTCTTTTCGTTTGTTTTTTTCAGTTGTTTAGCTCGCTAAACGTCTTCAAAAACAACCAAAAATAGCTCAAAATAAGCTCGCAAATCTCGAAGAAGTCTAACGACCGATTTGGGTAAATGTGCAGAAAAACGCAAAGAAATATGGCAAGAAATAAAGAAAATTAGTATCTTTGCTCGCTACAAATGAAGAATAAGAACAAAACGAATACACCGAAAGGAACAAAAAGAATACGCTGAAAGGAACAAAACGAATAAGTAGAAGCGAATAAAAACAATATGACTGACGATAAAAACACGAAACATAAGAGCGGAATGATGAGCGTAATAGCTGCTTTGGGCGCAAATATTTTGGTTGCCATCTCAAAGTTTGTGGGTTATGCGCTCTCTGGTTCGGCAGCAATGCTCAACGAGTCGATACACAGCGTTGTAGACTGTGGCAATCAGGTATTACTTCTTGTGGGCGACAAAAAAGCTAAACAAGCCGCTTCAGCGCATCACCCTTTCGGACAAGGTCGTGCTAAATACTTTTTTAGCACCATCGTTGCAATGATGTTGTTCTTCGGTGGCGGTGCATTGGGTATAATGGAAGCGGCTGAAAAGCTGTTTCACCCTGGACATTCGGTAGAGAATATGGGCTTGGTACTTGCCATTTTAGCTTTCGGTCTCATCATCGAATTGTCCAGTTTGCGTGTGGCTTTCAAGGAGATAGCCGAACTTAACACCGAGCATTTGCCCCTCTTTAAGTTTCTTACAGAGAGTCGCCACAGCGAAATACTTATCATTTTTGCCGAAGATACCTGTGCTGTTATCGGTCTATTGCTTGCCATTAGCGGCACATTGATGAGTCATTTCACGGGCAATCCGTTCTACGATGCCTTTTCTGGTCTGCTCATTGGCGTACTGTTGTGTGTAGCTGCCATCTTCTTGGCACGCGAGTTTTACAGTCTCATCATTGGCGAGCCGGCTACCGAGAAAGACACGGCAGTGTTTCGTAAGGCTTTCGAACGTGAGGAAATCAGCCGACTTATCAATCTTAAAACCGTGCACCTTAGTCCTAAAGACATCTTGCTAACGGCAAAAGTAGAGATAGCCGAAACGCATCGTTTGCAGGCTTCGGAGCTGATAAACGACATAGAACGCACCATACGAAGTCAATTTGAGCATTACAAAATATATATCTATATCGAAACAGACACCTATCGCATCGATTACGACAAGTAGCATACGCGTGCAAAACCCTCGTGCTATAAGGCGCAACACAATGCGCTATGCGTCACGATAGATTGATATTTGCTTTGCTTACACGCTAAACTAAGCGCACTATTCACCATCTAAAGACATTAAAATACAGATATGACGTTTACATTTTTCGACCTTATTTATTGTTGTGGAGAGAAGGACGGCAGCTATACCGATGGCATTTCGGCACTTGTTTTGCCCATTGGTTTAGCACTTTCGTTCCCTTTTGTTTTCTTTGGAGATATATGGATTTATCTACCAATAGCTATTATTTGGAAGCTTTTATATATGGTTGTGCGCCACTATTACAATACCAAAAATCGGCGTGTGGTAGTGCTCCGTGCTTTCAAACGTTCACGTCTTGACAACAATAGTTCAGCCTTTTTTATCATCATCCTTTATTGGATGGTCATTCCCCTCTTGGTCTATATGCTTTGCGAGATGTTCCGTCCAGCGTAAAAACATTAAGAAACAATCGCCCCTACTTCAAATTTTCTTGCTATAAAAGCAAAAGAATGAAGTAGGGGCGATTGCTATTCTATATCTTTAACCCAAATCGGTCGTCGGACTTGTCGGACTGGTCTGACTTGTCTGACACGTCGGACGGGTCGGACGACCGATTTGGGTTTAAAAATCTTAGTTTTTTCGTTGCTTATACCGTGGCTGCATCTTTGTGTGTGGGCGTGCTGACTGTTGTTCAGTTATCCCTTAGCGCACAATTGTTGCATAATCCTTATCGAACGACTTAGGGTGGCGACCGATAAGAATAACGTTGAGCAGGCAGTTGGCAAGGATTTCTTCCTTCGATAGGTCTACCTTTGGACCTATCTTCACTTCCTTTCCGAGGAGTACATCCCACGGTCCGTTGAAGTTGGAATCGTCAGCTCCGAAAAACATTTCGTTGGTGTCAGGGTCTTCCATCAACTGATACATAATGTACTTTTTTGAAGCTACGGGGCGTGTTTCCAACAATATTTCGTAAGCGTGCTTAAACTCTGCGCGCTGCTTACGTGCATTGGGAAACATCAGTCCGATGTGGGGATAAACCTCTTCAAACTCGTAAGCTTGAATATATTCGTGTAGTTTCATAATGCTAATGCTTAGAATTTTGCCATTTTGATTGCCACTACCGCACATTCGTCGCCCTTGTTGCCGTGCTTTCCACCACAGCGGTCGAGTGCCTGTTGGAGGTCGTTGGTGGTGAGCAGTCCGAAGATGACAGGACATTCAGACAAAGCGTTGAGGCGTGCAATGCCGTAGGTTACGCCCTCGCAGATGTAGTCGAAGTGTGGAGTTTCGCCACGGATAACGCTTCCCAAGACAATGATGGCATCGTAACTGCCGTTGAGTGTCATTTGGTGAGCACCGTAAACAAGTTCGAAACTTCCAGGTACGGTTTTCACGTGAATATTTTCGGGGATAGCTCCGTGCTTCTCAAGCGTTTTTACAGCTCCGTCGAGGAGTGCGCCTGTTATTTCTGGGTTCCATTCCGATACCACAATTCCGAAGCACATATTCGATGCGTCGGGAACGCTATTGAGGTCGTAATCTGATAAATTATGTAATGCTGTTGCCATTTTTATTGATGAATTAAAGCAGAGAGCATTGGTGCGAACACGCCTTTGTGGGCTTTCCGCTTCCAATCCTCTCTGCTTTTACGTTTTATATATGCGAGTTTTGCTTAGTTGCTTGCTCGTTGGATATACTTGTCAATTTCCTGTGAGATAGGTGAATTTACGTAGTCTTTCTTGATTTGCTCGTAAATCTTGAGTGCTTCGTCCTTCTTGTTCATACTTTCGAGTATGATACCTGCCTTCTTCAAAGCCAAAGGAGCGATGCTGAGGTTGATGTTGTCCAGCGCCTTTTTGTTGGCCATATCAGCCGCCTTCTTAAAGCTTTCTACAGCCTTATCGTTTTGGTTGTTGTTGGCATAGATGTCGCCAAGCGCCATCTGCGATGCAGGACTGATAATCTGGTCGTCAGAAGTAGAGAATTTTTCAACGTTTTCCAAAGCCTTAGCCCAGTTAGGTTTAGCTTGGTGTGCATAGCAAAGACCTACATAGAGGTTAGCTAAGTTGCCCGCATCTGTGCCGCTGTAATCGCTCTGAATTTTGGTAAATCCTTTCAAAGCTTGGTCGTACTGCTGTGCGTTGAACAAGTTTTGAACCTTAGCCAATTCTGTGTTAGCCTCGTTTTCACGTGGTTCTGACACGTAGTTCTTGTAAAGAAAAATGCCTGCCAATACTACGACGATTGCTACAAGAGCAATGATAGCTGGCTTTCCGTACTTGATGAAGAACGCTTCCGAATTGTTGAGGGTTTCCTCGTAAGTGCCCTCTACTTTTTTGTTTGCCATTGTTATTTTATCTTTTTTATTATTTTCGTTTCCGTTGGCTGTGGTCTGTTGCCCGTATGCGAGCCGTTAGCCTTGCCTAAGGCTTGTGCACATTATGGATATACAGACTACAAAGCGTGGCAAAATTACTGAAAATCTCTTGAATATTGAAATTTATTGCTCACTTTTTTGCAAATTAGGAGGAATTAATGGGAGTTAGGGGAGTTGTTGTTTAGGAGTTAAAGCCAAATGTTGTGTGGGGTGCTGCTTTGTCGGACTTGTCGGACTTGTCGGACTTGTCGGACGAGTCGGACAGGTCGGACGGGTCAGACGGGTCAGACGGGTCTGACGAGTCGGACTTGTCGGACGAGTCGGACGGGTCGGACAGGTCAGACTATTCTACCAAAAGAGCTATTGTTCTGTTTGTTGGTTAGCGGAATGTGGGCAATGGTGAATTTTCGGTTGGAATATTCCTTACTCATTCATCACGCCACAATTTGGGCAACGTCCTTTTCGGTGCAGTCGTGCTCCACAATTGCCACACTCGAAGGTATCGCTATGGCGGCGACGCCACACCCTAACGGCATAATAAATGTACACCAAGAGGAGCACATAGCCTATATAATATAAGGTGAGAACAGAAAAGATGATGTAGTTGACCGCACATACAGCAGCCAATCCGCAGAGATAGAGCACGGCATCGCTCGACCGTAATAGGCGGCGTACATCGTCTAAGGCAGCTATGGCGAGTATCACCATTGCCCATACCAATACCAAGAAGATGTTGAGCAATAGGGGTTGAGAGAACGGGTTGAGCGAGGGGTAGAAGTAGAACTCGCGCCACGTTTCGCTTGCAAACAGTTGTATGGAAGCGTAGAAGGTGGCTGATGAGGCTACAGTGAGTGCCAAGAGGGTGGGGTAGAACGAGTTGATGTCGTTGAAGTGCACGATATTTGCCTTGCGTTTCCGTATTTTTCGTAGCAAGTAACTTACCGAAATCAACGAGATAACCACCAAGAAAAACAGCGTGTGGGTATTGGAAAAGAGCGAAATAAACTGAGAGATGGGGTCGTCCGGGTCAACCTTTTTCAGCAATTGTCGTTCACGTACCCACCCAAAGGTGTAATCTTCCGTAGCGATATGCACCCATACGGAGTCGATAGTGTCGTTGGGCAAAATTCTGATGTCTGCCACTACCAACGACTTACCCTTGGCGATGGGGAACGAGTCGGTCTTCAAATGGTTTACCGCCTCTTCGGGTTGTTGCTTTAAGAGCATAAGGGTATCTTCGCGCACAACGAAGTTGAACCCCTGGGAGTAGTGGTGCTTCACTCTGAAAGCGAAGGCGTCCATTGTGTTGGTGCTGCCGTGCCACGTGTTGTGGTCGTTGGCTTGCTGCTGAAACACCAACGAGTCTTTGGTAGGGAGTATGCGGCGTGAGATTTGAGCCTCCTGAATACTATCGGGCAAACGGAAGGTGGAAGGCGTTTTCTTGTGATAACACCCCATGTTTCCTATTGTTATGGTGAGCAATAGCAATGCCATTCCGATAGCGGAAGTCCACTTTCGGAATGTTCTTGTTTTTGTTTCCTTGTTTGATAGTAGGCTCATATTCAGCTTATTCTGCGTAAATATTCATTTGACAATGCTTGCAATCAAACTCCAAACGGAACTTGCGCTTGTCGCCCAATTCCAAGTAGAGTGGCTCTTTCCACGTGGGTTTCTTGCCTCCGTTTATTACGCAATAACCCAAGGAGAAGCGTATGCAGTGGCGGCATTGCATCACCAAGGCTTCATTGTGTTCGGCTTTCAATGCCTTAGTATCTGTACACTCGAAAGCTGGTTGTGGCTTTGCCATTCCTTGTTGCTCGTAGAAGGCGTATGCGTGGCGATTGGCTATATTATAAAGGTAGGGGAAACGCTCGTATTGCTTTGGATTGACGTATGCAATGCCTGTCTGTGCGGTGGTTTCGGACTTGTTTTCTACCTTTGTGCGTGTAGCTTTTCCTAAGTCTATCTGTTCCAATTGCTCTATCGCTGTGCGTCTCAGTTCGGCAAGCACACTACTTGGCACAAACCATTGTGCAGCCTTGGGATCTATTTCTACCTCGTTGCATTCGTAAATGGTATTGCCCAACTTGGTGAGCTGTCGGCAGATGTTGTCGCTTTGTGGCTTTTGTGCCGCTTGATGGTTGAAACCGATGGTGGCAGTGGTGCATATTTCGGGTTTCTCTCTCAATGCTATTGTGAGCGAAAAACCCTCCTCGGTGGTGTCGAATACCATTGTTACAGGGAGTTTGCGTACAGCCGACTGTCCTGAAAGTTCTTTCTCGAAGGCTTGGTCTTGGTTTCGGTAAAGGCTCATTCCTGCCTTCAGTGCGTGCGGCATTTTGTAGGGATAGAGCCTATTGCCCACAGCTCGGTTCACACGAAATCCCTCTAACACTTCCTTTCGACCCTCTTCGGTGGCTTGATGGTTGATGAAACAGAGTCCGTCACCATTGGCGAAGCTCGCTGTGCTCGACACATTAAACGAGTCGTGGCGTATCTCCTTCACTCGTCCCACATACTCCCCTAAGGCTTTTGGGGTATTGGGTGAGAAGATGTTGGGTTGGCGTCCTTTTAAGAAATAGTTGGTGTAGCCACGATTGAAGGTCTTGTTGAGGTCGGGCGTAAAGTTACATTCCACTTGTCCCAACGAGGCTCGGCAAAACTCATTCTTATGTCGTGCAATGATGTCATTTAACCGCTTGTTGTACGCCGATACTACGTTTTTCACATAGTTGATGTCCTTTAGTCTGCCCTCTATTTTGAACGAGCACGCTCCAGAGCGCATCAGCACTTCAAGATTGTCTATCTGACTCATATCTTTGAGCGAAAGCAGGTAGCGTTGCTGCTCTATCATTCGTCCGTCAGCGTCCTTTAGGTCGAATGCCATACGACAAAATTGCGAACACGCTCCACGGTTGGCAGACCGTCCAAAACAATGTTGCGAAGCATAGCAAATACCGCTGTAACTTACGCACAATGCCCCGTGTACAAAGGCTTCAAGCTCGACATTGGGTACAGCCTTGTGTATCTCTTCTATCTCTTTGACGGAGAGTTCGCGCGCCAAAACTACACGTTCGAACCCTTGGGCTGCAAGCCACGCCACCTTTTCTTTGGTTCGGCTGTCGCATTGGGTGCTGGCGTGGAGGGTGATAGTGGTTTTTATTTGTTCCTTACATAGCTTCAGCAAGCCCATATCCTGTATCAACAATGCGTCAACCTTGGCTTTTTCTAATGCCTTGACCAATGCTATCATATCGTCTACCTCGTCTTCGTACACGATGGTGTTGAGTGTAACGTGAACCTTTGCACCGAACCGATGCGCATATTGGCACAGCTCGGCAATGTCTTCCACGCTATTGCCTGCCGACTGTCGTGCGCCAAATTTTGCAGCTCCGATGTACACTGCATCTGCTCCGTGGTCGATGGCGGCAATGCCACATTCTAAGTTTTTGGCAGGTGCCAATAGTTCTATTGTTCGCATTCTTCTGATGTCTTTGTTGTGTGGGCTTTCTCTCTCAAAGCGAAAATGCAGGTGTTTTCTGAAAAGTTTTTACCTTCTTAAAATTCATAGCATCAACCGCTTTGGGGTATTCCTCCACAAAATTAAATAAAAAAATATGAAAACGAGCATTAAGCGTCTTATTTCTTGCTGATAAGCTGCTTACATCTCTCGGAAGTGAGGTAAGTCGGACAGGTCGGACAGGTCGGACCAGTCTGACTTGTCCGACTTGTCCGACTTGTCTGACTTGTCCGACGCGTCCGACCTGTCCGACAAAAACCAAAGACATCCCACGTGCTGCAAATATGTGCTCCCCCTCCCCACGGAGGGGTCGGGGGGAGGCCTAAAAACGAGAAGTCCCCACAGCCTTGACGGCTATGGGGACAACTGCTATTAATGTGTTTTCTCTCTCTTTTTCTTATTTACGGAGACCGAGTGCCTTGATAATTGCACGATAACGCTCAATGTCACGATCGTACAAGTAGTCGAGCAATGCACGACGCTTACCTACAAGGCGAGTCAACGAACGAGTTGTAACGTGGTCCTTGCGGTTCTTCTTTACGTGCTCTGTGAGGTGCTTGATGCGGAATGTGAACAATGCAATCTGGCTTTCTGCTGAACCTGTGTCTGTGCTCTTTTGCTCACGACCGAACGCTGTGAAGATTTCCTGCTTCTTTTCTTTTGGTAAATACATTTTGTTTTGTTGATTAATGATGTTGTGCAATTACATCTTTCGATTGTCTGCGGTCGCCTTAATCAGAGCGAGGGACAACCTCAAATGCATCGGATTTTCCGAAACTGCGCTGCAAAGTTACAACATTTCTTTTAATCTACCATAATTTTCGAATTATTATTTGTACTTTTGCATCGAAAAAAAACAAGAAATATCATAAGATAAATAAATGCAAGATATTCGTAACATCGCAGTAATTGCGCACGTAGACCACGGTAAAACAACGTTGGTAGACAAAATGATGCTCGCTGGAAAGCTTTTCCGTGACGGACAAAACAACAGCGACGAGGTATTAGACGCTAATGACTTGGAGCGTGAACGCGGGATAACCATTCTCAGTAAAAACGTAAGTATCAATTGGAAAGATACTAAAATCAATATTCTTGATACACCCGGTCACTCCGACTTCGGTGGTGAGGTAGAGCGTGTACTCAATATGGCAGACGGCTGTTTGTTGCTTGTGGACGCTTTCGAAGGCCCTATGCCACAGACTCGCTTTGTGCTGCAGAAGGCTTTGCAAATAGGTTTGAAACCTATGGTGGTAATCAATAAGGTAGACAAACCCAACTGTCGACCTGAAGAGGTGTACGAAATGGTGTTCGACTTGATGTGCGACCTTAACGCAACGGACGACCAATTGGATTTCCCAGTAGTATATGGTTCGGCTAAAAATGGTTGGATGAGCGAGTCGTGGAACAAGCCTACCGACAACATTGAGTACCTCTTAGACCTTATTATAGAGCGTATTCCTGCGCCACGTATGCTTGAAGGTACACCACAGTTGCTCATTACATCGTTAGACTATTCGAGCTATACGGGACGAATTGCCGTAGGGCGGGTGCATCGTGGTACGTTGAAAGACGGACAAAACATTACCATCTGCCATCGTGATGGAACGAAGGAACGCACCAAGATAAAGGAGCTTCACACCTTTGAAGGTATGACCCACCGCAAAACCGATGCTGTAAGTTCGGGCGACATCTGTGCCGTTATTGGTTTGGAACGTTTCGAGATTGGCGATACCATTGCCGATTGGGAAAACCCTGAACCACTGCCTCCTATCGCTGTGGACGAACCTACAATGAGTATGCTCTTCACCATCAACGACTCGCCTTTCTTTGGTAAAGAAGGTAAATTCTGCACCTCTCGCCACATCAACGACCGCTTAGAAAAGGAATTGGAAAAGAACCTTGCCCTCCGTGTGAGCAATGTAGACGGGTCGATGGACAAGTGGATTGTGAGCGGACGTGGTGTGCTTCATCTCTCTGTGTTGGTAGAAACAATGCGCCGTGAGGGCTACGAGCTGCAAGTGGGTCAACCTCAGGTAATTTATAAAGAGATAGATGGGGTGCGTTGCGAGCCGATAGAAGAACTTACAATCAATGTTCCAACCGACTTTTCAAGCAAAATGATTGATATGGTGACACGTCGCAAGGGCGAACTCTTGGGTATGGATACCGAGGGCGACCGTGTGAACATCACCTTCGAGATACCTTCACGAGGCATAATGGGATTGCGTACCAATGTGCTTACAGCCAGTCAGGGCGAGGCTATTATGGCGCATCGCTTTAAGGATTATCAGCCTTTCAAGGGCGAATTGGTACGTCGCATCAATGGTTCGATGTTGGCAATGGAAACAGGAACAGCCTTTGCCTACTCTATCGACAAACTTCAAGACCGCGGAAAGTTCTTTATCGACCCGGGAGAAGAGGTTTATGGCGGACAAGTAGTGGGCGAGCACGTTCACGACAACGACCTTGTTATCAACGTTACCAAGGCTAAGCAGCTCACCAACGTACGTGCATCGGGTTCGGACGATAAGGCACGTGTGATACCAAAGGTGGAAATGAGCCTTGAAGAGTGCATCGAATACATCAAGGCAGACGAATACATCGAAGTAACACCTAAGAATATTCGTATGCGCAAGATAATTCTCGACCATATGGAACGCAAACGTATGAATAAGGAATAAGAATTTTTGAGCAATATAAAGCGGACATTATCAGCTGCGTCTGATAATGTCCGCTTTCTTTTTACTTTAACCCAAATCGGTCGTTAGACCAGTCAGACCAGTCAGACCAATCGGACCAGTCAGACCAGTCAGACCTGTCGGACCAGTCAGACGTGTCCGACAAGTCCGACTGGTCCGACGACCGATTTTGGTTAAAATTAAACAGAGGTGTGTATAAAGCGTAGTCCTTTTAGAATGTATATCCAAATCCTACGTTCATATAGATGGGATACATATTGAATGTAATTGTTTTAAAACTCTTATGAAAGATGTTGTTGAAACCCCACGTAAGGTCGGCATTGAGCGTGAAATGGCGATAAGCTCTCCACGTACCGCCCACCTGTGCACCCCATAACACGTGGCGCAGGTCTGTGCTGAAGTCGTAAGCTGCCACTTTGCCGTTTGTAAAGGCTATTTTCTCGCCCGTAGGATTATTTTCTCGCAAGTAACCATCGGTAACGTGACCGCTAAATTCACCATCTAATTTGACCGACACAAACACACCTGCACGCACTTTCCACGCTGTACCCCAACGATAGTTTGCCATAAGGGGAACGGTGAGCAACGTACTGTTGTATTTTGTTTTCACATAACCCGTCCAATAACCTGCCACTCGACTGCCATCGTCTATAATTTCCATACTGTATCCTTTGGTCTGTGCACCCGTTATCATACCCTTTTCTTCAAACTTCAGACCTGAAGAGATACCCCATTTCAAGTCCTCGTCCAACCATTTAGTAGCCATTCCTTCCAACGAAGCATTAAGACGCGGACTGTAACTTTCTATTTTTCTTATCTCTCTCGGCATAGAGAGCGGAGCAGCACCACCGATGTTTACACCTGCTTTCACCTCAAACTCCCACCCGTTGTGTTTTGCTTGTTCCAATGTTATGTTGCCTTCTTCCTGTGCTGATGCTGTAAGTGTAACCATTGCACAAACCACTGCACCGACTGTTCTCAATATATTGTTGTGTTTCATTTTCACCTTATTATATTAATGTAACCTTACTCGTAAAACAATTCCATTTCGTCTATCCACAACGTGCTGCCCACAGCTCCATTGAATGTAGCTCCATCTTTGCTCGACGACATAATAATGGCGAGGTTGTATTTGCCCTCTTTTAGCTTTTGCGCATCCACTTTCCCACCATTCACTGGCTCGAACTTGATGTTGAAACGTGTCCACTCCATCGTTTCTTTTTTCTCATTAAGGCGAGCCATCAGCACAATGTTAGGACTTGTAAGTGAGTTTGTTCCGTCAAGATAAGGCACGTCTTTTGTTACCTCATAGAACACCGCATAGATGTCAAAATCGTCTTTCTTACCCTTTATTTCGTTTAGGTTCTTGTCCGTAAACACATTGCCTGCCTTATACTTGTAGTAGCCCACAATGCTTTGAGGCACTTTGCGGAAAGGCTGTCCGAAGTGAGTAGACTTAGCCATATTTGTGATGTCGATTTCGAATGTACCCATAAACAAGTTGCCTGCAGCTATCGGCGCATTCATACCCTTGCCCAAAGCACCTGTGCTGACGGTGGTGAGCTTGGCACATTTTCCCACATAGCCTCCCTCTACCTGACTTGTAGGATAGCTTTCGGCTGGTGCGCCGTTGGCAGTAATCATATATCCCGCATTGCCACTTCCCCACATCATTTCCGTGCCGTCTATGGTAGTGTCGTAGAAGATATGAAACAACTTCTTTGCTGTTGCGTTTTTATCTCCTTCGTCTTTGTATTCATACCATTTCATATTCTCAAAATGGTAGTTTGTAGCCACATCATCGCTCACAAACGACACCTTATAGGTCTTCTTCCATTGGCGGTCTTGCGAAGTTACGGTGTAAAGCTGAGGTTTGGAGAAATCAAGTTTTGTACCACTTGCTGGCACTATGGTTGCCCCTTCGGTGAGTGTAAATTCGGGTGCAAGGTGGGTAACGTCGTCCCAGCCATTTACATAAACCTTTATTTCCGTATTGGTAATGATAGGCGCACGCAAAGGTGTTATCCCCTCAATCTTTATTGCCGTGATGTCGGCTTCTTGATTGGGAGCTTCTTCCTTGATACACGATGCGAATGAGAGTGCCAACACAAGGGTTAGCAACGTGGTTTTAAGTTGTTTCATATCTTTTCGTTCGGTTGTTGAGTGCATTTGTTATGTGTTTGGATATTTTGCACCACGAATTAATAATGATGCAAATGTACAAAAAAAAGGTTGAATAGGCGAGAAAGGTGCGTCAAGACCATTACATTTCTGTTGCTCTTTTTGGTTTATCGGAAGAATAAGACAAACAGTTTGATAAAAGTGCTTTTTTGTAATAGATTGTTAATCAAACGGTTATAGAAAAATGAGCGAATATGATTCAAGACTCCGCTTTGACAATCTAAAACATCGATGTTTTACAATCTTAATCGAAATGTGTATAAAGAGTAGACTCCTCCCAACAGAGAAAGTGGGGATTTTGTTTTTTGTTCTAAACATCGGGCGCAAGCAAAACATATAACGCTAACCGTGTCAAAGTTCAACTTTGAGCGTGTAATACATATATGTTTTAAGTGGTCAAAGTTCAACTTTGGCAGTCCAAGATGTATAGCGTTGATTATCAACTATTTAGAATTGTTCTTTTTAGGAATAAGCCGTTTAAAGGAGTTAGGAGGAGAAAAAAATAGAAGTTAGGCAGAGTTAAACCCCAAATCATTAGACCAGTTTAGGACTTGTTTTTCTATTTACCGAAACTTATGAGATGTCTTTTTGCCTTATTTTGGGTTTAATGACGATATGCGGTGGTAATTTATAGAACCAGCCTTTATTGTAGTGCCATTCTGCTTTTTATTATTTTTCCTGCCATTGGTGCTGCCACATCAGCTCCAAAGCCTGCATTCTCTATGAATACGGCAATGGCTATTTTAGGATTGTTCATCGGTGCAAAACCTATAAAGGCAGAATGGTCTTTGCCTGTGTTTTCCACTGTGCCTGTCTTGCCACAGATGCTGTAAGCAGGGGTATTGAGCGATGAGGCTGTGCCCTTGAGAACAGCATTGCGCATACCCTGAACAACGAAGGGATAAACCCACGGTGCAACGGCTGTTTGACGCTTGGTAGTAAAACGTTCGGGCAGGGGATTGTCGGGCGTGCCACGATGGGTATGAGGCGTATAGAAGTAGCCACGATTGGCCACCGATGTAGCCAATACGCAGAGTTGCAGTGGGGTTGCGGTTATATCGCCTTGTCCCATTCCTGCCCAAATGATGGTACGAGGCGTCCACCCACTGGCGTATCTCCGACTGAGATAAGCCGAATGGGCTACCAATCCGCCCTTTTCGCCCTCCATATCTATGCCTGTCGGACCGCCCAATCCCATACTTACCATATAGTTTCGCCAGGTGTCTATGGCTTTTTCCTTTGTGCCATACTTCTGTATGTTGCCAATCATCGCATTAAAACCCTTTAGAAACCACGTGTTGCACGAGTAAGCCAAGGCGTACGAAAGGGGTAGGGGCGAAGGGTGTTTGTGGCAGCCCACACGCAGTTTTCCGTCCGTGTAAGCTCCGTGGCAAGCCACCTTCATTGTCTGATTTACGATGCCTTCCGACATTAGCGTAAGCGCTTGTGCCACCTTGAAGGTAGACCCTGGCGCATAGGCTGTAGCTATGGCGAGTTTAGGGTCTGCACCCGTGGGCGAGTTGGTAGCCAAGCAGAGCACTTCGCCTGTTGATGGTTCTATGGCAACGATGCTGCCTTTGTAGCCTTTGAGGAGCGACTCAGCCAATTCCTGCAATTTAGGGTTGATAGTAGACGGCAGTTCGCTCATCGCTATGCGCTTGGTTGCTGGTGCTGTCTTTTTGGCGGTTGCAGTTGGTTTTTTCGCAGTTGTAGATGTTGTTTTGTCGGGGTATAAACGTTCCATTTCGCCGTGATACTCTTGCGCCGATGCAGTGAATACGGCTGTGAGTTGTAAGACAATGAATAGTTTTCTAAGTGTTGTCATATTATTTGAATGATAAAAATAGACTGCAAAATTACACAATAAAATGAAGAAACCGCTGTGCTATAATGTTTTTTATGAGGCGTTAAGGTTCTATGGGTGGGTTTTGTCAGACTTGTCGGACCCGTCCGACCCGTCCGACCCGTCCGACCCGTCCGACAGGTCCGACAGGTCTGACAAGTCCGACAAGTCTGACCAGTCCGACCAATACCCCCAAAACTGTTGAAAAAAAACACATATTCTTTCTTTTTTCGGTTTTTCTTTTTACCTTTGTGGCAAATAATAACTAAAACTTGAAACAATGCGCAACAGCAAAGGCGTGGAATTGCGTGTAGTAGAGGGTGGCACTCAAGTTAAGTTGGGCAAAGCACAAAGCGATGCTATGAAGGAGAAACGCTCTAAGGTTCACCCCCCAAAACCCTATTGAACGAATAAAATAAACCAAATAAGATGTTATGAAAGCAAAGCTACTTTTTACATTTGCACTTGCATTGGCTGTAATGACAGTAAATGCTGCACCAAAGCAACCAAAGACGAACGGAAACAAAGCCATAGACAAGCTGAAGTACACCATCTCTTACTCGGTAAAGAGCGTGAGGGACACTTTGAAGGTCGACTCCTTGGGCAAGTACACCTACGAAACAGACGATATGCGCTTGGAAGTAGGCGAAAAGGTGAGTTATTTTTACAGTCAGACACGCAAGGCGTATGGGGAAGCAGTAGCCCTGAATATAAAGTTAGGAACTACAAATTCCTCTAAGCTTCCATCGAGCAATATGGAGATGCTGTTCTACCGCAATTACCCTGAAGGTAAAACTACTTATTGCGAAGAAACCCTTGGCGACCCTTTCCGCATCGTTGAACCATTGGAAATTCCTACGTGGGAAATGGTTGCTGACAGCACAAAACGCATCTTGGATTACGATTGTCAAATGGCAAGATGTGCATTCAAGGGGCGTGTTTGGACAGCTTGGTTTGCCCCCGATGTACCTTTGGACAATGGTCCTTGGAAGCTGAACGGACTCCCAGGGTTGGTACTCCGTGCTTACGATAGCCGTATGCAGTTCGTCTTCGATTGCGTAGGAATGAAGCAAGAAGACGGCACAAAAGACATCTGTTATGATACCTCGTTAGACACTTATTCGTCTGCAACGATGAAAGAGTTTGTAGAGTATCAAGCCAAAGCCGTACCTGCTGACATCTTTGCTGACGAAGGAGTAGTAATAGAAGTTCCTGAAGAGATGAAAGCACAGCTTAAGGCTGCAATGGCAAAACCTCTGCCCTATAATCCTTTAGAATTGTTTAAGAAGAAGTAAAACTTAAAATCTTGGTTAATGGAATTAGTCGGACAAGTCGGACGGGTCGGACGGGTCTGACTTGTCCGACCAGTCCGACTTGTCTGACCAGTCCGACTTGTCCGACCAGTCTGATAATTCTCCCCAAAAAAGCAATGAAACGACACCTTTCTCTCTTTCTCTTCGCCCTCGTGGCAGTTCTTCCCCTTGCTGCGCAAGACCGCATTATGGGTGTTATGCTCGACTCGCTTACCCATCGTCCCATCGTGAAAGCCAACGTAATGTTGCTCCGAGGTGGCAAGACGCTTACCTTTGCACGAACCAACGACAAAGGACAATTTAGCTTTGCCAAGCCTGCTGCACCCCTTACCGAACTTGAACTTCAAGCCACAGCAATGGGATATGGGAAGAAGCGAATTAAGGTGAAGGCATTGACCAACAACACGATAGAACTATCGGAGAAAGCCTTTGAAATGAAGGAAATCACAGTCAAGGCTGGTCCCATCACAGGGCGTAAGGATACGATAACGTTCGACCTCACTCGCTTTGCCAACGAACGCGACAACTCGTTGAAAGATGTGCTCAAAAAGCTCCCAGGGGTGAATGTTGCAAAAGATGGAGAGATAAGTGTGAACGGTAAAAAGATAAGTAGATTTACCGTGGAAGGACTCGACCTGAGTGATGGGCGATACAACAAACTGACCGAAAACGTAAAGGCAAAGGACGTGAAAAAGGCAGAAGTGATAGAGCACGACCAACCTGTAAAAGCCTTGCGTGATAAGGTTTTCACCGACAACGTTGCAATGAACGTTGTGCTGAAAGACTCTGCACGCGACCAACTGTCTGTTACGCTGCGTCCTTACTTTGCCACCAACAGTCCGACCCACGTGGCAGGCGCTGCCACAGCGATGCAGATAGGCAAGCGAAGACAGAAGATGTACGATGTCGTTTACAACCGCATTGGCGACGATGTGGCAAGTTTGTCGAGCCGTTTCGTCCTCGATTTTATGTCGCCGCAACCAGCTTCGCTGCCTACGTGGTACAGCGTTCCTTCGCTTCAAGCCCCCATTTCGGAAGACCGATTGCGCTTCAACACCTCGCAAAGTTATATGATAAGCCATCTCATGAAGTCGAAAAGCGATGCCGAAACTCGTATTTCAGCCGATTACTACCGAAATGTGCTGCGCCAACACACCAAAA
This sequence comes from Prevotella ihumii, assembly GCF_900155655.1. GTDB lineage: Bacteria > Bacteroidota > Bacteroidia > Bacteroidales > Bacteroidaceae > Prevotella > Prevotella ihumii. The sequence continues at coordinate 1,923,212 of NZ_LT706987.1, forward strand.
ACACCTCGCTTTACTACCTTAAGCAAGTGCCTACGGAGGTGAGCGAAGACCAATTCTATACCCTTAAAGAAGACCGACTGAACCTTAGTATAGACCGAAAAATAAACGAAGATACCCGTTATGGCTCAATGCGCTTTGCCATAAATGCAGCCCAAGGAGACGGACTATCGATGTTGCAAAGTACGGGACACGACAACACAGCCCAGCGAGTGCGCAATCCTGAACTGAATATCAAGGCATTGATAACCCAAACCCATACGTTAGAACGTGGTACGCTGTCGTGGCAAAGCATTGTAGACTACCACCATTCGCGCAACGACCTTTATCTTGATGCCGACCACGAAAAACTTTCAAACAATCTTTATCACACCGATAACGAAGCCACCTATCGCACTACAAGCAACTATTTTACACGTACTTACAACTTAGGCATTAAGGCTACCCACCTTAACGTGCGTCGTGGCGATACCGAACTCACCTTTTACAGTTCGCCTCGCTTCAACTATCGTCGTGGCAAATGGCAACTGAATTTCACTCAAGGATTGCGCCTGAAGCATCTTGCCCACGAACAAAAGTGGCTCTTTCACGCATCGCCCTCGCTTTACGCCTCGTACAAAAAGAGTAGCAAGACCGAAACCACAGCATCGTTAAGTTATGCTTCAACGAGCAACGGAGTAGAAACCTTTGCCCTTGACAGTTATCGCACCAACTATCGCACGTTCCACGTTTCGCCCTCGTTCGTACCCACCTCACGCTCGCTCAACTTCAGTTTTACGCATAGTTATAAGCGCGTGATACGCGAGTTTTTTGCCAAGTTCAACCTCACTGCAAACCGTTCGTGGGGCAACTCGGTAGTAGATATGCAGATACAAAACGGCAACTATTTGATGTCTTACCTGCAACATAACACAAAGAATAGCAGTACTTTTGGTTCGGTATGGTTGTCGAAAGGCTTTTCAACGATTCATCTTAAAACCTCGTGCAACCTGTATGCAGCGTGGAGCGAAGGCGAACAATACACCGCAGGGCGTGTAGTGGGCTTTCGTTATCGTTCACTCTCGGTCGAGCCTTCTCTCTTTTTCTCGCCCTCGTGGATGCAGATTTCGTATGACGGGAGTTTCTCTTTGAGCAAATCCCAATCGGACAATGCCGATATGAAGAGCCGTTTCAATTGGAAACAAGTCTTGTCGCTCACCTCTACCATACGCAAAATAGACCTCACGTTGTCGGGCATTTACTATCATAACCAATTAGAAACCCACTCGCTCAACACCTTCCTTGCCGATGCAATGGCTGTGTGGCGACTGAAGAATGTACGCTTTACAGCCAAAGTACGCAACCTCTTTGACAAACGAAGCTATGTGGTAACAAATTACAGCGGTGTAGGAATTTTCACCAATCACTACGAGTTGCGCCCACGCGAGTTTGTGCTTTCGTGTGAGTTTGGGTTGTGATGTTGTTCTTGTCGATTGTATCGAATAAGTCGAATCTCTTGAATAAATCGAGCAAATCGAACAATTCCAACCTTAACCTCTTTATAATCATCACAAATAAGGATTGACAATACAGATAATTATCCTTAACTTTGCATCGTCAAAATGAAATAACGTAAAGTGACATAGATATAAAATGAAGAAAATTATATATCCGCTATTGTGCGCATCAATGTTTGCTACGGCTGCTAATGCCGATACAGCGGTGAACGACACAATAGAGTGTGTGTACGAAATGAACGAAGTGTATGTGTATAAGCCCAAAGAGCATTTTGCACTAAGCCAACAGCCATTGAGCAGTACATCGTTCAACCAAGGTCAACTGAAAAATCTTAATGTCAATTCGTTGCAACAACTTTCGGCTTACGTACCATCGTTTACAATGCCTGTGTATGGAAGTCGACTCACTTCGGCTATGTATATCCGTGGTATAGGTTCGCGCGTCAATTCGCCTGCAGTAGGACTTTATGTTGACGGTATGCCGATACAAAGCAAGAGTGCTATGAACTTCCACGTGTACGATGCTGAACGCATAGATGTGTTGCGTGGGCCACAAGGTACACTCTACGGAATGAATAGTGAGGGCGGACTGATACGCTTCTTCAGCAAACACCCTATGACATACAAGGGTACAGACTTGAAATTGTCGGTGGGCAACAAGTTTACACGCACAGCCGAAGTGGCACATTACGGACAAGTGAACGATAAGTTGGCTTTCTCCGTAGCTGGTTTCTACAACGGACAGAATGGCTTCTTGCACAACAAGTTTAATGGCGAGCGTGCCGATGCGTTTAACGAATTTGGTGGAAAAGGTCGCTTCGTATGGACACCTACCGACCGACTGACCTTCGACTTCATAGCCGACTATCAGTATATGCGCCAAAACGGCTTTGCTTACGGACAGATTGTAACCCCTGAACAGATAGCTACAGCCAACATCATGTCGCCCTACTACGGACTAAAGGCAGGCACACAAGACCCTAACCAAAACCGACAGAGCAACTATCGTCGCAATATGCTCAATACGGGATTGGGTATCAAGTACTTGGGCAATGGGTTTGCACTACACAGTATGACCACTTGGCAGTTCTTAAAAGACTATATGATGATGGATATAGACTATCTGCCAATGGACTTTATACACATTGAACAGCGTCAGCACCAGAACTCGCTCACACAAGAGCTTGCCATCAAGAGCCGTAACGATAAGGCTTGGCAATGGACTTTTGGAGCGTTTGGCTCGTACCAATGGTTGAAAACCAATGCACCTGTGATGTTCGATAAGGATATGAACAAAGTAATGTCGAAAGCCATTACCCAATACGCATACACAGGTATGCTCGCTGCTATGGCTAAGCGCATTGCAGCTCGCCTCATTGCTGCAGGTGTACCTGCCGAACAAGCTGCCGAACAGGCTAAAATAGCTGCTGCAGCTGCTATTCTGAAGGCTGGAGGCGTAAACATAACAATGGATATGGGCACCATACCAGGGCTGTTTCACACCCCAACGCTCAATCTTGGCGTGTATCACGAAAGCAATATCGACCTCACATCACGCCTCAGAGCTACCCTCGGTTTGCGTTACGACTACTCTAATGTAGAAATAGACTATGCCACATCGGCACGCATAATGATGAACCAAAAGGTGATGGGGCAGGAAGTAAACTCGGTTATCTCCTCAATGCTTGCACACAAGGAGCGCAATCACTTCGGTCAGTTGTTGCCAAAGGTAGGCTTAACTTATCGTTTCGACGACTTGGGTAGCAGCGTTTATGCTACTTGGTCGAAGGGGTACCGTGCAGGTGGATACAATATTCAGATGTTCTCAGACATTCTTCAGACCGAACTTTCGGCTGCATCACGCACAGCACGTGGCAGTCTTGACATAGCACACGATGAGGCTGCATACGAACGCATAGCACGCACCATAGAGTATGAGCCCGAAACAAGCTTCAACTACGAAGTGGGTACACACCTAAAGTTGAACGGTGGTAAACTGAACATCGACTTGGCAGGATTTTATATGCAAATCCATAATCAACAACTCTCTGTGATGGCAGGTAACTATGGTTTCGGCCGTATGATGACCAATGCTGGCAAGAGCCACTCGTGCGGTGTGGAAGCATCGGTACGTGGCGAAGCGTTGAACAACAAGCTGTCGTATGCCGTGAGCTATGGTTTTACCTCAGCACAGTTTGACGAGTATGCCGACTCTACTGCCCTTGGAAAGATGGACTATAAGGACAAGCGAGTGCCATTTATCCCACAACACACCTTGGGAGCAACAGCCGACTACCTCATAGCTGTATCGCCTGATGCACTGCTCGACCCTACCAACAAGTTTCACCTTCGAAGTGTAACCGTAGGACTTAACCTCGCTGCACAGGGCAATACCTATTGGGACGAAGCCAACACCTTGTCGCAAAACTTCTATGCTACACTTGGTGCACACGCTGATGGCGACTTCGGACCAATGCACATCAATCTGTGGATACGCAATCTTACCGATACGAGGTATAACACCTTTGCGGTACAGAGCGGAGCTACAGGACAGAAGTTTGCCTTTGCACAATTGGGCAACCCATTCCAAATGGGCGTAGACTTCACCTTCCACTTCTAATGATGAGAATTTAATAAAAAAATAAGATTGATACTGTTAGAAAATGAAAACCGCCAAACTCGATGAGAGTGAGGCGGTTTTGTGTTTTTCAAAAGATAAATCTATAGGTTATTCAACTGTTTTAGTACAAACTCTGAGTCAAAAGGGCTATGTTTTTGTAACTTTGAAACCAAAAAGAGAGAAAGAATTTAACCCAAATGTTTGTGGGGGTAACGTAGGGGCTCGGTGAACCGAGCCCCTACGCCTTGCTGTTTGTACTTTTTGTCGGACTTGTCGGACTTGTCGGACGCGTCCGACTTGTCTGACTGGTCCGACTGGTCCGACTGGTCCGACCCGTCCGACTTGTCCGACCAACCCGATAAAAAAAGCGAACCAAACACCCACTACTGCGATGAGTAGGGGAGTGTTCGGCTCGCTTTTGCTATGTGGGGTTAGCCCTTCTTAGCTTGCTATTGCAGAGGCGTGGGGCTACTTTGGTATTTATTCTGCTGCTTTCTTGCTTCGTTTCCATTCCACTACTCCTGCGCCAATGACGGCAATAAGGAGAATGGCGAGGGCTATGTAAGCTATGGTTTCGGTAGTGGCGATGCTTGTTGGGTGGAAGTCTAACACCACTTCGTGCTTGCCTGCTTTCACGTTCAATGCACGGAGAATGTAGTTTACACGACCCAATTCTACAGGCTTACCATCTATCGTAGCTGTCCACCCTGGATAATAAATCTCGGAGAATACCACAATACCGCCCTTAGCCGAAGTGATGGTGTAGCGAAGGTTGTTAGGCTCATACTTTGTAAGTTCTACCTTGGATGTGCTGTCGTTGGCTTGGGTTTGTCCTAAGATGGCTTCAAACTTCTTGTCTGCCACAGCTTCGTGGCTCACATCTATCTTGCCCACAGCTGCATATTCGGCGTTGGCATCGTCAACGTAAGTTATGCGGTCTACAAACCACCCATTGCCTTGAGCGTAAGGGTTAGTCAAAGGCGCTGTGCCATTGCCTTGGAGCGGCATAACAAAATACTTGGCATTCAGCATATTGAGCACAGGGAACGCCTTGCGCCCGTCTACGGCTGCCATATCGCCTCCCTTGCTGCCAATCTCTTGCATTGCAGCCTGCATCTGTGGCGCAATATACTTGTCTATCATTTCCTGATAGCGACGCAACTTGGCAGGGTGATAGCCTCCGATGCTTTTATGGAAGTAAGAAGTGTTGTTTTCGTTGAACGCACCTGAAGCAAAATTGAGTACACGATAGTCCAAAGCCTTGTCTGCCAATATTTGTTGGTCGGTTTGCGAGGGTTGCATAGGTGTATCACGCTCACTCTTAGGCACAAACATATCGTCGTTGAGATAGCGTTTGTCCACCTGCCAAAGGTCTATCAAGCACAAAATGGCAATTGCTGCTACAAGGTATTCGGGCTTTATCTTCTGTATCTTGAATGTGAAAAGCAATGCCACACCTATTATAATAATGATAACCGAACGCCAAGCATCACTGCTTACCATAGCCGAACGCATTGTGGCAATGCTTGAAACCATCATATTTTGCACGTCAGGCGTAATGCCTTGGATACCACCAAGCATCTGTTGTTCTTGTTCGCTTACGAATGGTCCCATCATACTTGGCATCAGTGCCATTAAGGCTGCCACTCCCGCGGTCAGACCAAGGCTGATGTAAACGTATTTCACCTGCTTTGTCAGCACCGTTGGTTCGTCTATGATGCGCTTTAGGGCGAGTGCAGCAAGTAGAGGTATGGTAAATTCGGCAATGACAAGAATACTTGCTACGGTGCGGAACTTAGCATACATCGGTACGTAGTCTAAGAAGAAGTTGGTGAAACCCATAAAGTTGTGTCCCCAAGAGAGCAATACCGAAAGTATGGTAACTCCAAACAAAGCCCACTTGAGCGGTCCTTTCACCAAGAAAAGGCTCAAAACAAAGAGGAACATGACGAACGCTCCCACATACACAGGTCCGCTTGTCATAGGCTGTGTACCAAAGTATTGCGGCATACCCTCGTAAAGTTGGGGTATCATTTGTTGCACCTCACCGTTCGCATTGGCCATTGCCGTTTCGTTCTGTGCCAATGGTACGCTTGCACCACCCTTAGCATTAGGCACAAGGAGGGTAAGGGTTTCGTCTATGCCGTAGCTCCATTGGGTGATGTAGTCACGGTCAAGTCCGCTACTGGTTTGGTTGGCTGCATTGGCTTTTGTCAGTTCGCTCTTGCCACGCATACTCTCTTTTTGGTACTCCCACGTGTGGTAGAGATTTGAAATATTGATGAGAATACCTATTGTAGCTGCCACAGCCAAGATGCCCGATGCCTTGAGGAAATGCGCCACCTGCTTTTTGCGAAGCGCATCTACCAAGTAGGCAACCACCATAAACAACACGATGAAAAGATAGTAATAGGTCATTTGTACGTGGTTGGCTTTCACTTCGAACGCTGTAAATATAGCCGTTACCACGAAGCCCCATAGGTATTTGCCCCTATAAGCCAATACCACACCTGCAATCATTGGTGGAAGATAAGCCAAAGCCATAACTTTCCACAAGTGACCTGCAGCAATGATGATTAAGAAATAAGACGAGAAAGCCCACAATATACTGCCCAAAGCGGCTAACGACTGACGGAAGTCGAAGGCTCTCAAAAGGATGTAAAAGCCTAAGAGATAAGCAAAAAGAAACCAAACATAGTCGGGCAGCCACAAGTGATAAGCGTTTATGGCTTGCGAGAGTCCGTTGGTAGAATTGTAAGTAGGCGACATCTGGTAGGTAGGCATACCCCCAAACACGGCATTTGTCCATCGTGTCACCTCTCCCGTTCGGTTTTTATACGCTGTTTGTTCCTGACCTAAGCCCACAGCCGCTTCCGAGTCGTGCTGGAAAAGTATCTTTCCTTGCGACACAGGCACAAAGAAATAAGCAAAGGCAATAACTGCAAAGAGTGCCACAACAAGCACATCGGGCAGCAATTTCTTAAAAGTAGTCATATATTATTTCTAATTGATTTTCTATGAAGTGCGTGCAAACTTACACATTTTTTTCGTATTATAAATAGGTATTCTTCAAAAAAAGCATCTATTTGCCTTGTTTGAACAAAGATTATGGGTGTAAAATCGTCAAGCTGTCGTTGGGATGAGCAAGTTATGATTTACATTTATATCCTCGGGCAGCAATACCTTGTTTAAGAAGAAAGTCTGCATTATTTCAGCTTTAGAGCGTCTGTTTGTCTTTATCTCTTCGGCTAAATACAGCATCATTTCGGCTGTTAGTCCTACACCATTAACACCCGTCGACTTGGCTAAGTCATTAAGATTAAAACTTATATCTCCCTTTATCCCAAATCGTCATTAGCCCGCAAAGGCTTTTTAAAGCGTTTAGATGTTATGCTTTTCTTCGTCTTTGCACCTTATTTTGGCTCTTTTCGTTTGTTTTTTCAGTTGTTTAGCTTGCTAAACGTCTTCAAAAACAACCAAAAACAGCTCAAAATAAGCTCGCAAATCTCGAAGAAGTCTAACGACCGATTTGGGATGATGCAAACTTACATAAAAAAAATGGAATATCCATCCCCGATTTCAAAAAGATAGTTTGCGAAAGCCAAAAAACTCATAACTTACAACTGCCTACCAATAACTTTTTCGTATCTTTGCAGCATGAAAATAGGAATAATTGTGGCAATGGATAAAGAGTTTACGCAGCTCAAATCCATTCTCGAACAGGAAGTTGCAGAATGTTGCAACCATAAGGACTTTGTGTTAGGACGAGTGGGCGACAAAGAAATAGTGCTGCAAAAGTGTGGCATAGGTAAGGTAAATTCGGCTGTGGGTGCAGTGGAAATGATAAACAACTACAAGCCCGACCTTATCATCTCAAGTGGTTGTGCAGGTGGAGCTGATACCTCGCTCAACGTGATGGACGTGGTTGTGGCAACCGAATGTGTGTACCACGACGCCTACTGTGGCAGCAATGCCGAATATGGACAAATCATCGGTATGCCTGCACGATACGTATCGCCTACCCACTTGATAGAAAAAGCCCTCTCGCTGAACAACAATAGGGCTGAAGGCAACTTCACCATCAAGGCTGGAGTTACGGTAAGTGGCGACTACTTTGTAGACTCGAAGGAGAAGATGCAGCAGATTGTGGAACTCTTCCCCGAAGCTACTGCCGTAGATATGGAGAGCTGTTCCATCGCTCAGGTGTGCCACATCTATGGCGTACCTTTTGTTTCGTTCCGTGTCATCAGCGACATACCGCTCAAAGACACCGATGCAAGTATGTATTACGACTTTTGGAACAGAATAGCCGAAGGCAGTTTTGAGATTACAAAACACTTCCTTAACACACTTTAAACGTACAAACAGCAATGGAAAAGATACCTTCATTTACCATAGACCACGAACAATTGTTGCGTGGTATCTACGTTAGCCGACAGGACAGTGTAGGCAACGAAACCATAACCACATTCGACATCAGAATGAAAGAGCCCAACCGTGAGCCTGCACTCCACATTGGTGCGCTTCACACCATAGAACATCTTGCAGCAACTTACCTGCGTAACGATGAGGAATGGAAAGACCGTGTTATCTATTGGGGGCCAATGGGTTGCTTAACAGGCAACTACCTCATTCTGCGTGGCGACCTAAAGTCGGCAGACATTGTAGACCTTATGCGTCGCACCTTCGAGTTTGTGGCTTTGTTCGAGGGCGAAATCCCAGGTGCAGCACCCAAAGATTGTGGCAACTACCTCTTGCACGACCTGCCAATGGCACGATGGGAAAGCCGTAAATACGTGGACGAGGTGTTGAACAAGATTACACCTGAGAACCTGAATTACCCAACGAAGTAAGGGGAATGGGGTAAGGGGTAATTCTTAGAAGGGGAGTTATCGCTCGTTCCTCGATTTGGGGTTAATGTGCTCAAGGGGCGTGTAGGAACTCGATAAATCGAGCCCCTACGTTACCCCCCACAAGCATTTGGCGATAAATCCCTTTAACGCCTCTAACTTCTTGATAAAAGAAACAAATTTTAAGGCTGGTTCTATAAATTAGCTTTGTTACATTTTGACCTCAAAAAGAAGCCAAAAGATAACAAAACGTATTTCATAAAATTTTAATGACGATATGCGGTGGTAATTTATAGAACTAGCCTTAAGTTAATCGAGTATAACGAGTAAGTCGGGCAGACCGATGAACAACAGCGCATTTCGTGGGGTTACGATTCGGCAGCGTGATAAGACGACCTTACCAATGGACCGCTCACAACGTGCTTGAAACCTTTTTCTAAGGCTATTTTCTTGTATTCGTTAAATTCTTGTGGGGTGATGTAGGCTTCCACGGGCAAGTGTTGTGCCGTAGGTTGGAGGTACTGTCCTAAGGTGAGACGGCGACACCCTGTGGCAAGAATATCGTCCATTGTTTGCAATATTTCCTCACGTGTTTCGCCCAAACCGAGCATAAAGCCTGTTTTGGCCTCGATGCCACAACGGGTTATCTCTGCAAGCACAGCCAAACTGCGGTCGTATTTTGCCACGCTGCGCACCGATGGAGTGAGGCGTCGCACGGTTTCCATATTGTGTCCGCATACGTGAGGGCGTGTTTTCAGCACTTTCTGTATCAGTTCAGCCTTGCCCATAAAGTCGGGTATGAGCAATTCTATCTTTGTATCGGGATTGAGCGCTTGAATGGTTTCGATGGTTTTCACCCAGTGGTCTGCACCATAGTCGGGCAAGTCGTCTCGGTCTACTGAGGTTATCACGGCATACCTTAGATTGAGTGCCTTGATCGATTCTGCCACGTGTTGAGGCTCGTTGGGGTTGAGCGCATTAGGTCTGCCACTCAATGTATTGCAAAAACGGCACTTGCGGGTACATATTTCGCCGCCTATCATAAGGGTGGCTGTGCGTGCTGCCCAACATTCTGTGCGATTGGGACATAGACCGCTGGTGCAAATGGTGTTGAGGTGATGGCGAGCAAGGATACCCGCTGTTTCGCCTGACGACTTCTTGGAGGTGAGGTCTATTTTGAGCCAGTCGGGCTTCATCACGTGTGGCGGACGACCGAAGAGTAGGCGGAGAAACTGGTCGAGGGCTAAATTGCGCACCACCGCACCAAGGTCCACTGTCATCAGTCGTTCTTTCACGGCTTCGCGAGTAAAGGCAACACCCTTGAGGAGGTCGAGCAATTCGCAGTCAATATCGCCAAGGAGGAAGTAGTCGCCCATAAGGTTGATATGTTCTATTATACCATTTTTTAGTTCTATGGCAGCTTCTAAAGTTCCTACATCTGCAAATCGTTTTTTGCGTGTTTCGGTGTATTTGGGGTTCTTTCCGTAAACAAATTTGTCCGAAGCCAATTCCTTTTCTATTGCTTCTATGCCCTGCATATCCGTTTCGGTTAGCACACGCACCTCGTCGCCACACATATATTTGTGCACGTAAGCCATAAACTCGTCTATACTCAATGACGTGAAGTCGCCTACGTTCGTAACTCGCTGTCGTACAGAGGATACCCCCTTGCTTTCCAACTTCTCTTTGGCAGGGGTAAGTGCTTTTGATAGGTGCTCTAATTGGGTACTGAAGAGAAGCGAATTGTGCAGTACGCTGCGCCCTTTTAGTCGGTAGAACGCACTTCCTGCTACCTTCTTGCCTTCTACTAAGATGTCGTTTCGACCTGAAAGTTCGGCATTGATGTTAAGACTGCACAATATGTCGGCAATGCGCTGCATATAGGCTGTGAAGGCAGCATTGACGTTTTCGGCAAACGAGATGTAAGAGAATTGCATACAGCCTTGGTCGGCATAAATGCAACCGCCACCGCTTTTGCGGCGAAAGATGTCTATATTGTTCGCTTTGCAGTAGTCTATTTCTACCTCATTGTCTATCAGTTGGTTGCGACCAAGCATTACCGTGGGTTCTACACGCCATATCAGAAAATAATCATCGTCTGTGTAGGTGCGTGCCACATATTCCTCTACGGCAAAGTAGAAGGGCAGTTGGTTGGCTTTTTCTCGTTCGGGAAGTATTAAATATTTCATTTTCTTGTGTGCATTTCTGTAGATTTAAATAGGTTTTTACCTCTCTTCAGCAAGCGCACTATGGGTGTATAACGGCTGTTAGTCAGAAGTTTGGGCAGAAAACCATTTGCCCACAAAATTACAAAAATAATTTGATTGACGAAAAAATTTGTATTTATATTGCATACATAACAAAACAAAAATCCCTTAAAATCAAAAGCCTTCAGCCTGTCTTTTGTGCTGAAACCTTACGATTTTAACCCAACTCGGTCGTTAGACGAGTCGGACGGGTCGGACCGACCAATTTGGGATAATGTGAGCAAATCGGCAACAATGTAGCTCGAACCGCCTACAAATACGAAATCGTCCTCGTTGGCATCGGCTAATGCCTGCTGGTATGCGGTCTGTACATCGGCAAAAGGCTTGCCACGAAGTCCAAATTTGTAAGCTACGTCCATTACTTTTTCCACAGAGAAGGCACGTTTAGTGGACGGCTTTGTCCAATAGTATGTGGCATCATCGGGGAGGAGCTTCATTACAGCTTCTATGTCTTTATCGTCTACCATTCCGAAAACGATGCGCAATGTGCGACACTGCTGACTTCTGATTTGTTTGGATAGCTCTTGCCAACCTGCCTCATTGTGTCCTGTGTCGCAAACTACGGTCGGACGGCTCTGTATGTGCTGCCAACGCCCCATTAGTCCTGTAGTTTCGGTTACGTTCTCAAAACCCTTGGCTATGCTGTCTATGTTTCTGATAATCTGTTGATTGAGCAATTGAGTTGCAGCAGTCAATATCGTGTTGGTATTCTTGTCTTGATATGCGCCACCAAGTTCGCCTTTGATTTCGCCAAAGAGTCGGGTTTGGTATTTGCGACCTCCATCGGGAAGAGCTGAAGACGAAAGTAGAGAGGGTATATCTTCGGCAAATACTATCATTGCGTCCATCTCTTGCGCCTTTGCAGCAAATACCACACGGGTGTCGTTGGTAGCTTCGCCAATGATAACAGGTGTGTTTTGCTTGATGATGCCTGCCTTTTCGTAAGCAATCTTGGGCAGTGTGTCGCCAAGAAATTGTGTGTGGTCTAACGAAATGTTGGTGATGATAGACATCGTAGGATTGATGATGTTGGTGCAATCCAATCTTCCACCCAATCCCACTTCAACAATAGCAAAGTCTACCTTTTGTTCTGCAAAGTATTTGAATGCCATTGCAGTGGTTAATTCGAAAAAAGAGGGGTGTAAAGGTTCGAAAAATGAACGATGTTGGGCTACAAAATCAATAACATATTCTTCAGAAATCATCTCCCCATTCACCCTTATTCGCTCACGGAAGTCTACCAAATGCGGGCTTGTGTATAGACCTACTTTATACCCATCGGCCTGTAATATGGCTGCCAAGGTATGCGAACACGAACCCTTACCATTGCTTCCTGCAATGTGAATGGAGCGGAAATTCTGGTGTGGGTGTCCAAAGTAAGCATCCAATTGGTGTGTGTTAGACAGTCCCTCCTTATATGCAGAAGCACCCACGTGTTCGAAAACAGGGGTGCTATTGAATAGATAATCTATTGTTTCTTTGTAAGTCATTGCTTTTGATACTTAACTAAACAATTTCTTAAAATTGTCGAAGATAGAGCGCTTGGTTGATGAGTCGCCCTTGAAATTGTCGCTTTCACGGAACTCTTCGATGGCTTTTCGCTCACTCTTAGAGAGTTCCTTAGGCACGTAAATACTGATTTGGACAATCAAATCGCCCATTCCGCTGCCATAACCTTGCACGGCTGGCAATCCTTTACCACGTAGGCGGAGCGTCTTGCCTGGCTGTGTACCGGGTTCAATCTTTATCTTTACCGCACTGCCGTCAATGGTTGGGATTTCCACCTGTCCACCGAGCACTGCTGTTGGGAAGTCGAGTAAGAGATTGTAAATCACGTTCTGACCATCGCGTACAAAGGTATCGTTGTCTTCCTCTTCGATGTAAACCTGAATATTGCCTGCAATACCATTGTGCTTAGCTGCATTTCCTTTCCCAGGAACGTTCACAACCATACCTTCAGCAACGCCTGCAGGAATATTGATTTCTACAACTTCTTCGCCTTTCACAACGCCCTCGCCGTGGCAATGGGTACACTTCTCTTTGATAATCTTTCCCTCGCCGCCACACACGTGACAAGTGGTTTGGGTTTGCATCATACCAAAAATACTTTGTTGGGTACGAATTTCAACACCGCTACCACCGCAATTTGGACACACCTCTGTACCGCTATTGCCCTCTGCTCCTGTGCCGTGACAATGGTCGCAAGTGATGTCTTTGCGCACCTTGAACTTCTTGGTAACGCCTGTTGCCACCTCTTGAAGCGATAGTTTCACCTTGAGTCTAAGATCGGCACCTCGATATTTGGGAGCTTGACGACCGCCCCCACCGAAGCCACCAAAGCCACCGCTGTGTCCGCCAAATACATCTCCAAACATAGAGAAGATGTCGTCCATAGAGAAGCCACCTCCACCGAATGGATTTCCACCACCGAAGCCTTGCGGACCATCAAAGCCGAATTGGTCGTATTGCTGACGCTTTTGTGGGTCGTTCAGTACGCTGTAAGCCTCTGCAGCTTCCTTAAATTTCTCCTCAGCCTTCGCATCATCAGGGTTGCGGTCTGGGTGATACTTAATAGCGAGCTTTCTGTATGCCTTTTTTATTTCGTCGTCCGATGCGTTCTTATCCACACCGAGCACTTCGTAGTAATCTCTTTTTGCCATATTATAAATGGTGGGTTCTATTCATTCCCACTGAAATGTATTAATAATTAAATGGGTTTTTCATTTTACTCACTTTCGGTTTCTTTTCAGATTAAAGCGTCAGCTTTATCAGTCGTAATGCCCGCATTACTCTTTCTTCAACTTACACTTCCCTCTCGAAAATAAACTCGAAATTAAGTAAAGAGAATCAATAGAACCCACCATTATTGTAGAATAAGTAGGACTAACCTATCTTTTACTGTCCTACTGCCACCTTTGCGTGGCGTATCACCTTGTCGTTGAGGGTATAACCCGTTTGTACGCAGTCGATAATCTTTCCTTTTTTGTCGTCGCCCATACCAGGTACCATTGCGATAGCCTCGTGGAAATCGACATTAAAGTCTTGGTCTTCGGTTTCTATTTTACGTATTCCAAGCCCTTCTAAAGTCTTGATAAACTTCTTAAAAATGAGGTCGAATCCTTCCTTTATTGCCGCAGCTTCCTCGGTATTGTCTGCCAAAGCACGCTCAAAATCGTCCAAGATAGGGAGAATTGCTGTAATGCTTTTTTCGCCACCATTTAGAATAAGCTCTGCTTTTTCTTTTAGGGTGCGCTTCTTATAGTTCTCAAATTCAGCGTAAAGACGTATATATTTATCTTTCCATTCTTCGGCTTCGTCTTTTTCTTCATTCGTCTCCTTAGCAGCTTCAGCACCGTCTTCTTGTGCTTCTTCAGCCTTTTCAGCGTCTTGTGCTTCGTTTTCGTTTGTTTCTTCGTTCAAAGCCTCAGTCTTTACGTCTTCTTCTTCAATCTCTACCTTTTTGTTATTCTTACTCATAATTTTCAGTTTTTTGTTCTAATCTAAGGTATGCAAAATGTGTGCCAAAGCAAGGTCTTTGCACACAGAGGTTAGATGATGCGAACAAATAAATGATGTGATGCAACTCAATAAAAAGAGAGAAAGCAAGCTCGCAATGCGCATCTTGCTCCTCTCTCATCTATTTTATTCCCCGTACATCTTTATCTTTTGTTCCTTAATCTGCGCATTGTGTATATATTCATCGTAGCTCATTAGCTTATCAATAGTTCCCTTTGGTGTAAGTTCGATGATGCGGTTTGCCACTGTCCCGATAAACTCGTGGTCGTGCGAACTAAAGAGAATATTGCCCTTGAAGCTCACCAAATTGTTATTGAAAGCCTGAATACTTTCAAGGTCGAGGTGGTTGGTAGGTGTGTCAAGGATTAAGCAGTTAGCATTCTGAAGCTGCATACGTGCTATCATACAACGCATTTTCTCACCTCCCGAAAGTATGTTCACCTTCTTTTCTACCTCTTCTTGCTTAAACAACATTCTGCCCAAGAAGCCCTTCATTGCCACTTCGTTACCAGGACCAAATTGTGAAAGCCAGTCTACAAGGTTCATATCGCAATCGAAGTATGAAGTATTGTCCAATGGGAGATAAGCTGTGGTTATCGTAATGCCCCAATTGTAAGTACCAGCCTGTGCCTCACGTTCGCCATTGATAATGTTGAAGAGGGCAGTCATCGCCTTTGCATTGCGTGAGAGGAACACCACCTTCTCACCCTTTTCAACGTTGAAGTTTACGTGGTCGAACAATACTGTTCCGTCAGCGTCCACAGCCTTGAGGTCTTGCACTTCAAGTATCTGATTACCTGGCTCTCTTTCCATTTGGAAGATGATACCAGGGTATTTACGACTTGATGGGCGAATTTCTTCCACATTAAGTTTTTCCAACATCTTTTTGCGCGATGTGGTTTGCTTACTCTTTGCCACATTGGCAGAGAAACGACGAATAAACTCTTCCAACTGTTGCTTCTTTTCCTCTGCCTTCATCTTTTGGTTTTGAGCCTGACGAAGTGCGAGCTGCGAACTCTCATACCAGAACGAGTAGTTACCTGCAAAGACAGTTACCTTGCCAAAGTCGATGTCGATGGTCTGTGTACTTACCGAGTCGAGGAAGTGACGGTCGTGCGAAACTACAAGTACAGTCTGTGTATCTTCTATTTCGCCAAGATACTCTTCCAACCATTCTACGGTTTCCAAGTCCAAGTCGTTGGTAGGCTCGTCGAGCAAGAGGTTTTCAGGTTTACCGAACAATGCCTTTGCCAACATTACACGTACCTTTTCGGTATTAGAAAGTTCGCCTACCAACTTCTGGTGTGCATCTTCCTTTACGCCCAAATTCTGTAATAGTTGTGCGGCTTCGCTTTCAGCTTCCCAACCATTCATTTCGGCAAACTTTAGCTCTAAGTCAGCAGCGCGATTGCCATCTTCTTCTGTCATTTCAAGTTTAGAATATAGCTCCTCACGCTCTTTCATATTCTTCCAAAGAGGTTCGTGTCCCATCAGTACGGTATCCATCACCTTGAACTCGTCATACTTAAAGTGATCCTGCTCCAACACAGAGAGGCGTTCGCCAGGACCCAACTCTATTGTACCCTTGTTGGGCTCTAAGTCGCCCGAAATGGCACGGAGCAAAGTAGACTTACCAGCACCATTTGCGCCAATAACTCCGTAGATGTTTCCTGGGGTGAATTTGATGTTTACGTCCTTGTAAAGAACTCGTTTACCGAATTGTACGGCAATGTTTGAAAGTGTAATCATTGTCTGTTTTTAAACCTATTATCTTATTTTGTCTGCAAAGTTACAATAATAATGTGAGATAAGCAAAGGAGCACGACCTATTGTAGTGGGTAGCAACACAAAACCGCATTATTCGCCCTGTACATCAGCCTATTTCACTATCGAAACACGCTTTGCAAGGCAAATAATGCAGCTTTGAAAATCTCTTATGGCTGGTTCTATAAATTAGCTTTGTTAGATTTTGAGCTTATTTTTGAGCAAAAAAGAAGCCAAAAGATAACAAAACGTATTTCATAAAAAATTAATGACGATACGCAGTGGTAATTTATAGAACCAGCCTTATGAGATTATTTGATAAGACCCACCGAACGTTTGATAAACTTGTCTAAGGCTTCGCCCTTCAACATACCATTCTGAAGCAAAGCAAGGTCGATAAGCTGATGAATGGCATCGTTGCCCTTCGCATAGTTGGCTATAACGTTTTGCTTCTCGTCACGCTGTTTGCTGATAGCGTCTTCGGTTTGCTTCAGGTCGTCTTTTTCAGCCTGTGTCACTTCTTCAGGCTTCTTTTTGCCCTGTTCCTGACGCAATATAGTCTCACGAGCCTCCAATCCCTTTATCTCGCTAAGAATAGGTTTCAGTGCATCGGCAGTGTTCTTTTCGCCCTCTTCCAACACTTTCTTTATCAATGCGTGGTCGGCGTTCAACACCAAAGTATAGGTATCTGGCATTTGTGCGTAGAAGCCCATACCTTGCTGATAACGACTCATTTCCTTCATACGGCGCATATACTCGTTTTGAGTAATAAGCACAGGGTGAGCCGTTTCGCCCAAGGCTTGCACATCTACCATAAATTCGGCTTTCTCCACTTTTGGCATTTGCGACTGGAATGATGCTGACAAAATGTCACGCTGTGTGTCCTCCAACTTCATTTCAGGCGTATTTTCTTTGGCGATAATGCGGTCGATAACGTCCGAATCTACACGTACAAAGCGCGATTTCTCAAACTTCTGTTCCAACATCGATATAGCAGGCACATCCAATTGGTCGTCTGCCAACAACACCGAGTAGCCCTTATTCTTAGCTGCCTCTATATAGCTGTATTGCTCGTCCTTTTGGGTTGCGTAAAGGTAAATCAAGTTGCCGTCCTTATCGGTTTGATTGTCCTTTATCAAGGTGTGATACTCGTCAAAGGTAAAGTATTTGCCCTCAACATCGGTAAAGAGTGAGAAATCCTTAGCACGGTCGTAGAAATCGTTTTCAGACAGCATACCATAGTTTACAAAGAGTTTCAAGTCGTTCCACTTTTCTTCATACTCTTTGCGGTTCTCCTTAAAGATGCTGTTCAGGCGGTCTGCCACCTTCTTTGTGATATATTGCGAAATCTTCTTCACATTCGCATCACTCTGCAAATAGCTACGGCTTACGTTCAGCGGAATATCTGGCGAGTCTATCACACCGTGGAGCAATGTAAGAAACTCTGGCACAATGCCTTCCACCTGGTCTGTTACGAATACTTGATTGCAGAACAACTGTATCTTGTTGCGCTGAAGCTCAATGTTGTTTTTCACACGTGGGAAATACAATATACCTGTCAGATTGAACGGATAGTCCACATTGAGGTGTATCCAGAACAGCGGTTCATCGTTCATTGGGAACAACGAGCGATAGAAGCTCTTGTAGTCCTCATCTTTCAGCCCCGAAGGGGTCTTTGTCCACAAAGGTGCTACGCTGTTTACAATGAAATCTTCCTCTGTTTCAACGCTTTTGCCGTCTTTCCATTCGGTTTGCTTACCAAAGGCAATAGGCACAGCCATAAACTTGCAATACTTGTTTAATAGCTCTTGAATTTTAGCCTTCTGCAAAAACTCCTTACATTCGTCGTCAATGTGCAACACGATGTCCGAGCCACGACCGTCCTTCTCTACCTCTTCTATGCTAAACGCTGGACTGCCATCACAGCTCCATTTCACAGCCTGCGCACCCTCCTTGTAGCTTTTTGTAATGATGTCTACCTTCTTTGCCACCATAAAAGCAGAGTAGAAACCAAGACCGAAGTGTCCAATAATAGCTTCAGCCTTGTCCTTATATTTATCAAGGAAGTCGGTTACGCCCGAAAAAGCTATCTGATTGATATATTTGTCTATCTCTTCAGCTGTCATACCTATACCATTATCGCTAATGGTCAGTGTGCCAGCCGCTTCGTCCAATTTTACACTTACTTTTAGCTCACCCATTTCGCCTTTAAAGTCGCCCGTAACGCCCAATGTGCGAAGTTTTTGAGTAGCATCTACTGCATTTGAAACCAACTCACGAAGGAAAATTTCGTGGTCAGAATAAAGGAATTTCTTGATTACAGGAAAGATATTTTCCGTTGTAACGCCAATTTTGCCTGTCTGCATAGTCATATCGTTTATTTTGTTTAATATTGTTTCTTTGCCGATACAATTGCAAACTCTGTGCCAAAACCAACCTATGAATAGGAAAATTATAAGGTTGGTTCTATAAATTAGCTTTGTTGCATTTTGATCTTATTTTTGAGGTCAAAATGTAAGTTCGTTCAGTCGTGTAGCTCGCTACACGACTGAACGAACTTACATTTATTTTTGTTAAACCCAAATCGGTCGTCCGCCCCGTCCGCCCCGTCCGCCCCGTCTGACCCGTCCGACTCGTCCGACTGGTCCGACTGGTCCGACTGGTCCGACCCGTCCGACTGGTCTAATGACGATTTGCCTTAATCTGTTTCTCCCTTTCTTTGTTCTCTTCTTTTGCATTACGAAGTGGAATTGTTAAATACACCTGCCATATTTCTCGTATTTGCGTTCGTTAATCGTTTTGTACACAAATATGAGAATTATACACGTGCAATCGTAAATCATTCATTATCAATGTGGTAGGATAATATTAAGCCAATTGTGCAAAACAATTATCTTCTTAATGTGTAATAATCGAACGAATAAAAGGTAGGAACGAACAGATTTCACCCCCCCTTATTCTATATTCGGATAGCCAAAGTTCAATGCCCATCACCCCAAAGTTCAACTTTAGCACTCCAAAACCTATATCTCTGACATTCCCAAAGTTCAACTTTCACAAGCTGAAACACCTGTTCTTCTCTTTTAGATCACTTAATACACGTTTACGAACAATTCTATTTAGCTGTTTTAAATGTTAAATCTCACTTTCGTCAACTTTTATTTGGTACACTATTTGCTTTCCATCTCTCCAAAACATTAGGAAAACGTGTAAATCCCATTTCTTTTCTTATTTTCTTCTCTTTTTATCAAGTTTTTTAGTGCCATAAATGCGTGAAGTAAAATTTGTAGACAAATCTCTTTTTTGCAACCGCTTTTTCTTTACAGGCTGGCTCTATCAATTAGCTTTGTTAGATTTTGAGCTTATTTTTGAGGTCAAAATGCAAGATCGTGAAGGAGTGTAGCGAGCTACACGACTGAACGAACTTACATTTTGAACCGAAAAGAAGCCAAAAGATAACAAAACGTATTTCATAAAAATTTAATGACTATATGCGGTGGTAATTTATAGAACCAGCCTACACCTTATTTATTATATTAAAAACCTTTGAAAATGTAATAAAATAAGAAAAATACAACTTTTTTTAAAAAAAGTCATAGAAATATTTGGAGCGTAACGATTTTTGCTATAACTTTGCACTCGCTTTCACATCAAACGTGTGACTGCAACAAAAGAAAAGAGTTCTTTGAATAGATTTACATAGACAGAAAATAGTAGTACAAGAAGCGTCTACTGAATTAATTTTTAGTAGATGGGTAAAAGAAACGAACCGTTCAATTCTGAAGTTGCTTTGTGACTTCATTTTGAAATTAATAGGTGTTTAAACTTGATACTTCGAATTTAGGATATTCGTTCTGAACAGATTCAACTTATCGCTTTTTTCTTTTTAAGGATAGAGTGATATAAAATACATTTTACAATGGAGAGTTTGATCCTGGCTCAGGATGAACGCTAGCTATAGGCTTAACACATGCAAGTCGAGGGGAAACGGCATAGAAAGCTTGCTTTTTATGGACGTCGACCGGCGCACGGGTGAGTATCGCGTATCCAACCTGCCCTTTACTTGGGGATAACCCGTTGAAAGACGGACTAATACCCAATATAATCCTTTGATGGCATCTGACGAGGATGAAAGATTTATCGGTATTGGATGGGGATGCGTCTGATTAGCTTGTTGGTGAGGTAACGGCTCACCAAGGCTTCGATCAGTAGGGGTTCTGAGAGGAAGGTCCCCCACATTGGAACTGAGACACGGTCCAAACTCCTACGGGAGGCAGCAGTGAGGAATATTGGTCAATGGACGAGAGTCTGAACCAGCCAAGTAGCGTGCAGGATGACGGCCCTATGGGTTGTAAACTGCTTTTGTTGGGGAATAACTGACATTACGTGTAATGTTTTGTATGTACCCTTCGAATAAGGACCGGCTAATTCCGTGCCAGCAGCCGCGGTAATACGGAAGGTCCAGGCGTTATCCGGATTTATTGGGTTTAAAGGGAGTGTAGGCGGTTTTTTAAGCGTGTTGTGAAATGTAGATGCTCAACATCTGAATTGCAGCGCGAACTGGAAGACTTGAGTGCACACAACGTAGGCGGAATTCATGGTGTAGCGGTGAAATGCTTAGATATTATGAAGAACTCCGATTGCGAAGGCAGCTTACGGGAGTGTAACTGACGCTTAAGCTCGAAGGTGCGGGTATCGAACAGGATTAGATACCCTGGTAGTCCGCACAGTAAACGATGGATGCCCGCTGTTAGCACCTGGTGTTAGCGGCTAAGCGAAAGCATTAAGCATCCCACCTGGGGAGTACGCCGGCAACGGTGAAACTCAAAGGAATTGACGGGGGCCCGCACAAGCGGAGGAACATGTGGTTTAATTCGATGATACGCGAGGAACCTTACCCGGGCTTGAATTGCCAGCGCACGATACAGAGATGTTGAGGTCCTTCGGGACGCTGGTGAAGGTGCTGCATGGTTGTCGTCAGCTCGTGCCGTGAGGTGTCGGCTTAAGTGCCATAACGAGCGCAACCCCTTTTCTTAGTTGCCATCAGGTAATGCTGGGCACTCTAGGGATACTGCCACCGTAAGGTGTGAGGAAGGTGGGGATGACGTCAAATCAGCACGGCCCTTACGTCCGGGGCTACACACGTGTTACAATGGCCGGTACAGAATGTTGGTTGTGCGTAAGTACGATCTAATCTTTAAAGCCGGTCCCAGTTCGGACTGAGGTCTGCAACCCGACCTCACGAAGCTGGATTCGCTAGTAATCGCGCATCAGCCATGGCGCGGTGAATACGTTCCCGGGCCTTGTACACACCGCCCGTCAAGCCATGAAAGCCGGGGGTGCCTGAAGTTCGTAACCGCAAGGAGCGACCTAGGGCAAAACTGGTAATTGGGGCTAAGTCGTAACAAGGTAGCCGTACCGGAAGGTGCGGCTGGAACACCTCCTTTCTGGAGTAACGTTTATCCTTGAGGTATTGCTAAGAGTATGAACATTTTATGATTTCATTATTTGATATTGAATTTGTTTGTTTCTCTTCTTGTACTCATAATTCTGTTTCTATTAGATATAAGCGAATAAAGGAAGCCAAGGTAGAAGCCGTAGGGCTTTACCCAACTCAGTCCTATAGCTCAGTTGGTTAGAGCGCCACACTGATAATGTGGAGGTCGGCAGTTCAAGTCTGCCTGGGACTACACATCGCTGAAAGCAATGTGTAAAAGGCATGTTCAAGTCTGCCTGGGACTACACATCGCTGAAAGCAATGTGTAAAAGGCATGTTCAAGTCTGCCTGGGACTACACATCGCTGAAAGCAATGTGTAAAAGGCATGTTCAAGTCTGCCTGGGACTACTTCTTAAAATAAAGATTACACCTTATATAATATATACGAGCTGTATTCTTTTTCAATTATTCACTTACAATCCCTTGGGGGATTAGCTCAGCTGGCTAGAGCACCTGCCTTGCACGCAGGGGGTCAACGGTTCGAATCCGTTATTCTCCACTTCGTTGATGCGACCTTTTTAGGTCAACACTCGACATAGTTCTTTGACATATTGACACAAGCAAAAACTGTAAAGTAAAACTACAAAGTTCAAGATTTCTTTTTTTTAAGAAGTCTTATTTAATATGATTTCGAAATACAGCTGAAAGTATGAGCATCATTATGCATCGGTAGCAATGCTGATGTATCAATGGCGAATAGAAAGTAATTAAGGGCGAATGGCGGATGCCTTGGCTCATGGAGGCGATGAAGGACGTGATAAGCTGCGATAAGCTTCGGGTAAGTGCAAATAACTTTTGATCCGAGGATTTCCGAATGGGACAACCTAACATATTGAAGGTATGTTATTCATAATTTATTTATGAAGGCTAACGCAGGGAACTGAAACATCTTAGTACCTGTAGGAAGAGAAAATAATTTAATGATTCCCCCAGTAGTGGCGAGCGACCGGGGAAGAGCCCAAACCACAGACGTAGCAATGCGTCTTTGGGGTTGTAGGACCACGTTGTGGTACTTAGCGAGTGAGGAGAAATGTTTGGAAAGACATTCCATAGTGGGTGATAGACCCGTATCCGAAGCTTAATAAGACTTAGTGGTATCCTGAGTAACGCGGAACACGTGTAATTCTGCGCGAATCTGCCGGGACCATCCGGTAAGGCTAAATACTCCCATGAGACCGATAGTGAATTAGTACCGTGAGGGAAAGGTGAAAAGCACTCCTATTAGGAGAGTGAAATAGTTCCTGAAACCATTCGCCTACAAGCGGTCGGAGCATTATTTTAATGTGACGGCGTGCCTTTTGCATAATGAACCTACGAGTTACCATGTCTGGCAAGGTTAAGAGTTTCATTCTCCGAGCCGTAGTGAAAGCGAGCCTGAATAGGGCGTTTAGTCAGATGGGGTAGACGCGAAACCAAGTGATCTACACTTGACCAGGTTGAAGTTCCGGTAACACGGAATGGAGGACCGCACGGATAAGCGTTGAAAAGCTTCCCGATGAGTTGAGTGTAGGAGTGAAAGGCCAATCAAACTTGGAGATAGCTCGTACTCCCCGAAAGGCATTTAGGTGCCGCGTGCAATGTTCTCCATAAGAGGTAGAGCGACCGATAGGTCAAGAGGGCTTCACCGCCTATCGAGACCTGACGAACTCCGAATGCTTATGGACAGGAGTTGCGCAGTAAGGGGGCGGGTGCTAAGGTCCGTCCCCGAGAGGAGAAGAATCCTGACCGCCATCTAAGGTCCCCAAATTCTGTACTAAGTTAGTCTAACGAAGTTTGGTCCCCGTGACAGCTAGGATGTTGGCTTGGAAGCAGCCATTCATTCAAAGAGTGCGTAACAGCTCACTAGTCGAGGGTCCGGGCATGGATAATAATCGGGTATAAGTCAGATACCGAAGATGCGGGATAGTATTGTATATAAAAAGTATCGGTAGGGGAGCATTCCATATGCGTTGAATGGTGTATGTAAATTATCCTGGAGCGTATGGAAAAGCAAATGTAGGTATAAGTAACGATAAAGGAGGTGAGATTCCTCCTCGCCGTAAGACTAAGGTTTCCCAGGCGATGCCAATCAGCCTGGGGTTAGTCGGGTCCTAAGTTTCAGCCGAATGGCGATAGCGATGGCAGACACGGTTAATATTCCGTGACTTGCGTATTCAGTGATGTGGAGACGGAGTCGTGACACTGTCGCGCCCTGACGGAAATGGGCGTTAAAAGTTTTAGGTATTGATAGGTGTAGGCAAATCCGCACCTTGAGCTGATGACTAATAGTACAGCATCCTCTTCGGAGGGAGCTGATAGCACAGGTAATCATACTTCCAAGAAAATCCGCTAAACTTAATGTTTACGCAACCCGTACCGCAAACGGACACACGTAGTCGGGTAGAATATACTAAGGCGTTGAGAGATTCATGGTTAAGGAACTAGGCAAATTGACCCCGTAACTTCGGGATAAGGGGTCCTCATATTTAACTATATGAGGCGCAGAGAATCGGTCCAGGCAACTGTTTAACAAAAACACAGGGCTGTGCAAACTCGAAAGATGACGTATACAGTCTGACACCTGCCCGGTGCTGGAAGGTTAAGAGGAGAGCTTAGGCTTACGCCGAAGGTTTGAATTGAAGCCCCAGTAAACGGCGGCCGTAACTATAACGGTCCTAAGGTAGCGAAATTCCTTGTCGGGTAAGTTCCGACCTGCACGAATGGTGTAATGATCTGGACGCTGTCTCAACCATGAGCTCAGTGAAATTGTAGTATCGGTGAAGATGCCGATTACCCGCGATGGGACGAAAAGACCCCGTGAACCTTTACTACAGCTTAGCATTGATCTTGGTCATCCGATGTGTAGGATAGGCCGGAGGCTTTGAAGCGGGCACGCCAGTGTTTGTGGAGCCTTCCTTGAAATACGGCCCTTTGGCTGTCTGAGGTCTAACTCGATATTTTCGAGGACATTGTTTGGTGGGTAGTTTGACTGGGGTGGTCGCCTCCAAAAGCGTAACGGAGGCTTCCAAAGGTGCCCTCAGGTCGATTGGTAACCGACCTTATAGAGTGCAATGGCATAAGGGCGCTTGACTGGGAGGCAGACATGCCGAGCAGGCAGGAAACTGGGGCATAGTGATCCGGTGCAAGTGTATGGAAACTGCATCGCTCAAAGGATAAAAGGTACTCCGGGGATAACAGGCTGATCCCCCCCAAGAGCTCATATCGACGGGGTGGTTTGGCACCTCGATGTCGGCTCGTCACATCCTGGGGCTGGAGAAGGTCCCAAGGGTTGGGCTGTTCGCCCATTAAAGTGGCACGCGAGCTGGGTTCAGAACGTCGTGAGACAGTTCGGTCTCTATCTATCGTGGGCGTTGGAGTTTTGCGTGGTGCCGTCACTAGTACGAGAGGACCGTGATGGACAGACCTCCGGTTTACCAGTTGTGCCGCCAGGTGCACCGCTGGGTATCTGAGTCTGGTATGGATAAGCGCTGAAAGCATCTAAGTGCGAAGCCTTCCGCAAGATTAGAACTCCTTATAAGGGTCGTCATAGACGATGACGTTGATAGGGTGTAGGTGTAAAGATGGTGACATCAAAGCCGAGCACTACTAATTGCCCAAAACTTTCATTCGTATGGTTATGCTTTGAGTTGTATGGTGTTGCTTTTTAGTAATATCATTTTAATAGACATCTTGAATATGTTTTATGATACATTTTGCTTGTGAAGATTGTCACCTTCTACGGTGCTGCTCGAATTGATTATTGAGTAGTAGCTGATATGATTTAATTAGGTGGTTATTGCGTTGGGGTTCCACCTCTTCCCATTTCGAACAGAGAAGTTAAGCCCAATTGCGCCGATGGTACTGCAATGCAATGTGGGAGAGTAGGTAGCTGCCTTTTTTTGATAAGAGAGCTTTAAGAAGAAATTCTTGAAGCTCTCTTTTTTTGCTATTTATATTATTGTACGTGCGTACCTTTTATATATAGCATAGCTGTGTTGCCTCTGCTGTTTTTCTCAAATATTTCGTCAAAAGTTATGTTTTCGCTTGTTATTGTCGGAAAATAGTAGTATTTTTGCACTCGGAAAAATATTGAAATAACGTTATTGCTCCTATAAATATGAAAAAATTACTTTTACCAATCATAGCCTTAGTTATGATTTTATCAATGGTAGGCTGTGGCTCAAGTAAGAATGTTACTTACTGGCAGAACATAGACTCTATTAGTTTGGCGGCTTCAAAAGGGTTGTATGATGCACGTATTATGCCAAAGGACGAACTTACTATTTTGGTTCAAACAACTGACCCATTAACCTCAGAACCATTCAATTTAAGATTAAATGGACAGCAAAATCAAATACAAAATAAAGGTTATTTAGTTGATAATGATGGCTATATAAACTTCCCAATTGTCGGAAAAATACACGTTGCGGGGCTTACTAAAACTGAGTGTGAAGACTTAGTAAAGAGTAAAATACAGCCTTATTTGTCACGCACTGAAAATCCTTTGGTTTCTGTGCGTATGAGCAGTTACAGAATTACAGTTATCGGTGAGGTAGGTAGCCCTGGGGTTATTCCTGTGTCAACTGAAAAAATCAATATTGTAGAAGCTTTGGCACAAGCTGGCGATATGACTGTTTATGGAAAGCGTGACAATATCTTGCTTATTCGTGAAGACCAGCAAGGCGAGAAGCATAAGGTGCGTTTGAATATGAATGATGCGAATATCATTAATTCACCTTATTACTACTTACAGCAAAACGACATTATATATGTTGAACCACATAAGGTGAAGGCTCGTAATACCTTCTTCGGTAGTAATACAAGTATATGGTTCTCTGTACTTGGTATTGCAACTTCTATTACAGGTTTGCTCATTAATATATTGAGGTAAGTGTGATAAAAGAGGTAGAAATAGATTATTTCAGAATAAAGACATTAGACAAATATGTGTGGTATAGTTGGATACATTGGGACAAAGCGAGAGGCTTATCCTATTTTGATTAAAGGCTTAAAAAGATTAGAATATAGAGGGTATGACAGCTCAGGCGTAGCACTTATCAATAGTGATAAGAGTTTGAGTGTATATAAGGCAAAAGGTAAAGTTTCTGAATTGGAAGCTTATTGTGCTGATAAGAATATTGATGGAACTGTGGGTATAGCACATACACGTTGGGCAACTCACGGTGAACCTTCGTCTACCAATGCCCACCCACACTATTCTGAATCGAAAAACTTGGCTATCATTCACAATGGTATCATTGAAAACTATGCCGAGATTAAGAAGAACTTGATAGATAAAGGCTTGAAGTTCCAATCTGAGACCGATACAGAAGTATTGGTTCAGTTGATTGAGTATATTCAAACAAAGAAAGACTTAGACCTATTGACAGCTGTACAGGTTGCGCTTCATCAAGTGATTGGTGCATACGCCATTGCTATTTTGGACAAGCGTCACCCTGATACGCTCATTGCAGCTCGCAAACAAAGTCCGTTAGTTATTGGTATTGGCGACGGCGAGTTCTTTGTAGGTTCAGATGCAAGTCCAATTATCGAGTTTACCGATCAGGTGGTTTATCTTGAAGATGGAAATATTGCTGTGATGAAGCTCGGTGAGGAATTGAAGGTGGTAAGCATTTTGAACGAAGAATTGTCGCTCAACGTGAAGACCGTAGATATGAACCTTGGCGAAATAGAAAAAGGTGGTTATCCTCACTTTATGTTGAAGGAAATCTTCGAGCAGCCCAATTGTCTTATAAACTGTATGCGAGGACGTATCAATATTGATAGCGATAGAGTTACGTTGAGTGCCATTATTGATAATCGTGATAAGCTGCTTTTAGCAAAACGCATTGTTATCGTGGCTTGTGGTACAAGTTGGCACGCAGGATTGATAGGTAAGCAGTTATTGGAAACCTTCTGCCGTATTCCTGTAGAAGTGGAATATGCCAGCGAATTTAGATACCGTAACCCTGTTGTAACCAAAGACGATGTTATGATAGCTCTTTCGCAGAGTGGCGAAACCGCTGATACCTTGGCTGCAATCGAGTTGGCAAAAGAAAATGGAGCATTTATCTATGGTATCTGCAATGCCATAGGTTCAAGTATTCCTCGTGCAACCCATACAGGTACATATATACACGTAGGGCCTGAAATAGGTGTGGCTTCTACTAAGGCTTTCACGGGTCAGGTGACGGTGCTCACAATGTTGGCACTCACGTTGGCCGATGCTCGTGGCACAATCAAGCACAGCGACTATGTGAAGGTTGTGAAAGAACTCACCGTTATCCCAGAAAAGATAAAAGAAGTATTGAAGGTAAACGAACAAGTGGCAGACCTTGCACGAACCTTTACTTATGCACAAAATTTCCTCTATTTGGGTCGTGGATACAGTTTTCCTGTGGCGTTGGAAGGTGCATTGAAACTAAAAGAAATCTCTTATATTCACGCTGAAGGTTATCCTGCTGCTGAAATGAAGCATGGTCCTATCGCATTAATCGACTCTGATATGCCTGTTGTTGTTATTGCTACACACAATGGAATGTATGAGAAGGTGCGCAGCAACATTCAAGAGATTAAGGCGCGCAATGGTAGGGTGATAGCCATTGTGTCGAAAGGCGATACCTCTATTGCTAAGATAGCCGACTCGGTAATCGAGCTGCCCGATACGTTGGAATGTTTAGAACCGCTGTTGGCAACTATTCCACTCCAACTTTTGGCTTATCACGTGGCTGTTTGCAAGGGTAAAGATGTAGACCAACCACGCAACTTAGCAAAGTCGGTAACTGTAGAATAAAAGAAATAAAAATAGTACCTTGATAAATGGAAAATAATATACATGAAGATTGCGGTGTAGCGATGATACGACTACTTAAGCCGCTCAGTTATTTTCAGGAAAAATATGGCACTTGGATGTATGCCCTCAATAAGATGTATCTTATGATGGAGAAGCAGCACAACCGAGGTCAAGAAGGCGCAGGCATTGCGAGCGTAAAGCTCAATATCCAACCTGGAACAGAATATATGTTCCGTGAACGTGCTGAAGGAAAGAACGCTGTAACCGAAATTTTTGCTAATATTCACAAACAATATAAGGACTACACACCAGAACAATTGGCTGATGTCAACTTTGCTGAAGATAATTTGCCTTTCGCAGGTCAGTTGTATATGGGGCATCTCCGTTATTCTACTACGGGAAAGAGCGGACTCTCATACGTCCACCCTTTCCTTCGCCGCAACAACTGGAGGGCTAAGAATCTCTCTATGTGTGGCAACTTTAATATGACCAATATCAACGAAATATTCGATATTGTTACCAAACAAGGTCAGTATCCACGCAAATACAGCGATACTTACTTGTTGTTAGAATTGATGGGACACCGCTTAGACCGAGAAGTAGAGCGTAATTTCGTGATAGCTAAGCAACAAGGATTAGAGAAATTCGACATCACCCACTACATTGAAGACCACGTAGAAATGAAGAATATGTTGCAAACAACGATGCAACACTTCGATGGTGGTTATGTTATTTGTGGTATCACAGGTTCGGGTGAATGGTTCTCAATGCGCGACCCTTGGGGCATACGTCCTGCATTCTATTATAAGAGCGATGAGTTTGTGGCTTTGGCAAGCGAGCGTCCTGTATTGCAGACCACTTTCGACCTCCAATGTGAGGATATTCAAGAGTTAAAACCTGGTCAGTCTATTATTGTAAATAAGGCTGGCGAATGTTCATTGCATCAAATTATACCACAAAAAGGCGATGCAGCTTGCTCGTTCGAACGTATTTATTTTTCACGTGGTTCAGACCGTGACATTTATAAGGAACGTAAGAAATTGGGCGAACAACTTACCGAACGAGTTTTGAAATCGGTAGACTACGATTTTAATCACACCGTACTTTCTTTTATTCCAAACACAGCTGAAGTGGCGTTCTATGGTTTGTTCCAAGGGTTTAAGGCGTGGCTGAATGCTCGTAAGGTAGAACAAATCAAGGCTTTGGGACATCAACCCACTGAAGAAGAGCTATTGGAGATATTCAATCAGGCCGTGCGCTCAGAGAAAGTAGCTTGGAAAGACATCAAGCTTCGCACTTTTATTACCGAAGGCAATTCGCGTAACGATCTTGCTTCGCACGTTTACGACATCAGTTACGAATGTATCACCCCACACGAAGACAATCTTGTGATAATCGACGACTCTATTGTGCGTGGTACAACGTTGAAAGAAAGTATCCTGCGTATTCTTGACCGACTCCATCCTAAGAAGATTGTTATCGTATCGAGTGCGCCTCAGATACGCTATCCCGACTATTACGGCATTGATATGCCTCGCTTGGAAGAATTTTGTGTGTTCCGTGCAACTATCGAGTTGATAAAGGAACGCAATATGGAATCGTTGCTTGCCGAGGTATATGCTGCGTGCAAGAAAGAGCTTGAAAAGCCTAAGGGGGCAGAATTGACCAATGCTGTTTGTAAGATTTACGACCCATTCACCGTGGAAGAAATCAACGCAAAGATAGTAGAAATGCTTCGTCCCGAGGGTATGACAACGCCTGTTGAATTGGTTTATCAGAGTATTGAGGGCTTGCATAAAGCCATTCCTCATCATAAGGGCGATTGGTATTTTACGGGCAAATTCCCCACCGACGGCGGTATGCGTCTCGTGAATAAAGCTTTTGTCAGCTATTACGAACACGTTTATTTTGATAAGTGATACACATCAAAGCATGTCTGCTTTTCATTAAGCAGCATGCTTTCTTTGTATAACGAGGTTGCTAAATTCGGTTTACCCCAAATCGGTCGTTAGAATGAGAATGTATTTTGCGGTTATTTTGCGATTTATTTTGCATATATCAAAGGAGCATAGCGGGCTATGTGACTGCAGATAGAGGTAAAATAAAGCCAAAATAAGACAAAAGACATCTCATAAGTTTCAAAAAGAATAAAGTAAGCACCTAAACTGGTCTAATGACCGATTTGGGTTTACGCCGGTAACGATGTGCATTCTATTTTATAAAATTGCAATATATCAAATTCAAACATAAACATTTAATAATGAGAGATGTAACTTTAGTATTGAGTGACGGAACTAAGTTTCGTGGAAAATCATTCGGATATGATGCTCCCGTGGCTGGCGAAGTAGTGTTCAACACTGCTATGATGGGCTATCCTGAGAGCTTAACCGACCCTTCCTATGCTGGTCAAATGCTTGTAATGACTTTTCCCCTCGTAGGCAACTATGGTGTACCACCTTTTACCATTGAGAAAAATCAAATCCCTTCATTTATGGAGAGCGACAAAATCTATGCAAGTGCATTGATAGTGTCAGACTACACCGAAGATTATTCTCATTGGAATGCTGTAGAAAGTTTGGCAGCGTGGTTGAAACGTGAGCACATTCCAGGGATAACAGGCATTGACACACGCGAGCTAACCAAGGTATTGCGCGCGCACGGTGTGATGATGGGACAAATCATCTTTGATGATGAACCCAACAACATTCCTGAAGCCAACTATGAAGGTGTAAACTTTGTGGATAAGGTTTCTACAAAGGAAATTATTCGTTACAACGAAGGCGCAGGCAAACGAGTAGTATTGGTAGATTGTGGCGTGAAAGCCAATATCTTACGCGAGTTGGTAGACCGAAAGATAGAGATTATCCGTGTGCCTTGGAACTACGACTACACCTCCTTAGAATACGATGGACTCTTCCTTGCCAACGGCCCTGGCGACCCTGATATGTGCAACGATGCAGTAGAAATTATTCGCAAGCAGATGAGCCAAAGCACAAAACCTATTTGTGGTATCTGTATGGGTAATCAGTTGCTGGCTAAGGCAGCAGGTGCAAAGATATATAAGTTGAAGTACGGACACCGTGGACACAACCAACCTGTGCGAATGGTGGGTACAAACAAGTGCTACGTTACTTCTCAAAACCACGGCTATGCTGTAGATGGCGGCACATTGGGCAAAGATTGGGAAGAACTCTTTGTGAATATGAACGATGGCAGTAACGAAGGCATTCGCCACAAGGAAAATCCTTGGTTCAGCTCACAGTTCCACCCAGAGGCAAGCTCAGGTCCAGTAGACACAGAATTTATGTTTGACAAATTTGTAGAAACACTGAAATAATGAAAGACGAATCAATAAAGAAAGTCCTGCTCCTTGGTTCAGGCGCATTAAAGATAGGTGAAGCTGGTGAATTTGACTATTCAGGTTCGCAAGCACTCAAGGCATTACGTGAAGAAGGTGTTTCTACCGTTCTCATCAATCCTAATATCGCTACCGTTCAGACTTCTGAAGGCGTAGCCGACCAGATATATTACCTCCCTGTACAACCTTATTTTGTAGAGCGTGTTATCCAAAAAGAAAAACCTGATGGCATTCTTTTGGCATTCGGTGGACAAACTGCGCTCAATTGTGGTGTAGAACTCGACCGCCTCGGTATTCTTGAAAAGTACAATGTCAAGGTACTTGGTACACCCGTATCGGCTATTATGAACACCGAAGACCGCGAACTCTTTGTACAGCAGTTAGACGAAATTGATATAAAGACCATCAAGAGCGAGGCTTGCGAGAAAATAGAAGATGCACGCAAGGCAGCAGCCGAATTGGGCTACCCTGTCATTATTCGTGCGGCTTACGCTTTGGGTGGACTTGGTAGTGGTTTTGCCGACAACGAAGAAGAGCTAAACAAACTTTGCGAAAAAGCCTTTGCTTTCTCTCCACAAGTATTGGTAGAAAAGAGCTTGAAAGGGTGGAAAGAAATAGAATACGAAGTAGTGCGCGACCAATACGACAACTGTATTACGGTCTGCAATATGGAAAACTTCGACCCATTGGGCATCCACACAGGCGAGTCTATTGTTATTGCTCCTTCACAAACTTTGACCAACAGCGAGTATCACAAACTTCGCAAATTGGCTATCAAGATTGTACGCCACATCGGTATTGTGGGCGAATGTAATGTGCAGTACGCTTTCGACCCTAAGAGCGAAGACTATCGTGTTATCGAAGTCAATGCCCGTCTTTCTCGTTCGTCAGCCTTGGCAAGTAAGGCTACGGGTTATCCTTTGGCGTTTGTTGCTGCCAAGTTGGGTATGGGTTACGGCTTGTTCGAGTTGAAAAACTCTGTTACCAAGACCACTTCAGCCTTCTTCGAACCAGCTTTAGACTATGTAGTTTGTAAAATTCCACGTTGGGACTTGAGCAAGTTCCGTGGCGTAGACAAGGAGTTGGGTTCAAGTATGAAGTCGGTAGGCGAGGTCATGGCGATTGGTCGCAACTTTGAAGAAGCCATTCAGAAGGGTCTCCGTATGATAGGGCAAGGTATGCACGGCTTTGTGGAAAACAAGGAGTTGGAAATTGCCAACATCGATGCTGCCCTCCGTGAACCTACCGATAAGCGTATCTTTGTCATCTCTAAGGCAATGCACAAGGGTTATACCATCGACCAAATCCACGAACTCACCAAGATTGACCATTGGTTCCTTCATAAGCTCAAGCACATCATTGATATTGACGAAGAACTAAAGCGTCACAATATCAATACGTTGGGTAAAGACCTCCTCCGCACTGCTAAGGTGTATGGATTTACCGATTTCCAGATAGCTCGTGCCGTAGGTTTAGAGGCAGAAACAGCCAATATGCACAAGGCAATGCTCCTTGTTCGCCAATTGCGTAAGGGTTATGGCATTCTCCCTGTGGTGAAACAGATAGATACCCTGGCAGCCGAATATCCAGCCCAAACCAACTATCTCTATGTTACTTACGCTGGTGTCAACTCTGATATTACTTTCTCTAACGACCGCAAGAGCGTTATTGTTCTCGGTTCGGGTGCTTATCGCATCGGTAGTTCGGTAGAGTTCGACTGGTGTGGCGTGCAGGCATTGGAAACCATTCGCAAACAGGGGTATCGCTCAATAATGATAAATTATAACCCTGAAACCGTGTCGACCGACTATGATATGTGCGACCGTCTCTACTTCGACGAACTTACCTTCGAACGTGTGATGGACATCATTGATATGGAAACTCCTCACGGCGTAATCGTTTCTACGGGCGGACAAATTCCTAACAACCTTGCTGTTCATCTTGATGCACAGAATGTCAACATCTTAGGAACAAAGGCTAAGGACATCGACAATGCTGAAGATCGTGCTAAATTCTCAGCTATGCTTAACGAAATAGGGGTGAACCAACCTGAATGGCGTGCTTTGACCAGTATGGACGACATTGCCGAATTTGTCGACCGTGTGGGCTTCCCTGTTCTTGTTCGTCCTTCTTACGTGCTTTCGGGTGCAGCTATGAACGTATGTTCTAACCCTGACGAATTGGAACGCTTCCTCAAGTTGGCTGCCAACGTAAGCGAAGACCACCCTGTTGTGGTAAGCAAGTTTATCGAAAATGCGAAGGAAATAGAAATGGACGCTGTGGCACGTGATGGCGAGATAATGGCTTACGCTATATCAGAACACATCGAGTTTGCAGGTGTTCACTCGGGCGATGCCACTATCCAGTTCCCACCACAGAAACTCTACGTTGAAACCGTTCGCCGTGTCAAGCGCATTAGTCGTCAGATAGCTAAGGCATTACACATCAACGGACCGTTCAACATTCAGTTTATGGCGCGCGACAACGATATTCTTGTTATCGAGTGTAACCTCCGTGCCAGCCGTTCGTTCCCATTTGTGAGCAAGGTATTGAAACTCAACCTCATCGACTTGGCTACCAAGGTGATGCTCAATATTCCTGTGGAGAAACCTAATAAAAACCTCTTCGACCTCGACTATGTAGGTATCAAGGCTTCTCAATTCTCGTTCAATCGCTTGCAGAAAGCCGACCCAGTACTCGGTGTCGATATGAGTTCTACGGGCGAAGTGGGTTGCTTGGGCGACGATACCTCAACCGCATTGCTCAAGAGTATGCTCTCTGTGGGACATCGCATTCCTGAAAAAAACATTCTCCTCTCAACAGGTGGAGCAAAGCAAAAGGCAGAAATGCTCGATGCTGCTAAGATGTTGAAGGCACACGGCTACAACATCTTTGCCACAGGTGGCACATCTAAATTCTTGGAAGAAAACGGCATTGCCAACACACTTGTCTACTGGCCATCAGACGAGGGCAAGCAACCACAAGCCTTAGACCTCCTTCACGATAAGAAAATAGATATGGTGGTAAATATTCCTAAAGACCTTTCACCACGTGAGTTGACCAATGGTTACAAGATACGTCGTGCCTCAATCGACCTCAATGTACCTTTGCTCACCAACTCTCGCCTTGCAAGTGCTTTCATCACAGCCTTCTGCAACGTCAAACTTGACGACATCGATATTAAGGCGTGGGGCGAATACTAATCCGCTAATGCTTTTTGTAAAATCCTACAAGGGCTTACACCGTGCAAATAGTGTAAGCCCTTTTTGTTGTTTTGTCAGACTGGTCAGACTGGTCGGACTGGTCGGACTTGTCTGACTTGTCCGACTTGTCCGACACGTCTGACTTGCCTGCCCAATTCTACAAAATTCTGCTTATTCTTCCCTTGTTTTCCCGAATAGTACAGTGCAGGTTGCTCGTTGTTCTTAAACCCAAATCAGTCATTAGGAATTCTCTTTGCCGTACGATACAGAGAAATCCTAATGACGATGTGAGTTTATTGGCATTTCGATAGCTTCTTATGGAAAGGGACGTTAGAAGACGCCCCGAGCGAATCTGATAATTGCTACGTACAACGCTTTCTTGCGTAGCATATATTTTAGAGATACCCCGATGGAGGGTGTCGTGAACAAATTTCTTATGAACAAGACTGTCTGTTACCATATTTACCTTTTTAAGTGCAAATATAATAACAGACTGTTTTAGTGCAAAGGATAGCTTTTCTTAGTGATAGGTATTATTTCATTAGATACTCGTAAAGGGGAATCCCTATTATAGGAGTAAAACAACAGCAAAGCCCCAAGTAGATACATTTTGCAAGAAGCGGTGCGCCACGGGTAACAAAGGGCATTGCAATAAAAGTAATAAGGAATGAAATAATTTCGATTATCAACATATCTGTCATTGTTTTTAAAAGTCTTATGTTTATTATGAAAGCAAAGATAATAAATAAGTTTTGAACGTGCAAGTTTTTAAATAGCAACACGTTTCACAGCGTATTGCCATTTCGTCTAAAAAAACTATTAATTTATCTCTCTCGCATCATCCATTTAAATTGAAGCCTATTGCACCAGGACGATTGCAAAAATTATAATGAGCTTGGCGTATGGCTTCAAATACTTGTTCTTTATAGATATTTGCGCCTGGGTCAAAGTCGCGTGCCTTTATGGCAGCTTTCATCGAGTGTAACTTCGTCTTCAGATAAATGTTTTGCCATAAAATAAAATTGTCTGTTATTACCTTTTGCATACAAAGGTAATAAAAGACAATAAAACAGGAAAGGACAAAACTGTCTGTCTATCTGCTGAAAGCAAAGAGAAAAACGGGGATTCCTACGAGGGGTGTAAAGAGCATGCAGCAACCAATGTAAATAAGGCAAGCTCTCCAACACCAATCGTCAGCCTTTATAAAGAATGGCATTGTTATCAGCGTTATGATTATTTCGAGAATTGTCCACATAGTTTTTGTTTTTAGTTGGATTTCATCCTTCGTTTTCTCGCCATGGCATAACTCGAGCAAGCTCGGTTCTGCTCATTTGGCTTAACGAAAACGTTCCTGCGACAAAGATAAGCAATATCCTTGGAACGCACAAGTAACAGTTTGGTTATTTTTTTTCTATGGCATGGGACAATTGATGATGCAGAGCGTTGCGAACCTCATCGGTAAACCCATAGCGTAGCTCTGGGAATACGTGTTTGTAAAGAATAGGCCATACAAGTTTATTATAAAGATTAGACTTTCCTTGTGATCTTTTCCCTTTAGGTTTTCGATATTGAATATCAAGAAAACGAAGGTGCAAAGGAATAAACAAACGTAATTCATACGAACCATCAGAGATTTGCTTTGAAGAAGCTCCGCTTTGAGCAAAGCGTTGAAGTTCGCCTGAACGTACCTGAAAGACAGAAACGGCTGGTCTCCATGCTGCATAGAGACGATTGACAGCATCTGTCATTGTGTCGTGAACAAATTTCTTATGAACAAGACTGTCTGTTACCATATTTACCTTTTTTAAGTGCAAATATAATAACAGACAGTTTTAGTGCAAAGGACAGTTTTTCTTAGTGATAGATATTATTTCATTAGATGTTTGTAAAGGGGAATTCCTATTATAGGAGTAAAAAAACTGCAAAGCCCCAAGTAGAGAACTTTTAACATCCAAGAATCGCCACGGGTAACAAAGGGCATTGCAAGGAGGGTTATAAGGTATGAAATAATTTCGATTATCAACATATCTGTTATTGTTCTTAAAAGTCTTATTTTTATTATGAAAGCAAAGATAACAAATAAGTTTTGAACGTGCAAGCTTTTAACCTCAATCGGTCGTTAGACCAGTCGGACGTGTCCGACAAGTCCGACTGGTCCGACAAGTCAGACAAGTCCGACCAGTCCGACCAGTCCGACTGGTCAGACTGGTCTAACGACCTCTAAGTTTGCAGAAGAATGCGACGCAGTCGCATAAACATTAAATAATCAAGGTAAAACTATGATTGCTAAAGACAGTTTCGTACCTTTGTTGTAAAAAGGTAGAATCGGTCTGTCGAAGAGGTAAACCAGCTAACGACCCAGCTAAAAGCTATAAATCGTTTCGGACCTCATCGACATAGTTGCAAAGACCAGATAGAAAGTTATCGACACGAAGCCTATTTAGAGTTCTAGTCCATACAACTATCGACCAATTCTACTTAATAAAATTGTACAAATATATGAAGAATTTATTTATCGGAGTTGATTTTTCGAAAGAAAAAGTTGATGTGGCTATCATTTTTGCAGACGGTCTGACAGAAACGGCCCCAAGAGTGTTCAACGAGTTCAAGACAACAGTGTCTGGCTACAAGCAACTGGTCAAGTGGGTGGAGAAGAATTCCTACGGCATCGATCCTTCCCTGTGGCTCTTCTGCGGTGAAAATACTGGCGACTACAGCAAAGGACTATGCAACTTCCTCTACGGCAAAGGCTACGACATGTGGCTTGAGAACGCCAAGAGCATCAAGGACGCATCAGGTCTCAGACGATTGAAGTCTGACCGCGCCGACGCCTCGATGATTGCAGAATACGCTATGAGAAATCACGACAAAGCCGTTATGTACGAGCCACTTAGCGAGTCACTTGCACAACTACGAGAGCTGTTTCTGTATCGTCAAATGGTGGTACGCCATAGATGCAGCTTTCAGGTGCGTAGAGGCGAGAAGAAGCTCACTATGGAGAAATCGCCTATCAAGACGATGATCTCGCAGAGCGGAAGGCATATCCTGTCAGAACTCAACAAGGAAGTAGAGAAGATAGACAAGCGAATCGCCGAGCTCATTAAGTCGGACGAAGAGCTCACCGAGGTGTTCACAATCGTGACCTCGGTGCCTGGCATAGGAACGCAGAACGCTGTCTGTCTGATGGTGTATACAGACAACTTCCGTCGTTTCAACTACGACTCGCGCAAGATTGCCTGCTATTACGGCTTAGCCCCATTCGGAAAAGACTCTGGCACCAGTGTGCATTCTGATCCGCATGTACATTATATGGCGAACCGCCAGATAAAGGCCATGCTGACACAAGCTGCACTGGCTGCCGTCAAATTCAATCCCGTTATGGCGAGGTACTATATGCGCCTCGTGGAACGCGGAAAGAAGAAGCAAGTTGCATTGAACAATGTCAAGAACAAACTTGTGCATTTGGTCACTGCAATGGTTAGAAACCGCCAAACATTCACCCCTGATTATAAAATCTCAGCATAAATTGAAAATAATGGTCAAAACATTTGGATTTTAACATAGAAAGCGATTTGGGTTAAAAAAATGGAACTCGGTAAACCGATCCCCTACACCTTGTTAGCCCACTTGTAGGAGCTCGATGTCAAAAATGAGGGTTGAACCGCCAGGGATACCAGGTTCGGAGAATTTGCCATACCCCAATTCGGCAGGTATGTACACCTCCCATCGGTCGCCTACGTGCATCTCTTGCATTGCAATAATCCAACCCTCTATAAGGTCGGACAGGCGTATTGCCAAGGGTGCGCCACCACGTGAGGAGTCGAATTGTTTGCCGTTGATGGTTCGCCCTGTGTAGTGTGCGGTAATGATGCTTCGGCGTTTGGGTTGTGGGCTGTTGGCATCGCCTTGGGCTATCACCTTATAATATACGCCACGCGCAAGAGGCTTAACGCCCTCTTCTTTTGCTTTGGCTTCTATCCATTCTTTGTTTTTCTTGATGTATTCTTGTTTTGCCATTTCTATGGTATGGAGGTTAAAATGCTGTGTGTGCGCGGCTTGTTCTTACTTAGATAGCTGTTCGAGAAACTTGATGTATTCGTCGTAATTGCGAATATAGTCGTCCTCGTCGAAGGGGTCTTCAGCCAATACAAGGCAGAGTGCGCCCGATGAGAAATCCTCAAGGGTTCGCCATGTGTTGGTATCTACCAACAATCCTTGATAAGGGTGGTTGAGTAGGTACGATTTCTTTTCTTTTCCGTTGTCGAGGGTTACGGTGAAAGAGCCATTGGCAGCAATGATAAATTCGCGACAATGCTTGTGCGAGTGTCCGCCACGGTTTTCTCCTCCTGGCACATCGTACACCCAATATACACGTGCGATGTGGAATGGAATGTCTTTCATTCCCTCCGTAACCGTCAAATTGCCACGATGGTCTAACCGTTTGGGTAAGTCTATTAATTTTCCTATCATAAGTTTTAAGGGGTTTGAGGTGGTTAAGGCGGACAGGGGCGGACACGTCTGACAGGTCTGACAGGTCTGACAGGTCTGACTGGTCGGACAAGTCGGACTGGTCGGACAAGTCTGACAAAACCACAGATAGCGAGGTATCAAATCTGTTTCAAAAGCAGCTTTCTTTTAGCAATATTTTTTGTTATAAAGAGTAGTCCTGTTGGAGGGGTTAGGGGAATCTTTATCTATTTCCGTACATTTCTTCGTAATACTTTTGGTAGTCGCCGCTTGTAACCTCTTCTATCCACGCTTGATTTTCAAGGTTCCACTTGATGGTCTTCACGATACCATCGGCAAACATTGTTTCGGGATACCAGCCGAGTTCGTTCTTTATCTTTGTAGGGTCGATGGCATAGCGTGCATCGTGTCCAAGGCGGTCGGCAACGTGTGTGATGAGGTCGTTATTAATCCACGAAATATCGATGTCGCCATTGGCATCCTTAACTTGCTTTTTCAGCACCTTGCGTAGGTCTTTGTCGGCTTCCATCATATCGTGAATGGTCTTGATGGTGAGCTTTACGATGTCGATATTCTTCATTTCGTTGTGACCACCTACGTTGTAAACCTCTCCTACACGCCCTTCACGCACTACCATATCGATAGCCTTGCAGTGGTCTTCTACGTACAACCAGTCGCGAACATTGAGTCCTTCGCCATATACAGGGAGAGGCTTTCCTGAAAGAATGTTATTGATAATCAGCGGAATGAGCTTCTCAGGGAAGTGGTAAGGTCCATAGTTGTTAGAGCATCGTGTGATGCTTATTGGCATGTGGAAGGTGTCGTGATAAGCCATTACAAACATATCGGCACTGGTCTTACTGGCAGAATAAGGGCTGTGAGGACAAAGCGGTGTGGTTTCGGTGAAATAGCCTTCAGCTCCGAGCGAACCATACACCTCGTCAGTAGACACTTGGTGGTAGCGTTTGCCTTCTTTCCACGTAGGATAACCCTTTTCGTCTTTGCCCGTTACCCACGCACGGCGAGCAGCGTCCATTAGGTTTTGTGTACCGAGAATGTTGACGTTGAGGAAGAGTTGAGGGTCTTCGATAGAGCGGTCGACGTGACTTTCGGCAGCAAAATTTACGAGGTAGTCGATGTCGTGTTCTGCAAAGAGGCGGTCTATAAGTTCACGGTCGCGAATGTCGCCTTTCACAAAGATGCAACGCTTGTTGTCAATATCGTCTTTGATAGTTCCAAGATTGCCTGCGTAGGTTAATGCGTCAAGAACAATAATCTTGATGTCTTCGTTTACATACTTCTTGTTAAGTAGATACTTGATGTAGTTTGCACCGATAAAACCTGCGGCACCTGTTACGAGATAAGTTTTCATACCTTAGTTTTTTATTATCGTTTTTGATTATTCTTTTTTATTGTTTGCTTGTTCTTTATTAGAATTGTTTAATGTAATAACTTCACAATCGCTCATTTTATTGCCTTCGATGGTCAATCTTACGATGGTTCGTTCTTTGTGAAAGCCTTGCAAGCCTGCTGCCCCTGGGTTGATGTGGAGGAGATTGAGACTTTTATCGAACATCACTTTTAGGATATGCGAGTGTCCGTCTACAAAGAGGTTGGGCGGTGAATAGAGCAATTTGTTACGCACCGAGTAATCG
Organism: Prevotella ihumii; assembly: GCF_900155655.1. Lineage (GTDB taxonomy): Bacteria > Bacteroidota > Bacteroidia > Bacteroidales > Bacteroidaceae > Prevotella > Prevotella ihumii. Next base: position 1,964,675 of record NZ_LT706987.1, read on the forward strand.
TAATTACCAGGATAACCACCTATGTGCTTGAGCATTACATCTACCTCCTCGCACTTAAAGCGTAGTGTTTCGGGGTAGCGAGCACGTAGGTCGTAGCCGTCGCAATTGCCGTGTACAGCACGAAAGATGGGGCGAAGTGCCTCAAACTTGTCTGCTACTTCCAACGAACCAATGTCGCCAGCGTGCCATATTTCATCACAATTGCCTAAATAATGAGCGTATCGTTCGTCCCAGTAGGCGTGTGTGTCGCTTATGATTCCTATTTTTTTCATATAGGTCAGCCCTCAATAAACTTTGCTATCAACTCTATCGTGGCTTCCGTTCCCAATACACTTGTGTCTATGCAGAGATGGTAACTTTCGGCGTGTCCCCACGTTTTGCCTGTGTAGTAGTTGTAGTATTTTGCACGTTCGTCCTCTTTCTTTTCTATGTATTTGCGGGCTTCCTCTATGGTGCAACCTTGTCGTTGGGCGATGTTCTTAGCACGAAATTCCATATCTGCCGTAATGAAAATATTGATAGCATTAGGGTTGTCGCGAAGTATATAGTCGGCTGTGCGACCCACAAACACGCATCGTTCGTTTTCTTCAGCCAATCTTCGTATTACATCGCTTTGGAACTGATAAAGTCCTTCTTGCGAAAAATCGTTTTCATAGAAGTCGTTGTTGCCCAAGAGGGGGAGATGGATATGAAAGTGCGACTTAAGAAAGCCTTTCTGTTCATCGTTCTCTTCAAAGAATTTTTCTGAGAAACCGCTCTCTTTGGCAGCAAGGTTGAGGATTTCTTTATCGTAAAATCCACAATCAAATCGTTCTGCAAGTGCCTTTGCAATGCAGCGTCCGCCTGAGCCCAATTGGCGCCCAACGTTAATGATTAGCTTTTTTTTGTTCATAGTTGTTATGTTTTTTGGAAGTAGTGGGGGAGTGGGCGTTAGTCAGACAAGTCGGACGTGTCGGACCTGTCGGACCTGTCCGACTTGTCCGACTTGTCTGACCTGTCTGACTTGTCCGACTTGTCCGACTGGTCCGACCTGTCCGACAAAGCCCCCTTGTCTGCCAAAGCCCCCTTGTCTGCCTTAAACTTTCTCATCAGTACTGCAAAAATCGTAACTGCCACAATTACCGACAAGGCGTCGCTTATGGGCATAGAAGCCCAAACACCGTCTATCTTATAAAGTTTTGGGAGCACTACGAGCATAGGTAGCAAGAAAAGCAATTGACGAGAGAGTGAGAGGAAAATACTTATTTTTACCTTTCCTATACATTGGAAGAAGTTGGTGATAACCATCTGGCAGCCAATGAAAGGAAACATTATCATTATGACGTGAATGGCTTCTACGCCACGTTTTATCAGCTCGGGGTCTTTGGTAAACAATCGGGCGCAATAGTAAGGCGCAAACATTGCCAAAGTCCACCCTGTTAGCATAATACACGTTGCAGTGATGATGGCGATTTTAACTGCTTTCATCATTCTGTCGAACTGCTGCGAACCATAGTTATATCCTGCTATGGGCTGCATACCTTGGTTCAGTCCGATGACAAACATCACAAAAATCATTGCAATGCTATTGGCAATACCGAATGCCCCCACAGCCATATCGCCTCCAAAGTGTACCAACTGATTGTTTAAGAATATCACAATCACACACGCACACGCATTCATCAAGAAGGGTGAGATGCCTATGGAGATGATATTCTTTACCAATGAGGATTTTAGCTTGTAAATGCCACGCTTGAGGTGCAAAAGTTCGTCCTTGTTCGCAAAAAGTTTCATCTGCCAACATAAGGCTAAGGCTTGCGAAATGATGGTAGCCGAGGCTGCACCACGTATGCCCCAATTCCACCAAAGAATGAATACTACGTCTAAAAGAATGTTCATCGCCACGGTAAAGATAGTGGCATACATTGCCATCTTGGGTTTCGATGCGGCTCGCAACACAGCATTCATTCCGAAGTACATGTGCGAAATCACGTTGCCTGCTAAGATTACTTGCATAAAACTACGAGCATACGGCAGTGTAGCATCGCTTGCACCAAAGAAACGCAATATAGGGTCGAGGAAGAGCAGGCAAATGCCTCCGAAGGCTAAACCAATAATGAGGCTGAGCGTAATGGTATTGCCAAGAATGTTTTCTGCTGTTTCGTAATCCTTCTGCCCCAATTTTACGCTAATCGTGGTAGATGCTCCCACGCCCACAGCTGCCCCAAAAGCGGCTGCAAGGTTCATAAAGGGGAAGGTGATGGCAAGTCCAGAGATAGCCATTGGCCCTACCACCTGACCAATAAACACGCGGTCGATGATATTATAGAGCGAAGCTGCCGTCATTGCTATGATGGCAGGCAAGGCATATTGTGCTAATAGTTTGCCTATAGGCTTTGTGCCCAGCTCTAATGTTGCTTTCTTATTGTTCATTGATCTTTTGTCTATCTATTTGCAAAAATACTAATTTTTTCTGATACACCTTAATTATATAATTGATTTGTGTGTAGCCATAGCGAATAATTTTGTGGGTTGTAAGTTACGAAGAGTGGAATAGGCGAGGTAAAAAACAGCAAAGTGCAGAACCGAAGTTCTGCACTTTGTAGTTCGAAGAGCAAGCTTGTGGCTTGTTCTTGTATGCTTGATTGTAAGGTTCGCGCCTCACGGCGTTTCCCTTAAATCTTGCATCATTGTTATCCGTTCAACTTTCTTTTTTATTACCTTAGACTAATTTTCCTATTTCCTGAACAATCAATGTTCTACCTTAAAATAAAATAACTAAAAACCTAAATCTATTACTATTAACCTAAACAATCTAATAACCTTTATGTCTTTTGACGATGCAAAGGTACAACGCTTTGAAGTTTCTGCCATAATTATTTTTTGTTTTTTCTGTTATAAACCCCTTTTATTGACGCATATCAATTGTGTTGTGTGCGAGCACATTCAGACCTTTTGGTCGCTATTTTCCGATGAAAGGTTACATAATTTAATGTTTAGTATAATTTATTTTCCAAAAGTTCACTCATTTTCAATATTTCTTTGTATTTTTGTACCCCATACTGTTCATTTTAGCTTGTATAATCTTTATTCAATCTTGAGTTGCAGTATCTTCGTAGAAGTGCAGTGATGCACAATGCTGCATTGGTTATAGAATTTTGACTATAACTTGCACACAAAATATGTCTTATCTGAATAATTAATGGTGTGGCGCATATAGAGATTTGCTCTGTATGCGCCTTTTGTTTTGGTAAAGATACAAAAATAGCGTATGCCAATTGACATACGCTATTTGTTTTAACCCAAATCGGTGGTAATTTATAGAACCAGCCTAAACTTCAAACCATAAATAGAGTGGAAACCAGGGTCGGTATTCTGCAATGCCATTGTTGTCCGACAAGTCCGACTAATACGCTGTAAAATCCTCTATCACCTCATCAGTGTACTCCTTCATTGCCTCAATAGTGTTGGTTGTAGCCACACCCACAACACGCATATTGGCTGCTAAACCCGACTTCATTCCGTTAAAACTGTCTTCAAACACCACACACTCTTTAGGTTCTACCCCAAGTCGTGCTGCTGCCGTAAGATAACCATCGGGGGCAGGCTTGCTCGCACGGAAATCTTCTGCCGTAAAAATACCATCGAAAAGCTCCTTAAACGATGGGTGCTGACGATAAACCTGTTCCATTTTGGCACGATTAGAACTCGTTACGACAGCGGTACGAATACCCTCGCTGCGCAACTTACCAACATACGCCTCCACGCCAGCCACATACTCGTAACTCATCTTCTCCTCGTACTCGTTCAATCGTCGGGTTATCTCCGCCTGTTGCCCCTCGTCAGGAAAATATTTGGCATAGATTTGCCCCAAGGTTTGCCCCTTAATTTTCAGTTCCAAACCCTCGCTATCGGGGTAAAACTCACGAAAGATGCCACCCCAAAATATGGTGTACTTAGGCTCGGTATCAAACACAACGCCATCTAAATCAAACAAACAAGCTTTTATCATTTTCGGTTTATTATATATAATGTAACGCAAAGTTACAAAAGTTTTTCGTAACTTTGCCCCATTCATTATGAGAAAGAGCAGATTATACCCCATTATAGCCGTTCTCGCCATCATTCTTCTTGGCGTGGCTTGCACATCTAAACCCAAAGCCCCGAAGCCTCTTGCTGTGGCTACGGCGCACGTGGTGGCAGACACGGTGGTACATTTCAATAAAGAAGCAGCCTGCACCGTGCATATCGACTTTGCCTATCTTAAAGGCGCACAATATGCTACAGCCAACGACTCCCTCCTGCGTATGGGCACCTTACAGCCCAACTACTTTGCCGCAAGTTACGAGCCACTCACCCCAGAGGTAGTAGTGCGTGAGACGATGCGTCGCTATGTGGCTGAATATATGGAGATTGCACGATGGCTAAAGGATAGGGAAAAGCAATACAGCGAACTGAATTGGGCGTTGAACATCACAACAAAGATACTCCCAAGCAAGGGCAAAAACATTCTTTATTGTTCGGAAATAGCCATCACGACAGGCAAAGTGAGCAACCATACTAAGCTCTTTTTCAATATCGACCCCAAGACGGGCAAGCGCATAACCCTAAAAGACGAGTACGGCAACGACTACCAAACCACACTAACAAAGCAGATTGTGGAGCAGTTGGCAGACCGATTAGACCCTGACGAAGACGATACAAAGGCACTCCAACAGAAAGGCTACTTTGTAAACATTGCGCCCTACGCTACCCAAAACTTCATTCTCACCGACGATTCCACCACCTTTGTATATCAGGCAGGCGAAATCAGCGAGAAGGAAGTACGCATCAGCATCGAAAATTAAGCAACCCAATATGATAGAACTCATCACAAAATATTTTCCTCACCTAACAGTGCGACAGCAAGAACAGTTTGCTGCGCTGTACGACTTATATGTGGACTGGAACTCGAAAATCAATGTCATCTCACGCAAAGATATTGACAATCTCTACCTACACCACGTGTTACACTCGTTGGCGATTGCCAAATTTATTGGTTTCAAGCCCGATACCAACATTTTAGACTTTGGCACAGGTGGCGGCTTCCCTGGTATTCCGTTGGCAATAATGTTTCCCGAAGCCAACTTTAAGATGATAGACGGAACGGGCAAAAAAATAAAGGTGGCTACCGAAATTTCTACCGCCATAGGATTAGAAAACGTGCTTCCGCAACACCTACGTGGCGAACAGGAAAAGGGCAAGTTCGACTTTATCGTGTCGCGTGCCGTAATGCCGCTGCCCGACTTGATGCGCATTGTACGCAAAAACATAGCCAAGGACCAGCACAACGCCATCGCAAATGGTGTTATCGTGCTGAAAGGGGGCAACCTTGATCAAGAAACAAGCCCTTACAGAAAGATTGTAGAACAGCGAGAACTCACCGAATGGTTTACCGAAGAATGGTTCAAAGAGAAGTATTTGGTGTACGTTCCTGTAGGATAAACGAAAAGAAATATATGCTCAACATTAAAACTTTTGTCTGCAATATGATAGAAGAAAACACGTATCTCGTTTGGGACGAAACCAAAGAGTGTGTTATCATAGACTGCGGAACATACTATGCCGACGAGCGAAAAGAACTTGTCGACACCATACGCACCGAAGGTTTGCGCCCCGTACACCTCCTTGCAACACACGGACACTTAGACCACAACTTCGGCATCAATACCATAGCCGAGGAATATGGGTTGAACCCCAAAGCATCAGAAAAAGATGCACCAATGATGGCAGCACTGAAAGAGCAGGGCGCAACCCTCTTCGGAATGACCATCGACTACGAGTTCCCCACCGTAACCCACTTCCTAAAAGAAAAAGAGGAGGTGCGTTTCGGTTCGCACACCTTCACCGTACTGCCCACCCCTGGGCATACACAGGGTTCTGTAACCTTCTACTGCAAGGACGAAGAAGTGGCCTTCACGGGCGACACCCTTTTCCGTGGCAGCGTAGGACGTACCGACTTCCCAGGCGGTAGTATGTTTCAGCTCATCAGTTCGCTGCGCGAGTTGGCACAACTGCCCGATACTACACGCATCTATGCAGGCCACGGCGAGCCTACAACCATAGGCTACGAGCTGGCACACAACCCCTATATGGACCGATAACCGATGGCAAAAAAGCTCACACCACAGCCCACAAAAATTATTCTTGGCATCGATCCCGGTACCAACGTGATGGGTTACGGCGTAATACGCACACAAGGCAACAAAGCCGAAATGGTGGTGATGGGCGTGATAGATATGCGCAAAGAGAGCGACCCCTACCTGCGTTTGGGCAAAATTTACGAGCGTGTAACAGGCATCATTGAGGAATATTTGCCCGACGAAATGGCAATCGAAGCCCCATTCTTTGGTAAGAATATTCAGTCGATGCTCAAACTTGGGCGAGCGCAAGGCGTAGCCATAGCCGCCGCCATACAGCGCGATGTGCCTATACACGAGTATGCACCGCTGAAAATAAAGATGGCAATAACGGGTAGTGGGTCGGCATCTAAAGCGCAAGTAGCCAATATGTTGCAACGATTGCTCCACTTAGACGAAACCGAGATGCCCCGCTTTATGGACGCCACCGACGCCCTCGGTGCAGCCTACTGCCACTTTTTGCAGGCAGGTCGCCCCGACAGCACAGCCAAGCATTATGGGTCGTGGAAAGACTTTGCACAGAAAAATCAAAGTAGAATAAGTAAATAAACGTATGCAACAATTAAACCAAAGCAGCGTTATATAATCAAAAAGAACAACAAACTCAAAAAAATACGAATTATGAGAAAAATTAAAAGCATAGTAGTAATCGCCCTTGCAATGATGATGTCAGCAGCAAGTGCCAACGCACAAACCACCGAACGTGTACACGAACAGATTTACAAGTCGGCTTATATGATAGCCGTTGACACCAAAGAAGACTCGGAGCTTCGCAAAGTGGCATCGTTCAAGGTAGACGCCATATCATATCTCAAGAGCAAAGCCCTCATTGCTTTCTCTGAAAACTCGAAAAATCTCAAGGCTGAAGATGTGGCTCATATCAATGCCCAGTTGGACTCGATGGCTTACTATATGCACGAATACGTCAATCTCTTTGTAAAAGAGTATGCTAAGGCTGTACACACCAATTCGCAAGACCGCATTCTAAAGATATTCCGCGACGCAAGTATCGACAACCCTCTATACAAGGACAACGACAAGGAGCTTACCCTTGCTTACTACAACCGTGCCGACTACCCCACACAATTCTCGCTTGATACCAATTGGGTGAACGCATTGGCAGCTGTAAAGAAAAAGCTAAAGTAACTTAATTGTATTAGTAATTGTCAGGCTCTTCAGACTTATTTACTTTGTCTGAAGATCTTGACAATGTCTTAAGGCTGGTTCTATAAATTAGCCCAGTCAGACCAGTCGGACCAGTCGGACGTGTCGGACGTGTCAGACCAGTCCGACTTGTCCGACAAGTCCGACTGGTCCGACTGGGCTAACGACCGATTTGGGTTTAATTCTCCCAATGGGTTTTGCTGTTATGTTGATTTAACATTTTAATTCCCTAAATAGAATTATCCGATATTTCTTATTATCTATTCTAAATCCCTTTTATTGATATTATAGAAAGCCAAAGTTCAACTTTGCCAATGCTAAACCTATATGTTTTACCACCTCAACATTGATGTTTGGCAAAGCTAAAGTTCAACTTTTGCCTTCTGAAATACCACTTAATAGCACTTTTCTTGTTCACATTCTTCTTTTATTCGTTCTATATTTCCGTAATCTAAGCAGTATATTCTTGCACACTTTTTCCTGTTTACTCATTACTCATTATCTATCAACAGTTTACAATTGCACACCCATTTGTGCCACTTTTGTGTATCGCGCTTCTTTTTAACGCAGATACGAGAATTATGACCCTTGTATTTAACACTTATCCGAAGTAAAACGAAAAAATAGAAAAAGATAAAAGAGAAATACATCATCTATCGAATAAGGTAACAATTGGTATAGTAGCTAAAAAAAAATAATTCCGCCAACGGGTTCCTTATATAAGGATCTTAAATGGTTAAGAAAATCGTCTGCAAAGTATACAAAAGGTTGTTCTTCATTAGAGTATGCATTTTCAAGAAATTCTCCAATAGGCATCACTTCTGTATCACTTTGATGTGATATTTTTATTCGAAATGAATACATCCCCCAATTTAATTTATGTGACATATTGCTTTTATTAGTAATTATATATTTGAATAAGACTTGATTTGATGTCTTTAAATTGGAGATTTGTACTAAGGTGGGTAGCAAGCCCTGTATTAATGACATAGACAAATGACTCTTTTCGATAATATTTCTCACCTACTGCTTTTAATGAAGTTTCAACAGTATCAGCCTTGGCTAAAAGGCAGGTAAGTTGATAATCTCGATTTATCTGCTGTGTCCTATTACTGGGATGTGCTAATGTGTAATGCTGAGTGGCTGTCAGTTTTATTAAATTCTCTAAATAGTGAGCCAGTTGCGGAAACTGAGATTTTGGAAAAATATGATGAATTTGTGTTGCTTCACCATTTCCCCATTGGTCATGAACTTCGCTTTCTATTTGTATTTTCCGCAACAGTTTCATTGCTTTTTGAACATAATAAGCATTGTATGCTTCTTGCTGCTCAACATCTTGTTGCTCTTGTGCCTCCTGCCTAGTGATAGATTTATCTTTATTCAGGTCTCTCCAATTCTTGCGATTGTACATTAAATCAGAGAATGTAAAGACATATTTAGACATGTGTCCTTTTTCTGTTCCATTAATCTGATTTTCGACAGCATATACATTCAATATCTTACTAAAGATACGATGCGCTTCAACTTCTGTATTTATAGCAGTATGACCAATCACAAAACGGTCATATCTACTTTTTAGCTCTTGGAAGTCTGCATTTGTAGCTTTTCCCTGCAAACACTTTTCTTTGAATGCTTCAAAATATCGGATAATTCCACTATCCGAAAGAACCTTTTGCAGATAGCAATAGAGGAAATTATATGTGTTTCTTTCTCTTTGCGCTATATAGTCAAGAATATCCAAATTAGCAACACGATAATAATTTGTTCCAGATCGCTTTTCTATCTCCAACACATGGGCATAAGCAAGCATTCGGAGAGGCTGTTGTATAAACTTATCATACTCATGACGAGCTTTTGGATTAGTAGGCAATGGCTTGTTAAAAATAGCTCTTGCATTCTTTATAAAGTATTGAGCATCCCAAATATTTGACACCGCAAACTCTTTGTCAATATCTATTGTATTGATAATACTGTCAGCAATGAAGCAAACGACATCAGGAGCGCACTTTTGATCCATAAAACGTGCATCTTGGGATTTACGAACATCTAAATCAAAGTTACTAAGATACTTTATTATATTTTCTCTCATTTCATCTGTCCTTTAAGTTTTCCAAAAAAGAAAACAGAGTTGTTGTCAATATTAAGTGAACGTGTACCTAAATTTCTTGCTATTGCATAGAATTTAGTAAATTTATCTGTAGCATAAAACGACAGGTCTTCTTTTGTTATAACCTCATCATTATTTGTCAAAGTAAGAATTGCAACAGAACCATCCGCAATGCACCCTTTGGGGAGAAAGCATGCTCGTGGGTTATATGTCAAGTTTGGGAGCAGGACACAATTTGTTTTGTTCAGAAACTTACTAACATCCAGCCTTTCTATATTATCTACATAACTGTCATATCCTGGAATATCAATAATTTGATTATCACCAATATTCCTTGACTTGAGAACTCTTACCTGCCCATTCCCTTTTGTCAAAGACTTGGTTATAACTCTATCTCTATATGCTTTGAACACATTAAACTCCATTTTATCTGCAACTTTATCAAAATCTTCGTTACGATATATTATCCAATAAGGAAACTTTGTATCCATAAGGTAGGATTGCTGCTGTACTACAACTTTTTCCGTAATGTAAGATTCGATAATAGTTTGAGCAGGCTTTCGCTGTGTTTCAACAACAAAGTTTATAGTTTCAATCTTAACATTCTTGAATCCTTTTTCCCCAAAATCAATGATATGAGAAACTCTTTTTTTGCTCATTAGTTGACGAGTTTTATTAAACTCAGGAGCATTTATCAGACTTTTAGGTACAATTAATGATACTACCTTTCCGATTCTCATAGACTTTTCTATAAAAAAAGAAAATATGTTATTTGTATCAGTATTGTAGGCTCCAGCTTTATAGACAGATAGTAACTCTTTTTCCTTTGTCAGTTTTTTATAAGGAGGATTTCCAACAACCACATCATACTTCTTCTCAAAACAATAAGTAAGAAAGTCTGCATGAATGTAGTTTATGTGTACATTATTAGGAATATTTACATGATTGACTAGAGCCTTAAGCACTTCAAGGCTTTCATTATCAATATCTACAACATCAATGTTTACAGAGGAAACGTCCGCATACTTTTGAATAAGCATAGGAATAAAATTACCTACACCAACAGAGGGTTCCAAAACATTGATTTCTGTAAAACCTTTCGCTTCCGGTAAGTTCTCAACTACCGAAAAACAAATATCCTGTCGAGTATAATATGCTGCGTTATTATTTCTATTAGCATTTGCTAATTCTGCAATTTTTGATAGTTCACAGAAACGGTACCTTGTAGATTTATTGATAAAATCTACAAGATTTATTTGATTATCAAGATGCTTCCGCTCTATCAAATTCTTAATATCTTGCTCTGCCATATTGATACGACAGGATTCTTTGGATATTTTATGCGCTATCTGTCTAAATATGATGGTAGGAACAGCTTCACCCAAATTTTGCCTTATATTCATTTCTTCCTTTTTGAGGAATGCTTCTTTTTCTTTTATTGACAATTTGTTCAGCTCGTCAAAAGGAATATAACTCCATTGAAAAGATGTAGGAACCGACATCATAAGCATCACTTCACGAATACTAAAAACCCGATTATCCACTGGATGAACAGTATTTTGACTTGCCATAATATCATTACGAGTATGAATACATGGTGCAACTTTATCCCAACATTGACGTGTATATTTGTCTCCATTTTTCTGAGCATTATAAACTACAACCCCATTTTTTATAGTATGGGGAATCTTGGTTATGTCAGTATTGTCAAAAGCTGATTGTCCTTCCTTTATATCGGCAATCCATGCTTCCATTCTTGGAGAGTATTTCCTAAAATTGTGATAAATATCTGTTTGAGAAATCTCCCCCATAGTTCTTAATGGTGGTAAACCACCTATTATCTGCCGTAAGGTTCGCTCAGGCTGTCTATCGGGAAAAACATCATAAGGAGTAATTTCTTTTAAATCTTTTCTTGCTCCAATGACTAAAGTCCGTGTTCTGCTTGACGGATTACCATAATCCTTAAAGTTCACAACCTTAAACAGCACATTATACAAACCTCCAAGATTTAGCTCTATCGCATTTCTAATCGTCTTATCTTGACCATCGACATCTGTGCAAATGGATGTGAGAAATGCACGTACATTTTCGAATATGAAAAATTTTGGTTGTATTTCGCTAACCATTTTTATAGATTCGACAACCAAAGAATTTCTTTTCAGTTCGTCTTTCTTCTTGTGATTTGCCACAGACATGCCTTGACATGGTGGTGTCGCGACGATTACATCTAAATCTTTTATATTAAAATTTCGTTTCCACAATTCCAATTCCTCAAACACTCGTCCTTGTGTTTCTTTTTGGGTCATATCGCCACAAATATATCCACTATCGTAAGCACATTTTTGATTGTATTTTTGTATCTTTAGCCTACGTTCAAGTAATTCTACTGTAGCAATACAATAGAAATTCTCTTGTTTAAAGCCATAACATCCTACGCCAGCACTGCTGAACAAACTGATATAGGTTTTCAGTCCATACGGAGAACGACTTTCTGCAACTATTGTAGATTCCAAATTTATTGGATTATATTTCTTTTGCAACATCACACTATACCCTTTAAGTTTTCTTTGACAACAGATAAAACATTTATAGCGACTTGTTTCTCTGGAGCCACAATATCGGAGACTTTATCGGCAAGCCATAAGACTATCAAGTCTTCTTGCTTAACATGAAATAGCCCAGACAGGATGCACACCTGTTCTCTTTTAGCTTTTCTTTCTCCTTTTTCTATCTTGCAATAAGTCGCAGTATCAATATCAAGTGCTGCTGCCAAATGGCGTTGTGGCAACTTATATTGCATACGCAACTCTTTTATTCGTTCAGAAAATAGCATATTACTTACTTGTGTCTTGACATTATTTGGCAAATTTACGATTTTTATTTGAGTAATCTGTGATTTTTCTTATTTATTTTAAGTACAATACTCTGTTAATAATCACATAATTGTTTGAAAATGAGCGAGTTAATTAATAAAACATAACTAAATAAACTTGGCTAAGTGTCTGGTTTTCAGTACCCTTATAGTTTGTTCAAGACTTAAAAAGTATGACATTTTCAGAACCACTTAGCCAATATGAGGAGATTCTCAAGGATGCAATTCGTGCATCAATGAAAGAATCTGGTGTAAAGTTAGCAAAAACTTTCCAGACTCTGCTCATCGAGATACTGACTTTATACATAATCCTACCCAGAAAGATAAACTTCACACAGATGGCTCGCTACGGCAAGCACGGCGAGCAGACCTATCGTCAGAATTTCAATCGCAAGAAGAAAGACTGCATCGATTGGCTTCTGTTGAACCTGTCTCTTGCAAGGCGTGTGTTGGACATGGATGGCTTACTTGCCATTGCCATAGACCCATGCTATATTAGCAAGGTAGGGAAGAAGACTCCTCATATCGGACGGTTCTGGTCGGGATGTGCAGGGGCGGTGAAGCACGGACTTGAAATCATGGGCGTCGGCTTGCTGGATGTTGCCAACAACAAGTGCATGATGCTGCGTGCCCATCAGACAATAGGGAACTCTGCGCTGAAGATGAGGAACAAGACACTCGTCGGCACCATCTGCTTTTTCTAAAAGTAGGTAGCCCGTAAAAAGAAGCAGCAAGAAAATACCTATCTTTGGGTATGTACATTTTTTTTCGGTATCGAGAAATTGAAATACCTTTGCACTCGAAAGATTTTTTATAATAATAATTTTTAAAATACTAAAATGTCGAAAAAAGAACAACGAACGCAAAAGATTCTATCGGCTCGAGACTCCCTTTTCAAGGGATGCTTGCTAATGCTGATGATGCTGTTTCTAAGCATCTCTGCCACAAAGGCATACAACGGCACGAACGCAAGCACAGATGAAGTCGAGGAAGGTATCGTGACTCTTCAAGTTACAGATGCGCTAACGGGCGAACCCATATTAGGAGCCGTTGTAAAAGATAGCAACGGTAAGACATACGTCACCAACGACTCGGGTACCTGCGCTATAAAGTTAGGCAACAGCGGCAAGAGGGTGAAAATCACTGTCACATTCGTAGGTTACAAGAGTTATGTTTCTTATGTATCAACTCAAACACGCACACTGAACATCAAGTTAACGGAAGACGTACAGCAATTAAGTGGAGTAACGGTGACAGCTAAAAAGAGACACACCGACATCCTGCAGCAAGCCAAGACTTTGGATCAAAGTATACTTGAAAAAGGTGGTGCCACCTCGTTGGCAAAAATGTTAGAGACCATTCCTGGTGTGAGCTCTATCAGTGCTGGTAGTACGGTGGCTAAACCTGTTATTCAAGGTATGCACAGCAGCCGTATTCTATTGATGAACAATGGAGTGAAATTGGAGAGCCAGAGTTGGGGTAACGACCATGCGCCAGAAATTGACTATACAGGTGCCAGCATGGTAGAGGTTGTAAAGGGTGCCGAATGTATTCGTTATGGTTTTGGTGCCATGGGTGGTGTGGTATTGCTCAACGATGCGCCCCTACCTTATGGGCATACCAAGCCTATCGTGAAAGGAGTTGCCAACATCGGCTATGATACCAATGCCCGAGGAATAAGCGGTTCGGGAAGCATTGAAACAGGTTGGAAGAATTTCGGTATGCGCCTGCACGGCAACTATACTCGTGGTGGTGATTACCGTACGCCCGAATACATCATGAACAACACGGGCTACAATAACATCAGCATGTCTGCCATGGGTGGTTTTGAGAACAAGCGCATCACGGCAACCGTGCTTACAAGTTTGTTCTACCAACGTTCTGGTATCTATTATGGCAGCCAAATATCCGACTTGGCACAACTACAAGAACGATTCCGCATTGGTCGTCCAACAGAGTCGTCATTGCAACCATTCAGTTATGAAATTGGCATACCCTTCCAGCAATCACAACACTTCACGCTGAAGGGCGAGGTGAAATATCGTATCAACCCAAAGCAATCGCTGGATCTGAACTTGTCGTTCCAAGAAAATTTGCGACAGGAGTATGAGAACCGTATGAAAAAGGAGTGGAGCGCCATCCCGATGCAAGACCTTATATTGAAAACATACAAGGCCGACTTGTCATATCGTGCTTCATGGAAGCCTTACAAAATGTCCACCTTGGCAGGTGTAGCAAACACATACCAAATAAACTACAACTTCCCAGGCACCAAGAATCCTGCCTTTGTACCAAACTTTGCCGCTCTCACTATGGGTGGTTTCCTGTTGCAAAAGGCTACTTTCTTTGAAAAATTGCAATGCGAATTGGGTTTGCGTTACGACTTTAGAGTAATGAGCGTGAGCGGTTACACCACGCTGAACAAGTACGACTATTACGATGACTTCAAGGTTTACAGCAACTTCACCTCGAGCTTTGCTACTCACTATCAGTTTAACGACAACTGGGACATACGTGCGAACATCGGTTGGTCGTGGCGTCCACCAGACATCAACGAGCTTTATGCCGTCGGACTTCAAGAAGGTTCTTATTGGGTAGTGGGCAATAGAAACCTAAAGAGTGAGCGTGGTTGGAAGTCTATCTTAGGCGCAAGGTATCGCAACACATGGGTATCTGTAGAGCCAAGCATGTTCTACCAACGCATTAACAGTTATATATACGACCATATTGGCTATGGGGCTAATCGTTTTCATAATAGCCCAAGCGGAAAATATGCCAAGTTTATGTATGATCAGGACGATGTGAGACTGTATGGTGGCGATATAGAAGCTACCGTAAATCCCATTAAAGGACTCAGTGTCGTAGCAAAGGGCGAATGGATATTTGCACGCAACATAACACGAAACGACTGGTTGCCTTTCATGCCATCAGACAAGTATGGACTGTCAGCCAGCTACGAACATACCTTCGGTGCAGAGAAAAAGATAAAGGCATCGTACTCTATCTCTGGCAACTATGTCACAAAACAAGAACGTTTCGACCCCAACAAGGATTTAGTGGCAGTATCGCCCGATCCCTACTTCTTGCTTGGCCTCACAGCAGATGTTGCCTTCAAGCTGCCCAGCAACAGGGAAATAAAGGTAATGTTGGCAGGCGATAACATTCTCAATACATTATATAAGGAATATACAGACCGATTTAGATATTATGCGCACGAACGTGGTATGAACTACTCTTTGCGCACAATCATTAAATTTTAAGAAAATGAAGTTACAATATAAGACAATAATGCGTTCAACTATTTTAGCTGTAGGATGCTGCTGCATGCTTGCCGCATGTTCTACCAATGATGTTGATGATTTTTTGAAAAAAGTAGTAAAAGCTCCTCCTGCTTCTATCGAGTACAATGGCAAGGGACACTCACAGATATATGCAGTAAGTGCCGTACTTAGAATGGGGTTCAAAGGTGGTGACATAAAAGTTGGAAACTTTGGTGCCGACAACAGTATAGACAACACATACAAACAAGACTCGTACAACATGATAAGCGTGAACACGGATAAACCGACAGATTATCCGCTCATGCAACAAATTGAGATAAGTAAGGGCGACAATGGACAAATGCAAATTACCAGCCAGCGCGACCATTTTGATGTAATTGCGTCAGATGACGTTTATTACGGACTTGAGCTTACATATTATGGAGCCAACCACCAACAAATAAACGGTGAGTTCATACAGTTCTATTACAAGAAAAACGGCGACCCAGACCTCGACAATTCTACATTGGTACAACACCAACACTTCTTTACCATTGGCAACGAAGTATTGGAACACAGTTGCACTATAGATGGTAAAACCATATCCAAGAACAGTAAGCAGGGTTTTTATCCACACACGCTGGGCAAGAACCCAACATACTACCCAGAGCTTACCTTTGAGATGGATGGCGACAAGCTAAAGCCTTGTGACATTACCACGACCAGCGCACTGCTTGCACCTGAAAGTGGGAACAAATCAGATAGTATGCCGTTTGACAGCGCGCTGATAGACAAAGCGATAAATATATTCCCTACGCTGAAAAAAAATCAAGCCACATGGACAGAAAATGGCTTTAAATTCTTTCAAACACTCACCATGCCACATGCGGCAGAATTTGCTAGCAAGTTGTTTAAATACCAATACCGAGATACCGACCCATTTGAGAAACAATTGGGATATGAGTATCAAGAAGGTAGCGGTGACGGTGGTGTTGTAGCAGATGGTACAAACGCACTGAGACAAAGACAAGGCGATTTCGTGGAATTGCTGCACCAATGCAGGAAAATAGGTACAGGTCCAAACAATTTGGACAGAATGGGATTCAAGGGAGTTCTACAGTTTAGACAAGCCAACACCGAATTTGCTATGCAAATAAGCCTATGCAACATCGTATCACAAATGGATAAATCAAAGAATGCTATTTGGCCCAAATATGGAAATGATAGTCCAGATGATGACTCAAAGACTTGTTCTGAAATTCCTACACTCGGATTTGGAGGAGGTAGAGGACTTTATAATTTTAATGAGATAAAATCAGAATGGAGCAATCACGACATTGACATTCCTTTAACATTCCGTGTCATTGCAGACATGAGAGATGGAGACGAGAAGTTCGTGGAAGATTTCAAAAAGTTCTATCCGCACATGGATACCAATGAAATCAAGAATTATTTCTTCAATCCTCAATATTTGCTGTCAAGGAATCGTAAGAATATATTCGTCATGTAGACTTCAGCTAAATGGAAGGCATTTGCGCATCATCATTCCTCACATGGCTGACACGTTCTCCTAACTAAGGAAAACTTACATACACGGCTAAGAGGAGAAAGAGTATTTAGCAAAGTGCCAATTATACTGGACTATCTAATCAAGACATTTACATAAAATAATAAAATGAAAAAATATAGTTTTTGTTTCGTTCTTATATTGATACTATGTACATCATGTGATGATTTCATCTTTGGTAACATGAATATCAATTACAACGAAAACCCACTTGAACACAAAGAAGTGCCACACAGCGGTGCAGATGCCATGGTTGACAGCTTGAAGAAAAAAGCTCCCTTTGGTGATGCCATGAGCAATCCCGACCAAGATGGCGCATTCAACAACTGGGCTCGCTGCTTAGTCATGTTCAAAGAGGGACACTCACACGGAGATGAAAAATTTCATGGCAATTATGTTTACCCAGCAGCGCCATGGAGACAAGAGGAATTTGTCATAGTAGAAAACAACTCACAACAGTTTCCTACTGTAAAGGTGGAATGGGAAAAGAGTATTCAAACTGTTTTTGAAAAGAAGTTAGACAAGCCTACTCCCCAGCAGCCTTACATTCGCCTTATAGGTGGAGATAAAAACCTTTGGGGTATATGCTTGTACTTCTTGGATAAAGATGGAAAGTTGCTTAATGATGAGATATACAAGCACTCTGATGAGTATCAAATATTCTTTACCATCAGCGACGTGGACGATAAAGGCAACCCATACAAGATCGAAGACTGTAGAGGTACATGGGAAGTTGGCGAAAATGGGAAAGATGGCAAAGTAGATGAGCATCCTGTCGCATCACCTTATTTCGAAGGAGTAGATAAGGACGAAAATTTAGGTAACGATCTCTTTATGCGTAGACAAAATGCAACCAAGAATTTGTTTGAATATTCCTACCGTGACACATGGAATCAGAATGCCATGGCTGACGGTATGCGCGAGTTTTACAACATTAGATTGCTGCCACCCCTTGATGCCACCGATGCTAATTCATGCGTTTCCTATGACAAGGACTGTGTAGGACTAAAAGGACACATCAACTTTTACTATGAGGCCAACGAGCCTACCTCTAACTTTAGGTCTGAAATAGATGGACGATATGGGACTGGAGAGAACAAAGATACATGGCCTTTCATGGTAAAAGGCTTTTCTGGTGAGTCGGTAGCATACAGCCGTCCTTCATACATATTGCCCTACTTCTATCTTTCCGTAAGAGTTATGAAATGTCAAAAGGGAAAGAAGGCATATATTCCTAAGGCTACCATTGCCAACAAGGAGCTGGACTATGCTGGATATTGGGACTGGATGAAGAGCGAAAAAGCCTGCGCACCATTCTATAACCCTTTCTGGCAATCGAAGAATACGACCCTTGAGGTTCCTGAATGGAAAGAGCTTATACGCTTTAATATACCAATCAAGGTGTATTGCAATAGGTTCGATTCCGATCCGACAAACGCATCACCAGCAGAACCATATTATTTCTACTTAGGTAGAGAGATTGGATTGACAGGAAAACAGGCATACGAAGCAAGCCAAAATGTTAAGACGCATGGCTTTGGCGCATTTGGTAACTGGTTCCTCTAATTCATACAATTATTATAAACAACAAAAAATATCAGAACAAATAAACAAAACAAGGATATGAAAAAAATAAATTATATCTTGATATTAGCCTTTATGGCTTTATCATCTCTATTCACAGCATGTCAGAGAAATGGAGATATGCCAGATGGTACTGATGCTAATTCAACAGTGGATCATCTCATTTTCAAAGAAGTTTTTTACATTGGTTACTGCACTTATAGGGATTTGTCTTCCATGGGCTTCAAAAGCCAATATAGCAGATACGAGGACGCCAACTATCTGGTGATATGCAATCCTACCCATAAACCAATATCACTTGAGAATATGGCAATTGCTTGTCATGTTGTCGACCCAAGTATCCAATATTCATTCCAAAAAGACGGTAATGGAGATTTCACAAAGCGATACTATGGCATTGGAGGAATGTCGTACTTCCCCAACGACCCTGTGACAAAAAAGCCACATGTCATACAGCCAGGTGACAGTGTCATCATCGTGAATTATGCGTGCGACCACCAGAAGAAATTCCTTGCCGAGAATGAGACCACAGCAGAAGAGGCAAAGAAAAATTACTATGGCTGGGAGGCTCTGCCCGACTACAGCAAACTTCCAAAGGACAAGACCTTTGAATTGTGCAACCAGCATTCACCGAAAAACGGAATGTGCGACCCTAACGACAAATTTGACAACAAGGATATTCCAAACATGCGTGACCTTGTTTTGTGGACTGAACTACCATTTAAGGGGCCAAGCCAGAGTATGCGCATGGCTTTAGTGAAGCTCCCTGATGGCGATGCAACCAAACCTCATGCCAAGGACGAAAACGGATTTTATCCTGACGAATCGCCACGCTCTCGCTACAATTGGTATCGACTATATGATTTGTATGGAACCGAGCAGGACCAAATTAATGACGAGACAGATCCAGTGAAGAAAAGAGAACTGGAAAAGAACAGAAAATACCCAACGGCATACTACCATATGATATATAACACAACAGGTATGGGCGGCATCAATGCTATTGAGCTGAATTACAATTGGGTTGTCGACTTCCTTACTATTTGCCCTTCGACAGAAAAGAAAATGGACTTGCTGACAGGTCCAAGCTCTGTAACTGTGTATGATGCAACAGGACACCCCGTAATGGAAGGATCAGAAGAAAAGAAAGAAAAAGTATGGTGGTACGACAGAGGAACAGCAAGTGTCTGCAATAGGATATTTGGAATTAACGACTTCTCTAATCCCTCTTTCGATCCCTCACAATTACAAGGCGCACTGATTCGTCGCACCAATGGAAAAGGATTTGTAGCCGAAATGAGTTCTGCGCTGAACTTCACGAAAGGTGTACCATCATTGTGCAGACGCGACAGCAAGGGAAAACCGTTAGATATGACTGCATACTGGAAGGTTAATTCCATCAATGCACGTACCAAGAAGAATTAAGAGTTGAAACGTACAAGAATAACTAAAGGCAGGTTCTATAAATTACCACCGCATATCGTCATTAAATTTTTATGAAGCTAATTTATAGAACCAGCCTAAACAAAAATCATTGATATAAAGAAGACAAACAAATGAAGAAGATGATGCTATGCGCATTGGCAACAATTGCGCTTTTCACAAACTGTGCACGTGACGGACAACCTGAAGAAAAGGAACATACCGCTGAGACAGAAAGCACGGACCTGATTATAAAAGACATTTATTATGCTGGAGACTTCGTGGAGACACCTTACGGCAACAAATCTGAAGAAACGGATGACAAGTTTATTGCCGTCTACAACCCTACCGACCATGACATAAGTCTTGAGAATATGGCTTTGGCACTATGTCAATACAACGCTGTAGACAAGGTCAACTTTGAAAAGCCTAATAGCGATTATAGACAGAAAGCATTTGGTGTTTCCAACATGATTGGTTTCCCAAAAGATAAAAGTGGCATGCCATACACCGTAAAAGCAGGCAAAACTATTGTTATTGCCATGAGAGCCATCAATCATGCGGAAGGATACAAGAAGTATTTGAAAGAGTATGGAGAAGATCCAACCAAATACAAAGGTGTAGAAAAACTGATCGACCTTTCCAAAGCCGACTTTGAATGGGGACAGAATGGTAACGAAAACGTTCCACACATGACGTTCCTCTATTGTAAGGAAAACGACAAAGAACAGGAAAAACGAATGAAAGAGGACAAATCGAAAGTCGGAGTATGGGATGAAGACGACGATGAGTATGTACCTTTCGAATTTCAGCGAAACTTCACCATTGCGCTGATACGTTTGGCAGAACCTATTGAGAAGATAAAAGAGAATATGAACAATGCCAAAGTAAATGAAGTGTTGCTAAGAGAAATCGAAGATCCGATGGCAAAATATGGACGCTATGTCATGTGGAACGAGAGTGGACATCACTCACATTCACAAATTTTTATGTTCTTACCGAACCAATGGGTTGTTGACGCCGTAAATGTAAGGTTCAAAGGAGCTACTACTGAAAAAAGTTTCCCGATATCGGGTACACTGGACAAAGGTTGGAATGGCGTTTACGAAAAGGCTGATGATAAGATAGACGTTGGTGCAGGCAAGATGATTACTCGACGTTTTAATGGAAAAAGATTTTCCGATACAAACAACTCATCGGTTGACTTTGAGGTCAAGAAGGTGGTTGTACCTGCGAAATAAGAAGGCATGGGCATTATAAATGCCTGCCTTCTCTTACTAAACTTCATAAAAATAGGTTTTACCTAAATATGTTTAATTTAATGTTTTTATAGTATGAGAAAAATTTATACGTTAACAATGAGCCTGTTGGTTTGCATAGGTGCACTGGCAGGTAACAATGGCACTATTGGTGACAATTTGCAATGGTCGTTTGCCGATGGCACACTTACCATTAGCGGAAAAGGAGAGATGCAACACGCAGAAGGTAACTCTGTTTATGCATGGGGTGGTGAAAATCCGCAAGTAAATCGCAACGACATCAAAAAGGTTGTAGTACAAGAAGACGTTACGTCTCTTGCTGAATATATATGTTGGGACTTTGCAAACCTTCAAGAAGTAACGCTACCTAAGTCGTTGACCAAGTTAGGGAAACAATGTTTCAAACATTGTACTGCGCTCAAATCCATAACATTACCAGACAACATCTCCATGATTGACGAGAGTGCTTTTGAGGAATGTAATGCTTTGGAAACCGTTACTTTTCCGAAGAATCTAAAAGAGATAAAGGCAAAAGCATTCCACACCTGCAATCTTAAGAAGGTAGACCTTTCGCAAACACAAGTAGAATCAATTGGCATGGGGGCTTTTGCCCATAATGCCAAATGCACAGAGGTGTACTTGCCAAAGACACTCAAAACGTTCTTTGGTACCGATGAGGGTGCTTTTGGTGACTGCAGCAGTCTAAAGAAAGCGGTGTGCCTTGCCGTCAATCCACCCCAAACCCTTGACGGAGGTGAAGACTTTATCAACGGAGGCATCAAAATGGATCCTGTTGATTATGTAAACATTTTCACTGGCTTTGATGACGAGTTTGTTTTGGAAGTACCAGCAGGAAGCGAGGAGAAATACAGAAACGCAAACGGCTGGAAAAATGTAGCCAACAACATTACTACTGGCATTCGCGGCGTCAAGGCAGCCCAGGCAAAAGTTGGCGTGTACGACATCACCGGCAAGAGATATATGAATCATACAGATGCACAAACACTCAACACATTGCAACGTGGCATTTATATCATCAATGGGAAAAAAGTGTTAGTTAAATAACACACTCATTTATCCCCACCCATAGAATGTATTAAAGGTGTACCTAAGAAAAACGTGCATAGAGACAACAAATTCCGTGCACCATAAAACAAAAGTTATTCTATACATACTGGGGGTGGGGATTTTTTATTTTATCAAATTTACCTTAGGCTCTAATCTCGTGTTACAAAAAAACACAAGATAAAAAAGACTATTGCTGTCCGTTAAACCCAAATCGGTCGTTAGAATGAGAATGTATTTTTTTGAGCTTATTTTGTGATTTATTTTGCATATATCAAAGGAGCATAGCGGGCTATGTAACTCAGATATAGGCAAAATAAAGCCAAAATAAGGCAAAAAGACATCTCATAAGTTTCGGTAAATAGATAGACAAGCCCTAAACTGGTCTAATGACCTTTACGGTGGTAATTTATAGAACCACCCTTTATACTAATAAATTAAATATGAGGAAAATTTTTACATCTTTAGTGTTGCTATGCGCAACAACCTTGGCTTTTTCCGCCCCTGTTGGCAGACAACAAGCCCGACAAGCTGCATTGGCTTTTGTCAAGAGCCATGCAAGTACTAACTCCCAGGGCGTTACACGAGCTTCACAAGCCGCACCCTCGCTCAACGAGGTGGCAAGTACCAATGCCTACTACATTTTCAACGTAGGCAAGGGACAGGGCTTCGTCATCGCCTCTGCTGACGACCGCACGGCTGACGTGTTAGGTTATGCAGAAGAGGGAACATACGACGAGCAGCAATGTCCGGCATCGCTCAAGATGCTCTTGGCACAATATCGACAGGAGGTGCGCATGCTGAACAACATACCTGCCACCACAAAGCCTGCCACCACGCGCACCAGCAGAGAGCTGCAGCCCATTGAACCGTTGCTGAAAACCACATGGAGCCAGTATGGTCCCTACAACCAACAAACGCCCCTACACAAAGACAAGCACTGTGTCACGGGATGTGTTGCCACGGCAGCAGCCCAAATTATGGCCTACTACCAGTATCCTAAGAAGGCTCCCGCCTTGCCTGCCTACAAGACTCTGTCGGCTCATCTGCAAGTTCCCGAACTTGCCGAGAGTACCTTCGAGTGGAACGACATACTGCCTTCGTACCGCATTTCCACCACCCAGCAGCAGCAAGACGCTGTGGCTAAGCTGATGAGATATGTGGGACAGGCGGTGTACATGGATTATACCGCTGATGATTCGGGCGCCGATTCCTACAACGTGATATTGTTCCTTACCCGAATGTTTGGTTACGCCAAGGACATGCACCGTGTTTTCAGAGACCGTTATACCTGTGAGGAATGGTACAACCTGATATACAATGAGTTGAAAGCCAAACGACCCGTTTATTATTTTGCCGAAGATGTGGTGTACAACTATGGTCACGCCTTTGTCTGCGATGGCTACAAGGAAGGCGACTACTTTCACATCAACTGGGGCTGGGGAGGTCAATTCAATGGCTACTATCGCCTGTCGGTTCTTTCGCCACGCGAATATGGATTTAAGCAACTGCCCAGTATCTACACGCGCGAGCAAGGAGCTATCATCGGATTCAGACCAAGCGAAGGTGCTGATGTATTTCCCAAAGTTGTGGACGTCAAAGAGATGACTCCCCTACAAGATCAAAGTCGCTCGAACAGCAGCGATGACTTCACGGATTTTGACATCACCATGAAATGCGTGAACAATTACGGCGAAGCCTTTGATGCCGATTGCGGCTTAGGCTTTTGGCAGGGAGGTAGATTGATAAACGCCGTACAGCTGTTCAGCTCAACGTTCAAGCGCGACGGCAAGATACAAAAGGAAGAAGCGAACTTCAAGATACCGCACACCCTCGCCAACGGAAAGTACACCGTGCTACCCGTTTACCGCATACAAGGCGAAAGCGACTGGAAAGCCTGTGGCGGCATTGGAGACATGGCGCAGGAGATAGAGATTACCGACACGGAACTGAAGACCTCCACTGCCAAGCCTGTTCTGGAGGTGAAGAAAGTGGACGTGAAAGGTAGCAAGGAGGCAGGACGTCCCTTGTTCGTAACCCTTACCATAGAGAACAAGGGCGACGAGTTGTACGACACCTTCGACATGCTCTTCACGTATGACTATGTAGCTTCTACCACCACCTTCCTGCCAGCACGACAGACGACAGACGTGGTGTTTGAGCTTTATCCAAAGAAGGCTGGAGAGTTCGACTACTCCTTCGAATGCAAATCGGGTGCTACTATCAGCTCTAAAGGAAAAATTACCATTACTGAACCTAAGTCGCAAAACCTTCCTTCGGTTAAGGTGAAAATCGAACAAAGTGAAGAAAACGCTTTCCAAGCTCCTGCTATGAGGGGGAAACTCATTGTCACCAACAGCGAGAGTGCAGACTATTGCGGCGGTTTCGACATTGAGCTGCGTTGCAGAAAAGGCAATACAGACGAGGCTTACTTTGAAAACAAAATCTCACTGGCAGACATCATTCCCGCCAACAGCACGAAGGAAATACCATTCTCGATAGACAACGTTGTCGCTGGGGCGCAATATGCCATTTACGTAGATGGCTATAAGGTCGAGAAAGAAGAAGACTACGTACAGGGTGGAATGATATACGTACCTAAATGGGAGCGTATTCTCAAGACACCGTTCTACATGGCAAAAGCCGCACCAGCAGCAATCACTGTTCCGCACATCAGCCATGAGCCGATGCTCATTTACAACCTGCAAGGTGTGGTGGTAGGCAAAGGCGAGCAACAGTTCGAGTCACTGCCAAAGGGCATTTACATCATCGGTGGCAAGAAAGTAGTTAAGCGATAACCACCATCCTCATCAGCCCATTCATCTTTTCGACAAGGCACAGAAACTTTCTCGTGACCTTTTCGGAGTTGAATGGGCTCTTGTATGTCCTTACGTGGACAGCAGTTCTAAAAAAGTAGGCATTCTCCAAGAATTGCTCCAAGACGCTCTCATCTGAAACATTACAAAGGTGTTTCAAGATGAGGAGAACCATCATCAGACGGATGGGTTGGCCATACGGCCATTGCCCTTGCTGTAAAGAGGGCCAAAAAACTGCTCAAAAGCATCCCACTCGATTAGATTTGGTGGGCATTATTACTTTTTTTCTTTACGTTTTCAGCAATATCTGTAAGTTTTGTGGCACTTCAAAGCTGTTACAATTCACTTCACTGAGTTGTTTTTCGCCTAATTGGGTGAGTGCAAAGCGTTGACAGCGGCTGTCGTGTTTGCAAGTTTTGCGTTCTATAAATCCTTTTTTCTCCAACGATGCTATCACCTTTGAGGTATTCGAACGTGTGAGATTCATTTCATCAGCAAGCTCTCCAGAAAGCATATTTGCCTTCTGTGAGAGTATGCACATTGCCATTACCTCATTGATATTTAGATTGAACGTTTGTTCCATCTGTAGTTCAAATGTGGCAATGGCTCTGTATATGTTTCTTATTTTATTGATGCAATGGTTGTCCATTTATCCTATTTTAGAAGTACATCTTTGATTATTTTTTCCAAGTCGGCTTTTCCTTTACCGCCTACAGAGATGGTTGGGTCGCCTGTTTTAGGGATGAAAAGTAGGGTAGGGATAGAGCGTATGCCAAAGAGGGCTGCCAATTCTTCGTTCTTATCTACGTCTACCTTATAAATATCTACCTTGCCATCATATTCGTTTGCCAATTCTTCCATTATCGGTGCTATGGCTTTGCAAGGTCCACACCATGTGGCGTAAAAGTCGATAATGGCTGGTCGTTCGCCTTTGAAGTCCCATTTCTGTGGGTTTGCTTCGTAGTCCATCACCTTATTTTTAAACATTGCTGTGTTCATTTCTGTAACTTTCATTTCTTTTGTCTCCTTTTTTTGATTTGTTTCTGTGTTCTGTTTGTTTACCTGTGTTGGTTTGCTCTTAGCGCAACCGCCCATTACGAGGGAGAAGAACGCCAATGCGAATAATGCTATTTTCTTCATTTTCGTTTCTATTTTATGTTTGTTACCCTTTTGTTTCATTTGGTTTAAAATGGTTTCTTGTGGAAACTATGCAAATGTATAGATAAGTATTTGGGTAATGAAATTTCCGATAGAAAATATTTATTTGTATAACTTTGTTTAACTAAGCATAAGTCGCTTTTAATGTTTCTTTACCTTAAACCCAAATTGGTCGTCAGACCAGTCAGACCAGTCAGACTTGTCGGACTTGTCTGACTGGTCCGACTGGTCCGACTGGTCTGACTGGTCTGACGACCGATTTGGTTTAAGGGCTTAATTGCGGATTTGAGGATAACCATTTTCTAAACGTGCAAAGTTTTTGTTTGAAATTTGCTCGTTATCGTTGGAAAAATATAGTAAACCGTTATAACAGTCGTATATTTATGTATCAATCACTATTTGGCGTTGCGTCTTGGTGTTGTTGCGAATTGTTTTCCCATTCTTCCCACTCCTTCATTGCCTCTTTCCAATCTGTAGTTTGGTCTGTGGCTACCGTTTCTTGCTGTTGGTCAGCTTGGTCGCGTGCTTTGTCTCTTGCTCGTTTGGCTTTTAAGTTTTCTATGGTAGCCTCGTCAAGTATCTGTATTGCACCTCTGTTGATGGCATCTGCCAATTCGGCTTCGCCAAAGGCTTTCCCTGGCTCGTTAAAGTCGGAGATGTTAAATTCATAACCTACTCTTAAGTCGTGTCTTACAAGTTTTTGTTTGGCTCTGTTGCCTGCGTTTTTAAGGCGCAAGAGCTTTGCTATTTCTTTTATTTCTTTGTCCGAAAACTTTGTTCTTCCCATCTTATATTTTTGTTGTGTGCTGTGTTTGATTGTGTTTGTTGGTTGTTTTCCTTTTGCGGTTGCTGGGTTTCTATGGGTGGAAACTGCTCAAGGATAATCGAGTCTAAGGGTATCTCTATGGTGTGTTGCCGTATGCTATCCTCGCGTGCTTTGGCAAGAGCTATGCTGTCAGCCCTTAGTTTCTCGTCTATTTTGGCTTGACATCCTGCGCGCATCTTTGTTGCCTGTGCCCATCGTGCCTCTACATTGTCTACGTTTCTATATTTTTGATAGAAGAGTTGAGCTGCTGCAAAATAGTTGCGTGCCATTTCCCATTTTTCTGCAAACATATAACACAGTCCGAGCCGATAGTTTATTTCTGCTTTTTCACGGTCGTAACACAGTGCGAGTGCAAATTCGTAGTGTGGCGTTGCCTCTTTGTATTGTTGCATAAGAAAGTGGCTCTCGGCTGCCGCAAAGTGATATACCGAGCGTTCGTGAGGTGCCAATACAGCAAGTGCAGGTAAGGCTTCGTCTAAGTATTGCGCTGCCTTTTTGTATTCCCACTCGTGATAGTAGCACAATCCGATGTATGCCCTAAATCTTTCGTTCAGTTTGTATTGCTTGTCCAAGCGTTGGAAGATAAGCAATGCTTCGTGATACTTTGCCGACGTGAAATATTCTATCGCCTTGTCTAATAACACAGGGTCGGGGTCTTGCTGTTGTGCCCTTATTGGCAACGCTGTACTAAGGAGCATCGCCAACGCTATGAGCCCTTTTCTTAGTTTATGGCATCCACACGATGCGTTTAATTTGTTGTTTGCCATACCTTATTATATCTATATCAATGATTACTCGCCCTTGTTGGTGGTTTTGGTGCGAGTCTCCCATCTCGTGTTCAATGCTTTTGAGTTGGCGTGTGAGTTGTTCCAAGGATATAGCTTCATTCATTGTCGCCAAGCAATTGAGATACTTGTCCGACACCACCCCCACAGGTTCTGTCCATTGTTCGTTAGTGAACGCAATGTGTGGAAACAATAGTTTCAGTCTGTTTTTTGCCTCACTAATGTTTCTTTGTTGATTGATATTTGCGCCCAAGGATAATACTATTTCCATAATCTGTTTGCAAAGATAATTGGAAGTGGGCAGAAATCCAAAACATTGTTTGGAATATTTTCTTCCGAACAACCCCAACAACGACTGCCCAAACCACTGATACGCTGCCTTTGAGCGTTAAAAGACTGTAAAAAACAACCAACAAGTGGAGCAAAGGACGTAGAATTTGCGTAAATTTGTAGAAAAGACAAACAGAAAAAGGTATGAAACAACTACTCTTCTTCGCCCTTCTTCTGCTCGCCCTATCTACAGCGTGCACCAAGAAGAGCCCCACACCCACACAAGCCCAAACCATAGATACACTGCCAATGGTGGTAATGCGCATACAGCAAGCCTCACGCCTATACACAGCCGAATATCGTATTCATAAAATCGTAACCCACACCGACAAAGTATCGATTAAGGCTGCCTTTCTGAAGAAGGATTTCAGCATCAATCTGCCTGCCACCGACCGCCGTGTAGCTATACCGATGGACGCCACTGTAAAGGCATACGTCGACTTCACCCATTTTACCGCTCACAACGTGCACATCGATGGTGAACGCATTACCATTACTCTGCCCAATCCGCGGATAGTGCTCACCCAAACGAAGATAAACCACAAGGAGGTGAAACAGTTTGTAGACCTTACCCGAAGTCGTTTTACCGATGAGGAACTAACAAGTTATGAACGCCAAGGGCGCAAGCAAATTATAGCCTCCTTGAGTCAAATGCCTATCATAGAAGATGCCCAACGAAGTGCTGCCCGACAGCTCGTCCCGATGCTCCAAAGCCTTGGATATAAGGAGGAAAACATCACTATAACATTTAATGAAACCGCATCGCAAAACAACATACTAAGATATTTGGAGGTGAAAAATGGAAACAAATAACAACAATACGCCCACACCCAAAAGCGAAAACCCCTTAGTGAGCATTGTCAAACTGTTGAGTCGCACTACGCTCACCATCATCGGCATTGTTTTCGTCCTCGTCATTGGCGGGGTAATGGCATTGCGCTATATGAATAAGGAGAACACCCTAACCATAGAAACCAACAAGGCGATAGACATTACGCCCCAACAGATACAAAGTATTCAGGAGATAGGGCAGTGGGAATTTCTTTCCATCAGCGACGAAGAAATGGTAGATACGATGAGGAATAGTTTTCTCAAAGATGGTCATCTCACACGCATCTACTACGGCACACTGCGCATTGGTATCGACTTGCATCAGGCTAAACCCAAATGGCTGCGAGTAGAAAACGACACCATCGTGGTGGCAACGTTGCCCAAAATACAACTCTTAGACCGCAACTTTATAGACGAGGCACGCACCACATCGTTCTATGAGGTGGGCGAATGGACAGCCCAAGACCGCGAAGCCCTATACAATCGTGCTTATCGCAAGATGATGGTGCGCTGCGTTACGCCCCAAAACATCGCCACAGCCCAGCAAACCGCCAAGGAACAATTCACCAAAATGTTCCAAGCTATGGGCTATCGCAATGTGAGGGTAGAGTTTGAAAAGTAAGGTTCTACGGCCTCCCCCGCCCCCCCCCCACCCCCTCCGTTGGGCACCCTTGGCACGCTGTGGTTTTGTCGGACAAGTCGGACCCGTCGGACCCGTCTGACCCGTCCGACTCGTCCGACCCGTCCGACTCGTCTGACCAATAGCCCAAAACTGTCCCAACATAGCATTTAAAAACCCCACACTGCAATCCAAAGACGCTGTGTGGGGTAAAATGTATATAAACGACGGAAAATATTATCCTAATCTCTTAAGTTTTACGGTGAAGTGGCGCATCAGCGGAGCTTCCCATTCTATTTCAAGACCACGTGTGATAGTGGTACGGCGGTCGAGCACATTCTTCAATGCAGCCGCAATCACGTCCATGTGGTTATCGGTATATACACGACGAGGAATACAAAGGCGAACGAGGTCGAGACCACCGAAACGATTTTCACGTGTTACAGGGTCACGGTCGGCAAGCATATAACCTATTTCGCACGCACGAATACCTGCTTCAAGATAGATTTCGCACGTAAGAGTTTGTGCAGGGAACTCCTCTTTTGGAATACAATCCACTACCTTACTTGCATCTACAAAGATAGCGTGACCACCTGCAGGACGCTGGTAAGGAATGCCATACTCGTCAAGTTTCTTTGCCAAATATTCCACTTGGTGGATACGTGTTTGCAACATATCAAACTCTGTGTTCTCGTCCAATCCCACTGCCAATGCGTTAAGGTCGCGACCATTCATACCACCGTATGTGATATAGCCTTCGAAAGGAATACAGAAGAGCTTAGCTCCTTCAAACCACTCCTTGTTGTTGGTAGCGATGAAGCCACCCATATTTACGATACCGTCTTTCTTTGCCGACATCGTCATTGCATCAGCCTCGGCATACATTTCGAGTGCTATCTCCTTGATAGTCTTGTCCGCATAACCTTCCTCACGTGTCTTAATGAAGTAAGCATTTTCGGCAAAGCGAGCAGAGTCCATCACCACAGGCACACCATACTTATGGCAAAGTGCAGTGGTCTCCTTGATGTTTTTCATACTAACAGGCTGACCGCCAACCGTGTTGTTGGTAACGGTAAGCACCATGAAAGGCACGTTGCCCTTGTTTTCTTCCAACACTTTCTCCAACTTCTTCAAGCACACATTGCCTTTGAATGGCACTTCCAATTGGGTATTCTTTGCATCGTCTGTTGTTACGTCAATAGCTTTTGCCTTACGACTTTCGATGTGCCCCTTAGTGGTATCAAAGTGAGCGTTACCAGGAATTACCATTCCTTCCTTCACTAACAATGAGAACAGCACATTCTCGGCTGCACGTCCTTGGTGTGTAGGGATAACATACTTCATGCCAAAGATGCGCTTCACTACACTTTCAAACTTATAGAACGATGATGCACCTGCATAACTTTCGTCGCCCAACATCATTGCCGACCATTGGCGGTCAGACATTGCGCCTGTGCCCGAGTCGGTGAGAAGGTCGATATATACCTGCTCCGACTTTAGTTGAAATACATTATAGTGAGCCTCTTTCAGCCATTGTTCACGTTCTTCACGTGTGCTTTTACGAATGGGTTCTACCATCTTAATCTTCCACGATTCTGCAAAAGGTAATTCCATATTTTCTTCTTTTAAGTGTTAATGTTATAATAATTTAGTTCAAGCTTTTTCTGCCTGTTTAGTTGCAATCGCAAAGATAAGAAGAAAGTTTGTAAGTGGCAAATATGTTTTAGTGAAAAATTGTTATTTAAAAGCTTATTCAATTTTATCGAATAAATCGAATTCATCAAACTTGTTCGATTTGTCCGACTTGCCTGAAAGGTCTACACTTTGCCGTGCCAAACATATATATTTTAGGTTGCAAAACATCAACTTTGGCAGTGTCAAACATATATGTTTTAGGGGGTAAAACATATATGTTTTGGAACGCTTTTACAAATCATTGTGAGTCAGTAAGTTATGATGATGAAAAGCCAACGTTTGCCTATAACACCTATTGTCCTATTCTTCCTCTTGCCCAATTTTCCACCACTAAAATCCCCTAAACGAACAGAAGGGAAAAGAGAAGATAATCTGTCTAAAATATAAGAATTATTTGGCGGTTTACCAATTTTTATCTACTTTTGCACATAGCATTTATGATGTGCAATTTAATCAAATAACGACAAAGGAGATTTAAATGTCCATTTCAAAAACAAGACAAAAGCTAATAGATGTGGCAAGGCAACTCTTTGCTAAAAAAGGCATTGCCAATACCACAATGAACGATATAGCCGAGGCATCGGGCAAGGGCAGACGCACGCTCTACACCTATTTTAAAAGCAAAGACGATGTGTATTATGCGGTGATAGAGTGCGAGTTGGAGCGATTGTCCGACAAATTGGACGAGGTGGCAATGAAGAAAATTCCACCCCACGAGAAAATCATCGAGCTCATTTACACCCACCTTAGTATGATAAAAGAAACGGTGATGAGAAACGGAAACCTCAGAGCCGAATTTTTTAGAAACATCTGGATGGTGGAGCGAGTTCGCAAAAACTTTGACGAAGACGAAATAGAACTCTTCCGCAATGTGTACCGCGAGGCTAAGGACAATGGTGATTTTGACATCGACAGCGTGGAACTCGTGGCAGACATCACCCACTATTGCATCAAAGGATTGGAAGTGCCGTTCATCTATGGACGATTGGGACACGGACTAACCGAAGAAACCAGCCGACCATTGGTGGCAAAGGTGGTGTACGGAGCTTTGGGCAACAAACTGCACAAGCCGTATGCCGAAACCAAAGAAGAGCCATAACGAAATATCAATAATATATATACATAAAACAAAAGAAGAAAATGGGATTATTATCAGGAAAGACAGCACTCATCACAGGTGCTGCACGTGGTATCGGAAAAGCTATCGCAGTGAAGTTTGCACAAGAAGGTGCTAACATCGCATTTACCGACCTCGTAATCGACGAAAACGGACAGGCTACAGAAAAAGAAATAGAAGCATACGGCGTAAAATGTAAGGGTTATGCAAGCAACGCTGCCGACTTTGCACAGTCGGAAGAGGTTGTAAAGCAGGTGAAAGAAGAGTTTGGCGCAATAGATATTCTTATCAACAACGCTGGTATAACAAAGGACGGACTGATGCTTCGTATGACTGAGGCACAGTGGGATGCAGTGATTGGTGTCAACCTCAAGAGTGCGTTCAACTTTATTCACGCCTGTGTGCCTGTTATGATGCGTCAGCGTGGCGGCAGCATTATCAATATGGCAAGTGTTGTGGGTGTACACGGCAACGCTGGTCAAGCCAACTATGCTGCATCTAAGGCAGGTATGATAGCTTTGGCTAAGAGTGTGGCACAGGAAATGGGTCCTAAGGGTATCCGTGCTAACGCTATTGCTCCTGGTTTTATCGATACCGCAATGACACAACAACTTTCTGAAGACATTCGCAAGGAATGGACTTCTAAAATTCCATTGCGCCGTGGCGGTACAACAGAAGACATTGCTAACACAGCCCTCTTCCTCGCTTCCGACCTCTCAAGCTATGTGTCTGGTCAGGTAATTCAGGTTGATGGCGGTATGAATATGTAATAGCAACAATGCAGGTAATCTACGAAGACAACCATATCATCATCGTTTACAAAGAGAGCGGTGAGATAGTGCAGGGTGACAAGTCGGGCGACCGTCCGCTTTCCGATGATGTGAAAGCGTGGATAAAGGAAAAATATGCTAAACCTGGGAATGTGTTCCTCGGTGTGGCACATCGCTTGGATCGTCCTGTGGCTGGACTCGTAGTATTTGCAAAAACCTCTAAAGCCCTCTCCCGACTGAACGATATGTTTCGAAAGGGAGAGGTGCATAAAACTTATTGGGCAATGGTGCAAAACCCACCACACGAGCCCGAAGCCTTGCTTACCGATTGGATTGTGCGCAACGAACGACAAAATAAGTCGTATGCCTACGACCACGAGGTGGCGAACGCTAAAAAGTCGATGCTGCGTTATCGCACCATTGGCGCAACAGACCGCTACACCTTATTAGAAATAGAACTGCTTACGGGGCGTCATCATCAGATACGTTGCCAATTGGCAAACATTGGTTGTCCTATCAAAGGCGACTTGAAATATGGCGCACGTCGTTCTAATCCCGATGGCAGCATATCGCTCGTTAGCCATCGTGTAGCCTTTATTCACCCTGTATCTAAAGAAAAGATAGACATAACCTCGCCCCTGCCTATGGATAGGGTGTGGGATAGCTTTAGAGAATAGGCGACACCGAGCGCCCCCCCTGTTGGGGCTACTCATTATACACATCTACATATCTGCTGAGGTTTAGTGAATTAATAGTTTAGTCTGACCAGTCTGACCAGTCCGACCAGTCCGACCAGTCCGACCCGTCCGACTTGTCTGACAAAACTATAGTTGGTCAAGGCGATGGCTTTAACTCCTCTTAACTCCTAAAAAAATAACTCCTCCTAACTCCTTATTAAATGTAAAATCGCTCACACTTTTACGGCAATATCATTTTTTTTCGCTAACTTTGCGCTGTTTATATGCATAAATAACAAACGAATGAAGAAAATACTTACAGCTGCGCTTATGCTTGCCATATCTATCGGCGCAATGGCACAAAGCGGAACAAACTCGCCATACAGCCAATTTGGCTTGGGAACATTGGCTTCTGAAGCTACAGGATTTAATAAAGGTATGAATGGCTTGGCGTACGGATTTCACGAACGCAACCAAATAAACCATCAAAATCCTGCTTCCTATTCGGCGTTAGACTCGCTATCGTTTATCTTCGATGCTGGAGTGAGCCTACAACTTACCCAGTTTGAAGAGAATGGCAAGAAGGTGAACGCTAAGAATGGTAGCATAGAATATATTGTTGGAGCTTTCCGTGCGTGGCGACACGTAGGCGTAAGTTTTGGTGTAATGCCAATCTCTAACATCGGCTATAAGTATAGCAACACAGCCAATATCAACGCTTTTCCTAACCCTCACACCAAGGAAACCACATATTCTAACACCTTTAATGGCGAAGGTGGATTGCGTCAAGTGTATCTTGGTGCAGCGTGGGAACCTGTAAAAGGGCTCTCGTTGGGTGCCAATATTGCCTATATGTGGGGAACGTTGGAACGCAGCGTGACCAACACTTACAGCGATGTGTATGTAAACACGATAGCTAAAAAATACACCAGCGATGTGAAAAGTTACAAGGCTGACTTCGGTTTGCAGTACACACAACGCTTGAGCAAGAAAGATGAGCTGACCTTGGGTCTTACTTATGCGCTCGGACACAAACTCAACGGAACGGCAAACGTAGACGTTATGTCGACCAACTCGCAAACCAACGTGAAAGACACCACAAAGTTTGCTATTGATAAGGCTTTAGAACTGCCCCATAGCTTTGGTGTGGGTGTGATGTACAGCCACAACAACCAACTGAAAGTGGGTTTCGACTACGAGTTACAGCAGTGGAAAAAGCTACAATTCCCAGAGTTTAGCATCAACAACAACGTGTCGAAATACCAGTTGGTAGACGGATTGTTTACCGACCGTCATCGCTTCACCCTTGGAGGCGACTACTGTAAGAGTGGCAAAAATCACAACCTCTTCCATAAAATGCACTATCGTGCAGGTGTGAGCTACACCACACCTTACGTTAAGATAAATGGTCAAGACGGTCCACGCGAAATATCGGCATCGTTGGGTTTGGGCATTCCTGTCGTAAACCGATACAACAACCGCAGTATGCTGAACATCAGTGCCGAATGGGTGAACCGCTCGGCAACAGGACTGATAAAGGAGAACTCGTTCCGCATCAATGTAGGGCTTACCTTCAACGAGCGATGGTTTGCTAAGTTTAAGGTTGACTAATCCGAAAGTTCTCCTCTGAACCAACATCATGCAACCCTATTTTTGCTTTATATATATAAATAAGGTGAAAGATACCATACTAAAGTTTGCTTACACAGTAGTAGCCGTCGCCCTAACGATGGCTACACTCGTGGCTTGTCAGGAAAACAAAGGGCACACCGCACCTGCCATCAACGACCGCGACTCGGCTTCGGTGATGACAACCTACGGCGTAAACACCCTTATTTCTGATTCGGGCGTGATAAAATATCGCCTTGTAGCCGAAGAATGGGAGGTGAACGAGGTGAAGAAACCTTCGCGATGGATATTCAATAAAGGTGTGCTACTGACCCAATTCGACTTGAAAAAACACATTGTGGGTTATATCCAATGCGACTCGGCTACCTATTTCGACAAAGAAAGACGATGGGCATTGCGAGGCAGAGTGCGTATTGTTACGGCTCAAGGCTTAGAGTTTCATAGCAGCGAACTCTATTGGGACGAGCAAAACCACTTGATTTGGTCGCACAAATACTCACACCTCAAAACCCCTGAAAAGGAGTTGGAGGGAAACTGGTTCAGAAGCAACGAGGATATGAGTGAATACGAAATACGCCAAGCAAAGGGGTGGAACATCTTTAAAGACCACGAATTTGGAGGCGCACCCGCTGCTCCAATGGAGTTGCAACCCATTGACACCCTTCCGCACAACGACCTGAAGGGAACGATAACTAATAGATAAGAAACTTGGAAATAGACTTAATAATAGGAATAGTTATTGCGCTTATGTTGTCTGCATTCTTCTCAGGAATGGAGATAGCTTTCGTTTCGAGCAACCGTCTCTTAGCCGAAATGGACAAAGAGAAGAACGGCATTGCCCAACGCTGTCTGCAAGTGTTCTATCATAATCCTAATGGCTTTGTGTCGACAATGCTCGTTGGCAACAACATCGTATTGGTTTTGTATGGTATTCTTTTTGCTGAAATCTTCAACAAAACCATCTTCGCAAGTTTCGACCCTGCCACACAGGTGCTTTTAGACACCCTTTGTTCCACCGTAATTGTAATTTTTACGGGCGAATTTATCCCTAAAACGCTGTTTAAGAGCAGTCCCAACACGCTGCTAACCTTCTTTGCGCCCTTAGCATACGTGTTTTTTATTATTCTTTGGCCTATCAGTCGCTTCTCTACCTTTGTTTCTCGTCTGCTGTTGCGCATTATTGGCGTGCGAATGAGCGAAGAAAAGAATGATGGAACATTCACCAAAGTAGACTTAGACTACCTGCTACAAAGCTCCATCGACAATGCCAAAGACGAAGGAATGTTGGAAGAAGAGGTGAAGATATTTCAAAACGCATTAGACTTTACCGATACTAAGGTGCGCGATTGTATGGTGCCTCGCACAGAGATAAATGCAGTGGACGAAAACTGTAGCATCAACGATTTACAACAGAAATTTATAGAGAGTGGCAACTCGAAACTCATTGTTTACAAGGAAGATATAGACCACATACAAGGCTATATACACTCTTCGGAAATGTTTAAGAACCCCCAAGAGTGGAACGCACATATCCGTGAGTTGCCCTTTGTTCCAGAGACAATGACCGCACAACGCCTTATGCAAATATTTTTGCAGCAGAAAAAGAGCATCAGCGTTGTAGTAGACGAGTTTGGCGGAACAAGCGGTATTGTGTCGTTGGAAGACATTGTGGAAGAGATATTTGGCGATATAGAAGACGAACACGACAACGCTAAGTACATCGCCAAACAACTTAACGACAACGAGTATCTGCTTTCGGCACGCTTAGAGATAGAAAAGGTGAACGAAATGTTCAACCTTGAATTGCCCGAAAGCGATGAGTATATGACCATTAGCGGACTGATACTACACGAATATCAAAGCTTTCCAAAGCTAAACGAAATCGTGAAAACAGGCAACTTCGACTTTAAGATTATTAAAAATACAATGACAAAAATCGAACTTGTAAGGCTAAAAGTTAATTCATAGCACAATTTCTTCGCAAATTATTACTATAATTATCTTTTTCTTTGTATTTTTGTAGTCAATTTTCCAAGGTGGGCTCAATAAATAGCTTGCTTTCAGAAGCAAACCTTGCACTAATAAAGAAATAATAATAATAAAATAAATAAAAAAATGGCAGCATTAGGAAAAATTAGAGGCAGAGGAGTCGCGCTGATAGTTATTATCGGCTTGGGTCTTTTTGCGTTCATTGCCGAAGAAGCTTTCCG
Source organism: Prevotella ihumii (assembly GCF_900155655.1). Lineage (GTDB taxonomy): Bacteria > Bacteroidota > Bacteroidia > Bacteroidales > Bacteroidaceae > Prevotella > Prevotella ihumii. Next base: position 2,002,596 of record NZ_LT706987.1, read on the forward strand.
CTCTTGTAATGGTATCAAGGGCGAAGCACGCCAGCAAGTAGGCGAAATCTTGGGCGAAAAAATCAATGTTCAAGACTATCAGAAGATGGTTGACGAGTATCAAGATGCTATTAAGTTCACAATGCAACGTGACAACTTGTCTGAACAAGAGCTTAATCAAGTGAAAGACCAAGTGTGGCAACAGTTGGTAAGCAATCGCATACTTGAGGCAGAAGCTGAAGAAGTAGGCTTGAAGGTAACAGAACAAGAGGTGCAAAACGTGTTGAACGAGGGTACAAACCCAGCTTTGGCACAGACACCATTCGTTAATCAGCAGACAGGACGCTTTGATGTAAACGCATTGAAGCAATTCCTTGATGGTTACAACAAGGCTAAGACTGCTAATCCACAGCAGGCTGAACAGATGAAGAGCATCTACAACTATTGGATGTTTGTGGAGAAGAACCTCCGTGCACAATTGTTGGCACAGAAGTTCCAAGGTCTTTTGGCAAGCTGCGTATTGTCTAACAAGGCTGAAGCTAAGCTCGCTTTCAACGACGAAAACGAAGAAGCACAGGTGCAACTTGCAGCTCTTCCATACAGCAATATCAAAGATGCTGACATCAAGGTTACAGACGAAGACCTCAAGGCTAAGTATGAAGAAATGAAGCCTATGTTCCGTCAGACTGTTGAAACACGTGATATAAAGTATGTAGACTATCAAATCTTTGCAAGTCAAGCAGACCGTAACGCTATCGTAAAGGAAATGAACGAGCTTCAGAAGCAATTGGCTACAGCTGCCGACCCAACTTCTTTGATTAGTAAGAGCGGTAGTCAGATAGCATACCTTGGTCTTCCAGTAAGCAAGGACGCATATCGGGAATACCCAGACATCGCTGAGAAAATCGACTCGCTCGGTGTAGGTACAACAGGCGTTATAGAAAACAAGGAAGACAACACACTCAACATTATCCGTGTGATGAGCAAAGCACAGTTGGCAGATTCAATCCAATTCCGCCAAATACAAGTTGCTGCTAACACACCAGCTGAGTCAAAGGCTAAGGCAGACTCTATTCAGAAGGCTTTGGCTGGAGGTGCTGACTTCGAAGCATTGGCTAAGAAGTATGGACAGACAGGCGAAAAGACTTGGTTCACAGGTCAGCAGTACGAAATGTCTACAACGATGAACCAAGACAACCGCACCTATATCAACGCATTGTTGAATGGTGAGGTGAACAACGTTCAGAATGTAGCATTCACACAAGGCAACGTCATTCTTCAGGTAGTTGATAAGAAGGCTATGAAGACTAAGACCACAGCCGCTATCATCAAGAAAGTTATCGACTTCTCTAAGGATACTCGCTCAAGGGCATTCAATAAGTTCTCTGAGTATGTAGCTAAGGGTACAACCCTTGCCGACTTGGAAAAGAACGCTGCTAAGTATGGCTACAAGGTTCAAGAGCAGCAGAATATCACCACAGCACAACACGACATTATGGGCATTCGTGCTACTCGTGAGGCATTGAAGTGGCTCTTTGCAGCTAAGGAAGGCGATGTTTCTCCACTTTACGAATGTGGTAACAACGACCACTTTATGGTAGTTAGCCTTACAAAGATTCACCCACAAGGCTTCCGCGAATGGAACGATGAAGAGGTGAAAGAAATATTGAAGCGTGAAGTAATCAAGGATAAAAAGGCTGAAAAGTTGATACAACAACTCAAGGGTGTCAACACTATCGCTGCTGCACAAGGTAAGGGCGCAAAGGTTATCCCACTCAATCAGGTTACATTTGCTGCTCCAGCATTCGTAGCTGCTACAGGTGCAGCCGAGCCAGCTCTATCTGGTGCTATCGCTGCAACACCAGTTGGCAAGTTCTCAAAGAACCCTGTAAAGGGCAACGCTGGTGTTTACGTATTCCAAGTAGTAAGCAAGACTAAGCGTGCAGGTGCTAAGTATGACGAAAACACTCAGATGCAGATGTGTATGCAACAGAATATGCAGCTTGCAAGTGGCTTTATGCAAGACTTGGTATTGAAGGCTAATGTAGTAGACAACCGCTACTTGTTCTTCTAAACCACCAATTATAAAATATAAAAAGCTCCTCTCGCACGGTTTTCAAAGCTGTGTAAGAGGAGCTTTTGCGTATCATAATAGGCTGGTTCTATAAATTACCACCGCATATAGTCATTAAATTTTTATGAAATACGTTTTATTATCTTTTGGCTTCTTTTTATATAAAACAGGCTGCGCCTCAACAATTCAAACAAGTTTGATTGCATTCGGCTTGCTCCGTTTTTGGTTCAAAATGTAAGTTCGTTCAGTCGTGTAGCTCGCTACACTCCTTCACTCTCTTGCATTTTGACCTCAAAAATAAGCTCAAAATCTAACAAAGCTAATTTATAGAACCAGCCAAAAGTCTGTGAAATGAAAATTATCCTTGCTTTCGATTCGTTTAAGGGGTCTATATCGGCTGCCGAAGCTGTGGAAGCGGCTCGCTGTGGGGTGCAAAAGGTGTACCCCGAAGCCACGATTGTGGGTCTTCCGCTTGCTGATGGTGGCGAAGGCACAGTGGCAGCATTGAGCCATTACCTTTCCACAACCCGTGTATCGTGCAGCGTTCACGACCCACTGATGCGCCCCATTACAGCCTCTTATGCCCGAAGCATTGACGGACGCACAGCAATTATCGAAATGGCAGCTACAGCAGGCTTACCATTGCTTCGTAATGATGAGCGTAACCCACTGAAAACTACCACCTTTGGCGTGGGCGAAATGATGCTCTCTGCCCTCAATAGCGGTTGTCGTAACTTAAAAATAGCCATCGGAGGCAGTGCTACCAACGATGCAGGAATGGGAATGTTGGCAGCTTTAGGAGCACATTTTTATAATGCTAACGATGAAGAACTTCTCCCCATAGGCGAAAACCTTGAACAAATAGCACGAGTAGACACGAGCGCATTGACCCCATTTACCGATGTTCAGCTTGACGTCATCTGCGATGTTACCAATCCGCTCTTTGGCGTTAAGGGTGCAGCCTATGTGTATGCGCCACAAAAAGGTGCATCGCCCGAAGCTGTGGAACGATTGGACAGCGGTTTACGCCATTTCTCTCGCTTTTTTTCTGTCAACCCCTACGAGGTTGGAACAGGAGCTGCGGGTGGTTTAGGCTATGCCTTGAAAACCCTTGGCGCAAATCTTTGTCGTGGTGTAGATGTGGTTTTAGAAGCCTCGCAATTGACTTCCCATCTGCACAATGCCCATCTCGTTATCACAGGCGAAGGCAGTATTGATAGTCAAACCCTTAACGGAAAACTCCCCTTTGGCGTACTTCAGTGTGCTCTGCGTCAAGGTGTTAAGGTGGCAGCCTTTGCAGGCCGTATCAAAGACATCGACCCATTGTTGGCAGCAGGTTTCAGCAGTATTCGCTCTATCAATCCCCCTGACGAGCCAATTGCCGTAAGTATGCAAACAGGGGTTGCGAAACGAAACCTTCAAACAGCAATTTCCGATTATTTAGAAACTTATCCTTTGTAGATAATCAATCTACCCTTTGTTTTTTATATTAACCCTATAAAGCAGCTTATTTTGTACAAAATGTCTATTCTTTTTCTATTTTTATCAAATTATTTTTGCTGATACGAAATAAATAGTTATATTTGTTTCAGCTTCTTCTATCAATCAAATATAAATTAAATCACGAACGTTGGGGGCTAAAAATCCTCATTGTAATCGATAAAAAATGGTTTCATTACGAAGATTTTTAGCGGTTATTACCTTTACAGTTGTAAGTTTGGGCATTCAGGCTCAAATGAAACAAACCTACTATCCAGATTTTAAGCCCAACGAGAGTGCTGTTTACGAGTACACCTACACACAGCGTTGTACCAATATTGATGATGGAGAAGACAATTTTGCCATCAATGCCTACTCATTATTGCAGGTTGACAATATCAATAACATCTTTCAGAAAGCCAAGTCGGGCGAAACCTACACCAATAAGTTTCGTCTCACCCTCCTTGAAGCTACCGCTTACACCTATACTTTCGAACTTGACATTATAACACCCTGTAACATCACAAAAGAATCTACCGACCAAGACGTGTGGATGCTCGATGTTATTGCCCAATCGCTCGAAAAAGTAAAGCCCCAGATTACCTTTCCACGCGATATGAGCAGTTTTATGATTACCAACAAGCGCGAAATAATCAAGCAGGTTGGTAGCGATTTATGGGTAGCAATGTTGCGCGATAAGCACTTCCCAATGCAGATGGAAGCCGAAATGCCCACCGAAGAAGAGATGATAGACCAAGTAACCGAGGAGTTTAACAAGGGCAATGCGCTGTTCGACGATATAGACATTCTCTCCCCTGGCTTTCGTGCCTTTATGCTGTTCTATTGTCAACCTTATGTCTTAGGCGATTTTACATTGGGCACACCCTTAGATGGGTCAAATAGTGACGACATCTATTTGCACCAAGAGGCAGAAATGGGCGACGATGGAAGCCTAAATTTTAGCAGTTCTAACGATTTTTATCGCATTGTAAATACCGAAGCTATCGATGTAGACACTACCAGGAAGGCGAAAGAAGGCATGATTTTTGAGAACGACAAAATGTTCACCAGCCATACCGACAATGTGCTCTGTACGGTAGAAATAAATATGAAATCGGACGCAGATACTTGGATTAGAAGCTATCGCGTAGGGTCAATGGCACGCTTCAAGTCCGCCATTTGGACGGGTATAGAACACTTAAAGCGCATCAAGTAAACCAACACAAAGCAGCATACGACTACTGCTTCGCTCTACCACTTTTTATAACTATATAGACTTATAGAACCAGCTTGCATTTAATTCACGGATTATTTTCGCAATTCCTTGCCATTGCGTACCTTTGCACTATGAATATAGGAAACAAACTTGAGCGCACGGGTTCAGCAGGTTGGCTTAGTCACGTTGTGGCACTTACGGTGATAATGATATGGGGTGGAACATTTGTCAACACCCGCTTACTCATCAATCGTGGCATATCGCCCGAAGAAATCTTTGTACTTCGTTCTGCCTTAGCCTACGTTTGCCTGTGGTTCATTTCGCCTAAAAAGTTGAGATGCAACACTTGGAAAGATGAAGCCATAATGGTGCTACTTGGCATTTTCGGCAGTTCGCTTTATTTCCTTACCGAAAACTATGCTATCAAGCTCACTGTGGTCAACGATGTCAGCTTTATTGTCTGCACAGCCCCCTTGGTAACAGTTATTTTGGCACTCCTTTTTTTGAAAAGTGTCAAGGCAAGTGTGCCCCTTATCTTGGGCTCGGTATTGGCATTAGCTGGTGTGGCATTGGTTATTTTCAATGGTCATTTTGTACTCCATCTCGACCCACTTGGCGACTTGCTTGCCCTTGCAGCAGCTACCAGTTGGGCTATCTATTCGCTTGTGATGAAAAACTTTTCTGCCCATTACCCCCCTGTCTTCATCACTCGCAAAGTGTTTTTCTATGGTTTGGTTACCATTGCTCCCGTTTTTCATGTTCACCCTTGGCAGTTCGATTTTGCCGACTTGCTTATCCCTGAAGTAGGGCTCAATCTGCTCTATCTCAGTGTAGTAGCTTCTTTCGTGTGCTTTGCTGCTTGGGGTTGGGTTATCTCCAAACTTGGTGCATTGCGTGCTTCCAACTACATTTACTTCAATCCCGTTACTACGGTCATAATGAGTGCCCTCTTCTTAAATGAGCATCTCACTACCATCGGCCTTATTGGTAGTGCAATGATACTTGCAGGTGTGTTTGTGGCAAATAAGGCTAAGGGGATTTAGAAGCCTTTTCTGCCCCCTGAGTTGGGAGGGGAGTGCATATTTGCTGTGGGTTAGCAGCGTGTAGGGGGTCGGTTCACCGAGTTCCGCTTATTGAGGAGTTATAGTCAAATGTTTTGTGGGGCAGAATTGGCGAATTGGTCAGACAAGTCAGACAAGTCAGACAAGTCAGACCCGTCTGACTCGTCCGACCCGTCCGACCCGTCTGACGAAACTACAATTTTTGTAAAGTATTGTTTAAAGCGAGATGGGTCTATTTCTCCTTTTTTTGCTTTGCCTTACGTGCATACTCAAAGAGTGATGAAGGCAGGTGGCAATAACCCGATGGATTTTTGTCCAAGTAGTCTTGGTGGTATTCCTCGGCTGTGTAGAAATTCTTTAGCGGTAGCAGTTCCACCTCCAAAGGAACGTTGTGCTTGCGTTCCTCGTTGTCGAACACTTTACGGATAATGGCTTTGTCGGCAGGGTCGGTGTAGTAGACGCCTGTGCGATACTGCGTACCTCTGTCGTGTCCTTGCTGATTGAGACTTGTAGGGTCGATAGACACAAAGTAGAGACCGATGAGGAAATCGAGCGAAACCACTGATGGGTCGTAAGTGATGTGTACTGCTTCGGCAAAACCTGTGCGGTCGGTACACACTTGTTCGTAAGTAGGATTTTTGATGTTGCCGTTAGCATAGCCCACTTCGGTAGCCACTACGCCTTCTACCTGCTTGATGTAGTGTTCTGTACCCCAAAAACAACCACCTGCCACGTATATTTCCTTGGTCAGAAGATGCTTATACGCTCCGTAACCCTCCTTGTCCATATCCTTTAAAGGGATAAAGCGCAGCGACGCACTATTGATGCAATAGCGAGTTCCGCCCTTGTCGGCAGGTCCGTCATCAAACACGTGCCCAAGGTGTGCATTGCCCGTCTTGCTTCTTATTTCGGTGCGTACCATTCCGTGCGAACGGTCGGTGTGTTCTACGAGCAAATCGTTTGATATGGGTTTTGAGAATGCTGGCCACCCACACCCTGAGTCATATTTGTCTGTCGATACGAAGAGCGGTTCGCCTGTGGTAATGTCTACATAGATGCCCGAACGAAACTCCTTGTCGTAAGCATTGGTGAAGGGTCGCTCTGTGGCAGCCTCTTGGGTTACAGCATATTGTTCTGGTGTCAACATTTTGCGTAATGTTGCATCGTCCAACTTCTTAAATTGTTTCTTTTCCATTTTGTTTTTTGTTAAGACAGAGTCGCGCAAGGCTGCCGACTCATTGTTTGTTGATGAATTTCCGTTGCAAGCTACTGTTGCAAAAATGCCTAAAACGATGGCTAAAATTTTTGTTATCCTATTCATAGTGGTAATGTTTAAATTGAGGGGGGGCTTTGTCGGGTTTTGTGAGGCTTTGTCGGACTTGTCGGACTTGTCGGACTTGTCGGACGGGTCGGACGGGTCAGACGGGTCAGACGGGGTCGGACGGGTCGGACGGGTCGGACTTGTCCGACTTTGCTGTTTTCCCCCAACTTTTCTGCTTTGTCAGACCAGTCCGACCAGTCCGACTCGTCCGACAATCCTCCGACAATCCTCCGACAATCCTCCAACAAAATCCTCCCTTATCCCTCGGTGAAATATTCATTAAGTACAGCCTCCGCCGAGCCATTTTGGTTGTGCAGGTCGTGTACAATCTTTCCTTTCTCCATCAAGATGATGCGTGTGCATATTTCTGAAACGAAGTTGAGGTTATGGCTCGATATAAGCACTGTTGTTCCAAACTCTTTGTTGAGTTGTTGTATGGTTTTGGCAATATTGATTTGCGATGATGGGTCAAGGTAGTTGAAAGGTTCGTCAAGTATCAATACCTTTGGATTGACTATCATTGCCGCAATGATGCCTATTTTCTGTCGGTTGCCTTCAGAGAAGTTTTTGATGTATTTTCCTACACCCAATATTTCGTCACGCATCAGCGGTTTGTAACGTTCCAAACGTTCGGCAAGTGTGGCATCGTCAATGTTATACAATTTGGCAATAACACCAAAAAACTCTTCAGGCGAATAGAAATCTATCAAGAAGCCCTTGTCTACATACGACCCTGTGTAGGCTTTCCATTCGGTGCTCTGCGTAACAGGTTTGCCTCCCGACCACACCTGTCCATCGTTGGCACGGATAAGGTCGAGTATGAGGCGCATCAACGTGGTTTTTCCTGCTCCGTTGTTGCCTACAAGACCTATCAGTTCGCCCTCGTTCAGGGTGAGCTGGTCTATGTCTATTACTATTTTATCATCGTATTGCTTTTTCAGCTGTTCTATTTTTATTTCCATATCTTTCTTGTTTGTTACCTTAATATATATAGCGTGTCAGTCTATTTGCGGTAGGTTTCAAAATATTTGTGTCTGTTCTTTTCGTAGTGTTTGGCTATGGCTGCAAGGATAGGACGATGAAGAGCTACACCTAAGAGTCCAACGCCTGTGAAGAGCCAATAGAGAATTGTGGCATCTAAGAATGCAATCAGCACCATTGGTAACAACAGGACGGCAAATGTGAGTCCGAACGCCTGAGCAGAGAAGTTAGCCCCCTGCTGGTTGAACATCGACTTATCGAACAAGTCCATACGCTTTGCCAAAAATACGTACAGCATCATTAGCAGGTTGCAGAAACCTACAATGAGCAAGAACAAACTGCCGATGAACGCCAAAGGTATGCCAAAAATAAAGTGAGTAGGCAAGACTATCGCTGTAGAAACTATCGCCAAGAGCACACTGCAATAATATTGTCGGCGGAAAAGTTGGGCTACATCAAACGGACGTGTCCACATACCTTCTATATAGTTGCCTATTACGCTCAATGTGTTTTGAAGATAGACGATGGGCAAGATGATAATTCCAAATATAAAGTTGTCCAATAGACTGATGTCTTGACCATTTTCAGCATACGTAGAACCGTGCATATAGTTTGAAGCAGCGAGGAGCAGCAGCAATATCCATAAGAAGCGGAAACGTGGCGAACGCAAGAAGGGACGAAACTCTAAAGCGTACAATGTGCTAAGACTATTGCCCTTTACACGTTCGGTGTGGCTCTTGCTCTCGTTATATCCACGGAGCGTAGTCATATACTTTGTTATCGTCACCAAAGCCACTGCCGCCAAGCCACAGAAGCCCAAGACAAAAGGCAACACAGGTAAGGCAAAGAAATTGACAGCGTATGCCGCAGACACCACCCAATAGATAATCCACATGGCCAACGTAGGCAAGCGGTCAACCCAACGATTTACCTTGTGCATAGCCGAGATAAACATACTGTTGGTCAACGACAAAAGGAGAAATATAGCCCCATAACCCATTGCCACCCAAGGCGAAAGCAACGAAAAAGCAATGATGACCAACGGCACCACCCAACCTATGGTAAAAATGTCGAAAACATTAGAGATGACTACAAACCAGTGCCATGATGCGTCGTCGACAGGTCGGGTCTTGAAATAAGCTGGCATTAGCACGGGGTCGTCTTTGAAGAAGTATTTCATCACAAGGTCGAACCCTGCCACTGCCACTCCTGCCACGGCAAGCACCATGGTCCAGTCTACACCGCCCAACATTTGGTGCAGCTCCTCCTGCGCAACAATAGCCCCAACGGTGAGCGAACCCAAAATAAGCACATAGAAATAGGTGAAGAGAAAGAAATTCTTCCACTTAAAGTTGCGTTTCTTTTGCAGCAACCAATGGTTGATGAGAAGTTTTAACATAGAATATTTGTAAATAAAGTTTCGCAAAAGTAACAATAATATAAGAAAATGGCAAAGAATTGAACATTATTTAGTATCTTTGCAAGGCTCATAAACGTTATTTATCAATAGCCAAAGAGCAAAGAAAGCATAAGCAATTTACAATCAAAAGGATATGAAAAAACTATACACGACAGCTTTAATCCTCGCACTCGCTATTGCGGCACATGCACAAGTGGCACGACCAAAGTTGGTGGTGGGACTTGTGGTAGACCAAATGCGATGGGACTACCTTTATTATTATTACAACGAATACGGCACAGGCGGACTGCGTCGCTTGCTCGCCGAGGGTTTTTCGTACGAAAATACCCACATCAACTATGCCCCTACGGTAACAGCCATTGGACACGCCTCTATCTATTCAGGCTCTGTACCAGCCCTTCACGGCATTGCTGGCAATCATTTTTGGGAAAACGACAAGCTCGTTTACTGCTGCGATGACCCTAAGGTGCAGACCGTTGGATCTAACAGCAAGGAAGGGCAGATGAGCCCACACAGAATGTTGTCCACCACGATAGGCGACCAACTAAAGTTGGCTACTAACTTTCGTTCCAAAGTGATAGGCGTTGCGCTGAAAGACCGTGCATCTATTCTTCCTGCTGGACACTCGGCAGATGCGGCTTACTGGTGGGATACCTCGGCAGGCCATTTCGTTTCGTCTACCTTCTATATGGATAAACTGCCTAAATGGGTGGACGATTTCAATAAGAAGAACCATACCGAACCTAAGTTTAACATAAAGATGTCGAACCTCGGTGTAACGATGACGTTTAAAATGGCTGAGGCTGCATTAGAGAACGAACGCTTAGGACAGGGCGACGAAACCGATATGCTTGCTGTGAGCATCTCTTCAACAGACGCCATAGGGCACGAATACAGCACACGCGGAACAGAAAATCACGATGTGTATATGCAGTTGGACAAGGATTTGGCACACTTCCTCAACGCCTTAGACCAAAAGGTGGGACGTGGCAACTACCTTCTCTTTCTTTCTGCCGACCACGGAGCAGCCCACAACTACAATTTCTTGAACGGCAAACGCATACCCGCAGGAGCTTTCGAATATAAGAAAGCTGTGAAAGACCTCAATGCCTTTCTTCAGCAAAAGCACGGCATACAACCTGTTATGGGCGAGGACAACTACCAGTTCTACCTTAACGATAGCATTATAGCTCAAGCTGGCAAGAAGAAACAAGACGTGGTAAACGATGCTGTGGAATATTTGCGCCAAGACCCACAATACCTCTATGTGTTTGACGAGGAACAAATAAGCACTACAACGATGCCCGACTTCCTTAAAACACGTATGCAACACGGCTATATACGCCATCGTTCAGGCGAAATAGGGGTGGTGACACGCCCACAATTCTTCGGTGCTAAAAACTCGCCCGACTATCGTGGCACATCGCACGGACAGCCCTTTGCTTACGACAATCACATACCTTGGCTGATGTATGGTTGGAACATCAAGCACGGCGAAACCAACACAGAGACAACCATCAACGACATTGCAGCCACCGTGTGCGCAATGCTCAAAATACAAATGCCTAACGGCTGCATCGGAAAACCTATATTAAGATAAGATAAAACCCTACCTATGCACATAGCAATAGCAGGTAATATTGGGAGTGGAAAAACCACACTGACCACAATGTTGGCAAAGCGTTACAGCTGGAAGCCAAGATTTGAGTCGGTAGAATACAATCCTTATCTCGATGATTACTACAAGGACATAAAGCGATGGTCGTTCGCAATGGAAATATTCTTCCTCAAAGAACGATTTAAAGACCTATTGGAAATTAGCGAAGAGCAAGTAAACGTGATACAAGACCGCTCCATCTACGAGGGGGTGTACGTGTTTACAGCCAACAATTACGCTATGGGAAACCTCGATGAACGTGATTACGAAACCTATATGGAACTCTTTGAGGATATGACCGATGCTGTGAAATATCCCGACCTTATGATTTACCTGCGGTCGTCAGTGAGCCATCTTGTGGCAAACATAGAGAAACGAGGTAGAGACTACGAGCAGAAAATGCCCTTGGAATACCTCGAAAACATCAACAAACGCTATGAAGACTTTATACAAAATCAATATAAAGGGCGAGTTTTGATAATAGATGTAGACCAATTGGACTATCAGCACAATCCAAAAGACTTCGGCTTTATCACCGATAAGATAGACCGTGAGCTTTTCGGACTTTTCTAAACACAATCAAAAAAAATCATAGAACAACATACAACTATGCATATAGCAATAGCAGGAAACATTGGTGCGGGCAAAACCACATTGACCAAGATGCTCGCCAAAAGATATGGTTGGACGGCTCAATTCGAACCCGTAGACAACAATCCTTATTTGGAAGACTACTATGAGGATATGAACAGATGGGCTTTCAATCTGCAAATCTACTTCCTCAACAAGCGTTTTCGTGACGTGGTGGCTATCTCTCGTTCGGAAGATACCATCATTCAGGACCGTACCATATTTGAAGATGCACGCATCTTTGCACCCAATCTGCACGATATGGGACTGATGAGCGACCGCGACTTTGACAATTATACCCATCTTTTCGACTTGATGCTCTCGTTGGTGAAGCTGCCCGACTTGCTTATCTATATTCGCAGCTCGGTTCCTCACCTTATCGACCACATTCAGCAACGTGGTCGTGAGTACGAGCAGACAATGCGCATCGACTATCTCCGTGGTCTGAACGAAAGATACGAAGAATGGATAAAATCGTACGATGGACAATTGATGATTGTGGACGGCGACAATACCGACTTTGCCAAGAACCCACAAGATCTCCAACGCATTACGGATATGATAGACGAACGCTTGTTTGGTCTTTTTCCATCAGTATAAGTGCACCAACAGACCTGAGATGGAGAAGAACGGATAGCACCAAGGTGCAAAAAACCTACCAACTGACGAATTGACAGACTTAATTAAAGGCACAAATTTTGTTAATAAACATATTATGGAAAAAGTAAAAACATTGATTATAGGTAGCGGTCCTGCTGGTTATACAGCCGCTATTTATGCTGGTCGCTCTAACTTGCAGCCAGTGCTTTATTGTGGTTTGCAACCAGGTGGACAGCTCACAACCACAACAGTGATTGAAAATTACCCAGGTTTCAAGGAAGGTGTAGATGCCAACACATTGATGATAGAGATGCGCGAGCAAGCTGTCAATATGGGAGCAGAGGTTCGCGACGGTGCTATTGTTAAGGCAGACCTTAGCAAGCGTCCATTCGTGTTAGAGGACGACCACGGCAATGTAATCGAGGCGAATACTGTTATCATCGCCACAGGTGCAAGTGCTAAGTATTTGGGCTTGAGCGACGAAGAGAAATACCGTGGTCAGGGTGTAAGTGCTTGTGCTACTTGCGACGGCTTCTTCTATCGCAAACGCACCGTAGCCGTAGTAGGTGGTGGCGACACAGCTTGCGAAGAGGCAATGTATCTTTCAAGCCTTGCAAAGAAGGTGTATATGATTGTGCGTAAGCCATTCCTCCGTGCATCGGAGATTATGCAAAGGCGTGTAATGGAAAAGGAGAATATCGAGATTCTTTTCAATACCAACACACTGGGTCTCTATGGTGAAAACGGCGTTGAAGGTGCACACCTTGTACGCTTCAAGGGCGAAGAAAACGAGGAGAAATACGACATCGCAATCGATGGTTTCTTCCTTGGTATCGGTCATCAACCTAACACCGAACTCTTTAAGGGTCAGTTGGATATGGACGAGCAAGGCTTCCTCATCACCAATGGTATGTCGGCAGCTACCAGCGTAGAGGGTGTTTATGCAGCAGGCGATGTGGCAGACCCTATTTATCGTCAAGGTGTTGTAGCAGCAGGAAGTGGTGCTATTGCAGCTATCGAGGCAGAGCGTTTCCTCCAAGCTAAGGGCGAAAAGTAAAACAACGACCAAGTTTTTTTTAGATGCAATTGAGGCGAGAAGGCTTCTCGGTTTAAGAGAGGCAGTCGCGCCTTTTTTGGTTGGGGGGAGGGCAGACTATTCCGATTGGTAGGACAAGTCGGACCTGTCGGACCTGTCGGACAAGTCGGACGGGTCGGACAAGTCGGACGGGTCGGACCTGTCGGACGGGTCTGATGTGCTCCCCCCTTCCTCCCCCAAAAAACCTATTCATTTATTTTGAACATTCGTCTAATTAACGTACCTTTGCACGTAAAGCGAACGTAAGTTGCACAGCGACAGGCTCTACAGTGCGTTCTAAACAAAAGCAAAGCAAGATATGACAAGACATCTCGTACATATATTTTGGGGAATATTACTTTTTTGCGTAGGTTTTACCACCATTTTTTTTGTGTCTGTATGGAATGGGTGGATAGGCTATATGCCTGATATGGAGGAACTTTCAAACCCTATTGATAAATTTGCCTCACAGGTTTACTCTGCCGATGCTAAACTCATAGGCACATGGAATCAAGATAACGCCAATCGTGTAGCCGTAGATTATAACAGCCTTTCTCCACACCTTGTTCACGCCCTTGTAGCTACCGAGGACGAGCGATTTTACGAACATTCGGGAATAGACTTTATTGCCCTTGGTCGTGCGGTGGTGAAGCGTGGAATTATGGGGCACGACAATGCTGGTGGTGGGTCTACCATTACCCAACAGTTGGCTAAACAGGTGTATTCTGAAAAGGCACACAGCACCATAGAACGCCTTTTGCAAAAGCCCATAGAATGGATAATTGCTGTAAAATTGGAACGCTATTTCACCAAAGAAGAGATTATTGCGATGTATTTCAATTACTTCGACTTCCTTCACAATGCAGTGGGTATAAAGCGAGCTGCCAATATCTATTTCAATAAAGAACCTCGCCATCTGAATGTTACCGAGGCTGCCACCCTTGTGGGCTTGTGCAAAAACCCTTCTATGTTCAATCCGCTTCGCCACGAAGAACGTTGCCGCAATCGCCGCAACGTAGTGTTGATGCAGATGACAAAGTGTGGCTACATCACCAAAGAAGAATTTAACGAACTCATAGAACGTCCCTTGGCAATCAACTACTCTAAGGCGAAGTATATAAAGGGGTCGGGCGACTATTTTCAAGCCTTCCTCCGTCAGTATATGATGGCGAAGAAGCCTGAACGCAAACGCTATCAGGAGTGGCAGCAACGCGAGTTTGTGCTCGACTCTGTAGCTTGGGAAACTGACCCTCTCTATGGTTGGTGCAACAAAAACACCAAGCGCAATGGCGAAAACTATAACGTAAATACCGATGGATTGCGCATCTATACCACCATCGATACACGTATGCAGCAGTATGCCGAACAAGCTGTGCGCAAGCACGTTGGCGGTTATTTGCAAGCAGAATTTAATCGTGCCAACCGATACAAGAAGAATGCGCCTTTTTCTGCCAACCTTTCGCGTAGAACCATTAAGGCTATACTCAACAGAGCTTGTAAGCAAAGTCGACGTTACCTCGCCTTGAAAGCGCAAGGCGCATCGGGCGAAGAGATTAAACGAAGCTTTCGTACCCCTCACGAGATGACCCTCTTCACCTATCACGGCACTGTAGATACGGTGATGACACCTATCGACTCGATACGTTATTACAAGTCGTTCCTGCGCTCAGCCTTTATGAGTATGGAGGTAAAGACGGGTGCGGTAAAGGCGTATGTGGGCGGTATAGACTACGAACACTTCAAGTATGATATGGTAATGGGTGGTCGCCGTCAGGTGGGTTCTACCATCAAACCTTACCTTTATGCCCTTGCTATGCAAAACGGAATGACCCCTTGTACCACTGCCCCTAACGTGCAGCGCACTTACGGCGGCTGGACTCCTCGCAATGGGTCGCACGCTCGCTATGGACAGCAAGTGCCGTTAAGATGGGGATTGCAGCAGTCTAACAACTGGATTTCGGCTTACCTTATCAATCTGCTTGGCCCTTCGCAGTTTGTGAATATCCTTCACGATTTCGGTTTCCACAATCCCGATATTGACAAGAACACCTCGCCTGTGCTCTGTCTTGG
This sequence comes from Prevotella ihumii, assembly GCF_900155655.1. Classification (GTDB taxonomy): domain Bacteria; phylum Bacteroidota; class Bacteroidia; order Bacteroidales; family Bacteroidaceae; genus Prevotella; species Prevotella ihumii. Next base: position 2,018,159 of record NZ_LT706987.1, read on the forward strand.
TCCTTCCGAACTCTCTGTGGGCGAAATGTGTAGTGCTTACACCACCTTTGCCAACCATGGTGTGCGCTGTGCACCGCTATTTGTTACCAAGATAGAGGATAGCCACGGCAATGTTATTGCTAAGTTCCAACCACTGATGAACGAGGTTATTTCGGAAGAAAGTTCTTATCAAATGCTCGATATGCTTCAAGCCGTTATCGAAGGTGGTACAGGTGGTCGATTGCGCTATCGCTACAACCTACACAGCGATATTGGCGGTAAGACAGGTACAACCAACAACAACTCTGACGGTTGGTTTATGGGCATCACCCCCGAACTTGTAAATGGCTGTTGGGTAGGTGGTGAAGACCGCGACATTCACTTCGATAACACGGCTATGGGTCAGGGTGCTACGATGGCACTCCCTATTTGGGCTTACTATATGCAACTCGTATTTGCAGATAAGACCTTGCATTATAACGACAACGCTAAGTTTGACATTCCTCAAGGCTATAACCCTTGCCAATCGGCTGACACCATTTCGGTGAATGGCATACAGGAGATATATTTTTAGGAATTAGGGAGAGTTAAGCTTTTTAGGAGTTAAGTTTTTTAGGAGTTAAGCGGAGTTAAAAGGAGTTATGCGCGTTCCTCGCTCGGAGTTAAAGCCAAATGCTTTGTGGGGTAATGTAGGGGCTCGATTTATCGAGTTCCGCTTACTAACTTATGATGAGTGGAACTCGATAAATCGTGCCCCTACACGCCCCTTACACGCTGCAGACTTTTAGTAAATAGGGTTTGTCGTTTTGGCGAATTAATTGGACTTGTCGGACGAGTCTGACTGGTCCGACTAGTCCGACTGGTCTGACTGGTCTGATTTGTCCGACTGGTCCGATAAAACCACAGATAGCAAAAATATGCTCCCCCCTCCTAACGAATATTGAGAAGTCGCATAGCAAATAAAACTGATGAAAGGGTATCCATAAAAACACCTTGAAATAATTTCAAAAATTTTCCATTTTGGATAACTTTTTTTATTATCTTTGCATCAAGTTATCCAAAATAGAAAACTTACAAATCAATAATAATCATATAATATGTTGATATTCAGATATTAAACATTCTTATTTGAATAACAAAGGTCTAAATTTAAGGTATGAAAGTTTCCAAAAGAGATGGTAGTGTAGAAAACTACAATCAAGAAAAAATAGTTTCTGCCATTACAAAGAGCTTTGCTTCGACTAACAATCTTGGACATAAAGAAGAGATTGAGGTAATGGCTATGGAGGTGGGAAAGTATGTTGTACAGAACGAGGACAAACGTGATGTGGAAAGCATACAAGATAAGGTGGAAAAAACACTGATGGCACACGGCTTTTATGATGAGGCTAAGAGTTATATCCTTTTTCGTTGGCAGCGTAACGAGCAGCGTAAGTACATCAAGAACATAGCCTTCAACATTGGCGACAATGGCATTGAAGAGGTGCTGAATGGCATCAGACAAGAGTTTCGTGGTGCTGAATACAGCGTAACCCTATTGTCAGACAAGTTTGTGAGCTTTTCTAAGCCGCTGATGAGCCAAAAGGAGAAGATGGGCGCATTGATAAAAGCTGCTGTAGAACTGACCACAGCCGAGTGTCCAGAGTGGGAAATGATTTCAGGGCGATTGCTTAGTTTTCAGATAGATAGAAGCATTGACGAGATAGAACGCAAGCTCGGCATCGTAACCTTCTACGACAAATTACGCTATCTTACAGATGAAGGACTTTATGGCAAATATATTCTTGACAACTACACGAAGGACGAAATTCTTGAAGCCGAAGGACTGATGCGTACCGATCGCAACTACCTATTTAATTATAGTGGTCTCGACCTCCTCAACAAGCGTTATCTTATTCGCACCTACGATGGACGAGTGGTGGAGCGTGTGCAGGAAATGTATATGGGTATAGCCCTTCATTTGGCAATGCCCGAAACCACAGATCGAATGTGTTGGGTAGGCAAGATATACGACCTATTGAGCAAACTTGAAGTGACGATGGCAACACCTACATTGTCGAACGCTCGCAAACCCCATCATCAACTTTCAAGTTGTTTTATTGATACCGTTCCCGACAGCCTGATAGGCATTTACCGTAGCTTAGACAATTTTGCACAAGTTAGCAAGTTTGGTGGCGGTATGGGAATGTACTTCGGAAAGGTGCGTGCTACGGGGGGCAGTATTCGAGGGTTTAAGGGTGCAGCCGGAGGTGTAATTCGTTGGATGAAATTGGTAAACGATACCGCAGTGGCAGTAGACCAATTGGGAATGCGCCAAGGGGCAGTAGCGGTGTATCTTGATGCGTGGCACAAGGATATACCCGAGTTTTTACAACTTCGCACCAACAATGGCGACGACCGAATGAAGGCACACGACATATTTCCTGCTGTGTGTTATCCCGACTTGTTTTGGAAGATGGCAGAAGAAAGTTTGGAACAAGACTGGTATCTCTTTTGTCCCGATGAGGTGAAACGTGTGCGAGGTTACGCCCTTGAAGATGCTTATGGCGAGGAGTGGGAGCAAAAGTATAAAGAGTGTATAGCCGATGTGCGCCTCTCACGCCGTGTTATTAGCATTAAAGATTTGGTGCGCCTTGTCCTCCGTTCGGCAGTAGAGACAGGTACACCTTTCACCTTCAATCGTGATATTGTGAACCGTGCCAACCCTAACCCACACAAGGGAATGATTTACTGCTCTAACCTTTGTACCGAGATAGCACAAAATATGGCTGCTATTGAGGAAGTTAGCCAAGAAATAAAGAATGAAGATGGAGATACCATCGTGGTAACGAGCGTAAAAGCAGGCGAGTTTGTGGTGTGCAATCTTGCCAGTCTGTCGTTGGGCCGTTTGCCTTTGGAAGACCGTGAAGCTATGTGCGACAAGGTGGCTACCGTGGTGCGAGCATTAGACAATGTTATCGACCTGAACTTCTATCCCGTCCCTTACGCCAAGATTACCAATCGCCGCTATCGAAGCATAGGTCTTGGAGTGAGTGGATACCATCACGCTTTGGCCATTCGTGGCATAAAGTGGGAGAGCGATCGCCACTTGGAATTTATGGACGAGGTGTTTGAAACCATCAACTATGCTGCCATTGCAGCCAGCACACAGTTGGCAAAGGAAAAGGGAAGTTATGCCTATTGCGAAGGAAGCGACTGGCAGACAGGGGCTTACTTTGATAAACGCAATTACACATCTGCCGATTGGGCAGCACTCCGCACAAAGGTGGCACAGCAAGGTATGCGCAATGCGTACCTATTGGCAGTAGCTCCAACAAGTAGCACCTCAATACTTGCAGGTACAACGGCAGGACTTGACCCTATTATGCAGCGATTTTTCCTTGAAGAGAAGAAGGGGGCTATGCTTCCACGTGTTGCCCCAGCACTTTCGGACAAAACCTATTGGATTTACAAAGATGCTTACCACATCAACCAACAATGGAGTGTGCGTGCATCGGGTATTCGTCAGCGACATATCGACCAAGCACAGAGTATGAACCTCTACATCACTAACGAATATACTATGCGTCAGGTGCTTAATCTCTATCTGTTGGCGTGGAGGAATGGCGTAAAGACTATTTACTATGTGCGCAGCAAGTCGCTTGAGGTAGAGGAATGTGAAAGCTGTGCATCGTAGGGGTGGTCAGACTTGTCCGCCCCGTCCGCCCCGTCCGACATTTCTTAAGAACAATAAAAATCATCAACAATGAACAACGATAAACTACAACGCAACGCCCTCTTCAATCCACAGGGCGATACCGACCTCCGTCTTCGTCGTATGATAGGCGGAAATACCACCAATCTTAACGACTTCAACAATATGCGCTATGTGTGGGTGAGTGATTGGTACAGGCAAGCAATGAATAACTTTTGGATACCAGAGGAAATCAATCTTGCGCAAGACATCAAAGATTATCCCAAATTGCCACAGGCAGAGCGCACAGCATACGACAAAATACTGAGTTTCTTGGTATTCTTAGACTCGCTTCAGAGCAACAACTTGCCTACCATTAGCGAATATATTACTGCTAACGAGGTGAATCTCTGCTTGCATATCCAAACTTTTCAAGAGTGCATACATAGCCAAAGTTACAGCTATATGCTCGATAGTATTTGCTCGCCCGAGGAGCGTAATGATATACTTTATCAATGGAAAACCGATGAACACCTATTGCGTCGAAACACTTTCATAGGCGATTGCTACAACGAGTTTCAAGAAAAACGTGATAAGTTTGCATTGATGAAAGCGTGTGTGGCAAACTTCATTCTCGAAGGCATCTACTTTTACAGCGGGTTTATGTTCTTTTATAACCTTAGTAGAAATGGTAAAATGTCGGGGTCGGCACAAGAAATACGTTACATCAATCGTGACGAAAACACCCATCTTTGGCTGTTCCGTAACATTATTGTAGAGTTGAAACAAGAAGAACCCGACCTTTTCACACCCGAACGTATGGCGGTGTATGAGGAGATGATGCGTGAAGGCGTACGTCAAGAAATAGCTTGGGGACAATACGTTATAGGTGACAGCGTGCAGGGATTGACCCAAAAGATGGTGGCAGACTATATACATTATCTTGGCAATCTGCGCTGGCGAAGTCTCGGCTTTGGCAATCTCTACGATCACAACCAAGCCGAACCTGCCGATATGCAGTGGGTGGCACAATACTCGAACGCAAACAAGGTGAAGACCGATTTCTTTGAAGCCAAGAGTACAGCCTACGCCAAGAGTACAGCATTGATAGACGATTTGTAAACAGAGAAAGAACTCTGGAAACGATATGCCGAGAATAAACAAGCCATAAGTGAGCTGTCTCACGAATTTTCTGTATCAAGTTCCGCTTAGCAAAAAAGCAACGTTGTATAAAAAGCAAACAGCCCGAACGAGAAAATCGTTCGGGCTGTTCGCTTTATTTCAGTTTGTGTCTTAGCCAGGCTTTGTAGGCCATATGCCACCATCGGGATAGGGGTCTGCCCCATATAGTTTCGGATGGGAAATCGATGGCGAAGTGGAGATTGCGATAGATTTCGACAAAGTATTGCGAGTAGACTGACTTACCGCTGAAAGCGAAACGTGTGTCGTGGAAACCGAAATTGCCACTTAAAACGATTTCGCGTTCTAACATTTTTCCGATACGATGGTCGGGGGGCATAAGGAGATATTCGGGTGCGAGGCCTAAATCTTCTTGCATTACGTACATTACGGCTCGGGCAAACTTGTACATATTGACGTGTTTGAGCGTCTTTATGGCTTGGGTTTTCTCGGCAGCCGTAAACCCTTGGCGCAACAGATAGTAATAGTCTATCATTTGGCGTAGACCTATGCCCTCGAAAAAGAAGTGGTGCATAAGGTGAGAAAGCTGAAAGACGAGGTCGAAATCCTTGGTCAGTGCGTTGATATAGCCTAAACCGTTGGGGAGGGTCTTACGATTTTTAAACTGTGCTGCCTTGTTGAGACTGAAGAATTTGCGCAGTCGGTACTCGTAAAAGAGGTTGCCCATAAAGGAAGGGAAGTAATGCAGTTCGACGGGTGTTTTTAGGAAGTAGGCTTGTATATGGTGGTAGCCTATCTCTGCTTTAGGGTCTAAGGAGCGTGCTATCTTGATGGTGTTGATAGGCTTGGTATTGGTCCATAAGTCTATGTCCCCAGGGATACGTATCCAAGGGTCTGGGTACATCAGAGCGTTGGCTTGTCCCTTCATTACGCAGGTATCAATATGATATTTGGTTTTGAATAGCTCGGTGGCTTTGGTGGCATCGGTGTACACCTGCTTATTGAGAAGAACTATCTGTTGGTGAAGCGCATAAAACTTCATCACGATAGTTGTGTCAGGCTTGTGGGGGCTGTTGCTGAGCTTTTCTATGCCAAGGAAGAGCACGCCTGTAATGGCTTGCTCTTTGCCAAAGCGGTACAAGCCCTCCCAGTCTATATCCTTGAGCGATGCGGGTTCGGGCGCATCGTCAGCAAGGCAGAACTTTAGGAAGTCGAAATAGTGGTATACTTTAGGGTCAAACTGCATCTTTATAACCAATTTTAAAGAATATTTGACTTGATAGCTTCGATGATAAATTGTGCATCTTCGTCGCTAATCATTGGACCAGAAGGAAGACAAAGACCTGTCTTAAAGAGTTCTTCACTTATGCCATTAATGTAGGCTGGAGAGTTTTTATAAACTGGTTGTAAATGCATTGGTTTCCAAAGAGGGCGACTCTCTATACCTAACTTGTCTAATGCTATGCGCATTGCCTCGACATTGGCGTTGGGTTCGCAGTCGGTATGTACCTGTCCTGTAGTGTGTACCACGCCTGCTGCTCCGCCTACTGCTCCTACCACCGCTTCTTTGTACACGTCTTTCTGTCCTTTCACCTTTAGTTCTGCATCTAATGTGATGGTGTTGAGCCAGAAGTTGGAGTCGCAGGTTTCGTCAGGATTGCCGTGGAAGGTTATGCCCTCTATGGCCTTAAATCCTTCTGCATAGAGCTTTGCAAGGTGTTGATGGTGAGCGATATGCTCGTTAAGAACGGTCATTTGTCCACGACCTATGCCTGCACAGATGTTGCTGAGGCGATAGTTGTAGCCTATCTCCTCGTGTTGATAGTAAGGAAAGGCCTCGCGTGCCTGTGTGGCAAAGAACATAATTCGGTTTTTTGCCTCTTTGTTAGGACAAATCAGTGCGCCACCGCCCGAAGTTGTTATCATCTTGTTGCCATTGAAACTCATTACGCCGTATGCACCGAACGTGCCTACTACTTGTCCGTTGTAGCGACTTCCCAAACCTTCGGCAGCATCTTCCACCACTGGTATGTCGTAATGTTGGGCCACTTCCAATATTTCGTTGATTTTTGCAGGCATACCATAGAGATAAACCACGATGATGGCTTTAGGTTTTTTGCCTGTTTTGGCTATTCTGTCCTTGATGGATTCTTCCAACAGTTGGGGACACATATTCCACGTATCTCGTTCAGAATCAACGAATACAGGTGTTGCGCCAAGATAGGTAACGGGGTGCGAGCTGGCACAGAAGGTGAAGCTCTGGCAAATAACCTCATCGCCAGCCTTTACGCCTAAATTGATTAACGCCAAATGGATAGCCGATGTACCCGAACATAGGGCTACAATCTCTTTTTCTTGCAAGCCTTCCAACGATGCCGTCCACAATTTTTCTGGCTCATTTTCGTGCGCCTCAATGGTTTGTGGATAGGTTTCGTTAGGGTATAACACCTTTACGGGGTCATTACCGAGCTTGTTTGTAACCTCTCCCTTTGAACTTACAAATCGCTTCAAGTCTTCTTCGAATGCGTTGACATTCGGACCTAATGGCACTACCCAATTGGTGTCAAATGCCTCTTGAATATATTTCATCTCGTTGCCCGACATGTGGGCAAGGCATAAGTATTTTCTTTCCATAATAATTACTTGTTTATATTATTTCTCCTGCATACTCCATCTTTTTTCCTAACACTGTGCAAATTATCATTTGAATATCTTTTAAAAATGAATAATGCTGCTTGTAGTATAGGTTGAGTTTGATTTTATGTGGGTAAATGATTTTATCATTGTAGTCTTCTACTGATGTGATGTAGTTAGGAATATCAATCTGAATAGATGGTGTTGTTCCATTCAATTGCTGAGATACTGTCGAAAGAATGTCTTCTTCGTTTCTAAATTTTAGACTTGCTGGTCCTGTTATACCAGGTTTAAGTTTTAAGATTTCTCTTTCTATGCCTTCCAATTGGTCGGCATAACCAGGGACATCTGGGCGTGGTCCTACAAAACTCATCTCTCCTTTGAGTACATTCCATAGTTCAGGAAGTTCGTCTAATTTATATCTTCTTAGCTTTTCGCCTAAAGGGGTTATTCTACACTGTTCTTCTGAAGCTATGGAAGTAGCATTCGAGTTTCTACTGGCAGTAGCTGCTTCTTTCTTGACAGTCATTGAGCGAAATTTATATACAGTAAAAAGTTGTGCGTCTTTGCCTACACGTTGTTGTTTAAACAATATAGGACCGGGCATCTTTATCTTGATAAGCAAAGCCACAATGATAAGTATGGGACTAAGAAGAATTAATCCTGTGAGTGCCATTATTTTATCAAAAAACCATTTCAGTATCATAACTCTAAATTATTTTCTTGGTAAATACGCTACTAAGTAATCACCATTTGGCAATGTTTCTATAATTTTAATTTCATTGATTGCTTCGGCTGACTTCATAGAAGCTGCATTATTAGGAGAAATAGAACCAAACATACGAATGTTTAATAATACGGCAATCTCTGTTGCACAAATACCCATCAGTTTATTTATTCCCCTTCTTCTATGATTAACGTCGGTGATGTAGCCACGATAGCATTTTCCCATAAATGTGCACCTAAGGAAAAAATAGCCTACGATATTGTTTTCTTCTAAAACAATATAAGCTAAGAACGACTTATCGCATACCAACTGTTGTAAATCTTTGTTAGCAAATTTATGTGGTTTGAAGTAAGTGAAGGCTTCAATAGGTTGATTTATAAAGAATTGTTCTAATTTTTCACAATCATTCTTTTCTAATGCTTTAACAATGTATTTGTTGCTATTCTTTTGCAAGATTGTTGGGATTTCTCTAAGTTTAGAATTGTATCTCATCTTAAAGAATAAGGAATTGATAGCTCCTACTAATATCCATAGTAAAGGAAATTTATCTCTGAGAATGTGAGCAATTTTATAAAGCATAGCTTACTTTTTTTCTAATGATTTGTAGACTTCTAACAAAGCATTCCAAACGTTTACTTGTTCGTACCTTTCTTTTATCATAGCTCTTGCGTTGTTAGCCATTCTTTTTCCTTCAGCTGTGTGTTCTACAAACCATTTCATTGTTGTATAAAGTGCCTTGTCGTTGCGTGGCTGAATAATTTTACCATTTAGTCCATCTTTAATAATTTCATTGCAGCCATTAATATCTGTAACTATGGAAGGACGTTGCATTGCACCAGCTTGCATAGGTACGTTAGGAAATCCTTCGCGATAGGAAGGGAACACTAATGCGTCTGAAGCATAAAGAAAAGGACGTACATCTGTTTGCCAGCCTACAAATACGATGTTTTCTGATGTTGTCAGGAAATCTTTGTCCTCTTTCGATAGTGGGTCTCCGTTTTCAAAATGACCTACTAATAACAGTTTTACGTTTTTAAAAGTTGAAGAAAAGGTATCATTAGAAAGTTTTTTGATACTTTCTGCAAGTTCGTGCATACCTTTATCATTTACAATTCGTCCAATAAAGACAAACAAGAAGTCGTCTTGCGCTACGTTTAATGATTGTCTTAACTCCTGTCGTATAGCTTCTTTGCTGTCCCATTGCGTAATTTTAAATGCAACAGGGTTTTGCTGCAAATCCTCTATTAGTCTATCTTCGCTAAAATATGTTGTATCAATGCCGTTGATATTTCCATTGAGAACTATTTCGAGTGGCTTTTTAGTGATATTATTCTCTTGTAAAGCGTGCAATACTCCTTTTCCTTCTGGGATTACTTTTGTAGCAAAGAGACATGATAACCGTTCCATTGACATAAGTATGAACCGTAATAAGCCAGTAGCACCTTGGTATCTTAAGCCTGTAACAGTATAGATACGATGTGGAACTCTGCATATCCACGCTGCAATCATTGATAATAAGCTGCCTTTAGGCGTATTGGTATGGACAATAAAGGGCTTCTCCTTTATAAAGAGGGTTATAAGGAGATAAAGGCAATATAGGTCGGAGAGCAACGAAATTTCCCTGTGCATAGGAACTTCAATGGTTCGAATTCCCTCGCGTTCTCCTACCATTGCTAAAACTCCCGTATTGTTAGAAACGCCAATAACTTCAAATTCAGAACTTAGAAATTTAAGTTGTCCTTTGATAAGTGAATCTAAACTTATATCTGAAGTCGTAACTCTTATTAGTTTCTTTTTTGCCATCTTTTAATTCTTATGACATTATATGCTTGTAGATATCGCAATACCCCTCAACGGTTTTAGATTTATCAGTATCAGTTTATTCAAAATTTCCAATTACTTTTTGATAGACTTGATTATAACCGTTTACCATCTTGTTGATATCAAATTCTAGTGCTCGATTATAACAGCGGTTGGCAACGTCATCATAATATTCCTTATTTCCTGCCAATTGATTAATTTCATTTGCCAAAGCCTTGGCATCTTCATGCGGAAAGAGAATACCATATCCTTTTGTAACCTCTTGTAAGCCATTTACATCAGAAGCAATAAAAGGTTTATGTGCACTCATACCTTCCACATTACTAAGACTCAAACCCTCCCAATGAGAAGACATAACGATAATATCGGCTGCTTTCAAAACAGTCGGTATGTCTGTTCTTAATCCAAGAAACCGAACTCTATCATCTACACCTAAAGACTTAGACAACTGTTGAATTTCTTCCAATCGTTTGCCAATTCCAGCAAACCAAACTTCAAATTTTTCTTTATCCAAAGAGGATAAGGCTTTAATAACAGTGTCTTGGTCTTTAGCATCTCTAAAACCAGCAACCATTAAAATCGCTTTCCTATTTCCTTTAAGTGTTAGAAGCTCATTATTAGGAGTAGCGTTGCAGATGGCATCAACGTCCACACCATTATTAATGGTGGAAATATGCTTATAGCGAGGTTTTGTTTTATCTATCCAATCACTTCCCATATATTCCCTCAACTTTTCTTCTGCAACTCGACTTATGCAAATTACATGGTTGTATTGTCCATACATCCAACTTTCAATCGGAGCATACCACTTCCATTCACGTTTACGATTAGAAGTTGTGTGTTCTGTAGATACAAGTTTTCTGTCGCGATATAAGTTGGCAATTGCAACAAATAACTGTGGTGAAGAATTGTGTGTATGAACAATATCATATCCTTTCATTATCTTCATCAGCTTTAATATATAAAGAGGATTGTATACACTATGTCCCAATGCATATATCTTCGTTTGTGGACTTTCCACTTTCAATCTTTGCAGTAATGGTGTTTCCGTACCATTAAAGATACATAAATCCACAGTATGTCCTAATGCGCACAATCTTGGAATCAAGTTAACAACCAAGGTTTCTGCGCCTCCTATTTCTAATGATGTAATGACTTGAAGGATTTTCATCTACTCATATTAAGTTAAAGAATTTAAGCTTTAAATGTCTCTTCTTGAATAGTTTTAATAATGGAAGAAAGAAGTATATTTTGTAAAAAGAATTTTATCAAAATACAATAAATTCATTTTGACAATACAAAAGCGGCTGTTTTGCGATACAAAACCTACGCTTTTACCGTGTAAAACAGCCACTTTTAGGCTGCGAAACAATAGGTTTTACAATAATATTGATAGACAACAAGTTAAGCAATAGTTACGCTTGTGAAAAAAGATTTACAACTATCAAGCCTTTTTCCACTTGTAATCTACTTCTTATTAATTCTTATTCGGTCTTTTATATGAAAAGCCCAACCTATTGGTAATAGTCCTACCCATAAAAGGTTTATTCTTTTTCTTATTTTCGATTTATCTCCAATACAAAAATAGAATCTCCAATAATTTATAGCTGCTTTTATTTTACTTTTAATTGGAATATGTAAATCTAACATTTCCCCATAACATATTGTCGTTGCAATTGGACTCTTCATCCTGATTTTGATAATTTTATCTGTAAGTCCCCCCTCAAGGTAATCGCGGTAATAGACTATCTTATTAAAGCAATGCAATTTGTATTTTTGTGCTATTCTAAACCAGACTAACTGTTCTGGACAAAAGCGTTCTCCTTTAATTTCAGGAAAAGGAAATTCACGCATTACGTCGGTTCTAAATACTTCTAATAAATCTCCTATTACGTGATACTTAAATCGAAGTGAAATAGCATCAGTATCAATTATTTCTGTTGGTAATCCGCTTCCTATTTGTTGTCCATTGTGATGAGCCATTAAGCCACAAACGCCAGCAAACGAATTATCGTTTTCAATCTCTTTATATTTTTCAGATATGGTTTCTAAAGCGTAAGATGGTAATGAGTCGTCACTATCAAGAATTAAGAAGAGTTCTCCTTTAGCTTCTTTCACTCCTCGATTGATAGCCGTATGTTTTCCACCATTGCTTTTTTCTATATAGTTGATTTTAAAAGAATTTTTTGCTTCATTATTTTTAATAATCTCGGCTACTACTTCTTTTGTATTGTCTGTGCTTCCATCATCTACTATTACCCATTCAAACTCTTTAATGCTTTGATAGCATAAAGATTTATAGAGTTTTAGCAAGAATGTTGCCCTATTGTATGTAGGTGTAAAAATGGTGATTAGCATATTTTATTTTGCTGAGCTTTTTCTATTATTCTTTTTATAATAGCCTCTGGTTTAAGGTATTGTTCGTAGTATGTTCTTGCTCCTTTTTCAAGTTGTTGTCTATATGCTTCATCATTATTAATTTGTAGCACTGCATCGTAAATATCTTCCACTCGCTCTACAAAGTGTACATTCTTTCCGTGTATTAATCCTTCGCCGGGCATCTCGCGAGTGAGTGGGGTAGAGATGATAGCTTTACCCATACAAAGATATTCTGCTAACTTCCAGCCGTGACATTCGCAGACGCTTGGTGTATTGAATACAAGTACACTTTCCTTTGTTTTCTGGATATAGTCGTCCATTGATAGTCGTTTGTCGTAGATGAAATCGGCATACAGTTCCTTATACTTAGGATAGTCAGGCATTTCTGCTAACACATCTGCCCCTTCTATATAAAACAAACCTCCCTCTATTTCAATATTTGCTTTCTGACAAGCTTTTAAAAATTCGCCACGATACATATTTGTATTCGTATCGGCAAATTTGTTATACCACAAGGTTGAGGCGTGGAATATATAGTTTGGTCTTATTTTGTTTATGGGTTTATACCTGTCAATAGGACGTCTACGAATATTTGTGTACAAGTAATCGCGTAAATAATCTTTAAATGGAATATTACTATATTGTCGTCCTTTAAGAAACATTGTAATACACTTTACAACGTTTCTTAGTTTAGAAGAGAGCGTAATACCAAACTCTGGTCCAATGGGCATTAACTTTGCGTATTGCTGAGCTTGTTCATACGTAGGATTTACCATTCCGTACACATCGCACCAATTGTATCTGTCGTCGAATATTTTAGCAACATCTTCAGTGTCAATAAAGATTTTATGCTCAATATCGTTATTTTTATATATAAAGGCAAAACCGCTGTTATAATCACTTCTGCTTTTATACGATAAGGCAGCAAAAGGTTTTACATCGTATATTATGTCTTTCTTATCAAATAAGCATAGAATGCCATATAAGTAATAAGACGCATAATTATGTTTTAATCGAGGATCTAAAATTATTTTTGTCATTATTTGGCAATATATTTGAAGAAGAAAGAGTCTGGTTTTCCTTTAAAGCTATCGCACATCCAACCCCATGAACCACAATTGAATGTTGATTTCAAATCATCGTTACGAGTTTTAGTTTGTTGCATAATGTACATATTCTTTACGTCAACAACTTTCTGATATTGGTTCAGTACAACTTGATTTTGATGTGTGTAAACGAAATAAGTAGATATGTATCTTAAAAATGGATGAATTTGAGCAGGCACTCCTCCCAATAAAAGTAGTATTACGATTGTACATCTCATTCTTTTTGAGGTTTCTACATCGTAATACCTTTTAATAAGCAGTAATGCTAAAATAAAGATTAAAGGCATATTGGTACGAAAACAAAAATCGTTGTGTAGACCTACTTGAAACCATCCAAACAGAATTACACTTCCTAATGCTATCCACAAGATAGGCTTATTCTGACAAACCTTGTATCCAATTGCAAAGAATATTATAAATTCGAATATCATATAAATTGCAAAGCCATAAACATCGCCTATCAGATTTGTTATAGGTCTTATGCCTTTGTGCGAACCATTTATATTGGCTGAAAAATAGAATGCCACGATAATAATTACCAAGAGTGCAATGATATTTTCGAATGAGAATATCTTTATCCAACTTTCTTTATTACTAAAATACGAATTGTTTTTAAGAAAAAGATAAAAAACAATAGGCGTTAAACCTATGAATGGGAATGGAGCATATAAGAAAATAAGAGCATAGATGAAAGGGATGTATTTGCTTTTTAAATTGTTGAATATAAGCATCATACATAGGAACAATGGAATGGTTTGATTGAAAGGATCGTAAAGAAGCTGTACGATGGGACCTGCGTGAAACGAGGTAGGTGAAGAATTAGTAGCCAATACCTTGAACATATAACCCATCCAGCCACTATCACCAAAGATAGGCAGATAGAGCAAGCATTCTACAATTTTTAAACCTGCAAATAAGTAGATGAAAGCAAAATAAGTAAGGCGTGCCTTTTTCATATATCTACTTACTTCTAAGTATAATGCAACGCTACCCAATGTCATCCATATTAGCTGTGCAGCAAATCCTACATCTAAGGAATGGAAAAGTTTACCAAATAAGGCAGGAACTGTCCAAAATGCGAGATAATAACACATATATAGATTTTGAGTCTTATCATAAATGGGCCATTCGTAATTTACAATATCACTAAATATGGCATTGCGTCCGAAATGGTCATTAGGTTGTACCACATAACCACCAATTCCGCACAATAGGTTGAGCAATAAGGCGATAAATATTACAAAACCAATATGCTTATAAGACAGTTTGAGATCTTTTCTATCGGTATTATTTTTATATTGTTTAGCAATAATCCATATCATACCACACACCACAGGCAGTGCGTAATAAATTTTACAGAAGCCCAATAAAAAAACAATAGTACCCAATGCTAACCAAAGGGTAGAAAAAAGCTGTATAGTATTATATTTTAAGCTCATTATTCTTCGTTATTTAGCAACGTTTCTTGTATATTGAATAGCGGGCGATCCTTCACTTCAATGTAAATTTTACCGATATATTCTCCAACAATTCCTAACCCTATTAAAATACAACCGCCAATAAACCAGAGTGATAACATCAGTGAAGCCCAACCCTGAACATTATTCTTAACAATGAGAGAATGGAGAACATACACAAAGATAACCAATGCTATAAGCAGAAACACAACGCCCATACCGAAAACCATTCTTACAGGTTTTACACTGAATGAGGTAATTCCGTCAATAGCAAAATTGAGCATTTTGCTCAGTGGATATTTGCTTTCGCCTGCTAAGCGTTCTGAACGATTGTAATAAACGCAATCTGTTTTATATCCTATCAAAGGTACTAAGCCGCGTAGAAAAAGATTACGCTCTCTGAAATTGCATAGCTTTTCTACGGCACGTTTGCTCATAAGTCTGTAATCGGCATGGTTATACACAGACTTGACACCCAATCGTTTCATAACGGTGTAGAAAGCAAGGGCTGTATTGCGCTTAAACCACGTATCTGTTTTACGTTCCTTTCTTACTCCGTATACGATGTCACAATTGTTCTTGCTAAACTTTGTAACCATCTCAGGTATTACTTTGATGTCGTCTTGTAGGTCGGCATCAATCGAAATTGTGATGTCCGAAATTTCTTTTGCCACCGTAAGACCAGCTACAAGGGCATTTTGGTGTCCAGAGTTTTTTGCTAAATTTACTCCACAAACCTTAGGTTCCTCTTTGTGGAACAGAGAGATCAACTCCCAAGTTTTATCTTTTGAGCCATCGTTTACAAACAATATGCAGCTATCCTTGTTTATCAGTTGTGTGGCCTCCATATCTGCAAGCAATTGCAGAAGTTGTACCTTTGTACTTTCAATAACTTCTTCTTCGTTGTAGCAAGGCACTACAATTATAAGTTTAGGTATTCTCATAACGTATGTAATGTTTTTTTTTATTTGTTATTCTTATGCTTTACAATTAAAGTAGTGATTGGATTTATCAAAAAATCTAATATGTATGATGTTGCAACTGATACAATGATTAAAACCAAAAATATAATTGGTGGATATTCAAAACCATAGATGAAGTTTGAAAACAGATAATAGCAAAACCAAGTATGTATCATCCACATATTGGTGGAATGTTTGCCTAAAACAGACAATACCTTATCTAAAGCCTTAGGACGCTTTAATGTAAGAAATAGCATTATGACTGCAGCTGCATAGAATGTTATTACAGCTCCTGTATAAAAATAACACCTGATAACAACAATAAGCGTTATGAGTAGGTAAGGAACATACCAAGCATATTGGTTAAAGATGTTCTTTACCTTATTTATCCAGTCATATTTTGACATTGTTCTGCCTATAACAAACGGAAACAATAAATAGAAATATTGGAAAACATTTGCTTGAAAGAATGTATAACGATTCATATAGGCTGAAGCCATATAGATGAGATAACACCCTCCTAATCCTATGTAAACATTAGTTTTATCAAGGAGTTTGAATAAGAATGGAGCTGAAAGCATTAATAAAATATATGGAAGTATAAACCAGCATTCTTGATTAAAGCTTGTTTTGATGGCAAATATATTATAGAAAATGTTTTCTATACTAAATACCATTCTGTTATCGTCCAAAACGGCAGACAACAAGCAGAAGACACTTAATATAATCCAATAACGAATAAATAATTTTGCTAACCGTGAATATTTATTTAAGTCGTCCCCTTGTTTTTTAATAACCACATTTAGCCCATATCCACTTAAAATAAGGTAGAATGGAACAGGGTTGTTCGCTCTTGCTATGGTGAGCCAAATGGTATTGTCATAAATATGAGAGTTTCTTATTGAAAAAAGATGGAAGAAGAGCATAATACATATAGCTACTCCCTTGAGTAATAAAGATTCTTTTTTATCCATTCTTTGTGCTAAATTTGAAGTTGCTTTGTATACATTTCAAACCATAACAAAGCATAAGGGTAATACCAAATACAACAATGGTTTCAATAGAAGAAATATTTATATGCAATATTCTTTTTATAATGAGATTACAAATCCAAATGCACAAAATATGATATACATATATTTGTGTCGAAAATTCTTTTCCTATTGTATTAAGGAATGTATTTTTACCAAGGTCTGTTTTCTGAATACACATTACAAAACATAATATACATACAATGGGAGTAAGTATGGTGAGATTACCCCAATCTGCTTTATAATTAAGTTTATAAAGAATAAAGCTTTCGATATAATAACACACCATTGCTAATAAGCAATAGTTCGTTAAAATTTGAGATAATTGCTACGCAGCTTTCCTCTGCCAGCCAAAGAGTTCTTTGATAGTATGACTAATTAACTTTCGGTTCGGTATGCTCCGACACCTGTCGAAAATTAATTTTGCAATGTATGTGCTCGCTATGAGCTCCTTGAAAGAAGCCATGGAATACGGTAGCCCGTTTTCCTTCATCATCACCTTTGCCACATTCTGTGATGCGAATGATGCGTTGTAGGAGAAGTCCAACTGATTCTTGTGCCTTGCCTGGCAATGCGCGAGTCCGGTATACTGCTTGGCATCGCGGAAGCAAAACTCGATTTGGAATCTTGAGCGGTATGTGCGCAACACTTCCTCACCTGATATGGATGTCTTTGTAGAGAAGAAAAGTTTGTGCTTGCCGTTCGGCATCACCCAAATGACAAGACGCACTTTCTGCTTCAGTGCCTTTGAATAGGCGATGAGTGTGTAAGCTGTGCCTTCAAGTCCTTCGATATGCATCTTCGCCATACGCATGAGGTCGAGTTTCTTGTAATTGATTTTCCCGTCAAGTGTTTTGGGACGCCCGGGCTTATTGGAACGAGGTCCCGTGTACACATAGTATAGGCTCGCCGTATCCCTGAAACGGCTGACAAGATGAAAGCCTTGCTCCTTGATTCCCTCCACAAACGGACGGATAGAGAAGAAAGCATCAGCGACAACAATATCGGTGACCTTCAACAATTCTTTCCTGTAGCGTTTGATGACGGCAATGTAATGCTGCACAAGAGTCATGCTACGCAGTTTCAACTCTCTTGTAGAAGGGGTTTGATGGGCACGAAGCATCATACAGTTGTTGGCGTAGACATCGACAAGGGCAAGTCCCATGATTTCAAGTCCGTGTTTCATGGAACCTGCACAGCCGGACCAGAAAGTACCAACATGCGGAGTCTTCTTGCCTGACTTACTGATGTAGCTCGGATCTATGGCTATAGCCAGCAGTCCGTCCATGTTCAGATAACGCTGGGAAAGGTAGAGGTTGAACTTAACCCAGTTGATGCACTTAGCCCGGCTGCGGTTGAAATTCGTTCTGTAGGTCTGCTCGCAATGGGTGCCGTAACGCTCCATTTGAGTGAAATTTATCTTTCTTTGTATCGCCATGTACAATAAGAGTATTTCCAAGAGTAGATTCTCAAAAGTTTTGCCTAATTTTGCAGATGAGCTTTTGATGGCATCTCTGCAGATTTCTGTATATTGGTCGAGTGGTTCTGATGTCATTTGCTTTATGTTTTTGCTACTATAAAGTTACTGATAATCAGCCACTTGGCCAAATTTTATTAGTTATATTAAGTTAATTAACTCTCTCATTTTCAAACGATTACGTTGGAATTAACGAAGTATTGAATAAGAATATGCTATTAATATTTTTACCTAATTTGGAAAGTAAAAAATTGATATTCTTCTTTATCCACATTCCTATAATAATGAATTCTAATCCTGGAAAGATAAAATTGCAATACCATTCTATTTGAACTGGCGAGGTGTTTCCTAATAAGAAAGAGTATCTTCCAATAAGAATATTGAATAGAATTAAAATAGGTAAGCCTCTAAACAATAAATTTATTTTTTGGAAATAATCAAATATAGCGATGATGATCAATGCCAATATCATAGCTGTTAAGAACCACAAATGAGCAACAATACAATCACCTATAATGAATTGCATAAGCCAAAATTTCAGCGTTGTGATTTGATATAAATAAGGAACTCCAAATCCTAATTGCCAATTAAAAATATATGCAGGAATATCTATTAACAGATAAATAAGATTGCCTATAAAAAATAGTTTCCCTAATTTTTGTAATTGCTTTTTCAACTTATTTGATGTAATTATTCTGTTATCATCATTAAGAAGAAAGAATCCAGAAATCATAAAAAATAATGGTACTGCCATTGTTGCAATTGGCATTAAAAATCCTTTTCCAATCATATTGGTATGAAGAAGGACTACGAGAAATGCACATATACATTTCAAGTTAAACAAACTATAAATAGGTTTATTCCTTTTTTCTTTATTTAAATTTTGCATCATTTACCTCGTTTACCCAAATCGGTCGTCAGACCAGTCAGACCAGTCAGAATAGTCAGACAAGTCCGACTGGTCAGACTGGTCCGACTATTCTGACTGGTCTGACTGGTCGGACGACCGATTTGGGTTTAAAAATTATATAGTTTATCTTCATCATAAAGATGGTCGTATTCGTAGTGTTTCCATGCAAAATCTATATGTCGTTCTTTATGTAAGAATGTTTTGTATGGCATTAGTGCTTCACCCCAGCCATAAATGATTCTAAAATATAGCAAGGACAGCACACAAAACATAATAATGCGATAGCTATTTGCTTTATAATATATATGCCATAACTCGGAGCAAGCCCACGCTGGACCAATGATAAAGTACCACGATAATCGGCCACCATCGCTAAAGCGTACAAAGAATAGCAAAACAAAGATGAAACTCAGGAAAATATTCTTCATAGCCAAAGACATCTTGTCGTTAGGTAGTCGATAATATGAGCGATGGATAAGATAAATAAAGAAGACAGCTTCAATGATATAATCTATACGCGTTCCTTGTTCGTTTGCCGCATTAGCTGATAATTCAGCTTTTTGCTCGTTTACCGCACCACCGATAGTACTCATAAGAAACGAACCTAATGGTGTAAAACCTATTAATAGTGCCACAGCATATATTCGGTAAATCTGTTTTTGTGAGAAATTCTTATTTGCGATAAAATAAAAAAACGAAAACAACAATGCACTATTATGGAATGTTGCAGCTAAAGCCACAATGCTGAAAAATCGTAGAGGCTTTCTATATACAGCATACGGAATGGCAAACCACACTATCACCGTTGCCAACATTTGGCGAAGATAAGTAAAGGTAAAGAAATAGTAAAGGCAGAAGAAAAAGAAAAAGCAGAGATAAGGATGCCTGCAATACTTCAGAATATGGCGTGTCAACGCTATATAGTAAATGATAGCCGTAATTAGAAAGAAGATATAGCGATTTCTTGTTATATACCCAATCAGGATGTTGTACAGACCGTACCCATTTTCTTTAGGATTTATAATCCAAGCTGTAGTAGTGAAAGCAGGTTGTCCGTCTTTTAATCTTTCTGCTGTGGAATCAAAGATTTCGCCATATATATAGGAATCATATCCTCCAAGCATATCTCTAAGACCACAGGTTAATGCGGCAAAAGCCACTGCAAAATAAAAAAGAAGAATATTCTCTCTTTTATATTGTTTTTGCGGTGATATAGAGAGTGCTGTCAAAGCTACTGTGAGAAAAAGTAATATATATATCAACATACGTAAGCTTATTTTATTGTTTAACCCAAATCGGTCGTTAGAATGAGAATGTATTTTTTGAGCTTATTTTGTGATTTATTTTGCATATATCAAAGGAGCATAGCGGGCTATGTAACTGCAGATATAGGCAAGATAAAGCCAAAATAAGGTAAAAAGACATCTCATAAGTTTCGGTAAATAGATAGACAAGCCCTAAACTGGTCTAATGACCGATTTGGGTTTAATCCCACCCAATCATTTATTATTGAGTTGGGGTATTATTTGCATCAATATTTTTGTTGTTCTGTTTTTCTTTATCCCAAACCGGCCGTTATTGTATTTCAGCTGTGTATTCGACAAAGAAGTATGTATAACCTTTCTATATTGGCTAACGAAATAAATAGGTTTGCCCTCCTATTATGGCTTCGTTGTGCAGGGTAGAGGTTCATATCTTTCAGTTCTGACAGAATATTTTTTACTTTGTTAGCAGGATATTTGGTTTGATACATAGCATAAAGCAAGCCTGCAACATTAAGGTAGAGTAGCTGCTCTATGCTTTGTTTTAAATCCCTGTCTTCTATATTCTTAATGATATGTTGCAGCTCTTTTTCGGCTAAGACTGTATCGTTAAAATTTCGCTCTATCGATTTTAAGCTTCTGTTCCGCATTGTTGACAATGCATTGCTTTGGTAATAATTATATCCATAGATATTGGTTAGTAGTATATTCTGGCAAGGAATGATGGCGTATAAGTTGAAAAGATTGTCCTCTTGGTTTACCAGTCTGTCATTCATTCGTACATTGTGCTGTATCAAATGGCTGCGCTTGAAAACCTTATTCCATAGATAGCCACAGAATGACTCTTTTAGTAAATATTCTTTCCCTGTAATTTCCTTGACGGCAACAGTTCCAAACTCTAAGTCGCCATATTGTTCTTTATCGTCAAAGCGTTTGAACCCCATTGAGAGAATATCTATTTCGTTATGTGTGGCGATATGCCCCATAATCTGTTCGATAGCATTTTCGGCTATCATATCGTCAGCATCTACAAACCATACATATTTGCCCGTAGCCCTGTCAAGCAGGAAGTTACGTTCTGCACCAGCCCCCATATTCTTGTTATGGAAAATGTGAATAAAATCATATTTTTTAGCATATTCTTCGCATATCTTCCCGCTGTTATCAGGACTGCCATCAATACCAAGCAATATTTCTATGCCATCGGTGGGCTGGCAAAGTATTGCATCTAAGCATCTTGCAATATACTTTTCTACATTATATACCGGAATAAGAATTGATAGCTGCATAAAATATTATTTGAATATGTTGAGAATAGACTGTACTTCTGGATTTTTTAGTTGGTGGCGATTGGCAAATGCAAAATGATAATAGTAGTAGTATTTGGCTAATTTCAAAGTGAATTTATCCATATACTTCTCTAAAACATAGAAATGGCTTTCATACTTGATGCATTGCTTCTTTAATGAGGCACTCATACTTTGTCCTTCTAAATGTACTATTTTAGGCGAAGGTATAACACGTCTGAAAATATTTTGTTGTGCCATACGATACTGCCATTCACCCTCTTCGCCATAAAGAAAAATATTTTCATCAAACATTCCAACCTTTTCTATAATGTTTCGAGGTATAAACATATCTGCTCCACAGATACATTCTACATCGTGTTCTTGATAATCTATTTTAATATGCTTCTTTAATCGTAATTG
This sequence comes from Prevotella ihumii, assembly GCF_900155655.1. GTDB lineage: Bacteria > Bacteroidota > Bacteroidia > Bacteroidales > Bacteroidaceae > Prevotella > Prevotella ihumii. Next base: position 2,040,426 of record NZ_LT706987.1, read on the forward strand.
GCGTAGCAAAAAATCTTTTATCGTAAAGGCTGGAAAATAGTGAAACGATGAAGCGTATTGTCCTTCTGCTGTTTGTAAGTAGCAACCTAATACGGTATTGGGATGAGCCTCTCCGTATGCGTAAAAGAGCGAAACAGCGTCATTGAGTAATATTGTGTCAGAGTTTAGAAGAAAAATATATTCTCCCACTGCCACCTTCATTCCAACATTATTTGCAGCTCCAAACCCTATATTCTTGTTATTGTAGATATATTTTATATTCTTATCTTTTGAGAAATATTCTTTTGAGCCGTCTGTTGACGCATTATCAACAACGATTATTTCATAACTTACTCCTTTTGTTTGCTGAAGAATGCTATCAATACATTGCTTTGTTAGCGTCTGCGTATTATAATTTACGATTATTATTGAAACCTGAATTTTCATTTATAAACGATGACTAATCTAAATTGGCTGGTTTTATAAATTACCACCGCATATGGTCATTAAATTTTTATGAAATACGTTTTGTTATCTTTTGGCTTCTTCTTGGTTCAAAATATAAGTTCGTTCAGTCGTGTAGCCCGCTACACTCCTTCACTCTCTTGCATTTTGACCTCAAAAATAAGCTCAAAATCTAACAAAGCTAATTTATAGAACCAACCAATTACGAATTATCTATTAGTGACTTGAATAGCTTGTATGAATTCTCAATATCAAATTGTTGTATATCTTGATTTCCTTGTTTTGCTAACTTAATGCGAAGCTCCTTATCTTCTATCAATTGAATAATATTTTTTGATAATCCTTCTGCATCTTCTATATCGCATAGCAACGCATTTCTGCCGTCTATTGCCATTTCCTTATAACCGTCATTGTTAGTACAGACTACTGCACAACCGCATTGCATAGCTTCTCCCACAGTAAGTCCCCAGCCTTCTTTCAAGCTTGTTCCAACAAAGATAGCTGCTGTATTATATATTTTATTGTGTGTAGCCTTATTGGGCTTTTGGAAGTATTGATACCATTGAGGCAAGTCTTTAGGTCTTTCTGGAGTTCCAAAAAGTGTAACTTGTAGGTTGGGGTATTTAGCTTTGACAATAGACAATGCCTCAATCCCATATTTTATGCCTTTACGTTTATCATTGTGATATAACATTATAATGGCTGTTGCATCTCTTTTTTCAATGGCTTTCTGTAATGAAAAAACATTAAAATCAAACCCATTGGGTACTAAATGGTAAGGTAAATTTTCTTTTGCAACAATATTCCCCAACCATTTAGAAACAACAATAAGGGTTAAGTCTAAATGATAACTATTTAGAACAGCTTGTTTGCTAACTTTCCAATCTTCAAAATCTTGTATAAAATAGAGCTTATTTTTTTTATCTCTCGGATACTGACTAACGAGCTTAGCTGTTTCTATTGCTGTTGCTACATATATGTGTGTATGTGGTAAATGGTTATAAGTGAGCGTACTAACGAAATGTTCTTTAATGTTTTTATGCAATTGAAACCAATTTTTTCCAGAGTAATGCAGGCTGATTTTAGCCCTAAAATATCTTGCAATTCTTCCAATACGCTCTTTAATGTTTTTACTTTTATGGTAAAGCATCGCATAAGCAATGTGCACATCGTATCCATCTTCTGCTAATCTGTTAGCATATTCGTACACCATTTTGAAACCTCCTACAGGTTGAAGTGAAGGTTGGTGGAAAACAAAGGTTATGCTTTTCTTATCCATTTGTATATCTTAAATAGTTTTTGCGCTATCGTGAATTCAACAAGCAAGTGCAAATTTACTTAATTAGTTCGTAAAAGCACTCATATGGTGTTCTAAATTCTAATTTCTTTCTTGGTCTCATGTTAATTTTCTTTGAATACTTTGTTATTTGTTGATGACTGACATGTTCAAACGTTTCTTTTTTTGGCACGTATTGTCTAATCAGTCCGTTAGCATTTTCTATAGCCCCTTTCTGCCATGAAGCGTATGGGTCAGCAAAATAGACGGTGACACCAAGGCTTTTGCTTATCATTTCATGGCAAGCGAATTCTGTGCCGTTGTCCGTTGTAATAGACTTGACATACTCTTTGAATGGAGATAGCAAATGTATTACAGTGCGTGCTAACTCCTTGGCATTCTTTCCCTTTTTAAGTTTTCTCATAAATAGCATATTTGTACTGCGTTCTATCAGTGTCACAATAGCACCATGATTTCCTCTTCCAACAATTGTATCCATCTCGAAGTCCCCAAAGCGTTTTCCGTCAACTTCAGTAGGTCTCTCGCTGATACTTGTTCTATTGGGTATGGATATACGTCTGCTACCAACAGGCTTGGCACGATGCTTTAGCTTGTGACGACAGTGTTTATATAGTGTTCCACCTTTTGCCTTGTCCTTACGTATCGTACGATATATGGTTTCATGGCTAATACGTTTACCTTCCTTAGCCAACACGCCAGATATTTGTTCAGGAGACCATTGTTCTGTAATAAGAAGACGTATCGCTTCATCCATAACATCCTTTTTGATTGAATGATTGCCTGGCTTTTTTCGCTTTGTGAGAGCTGCATTTGCTTGGGCAGTTTCCCAATTATACTGTCCTTTGGTCCCACTATTACGTTTTATTTCACGAGATACTGTACTTGGACATACTTTTATCGCTTTCGCAATATCTTTTAATTTAATTCCATTTTGGAGTAGCACAGAAATTGTGTACCTTTGCTCCGAGGTTAATTGTTTGTACATAACAATGCAAAATTAATTAATCTTTGGGAGACAGAGGTCTCCCTTTTTTATTTTTTAAGCATTGCTTGTTGATTTTCCACTCATGGGGGCTGCTCGCCCCCAAACCCCTCGGTGTTTTCTGGTATAGATTATTAAGCTAAACCTACACCTGAAATTGCAGTTCTATGTTGAACTTGTGTATGCTATAATGTCCTTTAAGTGCTAAGCTAACAGCATTTTGTAGTGGACGCTTGTCTTTTGGGAATAGGTGGTGATGTATGTATTCTGTATTGATTTCTTCAAATAGATGAATGAAATCAGTGGAATCTAAATAATCTCCAAAGAATACATCATCTTTGATGATTGCTTTCTTGTGATAGAGCAAGTCTTGATAAAGTTGTAAGTCTTTATTTAATATTTGTTCTAATCTTTGGACTACTTGGATACGCGAATTTATTTTTTTTAGCGATATTCCTTTAACAAGGCTTGCTTGATTAGAGTATTGGTCATAGTGATAAAAGGCTTTAGGCAGATATACTACTTTGATGCCTGTACTGATTAGCTCTATATTGAAAAGTAAATCTTCACAATAATTTACACAATGATTAAATCTAATTTTTGCGTTGTTGTAACAAGCTCGTTTCACGAGCTTGTTCCAACAACTACCATGTAGTTGTTGGAACAAAGCTCGTATCAACTCGCTTGTGCTTTTAAACTCAGCTTTTTGTGTAATGTATTTGCTTTCTTTTTCATATTCTTCAAAATAATCACATATCACCATATCAGCTTCTGAGCATTGAGCTTTTTCCCATAATTCTTGCAGCATAGATTTGTCTACCCAATCATCTGCATCGGCATGGATGGTGTATTCTCCCTGTGCTACTTCAATACCTTTTTGACGTGCGGCGGCTACTCCGCAATTGCTTTGATGATATACTTTTACTTTTGGGTCTTTTAACGCGTAGCCATCACACATTGCTCCAGATGCATCAGTACTGCCATCGTCTACAAGAATTATTTCAATATCTTGTAGTGTTTGACTTAAAAGGCTGTCTACACATCGCTGTAAGTAATGTCCTGCATTATAAACGGGGACGATTACAGAAACTTTGACCATTTATAATTAAGGTTGGTTCTATAAATTAGCTTTGTTAGATTTTGAACTTATTTTTGAGGTCAAAATGCAAGAGCGTGAAGGAGTGTAGCGAGCTACACGACTGAACGAACTTACATTTTGAACCCAAAAACGGAGCAAGCCGAATGCAATCAAACTTGTTTGAATTGTTGAGGCGCAGCCTGTTTTATATAAAAAGAAGCCAAAAGATAACAAAACGTATTTCATAAAAATTTAATGACTATATGCGGTGGTAATTTATAGAACCAACCTTAAGTATTATTTTTGTAGTGTTAGTGCATATATATTCTTCTATGTTGGATAAAAGAATAGCACGGCAATGCTCAATAGTTATAGAAACCAAATATATAGCGCAAGGAATAATTAAAAGGATTAACCATATTGGTGTATTCAGTTGTGTTTTAAGATAAAGTGATAAAGCAGAGATAAGCGGCATTACTGCTTTGTTAAAATGGATGATATAAACAGAAAATGAGTGCATAGCTAATTTGTTGACTAATTTATTATGAAAGTTCATTCTTTGAAAAGCTAAAAAGAATATAATTGAAGCCATGACTATAAATATTGAATTTAGATTCTGAAATGCTGTAAATGGAAATCCAAGTAATTTACTATAAATGATTTCAAGAATATTCATAATTGCTATACAAGTGAAAAATTGTAAGAAATATGCTGATGGGTTATTCTTACTTTTATAATGTATTTTTATATATCTGCCAATTAAATAAAGTATAGAAAAATTAACTATACCCCCCCCGAAATCTGCTTGTAATTGTCTGAAATTCAGTACGTAACAAAAAGTTGCCCAAATGTAAAATAAGCTTGTAGAGATGATAAGAAGCCGCTTGAACTGTCTTTTGTCAAGGCTATCTGTTAGTTTGTTTAATAATGGTGCGGTAATGCAGAGTACCATATAGGTTGATACGAACCAATATTCGCTTGATAAGGTAGGGAACAAGTAACTCACAGCGTGGGTAATGCCTTGATGTGAGAAAAGGAGATAAGCAAATATAGGTAGAGAATAACACAATACAAGAAATTCAATCTTTAGAAGTTTTTTAAGCTGAAACTTGATACTGAAATATCCTGATATGAGGATAAACACATTGACAGCTATGACAAAGATACTATATAAGACGTGTTGTAGGATATAATCTGTTCCTCCTAAAAAACAATCAGCATCGTATTCCGTTTTAAATCCGAACTTTATGATGTGTCCGCCTATGATAAAAAGCATACAGACTATGCGTAAAAGCTCAATGTTCGAGTTTCGCATACTACTCTTGTGGATTTTATTTAAATGGTTCATTTATTTAGTGCCTTTTTATCTTATGGATTATTTGTAGCAAGGAGGTAATTCTATGATAAGTCTTATTACCAAAGTATTGAAGAATAATCATCCAAAAGATGTCTTTCTTTGGATAAATTATTTGAGCAACATCATAATAGTTGTGTTGTTCTGGCATCTTTTTTATGAAATCCCAATGTTCTGTAAACTCTGGATCAGGAGTTATAGTAGCTTCTTCTTTTGTAAATTCTTTCTTTATCAGTACTTGTGTGAGTAGTTCTTCTATCTCAATAGGCGGCGTCTCTTTGCCACGAAAAAGACTATATGGACACGTTTTACGAAAAATACCAATCCCTTTATAATCTCTCCCGTCAATGGAAATTGTAGGAACTCCACAGTTATATGCAGCAGTGCAAGAGCCAGCTGAGGCTAAACACACATCTAATTGTCTTACCATTTCAATTGAGATGGGAAAAATTAAGCCTGTAAAAACGAAGTGTATATTAGGAATACCTTTTAGTTTGTTGATTACAGCTTTTTCTGATTCTTTGTCTTGTGATCCTCCTATATAAAGAAAATTGAATTGTAGTTTGGGATAATGATGAACAAATCGGATTACTGCGTCAATCATTGGCAGAACGTATTCTTTGTTTGTTCTGCCAATAGTTCCAATAGCGTAATCACATTTTGGAAGCCTAAACTTTTCGTTCAAAGGTATATTGCTTAATACATTTGAACAAGTTGCATTTAGAGCGCTTCCTTGGTTTAGTACACGATATGGCTTAAACATATCAGGAATGGTTTGCTTGGTCATTCCTACCAATTCGTGTCGAATATGTTTAAAATTGAAATAGTTAAATTCGCTTTTACTAATTCTATTGCTCTCTAATATCATATAAGCTAAATGCCTTGCCTTGATATGTGAGGCCAATAATTCTGCCCATTGTGCATCTATTACTTCGTGTGATTCAACAATACATTCACCTTCGTCATAATTAGGAATCCATTTTAATATCTTATGAATTAATCTATTTCTTATCCATTTGGGATATACACTGGGAGGGAGTCGAAACAGATTGCTATAGTTGTTGACGTATGGGCTTAGTTCGTCGATATAAATTTCAGAACCTATATTGAGGTGTATTACTACTGGAATAAAATTATTTTTTCGTGCTGATACAATTTTATTTCGTGTATACATTTCTTCTCCCCCTATACTTTTAATAGAGGGTTGAAAAATTATATAATATTTCATCGTTTCCTTATTAAATTAAGCCCATATTCTAATTCTTCAGAATGCATAAGGTAAGCAATGATACAATATGATATTATGGCAGAAATAACTCCAAACGTTAGTTTTAGAACATTATCTTTAAAGCATTCTGTGACGCTAAATGAAATGGCACCCATCAATAGGCTATTCAATAAAATGGGGGATAAATCTTTCATTTGTTTTAAAAAACCTACATTGATTAATTTACCTGTATAATGTGTATTAATGATGAGTGCAATTAAGGAATTGACAACCATTCCAATACTCATTGCTATTAAGTTGATATTTAGTGTTATGAAAAGAATCGTTACGCCTATAATTTTTTTATAAATTTCTAATTTAAGAAAAAGGTCTGTTCGCCCTTTTACTTGTAATAAGTCTAAATTGATGGCATGAATGGGATACCACATCATTGCAAAGCATATAATTTGTAGATATATCACGCAATTTGCCCATTTATGCGAAAGCAAAACTTCTATTAACGGGGAGGCTATGGCTGCTAATAATACCATAAGGGGGAAAATGACAAAAGCCCCCATACAAAGTAAGCGTCTATAATTGTTGCTTAATCTTTCGCTATCATCTTGTATAGTGCTTAACACAGGGAATGTAACACGTTGGAATACATTAGAGAGATTTGAAGAAGGCATTGCTGCTAATGATTGTGCTCTTGAGAACAAGCCTAAGTTGGCAGCAGAATAAAATTTTCCGATAATGAGCGGATATAAATTTTCATATATTGTTGCCATTAATCCTGAGGCTAAAAGTTTTGAACCAAAAGAAAATAAATGTTTGAAAGAGGTATAAGAGAATGCTTCTTTTGGTATCCATCTTACCCAAATAAAAAGAAGAACCATTCTGGATAATCCTGCTGCGAGGTTAAGCCCTACTAAAGCCCAAACACCATATCCCCAATAGGCCATTCCCACCCCAATAACTCCCGAAATAATTGTACTGATGAGTGAGATTTTTGCTTGCGACTTAAAATCTATTTTTATCATTAATATAGCCTGCTGTACAACACTTAGCGAACTGAAAATAACAGTAATTCCCATTGCTTTGGTCAATGGCGATAGAATGGGCATATTGTAAAAATCGGCTATGAATGGTGAAATTATCCACAAAAACAAGTAAGCTATTAGTCCAACTCCAATGTTAAAATAGAAAGTAGTAGATAAGTCTGTATCGGTTCTATCTTGCTTTTGTATAAGCGCATTGGAGAAACCGCTATCTATAAAAGCACTTGTCACTGAAAGAAATATAGTCAACATTGCAATCAACCCATAATCTTTGGGTTCAAGCAATCTTGCTAAAAATAAAGAAAATAGAAATCCTATTCCTTGGTTAGAGAAACGTTCTATACTGCTCCATAATAGCCCTTTGGCTGTTTTTGCTTTTAGCGAGTCGCTACTCATTGTTGTATTATTCGTTGGGTGTTATAAATTTAGAAACTTCTTTTTACGATTTGGAGCAACAGATAAACAGACCAAATTATAGAAAGGTGTAAAGTTTTGAAGGCGAATTTGTAAATAGCTGATAGTTAGAGCTTTATAGTGTAGTTCTAAGACATATATGTTTCAGCCTCTCATACATATATGTTTTACACCCTTAAAGTTGAACTTTGGGGAGGTCATACATATATGTTTTGCTTTTAAAGAGTTGATATTTCAAAAACTTTGGATTAGGTTTGGAAAAATAGAACAATATTTTTAAGTGGGTTCTAAAAATACCTCTAAAGTTTTAGTTCCATTAAAATAAGATTGTTTTTAACCCAGATCGGTCATTAGACAAGTTTAGGTGCTTACTTTATTCTTTTTGAAACTTATGAGCTGTCTTTTGCCTTATTTTGGCTTTATTTTACCTATATCTGCAGTCACATAGCCCGCTATGCTCCTTTGATATATGCAAAATAAATCTCAAAGAATTTACAAAAACTTTCTATTCTAAACTTTGGTATTTTCTTCTTCATTGGCAAGTTCTGTTATAAAATCTTTAAACAAGTTTGCCCAGTTATCTATGTCTTGTATTCTTTGTATACGCACTTTATTCTATTTTAGTTTTTTTATCTTTGCTCACAAATAGTATGTATCCATTCCGTTCATAGTTTGTGCGTTGTTCTATCAATGGGGTGCCGTCATATTTGTATTCTATGATTTCAGGATAATCTTTGGCATTGGTAGCATAATGGAGCAGATGTTTTGTTTGCTCACATAGGAAGCGAATACCACAAAAGGCTGTATTTGTTGTAGGTTTGTAAGTATACGAGCCTATTGAAATATTTATCAATTCTTTGATATAATCGCAATCCGTGCTTAATGTTACAAGCCTATTCGATATTTGGTCGCCTCCACCTCTTGGATTTATCTCTATGAGGTATATTCTATTATCTGGCGATATTTTCAATTCTATATGTGATGCACCATTTGTGAAATTTACTGCTGTTAATATTTCAGGAATCAATTTGCAGATTTGTTCTGAAATATGCTGTGGCAAGTCGGCTGGCTGATTGTGTCCTAATTCTGCAAAGTGTGGTGCACCTGTTGATATTTTATCCGTAATCTGGATAACATTATGTTGTCCTTCGTAAGATAAGGATTCTACTGACACTTCTCTTCCTTTTATGTATTCTTCTATTAGGAAATCGCTTTCTTTGAGTGCTTCGTCTATTTGCAGGGTGTTGAAGTCATTTTCTGAATTGAGGAAGTTTACCCCCACTTTTGCAGCCCCTGTGATGGGTTTTATCACACAAGGATAGAATATTTTTTCTTTGATGCGTTGGAAGTTTACTTTCTCAAACCTTATACTTGTCAGTCCAAGGATATTGTTTGTTTGCTGGCGCACCCAATTTTTATCCTTAATCTTTAACAGTTGGCTGTAAGGTGTTGTGTGTAGTCCTAATTTTTCGGCGACATAGGCAGTTGTCAGGGATGTCTTGTCCGAAGCATTACTAACTACTCCGTCTATCTTGAGTGCTTTACATCTGTCTACTATGGCATCTTTTTCCATAATAGATATAGGCACGAAATGGTCTACCAAGTCTTTGCATACAGCACCTTTTTCCCATGCAAAGCAGTATGTTTCTAAGTTTGGAATTTCTTTTGCCTTTTTACAGACTTCTATCTGACCGATGGAGGCACCTATGATTGCTAATTTCATTATGTTTTGTCTTTACTATTTTAAATTGACTTTGACAAGTTGTTCGTGGTTTTTGCAGAAGTATTCCATTTCCTCTATGGTGTTAAATTTAAGGAATATGATACCAATAGCTTTTCCTGCTCCATCAAAGAATTCTATTTTATCACCTTCTGTTTTATAAATTACTTTTCTATAAACAGATTTTTCAATTTCAGGTGCGATCTCTATTTTATCAAATTCGCCTTCTTCATAACTATGGAGTACGTAATGCATAAAACAACCTTCCTGTTCTTCCAAGGAAAGGTCGAAATGGATACCTAAGGCGGCAGCTATATTGGCTTTGACCAAGTCTACCTTAAAGATGTCGCTCAACTGGATGGGTATCATATTACCTCCTGCCCGTGGACCTATTTCTAAGAAATGTACTCTGTTTTGTTTATCAATAAGCAGTTCTATATTTAGTTCTCCAAAGCGGATATTAAGGGCGTTGATAATCCTTTGTAAATCCTTGTGTACAATTGTAACTTGCTGATTGTCAAGTCCAGAGGGCTTTTTTTTCCCAATTGGGATAAGTGCGCTGTTAGCATTGTCCCGTAGGCAGCTCATCTCTCCGAAGAGGATAATTTTGCCTTCTTTTACAAAAATATCCCCTCCTATTACATAGGGAAAGCCACGTTCTATAAATTCTTCTGCTATAAGAATTTGGTTATGTGAGTATTGACTCGCATACGTAATAGCCTCGTCTAAATTATGATGAATTGATTCTATCTTTGTTACTCCTTTCGAGCCTGAAGAGTCGGTAGGTTTAATGATAATTGGAAAGGAAAATTTAGAAATGAGTTCTTTTAGTTCTGTTTCGGAAGTTTTAGGAGTAAATGTTACATATTGGGGACAAGCAAAATTATTGTCTGATAAGAATTTTCTAAATTGATATTTTATTCCCAATATAGCAACAGAGCTTGAAGGATTTGTAGGAAGATTTAATCGTTCTGAAACGATTGCTGCTGGTAAAGCCGCTGGGTCGCTTGCATAGGCAAGTATTCCGTTTACTTTTTCTTGTTCGGCTACTTTGTATACGGCTTCAACATCGGTAGTACTTACGTTATAAAATTTATCTGCAACGAATTGTCCAGGATTATCTGGTAAGTAATCACATAAGATGGTATAAATGCCCATCTCTTTTGCTTTCTTGATGGCAATAACCTGCTGTGGCGATCCTCCTAATAAGAGAATACGTGGCTGTGTTTTATCCATTTATTAACTTTATAATGCGTGTAATACTTTCTTCTGTCAAGCTGTGATACATCGGCAGACAAATTACGCTGTTTGCTATGCTGTGTGCCACAGGTAGGTTTTCGGGATTTGCACTTCTAAGCCCACGATAGGTTGAGAACTCGCTGATGAGAGGGTAGAAGTAACGGCGTCCCCATATTCCTTGTTCTTTCATCTTAAAATAAAGTTCATCGCGAGTCATACCATACTTTTCTTTATCTATGAAAATTGGGAAATAGCTGTAATTGTGTCGTACACCTGGCATATCGTCCATAAAGCTAATACCTTCTACGTTGCGTAAGGCTTCACGATAAGTTTTGGCTACTTGTTGACGAGCAGCTATGGCATTATCTACTTGTTTTAAGTTCAGTAGACCATAGGCACTGCGTATTTCGTCCATCTTTCCATTGATACCTGGTCCAATTACAGTGGTTTCGCCTGCAAATCCAAAGTTTTTCAGATAATCTATGCGTTGTTTCGTCTTTTCATCATGGCAAACCAATGCTCCACCTTCTATTGTATTGTAAACCTTTGTGGCGTGGAAACTTAAGGTTGACATATCGCCAGCTTCAAGAATTGATTTTCCGTTCACTTCCACCCCAAAGGCGTGTGCTGCGTCGTAAATCACCTTCAGTCCGTATTTGTCGGCTATGGCTTGTATTCGTTCTGTGTCGCAGGGCTTTCCATACACGTGTACAGGCATTATGGCTGTGGTTTGTGGGGTGATGGCTGCCTCTATCTTGTCAGGGTCGATGTTGCAAGTTTCAGGATCGATGTCTACAAATACGGGTTTTATATTGTTCCACCATAGCGAGTGGGTTGTTGCCACAAAGCTATATGGAGTGGTGATTACTTCGCCTGTAATGCGTAGTGCCTGCAGAGCGCAGAGTAGGGGTAGTGTGCCATTGGTAAACAAGGCTACATAGGGTACTTTAAGATACTCTGCTAATGCCTTTTCTAATTGTTGATGGTATGCACCATTGTTGGTGAGCCATTTGTTGTTCCATATATCTTTGAGCATTTCGTGAAACTCATCAAGATTGGGAAGTAATGGCGATGTCACTGTTATTGGTTTGTTATCCATTTTCTAATACTTCGTTAGCTATAATATATTTTTGAGAAGTTATTTATTCTATTTCCTCTTCCCACTCCCCAAACTCTTCCTGTTTGGCATATGAATTACCTGCTCCACCTGTTAGGGGAGCGTTTGTTTCAATGTTTTTATCTTTTGTAATGCCTGCTTCTGAACCTGCCAACAAGCGATTAGGCGTGATTGGGATTGTATTTATGGTGGGGTGTATGTATTTGATATTTTTCATTTAGCTACAAGGTTATTGGATAAGTATTTTCTTGCCGTTTCTTATGTATATACCTTGTCTTAGATGAGGTGTATTTGTTATACGTTTACCATCAATGCTAAATACGTGAGAGGGTGTTTCGGAATTCTTTTGTAGGGGTGTCAGGACTGTCGTTTCTTGTTCAGTATCGATATTGTATTTGCCTTGTGATGTGTTTACGGCATCTTTTATTCTGAAAAATGCACGTAGGCCTCTTGTTGTTTTGTCGTTTTCGATGGGGTGATAGAGCTTGTTTTCCGCACCTAAGAAAAGTTCTGTGCCATCTGTTTTAAGGTCTGTGGGATTGTAATTCCCTATAAAGGCAAAGTTGCCTGTTGGGTCGGAAACGGTCTTTGGAGTTGGTGCGGTGCAAACAACATTGGTAAAAGTTGGGTTTGCGACTTCTGCTGATGGCATAATTATATAAGGTGTGCCTGCTTTTATCTCGGTGGCATCTCTGAATATCATAGTTGTGCCTTGTACCTCGCCTGTAAACTCTCTTAGTTGTGGATTTTTGAATGTTTCTTTTACGGTTGCTGCATCAACATCGAAAGGCAGACAGAACGTGTTCCAATGCTCGTGTGAGAGGGTGCGATTGAGGATAAACGACTTTGTTTTGGTAGGTTCTATTTGTGGTGTGTTGTCTTTACTCTCACCTAATGCCGTTAGTGCTTCCAGCGAGTAGATGTATATTGCCTTTGTTTGCGGCTTAGGATATTCTATTGTAAATTCTATTTTGCCACTTTTGTTCTCTGTTTGAAACAGATATATTGTTGCATCCTCCTTTGTTGCCTTTATGTTTTTTGTGATATTTAGCTCTCCAATTTTTAACGTAAACTTAAAATCGTTCTTTACATACAACAATATACGCACCATTTGGAGATTTTTAAATTCCTCTTTCGAAGCTATGGTTACTGTCTTTACTGTACGTCTTGATGTGCCTATATGCAATCCTGTATCCGTGCCAAACCAACCATTATATCCATCGGTTGTTAAGTTCCAATTATATCCATAAACTGGTTGTTTGGCTTGATAGGTCTGCATTTTTCCTTTTTCATTCTGCCAAGTCCCAAAAAACAATTTATCAAACAAGAATTGTTGTGCTTGTGCTGTGTGCATATTAGCTGCAATAGCTAAGAAGCATACAATAAGCCTTATTAGGAATTGTTTTTGGAATTTCATCGCAAGAGTGTTTTTATTTTATCTCCCAACTCTCAATATTCTTTGTTTCGCTGCTGAAGTTTACTCCTACCTTTGTGATGGGAAGTCCTGCGAGTGCAAAACGTTCAGGATATTGTTTCAAGTCTATTTGCTGCAATGCCTTTTCAGATGAAGCGTCTATCTTAAATTCTATAAGGTATAGACGTGTAGCAGTTCTTAACACCATATCCACTCTGCCCTGTGGTGTGCGTATTTCTATATCTACGTATTGCCCTAACAGACTGAATATAACGTAGAACAACGACTGATAATGTCCTTCGTATTGCGTGTTTTCGGTGTAAGGTACAGTGCCGAGAAACGTTTTAAGAAGGTTGAAAAACTCGTCCAAATCGTCTTTACACAATGCTTTGTATAGCCGTGTAACCATCAGTCTTGATGCATTCGTATTTTTCACATAGTTGGGTAATAACGCTTTCATCAATCCTACACGTACCTCTTGATTAGGAATACCAATGGTATAGAGATTTACTTCAGGGTCGTACCCTTTTATTGTGATATACCCACTTTGATAGAGTAGGGGAATGATAGATGTGATGGATTCTGTTGGAGCATCAAACTCATCTGCAAATGCTTCTGTTCGTTCTAATTGTTCAGGTTCTACTGCAAACTCTTTTAGCTTCTCAATTAAGAATGTCGGTGTACCCGATGCAAACCAATACGCCCCTATTGTTTTCTTAGAGAAACAAGTAAGCAGACTGAAAGGGTTGTATATATCTGGCGAGTTTGGACTGAAGTGATAGCCATCATAGTTTTCTTTTAATGCTTGTTTCACTTCCTGAGGTGTTTTTCCCACCTTCTCTCCCAATAGTGCCACTTCTTCCGTTAATGCAGTGTCAATTTCTTCTTGCGTTATGCCACATATTGCAGCAAAGGCATCGTCCATACTCACATTGTTCAAATTGTTGAGTTCTGAGAAAATGCTGAGTTGTGAGAACTTGGTGATACCTGTTAAGAAAACGAAGTGCAAGTATGGGTCGCACGCCTTGAGCGGACTATAAAAGTTTCGTATCGTATAGCGCAATTCTTCAAATACCTCTTGATTGTATGCCACATCGAGCAGTGGAGCATCGTATTCATCAATAAGTACAACCACCTGTTGCCCTGTCTTTTGCTGCACTTCTATAATAAGGTTAGCCAATCTTGTATTAGGCGATTTAGTACTTTTCTCTATGCCATACTGCTGTTCGTATCGTGTGAGAAAAAGGTCTAATAACTCATTAAGTCGTTCCACATCAGCGTGTTTCGCCAAACTCATATCAAAATGAAGCACAGGGCGTTGTATCCACTCTGTTTCCAATTTCTCTATGGCTAATCCCTTGAACAATTCTTTTTCGCCTTTGAAATAGCTTTCGAGGGTTGAAGTGAGCAATGATTTACCAAATCTGCGTGGTCGACTTAGGAATATATATTTTGAACTTTCGTTTGTAAGTTTATATATAATTTCTGTTTTATCAACATAAATACATTTTTTGTTGATAATCTCTGAAAATGTCTGTATTCCTATGGGATACTTCATATTGCTTCCTCCTTTAANTCTGAGAATATGCTGAGTTGTGAGAACTTGGTGATACCTGTTAAGAAAACGAAGTGCAAGTATGGGTCGCACGCCTTTAGCGGACTATAAAAGTTTCGTATCGTATAGCGCAATTCTTCAAATACCTCTTGATTGTATACCACATCGAGCAGTGGAGCATCGTATTCATCAATAAGTACAACCACCTGTTGCCCCGTTTGCTGATAAGCACGCTTAATTAAGCCAGCTAATCGTTGATTAGGCAGTTTTTCTTCCTCTTCTTTTCCGTATAGTTTTTCGTATTCAGATAGTTTTATGCCTAATTCTTCTCCAAGTTCTGAAACACTTTTATGCTTTGCTGTGCTCATATCAAAGTGGAGCACAGGGCGTTGTATCCACTCTGTTTCCAATTTCTCTATGGCTAATCCTTTAAACAGTTCTTTTTCGCCTTTGAAATAGCTTTCGAGGGTTGAAGTGAGCAATGATTTGCCAAATCTGCGTGGTCGACTTAGGAATATATATTTTGAACTTTCGTTTGTAAGTTTATATATAATTTCTGTTTTATCAACATAAATACATTTTTTGTTGATAATCTCTGAAAATGTCTGTATTCCTATGGGGTACTTCATATTGCTTCCTCCTTTAAAACTACTTGTTGGTTATCTCCCAACTCTCAATATTCTTTGTTTTGCTGCTGAAGTTTACTCCTACCTTTGTGATGGGAAGTCCTGCGAGTGCAAAACGTTCAGGATATTGTTTCAAGTCTATTTGCTGCAATGCCTTTTCAGATGAAGCGTCTATCTTAAATTCTATAAGGTATAGACGTGTAGCAGTTCTTAACACCATATCCACTCTGCCCTGTGGTGTGCGTATTTCTATATCTACGTATTGTCCTAACAGACTGAATATAACATAGAATAGCGACTGATAATGTCCTTCGTATTGCGTGTTTTCGGTGTAAGGTACAGTGCCGAGAAACGTTTTGAGGAGATTAAAAAACTCGTCCAAATCGTCTTTTAACAGCTTTGTATATAATTTCGCCACCGTTGTACTTGCTATCTGCGGTTGTTTCACATAGTTGTTTAGCAAGTTCTTCATCAATCCTATTCTCACCTCATTGTTAGGAATAGACAATGTGTATAAGCCTGTAATAGGTTCGTAATCTTTGATAGTGATATATCCACTTTGATAGAGCAGCGGCATAATGGAAGTCATCGTGTGCATTGGTGCATCGAAATAGTCGGCCGTTGCCTCTTGATTATCTATTTCCTCTGGACTTACATTAAATTTATTGAGCATTTCTATCAAATAGGTCGGTGTACCCGATGCAAACCAATACGCCCCTATTGTTTTCTTAGAGAAACAAGTAAGCAGGCTGAATGGATTGTATATATCTGGCGAGTTTGGGCTGAAGTGATAGCCATCATAGTTTTCTTTTAATGCTTGTTTCACTTCCTGAGGTGTTTTCCCCATCTTCTCTCCCAATAGTGCCACTTCTTCCGTTAATGCAGTGTCAATTTCTTCTTGCGTTATGCCACATATTGCAGCAAAGGCATCGTCCATACTCACATTGTTCAAGTTGTTGAGTTCTGAGAAAATGCTGAGTTGTGAGAACTTGGTGATACCTGTTAAGAAAACGAAGTGCAAGTATGGGTCGCACGCCTTGAGCGGACTATAAAAGTTTCGCATCGTATAGCGCAATTCTTCAAACACCTCTTGATTGTATGCCACATCGAGCAGTGGAGCATCGTATTCATCAATAAGTACAACTACCTGTTGCCCTGTCTTTTGCTGCACTTCTATAATAAGGTTAGCCAATCTTGTATTAGGCGATTTAGTACTTTTCTCTATGCCATACTGCTGTTCGTATCGTGTGAGAAAAAGGTCTAACAACTCATTAAGTCGTTCCACATCAGCGTGTTTCGCCAAACTCATATCAAAATGAAGCACAGGGCGTTGTATCCACTCTGTTTCCAATTTCTCTATGGCTAATCCCTTGAACAATTCTTTTTCGCCTTTGAAATAGCTTTCGAGGGTTGAAGTGAGCAATGATTTACCAAATCTGCGTGGTCGACTTAGGAATAGATACTGACTTTCGTGTGCGAGTTTATAAATAAGCTCAGTTTTATCTACATAGATAAAATTGTCTTTCCTGATTTTTTCAAACGTCTGTATTCCTATGGGGTACTTCATATTGCTTCCTCCTTTAAAACTACTTGTTGGTTATCTCCCAACTCTCAATATTCTTTGTTTTGCTGCTGAAGTTTACTCCTACCTTTGTGATGGGAAGTCCTGCGAGTGCAAAACGTTCAGGATATTGTTTCAAGTCTATTTGCTGCAATGCCTTTTCAGATGAAGCGTCTATCTTAAATTCTATAAGGTATAGACGTGTAGTAGTTCTTAACACCATATCCACTCTGCCCTGTGGTGTGCGTATTTCTATATCTACGTATTGCCCTAACAGACTGAATATAACATAGAATAGCGACTGATAATGCCCTTCGTATTGGGTGTTTTCGGTGTAAGGTACAGTGCCGAGAAACGTTTTGAGGAGATTAAAAAACTCGTCCAAATCGTCTTTTAACAGCTTTGTATATAATTTCGCCACCGTTGTACTTGCTATCTGCGGTTGTTTCACATAGTTGTTTAGCAAGTTCTTCATCAGTCCTATTCTCACCTCATTGTTAGGAATAGACAATGTGTATAAGCCTGTAATAGGTTCGTAATCTTTGATAGTGATATATCCACTTTGATAGAGCAGCGGCATAATGGAAGTCATCGTGTGCATTGGTGCATCGAAATAGTCGGCTGTTGCCTCTTGATTATCTATTTCCTCTGGACTTACATTAAATTTATTGAGCATTTCTATCAAATAGGTAGGTGTGCCCGATGCAAACCAATAGGCATCAACCTTTCTGTCTGCAAAAGCATTTAACAAGCTGAAAGGGTTGTAAATATCTGGTGATATTTCAGAAAAGTGATACCCGTCATAATTATGTTTCAATTCCTTGAATACACTTTCTGTCGATATGGACAGATTAGCAGCCATCTCTTCTATATCTTCTGCAAATACGGTCTTTAGTTCATCTTCTGTTATTCCACAAATAGCTGCATATTTGGGGAGCATACTTACATTGCGTATATTGTTGAGTTCTGAGAATATGCTGAGTTGTGAAAACTTGGTGATACCTGTTAGGAATACGAAATGGAGATAAGGGTCGCACGCCTTTAGCGGACTATAAAAGTTTCGCATCGTATAGCGCAATTCTTCAAATACCTCTTGATTGTATGCCACATCGAGTAGTGGTGCATCGTATTCATCAATAAGTACAACTACCTGTTGCCCCGTTTGCTGATAAGCACGCTTAATCAAGCCTGCTAATCGTTGATTAGGCAGTTTTTCTTCCTCTTCTTTTCCGTATAGTTTTTCGTATTCAGATAGTTTTATGCCTAATTCTTCTCCAAGTTCTGAAACACTTTTATGCTTTGCTGTGCTCATATCAAAGTGGAGCACAGGGCGTTGTATCCACTCTGTTTCCAACTTCTCTATGGCTAATCCTTTGAACAATTCTTTTTCGCCCTTGAAATAACTTTCCAATGTAGATAAGAGTAATGATTTGCCAAATCTACGTGGTCGACTAAGGAATAGATACTGACTTTCGTGTGCGAGTTTATAAATAAGCTCAGTTTTATCTACATAGATAAAATTGTCTTTCCTTATTTTTTTAAACGTCTGTATTCCTATGGGGTACTTCATATAGTCTTCCTTTGTTAAAACTATTTAACCCAAATCGGTCGTTAGAATGAGAATGTATTTTGCGATTATTTTGCGATTTATTTTGCATATATCAAAGGAGCATAGCGGGCTATGTGACTGCAGATATAGGTAAAATAAAGCCAAAATAAGACAAAAGACAGCTCATAAGTTTCAAAAATAATAAAGTAAGCACCTAAACTGGTCTAATGACCGATTTGGGTTTAATGAAAGCTCTTTGCGTGTTTGGGGGAATAATGATTACTCCGCTTGGGTCTTTTAAACAATGTGAAGATATTAACTTTTTAAAAGTTCACACTGCTTAATGTATGTGTTATAGGCTGGTTCTATAAATTACCACCGCATATCGTCATTAATTTTTTATGAAATACGTTTTGTTATCTTTTGGCTTCTTTTTATATAAAACAAGCTGCGCCTCAACAACTCAAACAAGTTTGATTGCATTCGGCTTGCTCCGTTTTTGGTTCAAAATCTAACAAAGCTAATTTATAGAACCAGCCTATAAACTATTCTTTTTGTTGTTGCTCGGTACAAAGGCTAAAGTTTTGGAAATACTTTCTCTCCTCCTTTTTTAGAACAAAAAGGAAGTTTGGAGTGAATTTCTAAACCCCAACCTCCGCATTTAGGACATTGTCCCGCAGAGCAATCGTGAGTCAGATTTTGATGTTATTTGTTGCAAAGGTACGATAAAAAACCGAACTAAGCAATTTTTACATCTATAATTGTTTAACCATTTAGCCGATTTTGTTCGGTTTCTCGACTACTTCGGTTATGCCTTAATTATCGTTGTTCGATTTGTAGGCTGGTTCTATAAATACGTTTTGTTATCTTTTGGCTTCTTTTTATATAAAACAGGCTGCGCCTCAACCATTCAAACAAGTTTGATTGCATTCGGCTTGCTCCGTTTTTGGTTCAAAATGTAAGTTCGTTCAGTCGTGTAGCTCGCTCCACTCCTTCACTCTCTTGCATTTTGACCTCAAAAATAAGCTCAAAATCTAACAAAGCTAATTTACAGAACTAGCCAGATGACTTTACATTATTTTGCGTCCTTAATACGCTTAGATTGATGTGGAATACAAAAATAGGAATAAAAAAAGGTAATTGCAAATAAAATGATATATTTTTTTTTCATCTTATCGTTGTTGTACACCATTTATCTGTACCGAAAAATAGACGAATTTGGGCTGCTTATATCTTCTCTTATGCTAAGTTTGTAAATGCTTGATTAACAGGTGTGTTATAAGCGTATTTTAAAACATATATGTTTGAGACTGCCAAACATATATGTTTCATAGGCTTAAAGTTCAACTTTGAGGAACTCAAACATATATCTTTTACATTCTTAACGTTTAACGATGGCTGATGATAGATGGGTGAAGGAAAAACAGACCAATATGCTTCGAACTTACAAATGTAAAGGTTTATGATAGTTTTATTCGTTTTTGCACCTTTTTTTTCTACAAACCATTATTTATTTGTATATTTGCACAAATCAAAAAAAGGTGCAGTTGCTAATCACAATCTCGCAGCACAAAAATGGTGAAGCTTGGAGAGCTTATCTTCTTTCTTTGCTGTACGAGAGCAGCAATTATCCCTGCACTCAATTGTTTGCAAAAGTACGATAGTTTTTTATTTGATGCAATACTTATTGTTTGGTATTCTGTAAATACCTAAAAATGATTATTGCAGCATTAGAAAAAAAATTGTTATTTTGCACCTATTATGTAATAAGAAGCGAACTAAATGAAAAATCATAAAATGTACGAAGCTGATGACAAGATGATAAATCTCATCAGCGACAACTACGACCTACTACAAGCATTGGGGAGTTTCGGAATCAATCTTGGTTTCGGCGACAAGACCGTGCGCGAAGTTTGCGACAGTCAGAATGTGGACACATATACTTTTTTGGCAGTTGTCAATTTTACGATAAATGGTTACAAAGAGTTTGACGATGCCAACCGCTTATCTATCTCTACCTTGGTGCAATATTTGAAAGCCAGTCACACGTATTACCTTGATTTTCAATTGCCTTTCATACGCCAGAAGTTGGTTGACGCATTAGACGAAGCCGACAATCTTGCACGTCTCATATTGAAGCTCTACGACGAGTATACGCACGACATACGCAACCATATGAAGTACGAAGAGAAGAATGTGTTCCCTTATGTAGACTCGCTACTTCTTGGGCAGGCAAACGAAAATTACGATATAGAAACCTTCTCGAAACATCATATGCAAACCGACAGCAAGCTACGCGAACTGAAGAATATTATCATTAAGTACTTGCCATCGGACGCGCACCGCAATAGTCAACTCACAGCAACACTGTACGATATATACAATTGCGAAGATTGGCTTGACCAACACGCCAATGTGGAGGACGAGATATTTATTCCAGCTATACGCCACTTGGAAATGAAGAGCAAGCAGAACGATGTGAGTGTGAAGATTTCGAATATGCTCAATAGCAATGGCGATGCGACAGAAATGCTTAGCGACAGAGAAAAAGACGTGATAGTGAGCGTGGTACAGGGAATGACCAACAAGGAAATAGCTAACCACTTGTGTATCTCTGCCAATACCGTTATTACGCATCGACGCAACATAGCACGCAAGTTGCAGATACATTCGCCTGCGGGATTAACCATCTATGCTATTGTGAACAACTTGGTAGACATTAGCGCAGTTAGTTTGTAATTATTATAGAATAGAAAAGGTGATTTATAGGAGTTATCAGTTTAAAATCGATAATTTCTATAGAACACTTTCTTTTGTTTGGGCTTTTTGTTGTAATTTTGCATACTATGGAACAAGAAAAAATGATGCAAGGGCGTCCACGAATTGCAATTGTTGACCCTAACACCTTGGCTGTGTTGGGGTTGAGGAATATATTACAGACCGTTATACCCATTATGACGGTAGAAACTTTCTCATCGTTTGCAGAGTTTTATGCTGCAGGACCAGAAAATTTCTTTCATTATTTCATCGCTCAAACCATTGTCTTGGAGAAGCGTGTTTACTTCTCTGATCTTATTCACAAGACCATTGTACTCACCATATCTAAAGACCCTAATTCGCAATTGTCGGGTTTCCATAGTTTTTGCATCAATGCGCCTGAAGACGAATTGGTAAAAGATTTGCTAAAAGTGGTGCAGTATGGGCACGCTGGAGGACGCAATCTGCCCGAAATGCCTCAAGCGTTGCGCAATAAAATATTGAGCAACAGAGAGATTGAGGTCTTATCGTTGATAGTGCAAGGCTTTATCAATAAGGAGATTGCCGAGCAACTTTGCATTAGTCTTACCACGGTTATTACCCACCGAAAGAACATCATGGACAAGTTGGGTATGAGGAGTGTATCGGCACTCACCATCTATGCGGTGATGCACGGATACGTAGATATTAATAAGATATAGGTATTTTTTGCTGCTTTCGCCTTTATATTTTTGTTACAAAATGGGGGCTAAGGTGTGCGCAAACCACGCTCTGAACCTTTGCCAAGGTGTGCGCCACTGTTTCCACTTTTGTTCTGTGAGGCGAAAACTGTCTTTTTTCTGGTTTTCAAAAAGAATTTCAAGCTCCCGTGTCGTTTCCTTGTCTACCACTACGGCATTGAGTTCTCTGTCCCAACGCAGACTTCTTGCATTGAGATTAGCAGACCCTACTGTGCACAACTTGCCGTCTACCATTATTATCTTTGTGTGATGAAACCCTGGCTTGAACATCCATATCGTGCAACCCTTCTTCATTAGCTTGTGTGCATTGTAAAATCCGCAGTCGGGCGTTAAGGGTATGTCGCTTTTCACACTTAGCATAATTTCTACTTTTACCCCTCTTTGAGCCGCATTGGCAAGGGCTTTCATCAGTTTATGGCTTAGGGTGAAGTAAGGATTTATTATCTTTATGCTGTCTTTGGCACAACTTATCGCTTCGTAATAGAAGTCGCGGATAATGGCATTGGTGGTCTTGGGCTCGCGATTAATGATGCCCACCATTTTCTTTCCTGCTGTTTGGCACGTATCGGGCTTTAATCCTTTGATATATTGTGCGTTGCTTATGCCACGATAGTATTGTGCGCCGCTTACTTTCTTGCCCGATACGAGATACCACATTCGCAAGAAAATGGTTTGAAGGGTGTTCACTTCATCGCCCTCAATTCTACAATGCAGGTCGTGCCATGACCCCACCACCTCTGTTCCGTGAATGTAGTAGTCGGCTACGTTCATTCCGCCCGTGTAGCCCACTTTGCCATCAATGATTACAATCTTGCGGTGGTCACGGTTGAAGATGTCGTGTAGCCACGGAAAGCGTAAGGGCTTAAACTCGTAAATCTCGATGCCTTGCTCGCGTATTGCCTTGAGATGGCGTTTCTTCATCGGTTTGTTGTTGCTGAAATTTCCAAATCCGTCGAATATGGCACGCACTTCTACGCCCTGTTTTGCCTTTTTTGCCAAGCGTTTCACCAACTCTTCGTTGATGGAATCGTTTCTGAAGTTGAAGTACTCTAAGTGTATGCTTTTTTGTGCTTGCTCTATGGCACAGAAAAGGTCGTCAAACTTTTCTTGACCATTGGTCAGTAATGTTACAGTGTTATTGCGGCTAAAGGTTATACCTCTGTCTCTTAATCGCTTGACAATGAGCGAGTCAGACGATTGGTTCGAGGGTTGCAACGCAGCATCTGCCTCATTGCAAGCGTGCAACGAAGTTTGGCAAGCGAATAATGATTTTTGAAATGGAATAGATTGGGTTTTGCTAATTGTTCCGTTAGCATATAGAGAACAAACTTGTGCTACCAACAAGTAGCACAAGCATATAAGGGGGAAGAAATGTCTACTTTTTCTTCTTAAAATCACTTTTTTTGTTTTAATTTCGTATTGTTATTCTACGGCTGCCATTGCCAATTTAATGAGCTTATTATGCTAATTCAATAGCCTATACTGCCAGCGAAATGGATTGATGATACCAATTTAGGGGCTTATTATACCCATTTACTGGACTTATTATGCCAATTAAACGGAACTGCTAATGCCATTAAATCATACAGCTATAATGGTCTACTACGCCAAAGAGATGTCCTTCCTTGTCGCAAACAAGCACCGTATGCACCTTATGTTGGTGCATAATACGCTGTATTTCAGTAATTTTTGTATTTGGAAGTACCATCTTTGGCTTGCGTGTCATAATGTCTTCCACGGTCTTGTCGAAGAATTTGGCTTGCCATTTCTCCATCGCTCTACGTATATCACCATCGGTTATGAGTCCTATTACTTTGTCGTTTTCTACCGAAACACCTAAGCCCAATTTTCCATTGCTCACGTGAATAATAGCCTCACCTAAGTGCATTTCTTTTGGAATGATAGGTAAGTCGTCCGACCGCATCACATCTTGTGCTGTAGTAAGGAGGCGTTTGCCAAGTTCACCACCTGGGTGGAACTGTGCAAAGTCCTTTGGACGGAACTTTCTCATCTCCATCAGAACTATTGCCAAGGCATCGCCCATAACGAGAGCTGCGGTGGTTGAGCTGGTGGGGGCAAGGTTTAGGGGGCATGCCTCTTTCTCTACCCACACCTTGATATGTGCTGTGGAATACTTAGCCAATAGCGATTGTGGGTTGGCACTCATTCCTATGATGGGAATATTGTTGTGCAAAACCATCGGAATGAAGCGCAATAGCTCGTCGGTCTGTCCCGAATTGGAGAGTGCGAGTACAACGTCGTCCTTTGTCATTACGCCCAAATCGCCGTGAAACACGTCTAATGGGTTGACAAAGAATGCAGGCGTACCCGTAGAAGATAGGGTTGCAGCAATCTTTGCACCAATGTTTCCACTCTTTCCAACGCCTGTTACAATTACTTTACCTTTGCAGTGGAACATCAAACCGACAGCTTTGTCGAAGTTTTCGTCCAATTGGTCTATCAAGGCAAGTGTAGCGTGTGCCTCTTCCTTGATACATTGTATGGCGTAGTCTCTTACAGTGTTCATTCCTTAAATCTCCTTTTAAAGATGGTTTCTAACAACTCTTTATGCTTTTTGAAACCCATCTTTAGCTTATTGTAGTTTTTCTATTAGACTTTCAAGTTTCGATAATTCCAACATATTGGCTGCATCACTTAGCCCCTTGTCTGGTTCAGGATGCACTTCAAAGAAGTATCCATTAGTCCCGAAAGCCTTAGCAGCCAATGCCATAGAGGACACAAATTTGCGGTCGCCGACGGTTTTTCCATCGCCTGCCGAAGGTCGCTGAACGCTGTGGGTACAGTCCATAATAACTGTGGGGCTGAACTCCTGCATATCAGGAATATTTCTGAAGTCTACCACAAGGTTGTTGTAACCAAATGAATTGCCACGTTCGGTGAGC
Source organism: Prevotella ihumii (assembly GCF_900155655.1). Classification (GTDB taxonomy): domain Bacteria; phylum Bacteroidota; class Bacteroidia; order Bacteroidales; family Bacteroidaceae; genus Prevotella; species Prevotella ihumii. The sequence goes on from NZ_LT706987.1 coordinate 2,065,441, forward strand.
CAAACTTCCTTTGCACCGCTTTTAAGACACTTCTCTACGGGGTAGCGCATATCTTTTCCGCTTAAGAACTGTGCCTTTTTTATATTCACAATCTTGCCTGTCTGTGCCGCTGCCACCAATAAGTCGGTTTGTCTACATAGAAAGGCTGGTATCTGAATAACATCTACCACCTTGCCCACCTCTTCGGCTTGATAGCTTTCGTGTATATCGGTGAGGAGGCGGAGACCGAACTTCTCCTTAATGTTGCTCAACATTTCGAGTCCTTTCTCCATACCCGGGCCACGAAACGACTTGAGACTTGTGCGGTTGGCCTTATCAAAACTGGCTTTGAAAATAATATCTATTCCATACTTTTGGTTGAGTCTTACCAATTCTTGAGCTACTGTTTCTAATAGCTCTTGGTGCTCAATGACGCACGGACCTGCAATGTAAACATTTTGATTTTTCATCTTTTGCATTCTTATGTTTGTATTATTTTCTGTGAATGTTCTTTTTTTGCGCCTTGCAAAGGTAGATATAATAAGGTGAACGTACAAGTTTTTTATGTCTTTAAACTTGTTCTAAGCTGAAATTAGTTTCCACCTTTTACCTCTTTTTCTACATCTTCTTGCGTTGCAGCTTCGATGTGTCGTATGTTTATATCTCGTTGTGGGAATGGTATTTCTATACCGTTGTCGTTCAGTGTGGTATAGATACACTCCATAATGATGCCACTATCGCCAAACTGAGTGAGTACATTGAGCCACGCTATCACTTTCAACGTGATGCAACTATCATCAAAACGACTCATAACCACCTTTACTTCACGTCCTTCAAGCATACAATCCAATTGTGAAATAGCATCTACAAGCAACTTTTTCACGTGATTGATGTTTGTTCCGTATGCCACTCCCACTTCCAAAACCACCAACTCTTGTCCGTTGTTTTTGGTCAAGTTCTTGTAATTCTTCGTAAATAATTGCGAGTTTTGGAACGCTATTACTGACCCATCTGAGGCTTCGATGATGGTAGAAGTGTAATTGATAGAACTCACCTTACCACGTATGCCATCGCACACGATAAGGTCGCCTATCTTGATGCGTCCAGCCATAAGCGAAATGCCATAATAGATGTTTTCCAAGATGTCTTTCATTGCGAAACCGATACCCGTAGACAAACCTCCCGAAACCACTACCAACCACGTGCTGTTGACCTTGAAAATGCTTAGTGCAGTTAATAACCACGCACCCCAAATCACTACTTGTAACACATTGAATATCATTACACTTTTAGCTACTGCCGTACTTGGGTCGTTGCTTTCAAGATAGAGCGTAATGAAATCTTTGAGTGTGTGGTTGATGTAATTAAACACATACCATAACACCACAATAAGTATGATGCCGAAAACACTTATCTTAAAGTTTTGTGTGTCAATGAAATTGGTTTTCACAATCTCCCAAGTTTGGGTGCTGAGGTTGAACACAGCAGCTGCCCAATATACAGCAAGGATAAACGAAACTGCTACCGAAGCAGGCAACACAACATAATAGATGAGACGGAAAAACCAAGCTTTGCTCACTGGACTGTGCGATAAGTCCTTCTGTTCTTTGTACAATTTGAGATAGTCGCGTATACAAGTAATTGTCAATAAGCAAGCCAATTGCATAGTCCACCAAATGATGACTTGCACCGAAAGATAAATAAAGCCAATCCAAGAGCTAATAACAGCAAACGCAAATACGGCAAACGAGAAATAGCTCAATCGAAGGTCGGTTTTTGGAATGTCATTGCTATACTTATAAATTATTTGCAATTGCCATACAGCCGTTATCAATAGCAAGGGTGGATAAATAAGGTTGACCACGCTTCCAGGCAACATTACGATGCGGAATGCTATCACTAAAAAGCCAATGAATATCAGCGGATAATAGATTTTATAAGTAGCATGGATTTGCGAACCATCGACACGAAGCAGCAGCGAACCAAAGACAACAGCCAATAGCCACGTAAATTCTAACAGCAAACTGCAAGCCATATTCACGAAGTTGGACTGGCTAAAGAATCTAATAATGATCAAAATGAGCGCAAAAGCCACAACCGATGCAGTGATGATAATACAAGTTCGCTTTGCCAAAAAGCCCTTATTTATCTCTGCAAAACGTTCACGTGCAAGAATTTTAGATACCAAAAATCGAATACTAAGATAATTGATGAGCACGGCTATCAATCCATAAATCAGTATCATAGAGAAAAGTCCGATGAGCCACATCACGTCCCATTGCGACTTTACCGTTCGTTTAGGCAGATATTTCTCTGCCACTATTGCGCTCATTGTTAGCGATTTTACCTTGAAATTCTTTAAAAATGAGAAGTAGCTATCACCTCTTTTTGCAAACAAACCCGTCTGAAACTCTTTGTAACGAGCCTGCGCATAGTCGTTCATCGATTTGAGTTGTCCTTCATAATAATGGTAGTATTGCGCATATTCTTTATACACATTGTTGTTCTCTTGCAGCATTTTTCTGATGCTTACAGCCAAGGTGAGACACACGTTGCGATCGGTTTTGTTTTTCTCACTCATACCAATCATATACATTGTGCTTAGCACTGTAATGAGCGAGTCGTAACGTGCTATATCGGTTTTGCTTCCTTCTACGATGTCGTGGAAAGGTTGTGTCATTGTTTGGAAGTCTTGCCAGAGCGATGTAGCTTCGTGGCAAGCATAGGTAAGGTCGAACACATTATCCGTTGTTTGCGAATAAAGCATCAGTGACACCTGCGATGATTTCTGCCCAATCTCTATCAATTGTTTCATTACTTGGTCAGTAATCACCTTCGAACGGTTCAGTTTTTCACGCTGTCGATAATGTTTTTTCGTGAGCTCTTGGCGCAAAACAGCCAACGAGTTTTGGAGCGAATCCTCCTGTAACACCGCCCCTGCTGGCATCAGCATACAGCAGAGCAAGAAAATGAGGGCATATATTCGTTTTTGCATACGTTGCATTGGTTTCTTAAATATCTTCTGCAAATTTAATAATCTATTATGGATTTTCAAAGTAAATTCGCTGAAAATACGCCTATGTAGGGAGCAAAGTACCCCAATATAAGTGCGATTGCTGAATTACTGTTTATGTTTTAGGTGTATTCCATTCCAAATTCCCATTCCTATTACAGCGTCCATGGTGCTGTAAGGTTGATTGTTAGGTGTCATTCTTTCATAGGTGTCCATATCAAGACACATTATTTCAGGGTTGAAATAATTGGTGCTTGGATAATCTTTATTTGATACCTCGTTGAGTGTTGTGCCACATAGATTATAAAAATCGTGCTGCGTTATAATATCATTATCATAAACTGCTATCTCCATACTGTTTTATTTTTTGATAAGCCATATTAAGGCTGGTTCTATAAATTACCACCGCATATAGTCATTATTTTTTTATGAAATACGTTTTGTTATCTTTTGGCTTCTTTTTGGTTCAAAATGTAAGTTCGTTCAGTCGTGTAGCCCGCTACACTCCTTCACTCTCTTGCATTTTGACCTTAAAAATAAGCTCAAAATCTAACAAAGCTAATTTATAGAACCAGCCTTAAATGATTCGAATATTCCCTCAATACTTTTTCCTTGTTCAACAAATTCATAGTTGAATGCCCCTTCTTTTATAGGTTTTGCAAGGTAAAAATGTAGGTTGTCAATAACGTTTTCTTTACTTGCTATCGACTGCAACGCTGCCACCATATCAGGGTTGTGGCTATCGATAAGAATTTTTACTTTTAATTCTTTTTGGAGAAGTACCAAGATTCTTGCAAACTCTATTATCCATTGTGGGTGCAGATGTGCTTCAGGCTCGTCAATCATCAACAGGGTTTTGTCGTCAAGGTATCCGTTTTCAAGCAACCTTAATATGTATGAGAATGATTTCATACCAGTTGCTGCATCTTCTATTTTTATCTCAAGTCCGTCTTCTCGCAAGAAATGTAGTTCGTTCTCTTCAAAATCATTTTTCTTTAAAATAACCTTTCCGTGAATAATGTTTTTAATGCGTTGAGATAATTTTCGTACTTCTAAAGATGCTTCATAACCTTTTTGAGGATTGTCCATTTTGCGTCGTAAATCCCACCAAAAGACATTGTTCATCGTACCATTGTTTCCTGATGTTGCAAGTGGTGTATCAATATATATAGCATACGAAAGATTGAAAAGATTTCCTACCTTTTCTTTCCTAAACAGTTTTACCCCATCTTCTTCTAAATTTATATTATTGGGAGTTTCTTCCAAAATTGTATAGCGATGGCGTATAACATCATAGAATTTTTTCTGCTCTCTATTTTCTTTTTCAAGAAGATATTTCCTTTTAAGTTCTTCTATTTCGATATTTTCAGTCTTTATAAAAGCTGACACAAGCTCATCTATTGTGGTATAAAGCGATTCATCTATTCCTATATAACTCAGTAAACGCTCTTTACGAGAATTTATGTTCCCTTTACTGAGGTTTAGATAGACTGTCAGCATTACCGAAAAGCGTTGAAGTGTCTTTTGATAAATATCCTCAAGATTGTCTATCTCTGCTTCATCATATATATATTGCTGGGCTTTTGATAATGCTTCTCTAAAGAAATGCGAGTTTTGTAGGCGTGTTTGTGTAGCTGGAGATACATTTATATCTCTGTGCAGTTGGTCATAATGGCGTAGTATATTTATAACTTCTGAAGCAAAATTTCGATATAAGTAAGTATCAAAATTGCTTGCACCATTAACGATGTAATAAAGCCATTTAGAAAGTGTACTCTTTCCTGAGCCATTGATACCTGCAAGAACAGTTATCCCTTCAATAGGAATTGAAGCTTTCTTTATTGCGTGATAATCGTGCAACGTATATAAATATCTACTCATAATACTTTTTGATTTTGATAGTTCTTCCTTTCTTGCAAATTTACTACATTATATACAAACTTCGAAATGTTTTTGTTAATTTTGCAACAAAAAGACAAAGAATGATACTCATTGCAGATAGCGGAAGCACCAAAACCGACTGGATATTGGCCAACGAGGCTGATGCCATTAAGGCGTTGGACACGTACAAGATAATCACAACACAGGGAATAAATCCCATTTACCAATCGGAAGAAACCATCGCAAAGATTGTCTCAGAAGAATTGTTGACCGCTGTAAATCAGCAATTTGCCGAACCTTTTGCACATAATACCTTTGCTAAGGTGGCTTTTTATGGAGCAGGTTGCACCGAAGCGATGTACCCTAAGATGCAGAAAGTGCTATCCTCTGCCTTGCAGTGTGAAGCGATTGAGGTGGCAGGCGACTTGCTTGGAGCGGCTCGTGCCCTGTGTGGAAACGCTGAAGGTGTGGCTTGCATCTTGGGCACAGGCGCTAACAGCTGTTTTTACGATGGCAAGCAGATTGTAAAGAACGTTCCTCCTTTGGGTTATATCCTTGGCGATGAAGGGAGTGGGGCAGTGTTGGGCAAACTTTTTATGAATGGTATTTTCAAAGGAAGTCTGCCCTCGGAAATTCGTGATGCCTATCTTGCCGAAGCACAGCTAACCTATCAACAAGTGATAGAGAATGTTTATCGCAAACCGCTTGCCAATAGGTTCTTAGCCACAACATCTAAGTTTATTCTTCGCCACATCGCTGAACCCTCTTTGCAGCAACTTGTACGTACCAATTTTGACAACTTTTTTGAGCAAAACATCGTTCATTACCACGAATACAGCACACGTTACATCTCTGCAGTGGGTAGCATAGCTCATTATTTCCGCCGTTTTTTTGAGGCCTCGGCTGCTGCACACGGCTATGAAGTGCAGAAGATAGAGCGTTCGCCCATCGAGCAAATGCTGCGTTACCACTTGCAGAACCGCTAACTTAGGGCATTTCAGTTAATTCCCTCTTAGAACTCTCCAAGGCAGCCAAAAACTGCATTCTTTTCCTTGGAGAAGTACCCAGAAAAAGAATATGCTGTATTATTTGTTCAAAAATCTCAAATACTGAGTCATATGGGCACACCTGCCCTTTCCATACTATCTATGGACTTGTAAAATTATCCTTAAGTTTTATTAGGCAGCCTTCTTCACACTCCGAGCCATCTCCCTTGCGGCAAGAATGGCAGCATTTGCTGTATGGATTCCGAAGAAGAGTAGTAGCCTCTCGCTAAACATATTGCACGCCTTGATGCGTCCAAGGCTATAGTGTTGCTTTTGATTTCCAAAGCTACCCTCCATTACCGTAGCTCTGAGGTTTCCAATAATCTTTCTCGCTATCTTGAGACATTCAGCTTCTTCTTTGGGTCTTGGACCTTTTCTAGTGAAACAGGTCGTTATGCCTTTTTCAGTACACATAGTGCGGTTGGCATTGTTGGCATATATGGAATCGGCACCGACACGCTTGACTTTGATTCCCGTCAAAGATTCCTGATATTCAATACATTGCTTAAGGCGGACACCCTCGTTGAATGCCTCAAAGCTGTGGTGCTCTATGAATGATATGCCGTCTATCTGTATGTTGTTGACCTTTGCACCAAACTCTACACGCTTGTTTTCCTTGCCCCTGACAATGGGACGTAGATAGGGACGGTCGATGCTGACGATACGGTGCTTGACTTCCTTGCCAGAGAATAGTTCTGACTGTTGGAGGCATACCTCACGCACAGCGGACAGCCGCTTTTCTTGTTCTGCCGACAGACAGATGCAAGGACTGTACTGTTTACGCAGACGATTCCATTGGGAAAGGAGTTTGGACAGGAGCCTCAGGAGTCTTCTCCTGAGCTTGCGCGTGGACGAGGCTGTGTGCTTGCGCTGCTTGGCGTATGCAAGCCTGGCCTTGTCAATATTATTATACTTGCTTCTCGGAATACGCTCTGAAAGGTGTTTACACTCGGAGACCAGCAGAGTGTGAAGCCAATGGCAACACTCCCAGAGCAGCTTGATATCCGTAGGAAAACGCAGGTAGCTCTCGTAACAGGTTGCATCCGTCAAACATAGATCTTTATCCTTGAAACAATCTTGCCATTTGGCGTACAATATGCTCTGAAAACTGTTTGTGTCAAGAATGCGACCAAGACGATTGCGTATGGCACTTACAATCTTTCCATCCTTGATGGGACAGGAAGGGTCTAGCAGAACACCACAGAACATCTGCATGTGGATGCTTCCGTTAAACATCTCTATCAGACCATCGTCAGACAGACCTGTGTATGACTTAAGGAACATTAGGGCAATTTCTCCTTCACCCGAGAAAAGAGGCTTGTTGCCTCGCTTGCTCTTATGGCTAAGGTTCGTATACTCTGCTGCCAACTCCTTTAGGGGGAGCTGGGAATGAATACGTCCAAGTTCGCTTTTTGCAAAGCTTTCACGATAACTCTGTAAAAAATCGAACTCTGTAAAGGGCAAAGTTCGTAAGTTCAATTAAGAAATGCAACTTTTGGCAATAAACAAAAGGAGCGAAAAAGATATTTTTTCAGAGAAAAGAGGGGGTGTTCCCCTCCCTCTCTGATGGAAAGTTTTAGTATCTTTGTAGCCCCTTCCAAAAGTTACAGAAGATGACACAACTCACCAAAGAACAAAGGTACACAATTTCAGTGATGCACAAGCAAGGTTTTCAGCAAAAAGAGATAGCTGAGACTATAAACAAGGACAAATCAGTCGTAAGTCGTGAACTTAGCCGCAATCGCAACAAGCATGGAGCGTATAGTTACTCTCATGCGCAGATGCTGACAGACATTCGTAAAGAGCGTCTACGCAAGCCCCGCACCTTTACGGGCGAGGTAAAGAACCGCATCAACCGCTACATGCGGCAATACCAATGGTCTCCGGAACAGATAGTCGGCTACTGCAAGCTCAAAGGCTACAATATGGTTTCCATTGAAAGAATTTACCAATACATCCGAGAAGACAAAGAGAACGGTGGAGACTTATACAAGAACTGCCGTCATCAGTTGAAGCACCGCAAGCGTCCAGTTGGAAAACACATGCCCATCAAAGACCGCACCAGCATAGAGGAGCGGCAGCCTGAAGCAGACGGAACAAGGTATGGAGATTGGGAAATGGACTTGATCGTCGGAGCAGACAACAAGGGGGCCATGGTTACACTGGTTGAGCGCAGCACGGGGTTCACCATGATAAGGAAACTTGAGAAAGGCAAGGAGGCCAAAGGCGTTTCCCAAGCCGTATATCTCATGCTGTTGCCTTACAAGCATAACGTAAAAACAATAACCACGGATAACGGACCAGAATTCGCAGACCACAAGTGGTTGGAAAAAGCGCTAAATACGAAGATATATTTTGCGCATCCCTACTGCTCATGGGAAAAAGGGCTCATTGAGTATACTAACAAACTCTATAGGCAATACATTCCCAAAAAGAGTGATTTCAAGGATTTTAAGGATAATCAAATCAAAGAATATCAACATAAAATAAATGCCAGACCAAGAAAAAAGTTGGGATTCAGAACGCCACTTGAGACCTTTTACTTAAATTTGCAAACGTAGTTGCATTTTGAAGTTGAATCTACGGTTGGTGTTATATCAGAAATTTTTTGTATCTTCACGACGAAATTTTTTAAGTTTTCCCCCGATTCTGCCCGTGATGGGTCGTTCGGGGGATTTTATGTAAAGGTACAAATAATATATGATACTGACAAACAATTAGTTAAGAAAATTCTGAATATCCCTATATATGCATAGTTAGTCCACCCTCAAACGGTAACCTGCATTTTTTTCATATAAACCTGGGGGATGAATTGGTGTTGAGAATCTAACTCCAGTTTTCCACAGCACCATATTGTCACTTATACCCACTCTTTAAATAAGATACAAAAAGTTTCATGGCTCTTTTGAAGTTGAATGCGGTAGCTGCAAGCATGATCTTGATGGAGTAATGAGACCCTTGTAGAGGTTTCTTTCTCATCGATGGTCTGCCTTGCAGTGGCCTATAACAAACTCTATTCCTGCCAGTTTGCGGAAGAGTTTGTGTTTTTTGTTTTGGACGTAACGTGAGTCTGTTTTCTTAGGCTTGCGTCCGCGGCCATCCTTACCGTCTTTCCTCATCGTCTCCTCTTTCCCTTAGATGTCGATTAAAAGATAGCTGCGGATACTATCCTTAAGAATTAGCTCAATTTCAGATGCACCGATGCGACGGCGGAACTCGACAAGCTAGGTGGGAACGCAGGGAGAGTTAGTTTGGAATGCCTCTAATCCACAAAAATACCGGGAGTAGGCGTTCTCCGAGAACTGCTCCACGACACTCTCGTCTGAAACGTCACGAAGGTGTTTCAAGATAAGTAGCCCCACCATCAGGCGGATAGGCTTGGCCATGCGTCCAGTGTCCTTGCTGTAAAGAGGGGTAAAAGACTGCTCAAACACATTCCAATCAATCAGATTGGCTAACTTGTACAGGGAATTCTCAGGAGAGAGCATTGTCTCAAGATCCCAGAATAATGATGACTGATGGACTTTGGATGGAGATTTATACATCGTTGATTTGCAAGATTTTACTATACAAAGGTACAAAACTTTGTAGAAACATGCAAGTTTGAAAACGATTATTTTATTGATAACCAGATAGTTAAATGCTTTTCAAGGGACTACTAACTAACGTAAGCATCCAATATTAGCCGCCTTTGTGTAACATTCTTGCTTTACTACCTTTGCCCGAAAAACTTATGTTTGTACTCAACGAAACAAATGTTTTTCGGGTTTGTTGCACTCCCGTGGACATGCGTCAGGGTATTCTTCGCCTGTCCCAACTGGTACGCAGCAATGACTTCAATCCTTATGATGGTGCTGTCTACGTTTTCTACAATCGCTCCCATAACCGAATCAAGTTGCTTCACTGGGAGCGCTGTGGTTTTGTCGTCTATCACAAACAGATGGCACAGGGCTGCTTGAGTCCTAAAATCATACGGGCGAGAACTGGATTTTATGAACTTCGCTGGGACGAATTGGTACTCTATATTGAAGGTATAAATCCTAACTGCTACCGAAGAAAAAGATACAATAAATCTTAGTATTTTCTTGCCAGTGTCAGATATTTTTCGTACCTTTACATTATATAAAGAACTGATAATGTGATGGATATGCCTTATTGCACAATGACATCTGACTACCATTCTCTCACTCGGGAAGCTGTTGTTAAACTTCTTGAGCAAAGGGATGCTGAGCTTAAGAACAAGGATACTCAACTCAAGAACAAGGATGCTGAGCTTAAGATTAAGGATACTCAACTCAAGGATAAGGAGGCTGAGCTCAAGGATAAGGATGCTGAGCTCAAGGATAAGGATGCTGAGCTCAAGGATAAGGATGCTGAGCTCAAGGATAAGGATGCTGAGCTTAAGATTAAGGATGCTGAGCTGGAACGAAAGTCCCGTCGCATTCTTGAACTTGAGCGCATGGTATTTGGCAGGCGCAGCGAGAAACGCCTGCCTGAGAGTGCAAGCGGCTGGGCGGGTACGCTTTTTGACGAGCAGTGGGCCAAAGAGGG
>NZ_LT706987.1:2076774-2168191 GCF_900155655.1 Prevotella ihumii
GCACTGCGTTATGCCTTCGCCGTATGGATACGCATTGGCAGGTATGTGCAGGACGGACACTTCAACATAGACAACAACCTCATGGAACAGGCCATCAGGCCCATCACGCTTGGAAGAAAGAACTACCTGTTCTGTGGTAACAATGAGGGAGCAGAGAACAACGCCATCTTCTATACCTTTATGGCGTGTTGCAGGGAAGCAGGCATAGAGCCATACAAATGGATGAAGGAAGTTCTTTCAAGGTCCCTGCCAGATATGACGGAGGAGGAACTCACGAAAATGCTACCTTCAAACTTCAAATAACAAATAACCCTTATATGCTGCCAGACATATAAGGGTTATTTGTTGGTGTGAAAGGCGGCTAATATTGGATGCTTACTAACTAACCATTATTAAAGGCGCTCTATATCAGATACTTACGAGCATATTAAGAAAGCCATATCAAACTCTGTTTTCGAGTGTTGATATGGCACTTTCTATCTTTTAAGAGAGGGTTTGTTTCAATATTATAGATTCGTACTTATTGCAATGGAGCATTGACGCTCCATTTTGACTCATTATTATATACCAGTTCGAAATTCTTAAGAATTATATTCTTCTAATTTGCATCAAAAAATGAACTTTTTGAACATATTATTTGAGAACATTGTTGTAGAGCTCCCAATATATATTTAATGCTGGTCATCATTATGACCTCAGTTTCTAATACTTAAATGTAGCAGTTAATGTTATCTTACGTCCATCAGCATGCGCATACTCTGCATCTCTTGCCATCAACATAGAAGCTGGTGTATAATAAGTATTATTAAGCAAGTTTGAGATACCTAAATTAAGTTCCCAATCCTTTAAACTTATTCTTGTTGAAAAGTTGAGTAAATTTATACTACTAACTTTTCCTTCTCCCTCGTTATATTTACCTTTATCTGTGGTGTTAAAGCGGTTACGGTCTCCTGTATGAACGTAATGTAGCTGCATATACATATTCTTCTATGTTGCTTTCCAAATAATTGGAAAATATTTGTAATTTATTAACTGTTCATTATCAATCACTTAGCGTGAAGTTTATTAGTACGATGACTTTAGAAGAAGCAACAGCCACCAGCCCGGCATGGGAACACCGGGTATGGAAAGGCTACGAACAACAGACCTATCAGACAAACTTCTATGAGTTGACACGGACGTATCCGCCCAACAATTTACTTCTTCAGAATATAGGTAAAACGCAACAATCTTATCGGAGATGACACCCGAAGGTCCATCAATTATGAAAAGGAGTCGTTTTATGAAGTTGTCCGAAAGTCTGTATGTTATTCTTTATCCCATCTGNGGGAGCATAATCAATATACATAGCAAACTTGGCTGCAGGGATAGATATGTTAGACATATAGGTATCCCATTTGTCTGAAGTAGACTTGAGCTTCCCCTCGAACCATGTGAAATTGGCACCTGCTTTTAAGTTGTTTAATATTTGCGCATCTGCATTCAATTCCATTCCATATACCTTTTGAGGTGTTCGGTTGACTACCCAAAAACCAGCTTCATCAATTTTAAGGTCGCTTCCCAACTTTGAATAAGTATAAAAAACAGATCCATTTAGCTGTAACCTATGATTGATATCAGAGTATACACCTAATTCAAAGTTATTTGTCTTTACTGGCTCAGTAATAATCTTGGATAAAACGTCTTCTTTAGCTGCACGCAGCGTCCGCCCTAAATCAAAAATAGAAAAACCTTGCGAAAAAGCAGCGAAAGGTTGAAATATCGACAACTTATTGAAAGATATACCTGCATTAAATGAGAAATTATCATATTTTAATTTACCTCCCTTAACATGTACTTCAGGACTGCTGAGTTTTGTACGCAATATATCGTAATCAGGTACATTGACATCTATAACGTCATAACGTCCTCCTAATTTTACATTAAGACATTGCCAAAGAGTTGTCTTTGTTTGCAAGAATGGAGCATGATTACTACTCTGAAGATTAGGAACCCAATAACGTCCATCTACAAGTGGCTGAGAGGTTTTATCTAAAAGATAATCATATCCATAAGTAAGACGAGTGAAGAGATTGTCAGATATTGACAAGAATGTATTAAATTGAGAACGGAAACCAATCTTTTGATCTTTGATGGTAGCTTGTCCACTTTTTTCTTCCCAGCGCGGTTTTTTCGGGTTATGTTTTCTGAAATCAAATATTGTATATAAACTTGTACCATATATGGACGCTTCAAAATCTGTATTTGAAAATAATTTACGAGCGGAAAATTTTAGATACGCATTATGATTATATGGTGTACCTTCATCGACAGCCTGTGGGTCTTTTTCACCGAAGATACCTATAGCTGGACTCTTTAGATATTCTCCTTTTTGCTGAACAAGAGCAGTATGCTGCAAGCTCCGATAGAAATTATACATAAATTCTATTTTATTTTTGGCTGATAATGCATAGTCTAATTTAATAAGAGCGTTTGACGTATAAGTATCACCTAACCCATAGCGTGGAGAGATATATTCACCAGAACCATCAATACTACTACCTGTTTTTACAAAAGAACCGCTAACAAGATAGTTTAATTTATCTATAGAACCATAAAGTTGTTGGTTGACACGATAGCCCATTCCTTGTGTTCCATGATAGAAATTATAAGTTGAACCTGAGAGAGAAGACTCACCGGCAATTTTTTTGTTCTTTGTATTCTTTTTTGTGATAATGTTTATCACACCACCGATAGCACCATTTCCGTATAATGCAGTCGAACCCTTTACTATTTCAATGTGATCAATAGCAGAAACATCTATAGAGCGTATATCTCGGTCTGTAGATCTTAATGGAGTGGATTGTGGAATCCCGTCTATTAATATGAGAGCACCCCTGCCTCGAAGAGTTTGTGAGCGTGAACTTGTTGTATTGCTTGCTAACGCCATGCTTGGAGTGAGTAAACCTAAAAGGTGAGATAAATCAGGTTCAGCTTTACTCATTGCTGCAATTTGCTTTTGATCAATAATTGTTACTGTTGCAGCAGCATTAGACTTTATTTCAGGGATACGCGTAGTATTTATAACGACTTCCTGTAAAAGATACGTTGAATCCGTCTTAATATGCTCTTTGGCATTACCAAATGCATACGTCGCAATAATCATACTAAGAATTAAGTAAATTTTTTTCTTCATGTGAAATAATATTTGTAAATAATTAATTAAGTGATTCATTTTAATGTCTTTGGTGAACACTAAATTATTTTGCAAAGGTATTAAATAAATAAAAATATTACAATACCTAAAATTTATGAATTTTCATCAACTTTTAGTAAATAGTCAATATAAGCCACCCTTCACACTAACATCCACACCGTTGTTCGCAAAAACAAACTTAATTGCCCTGTCTATTTCAGGTTAAAGTCTGCTGCTGACACCCATTGCCCTGCGAACGTAGTGCCAGTAAAGCTCGATTTTGTGGAAACGCTGTAGCGAATGGTGCCTTTGGTACTGCGTATATTATTGACTTCAATGCGGTTCCATCCGTATCCATTGCTGTCGTTAGCGTCAACGATATTCTGATAATAGGTCCTGTCCGGATCGGATGAGAGCGAGTCTGCGACACCCAACCTACGTTTGGCCTCTGCCCAGATATCCCCGCCTGTATTACCATTGGCTGAACGATTAGTGTGCTGACAATCAACACGTTCGACGAATAGCCGTATAAGATAGGTGCGCAAGCGCATCTACATTGAAAACCAAAGTCAATGCAATTGAAAAAACAGATTGATGAGCACTTTGCAACTGAGTTGCAACAAAATTGTGCTACCTTTGCATCATGATGCGGGGAAAAGCTCTCATAGTAAGTCTTTGGCTGGCAATGCTCATGGTGTTGCTGGTTTTGGCCGTGCCTCATCATCACCACCTGAGCAACGTTTGTTTCGTGGAAGAGAGGTGCGAAACAGACGGTCAAATCAATGACCGCCACACCCACCATCATTCTTCCGGACAGGAATCGCAGGCAGACAACTGTCCTGTAGAGCAAATCAGGCACATTGTTAAGGACGACGAGCATGCGCAGCCCATCATACAAGTGGCGCAGCAGCAGCCTCATTGGCTGTGCGCCCACGCTGCCGACATGCACCCGCACGTGCAGATAGTCTCGCCAGTTGGCGAAACGCCCGACCCCATCGTCCGATTGCTTGAGGCACATATAGCCTCAAGTGGACGAAGGGGTCCTCCCGCTTTATCATACCCATTGTTTTTATCTAGTGGCAGAGCAGTTGTCAACAACTGTTCCGCAGTAAGTCGTACATGTTCATACTAATAAGGTTATGATTAACAAGATTATCTATTTTTCCATTCAACACAAATTTCTGGTGGTACTCCTGTTGGCGGCCATCATCGGCGGCGGAGTGTATTCATTGCGAACCATCAACGTAGACTCCACGCCCGACATCACAAACAACCAGGTGCAGGTCATCACGGTTTCTGAAAATCTCTCGACGGCCGACATCGAGCAGTTCGTCACCTATCCCGTAGAGCTGGCCATGTCCAACCTGCCTGGCGTTGAGGGCATCCGTTCCATCTCACGCTTTGGCCTGTCTGTTGTTACCATCGTTTTCAAAGAGGATATGGGCACTTACCTGCCCCGCCAGTTGGTGCAAGAGAAGCTGGAAGAGGTGCGCGAGGACATTCCGGAGGGATTCGGAACGCCCGCGATGGGTCCCATCAGCACGGGACTGGGCGAGATTTTACAGTACACCCTTGTTCCCAAAGACACCGCCCGTTACAGTACGCAGGAGCTGCGCACCATTCAAGACTGGATAGTGAAGCGCCAGCTGTCCATGATTCCGGGCGTGGTGGAGGTCAACTCGTTTGGCGGAAGCATCAAGCAATACGAGGTGGCCCTCAACCCCCAGCGGCTCAACGCCATGCGCGTGAGCGTGGGCGAGGTGTACGAAGCCCTGAGAAAAAATAACGTCAACACGGGCGGCGCCTACATAGAGCGTGACCATATGGCCAGCTTCATCCGGGGCGAAGGACTGGTGAAGTCGGTTGACGACATTGAGAACATCGTGGTGAAGAATGTCAACGGCACCCCTGTTCTCGTGCGCGACGTAGCCGACAAGGTGGGCTTTGGCTCGCAAGTGAGGTACGGCGCTTTCACGCAAGATGGTCATGAGGCCGTCGGGGGCATGATCATGATGCTCAAGGGTGCCAACTCTGACAAGGTGGTCAGGGCGGTGAAGGAGCGCATGGAGAGTGTCAGAAAGTCGCTGCCCGACGGCATCGACATCAAACCTTTTCTCGATCGATCCAACCTTATCGAGCGTACAACGAGCACCATTGCGCGCAATTTGACAGAAGGGGCGCTCATCGTGATATTCGTGCTGGTGCTGTTATTGGGAAGTTTGCGTGGAGGTCTCATCGCCGCATCGGTCATTCCGCTGTCCTTACTGTTCGCCCTCATCATGATGCGGCTTTTCGGCGTGAGCGCCAACTTGATGAGCCTGGGTGCCATCGACTTTGGAATTATCGTCGATGGGGCGGTGATTATCGTAGAAGGCACGGTGTTCGAAATGGAGAAAAGAATCAAGAAACACAGCCAACTGGGCCGGGGCGGCATGAACGCCGTCGCCTTCGAGGCCGCCTCTTCAATGATGCATTCGGCCTTCTTCGGTCAGCTGATTATCCTCATCGTGTTCACCCCCATCATCTTTCTCTCTGGCGTCAGCGGAAAAATGTTCTCCCCCATGGTCTACACCTTCTCGTTCGCCGTACTGGGAGCCATCATTCTGTGTCTGACGTATGTGCCGATGATTTCATCTTTGCTGATTCGTCCACTGAGCCACCAGGGCGGATGGATGGTGCGGATGGAACGCAGCTTGCAGCGCATGGGCAACCGTGTGACGGGGCGCATCATACATGTTTATCACCCGCTGCTGCTGTATGCCCTGCGTCATAAAAAGATGGTACTTGTTTCTGCCGCTGCTTTGTTTCTGGCTGCCGCATTCGCTTTCATACGGATGGGAGGCGAATTTGTGCCTGAACTCGATGAGGGCGACATCGCCATGCAAACCTTCCTCCGCCCCGGCAGTTCGCTCTCGGAAACCATCAAGCGAGAGGAAGAGGTGGAACGCCTGCTGCTTCAGAGCTTTCCGGAAATCAAAACCGTATGCGCTCGCATTGGGGTGGCCGACATACCCACCGATCCGATGGGGTTCGACTACACGGACAGCTTCATCATTCTGGAAAAGGATCGCAGCAAATGGACATCGGCCAAGACCAAAGAAGAATTGATAGAAAAGATTAAAGACAAGTTGCAAATGCTGCCGGGGCTCAACTTCTCGTTCTCACAACCAGTGGCCCTCCGTTTCAACGAGCTGCTCACGGGTGTGCGCGAGGATGTGGCCGTGAAACTTTATGGCGACGATCTCGACAAACTCGGCGAACTGGGTGAGCGGATGGTGAGCATCATCAGTAGGATAGAGGGAGCCGAGGATGTGGCCCTTGAGCGCACGGACGGACTGCCGCAGATTACTGTGAAGTACGACAGGCAGCGAGTGGCGCAATACGGTTTGCACATCGATGACCTCAATGCCTATGTCAGCAGCGCATTTGCCGGAAGTTCGGCAGGGTCGGTGTTTGAGGGCGAGAAACGGTTTGACCTTGTCATCAGGCTCTCTGACGCTTACCGGAAGAGTATCAACGACCTGCGCCAACTTTACATACCGCTGCCCAGCGGGGCACAGATACCCTTGAGCGAGGTGGCGCAAATTGATTATGAGTCGGGGCCCATGCAGATTTCCCGCGAACAAACCTCGCGCAACATCTATGTCGGCGTGAACGTCAGAGGACGGGATGTGCAGTCGGTTGTGGATGAGATACAGGACAAACTCGATCAGCAACTGCGCCTGCCGGCTGGCTATCGGTTGGCGTATGGCGGTGAATTCCAGAAACTTCAGGAGGCCAAGAATCGCTTGATGATCGTCTTGCCCATCGCCCTGCTCCTGATTTTCGTGCTACTTTATTTCGCCTTGAAATCGCTCAAGCAGAGCCTCATGATTTACATGGCGGTTCCGCTGGCCACGGTCGGCGGCGTATTGGCCTTGCTGTTGCGCAGCATGCCCTTCTCCATTTCGGCCGGAGTGGGCTTCATCGTCCTCTTCGGAGTGGCCGTACTCAACGGTCTGGTACTCATCAATCGTTTCAACTCGTTAAAGAAAGAAGGTATGAACAACATCAACCGCAGAATCATCAAGGGTACGCAAGAGCGCATCCGCCCTATCCTTCTCACGGCTACGGCTGCCATGTTGGGTTTCCTGCCCATGGCTGTGTCGGGGTCGGCAGGTGCTGAAGTGCAGCGACCTTTGGCCACTGTGGTCATCGGCGGACTGTTCACGGCTACGCTGCTTACCTTGCTTGTCGTTCCTTTATTGTACGCTTTGGAAGAGAAAGCGCAGCGAAAAACTGCCAATAGGTTACCCAAAGCGGCCTTTGCCCTGATGCTGGCACTGCTGGCACCATGCGGCATGCAGGCTCAACAGCCAGTGAGTTTGCAGCAAGCCCTGCAGCTGGCCGAGCAATATCATCCAAGCATTCGTCTGGCACGGATGAGTGTCAGCCGTGAAGAGGCCATGGTCAAGGGCGTAAGCGAGGTGGGACTTACTGAGCTGTCGGCCGGGGTAGATGAGCTTGGCAGAGGCAACGACGCCACCTTTACCCTGTTGTCTGTCAGGCAAAACATTGACGTACTGGGGAACAAACAGCGCGTGCGCACCCAACGCCAAAAGGTGAATGTGGCTCGTGCGGAGATGAATCTCACCGAACATCAATTGCGCAAAGCCGTTTACCGCGATTATGCGCAGGCTTATATTCTAAGGCAAAGGATGAACGTGCATGCCATGATAGATTCTATCTACCAGAACTTCGAGCATGCGGCGAAAGTGCGTTACGAGGCAAGAGAAACGTCGAAGTTGGCTTATCTGGCCGCTAAGAAGAAGGCTGTTGAAACCAAAGAAAACTTCAAGCAGTCGGTGTTTGATTACCAAGTGGCGTTGAAGGCCTTGTCACGGTGGCTGGGAGAGGGACTCTATGAACCCACTACGGCTCCAGACGAGACGCTTGGAGAGGTAGCAGGCAGTGCAAATCCCGTATTGACTTGTCAGTCGGAGAGGGTCAAATTGGCCGAAGAAAACATCCGACTGGAAAAGTCCAAAGGGCTTCCCGCATTCTTCATAGAGGGTAGTACACAGCGCATTGGCGACAAAAACGGCTACTGGACATTCGACGTTGGCGTGAGTGTTCCGCTGTTCAGACGTTCGTACAAGGCCCGACAAAAGGCTGCCGCCCTGGACAGGGACATCGAAAACACGCAGTTTGACTTGCTGAAAAAACAGCTGGGTGACAACCAAGCACGCTTGCACACTGCGTACCAGAAGTGGCGTCACAAACTGCAATATTACCGGGACACAGCTCTTCCCACGGCCAGGGCGCAGCAACGTGGCGCGTCTTCTGCTTACAAACTGGGTGCAACCGATTACATCGGGTTCATTCAGACTATGGGTGACGCCGTGCAAACCGAGCTTGATTATTGGGAAGCATACGAACAATTCATCGACACAATCATCAATTTACAATATCCAACCATATAAAAAATGAAAACAAAAGCATATCTCATCCTTTCGCTCATCGTCCTTTTGGCAGCTTGTGGCAAGCAAACTAAGGACGCTGGCGAACAAGAAAAACAGTCATCGGACAGCATGACAAAGGTGGAACTCACCGATGAACAGGTGAAAAAGTTAGGCATCAAGGTGGGGAACATCGCCGACACGATGCTCATCAGCAGTGTGGACGTCAATGGAAAGCTGGCCGTTGACCCCCAGAGTGAGGCAACCATAACCCCGCAAATGGGCGGTAACGTCAAACAAATATTGGTTCATGAAGGGCAATCTGTGACCAAAGGAATGGTGGTGGCCTATCTGTCTCATCCTGATTTGGTAAACCTTCAGACGGATTATTTCTCGGCATTGAACCGACAGAGATACCTGAAAAAGGAGTTTGACCGCCAGACCATGATGCTGAACGAAGGTGTAGGAGCCGGCAAAGACTACGACCGTACGAAGTCGGAGCTGCAAACTGTGAGCGGTCAGGTGCAGATGCTTGCCGCCCAACTCAAACAACTGGGCATCAGTACGTCTGCCCTTCGCAAGGGAAAACCTATACTGGCCATCGCATTGACAAGTCCCATCAACGGCACGGTGGAACAAATCAACGTGCAGACGGGGCAATATGTATCACCCGAGATGGCCATGATGAAGATTGCCAACACCAGCAACATGTATGCAGAATTGCAGGTATTCCAACGTGATGTGCCGAAAATTAAGGTGGGACAGGCTGTAGCAATGAAGATAGTTCATGCCGACGGAACCGCCTGCAAGGGAAAAGTGTACTCCATAGGTAAGACTTTTAGAGCCGAAACGCAAACGGTTGATGTGCGTGTTCGTTTGGATGGACAGCACACGGGACTGATTGTAGGGATGTATGTACAGGCGAAGATTGCAACAAGCAGCGAAAGGACGAGAGTCGTTTCGTCTGATGCCATCGTTGAAGTGGATGGAAAATCCTATATCTTCACGGCGGCAAAGCAAGGGAACAACTGGCAGTTTGTCCCCACGATGGTCAAGAAGGTGAAGGAAGAAGGTGACCTCGTGGGCATAGAGACCAAGGAGCCGGCAGATCGTCTTTCACGCATTGTGCAGTCAGGTGCTTACTACCTGATTTCTGAGATGAAGAAAGACGAGACGGGAGAGGAATAAAACATGACCGAAACGGAATGGATGTTTGGTAGGCAGGAAGTAAGCATCCAATATTAGCCGCCTTTGTGTAACATTCTTACTTTACTACCTTTGCCCGAAAAACTTATGTTTGTACTCAACGAAACAAATGTTTTTCGGGTTTGTTGCACTCCTGTGGATATGCGTCAGGGTATTCTTCGCCTGTCCCAATTGGTACGCCGCAATGACTTCAATCCTTCTGATGGTGTTGTCTACGTTTTCTACAATCGAGCCCGTAACCGAATTAAATTGCTGCACTGGGAACGCTGTGGTTTTGTCGTGTATCATAAACAGATGGCACAGGGTTGCCTAAGTCCTAAAATCATACGGGCGAGAGCTGGATTTTATGAACTTCGCTGGGACGAATTGGTACTCTATATTGAAGGTATAAATCCTAATTGCTACCGAAGAAAAAGATACAATAAATCTTAGTATTTTCTTGCCAGTGTCAGATATTTTTTGTAATTTTACATCGTATAAAGAACTGATAATGTGATGGATATGCCTTATTGCACAATGACATCTGACTACCATTCTCTCACTCGGGAAGCTGTTGTTAAACTTCTTGAGCAAAGGGATGCTGAGCTTAAGAACAAGGATACTCAACTCAAGAACAAGGATGCTGAGCTTAAGAACAAGGATACTCAACTCAAGGATAAGGATGCTGAGCTCAAGGATAAGGATGCTGAGCTCAAGGATAAGGATGCTGAGCTCAAGGATAAGGATGCTGAGCTCAAGGATAAGGATGCTGAGCTCAAGGATAAGGATGCTGAGCTNCTTCAAATAACAAATAACCCTTATATGCTGCCAGACATATAAGGGTTATTTATTGGTGTGAAAGGCGGCTAATACTGGATGCTTACGGCAGGAAATTGCCTGGCTACCAAACATCCATTATGTTTTCAATATCAAAAGAACAAAACCGCAGTTGATGTTTATGGACGACGGTCGGTCATGAAGAACTCCAGCGTGCCGCCGGCCATGATATCCTTGTAATCAATGTACAGCTTGTTGTAGAGTTTGCCGTTGAACTTGATATGGCTGACATACATGTTCTTCGGACTGTTGCCATGCGCCAGGATGGTAAACGTCTTGCCATGTCCCACATTCACCTCAGCCTTGTCAAACAAAGGCGAGCCAAACATATACTTTCCGCCAGAGGGTTCCACCTGATAGATGCCCATGGACAACAAGATGTACCAGGCCGACATCTGTCCAACATCCTCGTTTCCGCTCAGACCATCGAAGTCGTTATGGTAGGGCATTTCAGTTAATTCCCTCTTAGAACTCTCCGAGGCAGCCAAAAACTGCATTCTTTTCCTTGGAGAAGTACCCAGAAAAAGAATATGCTGTATTATTTGTTCAAAAATCTCAAATACTGAGTCATATGGGCACACCTGCCCTTTCCATACTATCTATGGACTTGTAAAATTATCCTTAAGTTTTATTAGGCAGCCTTCTTCACACTCCGAGCCATCTCCCTTGCGGCAAGAATGGCAGCATTTGCTGTATGGATTCCGAAGAAGAGTAGTAGCCTCTCGCTAAACATATTGCACGCCTTGATGCGTCCAAGGCTATAGTGTTGCTTTTGATTTCCAAAGCTACCCTCCATTACCGTAGCTCTGAGGTTTCCAATAATCTTTCTCGCTATCTTGAGACATTCAGCTTCTTCTTTGGGTCTTGGACCTTTTCTAGTGAAACAGGTCGTTATGCCTTTTTCAGTACACATAGTGCGGTTGGCATTGTTGGCATATATGGAATCGGCACCGACACGCTTGACTTTGATTCCCGTCAAAGATTCCTGATATTCAATACATTGCTTAAGGCGGACACCCTCGTTGAATGCCTCAAAGCTGTGGTGCTCTATGAATGATATGCCGTCTATCTGTATGTTGTTGACCTTTGCACCAAACTCTACACGCTTGTTTTCCTTGCCCCTGACAATGGGACGTAGATAGGGACGGTCGATGCTGACGATACGGTGCTTGACTTCCTTGCCAGAGAATAGTTCTGACTGTTGGAGGCATACCTCACGCACAGCGGACAGCCGCTTTTCTTGTTCTGCCGACAGACAGATGCAAGGACTGTACTGTTTACGCAGACGATTCCATTGGGAAAGGAGTTTGGACAGGAGCCTCAGGAGTCTTCTCCTGAGCTTGCGCGTGGACGAGGCTGTGTGCTTGCGCTGCTTGGCGTATGCAAGCCTGGCCTTGTCAATATTATTATACTTGCTTCTCGGAATACGCTCTGAAAGGTGTTTACACTCGGAGACCAGCAGAGTGTGAAGCCAATGGCAACACTCCCAGAGCAGCTTGATATCCGTAGGAAAACGCAGGTAGCTCTCGTAACAGGTTGCATCCGTCAAACATAGATCTTTATCCTTGAGACTATCTTGCCATTTGGCGTACAATATGCTCTGAAAACTGTTTATGTCAAGAATGCGACCAAGACGATTGCGTATGGCACTTACAATCTTTCCATCCTTGATGGGACAGGAAGGGTCTAGCAGAACACCACAGAACATCTGCATGTGGATGCTTCCGTTAAACATCTCTATCAGACCATCGTCAGACAGACCTGTGTATGACTTAAGGAACATTAGGGCAATTTCTCCTTCACCCCAGAAAAGAGGCTTGTTGCCTCGCTTGCTCTTATGGCTAAGGTTCGTATACTCTGCTGCCAACTCCTTTAGGGGGAGCTGGGAATGAATGCGTCCAAGTTCGCTTTTTGCAAAGCTTTCACGATAACTCTGTAAAAAATCGAACTCTGTAAAGGGCAAAGTTGGTGTTATATCAGAAATTTTTTGTATCTTCACGACGAATTTTTTAAGTTTTCCCCCGATTCTGCCCGTGATGGGTCGTTCGGGGGATTTTATGTAAAGGTACAAATAATATATGATACTGACAAACAATTAGTTAAGAAAATTCTGAATATCCCTAACTTAGGACGGAAAACAGCGTATTACCCAAGGTGTTTCTAAAGATAGGATAGAAACGCCTTTTTGTGTATATTTATTCTTTTGTTTCGTAGTGGTTTAACACTTAAATTAGCAAAGTGGAACGAATAAAAAGCGTATAAATACCCTCTTTTTCTAATGTCTGCATCCCTTCGTTTCAAAACATATATGTTTGGCAGGATCATAGTTCAACTTTGAGGAGGTGAAAGTTGAACTATGAGGTCGTGAAAGTTGAACTATAAGAAGTGAAAAAGTCTATTTTCCTTCTTGTTTTAGTTCTATTTGTTGTTTTTAATAGCATATATTTCTGTGTTAATTACTCTTATATTACCTTGGTCTTTTCTTCATTTTGCATAAATAACTGATTGATAGTACATTATGTCATTCTGAAATTTAGCCCACTTTTCTGTATTACACCTCTTTTTGTTTTGTATGAGCGAAATATGTGCTGTGTATTTAACGTAAAAGTGAATAGTTTTAATGTTTATTGGTTGTATTTATACGCTTCTTGTGGGTTCTTTTCCTATTCTGATACAGTTTTAACCCTTATGGGCTACTCTTTTTAATCCAAATCGGTCGTCAGACCAGTCGGACCAGTCGGACCAGTCGGACGTGTCAGACAAGTCCGACTGGTCCGACTGGTCTAACGACCTCTAAGTTTGCAGAAGAATGCGACGCAGTCGCATAAACATTAAATAATCAAGGTAAAACTATGATTGCTAAAGACAGTTTCGTACCTTTGTTGTAAAAAGGTAGAATCGGTCTGTCGAAGAGGTAAACCAGCTAACGACCCAGCTAAAAGCTATAAATCGTTTCGGACCTCATCGACATAGTTGCAAAGACCAGATAGAAAGTTATCGACACGAAGCCTATTTAGAGTTCCAGTCCATACAACTATCGACCAATTCTACTTAATAAAATTGTACAAATATATGAAGAATTTATTTATCGGAGTTGATTTTTCGAAAGAAAAAGTTGATGTGGCTATCATTTTTGCAGACGGTCTGACAGAAACGGCCCCAAGAGTGTTCAACGAGTTCAAGACAACAGTGTCTGGCTACAAGCAACTGGTCAAGTGGGTGGAGAAGAATTCCTACGGCATCGATCCTTCCCTGTGGCTCTTCTGCGGTGAAAATACTGGCGACTACAGCAAAGGACTATGCAACTTCCTCTACGGCAAAGGCTACGACATGTGGCTTGAGAACGCCAAGAGCATCAAGGACGCATCAGGTCTCAGACGATTGAAGTCTGACCGCGCCGACGCCTCGATGATTGCAGAATACGCTATGAGAAATCACGACAAAGCCGTTATGTACGAGCCACTTAGCGAGTCACTTGCACAACTACGAGAGCTGTTTCTGTATCGTCAAATGGTGGTACGCCATAGATGCAGCTTTCAGGTGCGTAGAGGCGAGAAGAAGCTCACTATGGAGAAATCGCCTATCAAGACGATGATCTCGCAGAGCGGAAGGCATATCCTGTCAGAACTCAACAAGGAAGTAGAGAAGATAGACAAGCGAATCGCCGAGCTCATTAAGTCGGACGAAGAGCTCACCGAGGTGTTCACAATCGTGACCTCGGTGCCTGGCATAGGAACGCAGAACGCTGTCTGTCTGATGGTGTATACAGACAACTTCCGTCGTTTCAACTACGACTCGCGCAAGATTGCCTGCTATTACGGCTTAGCCCCATTCGGAAAAGACTCTGGCACCAGTGTGCATTCTGATCCGCATGTACATTATATGGCGAACCGCCAGATAAAGGCCATGCTGACACAAGTTGCACTGGCTGCCGTCAAATTCAATCCCGTTATGGCGAGGTACTATATGCGCCTCGTGGAACGCGGAAAGAAGAAGCAAGTTGCATTGAACAATGTCAAGAACAAACTTGTGCATTTGGTCACAGCAATGGTTAGAAACCGCCAAACATTCACCCCTGAATATAAAATCTCAGCATAAATTGAAAATAATGGTCAAAACATTTGGATATTAACATAGAAAGCGATTTGGGTTAAACAGAAATGTGTATAAAGCGTAGCTCTTAACTCGTATGTTTACCACTGATTGCGGGCGAAGAGACGATGCTTGGGAAACCAACTTCTAATACATATTAATCAGATTTAGGTATTTCGTAAGTTGTTAATAACTAACTTATTAAGGTAAAATGTTACTGATTTAATTAATTAGAATACGTCTAAATAGATTTATTTTTCCTTAGTTTTAGGTATTGCGTATCTGTTTACAAAGTTCTACCTTTGCACCCAGAATAGGGAAAGGTGTATATCCTACCTATCTAAAAGTTGTAATATATATAGTAATACTAAGGTTGCAATACTGTAACAAAAACCATTAACTACTAAGAAAAAATGATGGAACAAAACTACAAAAAAAACTACAAGCCACTACAGCTACTCTTTATGCTGATGTTGGCTATTTTACCTTCGGTAGCATTGGCAAAGGGAGAAGCTAAGACCAATGCCACAATTATGGGAACTGTAAAAGAACGCAATACCTCCGAACCCCTTATGCGAGCTACGGTGCGCATTTTAGGCACGTCAGTGGTGAGCGTAACCGACTTGGAGGGCAAATACCATATAGAAGATGTGCCTGAAGGCGAGCAGCGAATAGAAGTGCGATTGCAAGGCTATCACGCTGTTACCCAGACAATAACAGTGGTTGCTAACGAAATGCAGACCCTCAATTTCGAATTAGACAACGACGAAATATCATTAGATGAGGTGGTGGTATCGTCAAATCGCAGTGTGGCTTTGCGCAGAAATGCCCCCACGTTAGTGAATGTTATTGATACCCGAATGTTCAATATGACCAATTCGCAATGTTTGGGTCAAGGACTGAATTTCCAACCGGGTGTGCGCACCGAAGACAATTGTGCCAACTGTGGCTTTTCGCAAGTACGAATTAATGGTTTGGACGGTCATTACTCTCAAATTCTTATCGACTCACGCCCCGTATTCTCTGCTTTGCAAGGTGTGTACGGCTTAGAGCAAATTCCTGCTAATATGATAGAGCGCGTAGAAGTGGTACGTGGTGGCGGTTCAGCCCTTTTCGGTTCGTCAGCCATAGGTGGAACTATCAACATCATAACCAAAGAGCCGTTGAGCAATTATGCTGAAATGGCACACACCTTCTCTGCTTTTGAAGGTGGAAAAACGTTTGAGAACAACACCACGCTCAACACCTCTATCGTGTCTAATAATAATAAGGTGGGATTTTCTATCTATGGACACAGTCGCAACCGAGGCGGATACGACCGTGACCAAGACGGATTTACCGACTTGCCGAAGCTGATTAACAAAACTATCGGTATGAGTGCTTTCCTACGGCTGAACAATTATTCACGTCTGAAAGTGCAATACCACGCCTTGAACGAGTTTCGCCGTGGTGGCAACAACTTGCATCTGCCTGTGCACGAAGCTAATATTTCAGAAAAGTTGGACCACAATATCAATGGCGGAACATTGAACTACGACCTCTTTACCCCTAACGGACAGAACCATTTCACGGCTTACACTTCGTTCCAAAATGTGGCTCGCGACAGCTATTATGGCGGTACGGGCGATGGCTCGGACGAGAGCAAGGCAGAGGCATTAAAGGCATATAGCACCACAAAAGACTTGAACGTGATGGGCGGTGCGCAATATGTGCACAATTTTGATAAAATGCTCTTTATGCCAGCCGACCTCACCATAGGTGCGGAATATACCTACGACAGACTGAAAGACCACTCGTTGGGCTATGATATTATGACCAAACAAGCGGTGCGTACAGGAAGCGTGTTGTTTCAGAACGAATGGAAAACCGACCAGTGGGGCATTCTCTTGGGCGGACGATTTGACAAGCACAACCTCATAGAGCACCTTATTTTCAGTCCACGTGTCAATTTGCGTTACAACCCTACAAAGGATATTCATTTGCGACTGACATACGCTGGTGGTTTTCGTGCACCCCAAACCTTTGATGAAGACCTGCATACAAGTATGGCAGGCGGGGAACGCATAAAAACAAAGTTGGCAAAAGGACTGAAAGAAGAACGCTCTAATAGTGTGAGCCTTTCTGCCGATATGTACCATACCTTTGGACGTGTGCAAGCCAACTTGTTGGTGGAGGGATTTTATACCTATCTCAACAATGTTTTTGCACAACGTGTGTTGAACGAACACGATGCCAATGGTATTCGCATTATGGAACGTTACAATGCCAATAAGGCTGCTGTGTGGGGAATGAATATTGAGGGGAAAGCCGTGTTTGCACGTTGGTTTCAGCTGCAAAGTGGTCTCACCTTGCAACGTAGTGAATACAAAGAAGCTGTAGAATGGGATGAGGATGCACCTGCCGAAAAGAAATTCCTCCGTACACCGAATGTCTATGGTTACTTCACGGCACAGTCGTCGCCTGTCAAGAACTTTTCGATAGTACTGTCGGGCAACTATACGGGCAAAATGCTTGTGGGGCACGCAGCAGGTTCGGGAGTAGAGAAACCTGTGGCTGTAAATGTGCCTTCGTTTATGGTGTTGAGCCTGAAGATGAACTATGACTTCCAACTCTATAAACAGGTGAAAACCCAGCTCTACCTTGGTATTCAGAACATTGGCAATGCCTATCAGAAAGACATAGACAAGGGTTGGAATCGTGATGCGTCCTATATTTATGGTCCATCACTTCCACGCTGTTTCTACGTGGGAATGAAGTTAATGTATTGATTTTCTTAAAGGAGTTATTGCTCGTGCCTCTCTTAACCCTTTCTAACTCCTTAAAATACCTCCTTAAACCCAAATCAATCATTAGCCCGCAAAGGCTTTTTAAAGCGTTTAGATGTTATGCTTTTCTTCGTCTTTGCACCTTATTTTGGCTCTTTTCGTTTGTTTTTTCAGTTGTTTAGCTCGCTAAACGTCTTCAAAAACAACCAAAAAATAGCTCAAAATAAGCTCGCAAATCTCGAAGAAGTCTAACGACCGATTTGGGTTAAACTTTCATCTTTCTCCAAATCCAATTTGGAAGAATAGACCATAAAGTGGTGATAATGCTCCAACGGGTGTCTATCACCACTTTATGTTTACGCTTGTTGAGTGCTTTGATGATGCTTTTCGCCACCTTTTCGGGTTGCATTAGCAAAGGGAAATGCGTACCACTAAGGAGTTCGGTATCGACAAACCCTGGTTGGATATTGGTAAAATGTGTCTTTAGTTTTCGTTTTAATGCTTGCTGTTCTAACGCCTGAATATAAGTGGTTTGCATCGCTTTTGTAGCCGAATAGGCTGGGGCAGCGCCCAATCCCTTGGTGCCTGCAATAGACGAGATACACGCAATGTGTCCTTCTGCGTTATTATCAGCAAAATAGCGGAACGCAAAACCCATCATACGTGTGAATGCAAGTGCATTAGTCTGTATGGTTTTTAGCTCTTTCTCCTCCTCTAAGTTAGGATTTTGCCAACCTATACCAACCGAATAAAAGAACAAGTCTATACCTCCCATCTCCTCAATGAGTTCGGCACACAAGGCAGTGGCGTTCTCTTGGTTCACATCTATTGCTTTTGTTGTTACTCTTTCAGAAGCTAAAGCCTTTATTTTGTCTAACAATTCTGTTCTGCGAGCAGCTACGCCAACAGTCCACCCTTGAGCAATGAGCTGTTCTGCTACGGCTTTTCCTATGCCCGAAGATGCGCCTAATATGATGCAACGTTTCATAATCAGTATATTTTATTCAATTTCAAAATTAACAATTTGTTAGCATATAATATGAATAGGTGTGACGATTTCAGGTTAAACTTCATTAAAACGTTATTTTTGCTGTGTTTTGAGCCTTTGTTTAGGGTAATATAACACTTAGATTTGTAAGGTGCAGTTTGCAAAATTGCATATTTTTCTTAATTTTTCTTGCATTTAATTGATTTATTTTTGTAACTTTGCCACGTTTAAAAAACATCTTATACTTTACACATTAGCGAAATAATAATAGCTATATAAATATTTATATGTATTACACACTTTTTATCACCGTCTTAATAACGGCAGCCTTTTTGGTTTTAGCAGCATACGTTACTGCTAAATTATTGGGTCCCCGTTCATACAATCCTACAAAGGGTGAGCCTTACGAGTGTGGTATCCCAACTTACGGTCCATCTTGGCTGCCAGTACACGTGGGTTACTACCTGTTTGCCATTCTTTTTTTGATGTTTGATGTGGAAACAGTATTTCTGTACCCTTGGGCTGTTGTAGTGAAGACATACGGTCCTTTAGCTTTGGCTACAATAGGATTTTTTATGTTAGTGTTGGTATTTGGCCTTGCATACGCTTGGCGGAAAGGAGCGCTTGAATGGAAATAAGAAAGCCGAAAATTAAGTCAATGCCATACGATGAGTGGAAAGGCAACGACACTTTGGAGAAGATGGCAACCGACCTCAATGACGGGGGTACAAACCTTGTGTTGGGCAATCTTGACCAGTTGATAAACTGGGGGCGAAGCAACTCTCTTTGGTCGCTCACCTTTGCTACATCTTGCTGTGGTATCGAGTTTATGGCTGTGGGGTGTGCACGTTACGACTTCTCACGCTTTGGTTTTGAGGTAACACGTAACTCGCCACGTCAGGCAGACTTGATTATGTGTGCTGGTACTATCACAAACAAGATGGCACCAGCCTTGAAGCGTTTGTACGACCAAATGGCTGAACCTAAATACGTTATTGCCGTAGGTGGTTGCGCTATATCGGGTGGTCCTTTCAAGGATAGCTATCACGTAATGCGTGGTATCGACGAAATTATTCCTGTGGATGTATATATCCCTGGTTGCCCTCCACGTCCTGAAGCCATTATGTATGGTATGATGCAATTGCAACGCAAGGTGAAGGTTGAAAAATTCTTTGGTGGTGCTAACCATAAGCAAACCCAAGAAGAGAGTGTGCTCGGAAAGAGTAACTCGGCACTTATCTTTGAAGAGAAGCTCGGCATTTCTCCCGAAGACATCAAGGAGAAGCGTGAAGCTGCGTGGGCTGAAAGCAAGAAGCCTGCTGCAAAACCTGCACGCCCTGCCGCTGCCGCTAAGCCTGCTGCACCTGCAAAGACAGAAGGCGAAGCTCCTAAGAAGGACACCATCGTGGTAGATAAGCCTGTAACAAAAGAAGATGTGGAGAAGTTGGGAAAAGAGTTGGATAAGCTTAACGAGGCTGCACCAACAAAACCAACTGAAGAGAATACAGCAAACAACAATTAATAAGGTTCGGAAAAATGAAATTAGAAAACAAAGAATTTGGTTTTGAGCGTTTTGCCGACGAAATGGCAAAACTGAAGAAAGAGCAGCATTTCGACTACCTTGTTACGATTGTAGGAGAAGACTTCGGAGCAGAAGAAGGTCTCGGCTGTATCTATATATTTGAAAATACACAAACCCACGAGCGTTGCTCGGTGAAGCAAATGGCAAAGCAGGTGGGCGATGACTATGTTATCCCTACGGTCTGCAAGCTATGGGCTGATGCTGACTTGTTGGAACGTGAGGTTTATGATTTCTATGGCATAAAATTCCTTGGTCACCCTGATATGCGCCGTCTCTATCTGAGAAACGACTTCAAGGGCTATCCTCTTCGCAAGGACTACGATATGGACCCAGCGAAGAATATGTATACCACCGAGGACGACATCGAGGTAGACACCACAACAGAGTGGAACTTGACAGCTGATGGTAAGCTCGTTGCTACTGCTCATAAGCTCTTTACAGACGATGAGTTTGTGGTGAACGTTGGTCCTCAGCACCCTTCTACACACGGTGTGTTGCGTCTGCAAACTGTGCTCGATGGTGAAAAAGTGAAGCGCATTTATCCACACCTTGGCTATATTCACCGTGGTATAGAAAAGATGTGTGAATCGTACACTTATCCACAAACGTTGGCTTTGACCGACCGTATGAACTATCTCTCGGCTATGATGCACCGCCACGCTTTGGTAGGCGTTATAGAAGAGGCTATGGGGATAGAGTTGTCGGAGCGTATTCTTTATATTCGTACCATTATGGACGAGTTGCAACGCATTGACAATCACTTGCTTTACACCTCGTGCTGCGCTCAAGACTTGGGAGCATTGACAGGTATGCTCTACGGAATGCGCGACCGCGAACACGTATTGAACGTGATGGAGGAGACAACAGGTGGTCGCTTAATTCAGAACTATTATAGAATAGGTGGATTGCAAGCCGACATCGACCCTAACTTCGTGGCAAATACAAAGGCATTGTGCAAGTATCTTCGCCCAATGATACAAGAGTATCTTGATGTGTTCGGCGATAACGTGATTACACACCAACGCTTTGAAGGTATCGGTGCGATGAACCAAGAAGACTGTATCAACTATGCTGTAACTGGTCCTGCTGGTCGTGCAAGTGGATGGAGAAACGACGTTCGCAAGTATCACCCATACGCAATGTATAATAAGGTGGACTTTGAAGAAATAGTTTTGACCAATGGCGACTCTATGGATAGATATTATTGCCACATCAAGGAAATGTATCAGAGTTTGAACATCATTGAGCAACTCATTGACAACATTCCTGAAGGCGACTTCTATATCAAGCAGAAACCTATTATCAAGGTTCCTGAAGGTCAGTGGTACTTCTCTGTGGAAGGTGCAAGCGGCGAGTTTGGTGCTTATTTGGATTCACGTGGAGACAAGAGCGCATACCGCTTAAAGTTCCGCCCAATGGGTCTTACCTTGGTAGGTGCGATGGATAAGATGTTGCAAGGTCAGAAGATTGCCGACTTGGTGACAACTGGTGCTGCGTTAGACTTCGTTATCCCAGACATCGACCGTTAAGTGAGTTATGATAAAAAGTAATGAATTAAGAAATAAATCATATACATGTTCGATTTTAGTATAGTAACAAGATGGTTCGATGAGCTGCTAAGGGGAACTTTAGGGCTTGGTGATTTCGGTGCCATTCTTATCGAGTGTGTGATAGTTGGCTTGGCAATTATTATTGGCTATGCCGTTCTTGCTATCATACTCATCTTTATGGAACGCAAGGTTTGTGCTTATTTCCAATGTCGTATCGGTCCTGTTCGTGTGGGCTGGTGGGGAACATTGCAAGTATTTGCCGACGTGTTGAAGATGTTGATTAAGGAAATCTTCGTAGTAGATAAGGCTGATAAACTGCTCTACTACTTAGCTCCGTTCCTTGTCATCACAGCCTCTATCGGTACTTTCTCGTTCCTTCCTTGGAACAAGGGAGCAGCCGTGTTAGACTTCAACGTGGGTATCTTCCTTGTAACAGCTATTAGTTCTATTGGTGTTTTGGGTGTTTTCATCGCTGGTTGGGCAAGTAACAACAAGTACTCGGTGCTTTCTGCTATGCGTGCAGCCGTTCAGATGATTTCATACGAGCTCTCTTTGGGTATCTGCTTGATTTCTGCTGTTATCCTTACAAATACAATGCAGATTTCGGGTATTGTGGAAGCACAGACAGGTCCTTGGCAGTGGCTTATCTTCCAAGGCCATATTCCTGCAACGTTGGGCTTCTTGGTGTTCTGTATTGCTGGTAACGCTGAGGCTAACCGTGGTCCTTTCGACTTGGCTGAGGCTGAAAGCGAGTTGACAGCAGGTTATCACACCGAGTACAGCGGTATGGGATTTGGCTTCTACTACTTGGCAGAATACCTCAATCTCTTTGTGATTTCGGGTCTTGCTACAACCATCTTCCTTGGCGGTTGGGCACCTATTAATATAGGTATAGAGGGCTTCGATGCCTTGATGAACTACATCCCGGGCATCGTTTGGTTCCTTGGTAAGACCTTTGTGGTAGTATTCCTTCTTATGTGGATACGTTGGACTTTCCCTCGTTTGCGTGTTGACCAGATTTTGAAGCTCGAATGGAAGTATCTTATGCCATTGAGCCTTGTTATCTTGGTGCTTATGACAGTTTGTGTAGCGTTCGGTTGGACATTCACAATAGCATAAGAGGTTAATCATAAAGTAGAAATAAAGAATTCATTATTCTAATGGAAAATAAAGAATCATATTTCGGTGAGATAGGAAGTGCTTTTAAGACCTTGGCAACCGGTTTGAAGACCACAATGAAGGAATACTTCACGCCAAAGTCGACAGAGCAATATCCTGAAAACCGTAAAACAACGCTTCACGTTGCCCAACGCCACCGTGGTCGCTTGGTGTTCAAGCGTGATGAAAGCGAAAATTATAATTGCGTTGCTTGCTTGATGTGTGAGAAAGCGTGTCCTAATGGCACTATCCGCATCACAAGCGAAATGCGTACAGACCCTGAAACTGGTAAGAAGAAGCGTGCGCTTTTGAACTATCAGTACGATATGGGCGACTGTATGTTCTGCCAACTTTGTGTAAACGCTTGTAACTTTGATGCTATCGAGTTTACAAACGACTTTGAAAACGCTGTTTTCGATCGTTCGCAACTCGTTATCCATCTAAATGAAGAAGTGTACAAGGGCGGTTCGCTACCTAATATTATTGATGGTGGAGCTGATTGGCAAGTAGGAACGTTTAACACTAAAACCAAGTAATAGGAGATAAAGTTATGGCTAAATTAATTGTATTTGCTATTTTGGCGGTGGTGATACTTGCTTCTGCGGTATTCTGCGTGTCAACAAAGCGCATTATGCGAGCTGCAACAGCATTGTTGTTTGTGCTCTTTGGCGTAGCAGGACTTTATTTCCTGCTGGATTATACATTCCTCGGTACTGCCCAAATCAGTATTTATGCGGGTGGTATTACAGTAATGTATATCTTTGCTATTCAGTTGGTTAGCAAGCGTACACTTCAAGGTTTGTCTGAGAGATGGATGGGTAAGCGTACACTTCTTGCTGCATTGATAGCTTTGGTAGGTGCTGCCACAGTATTGGGTGTATTCTGTAAAAACAAGATTCTTTCAGAACTTGTGTCTACCAATACGCCAAACACTGAAGTTACAATGGAAGTTATCGGTAAGAACTTGATGAGTGCCGACAAGTATGGCTATGTATTGCCATTCGAGTTTATCTCAGTGTTCTTGTTGGCTTGTATCATCGGCGGCTTAGTTATTCTTAATATTCGTAAAAATGAGGAGGTAAAATAATGATACCAGTAGAATATTTTTTCGTCCTTAGTGGATTGTTATTTTTTATTGGAGTCTTTGGTTTTGTAACTCGTCGCAACCTTGTTGCAATGCTTATCTCCGTAGAGTTAGTTCTCAATAGCGTAGATCTCAATTTTGCTGCGTTCAATCGTATGCTCTATCCAGATGGATTTGAAGGTATGTTCTTTACCATCTTTTCAATCGGTGTGAGTGCGGCTGAGTCGGCTGTTGCCCTCGCTATTATTATTAATGTTTACCGTCATCTCCACAGCGATCAGGTGAACAGTATTGAAAATATGAAATTATAAGAAAGCTATGTTTGATTACGCATTTTTGATACTTCTCCTTCCATTCCTGAGCGCAATAGTTTTGGGATTGGCTGGTATGAAGATGCCGAGACCCGTAGCTGGTTTCATCGGCACAACGATGTTGGGCGTGCTTTTTGCAATGAGCCTTTACACTGCTTATCATTACTTCTTCTACACGGGCGAATACACTGCTATGGGGCAGACGTTCAATGTGGTGGACGGACGATTGGCAAGTGGTGTTTATCCAACAGTAACGGTCTTCAACATCACTTGGTTGAAGTTTTCTGAGTTCTTGACCTTTAACATTGGTTTCCGTTTGAGCCCAATCAGTGTGATGATGCTTGTTGTTATCACAACGATTAGCTTTATGGTTCACATCTATTCGTTTGGTTATATGGCTGAACGCGATGAGAAATATAAGTTTGAGGAATATGAACACGGTTTCCAACGTTTCTATGCCTACCTCTCAATGTTTACAATGTCAATGTTGGGCTTGGTAGTTGCAACTAACGTATTCCAGATGTATCTCTTTTGGGAGTTGGTGGGTGTATGTTCTTACTTGCTCATTGGTTTTTATTATCCAAAGCATACAGCAGTTCACGCAAGTAAGAAAGCGTTCATTGTTACACGCTTTGCCGACTTGTTCTTCCTCATTGGTATCTTGTTCTTTAGCTTCTATGTAGGCACATTCAATTATGATTTGTCTGCCGATCCTTCATTGGTTGGCAAGTTGACAGCCGTAGCTACCAATCCTAACACAGCTTGGGTAATCCCAACAGCATTGTTCTTGATGTTTATTGGTGGTGCAGGTAAGTCTGCAATGTTCCCACTTCACATTTGGTTGCCAGATGCTATGGAAGGTCCAACACCTGTTTCAGCGTTAATTCACGCTGCTACAATGGTTGTTGCAGGTGTATTCCAAGTGGCAAGTATGTTCCCAATCTACATTAAGTTCGGGGCTGTTGAACAGTTGCACTGGATAGCTTACATTGCTGCATTTACAGCGTTCTATGCTGCTGCAGTAGCTTGTTGTCAGCGTGACATTAAGCGTGGTTTGGCATTTTCAACCATCTCGCAGATTGCTTATATGCTCGTTGCACTCGGTGTATGTTTTGCTATTGAGAACGAAGAAGGCGGTTTGGGCTATATGGCTTCAATGTTCCACCTCTTTACCCACGCTATGTTCAAGGCGTTGTTGTTCCTTTGCTCTGGTGCAATTATTGTTATCATCGGCAGCAACTTCAAGGAATATATGGGCGGCTTGCACAAATATATGCCTATCACCAATGCTTGTTTCTTGATAGGTTGCATTGCTATCAGCGGTGTATGGCCTTTTGCAGGCTTCTTTTCTAAAGACGAAATCGTTAGTGCTTGTTTCCAATTCTCTCCAGCTTTGGGTTGGTTTATGACTTTGGTATCAGGTATGACCGCTTTCTATATGTTCCGTTTGTACTACGTTATCTTCTGGGGCAAGTCTTATTATGAAGAAGACCCTGAAAACCGTCGCAAACCACAGGAAGTACCATTTGTTATGTGGGGTCCATTGGTATTCCTCGCTATTATTTCTATCTTTGCTGGTTGGATACCATTTGGTCATTTTGTGTCAGCCACAGGTCAGAGTGCTGAAATCCATTTGCAGCACTTCCATTTCTCAAGTGTAGCTTGGTTCAGTCTTTTGGCAGCAGCTATTGGCATCAGTCTTGCCACATGGATGTATATGCCAAAGAACAATCCTGTTGCCGACATGCTTGCTAAGCGTATGCCAGTGATGCACAAAGCAGCTCTCAATCGTTTCTACATTGACAACGTTTGGCAGTTCTTTACCCACAAGGTGGTATTCCGTTTCTTCTCAATTCCTATTGCTTGGTTCGACCGTCAAGTTATCGATGGTACATTCAATTTCCTTGCTTGGGGAACTCAAGAGGCAGGCGAGAGCATTCGTCCTTGGCAGAGTGGCGACGTTCGCCATTATGCAATATGGTTCATTACAGGAACCGTGGCTTTAACATTAGTAATACTTTGCTTGATATAAAGAGATGAGTTGGATTTTAACGATATTTGTAATAATCCCCGTACTGATGCTCTTAGGCCTTTGGGTGGCTAAGAACGACAATCAGGTACGTGGCGTGATGGTAGCAGGTTCTACGGTCTTGTTGGCTGGAGCTATATGGCTCACCATCTATTTTGTGCAGCAGCGTGCAGCAGGAAACACCGATACAATGCTGTTGGCTAATTCTATGATGTGGTTCAAACCACTGAACATAGCTTTTGCCGTAGGTGTTGACGGTATTTCTGTTGTAATGATATTGCTTTCAGCTATCATCGTGTTCACAGGAACTTTTGCCAGCTGGCAGTTAGAACCAATGAAGAAGGAATATTTCCTTTGGTTCGTATTGCTTTCATCAGGTGTATTCGGTTTCTTTATCTCAACCGATATGTTCACGATGTTTATGTTCTATGAAGTAGCTTTGATTCCTATGTACCTTTTGATTGGTGTTTGGGGAACAGGCGCAAAGGAATATTCGGCAATGAAACTTACCCTTATGTTGATGGGTGGTTCAGGTTTGTTGATTTTCGGCTTCCTTGGCATCTACTACTTCAGCGGAGCTTCAACTATGGACGTTATCGAATTGGCAAAGATGCACGCAATGTCTAAGGAGGTTCAGAACATCTTCTTCCCATTCGTCTTTGTAGGTTTCGGTATTCTTGGCGCATTGTTCCCATTCCATACTTGGTCGCCTGACGGTCACGCTTCAGCCCCAACCGCTGTGTCAATGCTCCACGCAGGTGTATTGATGAAGTTGGGAGGCTATGGCTGCTTGCGTATCGCTATGTTCATTATGCCTGATGCACTCGAAATGTGGGCACCTGTGTTCCTTGTACTTACTACTATCTCTGTGGTATATGGTGCGCTTTCGGCTTGTGTACAGACCGACTTGAAGTACATCAATGCTTACTCATCAGTTTCACACTGCGGTATGGTGCTTTTCGCTTTGGTTATGACCACACAGACTGCCATTACAGGTGCTATCCTTCAGATGCTTTCACACGGATTGATGACCGCACTCTTCTTTGCTTGTATCGGTATGATTTACCATCGTGCAGGCACTCGTGATGTGCGTTATTTGGGTGGTTTGATGAAGGTTATCCCATTCCTTGCCGTTTCATACGTTGTGGCAGGTTTGGCAAACCTTGGTCTACCGGGCTTCTCAGGCTTCGTTGCCGAAATGACCATTTTCGTAGGTTCGTTTGAAAATGCAGGACTTTTCCACCGTGTTTGTACCATAACTGCTTGTACCTCAATTGTGGTTACAGCCGTTTACATCCTTCGTGTGGTAGGTAAGATTTTGTTCCAAACCATTCCAAATCAGAAGTTCTACGAGCTTCACGATGCTACTTGGGACGAACGCTTTGCCATTGCAGGACTCATTTTCTGTGTTGCAGGACTTGGTCTTTGTCCTCTCTTCTTCGAGAATATGATTATTGATGCTGTTGGTCCTATCTTCGACCACATCATTGCATACGTTCCAAATTTGGGTAATCTTTAATAAACTGACGAAATGAATTATAGTGATTTCTTTCAAATGATTCCAGAGGCAAGTCTTGTTGCCATTCTGATAATCTTGTTTGTTGCCGATTTTGTTTCGGCAAATACCGAAGAGCGCAAGTGGTTCAATCCGTTGGCTTGTGTTTTGATGCTCGTTAACACCATCGTTTGCTTGTTGCCAATGGAGGCAGTAACAGCTTTTGGTGGTATGTATGTTACCTCTACGGCAGTCAATGTGATGAAGGCTATCCTCTCTTTGGGTACATTCATCGTTGTATTGCAAAGCCGTGTGTGGGCAGCAAAGAGCGGAAAAGAAGGCGAGTTCTATATGCTCATTGTTTCTACCCTTTTGGGAATGAATATGATGATGAGCGCTGGCAACTTCTTGATGTTCTTCCTCGGACTCGAAATGGCATCTGTGCCTATGGCTTGTGCGATAGCTTTCGATAAGTATCGCAACAATTCAGCCGAGGCTGCAGCTAAGTTTATCATCACCGCAACCTTCTCAAGCGGTGTTATGCTCTATGGTATCAGCTTCATCTATGCAGCTTACGGCACAATGTACTTTAGCGATATTGCTGCAAGTCTTCAGGCTACACCGCTCACCGTTATGGGTTTGGTGTTCTTCTTCAGTGGTCTTGGCTTCAAGATATCTCTTGTTCCTTTCCACTTCTGGACAGCCGATACCTATCAAGGTGCGCCAACCACCGTTACAGGCTACTTGAGCGTTATCTCTAAAGGTGCGGCAGCTTTCACCTTGTTGAGTATTCTTTTCCACGTCTTTGGTGGAATGATAGCTTACTGGCACGTGTTGATGATGATTGTTATTGCTCTTTCTATCACCATTGCCAACCTCTTTGCTATTCGTCAGAGCGAATTGAAACGCTTTATGGCTTTCAGTTCCATCTCACAAGCAGGCTACATTATGTTGGCAACATTGGGCAACGACTGGAACACATCTATCGCTTCGTTGAGCTATTACGTACTTATCTATGTGGTAGCCAATATGGCTGTGTTCACCATCATTTCGGTTGTTGAGCAGAACAATGGCGGCAAGACCGAAATTTCAGACTACGATGGTTTCTATAAAACCAATCCACGTCTAAGTTTCTTGATGACCCTCGCAATGTTCTCTCTCGGTGGTATCCCTCCATTTGCTGGTATGTTCTCTAAGTTCTTTGTCTTTATGGCAGGCGTTAAGGGTGCAGACATTACCACAACCGAAGGAGCTTGGATTTATGGCATTCTTTTTGTAGCTTTGATTAACACTGTCATCTCGCTCTACTACTATCTCCAGATTGTAAAGGCGATGTACATCAATCACAGCGACAACCCAATGCCAACCTTCAAGAGCGATTGCAACACCAAGTTTGCTCTTGCCATCTGCACTACGGGCATTGTCCTCTTTGGTGTGTGCAGCTTTGTGTACGAATGGATTGCAGCAGCGGTTTAAGCCCTGCTTTTTATAACTATAAACTTATTCAAAACTCCCATTGGCTTTGCCGATGGGAGTTTTTTTTGTTTTCACATTATATATATAATCCCAAATCGTTTATTCTATTTCTTCGATATTTGTAAGCTACACAACTGATAATCCCAAATCGGTCATTAGCCCGCAAAGGCTTTTTAAAGCGTTTAGATGTTATGCTTTTCTTCGTCTTTGCACCTTATTTTGGCTCTTTTCGTTTGTTTTTTCAGTTGTTTAGCTCGCTAAACGTCTTCAAAAACAACCAAAAATAGCTCAAAATAAGCTCGCAAATCTCGAAGAAGTCTAACGACCGATTTGGGATAATCCCAAATGAAAAGGACCAAAACAAGTAGTAAAGCCGAAGAAAAGCATCAAACTTAACCGACTATAAACGATATTGCACTCTAATAATAATCGTTTTAGGATAATATCCTCCGTCTGTTTTCGTTATTCTTAATAGATGAAAATATTTTGCTCCATATTGCTATTTTTTATGTGCTTGACCGTCAATGCTCAAGTGCCAACCTCTGCTGATGCGTCTTCGTTGCATTTCTTGGGTATTCCTATGAATCTACCTCTCGATGCTTTTGTCGATTCGTTGCACATACGAGGCTTTAAGGACGGGGCAACCCTTCTTCCCGAATTGCGAAACGAGAATGTTACTTATTTGTCGGGACGATACCAAAAAGTGAATAGCAACATTGCTCTTCACACCACCTCTACACAGCAGATAGACACCCTCCGTGTGTATCTCTTGAACGTGAACAACCCCATCTTGAGTTACAAAATTCACAACCACTTTTACCGCACACAATACGGTGAACCTATTTTCGATAATTTTTATGATGTGAAACTTGTAGACCGTGAGCCAAAACTCCAGCTCGCTGCCGACCCTTTTATCACCACTTTCAGACTCACAGGCGGCATTATGCAGATGGAATTGCGCTACGATGCCCGTCTGCACGACTATCTCTACACTCTTCTTTTTCTTCCCACAGCTAATGCCCAACCCGTGCTTTCACCCGAAGACGATAGCGTGATAGAGTGGTAGGGGGAGAGTAAAGAAAAACCGCCATTAAGTTTTACTTTAGTAAGGCTTGATGGCGGTTTTGGGGGAATAATAATGTTGTCAGTGTAGAAATGAGGTAGGCTTAGTTTAGGATGACTATCTTACAACAATCTTTTTCACTTTTCCATCGCTCATTCGCACAATGTTTATCCCTTTGTGTAGTTGAGTTCGGGCTGTGCCATTGAGGTTATATTATTTCACAGGTGTAGTAGATTTGGGTTTAACAATGTTTTATTTTGTTATTTCTATTTCAAGGTCGGGAAGGACTTTATGGACGGCAGTAAGTATGTGTGGCATCTTCTTAGAGCTCCATTGGGAATCAATCCAAAGTGGTGGGTGCTTCTCTATTTCTATTTTGTGTGCTCTTACCTGTCCATATTTATCTCTTCCGTTTTTTAGGTCGTAGCGTAAAATTCTTAATGTTGTTCCGTTGTAGTTTTGTTGCGCAAGGGTTTCAAATTCTTTTATTTTTGCCAAACTTTCGTTATATGCAAAGTTTTGGCGTTTGGCAAGTATGCGACAAATCATCTTAATAAATTCTATTTTGTTGAGCAGGGTACATTCTTTTGCTGTAAAGTCGGGCTCTCCTTTTGTGAAATGAATTGTATAACGTGAGTAATCGCGCGTAGAATTATAGGTTTGTGTGGCAAGGTGGTACAACTTTTTGAATGTTGCTTGTTCCTCTTCGTCCTCAGCTGTATTCTCCATTGCTTGTATTGCCATTAAGATAAGGTCTTTATTGTTGTTCCAAAACTCGTTGAGTAGTTTGGTTTCGTTCTCGCTTGTTGCCATAATTGTAATTTGTTTTGTATTTTTGTTGTCTTTTATTTCTGTTATGCTTGGAAATGTAAGACAGTTGATGTAATCTTTTATTTTAAATTCGGTCTCTTTAGGAATATCACGCATTAGGCAGGGGGATAGCACTTTATCCATTATCTGCTGATAGTTTATTTGTATAAAAGCTTTACATTCGCAGTGTGGTTGGTATTCCTCATTATAGCAGAAGTCCAAATCACTATTGGTTATAGGTGAAAGATAGAGGAAGATATTGGTCTTTGCTTTACCTTTTAAGTCTTTTGGAAATTGCGTGTAATACGTATTTGTTTGATTATCGTGTTCGCTTGATAGCACTTTGTTTTCGATGATAATATTTATTTCTTCTTCATCTATTTGTATTCTTTCTATAAGAATATCAAGTCGCTTTCTGCTTTCTAAAGTGTATTCTGTTGTTGAAATAGCACGATTTAGATTATACTTTTGTAGTAAAATATTGTTGATAATGGTGTCAGTCAGTGGACAAACCCCCTTTATCATCAATGCCCTTTGCGCAATTATTTGTAAAAGCATTTCTAATGGAAATATACCTAAACCGTGGTGCGAATTAGGGTTAAAGAGCCAAGAGAGGAATGAACTATGTGCAGTTTCGTTACGTGCTACATTTAGTATTTCGGCTAACGACTTTTGAGCGTAATATTCTTTTAGCTTGTGTACGTTTGCATCTGTATTGTATGCAAGAAGCATTTGCCTTAATGTAGTTTTATCCGCTTTACTTTCGTGGTCGATTATTTTTAATTGCTTGTTTGATTGTTCTTCAGCCATCGTGAATTATGTTTAGATAAGATTTATTGCAATGGACATACAAAGATACTGCTTTTTTAATATAATAGGCACTAAATATTTGACATTAGCCAATTTATTGTATCGAAGAAGTAGTTTATGGGTAGGTAATGACGAGTAATTAAATTAAAATACATTATGGCAAATTGTAATGAAAGTATCTTTAGAGAATTTAGGAAGATGGTGAATGAAAGCTAAATTAATATCAAATGGATAGCGATGTGCGGTAGATTATAACTTAATGATTGCTTGTGGCTTACATTATCATATATCGATGGCAAAAAAGAAACCGATAAAATGGAGAGATACTAAAATCTTTTTCTTAACTTTGCGGTAAAGTTTTATAATCCTATGAAAAGAACAGAGAAAGTTTTATTGATTTACACGGGCGGTACTATCGGAATGGGACGAAACCCCAAAACGGGTGCTTTAGAACCCTTAGATTTCAATCATTTAGCCGAAAACGTCCCTGAATTTAAGCAAATTCCTACAGAGGTGCACACTTATCAGTTTGTACCTGCTATTGACTCATCTAATATGTCGCCAAAGTTTTGGGGCGAGATTGTGAAGATTATTGTTGATAGATACGATATGTATGATGGCTTTGTTATTCTTCACGGTACGGACACTATGGCTTACACTGCCTCGGCTTTATCGTTTATGTTCG
Organism: Prevotella ihumii; assembly: GCF_900155655.1. Lineage (GTDB taxonomy): Bacteria > Bacteroidota > Bacteroidia > Bacteroidales > Bacteroidaceae > Prevotella > Prevotella ihumii. The sequence continues at coordinate 2,109,308 of NZ_LT706987.1, forward strand.
AAAATCTTACCAAGCCTATTATCCTTACAGGATCGCAGTTGCCTATAGGTCAGCTTCGTACAGATGGTAAGGAAAACTTAATGACAAGTATCGAACTTGCTGCTGCTCATCATAAAGACGACACACCAATGGTACCCGAAGTGTGCATCTACTTCAATGGACACTTGCTGCGTGGTAATCGTGCAACGAAGCAAAATGCTGATGAATACAATGCTTTCGACTCGTTCAACTATCCGCACCTTTGCGAAGCTGGTGTAAGTTTCAACTTCAGAAAGCACGCTATATTGATGCCCGACTATTCTAAGCCAATGGTTCCGCATACCAATTTTGATAGCAATGTGTTTGTGTTCTCGCTCTTCCCAGGTGCAGAGGAAAACATTGTGCGCCACATACTTGATGCGCCAGAGTTGCGAGGTATCGTAATGCGAAGTTTTGGTAGTGGTAATGCGCCATCAATGCCTTGGTTGATGAAGTTGTTGAAGCAAGCTTCAGGACGTGGCGTGGTAACTGTTAATGTGAGCCAATGTATTAGCGGCCAGGCAGATATGAGCCGTTACGACACGGGCTATCAGTTGCAAGACGCTGGCGTTATTAGTGGTTTCGACACAACGGTTGAGGCTGCTGTTACCAAACTTATGTTCCTTCAAGGTCAATTTAGCGATACCGAACGTGTGCGCGAGTATATGCAACGCTCTATTGCAGGCGAGATAACTATCCCAAATATCGAAAGCTCGCTTTAACCCAAATCGGTCGTCAGACCAGTCGGACCAGTCGGACCAGTCGGACCAGTCGGACAAGTCAGACACATCCGACTGGTCTGACGACCGATTTGGGTTTAAAAAACTTACCCTCAAATTTTTCCTCTTCGTTGTGTGACGCCTCAATTTAACATTTCAATCTTCAAAATAGCATTGTTCCTTATTTCCTATTTTAAGGTTGAAAACACGCATTGGCTACTAACCGTGTGTCAAAGTTGGTCTTTGAGACGGCTAAACATATATGTTTGACATTGCCAAAGATGAACTTTGAGGAGGTGAACGATGAACTTTGACCTTTCCAAATCTCACCAATTGCCCCTTATTTTGTTCATATTTAGTTTTTCATAGATCTGTATTTACTTACTTTTTACAATATGTTTTGCACACCCCTCTTTACTTTTTAGGTAACCATTTGTATATCAATATATTACGATTGCACACAAATTAGCCCTTATTTTCTGCATAAAACTATTCTTAGTGCAAAATGCGCAAAATATGACGAGTGTATTTAACATTTGCGTGAGCTATAGCCGAGAAAGAGAATGATGGAAACGACAAACAGGAGGACAACAGTGTGGGGTATGCAAGAGCTATTCTTTAAACTTAAAATTCGTTCCTTCTATCAAGAAATTAGAGGAGTTAAAGGGAATTATATTCAAATGCTTACATGCTCTTGCACACATTAAAATCTATTTCAATAGGAGCTTTCTGATGAATATTTTGGTTAAAGAAAGATGCGTATAGGTTGGTTCTATAAATTACCACCGCATATCGTCATTAAACCCAAATCGAATGTTATTTCAACAATCTCATAACCCTGTTCACATAACTCTGGGTTGCTTTAATGCTGTAGCGTGTGCCCCCTTTCCACATTCTTATTGCCTTATCAATGCAGTTTGTAGGGTTGTAGCGTTCCATAAATAAGGTGAACATTTGGATAGATTTATCTTTGTTGTATCTATCGTTTAGGGTAAAGCGGTCAGAGCTGCCTTTACTCTTTAGAATGTTATTGCACACGTTTACTAAGCCTGGCGATATTTGGAGTATGCCGATATACTGTCCGTTGCGTGCCTTGGGGTTTCCTCCACTTTCAAGTTTGCTTATGGCTGTTATAAGCGGAGTCCAATCGAATGTGCTTTTGTTATCACCATTACTTGCTTTAATGTTAAGTGTAACAAGTGTAACTAATAAGCTGAATGTAAGTAGTTTAATTAATCTCATCACGTTTATTTTTTTGAAACTTATAGCAGTACACAAATGGTGTTCTACTGCGGCACGTTCCTATGTGAGATTGAGTTACCACCGTGCCTTTGTTTCATATTAACACAACAAAGATAGGGAAAATATGATGAAAAAGGAGTGAAATGTACATATCTTAACGCAAAAAGCGGTTCTTTAAGATAAAATATTATAATTCTTTAAATAAGTCTTAAAGTTTCAAAATATATTTGTGAGTTTAACGCATTGATACATTGCGTGTTTCTTACTCTTATTTATAGCATTAGTTTGTGCTGTTTTCTCTTCTTTTTCTGCTCTTTTAGGGCAGAAATAAATTAAACCCAAATCGGTCGTTAGACTTCTTCGAGATTTGCGAGCTTATTTTGAGCTATTTTCGTTTGTTTTTGAAGACGTTTAGCGAGCTAAACAACTGAAAAAACAAACGAAAAGAGCCAAAATAAGGTGCAAAGACGAAGAAAAGCATAACATCTAAACGCTTTAAAAAGCCTTTTGCGGGTTAATGACCGATTTGGGTTTAATTATCGGAGTATGGTTGTCGGCAAAACAAAAATATTTGTTTAACTTTGCAACCATTATGAGCAAAGGAAAGTTACAGAAGTTTGCAGAGATGGAAACATTTAAGAATGTTTTCCAATATCCATACGGCGTGATAAGTGAAGTGCCTTTTGAGATGAAGGGGCATTGGCGTGAGCAGTATTTCCACAACGACAATCCTATTGTATTGGAGTTGGGTTGTGGCAAAGGCGAGTACACGGTAGGTTTGGCACGTGTTTATCCCAATATCAATTTTATAGGGGTCGACATTAAGGGCGCACGCATTTATACGGGAGCTAAGCAAGCCTTGGAGGAAGGATTGGATAATGTGGCTTTCTTGCGAACGAGTATTGAGATTATCGACCGCTTCTTTGCAAAAGACGAGGTGCAGGAGATATGGCTTACTTTCTCAGACCCTCAGATGAAGAATGTACACAAGCGATTGTCGTCCACCTTTTTCCTCAATCGTTACCGCAACTTCTTGATAGACGGAGGACTGGTACATCTAAAGACCGACTCTAATTTTCTCTTTACTTACACCACATACCTTGTAGAACGCAACAAGTTGCCTTTGCTTTTCCGCACCGAAGACTTGTATAGCAACGAAACAAATGGCGTGCAAGCAAGCGATTTCGATGAGCGTACAAAGGAGATACTTGGTATTCACACGTATTACGAAAACCAGTGGATAGAGCGTGGATTGAATATAAAGTATATGAAATTTAGCCTTCCTACAGCAGGAGTGTTGGAAGAACCCGAAGTGGAGATAGAGCTTGACGACTATCGTTCATTCAAGCGCACAAAGCGAAGTGGGAAGAATAAGGCGTTTTAATAGTGGCTTTTTATTGCTAAGGGCTTTATAAACGACAGATAATTCGGACGAGTCGGACGAGTCGGACAGGTCGGACAGGTCTGACTTGTCCGACCTGTCTGAATTATTTAAAAGTCTTTACCAATTCTTTGAAACAATCTTTTGTTCTCCATCAATTTTTAAGTCCATGCCCATCAACTTTACAGCAGCATTGGTTGATGATGTGCTTACCCACCCATTAGGTTGGTAGTCTGCTATTTCTTTGCTTGTGAAGTAGAGGTTAGTCATACCCATTTGTTTCATTTGTCCCCAACCCATTTCTATTTGTGATTTAGCAGTTTCGGCGTCCATGCCCATCTTCTGCATATTTGATATTATCATCTGCTTTACCTCGTTTTCGGTCATATCACCTTTGGTGTCGCCTTGCAAGGTAGTTACATTGCCTGTAGTGGTAAGGGTGTAGGTTGTTTTGCCTTTTACACCCTGTTGGAAGGTTCGTGTTTCCACATCTCCCGTCTTTATCGTCTTGCCATAGAACGAGAATATGCTATTGTTGGTTATAAAACTGATAACATTTTCTTCGCTCAGTTGGTCGCCTAATGCCATTATTGCTGTAGCTTTTGGCATAACCTGTTCGAGCATAGGGTTCTTTTTGTACATTTCGTCAAGGTCGGCTATGGCATGTTTGCTGGTTGTTTCTATCACTGCATCGTAGTTTTCTATCTTGGTTATCTTGCCGTTAGCATCGGTGAGGAACACGATAGGTTGGTTAAGCATATATTTGAAGTTTTGCACTCCGTTTTGTTGCATCACCATTTCATCGCCTTTAGTGTCAACATTGGTAAAGGTTGACTCTATTTTAAATCCCTTATTGCTCTTATCTAATACCACATAACGTTGTGTTAAGTCCATAGAAGCCTCTTTTCTTCCACCTCCCATAGGCAAGTCCATCTTAAAGTTATAGGCTGATTGATAGATGGTTGAGTCGCCTTTGTTGAAGTTAGCTTTAATGCTTGTTTGTGCATTTACTACAATTGCAGCGCTGCAAAGCATTGCTGATAAAATGAATGTTTTCATATTAATAGTTTTTTATTGATTGTTATTTCTGTTCCAAAAGTACGGATTTCTTCTTTTTCTGCCAAATAAAACCTCCTTTTATCTTTGGCTTTTTATTTTTTAGCCCCAGTCGGAATAGTCGGACGTGTCGGACAAGTCGGACGTGTCAGACAAGTCAGACAAGTCAGACAAGTCAGACAAGTCAGACAAGTCCGACTGGTCCGACTGGTCTGACTGGTCGGACGACCGATTTGGGTTTAACGATGGCGAGCAACTGGTCGAAAGTATCAATGATATAGTCTGCTCCTGCGGTTTTAAGTTCTTCGTAAGTGCCATTTCCGTAAGTTACCCCACAAGTTTTCACACCGCCATTCTTGCCCATTAGAATATCGAAGGTGGTATCGCCCACTACCAAGGCATTGTCTGTCGAGATGTTGAAGTGGGAGAGTGTTTTCTCCACCGGTTCACCATTAGGCTTAGGGTGTTCCACATCGTCAGCGCCCAAAATGAAGGTGATGTATGGCTCAAGGTGCATTTCGTCAACAAATTGTGCAAGCGAATGATGGTGGCGACTGCTTGCTATGGAAAGAATAATTCCCTTTTCGTGCAGCAAACGTATGGTTTCGATGACCTTTGGGAAAGGTGGCACAGCTCCACGAACGTTCTTTTGTCGGAAAATGTCGCTGTACACGGCAGCGCATTCTTCAGCTTTCTCGTCGCTCATCTCAATGATTGATGAGAAACACTTTGCTAAAGGCAGTCCTATAGTTTTGGCACACGCTTCACGCGTTCGAGGCTCAAGTCCCAATTGGTCAATGGTGGCGAGCATTGTGTCGGTAATAAGCTTTTGAGAGTCGCCCAATGTGCCATCAAAGTCGAAGATTATCAGTTGTATATCCATTTGTGTTGAAGTGCTTTTGTGCTATTTCTTAAACTTGTTCTTTAGTCGTTTGTACCCCTCTACGCCCAAGATAGTTATTCCAGCGTATTGGAATGTTTTAGCAAGACCAAAGAGAATAATCCACAACACCCCTTTTGTAGAAGTGGATAAAGGCAATGCAAACTGCGCAAACGAAAGAATGTAGAACGGAATGCAACAAAGCAAAACAATAACACCCGTGCGAAATGATAGGGTAGACAACCAGTGTTTGGCTTTGCCGAATGTAGACTTTATTGACATACAAAGAAACTTTATAGTGATAAGATGTGTGTAAATGTTGAATGTAAGATGGACTGCAAACAAAATAGGAACGCGACTAACACGTTCCTATCCTTTTATGGCTGGTTCTATAAATTACCACCGCATATAGTCATTAAATTTTTATGAAATACGTTTTGTTATCTTTTGGCTTCTTTTTGGTTCAAAATGTAAGTTCGTTCAGTCGTGTAGCTCGCTACACTCCTTCACTCCCTTGCATTTTGACCTCAAAAATAAGCTCAAAATCTAACAAAGCTAATTTATAGAACCAGCCATATTTTATTGTGTTTGCGCATTAGGGTCGAGTTCCTCTCTACGCACCTCTACTACGCCTTTTATCTTCTTAAAGAAAGCACGAGCTTCCTCTAAGTCCCATGTTTCGGGGATTTTTATTGTTGTTTTGTTGTCTTCTTTAAGGTTGCGCACTATCTTACACTTCTTTTTCTTTGCAGCTTTTATGGCATTTCCCTTTGTATTATCAGCCGTAAAGGTGATAACCAATGTATTTGGGGTATAGAAGTTTTCTTTATAATCAGAGTGGCACACAAACTGTGCGTTTGCATTGCTTGCCAACAAAAAACAAGCAAAAAGCAAGGGAAGAAATCGTTTCATATACTTTAATATCTTATTGTTATCTAAAAAAAACGTGCTACAAAGTTACGCTTTTCTTCTCGTTTTATCTTCAATATATGGTTATATTATATTCTCTTTCGATATTTTAAGGCTGCCATTTATTCATCGTAAATGGTGATATGTGCCTGTGGTTGGTAGGCTTCCACGTCCAATTCTACGTCCATCACCACATTTACGCCTGTCGGGAGTGGAACGATTTTGCGAAACGAGTTGCCATATCCTGTCGTATCTTTAAAGCCTGAGTGTGCCAAATATTTACCAAAGAGTTTGGCTTCGTTCGAGTCGTTGAATACGATAAATAAATCGTTTACTTGAAATCCTGCAACCTTTTGTAAATGAACGATTAATCCGTTATGCGGTGAACCAATACTTTGGAAGTCGCCAAGCCTATATTCCATATTCTGTGCGGCTACGATTTGCATCGAATTGTCTGAAGGGTCGTCGTCCATTTCAAGAACTTTCCAATTGGTACGCTCTAAAAATGGTTTCAAACTTTGTAGTTCTTCAGGCGTTATATTGCGCATCTTTGCCAATCGTTCTATCATCTCTAGCGATATGCTACGGCGCAATCGCTGTGCCATTCCTTGTGTTGGGGAACTGAAAAGGAGGACGAAAAAGGCGAAAACTATCTTTTTCATAGGCTGTGGGGATTGATGTTTTAGAGTTGGCAGACGTAAGTAAACATTCCGTTGAATGTATTTTCAATGCCCTTTGGTTCGTTTTCAAAGATGCCAAAGAAAGCACTACCGCTGCCCGACATCTGTGCATAAACTGCCCCCGACGCATATAGGCGTTCTTTCACCTCACGTATTTCAGGGTAGATTTCGAACATTGAAACCTCAAAATCGTTGTCGAGCCTGTCTTTCCACGATGTGATGGGTTGCAAAACAATATCCTTGCAACACATTGTCGGTTGTTGTGGACGAATGAAAGAGAAGGCTTGAGCTGTAGAAATAGCTACGTTGGGTTTCACTATTGCGATGTATTTCCCTTTGAGCGGTAATTGTTCCGCTTCCATAGATTGAAGTTGGTCGCCTATACCAGTAGCAAAAGCAGACTGTGCGGTGATGAAAAAAGCACAGTCAGCTCCTAACTTTGCGGCATAGCGTTCCATTTGTGCCGTGGTGAGGTTGAGGTTACAGAGCGCATTGATGCAGTTTAGTGTGTAAGCCGCATCAGCCGAACCACCTCCAAGACCCGCTTGCGAGGGGATTTGCTTGGTCAAACAAAACTCGATGTGCGGCAATTGGAACTCGTTAGCCAAAATGCGATAAGCCTTTACTACAAGGTTTTTGTCCACATCGCCCTCTATAGGGTTGCCGTCTATTCGCAGTGTGCAAGTGTTAGGCTTACCCTTTACGATGTTGGCTTCCAACCTGTCGCACAAAGGGATAGGGTAGAATACGGTTTCAAGGTCGTGATATCCGTCCTCACGTTTGCGTGTTACGTTGAGTCCAAGATTTATTTTACAGCAAGGATATACTTTCATATTGCAAAGATAAAAAAACTTATAGGAATACCTTACCTACTTTCAGGATTTTTGATTAATTTTGTACCGTTATGCCAGAAAATAAAAGTACAAGTACACGAAATAGCCGTAAGCGACAAGCTGCGCCTATTGATACCACCTTTGGACACCTTCAACCACAGGCTTTAGACATAGAAAAAGCCGTGTTGGGTGCATTGATGATAGACAGAGATGCGTTTACGGTAGTATCAGAATTGATACGACCCGAGACCTTCTACGATGCTCGCCATCAGAAAATTTATGATGCCATACAGTCGCTCAATATGCGTGAGAAGCCTGTCGACATTATGACGGTGGCTGAAGAACTAAAAACCAAGGGCGCATTGGAGGAAGTGGGTGGCCCAACCTACATTGTAGAACTGAGTTCGCGTGTGGCTTCGTCGGCTCACATCGAATATCACGGCCACGTATTGGCACAGAAGTTCTTGGCACGCCAGCTCATTCAGTTTGCTTCAATGATTGAAACAGACGCTTTCGACGAGACGGTAGATGTAGACGAATTGATGCAACGTGCCGAAGGCTCGCTATTTGAGCTCTCTCAAAAGAATATGATTCAAGAGTACACCCAGATTGATCCTATCGTGAAACAAGCACACGAAATACTCTTGAAAGCTGCCAACAATAAGGAAAATGGCGGTATAACGGGTGTGCCCACAGGATATAACAAATTGGACGAGATAACTGCAGGTTGGCAACCATCCGACCTTGTGATTATAGCAGGTCGACCTGCGATGGGTAAAACCTCGTTTGCCCTTTCTTTGGCAAAGAATATTGCAATAGATTATCGTGCTCCGATAGCCTTTTTCTCCCTTGAAATGAACAATGTGCAGTTGGTAAATCGATTGATTTCCAACGTGTGTTCTATCCCTGGTAACAAAATATTGAATGGTCAGCTCACACCCGACGAATGGGAACGCTTCGACACGAATATCCGCAAGATGGACGGTGCGCCTATCTTTGTAGACGATACCCCAGGCTTGTCGGTATTCGAACTGCGTACAAAGGCGCGTCGATTGGTGCGGGAACACGGCATAAAGGTACTAATGATAGACTACCTTCAGTTGATGAACGCCAACGGAATGCGCTTCAACAACCGACAAGAAGAGGTGTCTACCATTAGCCGTTCGCTAAAGGGATTGGCAAAAGAGCTGAACATTCCTGTACTTGCTCTCTCCCAATTGAGTCGTAATGTGGAGCAACGAGAAGGTCCTGAGGGCAAGCGACCTCAACTGAGCGACTTGCGTGAGTCGGGTGCTATCGAGCAAGATGCCGATATGGTATTGTTTGTGCATCGCCCTGAATACTATCACATCTACCAAGACGAGAAGGGCAACGACCTACACGGCAAGGCGCAAATTATCATAGCTAAGCACCGTAAGGGTGCTACGGGTGATGTGTTGCTCGAATTTAAAGGTGAATACACTCGCTTTGCTAATCCTGATGAAATGAGTTTCCCACCTCCTGGCTTTGGCAATGGCGGCGAGATAATGGGAAGTAGAATGAACGATGGTCCGCTGCCTCCTCCACCTGATATGGGGGGTGCACCACCATTTTAACCCAAATCGGTCGTCAGACCAGTCCGACGGGTCGGACGTGTCAGACAAGTCCGACTGGTCCGACAAGTCCGACTGGTCTAACGACCGATTTGGGTTTAATAAATAATTAAAGATATGAAGAAGATCCTTAATTCCGCAGTATTTTTTCTTGTGAGAAAATTTTATATGTTGAGATGTCTTTTTGGGCTCTATATGTTGATATGAGGTGCTTCGGTGTTTTTTTTGGGTCTTTTTTAAGCATAAAATCCCCCACCCAAACCAATGGGGAAGTATGAAAAACCACAAAAAATGATGTTTATTCAATGAAGACCTCAGAGTAGTAGATTTTATTTGTATATAGGTTCAGAACGTTCCGCCTTCCAGTGCGCACCCATTTTGCTGGCACGCTGACAAAATGCAGGATAAAGGCTTTCAGCCTGCTTGTCTTTTTCAATGGCTTGACCTTATCGCTGATATGACGGACGAGATAGAGATAGAAGTTCTTCAGCATGGCGGTAACCATCATGAAAACCATGTTCTCAGCCATAAAGGAAAAGGGCAGATGTGACCATCCGAAGTCATTGTTCTGTATGTCGAAGTTCTTTTCGCTTGCTCCACGCTCATTATAAAATGTAATGATGTCTTTCTCGGTAGACATCTAATTATTGGTGAGGATACAGCGGTATGTGTATATCACTCCGAACATATCCGTCTGTTGCTTGCCATCCTTGTCTTTCAAAGGACTACGCTGTACGACAAGCCTGTATGACTTTCCTTCTATTAAGTTGTCTATGCTGATGGATGTGACATCGCATCTCTCATAATCAACCTCAACACTCTTCCATTCTTTCAGCTGGCGGAAGTCCTCGTGTCGGCTGCCGCAGTTGGCAGCACGTATATAGAACGTGTTGCAGCGCTGCTCTACGGTTTGGATAATTTCCTTTGAGAACGATCCGCAATCAGCACGGAAACGCTCTATTACCACACCAAGTTCTGAGGTTACACGGTCCATAATGCGACGGAGCGTGTCTTCTTGATGGAATCTCACATTGGTGTTTCCGTCACGATTCTCACCTCCGACTATGATTCCCCCAATGGAAGCCCAACCAGGGAAATAGCCAAAATCCTGCTTGTAAGAATACTTTGCATCGAACTTGTGGGTTGGAATAAACTGGTGATCAAAGTCTAAGTCTACATGACTGCCCACCTTTATAAGCCCCATTCTTCGTATCATCCGTAAAAGTAAGGTATTCAACTTTTCTGCTGTGTTGAAACTATACGACTTGTCGGAGGTCTTGCTCTTATAGACAATATTTTTCTCGGTAAGCTCCTTTAGTCCGCGCCCCACAGTGTCGGCACCGGGTAACAGCGTATCAGGTCTTTGCTTGAACTGCCCAATAAGCGCATTGATGTCCTCAAGGCATTCTCCACCACAAAGGTAACTGAAGAAGAGAGATCCAAAAATACTTCCATAACAGAATGCTTTGCCGCTACTTCCACGTTTGCCCAATACAGATTCGGTAAGTTTTTCAAAGCCCAACTTTGAGAAAACGTCCATAATATGATAAATTCCACCGAAAGAAGTGATATTCTCGTTTTTAATTGCTACCTTTGCCATATCAGTTTTTTTTGCTTACTTGTTATGTTTACAGCACCAAGATAGGTGAAATTTCTGACATATCCAAGTGTTTTGAGAACTTTGTTTCTCAGTCACTTGGAGTTCTCACAAGAATTTATGCTGCGGAATTAAGGAAGATAATATTTTTTGCAGTAGCTTTGTTTGCGTTAGTGGCTTGCAAAACAGGGCTGACACAAGTGAATGATGTGTCTGTGACACAATTTGAGCGCTTTATTCAACAAAATGATGTGCAGCTCGTTGATGTTCGCACACCTGAAGAGTTTGCCGAAGGCCACATTAAGGGTGCTATTAATATAAATGTGAAAGATGCCAACTTTGTGGCATCGGCCGAAAAACAGCTTCGCAAAAGCAAACCCGTAGCGGTGTATTGTCGCTCGGGCAAGCGTTCGGCTATGGCTTGTGCATTGCTTAAAGCTAAAGGGTTTAAGACCACCAACCTCCTTGGCGGTATTCTTGGGTGGCAAAGCGAGGGTAAGGCAGTAGAATAGTAAGCGGGTGTGTCAAAATAGGCACCTCACCTGTTTGGCGGAATTAAAAAAAGTTCATCATAATTTTGGAGTGATATTCTACTATAGAACCAGCCTAAACGGAAATGTGTATAAAGAGTAGTCCCAACGGAGGGGCGGCGTCCAATATATATAAGGTTCGCGCGAGTGACTTACGAAGCAATACAATGGGGTAGAAGAAAGTTATATTTATTCGTTTTACCAAATACTTTACTTTGATTTGCTCAAAAAATTGAGATATTTTTTGTTGTTTTTGAAAATAATTACTATCTTTGGCAATCATTTATAAATGAAGGTTTTAATCACTGACGACAGATACAAAATATTTGAAAGTTGAAAGATAACCTATCCTTAAACAAAAACAGTTAATAAATAATCCAATAACAAAAGAGTAAATGATGAAAAAGAGAAATTTTCTTGCGCTGATGGTACTCGCTGCGGTTCAAACTACGTTTGCTGCACCTGTATCACAATCAAGCGCATTTGCCGTAGCTAAGCAGTTTTGGGCAAAGAAGGGCGTTGCGGTAACATCAAGAGTTGCGGCTTATGCTCCAGGAGCTAAGAAGCTTACAAAAGATGTCGTTGCACCTTACTACGTGTTCAATGCTGGTGATAACAAAGGTTACGTAGTAGTTTCGGGCGATGATCGTACACGCGAAGTGCTTGGTTACGCTGACTCAGGCTCATTCGATTACGCAAATATGCCTGAAAACATAAAGAGCTTCTTGCAGACTTATGCTAACGAAATTACAAACCTGGACGACTACAACAAGCAATTGGGCAACCAATCATCTAATGGTGCAAACCAAACACGCAAGGCAGTTCACCCTCTCTTGTCTTGTCTTTGGGGACAGGATAAGGCTTACAACTATACTTGCCCTAAGGGTCCTAAGGGTGAACGTCTTGTAACAGGATGTGTGGCTACAGCTATGTCGCAGGTAATGTACAAGTACAAGTGGCCTGAGGCTGTGGCAGCCGAAATTCCTGCTTATACAAGTTATGGTAAGGATGCTAAAAGCGAGTTGGCAGCTGTACCACAAGGTACACCTATCGAATGGAGTAAGATTAGTGATGTACATACAGCGTACGATGGAGCAGATAAGAAAACCGCTATAGGTAATCTTATGTTGTACGTAGGTTGTAGTGTAGAAATGACTTACGATACCAATGAAAGAGGTGGTTCGGGCGCTTTAGCAACATCTATTGCACCTGCGTTCAACAAGTATTTCAACTATTCTGCTTATACATTGGACCGCAGTAGTGTAAGCTTGGCTGACTTTGAAAACATTCTCTACAATGAAATGTTGGCAGACCGCCCTGTAGTGTTCTGTGGTACTGTGGCAAGCGGTGGTGGTCACTGCTTTGTTATTGACGGATACGATGGCAAGGGCTATTTCCACGTAAACTGGGGTTGGGACGGTGCATCTAATGGCTACTTCCTTATCTCTGCACTCGACCCACATTCTACTTCTGGTATCGGTGCAAGCTCTGTAGCAGGTGGTTACGACACACAACAGTTTGCTATCATTGGTATCGGTAAGAACAAACAGGCTTCTAACTTGGCTACAGAATTGTTGACTAAGGTTACAGGTGCTAATGGCGCAACCATTAATGTAAACCTCTCAAATCTTACCAAGAAAGGCGCTAGCTTTGAATTTGCATTGGGCTACCTTGATGAGAATGGCAAATTGGTAGCGGCAAGCGATGCTAAAACTAAGTATGTAGCTTCTATCTTGACACAGAGGGCCGACCCAGTAGATCTTCCTATTGTACTTAAGGGCGATGCAATGAAGGTGGGCGAAACCTACAATATATTTGTTATGTCACGTGCCAGAGGTACAGAAGATTGGTCGTACAACAAGTATAGCACAGCTATGGTAAAGAAGAACGAAGATGGTTCTTTCACTTCCTTGGCACACGATTATACAAAAATATCAAATATAAATACTAGTGCCTCTATCCAAGTAGCTGATGGCGAACACATTGTAGGCGGAATCTATCCTGCAAAAATAAAGCTTACGAACAAAGGTACTGATGATTACTATGGTCGCATTATTGTAGCTACTATGAATCAAGTTTCAGTTGGTAGCCGTTACCAAATAGCATCTACCATTGCTGTAAATCTTAAGCCAAACGAAGTTAAGGAGTTTGATGCAACTTACACACTCTCTAGCGCAGGCGACCACTTTGTAAGTGTATTCTCTGAAGATGGCAAGCTCATTGCAACTGAAAGCGTATATGGTGTTAAGGCTGCTAAAGCTAATTCATCTATCGCAAGCGAATATGCTATCGAAAAGATGGAAAGTAATATGCTTTACTCTCGCACTGTAAAAGGTAAGGCTACATTCAAGACAACAAATGGTCTCCCTGTTGTTGGTGGTTACAAGCTCGTTTGTGTAGACAATAACACTGGTGGTATCATTGGTGCAGCACAGCCTGTCAACTTGGACATTCCTGCTAATGGCAGTCAAGATGTAGAGTTCTCATTCTCAGGTATTTCAAAGACAGGTTATTATTCCCTCATCTTGTGTACACCTGACTTTAATCCATTCTCTGATACTCAAGCAAGCTTCAGTGTAAAGGTTCCTGTTGTATTCTACAAGAAGGACGGTTCTGAACTTGAAGTTAAACCTACAAAAACTATTGAGGTAACAGACGATGTTTTGGCTGCTGACCTCTCTACCTTAGGTTACTCAGTTTCTGACGTAAAGCCAAACAACAATCCTAACACCTTGTACTACAGTGTAAGAAGCATCGCTTCGCTTGCTAATCGTAACCTTGTAAAGGTTAACTCTCAGGGCTTGTGTACAGCTGAAAAGATTACATTGACAGATGCTAATGACTTCTTCTGCCCACGCTCGTTTACAGCTAAAGAAGCTATATACACTCGCACCTTTAACAATGTTATCGACAATAATAAGGGTTGGGAATCACTCTCATTGCCATTCGATGTTACATCGTTCACAGCTGACGGTCAACCTATTAGCTGGTTCAAAACACGTGAGGACACAGGTAAGCAGTTCTGGTTGATGCGCTACGATGGTCAGAAGGGTCAAGATGTGTTCTTCTCTTACACACAGGCATTCTACAGCAACACTCCATACATTATGGCTGTACCTAACGACTTGAAGGGTAAGGCAATTACATTCAAGGGTACAGATGCCAAGTTTGGAGGCAAGCTGACCTGCATAACATCGGGTGATGAATACAACTACTACGGTACAAGCAAGACAATGAATGATGCTGATATGTATGTGCTCAATTCTGAAGGTAACACCTTTACAAAGGCCGGCGCATTGAGTCCATTCCGTGCTTACTTCAAGGCTAACAACGGAACTGCAGGTGCTGATCAATTGAACCTTAATATCATTGGTTTCGATGTTGCAGGTATCAATGATGTATCGGCTGAGGCTCCATTTGCTAAGGCTGAAAACGTATTCGATATTCAGGGTCGCAAGGTGGCTACAGTTTCTTCAATTGACGAACTTAACAAGTTGCCAAAGGGCATCTACATCGTTAAGGGTAAGAAGATGGTAGTGAAATAATAGTCTCCTTATAACAATAAAACGCTCTCAACCAATGGGTTGGGAGCGTTTTTTTTGTTATAGGAGCACAAGGTTAGGGGCTCGATTTATTCGCAAGCTCATCAGCACGTATCGATTCCCGCTCATCAGAAGTATCGATTCCCGCTCATCGGAAGTATTGAATTCCGCTCATCAGAAATGGTGTTTGATATTTGTTAGCGGAACTCGATGAATCGAGCCCCTACATCATTCGCCCTAACAGCCTTCCCTCCGTTGGGTGAGGAGTGTTGGTTTGCCACAGCTTGGCTATTTGGGTTTAAGAGAACTTCTTTGCAGAGAAAAAACACAAATATGCCAAAATGACATAGGGCAAGAGTTGTTTTTTGATTTCTTGGGACACTAATGAGTCGGACTAGTCGGACTGGTCGGACCTGTCTGACCTGTCCGACCAGTCCGACCTGTCTGACCTGTCTGACTATTCCGACTTGTCCGACCTCTCTTTTTAAAAAATAAGGGCGCAATCTACAAAGATTACGCCCTTATTGTTAACTCCGCTAAATTGTTTCTTTCTGTTAATCCCTTTTATTCTTCTGTCTCATTTGCTTCCTCTGTTGGAAGTTCCGCAATAGGAAGTGGTCTGTCTATTACTGCATTGTAAGAGATAAGACTCACGCTGCGCGATAATCCTAATGTTTGAAGCTTGTCGTGAATGATATTCAACAAGTGATGGTTGTTGTAAGCGTACAATTTGATAAACAAGTCGTACTCACCTGTGGTATAGTGACATTCTACAATCTCTGGAATTTTCTTTAAAGCCTCTACTACTTCATCGAACTTCTCTGGGTGCTTGAGATTCAAACCCATATATGCGCAAGTTTCGTAGCCTATTTTTTCAGGGTCAATTATAAACTGTGAACCTTTCAAAATGCCTAAGTTCGTCAACTTTTGTATCCTTTGATGTATTGCTGCTCCACTCACATTGCACTCACGAGCTACTTCTAAGAATGGAATACGTGCATCTTCTGCAATAAGACGAAGAATTTTCTTGTCTAAATGATCTAAACTTCTATGTGCCATTAATTTTGTAAATTTGGCGCAAAGTTACAATAATATCTCGGAATGTACAAATACTTTCTGCAAATTAGTATTAATTTGTAAGCAATAAATGTTATAATGGCTAATTTCTCTGGTTGGTTGCTGCCAAATTGATATTTAAAGCGTTGGCTTTGCGCAATGCTTGTTTCACATCGGTAATAGTGCCCATTGGGGTGGATTTATCGGCTCTGATGCTCACCACCATTTGTTTTCTGTCTTCAGCACTCATTGTTTTGCGCTCTTCCACCATATATTTTGTTACCTCATCTATGTTGACGAGTTTGTCATTGAGCTGTATTTGGGTGTTATTGCTTATAACGCTGCCGTCTGCTGCTGTAGGTTTACCTATATATATATAGGAGTTGGTCGACTTTTTGGTTAGTCGGGTAAGTTCTTTACCTTGTGGCACTTGGTATTTTACCTTGACCGTTACTTTGCGCATATTGGTGACCAACATAAAGAAAAATAAGATGGTGAAGATAAGATCGGGCAACGAAGCTGTGTTTAGTTCGGGTATGGCGTGGCATTTGTGTCGGTAGATACTCATTCTGCGCCTCCTTTCTGTGTTGCTTCGGTGGACATTGTATATACTTCGGATATACGTTGTGGCACTTCTTCGTTGATGACTGCTTTCTGTTCGTTGCTACATAGGTCGTAACCCTTGCCAAATGTGGCAAGCGAATGTTCGTTGCGTAGGGCGTTGTAGGCAGCTATGATTTGGTTTTGAAGCTGAAAATAAGTGTCGTACGAGGCTTTTCGGTCTGCCTGAATTTGAATGATATGCTCCTTTCCCCTCGCTTTTATAAAGTTGAAAGCAAGATTTTTTATTTGTTTTTTGTCAATGGTTTTGTCGTCAATTACAATTTTATTGTCTGCCGTAATGCTACATTTCATCACCATTCGGGCATTGATGGGCGTTGGGCGTTGGTCTTCGGTCTTGTCTATGGGGGGCAATTGTCGGTCTACACCTTTGTTCATATCCATCGAGGTGGTAACGAGGAAGAGTATCAGCAGCATAAACGAAATGTCGGCTGTTGATGAAGTGTTGAGTTTGGGAATATCTCTTCTTTCTCGTTTGAACATATTGTGTTAGTTTTTCTTTCGTTTGCGATGATAACGCGTTGCACCAAAAGCCACTGCAAGGGCAGCTGTGAGGAGCATAATGAGCGACGTATTGACCAACATATCAGCAGTTTTTAGCCAGAAAGGGTCGGTAAATGGTACGCCATTGATGAGCATTTGTGCCGATGAACCTAAAAGTAGGGTAAGTCCAAGACAAAGCATTGTGCCTAAGCTGACCATCAGCGAGATGCGTCGGGTAGGTATTCCGTTTACCATCTTTTCACTTTGCGAGCTGTAGCGTGCCTTTTTTATAAGGGTAACAACGGCTGCCAATGTGGCAACACCCAGCATACCCCACATTAAAACAATGAGGGCAGAGGTAAATAAGGGTGCATTGAAGGAGGGATTGGCTGCAAATGGTGTATCGAAACCCACAAGGAAAAAGAGGGCAAACACCACCGCAATAACCGCAACAAGGGCATAAAGCACTCGTTGTGAGATACGTTCGGTGGAAAGTGGGAGCTTGTTTGGCGTAACCATTTATGCTTTATTTTTAAGTTTATACTTCATTATCGAGTCGAGCAAGGTGATGGCAGACTCCTCCATTTGTGCCGTGAGATGCTCTATTTTTGACAAGATATAGTTGTAAAATACCATCAGCACCAAGGCAACAATGATACCAAAAATAGTTGTAATCAGGGCTACTTTCATTCCCGAAGCTACAATTGTGGGACTAATGTCGCCAGCCATTTGGATTTGATCGAACGCCATTACCATACCAATAACCGTGCCGAGAAATCCTAAAGAGGGTGCCATTGCGATGAAGAGGGTTATCCACGAACATCCTTTCTCCAAGTTGGCACTCTGCACACTGCCGTATGCTGCTACGCTGCGTTCAATATCATCAATCGAACTATTGATGCGCAACAAGCCTTGATAGCAAATGGAAGCCACTGGACCACGTGTGTTGCGGCTCAATTCCTTTGCTCCTTCAATGTCGTTTTGGGCTATTCGCTCGTCTAAGTTGGCCATAAAGCGTTTGGCGTCTATCTCTGAAAGACTTAAATAAATGATACGTTCGATGCAGAAAGCCAAGCCTAAGACCAAGGCGATGGCTACTAAAGACATAAAGCCAGCATTGCCCTCGATGAATTTCTGCTTCAACGATTGGTTAAAACTCAAGCTTTCGCCCTTTGCATTTGGAGCTGTAGCGGGCATTTCTTCCTCTTTTACATCGTCTAAGGCTTCATCGTTAATGGTGGTAGATGCAGTCGAAACTTGCTGTGCAGCAGGTTGTGGCTTGTTGTCAACCTCCTGTCCCACAGAAAGGGTTGGAACTGTAAGTATCACGAGCAATGCTATAAGGGTGTATGCTATTCGTCTCTTCATATTAATAGGTGTGTAAAAATTGCTGTCAAAGGTAGTTAAAATCTATATTGTAGCCAAATATTTTCACTCAAAATAGCACTTCTAAAACATTCTTAGTTTGGTGTTTCCTCGCTCCTTCATTTCTTTTTAATGGGCGTGAAGGTTAGTGTTTCCTTATTCTTTTCTTCTTTTTAAACCCAAATTGGTCATTAGACCAGTCAGACCAGTCGGACCAGTCAGACCAGTCGGACTTGTCTGACACGTCCGACACGTCCGACTATTCCGACTATTCCGACTGGGGCTAATGACGATTTGGGTTAAAACAATCATCGCACTAAGTATAAAATAAAAAAAATAGAACAATGGCGTTTGTTACACTGATGTAACATCCACATTGTTCTATTCTATTGCGTTTGAAAAAGAGCTCTTAGGACTTGAAAAGCCTTATTTCAGACACTTATCCATTTCAGCCTTAATCGCCTCTTTGTCCATATCTTTGCCTATGAATACCATCTTTTGCATACGGTCGCCATAAGGTTCTTCCCAATCTTTCTTTAGTTTTGGGTGCTTGTCCAACATTTCTCTGAGTTCTTCGGTTGGCATTGTGGCATACCATTGCCCCGCATTTCGCAAGCTCACTTGTTTGCCTGCTTGTTCGAAAACATAGCAAATGTCGGGTTCGTTGTCGAAATAGCAGATACCTTTACAACGAATGATGGTTTTTGGCCAATTGCGTGCAATGAAGTTGTCGAAGAAGTTTAAGTCCATCGGGCGGCGTGCATAATACACAAAGGTATCAATGTTGTACTCTAAAGCTTCGCCACTCTCTTCGTTTTCCAGTCCGTGATGGTGGTGATGGTGGTGATGGTGTCCGTGGTGATGATGGGCTTCTCCGTCTTCGTGGTGATGCTCTTCGTGCTCGTGGTGTTCGTGTTCATCTTCGTGGTGGTGATGTTCCTCTTCTGTTTCCTCATCGCCTTCTATGGCAGCTATCCACGATGCAGATGTAGCCACTTCATCAAAGTTGAACTCGTGTGTATCGAGTATTGCGTCAAAATCTACATCGCCGTAATCGCAAGTTATGATTTCTGCCTTAGGCTGTAGTGCTCTGATAATCTTTTTCACCAATTCAAGCTCTTCAGGCGTCACGTCTGATGCTTTATTGAGCAATATTTTGTTGCAAAACTCTATCTGTTGGATAAGCAAGTTTTCTATGTCGTCCTCGCCTAAGTCCTTTTTCAGCAAGTCGTTACCTGATGAAAATTCGTCACACATACGGCGTGCGTCCACCACGGTGATGATAGAATCCAACACCGCAATCCCATCTTTGGTAAGGTTAGGGTAGAGCTGTGGATAAGCCACGATGCTTTGCGCGATAGGTGCAGGTTCGCATACGCCACTTGCTTCGATAACGATGTAGTCGAACTTCTTCATACTTACGATGTCGCTCAATTGCTGTATCAAGTCCATCTTTAGTGTGCAGCAGATGCAACCATTCTGAAGCGCCACGAGCGAGTCGTCTTGTTGGTCTACTATGCCTCCTTTTTCTATCAAGTCGGCATCAATGTTCACTTCCCCAATGTCGTTCACGATGACGGCAAACTTTATGCCTTTGTTGTTTGCTAAAATGTTGTTTACAAGTGTAGTCTTACCGCTTCCAAGATAGCCTGTTAGCAGTAACACCTGTGTTTGATTATTGTTCATATCGTGTATTTTAAAACTTTTATATTGTTGTATGAGTACAAATATACAATAATTATGCCACACATCGATAAGAAGAGAAAAATCTTTGTTGCTTTTTCAGAAAAAAGTTTGCCGTTCTATATATTTCTTGTACATTTGCAGATGTATAATAATAGGCTGGTTCTATAAATTACCACCGCATATAGTCATTTAACCCAACTCGGTCATTAGAATTTCTCTTTGCCGTACGACACAGAGAAATTCTAATGACCGAGTTGGGTTAAAGAAAATACTTTTGTAATATATTTCATTCTGAGTGGAGGGTATTTGCGGAGTTTTATACTTCGCAGATACCCTTTATTTATCCTTTTATAATGCTCACCATCAGTATTTCGTCTACGGCTGTGATGCCATTCCTGTTGAGCATATAGCGGTCTTTGGCAAACTCAAGTTCGATGTCTTTCGCAGGTTCGTTGGTTTGCCACTTTGTAAAAAACTCGTTGGCGCGCACCAAGTTATGGCACACCCAGTAAGCATAACCCAAGTTTAAGTAATCCTCGTTTGCAGACTTTTCGCTGATAATGCGTTCATATAGCGCAATAGCCTTTTCGGCATTGGTGTCGCAAAGGTGTGCCCAAGCCAAGATGCGTTGTATGCTTGAGTCGTTTGGTGTGCGAAAATCTAATTCGTAAAGTTTGTTCAATGCCTCTTTGGTGCGCCCACGATAAAGCAGACAGAGGCTATAATTGATGGCATACAACTTGTTTTCAGCGTGTGCGCTCATCAGTTTTTCGTAACAAGCCGCTGCATCTTCATACTCCTCCATCTTCATTGCTACGCTGCCCATACCTTTGAGCAGCCACTCGTTATCAGGCTCTATGGCTGCCGCAAAACGGAACTGCTCCAAGGCTTCGCTATACTGTTCGTTGTGGAAAAGCAAATATCCTTTCAGTATGGTGTAGTTGATATGCTCGGAAGAGAACGAATGTAGCAATACTTCCAACTCATTGTAACGCTTGTGCTTATAGAAATATATCCCCAAGCGGAGCTTAATATCGTTGAGCTCACGATACACAAATGCGCTATCTAATAGGAAGTTAGCTTTGCTTTCTATTGATGTTGCAAAAGGGTCTACAAGGTCTTTTCGGTGCGCTATGTTTATTCGGAAGAAGCGATAAAGGTCTTGCAGATACAATCGACGTAGGGAAATGCTCTGTTCGCCCATTGGTGGCATACCGTTCATCGCCAAGCCCTCGCCCGAACTTACCACCTCTCGCATATTCTCTGGCAATTGGGTCAGCACTTGCGACATTGCAAGCGCTAAGGAATATTTGTCAGAGTCGCAGAAGAAACTCTGTGATGCAAGCAATTCCAAAAACTTTGCATCACCCATCTTCCTCACGGTCTCGCTCAGTGCAGGGTGCTGTATATAGAAAGGTGTAAACCAATTAGAAAGGTCGTTGAAGAAGCCGAAACGCTTCATCTGTTTAAATCCTCCGAAGTAAATATCCGAACCCTGTTGCTGCATTTTCATCATCTTCTGAATGTTCTGCTCCATTATTTCCATCTTTTCCTCGTCAGCCGATGGGTTCATAATGCTTTCCAATGGGTCTTCAGTCTTTTCGGTTATGCCGAACCTACTTATATTGAGATTGGAGTTTTGCATTAGGTTGGGCATTATATCCTGCTGTATTTTGTCGTTGTCCTTTTCAGCCGACATACAGCTAAGCAATTGTATTTGAATACTTAACAGCTCCTTTCGGAAGTTTTCGTCAGATAGTAACGGCTTTATCAGTCGGTCTTGCGCTTCTGCGAAAAGCACATTGCCCGTCATAGCAAATACCCAACCCACAAAAGCACGTTGCTTTACGCTTTCCTCCTGTGCATCGGTATAAACGTGGAAAAGCGTACTAAACTTGTTAGGGTCGTACACGTTCATCGCCGAAAGTGTAATGGCACTTACCAATACTTGCTGGTCGATGGTGCTAAGGGTGGGCGAGATCAGCAACCCTTGGTAGAAGTCAGCGTCTTCGGTTGTCCATTGGCACGAAGTGAGAATAGCACAGAACAGCCGGTTAAGGAATACCTGATGGCGTGCATACAGTTCGTCCAACTTTGTTAGCCTTACCGTTTCAGCCTCTAACGATGCCAACGCCACGTCCGAAACATAACCTTCGAGCACCGAACGTAGGAAGTTATGACTTGTGTTAAGGCGGTCGGCAGCGTGGAAAGCATTGACATACGAGGTGTGATTTTTACATTTCCAACTTATCATAAGGTCGGCTGCCACCCTGTAAAGGCGTTCTATGAGCGTGTTATACAATTGTTCGCGCTGTGGGTCGACAAAGCCTCTGAGCATATAGTCTTTCATCAGTTGAAAGTCGTTCACAATGGCTTCGTATTCGTTATATCCCACAAGCGATGCCTTATTCTCGTAGAGCGGTTTCAAGTAATTGAGTGCTTCGCCCAATCGTTTTATCGTCAGACTCTCTATGGCTTGCTGTATGTTGTATTCTGCGTTCACGTTTTTTTCTTTTTGTTTGGTTTCTGGTATGCTTTTGCCTTAAGGATGGTTCTATAAATTACCACCGCATATAGTCATTCAATTTTTATGAAATACGTTTTGTTATCTTTTGGCTTCTTTTTAGTTCAAAATGTAAGTTCGTTCAGTCGTGTAGCTCGCTACACTCCTTCACTCTCTTGCATTTTGACCTCAAAAATAAGCTCAAAATCTAACAAAGCTAATTTATAGAACCAGCCTTAATATTTTCTGTGTTGCGCCCTGATAATGTCTACTGGTCGAGGTGTTATGATGCGCTTAAAGGTGGTTTTTGGCAATGCCGCTACCACTTGTTCGTTCACCTTCATATATTTTTCTATCAGTGCCGCATAATGTTGCACCCCATTGCGGTTTATCAAGTCTACCGCCTTGTTGTATGCCTCTTGAAATTCTGCCTGCTGTTGTGCATCTCCGCTATCTACAAAGACGATAGCCCCTGGTACAAACTGGTCTTCAGCAGAGTTGTACAATATGGTGTTTCCTGCCAATCGCACCTGTGTGGTCTGTGGTTCTGATGCCCATATAGCGTCCACCTCGTCTGCCTGAAGCATCTTTTGTCTTACAAGCACATCATTGATTTGCGCCTTGTAAACAGCATACTTTGGTTTGGCTTTGTCTATTATCTTGTTCGTAAGATAGTCGGTTATGGAATGTCGAGCCATAGCTACAATCTTGTCGCTAAGGTCTGCCAACTTCTTCACGTTCGACTTCTTGTTTACCACCAACTGCCACGAAGCATTGGTTTCGGTGAGATAAATGAGTGGCACACGGCGTTTGGCTTTCAGTCGCTCTGCACGTATCAGGTCGGTAACACACGCTTGCACGCTTCGCCCTATCATTGCAGTGTCGCAATCCATCTGAGCCGTAAAAGGCTTTAGCCTAATATCTACTTTGGCAGTATCGTATAACACACTGTCTTTCAGTAGATATATGGGCAGGCAATCCATCGTTGGCAGCACGCCTACTTTGAACGCTTCCGCCTCAGCTTTGCGCTCTTTTGCAGCCTGTCGTTGTCGTTCTAAATCCTTTTCCTTATCAGACGAACCACAACCATAGAGGACAAGCATTGCTATGATTAACAAGTAATTGAATTGTTTCATACCTTGCAAAATTAAATATAAATTTTGTAACAAGGAAAAATATTCTTACTTTTGTCGTGTTATGGCAAAGGATAAGACAGCATACGTCTGCAACAATTGCGGACAAGAGAGTGCAAAATGGATAGGCAAATGCCCCAATTGTGGACAATGGAACACGTTCAAGGAGATACACATTGCTCCCGAAACATCGAAAAGCATCGGTGAGAAACTCTCGCACGGTGTGATGGGTTATGCCAATAAGAATGTTCCGCAGGCACTCAATAAAGTTTCGTCAACAGAGGAGGTACGCATTGATATGCTTGATGCCGAACTCAATCGTGTATTGGGTGGAGGATTGGTGGCAGGCAGTATGGTGCTTATAGGTGGCGAACCCGGTATTGGAAAGAGTACGCTCACCCTCCAAACGCTGTTGAAGATAGACAAGCGCATGTTGTATGTGAGTGGTGAGGAGAGTCCGCAACAAATAAAGATGCGTGCCGAACGCATCACCAACGTCATTCCCGACAATATTATTATCCTTTCGGAAACATCGTTGGAACGTATCTTTGCCCACATTAAGAATGTAAATCCCGAACTGATAATCATCGACTCCATACAGACCATTGCCACAGAGGCGGTGGCAAGCAGTGCAGGAAGCGTAACACAGATACGCGAGAGTGCGGCAGCCTTGCTCCAGCTGGCTAAGGCAAGCAACATTCCGATAATCCTTATAGGGCATATTAATAAGGAGGGGTCGATAGCAGGACCAAAAGTTTTGGAGCATATTGTAGATACAGTGCTTCAGTTTGAGGGCGATCAGCATTATATGTATCGTATTCTTAGAAGTATAAAAAACCGCTTTGGGTCGACCTCCGAATTAGGTATTTACGAAATGCAACAAAACGGATTGCGCCCTGTGAGCAACCCTTCGGAACTCTTGCTTACCGATGAGCCAAAAGACCTTTCGGGTATAGCCATATCAAGCACCATCGAGGGCGTACGCTCGTTCCTTGTAGAAACCCAAGCTTTGGTTTCGTCGGCTGCCTACGGCACACCCCAACGCTCGGCAACAGGTTTCGACCAACGCCGCTTGAATATGCTTTTGGCAGTGTTGGAGAAGCGTGTGGGATTTAAGTTGATGCAGAAAGATGTGTTCTTGAATATCGCTGGCGGACTGCGCATTACGGATATGGCGATGGACTTGAGTGTTATTTCGGCAGTGCTTTCGTCTAATGTGGATACCCCAATCGAAACAGGGTGGTGTATGGCAGGCGAAGTGGGACTTAGTGGGGAGGTGCGTCCCGTGAGCCGAATAGAACAGCGCATTACCGAGGCTGAAAAATTGGGCTTTAAACACATCATTATTCCTCGCAACAATGCCCAAGGCTTAGACCATAAGTTTGGTATTGCTATTCACCCCGTAGGCAAGGTAGAGGAGGCTTTGCGCCTATTGTTTGGGTAAGAAGACGAAAGCAAAGGGGCAGTGTTTTATACACATCTGTATTTCAAGGAGTTAATGGAACTAAACCCAAATCGGTCGTCCGACCCGTCCGACTTGTCTGACCCGTCCGACCCGTCTGACTCGTCTAACGACCGATTTGGGTTTAACCCCTTCTAACTCCTGCCCAATCTCCTTTGCTTCTATTGTTCTATTTTTCTGTTTCCCCTCTTTCGAAAACAAAACACCTATCTCTGAAAAGCAAAACATATATGTTTGGTGGTGTCAAAGTTCAACTTTGGGAGGGTAAAACATATATGTATTACAAGGTCAAAGATATATGTTTGGGAATGGTTTTCTAACCCATTGATTATAAATAGTTTATGATTGTGTTTCTAATGTTTGATAGCCAATGATTGATTGTTCTGTTTTTCGGTGCTCATTATAGGGCATATATTTCCTATGGGTAGGTTTTATTGGGGTGTAGATTGATAGTTTTTGAGGGTATGGAGCAGAGATCCTTCTCCAACGCTTTAACCCAAATCGCTCATTAGAAAATTTCGCTTTCATTTTGTCTTAAAAAAGAACGAAAAATGTATATTGTGTTAGCATACAGATGCTATAACGCTGACTTGGTCTGCTATAATCTGACTTTTTGCACGAAAAATCGCTAATGACCGATTTGTGTTTAAGGTAGTTTTGTTCTTAGGCAATACTGCTATACCTAATTATAATGGTTTGTTTAGATTTAATCTAAATTTTTTATCATTTTTGTTTCATTTGCTTCCCCATTATTAGGTATTTTTCTAAACTTTGCGCACGCCCCTACACGTGTGCAAACAAATGTTTGTATCTTTGTAAGAATAAAGAGCCGATTGGCGAATTACTCAGCGTTGTCGGACAAGTCGGACGAGTCGGACGGGTCCGACCAGTCCGACCAGTCCGACAAAACTACAGATAACAAAGATTTTATGAAATTATCAGAGCTTAAAACAGGTGAAACTGGTATTATTGTTAAAATATCAGGTCACGGAGGCTTTAGAAAACGAATTATAGAAATGGGATTTATCAATGGCAAGGAAGTGAAAGTGCTTCTTAATGCGCCATTGCAAGACCCTGTGAAATATCAAATTATGGGCTATGAGGTGAGCTTGCGACACAGCGAGGCTGACCTCATAGATGTGGTATTGACTACCGAAACAGCTGAAAAAGAAAGTAAACAGGATAGCAAAACGCCAACTTTGGAGGCTGATGCTTCCGACCCTTACGAACAACCCCTTACCCCTAAT
Source organism: Prevotella ihumii (assembly GCF_900155655.1). Classification (GTDB taxonomy): domain Bacteria; phylum Bacteroidota; class Bacteroidia; order Bacteroidales; family Bacteroidaceae; genus Prevotella; species Prevotella ihumii. The sequence goes on from NZ_LT706987.1 coordinate 2,135,843, forward strand.
GCGGCTAAGGCTGAGGCTAACAGGAAGCGAAAAATCATAAATGTAGCACTTGTGGGCAATCCTAATTGTGGAAAAACCTCACTCTTCAATTTTGCTTCAGGTGCGCACGAACGTGTGGGAAACTACTCTGGTGTTACTGTTGATGCAAAATACGGCTATGCCGACTTTGAGGATTATCGCTTTGAGTTGGTCGACCTCCCCGGTACATATAGTCTGTCGGCTTATAGTCCTGAAGAATTGTATGTTCGAAAACAATTGGTAGAGAACACACCCGATATAGTAATCAACGTGATAGACTCATCCAATTTGGAGCGAAATCTCTACCTCACCACCCAACTCATTGATATGCATATACCTATGGTGTGTGCACTAAATATGTTTGACGAAACCGAAAAGCGTGGCGACCATATAGATTACCGCCAATTGGGCAATCTTTTTGGTGTGCCAATGGTGCCTACAGTGTTCAAAACAGGTAGGGGAGTAGACGCACTTTTTCATCTCCTCATTCAAAATTATGAAGCCAAGGAAGGCGACTATGCAAAGTTTAGACATATTCACATTAATCACGGACACGAGATAGAGCACGGCATAGCAGAGATGCAAGAGCATCTGAAACAAGAATTAGACCTCCGCCAGAAATATTCTACTCGCTATTTGGCAATAAAACTGCTCGAAAATGATGCGGAAACTATAAAGTTGGTAACATCGTTTTCCGATTCTGACGAGATAATAAAGCATAAGGAGGACGCCGTTAAGCGTGTTTACGAGGAGACGGGTAAAGACAGCGAAACGGCAATAATGGACGCTAAGTATGGATTTATCAATGGTGCACTGCAAGAAGTGAATTATGCGACAGGTAAAAAGAAAGATACCTATCAGTTGACCCACGCCATTGATAACATTCTGACCAATAAGTACTTTGGCTTCCCTATATTTTTCTTCATTCTCTACTTGATGTTTTTCACCACGTTCACTTTAGGGCAGTACCCTATGGATTGGATTGATGCAGGTGTGGCGTGGATAGGAGAAATGATAAGCACCTATCTGCCCGATGGACCAGTGAAAGCAATGTTAGTAGAAGGTGTGATAGGTGGTGTGGGTGCAGTGATAGTTTTCTTGCCCCAAATTCTTATTCTCTACTTCTTTATTTCGTTTATGGAAGACAGCGGCTATATGTCGCGTGCCGCTTTCATTATGGATAAGCTGATGCACAAGATGGGGTTGCACGGCAAGAGTTTCATTCCGCTCATTATGGGTTTTGGCTGCAATGTTCCTGCCATTATAGCTACCCGAACCATCGAAAGCCGTAAGAGTAGACTGATAACAATGTTGGTACTGCCAATGATGAGTTGTTCGGCGCGTATGCCTATTTATCTCACCATTATTGGTACGTTCTTTGCACCAGCTTATCGCTCTTTGGTGATGATTTCGCTCTACGTAATAGGTATTTTGTTTGCCGTTCTTTTAAGTCGTTTGTTCTCTAAAACGGTGGTAAAGGGTGAGGATACACCTTTTGTAATGGAGCTTCCGCCTTATCGTTTTCCAACGTGGAAAGCCATAAGTAGACACACTTGGGAGAAAGGAAAGCAGTATCTGAAGAAGATGGGAAGCATCATTCTTGTGGCTTCGCTCCTTGTTTGGGCATTGGGCTATTTCCCTTTGCCTGATAATGACAAGATGAGTAGGGCTGAGCAGCAGGAACAAAGTTATTTAGGACGTATTGGTAAGACCATCGAACCAGTGTTTGCTTTACAAGGATTTGATTGGAAATTGGATGTCGGACTGTTGAGTGGAGTAGGAGCAAAGGAGATTGTGGCTTCAACAATGGGCGTGCTGTATGCTAACAATGAGTCGTTTGCAGACGATAGCGAGTATAACAATGAAGGGGGAAAGTATGACCATTTGCGCAAACAAATGACCCACGATTTGGCAGCAAAACATAATATGAATGTTAAGGAGGCTGAACCTATTGCCACCCTTACGGCCTATAGCTTTCTGATATTTGTGTTGCTTTATTTCCCTTGTGTGGCTACTGTTGCAGCCATAAAGGGCGAGACAGGCAGTTGGAAGTGGGGCATCTTTGCCGCTGTTTATACCACAGTTTTGGCGTGGGTGATGAGTGCTGTAGTGTTTCAAGTGGGGTTGTTATTTATATAACGACAACTTGATGGATAAAAAAGTTTGTGGCTCTATTAGTTTTACCTAACAGAGCCACAAACGCGTTTAATCGAGTTTAATCATATATATTGTAGTCTAGTCCTATAAAAAATGTGTTATCATGGCATCAAACCTTTAACTTCGCTCCCGAAGTAATGTTGGTTGAGATTGTACGTTGTCATAAGAAAAAACGAATTTTTTAGAATAACCTATTCGTATCCTTTAACAATCACATCAATTTTTCGCATCTACTTACTATACTATCTAACTTATAATCAAGTATTAATTTCATCGATGCAAAGATAGAGATAAAATTTTATCCAAACAAATATCTTTTGTTATTCAGAAAATTATGCTACCTTTGCTGTTAGAATGAGGAGTAAACAGAATTTTATTCTACAAAAAGTATATTAAAAGAATATACGTATAAAATTTTGTAAATTTATTTCATTATTGTTGTATAATAATTTAAAAGATATTAGAATGTTGGTAGACCAATTAGACGATATAGACTTAAAAATACTTAGGATTTTACAAAAGGATTCTAATCTTACAGTGAAAGAGTTGGCTGCAAAGATACATCTTTCGCCTTCGCCTACATTCGAACGACAAAAAAGATTGGAGCGAGAAGGCTACATAAAGCGATATACGGCTGTTGTAGACTCAGAAAAGGTGGGAAATCAGATTTGTGTGTTGTGCAATATACGCCTGAAGCAGCACACCAAAGAGTATATAGAGGGATTTGTGCAAGCCATTGAGAAGATTGATGCAATAACCGAATGTTACGACACCAGTGGCGATTACGACTTCCTTGCAAAGGTGTATGCCAAGGATATGCACTCGTATCATTTGTTCTTGCTCAATACTTTGGGGAAAATTCATAGTGTGGGAAATATTCACAGCACATTTATTATGAGTCAAGTGAAAGATGTTGGGGGCGTATTTATTGGAGATAAAAAGTAAAAGGCTTTGAATAGCGAAAGCGTCTTAACACACAAATAGAAGGGCGTATTTATGGCGGATAGAGAATAAAGAGTGATGGGAAAGGTGTTGCAAGGTAGATGCCTTAAAAATAGAAACAATAGATAGAAAATGTTTAAGTTGCAGCAATACTATTAAATGATAGCTTGAAATAAGGTGTATATTGTGCTTTATGGTATATAAAAAGAAAGCCTTGACTGATATCACATCAACCAAGGTTCCAATACTAAAACTAAATTAACCACTAAAAAAACTAATGCAAAGATAATAAGTTTTTCAATCCCCTCCAAATATTTTGTGTACTAATTTTTTATTTTTTAATTCTAAAACCTCATTTTAGCATAGCTTTATATGTTAATATGCGTTTTTCGCTTGGTTCTATATTAAATTTACCTTTCTTATCTTAAAATTAGTTGTTAGTGGTCTTCGATATTTGTGCACTCGTTTTGAACTATTTGACTTGTTTTTGAGCCAAATCGGTCGTTATACTTCTTCGAGATAAAGGTGGAGTGATAGCTTGCAATTGGATATAAAAACCGAAGTTTTTACAATTTCTATCGTTTTTGTTCGAAAAATACTACCTTGTAATTGGGCACAAAAACGTGTTTTTTTGTAACCTATTTTTGCTTAGTTTGAAGAGCTTTCCCTTATAATTGGACACAAAAAAAGAGAGGCTTCCAAAAAATGGAAACCTCTCAATGATAATTTATAAGTTGTTTTAAAAAGACTTATGCGTTTTCGCTCCAGTCTTCCTTGCTCTTACGAACATAGCTTTGATAACGAAGTTTAGCCATCTGTTCAGCTGCATCGAAGAGTTCTTGTGCCTCGTTAGGATAAGCCTTCTTTACAGAGAGATAACGTACTTCACCCATCAAGAAGTCTTGGAACTTGCTCCAGTCAGGCTCCTTAGAGTCGAGTGAGAATGGGTTTTTGCCTTCTTCAGCCAACTGTGGGTTGTAACGCCACAAGTGCCAGTAACCGCTTTCAACAGCGCGAGCCTCTTCTGCTTGACTCTTACCCATAGCACCCTTAGCCTTCAAGCCGTGGTTGATACAAGGTGAGTAAGCAATGATGAGTGATGGACCTGGGTATGCTTCAGCCTCACGGATAGCCTTGAGGGTCTGTGCTTGGTCTGCACCCATAGCGATTTGAGCAACGTAAACATAACCGTATGTAGTAGCCATCAAGCCAAGATCCTTTTTACGGATACGCTTACCAGAAGCTGCAAACTGTGCGATGGCACCGAGTGGGGTAGACTTAGAACTCTGACCACCTGTGTTAGAGTAAACCTCAGTATCGAGAACGAGTATATTTACGTCTTCGCCAGATGCGATAACGTGGTCGAGACCACCGTAACCAATGTCGTAAGAAGCACCGTCACCACCGATAATCCATTGTGAACGCTTCACGAGATAATGCTCTAAGGTCTTCAATTCCTTGCAGATAGGACAACCTTGTTCTGCGCCAACTGCTATCAATGGTTTCAATGCTGCGCTTGATGCCTTAGATGCTTCAGAGTCGTCTTTGCTCTCCATCCATTTTTGAGCTGCCTCCTTAAATTCTGCAGGTACGTGGTCTTCGGTCAATGAGTCGGTCAAGAGTTTAGTGATACGTTCGCGCATCTTCTTGTTACCGATAGCCATACCCATACCAAATTCGCAGAAGTCTTCGAACAATGAGTTATCGAATGCTGGGCCTTGACCCTCTTCGTTGGTTGTATATGGTGTAGAAGGAATTGATGCAGAGTAGATTGAAGAACAACCAGTTGCATTAGCAATCATTTCACGATCACCATACAATTGTGATACCAACTTAACGTATGGAGTTTCGCCACAACCTGCACAAGCACCAGAGAACTCGAACAAAGGTTGTGCAAACTGAGAGTTCTTTACGTTGCTCTTGATGTCTACCAAGTGTTGCTTGGTCTTTACATTCTTAATGAGGTAGTTCCAGTTGTCAATTTGCTTCTGTTCGCGTACAAATGGTACCATTGCCAATGCCTTGCCTTGCTTGTTGCCAGGACAAACATCAGCACAGTTGCCACAGCCTACACAGTCGAGAATGCTTACTTGGATACGGAAGTTCATTCCTGCCATAGGCTTTGGAACCTTCATTTCCAATGTCTTATCATCGAAGCCCTTGATTTCTTCATCGTCAAGAACGAATGGGCGGATACAAGCGTGAGGACAAACGTAAGCACACTTGTTACACTGGATACAGTTTTCAGAAGTCCATTCAGGGTGGAAAGCTTCTACACCACGCTTTTCGAAAGCCGATGCACCGTTCTTCATTGTACCGTCTACCATATCGTACTTGATGAAGTCTGATACCTTCAACAAGTCGCCTATCTGACCATTGATTGGACGTACAATTTCCTTGATGTATGCAGGTGCATCATCGTTAGGGTCTTCAGCATCGTCTGCAAGGTTTGCCCAAGCTGGGTCGATAGCCAAAGTCTTGTACTCGCCACCACGGTCTACAGCTGCGTAGTTTTTGTCTACAACATCCTGACCCTTATTGCCGTAAGATTTCACGATGAACTTCTTCATCTGTTCTACAGCCAAGTCTACTGGGATAACCTCAGTAATTCGGAAGAATGCACTCTGAAGAATGGTATTGGTACGGTTGCCGAGACCAATTTCCTGTGCTATCTTCGTAGCGTTGATATAGTAAAGGGTGATATTATTTTGAGCGAAGTAACGCTTAATCTTGTTTGGAAGGAAGTTAGCCAATTCTTCACCTTCGAAGATGGTATTCAAAAGGAATGTACCATTCTTCTGCAAACCACGGATTACGTCGTACATACGGAGGTAAGCCTGAACGTGGCAAGCTACAAAGTTAGGAGTATTAACCTGATAGGTAGAACGGATAACGCTATCACCAAAACGGAGGTGAGAGCAAGTGAAACCGCCCGATTTCTTAGAGTCGTAAGAGAAATAAGCTTGGCAGTGCTTATCGGTGTTGTCGCCAATAATCTTTACAGAGTTCTTGTTTGCACCTACTGTACCATCAGCACCCAAACCATAGAACTTAGCTTCAAACATACCTTCGCCCCCCATTGGAATTTCTTCAATCAAAGGAAGAGAAGTAAAGGTAACATCATCAACGATACCTACTGTGAAGTGGTTCTTAGGTTCTGCCAATTCCAAGTTGTTGAATACAGAGATGATATGTGCTGGAGTTGTGTCAGAAGAACCGAGACCATAACGACCCCCAACAATCATTGGCTTGTTTTCTACATCGTAGAATGCGCTCTTAACGTCAAGGTACAATGGTTCGCCTTCAGCACCTGGTTCCTTAGTTCTGTCGAGTACAGCGATGCGTTTTACAGTCTTAGGAACTGCTGCCAACAAGTGCTTTGCAGAGAATGGACGATAAAGGTGTACTGAAATCATACCAATCTTCTTGCCTTGCTTCATTTGGTAGTCGATAGCCTCACGAGCTGCCTCAGAAGCAGAACCCATAAGAATGATGATGTTTTCAGCATCTTCAGCGCCATAGTATGAGAAGAGGTGGTACTCACGACCTGTAATTTCTTTAATCTTTACCAAGTAATCTTCTACTACTTCAGGAATATTTTCGTAGTATTGGTTGCAAGCTTCACGGTGTGTGAAGAATGTTTCTGGATTTTCAGCAGTACCACGTGTTACAGGACGTTCTGGAGAGAGCGCACGGTCGCGGAAACGCTTAATATCTTCTGGGTCGAGGAGTTTAGCAATTTCTTCTTGTTCGATAAGCTCTACCTTTTGGTATTCGTGTGATGTACGGAAACCATCGAAGAAGTTAACGAATGGTATGCTGGTCTTCAATGTTGCGAGGTGAGGCACTGCTGTGAGGTCCATTACCTCCTGTACAGAGCCTGAGCAGAACATTGCGAAACCTGTCTGACGACAAGCCATTACGTCTGAGTGGTCGCCAAAAATACACAAAGAGTGTGTAGCAATTGTACGAGCTGAAACGTCAAATACACAAGGTAACATTTCACCAGCAATTTTGTACATATTAGGAATCATCAAGAGCAATCCCTGTGATGCTGTAAATGTTGTTGTAAGTGCACCTGCTTGCAATGAACCGTGCATTGCACCAGCTGCACCACCTTCAGACTGCATTTCCTGAACAGTAACAGTCTGTCCAAATAAGTTCTTTTTACCTTTTGCAGACCATGTATCTACATGTTCTGCCATCGGAGAAGATGGAGTAATAGGGTAGATAGCTGCTACCTCTGAAAACATGTAGCTCACGTGAGCTGCGGCCTCGTTTCCATCACAAGTGATGAACTTTTTTTCTTTAGCCATTTCCTTTAATTTATTAAATTATTCTTATAATGTTTTTGGTCTTTGTATGGGCCTATTTTAATCAATCTTTATAATAAAGCTTGTTTGTCTTTGTTTGTTGGTTTAGCATTTGTATTTGGCTAATACAGAAATCCTAACAACCATAGTGGAATTTTATTATCTCGTCCCACTTCTGTATTGTATCGTGCGTAAAATGTATCGCTGCTCAATCTCATTTTTGTATTTTCTGCATCACAAATTCTAAACTTCTTTACATTATCTATAATGTAACTTCCTTGTTTATTCCCCTCATTTACTAAGTGTTCTGGCCAAAGTGCATTGACAAAGAACGTCTCCATTAATTGTTGTTGTTCTACCTGAATAGGATAAATTGCGTAAATCAAGTTCGTGTTATTCATTATCACCTTGGCAGGTTTCTTTGGAAACTCCTGTCCTACGGGGTAGATAATGTTTATCAATCGTGAGTCGGCAAGATACTTAATATAGTTCATCACCGTTGCACGACTGGTATTTATCTCTTGTGCCAAGTTGCTAATGTTGGGCGATTTTGGTCCTTCTACTGCCAAATGGTAGAAGAGTTTCTTAATTTTTGTGAGGTATTTCAGTTCTATCTGTTTGATGAGAAGTATATCAACTTCAATCATCATATTCATTGTTTTCAATAGATTTTCCGAATAGTTTCGGTTCTCTAAGAAGAAAGGATAGAACCCGTGGTGAATATACTCTTGAAAGTATTTCAATGGGCTCACCTTTGCTAATATCTCTTTTGTTATCGATTCGTGATTGTAAAGAATGTTGTCCAACTTATAAGCAGGGAAGTTGTTGCCTGTTTTAAAGTTTAGAAACTCTCTGAACGAGAACCCTGTAAGGTTGTAACTCTTTACAATACCATTTAGTTCAACGTTTTCTTGCTTTAGTCGCATTACGCTTGAACCAGTAAATACAATCTTTAAGTCAGGATAACTGTCGTAACATTTTCTTAGTTCGCTGCTCCAATTCTGCTGCTTAAATACTTGATCGATGAGTAGTACACGACCTCCGCCACGATAAAATTCTCCTGCAAAGTCGGAAATGCCTTTCCCTTGGAAGAAGAAGTTGTTCATATTAATGTACAAACACTGGCGGTCTAAAGCGCCAAAGCGTTCTTTAGCGTACTGCAGAAGGAAAGTAGTTTTTCCTACTCCGCGTGCTCCTTTTATACCAATCAAGCGGTCATTCCAGTCTATCTCATCCATTAGGAGTCGGCGAACTGGAGCGTAATTATGCTCTACAAGATAAGCGTGAGTACGAAAAAATGCGTCCATTTATATTTGCAAAATTATTTCATTTAAGCGTTATAACAAGTCTGTTGGCTTGCGAATTTTCATCTCTTGCTGCATTGTCGTCTTTCTAAAAAGATGTTGCTAACGTGTGCAATGTGCAGCTAAATATTGTCCTTCTTCGTAATTGAGGGAAAAAGAAATCTTTTAAATATTAGCTGCAAAGATAATACTTTATTCTTTAATTTGCAAACTATAGATTACAAAATGCGTCTTTTTTTGATTTTATTTTGTGTTAACTATACTTTAACGTACCTTTGTAGTCGAAAATTTAAAATTATTGACATGAAACTTCATATCTTCAACCCTGAACACGATTTGGCATTGGCTCAAAACGATAAGTTTTTTACAGCTCCTCACGCTGCTCGTGTATTGCGTAACGACTTGTCTTTTCTTCCTTTCTTTTGGGCTGAAGATGGTGATTTGGTGTTTGTTGACGATTTGTCTTCAGCTCAAACCAAGGCTTCTAAGTTTCAGCGATTGAGCCATGCTGTACAATTTGTTGATAAAACCACTCTTGCAGCCCATCTTTCAGCAATAACTGCTGTAGAACCTTGGGGGTGGGACACTACTATCTGTCAGCAAATGAGAACTTTAGGGTTGCCTTCCGCCTTGCTTCCTACCGATACACAGCTTAGTGATATACGCCAGATGAGCCATCGCAAGTTTGCTGTAGATATGCTTTCTGATCTTCGTACGCATTTCAGTTCTAATAATATAATAGGTAAATCACGTTTTGTTACCAATATGGACGAATTGCGTGCTGTTGTTTCCGAGCACCCTATGTCGGTAATAAAAGCTCCTTGGAGCAGTAGTGGGCGCGGCATACGGTATGTGGAGCGAAATATGGACGTGGTTCATGCCAATTGGGCGAATAACGTTATCCATCGTCAAGGTGGAATTGTGGTAGAGCCTTATTATAATAAGGTGAGAGATTTTGCTTTAGAGTTTTCTATTGTTCATGGTAAAGTTTCCTATTTAGGTTTATCGCTTTTTCAAACCGTAAACGGGTCGTACACGGGCAACCTTATTGCATCAGAAAGTGTTAAACGTGAAATCTTAGGCGAATATATCGACTTGTCCTTGTTCGATGCCGTAGTAGCCTATCTTCTTTCTGCCTTATCTTCTCGCATAGGTGAGGGGTATGAGGGTGTTTTTGGCATTGATATGATGGTTGTTGCCAATCCTATGTCGGCTCATCTTTCTACCAAGTCGTTCCTTCTTCACCCCTTTGTCGAGTTAAATCTTCGCCGCACAATGGGCCACGTAGCCTTATCTGCGGTTCGTCTTCCCTTGTCGGGTACTAAAATAATGCATATAGATTTTGATGGTTTGCATCACCATCTGCAATTTAAGCGTTATTTGTGCGAAGCCGATTTAGCGAGTGTACAGCCACGCCACAGCTAACATTACTGCTATGGCTGAAGCTATAACAAGGAAGAGTGTAACTTTGCCTATCATTCTTCGTTTCTGTTGTACAGATACGTGTCGTTCTTGACTAAATCCGCTGTACTGACTTTGTTGAATGCTGTTCATTTTAAAGTTCTTAATTACTATTATCCTGTTAAATCTTTTTTTGTTATGTATAGCTACAAATATGGAAATTTTATTTAACCCAAATCGGCCAGTCGGACCAGTCAGACCAGTCAGACCAGTCGGACTTGTCTGACACGTCTGACTCGTCTGACAAGTCCGACTGGTCCGACTGGTCCGACTGGCCGATTTGGGTTAAATGAGCTTTCCATATTTGTATTATTTTGCTGCTTAAAATCTGAAGCTAAGCTGCATATCCACCATCGAATAGTTTGGTTCTGCCAAGGCACGATCGTGCACATAGGCATATTCTGTGGTAAGCTGAATATTCTTGTTCAATTTGTAGTTTAATCCTACTTCGTACAATGATTTCTGCTTATCAGCTCCGCCTGTAGGTTGATACATATCATAGCGTGCCTTTGCATATAGCTTTTCTTTCATCAAAGGAGCTATGACCAATGCATATACACCTTGTGCTTCTGTGCCATTGTTGCTTAGCGTACAATCCTTGGCTGCTGCATCGTTAGTATTGTTCATACGTTTTGCGAAGGCAGCACCTGTAGAGTGGATATACTCTGAACGGAACGTCCAATCGTTCTTTACGTATTCTGCTGAGAAAGCATAGCGGCGTTGTTGCAATTTTCTAACCCCTTGTTGTGCCACACCGTTCTCATCGTTCCACGTTCCCTTCCGCGCATACGAACCTGTCCAACCAAACCAACCCAAGCGCATACCCTTGATAGGCATTACCCAAATACCACCGATGATGTTTTTTTGTTGGTCAACGTCCTTCAAGTTGATACCTTGTCCATTGAATACGCCCACTTGATAGTGAATAAGGTTGCGACCCTTGCTATTCTTCACAAAGTCGCCTTGAACCTGAACACCTATATCTCTACCGTTAGAACTGTGCATACCTGTGCGGTCTGAAAATCCTGCTAAGCTTATGATGCTTTGTGCTAGAGTCATAAACCCTTGGTCTATAGGGTTCATTGGGTTTTCAAATGTAAATGGGTTTTTGAATTGTCCCACTTTTAACTTAACGAATGAGTACTTTTGCCACTCTGTATAGAGGTCTACTACACGTGGTGATGTTCCTAATGTTGAAGTATTTCCGTTGAATTGGATTTGAGCTTTCCACGCCCAATCGTCAAAGATACGCCCATCAAGCGATATACGTCCTAAACGCAAATTGAACGAGTTTGCTTTAGCATTCTTTTGGCTCGTAAATTGATATTGCGCTATGCCATATCCTGAAAGCTTAATGTTGTTAATCCATTTTGGGGTATCTGCTTGTGTGTTAAGCCATCCCAACGCCATAGCGGTCATAACGAAAAACTTCTTCATAATTGTCAATGTATTGTATTTTATGTTTGCAAAGGTAATTAAAAATATCTTTAATGACTTATATTTCTTGTTCTTTTGTAGTTTTATACGACAAATAGATAAATTAACAAGCTATTTTTGTAGAATTTATCTATGACATAGCAGAAACAAGTGCACTCCGACAAGAAGTGTGCTTGTTTTCTTAACTAAATATAATGTGATGAATTGTTGTGGCTTTTGCCTTGTTTAAAAAGGACCAAAGGTTAGACTACATATATTTTTAAAGGTTGAGATAGTGAAGAATCGTGCGCCTTTTTCGTCGTAGCCTACAATGAAGCGTCCGTCTTCTTCGTCTTCAGATGGGGTGGTAGGATAACTTTGTGCATACTTTTCGCCCAATTTATCCATACATTTCACTGCTTCTGTTGGGTTTTTGCAGTTGTTCTTCAGTCTTAACTGGTTCAAGCGACCCTTGCTGTCGAAAAAGAATTTAGCCTCGTTAAAGGTTTCACCATCAAACTGTACATTATTAAATATTGCGTTGTCGGCTTGTGTTGTTACAGGTTCTCCAAAGCGTGTTTTAAGTGTAGTCATAGCTTGTTCGTACTCTGTCATAAATTCTACTCCATCTATAAATTTCTGTGCAGACATATTCATACAAATAGCGAACATTGCTGCAATAAGTATTAATTTTTTCTTCATTGATAGTTATATTGCATAATTTATCGTGATGACTGTGCAAATGTACGATAAAATAATTTAAAAAGCAAGATTTTATGTTCAAAAAGTATGTTTTATATGTGTTTAACTACAATTGAGAGTTAGATGATGACCATAAGATAAATACTTCGTTTTTACAAAAGTACCCCAACTTCGTTTTTTAATATTTTATGTTAAGCGTTTTAATTTTATCGACCTTATCAATACGTTTTAGTTTCTTATAGATAATATAACTATACTTAACAAGATAAGGTGCGAGATGGCTATCCTCTGTTTGTTTCATTTTAACATTTCAAACCGTGAAATAGAATTATTCTGTATTTCGTATTTATAGTTTTAAAACACGTATTGTTGATTTGTGCGTTCCCAAAGTTTAAGTTTGGGAGCCTCAAACATATATGTATTGCATTGTCATAGTTCAACTTTGGTAGGCCCATAGTTCAACTTTAGGTTGCTAAAATACCCCGAAACACCGCATTTTTTGTTGGTTTTGTCGTTTTTATAGTTTTATGTTTCCAAAGTTTCGGGTGCATTGTTTTGCACATATTACTTATTATGTGTGTTAATGTTCTGTTTATTAAGTGTTTACGATTGCACACAAATTTAGCCCACTCTTGTGTGCAATATGTCTTTATGTTCTAAATCTGTGAAATATGGCATGATGAATTAACATTTCCGTTCTATAAATCAGAAAATATGAAGAGAATAACCGACAATAAATATAAGGTTGGTGGGGCACAATTGTGCTAAATGATGTTTTGCGCGTAAAGATGCGCCAAAAAGTTTTAGTAAAAACGTTGTTTTAGAAGTGCAAAATTAGCGTTGGTGATGCAACTGTAAAGGTTGTTTTGCGATTTCTTTACAGCGTTATTTGACAAATATAGGTGATTTTTGTATAAAAAACGATTAAAAGATAGATATTTATAAAAAATGTGCACTTAAAACTTGAAATTGTAAAAGAAAAAACTTATATTTGCAAAAATAAAACTTGACACCGTAGTCGTTTGAAATCTTACAATTATTATGGCAAAGTATAACATCACAGAAAAGAAAGTGCACGAGCCTGCTTATAGAAACCTTGTAAGCGAGACGATGATGAAAGAATTGGAAGAAAAGATTATTAACATTATTAAGGTTCAAAAGAGGTACAAGGATAAGCACTACTCGGCAAAACTATTGGCTGAAGACATAGGCACGAATACTCGCTATTTGTCTGCAGTAATTAATGTTAGATTTAACGCTAACTATACCTCGTTTGTAAATAAGTTTAGAATTGAGAATGCAAAACAGCTCTTGGCTGACAAGCGTTATCAAGACTTGACGATGGAGGACATCAGCGATATGGTGGGCTTCTCCAATAGACAGTCGTTTTACGCTTCGTTCTATAAGTTCGAAGGTACGACCCCGCGCGATTACAAGATAAAAGTAATGGCGGGAATAATTAAGGATTAAGGAGCTATGGGCTTCTTATAAAATGGAAATATATGAGTAACAACTCTTTTGAATATTCATCTGAACGATTTGACGACATACAGTTGTTGCGCTATCGTTTAGATGGATTCGAAAGCTTGTCTTTAAAGCAAAAACTATATATATATTGTTTGGCGGAGGCTACCCTTTGGGGCAGAGACATTACCTTCGACCAGTTTGGTAAGTACAATCTTCGCATCAGACGGGCTTTAGAAGCTATCGTTGAGGCGAAAATAGAGCAGGGGAGCGACGACTTCTCTGCCCTTGTACTATATCTTAATAAGGTGTGGTTTGCTAATGGTATTCATCATCATTATGCAATGGACAAGTTTGTACCTACCTTTTCGCAAGCCTTTTTCGAGCGTGCATTGCGTACCGTAGGAACTGAAAAATTGTGTCTTAGCGAGGGCGAAACCCTTGACGAGCACATAAAGATATTGAGTAAAACCATTTTCGACCCCTCTTTCTTGGCAAAACGTGTGAACAAGGCGGAGGGGGTAGACATTATTTGCGAGTCGGCTAACAACTATTACGAAGATGTAAGTCAGGCTGAAGTGGAACAATATTATAAGGAGAAAAAAGAAACGGCAGCGGATAAAAGATTGTCGTTTGGACTTAATTCCACTTTGGTGAAGCGTGATGGCGAACTGAAAGAAGAGGTGTGGCACGTGGGCGGTCGGTATGGACGCACTATCGAACACATTGTATATTGGTTAGAGAAAGCCATCTCGTATGCGGAAAATGAGGCGCAAAAAGAGATTATACGCTTGCTCATAACTTATTATACCACAGGCTCGTTGGCAGATTTTGACAAGTATTCTATCGCTTGGGTGAAAGAACACGCAGGACAGGTAGACTTTATCAATGGTTTTATTGAGGTTTATGGCGATGCACTCGGGCTGAAAGGTTCGTGGGAAGGCATTGTGCACTATAAAAATCTTGAAGCAACACAGCGCACACAGATCATTTCGAAGAACGCACAATGGTTTGAAGACCATTCGCCCGTTGCGCCACAGTTTAAGAAAGCGGTGGTGAAAGGCGTTACAGCCAATGTGGTGTGTGCGGCAATGTTGGGAGGCGACGAGTATCCGTCTACGGCTATCGGTATCAATCTGCCCAATGCCGACTGGATAAGGGCTGAACATGGCTCTAAGAGTGTTACCATTTCCAATCTTACCCACGCTTACGCAATGGCGGCAAAGGGTAACGGATTTTTGAAAGAGTTTGTTATCGATGCGGAAACGCTCGCCCAGATAGAGGCGTATGGTGATAAGACAGACGACCTGCATACCGACTTGCACGAGTGTTTGGGGCACGGCAGTGGCAAACTGTTGGAAGGTACAGACCCCGATGCGCTGAAAAACTATGGCAATACCATAGAGGAAGCCCGTGCCGACTTGTTCGGATTGTATTATATGGCTGATGCCAAGTTGCAAGAATTGGGCCTGTTGCAGTCGGCAGAGGCTTACAAGGCGCAGTATTACACCTATATAATGAATGGTCTGATGACCCAATTGGTGCGTATTCGTTTAGAAAAGCAGATAGAAGAGTCGCACATGCAAAATCGTGCGCTCATAGCTCGTTGGGCTTACGACAGGGGAAAGGCAGCAAGTGTTATCGCCTTGGTGAAACAAAAGGGTGATGACGGAACGGAGAAAACCTTTGTCAAGATAAACGATTACGAGGCACTTCGCCAAATATTTGCTTACCAATTGGCTGAAATACAGCGCATAAAGAGTGAAGGCGACTTTGCATCGGCTCGCAATCTTGTGGAGCAATACGGTATCAAGGTAGACGGCACATTACACAAGGAAGTACTCTCACGCTACGAAACGTTAAACATTGCGCCTTATAAGGGCTTTATTAACCCACGTTTTACGTTGGTGAGAGATGCAAACAACGAAATAACAGATGTGGAAGTGGATTACACAGAGGCGTATGCTGCACAAATGAAACGATATTCAACAGAATATAGCACACAGGAATGAAAGAAGAAACAAAGGAAAAAATAAAGGAAATAAAGCGGTCGTTCCACTTGTTTATGAACGGACAAGCATCACACTCAATGCGTGAGAAGGGTGTAAACTATAAAATAAATTGGGGTATTGACCTGCTTACCTTGCGCAAAAAGGCAAAAGAGATAGGCAAAGACTACGATTTGGCAATAGAATTGTGGAAAGAAGAGAGTCGTGAATGTAAGATTTTGGCTACCTATATTATGCCTGCCGAGGAGATGTTGCCCGAGGTTGCCGATATATGGTTGGAGCAAGTGCGTACACAAGAGATAGCCGAGATGTTGGCTTTCAACTTGTTGCGCTATGTTAGCTTTGCGCCTGAGTTGGCTTTTCGCTGTCTGTCACGTTCAGAAAGTCTTTACCAAGTGTGTGGCTATCAGACGCTTGCAGGTATGTTTTCGGACGGAAAAGTACCCGATGAGCGAGGCATTAACGAGTTTTTAGACCAAGCACAAGTAGCATTGAGTGGCAACGATTTGGCTGTAAAACAAGCCGCCTATCGCTCTGTACTCCGCTTCTGTGATATGGGCGAGATGTATGAGCGCATTGCCCAAAAGGCATTGGCAGGATTAGATTTATTATAAGGTAGGGCTCTTTGGTCAGACTTGTCGGACTCGTCAGACCTGTCCGACCTGTCCGACAGGTCTGACTTGTCCGACAGGTCCGACGGGTCCGACAAGTCTGACAAGTCCGCCCCCTCTGCCAAAACTACACCTTACTAACGTACAGCAAATATGTGCTCCCCTCTCAATGGAGGAGTTAGGGGAGATTTTTTTAACTTTTTTTTGTGCCTCTTATTTAGACTTTGTCCATAAAAACCTTTAACTTTGTAGGAAAATTTAATCAGTATAAAACGTGACTAAAGACATAGTCAAAGACAAAGTTAGGGGAATACTTAATAATTATCTTCAGATGAACAACCATCGGAAGACAAGTGAACGCTTTGCCATACTTGACGCCGTGTACGATATGAAGGGACACTTCTCTCTTGATGAGTTGGGCGAGACAATGGAAAGTCAGAACTTTAGAGTTTCCCGTGCAACATTATATAACACGATGCGACTCTTCATTGAGTTGCGTCTTGTAGTGCGTCATCGCTTCATTGGGCAAACCAAATACGAGGCTTGTTATAACAACGAAGACCATATACACCAGATATGTACGGTCTGCGGAGCTGTTACAGAAATAGAATCTGAGGCTATTACAAACCTGATAGCCGACACAAAATTGCAAAGGTTCAGAAAAGACGGCTTCTCGCTTTATATCTATGGTGTGTGCTCTCGATGTCAAACAAAGATTTCACGTGAGCGAAACAAGTTGAAAACCAAGAAACAAGATAATAGATAAATGGAAACAGGTAAAGTAGATGTGCTTTTAGGACTCCAATGGGGAGACGAAGGTAAAGGAAAAATCGTTGATGTGCTTACACCACGTTATGATGTAGTGGCACGCTTTCAAGGAGGACCAAATGCAGGACACACGCTCGAGTTTGAAGGACAAAAGTATGTGCTGCGTTCTATTCCTTCTGGCATCTTCCAAGGTGGAAAAGTAAATATCATTGGCAATGGAGTGGTGTTGGCTCCAGACCTCTTTATGAGCGAGGCAAAGGACTTGGCAGCATCAGGACACCCATTGGCTGAACGACTTTACATCTCTAAGAAAGCTCATCTCATTATGCCTACACACCGTATTCTTGATAAAGCAAACGAAGCGGCTAAAGGTAAAGAGATGGTGGGTACAACGGGTAAAGGTATTGGACCAACTTACACCGATAAAACAAGTCGCCACGGATTGCGTGTGGGCGACATCTTGGAAAACTTTGATGAAAAGTACGCAAAGCATAAAGCACGCCATCTCAATATGTTGAAGGCACTTGGCTGGACAGACTTTGAAGGTTTCGAGGAGACAGAGAAAGTTTGGATGGAAGGTGTTGAATATATGAAACAGTTCCGCTTCGTAGATTCTGAACACGAAATCAACAATACGCTCCGCAAGGATAAAAGTATTCTCTGCGAAGGAGCACAGGGCACAATGTTGGATGTCGACTTTGGTTCTTATCCTTTCGTTACTTCTTCTAATACCATTTCGGCAGGTGCTTGCACAGGTTTAGGTATTGGACCTAATAAGATTGGCAACGTGTTCGGAATAATGAAGGCTTACTGCACAAGAGTGGGCTCTGGTCCTTTCCCAACCGAACTTTTCGACGAGACAGGTACTCTTTTGCGCGACTTGGGTCACGAGTATGGAGCTGTAACGGGACGTGAACGCCGCTGTGGGTGGATAGATTTGGTGCAATTGCGCTACTCTATAATGGTAAACGGTGTAACCGAGCTGATTATGATGAAGAGCGATGTACTCGATACTTTCAAGACCATCAAGGCGTGTGTGGCTTACGAGTTGCCTAATGGAGAAACCACAACCGAACTACCATACGACATAACAGATGTAAAACCTGTTTACAAAGAATTGAAGGGATGGCAAACAGATATGACACAATTCACTTCAGAGGCTCAATTCCCTGCTGAATTTAAAGAATATGTGAAGTTCTTGGAAGACTTCCTTGAAACTCGCATCAGTGTAATATCAATCGGACCAGACCGCGCACAAACCATTATAAGATAAAAGTTTATGGCAAACAATACATCCATTCCAAAGGGGACACGTGATTTCGGCCCTGATGAAATGGCAAAACGCAACTATATATTCGACACCATCAAAAAGGTGTATGCGCTCTATGGTTTTCAGCAGATAGAGACACCTGCGATGGAAACGCTCCAAACACTTCTTGGTAAGTATGGAGACGAGGGCGATAAACTGCTCTTTAAGATTTTGAACTCGGGAGACTTCCTCAAGAGTGCTTCTGACGAGGAGTTAATGGCTCGCAACACCTTGAAATTGCAAACCAAACTATCGGAGAAAGGACTGAGATACGACCTCACTGTGCCTTTTGCACGCTATGTCGTGATGCACCGAGATGAACTCCAAATGCCTTTCAAGCGATACCAGATACAGCCAGTATGGCGTGCCGACCGCCCACAGAAGGGTCGTTATCGTGAGTTTTATCAATGTGATGCCGATATTGTTGGGTCTGACTCGTTGATGAACGAGGTTGAGCTGATGCAAATTGTTGATACCGTGTTTACCAAGTTTGGTATTCGTGTACAGATAAAAATCAACAATCGAAAAATATTGACAGGTATTGCAGAAATCATTGGTGAAAAGGACAAGATTGTTCAGATAACCACTGCAATAGATAAGTTGGATAAGATAGGCATTGAAAACGTAAATCAAGAACTTGAAAAAGAGGGTATTCCAACCGAAGCGATTGCACGATTGCAGCCTATCATTCAACTTAGCGGTACGAACGATGAAAAGTTGGCAACCATAGCTAATGTTTTGGCTGACAGCAAAATAGGTTTGAAGGGTGTTGAAGAGACCAAATACATTTTGGAGATGCTCAAAAAGACCGCTTTGCACAATGAAATAGAGCTCGACCTTACCCTTGCACGTGGCTTGAATTACTATACGGGTGCTATCTTTGAGGTGAAAGCGTTGGACACACAGATAGGTTCGATCACTGGCGGTGGACGTTATGACAATCTTACGGGTATCTTTGGCTTGTCTGGACTATCGGGTGTGGGCATCAGCTTTGGTGCTGACCGCATCTACGATGTACTGAATACCTTGGATTTGTACCCTAAAGAAAGCGTTACAGGCACACAAGTGCTCTTCATAAACTTTGGTGAGAAGGAAACAGGCTATATCCTTCCTATCGCTATGCAAGCACGCCAAGCAGGCATACGTACCGAGATTTTCCCTGATGCGGTAAAGATGAAGAAGCAAATGGCATACGCTAATGCTAAGCACATTCCATTTGTTGTACTTGCTGGCGATAACGAAATTGCACAAAACAAGGTTACTTTGAAGATAATGGAGACAGGTGAACAGCTCGTTTTGTCTGCTGAAGAACTTTTAGAACGTATAAAATAAACTCGGAAAAGTCAAGTTAAGGCAGTTTGGCGATTATTCCACTAAGTTTTGCAGATGTACCAACGGCAGTTTTGCACTTCCTCAAATGAGTTTGGGAAATAAGCTACGATAGTTTAGAATTTGTTTAGATGAATTTGAAGAATACACCCAAAAGGCTTAGCAATTAACCAATTAATGCTTAGCAATTAACCAATTAACGCTTAGAAATAAACCGTAAGCATCCAATATTAGCCGCCTTTGTGTAACATTTTTGCTTTACTACCTTTGCCCGAAAAACTTATGTTTGTACTCAACGAAACAAATGTTTTTCGGGTTTGTTGCACTCCTGTGGATATGCGTCAGGGTATTCTTCGCCTGTCCCAATTGGTACGCAGCAATGACTTCAATCCTTCTGATGGTGTTGTCTACGTTTTCTACAATCGAGCCCGTAACCGAATTAAATTGCTGCACTGGGAACGCTGTGGTTTTGTCGTCTATCATAAACAGATGGCACAGGGTTGCCTGAGTCCTAAAATCATACGGGCGAGAACTGGATTTTATGAACTTCGCTGGGACGAATTGGTACTCTATATAGAGGGTATAAATCCTAATTGCTACCGAAGAAAAAGATACAATAAATCTTAGTATTTTCTTGTCAGTGTCAGATATTTTTCGTAACTTTACATCGTATAAAGAACTGATAATGTGATGGATATGCCTTATAGTACAATGACATCTGACTACCATTCTCTCACTCGGGAAGCTGTTGTTAAACTTCTTGAGCAAAGGGATGCTGAGCTTAAGATTAAGGATACTCAACTCAAGAACAAGGAGGCTGAGCTTAAGAACAAGGATACTCAACTCAAGAACAAGGATGCTGAGCTTAAGATTAAGGATGCTGAGCTGGAACGAAAGTCCCGTCGTATTCTTGAACTTGAGCGTATGGTATTTGGCAGGCGCAGCGAGAAACGCCTGCCTGAGAGTGCAAGCGGCTGGGCGGGTACGCTTTTTGACGAGCAGTGGGCCAAAGAGGGTTCCTTGGCTCGGGTAGAAGCCCTTCCCATCATCAAGGAGATAAAACAGCAGGCCGGACAACGCAGGTCATCACGCCGTGTGAGCCGTCCTTCCAGAAAGGGTAGGGCCTACGCCTCCTATGTTCCCGAGAATATAGAGCGACAGGTGACGGAGATATATCCAGAGGGTTATGACGCTGAGCGCATGGTCATCATCGGACATGACAGAAGTGAGCATCTGTGTCTGCGTCCCTCATCCTTTTATGTCAGGGTAGAAGATCGTGTCATCTGCCGCCTGAAGGAAGCCCGTCCAACGGATGCGAANAAACCAATTAACGCTTAGAAATAAACAAAAAGCAGCTTAAACGATAATGTTTGAGCTGCTTTTTATATATCTATACAAAAATAGGGTTGAGCTTGTAAAGTGCTCAACCCTATAATGTTTATCTTATTTTAATCCATCAAAAACACATTTGAAAGCGTGCTTTTACCTACTAAAACTTATGTTTTATAGGTCTATTTATCCATCTAAAAAGTTTCTACCTTTGCTTATGAAGCCTAAAACTTCTTTTTGAAGGTGATAAAACTATTGTTGAAAGTGAGATAAAACTTTTAGATAAGATATTGACTTGATATACTCTTGTTGTCCACAACACGCTTAATGGTTTCAGCAAACATATCTGCAACAGATATTTGTTTTATCTTTGAGCAGCGAGCAGTGTAAGGAATAGAGTCTGTGAAAACAATCTCTTCCAAAGAAGAAGCCTCGACACGTTCGGTTGCAGGGCCACTCATCACGCAGTGAGAAGCACACGCCCGCACACTCTTAGCACCAGCCGCCTTCATAATGTCTGCAGCCTTTGCAATTGTACCAGCTGTGTCTACCATATCATCAATGAGGACAACGTTCTTGCCCTTCACATCACCGATAATCTGCATTGAAGCCACTTCGTTTGCACGAGCACGTGTCTTGTTGCAAAGTACGAGTGGACAGCCGAGATACTTAGCGTATGTATTAGCACGCTTTGAACCACCAACGTCAGGACTTGCGATTGCAATATCCTCTAATTTAAGACTTTGCAAGTAAGGGAGCAACACTCCACTTGCGTAGAGGTGGTCAACAGGAACATCAAAGAAGCCCTGAATTTGGTCAGCATGTAAGTCCATTGTGATAAGGCGGTCGATACCAGCTACGCTTAACAAGTCTGCTATCAGCTTTGCACCAATGCTTACACGTGGTTTATCTTTTCTGTCTTGACGTGCCCAACCGAAGTAAGGAATAACAGCGTTGATAGTACGAGCCGATGCACGTTTAGCTGCATCAATCATCAACAACAACTCCATCAAGTTGTCAGAGTTAGGGAATGTACTTTGTACCAAGTAGATGTCCTTACCACGAATGCTTTGTTCGTACGAAACAACAAATTCTCCATCCGAGAATCTTGTCATCACAAGATTACCCAATGGGCATCCTAAACTTGCACAAATCTTTTCAGCAAGGTATCTCGTTTTTGTTCCAGAGAATACCAAAAAAGAGTTTTGTTCACTCATTTGTTTTATTGTTATAATATAGGTATGATGTTTTTATTGCCTTAATATGTAGCTTGGCGAAGCTTTTTGTAGTACTCTATAATTTCTTTGAAGTCAATATGGTGGTGTTGGTCAAAATGTTTCCATATATCGTCCTTTATCACTACGCCTCCAAATCCCAATTCTTTAAGTTCTGAAATTCGGTCTTTTGTCACTCCTCCCATAGCATAGATGTGCTTTCCTAACAATCCTTGACGTTGCAATTCTTTCAGTTCTATTGCCGAGAGGGTGTGCGCTTCGTCTTCATTGTTGCCATAAACATTCTTTAGAAACACATAGTCCGAAATTCGTTTCATATCCTTTAGATACATCGTGTTGTTGCAAGTGCGTCCTATTGTTCCACGATAGTTGGTTTGTTCTCCATAGTTATCAATGTGAATACCTGCCAATCCATAATCTTTTGTTAAACCATAATGCTGATGCACAATGATATACCTGTGATATGTTTTAGGAATTAAGGAGAGCAGGCGTTGGAGATAGAGGGGCGAACTATCAGCCTTCGAGATGTGGAGATTGTCAAGTCCCTCCTCGAAGAGTGCTGTCAGAATTTTGTCTTCTTCCACAAAATAAGTGGGTTGAGTCATTATGGCGACCTTCATAACCTTTTTATTTTTCCACTGCAAAGGTATGTATTATTTCCGAGGTTCACAAATTTTTCAGTATATTTGCAGAATGAAATTAGATACAACAACATTCCAAGGACTTACAAAGCCTGTTTATATATTAGAGGAACAACGCCTTCGCCGCAATCTTCAGCTTATTTCCGATGTGGCTAAGGCTGCCGATGTAGAAATTATCTTAGCCTTCAAGGCATACGCTTTGTGGAAAACTTTCCCCATCTTTCGTGAATATATCCGTGCCACAACGGCATCTTCTTTATACGAAGCCAAGTTGGGTAACACCGAGTTTGGTGCACCCACTCACACTTTTTCGCCTGCTTATACCGATTACGAAATAGACGAAATAGCCTGTTGTTCTTCACATTTAGTATTTAATTCGCTCACTCAATTCACTCGCTTTTTCAATCGTGCAACAGCCGTAAATCCACAATTGAGTTGCGGACTGCGTGTAAATCCTGAATATTCGGAGGTAGATACGCTCATCTACAACCCCTGTGCAGCAGGTACACGTTTTGGCGTATCAGCCGATAAGTTGCCTGCCGACTTGCCAAAGGGCATAGATGGTTTCCACGTTCATTGTCATTGCGAAAGCGGAAGCGACGTTTTCGAACGCACCCTTCAACATATTGAAGCAAAATTCTCAAAATGGTTCTCCCAAATCCGTTGGATTAACTTTGGCGGTGGGCACTTGATGACCCGAAAAGATTACGATACCGACCGCCTTATTTCCATTCTTAAAGCCTTCAAAGCACGCTATCCCCACCTGAAGGTGATACTCGAGCCAGGTAGTGCATTTGCTTGGCAAACAGGACCATTGGTGGCGCAAGTGGTAGACGTAGTGGAAGATAAAGGCATAAGCACAGCCATACTCAATGTTAGCTTTACCTGCCATATGCCTGACTGCTTGGAAATGCCTTATCACCCTGCTGTGCGCAATGCTGAAGTGGTGGATGATGCGTACCAAAACGATAAAAATGTGTATCGCTTAGGTGGAAATAGTTGTCTTAGCGGCGACTGGATGGGCTATTGGAAGTTTGACCACGAACTACAAATAGGCGAAACCATCATCTTCGAGGATATGCTACATTACACCACCGTAAAGACCAATATGTTTAACGGCATCACCCATCCCGATCTTGCACTTCTACATCTTGATGGCGAATTAGAGCTACTTCGCAGCTACAAGTATGAAGATTATCGTGACAGAATGGACTAATTTTTTCCCTCAACGTTTACTTTGGCACATCTTTTGCTTACCCATTAGTGGATAAATAAAGCAAAAATAGGAGGATAAAACAGATGTCATTCGTAGATTATTACAAGATATTAGGTGTATCGAAAGATATTCCACAGAAAGATGTGCGTGCAGCTTATCGCAAGCGTGCCAAGCAGTTCCACCCCGACTTACACCCCAACGACCCGAAGGCAAAGGCTAAGTTTCAAGCCCTGTCCGAGGCTTACGAGGTGATAGGCGACCCCGACAAGCGTGCCAAGTACGACCAGTATGGCGCACAATGGCGCAGTGCTGATGCCTTCCAAGGCTTTGGTGGGCGAGGCGGATTTAATCCTAACGGGGGTGGCTCACCTTTCGAGGGCTTCGATTTCAGCAATTTTGGCGGTGGATTTAGCAGCTTTTTTCAAGACCTCTTTGGTGGTGGAGGCGGTCGCACACAAGGTTTTGGCGGCTTTAGTCGTCAAGCTCAACAGGCAGCTACTGCACCTCGTGAGCAAGAAATGGTAGTCAATATAGACCTCTATACCGCACTGCTCGGTGGCGAAATCGTAATAACTTTGCCTCAAGGAAAGAAGATAAAACTAAAGGTAAAGCCTAACACACAGAACGGAACAAAGATGCGTGTGCGTACAAGTCAGCAAGGAAGTAGTATTATAATAACGTATAATGTGCAACTCCCAACCACCCTCACCGCCCATCAGCAAGAACTTTTGAAGCGTATGCGTGATGAACGATAAGCCAAGACCTTTGTCCACGAAGCCCACGTTTGCCACCTATCACATAAAAACAATATACCAACTATTCTAAAACATCTAAAGTAATGAAAGAACTGAAGTGCCCCCATTGCGGAAAAACCTTTACGATAGACGAGGCAGACTATGCTGCCATTCTCGCACAAGTAAAGAACCAAGAGTTTGAAGACGAAATCAATCGCCGATTGGAAGCCCTCAACGAGAAGATGAAAGCCGAAGAAGCCTTGGCAGCTGCCCGAATAGAGCAAACCTATGAGGCTAAACTCAATAAGAAAGAGGCTGAACTCTTGACTACAAAAGCCGAATTGGGGCGTATGCAAAGCGAACGCAATGCAGCGTTGGTGCAGGTGGAAAGCAAGAAAGAGGCTGAGATAATGCAGCTGAAAGCGCAAATCTCTGCAATGGAACAAAAGAAGGGTGCCGAAGTGGCACTTGCAGTAGCCGAAAAAGAAAAGACCATAGAACAGCTCAAAGCCAATATCAATGAACAACAGTCGCAACTAAAATTGGCTTTGATAGAGGAACGCAACAAGGCTTCGCTCGACCTTCAGGCCAAGGAAACCGAGATAAACCGATTGCGCTCGGAGGTAGAAATAACCATTGGCAACTCGAAACTGCGTGAAAACGAATTGGTGAAACAGCACGAAAGCCAGCTCAAAGCCAAACAAGAACTTGTAGACTATTACAAAGACCTCAAGTCGCGAATGAGTACAAAGATGGTGGGCGAAACCTTGGAAATACATTGTTCTACGCTTTTCAATCAGTTGCTTCGCCCCATTATGCCCAATGCTTACTTTGAAAAAGATAACGATGTGGCAGACGGCACCAAGGGCGACTTCGTTTTCCGTGATACCGATGAAGGCACAGAGTATGTTTCCATTATGTTCGAGATGAAAAACGAAATGGATACCACGGCAACAAAGCACAAGAACGAAGACTTTTTGAAGAAGTTGGACGATGACCGCCGCAAGAAGAACTGCGAGTTTGCCGTACTTGTTTCCTTGCTTGAACCCGACAGCGAACTCTATAACGGGGGCATTGTAGACGTATCTCACAAATATCCAAAGATGTATGTTATCCGTCCTCAATTCTTCATACCGCTCATCACGCTACTCGTCCAAACCTCAAAGAAGAGTTTGGCTTACAAACGTGAGTTGGCAATAGCTCGCAGCCAGTCGGTAGATGTTACCAACTTTGAAAATGCTTTACTCGACTTCCAAGACAAGTTTGGCAACAACTACCGCTTAGCAAGCGAAAAGTTCCAAAACGCCATTGCCGAGATAGACAAGTCGATAGACCATCTTCAAAAGATAAAAACCAATCTGCTTGGTTCGGAAAACAATCTCCGATTGGCGAACGATAAGGCGCAAAACCTTACAATAAAGAAACTTACACGCAAGAATCCTACAATGAAAGCTAAGTTTGACGAGGCACGCAAACAGCAAGCCAACGAACTAATAGAGTAGGGATAGAATACATAAAATACGCTTTAGCACTTTCGCTGAAGCGTATTTTTTTTATCTCTTAATGAATTTTGCAGGCAAATTATTTCAGATTGAACCTCACACCTGCTTTGAGCTGGAACGAGAAGGGTTGGTCGCTATAAATGGTTTGTAGCTCTGAATTGTTTTTAAAGTGATAGGTTACTCCAGGCTCTAAGTAGAGACCTATGCCCTCCGTTAGATTGTATGAAGTGCCTATATGTGCTGATAGCCCCCATTGCAACTCTTTCATTTTTACCTTATTGGTGGTGACACCTGCTGTTCCATCATATTTTTCCTTTTGTTTGCCGTAGACCATTTTTTCTACACTTCCTCCTCCCGAAACGTATATTTGGGTTTTGTTTCTTTGCCACAATTGGTAGTTCAGATTGAGCGGAATACCCACAAAGTTGAGTTGTTGATGCACAGTGTGACTGATAGAGCCAACTTCGTACACTAAGTCTGACGAGTGATGACTATACATCACACCTGTTTCTACGCTCCACTTGTTGTTCAATGGTAAAGCTACCGAAATACCGAGGGTAATGGGCTGATGGTGGTTGGCTTTCTTTACTATGGTGTTTTGTCCAAATACTACCTCTGTTTCGGGATTGTCCAACCCTGCTGGCGAAAATACACCGAAAGCCGAATTTGACGAGGCATTGGGCATTCCTGCTATTAACACTCCCATCTGTGGTGCATTGCTGCGGTGGTGTTGGGTTGTAGTTGTGGTGCTACCTCCTTCGTACCATTGTGGCTTTCTCCGTTCAATTGGTTTTTCTGTTTTTTCACTTTCTGGCGCAATAGGTTTATGCTCTGTCTCTTCTTTTTCTTTCTCCTCCTTGTTTATTATTATTGTTTCGCTGTTGTCTGCCTTTTCCGTTTGAGCTGTTATTATCTCTTCACTGCTTGTTTTTGGCAGTAGAGTTGCGGCAATGGTGTGGTAGACCTGTTTGAGCGATGCAGTTAGTTTGTTGCTTCCGTTGCGTGTTTCATACTCTTCTGCCTCAATGTTGCCATTGTATGCGTCAATAACCGAAATTGTGGCTGCATTGTCTGTTCCGCTCTTTATTTTGTTATTGTTTTTTGCCAATACGCCCTTTGTATTTGTTTCGTTTGCAGTTTTAAATACAGCGTTGTTTACCAATAACAACATTCCTACCGCAGCAGCCGAAAGGAAAGCCGTAGTCCATATTATGGCTTTTCTTGGTTGTTTCTTGTGTGCCGTTAGGGGCGTAATGGCAACTTCATTTTCCTTTTTTATGGGTGGAAGATGACTTATAATATCCTCAAATAATCCTTTTGGAGGAGTAGTTTCATAATAGTCTAATTTATTATGAAATTCATCTTTCCATTTTTCTTTCATAATTTCACTCCCTTTCTGTATGAGTCAATTTGTTGTTTAAGTATAGTTTTTGCACGTGACAACTGAGAAGCAGACGATTTCTCTCTTATTCCCAGTATCTCTCCAATTTCTTTATGCGATTTGTTTTCTAACACATATAGGTTGAACACCATTCTGTAACCTTCGGGCAGCATCTGTATCATCTGCAAGAGCTTTTCTTCGGGCACATCCTGTACGCTAAGATCGGCCTCGTCTTTTTGTTCGGGCAGTTCTTCTTCGTAAACCAATGGGACGGTTTTTTTATTACGTAGAAAGCCTAAGGCTTCCATCACAATAATTTGCTTACTCCATGCAAATAGTGACCCACTGCCTCTATACTCAAAGCTATTTACCTTTGTAAATATCTTTATAAAAGCATCTTGCAGTACATCCTTTACGTCGTCGCTGTCGTTGATATAGCGTGAACACACGGTCATAAATATTGCAGCATAGTGGTTGTAAAAAGTTCTCATCGCTGAAGGGTCTCTTTTTTTGAGACCTTCAGCGATTTTTTGTTCTTCTTTCTCGTCTAATTTTATCATCCTTATTGTGTATGTCTCTCCCTCTATTTGGTATCGTTTCTTATGCGATATTTCAAAGAGGCATACTTATCTCCTTGATAAGATTTCCAATGAAGCTGTAAAGTTACATCTTTTTCTCCATTTTTTTGTGCTATTTTGTCAATTTCGGATAGTCTAAATGCAATTATTCCTGTCATCAATCGTTTGCGCATATCGCCATTGGCATTATGGGTGAGTATAAGTCGGTAGGGTTCTTTCTCGGTAGGCTGCACCAATAGGTTGATATTATGCTTTGTGAGCGGACTGCCTACAAAGGTCTTAAACCTCAGTGTGAGGTATCCGTCCTCTGCCACCGTTCCAAATTTGTTTACCACTTCTATACCGTCTCTGCCGTATTTTTTGAGTAGTTTCTCGTTGTTGGGTGCTGTGATAGCCATCTTGGTGCGAATACTGTCCCGTGAATTCAACAAGCAAGTGCAAATTTACTTAATTAGTTCGTAAAAGCACTCATATGGTGTTCTAAATTCTAATTTCTTTCTTGGTCTCATGTTAATTTTCTTTGAATACTTTGTTATTTGTTGATGACTGACATGTTCAAACGTTTCTTTTTTTGGCACGTATTGTCTAATCAGTCCGTTAGCATTTTCTATAGCCCCTTTCTGCCATGAAGCGTATGGGTCAGCAAAATAGACGGTGACACCAAGGCTTTTGCTTATCATTTCATGGCAAGCGAATTCTGTGCCGTTGTCCGTTGTAATAGACTTGACATACTCTTTGAATGGAGATAGCAAATGTATTACAGTGCGTGCTAACTCCTTGGCATTCTTTCCCTTTTTAAGTTTTCTCATAAATAGCATATTTGTACTGCGTTCTATCAGTGTCACAATAGCACCATGATTTCCTCTTCCAACAATTGTATCCATCTCGAAGTCCCCAAAGCGTTTTCCGTCAACTTCAGTAGGTCTCTCGCTGATACTTGTTCTATTGGGTATGGATATACGTCTGCTACCAACAGGCTTGGCACGATGCTTTAGCTTGTGACGACAGTGTTTATATAGTGTTCCACCTTTTGCCTTGTCCTTACGTATCGTACGATATATGGTTTCATGGCTAATACGTTTACCTTCCTTAGCCAACACGCCAGATATTTGTTCAGGAGACCATTGTTCTGTAATAAGAAGACGTATCGCTTCATCCATAACATCCTTTTTGATTGAATGATTGCCTGGCTTTTTTCGCTTTGTGAGAGCTGCATTTGCTTGGGCAGTTTCCCAATTATACTGTCCTTTGGTCCCACTATTACGTTTTATTTCACGAGATACTGTACTTGGACATACTTTTATCGCTTTCGCAATATCTTTTAATTTAATTCCATTTTGGAGTAGCACAGAAATTGTGTACCTTTGCTCCGAGGTTAATTGTTTGTACATAACAATGCAAAATTAATTAATCTTTGGGAGACAGAGGTCTCCCTTTTTTATTTTTTAAGCATTGCTTGTTGATTTTCCACTCATGGGGGCTGCTCGCCCCCAAACCCCTCGGTGTTTTCTGGTATAGATTATTAAGCTAAACCTACACCTGAAATTGCAGTTCTATGTTGAACTTGTGTCCATCCAGTTGATGTATATTTTGCTTTCGCCTTTGGTATTTTTCACCTCATTAATATTGGCAAATACTCTTACTTCTTTATTTCCGTATGGCGATTTCTTACAGTTTACAGGTGTTCCGTTTAGCTTTTCGTTTACCCATAGGGTGAAACTTTCGCCCCCGTTAATGGGCTTGATGGTTGCAATAGCATTGGGATAGTTTTTGCTATTTGTATCGTTTATATCGCTTTCGCACGAGATGAGATATAAGCTGAGCGGAAGAATAGCGATTAATGCTAAGATTGTTTTGTTTGTTTTCATTTGTTTGTTGTTTTTTTTAAGTTTATATGTACGCGTATTTTTTGTTGAGTACTCACTTTGTAAATGATGGTAACGAAAAAAGGTTGCGTTGGTTTTGGTTAAAATGTGTTTAGGCTGGTTCTATAAATTAGCTTTGTTAGATTTTGAGCTTATTTTTGAGGTCAAAATGCAAGAGAGTGAAGGAGTGTAGCGAGCTACACGACTGAGCGAACTTACATTTTGAACCAAAAAGAAGTCAAAAGATAACAAAACGTATGTCATAAAAATTTAATGACTATATGCGGTGGTAATTTATAGAACCAGCCTTTATTAGGATTTACTTTCTTTTTTGCAGTTATTGTTAATCATAAGGCGAAGGGAGCGAATGCAAATGGTTGTCTTTATAGTTCTATAATTGTGTTTTTTTTGATACCCGAAGCCCCTATATTTGATAACCAAATGTTATGGAGGCAGGTTGTGTTTGTAACATTTTCTTATTCTCTTCTTTTGTGCTGTTGCATGTCAGTTACGTGGTTAAATCTTACATTTATTCAATCGCTTGCATCGTTTACTCAGTTTGATGTGTACCGAAAAATAGAACAATAGGTATTTTTGCTTGTATAACGAAATATGGTTTTCTAACATATTGGTTTTTAGATATTTACAAACCGCTTTCAAAACATATATGTTTTACTACCCAATATATATATGTTTTACCGTCCCAAAGTTCAACTTTGGGACGGTCAAACATATATGTTTAGCTTTTCAAAGATTGATGTTATAAATGTGATTGGATAATAGAGGAAAAACAGAACAACCTTGTTTTGGCTTTTTACGTTGGGTTTAGAGTTGCTGTTGTTATATATAAAAATAGGTATATTTTTTTTGTTTCGTTATCATTTAACCCAAATCTGTCGTTAGACTTCTTCGAGATTTGCGAGCTAATGACCTCTAAGTTTGTAGAAGAATGCGACGCAGTCGCACAAACATTAAATAATCAAGATAAAACTATGATTGCTAAAGACAGTTTCGTACCTTTGTTGTAAAAAGGTAGAATCGGTCTGTCGAAGAGGTAAACCAGCTAATGACCCAACTAAAAGCTATAAATCGTTTCGGATCTCATCGACATAGTTGCAAAGACCAGATAGAAAGTTATCGGTTCTGAGTGCATTTGGTCACTGCAATGGTTAGAAACCGCCAAACATTCACCCCTGAATATAAAATCTCAGCATAAATTGAAAATAATGGTCAAAACATTTGGATATTAACATAGAAAGCGATTTGGGATAAAAATAAATTCAGAGAAGTTGTGTTCACCGATTAAAAAGGTAAGCATCCAATATTAGCCGCCTTTGTGTAACATTTTTGCTTTACTACCTTTGCCCGAAAAACTTATGTTTGTACTCAACGAAACAAATGTTTTTCGGGTTTGTTGCACTCCTGTGGATATGCGTCAGGGTATTCTTCGCCTGTCCCAATTGGTACGCAGCAATGACTTCAATCCTTCTGATGGTGTTGTCTACGTTTTCTACAATCGATCCCGTAACCGAATTAAATTGCTGCACTGGGAACGCTGTGGTTTTGTCGTGTATCATAAACAGATGGCACAGGGTTGCCTAAGTCCTAAAATCATACGGGCGAGAGCTGGATTTTATGAACTTCGCTGGGACGAATTGGTACTCTATATTGAAGGTATAAATCCTAATTGCTACCGAAGAAAAAGATACAATAAATCTTAGTATTTTCTTGCCAGTGTCAGATATTTTTTGTAATTTTACATCGTATAAAGAACTGATAATGTGATGGATATGCCTTATTGCACAATGACATCTGACTACCATTCTCTCACTCGGGAAGCTGTTGTTAAACTTCTTGAGCAAAGGGATGCTGAGCTTAAGAACAAGGATACTCAACTCAAGAACAAGGATGCTGAGCTTAAGAACAAGGATACTCAACTCAAGGATAAGGATGCTGAGCTCAAGGATAAGGATGCTGAGCTCAAGGATAAGGATGCTGAGCTCAAGGATAAGGATGCTGAGCTCAAGGATAAGGATGCTGAGCTCAAGGATAAGGATGCTGAGCT
>NZ_LT706987.1:2168503-2172229 GCF_900155655.1 Prevotella ihumii
TATTGGATGCTTACCAAATAACCCTTATATGCTGCCAGACATATAAGGGTTATTTATTGGTGTGAAAGGCGGCTAATATTGGATGCTTACTTAAAAAGAATATGTGTTTACATAGTGAACAGAAAGTGATGCACTTCCAATAAAAGAAAAGGTGTCAAAACAGACAGTAGTACTTGTATTGTATTCGCATCGCACAGAGTTGTCTGTATTGACACACCTTGTTGAGTGCCTTAAAGGCTTCTTCTTTTGTGTTCGGTTATCTCTTAATTGATAAAGTCGCTATCGGTAGGCAATGGTTCGGTTCCTGTTCCAACAACCTTATTATCACTATCGCCAGCCCTCACATTTGTGTACGCCATGAATCCCTCGCCTTCCGTAACGATATTGATTATTTTGACATCGGGTTTGATATAGTTTGCTTTCTTCATGATTTTCTTTTTTTTATTTTACGATATGTTTTTTTCCATTTAGAATGTATACGCCTGTAGGAAGCCCATCAAGTGTTCCTTTTCGTACCACTTGTCCATTAAGGTTGTAAACTATACCTTCTGATTGGTAGTCATTCCCTAACACGTCTTGTATAGCGGTGGTAAAACTATTGTCCTCCACACCGTCAAGTTGGAAAGATAGCTTGGCAGGTGCGGCACCACTAGCACTTGTTTCAATCCAACAACGGAAGCCTTTCACAGGGAACGTGCGTTCGGTGCAATACCAACGTCCGTCTTTGCTTGTAACGTAGGCATTGATTGGAACAATGCGGTCGGTATGTGCATTGTAGCTACCGCAAGCATAGATGTTGTCGGATTGACCTGACATCGGCAGCGAAATAGGAGAGCCTCTCAAAATACCGTTTTCGGGTACTGAATTATCAAGGTGTACATCCTCTATAAAGAAGTAGTCTTGGCTGAATTCTACTGTGCCAACTGTATTGTCGGTATAGATAACGGGTTGGAGTAGCTTGCCTTCAAACGTTCTGTTGCCTACATTTATTGTTTTGAGCAGATACATCGTATTTGGTTCTAACACAATAGCATTGTCAGCAGTATGTGCCACGTCCACCGTTCTAAAATCTATGGTTGCAGCCTTCGTCTGACTTGCCCCATTGAATTTTGCGAGCATTGCATCGTCGTCGAACGCAGAACGGAACTGCTTGGCATTGAGGGCAACAGGCAGCATGAGAGTGTTCCATACGTTGGGAGTGATGGTACGCTTGAGCATGAGCGGTAGGACTATTTGGTCGCGCACCTGCTTGTTAATGACCGATACGTCTGTACTATTTTCGTTCAGTGCCATAGTGTTTTGGTCCATATACAACAAGCGGAAATTGTCTACTGCAATCCATTCGTCTTTATCGTATGCTGGGGCTTTCGTGGTACCTTCGTTTACTCCCATAATACCGATTTCCAATTCTTGGCTGAAAGAGTTTGTTGGATCGCTATCGTTGTCGGGTAAATAGATGGTGACAGAGTTACCAGCGTATCTTCCCTCGTATAGAGCTTTGGCTGCATCAAATCTATTAACAATATTGTCGGCAGGGTCAATAGTGTTCAGGTAGCTGCCTTGCCATGTATTCCGCACAAATTCTCTTGCATATATCAGTCCGTGAAAACCTTTGTAGCGGCCCTGTCTATAGAAACCATTGCAGGTAACCTTGTACCATCCAGGTTTGAAGAGTCTTACTTTTTGGGTAAACGAGCCGTAGTTGGTATTACCTTGTTTGGGCGATGGTCCTCCGATTTCAGCATACCAGTATTTTCCCAACGACTTATTATCCGCCTTATTTGTGTATGCCAGCATATCTGATTTGTCTGATGCACCCACGTTGAATCTAAGGTGAGGACTTGCTTTCCAAATGGCTGTAGAAGTGCTTGAACCGTATGCTTCATCAATAAGAGCCTGTTCGCTTTGACGCTCGAATCCAGCATATCTCAGCATGAACGAGGCTTTGTGGAGTGGATCGCCTACACGGCGTTGTTTATCCATGAGGTCTATCAACTCCTGACGTGTTACAATTCGCCAAAGGTTGTCGGGGTTAGTCAGGTCGGATACGGATGGTGCGGCATTGTACTTAATCATTTTGTTGAGTTTGGTGTTCAACGAGTTGTTAGTGTCGCAGCCGAGCAGCCGTTTTTCGGTATATGTCATGGTCCATCCATTTATGTTGGTGTAGCAAAAAAGGTTGTAATTCAGTTTACCATCTTCCAAAGATTGCGGTATCAAAGTGAATCTGAGAAAAGGCTTAGCAATAGTATTGTGTCCAGTAAGGTCGGTGTATACCATGTCGTCTTTATATCCGAGACACCTGCTCTTCCGTTCGTACAAGCCTCTTATAGCAAGTGAACACTCAGTACCGCCAGCTACCTCAGATTTGTATTTGGGCAACCATGATGGAGACATAATCAACAATGATTGTACAATAGGGGAAAGCTGAATGCTGGTTCCCCACGTTCCTCCTTGTCTGAGGTACATGCCCTGTCCAACGTTATACAGGTAAACTTCTCCTGCATCACCTGTCTTCCCAATGACATTCTTAACGTCTATTCCAGGCCAATCGGGCGTGTCAGTTTGCGCTTGCATCGTTTGTATCATGCCTATGAAGAAGGCTGATAAAAGCAAAATTCTAAATTTCATTTATAGTTATTTATTTTTAAAGTTATTCCTTATTTCCGCAGCGTTTTTGCTTGCAAGAAATGCAAGTGCCTGATAC
The DNA here is from genome assembly GCF_900155655.1 of Prevotella ihumii. Lineage (GTDB taxonomy): Bacteria > Bacteroidota > Bacteroidia > Bacteroidales > Bacteroidaceae > Prevotella > Prevotella ihumii. The sequence continues at coordinate 2,171,211 of NZ_LT706987.1, forward strand.
ATAAAAGTATTCAAACACTTGCGTATGTCAGAAAATTCACTTATCTTAGTGCTACCAAACATGTAAAACAACAAATCAACTGACATGACAAAAGTAGCAATAAAATCTGACAAAATAACCTCTTTTGGTGGAATTTTTCACGTAATGGATGTTTTTTCCAAACTTGGACTCAATCAAGTCATTGACTCCTCGCTTGGTCAGCGTGGCAGTACAGGTACGGCATTCCAATATAGTGATATTATTTCATCGCTATTTTATAGCTATTTGTGCGGTGCTGATTGCTTAGAAGATATTAACACGCTCGTTGCTCAGCTTTCATTATCTCCCAAATGTACACTTCCTGGGGCAGACACCGTTGGTCGTGGTTTAAACCCAAATTGGTCATTAGAATGAGAATGTATTTTTTTGAGCTTGTTTTGTGATTTATTTTGCATATATCAAAGGAGCATAGCGGGCTATGTAACTGTAGATATAAGCAAAATAAAGCCAAAATAAGGCAAAAAGACATCTCATAAGTTTCGGTAAATAGATAGACAAGCCCTAAACTGGGCTAATGACCGCATTTGGGTTAAAGAATAGCTTCAAACGCTTTGCTGAATTTTATCTTCCTCATTCCCTATGGGTAAGGGAACTTGTGTCCAATAACTAACCTATTTGTGGTAAGTTGAACAAAAAATGACAAATCGACCTTTCTCGTAGGGTTAAATGAGACGCAAGCAAGTTTTGAAACAAACAAGGGAATTGTTTGCGATAGATGCGCACAGAAGTACTTTTTTTCTTTTATCTCTTGCTATTTTTGAGAAAAAAGCTTATATTTGCAAACAAATAACCTAAAAAATATCAAATATCTAAACTGACAACAATGCTAACGTTAAAGAGGTATATATTATCAAGCTTCTATAGAGTATGTCAAAACAGCGGTGTAAATGCATTTTGCGTGCACTCTGCTTGTCGTTCTCTCTCGCTCGGGGGGGGGGGGGCAGTCGCCTAAGGGTTTTGACGCTCTCTGCGTTGTTGAA
>NZ_LT706987.1:2172269-2219331 GCF_900155655.1 Prevotella ihumii
AGAGGTATATATTATCAAGCTTCTATAGAGTATGTCAAAACAGCGGTGTAAATGCATTTTGCGTGCACTCTGCTTGTCGTTCTCTCTCGCTCGGGGGGGGGGGGGCAGTCGTCTAAGTGTTTTGACGCTCTCTGCGTTGTTGAAGCATCTCTCATTTCCAATCGAAAACATTCAGCGAAGGCTCTGCCTGCATCTTCTCTGTAAGGAGGTGCGGGCGGGGCCTTTTGCTTTGCGTGCCCTTTGCATTAAAGGTGAGCAAAGACAAACAAAATTATCTATCCAATTATCAAATATTAAAAACAAAAGAATTATGAAGAAAAAAGTATTATTTTCGCTCATTCTCGCCATTATGGCGACAATGTGGGCAGGTACTGCGCAGGCGCAGACAAAGTACTACCTTTGGGTTGCAGGTACGCAGGTAACTTCCGAAAATTGCGGAGACCTATCTGTAATTGATGGCGTATCGGGTACAGCAAAGTATGATGATGCCACCAAGACCCTCACCCTTGAAAATGCCACCATTCACAGCACGGCAGAAAAAAATGAAACTATAAATAGTGGCATCTGTAGTGGTATCAGTGGTCTGACTATCCGTCTCGTTGGCAATAACACCATTACAGCAGAGAAGAATATAGGTATGGCTAATAGTCATGAGAGAATTCTCACCATTATGGGTGAGGGTAAGCTCACAGTGAAAGGTTCGACCACGGCAAGCAATGAGTCCTACCAAGCTGGCATTTCAAATAGTGGTACCATTACCGTGAGCGGTTGCACTTTGGAAGTAAGCGGTGGTGCGTGTGGATTGGCTTATGGCTACTGGAAATTCGACCGCTGTACCGTGCGTGCCAAGGGCAGCGGTCGCAGCAATGATAGCGACGCAGGCAGTATCAACGCCCTATTTGGTAAGCCTGAATTTACCGACTGCGCCATTACCACTCCTGAAGGAACGTACTGGAGGCAGTCCCGTGGTGGTGGCAATTGCTATCTCTATGGTGCAGATGGTAAGCCTGTAACGGATTGGGTAACCATAGAGAAATCGGATGTAACCATCTATAACTTCAAGATTGCCGGCACACAGGTAACTTCAGCAAACTGTAACGACCTTTCCGTGATTGACGGTGTGTCGGGCAAAGTGAACTACGACCATGCGACCAAGACTCTCACGCTTGCCAATGCCACCATCAGCAATAAAGATACAGAAGATGAGCATGGTTGGGAAAAAGGCACTCTGGGAAAATCCGCTGGCATCTTTAACGAGGTCGATGGACTAACCATTCGTCTTGTTGGTAACAATACCATTACTTCTGAAAAGAGTATAGGCGTATGGAATGCTGACGGCAAAATTACTTTTATAGGTGACGGCAAACTCGCTGTGAACGGCTCAACCACATCGAACGACAATTTTTATAAAGCTGGTATTTTGAACAATGGTAGTATCATCGTGAGAGGCTGTACTTTGGAAGCGAGTGGCGGAGTGTACGGACTGACTCAAGGTGGCTGGAAATTTGACCATTGCACGGTGCGCGCCAAGGGTGGCGGTAGCAGCGATAATGAGAATGCGGGCAGTATAGGTGAGGTATATAGCTATTGGTTCGCTAACTGTGCTATTACAGTTCCAAAAGGAACCTACTGGAAGAACTTCCTTCTCGGTTACGCCTCTTTATCCTCTCTTTTCAGCGCAGACAACAAGGTTGTAACCGACTGGGTAACCATCGAGCCCATAACCGAGTACGAACTCTGGGTAGCTGGTACAAAGGTTACTTTGGACAACTGCAACAACCTTTCAGCGATTGATGGTGTATCGGGCACTGTGAAGTACGATGATAATACCAAGATTCTCACTCTTGAAAATGCCTCTATTCTGAACACGGCAGAGGAATACGGTGATGGTAGAGGTAGTGGTATCAACAGTGGAATAGACAACCTGCTTATCCGTGTCATTGGTAACAATACCATTACTTCTGAAAAGAGTGTGGGAGTATGGAATGGCAATCGCTGCCGACTTTTTATAGATGGTGATGGCAACCTCAAGGTGAACGGCTCAACCACGGAAAATAAAAATGACCTTTCAGTGGGTATTCTTAATCATGGCACCATTACCGTGCAAGGTTGCAGCTTGGAAGCAAGTTCCGGAACATGCGGATTAGCTGGTGGCAACTGGAAATTCTACCGCTGCACGGTGCGCGCCAAGGGTGGCGGAAGCAGCAATGATACGTATGCAGGCAGTGTGAGTTGCTTATACAAGAAACCTAAGTTTAAAGGTTGTGCTATAACCGCCCCCGATGGACTCTACTGGAAAGAGTCCTCAAAAGACAACGGCGACGTTCGTTATTCTCTCTTCGGTGCAGATGATAAGACTGTAACCGACTGGATAACCATTGAACCCATAACCGAGTATTACGACCTCTTTATTGCTGGCAATAGGGTACATCCTGGCAATCTCTCTTTGAATGATGGTATAATGGGCAAGGTAATGTACGACCATGCGACCAAGACCCTCACCCTTGAAAATGCCACCATTCACGACACAGAAAGATTTGGTACTGGTTGGTATGAACCATGTGGGATCGGAAACTATATCGATGGATTAACCATTCGCCTCATCGGAAATAATACCATTATCTCAGAGAATGGTGCGGGAATATTTAATAAAGGACGTAACGCTTTTCTCACCATTGTTGGCGATGGTAAACTTACAGTGAAAAGCTCAAACGAATACGATGTGGGAACCATTCGCAACTTGGGTACCATCACTATGAGCGGCTGTACTGTGGAAGTGAGTGGAACATCCTACGGAGTTACTGAGGGCTCCTGGAAGTTCGATCGTTGCTCTGTGCGTATTAAGGGTAGCACTCTTGGTCATGTGTTTCGCGATAGTTTCTATTGGATATGGGATAAACCAAAGTTTACTGGCTGTGCTATCACCGAACCAGTGGGAGCCTATTGGAATTGGGAAGAGGAGTATGGTGTCTACATTCTCCGTGATGAATTAGGCAATAGGGTAGCCGATTGGGTAACCATTACCCCCGACCCCAATGCCATCGAAACACCAACTGCCGACACTACCGCCAAGCAAGGCATCTACAGTCTTAGCGGTGTGCGCCTGCAAGGCGAACTGAACAACTTGCCGAAAGGTGTGTATATCGTGAATGGACGAAAGGTTGTGAAAAAGTAGCTGAAATACATCACTCGTGGTATGCGATTGTATACCACGAGTGATATACAGGCATATATCACGAGTGGTATATAAGAGGTACTATTATATAACCCGTTGGCGGAATTAATTTAAGTTGATAAACATAAATAAAAAGTTGTACATATCATTGATTTTTAGTAACTTAGTAGCATTAAAAACGTTAAGTTCAAACCATCGTATGTGCAACCTTTATACAAAATTCGTCAAAATACTTGAGATATACAAGCAACTCTCTGAAAATCTCGTCTACGAATCGGGTAACGTTCCACGCCGTGGTCCTGTTCCTAAATTTTCGGACTTAGAAGTGGTAGCATTGTCCCTGAAGGCAGAGGCAGAGAGCATTGATAGTGAGAAGTGGCTGTTCGACTATAAATTGCAAGAGTACAAGGATAGCATTCCCAATCTCATATCAAGGAGACAATTCAACCCAAATTGGTCGTTAGACTTCTTCGAGATTTGCGAGCTAATGGCCGATTTGGGTTAAAGGAAAAACCAACAACCTAAACAGAATAAATCTAAGCCATAAAAAACTACCATTAGAAAAGAGTAACTAAAAATAATAGAAAACTCTTGCATAAATAAAATAAAAACGCTAACTTTGCATCAGTTTTAAAATACCCAAGGTTTCCGTTCTGGAAACCAACAATATCACAACAACATTAAAAAATTCGCACACATATTAATTTATGTATAGTAAAGAAGAATTATTGAACAAAGATATTTCCGAATTGGAAAATATCGCTAACGAAATTGAAGCTGAATATAAAAAAAGCGATGATAAGGAATCTATTATCTACGCTATTTTAGATAGACAAGCTATTGATGCCGGAGCAACACACCCCCTTTCGACAGCAAAAAGAAAACGTACAAGGATAGCACGCAAAGAAACTGACAAGGTTTACACCGTAAAAGGCAAAGAAGGCGAAAACTTTGATGTACAAAAGAATAAGTCTGTAGGGACACCACAATTAGGGTTGTTCAAGGATATGCCAATAGAAGAAGCAAGCATAGAGGAACAACCAACAGAAGAACCTGTGGAAGCACCTAAGAAAAGAGGTAGAAAAAAGAAGGAAGAAACCACCGAAGAGCGTGCCGAACCAAAGAAAACAACACGCAAAAAGGCTGTAAAAGAAGAAGCAATAGAGCCTAAAAGCGAACCTATGGCAGAAGAAACAAGTGCTGAACCAACAGAAGCGGTGGCTGAACCAACCCAAATGGCAGAACCTTCTGAAGCATTTGTACAAGAAGCGGTAGCTGAAATGGCGGAGGGGGAAAACATAGAAAACGAAGCCCCTATATATAATAATGTGGAAGCGGAAGGAGCCGACTTTATTCCAGAAGCGCAATTTGCAGCACAATTAGAGACGGAAACAAATACTGCTGATGAGGGACTGATAGCCCAATTGCAAGCAAAAGTAAATGCACATAACGAGCAAAAAGAAGAGGCTCCTATGGCAGTAGCTGACGGTGTATGGGAGGGAGACCCAGGCGATGGAACCGATTTCATCACCGTTGTGGATATTCCAATCGAAGATCAAGGCGTAGTGCCTAACTATGATATGTTTGATAGACCAACCAATGCAATGGCGCAAGTTGCTCCATCATTCTATCAAGAACCTGCTCCACAAACTCCAGCCGAAGCTTACGACTTTGCTGATATTATCAAAGCCAATGGTGTGTTGGAAGTAATGCCCGATGGATATGGATTTTTGCGTTCAAGCGACTACAACTATCTTTCGTCACCTGACGATGTATATGTTGCAGCCAATCATATAAAGAGTTATGGATTGAAGACAGGTGATGTAGTAGAATGTCACGTGCGCCCTCCACACGAAGGCGAAAAGTATTTCCCACTCACAAGCATTGATAAGATAAACGGACGACTTCCTGCCGAAGTACGTGACCGTGTATCGTTCGAACATCTTACTCCGCTCTTCCCTGAAGAGAAGTTTACACTTTGTGGAGATGCTCGCACAACCAATCTTTCTACACGTATCGTAGACCTTTTCTCGCCTATCGGTAAGGGACAGCGTGCGCTAATCGTGGCACAACCTAAGACGGGTAAAACCATACTGATGAAGGATATTGCCAACGCCATAGCTGCCAATCACCCAGAGGCTTATCTGATGATGCTCTTGATTGATGAACGACCTGAAGAAGTTACAGATATGGCACGCACAGTCAATGCTGAAGTTATTGCTTCTACCTTTGATGAACCTGCTGAACGTCACGTGAAGATTGCAGGAATTGTATTGGAAAAGGCAAAAAGAATGGTGGAGTGTGGACACGATGTAGTCATCTTCCTCGACTCTATTACACGTCTTGCACGTGCCTACAACACTGTTGCGCCTGCTTCGGGTAAGGTGTTGACGGGTGGTGTTGATGCTAACGCATTGCAAAAGCCTAAGCGTTTCTTCGGTGCAGCTCGTAACATTGAGAAGGGAGGGTCGCTTACCATCATCGCAACCGCATTGATTGATACAGGTTCGAAGATGGATGAGGTTATCTTCGAAGAGTTCAAGGGTACAGGTAATATGGAATTGCAGCTCGATCGCTCATTGAGCAACAAGCGCATCTTCCCATCTGTCAACCTTGTACAGTCAAGTACTCGTCGAGACGACTTGTTGCAAGACCGCACAACCATCGATCGTATGTGGATACTCCGTAAGTACATCGCTGATATGAATCCTATCGAGGCAATGAACTCTATTCACGACAGAATGGTGGGCACACGCAATAACGATGAGTTTTTGATGTCGATGAACGGATAAGAGATACAAGTTTTTTTTAATAATATGATAGGCATTGACTGCTTGAATAGTAATCGCTGTTCGGTAGTCGATGCTTTTTTATAACCGAAAAATAGCGACCAACTGATGGAGGTATAGCGAATGAAAAACTAATATCAAAGGAGCATAGCGGGCGATATGACTGCGGAGATAGGTGAAATAAAGCCAAAATAAGGTGCAAAGACGAAGAAAAGCATAACATCTAAACGCTTTAAAAAGCCTTTGAGGGCTAATGACCGATTTGGGTTTAAATTGATATAGATTAAGAATATCTCCTAAAAGGGCTGAAACCGCTGCTTTTTACATATATTTCTTTAGAAACATTTGGTAGTTACATAAAAAATGACTACCTTTGCATCGCAATTCAGGAACAAGATAACATAAATGCTTATTTCTTTATTGTATGGTTAATATCGCGGGTTGGAGCAGTTGGTAGCTCGCCAGGCTCATAACCTGGAGGTCGCATGTTCGAGTCCTGCACCCGCAACTACTGATAAGATAAGTCACTCATTTGGGTGACTTATTTTTTTATCTATTCGTCAAATGCTGCGAATAGATTTAGCTGAGCTCTATTTGTAATTTGATTTGGTCTTCCACTTCTTATCAAATTGGTAAGCGAAGTATGTAATTGCTGCAATGCAGATAATATCTAAAGCAAAAACTAATGTGCTTTCTTGCGGCTGTAATATACTTCCATAAGATTGAGAACCTAAGACTTGAGTACATAAAAGAGAGACGATGGGGAAATGGAATATATAGATATACAGTAAGCATCCAATATTAGCCGACTTTCACACCAACAAATAACCCTTATATGTCTGGCAGCATATAAGGGTTATTTGTTATTTGAAGTTTGAAGGTAGCATTTTCGTGAGTTCCTCCTCCGTCATGTCGGGCAGGGGTCTTGAAAGAACTTCCTTCATCCATTTGTATGGCTCTNGTGAATTCAACAAGCAAGTGCAAATTTACTTAATTAGTTCGTAAAAGCACTCATATGGTGTTCTAAATTCTAATTTCTTTCTTGGTCTCATGTTAATTTTCTTTGAATACTTTGTTATTTGTTGATGACTGACATGTTCAAACGTTTCTTTTTTTGGCACGTATTGTCTAATCAGTCCGTTAGCATTTTCTATAGCCCCTTTCTGCCATGAAGCGTATGGGTCAGCAAAATAGACGGTGACACCAAGGCTTTTGCTTATCATTTCATGGCAAGCGAATTCTGTGCCGTTGTCCGTTGTAATAGACTTGACATACTCTTTGAATGGAGATAGCAAATGTATTACAGTGCGTGCTAACTCCTTGGCATTCTTTCCCTTTTTAAGTTTTCTCATAAATAGCATATTTGTACTGCGTTCTATCAGTGTCACAATAGCACCATGATTTCCTCTTCCAACAATTGTATCCATCTCGAAGTCCCCAAAGCGTTTTCCGTCAACTTCAGTAGGTCTCTCGCTGATACTTGTTCTATTGGGTATGGATATACGTCTGCTACCAACAGGCTTGGCACGATGCTTTAGCTTGTGACGACAGTGTTTATATAGTGTTCCACCTTTTGCCTTGTCCTTACGTATCGTACGATATATGGTTTCATGGCTAATACGTTTACCTTCCTTAGCCAACACGCCAGATATTTGTTCAGGAGACCATTGTTCTGTAATAAGAAGACGTATCGCTTCATCCATAACATCCTTTTTGATTGAATGATTGCCTGGCTTTTTTCGCTTTGTGAGAGCTGCATTTGCTTGGGCAGTTTCCCAATTATACTGTCCTTTGGTCCCACTATTACGTTTTATTTCACGAGATACTGTACTTGGACATACTTTTATCGCTTTCGCAATATCTTTTAATTTAATTCCATTTTGGAGTAGCACAGAAATTGTGTACCTTTGCTCCGAGGTTAATTGTTTGTACATAACAATGCAAAATTAATTAATCTTTGGGAGACAGAGGTCTCCCTTTTTTATTTTTTAAGCATTGCTTGTTGATTTTCCACTCATGGGGGCTGCTCGCCCCCAAACCCCTCGGTGTTTTCTGGTATAGATTATTAAGCTAAACCTACACCTGAAATTGCAGTTCTATGTTGAACTTGTGTTCCACCTGAGCCAGGGAACCCTCTTTGGCCCACTGCTCGTCAAAAAGCGTACCCGCCCAGCCGCTTGCACTCTCAGGCAGGCGTTTCTCGCTGCGCCTGCCAAATACCATGCGCTCAAGTTCAAGAATACGACGGGACTTTCGTTCCAGCTCAGCATCCTTAATCTTAAGCTCNTATACATGGATATATTGCCAAGGACAACAAGAGTTTGCGAGTGGAATAAGCGTGATAACTTTCCACCTTCAAATGCAAATACATAGAGCAAAAGGGCTGCAAAAAATATATCTAATGTGTATTTTACTTCTTCATAGCGTTCCCATAAAATAGCATTTCTGCCTATCCACCATCCTATGGCTAAGGCGAAGACCATAGTTTCGGCAAGCGTTCCATTTGTTTTCTTTGCTGTTATAGGGGCGTGTTGTGGGGCTGAAGTGTTGTAAACAAACAAGTAGCAAAGCAAAATTCCGATTTCAAAATCGAAGATACGGAAGAAAGGAGAGGCGTGTGCAAAGAGATCAAAACTACTATTTGCAGCTATGAAGCGGAAAGGAAAGAGCAATAAAAGACGGAGAACAAAAACGATTAAGAGGTATTTTTGTGCTTCTGAACGTGTTGTTATAAATTTTCTGTTAAGGTGTTCGAGCAAGGGATACAGCGCATAAAGAAGGAGTAGGGTGGACAAAAACCACCACGGATTGTTGAAGGCACAACTTATGCTCGACATACTTGAGGCACTTTGAAGTAAGGTAAGCCGAAACCATAAACTTAGCACAAGTGTTTGGAATAACCGTTATGCCCTGTGTGTGCCAACGAATGAGCAATGTAGATGGTAGCATTAAGAGAAGTGAAAGTACATACCACTTGTATAGTTTTTGCATCTTTCGCATACCAAATTTATAGCCTCTCCATAGCGTCCACGTTCTTTCCATACAAGGAGTGTGGGTTGTTTGGTATTTGTAAGTGAGCCCAAAACCCGACATAAGGAAAAAGAAATGGACGGCTAACGACCCATTATGAAAATAAGAAGCATATAGATTGGGAGTTTCTATGCCCAAAAACTCGAAATGAGAGATGACCACCGTAACCATCATAAGGAAACGTAATCCCGTTAACGCATCTATTCTTTTTGGGTGCATTGCTGTCTTCTTATATTCTATTGGCTAAATTTTATGCTTTCTTCAGTCGCATTAAGAAAGTATTTTTCTTAAGAATGGGGTAGTGTAGCTCACCTTGTTGGCTGCCACCTCTTCGGGCGTACCTGTTACCAATACTTGTCCGCCACCTCGTCCGCCTTCAGGACCGATGTCGATAATGTGGTCGGCAAGTTTTATAACATCAAGGTTGTGCTCGATAATGAGCACGGTATTGCCTTTATCAACAAGTTTTTGAAGCACACCCATTAGTACTCTAATATCCTCAAAATGAAGTCCCGTTGTGGGTTCGTCAAGGATATAGAGCGTTTTACCTGTATCTCTTTTCGACAATTCAGTAGCCAATTTTACACGTTGGCTCTCACCACCAGACAGGGTAGTGGAACTTTGTCCCAGTTTGATATAACCTAAGCCCACATCTTGTAAAGCCTTTATCTTAGGTAAGATGAGTGGAACGTTTTCAAAAAACTCTACTGCCATATTTACAGTCATGTCCAATACATCGGCAATAGATTTACCTTTAAAGCGCACTTCCAAGGTTTCACGATTGTAGCGTTTGCCGTGACAAACTTCGCAAGGTACCATTACATCGGGAAGGAAGTTCATCTCTATGGTACGATAGCCATTTCCGCCACACCCTTCACATCGTCCTCCCTTAACGTTAAACGAAAATCGCCCTGGTTTGTAACCACGAATTTTAGCTTCTGGAAGACTTACAAAAAGGCTGCGTATGTCTGAAAACACGCCTGTGTAAGTTGCAGGATTGCTGCGTGGTGTGCGCCCTATCGGGCTTTGGTCTACATTCACGACCTTGTCAATGTTCTCTATTCCTTCGATAGCATCGTAAGGCATAGGCTTTTTAAATGAGCGATAGAAGTGCTGCGAGAGGATAGGTTGGAGCGTTTCGTTGATGAGTGTACTCTTTCCAGACCCTGACACACCTGTTACAACAATAAGTTTGCCAAGCGGAAACTCTACATCTACATTTTTCAGATTGTTACCTTTGCAACCTCTCAGCCAAATGCTTTTGCCGTTGCCCTTGCGTCTTTCTGACGGAATAGCAATGCTTTGTTCACCATTAAGATATTGTGCTGTAAGGGTATGGGTAGCCATCATATCGGGATAAGACCCTTGAAAAACCACTTCGCCACCACGTCGTCCAGCCTTAGGACCAATGTCCACAATCCAGTCGGCAGCTTTCATCATATCTTCATCGTGCTCTACAACAATTACGGTGTTGCCAAGGTCGCGCAAGTCTTTAAGCGACTTGATTAGGCGGTCGTTGTCACGCTGATGAAGTCCGATAGAAGGCTCGTCAAGAATGTAAAGTACGTTCACCAATTGCGAACCTATTTGGGTTGCCAAACGTATGCGTTGGCTTTCTCCGCCCGATAATGTGGCACTCTGACGATTGAGTGCAAGATAATCTAAGCCCACATCTAATAGAAAATTGATGCGTTTACGAATTTCCTTTACTATCTCTGCAGCAATGCGTTGTTGCTTCTCGTTCATGTGTTCTTCTACCTCTTCCACCCACGCTTTTAGGTCGGTGATGTCCATAGAAGCGATTTCGGCAATGTTTTTATTCCATATCTTGTACGACAATGCTTCACGATTGAGGCGTTGCCCCTTACATTCTGGGCAAGTACGGTCGGCAATAAACTGGTCTGCCCATTTCTTTCCTGCTGCCGTATCATCGTTTTCCATTACGGTACGGAGATATTTTATCACGCCATCAAAGGCCACAAAGTAGTCGGAGTTGGTATGTACCAACTCTTTAGCTATCTTTACTTTCTCTAACGACCCATAAAGTATTTCGTCTAAACCCTCCTTTGGAATGTTCTTAATAGGAGTCTTTAGCGTGCAATTATATTTCTCTAAGATAGCCCTAATCTGCCAAAAAATCATTTGATTTTTGTATTTCCCAAGGGGTATAATACCGCCTTCGTGGATGTTTTGTTTTGTGTCGGGGATAACCTTATTTAGGTCTATTTCGCTGATGACACCCAAGCCTTTGCAGTGAGGGCAAGCCCCTTCGGGTGAGTTGAATGAAAAGATATTAGGTGCAGGGTCTTTGTAAGCGATGCCAGTTACGGGGTCCATTAATCGTTTAGAGAAATATTTTGCCTCGTTCGATTCTTTTTCCATCACCATAATGAGCGATTCGCCTTGTTTCATAGCTATTGCCACGGTGTGCGAAACTCGCTCTTTTATAGCGTCTTCTGCCGTTTCGGGCAGTTTCATTTTGTCGATTACTACCTCTATGTTGTGGTTTTTATAGCGGTCGACTTTCATTCCGCGCGTTATTTCCAATACTTCTCCATCTACCCGTATATACAAATAACCCTTTCTACGCATCTGTTCGAAGAGTTCACGATAATGACCTTTACGATTGCGCACCAAAGGGGCAAGAATGTAAATAGCCTTGCCTGCATATTCGGAACATATCATTTCCACAACACGCTCTTCAGTGTATTTTATCATTGGTTCGCCACTCATATACGAGTAGGCTTTACCCGCACGAGCATAGAGCAAGCGCAGATAGTCGTATATTTCGGTTGTTGTGCCGACAGTGGAACGTGGGTTCTTGTTTGTAGTCTTTTGCTCAATGGAGATAACGGGCGACAACCCAGTAATCTTATCTACATCAGGGCGTTCCATTCCTCCAAGGAAATTGCGCGCATAAGCCGAGAATGTTTCTATGTAACGGCGTTGTCCTTCGGCGAAAATGGTATCGAAAGCCAGCGAACTTTTGCCCGAACCAGAAAGTCCTGTAAATACAATCAAGGAGTTGCGTGGCATTGTTACATCTACATTCTTAAGGTTGTGCACACGTGCTCCCAATACTTCTATCTTATCGTTCATTCTTAAAGTCTAAAGTCTTAAATCTTAGTTGTAGCCAAAAGCCAATTGCAAACATTCAGAACGATGCTTACAACTTTGCTTTATTCTTCTTTTTTATGGCATACTATTTGTGGTTTCGGTGTATGAGCGGAGTAGATTTATATCCCGTTTGATGTGGAAATCTCTTCCATCTGCGCCCTTTGCTTTTACATTCACAAAGTAGACACCTTGCGCCACAGGTTTACCATTATATGTTCCGTCCCATCCTTTATTGGGGTCGTCCCATTCGTAAATCTTATTTCCCCAACGATTGAATATTACGGCGTGAAACTCTACAATACTCTTAAATCCCTTTTTGGCTTTATAAACATCGTTGATGCCATCACCATTGGGCGAAAATGCGTTAGGAAAAACCAATTCGCTTTCGCTAATTGATACCGTGATAGGGTCGTACACGTTCACCGTATCCGAGCCAAGTATCTCATACAGACGCACTTGGAACGAACCTGCTTGCGTGAATGTATAATCTGTATTTTCCTCATAGCGCACAAGAAACGCTTGCTGCATATTCTTTTGGTCGAAGAAATGCCATTCAAGTTGAGTACCAGCAGGCAATCCGTTAGTGGGGTTAGCGACAAAATGAACCTCTAATGGCGCAGACCCTGAGAACCCTTGCGCTGGAGTTAGCTTTTCTTCGTTTCCATCTTCAGTTTTGTACGTTCCGTATGGGTCGCACGATTGTGCCAAACTGCTATGTACAAAAAGCATTGCTACCATAGCCAAGGATATTTTGATGAATATTGATTTCATATTATGTTTATCTTATTGTTTCTAAGTTTTCTATCCATTGATTAAATCGTGGAGACTTGTTTCTTATCTTTTCTAATCCAATAGCCTCTGCAAGACAACATATAAGGAGCAAGCAATTGATTACAAAACTCTTGTTCTGTTTGCCCTTCGCAAATGATAATTAGTCGTTTCATAAGCTATAATTGGGTTGCCCTCCTGTTATCATATTACGTTTCCACAAGTCACCTATGGTGTAATAATCGTTCAACCACACACTTAATTGCTCCCTATTTTGTCTGCAAAAGCGTGTCTCTCCATTTATTTGGTCAACCGTAATAATATCTTCGGGTTCAAAATTGCTAATGAGCTCGGGCGATTGGGTAGCTACAATCACCTGACAATCACGTTTAGATGCCGACTTTATCATACCTGCCAATTTGGTTATGGCGAATGGATGCAAACCCAATTCAGGCTCATCAATAATAATAGTGTCAGGCAAATTGGGTTGTAAGAAAAGCACCGATAAGGCAATAAAGCGCAATGTACCATCAGACAAGTCGTTCACACCATATATGACATCGCTAAATTTATCACGCCACTGCAAGCGCAAGAGCAATTCGTCATTGGGAATAAGCTCAAAATCAGAGAAGTATGGAGCTATCGACTGAATGTTTTTAACAATTCTATTGTAAACTATCCGATTGGTTTCACGAATATGATATAGATAAGCTGCAATGTTTCGCCCATCTGTATAGAAATATGCTGTATCGTTTCTTACACTGCTATATTGTGTGAAAGGCGACTTAGAACTGGTATCGTGAAAATGGTATTTCCTAAAACCATTCAAGTATTTCATTACATACGGCGCACAAAAGTTATCTGTACTCTTTATTTTAGATTCTTTTGCTCCAACATTAATATTCCTCTTATTGCCTTCATAAATGAGATTTTCTTCAAGAAAGATGAAACCTTCGGTGCCCACCTTTAGCAATGCAGAATAGCCATTCACTTCTCCATTAAATTCTAAATGGAAATAAAGCTCGTCTGTTGTTTTTTTTCCTTGAAACAAAACTTTATCTTCTCCACCTTTCAAGCCCACGTAAATAGATAAGCTTTGATGGTATAAACTGTTTAAGAACTCGAAAAAGGACACGAAATTACTCTTTCCGCTGCCATTCGCACCTATTAGAATATTAATAGGAGAAATGTCTATTTTGGCATCTTTGATAGATTTATAACCTTTTATTTCTATATAGTCCATACGTTCTTACATTTATATTCTTTGCGGTTGATATGCTACAAAAGTACTGTTTTTTTTTGATATAAATGATGCTTTACGCATATAAAATTATGTTATTTAGGGCGTAATAAACATTTGGTAAGCTAAAATAGAGGTGGCTTCTTTCTTTATTTTATATTTTCAGACCATTTGGTTAGTGTGCCAATCATCACTTGTTTGGCCCCTTGTAAATATTGTTCTATTTTTCCTTTTACCATCTTAAAAACCAATACATCAATCTTTTAGTTGCAATACATATATGTTTGACACACCCAAAGTTCAACTTTGAGACCGTCAAACATATATGTTTTGGGTAGTGAAACATATATGTTTTGGAACGCATTTGTAATAACTTTATAATCAGATAGTTATATTTAGTGTTTTTCAAAGTTTTGCTAAAGTCTATATTGTTCTATTTTTCCATACTCCCTCTTGTAATGTTTTGTCCCTAAAAGACCTATAGCAGTTTATAGGATTGGGTTTAATGTACACTTTGTTGTAGTTTTTGTATTTCGTTTACCATCTTTCAGCCTCGTTATTTTGTGGTAGACTACTCAACTGCTCAATGAAAAATGGGCTCAAAAAACGTGTAAGATTTTCTTTTATGGGGCAAAGGAGCTGAATTTTTACTCGCATTTATCATCTTTTTACATTAAATATTGTACATTATTATCTCTTTTCTGCAAGAATTAAACAAATAGTTTGTATCTTTGCAAAAGATAGGTCGCACTCTGTAAAAGACGATAGGGGACTTGTTTTTGTTCCATTTTTCAGGGTTTAGAATAACTATCCATTTCGGGTTATGATACGGAATGCCATTCTCGACAACTATCTTGCGTAGTGTTAAACTTAGGACGTAAATTATGAAACATTATTTTAAATATATCGTTTTATTATTTGTTTTGGCATTTGCTGTTCGTGCTGCTGCACAAACCACAATATGGAGAGACATCCATAAAGTGAAGAAGAAGGAAACCATCTTTGGCATTGCTAAGGATTATGGTATCAGCATACAGGCACTGCTTGATGCAAATCCTGAAATGAAAAAGGAGGGCTATGAGCTTAAAAAAGGTACGTGGATATTTGTGCCTTTTGCAAAAAAAGGCGATAAGAAGTCGGAAACAAAACAAGTAGAAAAGGTAGCAACCACTGTTGCAAAAAACACAATAGCAGCTCCTGCAACAAATGTTATTCGTGTGGGGGTAATGCTTCCATTGCACAATCTTGATGGAGATGGTAAACGAATGGTGGAATACTATCGTGGTATATTGTTGGCTCTCAACCAGATGAAAGCCGAAGGCATAACAACCGATATTCACGCTTGGAACGTGCCAAAAGAGGCTGATATACGAACCACTTTGTTAGAAAAGAATGCAGCAGAACTTGACATTATCTTTGGCCCATTGTATTCTAATCAAGTAAAACCTTTGGGCGATTTCTGCTTGAAGAATGGCATTAAGATGGTTATTCCTTTCTCTATTGAGTCGAAAGAAGTGGAAACCAATCCTAACATCTTCCAAGTTTATCAAGACGATAATCGCCTCAATAATAAGGCAATAGCTTGTTTCTTTGAACGTTTCCAAAAGTCGCATCACCCTGTTTTCATCGATTGCAATGATGCCAATAGTCAGGTAGCAATATTCACAAGCGGACTTAGAAAGCAATTAGAGCTGGCAAATATAAAGTATGATTTGACCAATGTAAACTCTACACAGGCCGATTTTGTGAAGCATTTTACAGCCTCACAACCCAATGTTGTGGTGATTAATTCTGAAAAAAGTCCACAGCTCAATCGTGTTTTTGCAAAGTTGGATTCGCTTAGACGCACCAATCCTGGTATTGCCATCTCAATATACGGTTATAACCCGTGGTTTATTTATCAAGATTACAACCTCTCCAACTATTTTAAGTATAGCGTTTATGTGCCTTCCACCTATTATTATAATAAGGCTGCAAAGCGTACTGAAGCGTTAGAAAAGCTCTACATTGAAACCTATGGCGAAGCTATGAGCAACACCTATATACCTCGTTTTGCTATTGTGGGATACGACCAAGCACAATTCTTTGTCAGAGGTCTCAAGAGTAAAGGCAAGAACTTTAAGGGTATGGGTAACGAGGTAAAATATATTCCACTACAAACACGTTATAACTTTGAACGTATTGGACAAGGAGGATATGTGAACAATCATTTCCAGCTGATACACTTCAAAGTTGACCAAACATTAGAAAATTTGGTTTACTAAGATAAGTTTCAGCTTGTTACGTGTCGACCTTACACACCATCAATATCAATGTTAAAGAACATAATCTATACTTTGCTAATGCTCTTCCCACTTGTTGCTAATGCGCAGGTGGGCGACCATCGTAGCGATTTCTCCATAGGTGTAAATGGAGGATACGCCTTATCGTCTGTAGGTTTCGACCCAAAGGTTTCGCAAACAATGCACGGTGGGGTAACGGGTGGACTAAGTATGAGATACGTATGCGAGAAATATTTTAATACCATTTGTTCTATCTATGGCGAGGTAAACTATGCTTCCTTAGGTTGGAAGCAAGATATAAAGACCGCTACCGACCAAAAGGTGACCAATGTAAATGGAAATATCGAAGCGTATTCGCGCACACTGAATTATTTGCAAATTCCCGTTTTTGCGCATTTAGCTTGGGGACGTGAGCAGAATGGGTGCAACTTTTTTGTTCAAGCAGGTCCGCAAATAGGAATTATGCTTGGCGAATCGACTACCAAAAACTACGATGCTCCTAACCTCTCAACTGATGGTACAGGGCGTAGCAATCGTGTTGTAAAGCAAGAAGATATGCCTATTGAGAAGAAGTTCGATTATGGTATTGCAGCGGGATTAGGCTTAGAATATAACAACCGACACGTAGGTCATATTCTTTTAGAAGCGCGATATTATCTTGGCTTAGGCAATATCTATGGTAACACAAAGCGCGATTATTTTGGTCGTTCAAACTTGAGCAACATCGTTCTAAAAGCGACCTATCTATTTGATATAACGAGAAGTAAATAAATAAAAATTAATTAATAACAAACCAAAAATTTTAAAATTATGTTCGAAGGACAACCTAAAAGTCTTTATGCATTGGCTTTAGCCAACACAGGAGAGCGATTTGGTTACTACACCATGATTGCAGTATTTGCCCTTTTCCTTAGAGGAAATTTCGGGCTTGAAGCAGGTACGGCAGGTGCTATTTATAGTACTTTCCTTGGCTTAGTCTACTTTTTGCCTCTCGTGGGTGGTATTTTAGCAGACAAGTTCGGTTACGGGAAAATGGTAACAACGGGTATTATGATTATGTTCATAGGTTACCTCTTCCTCGCTGTGCCATTAGGTACAGGTACTGTAGCGTTTACAAGTATGCTTGCAGCTCTGCTTCTTATTTCATTGGGAACTGGTCTGTTTAAGGGTAATCTCCAAGTTATGGTAGGTAATCTTTACGAGTCTGCTGATATGGCTGACAAGCGCGACTCAGGTTTCTCTATTTTCTATATGGCTATCAACATTGGTGCTTTGTTTGCTCCTACAGCTGCTGTGAAAATTCACGATTGGGCTGTAACTTCATTGCAGATGGATCCAAATGCTGCTTACCACTTGGCATTTGCCGTAGCATGTGCTTCGTTGATTCTTTCTATCGCTATTTACTATGCTTTCCGCCCAGGATTTAAGCATTTGGAAGGTGGTGCTAAGAAGAAGGATGATAAGACAGCAGCCGATGTTGAAGAACTTTCACCAGCTGAAACTAAGGAACGCATTGTGGCACTCTGCCTTGTATTTGCTGTAGTTATCTTCTTCTGGATGGCATTCCACCAGAATGGTCTTACCCTTACTTATTTTGCTAACGAGTTCGTTCAGCCTACAGCTGAAGGCGTACAGAGTATGGCATTCGATGTTATCAACCTCTTTATGATTATCATCATTGTTTATGCTTTGTTCTCACTCTTTGGTGCAAAGACAGGCAAGGCAAAAGGTATTTCGGGTCTTGTAATCCTCGCAGCATTGGCAGTTATAGGTTATAAGTACAGCGTTGTAGAAGGTTCTGTAGAGGTTAGTGCTCCTATCTTCCAACAGTTCAACCCATTCTACGTTGTAGCACTTACTCCTGTAAGTATGGCTATCTTTGGTGCGCTTGCTCGCAAGGGTAAAGAGCCATCTGCTCCACGTAAGATTGCTTACGGTATGTTGATTGCAGGTTGCGGTTTCTTGGTAATGTTGCTTGCATCAATGGGTCTCAACTCTCCTGATGTTCAGAAGGCTGCAGAAGAAGGAACTAAGACTTTTGCATCTCCAAACTGGCTTATCGGTACTTATCTTGTACTTACTTTCGGTGAGTTGTTGCTTAGTCCTATGGGTATCTCGTTTGTATCTAAGGTTGCACCTCCTAAGTATAAGGGCGCAATGATGGGCGGTTGGTTCGTTGCTACCGCTTTAGGAAACTTCCTCGTAAGTGTTGGTGGCTTCCTTTGGGGCTCACTTCCTTTGTGGGTTGTATGGAGCGTATTTATTACCCTTTGTATCCTTTCAGCATTCTTTATGTTCGCTGTAATGGGCAAATTGGAGAAGGTTGCTAAGTAATAAGTATTAGAATTAAAAATATTTCCCTCATCTTATTGTTTTCGTAACAATAGGTTGAGGGATTTTTGTTTTGTAGGCGTAATATACAATTATTTGTATGACGAAAAACATTGATAATGGGTAGGTATCTATTCAATTAACAATGATTAATAGAATACTCAATCTCAATTGAGGTGTAGAATAAACGAAAGATTGTATCTTTGCAGAAGAATGAGAAAGCAAAATCTTTATCAACAGAAAGATAAGTACGACTATATGGTTGTACAGAATGAAGCTCCATTGTTAGAATGGTTGCTTGAGAATGTGAAGCAGAGTAAGTCTAAGATTAAGGCAACGCTGCAGAATAGAGGTATAAAGGTGAACAAGCGTATGGTGACGCAATACGATTTTGCGCTGAAACCTGGCGACAAGATAGCCATAAGCACATCGAAGAAGAATGATAAGTTTCAGAGTCGTCACCTGAAGTTAGTTTATGAGGATAGATACATTGTGGTGGTGGAAAAGAACCCTGGTATTTTGTCGATGGCAGCAGGACATTCGTCGCTCAATGTGAAAACCATTTTGGACGATTACTTTAAGAAAACTCGCCAGAAATGTAATGCTCACGTGGTGCATCGCTTGGATAGAGATACTTCAGGGCTGATGATTTATGCCAAGGATATGCAAACAGAGCAAATCTTAGAGCGTAATTGGCATAACATAGTTTACGACCGTCGCTACGTAGCTGTGCTGAGTGGGCAGTTGGAAGAAGAACAAGGAACAATAGCCAATTGGCTGAAGGATAACAAAGCATACGTTACCTACAGTTCGCCTGTTGACAATGGAGGCAAATACGCTGTAACTCATTTTTGTCTTTTAG
The DNA here is from genome assembly GCF_900155655.1 of Prevotella ihumii. GTDB lineage: Bacteria > Bacteroidota > Bacteroidia > Bacteroidales > Bacteroidaceae > Prevotella > Prevotella ihumii. The sequence continues at coordinate 2,191,864 of NZ_LT706987.1, forward strand.
ATAGAAACGATACCCATTCGTTGGTAGAATTTAAGTTGGAAACAGGACGTAAAAACCAAATACGTGTCCACTCTGCCGATATGAGCCATCCCGTTTGTGGCGACATAAAGTATGGCAATGGCGACGACCCACTGCATCGTTTGTGTTTGCACGCTTATGTTTTGTGTTTCTATCACCCCATAACACACCAGCCAATGGAGTTTGATACGCCTATTCCAATGAATTTTAGAAAGCTGTTTAGTAAGCGTTAATCGTGTAGAAATGGAAAATATTGGTTATTATTTGTGCATCATTGCTCTTATCATCATTGGTGTAAAAGCTATCAAAGCCATCACAAGCTGCTTGTTTCGCATCGTGATAGGCATTGCAGTTGTGGGCATATCGCTTTACCTTTTATCCCAAATCGGTCGTTAGAATGAGAATGTATTTTGCGATTATTTTGGCTTTATTTTGCATATATCAAAGGAGCATAGCGGGCTATGTGATTGCAGATATAGGTAAAATAAAGCCAAAATAATCGCAAAAGGCATCTCATAAGTTTCAAAAGTAATAAAGTAAGCACCTAAACTGGTCTAATGTTCGATTTGGGTTTAATATCTTCGGGAATAATTAGCTTGTAAGAAGAAGGATTGTTCGTTAGAGGTTAAAAAAGTATTTTAGGAGTTAAAGGAGGTCTCTTTTATACTCGCTTTAACTCCTTATAATTTGTTTTCTCTTCTTTGCTATTGCAGATTAATATTCTGTCTTATCATCTTTCAGCTCCCACATTTTGAAGGCTTCGATAGCTTCGTTTCGCAATAATATTTCCGAAGGCTTCTTGCGATATTGGGGTTGGATAGCTATTTCTTCATAAATAAAGTCATCGTCAAATCCTATTTTGCCTGCATCTTTGCGGTCGTTAGCATAGTAAATCTTCTCTAAATGTGCCCAATAGATTGCGCCAAAGCACATTGGACAAGGCTCGCACGAGGTGTAAATCACACAACCACTTAGGTCGAATGTACCCAATTTCTTGCACGCTTCACGAATAGTAGATACCTCTGCGTGGGCAGTAGGGTCGTTGTCTATTGTTACCTTGTTGCTGCCTTCAGCTATTATTTCACCATCTCGAGCAATCACAGCACCAAATGGGCCGCCGCCATTGCGTACACTTGTTTTTGAGAGCTCTATTGCTCTGCGCATTAATTCTTCGTTTGTCATTCTTTTTATCAATTGTTCTTGGAGTTGTTCTCTTTACTCCTTATTCTTAATATCTTTATAAATTCTGTCGAAAATCTTCTTTAGTTCGCTTTCGTTTTCATATATTTTGCGAATGCTTTCTAAACGTTTTGCATTTGGAGAGTTAGGAATCCAAAGGCGAATATAACCATTTCGGCTATATTTTTCTTGTATATGGTCTCTAAAACGTTGCCATTGTTCGACATCATTCTTCTCTGGATAGTTTTCCAACCCATAAAGAATGGTGCGTGTAAATACAATTTCAGGCTCTAATTCACGGTCGGCTTCCGCTACAATCTTACCGTAAATGCTGCGTGGGGCACGTGAACTGCTGGCTCTATGGTCCTCTACCGCTTCCTTCATAATGCGAATTTGTTCGGGAGAGAACCATCTTTTTAGTCGTGCATCAGCAGTGAGTATCTTCCCACTTGTGATGTGGTGCACTGCGCGAGGTCCTTCCATTCCGAGGTCGTGATAAGCCGCTGCCACGTACACCATATTAATATCAGCACCCGTAGTTTGAACCAATTCGAGCGCATTGTGTATTACACGCTGTACGTGACCTAAGCCGTGCGACTTTCCGAAGGCGTTATATCTCGGTAGAATTTGCTGTTCTACAAATTCCATTAAGTCTAAGTTCACCTTGTTATCCATAAGTTTCTTATCTATTTAAAATCAATATTCCCACCGTTGTGAGCAGTCCGAAAACAAACATATTTCGAGCAGTGAGCCCTAATACTTTGTTCAATGCTTTGCCTTGCTTTATCTTTTTCATCTTATTTGCTGTGGTAATATGAAGCTGAAAATAAAAGAAGAGAAGGCAAATACTCAACTGTGGTTTGTCGGTATCTGAAAAAATGAAGATACCCCACATAAGGCTGCAAGCCAAAAGCCCTAACACTGCATAGAGTTGCTCGGCTCTTTTCTCGCCTATACGTACAATGAGCGTATTCTTTCCTACCAACTTGTCGTTGTCTCGGTCGCGATAATTGTTCACCACAAGTAAGGTATCAATTACCAACCCACAAGCTATCGAAGCCACAACTACTTGCCACGTAATACCTTGTAGGGCTTTAGGCATCACCACATAATAAGTTAGGCAAACGGGAACGGTACCAAAAAACACCAAAACAAGCACATCTCCTAAGCCAAGGTACGACAGCTTTGTGGTGTACAAGAAGCAAAAAGCCACACAAAGCACACCTACAATAATCATTTCCCACCCACCATAATAGACGAGCGGTAGACCTATGATGCACGCAAGCAACGTTGTGATAACCAATCCTTTGCGCATTGCCGATAATGTTATCCAGCCCTCGCTGCAAGCCCGTCGTGGTCCGAGGCGTGTATCGCTATCATCATTGCCCTTGAGACAATCGAAATAGTCGTTTACAAAGTTAGCATCTATCTGCATAACGAAAGCAAAGAGAAAACAAAGCAAAGCTGGAAGCCACTGAAAGGCTGACCATCCACCACCATCAACGTACGCCATAGCCGCCCCAATCATTACAGGAACGCTTGCACCTGTAAGGGTTTTAGGGCGTGCAGCCAATATCCAAGCGTTAAGCGAATTGGTCTTAACGTTTTGTTCCATTGCGTTGAGTATGTCTCTTTCCTCTGCCATTGGTTGTTAATCGTTTCTTCTATTCTACTTTTGGGCAGTGCTTTTTCTATTTTATTATTGCATTTATTTTTATTTCTTTGTTGCCGCTTTAATATTTAATTAAAGAAGTTCCAACTCACGCCAAGGCGTAAAATGCGCTCGTTGAGTGGATGGTGAGGCGTAAAGAAATATTGTCCGCCATTTCCTTGGTTGATGTGCGACATCATAATGAAGAACCTTGTGTTCTGCAAATGGAAGTTGGCATACACGTTTACGATAGGGTAATTGCCTATCTTTGTGCGACTTGCCTCTGTCTCTTGTATACCAAATGTACCCACACCTTGGAGGTATTCAGGGGCATAGTACGAGGTGAAGTAGCGCAAATCTGCACCAAAGTCGCATTTGAGCACACGTGCAATCTTGAATTTTATGAACAAATTGCTGTAAATGTTCAACAATGGAGTAGGGAGCACTGTTTCGTTGCTCGATTTCTGCAATGTAATAACATTTTGCCAATTGAACATTCCAAGTTTCAAGTCTTGTTGCAACTGAATGGTAAACAAACTTATTGCTCCCTTGTGTTGACGTACAGCTACTTGATAATTTTCTATTGAGTACTTATTATCGGCAAGTACACGATTGTTTTGTACACCGAAGTAAGTGTGATTTTTCAACATATCGTAGCCAACGCGCAACTTTGTCATTGTTTTCTTCAAACTAAATTCGCCCAAAATTCGTGAGTGAAGCTCTTTATCTAAACTATTGCTCCACGAGAAATGGCGTGAGCGGAACTCACTCATATAGAATGAAGGTGTATTACAATGGAAAAACGCTGTTGTAGCCAATTGTACGGTGTCGCCAAAGAGTGGGAAATTGACATCAACGTGTCCATCTATGTGCAGCTGACCTGCTCTGTTGCCTGCTACCCACGTTTCTGCTGCCACATCATAGTGTAAGGTTTTGCCCGCCGTTTTTAGCAACTGACCACCTACGGAAATATCGTTTTTATTTATCTTTTCATATCCTCCGAAGATGTTTTTAGGCTCTGCATTGTTCGTTGTGTAGGTCTGTGGCAATTCGTAATGGCGTAGTTCGTGCGATACAAATGCCTTTAGTCCAGCCTTTGCCCACTTGTTAAACCCTTCCAACAGCGCAATAGCAAACGTATTTTTCAATGCCCAATGCTTTGTTTGGTCGTATATGCTGTCGCTTGCTGCAGTAGATTGGTAATAGTAGTTGTTGGCATAGAAGTTTTTAGGTGTTTCGTATGCCTGATAAATGCGCTTAAAATGGTCAAACTTCACGGTATGAATAAAGCTTGTAACGGGTACATACTCGTCTTTTATCCATTGCTCTGTGGAATCGTTTGTTGCTGTTTTATCCTTATTAGCTAAAGCATCAGGACGCCCAATGAGTATCTGCCTGCGCTTAAATTCCTCTTCGTCAAATTCGTCGCCATTCTCTTCTGCTCGTTTCTTAGCCTCTTCGCGTGCTTTGTTTTCTTGTTCCTCCTTCTTTGCCTTAATAGCAAACTTCTTAGCCTCTATTTCGTCTTTGGTCATTGGCACTTTGCGATAGAAGCCAAGGCTGTATTTATGGTTGAAGAACACGTGTTGATTGTCGTTTCTGTTCCAGTTCTTTTGCAGCATTGTAGGTATTTCGCTGGTTTCGAAAGTTTCGCTAAACGACTCTGGGTGAGTGATATAAGCATCGTTAGCTATACCACCACTTTCAGCTACCTTTTGATGGTTGAGCGATAAGAGCAGATGTGCTTGATAGCGTTCGCCTAAGTAGGTAGCCCATATACCATAATTAATGTGCGATGCACTCTGGTTGTTGTAATAGCCACGCCCATAGAGATAGTCGAACTTGAAGCCAAGTCCCAATCGTTTGCCAGCATTTACGGCAAAGAAAGCCTTAAAGAAGTCTTCCCCATTCACCTTGTTTCCTGCCGAATTGTAGGTGAGATTGGTGATAGGCGAAAGAGTAGATGTAAATTTAAACTTATCGGTTGGGGTGATAACAAAATCGTATGGGTCGATGAAATAAAACTCCGAGCCTATAGTAGGACGGTCTATAAAGATGCGATTGATACGTGGCGACCCAAGATTGCCCAACGAGTTGTATTCGCCACGCATACCTGTATTGAACACAGTGTTCTGATACATGTGCGAAAGCGTGTCGGGTTGGGTGGGTATGCGGTCGCCAAATCGCTCGTCTATTGTCCACATCTTGATGCCCTTAGGCACTTCCTTGTGCTGTCCTTGAATAGAGTCAGACACCCCAAATCTTTTATTTGGAGAGTAGCCTTCAGCCGCAAATGTGCCATCATCATTTGTACCATTGATGTCTTGTGCACAGAGGGAAGTTAAGCCTACCCATAACATTGCACACGCTATAATATATTTCTTCATTAACGCATTAGTCGAAGTGCTGCCTCAATGAATTTGAAAACCATTGAAACTAAAATAACTATGATACCCGTATTCTGATTGTCTAAGGTGAGATAGAGCGTTACTCCGACAACTGCACCGAGCATAAAAATAACGTTCAACCACCAACGCAACATCTTAAAGCGGTCTGTCTTGGGATTTTCATTCATTCGTCTGCGAGGTGGACGAGCTGTACTATTTTGAAGTTCTTGGTTCATTGTTTTATTGTTTCAAAGCTGTTATTAATCCGTTGAATATCTCGTTTTTTCTGTCTATTGTAGCTCTACGAAACTTGCCTGTTATTGGCATTAGTCGTGTTCGTTTGCTGTTCAGTGCATTCTCGTCTGTAATGAGTTCCTCCGCTCTGTAGGTTGTTGTTTTACCATTGTCAGTGTTATTGTAAGTAATGCGGTGCATTGTCAGCATAACTGCCTCTTTGTTACACTTACATTCCAATACATAATTTAATTTTGTGATATTTTGAAAAGCTCCGTTTTTTGAAAGGGTTAGGCGTTCTTTCATTGTAGCAATAATGCCGTGTTCATCTATATTTACCAAAGCAATCTTGCTCTCTTTTTCTTGATTTTCTTCTGCTATCAAGTTGTTAAGATAGTTGGTAACGATGTTGTAAATATCGTCTGCCGAACGCCCTGGTGCACCGATAGTAGTTCGCCACACTACCTCTTCGCCCTCAATGGGTACAGCTCCTTCACAGATATATGCTTCGTTTTGTGTGTTTTCTTTTGCTTTGACAGCAGTTTTCTTGTCTGTTTTAGTCTCTGCTATGGGTTGTGTCCACTTGGGTGCGACTTCAGTTTTCTGCTCTTTGTCTTTATTTTTTTGTTTTGTTTTTGCATCATTTTTCGCCTCTTCAGCCTTTTTCTTTGCAGCTTCTAAGGCAGCTTTTGCCTGCTCCAATTGGCGTTCAGCCTGCTCTACCTGCTGTTCGGGCGTGAGCGGAGTTTGTGCCCAAAGGCTGAATGGGAGACAAACCAAAAGTGCTATAATAAGTTTTTTCATATTTTTATTCAATGCTTTAATTGAACAAAGTTACTAAAAAATACCCGATTACCTCTTTTATATAGGGCTTTTTAACGTTTCTATAGGGGAAATCCCTTCGATTGCTTCAACATAAAGAACAAGCCTTGTGATAATTAAACCCAAATCGGTCGTTAGACCAGTCGGACGTGTCCGACTAGTCCGACAAGTCCGACTGGTCTGACTTGTCTAACGACCGATTTGGGTTAAATGCGCTCGTAACTAATTCCGCCAACGGGTAAGTATAGATAAAAAAGAAGTTAGACATTCATAAAGGAAGTGCTCAAGCACGATGTTTCCTTTACAAATATCTAACTTTTTATGGTTTATCAAGAATTTGAAGTGATGGATGTATCAATATTCAAATTTTGGAAGACCCTTTTTTATGTTATGATGTTACAATTGATCGAACTCTTGGTGGAAGTTGATAACTGCTTCAATGCCCTTCCAGAAGATGTCCAATGACATATTTTCGTTTGGAGAGTGGATAGCGTTCGACTCTAAGCCGAAGCCCATAAGCACAGTTTTTACACCGAGTATCTTCTCAAAGGTTGAGATGATAGGAATACTACCACCACGGCGAACAGCCAAAGGACGCTTGCCGAAAGCCTTTTCGAAACCACGTTCAGCTGCCTGATATGCAGGAAGGTCGATAGGGCACACGTAGCCTTGACCGCCGTGGAGCGACTGTACGTTTACCTTTATAGTCTTTGGAGCTACCTTTGTAAGGTGGTCTACTACCAATTTTGCTATCTTTTCGTGATCTTGGTGTGGCACAAGGCGGCACGAAATCTTAGCGTATGCCTTTGAAGGAATAACGGTTTTAGAGCCTTCGCCTTGATAACCGCCCCATATACCGCAAACGTCGAATGATGGGCGGAAACCGTTACGCTCGATAGTGCTGTAACCCTTTTCGCCGAAAAGCTCTTCTACATCAAGCGACTTCTTGTAAGCTTCCTCGTTGAAAGGTATCTGTGCCACCATCTTGCGTTCGTTTTCGGGCACATCTTCTACATCGTCATAGAAGCCTGGGAAGGTGATACGACCGTCAGCGTCCAAGCAATTGGTTATCATCTTACAAAGCTCATAGATAGGATTTGCTACTGCACCACCGAAGTGTCCTGAGTGAAGGTCGTGATTAGGACCAGTTACTTCTATCTGCCAGTAAGCCAAACCACGAAGACCTGTGGTCAATGATGGGAGATCGGCTGCCAACATACTTGTATCTGATACAAGAATAACATCGCTCTTGAGCAACTCTTTATTTTCAGAACAGAAAGTGCTAAGGCTTGGAGAGCCAATTTCTTCTTCGCCTTCGAGGATAAACTTCACGTTATGTTTTAGCAAGTTGTTCTTTGTAACATACTCGAAAGCCTTTGCCTGAATGAATGATTGTCCCTTATCATCATCAGCACCGCGTGCCCAAATATGACCATCGCGCACTTCTGGTTCGAATGGTTCGCTCTTCCAAAGTTCGAATGGCTCGGCAGGCATTACATCGTAGTGGCCATAAATGAGAATGGTCTTTGCTGCGTAAGCATCCAATATTAGCCGACTTTCACACCAACAAATAACCCTTATATGTCTGGCAGCATATAAGGGTTATTTGTTATTTGAAGTTTGAAGGTAGCATTTTAATGAGTTCCTCCTCCGTCATGTCCGGCAGGGGTCTTGAAAGAACTTCCTTCATCCATTTGTATGGCTCTATGTCTGCTTCCCTGCAACACGCCATGAAGGTATAGAAGATGGCGTTGTTCTCTGCTCCCTCATTGTTACCACAGAACAGGTAGTTCTTTCTTCCAAGCGTGATGGGTCTGATGGCCTGTTCCATGAGGTTGTTGTCTATGTTGAAGCGTCCGTCTTGCACATACCTGCCAATGCGTATCCATACGGCGAAGGCATAACGCAGTGCCTTCTCCATAGCTTCGCCTGGGGTGTACTGTTTGTGTACATCCAACATATAGGTCTCCAAATACTTAAGAATGGGGTAAGCTTTAGCCTTTCGTTCTGTCTCCACTTCCTCGGGTGGTGCTTTCTTGTGTTTGAGGTTTTCCTCCAACTCATAAAGCGTGGCTATCGTTTCGATGATATGGGCGGCGTTCTTATCGTCAGCCGCCAGATGTTCGAACTTACGTCTCACGTGTGCCATACATCCTAACAGCACGATGCCCTGAACGTTCTCAAACCTGCTGTAGACCTCATACCCGTCAGACTGTATGGCACCCTGGTAGCCCTTGAAGAGCTCATCTGCCACAGCGCCCGACCGCGACCCGCCCTTCCAATGGAAGAACACACCCTGGGAGTGCATGGCGTCACGCACGCCCCACAAGTATCCCTTGCGCGTCTTTCCCTTGCGGTCGGCAACCTGTACGCTGGTCTCGTCAACTTGAAGATAAGGACTTTGCAGGATCTGGCTTACTTGAAGTTTGTAAAGTGGATAAAGTGCATCGGCGGCATCGTGAACCCAACTGTTGACGGTTGAGGTGGGGATGTTCACGCCCAGTTCCTTCCATCTTTCACATTGCCTATACTCGGGCTGGTGATAGGCGAACTTGGCGGTGATGATTTCGGCGAGCAGGGAAGCGTCGGCAAAACAATCCACCGCTTGCTTTTTCAAGGGGGCTTCCAGGATGTCAACCTTCGCATCCGTTGGCCGGGCTTCCTTCAGACGGCAGATGACACGGTCCTCCACCCTGACATAAAAGGATGAGGGACGCAGGCACAGATGCTCGCTCCTGTCATGCCCGATGATGACCATGCGCTCAGCGTCATAACCCTCTGGATATATCTCCGTCACCTGTCGCTCTATATTCTCGGGAACATAGGAGGCGTAGGCTCTACCCTTTCTGGAAGGACGGCTCACACGGCGTGATGACCTGCGTTGTCCGGCCTGCTGTTTTATCTCCTTGATGATGGGAAGGGCTTCCACCTGAGCCAGGGAACCCTCTTTGGCCCACTGCTCGTCAAAAAGCGTACCCGCCCAGCCGCTTGCACTCTCAGGCAAGCGTTTCTCGCTGCGCCTGCCAAATACCATGCGCTCAAGTTCAAGAATACGACGGGACTTTCGTTCCAACTCAGCATCCTTAATCTTAAGCTCAGCATCCTTGTTCTTGAGTTGAGTATCCTTGTTCTTAAGCTCAGCATCCCTTTGCTCAAGAAGTTTAACAACAGCTTCCCGAGTGAGAGAATGGTAGTCAGATGTCATTGTGCAATAAGGCATATCCATCACATTATCAGTTCTTTATACGATGTAAAGTTACAAAAAATATCTGACACTGGCAAGAAAATACTAAGATTTATTGTATCTTTTTCTTCGGTAGCAATTAGGATTTATACCCTCTATATAGAGTACCAATTCGTCCCAGCGAAGTTCATAAAATCCAGTTCTCGCCCGTATGATTTTAGGACTCAGGCAACCCTGTGCCATCTGTTTATGATAGACGACAAAACCACAGCGTTCCCAGTGCAGCAATTTAATTCGGTTACGGGATCGATTGTAGAAAACGTAGACAGCACCATCAGAAGGATTGAAGTTATTGCTGCGTACCAATTGGGACAGGCGAAGAATACCCTGACGCATGTCCACAGGAGTGCAACAAACCCGAAAAACATTTGTTTCGTTGAGTACAAACATAAGTTTTTCGGGCAAAGGTAGTAAAGCAAGAATGTTACACAAAGGCGGCTAATATTGGATGCTTACTTTGCTGCTGGGTCGATGATTTTCTCACCATATACTACAGGGTTGCCCTCAGTAGGCATAATTTCGGCTTTGTCGACACCAGCCATAAGGAGCAGTTCCTTCCATCGTTCTGCACAGCGTATCATATCTTTGCCGTGCTTCTCTGGTTGTGCGCTCACGCTTGGTATGCGTATCAAGCTGAAGAGTTCTTCTAAGATGCGTTCTTGATTGTCGTTAATATATTCTTTAATCATACTTTTGGTTTTTAAGTTTTTAATCTTATAAGTGCAAACTTACATAAAATTACTGAGAAAGGGAAATAATACGTACAAAATCGGTCAATAGTAATTCTTAAAAATACTTATTTCAGGCCATTACCCATATAGAAAGGGCTGACAACCTGTGAGGTTTCTCACACGTTTGTCAGCCCTTTTAGGTTTCAAATGCTTTGGAATGTTACCAAAACGTTTGGTATTTTATCTTACCACAATCTTCTTTCCGTTAACGATATAGATACCGCTTGGGAGTTTTACACCTTCGTCCATCTTCACACCTTGGAGGTTGTAGATGCCCTTCTTTACACGCTTTTCAGCAGTTACTTCTACGGTTTCAATACCATTAGCAACTGGTATTTGTTCGTAAAGCATAGGGAAGAGCGACTGCTCCTTAGGTTGTGTTGAGTAGTTGGCAAATGTTTTATACTTTGTATTGTACATTATTACATTACCACTGTCGTTAGCCTTGATGCTGTATGTGCCGTCAGTATTCTTTGTCACTGTCCATACATCAGCTTGCGAGCCGTCTGTTGTCACATTAAACGATGCGTGCTTATCTTCTTGATAGATGTAGTTGTTGTCTGCGTCTTTAATCTTATAGCCACCTGCTACAGATTCGAAGTTATAGAATACCTTATTATTCTTAACAATTACAACACTTTCAGACTTTTCAACACTCTCTGTTGGCAAATAGCCATACTTTTGACCTTTTTGGGGCTTCATTGGGAGGGCAGCTTTCAGTCCGTCTTTGTCTATAACGATGATATAGTTGAGTCCCTCTTTCACTTCACCTTCCAATAGCTTAAATTTGTACGAATTGGTTTCAGTACCAAATGTATAAACAGCCGTTGTTGTATGGCTTACTTCGCTGCCTTTCACTGCGATAGCCTTCAATGTTGTTGTCTTATCTATGTGGATAGCAGTTGTATATGGTGTACTTGCTGTTGTTGGGTTCGTACCATCAATCGTATAGTAAATCTTTACATCATCTGATGAACCCTTGATTTCTACATCAATAGGCTCTGTGTATGTTCCACTACCTGGATTCATTGTAGGTGCGTCAACAGCAGGTGCAACTTGGTTGCGATAACGTGGGTCGTCTTCAGCTGTAGTGAGAGATGTAGCAGGGTCAAAGTCAACGCTATCACCCCAAATATATTCAGCAAGGTTAGGGTAATCGATAAAGAGATTGCGGTTTCCTTGTATTTTGTAAACTTCGTTGTTACGTACAATTTCTAAATCATCTACTCTGTCATTGCGACTCCATCTCATATAAAGATCAATAGCCCAATCTTTAAATTCTTTCCAAGAATCATTGGTTAAGGTTGTAAGTCCTTTGTTTTGCCAAGTTTTATCTTGATAGATTGTAGCCATATACATATAAGCACGGCAAAAGTCACCTTTGTATTTGTCATTTGGCTCCCAGCAAGTTGTCATTTTGTTATCAACCATACCTTTGCCAAATTTGAATTGGCCAATAGTAGTAGCCCCTGTTTCTTGAGTTACTTCTGCCATTGGGTGATTATTCTTTCTGGTGTTATCAGTCTTGCCCGATGGATAAAGGTGATGCAAGTCGCGTGCAGGCATAGTCTTTGGTTTCTTCCCTTCTCCCCACCAACTCTTTGGCATAGAGTGCTCTATGTTAGTTCCAGGAATGCTTTTACGTGGATTTATAGTGCTACTTTCAAAAAAGAACTCTAAATCGCTGTATCTATTTACGCATTTAGTAGTTCCTACTACACGGTCTGTTGTCCAAAATGCCTCCCAAGTACTATTTGTTCCTTTTCCATATTCTGGTGTTTTAGGTTTTTTAAGATTGAAAATAGCATCTTTCAATTCTTTTTTCGATTTACCTTTTAATGTTTTTGCATACTCTGCAAGTTGTTCTCTTTTGATAGCGTGTGCGCCGAAACTAACGCTTAGCATCATCACTGCCATCAATGATTTCAGTAGATTTTTGTTCATTACTTTGTTTTAATTAATATAAATGTTAGTTTATATGGGGTATAGTTTTTTTATCTTAAAAACAGGTTTGTAGCGTTTTCCGCTCGTTTTTTTATGCGTTAAAGTAGTATAAGAAGGTGGCTGTGCCTTCAAGTGCAGGTTTTTTCTCACCTTCTATTTCTATTTGAAATCTTATAGCCGTCTTGCAAATGCCTCTAAGATTTTCTATTTTTGCCAATGTGGTTACAAGTCGTATGCGTGAGCCTGTAAGTACTGGCTTGCCAAAGCGCATATCGTCCATTCCATAGTTCACCATCATCTTGAGGTTGTTTACCTCGATGATTTGGTTCCACATATATGGAAGGAGCGAGAGTGTGAGGTAGCCGTGTGCGATGGTGCTTTTGTATGGACTTTCCTCCGCTGCTTTCTTTTCATCAATATGAATCCATTGATGGTCTAAAGTTGCATCTGCGAATAGGTTTATTCGTTCTTGGTCTACCAATAGCCATTCGCTTTCGCCAAGCTTTTGACCCAAATGCGATGCCATTTCATCATAGCTGTTTACGATAAGTTTTCCCATTGATTTTAAATTGTTTTGATATTTAGGCTACAAAGGTAGTAAAAAAGGGGAAGTAAAAGGGCTTAAAAACAAAAAAAAGCGTAATTCGTACTTTTTAAAAGTAGAATTACGCTTTTTTTTGCGTATGTGTTTTGTGTTTATCTTACAATAGTTTTCTTTCCGTTAATGATATAGACGCCTTTTTGGTTGACCATCTTTGAAGCCATTCTTTTACCATTTAGGTTGTACGTCGTTTTTATTTCGTTGGTATTGTTTTTGTCTTTTTGAATACCTTGAATAAGTGTTGCGTCAAAATCTACTGCAATGACGAGTGGACTTGTGTTCGAAATTTTGCTCAATACGTATGCGCGGAATGGGTTTATGGTATTGTTTTCAGCATATACAAACTTTGTTCCCTCGGTATTGATGGTATAGCTTTTTGCCACATTTTGTTGCATCATTACGCCTTGGAAGCTACATATTGGGAGCGAAGAAGCACATATAAAGTCGGCATTGGTTTCCATCTTAACATTGCTTGCACGGAATACTATTTCTTTGTTTTTCAGTGCTTCGGGCACTGCCATAATGTATGGACGGTTGGCTACAAACTGACTTTCTGCATAATTGAATATAAGGTTGTCTTTGTAGAAGTTAGCCATCTCCATTAGCCAAAAGTCTTTATTGGTATCGGTAGACGATGTGTACCATGCCAACTCTTTATTTTCCGAACTTATTGATGTAGCATTAAATGGCAAACTAAGGGCTTCGTATCCGCTCTTTCCGTCAGCTGTAGCCATTCTTGGTATGCGTGTATAAGTGATGTTGTTGGCTGTAAAGCTCATTGGGCACGCATATCCGTAGGCATCGTTTAGCGTAATGTTGTCAGCCACATCGTTTACAATTACGTTCTTATTGGCAAGTCCGTTTTCGTTGGTTGCAGCCACCTTACTATAATATAAGGTGTTAGGATTGCTATTAGGCTGCACCCTTGTGATGTCGCCTTGGGTCAAGTCTACTGCCACAGCTTCTTCGGGCACAACGATAGGTGTAGTAATTGGTTGTCCACGCCGAGTTCCGTCTGCACGATAGTAGGTGTATCCTTGCTCCACATTGACAACAAGTTGGGCTTTTAGTTGTTCGTCTCCGTTAAATCCTACGAGGAGATACTTGCCGGGTTTCAATCCATCGAAATCGAAGTCTACCTTTCCTGTTTCATCTTTTTTGAGTGATAGATGGTTGTACCATTCATACACGCCTTTCCAGTTATCGCCTGAAGGCACATAGAGCACCACATAGGCATAGCCGTCATACATGTTTCCATTGTTCTTTACGTTCATTGTGCCCATAATGCTATTGCCGTACACAGTGCTTTCGGCAGATAGGTCTTGCACAATAAAGTGGTTTTCAAGCATATCTTCAGCAGGTTTGTCTATAATGTCTACCGTAGTTTCGCCCAATACATATTTGCCCTGATAGTCGGACGCAATCCATATCTTATAAGTGCCTTTTACTTTTGGAAGAAATTCCATTGTTACTTCTTGCGATTCGTTAGGACGTAGCGAAGGAGTAGTTTTCGACTTGTATCTTCCTTTTACTGAACTTGTGCTTGCAAAGAGATACAGATTAGTATACTTGTCTAATGCTTTTCTGTTGTTCACCCTAAACTTCACCGTTTGCCACTGCTTATTGAAGTGTGTTCCAGTGCAAGATATGTTGTCTACTGTGATGCCCGATGGCGATGCTATAGATTCATAGCTAACCTTCATCGACCCATCTTCGCCACGTGTAACCTGTGCCACATCGTATGGTTCGCACAACCACGCTTGAGTACCTTTTACACGATTGACAGCCATCACGTTGTAAACGCCTGCTTCCATAGGGATATTTGTCAGCTTGAAAGTCAACCATTGCCACCCATAATAGTTGCCTACATTGTCTTCCGAGTAGATGTCGCTTACCAATTTTAGTTCGCCATCGGCTTGCTGAATGGCCAAGGCTATATCCCACGAGTGGGTAACGCCCGTATAGTTCCACGCCGAAATAGCTATCGAGTCATCCCACGCATCCATCATATAGGTTTGCAATTGGTCGGGTGTAGCTATATTATCGGTGTTGGGCTCAATACCTAATGTGGCTGTTTGGCTCATAGCGTAACCATCTGGCGAAGAACTTGCGCCTATCCCACTCATATTGTTAGGATTGAGAATAGAAACCTTAAAGTAGCCATTGCTATCGCCACCCCAACCCCAGTTTACGTGAAATAGTCCGTTGCCATCGTGTCCGTCAATAACAAAGCAATGACCACCTCCTGTAGAGTGTCCACAGAGAATAATGGGTCGACCAGCTTTAAGTTCGTTATAAAGCACCTCTTCATACTTGTCCAACGGGTAGTTTTCGCGCTGAATGGTGCGTGCATCGTAGTTGAAATAGTGTTTCAATGCAGGGGCAATGGAATTGTCTGATGCGCCTGAACCATCTTTAGAGTAGCTCATTGTTACAGCTGTGCCGAGGTACGACATTAGTTTTGAAATAGCTGTGCGGCTCTCTTGGTTTTGGGTCATACGATAGTCGTCCACCATATTGTTCCAGTCGATAGGGCTATTGGCTGGAATTTCAGGGCGAATAACCGAGTCGGTCTTGCTGAAATAGCAGATGTACGAAGGTATGGTAGCTGTGGTTTGTGCTGGCCACTTATACTTGTACATCACTTGTGCCATTGCTGTTGCTACACATCCCGATGGGCATCGCTTGCCTTGATGGGTAGGACATAGCAGATTGTAGGGTGCTCCTTGGTTCCATACGGCTGTAAGAAGGGGCTTAATAGGGGTTTGTGCCACATTCATAGCAGGCATTTTTGCACGAGCAGCATTAGGGGTAGCCTTGCTCATTATAGTAACCTCAGCTGCCAAGGCTTCCAAAAAGCTCTGAATGTTGTCGGGCAGATGAGTGGTGTCGAACGAGCCTTTGTCGCTATAGCCTAACACCTCTGATACATTGTCGTCGCCTGCGATGATAACAAAACCATTGTTATTTTCGGCATTAAAAACATAGTAGGGGGTAAAACTACTGTACCTGCTGGGGGCTTTGGCAGTGTAGGCCAACTTAGGGGTAATTACTTTCTTGCCTTTATGTTGCAAGAATGTTGTTGCCTTCTTCAGTGCTGTAGCCTTGTTGATAGGCATTGCCGAAGCTCCACTAACTATGGCGAGCAGTGCGACAATTGATGTGAGAATTTTCTTCATATAGTCATTACGTGATAAAGTTTATTAGACGAGTTTTTGCTTGTTTGTTAAATCTATTTGGCAAATTTATCGTTTTTATTTTAAATATCGTGAATTTTATCCAAAAAAATAAACAGTTGGTGTAAAATATTTTTGTTTTGAAACTTCTTACGCCTTACTTGTTGAGTGCAAGATTTTATTGTTCTGTTTTTCCAAACCTCATTTGTTCATCAATGATAGCCGAACGATGAGGCTGCCAAAGTTCAACTTTGACGGTGCAAAACATATATGTTTGAGTTGCAACTAATCAAGGAAAATGAAGATAAATCTAAGTTTGTGTAAACTGATTGATAATGAGCAGGATATGAAATGATTTGCATAAAAATGATCTATTCGTAAAAGGCAGGAAAGTGCGGATTTAAGCAGAAGTTCAGTTACTAAATCATTACCAAGATTGGGAATAGGTAACGAAATGCAGATATAGGTAACTGAAATTATTTGGTTCGTGTGTTTGTTGCTTTGGTCGGCAGTTTTCTGCATAAGTGAGGAACGCTTTAATTCGGGTAACTTTGCCCATAAAAATTAAAGCGTATGCAAACAGAAAAGATGAAGGTGTTGCTCTACCTCAAAAAGAGCGGTATGGACAAGTCGGGAAAGGCTCCAATCATGGGACGTATCACGCTTGGAAGGAGTATTGCACAGTTCAGTTGCAAACTGTCTTGCAACCCCGATTTGTGGAATCCCCGTGAAAGCAGAATGGACGGAAAGAGTCGTGAGGCAGTGGAAGTGAATGCCAGATTGGAAAGTCTGCTGCTATCCGTCCAAGCAGCCTACCAATCTCTGCTGTCCAAAGGTTGCCCATTTGATGCAACTGATATAAAAGAGGAATTTCAAGGTAAGCATCCAATATTAGCCGCCTTTGTGTAACATTCTTGCTTTACTACCTTTGCCCGAAAAACTTATGTTTGTACTCAACGAAACAAATGTTTTTCGGGTTTGTTGCACTCCTGTGGACATGCGTCAGGGTATCCTTCGCCTGTCCCAATTGGTACGCCGCAATGACTTCAATCCTTCTGATGGTGTTGTCTACGTTTTCTACAATCGATCCCGTAACCGAATTAAATTGCTGCACTGGGAACGCTGTGGTTTTGTCGTGTATCATAAACAGATGGCACAGGGTTGCCTAAGTCCTAAAATCATACGGGCGAGAGCTGGATTTTATGAACTTCGCTGGGACGAATTGGTACTCTATATTGAAGGTATAAATCCTAATTGCTACCGAAGAAAAAGATACAATAAATCTTAGTATTTTCTTGCCAGTGTCAGATATTTTTTGTAATTTTACATCGTATAAAGAACTGATAATGTGATGGATATGCCTTATTGCACAATGACATCTGACTACCATTCTCTCACTCGGGAAGCTGTTGTTAAACTTCTTGAGCAAAGGGATGCTGAGCTTAAGAACAAGGATACTCAACTCAAGAACAAGGATGCTGAGCTTAAGAACAAGGATACTCAACTCAAGGATAAGGATGCTGAGCTCAAGGATAAGGATGCTGAGCTCAAGGATAAGGATGCTGAGCTCAAGGATAAGGATGCTGAGCTCAAGGATAAGGATGCTGAGCTCAAGGATAAGGATGCTGAGCTNGATGTACACAAACAGTACACCCCAGGCGAAGCCATGGAGAAGGCACTGCGTTATGCCTTCGCCGTATGGATACGCATTGGCAGGTATGTGCAGGACGGACGCTTCAACGTAGACAACAACCTCATGGAACAGGCCATCAGACCCATCACGCTTGGAAGAAAGAACTACCTGTTCTGTGGTAACAATGAGGGAGCGGAGAACAACGCCATCTTCTATACCTTCATGGCGTGTTGCAGGGAAGCAGACATAGAGCCATACAAATGGATGAAGGAAGTTCTTTCAAGGCCCCTGCTAGATATGACGGAGGAGGAACTCACGAAAATGCTACCTTCAAACTTCAAATAACAAATAACCCTTATATGCTGCCAGACATATAAGGGTTATTTATTGGTGTGAAAGGCGGCTAATATTGGATGCTTACGGAACTCACGAAAATGCTACCTTCAAACTTCAAATAACAAATAACCCTTATATGTCTGGCAGCATATAAGGGTTATTTGTTGGTGTGAAAGGCGGCTAATATTGGATGCTTACATTACATTTTAATCCTATTTTTTTGCTAGTTCACTAATATCATACATAAAAACTCCACCTTTTGAACTTTCTAAGCTCTTTGATATTTGTTGTAGAGAATATTTTTTGCCATAGAAATGGCATAACATTACTAAGCATGCTGCTCCACATTGCATAGCGTCATGTTGCTTTATAAAAACAAAACCTGCCATTCTTATTTTGTTAATGAAATAGTAAAAAGCAACTCCCTTCCTCTCATGTGATAACTGTAAGCGTAGGTATTCACCATGTTAAAAATGGTGTAACTATAATACTGTTGATTGAAAATATTTCTCATATCAATACTGAAACGAAATGCTTTGTGTCTGTAACTGACCCCTGCATCGAAGATAGCCATAGTCTTGGTAAGATCTTGATACATTTCCTTTGTTGAAATATCTGCCATTGCCTTGAATTGCAGATTTTTTACAGGCTGTAATACCAAGTTGATATCATGTGTTTGCGATAAGAAAGATTTTGACACGTTTTGTACCTTTGTAAAGTTCTTTGAAAAGCTATAAGTATAATATAACTCCATAAAAGAAACAGGTTTGAATGAAACAGATGGAGCAACATTTAGACTGTTCCACGAATAGCTGTAAATCATACTGTTTTGCATCATCAAGCTCTTGCTGTGCATATAAATTCCGTACAGCGAAAACTTGGTGTTGATAGCTTTTACCTGTTTTGTAATATTGAAATAGGTATTAATATTGTCAGTGCCGTTAGGACTTAGTACCGGACATTCCTTAATCAATGTTTGCGACACATTCTGCGCCGACAATAAATTGTTATGCTGATGTGTGTAGCCTATACCAAAATTAAGAAAAAACATTTCTATTGGATATTTTAAATCGTAAATAGCATTGAGCGTAACACTCCTATTCTCACTCAAGATCCCTAAACTGTAACTTTGATAGTTCAGACTGGTTTGTATCGGTGCTGTTATAAAATCAGCCAAATCACCTATCTTGTTTGCAAAAGCCCCTTGAAGCCTTATCGTAGCTCTTGATGTAACATTGTATAGAAAATAAAATGAAGGATTAATTACAAAGCTCCATTTCTGCTTCTTTAATGGAGTTGTTCCCTCGTTTTCAAAATCGATTCTTGTTGTAGCCAATGATACGCTTGCTTTGAAATTATATTTCCGTTGTGGGTGGGTATATTCATATTGTGGAGAGAATGAAAAATCTAATTCATTTCCCTTCACGAGGTTAAAGCCTGAATAGTCATCAGTTATCAAAGCTGAATTAACCCTATCGCTACGATATTGGAATGAAAGAGGAAAATAAAATCGTGAGGCTCTTCTTTCATAAGTGGCAGAAATAGTTTCCTGATTCGTAAACTGTTTGCTGTCTGCACTTTGCTGAAAAGAGGCTACTCCTACGTCTGAAACGTGAATAGTGCCATTAGGCATAGTAATATAATTGAGAAGAGAAGAAAGACTCCAGCGAAACTTATTTGTTTTCCAACGTATGGAAAGGTTGTTGGAAAACCCTAAATCGTGATATTTCTCATTTTGAAAGACCGAATTGCTATTGTTTTCAACTGTTGGCAATTCCGATTTTACGAACGAAGTCACTGATGAAAACCGATTGGTGATATATCGTTTATCGCTATTGTCCTTGTATTCGATAGTCAGGGTAGGCTTGTGAAGTGTGAAGGCAGGCTGGTATTGATAATCTTGCACTAATTCGTCCAAACCATTACCAAAAAACATCTTATGATTGTAAGCATAGTTACATTGGGAATAAGCATAGCCTACATTTGTTCTTAACGACTTGTTTTCCGACAGTTTGTTGAGTAGATTGAAACTAACGGAATAATCTTTGGGATGGATATACCTTTCTCTTTTGAGTGGTGCACTAGAAGAAGATAAGTTGCCCAATAGTTTTACACCGAAAGATTCTAACTGGTCGTTTAGAAAGTGATTGATATTTTCATCGGTAGCAAACTCCCTTATGTTCCCTATCTTAAATGTTCCCAAAAGTTGCATACGCGATTTGAAGAGCATACCAGCTCCATTAGTTTGGTAAAGTCCTCCATTACTGCCTAAACCTCCAATGGCTTCATATGTCCCGACTGGTTTAAACTTGGCGTGCTTTGAAAGTTTTATATTTATTGCCACATCATCAGATAGCACGTCTTTGTCCATTTTGGCGTCTTTATGATTATTCAACACCTGCACAGATGTAACGTAGTCTGCTGGGATATTGTTTGTGGCTACATTATATTGTCCACCAAGAAGATCCATTCCCTCAATGTAAAAATTGGAAATATCCTTTCCTAAATATTTTATACTTCCCGAACTAGTTACTTCTATACCAGGCAATCGCTTCATTGCATCTCTAAGCATGTAATCGCCCTTCCCTGCGAAAGAACTCAACCGATAGGAAAGTGTATCGCCGCGCTGAATTATTTGTGGAGCCTTTACAACAACTTCCCTTAACTGCGTCTTTTTTTCAAGTAAAGTAATGTTCTTTTTTGTTTCTTTGCTATCTATTACTATCTTGGTTTTCTCAAACGATATGTGTCCGATAGAAAGTAGCATCTGCGTTTTAGAACTATTGTAGCTTAAAGCATAGCCACCCTTCTCATTGGTAAAGGTATAGGCAATGGGCTTGTTATTTTCTAAAATCTGCACATTGGCATTGCTTATTGGCATACCATTAGAGTCCGACACAATTCCAGTCAACGTATAGTTTTTTTGAGCTTGTGCTTGCATCCAAACGAAAAGACAGAGAATATAAAGGAGTAATCTTTTCATCATTATTTAATCTCTAAAGGCACATAGCCATTTGTCCGTAGGCGTACTTGTACCCCATTGATAAAAACAGAGTTGCTTCCACCGTCGCCTTTTTCCACTCTCATATCCGTAATGCTCTCAGTAGGGATGTTGGCTATCGGGTTTTCTTCAAAGTGATTTTTTGCCTTGATAAATTTTTCACGGCTGGTAGTAATGCTATTAGATATTTTAGGCGCAGTGATTGGCGTAGTACCTTGTCTAAACGTAATAGCTTTAAAGCGGTGGATTTTCTCGGTATCATAAGCATACATTATCAGTCCAGGCAATCCACCAAACTTCCAAGGTCCGAATTGGGATGGAATTTCTGATGAGAACCAGACATTCCAAGTACGTCCGCCATACTCTCCTACCGCTTTATTACATAGATAGCCGCATATAGTATCGATCTCTTCGGTAAGTTGCCATGAAATACCGTTCACCCCCTCTTGATAAAAATAAAGACTTGGAGGGATAACACTATACACGGAGATTGATTTGTCTGCTACATTTACAAAGGTAGTTTGGTCAAAGTAGTAGGCTGTTTTCACCACGCGCTCTTCTGCTTTCTTTACCTGCTCTTCGGTTGCTTGTCCTGTCTGCATCAAAGAGTCTAACTGAAAAGTAGCATAGTCGACAAACTTAGCGTGAATAGCATCAAACTGCAATATCGTTGTAAAAGTTTCTGTTTCGGCATTCGCTGTTTTTACAGTGTATTCGTAAATACATTCATAATTATTATTTGTTTTCTGAGCGAAAACTTGTAAAGGAATGAGTAAAAAGAGGACTAAATAATTCTGTTTCATAACTAACATGCATTAATAATATCTAATATCGTTATTCCTGATGGAATTTTTTCTCCATTTAGGATATATGTAGGAGTTTCTCCTATATGATTATTTTTAAACCATTTATAATGTGATAATATTATATAATTTTTTGTGCTATCTTTGCTCCTATTTTTTTTGCAATAATGTTTTATAAACTTTTCTCTTCCAAAATAAAACCAATCAAAAATAAGTTTATCAATAGGAAGGGTAGGAGTCTGAAGTGATAATAAAATACTGAAATCATATTTTTGCTCTTTTGACCAGCAAGCTACCACAAATTTCGTTTTAACAGTTTGGCTAAGTTTTAATAAATTATAAGATTTAATGAATTCAACTCCACAAGAGTGACAATGTAGATTGATAACTATGGTTAAGTTGTTACTGGCACATTCCATTCCAAGTTCAATATCATGAGGAGCTTCGTCATAGATAGGACCTTGTCGCTTATCATTTAACTTTTGCTTTATTAATTTTGTTTTACAGACATTTAAATTATATGTGTTCTCAAAGAGGGCAATAATATTTTCATAATATGGTCTATATAATGTTTCTATTAGAAGCAATAAAAACATAAAAATAACCACTATCGCTATAACATCTATGATTCCTATACATCCTCCAAAAGCAAACTCTAAATTATAAAGAGCAAGAAATAAAACTAATATTTGAATAATTGTACAATAAGGGCATATTTTTTTTATCCATATCCACTGATAAAAAATGCTCCATAAACTAAATGGTATTGCAAAAATATAATATACAGAAAGTTCTGGATATAAAGTAGGAAAGAGCAGTGATACTGCTATAGCTGTTCCAAAATATGAGATTCCTATATCTGATAAGTCTATCTTAAATATATTCTTTTTCGGTAAGTTACATTGAAATATATTTAAGATAGAACAGATATTAGGTTTCTCAAATGGAATAAAAGACTTATTGAAGAGTGTAATAGACGCATGGCATGCTATGATATTTACTCCAATATTTATTAACGTTTTTATTGAAAAGATAACCGAATGTTGCGCTGCTACTAAAATTAAAATTAAAACAAAGAAAACAAAAAAAAGTACGACTTTTTCAAATGCACGTTTCCTGTTTTTTTGATAAAAAGGCTCAATTGCTGTTTCTGTTTTTTTTAGTTGTAATACAACTCCGTTCCATTGATTTATAAACTTTGTTCGCGATAGCCTCTTTTTACTAAAACCATCATGAATTAATACATCTGAGTATGTAAAATTTTCAATTAAAATGAACTTATAGTCAGTTAAATATGAAAGGTATGGAAGTTCTTGTTTGTCTATAGAATCTAAACTATCGATTTTTTTTGCATTTATTTTAATCCCATAATAAGATAATATCCTTGCATACCCTAATAGATTATCCCTATCAGGGTGAGTCCAAAAAATCCCTCTCAAATTCTTATTTGTAAAGGGTACTTTCAGTAGTCTAAGAATATAAGCTATTAATGTCACTTTTGAATTTCTTTTATTACAAGATTCTTGCACAAGTCAAAGGCATTATTTTCTACTTCCACCTTTGGGGGTAGGATAACTAATCTTAATGAAGTGCAACCAATAAAAGCTTGTATCCCTATCTTTTGAATAGATGCAGGTAAGGAAATTTCATCCAAACTTAAACAACGTGCAAAAGCATATTTCTCTATAGTTTGCAGAGAATTGGGAAGTTTTATTTTTTTCAATCCTTTACAACCTGCAAAAGTGCGTTCTTTTATTTCTATGATAGAATCGGGCAATACCAATTCCTGTATGCTTTCACACAATGTGAATGCCTTACCCCCTATATAAGTAACAGTATTTGGTATTTTTGAAATTGTAATCCTACAACAATCCCAAAATGCCCCATATTCTATCCTTTTAAGATTTGGGGGCAGTGAGTCTAAACGTAAATTTTCGCACATATTAAAAGAATTTTGTCCAATAATTCTCAGAGAATTTGGCAGATATATATGATGTAGATTTTTACAAGTATCAAAAGCTCTTCCATTGATTATTTCCACCCCTTCGGGAAGTATGACCGTTTTAATGTAATCGTTAAAAACAAAACAGCAATTTCCTATAGCCTTAACCTGTTTTAAATTTTCTTCTTTAGTTAAATCCACAATACTATCTTTTCTTTCCCATTTTACAAGTTCAAGGACACCTGCAGAGTCCGAGACCTCATATCCAAGTTTAGAGGTCTGACCTTTGACAAATTCAAGTGAAAAAAAAAATAACAAAAGGACAATAAATATTTTTTTCATAAAATGTATAAATTGAGAAAAACACGAAAACTGGTCAATAATTTAGTACTGACCAGTTTTCGTTACCTTGTCATTAACACATTCCTGCAAACTCTAAGCATTCTTGAACGGAAGAAACTTGCTTTGTGCGTGTTGAACCATCTGTCTCTCTTACTGTGCATGGAAAACTTGCTTCACTTTCATGGTTATTACTTGTTAAATTTTCTGCACTTCCACCACGAATTGCACGCAAATCTTCGGGTTGCAAACATAAGTTTTCGGATTGTTTTTTGAATACTTCCATACTATTAATTTTTAGATAGACTCGAATATTATACATTCTCATTGATTCACCGAGTCTGTTAACCGAAACAACAAGTTTTTATTTTTTTCTATACAATAGAACCATTTGATCAATTCATTTTTTATTCTAATTATATTTTGCAAATATACATATTTATATTGTTTATAACAAGAAAAATCAGTATTTTTTTTAAAAAAAAATTGTATTTTATGAGTATTTGCGGTATATTTGTAGTATCGTTTACTATTTACACATTATTTATTGTCTATATGGATACAAAATTAATTTCATTAAAAGATTTTGAAATTTCTCCTAACGAGAATGTCATTGAACGTAGCCAAAACTTCCAAAGTTATATAGACCAGATGGATCAGTTCGGCTGCAAGAGCTATTGGGTCATGGCAAGAACAGGAGTTGGAGCCAAGATGCAGATCGAGGGCTATGACGGTGAGGTTTCCGCATACATTTCTAATGATTACCTTGGTATGTCGCAAAGGACTGAGACCAAGGAGGCTGGTATAAATGCCGTCCTGAAATACGGTACAGGGGCAAGTGCCGCTCAAGCCATAGGAGGCTATTTAGACATCCATCAGCAGTTGGAACAAGGCATTGCAAAGTTTGTAGGACAAGGAGATGCCATTCTATTTTCATCAGGTTTTGGTGCCAACGCAGGTCTGCTTCGTGCTATATTGGGAAAAAATGACATAGCCTACATTGATTCGTATATCCATACCAGTGCCACAAGTGGTTTAATAGGAACCAATGTAAAGCATATAGGACACAACGACATTGACTATCTTGACATGATCCTTGAACGGGAAACGGGAAAATATCAGACTCGATTGGTCATCATTGATGGGGTCTATTCCCAAAATGGAGATTTATCAAAACTTCCAGAGTATATTGCAGTCTGCAAGAAACACAATTGTCTTCTTATGATGGATGATGCTCACGGCATTGGTGTTATGGGAGAAAGCGGCAGGGGAACTGCCGAATATTATAATTGTCTAGGGCAGGTTGATATTATTACAGGTACTTTCAGTAAATCTTTCGGTTGTGTCGGCGGTTTCGTTGCCGCGTCAGAAAAACTGATTCAGTATCTGAGATATTATGCTGACAGTAATGTCTTTTCCGCAGCAATGACTCCACAGGTTGCAGCATCTTCACTGAAGGCACTGGAACTCATACAGACACAACCAGAGATTCGCAAGAAGTTGTGGGCTAATGTCAATTATCTGCGCAAACGACTAACAGAGGAAGGCTTTGATATAGGCTGCTCGGTATCAGCCATATTTCCTATTATGGTAAGAGACAATAGAAAAGTATATGAAATAGCACGTGAATTACAAAAAAGATGTATCTTTGTAAGCGGTATCACATATCCTGCGGTAAGAACCAAAGAAGCACGGCTTAGAGTTAGTGTATTGGCTTCTCACGAGATAGAACAGTTAGAGCAATTAGTGACTGCTCTTTTGGAAATCAGAAAATCAATTCCTTTTTAGATGGCAGAAGAAGAAAATAAACCCAAAAGATACAGAAGGACAAACGTCGATATACAGGCAGACATTATCAAGGCAGCAGAAAGTCTGATTAAGAAAAAAGGCTTTGCATCAATGCTGGTGACAGAGCTTATCAAGAAAGCCAGAATAGAGCCGCTTGTGTTCTATAACAGATATGACAATCTTAGCAAATTTTATGATGAATTCGTTAAGAGGTATGACTATTGGTTTAAGGATGTGCTCACTGGTGTTCAATTTCCTACAGATTCAGAATTGGGCTATATCAGTATTTTCAAGGATGTACAGAAAGCACTTCAAGATAAATCAGTGATGTTGGAACTGTTACGCTGGGAGATTGCTGAAGGAAATGAGACCACAGTCCGTACGGCCATGCTCAGAGAAATGCACACTTTACCTCTTGTCAATATCTATGAAGAGAAATTCAAGGACACTGGTATTGATATATCCGCCATATCATCCCTGATAATCGGTGGCATTTATTACCTTAACCTTCACAGAGAACGTTCCAAATTCTCAGACATTGACTTGAACACGGCTGAAGGGCAGCAACGCATCGAAAAAGCCTTGGATACATTTGGTAAAATGATTTTCCATTTTCACGAACAGGTCAATTATAAGAGAGTGATTGCCAAACGTCTTAAGGAAAAAGGAATAAGTGATGAGATTATAAAAGAGTGCCTGATTTAATGAATACTTTTCATAATATCGAAGATGTGTCAAAACTAAGATATTACTGTCACAGTCTTACAATCTAAAACTAAACCTCTCTTAAAGACAATGAAAAGAGGAAGGAGCCATATCAGCACTTGAATGCAGCGTTTGATATGGCTCTTTTATATTTAACAGTTACAATTAGTATTACCGGGCAGCCCCTATTTTAGTTTTGACGCATTCTCTTTTTGTATCTTTACCTTTTGTACCATCACCGACAGAACTCTTTTCTCATTTTACACATCAAAATGATTAATTATGAGCCTTTTTGATAGCATAATAACAGCACTAAAACTTGAACAAATTACTTCCATTAGAATTAGATGTGACTAATTTAAGGTGTATCTACGATTTATTTCCATAAAACCCCACTGTTTTCATCAGAATATATTATCTTTGCATTATCGAATTGATGTGTTCCTTGAGGCATTGCAGGATAAAGAAATGGAAAGAAACTCGCTCGTTTCCAAGTCGTAACCCATTTATCCTTTATTCGTTCTTAGTTTGTTGATTATCTGAAAGATACAAAATTCTTGAATCTTTTGCGGGCATAGTCTGTTGCAATGAGCATTTTTGCCCTTTCCTCGCTCTCACTTAGTGGCGCACGTCCCAAAAGCGTGGCATCACCACTCTTGGCAAACTCCATCAGCTTACCGATAAAAACCTCCTGCTCGGGCGTGGGCGGTATGTTGTGTAGTATCTCGTTCTTCTCTGGACGGTCTATACCGATGTCCTTGGCTGTACGAAAATCGCAAATCTCCGCATAAAAGTAATGGGGGTGAATGTAATCGACTGATTACTAATAAAAAGCAGAATATATAATCTGATAAGGTGAACGACTAAGAAACGAGCGAGTTTCTTTCCCTTTCTTTATTCTGCAAAGTCTCAAAGAACTCTCTGTTTGATGTTG
>NZ_LT706987.1:2219432-2337201 GCF_900155655.1 Prevotella ihumii
CAAATGGATGAAGGAAGTTCTTTCAAGACCCCTGCCCGACATGACGGAGGAGGAACTCACGAAAATGCTACCTTCAAACTTCAAATAACAAATAACCCTTATATGCTGCCAGACATATAAGGGTTATTTGTTGGTGTGAAAGTCGGCTAATATTGGATGCTTACAATCCTTTTATTCAAAGTTACAATACTAATTATTAATACTACTTTACTACAAAGAGATATAAAGCATTGAAAGAAAAAAGGTTAGACCGTAGTAAATAATGATATAAGGTATTACTACCTCATTACTACCAACCGACCATATACATGTGCAATGATTACTACAAAGATAGTTTGTACTACATATTTTTCTTTCATTGCCAATGACTTACAAGAATATCACATTGTAGTAAGTACTAAACTTAAAAGTTACAAGTATGACAATAGATGAAATTAAAGCAATATCAATTAAAGATTACTTAGGTAGTATGTCTATATACCCTATAAAAAATTATGGCTATTATGGAATGTATAAAAGTCCATTCCGAAATGAACATACTCCAAGTTTCAAAGTTGATTATAACCAAAATCTATGGTATGACTTTGCACTTAATGAAGGTGGAAGTCTTATAGATTTAGTTATGAAATTACATAATTGCAGTTTAGTACAAGCTATAGAGTTGTTTAATAGCAAACAAAATAATCTACCAAAATTTTCCATAGCTAATAGCAAAACATTTTCTCCAAGCCAATCACGTATAGAGGTTGTCGGCTCTACCAACTTATGCCATCCAAATCTCATAGAATATTTCACACATAGAGGAATCAATCTGAACATTGCGAAAAAATATTGTAGGGAAATCCATTATAGAATTGGTTATAAGAGTTTTTACGCAATAGGCTTTCCAAACAATTCTTATGGGTATGCGTTGCGCAATCCATACTTCAAAGGATGTTTGCCACCTTCCGATGTGTCGTATGTTCCCAATCCTTCAGAACAAATCAATCTATTTGAAGGTTTTATGGATTATCTTAGTCTGCTTACGATGAGTCCAGATGAAGAGAAGAAAGCTACACTGATACTTAACTCGATTAATAATATCAAAAAGTCAAGATTTTTTCTTTCAAAGCACAAGCTCATCTGTTCATATTTAGATAATGATGAAGGAGGAAAGCGAACTTTAGAACAACTTAAAAGAGATGGTTTTACTGTCCAAGACTGCTCTTTCGTATTCCAGAATTATAAAGACCTAAATGAGTATTTATGTGCTGAATTCAAGCATTCAAAGAAAACAGAAAACAAGAAAATCAAAGGGATTAAGCTATGATTGTAGGATTTGCTTTGCGTAATCTGTTTTTCGAGGAGCAAGTTTATGTTTTGGGCATACCAAAACCACTTGCTCCACCTCCTGACAGTCGTTGCAGAGAATTATCCCGCTGGTCTCCATCAAATCAAATTAAAGAAACAAGTATGATAAAAACAGAATATAAAAAAGGTGGTCGTCCAACCAAGGGCGTAGCCGAAAAGAAGAAATACCGTATCACGGTGAAACTGAATACGCAGGATTACTATACGCTCAAAGGCAAAGCCAAAAGCGTAGGAGTAACCATGAGTGAGTTTGTAAGAAAAATTCTTGATAAAGGAAATGTCATTGAACGACTGACCGTAGAGCAAGCAGACTTCATCCGCAAGCTGTGTGGAATGGCAAATAACCTCAATCAATTGGCACATCGTGCCAATGCGGATGGGTTTCATGCCGTTGCTCCTTTCCACAAAATCATCATTGGCAAGATTGACGAAATTCTAAATCTGATACGAAAATGATTGCCAAGATAATGAAAGGTTCAGGCTTCAAGGGTGTTATTAATTACATCCTTGACCCGAAGAAAGGAACGGAGCTCATTGATAGTTCCGGAGTGAGAACGGAGAGCATCAACCATATTGTCCAAAGTTTCATCGACCAGACAAAACTGAATCCACGAGTAAGCAAGGTTGTGGGGCATATCTCCCTGAGTTTCTCGGCACAGGATTCTTCCAAGCTCAGTAATGAATGGATGGCGCAGATCGCTCGTGAATACATGGAGAAGATGGGAATAAAAGATACGCAGTACATTATCGGTCGCCATTTCGATAAGGAGCACCCTCATATACATATCGCTTTCAATCGGATAGATAACAACGGCAAGACTATCTCTGACCGTAACGATAGGTTCAAAAGTGAGAAGATTTGTAAGGAACTGACCACCAAATATGGTTTATACTTTGCTGATGGCAAGGAGAAAGTCAAAGAGTATCGCTTAAAAGAACCTGATAAGACCAAGTATGAAATTTATCAGATGTTGAAAGCAGAGATTGCTCAGTGCAGGAATTGGAAAGACCTTCTTGCTCACTTGAAAAAGCAAGATATTGATGTCCGTTTCAAGTACAAAGGCAACTCACAGGAAGTTCAAGGTATTATCTTTGAAAAGAATGGCTATCGTTTCAATGGCTCTAAGGTGGACAGGAGTTTCAGTTATTCCAAGATTGACTTTGCCCTGCAACAAAATGATAGGGAACACGGTCAGCAGATGCAAGGAACGATGAATCTTATATCTAATGTTGCAGATGTTACGAGCCAAATAGCCAACGACCTTATAGAAGGAGGATTGGGATTGTTCCAGATTCATGGCACTGTCCCTGCGGAGGTTTACAATACGCTCGACAAAAAGAAGAAAAGAAGAAACGTAAAATACATTTATAATTATGGCAGATAATAATACATTTGTCCTCTTTGAGGAAATCAAAAACAAACTGGAGACAATTTACAGGGAACTAAAGGAGTTGAAAGAAAAGGAGAACGGTTCTATTTCCCTCCCTGTTCAATCTACACCAGCACAAAGTGACGAACAGAAGGAACAGGAATTGCTCAATCAGTATGAACAGCGAACAAAAGAAGTGATTAACAAGTATATTGGTGTGCAAGTGCGCATCAAGGACGAGGAGGCTAAATCCATAGACAAATTGGTGGCAAGTGTCTTGACTATGCTGCACGAATGGCAGGAGAATAAAGAGCATCCAATACCGCAGGAACATATTCACAGGCACAGTTTTGACCTCAAGTCCTCGAAAGTCTTTACTTATATGGTAGCAGTGTCTATCCTTTGTCTTGTTTCTTTGGTCGGCAATTACTCCTTGTGGCAAAGTAAACAGCAATACAAAGACGATGCCTTGAAATTTCGTATCATTAGAGTATGGCGAGGTTGTAGCCCTAAGGAAATCCTATGGCTCAATGATGTGTTTGACATTCATCGCAATGAAAAAATTATCAAACTAATCAAGGAAAAAGCAGATTATTACGACATGGAATTAAAACAAAAGGCGGATAGTTTGATGCAGAATAACCTGCAAAATAAGAAAAACAAATAGTGTTGAACACATAAACTCTAATAAGAGGGGAAAATTCCCCTCTTATTAAGTATTTTATACAAGAAAATTTACTATATTTGCAAACAATCAGATGATATTTATGGAAAGTCCAACTAATAGAATTAAAGAAGTGCTTATCGAGAAAGGGATTAAGCAAACATGGCTTGCAGAGAAACTCGGTAAGAGTTTCACTATTGTGAACTCCTACGTTTGCAATCGTCGACAGCCAAGCCTAGAATTGCTATTTCAGATAGCAGAAATCTTGCAGGTTAATCCAAAGGAATTGATTAACACCCCAGATGACTAATAAGAAGTTTTTCGATATACACCAAGAATAAAGTTTAGACATTATAAAAAAGAATCATGGCAAAACAAAATACAGCTGATATTGGATTTGAAAAGGAAATATGGAAAGCAGCAGATTTGCTTCGTGGCAATCTTGATGCTTCCGAATACAAATCGGTAGTATTGGGATTGATTTTTCTAAAATACATCTCCGATAAGTTTGAAACCAAATATCAAGAATTAGTCAATAATGGTGAAGGATTCGAGGAAGACCGCGATGAATATATGGCGGATAATATTTTCTTTGTCCCACAAGAAGCACGGTGGAGTGTGGTAGCAAAAGCAGCCCATACACCAGAAATAGGTACGATAATCGACAATGCCATGCGTCTTATTGAAAAGGAGAATCTCCGTTTGAAAGGCATTCTGCCCAAAAATTTCGCCCGACCAGAATTAGACAAAAGGCGTTTGGGCGATGTGGTAGATTTATTTACTAATATTCAAATGAAAGAACATGGAGATTCCAAAGATATATTGGGACGTACATATGAATATTGTCTTTCTAAATTTGCAGAAGCAGAAGGGAAATTAGCAGGAGAATTTTATACACCTGCTTGTATTGTTCAAACACTTGTCGAAGTTCTGAAACCTTATCACGGACGAGTATATGACCCTGCTTGCGGATCTGGTGGAATGTTCGTACAGTCTGCCAAATTCATAGAAAGGCATCAAGGCAATATCAAAGATATTTCTGTCTATGGTCAAGACAGCAATCCTACGACATGGAAGATGGCTCAGATGAATCTTGCCATTCGAGGCATTGAGGCTGATCTGGGTAAGTTTAATGCAGATACATTCTTTGACGACCAACACCCCACATTAAAAGCAGATTTTATCATGGCTAATCCGCCTTTCAATCTCAGTGATTGGGGAGCAGACAAGTTGCAAGATGATGTGCGTTGGAAATTTGGCATTCCACCATCTGGCAATGCCAACTTTGCATGGTTGCAACACATGATTCATCATTTATCTCCCAAAGGGAAAATAGGTATGGTATTGGCAAATGGTTCTTTATCTTCACAGACAGGAGGGGAAGGAACGATTCGTGAGAATATCATCAAGGCCGATTTAATAGAAGGTATCGTTGCCCTACCCTCACAGTTGTTTTATACCACAGGTATTCCTGTTTCTCTATGGTTCCTCAATCGAGAGAAGAAACAGAAAGATAAAATTCTGTTTGTAGATGCAAGAAACATGGGAACAATGGTTACCCGCAAACTTCGTGAGCTCCAAGAAGCAGATATTAAAAAGATTGCAGACACTTTTGATAAATATAGTGATGGTACACTTGAGAATGAAAAAGGCTTCTGTGCAGTTGTAGCCCTTGACGATGTGGCAAAACAAGACTATATTCTTACCCCCGGACGCTATGTTGGCATTGCAGAACAGGAAGACGATGGTATTCCTTTTCAAGAGAAGATGGACAAACTCACAACTGAATTGTCCGATTTGTTTGCCCAATCTCATGATTTGGAGGATGAGATACGAAAACAGTTGGCAAGCATAGGATTCATTATCAAGTAAATGACCGCATGTTCTTCCATATTATCAATTCATTAATATAGAAGAACATGAAAGAAAATTTGATTTTAGAAATTAGCAATGCAATGGCAGGTATATTAAGTGTAGAACAAATGGCACAACTCAATGGAGTATTATTGCAAGTAATTAGTAACTACTCCATTACGGCAGGCGACGAGCTGATGCAGGAGAACAATGCATCTAACGAACGTCTGTTAGAGATATTCTTGTCAGCTAAGCAAGTTGAAGGTTGCACCACACCTACCATAAAATATTATGGCTCGACCATCAATCAGCTTTTCAAGAAAATGCCAAAAAAAGTTACGAACTATACAACAGAGGATATTCGTGCTTATTTGGCTGTATTTCAACAGAAACACAAATCGAGTAAAGTTACAATAGACAATATCCGTCGTATCTTTTCATCTTTCTTTTCATGGTTAGAGGATGAGGATTACATCATTAAAAGTCCTGTACGTAGAATACACAAGGTTAAGACAGGAACACAGATTAAGGAAGTCCTTACTGACGAAAATTTGGAACAACTGCGCGATAACTGTTCAAGGGTACGAGATTTAGCAATGATAGACCTATTGGCTTCTACTGGTATGCGTGTTGGAGAACTTGTAAAGCTCAATCGCGAGGATATAAACTTCAATGAGCGTGAGTGTATCGTTTTCGGTAAAGGCAACAAGGAACGTATCGTATATTTCAATGCTCGTGCAAAGATACATTTACAGCAATATCTCGCAGAGCGGAAAGACAGAAACAAAGCATTGTTCGTGTCCCTTGCCAAGCCACACAATCGATTACAAATATCAGGAGTTGAGACAAGATTAAGAAAGATTGGGAAGCTTTCAAAGATTGTCCGTGTCCATCCACACAAGTTCCGTCGGACACTTGCGACTATGGCTATAGATAAAGGTATGCCCGTGGAGCAAGTACAAAAACTCCTTGGGCATGTTAAAATTGATACAACCATGCACTATGCAATGGTTAATCAAACAAACGTCAAACTCTCTCACCGCAAATTCATCAGTTAAATCAAAATGCAAACAGCATATCACACATATAGCTCATATCAACCGCTATTTCATAAAAATAGGCGGATAAATGATAATTTAAAACTAACAGCTTAAAAAATAAGAACCATGCCATTCACAGAAGATAATTACGAAAAAGCACTGATATCCCTCTTTGAGGGAATGGGGTATCAATACCTGTACGGTCCAAATATTGAAAGAGACTACTATGTGCCATGTTATGAAGCACAATTAGAAGAAAGTCTGCAAACTGTTAATCCAAAGAAGCCACATGCAGCTATTCATGAAGCGATTATCAAACTACGCAATATTGATATGGGTAGTTTGGTGCAGAGGAATGAAACATTTACAGACTATTTGCAACACGGCATAGAAGTTTCTTATTTCAATGGCAAGGAAATGCGCAATGAAATGGTTTATTTGATAGACTTTGAACATACGGACAAAAACACTTTTCAAGTTATCAATCAATGGACATTCATTGAAAATGCAGAGAAACGTGCTGATATCATTGTGTTTGTGAATGGTTTACCATTGGTGGTTGTAGAATTAAAATCACCTTCCCGTGAAGAGACGGACGCTTCAGAAGCATATCTTCAACTCCGCAATTATATGAAGGATATACCATCGTTGTTCGCTTTCAATATGTTCTGTGTAATGAGCGATATGGCTCTTTCCAAAGCTGGAACAATTACCAGCAAGGAAGACCGTTATATGGACTGGAAGACAAAGGATGGCAATTATGAAACAAACGAAGAACTGCACTACGATACCTTTTTTGAAGGAATATTTCAAAGAGAACGGCTTTTGGATATCATCAAGAATTTTATTTGTTTCTCCAAAGAAGAAAGAGGGAGTGCCAAGATATTAGCTGGATATCATCAGTATTTTGCTGTGAAGAAAGCCATCGAACGTACCAAACATGCTACAGTAAGTAATGGTAAAATCGGTGTATTCTGGCATACGCAAGGCAGCGGAAAATCATTGTCAATGGTTTTCTACGCCCACTTGCTGCAACAAGAGTTATCACAACCTACTATTGTTGTGATTACCGACCGCAACGATTTAGACGATCAACTCTATACCCAATTTTCTAAATGTAAGGAGTTCTTGCGCCAAACTCCAATACAAGCCAATAGTCGAGAGAATCTAAAAGAGCTATTGAGTGGACGAGAAGCTAATGGCATTATCTTCACAACCATGCAGAAGTTTGAGGAATCTGACGAACCTTTGTCAGAGCGAAGAAATATTATCGTGATGACTGATGAGGCGCATAGAGGACAATATGGCTTTGAGGAGAAAGTCGACGCCACTACAGGTAAAATCTCTATCGGCACGGCAAGAATCATTCACAATTCACTACCCAATGCTTCATATATTGGCTTTACTGGTACACCTATCTCTACTAAAGATCGAGATACC
Organism: Prevotella ihumii; assembly: GCF_900155655.1. Lineage (GTDB taxonomy): Bacteria > Bacteroidota > Bacteroidia > Bacteroidales > Bacteroidaceae > Prevotella > Prevotella ihumii. The sequence continues at coordinate 2,227,151 of NZ_LT706987.1, forward strand.
GTAGAGGTTTTTGGTGATTATATTGATATTTATGATATGACGCAGGCGGTCAACGATGGTGCTACTTGTCCTGTATATTATGAATCTAGAGTTATCAATCTAAATCTTGACGATGCTACCTTGCAAGCCCTTGATGACGAATACGAGCTGTTGGCTGAAGAAGGTGCAACGACAGAACAAATAGAGAAAAGCAAGAAGGAGATGTCACACTTGGAAGAGATACTCGGTGCACCAGCTACCATCGATTCTCTTTGCCAAGACATTCTCAAACACTATGAGGAAAACCGTCAATATGAATTGACAGGTAAGGCCATGATAGTGGCATATTCGCGTCCCATAGCGATGAGTATTTATCACCGACTATTGGAGCTTCGCCCAAAATGGACGGATAAAGTGAAAGTTGTCATGACGGGCAGCAACCAAGACCCAGAAGAATGGCACGACATTATCGGAAATAAGCAGTATAAGAAAGAACTTGCCAAACGATTTAAGGATGACAACGACCCGATGAAGATTGCTATTGTAGTCGATATGTGGCTCACAGGCTTCGACGTTCCCTCATTGGCAACTATGTATGTTTACAAACCAATGAGCGGACATAACCTAATGCAAGCCATTGCACGAGTGAACCGTGTATTCAATGGTAAAGTGGGTGGATTGGTTGTTGACTATATCGGTATTGCCAAAGCCTTGAGAGAAGCCATACGTGATTATACGGGGCGCGACAGAAAGAACTTTGGAAACCCAGACATCAAAGGCGTGGCTTTTACAAAGTTCAAAGAGAAGTTGGAAGTGTGCCAAGACTTATTTCATGGTTATAATTATAGTAAGTTCCACACAGGGACAGATGCTGACCGTGCTAAATTAATCAAAGGTGGTGTAAACTTCATGTTGGCAACCGACAAACAAGAACAACTGCCATTATATATGAAAGAAGCAGCATTGCTGCACAATTCCATCACTCTTTGCCGAAGCCTGTTGAATGAAGAGCAACGCTTCTTAGCTGCATTCTTTGAAACTGTGCGCACTTTGCTTTCCCGAATGACAGGAAAAGGAAAAGTTACTAAGAAAGAAATTAATGCTCGTATCAGTGAATTGCTGAAACAAAGTGTAAAAAGTGAAGGTGTAATCAATCTTTTCTCTGATGTTAAAGCCGAATTTTCCCTCTTTGATACAGCTTTCTTAGATGAAATTTCTAAGATGAAAGAAAAGAATATAGCTGTAGAACTGCTCAAAAAACTATTGGCGGAGAAAGTGGCACTCTATCAAAAGACCAATATCGTGCAGTCAGAGAAATTCTCTGACCTGCTCAATCGCTCTTTATCGAACTATTTGAAAGGATTACTCACCAATGAAGAAGTTATCCAAGAACTTTTGCAGTTGGCAAAAGATATTGCTTCAGCCGATTCAGCAGCTAATGAACTTGGACTCACTCCTGAAGAAAAGTCATTCTACGATGCCTTGACCAAACCGCAAGCAATCCACGACTTCTATAGTAATGAAGAATTGATAGCTATGACGAAAGAACTCACCGACTCTCTACGTAAGAACCGCACTATTGATTGGCAAAAGAAAGAGTCAGCCCGTGCAGGTATGCGCAGAATGATTAAACATCTACTTAAGAAATATCATTACCCACCAGAGGAAGCTGCCAATGCTTTAGAAACTGTTATTAAGCAATGCGAGCAGTGGACGGATAATGAGCAAGAGAATTATTCAACAAAATCAGCCAAGATGTATGAAATCCACGAGGGTGAAATGCAAATGGCTGCCGAACCATAAAATTAACTTTTAAATTTTATCTATATGGCAAAACATCAGGTTTTTTACAGTTTTCATTTTGCAAATGATGCCTGGAGAGCAGGACAGGTAAGAAATATGGGAGTTTTAGAAAGTAATCCCCCTGTCTCTTCTAATAAATGGGAAGAAGTTAAGCGAGAAGGAAATATTTCTATCAAACGCTGGATAAACAATAATATGAATTATAGATCATGTGTTATTGTATTAATTGGTAGCGAGACTTCGAAGAGGCAATGGTGTAAATATGAAATTGAACGAGCTTGGAAGGAAGGGAAAGGTATTGTAGGTGTCTATATACACAATCTTAAGGACGTATTTGGTTTTCAAAGTTTACAAGGCGTAAACCCTTTTAGTTTATTTTGTATTGATAAGACTATAAATTATATTGTTGAGCGTAATATTCCTGCAGATAAAGATGAGATTAACCTCTCTAAAATTTGTAAAGCATATAATCCTCCGTTCAGTTCTAGTACATCTGTCTATGATTATATAAACTGTCATATAGACGAATGGGTAGATGAAGCCATAGTAATTAGAAACCAATATCCTAAATAGACATGGCTATATCAAGAGAAGATTTCGTTAATAAGTACTTAGAAGCTTTGAACGAGGGTGACGCTGCCATATTTGCTGGTGCAGGACTATCTGCTTCAAGTGGTTGTGTTAATTGGAAAGAATTGTTATGTGATATTGCAAAAGAATTAAGTTTGGACATAGATAAGGAACAGGACTTAGTTAGTCTTGCGCAATATTATTTTAATAAAAATCGAAATCGAACAAAATTCAATGATATTATAGTAAATGCCTTTGGTAATGAAAAAAGACCCAATGATAATCATAAAATACTTTCTGATTTACCTATTGCAACTTTTTGGACAACGAATTATGATAAACTTATTGAAGAGTCTTTAAGACAAAAAGGAAAGCGATATGATGTAAAAGCAACTTGCTCCTCGCTTACAAGGAGAGTAAAAGGTGTAGATGCTGTGATATATAAAATGCATGGTGATGTTGATAATCCCGACTCTATTATTTTAATACGTGATGATTATGAGAATTATTCTCACAAGAATCACCCTTTTATTGATGCTTTAAAAGGAGATTTAATGAATAAAACTTTCCTTTTTATAGGATTTAGTTTCACTGATCCAAACTTCTCCTATATAAGTTCACAACTTAGGGTGCAGCTGGAAGGTAATCAGAGAGAACACTATTGTATTTTAAGAGATATTTCTATAGATAACTATCCTGATGAATCCGATTATCGTTATGAAAAGGTAAAGCTTCAATATTTTATTGATGATTTAAAAAGATTCAATATAAAGACAGTTCTCGTGGAGCAGTATTCTGAAATAACAGACATGTTACGAGAGATTAAATTTAAGTATAATAGTAAAACTGTGTATATATCTGGAGCTGCTGCTGAGTTTGAACCAGATGGAAGACAAGCATATGAATATTTTATAAGTAAATTAAGTGGTGCTTTAATAAATAAAAACTATAGGATAGTCTCAGGTTATGGATTAGGTGTAGGGAGCTCTGTTATTAGTGGAGCTCTAACAGAAATATACCAAAATCAGAAGAAATCATTGACAAATCAGATTATTTTGCGGCCATTTCCTCAAGGTGATGATGAAATAAAAAAACTATGGCAACAGTATAGAGAAGATATGATATCCTATAGTGGTATTTCAATCTTTATCTTAGGCAATAAACTAGAAAATGATAAAATTGTTTTATCAGATGGCATGCGTGCAGAATTTGACATATCCAGAAAACAAGGTAATTTCTTGATACCCGTAGGAAGAACTGGCTATATCTCAAAAGAACTGTGGAAAGAATATATGGACGAAATTAGTTCAAAAGAAGAATTTGCACTATATAAACAGTCTTTCCAAAAGATTGGAGACGAATCAACCCCGTTAAACGAATTAATTAATGAAGTCTTAACAATAATACAAAATATTAAATAATATGGCACATAAAACTTTTATCTCGTATAAATATAGTGAAGCTCAATCTCTAAGAGACAAAATAATAGGAGCACTTGGAGATGATGCGAAGTATTATCAAGGAGAAACTAGTGATTCTCCAGATTTAACAGACACTTCTACAGAAAACATCAAAAAGAATCTTAAGGATATGATGTTTGATACCTCTGTGACTATTGTTATAATTTCACCTAATATGAAAGAAAGCCATTGGATAGATTGGGAAATAGAATACTGCCTCAAGAAAATATCAAGAAAGGACAGAACATCTCAACGGGATGGAGTGGTTGGAGTGATAATGAAAAGCAATGGAGGGTATGACTGGTTTAAACAGATTCAAACTAATTCTGATGGATGTAGGGTTAGAACTTATAAAACCGAAAAAGTATTTGATATAATAAACAATAATAGATTCAATCAAAATCCTCAACAATATTCTTGTAATGTATGTAAATGTATAGATGCCTTAACAGGTTCGTATATAGCCTTTGTTGAAGAAGATGATTTCTTGAAGAATCCGCAGCTTTATATTGACAATGCGTATGATAAGAGTGAAAACGATGCATCAGGCTATGACATTTCACCTACACGATAATGTCTTAATAAATATAAAGGTGACAACATTCAAGATGGTTTCTAATCAAAACTACTCAAATTGAGGAAACATTTTTGTACCATAAGAATGTAAATCATTGGTAATCAGTGTTGGATATCTTTGAGGAGGTGAAGTAAAAAGAATTAAATAATTAAAGGAAACAAATAATGGCAGCAATGTTTATTCACGTTGCTGCCATTTTTCTTTTAGAAAATCTTAATCAAATTATTTGTTTAACCCAAATCGGTCGTTAGCCCAGTCAGACCAGTCGGACGTGTCAGACCAGTCAGACCAGTCGGACTTGTCTGACACGTCCGACTGGTCTGACTGGTCTGACTGGTCTAACGACCTCTAAGTTTGCAGAAGAATGCGACGCAGTCGCATAAACATTAAATAGTCTCCCCTTGAAAAGTATTTAACCATCTGGTTATCAATAAAATAATCGTTTTCAAACTTGTATATTTCTACAAAGTTTTGTATCTTTGTATAGTAAAATCTTGCAATTCAACGATGTATAAATCTCCATCCAAAGTCCGTCAGGCATCATTATTCTGGGATCTTGAGACAATGCTCTCTCCCAAGAATTCCCTGTACAAGTTAGCCAATCTGATCAATTGGGATCTGTTTGAGCAGTCTTTTGCCCCTCTTTACAGCAAGGACACTGGCCGCATGGCCAAGCCCATCCGTCTGATGGTCGGTCTGCTGATCTTGAAACACCTTCGTGACGTTTCAGACGAGAGCGTCGTGGAGCAGTTCTCGGAGAACGCCTACTTCCAGTATTTTTGCGGGATGGAGGCATTCCGCACCGACGCTCCCTGCGTTCCCACCGAGCTTGTCGAGTTCCGCCATCGCATCGGTGAATCTGGTATGGAGCTGATACTCAAGGAAAGCATCCGCATCAATCTTTTAATCGGTGATCACAGAAAAGAGGAGACGCAGGGGAAAGACGGCAAGGATGGACGTGGACGCAAGCCCGATGCGGAGCATACCGCATTCATCGACACGACGGTGCAGGAGAAGAACGTGACCTTCCCTACGGACTCGAAACTCCTGAACAAGGTGATAGCCTTTTGCCACAGCGTGGCGGAGAAGGAAAACCTCAAGGTCCGCCAGAGCTATGCCAAGGAGATAAAGGAACTGAAGCTCGTTCAGCGTTTCAGGGGTAGGAAGAACAGCAAGGCCAAAGTCAGGAAGGCCGACAAGCGGATGCGNTCCAATGGGTTTTGCTGTTATGTTGATTTAACATTTTAATTCCCCAAATAGAATTGTTTGATATTTCTTATTATATGTTCTAAATATCTTTTGTTGATGTTATGGAAAGCCAAAGTTCAACTTTGACAATGCCAAACATATATGTTTTACCACCTCAACATTGATGTTTGGCAAAGCTAAAGTTCAACTTTTACCTTCTAAAATACCACTTAACAGCACTTTTCTTGTTCACATTCTTCTTTTATTCGTTCTATATTTCCGCAATCTAAGCAGTATATTCTTGCACACTTTTTCTTGTTTACTTATTACTCATTATTAATCAACAGTTTACAATTGCACACCCATTTATACCACTTTTGTGTATCACGCTTCTTTTCAACGTATGTACGAGAATTATGACCCTTGTATTTAACACTTATCCGAAGTAAAACGGAAAAAGAGAAAAAGATAAAAGAGAAATACGTCATCTATCGAATAAGGTAACAATTGGTATAGTAGCTAAAAAATAATTCCCCAACGGGTTAACCCCCAATCGGTCGTTAGACCAGTCAGACCAGTCGGACCAGTCAGACTGTAGGATGAACCGGCCATATATGTTTTGGAGTGAGTTTGTGCCCCTTTGTAAATCAGAGTGCTCGTGGTTTGCTTTTCTCGGTTTGTCCCATTTACCTCATTGTTCTGTTTTTCTGCTTCCTACTTTTTTCCCCCTCGTCTGCTTAATGCCTATTCTCTGCTTGTAAATAATCTTTCCCAATGCAATAAAAAATACTATATTCTTGGTATCAAACACTTAATTTATTATCTTTGCAAATATTAAGTAGTATTCCCTGCATTTTACACCCCTCTTGAAAAATAGGCTGTACTCACCTTATGTATATATGGTAACAACAAAAAAGACAACAACAAAGAAAGCTTCGACAACGACAAAGCCAAGAAAAAAAGGCGCAAAGGCTAAGAAAGCTCCCGTAAAACGTACCATAAGCGACGAACTCATCCCTATAGAGGAAGAGACGTGGCTATTGCAGCCTATTGCGGTAACGATGATGCGCCACGACTATTCGCTTATACAAGTAAGAATATTGGTTTCGATAGTCGAAAGTTTGCAAGCCATTCTCCACGGCATACTCAACAACAAGCGCAATCCACAATTAGACCTCTTCAAGACCGACGAGCTTGACGAGGACGGACGTATGCCTATAAAGTTGCCTTTCAAGGAGTTAGGTGTTGACCCTAACCACTATCCACAGCTGCGCAACTCGCTAAAGATGTTGGCAGCCATACCTGTGGAAATTCCATACAAAACTGCCGAAGGGCGAAAGTACACCAAAGCCACCAACCTTTGCGATGTGTACATACCCGAAGACCGTTCGTACAACAAGTATGCTGTGCTAAAACTCGACCAAAGTGTGGCAGAACGCCTCGTTTCGTTAGATTTTGGTTATCACCGCTTGGGCAAGCAAATTGTCTTTGCGTGCAAAAATCGCTACACACAGCGCATCTATATGTTCATAGAGTCGTGGATAGACAAAGGCAGGACGGTAATCAAGACATTGGAATTTCGTAAGATGTTGCGCTTGGAGAACAATTATAAAAAGTTCTCTGACTTTTGTCGTCGTGTGCTCGAACCAGCTAAACAAGAATTGAAAGAACTTGCCGATAAGGGCTTTTGCGACTGCTATTTCGAGTATGAAAAGAAGTACGACCACGGTCAGCGTGGTGGTGAGCCAGACGAATTGATATTCCATATCTATCGTTCTAAGAACAAGATGGACGCACAGTTGGAACAGATGAACGAGATGCAACGTCGCCAGTTCCAACAAATGCTCATTCAGTACTTCGGCTTTTTGCAACCCAATGCAGCGCAAATGGCAAATCGCATAACAGCCGAAACCTATCCCGAAGTAATGCAAAAGCTGATGGAACTGCGCCAACGTTTCAACACTACCTACGTAAAAGACAAGGCTGCCTACACCTTTAAGAGTTTAGACCAACTCTTAAAGGAAAAAGAAGTACCTAATACGGTGGTTGAGGAAGTGGAGTAGGGAAGAGGAAGAAGTAGATGGTAGAAAAATAGAGTTGTCTTTTATATCTCTCTAATATTTACTTTTAACCCAAATCGGTCGTTAGACCAGTCGGACTTGTCGGACGGGTCGGACTTGTCGGACTTGTCTGACACGTCCGACTGGTCCGACTGGTCTAACGACCGATTTGGGGTAAAAATAGGGCGAAAATGAGTGAAGCTAATAGCCTGTTAGTGTTCTTCTATTATGTTGATAGCATAAAGTTTTATGATAAAAAATATTTAATTCTTGCGAGTTTAATAAAAATATTATTATCTTTGCGCCAAAATAATGAAGAAAGCAGTAAACATATTATGTATTATGTTGCTGTCCGTCTTTTTGGTATGGACAGGAACAGGTGTTGTGCTTGCACGCTGCGAGCACACAGGGCTGCTATCTGCACCAAAGCCAATTGATAATAATGACGAGTGCTTGACAGAGAAGCAGCACGGCTGTATGGAAGTACTTGTAAAAAAGTTGGCACCATCAAAGCAAGCTCAATTTAAGAGCATCGACTTAGAGCCTATTCAGCTCGCTTTATTGTCGGTTTTTGTTACGCTTACTGCGCTTTTGCCCCTTTCTTTTCACGCAAAAGCCAATGCGAAGGAGGCTGTATATCAATGGTATAGTCCGCCTCGTGCCTATCTTCGCTCGCTCACCACGCTTTTAATTTAGCCCTCTTTATCAACACAAAAGAAGTTTTGTGTTCGGATTATTGTGCCTTATAGTTTGATGAACTATAAGCAAATAGTTGTTGCTTGCATTGCAATGTGAGCAAGGATAAAGATTAAATTAAAAGACTAAACAATGAAAAAACAAATATATCTCATCGGACTATTGTCTGTATGTGCAAATACTATCTATGCCCAAACGCAGGACATAGACACACTTTCGTCGTTGAAAGAACAAACTTTAGAAGGCGTAACCGTATCGGCAAGAGCCAACACTGTACGCCGAATGGGCGGTGCAATAAATGGTCAAGACATTCTACGTGGCGAACTATACAAGGCTGCGTGTTGTAATCTTGGCGAAAGCTTTGTGAGCAATCCATCGGTAGATGTCAACTATTCGGACGCTACAACAGGTGCAAAGCAAATAAAACTGTTAGGACTTAGTGGTACATACGTGCAAATGTTGACCGAAAACTTACCCAACTTTCGTGGTGCTGCAATGCCTTATGGTTTAGGTTATGTGCCAGGTAGCTGGATGAAGAGTTTGCAAGTGAGCAAGGGTAACTCGTCAGTAAAGAATGGTTACGAGGCAATGGCAGGACAAATAAATGTGGAGTATGCTAAGCCTGAAGACGAACAAGGGGCTACCATTAATCTCTTTGGAAGCACTATGGGCAAGTTGGAAGCCAACCTTGATGCCAACTACCACATTAATGGGAATAAGAATTTGAGTACCAATATATTGGCTCACTTTGAAAACAATTGGGGACATCACGACGGAAACAACGATACTTTTCAAGACAGCCCACAAGTGCGACAGTATAATTTTCAGAACCGCTGGTTGTGGCACACTGATAAGTATATTTTGCACGCTGGTTTAGGACTATTGAAAGAAGACCGTATGAGCGGACAATATGCACACGGAAAGCACGCTGCACACATTGTAAATCCGTTCAAAATAGATATTGCTACTGATAGATACGAGGCATATATGAAGCACGCTTTTATTCTTAATCCTGAAAAGGGTAGCAATATAGCCTTATTGGGTAACGTGTCGATGCACAAACAGGCAGCTGCTTATGGTGCAAAAGTGTATAATGTGAATGAGAAGAGTGCGTATGCATCGCTGATTTACGAAACCAATTTTACACAAGCACACAATCTATCAGTGGGCTTGAGTTTGAACCACGACTACTTGCACCAGTCTACAGGTTTGCAAGATGTAGGGATAGCACTGCCCAATTATGGCGATGTTTATGGCATCCCACGCCTTATAGAGAGCGAAACTGTGCCAGGGGCGTATGCGCAATATACCTATAATCTGCACAACAGATTGGTGGCTATGGCTGGTTTGCGCATAGACCATAGCAATGTTTATGGCACATTTGTAACGCCTCGTTTCCACTTGAAATGGACACCTGCTGATGTGCTTACCATTCGTCTTTCGGCAGGTAAGGGATATAGAAGTCCACACGCATTGGCAGAAAACAACTATCTGATGGCTTCAGGTCGCAAACTTGTGATTGACAATGTAGAACAAGAACGTGCGTGGAACTACGGGGCAAACTTTGGTTTCCTTATTCCGATAAGTGGTAAGACCTTGAAACTGAACGCTGAATATTACTTCACCGACTTTAGTCGACAGACCCTTATCGATTACGACATCAATCCATTAGAACTGCACATTCGTGGGTCACGAGACAAGAGTTATTCGCACACCTTCCAGATAGACGCTACTTATCCGCTCTTTAAGGGAATGGAGGTTACGGCGGCTTATCGTTACAACCTTGTTAAGGCTACATACGGGGGCGAATTGCAGTGGAAACCATTGCAAAGTAAGTACAAAGGATTGCTCACAGCAAGCTATAAAACACCTTTAGGCTTGTGGCAGTTTGATGCTACCTTAGCTCTTAATGGTGGGGGTCGTATGCCTAAAGCATACCTAAATGCTGACGGTACACCATCGTGGGCTGATAGTTTCAAGACATACGCACAAGTAAATGCACAGGTAACACGCAATTTCCGTCACTTTTCAGTATATGTGGGAGGTGAAAACCTTGCAAACTATAAACAGCAACACCCTATTGTTGGAGCTGATGCGGTGTGGACAAACACATTTGAACCGACATTGATTTATGCGCCAGTTGAAGGGGCTATGGCTTATGTGGGTGTGCGTATCAATTTGGGAAATCGTATGTAAATCGACATAAAGGCTGTTTGGGGCAGCATTGTCTAAATAAAAAACTATAATTAGAAAGGACAAAACAATGAAAAAGAGTATTTTCACATTTATGCTATTGCTTTCAGCATTAGTAGCAACGGCTAAGGACATTAAAACCGTAGTATTCACCACCACACCACCGATGCACTGTGAGAGTTGTGAAAACAAAATAAAAGGTAATCTCCGCTTTGAGAAAGGTGTAAAGGCTATTGAAACCAACGTGGAAGAACAAAAAGTAACAGTAACCTTTGATGCAAAAAAGACCAATGCAGAAAAGTTGGGAAAGGCATTTGAGAAGTTTGGATACACAGCTAAAGAAGTGACCAAAGACGAAAAAGTGAAGGTTAACGAAGGCGAAGAATGTAAGAATATGTAGGAATAGGAAATCACGCAGTGATGCGGTTTATAGTTTATATTTAGTATGAGTAGAGGGCGTTTCGGTTAGGAAACACCCTCTTTTTATCTTCTCTTTATACACATCTTTCTTTAACTAAAATACTGCTGAAAGAAAGTTCCTTTTAAAATAGATTTTAACCCAAATCGGTCGTTAGACCAGTCGGACTATTCGGACTGGTCGGACTTGTCTGACACGTCCGAATAGTCCGACTGGTCTAACGACCGATTTGGGTTAAAGGAACGAATTTTAAGTTAAACAGAGATGTGTATAACGAGTAGCTTATTATAGGGCTATGAAGGTTTTTATCTTACCACTTTTTTAGTATAAAAATGGATTGAGAAAGGTTGATACACGAGCTATTCTAAGTCTAAATGTTCTACATCGATGCCTTCAGGGAGGAAGATGCGTGCATTATCCTTAAACTTAGCTGTATTTTCGGTTGTGAAGTATTGCACCTTACCTTGCTTAGTACAGCGTGCGTCCATATCTTTATGGCGCAAGAGATAGTCTTTCAGACTGCTTGCAACGTATTCGCCTTGAGCTATAATGCGGATGCCATCGGGCACATATTGCTTTATCTTGGGCATAAGAATGGGGTAGTGGGTGCAACCAAGGATAAGGGTATCGATGTTAGGGTCGCGCCATAAGATGTGATTGATGCGCTTTCGCACAAAATAGTCAGCCCCATCGCCCTCGGCTTCGTTGTTTTCGATGATAGGAACCCATAATGGACAAGCTACGCCCGTAACCTCGACATCGGGCCAGAGCTTTTGTATTTCCATATTATAACTCTCGCTCTTCACTGTGCCTTCGGTAGCAAGAATACCTACGTGTCGGGTTTGTGTAAGCTCGCCTATAATCTCTGCTGTAGGACGGATTACTCCCAAAACTCTGCGGGTAGGGTCTATCTCAGGCAAGTCGTTCTGCTGAATGGTGCGAAGAGCCTTAGCCGAAGCCGTATTGCACCCAAGGATTACCAAGTGGCAACCCATAGAGAAAAGTTTGAGTACAGCCTGGCGGGTGAATTGATACACCACATCGAAGGAGCGTGACCCGTATGGCGCACGTGCATTGTCGCCCAAATAGATATAATCGTATTGGGGTAGGAGGTCGCGAATTCCTTTTAAGATGGTGAGACCGCCATATCCAGAATCGAATATACCGATAGGGCCTGGTGTTTTAGGGAGTTTGTCGTCCATCATTTGTCTATTTTAAAACCGTTTTCAATGCTTCGGTAATATCTTCACCTACAGCATTGTTGACATAAGGAAGTGTGTTGTTGTCAGCGTTTAGAATGAAGGCATAACCGCTCTCACGTCCCATTTGTTCTAATTCGGTTTGGAGGCGACGATGAGCAGGGGCAAAGGCTTCTTTCTCTGCCTGTTCGAGCAAGCGTTGTGTTTCTTTCTTGAAAGCGACGTTCTTGTCTATCATTTCTTGCAATTCAGCCTGTCTTTTCTTCAAAATAGATGGTGCAAAATTGCGTTGTCCTTCGAGAAAGTCTTCGTATTTGGCGTGGAAATCGTTCTCCGAGCGTTTGGTTTCTGCATCGTATTTGGCACGAAGTGCAGCCATTTCTTGTTGAGCTATGGCGTACTCTTTCATTGATTTTAACACCTCATTGTAGCGGAAATAACCAAACTTAAGCGTTTGTGCCGATACCATTAACGGTAAGGCTACGAGAAGAATGAGTAAGGAAAGTTTTTTCATTGTTGTGTATAGTTTTTTTGTCTATATAGGGTGAGAAACAAAAATGAGACTACTGCAAAAGTGTTTTCGCGGTAGTCTCATCTTATACCGCACCTGTTGGGGGTGACGGAACTTGTAGTTGCTTGATTACTTCATCTTGGCCAACTGAGTTTTAACCTCAGCTGTGATGTCCTTGCTGATAGCCTCATTGATGTAGAGAGGTTGACCTGCTGCCTTTTCCATAATGTAAACATAGCCGCCAGCCTTTGCTACAGCTTCGATAGCACCACGTACTTTGTTGAGTACAGGACCGAGCTTCTTCTGTTGTTCTTCGGTGAAGGCCTTTTGGTTGTCTTGAGCTGTCTGCTGAATTTTAGCATACATATCTTGCAACATCTTCTCGGTTTCAGCCTGCTTGGTTGCATTCATTGTGCTCTTAGTCTTGTCGTACTCTTCAGCCTTGCGTTGCAATTCGCTCTGCATATCTGTGAGTTGCTTCTCAAATTCTTTACCCTTTGCTTCCAATTGTGCCTGAACAGCTATTGCTTCAGGGAGTGATTGGAGGAGTGCCTGTGAGTCTAAGTGACCAAACTTCTGTGCAAACATACTCATAGGAGCACAGAGCATCAACATTAAAATAAGCTTTTTCATTTTGTCTTTTATTAATTAAATATTTATTATGTTCGTTATTTCGTCCCTACATCATACCTCTTTGCGAGGTTGTTGACTTATGAAGGGTGATTATTTGTTGTTCTTATGCGGTTAGTTGCAATCATTGATTGCCGTAACCGAGCTTCTGTAAGATTTCGTTGCTGATGTCTATCTTTGGCGAACCATAGATGATACCAGCTGTACCGCTCGAACGGTCGATAACAAGACTATAGCCGCGCTGATCCGAAATGTCTTTAACAGCGTTGTAAATCTCGTCTTGGATAGGCGAAATAAGGCTTGTACGCTTCTTAAAAAGTTCGCCTTCAGGACCGAAATATTTACGTTTCAATTCGGCTGCTTGCTTCTCTTTCGCCATTATATCTTCTTGTTTCTTCTTCTTTTGTTCTTGTGAGAGGAAGACAACTTCGTTCTGATAGTTCTTATACATTGTGCTCGCTTCTGTGTTGAGTGCTTCAACTTCGGCTTGCCACTTCTTGCTTACTTGGTTCAATTGTTCGTTGGCACGTTCGTAAGCAGGAATATTACTGAGCACGTATTCCATATCCATCAAGGCAAACTTTTGCGCTTGGGCTGCTAAAGCAAAGATTGCTACTAAGCAGAGTGTTATTAATTTCTTCATAATCTCTATTCTCTTTTTGTTATTTAGTTGTCTACACGCTTGGACATATATGCGTCCATTACTTGCTTGTAGGATTGATTAAACTTGTGAGGGTTTAATTAGGACAATCGTACGATTAGAACTCTTGACCCAAAATGAAGTGGAACTGGCTGCCACCCTTCTTTCCAAAGACTGTGTCGAAGCCGTATGCCCAGTCGATACCCATCATACCAATCATTGGCAAGAAGATACGTACACCAACACCTGCTGAACGTTTCATACTGAAGGGGTTGAACTTCTTTGTGTCCTGCCATGCATTACCTGCTTCCAAGAAGGTGAGACCATAGATAGTGGTGTTGCCTAAAAGGAATGGATAACGTAGCTCTAACGAGAAGCGGTCGTAGGCGTAAGCCGCCATGCTACTATTAGGTGTGAGTACGCCGTTGTCGTAACCTCGCAAACCAATTGTTTCTTGTGCGTAACCTGTAGAGTAACCGCTCATTCCGTCACCACCCATATAGAATGTTTCGAATGGACTCTTTTTGTAGCGGTTATAGCTACCAAGGATACCAAATTCGACGCGTGTCATCAACACAAGGTTCTTCTGTCCGTTAGTAAGCGATGTAAAGGTACGTGCCTTAAACTTCCACTTGTGATATTCAATCCACTTGTATTTCTCTTGCTGTTCTGCTTGGAAAGTAGGTGAATAGGGGTCTCTGGCAAGGTTTTGATAATCCTTCTTGATGAACTTAGACCAAGGTGGAGTAACTGCTAATGAAAGCGAGAACTCTGAACCCTTACGTGGGAAGAGTGGATTATCGGTTGAAGAACGATTGATAGCAATGTTAAAGTTGAGGTTGTTTGCAGAACCATTCGACATAATGAAGTAGTTCCAATTCTTCAACATATAGCGTTGATATGCCAATTGCACAGTGAGGGTGAAGTAGTCATCAGGCCAAGTGAGGCGTTTACCCCAACCAACACTTCCACCTAACAGCTGAATAAACTTGTTAGGGTCGAGATAGTTTTCGTAAGTATTGGCGTTGTAATTGCCGTAGCCGTACATGTAGTTGTAGTAATTTTCCATATAGCCACGCTTGTAGAAGTTACTATTTACGTCTGTTTGCTTTGAATAGAAAGCTCCTACATTGAACTGTATTGGGCGTTTACCACCAAACCAGTTGGTGCTATAATTCAATCCATAAGATTGGTAGTATCGTCCGTTGGTCTGTGCATTGAGCGACAAACTTTCGCCATCGCCAATAGGGAGAATGCCTCTACGTTCTTTGTTCTTACCAAAGAGATTGGCTATAGAGAAGTTATTGAGCTTTAAGCCAACTTTACCGATTACACCAGTCTGTCCCCAACCCAATGAAAACTCGATTTGGTCGTTGGACTTTTGTTTCAAATTCCAATCAATATCAACCGTACCATTTTCATAGTTTGGCTTTGGATCTGGACTTACCGACTCTGGATCGAAATGCCCCATAGATGCAAGTTCACGTGCTGTACGTGTCAAAGCCTCTTTTGAGAAAAGGTCGCCTGGTTTTATACGCATTTCTCGACGAACTACATTTTCGTAAATGCGGTCGTTTCCGTTGATACGAACACGATTTACACGTGCTTGTTGTCCTTCGAAAATACGCATTTCAAGGTCGATAGAGTCGCCAACGATATTCACTTCAGTGGGTTGAAGGTTGTAAAACAAGTAGCCGTTGTCCCAATACTTGTTGCCCACAGCATCATCGTCTTCGGTCAATCGCTTGCTCATATACTTCTGATTGTACACATCGCCTTTCTTTATATTGAGCAATTGGGATAGATAATCTGTAGAGTAGACCGTGTTACCCACCCACGTGATATTGCGGATGTAGTATTTCTTGCCTTCGTCTACTTTGACAAAAACATTTACGTGCTTGTCGTCAACGTCCCAAATGCTGTCTTTCACGATGCTTGCATCGCGATAACCATATTCGTTATATTTGTTAATGAGGTTTTCTTTGTCTTCTTTCCAACGTTCTTGGCTAAATTTCTTTGATTTAAAAAGCGTGCTTAGTTTACCTGCTTCATTGGTTTTTTTGAACGCACCTTTTGTGAAAAGACCGCCTTTAAGTTTCTTATCTTTAATCTCTTTGTTGCCTTCAATAATGATGCTTCGTACCTTTTTCTTTTCTTTTTTGTCTACTTCAATGTCAAGAATAACTTGGTTTTTGGCAGTCACATCGTTGCGTTGACGTATATTTACGATAGCGTTTTTATAGCCTTTTTCCTCAAAATACTTCTTTGCTAACAATTGTGCGCGGTCTATGATATTAGGTGTTACTTGTCCACCTTTCAATAGTCCGAGCTTCTTTTCCATATCTTCACGCTCTGATTTTTTGAGTCCAATATAATTGATGAGCGAAATACGAGGGCGTGTTGTTAAATGTATCTGAAGATAAGCCTTATCTCCCACAAGCGAATCCACAGTAATAGCCACATCAGAGAACAAACCGTGTTTCCAATAGCGTTTCACCGCATCGGTAATGGATGACCCCGGAATTTCCACATCTTGACCGATGGTAAGCCCTGAAAGTCCTGTTAGCACGTAGTCTTCGTATCCTTCAACGCCCGTTACCGTCAATCCAGCAAGTTTATAGGTCTGTGGATTACCAGCATACGATATGCTTGGTTTCACAATCTTTTGTTGTGCGCTTGCTTGTAAACTGAAGCCACACACAACAGCGATGAGCATCAATACTTTTTTTATATTACTCATTGATAGCGTGTCTATTTGTTTTCTTGTTCTAATTCTACTTGTTTCTCTGTCTTTCCGAAGCGGCGTTGGCGACTTTGATAGTCGGCTATTGCTTTATGCAAGTCGGCTTCCATAAAGTCGGGCCAATAAGTGTTGCAGAAGTAAAGCTCAGAGTAAGCCAACTGCCATAACAGATAATTGGAAATACGAAGTTCGCCTCCAGTGCGTATAAGCAGCTCTGGGTCGGGCATAAAGTTGGTGCATAGATGCTTGCTAATGGTGCTTTCGTCTATCTCGTCAATACTCAAAACGCCTTCAGCTACCTTTTTTGCTATGCTTTTGGTTGCCTCTGTCATCTCCCATCGAGCCGAATAGCTAAGCGCAATCACCATTGTCATAGCATAGTTCTTCGCCGTATGCTCCATTGTTTCTTGAAGTTTCTGCTGCACAGCTTCGGGCAACCGTTTGATGTCGCCCACCACTTGGAAGCGTACATTATTCTTCATAAAGATTTCGTCTTCAAGCGATGTGAGCACTAATCCCATCAATGCCGCCACTTCGTCTGAAGGTCTATTCCAATTCTCTGTAGAGAATGTATAGAGCGTGAGGAACTTTACGCCTAATCGAGTACACTCTGATGTTATTCTGCGCACGGTGTCTACTCCTGCCTGATGCCCATACGAGCGTGGCTTATTGCGTTCTGTTGCCCAGCGACCATTGCCATCCATAATGATTGCAATGTGTTCTGGAATGCGTTTCATATCTAATTCTTCTGCCATAAGTAGGGAAGATGGTTATTTCTTATTTTAATGTATCTATTGTCTTTCTTGCACTTCTTCTTTATTCGTCATCGTTGTGACAGGTCTTACACTTCTTCATAAAACTGTAAGTGAAGGTGAGTTGCAAGGTTGAGTAACAGTCTGTATTCTTAAACAATCCGCTACTCTTTATATCGTAAGGGTCTTTTTGCCCATCAAGTTCATCGCTCAGACAGAAGTGCATAGCCCATTCTAATCCGATATTCGTACGTTCGCCAAGCTTATATTTTACACCTAAACCTATTGGGATATTTGCTGAAAAGATGCCGCTTCCTTGCTCTTTTGTAGTAGCTTCTTGGTTCTTTCCTTTGCTAAGATAGGTAGCTCCTATGCCTCCAAATACGAAAGGTGATAAGCGTTGTGCGCCACGATACTCGTGTCCTGTTCCGTATGGAAGGAAGTTGTACTCGTACACAAAGCCTACATCTATTAATGTATTGTCAAACTGATAGGGTGTTTGTGCAAATTTAGGATAATAGGTCTTGACATCATCCGACGAACCTTTCATTTTACCATACGACACATTCATCTTCAATCCCATATACGGACTAAAGATATAGCGTGCTACGAGGCTTCCCATAGGTTGTAAATCTTTGGTAATCGAGCCATTGAAATCGCCCAAATAGCCCATTAAGCCTGCGCCAGCACCCAATTCCATCTTATATTCCTCTCCTTCCTGCGCCATTGTTGGAACAGAAAGTAAAAAGGCTAATATATAAAATAGAATTTTTTTCATACTATCTTTTATTATTTTCCAAGTCGTTTTTTATTTAACAAAAATCTTGTCTATCTGTTTCCAACCTAAGCAGTTGAGACGTCCACGCCACACCTTGCTACCACTCACAATCCATATATAGTTTTGTGCATCTACCGTAGCAGCGAATGTTTTCATAGGTGTTTCGTTAGGATATTTATAGAGCTTATTGGCTTTCCAAATTACACCGCCGTCTGTGCTTTCTTTCATTGTGAGAAATGCGTTGTTGGCTGTTCCTAAAGCAAGAATATTATTGTTGTAGTTTACAAGCGCACTGTGTGTGAAATAAGGGAGTTGGAATTGAGCCTCCAACGTATTATTAATCATTGTCCACGCCTGTGGTTTTGCATATTCAGAGTAGTCGATAAGTTTTGTCCAACGCACCATACCATTGCTTGCAGTTGTATTTCCTATGAGCACGACTCGGTCTATCTTCTCGTTGCTCTGCAAAGGTTCTGCAATAAAACTTGTGTTGTTGGTAGGCAATTTTGCCTTATCATCGCTCAAATCGTCAATGTTCCAAGTTGCTCCATTGTCGACAGAGACCCACATATTACCATCATTGCCTATTGCAAATAGCTGTGTAGTGCTTGCTGCAACAAGTTGTTTCAAGTTTGTACTGCTACCCATCACGTTCCATACTGCACCATCTTTAGAGCGCATCACTTGGTTTTGACTGAAGGTATATAGGTATCCAGCACTTATTATCACACTTTGATACGCATTGGCATCAAAGTTTTCTCCTATCTTTGTCCACGCATTGCCATCATTCTCGCTCGTGGTGTATGCTGTGGTATTGCTTCCGTTGCTTCCAAATACGTATATTCGTCCGTTGTTATATACAGCTTTTGTATTGGTAAAAGCTTCAAATTCAGCGTTTGAAGCCATATTTTTCCACGTAAACAAGTAGCCTTTTTCTTTGTGTACATTCACCTTAACGGTGTAATTGCGAAAACGCTTTCCGTCTTGTGCATACACTTGGAAAATGCTATCTTTAGTAAAGTCGATAGAATCTTTTTCTATATAGCTGTGTGCGTTTTCGTCTTGAGCCGATTTTAGGCGTACCGAGCCTGCATTTTTAGTCTTGAGTTTGGCTACGATGGCTGTTATTTTTGTACCATAAGGCAATGAGTCGGGGTTGTAAATCAGCCCTTTTGCTTGGTCAATATAAAACGAATTGGGTGCAAGTTTTACCTTTGTAATGTATGTAGTATCTTTTCCTTTTGCATTTACCGAGTCTCTCATTACCTTTATTTCATCTATTGAAAATCCAGTTATGGCAGTGTCAGTAAACGTTATTTCCGCTTGTTTTTCGTTATCTTTCAAGCACGAAGTAAGCGAGAGTGCAATTGTTAACATTGCAACCAACGAATATATCTTATTTTTCATTAGCGTCTATTTATAGAAATTTAGTTGCAAATTTAATTAGAATTCCTTAGAAACGAGCCGTTTTCACAAGTTTATTATGTAAAATATGGAAATTAAGAGATATTTTAAGTTTGTTTAGCGCATCTCACACAAAAAGCCTTGCCCCCAGAATTGAGGGCAAGGCCATTTTATTATGTGTTGTGTACTAAGTCTCTAATATTGAGATTAGAGTTTTGGACCAGCAGCTACGAGAGCCTTACCAGCTTCGTTGCCTGTGTACTTCACAAAGTTCTTGATGAAACGACCTGCTAAGTCCTTAGCCTTTTCTTCCCACTTTGTTGCGTCTGCGTATGTATCGCGTGGGTCGAGGATGTTGGTATCAACACCTTCCAACTGTGTAGGAACTACGAAGTTGAAGAAAGGAATTGTCTTTGTAGGAGCGTTGTTGATTGCACCACTCAAGATGCCATCGATGATACCACGTGTATCCTTAATAGAGATACGCTTGCCAGTACCGTTCCAACCTGTGTTAACCAAGTAAGCCTTAGCACCATTCTTTTCCATCTTCTTTACCAATTCTTCAGCATACTTTGTTGGGTGAAGTTCCAAGAAAGCCTGACCGAAGCAAGCAGAGAATGTAGGAGTTGGTTCAGTAATACCACGCTCTGTACCAGCCAATTTAGCTGTAAAGCCAGAGAGGAAGTAGTACTTAGTCTGCTCTGCATTGAGGATTGAAACTGGAGGAAGTACACCAAATGCGTCAGCACTCAAGAAGATTACCTGCTTTGCAGCTGGACCTGCTGAGATAGGCTTAACGATGTTAGTGATGTGGTGGATAGGATAAGAAACACGAGTGTTTTCTGTTGTGCTACCGTCAGCGAAGTTAATCTTGCCGTCTTTTGCTACTGTAACGTTCTCAAGAAGAGCATTGCGCTTGATAGCAGCGTAGATGTCTGGTTCAGACTCCTTGTCAAGGTTGATAACCTTTGCATAGCAACCACCTTCAAAGTTGAATATACCATTGTCGTCCCAACCGTGTTCGTCATCACCAATGAGGAGACGCTTAGGATCTGTAGACAATGTTGTCTTACCTGTACCAGAAAGACCGAAGAAAATAGCTGTGTTTTCGCCGTTGAGGTCGGTGTTAGCAGAGCAGTGCATAGATGCGATACCCTTCAATGGCAAGTAATAGTTCATCATTGAGAACATACCCTTCTTCATTTCACCACCATACCAAGTGTTGATGATAACTTGCTCGCGGCTTGTTACGTTGAAGGCAACACAAGTTTCAGAGTTCAAACCGAGTTCAGCGTAGTTTTCCACCTTAGCCTTTGAAGCGTTGTAAACGATGAAGTCTGGCTCTTGTGCAAGTTCTTCGTCGTTGATAGGACGGATGAACATATTTGTAACGAAGTGTGCCTGCCAAGCTACTTCCACAATGAAGCGAATCTTCATACGAGTATCCTTGTTAGCACCGCAGAAACCGTCAACAACGAAGAGACGCTTGTTAGAAAGCTCCTTCTTAGCCAACTTGTTAACTACTGCCCAAGTAGATTCTGACATCTTCTTGTTGTCGTTTTTGTATTCTTCAGATGTCCACCACACTGTATCGTGTGATTTTGCATCGTCTACAATAAACTTATCCTTAGGTGAACGACCTGTGTACACACCTGTCATTACGTTAACTGCGCCGAGTTCTGTTTCCTGACCTTTTTCGAAGCCTTCGAGGCTTGCCTTTGTTTCTTCTTCAAACAATACTTCGTATGAAGGATTGTAAACTACTTCTGTAGTGCCTGTGATACCATACTTTTCAAGTACGCTTTTATCAAACTGTGCCATTCTTTGTTAATGTATTTAGTTGAATAATTAAAAATTTCCTTGTTTTATTTTGTTATCTTAAAGACAGGGCAAAGGTACTACATTTATCAAGTATGACAAAAACTTACTTGCAAAAATTGATGCAAAAGCACCGCTGTTTAGGTTAAATAATTAAAAATTAAACTCTCACTACTAATATTTGCTATTCGGAGGTTGCAAAAATTAAAGTATTTTCTTAATTTTGCCGAAATTTTGCGCTGAAGGCTCGTAAAGCTATGCGCCAATAAACTAATAAAAAACAATGGAAATCATCAACTTTTCGGAGCAACACTCTATTATTAATCAGTACATGGCGGAAATCCGCGACAAAAACTATCAGAAAAACCGACTTCTATTTCGCAACAATGTGATGCGAATAGGCGAGTTTGAAGCTTTTGAAATATCAAAGACCCTCCAGTATGAAGTAAAGGACATTGAGACTCCACTCGGAATTTCCAAAGTGAGCGTACCAACCGACAAGGTGGTACTGGCTACCATTTTCCGTGCAGGACTTCCTTTCCACAACGGATTTCTTAACATCTTCGACCACGCAGGCAATGCTTTCGTAAGTGCATATCGTGAATACAAGGACGAAGCACACAAGGAGGTAGGTATTCACGTTGAATATCTTGCTACTCCAAACATCGATGGCAAGACCCTTATCATTGCCGACCCTATGCTTGCTACAGGTGGTTCAATGGAGTTGGGTTACAAGGCTATCCTTACCAAGGGTACACCTCGCCACGTACATGTAGCTTGTGTATGCGCATCGCCTGAAGGTATTGCACACATCAAGGAAACCTTCCCTGACAGCACAACCACTATTTGGTGTGCAGCTATTGACGAGGGATTGAACGAGCACAAGTACATCGTTCCTGGTTTTGGCGATGCTGGCGACCTCTGCTACGGCGAAAAGATTTAAGATCTCTGCTCCATTTTTTTAGCAACGATACAACCAAGAGTTTATAACCAAAGCTTTCGTTTCGAAACACTATATATAAATAGGTGAAACCGAGAAGTGAAATCTTTGGTTATGCACTCTTTTTTTATATACCTAAAGTGTTGTGTTGTTAAATAAGAAATATAGAACAATAAAACCTTTCTTCTTATTCTTTCCTTTTCTATGATTTCTCCTAAGTCGGTTTCAAACTCTTTATAATAGCTTTGTTGTTTTATCTGTTTTCTACCTATTATATGGCAGGTTCTATAAATTACCACCGCATATAGTCATTAAATTTTTTTGAAATACGTTTTGTTGTCTTTTGGCTTCTTTTTATATAAAACAGGCTGCGCCTCAGCAATTCAAACAAGTTTGATTGCATTCGGCTTGCTCTGTTTTTGGTTCAAAATGTAAGTTCGTTCAGTCGTGTAGCTCGCTACACTCCTTTGCTCTCTTGCATTTTGACCTCAAAAATAAGCTCAAAATCTAACAAAGCTAATTTATAGAACCAGCCATATATGACTTTAGTTGCCTAAAAGCTAACTTGTTCCACCTCCAACATATATGTTTTGCTTTTTGGGTTCGATGTTTTGTTATTGCAATATTATGTATGGATAAATCGAACAACCACCTTTTTCTTATTTCTGTTAGAAGTTAGTTTTATTCAAGGCTGCATATCGAAACTCTTGTGTTCGAAATCAAAAGCGTATCTACGTTTGGCTTGTATAGTGGATATATAGTTTGTGCGAGATGAGGAACTTGTAAAACACAAAAATGAGAGTTCAATCAATGAACCCTCATTTTGTCATATATAGCTCTACCAAGCCATAATGCATATATCTATAGTTATTTGTGGCACTTAAGTGGCAAAGCCTACATAATTGAATTATTTATCAAGAATAATATAACCTAAAACCTTATTAAACTTTTAAAAACCTAAAATCTTATTAACCTTTAAACCTAAAATTATTTTGAATTGATAAGTAACTAATCAAAATTAAGCGACATGTTTAGAGAAGTTTATACGCAACCCCTTTCCGATATCTGCCAAAGCTCTGTTGGTGGTATAGAAAAGTATGTCAGTAGTTATATAATCTTGTGGTCTTATCCACTTGCCTTTAAGAATACGCCAAAGTGTTTCCGCAATATTCAATTGTGGCGAATATGGAGGCAAGAAAAAGAGGAAAAGTCCTCTTTGCTCCCATATTGGGCGAAGTTCTTTGATCTTCTTGTTTCTATGTACGGAAGCATTGTCAAGGACAACAAAAGTGTCCATCTCCAAGTTGAACGAAAAATCATCAAGGAAACTGAGGACTTTATCTGCCGTCATCTTTTCGAATGTGGTGAATCCATTGTAACGGTTATCACGGTCTATCATTCCAAAGATATTGAGTCGTGCCACCCTTTGGGAGGGGACATAAACATCCTCCCCTTGCAGTTGCCAACCGTAAGGGACATATCCTTCAGTACAAGTGTGGCTCTCATCAGCATAATAGAGCCTAATGCGTCCTTCAGACGCTTGATTTTCAAGTTTTTGCAACTTCTCGACTTTGTATTCATAGAGTTGCGGCGAGGGTTCTCCCCTTGGGCGTTTTCTTATTCGCTTATATCTTGCGCCAATGCTGATAAAAAACGTTTGAATGTTGAGTCGCTTGCCTCTTTGCCCGAGGCTTGCTCCCATGCCGCTCTTGCCTTGCTCACGCTCTGTCTGTCTTGCTCTATTGCACGACGCACAGCTTCCTCGTCCGAACAGTCCATAATAGGTTTTCGACCTCTGCCAGAACGGGTATTCAATCCGTCTATTCCTTCGGACTTGAAACGTTTTACCCAAGCGTTTACGCTCACGTGGCTCATTTCCGTTTGCACGCCCGCTGCTGCAGAAGACAGTCCGTCTGCTTTCAGTAACACAGCACGACAACGCATGCGGAAGCAGTGCTTTTCGCCTAAGCGAAATCCTTTTTCGAGTGCGAGGCGTTCTGCCTCCGTCAACTCCAATACTTTTGGCTTTCCCATTGCATATAAAACGGAAAAATACAATAAATATTTTATGTAAACTAATTTTGCTCACTTACTTATATTGTGGAAATTACCTATTCTTTTTTCTTTTATCATCACATTATTATAATCATTCAACATCTAACCATTCTTCTGTTCTTGTTTTGAGCTATTAGTTTATTTACCCTGAGTCTTCTTACACTTATCTGACTACCTATATTCGATACTGTAAATTATCTACATATTGTTATTTCCTGATGTCTTCTTACCTGTAAAATGGCAATCCTAATTCGATTTATCCACTAATGTATATTCTTCTATTTCTTTTATCTGATGCAAAGGTACGGCAAATAGTCGAAACCTTTGGTGAGTTTTTCCTAATCGGTGGTAGGGAATTTCCTATTTGTCGGTAGGAAAACTTCGCCTCCTCTGTTTTTACATCTCAATTAACTTTAAACCCAAGTCGGTCATTAGACCAGTTTAGGTGCTTACTTTATTATTTTTGAAACTTATGAGATGTCTTTTTTCTTATTTTGGCTTTATTTTACCTATATCTGCAGTCACATAGCCTGCTATGCTCCTTTGATATATGCAAAATAAATCTCAACATAATCGCAAAATACATTCTCATTCTAACGACCGATTTGGGTTAAATTCGTTCGGTTTATCAAGGGGTTAGAGGGTATGAGAAGAAGTTTTATCCAAGTGTTTGTGGGGAGTGTAGGGGCTCGATTTATTCGCAAGCTCATCAACACGTATCGAGCTCCGCTTAACTGATGAGGAGTGGAACTTGGTAATTCGAGCCCCTACATACCTTGATTTTAGCTCCGTAACGTTCTAAAATATTGGCTTATTCCTTGGCTTTCTAAAGGTTTTGTGTTAACTTTGCCGATATGGAAAATATGAATATACTGCAACAATATAACCCCGTGAAATATACTATTAATGTACGTGGACGCCTCTTAGACCTTAGTCGTCCATCAGTAATGGGTATTCTGAACGTTACGCCCGACTCGTTTTTTGCCGACAGCAGAAAGCAAACCGAAGACGAAATACGTCGTCGTGCCAACGAGATTGTACAGCAAGGGGCTGCGATGATTGATGTTGGGGCTTGCTCTACACGTCCAGGAGGCGAAGTTGCAAGCGAAGAAGAAGAAATGCGTCGTTTGGCTTTTGCCCTACCTATTATAAAAGAAGCGCAGCCCGATGCTGTGATTTCTATTGATACTTTCCGTGCTTCGGTAGCACGTCGCACGGTCGAAGAGTTTGGAGCAGACATTATTAATGATGTAGAAGAAGGTGCCGACCCCGATATGTTTCGTACTGTGGCAGCACTTGGCACACCTTATATATTAATGTCAAAGGCAGCTACGCTTCACGATATGTTGATTGATTTTGCTCGAGAGGTGCAAGAACTGCGTGCCTTAGGACAAAAAGATATAATCCTTGACCCTGGTTTTGGCTTCGGAAAAGAACCTGCTGTGGAGGGCAACTATGCGTTGATGAACGAGATGGAACGCCTTCACGTGTTTGAACTCCCCCTCCTTGTAGGCATCAGTCGCAAACGTATGATACACCTACTTTTGGGTATCACTGCCCAAGAAAGCCTTAACGGCACTACTGCCCTGAATATGATTTCGCTAATGAAGGGAGCTTCTATCCTCCGTGCGCACGATGTGCGTGAAGCAGTAGAGGCAGTAAAAATTTACGAGAGCTTGCAGGGTAGGGCTGCGTTATAATTAAGATGTAAAGACAAATAACATTTTCAAACTATGTTTTTCGACTTCGGATTAAAAGATATTATTGATATAGTACTCGTGGCAACGATGCTTTATTATCTTTATAAGGTGATGAAAGAGTCGCGCTCGCTCAATGTCTTTTATGGCATTATGATATTCGTTGTAGTGTGGCTCATCGTTACACAAATGCTTGAGATGCGTCTCTTGGGAAGCATTATGGACAAGTTGGTGTCGGTGGGAGTTATCGGCATCGTGGTATTGTTCCAAGAAGAAATTCGACACTTCCTATACAACCTCGGTGCACATCAAAAGGTGATGAACCTAATGCACATCTTTAACCGAGTAGATAAAAACAAAAAGGAGGTAGATCGTGAAGCCATACTCCCCATAGTTATGGCTTGTATGAATATGGGTAAAGGCAAGGTGGGCGCACTCATCGTGATAGAACGTGGCATCAGTCTACAAGACATTGTAGAAACAGGCGACTATATTGATGCTCGCATTGACCAACGGCTGATAGAAAACATATTCTTCAAAAACTCGCCTTTGCACGATGGGGCGATGGTCATTTCTAAGAAGCGTATCAAGGGTGCAGGTTGTATTCTTCCCGTGAGCCATAGCCAGGACATTCCAAAGCATTTCGGACTTCGCCACCGTGCAGCTATGGGCATCTCGCAAGAGTCGGACGCCGTGGCAATTGTGGTATCGGAAGAAACAGGAAAAATATCTGTTGCCATCAAAGGTGAATTCCAAGTGCGCTTATCGGCTGAACAATTGGAGAGCATTTTGGCAAAAGAACTATCTGAAGTGTAGGACGATAACAACTGCCCAATGAACAATACAAATATATGATGATGTAGTTATAAGGTGAGAAATGACAAGTTTCTCACCTTATTTTTTTACACAAAAGGGTAAAAAATATAACGATGAGCGACATTTATTCGTTTTTTTTTCTTGCAAAGAAATGTTCTTTTCTTACCTTTGTGCAAACGATTAAACTAACTTGATACCTACTTATGAAAAAGCAATACGCTATTTTGGGAATGTTTGTGCTATGTGCAACGCTTGCCAAAGCTCAACAAAACGTAACAGGATGGGTGACGGACGAGCAACGTGCGCCCATAGAGTATGCCAATGTTATTGCACTTTCGGTGCGCGACTCTTCGCTCATTACAGGTGTAATTACCGATAGTTGCGGCGCATTCCGCATCACTTTACCCAATGATACACCAGCCTTTTTGCGTGTGTCGAGTGTGGGCTACAACCTTCAAACCTATACTTTACCACTCACAGCAGACACTTTACGGCTCAAAGGTGAGGCAGCAGCCTTGGAAGGTGTTACCGTTACGGCACAACGCCCTAAAATGGCATTGCGCAACGATGCACTCGTAACCACCATTGTGGGCTCTACGCTTTCTAACGTGGGGTCGGGCAACGACGTGCTCAAACGTATTCCGTTGCTGTCGGGCAAAGAAGGCAGCTATTCTGTGGTAGGCAAAGGCGCAGCAGTTATCTATATTAACAATAGAAAAGTAACCGATGCCACCGAATTAGAACGTTTAAGTTCGGCAGACATCAAAGATGTAGAGGTTGTTACCAACCCCGGGGCTCGCTATGATGCCACTGTGCGTGCCGTAATCCGTATTCACACCATCAGAAGGGTGGGCGACGGTTTCGGCTTCGATGTGCGTTCTAACACTCTATATTGGAAACATTGGAACAGTTTTACACAATTGAACACACGTTATCGCCACAAAGGCTTGGAAATAGCTGCATCTGTGGATTACGATGTAACTAACAGTTATCAGAACCAAGAAACGGTTCAAGAGCTGCAAGTAGACGATTTGTGGACCAACAAGTGGACGGGAAAGAGCGATTTCAAAAATAAAGATGCGTCTTTCAACCTTTCGGCTGCCTACGACTTTAATACCAATCACTCTGTAGGTGTAAGGTTTGACACCTCAAAACACTTTGATGGGGATAACGACCATACAGGTTTTTACGCTACCGATGTGCTGAAAAACAACCTTGCTTACGACCATATCAATTCTGAAATGTATGGTTTCAAATATGCTATACCTACCAAAAACCTATCAGCCTACTACGTGGGACAGATAAAAAAACTAAGTATTGATTTTAATACCGATTACTATTTTTCTGAAGACATCACGAAGCAAACCACCATAGAGCAAAGCACAAACTATGAAAATCGTACGGTAACTTCTGAAGGCAAGAGTCGTAGCAACTTCTTTGCTACCAAATTGGTGCTTACTCACCCCGTATTGGGTGGAAATCTGTCGGTAGGTAACGAGAACACCTATACCAACAAAACGCAAAATTATGCCACCTTGGAAGGTTTTGTACCCAATGCAGCATCGAGAATAAAGGAAGCCAACTATGCCTTTTTTGCAACCTATTCGCGTATGACACCCATTGGAAACATACAAGCAGGGTTACGCTACGAACACGTAAATTCCGACTATTACGACCACGGCACATATAGTCCAGACCATAGCCGACGCTACAATAGGTTGTTCCCGTCATTCTCATTCGCTACGCAAATCAAGAATGTGGGCTTACAATTGGCTTACACGGCTAAAACAAGTAGACCGTCATACGCCCAGTTGGGTACAGACGTAACCTATCTGAACCGCTTTACACGTCAGAGTGGTAATCCTATGCTGAAACCTGCCAATGTCTATGATTTGTCGTTGATAACTACTTGGAAGGTCTTTACCTTGGTGACAAGCTATACCGAAACCCACAATCAGATAATGTACTCGTCAGAACAAGAAAGCGAAGACAAGAGTATCAGCACCCTGCGTTATCGCAATATCGACAAATTACCCAAATTCTCATTGGCACTTGTTGCATCGCCTAAGTTTGGGATATGGTCGCCACAACTCACCTTGTTCTGTCAGAAGCAATGGTTCGATATAAACCGATTGGGCAGTAAGTTTAGTCTCAACAAACCGATATGGGGTTTCAAGTTTAATAATACCCTTGAGTTTAAACACGATTGGGTAGCTGAAGCCTTTATGGGTTTCAATTCAAAGGGTATGGCAGAGAACGGTGAGGTTATTCGCAATGTGTGTGAGGTGAACTTGTCTTTGCAAAAAACATTGCTCAAAAATCGCCTTATATTGACCTTGGGTGTGGAAGATTTGTTTAACAGAGCTACACAACAAGCGACACTTTACACCGAAAATTATAAGGTGACACAGTATCAGGAATACGATACCCGTCGTGCTTACTTCAAGGTAGTTTATAAGTTTAATACTACACGAAGCAAGTATAAAGGCACGGGAGCGGGACGAGACGAACGCAATAGATTGTAAATGGTAAACTCTAAACTCCACATTCGGGGTAGGCAATGCCTACCGAATGTGGATTTTTTGTTTGCAATAACAAGGTTGTGTGTGCATAAATAATCGGGCTACTTCTTATACACATCTCTGTTTAACCCAAATCGATCATTAGCCCGCAAAGGCTTTTTAAAGCGTTTAGCTGTTATGCTTTTCTTCGTCTTTGCACCTTATTTTGGCTCTTTTTGTTAGTTTTTTCAGTTGTTTAGCTCGCTAAGCGTCTTCAAAAACAACCAAAAATAGCTCAAAATAAGCTCGCAAATCTCGAAGAAGTCTAACGACCGATTTGGGTTTAACTTAAAATTCGTTCCTTTTATCAAGAAGTTAGAAGCGTTAAAGGGCGTTATGTCCAAGTGCTTGTGGGGGTAATGTAGGGGCTCGATTTATCGAGTTCCGTTCATCAACACGTATGAAGCTCCGCTCATTAATATGTACCGAGTTTCGCTTTATTTGTGAGGAATGGAACTTGATAAATCAAGCTCCTACACCATTTGTGCACATTAAAAACTGTTTTTAAAAGGGCTTTCTTTTAGCAATATTTCTCCTAAACAGAGATGTGTATAAAGCGTAGAATTGCGAGGGGGTAAATGTTCTATTTCTAACCTCTCTGTCTTTGAAAAACGAAGCATCAATCTTACGAAAGCCAAACATATATGTTTGAGGTTGTCAAAGTTCAACTTTGAGTGTGTAAAACATATATGTTTGGGAGGTTAAAACATATATGTTTTGAAATGGGTTTGTAAATATTTGTGTTTCAGATAGTTGTAAATAGGCTTTTGGGAGACGTATCCTTTTTCGCTATTGTTCTATTTTTCTTTTGCTCATTTCCTATTCTTTGCAATGAGTAGTTTGTTGGTGTGCTAATGCCCATATTGTATTAGAAAAAGAATATTTCAAGCCGATATTTGCTTATAATATCAATAAGGTGTAAAAAAGCTCCATTCTTTTTGGTGTTATACTACTAAATTGCTATCTTTGCATTTCAAAATAGACATTTAACAACATAAAATAAAATAAACAAAAATGGATTTATTACAGCAAATTGTTGCTCGTGCTAAGGCTAACAAGCAACGCATTGTGCTTCCAGAAGCGGAGGAAGAAAGAACGCTCAAAGCTGCCGACAAAGTATTAGCCGACGACATTGCAGAATTGATTCTTATCGGTAACCCTGAGAACATTAAGAAATTGGCTGCAGAATGGGGCTTGAACAACATCGACAAAGCTACCATCGTAGACCCTGAAAACAACCCACGCAGCGAGGAGTATGCTGAAAAGCTTACCGAACTTCGCCAAAAGAAGGGTATGACCATCGAGAAGGCTCGCGAGTTGGTAAAGAACAACCTTTATTTGGGTTGTATGATTATCAAGACCGAAGGTGCTGACGGACAGATTTCGGGTGCACTCTCAACTACTGGCGATACGCTTCGTCCAGCTTTGCAGATTATCAAGTGTGCTCCAGGTATCAGCTGTGTAAGTGGTGCAATGTTAGTATTGACTCACGAAGAACAATATGGCGAAAACGGTATTGTGGTTATGGGCGACGTTGCTGTAACTCCTAATCCTACCGCAGAGCAGTTGGCACAAATAGCTTATACTACCGCAGCTACTGCACGCAGTGTGGCAGGTTTTAAAGACCCTAACGTTGCAATGTTGAGCTTCTCAACCAAGGGCTCTGCTCAAGATGCTATCAATAAGGAAACAGGTAAGAGTGTTTACATCATCGATAAGGTGGTTGAGGCTACAAAGATAGCTAAGGAGAAGTATCCTGAACTCAAGGTAGATGGTGAACTTCAGGCTGATGCTGCTCTCGACCCTACTACTGCTGCAAAGAAAGCTCCAGGCTCTGACATCGCAGGTAAGGCTAACGTACTTGTAGTGCCAAACCTCGAAGTGGGTAACATTGGTTACAAGCTCGTTCAGCGTCTTGGTGGTGCTACCGCTATTGGTCCTATCCTCCAAGGTATTGCACGTCCTGTAAACGACCTTTCACGTGGTTGCTCGGTAGACGACATCTATTATATGGTAGCTATCACAGCTTGTCAAGCACAAGATGCTAAGGCATAAATAGGAACGATTGAGAAGTTAAGAGGAGTTAGAGGGAGTTATGAGGAGTAAAGCCATTATCTCCATTGTCTATCATCAGACTGTGTAGGGGTTGTTGGTCTCATCTTACGTTCCTCACTTATCCGACTTTCTGTTTTTCCACAACAATTACAATTAAAAGAGAAAATAAAACTTACATTATGAAGATATTAGTTTTAAATTGCGGTAGTAGTTCCATTAAGTACAAATTGTACGATATGGCAGACGAGAGTGTGCTTGCACAGGGTGGTGCAGAGCGTGTAGGTCTTGATGAAGCATTCGTTAAGGTAACACTTAAAGATGGCAGCAAAGAAAAGATTATGCACGATATGCCTGACCACAAGGAAGGTGTAAAGTTTGTATTCGAACTCTTGCTCGACCCTAAGTACGGTGCATTGAAGAGCTTGGACGAAATTGACGCAGTAGGTCACCGCGTTGTGCAGGGTGGCGACTTGTTTGAAAAGAGCTGTATCGTAACCAAAGAGGTAGAGGAAGGTATCGAAAGCCTTATCGACCTTGCACCTGTTCACAACCTTGGCCACCTCCGTGGTCTTCGTGCGGTAGATAGCTTGATGCCTAACACACCACAGGTAACTGTGTTCGACAATGCTTTCCACAGCACAATGCCTGCACACGCTTATCTTTATGCTGTACCTTACGAAATGTACGAGAAGTATCACGTGCGTCGTTATGGTTTCCACGGAACAAGCCATCGTTACGTTTCACAGCGTGCGTGTGAGTTCCTTGGTGTAGACTATAAGAGCCAAAAGATTATCACTTGCCACATTGGTAATGGTGCGTCTATGGCTGCTATCAAGGATGGAAAGGTTATTGATACCTCAATGGGTCTTACTCCGTTGGCTGGTATGATGATGGGTTCACGTTGTGGCGACATCGATGCTTCGGCTGTTACCTATATGATGGAAAAGCTTGGCAAGACCCCACAAGAAATGGCAGACTACTTGAACAAGGAAAGCGGTGTACTTGGTATCACTGGCATTAGCTCTGATATGCGCGAAATAGAAGCTGCTGAGGCTGCAGGTAACGAGCGCGCTATTCTTGCTATCAAGATGTACGCCTATCGCATCAAGAAGTACATCGGTGCTTACGCTGCTGCAATGGGTGGTGTAGATATGATTATTTGGACTGCAGGTGTAGGCGAAAACCAGATAGGTTTGCGTTTGGATTCTTGCGAAGGTCTTGAGTTCCTTGGCATCAAGATGGATAAGGAACGCAACAACTGCCGTGGTGTAGAGCGTGTTCTTTCTGCTGACGATTCTAAGGTGAAGGTGGTACTTATCCCAACCGATGAAGAAATCGTTATTGCTCGCGATACCCAAGAGCTTGTTATGGCTGCAAAGAAGTAAAAGCCACTGCTATTATATATAAGGTGCTCCGATAAGGGAGTATAGAAAATGAAAACGGCAAGTAGTCTGCATAAACTACTTGCCGTTTCTTGTATATTAAACCCCAAATAAGAAAGACACCTCATAAGTTTCAATAATAGACGAGGAAACTCTTAAACCCAAATCGCTCATTAGCCCGCAAAGGCTTTTTAAAGCGTTTAGCTGTTATGCTTTTCTTCGTCTTTGCACCTTATTTTGGCTCTTTTCGTTTATTTTTTCAGTTGTTTAGCTCGCTAAACGTCTTCAAAAACAATCAAAAATAGCTCAAAATAAGCTCGCAAATCTCGAAGAAGTCTAACGACCGATTTGGGTTAAATGAGCCTACCGACCAATAGGTCTTAAAACTCCTATGGTTATAATAAAAAAAATAAGTGCTAAACGCAAATAGAAGTTTATTTGCACTTAGCACTTTTGCTTTTTATTTTGTGATTAGTTGCTTAGCGCAACCACTCTTCAGGATTGAGCTTGGTACGTTCTTTGCGAAGTTGGAATTGTACAACGCCATTTCCGCCTACTGTACCGAGCGTTTGCCCCGTTCCAACACTTTGTCCACGGCTTACACTCACCTTGCCCAATCCGCAATAAACCGAAATGTAAGCACCGTGACGTACCATTACGATGGTTGAACCTGCAACGTATGAAACGGCTGTTACCTCACCCTTGAACACACTGCGTACAGGAGTTCCCGATGCAGCCTTGATGTCGATACCGTGACTGCTGAGTTTTACGTTGTTCATACCATTCACGTTGTATGTACCAAAGTGGGTTACGATGCGTCCCGAAACAGGCATTGGCAAGCGTCCCTTGTTGTTGGCAAAGCTACCTGTTGCAGCACGGTCGGCATTGGTCATAAGGCTCGACTCTTCGTTGGCTTTCTTGGCTGCAGCTTGTTCACGGTCGGCACGCTCCTTATCGGCAGCGGCTTTGCGTTCAGCAGCTATACGGTTGGCTTCAGCCTCACGTGCTTCTTGATTGGCACGAGCTTTTTCTGCTTCGGCACGAGCTTGTGCGCGCTGTTCTTCTAATTTGGCTGCTGCCTCACGTTCTTGGGCTTTCTTTAGCTCACGAGCCTTCTTCGCAGAGGCTTCTTCTGCTGCTGCTCGGCGTGCTTCTTCAGCCTCACGGCGAGCCTTCTCTGCCTTTGCTGCTGCTTCACGGCGTTGGCGTTCGGCTTCGGCAGCACGTGCTTGTGCTTCCGCCTTTGCCTTTGCTTCACGTGCTTTAGCCTCAGCTATGCGGCGTGCGTTCTCTCTTGCTGCAGCTTCGGCTGCCGCCTTCTTTCTTGCCATTTCGGCTGCACGTCGCTTGGCAGCGGCTGCACGGGCAGCGGCTTGTGCCTTAGCTTCGGCAATGGCGCGTTGGCGTGCTTTTTCTATTTCGATGGCAACCAAATGGTCGATTTGAGCATTGATGGCCTGTTGCTTCTTTTGACGGTCGGCAATTACCTTTTGCAATACCTTTTGGTCGTTTTGAAGCGATACTACAACGTTCTGTTGCTCCACCTTCTTGTGCTCCATTTGTGCGTGCACTTGGCGACCTTTGTAGAGTAATGTGCTCTTATGGGTGCGCACATCTTGCAGTTGTTGGTGCTTTTCGTCTACCTGTTCTTGCTTCTGTTTGAGCAGTTCGCCCTGTGCACGTTGGTAGGCTGCATATTCGCGTACGAAACGTAAGCGGCGATACATCTGTGTAAGGCTCTTTGCAGAGAAGATGAACATAAGTTTGTCTTGGATACTGCGATGGCGAGCCATATAGCGCATAGAACGAATAAAGCGTGAGCGACGTTCGTCCAATTGTGCCTCTAACGACTTCAACTGCCCTTTCAAGATGCTCATATTGCCCTCAAGGTGCTTTATATCTGTGGAGATGGTATCGATGGTCTTTTGGTGTTGACCTATCTCTGTATCTAAGGTGATAATCTTTTGCAAGCGGTCTTCTACGTCCTTTTGCTTCACCTTTAGTTCTTTTTCGTTTTCTTTTATCTCCTTTTGGATTTGCTGGTTTTGCTGTTGCAAGCCCTTTATTTCTTCTGTTGCTACGTATGAAGGTTGCTTTTTGCCTCCTTTTACATGCTTGCCCTTGGCTTGCTTGGTGTTGACAGGTTGTGTCTTACCTCTCTTTTTGGTAGGTTGAGGCTTTTGCTGTACGTTTTTTGCTTTGGCTTGCGTGCCACTTTTGGGAGCTTTTGCACCCTTTGAGGTCGTTTGTACAGAGGTTGCTGCTGTTTTCTTATTGCTTTTTGCCGTTTGTTGGGTTGAGGGTCGTGTTTTCTTTGTCTTTTGCTTTTGAGCAAACGACATCGACAATCCTAACGTCAACAAAACCAAAATAGATACTATTCGCTTCATTTAGAGACTTGTTAGTTTACCTAATATTTCTTCAACGCTTACTTGCTGATATTTTGTAGATGGGGTGGTGAAAGCTTCCCAATCGGCATTGTCGGTCAGTCCGTCAAGCTCGAAGGTTGCTTTGAGGGTTTTCTTGGCTTTGGTAGCTGCAGTTTCTATCACCAATTCGTGGTTCATAGGAAACTTTTTCGACCCAAAGTTTTGGAAGTTAGCATAGTTCCAAGTGAGTGTAGATGCACCATGTGTAGGGCTAACATACTTTGCTTCAGCTTGTGTGATAAGTCCTGAGAGCGATTCTGCCAACCACTTGTAAGTCATTTTTCCATCTTTCAAGGTTACAGGTACAATAGCCTTGTTGGGCGACTGTAAGGCTGTGAGGTCGGCAGCGAATTGGGTTAGACTGCTTTCGCCTACTCGCTGCTGTCTTGGTACAAAGAGTTGGTTCCAAAAGAGTGCTTGGAGCGAGTAGAAGTTGATACCATTATCGCGCAAGAAAGCCACATCGTTGTAGCTTGCTTTTACGTATTGTTTGTGTATGCGGTCGATAAAGAGCACGTAATCTTTTGTAAACTCGATGCGTCCTACCTCGCTGCGAAGGATAGGTACTAAGAGTTGCAAACGTATCACTTCGTCTTTACGCATACGAAGTGTACCTGGTACGGTAATATTTTTTGAACCTGTATTGAGCGTGAATGAGAGGTCGGACACCACATTGTTTTGATACAAAGCCTTGTCGGAAACCTTCTGCACAAACTGCAACATCTGTTTTTTGGCTGTAGCCTCAGCGTTGTTGCTTTTTTGCTCAATAGGTTTGGTGGGCTGATTGACAACCGCTTGTTTTTGTGTGCTACACCCTACAAAGAGCAAGGAGAGTGCAGCTGTTATCCATATCTTGTTTGTTTTCATTCTGCAATGTATTTTTTAAGTTCTATTTTTTGCTTTAGCGTGTCGCTCTTGCGCCCTGCTTCTACAGCTTTCGTCCAATACTCAAGTGCCTTGTCTTTATCTCCTGTGAGGAAATAGATGTCGCCTGCGTGCTCTAAAACCACTGCTGAAGGCTTTTTGTCGTACTTTAGCATCTGTTCGATGTAGATTTTAGCCTCCTCATAGCGTTCTTGGAGGAAGAGAATCCACGCATAAGTGTCAAGGAAATTGGTGTTCTCAGGCTCGGCTTTGATGGTTTTATAACTCATCTGCTCTGCCTTTGCGAGGTCTTTTTTTGCTACGCTGAGATGGTAAGCATAATTGTTGAGCGCACCATAATTGTCTGGTTTCCACTGCAAACAGCTGTCGTAAGCGATGAACGACTCTGCTTCCATTCCCTTTTCGTGATAGATGTCGCCCATTACGGCATAGAAGTCGGACACCATATTGGGATCGCTGTCCTTATTGATAAGTGTAACACCTTTTTTGAACGTAGCTAATGCGCCATCGTTATCGTGTTTCAGATAGCGTGCAAAGGCTTCGTAATAGTAAAAACCCATTTCTTCAGGGTTGTACTCGTGGGCTGGTTGTGCTAAGGCTATCACTTTGTCGTAGTCTTGACTTTCCCATAAGTCGCCCAAATATTGAAGTCGTGCTCGTGCATTATCAGGTTCTATCGCCAAGGCTTGCTCGTACAGTTGGTGTATCTCTGCCTTTGGCTTGTTGTTCATAATGAGATAAGCTGCTTTCATCAGTGTGATGTCGGCATCCTCTTGCGGTAAGGCGAGTACACGGTCGAAGAGTTTCAGCACTTCGATGCTGTCTTTGTTTTTGTTCTCTTGATTTTCTACGACTACTTGTCGCAAGAGAGCCATCTTGGTTTCTTTCTCTGTCTTCTTCGATTTCAATAATGTTTCGATGATTTCGTCTACCATCTTGTTGTTCTTGGCATCACGATAGTAGTCTAAGAGCGAAAGTTTGGCGTACGCATTGTCGGGTTCTTCCTTCAGTACGTTTTGATATTCTTTGAATGCTTCTTTCTTTTTCTTGTTTTGAAAGAGCCAGTTACCCAACATTACACGATAGTTTAAATCCAATGGATTTTTCTCTACAAGCGACATTAGTTCGGCTTGTTCCTTTCGTTTGTTGCCCATTTGCTCGTAAAGTTGCATCTTTGTGAGCGAAATTTGTTCATTATTGCCCACAAGTAGTGCCAATCTGTCGAGCGTTTCTATCATCTTTTTGTGGTTGTTCTTTTGTCCGTAGAGTTGATAGAGTATTTGTAGAACGTCCTCACGAGCCTTATTGGTTTCGTAAAGTCGTTCGTAAGTTTCTAAAGCTTTATCAAATTCAGACTGAGAGAGGTAGTATTGACCTACTTTCTCTAAGTAAGTAGAGTTTTCGGGTGCAAGTTGTGCCGCCTTCTCATAACATCTGCGTGCTTCTTTGTTGTTTTTCATTGCCACAAAGTAGCCTGCCAATTGGTAATACACCTCTGGTGCGTTGGGGTTGATGCTACGTGCGTGGGTCAATAGGTCGAAAGCTGCACCGAAATTGCCCATACCTTGCTGTCGTACGGCTTCAAGAAAGAAGTAATTGTAGCGTTGGTAGTCTTCGCTTGTTTGTGCTTTTACAGGGAGCAAAAGCAATGCGAAGAGTACGCTTAATGTTACTTGGAATAGGTTATGCTTAATGTTGAAGTTCAAATTGATAATCCTCCTTAATTCGTTGTGATGTGTTTTGTTTTTGAAGCGTATGTTTCTTGAAAATAGTTTCATACGCTGTAAAACCATTGGTTGCGGTGATTCCTTATTGAAACGTAGGCTTTTGGGCTTTCCGAGGTGTAGATACACGCAGTCTTACTTCACGCCTGTATGTCCGTAACCTCCTGCTCCACGTTCTGTTTCATCAAGTTCTTCCACCAATTCAAACTGTGCTTGTTCGTGTCGAGTTATAACCATCTGTGCAATACGTTCGCCTGCATTGACGACAAAGTCTTCTGTTGAGAAGTTGATAAGCAACACTTTTATTTCGCCACGGTAATCTGCGTCTACCGTACCAGGACTGTTGAGCACCGTAATGCCGTGCTTCAGTGCCAAACCACTGCGTGGACGCACCTGTGCTTCGTATCCTTCGGGCAATGCAATGTGAAGTCCTGTAGGTACAAGCATACGTTCCATTGGTTTTAAGGTAATGGGTTGGTCTATATTAGCACGCAAGTCCATTCCTGCACTTTGGCTTGTGGCGTATGTTGGCAAAGGTTGATTGCCTTTGTTGATTACTTTTATCTGTATCATATCTTTATTAAAT
This sequence comes from Prevotella ihumii, assembly GCF_900155655.1. GTDB lineage: Bacteria > Bacteroidota > Bacteroidia > Bacteroidales > Bacteroidaceae > Prevotella > Prevotella ihumii. The sequence continues at coordinate 2,265,700 of NZ_LT706987.1, forward strand.
AATGTGCAAAAATAATGAATTATAGTCAGAAAGATGAACTTTCATCCCTAAAAAGCCCTAAATTAGGCATTTTTTACGTACTTTTGCGTAGGGTATAAACAAAGCAAATTATTAGAACCCACTTTATGATTATGATGCATTGGGCAAAACTTATTTCCAACAAACGACTTGGACAAGAAGACCGTCACGCTGAGCGACACGATGACAGGTCTGAATTTAAGCGTGATAGCGACAGACTTATCTATTCCGCACCCTTTAGACGATTGCAGAACAAGACACAGGTCTTCCCTCTCCCGGGGAGTGTTTTCGTACATAATCGTCTTACTCATTCACTTGAAGTGGCATCTTTGGGCAAGTCATTAGGCGATGATGTGGCGCGCAAGCTCATCAAGAAGCACCCCGAATTAGGCGGAACGCTTTTTGAAGAGATAGGTACAATTGTGCAAACAGCTTGCTATGCTCACGATATGGGCAATCCTCCGTTTGGACATAGTGGAGAACAGGCCATTCAAGCCTTTTTCAAAGAAGGGGCAGGAGCTTATCTTGAAGAAAAATTAAGTCCACGTTTATGGGCTGATATTACCCATTTTGAAGGCAATGCCAATGCTTTTCGCTTGCTTACGCATCGTTTTTTAGGCAGACGAGAGGGAGGTTTCGTAATGACTTATTCTACCCTTGCCAGCATTGTAAAGTATCCTCATTCTTCCTCGTTGGCAGGCGCACACGGCAAGTTTGGGTTCTTTGAAACCGAAGAAACTACTTATCGAAAGATAGCCGATGAACTTGGCATTATCTGTCACGCATCCACCGAAGACGGAATACGCTATGCACGCCACCCATTGGCCTATTTGATGGAAGCAGCAGACGATATTTGCTACGAAATAATGGACATTGAAGACTCGCATAAGCTCAAGTTGTTATCGTTTGAAGAGACTGCCGATTTGCTCTTAGGGTTCTTTGACGACAATACAACGACAAGTATTCGCCAACGCATTGAGGCAGAGGGAGTAACCGATAAGAATGAGCAAGTAGTTTATTTCCGTGCTTGTGCGGTTGGTAAACTTGAGTCGCTTTGTGTTGATGCTTTTGTCGAGAACGAAGAAGCAATCCTTAATGGTACGTTTGAAGGTTCGCTTATCGACCATATCCCCGAACTCCAAAAGAAGAATTATCGCCATTGTATAGATGTGTCGGTTGAAAAGATATATCGCAGCAAAGCCGTCCTTGATGTCGAACTATCGGGTTACAAAATTATGGAAACCCTTATGGAAACCCTCACCGATGCAGCTGTAAACCCTAAAAAGTTTCATAGCAAACAACTCATACGTCGCTTTTCAAGTCAATACGATATACAAAATCCAAACTTGGAAGACCGCATTATGGCAGTACTCGACTATATCAGTGGTATGACAGACATTTATGCGCTCGATATTTATCAAAAGATTAACGGAATTAGTTTGCCTATCATTTAGAAAGTATAAGGTGATTTGAAGGCAATGTTGGACAAGTCGGACAAGTCGGACGGGTCGGATTTGTCTGATGCAAACCACTAATTTCTATCTATTTAGCAACGTTTCTCATTGCTCATTAGCATTATGGAAAATCAATACAAAAAGACCTTTCCCGACCTGATGGTCGATAAAAAGATAGTTTACGTTCACGGCTTTATGTCGGCAGGCTCTACCCACACGGCTCAAATCCTCCGTGAGTATATGCCAAAGGCGACAGTTATCGCGCCAGATTTACCCCTTCACCCCGAAGAAGCTATGGCTTTGCTTCGACAAATTCAAGCCGACGAACGCCCCGACCTCATCATTGGCACCTCAATGGGCGGAATGTACACCGAAATGCTTTATGGTACAGACCGCATCTGTGTAAATCCTGCCTTCCAAATGGGGTCTACCATTTCCGAAAACAATATGGTAGGCAAGCAAACCTACCAAAATCCACGTGTAGATGGTGTACAGGAGGTTATCGTAACCAAGGCTTTACAAAAGGAATATAAGGACATTACAGAGCAGTGTTTTAATGCGGTAACACCCGAAGAACAAAGTCGTGTGTACGGACTCTTTGGCGATAACGACCCTGTGGTGCATACCTTCGACCTCTTTCGTACACATTACCCCAATGCCATTCACTTCCACGGTGAACATCGCCTCATCGAGAAAGCCATCTTCCACTATCTTATGCCCGTAATCCGTTGGATAGACGACCATCAAGCGGGTAGGGAACGCAAGACCATTCTTATAGATTGGACTACCTTGCGTGATGCTTACAACAAACCCAAGTCGAGCCTTCAGAAATGTTATGAAATGCTCTTAGACCATTACGAGGTCTATTTTCTTGCGCCAGCACCTACCAACGACCCCTCTTTTATCCCCGAAGCACAAGCGTGGATTGAAGAAACCTTCAGCGCACCAGCGTGGAATAGGGCTTTATTCACCAATACTCCCCAACTGCTCTTAGGCGATTATCTCATAACGACAGCAGACTTGCCCAACTTTATGGGGACAGTTCTTCCCTTCGGGAGCGACGAATTTAAAACGTGGGAGGAAGTTATCATCTATTTTGAACGATTAGGCGGACAATAACGCAGCTATCTTTTTATCCAAATGAGTACAGCCGAAGAGTTATTTGCACGCATAACCGACATCTTAGATTTACCAACCAATGAAAATGGAAGTCAGAACCATTTGATGCACGAAACATTGGTTTTATGTTGCCACGAAGGACTGAAAAGCACCCGACATAGCTTTGGCAGTCTTGCTTCACAGGTAGACAACCTCTGTAACCGCCATCACATCAAGCCGCAAGACATTGTGGCTATCCATCTGATGCGCACCCATAGCAATTCCATTGCCCCCATTTTGCCTACCGACCTCCTTTACGATTGCCGCGCATTGGCTATTTTCATATCGGCTGTGTTCAATGAGGATATCCCTTCCGCCTTGGTTGGTCGTATTCCTGCGGTGGGCAGACGCACCGAGAACATTCAGCTTGCCAACTACAAATACATACGTTGCACAGTGCGTTCTTTTACCGATAGCACCATCAATGTGAGCGTACTCAATCAAGAACACGGCGAAGAAGAACTCATTGTCGACTATCTTAATACGCCCGACTTCATAAACCTCAGCTATTTGCGCCAACTATTGCGCATAGGGATGCAACTCAACCTCTTGGAATGTAGTCTGAAAGGCAAACGAGTTATACCTCGAATAGTTGTTGTAGAACCCGATTTCCTGCTCGACATCTCCACCATAGCCAATTGTTTTGAAGACTATGGACACCACCCCTTGCTCTACACCGTAAACCGCTTGCAGACTCGACCCAACAACCCTCCCATCTTGCTTGGTAACTTTGCAAGTGCTGCCCTTGACGACATCATCAACAACGAGACATACGACCTGAAAGAAACTATATGTTCCAACTTCCGTGATAAGGCTATAGACTTTGCAACCTGTCCTAATTTCAGTCCTATTGCATATATAGAAGACTGCAAAGTGCAAGTAAAGAACATTCAACAGATTGTAGACGAGCTCTTTATCACACACGATAAAGCAAAAGCCATTCTCGAACCCTCGTTCGTATGCGAACAATTGGGAATACAGGGGCGTGTAGACCTTATGACAACCGATTTTGCGTTATTGGTGGAACAAAAGTCAGGAAAGAATTTCTACTTAGAAAGCGATCGCAACAACAAGCACGGCTCACGCCAAATAGAAAAGCATTATGTGCAGTTGTTGCTTTACTTCGGCATATTAAAATACAATTTCAATCGCAGCGGAAAGACCACAGATGTCTATCTGCTTTATTCTAAATACCCACTCCCAAACGGACTTCTCGAAGTCTTGTCGTACCAGCAATTGATGTACGAAGCTATAAAGTTTCGCAATCAGGTGGTGGCAACCGAATTTTGGTTTTCGCAGAACGATTTTTCACGCATCATTCCCCAACTCACCCCCGATACGTTACGCACCGAAAACACCAACGACAACTTCTTTGAGCGTTACATACGCCCACGTCTTACCGACACACTTGCCCCTCTTCATCATCTTTCTCCTTTAGAGCGAGCTTATTTTTCACGTATGATGCGCTTTGTTGTCAAGGAACAAATCATCTCTAAGGTGGGCTATCAGGAAGGTACAGGCAGTGCCAACGCCGACCTATGGAATATGCCTTTATCGTCAAAAATAGAAACTGGCAATATCTATATAGGGCTGACCATAGCGCAAAAGGAGCAAAGTACATCGTATAGCGGCTACGATACCATAACCCTCAACGTGCCAACGCAGGGCGATGACTTCTTGCCCAACTTCCGTCGTGGCGATATGGTCTATCTCTATGCCTACCGCAAAGGTGAAATACCCGATGTGCGAACGAGCATACTCTTTAAGGGGGCGTTGCAAAAGATACAGACCCATAGCATTGTGGTGCATCTTAACGATGGACAACAAAACCCTAATATCATCAGTGGCGAATGTTTTGCTATCGAACACAGCAGCAGTGATATAGGCAGTAGTGCAGCCTTACAAGGATTGCATACCCTTATCACGGCTCAACAAGACCGCAAAGACCTGCTTCTTGGACAGCGTTCGCCTCAAAGAGACACATCGCTAAAGCTCTCAAAATCGTACAACACCACTTACGATGACATACTTTTACGTGCCAAGCAAGCCAAAGATTATTTTCTTCTTATTGGTCCCCCTGGGACAGGAAAAACCTCTATGGCACTGCAATATCTTGTACGCGAACACGCTGACAAGCAACTCCTTTTGCTCTCTTACACCAATCGTGCCGTGGACGAAATTTGTGGAATGCTCTCCGATCACGATATACCTTATATCAGAATGGGTAATGCGTACAGCTGCGCCCCACAATATCAAAACCATCTGCTTACCAATGTGATAGCCGAGAAACCTACCTTGGAACATATCAAACAGACCTTATCTGAAGCACGAATTATTGTGAGTACAACGGCAAGTCTTGCCGCACGCCCTTTTATCTACCAAATCAAGCATTTCGACTTGGCGATTATTGATGAGGCGAGCCAAATTTTAGAACCCAACATTGTAGGTATCTTGTCGGCACACAACCCAGTTGGACAATGTATAGACAAGTTTATCCTCATAGGCGACCACAAACAGCTCCCTGCCGTAGTACAACAGGATGCGGAAGAAGCAGCTGTGGACAACCCTTTATTACAGATCATTCATCTTGATAGTTGTGCCAACTCGCTCTTCGAACGCCTTTTGCGTACAGAGTATGCCAACGGCCGCACCCACTTTATCGGCACTTTGCGAAAACAAGGTCGTATGCACCCTGACATAGCAGCCTTCCCCAACGAAAAGTTTTACCGTCGTGAACAATTGGAGTGTGTACCTTTGGATCATCAGAGAGTCATCTCTCTACCTTATAAGGTGGATAGCGAAGATGCTACGGACGACTTTCTAAAGGCGCATCGTATGGTTTTTATCCCGTCAAAACCTTGTCGCCAACCCAATATTTCAGAGAAGGTGAATACCGAAGAAGCTAAAATTGTGGCAGACCTTATCCGTCGTCTGCACCGACAAATGGGCAGCGATTTCAACCCACAAAAGAGCATTGGGGTAATTGTGCCTTATCGCAACCAAATAGCAATGGTGCGCAAGGAATTAGAACGGCTCAATCTGCCTCACATAGAACAGATAAGCATTGACACCGTGGAGCGATACCAAGGCAGCCAGCGAGATGTTATCATCTATTCGTTTACGGTTCAAAACCGTTTCCAATTAGATTTTCTCACTGCCAACACCTTTATGGAAGATGGACAGCCCATCGACCGCAAACTGAATGTAGCCATTACCCGCGCCCGCAAGCAACTTATTCTTACGGGCAACGAAGCCACATTGCGACAAAACACATTGTTTGCAGAGTTGATAGACTATATAATGAAAAAGGGTGGAGTACACCAAATGAACGTGTAAAACAAAGTTGTTCGTTATGTTTTAACCCAAATCGGTCGTTAGACTTCTTCGAGATTTGCGAGCTTATTTTGAGCTATTTTTGGTTGTTTTTGAAGACGTTTAGCGAGCTAAACAACTGAAAAAACAAACGAAAAGAGCCAAAATAAGGTGCAAAGACGAAGAAAAGCATTACATCTAAACGCTTTAAAAAGCCTTTGCGGGCTAACGACCGGTTTGGGTTTAACCCAAAATCGGTTTTGGGCTTAATGTTCTTTCCAAAATGATGGAGTGAAGAGTACCAAAACGGTGAACAGTTCTAAGCGACCTACGAGCATTAAGAGTGAACCTATCCACTTAGCAAAATGAGGCAATTCATTCCAAGACATTGTTGGACCAATTTCCAATCCTAAGGTTGGTCCAACGTTGCCTAAGCAACTCAATGTTATGGTAACAGCATTCGTTGAATCTATTCCTGCTGCAATCATTACAAAGCCACAAACAAAAACCAAGAACAAATACATTCCGATGAAAGCAAGCAGTGTAACACGTTTAGACATCTCAACGTTGTAGCCATCTATTTTCATAGGCAACACAGCGTTAGGGTGCAGGATTTGTCGCATCTCATTCCGTACAATCTTAATCAACATCACACCACGCATACTTTTAATACCACCACTCGTTGAGCCCGAACAAGCGCCAAAAAACATACAAGCCGCCAAGACTACCCACGTTACGTGTGGCCATTTAGCAGCATCATCGCTGAAAAGACCAGTTGTAGTGATAAACGATACCACTTGAAATACCGAACTGCGGAAAGCATGTTCTACATCATAATTGTTCTTGAAAATAAGTTCGAGTGCAATGAATATTGTAAAACTTGCCACTAAAACTGTATAAAAGCGAAATTCACTATTATGGAAGAATTGTTTAAACTTTATGCCTGCTACCGAAGTATAAAGTAAGGTGAAATTCACACCCGAAAGAAAGCAAAACAGCGTACATACGTATTCTTCAGCAGGAGATTTGAAGGTCATAATAGAACCGCTTTCTGTAGCAAACCCACCCGTAGCGGTACTGGTCATCGAGTAATTGAACGCATCAAACCACCCCATTCCACACGCTTTATAACTCAATATACAAGCAGTAGTAAGAATGAAATAAACAGCCCATATACCTTTGGCACTTGTACTTAATCGTGGGTGCAATTTGCTCTTTATAGGACCTGTGCTCTCGGCTGCAAATATTTTTACTGAGCCCCCCATTAATGAAGGCAAAATGGCAATGGTGAAGAACACAATTCCCAATCCTCCAATCCATTGCGTTAATGAACGCCAAAACAAAAGCCCCTTGGGCAGATGTTCAGGAAAGTCGATTACCGTTGCCCCTGTAGTGGTAAAACCCGACATCGTTTCAAAGTAAGCATTCGTAAACGAAGGAATATACTTACTGATAAGGAAAGGCAGCGTACCATAAAGTGAAAAGAGTATCCACGAAATGGTTACAAGAAAATAGGCATCGCGTCTACTAATGCTATTGTTGGTATGACGTCCTAAAAAACGGAAGATAAATCCTGAGCTTACTGTGATGAGGATTGTCCAAACAAACGACATCACATCGTCTCCTTGATACATCAAAGCAACTATCAAGCAAAGGCATAGGAGTGTGGCCTCTATCCACAGCAGCGAACCTATAATCTTTGAAATGGTTTTTAAATTAAGCATTGCTCATTTATACTAAAAGGTAAAGGAAGTATTAATTGAACAATTGTTCAATCTTCTTCTTATTTACGTTATGGCAGAATGTCACAACAATATCGCCAGCTTGTATTTGTGTATTACCCGAAACAAGCATACCTTCATCGTGACGCACCAATCCACCAATGGTCATACCACTTGGCAACTTGATGTCCTTTATAGGCTTCTGTGTTATCTTCGAACCCTCCACTGGTATAAATTCTGCCACATCTGCATTCACAGCCATAAGGAAACGCACATTGTCCACATTGGCATCTAACAGCATCTGATAAATATAGCCTGCCGCAATAGCTTTTTTATTGATAATCGTACCTATATCCAAGTTTGCAGCCATATCTACATAGTCGAAATTTTCTACAGATGCAATTGTCTTTTTTATACCAAAGTTTTTTGCCGCCATACAAGCCAAAATATTGGTTTCTGCATTTGGCGTTACAGCAACAAAGGCTTGTGTGTGTCTGATGCCTTCTTCCTCTAATAAAGCCATATCACGTCCATCGCCGTTGATAACGAGCTGGTCTTCATCAAACATTTCGTTCAAGTATTCACAGCGTTCAGCATTGCGTTCTATTACCTTTACGTTCATATATTCGGGTATCATCTTTACCGAGCGCACGGCCGTACGACCACCGCCCATAATGATAACATCCTTTACATCTACATAATTTTCCTTACCTGTAATTTTTCTAATGTAAGGTATATAGTTCTTTGTGGTCATAAAGTATGCCAAGTCGTTCGACTTCAAACATTCGTTACCACCAGGAATAATCGTTTGGTCTTCACGCTTAATTGCTACAACGTGATAAGGGTCGGTTGGTCCACTTATATCTTTAAGTGGCTTGTCGAGAATTTTACAATTCTGTCTTAGCTTTATTCCCAATAACACAAGTGCCCCTCCGTGTACATCCCATCGTTGTCTTACCCACGACATCTTTAATCCGTTGATGATGTCCTTTGCAGCCAACATCTCTGGATAAATAAGACTATCCACACCCAACTTCTTGAAAAACTCTTGATTGATAGGTTCCATATATTCAGGATTATCAATCTTTGCCACCGTTCTTTTTGTTCCAAGATGGTGAGCCATCGTACAAGCTGTTATGTTGTCAGCTTCCTTTGGAGTTACAGCAATAAAGAGGTCTGCTTTCTTTGCTCCAGCTTCTTTAAGTGCTTTAATGCTTGTACACTTAGCCTCCATTGTCATTAAGTCGTAGTTAGACCCAATGGCTTCCAAGTTTTCTGCAACCTCATCTATAAGAATTATATCGTAGTTGCTTCTTGAAAGGAGCTGTGCCAGATAAGTGCCTATGGCGTATGCGCCAGCAATAATTATCTTCATACCTTCTATTACTTACACTTCGAAGTCCTATTTCAGACTATTTCTTATTTCTTGTTTTATGCTTTCTATATCTATTTTGCAGATGGTGCGAAGCTGTTGTACCGTGCCTTGTTCTATGAATTCATCGGGCATTCCCATTCGTTTGATGGTTGGTTTAAATCCATTGTCGCCCATCCATTCCATCACCGCACTACCTAAGCCACCATTACGCACGCCGTCTTCTATGGTGATAATCTGCTCGTAGGTTGTCCCCACTTCTTTTAATATCGCCTCATCTAATGGTTTCAAGAAACGCATATCGTAGTGTGCCACCTGACCTTCGCAACTATTAGCAGCCTCAAGGTCGGCTATGGCTTTCTGAACATCGTTACCTAAAGGGCCAATGCTCAATACTGCCACCTTTTTCTTATCGTTTTTACTCAATACACGTTCACATAGCTTGCGTCCTGTTCCCACCTTTACTTCTTCTAATGGGCAACACCAATCCACCAAAACGCCATTGCCACGTGGATAACGTATAGCAAAGAAGCCCTTATCAGGCAACTGTGCCGTGTACATCAATCTACGTAACTCGTGCTCGTCCATAGGCGAAGCTATCGTAATATTAGGTATTGGGCGAAGGAAAGCCATATCAAAAGCTCCGTGGTGGGTTGCTCCGTCCTCGCCAACCAAACCTGCACGATCCAAACATAGCACAACAGGTAGATTTAAGATGGCTGCATCGTGAATAATATTATCGTACGCACGCTGCGAGAAAGCACTATAAATATTACAGAAAGGCTGCAATCCGTCTTTTGCCATACCTGCCGAGAAGGTCATAGCGTGTCCTTCTGCAATACCCACATCAAAAGCACGGTCGGGCAACTCTTGCATCATAATATTCAGCGAACAACCTGAAGGCATTGCTGGCGTAACGCCCACAATACGAGAGTTTTGTCGAGCCAACTCTACAAGCGTATGTCCGAACACATCTTGAAACTTCGGAGGCTTGTTTGCTGTATCTTGCACAAGACGCATACCTGTAGCGGGGTCAAACTTACCAGGAGCGTGCCACACCGTAGCACTCTTTTCAGCTGGTTCGTAGCCTTTGCCTTTTACGGTATGAAGGTGGAGCAACTTTGGGCCTTTCATATTCTTTAGTTGACGCAATACTCGCACCACTTCCTTCACATCGTTACCATCAAAAGGTCCGAAATAGCGAATGTTCATTCCCTCAAAGAGGTTTTGCTGTTGCGCTATAGCCGACTTTATAGCGTTGTTTAGACGAATGATACCTTTACGGCGTTCATCGTTCAATACCCCCTTAGCGTGCAACCATTGTGAAGCTCTGAAACGTAAGTTGTTGTAAGTTTCGTTCGTATCAAGGTTTAAGAGGTACTGTTGCATACCTCCTACTGCACGGTCAATCGACATATCGTTGTCGTTGAGAATGATAAGCAGGTCGTTGGGCTTTGACGATGCATTGTTCAGTCCCTCAAAGGCCAACCCGCCACTCATAGCCCCATCACCTATAATGGCTACAACGTGGCGTTCAGGGTGATGTGTCATCTTTGCAGCAACAGCCATTCCTAAGGCTGCCGAAATAGAATTTGAAGCGTGTCCACACGTAAATGTGTCGTATTCGCTCTCCTTGGGCGATGGGAAAGGCATCAATCCATTGAGCTTACGATTTTCCGAGAAACGTTCTCTGCGTCCCGTCAATATCTTATGTCCATAAGCCTGATGGCCTACGTCCCACACAATCCTGTCTTCTGGAGTTTTAAACACGTAATGACAAGCCACTGTAATCTCTGTGGCACCAAGGCTTGAAGCTAAGTGCCCAGGGTTTACAGCCACCTCTTCTATGATATTCTCCCTCAGCTCGCTGCACAATTCAGGTAGCTCGTCAAGCTCTAATTTGCGCAAGTCGGTAGGAGCTTCTATTTTGCTTAGTAGTTTGTATTTTTTCTCGTTCGACATTATAAAGTAATGTAGATGAATGATTGCAAAGGTACACCAAATAGATTGAACGGCAAAATAAATACCACCTATTTTATAGGGTTGGGTGCAAACACTTCATTTATTATCAGAAAGGCACAGACAAAAAAAAGAGAGCTCATCATCACTGATTCGCCCTCTCTCTGTTATAACGAAGCATTGATATGTAAGATAAGTTTTATCTATACACACTAAACTCATCATCACTGACTTGTTTTGCTTCTTTCTAAGTATTTTTGAACAGTATTCTCTCTTTTGCTGTCCTACTCAGATATTAACATCAGAAAAAAAATTAAAAGGATTTTTAAATCTATTATAGGAACATTTTACTTCTTCTCTATACTGGGCAAAGCCTATACCTTGCACCATTATATGTATGGTGGTAGCTGTCAAGACTGCTGTATGTTCTATATTGAAAAGAGATATTTGTCATTCTTTTTCAAAACTTTTTAAATTCCTTCAATAGCTTTTTGCTCCTACATCAATTGTAACAGAGCCGTTTTTTACCTTTAGGCTGGTTCTATAAATTACCACCGTATATAGTCATTAAATTTTTATGAAATGCGTTTTGTTATCTTTTGGCTTCTTTTTAGTTCAAAATGTAAGTTCGTTCAGTCGTGTAGCCCGCTACACTCCTTCACTCTTTTGCATTTTAACCTCAAAAATAAGCTCAAAATCTAACAAAGCTAATTTATAGAACCAGCCTTTAATTTTATGCATTTATTCCAATAAATGCAGATGTTAAAAAAAACTTGCCTGGAAAAAGAAAAAATAATAAATTTCTGAGAAAAAATAGAATTTTTGATAAGCTTTTACTTACTTTTGCATTTTAATAATACCTATGTAACTACTCAGTACCCCTATAGAAATAGGTATGCTGCCTTTACCCTTGCAAATTAGCAAGGGCGAGCAGTACGTCAAATTTGGAATTGCCGTTTTTCTTGGCGGTGTCAGTCACCGAATGCAGTTTCATGTAGATGTTAGCACCAGCGTCTGTTCTGAAGCAACCACTTACTTTCTGCTTGACTTTTATGTTCCTCACGCCTCTCTCACTGGCATTGTTGTCATATGGAACTCGCTTATCGGTGAGGAAGGTGAAGATGTAGTCATGGCATTTGTAGAGTCCTTTTTTCAAGGCGTTGAAGTCCTTGTGTAAGTGATTGGTGCTTTCTTCAAGCAGTCTGTCGAGCCTTTCGTAGAAACCGGCTGCAGCCTTTTTGACTTTCTCCATCGTCTTGCTTTTCCTTAGGTGAATCGCATCCTGCAACAACTCCGTAAGTCTCGTTGACCATGTCTGGTTCTTATCCAGGTCTGTGAGATATTGTATGTTCCTCAATAGATGCGCAATGCATACCTGATGTCCTTTGACGTTCAGCCTGAAATAGGTACTGTGCCTGTCCGTCACGAGCGTGACATCAGGAAGGTCGTTGGGGAAATGCTTCCTCGTTGCGGCCTTGCCGCGGGATTTGTCCTGGAAGAGATAGGTGAGATTGTCGTTCTGGAAGACCCATGCCCAATGGTGCTCCCCACCGACGTACAGCCCAGTCTCGTCGGCGCCAGCGACTTCGGCCTCTTCGATACGGTNCTGATACATAGGCGAATAAGCGTACTTTTGCTACCATCAAAAGGTATTTCCCATCCTCTCGGGCAGCCGTTCGTTTACTATTTGGAGCGGTTAGTTTTAACACTTCGGATTACTCTCTGATGGATTTACCATAGGGGTACTGAGTAGTTACATACCTATATGATGTAAAGGCATACCCGAACCTTGCGCATTGTAGCGTGTATTATTGTAAGACTAAAACAGACAAAAAATGAAATAAAATTTTGCGAGAACGACACTAATGCGCACGGAGAGGAAGTATAAAGAACTTGAAATTGTGGAGATGTTCGGCTATAATCAAAGTATGGCGATGGACGTCTTCTACAACGAATTTAGCTCTTATCTTTATGCTATTTGCCTGCATTATATGGCTGATAACGAGACTGCAAAAGATATTTTCCAAGAGGTTCTTATCCGCATCTTTGTTAATATAAAGCATTTTAAGTACCGTAAAGAAGGCTCATTAAAGGCTTGGATAACAAGAATTGCCATCAATACATCGTTAGAAGAAGTAAGACACAGCAACGCCATAACAACATTTTTGTTAGATAGAGACATTGTCGACTTGCCAGAGACTGAACCCGAAGTGGCTGATGTGCGTGAGGAAGCTCTACTCAGTATGATACGAAAACTACCAGAAGGCTACAGAACTGTATTCAACTTGTACGTGATAAAAGGGTATTCGCACAAAGAAATAGCAGAAATGTTGAACATCAAGCCCGACACTTCTGCATCTCAATACCACAAAGCAAAGAATATGTTGGCGAAAATGATAAAAGACTATAAAACTAAGCAAAGACACTGAAAGAAAGGGCAGATAGCCTAAGAAAAAAATAGGCAACTATAAAGAAAAAAGCACCCAAAGGCATACTTGAAAAAGTAAAACAAGAAATGCTTCAACAACAGGGTGCTGAAATTGCTTCTCCCAAAAGACGAGCAGTCGGACCAGTCAGACCAGTCGGACGTGTCAGACAAGTCCGACTGGTCTGACACGTCCGACACGTCTGACTGGTCCGACTGGTCCGACTGGTCTGACGACCGATTTGGGTTAAAGTTGTATTAGAAAGGCAATCACAGCATTATTCTATTGTTGCAGTAAGTACAGACGTGTCGATGCTATCATCGGCCACGTCTTTTTTTGTTTCCACTCTTTTGTCGCTCGTTGGATTGAGAAAGGCTTCTAAGTCAGCCTTCAATCGTTGGCAAGGTTCGGAGCTAAAATAACCCACGTGTCTGCGCAACATAGGCACTATTTCTTCTGTGCTGTGACTATAGCTCGACAGTTCGTTGCGCTTCTGTACCACGTGTACGGCATTGCGTTGAATTTCGTCTTCTCTATTGGCTATCAACTCATTGCATACTTTGCGCAATGCGGGTATCACAACATTATCAAACAAGTGATGACCTTGTACATAGAGGTAAGTAGTTTGCGGTGTTACGCCTAATAGCTTTATCTCGTCTTTCAGTTTCAGATAGCTTTCCTTTGCATTAGGGTAATCGTGGTGAAACTGTTTTATCTTTCTTGCCACTCGTTGGCGCATTTTTTGAATATTCTGAAAAGCAGTATCAAACGAGAAATGTCCCACTTCTACAATCCTATTGTAATCGGAAATGGTAAATCTGCCGTAGATACTCTTTCTGTAAAACCATATACTCCAGACAAAAAGCGGAAAAATGGCTTCGCTATATGCACGTAGATACGCCTCAAAGTCGAATATGGCTTTGTCGTTCAGCGTAACGGCCACCGTCACATCGTGCAGACTTGGCGCATAGCATTGCAGGTTTTCGATGGCGTAAGCGTAGGTATGGAACACAAAGGGGTTGTGGTTCACTTCACGCGAAACGGGGGTAGTGTCTTGCAAAAGATAATCGTAGTCGGCATCTACACAAGCTATCATACTTTCGCCCACGTGACTCGATAGCAAGTTCATTAATACCGACTTTTTACCCTTTGTAAGGTTGTGGCGCGAGGGGAGCATCACTTCAAAGTAGCGGCTTTCGTTTTCAAATCCGCTCAATACAGTTCGCCAAAAATAAATATCATCGTATGCCTCAACGTAAGCCACAATCTTCTTTCGTGCCGCTTTACCATTTAGGCGATTAGCAGCCTCGAAATAAGCCGACGAAAGATTGTCTTTTAATCGTTTCCCCATAGCTCTCCCTTATTTAGTCCTCTTCCTCTGTTATCTCGTTCACCTCCGTTACGTGGTCTACCCACCCGTCCATAATCACGGCAGGGCTATGTGTGGTAAGTATGATTTGCACCTGTGGGTTGAGCTTTATAATGAGGTCTATCAGCTGTTTTTGCCATTCCACGTGCAAACTCACTTCGGGTTCGTCCATAAACAATACATAGGGCTGACGATCTTGTACAAGCACGGTGAGCAGAATAGCCAATATTTGTTTCTCACCGCTCGACAATTGGTAGGGGTGAAGCGTTTCGCCAATCTGTGCAAAACGTATCTCGTTTTCGGTACGCACAATCTTTTTGCTTGTCTCTTGAAAAAGGTTGTCTATCATATCTTGGAACAACTTTTTAGGAGCTGAAAAGGCTTGGGCTTTTTCGGCTGCATCGGGTGCCCCACTTTGCAATACCTCTATGATTCTATTGCCTATATTTACCTGATAGTCAAGATATTTTCTTTGCAACTGAAACAACTGCCAATCCAATTCGGTAGTAAGATTTAAGTCGGCACGATTGATGCTTTCCACGTTCATTAACGGGCGGTCGAACGAGCGTATAATGTCGTATCTTATCCATTTAGCATCCTCAGGAATGGCATTGATACGCACACCTTTTATCAAGTGACTTGGAAACTCTCCGCCTTGCGACAATACCTTTGTCACCTTATTTAGTATAGTGCTTTTGCCCACACCATTCACACCGCTAAGAATGTTCACTTGGCGATCCAACTTCCATTTTATGTGCTTTTTACCAGCCCACAACGAGTCTATTTCTATCTCATCTATGTATTCAGCGTATTTCTGCATAGCCCTTTATTTTGTTTTTCGCAAATATAATGCTTTTCTTCCAACCTACCATAAGTTTCTGTGGGTTTCTTTTGCTATTTGTAGCAATGAGGTATATAATAAGGTGAGGTTTAGGCTTCGGGGGCTACATTTTGTTGTTCTATTTTTCCTTGCTCGGTCTTTCTAAAACCATAGACCCATCTATTGGCTGTAAAACATATATGTTTGGCAGTGCCAAAGTTCAACTTTGACCGTGTAAAACATATATGTTTTGGAGGGTGAAACATATATGTTTTGGAAACGATTTGTAAGTGTTTGTCTTTCAATGGGTTATATTTTGCAATTTAACGCTTGAAGGTTTTTACAAGATTGTTCTATTTTTCCTTTTCCACTTCTTTTGCGCTCTTGTTCTATAGTATGGTTTTATACGTGTTCGTAAGTGTTTGCTTATAAAATATGGATAATCTTTCTGCTTGATAAGTTTAAAGTCTGTTTTCCTACAACTTTTTCTTTTATTTTTCTTTCGTTTTGCTAAATTTTGCTTACTTTTGCACGTACAACTACTAATTTAATAATGCAATGTTAGAGAAAAACATACGCGAACAAATCATTGATTTAATTCATCGACAGGTAGTACCTGCCGTTGGATGTACTGAACCTATGGCGGTAGCTCTTTGTACCGCACGTGCAACTGAGTTGTTGGGACAAAAACCTGAAAAGATTTACGCACACTTGTCGGCTAATATTCTTAAAAATGCAATGGGTGTGGGGATCCCTGGGACAGGTATGATAGGTTTGCCTATCGCTATTGCCTTGGGTGCGCTTATCGGAAAGTCGGAATATCAGCTTGAAGTGATAAAGGACTTGAACCCTGAGTCGCTCGAAGCAGGTAAGCAATATGTAGCTGAAAACCATATCGATATCAAGCTAAAAGAAGGAATTACCGAGAAATTGTATATCGAAATGATATGCGAGGCTGGCGGAAAGACAGCTAAGGCGATTATTTCGAAGACACATACCAACTTCATTTACGAAGAAGCAAATGGCGAAGTGGTACTCGATAAGCAGGTAAGCACCGAAGGTGGGGCACAAGCAACTACTGAAGACATACGATTGAACCTTAAAATGGTGTGGGATTTTGCAACTACATCACCTTTGGACGAGATTGATTTCATTCTTGAAGCTAAGGAATACAATATGCGCGCTGCCGACGAGGCGCTCAAAGGCAACTATGGCCACTGCGTGGGTAAAACTATGGACAGACCATTGAGTCGTGGTATTTTCGGTAACAGCATTTACTCGCACATCATCTCTAAAACTGCTTCGGCTTGTGATGCACGTATGGGTGGTGCAATGGTGCCTGTGATGAGCAATAGCGGTTCGGGTAATCAAGGTATTTGTGCTACCAATCCCGTGGTAGTGTTTGCGAAAGAAAACGAAAACACACCAGAAGAATTGGTGCGTGGCTTGATAATGAGTCACCTCACAGCTATCTATATTAAACAGAATTTGGGTACATTGTCAGCACTTTGTGGCTGTATAGTAGCCAGCACGGGCTCAAGTTGCGGTATCACTTACCTTATGGGCGGAAGCTATACCAACGTGTGCTATGCGGTGAAGAATATGATTGCCAACCTTACCGGTATGGTGTGCGATGGTGCAAAACCAAGTTGTGCGCTTAAAATATCGTCAGGTGTATCTACGGCAGTTCTATCGGCTATGCTCGCAATGGAGAACCGCCACGTAACAGAGGCTGAAGGTATTGTTGATGCCGATGTAGACCAGTCTATCCGTAACCTCACCAACCTTGGTAAGGACGCTATGAACTCGATGGACGATATGGTATTGGACATTATGACAAGCAAGAGGAGCTGCTAAACAAAGGTGGGCTGAAAGAATAGTGAAGGTTCGTTTGCAAAGTGCAAGCGAACCTTTGTTTTATTTCGTAAATTCAATGCTTTTTCGTAATTTTGTCGGGCAATTAGGGTTAAACATTGAGGTTCTACCCATAAAAACTGATAAACGATGAAACCAAACATAAATACACTGAAATTTGAGTTAATCTTTAAGAAAGATTTGAACGAGTATTTACGCTCGCACGATAAAGTGGACGAGCGTTTTCCTGAAGCTCCCGACTTGGAAGAGTTGTGGGACAATATTGCACAAGCCTATCTTCTCGATGCAATGCGCGAGTTTAACGATTATCCTACAGTGGCTCTCGGCTGGATAATGTATGTAGGTATGGCAGTGGCAAAGTATTGGGACGAAGACTGGGAAGTGTATAGCAAGGTGGAGAACCTTTATGTTTACCTGCGCGATAAGACCGATTTCGACCACACAGACGACTATATTCGTGAGAAAGTGTTGCTGCTTTCCAAGGCTGAGGCTGATGACTTGGAACGCTTAGTGGGCGAGTGTGCAGCGCGAACCTATAGCCAGTTGCGCCGTTTGCACGTTGGGCCCAGTACGCCAGAGGCATATCACGCCTTTGTAGCTGCACTCCATCAGCTTTATCTCTTTGGTGTAGCAGTAGAGCTAAAGGCATTGGGTTATCGTATGACAGCTATCAATTAACCCAAATCGGTCATTCGACCAGTTTAGGTGCTTACTTTATTATTTTTTTGAATGCTTGTTGGTTATGAGTAGGAAGCGTATATTTGAAGTAATTACAAGGTAGTTTTGTCGGACGGGTCGGACTTGTCAGACTTGTCAGACTTGTCTGACAAAACTATAGAAAATAAAGGTAATAATTTATAGAACCAGCCTATATTCTATTTTATATTGCCCTTGGCTATCAAGTATTCGGCTATTTGCACTGCATTGAGGGCTGCACCCTTGCGAATTTGGTCGCCTGTGAGCCACAGCGTTGTACCGTTTTCGTCTGCTAAGTCCTTGCGCACACGTCCCACATAGATGTCGTCCTTGCCAGCACTCTCTAACGGCATAGGGTAAACATAGTTTTGAGGATCGTCGACGAGAGTTACGCCTGCGGCTTCGCTCAATGCTTTGCGAATGTCGGCAACAGCCAATGGCTTTTCGGTCTCGAACCATACTGCCTCGGAGTGGCTACGGAGCGATGATACACGTACACAGGTAGCACTGGTGCGAACGTCCGAGTGCATAATCTTTTGTGTTTCGTAGAACATCTTCATTTCCTCTTTGGTATAGTCGGTTTCGGTCATCTTGTCTATCTGAGGTATGACGTTGTATGCCAATTGGTGTGGAAACTTCGCGATAGTCTTTGCTTCGCCCGTTGCCAAGATTTCTTTGTACTGCTGTTCCAATTCAGCCATTGCGGCTGCACCTGCACCCGATGCACTCTGATAACTGCTGATGCGTATGCGCTTGATGTGGCTAAGTTTCTCAATAGGGTTGAGTACCACTACCATCATAATGGTGGTGCAGTTGGGGTTGGCTATGATATTGCGTGGTCGGTTCAAAGCATCATCGCCATTGATTTCGGGTACTACCAATGGAACATCTTTCTCCATACGGAACTGGCTCGAATTGTCTATCATTACAGCTCCGTGCTTGGTAATTGTTTCTGCAAATTCAGCCGATGTACCACCGCCCGCACTGGTGAAAGCGATGTCCACATCCTTGAAGTCGTTGTTATGTTGGAGTAGTTTTACTTCGTATTCCTTACCTTTAAATGTATATTTCTGTCCTGCCGAACGGCTCGATCCGAAGAGTACGAGGTCGTCCATAGGGAAGTTTCTTTCAGCCAATATGCGCAAGAACTCTTGTCCTACGGCACCGCTGGCACCTACTATTGCTACTTTCATTATCCTTTGTTCTATTCTAAATATGTATGTTACGTTGTGCAAAAATACAAAAAACAATCTACTAACTCCCCATAACCCACAACTTTTTGCTATCTTTGCAAATATTTAAACAATAACTACGATGTTCAGTTTTACCCAATATTTCCCCATAACCGACCCAACGCTGATTTTCTTCGTGGTGTTGGTGGTGATACTTTGTTCGCCGCTTATTATGAGTAGGCTGCGCATTCCCCACATCATTGGTATGGTGTTGGCAGGTATTCTTGTGGGCGAATATGGATTAGGGCTGCTGAAACGTGACGCCTCTTTCGAACTATTTGGCAATGTAGGACTTTATTACATTATGTTCCTTGCAGGTTTGGAAATGGATATGGAGGGGTTGAAGAAGAATAAAGGTAAGGTGGGCACGTTCGGTGTGCTTACTTTTCTTCTCCCATTTGTGCTTGTCTTTCTTATGGCAGTGTACCTGTTAGATTTCCACCCTAAGTCGGCATTGCTCTTGGGTTGTATTATGTCGTCCAATACGTTGATAGCTTACCCCATTGTAGGGCGTTACGGACTGACACAACATCAGAGTTCTACGCTCAGTGTTGGGGCTTCTATGCTCTCACTCATCTTTGCACTCATCATAATGGCAACCATTGTCAATTCGTTTCACGGGGGTGGGGGAGCTGCATTTTGGGTGTGGTTCATTTTAAAGTTTGCCCTTTATATTTCAGGGCTTGTGTATGGCATTCCGCGCATAACACGGTGGTTCTTGCGAAGATATTCTGACAATGTTATGCAGTTTATCTTTATTCTCGGCATACTTTTCTTCTCTGCAGTGCTTTCACACGCCATTGGGTTGGAAGGTATATTGGGTGCATTCCTTTCGGGACTTATTTTGAACCGCTTTATTCCACGCCTTTCCCCCTTGATGAGCCATATAGAGTTTACGGGTAATGCGCTTTTCATACCTTATTTTCTCATCGGTGTGGGTATGCTTATCAATGTGCGCTTGCTCTTTGAGGGAGCAAATATCATTTGGATGGTGGTTTGTATCACCTTTTTTGGTACGTTCGGAAAGGCGATGGCTGCCTATTTGGCAGGCTTTTTGTTTCGCTTGCCCAAGGTTTTCTCTAATATGCTATTTGGCTTGACTTCAGCTCACGCCGCTGGCGCAATAGCTATGGTGATGGTAGGGCGTAAGTTGGCACTTGCTCCCGATGTATATCTCTTTAACGATGAGGTGCTGAATGCCATCGTGATGATGATACTTTTCACTTGCATCATTTCAACTCTGATAACCGAGAGGGCAGCACAAGACATTCGTCTGATGAAGAAGGAAGAGCCCGAAATGGTGCGCATAGATGGCGACGAGCGTATTCTTATCCCTGTGAAGTATCCTGAATATGCAGACAACTTGCTCGCTGTGGCGATGATGATGCGCAACCCAAAACTAAAACGTGAAATTGTGGCACTCAATGTGGTGTACGACGATGTGAATGCAGTGAAAAATCAAGAGGAAGGACGTGAACTCTTAGAGCATTTGCAACGACAGGCCAATGCCGTAAACATACCTATGGTAACACAGGTGCGCATAGCTGCCAACATTGCCAATGGCATTAAACACGCTTTTAAGGAGTTTCAAGCTTCGGATATTGTGATGGGATTGCACGCTCAACATAGCATTACAAAGGGCTTTTGGGGACAGTTCACACAGAGTTTGTACAACGGACTGAACCGCCAAATTATCATTACACGCATTGTGCAACCGCTCAATACCATTCGTAGAATGCAAGTGGCAGTGCCTTCACGTGCAGAGTTCGAACCAGGGTTCTATCGTTGGTTGGAACGATTGGCACGCATTGCAGACAATATAGATTGCAGAATAGTGTTTCACGGACGCAAAGATACGCTGCAATTGATTAATGTTTTCATTCGCAATCGTCATGAAGGAGTGAGGGCTGAATATGCCGATATGGAACATTGGAACGAGCTTCCACGATTGGCAAAGGAGGTTAAGGAAGACCATTTGTTTGTGATTGTAACGGCTCGCAAGGGAACTATATCGTACAAAAACGCTATGGAGCGTATTCCTGACGAGGTAAATCGCTTCTTTAAAGGTAAAACGCTAATGATTATTTTCCCCGACCAATATGGCGAAAGCATCGACCATATCACCCTCGCACAACCACTTCACACAGAGGAACAGACTGCGGTTTATGATGTGGCTCGTAAATGGATATATAGCAAATTCAGAAGAATATGATAGACATAAAAGGTATAACAAAGAGCTTTGGCTCGCTGCAAGTGCTGAAAGGCATCGACCTGCATATTAATAAAGGTGAGGTGGTGAGCATCGTTGGACCATCTGGAGCAGGCAAGACTACGCTGCTTCAGATTATAGGCACATTGGATAAGCCCGATAGTGGTTCGATAATGGTAGACGGAATAGAGACCTCTAACCTGT
This sequence comes from Prevotella ihumii, assembly GCF_900155655.1. GTDB lineage: Bacteria > Bacteroidota > Bacteroidia > Bacteroidales > Bacteroidaceae > Prevotella > Prevotella ihumii. The sequence continues at coordinate 2,287,525 of NZ_LT706987.1, forward strand.
CAAAGAATAAGTTGAGCGAGTTTCGCAACCAACATTTGGGCTTTGTATTTCAGTTCCATCAGCTCCTTCCTGAATTTACTGCCATCGAAAACGTTATGATGCCAGCCTACATAGCAGGGGTAAAGCCAAAGGAAGCACGTGCGAAAGCCGAAGAATTGCTCCATTTTATGGGGTTGTCTGATAGGGCTACACACAAGCCTAACGAGCTTTCTGGAGGCGAGAAACAACGTGTGGCAGTGGCTCGTGCATTGATAAACAATCCGTCGGTGATACTTGCCGACGAGCCTTCGGGTAGTCTTGACACAAAGAATAAGGCAGACTTGCATCAGCTGTTCTTCGACTTGCGCGACAAATTTGGGCAAACTTTCGTTATCGTAACCCACGATGAGACGCTTGCAACACTGACCGACCGCACCATACATCTTAAAGATGGACTCATTATCAATGATGAAAAACCATCGGAAACAACAACAATTTAGATTTAGAACAAAGAGTTATGGCAAAACTACATATAGGCGAATACAACACACTTACGGTGCTAAAAGTGGCATTGCGTGAAGGTAATGGCGACCCATTCGGACTTTATCTTGATGGAGGGCGTGAAGGAGAAATTCTGATGCCTCAAAAGTATGTACCCCAAGAGGTAGAGATAGGCGACGAACTACGAGTGTTTGTTTATCTTGACCAAGAAGAACGACCCATTGCAACTACCGAAACTCCTTTGGCAACTGTGGGCGACTTTGCTTGCTTAGCGTGTTCGTGGGTGAATGAATATGGAGCTTTTCTCAATTGGGGATTGACCAAAGACCTTTTCTGCCCCTTCCGTGAACAAAAGAAACGTATGCAGATAGGCGAATCGTACATCGTTCACGTACATCTTGATGAGGAAAGTTATCGTCTTGTGGCATCTGCAAAGGTAGAGCGATACTTCAAGGAAGAGCAGCCAACGTATAAGGTTGGGCAGCCTGTAGACCTCCTTGTATGGCAAAAGACCGACCTCGGGTTTAAAGTGATTGTAGACAACAGTTATGCAGGCTTGGTGTATGAAGACCAAGTGTTCCAATATCTTCATACAGGCGACCGAGTTAAAGGTTATATCCAAATGGTCAGACCTGATGGGAAGATTGACTGCAGATTGCAAAAAACGGGTCAAAAACACGCAGAAGACTTTGCTGAAACCCTTTTGCAATACCTAAAAGACAACAACGGCATGTGCGATTTGGGCGACAAAAGCGATGCTGAAGACATTAAACGTCGCTTCCAAGTGTCTAAAAAGGTGTACAAAAAGGCTGTGGGCGACCTCTATAAGCGACATCTTATTACCATCTCTCCGCTAAGCATCAAGTTGGTTTAAACCCAAATCGGTCGTTAGACCAGTCAGACCAGTCAGACCAGTCGGACTTGTCTGACACGTCCGACTGGTCTAATGACCGATTTGAGTTTATGCCGTCATTAGTTCCACAGTTTGATTGCTACATCGCCTTGACGAATAATGATAATGCCCTTTGTTTGCATTTCGATAGTAGCTTCTCCGTCAGCATCTGTCGTTCCTGTGGCGATAAGAACTCCAGCTGTGTTGTATATACGATAAAGTTGCTCTGCCTGAAGACCTTGAATAATGATTTTTCCATTGTGTTTTACCGCCTGCATTGACCCGATTTCAACATTCGAAATACCATTATCCACAGTGTAAAGGGCTGCTAAGAGACCATACTGATTGGCTTTGAACGTGCTGTTGGCTATCTCTTCACCATTCAACATAGTCTTTACCAACTTATAACCCTTCATCGGTGTAGCCTCAACCTTAACTTCTTTTCCCTTTTGTATAGGTGTCCACTCTGCAATAGTGTTGCCTTCTACCGTTGTTCTTAATGTTCCATTGGCATTTTCCTCAAAGCGTAGGCGCACAGTGTTGCAACCTGTATTGTCGCCTGTTACATTTGTCGCCCAATTCTTATTAGTTATGAGTGATGGGTCGAATGTTGTAGAGCCAGTGTTACCATACAGTCTAATATTAGCTTCTTCTGCTTTTTCAGCTTGTGGAAGGGTGAACAGAATGTCATTGATAGCACAAGCGTCCAATTGGTTTTGGTCTAAGTCTATGCTACGAATATTCTTGTTCTTCGAGATGTCGATGCTTGTAATTTTGTTACCCGACAAATCAAGCTTTTTAAGGTCAAGGAATGGGGCTATATCAATGTTTGACAGATTGCTATTTTCCATATCCAAGGTTTGCAACTTTGTATTTTCACTTAGATTAGGTAGACCTTCAAACTTATTATGCCCCGCACGAAGGATAAGCAAATTAGGATTTTTGGTAAGGTCTAATTCGGTCAAATCCATACCCTCAACCGACAATACATCGAGTTTAGGGTTCATATTGGTACGCAATTGTCCCACCTTGTTATAACTACCATAAAACTCTTCCAAGTTGCCAAGGTTGCTAAGGTCAATGGCTGTGAGCTTGTTGCCCGATACCCATAGTTCTTTTAATTTTGGCAGATTGGTCAGATTAAGACTTGTAATCTTGTTCATAGCTACGTCTAACACCTTCAGGTTGTCGTTCTTGCCCAAAGTAAACGAAACCAAATTGTTGGATTGTGCTCTGAAGATCGACAAGTCGCCATATACTTTTATTACTTTTCCTGCCTCAACCTCTAACGTTACCGAACCTACCATATCTTTTCGGACGTTATAAACTTGCTTTTCGCCATTGTTGTCAATCTCAACCGACTGACCATCTTTCACACCTTGCATATTCAGCGTGAGGTTCAAAGGTAGATACTCTTCCTCTTCTTCATCATATTTACCTTTAGCTGTAGGGTCTATTTGGAAAGTAAAGTTGGGCGTTGCTTCAGGCGTTTCCACTGTAGGCTCTTTGTCTCCATTTTTTACACAATATATCATAGCTTTCCACCCTGGCATATTAGAATTGCAATAGAAAGCCACCGAGAGTTCTCCGTTTGGTGCTTTCGAACTCACCACAATAGGTTTGCCTGCGTTTTCAGCCTTGATTGTAGTATTAGGCTGAATATCTTTTGGCCAACTATAATGGTATTCCCCGTCTTCGTCAGGACCGTTAAAAAGCGTAACAAGTCCGTCGTAAATGCGCAATTCATCAATCTTGTCAAATTCTACTTTCTCAAAGACAATGGTAATATGCGAGTCGGAATTGCGAGGCTTCAGCCTACAAAGCGTGTACATATAGTTTTCTAACATATTACCTTTAGGTCCTCCAGCGTCATAAAATTCCTTTGGCTTCCCTTGCTCTATTTCGTAATCATAGTAAGGACCGTCTTGCGAGGGTTGCCAAATCATTCCAGCACTTTGAGCATAGCTTGTAACAATGCTCAATACAAACAGTGTAAGTGTAAAGTACAATTTTCTCATATCCAAAAGTTTTAGTTTGTTTAAATCAAAAAATAACATTATCTACGATAATATTGCAAATATAAAGAATATAACTTACATTCCAAAGACTTTTCTACCTATTTTTTCACATTACGCACAGTATATCTTGTTTTCTGCATCTTTATTTATAGAACCAGCCGTCAATCATTTATATCTCATAAGTAGACACACAGCTCTGTTCTCCTGTCGCTCATTCTTCTTTTTCCGCCATCGTCATATTGCGCTGCAGCTCTACCGAGTTGCCACTTGCAGAGGGTTTTGTTACTCTTCAGTCTTTAATTATGAACTCATTGATGTTTCACGAGCGTGAATTATTCGTCAATGAGAACACAGATGAACAATACAATGGCTTTCGTAGTCGTCGCTGGTATAGTCATGGCTTTGAGTTTTCTCTTCGTATTCCCCGTAGCCGTAGTGGTAATTTCTATCCTGTGCCTCTTGGACTAATATGTAATGAGAGTGAGGAACGCGCTCGTCTGTTCAATCTTCTTTATACTAAGGGGCTCACAACAGAGCAGATAGGCGATATATCTGAGTGTGTCCATAGTCGTTCCTACAGCAAACAACAGGTTTCCTATTTGGCAAACAGTTGTCGTGATGATGTTGACTGTGTGGCACATCCCAAGCGCCAGGTTATCAACAGTGTTGCCCACAAGGACAAACCCACCATCGCCAGTGAACTCTCAGAAGTCTTCCGTATGGAAGATAACAGTGGGGATTCCTTGTGGGGATACGAACATTTTCTTACTTTTGTAGGCAGATGGGAAAAGAAGTATCCAACCCTTAAGAAATATAAGGCAGAAAGAAATATGGCATACTTCACCTATATGGACTTCCCGAAAGAAGTGCAAAGGTGTATATACACAACAAACTGGATTGAAAGACTCAACAGAAAGTATAAGAGGACTATCAACATGAGAACATCTATGCCATCAGCACAAGCGGTCATCTTTCTCTTGGGGCCCGTAGCAATGGAGGAGACTAAAAGTGCTTACAGAAGAAAAATATACCAATTCAAAAGTTGAGAGAAAATAAAGAAAATGGAAATAACAAGGATAAAAGGGAAGAATAGCTTACACACTTTTAAGGGCAGTACCAACATTTCAAGTTAGAGGAGATGGAAGCCGACCACATCATTCCGTGGCATAAGGGCGGCAAGACCGAGAAAGACAACTGCCAAATGCTTTGTATGAAATGTAACAGAACAAAGTCGGGGAAGTGAATGTTTTGTATGAGATGAAGTATAACAGAATAAAGTTGAGGAAATAAATAAAGGTGCGTCCTTCACAGGGCGCACCTTTATTTATGCTATGGCTTGATAGGATTACTTACCAAGCTTTTGTTTCAAAAGTTCTGGGATTTCGTGAGTTTCACGAGCTACTGGAATACCAGCTGCTTCGAATGCTGCTACCTTTTCTGCTGCAGTACCTGAACCGCTTGAGATGATAGCACCAGCATGCCCCATCTGCTTGCCCTTAGGAGCTTCACGACCTGAGATGAAAGCTACAACAGGCTTTGTAACATACTGCTTGATGTATTCAGCAGCACGCTCTTCAGCATCACCACCGATTTCACCGATGAGAGCGATAGAGTCTGTTTCAGGGTCGTTCTGGAACATTTCGAGCAATTCTTGGAAGTAGAGACCTACGATAGGGTCACCACCTACACCGATTGCTGAAGATTGTCCCATACCTGCTGCTGTAAGAGATGCAACAACCTGATAAGTCAATGTACCTGAACGGCTGATAACGCCAGTCTTACCCTTCTTGAAAATGTTGGTAGGCATAATGCCGACCATACTTTCTTCAGGAGAAATCAAACCTGGACAGTTAGGACCGATAAGGTTTGCACCCTTAATCTTGATGTAGTTGTAAGCTTCTACTACGTCGAGTGTAGGTACACCTTCTGTGATACAAATAATCAATTTGATACCAGCATCAGCAGCTTCGAACATGGCATCCTTAGCGAATGCAGCTGGAACGAAGATTACAGATGTGTTAGCGTTGGTTGCAGCAACTGCATCACGCACTGTATTGAATACAGGGATGCCAGCAACTTCCTGACCAGCTTTGCCAGGTGATGTTCCGCCTACAACGTTGGTACCATATTCTTTCATCTTGGTAGCGTGGAAACTACCGTCACGACCTGTAATACCTTGAACGATAAGTCGTGTATCTTTGTTAATTAAAATACTCATTGTTTTCCAAAGTTTTTAAAAACGGATAAAATTACTTGCAGAGGTCTACTGCCATGTGACCTGCTTCGCTCATTGTTGTAGCAACGTGGAACTTAGTGCCCTTGAGCAACTCACGACCTTCGTTTTCGTTAGTACCTGTGAGGCGGATAACGATAGGCATATCGGTTTCGATGAGCTTGAATGCTTCGATAAGACCCTTAGCAACGTCATCGCAACGAGTGATACCACCGAAGATATTGATGAGAACCACCTTAACGTTCTTGTCTGAAAGGAGGAGCTTCATTGCTTCAACAATCTTTGTTGGGTTAGAGCTACCACCAATATCGAGGAAGTTTGCAGGATTGCCACCATAGAGCTTAATCATATCCATTGTAGCCATAGCAAGACCAGCACCGTTTACCATACAGCCGATTTCTCCACCGAGGTTAACGTAGCTGAAGCCCTTATCTTTAGCTTCTTGTTCTTTCTTCTCGTCTTCTGTTGGTTCGAAGAGCTCGAATACGTCTGGGTGACGGAAGAGCGCGTTGTTATCGAAAGTCATCTTTGCATCGATAGCAACAACTTCATCGTTACCTGTGATAACGAGAGGGTTGATTTCGGTCAAAGAAGCATCCTTTTCAACGAAAAGACGATAAAGCTTTTGGAACAAAGGAGCAGCCTGCTTAACATACTTCATATCATCGAAGAGTGCGAATGCAGCCTCACGTGCCTTAGCATCTGTCAAACCAACAGTTGGGTCGATAGGGAGCTTAACAATCTTCTCTGGAGTTTCCTTAGCTACTGTTTCAATATCCATACCACCCTCGCGACTGAGCATAAAGATTGCTGACTTTGACTTACGGTCAGGAAGAATACTCATATAGTATTCTGACTTAATATCAAGAGCTTCGCAAACAAGCACTCTGTCAACGATAAATCCCTTAATATCCATACCGAGGATATTACCAGCGTGTGTGCGTACTTCGTCGACATTCTTTGCCAACTTCACACCACCAGCCTTACCGCGACCACCTGTGTGCACTTGTGCCTTGATAACGGCAAGTTCTACACCCAGTTTCTTGAATGCGTCAACAGCTTCTTCTACTGTACGGCATACGAAACCTTTTTGTACGGGAATCCCATAACTTGCAAAAAACTCTTTTGCCTGGTATTCATGAACTTTCATAGTAAATGTAATTAGTTATTATAACTTCTTTTTAGATAGTTTTTAAATATATTTCTGAACTAACGCTTTTCGATTATAGTATTGGAAAATACACAATGTTAAGTTTTTATGCATACACATCTATTCTTTAAAGAACGTTGCTTGTGCCATTGCGGTATTCTTGGTACTACCTTGCTTATTTCGGCAACAAATTTACAAAAATGATTTTATATTGTAAAACTCTTTTCGTCTAAATAAGAAAAATCTCTTTGCATACCTTTTATAAAGATAAATACTGCAAGTTGATTTTTGACGGTTAAAACCAAAAAAGGACACATCCTATCGCAATAGGACGTGCCCTCACACTTAACATAATCTATTTTTTCTCATACTATTTACTTCACTTCCCAAATATCGTTTGTTTCGAGGAGTTCAGCAAAGTTGTGATAAGGCTTCTTTTCCTTAACTTCTTCAATCTGAGCCCATACAGCTTCGTTGTATGTAGGAGCTTCTACATCACGAATAACACCCAAAGCTACAGGGAAACCGTGTTCGTTGTCCATCATTGCCAACTTGAGGTGCAAGGTGTCATCAATGCAGTGTGCATCGTGTACGAGGATGTCTTCCATCTTCACACCATCTTCACCAATCTTTACAACCTTCAAGCCGAAACCTTCTTGAACAAGACCGAACTCTTTGTTTTCACCGAATACCAATGGTTCGCCGTGACGAACGTAAATAGCATTCTTTGCGCGACCTTCTTTGTTGTACACTGAATCGTGGCAACCATCGTTGAAGATTACACAATTCTGAAGAATTTCGCAAACTGCAGCACCCTTGTGAGCGTGAGCAGCCTTAAGGATAGCGATAGTTTCAGGTGCATCGGTAGCCACACTACGTGCAAAGAACTTACCACGCGCACCGAAACACAACTCTGCTGGACGGAATGGGTCTTCTACACTACCATAAGGAGTTGACTTTGACACAAAGCCACGTGGACTTGTAGGAGAGTACTGTCCCTTTGTAAGACCATAAATGCGGTTGTTGAGAAGAATGATGTTGATGTCGATGTTTCTTCTCATCGCATGAATGAAGTGGTTACCACCAATAGCCAATCCGTCACCGTCACCTGAGATTTGCCATACTGACAATTCTGGGTTTGTAATCTTCACACCTGTTGCGATAGCAGCTGCACGACCGTGGATAGTCTGCATAGCGTAGGTGCTTACATAATAAGGCAAACGGCTTGAACAACCGATACCTGAGATAACGGCAGTTTGGTGTGGAGGGACACCAATCTCAGCCATTGCTTTATGGAAACTATTTAGATAGAAATGGTCGCCACAGCCAGGGCACCATCTTGGTTGACCTTTCTTAAAATCTTTATCTGTTAACTGAGTCATCTTGATTTCCCTTTTTTATTGTAAGATTCTTGAATAGAATGTACCGCCTTCGTCCTTTGGAGCAGGAAGTGTCAATAAGCGTTCGAAGCCCTTAACGAGTTCTTGAACAACGAATGGTTGACCCTTAACTTGGTTGTACTGGTAAGGAGCGAAATGGTTGATACGGATACGGAGCAATGCTGCCAACTGACCGAGGTTTTGTTCAGCTACAACAACTTTCTTGTAGCGGTTCAATACCTCAGGAGTATTCTTTGGCAATGGGTTGACATACTTGAACTGTGCCAAAGCCACCTTGTGACCCTTTGCACGAAGCTCTTGCATTGCTGCATAGAGGTGCCCGTATGTACTACCGAAACCTACGATAAGCAAGTCGGCATCGTCCTTATCGCCTTGTACTTCAAGGTCTGGAACAGGGATGCGAGCCACCTTGTCGAAACGCAAGTGGTCCATCTTGTGGTGGTTGTCAGCATCAGTAGAGATTGCACCTGTCTTACCATCTTTTTCCAAACCACCGAGGATGTGCTCGTAGCCTTCCATACCTGGAATAGCCCAATAGCGTACATTGCTGTATTCGTCACGCTTGTAAGGACGATAGGTATAGCGTTGAGCCTCGGTAGCATAGTGAGGACGGATTTCAGGAAGGTCTTCCATCTTTGGCAATTGCCAAGCTGAAGAACCATTAGCAATAAATGCATCGGTAAGCAACACAACAGGAGTCATGTGCTCCAATGCCATCTTACAAGCTGCGAATGCAGCATCGAAGCAGTCTGTAGGACTTGTTGCAGCGATTACAGGCATAGGGCTTTCACCGTTACGTCCGTAAAGCACTTGCAAAAGGTCGGTCTGCTCACTCTTTGTAGGGAGACCTGTTGATGGTCCACCACGTTGTACGTCGATAACAACGAGTGGCAACTCATCGATAACTGCCAAGTTCAATGCTTCACTCTTCAAGCAGATACCAGGACCTGATGTAGAAGTTGCAGCCAAAGCACCTGCAAACGCAGCACCAATAGACGATGCAGCAGCCGAGATTTCATCTTCGCACTGTACTGTAACTACGCCCATTGACTTATGCTTAGCCAATTCGTGAAGGATGTCTGTAGCAGGAGTAATAGGGTATGAACCCAAGAAGAGTTTCATTCCAGCCTTTTCAGCAGCAGCCATCAAGCCGTATGCTGTAGCCTTATTACCAGTGATGTCCATATAACGTCCTGGCACCTTCTCCTTAGTTTCGATACGATATGTGTTTGGCACAGAAGCGTGTACGTTATGACCATAGTCGTAACCTGCCTCTACTACCTTAATATTAGCTTCAGCAATAGCTGGCTTCTTCTTGAACTTTTCACGGAGGAAGTTGCCTACCAATTCCAAGTCACGATTGAACAACCAGCAAACCAAGCCCAACGCAAACATATTGCGACACTTGAGCATAGACTTGTTGTCCATACCAGTTTCTGCTAAGCAGTCTTTCACCATCTTTGTAATAGGACAAGCTACTACACGGTCTGGGTCGATGCCCATTTCCTTCAAGTAGTCGTCTGTTGCAAACTCAGCCTTCTTCAAGTCGCGAGGGCTAAACGAGTCTGTGTCGATGATGATAGTACCTTGTGGCTTACAGTTTTTGTACTGTGTTTTTAAAGCAGCTGCATTCATAGCCACAAGCACATCACACTTGTCGCCAGGAGTGTAAACTTTACCTGCGCCAATGTGTACCCTAAATCCACTTACACCTGTGAGTGAGCCTTGCGGAGCACGGATGTCTGCTGGGTAGTCTGGGAATGTAGAAATACCATTACCTACGGTAGCTGACACATTTGAAAAAATGTTACCTGCCAGCTGCATACCATCGCCAGAGTCGCCTGAGAAAAGCACTACAACGTGCTCAAGCTCTTTCACTTCGATTTGTTCTTCCATAGAATTATTTCTTGTTTTAGAATTATTTCTTTATAATGGGTTAGTATTTGTTGGCAAAATTGCGAATAATAATTGAATTGGCAAAATGTTTTATAAGAAAAAAACAGAAAAGTTTTTAGTTTTTGCCTCCCCACACATATCAATATGTTGAATAAAAGCAATATGGGTGTGAAATCTGTTGATTATTTCCACAATTCCAATACATTTGTTTATAGTTTTCAATTTTAGTCTATCATCTTGAGGAACTTCTTATTTAGACATAATATTATTAGCGTATTTTACATTAATACTTTAATTCTCCTCAATTTGTCGGAAAACTGTTTTTACCCGTTGGCGGAATTAATTTAGTGCGTATTTAACCCCAAAACAGTTCATTTGACCCGTTTAGCTGCTTGTTCATTTATTTGCGAAACCTATGAGATGTCTTCTGGTCTTATTTTGGGTTTAACCCTCCTTATGTTTTTTGCTGTTATGCTGATTTAACATTTTAATTCCCCAAATAGAATTGTTTGATATTTCTTATTATATGTTCTAAATCTCTTTTGTTGGTATTATGGAAAGTCAAAGTTCATCTTTGACAATGCCAAACATATATGTTTTACCGCCTAAACATTGATGTTTGGCGTCCTTAAAGTTCAACTTTTGCCTTCTGAAATACCACTTAATAGCACTTTTATTATTCATATTCTCCTTTTATTAGTTCTATATTACTACAATTTAAATACTATATTCTTGCACACTTTTTTCAGTTTATTCATTACTCGTTGTCTATCAGTAGTTTACATTTGCACACCCATTTATACCACTTTTGTGTATCACGCTTCTTTTCAACGCATATACGAGAATTATGACCCTTGTATTTAACACTTATCCAAAGCAAAACGGAAAAAGAGAAAAAGATAAAAGAGAAATACGCTATCTATTGAATGAGGTAACAATTGGGATAGTAGCTAAAAAATAAAAATAATTACGCAACGGGTAGCTTTTATTTGTGTGTATAAAAACGAAAAAGCAAAGTTGCCCAACCGAATAGGCAACTTTGCTTATATAGAAGTCTTTGTGTTGTTGTTATTTTTAATACTCGTGATTTCTTATTTCAGGAATGATATAGCCCAACGAGTTCAAAATTTCATCTCTTGTGCATCCTTCTTTGGTCACAATAAAGATGGTGTCATCACCTGCAATGGTTCCTAAAACCTCGGGCAAGTCGCTATTGTCAAGGTTGTAAGCCACTGCGCTCGCATACCCTGGGGCTGTTTTCATCACTGCCATTTGTCCCGAGAAGTGTATTGACAGATAACCGCTGTGCTGCAACATTTCCGACGCCTTGGCTGGCGATGTCACTCTTTTGTACATAGAGTCGTTAGGTAGAACGTACACATACTTTCCATTCATCCATGCAGCTTTAGCTACTTTAAGTTGTTTCAGGTCGCGACTAAGTGTTGCTTGGGTCAATTTAAATCCCTCTTTCTCTAAGGCTTTGATTACTTCTTCTTGAGAACTCAGCTCCATACTTGAGATGAGCATCTTCAACGTTTCTAATCTTTTATTCTTAATTTTCATATTACAGAATATTTATTCATTGTTTGCTTGCAAATTTATCCATAATATTTTGAATATGCAAATAATTGCCTTAGAATTGTATAAAAACATTAAAGTTTTTTTCTTTTTATAGGACTTTTTTGTCACAATTATACACATTTTAGGCCACTGTGTGTATATTTTTAATAATAAAAGCCCACCTTTCGGTGAGCTTTCTTATTCTTTTTTCTCTTAATCAACTTATTTTTTAATCTCTACTGCCAAAGAAACGAAGCAAATGAATAAAGAGATTAATAAAGTCGAGATAAAGATTGAGTGCGCCAAGCAATGCTATCTTCTGTGCCGACTCGCCTGCATCGGGTGCGTGCATCAACATTTTCTTAATCGTCTGTACATCCCAAGCGGTAAGTCCTGTAAAGACTAAGACTATCAAACCACTCAAAATGAAGTCGAACATCGAACTTTTAAGGAAAATATTTACCATTCCCGCAATGATAAGTCCGAAGAGTGCCATCAGCAAGTAGCCACCTATGTTCGACAAGTCTTTCTTTGTGGTATAGCCAATAAATGCCATTGCGCTAAATGTACCAGCAGTGACGAAGAAGGTTTGTGCAATCGAACCGATGCTATAAACCGCAAATATCGACCCCAACGTTAATCCATTGATTACAGAAAAAGCAATAAAGCCAATTGTAGCACTCGGCAATGAAAGTTTATGAATGCGTGCTGAAAGATAAAACACAAGTGCTAATTCGGCTATCATCAAGCCGAAAAACACAATAGAATTGTTAAAGATTGCCATCAGCAATGCTTCTGATGTGCCAACTCCGTATGCCACCACGCCTGTAATGATGAGTGCCATCGTCATCCACGTGTACACTTTGCGCATAAGAAGCGGTAGACTGCGCGACATAGCAAGCTCTTGTTCGCGACTGTTGATGTTACTGAAACGATTGTCAAATTCCATATTCGTAAAATATTAATTGTTTGCTTTCTGTAAGGTATATGCAAAAAATATGCCTATTGGTACAAAAGTAGTACAAAGCTCAATATTTTCCAAAACTTTTGGTGCTTTTTAGCAACTTTTTTATTCTGCTGTCAACTTGTCTTTGTCTGCTTCTTGTCGCTTAGCGGTCTATATATATAATAAGGTGGAATATACGCACAGCAGCTTGCTCTTATTTTTTCACTTCTTCCCACACCATTCTGTTAATTGTTTACATTTTATCAATATTTTCACCCAATCCATAGCCAACAGCGTTGATTTATATCAATATTAACGCCTAAAAGCAACTTTTTCGCTTGTATCATTTGTTTTATTGTAATTATTACTCTATCTTTGCAACGTGTTTTTCATAGTATTAGATTTAAGGTTAACAAAGGTTGGAGTACAGCGGTACTCCTTTTTTTATGCCCATACGTTTCGTATGTCTATAAATTAGCTTTGTTAGATTTTGAGCTTATTTTTGAGGTCAAAATGCAAGAGAGTGAAGGCGTAGCGTCAAATTACTCCATAATTGAAAATATTCCCCCAAAAGGAGTGAGTTTCTCAGATTTAATTTGTATCTTTGCCATATCTATCGTTGGATTCTCTTGTTTTTTTGCAACACTAAAACAAGTGAAAATTCTGACATAGCAAAATCCTGGGACGCTCGGCTCTGCCGCTTGCCAAAGCAAGAGCTTTTTGTTGTTCAGGTACTTAAAAATTTTAATTTATAATAGTGTTGCGGAATTAATGTTTTTAAATCACACGAATATGAAAAAGAGTTTACTACTTGCAGTATCATTGCTTTTCAGCTTGACTACTATTTTTGCGCAAAGTGTTACTGTTCCTGAACCAGAGTTTGCAGATCAAACTTATTTATTAACTTCCAACACCACTTACAAGTTATTACCACGAGAGACAGGTGTCATAAAAACGAAAGCTGGTGCTTCATTGTATCTGACAGGTATTGGTAAAGTGAAAACGCGTCTTACGCTTGCGGGAAAATCGTCTAAAATTTCCATACCTACAGGGCAAGTGCGTCTAATTATAAAGGCTACCAACAACGACACTGATCCCTCTTCATTTATCAACATTTTTCCTTTTGAAATTAAAGGGAAAGAGCGCAGAGTACAACTCGCTGAAGCAGGTACTTTGTCTGCTTCGAAATCTAACTCGTTGGGACAAATTGACTTTGAGGCAAAAAAGTACGGAAAGAGTTCTTACTACATTGTAATAGACAATTTACAACCAGGAGAATACGGAATCAACTTAGGCGACCCGGATAAACTGAATGAAAAAAATGATATGAAAGTTACAACATTCAATGTGAAATAAATATTGTTTTATATTGCTGTCCGATAAAACTTTTATTGATTTATAAAATTAGGGCTGACACTTCTCACGAGGTATCAGCCCTTTCGTATTCCTCGTGGAAGAAAGGTGTTGTCGAGAACGCAAATAAACTCATCGGAATGTACATACCCAAAAGGTGAACTTAAACAATTTCTCAGACCGAAAAATAATGTAAATACAAAAAAAATAAACAGAAGAAAAAGAAAAAAACTCAAATCTACAACTAAGCCCTTCAACGTCCTTCTTGCGTGTACACATCCTCTCATTACTGAATTTGCATATAATTTGAACTTGAAGCACCCACTTCTGTCTACAATATCCCCTTACCCCACAATGTGACTTGAGGCAATACACAATATCATTCCCATAAGTTGTAGGCATTATCCAAAATCAGTCTGGAAAACATCTGCGTAAGCATTATTATAGGTATAGGGCGGTTCTATAAATTAGCTTTGTTAGATTTTGAGCTTATTTTTGAGGTCTAAATGCAAGAGCGTGAAGGCGTAGCGTCAAATTGCTCCATAACCCGAAAATATTCCCCCAAAAGGAGTGAGTTTCTCAGATTTAATTTGTATCTTTGCCATGTCTATCGTTGGATTCTCTTGGCTTTTTTGCAACACTAAAATAAGTGAAAATTCTGACATGACAAAATCCTGAGACGCTCGGCTCTGCCGCTTGCCAAAGCAAGAGCTTTTTGTTGCTCAGGTACTTAAAAAGTTTAATTTATAATAGTGTTGCGGAATTAAGGTAAAAAAGAGGAGGTGCCTATTTTGATACACCCCCGCCCATCACAAGTTAAGTGGAACTCGATAAATCGAGCCCCTATATGCCCCTTGCGCATATTAAAACACTTATCCGCCTATGAGTTTCAAATATTTATCGTAACTTTGCAGCTTGTATAATTATAGTGACTTAACAAGATGAGAAAAACGTTATATATAGCTACTGCCGTGGCTTCATTGGCAATGCTTTGGAGTTGTGGCACACAAAAGCAGGTGGTAACGATGCCGCAAGAAGCTCCCGTGCAGCAAATGGCAGAGCAAGTTACGCCCAATCCTGAGGTTATAAGCATTGCAGAGGCTATCAGCATATTCGAACATCCTGAAACTACAGCCGAGGTAACAAAGAAGTATGGCTACACCTTAAAGAATGGTTACGAGATATACCGTCTTGACAAATTCTCTAAGATGTATTATAAGAACTGCAAATTGGCGAAAATTCTGACAGGTACAGCTTACGAGGACTATCCTAAACCTTTGCGCAAAGGGGTGTCGAGCTATGTGGCTTTCAAGGACGGAGCTATTATCATCGGGGTGTTCAATCAGGCAGCTTACGACAATCTTGTGGCACAAGTCAAGGCAGCAGGTTTTGTACTTGATATGCCTGGAAACGAAGATATATATATAAAAGGTGGACGCACCATAGGTTGTTATGCAGGTGCAAAGACCGTAAGAGTGCAGTAAAAACGAAAAGAAAACAAAAAACAAGAATATCTATATGGAAGAGAAGAAATACAAGCGCACTACCGTAACGGCAGCTTTGCCATACGCTAACGGTGGTGTACATATCGGTCACTTGGCAGGTGTTTACGTGCCTTCGGATATTTATGTTCGCTATTTGCGATTGAAAAAAGAGGAAGTTATCTTCATCGGAGGTAGCGACGAACACGGTGTGCCTATCACCTTGCGCGCAAAGAAAGAGGGCGTTACGCCTCAAGATGTGTGCGACCGCTATCATAAAATGATTAAGGATTCGTTCGAAGATTTCGGTATCTCGTTCGATGTATATAGTCGTACAACAAGCGAAATCCACCATAAGTTTGCATCAGACTTCTTTCGCAAGCTCTACGATGAAGGCAAACTTGTAGAGAAAGAAAGCGAACAACTTTACGATGAAGAGGCTAAGCAGTTTCTTGCCGACCGCTATGTGATGGGCGAATGTCCTCATTGCCACAACGAAAATGCGTATGGAGACCAGTGCGAAAAGTGTGGTAGCGACCTCAGTCCAATGGAATTGATTAATCCTCACTCTACCATTTCGGGTTCAAAGCCTGTGGTTAAGACTACCAAGAACTGGTATCTGCCCTTGAACGACTATCAAGAATGGTTGAAGCAATGGATTTTGGAAGAACATAAGGAGTGGCGTCCAAATGTATATGGTCAGTGTAAGAGTTGGTTGGATATGGATTTACAACCACGTGCAATGACGCGCGACCTTAATTGGGGTATTCCTGTACCTGTGGAAGGTGCTGAAGGTAAGGTGCTTTATGTATGGTTTGATGCGCCTATTGGCTATATCTCAAACACTAAAGAGCTTTGCGACCGTGAGCCAGAACGTTTTGGCACTTGGCAAAAGTGGTGGCAAGACCCTGAAAGTCGTTTGGTTCACTTCATCGGAAAAGATAACATCGTGTTCCATTGCGTTATCTTCCCAAGTATGTTGAAGGCACACGGCGACTACATTTTGCCCGACAACGTGCCGTCAAACGAGTTCCTCAATCTTGAAAACGATAAGATTTCTACAAGTCGCAACTGGGCAGTGTGGTTGCACGAGTACTTGGTAGACTTCCCTAACAAGCAGGATGTTTTGCGCTATGTGCTTACAGCCAATGCACCTGAAACTAAGGATAACAACTTTACTTGGAAGGATTTCCAAGAGCGTAACAATAGCGAATTGGTGGCTGTTTATGGCAACTTCGTGAACCGTGCTTTGCAGTTGACTTGGAAATATTGGAATGGTGTAGTGCCTTCTTGTGGCGATTTGCAGGAGGTAGACCGTCAAACTATTCAAGAATTTAAGGACGTTAAGGAGAAAGTAGAGGGTTATCTTGATGTGTTTAAGTTCCGTGAAGCACAGAAAGAGGCGATGAATTTGGCACGCATTGGCAATCGCTACATTACAGAGTGTGAGCCTTGGAAAGTTTGGAAAACTGACCCAAAGCGTGTAGAGACCATTCTTAATATCTCGCTCCAATTGGTTGCCAACCTTAGTATTGCTTTCGAACCTTTCTTGCCTTTCAGTAGTAAAGAGCTTCGCAATATGATAGGTCTTGACAACTACGATTGGACACAGCTTGGAAGTACCGAAATTCTTGCTGCAGGACACCAGTTGAGCGAACCTCACTTGCTCTTTGAAAAGATTGAAGATGAGGCAATTGATGCACAACTGAAGAAATTGGAAGACACAAAGAAGGAGAATGAAGCTGCAAACTATGTGGCAGAGCCTATCAAGAAAGAAGTTTCGTTCGACGACTTTGAGAAGATGGACATTCGTGTGGGACATATCGTAAACTGCGAAAAGGTGAAGAAGAGCAAGAAGTTGCTTCAGTTTACCATTGACGATGGTTCGGGTACACCTCGCACAATCCTTAGTGGTATTGCTGCGTTCTACGAGCCAGAGCAGCTCATTGGTAAAGACGTGCTCTTCATTGCCAACTTTGCACCACGCAAGATGATGGGCATCGAAAGTCAAGGTATGATTCTTTCGGCTGTCAACTTCGATGGTTCGTTGAGTGTTACTACAACTCTTGGCGAGGTGAAACCAGGTAGCCAGGTGGGCTAAACTGCTGATTTAGAAACGAAAAAATAAATGATAAGTAAGCAAAGATGCACGCAAAGTGGGTGTGTCTTTGCTTTTTTTATATACAAAGCGGTAAGTCGGAAGTTTTATGCGCAACATAATATATGCTTATACATCACCCTATTATTGCAAAGGAAACATAGAGAGCTATACATTATTAAAATTAGTAAAATAATAGGATAATCCTTTTTTTTGCTGTACTTTTGTAATTCATTATATATAGGTCAGAAATGAATCTTACAAGTATAGTCAACAAGCTGTATTTCCACCCACGTTCTAAGGAATTGGAACGCTATGTGGGAAACGCCGAAGCTATCCAGCAGGAAGTGCTACAGTATCTTGTAGCCCAAGGAAAAGAAACGGAATATGGAAGGAAACATCTCTTTTCCACTATTAAATCGTATGAAGATTTTGCGCAAAACATACCCGTCAATACCTACGAAGAACTAAAAGGCGACATTGATCGTATGCGCCATGGCGAACGAAACATATTGTGGCCAGGGCACGTAAAGTGGTTTGCAAAATCGTCGGGTACAACCAATGACAAGAGCAAATTTATACCTGTCTCGGCAGAAGGTTTGCAATCGGTTCATTATCAAGGCGGAAAAGACGTTATTGCGCTCTATCTTAGAAACAATCCAACGAGTCGTATGTTCAACGGAAAGGGCTTGATATTAGGCGGAAGCCATTCGTCTAATTACAATTTGCCTAACTCGTTAGTGGGCGACTTGAGTGCTATTCTTATCGAAAATATCAATCCTTTGGTGAATTTTTGTCGAGTTCCTTCAAAAGAAGTGGCATTGTTGAGCGACTTTGAAGTGAAGCGCGACCGCATAGCACAGGAGACTTTAAACAAGAATGTTACCAATATTTCGGGTGTTCCTTCGTGGATGCTCTCGGTTTTGGTGCGTGTGTTAGAGCTTTCGGGTAAACAGCACATCAACGAGGTATGGCCCAATTTGGAAGTATTCTTCCATGGTGGAATTGCTTTCACGCCTTATCGTGAACAATACAAGCAAATCATTACCCACCCAGAGATGCAATATATGGAAACTTATAATGCGTCAGAAGGATTTTTTGGTATTCAGAGCGACCCTTCCGACCCTGCTATGTTGCTGATGTTGGATTATGGTGTGTTCTACGAATTCTTGCCGATGGACGAGTATGGGAGCGATCGTCCAAACATAGTTCCTCTAAGTGGCGTGGAAGTGGAACGCAACTATGCTATGCTTATCACAACCGCTTGTGGCTTATGGCGTTACGAAATAGGCGATACCATTCGATTTACTTCTAAAAATCCATATAAGTTTGTCATCACAGGACGTACCAAATACTTTATCAATGCCTTTGGCGAAGAGCTGATAATGGACAATGCCGAAAAGGGATTAGAGGCAGCTTGTAAGGCTACGGGCGCACAAATAACCGAATATACGGTAGCACCGATATTTATGGACGCTAACGCTAAGTGTCGCCATCAGTGGCTTATAGAGTTTTCGAAGTTCCCTTCTTCAATGGAAGCGTTTGCAACCATGCTTGATACAAAGCTGCAAGAAATAAATTCAGACTATGAGGCAAAGCGTTTCCACGATGTAACTTTGCAACAATTAGAAGTGGTAGTGGCACGCAAAGAGTTGTTCAATGATTGGCTCAAATCTAAAGGTAAATTGGGTGGACAACACAAAGTTCCTCGCTTATCGAATAGTCGAAAAAATCTTGAAGAACTATTGGAAATGAATAAGGGATAAAAGATTATGGTTTAATTTAAAAGCTATTTAGTTGTATAATATAAATTAAAAACTAATGGATAAACAAGATTTAAAGAATTATCTATGGCGGTTGAAGGGCTTGGCAGTGCTTTCTGTTATGTCAATACTTCTTTTCTCTTGCGCCAGAATGGGGCAGCCTGACGGTGGGTGGTACGACGAAGCACCGCCAAAGATACTCGCAACATCGCCAGCCGACCGTGCAACAGATGTGAACAGCAAGAAAGTAACAATTCTTTTCAACGAGTTTATCAAGTTAGACAATCCTTCCGAGAAAGTAGTGGTTTCACCTCCGCAATTAGAAACACCAGAAATAAAAGCTCAAGGCAAGCGCATTTCAGTGACATTGATGGACTCGCTGAAACCAAACACTACATACACGATAGACTTTTCTGATGCTATTTCGGACAACAACGAGGGCAATCCGATGGGCAACTACACTTATTCGTTCTCTACGGGTGAAGCTATCGATACTATGGAAGTGGCTGGCTACGTGTTGGAAGCCGAAAATTTAGAACCTATCAAGGGTATTCTTGTGGGCTTATACAGCAACCAAACCGACACAGCTTTTACCAAATTGCCAATGCTGCGTGTATCTCGCACCGATGATAAAGGCCACTTCAGCATCAAAGGAGTGAAGATTGGCGATTACAGAATTTATGCCCTACAAGATGCTGACGGCAACTATCGGTTCACACAACAAAGTGAAAAGATAGCTTTCACACCCGAAGTGATAATGCCATCGTCACGCCCTGATGTGCGACAAGATACCCTTTGGCGCGATTCGCTTCGTATTCTTGACATCAAACAAACACCTTATACCCGCTTCTTACCTGATGATGTGGTACTTACAGCCTTTACCGAAGTACAGACCAACCGTTACTTTTTAAAGGCTGAACGTAAACAACCCGACTTCTTTTCTCTCTTTTTTACTTATGGTAATGCCGAATTACCAAAGATTACAGGTATAAATTTCGATGCTACCGATGCGTTTGTTGTAGAGCCATCGCTCAATCAAGACACCATAACCTATTGGTTGCGCGACACGGCACTTATCAATCAAGACACCCTACGTATGCAAATTGAATATCAAGGAACAGATTCGTTGGGAGCATTACAATTGAAAACCGACACCTTAGAAGTACTCTCTAAAACGCCATACGCTAAACGCTTGAAGCAACAGCAAGAGAAGTATGACAAATGGAAGAAGCAACAAGACAAGAACAAAGAGAAAGGCAAGAAATACGAAACTACATACCCCGCAGAAGCATTGGATGTGAGATACAACTTCAGTTCTCAACTTGCGCCAGATGAGAACCTTATCTTCGACCTTCCTTTCCCCATATCCCAATGCGATACAACCAAGATACATTTGTACGAAAAGGTGGACACGCTGTGGACGCTCGTTCCCTATCAGATGGGTATAGCCCCCACACAACACCGACGATACAAGCTCATTGGCGAATGGAAACCACAGAGTGAATATAGTTTGGAATTAGATTCAATGGCATTTACCGATATATATGGCAAGGTATCTAAACCCTCAAAACAAGGCATAAGAATCAATGCGTTAGAAACATACAGCACACTCATTGTTTCGCTACAAGGAATGGAAAGCAAGAAAAACTGCATCTTGCAACTCCTCAACGAGGGCGAAAAAGTAATAAAAGAGGTAGCAGCAACCAACAATGAGGCAGTGTTCTACTACGTCAAACCGAGCATTTACTACCTCCGTGTGATAGTAGACGACAACGATAACGGACGTTGGGACACTGGATTGTACAGTGAGCAGCGACAAGCCGAGGCAGTATATTACTACACGAAAGAGATAGAGTGTAAAGAGAAAAAGGAAGTACGCCTTACATGGAGCCCACTCAGCACACCGCTGTACAAACAAAAGCCCGACAAGATAACCAAACAAAAGGGTGAAACCAAACGAAAAATACAAGGCAAAAACCTTGAACGTGCCAAGCAATTGGGCTTAGAATACAATCCGAAAAATGGTCTTACCGAAGACAAAAAATTGACCAAGAAGGAGAAAAAAGCAGCAAAAAAGGCACTAAAAGCAGCCAAACAAGTTGTGAAAGACCAAGCCGAAAAAGACAGAAAGCAATAAATCTTAAGCGAGCGAAAGCAGCATAACAGCTGTTTTCGCTCGCTTTTTTTATTCCTATTTATAACCTATAACCATTCTCGTTTCCATCTATCTGAAACAAGTTTTTAGCCTTCTCCCAGTAATAATCCCAAATCGGTCGTTAGACTTCTTCGAGATTTGCGAGCTTATTTTGAGCTATTTTTGGTTGTTTTTGAAGACGTTTAGCGAGCTAAACAACTGAAAAAACAAACGAAAAGAGCCAAAATAAGGTGCAAAGACGAAGAAAAGCATAACAGCTAAACGCTTTAAAAAGCCTTTGCGGGCTAATGACCGATTTGGGATAATCCCAAATCAGACATTAGATAAGTTTTGGTTTCTCCTCATATATTATTGAAACTTGTGAGGTGGAATAATGGCAGCAAAGCGTTAAAAACCTTGCTGCCATCTTTAGATGAACGTTGTTTATGTGTTGGTATTAGTCGCCTTTTATCACCGCTAAGGGCAGCAGTCGTGTCTTTATTCGCACAAGGTCTTTTTGGTTTTCCATCACCTTTTCTATATCCTTATACGCACCTGTGGCTTCCTGCATATCGGCTTGCGAACGTATAGCGTGTATAATGCCACGTGCCTCCAATGCAGCTATTTCGGCTTGCATATCAAGGGTGTGGATAGCCATACTTCGGCTTAAAGCTCGCCCTGCTCCGTGCGAACACGAATTGAACGAGTCGGGATTGCCCAAGCCTTCCACAATGTACGAGGCTGTACCCTGACTTCCAGGAATGATGCCTATCATACCTTTCTCTGCCAATGTTGCCCCCTTGCGGTGAACAACCACCGTCTCGCCAAAGTGTTTTTCCCACGCTGCATAATTGTGGGCAATGTTTATCATCGGTTCAAATTCAGCATCGGGAACTACCGAGGCTATCACTTCTTCGATACGTTGCATCATCAATCGGCGGTTGCAATAGGCAAAAGCCACGCAATATTCCATTTCTGCCCAATAGTCCTTAAATTCTTTGGCGCATACGGGGAGAAAAGCCAACTTCATATCCTCCGACACAACAGAGTGGTATTGTGCATTGAGCTGCTTAGCCAACTTGTTGTAGTGTTCGCCTACCATCTTACCAAGGTTTCTCGACCCTGAGTGAATCATTATCCAAAGCCACCCCTCTTCGTCTTTCTGAAGTTCTATAAAGTGATTTCCGCCACCAAGCGTACCCACTTGTTTCTTAATAGATTTCCATTGACTTCGCACCACAAAAAGCTTGTCTATATCAAATCCTTGTGGCAAATAGCTCTCGTCTTGCTGCGTTTTGTGACGTTTCATTCCCAATGGAATTTGCGCTCTGATGCCGCTCATTATCTGTTTGCGAATAATGTCGGGCGTAAGCGAATCGGATCTGATATTGGTCTTCACGGCACACATTCCGCACCCTATATCTACGCCCACAGCATTGGGGATAACCACATCTTTGCAAGCCAATACGCCCCCAATAGGCATTCCCATTCCAGCGTGTGCATCGGGCATCATTGCTATGTGGTGAAAGACGAAGGGAAGACTTGCAAGATTTGTAATCTGCGATATTGCTTTCTCGTCCAACTCGTCAACCCATAATTTTACAGGACTGTTCTTAATTACTTTTACTTCCATAGTTTTACTTTTTTATTTGATAAATGATTACGAGTGCAAAGTTAGAATGGGGATGCGCAATGTTTTTGCGTAACAGAAATGAAAGTGAAAAAGCTACTTTTTTTGACGCAAAAAACGTTGATACGCAGTAAATCTCGTAAGCCTCCGCAGTGATACTATAGACTAACAAACTTATTGGTCTGTTTTTCCTTTCTCTATCCTTCAGAAACAATACATCAATCTATTTGCTGCAAAATATATATGTTTGGCATTGCCAAAGTTCAACTTTGAGCGTGTAAAACATATATGTATTGGGTGGTGAAACATATATGTTTCAGAACGCATTTATAACTATCTTATAATCAAAATATTACAAACAAGATTTTTTGTTATCGAGCTTAAAGCCTCATTGTTCTATTCTTCCGTTACCCGATTGTTAAGCATTTTGAGCAACGAAATGCCGATTGCAGCCTTTTTCTCTTTGGCTTATCGGCTTTTTATATATAATAAAAGGTGTATCTTTGCCCCATCGTAACAAAACAGAAGCCTATATGCCTGCAAATAAGAATGCGTTGATACGCTACAAAACAATAGACAATTGTCTGCGAAACAAATATCGTAGATGGACTTTAGACGATTTTGTAGATGCGTGTTCGGACGCACTATACGATATGGAAGGTATCGTAAAAGGGGTATCGAGACGCACCATTCAGGGAGATTTCAACCTTGCTTTAGACCGCATTGTGAGTGTTGAACCCATCGATTTGCCTTTCAGAGAAAACCCAAAGTTTCACCCCGACCGCTTTTTCGAAGATTTAGTAGGCGTAACAAAGAATATCAATACGCGCCCAACAAAACTAACCTTTGTGGCGAATAGGTTTCAGGTCAACTACATAAAGACGAAACCCATACACGCAAGTCAGCAACTAATAGACGAAAACAGCGAAACGGGCGACTGCACTTTCACCACCAATGTGTGCCTCAACTACGAGCTCTATTCTGTTCTTATGTCGTATGGCAACGGCGTCAAGGTGGTTTCGCCACGCAATGCAATGCAGTGAAGTATATGAAGTGGTACAAAAAACAACTTTTTTAATAAAAAAGTCTCCAAAAATTTGGTAGTACCATAAAATATCACTAATTTTGCACCGCAATTGTCCTATGGTGTAATGGTAGCACAACAGGTTTTGGTTCTGTTTGTGGTGGTTCGAATCCGCCTAGGACAACAAGAAGCCCTCGAAGTAGCAATACTTCGAGGGCTTTTTTGTTGTTTGTTGGCAGTGGGTAGGGGCTCGATTGTCCGACTTGTCTGACTTGTCTGACTTGTCTGACCTGTCTGACGCGTCTGACTTGTCCGACCCCATTCGATAAAACTACAAATATCCACGACATAGCAATTATGGGCTCCCCTCCCAACGGAGGAGATGAGAGACTCTCGCTTATTCTTTACCTTTAGGCTGGTTCTATAAATTACCACCGCATATCGTCATTAAATTTTTATGAAATACGTTTTGTTATCTTTTGGCTTCTTTTTATATAAAATAGGCTGCGTCTCAACAATTCAAACAAGTTTGATTGCATTCGGCTTGCTCCGTTTTTGGTTCAAAATGTAAGTTCGTTCAGTCGTGTAGCTCGCTACACTCCTTCACACTCTTGCATTTTGACCTCAAAAATAAGCTCAAAATCTAACAAAGCTAATTTATAGACATACGAAACGTATGGGCATAAAAAAAGGAGTACCGCCGTACTCCAACCTTTGTTAACCTTAAATCTAATACTATGAAAAACACGATGCAAAGATAGGGGTAAAATTGGATATATGCAAATATTTAGCCAAAAATATTTCATATTTATGATATTCTTGATTAAAATCAAGAGTTCTACTATTTTATATATGCTGTCTAAAACTGAAATGTTGTAAAAAACGAACCGTTGTGTACCTTAACAGTACTGTTGGTTTAGAAAAAACGACGAATGGAGAAGTAGATGATGAAAATGTAGGGGTGAATAAAAATACATTTATTGTAATAGCTGTTCTATTTCTGTTTTCACCTTGTCGGCCTCCACTCGGTGCAATCCGTCTTTGTTTAGTTCCACCAAACAATCGGCAATGCGCAGTGCCAATTCAAGGTCGTGCGTAGAAAGGAATATCACCTTGTCGGTTTCTTTGGCTAAACGATGGAGCAGTTGGAGCATTTCCACTTTAGAAGGAAAGTCGAGAAAAGAGGTGGGCTCGTCAAGAAGAATAATGGGCGTTTCTTGCGCTAAGGCTTTCGCTATCATCACTTTTTGTCGCTCTCCGTCCGAAAGGGTTTGTATCATTCGTGTGCGGAGATGGCTGATGCCTACCATTTCTATGGCTTTGTCTACTATTGCTATATCCTCATTGTTCAGTTTGCCCCAAAAGCCCGTATAAGGTGTGCGCCCCATACCTATGGTATCGGTTACGCTAAGATTTTGCACATCTATGCGTTGGGTCAGTACGATGCCAATGAGTTTGGCGCGTTCACGTTGCGTAAGCATGTCCATATCGCGCCCATCTAAGAGGAGCTGTCCGCTAAGTTTGGGCAGAAAACCCGTTAACGTTTTTAGCAAGGTAGATTTTCCTATACCATTCGAGCCAATTAGACACGTGAGTTCTCCGCTTCGGATTTCTACGTTAATATCCGAAACCACAGGCGCAAAGCCTTTATAGCCAACCGATAATTTTTCAAGACGTATTTTCATCGCTTGCAAAGGTAAGGTTTCTTTTTTGTATAGGTTCTATTTCGGACAGATTTCCGCTTAGTTTAACCCAAATAGGTCGTTAGAATGAGAATGTATTTTGCGATTATTTTGAGATTTATTTTGCATATATCAAAGGAGCATAGCGGGCTATGTGACTGCAGATATAGGTAAAATAAAGCCAAAATAATCCAAAAGACATCTCATAAGTTTCAAAAATAATAAGTAAGCACCTAAACTGGTCTAATGACCTCTAAGTTTGCAGAAGAATGCGACGCAGTCGCATAAACATTAAATAATCAAGATAAAACACTGCTGTCCCGTTTAGCCCAAGTTTAACACCTATCATCGTAGAATCTTGCTATTATTATACTTTTTCAGTTTCGGTTATGGACTCTGTGTCCTACAAATTTTTATTTTTCTGAATGGTGCATATTTCAGTTTTAATTTATCGTATATAGCAGTTGCTTGCTTTGAGGGATTGCTGCATTGTCGCATCTGTACGATGTCTCCTAACGGGTTCCTACCTTCCGTGGTTACAAGTTTCTGAGTGTTCATCCTCCGCACGATTTCGGTCCAATAGCAGGATTCGCCTTCTCGCTTCAACTGGCAGCGGATGGTATTTACCACCCAGTAGGCAAGCAGACCGAAGAAAAGATGCGCATCGCTCCGGTCATCGGTCTGATGATATATAGGACGGAGGTTTAGGTCGGTCTTCAACTGCCTGTTGGTACATTCGATTTCTCGTATGAGGTTGTAATAGTCCCATGTGGTACGCTCGTCGAGTGTTTCTACATTGGTCCGTAGGAAGTATACGCCGTGTCCGGACTCGATGGCTGAGAGGTCTTTGAGCTTCCAGTCTACACGTAGCATTTCCTTTGGTTTTTCTTCGTTTCTAATGTAGTCTATCGCATAGTATCTTGCGATAGAAGGATATTTCTGTATGGCTCGTCCCGTACGCTCTACAACCTTCTCGTAGAGTTTCGTTCCACCTTTCTTTGCAATACCATCATTTATCTTCTTCAGCTCTGTCTCAAATCTTTCACGCCAAAGTTTGTTCATTGACGATTCGGTCATAGCCTTAGATGGAGAGGTTATCTCAAGATAGTAGTCCTCACCTTCGGTGTGTACCTTGTTGAGCGTTATCGTTTGCTTTCGGGCGTCTTTTACCATCACACTCTTATGGTCCTCACTGAGCGTGTAATCTTTCAGCTTGGTGCGGGATACGCAGAGATAGTTGTAACCCTTTGCCTTAATAAGATTTAGATTCTCTTCGGTTGCAATACCTGCATCCATCACAATAAGCGATTTTTCTTTTTGTACAGGATTCCTGTCTGCCAGCGTATCTATCATATCAGGCAGTGATTTAGGGTCAGCCGTATTGCCTTCCAGGATAGAAGAATAGCGTATGAAGCCCTCCTTATTGATACACAGGGCCAGGACGAGAAGTTTACAATCAGATCGCTTCTCTTTCGACCTACCAAACTGTGCCTTCTTGCTTTCACGCTTACTACCCTCAAAGTAGAAGTTTGTCAAGTCAAAGAGCATCAGCTTGTTATCTATATTAAAAAGGTTATCTGTTACATTGCACAAGTGACGTTCTATCTTCTCTTTAAGTTCATAGAGTTTGTCCGTTACCTTGTACAGGGCATTGATACCCGGAGTCCAGTCTTGCGACCCAGTGTAAAGTTCGGCGGCAGCCGAATTATCCCTGAGATAATAATACGAGGAACGTTCAGATACGGCATACACAGTCCGGATGATGAGCGCAGAGAGTGCGGTGTGGATAGAATGGTTGCTCCATCCTTGGTCACGCAGGAACTCTTCCAGCCCCAGCTTATCAATGGTCTGCTTACAGAGCCATTCTGCACCAACATTCCTTGCGTCAGTATGTTCTGCCGTAGCAAGATCGATATAACGTTCAGACTCCTTTCTTGCCTTCTGTTCCTTCTTATCGAATCTATCAATTCCACCTTCCTCTTTCATCCGCTGCCACCACTCATCCGCCTTAGCCTGTTCCAGTTCAGTAAGCCCCTCCAAATGCTTGCCAAATAAAGAATTAGTTCCTCTGTTCTTAAACCCAAATCGGTTATTAGCCCGCAAAGGCTTTTTAAAGCGTTTAGCTGTTATGCTTTTCTTCGTCTTTGCACCTTATTTTGGCTCTTTTCGTTTGTTTTTTTCAGTTGTTTAGCTCGCTAAACGTCTTCAAAAAACAAACGAAAATAGCTCAAAATAAGCTCGCAAATCTCGAAGAAGTCTAACGACCGATTTGGGTTAAAACGCTCTGTAAGTGCAAAAGCAATCCTTCTCACCTGCAAGGCTGTGAGAGAAGGTTCAAAACCAATATTGAGCAGGATGAGCGAATGTACGTGTCCAGCCACGTCACGATACGACTCTTTAAGTCTATAATAAAGAGCCTTTTCACCAGTTGTCGGATTAAAACGTGTCTGTACATTTGCGTGCATAGGTGCAAAGTAACAAAAAAAAATGATATGCTGGTGTCCTACAAATCAGATTTAGCCCGTATTCAGAAAACGCTACGGCTGATTATTAAGCACTTAGCAAACCTAAAACCCTCAAAACACACTGAAAATTTATGAAAAATAATTATGCCCGTTAAACTTGGGTTAACATTTTATCGGATATTACTGACGGAAAATCAAGAAATAAAATAAAGTGTAAAAATAGAATGTCAATATGAGTATAATACTGTTAATGAATAGAAGAATAAGGGGGAGATAAGATAAAATACGTTAAATTATTAATGTTTTTTGGTATAAATGCTTGTTTTTATCCTCATTTATTAGGATATTTGCAGCGCTTAATGTAAAAAGTAACTAATTAAGTGTAATAGTTATGAATTTGCGTTATATGCGCAGTTTTCCTAATATTTATTGAAGATTTTGGAATTAATTAAATGTATTATAATTCTATAAAACCTAAAACAAAATGAGATTAAAAAAGACAATCTTTCCTCTTTTACTTGGAGGAATTCTCCTTTCTGTACTTTCGTGTGCAAAAGAAGACGAATTTGAGTTGCCGACGTTGGTTCTTTCCGAAACCAGTGTAGCGTTTGACAGAGGTGCCGGTGAACGAAACATCAGTGTCAATACGAATCAAGAACATTGGACCGCTGCCTCGCCACAGGAAGGTGACTGGCTGACGTTGATTCAGGATGGAGATATGCTAAAACTGAAAGTAGCTGAAAACAAAATGGGTAACCAACGCATGGGGCACGTCATCGTGAATGCGAATGGTGCTACGGGAAAGATTGACGTTACTCAGAGTGCGGCGGATGTGTCGCTCGAAGTCATGCCCGAGGTTGTCTATCTTCCTCAAACAGGAGGCGAGAAGGTGGTTGATATCTCAACCAATTCAGCTATCTATGACATCACTACCAGTGAGGAAGTCGATTGGTTGAAAATACATAAGTTTTCCGAAGAAATAAAATTGGTGGCAGAATGCAACAACACCGATCAGACACGCATGGTGAAACTTTATGCCAAGAGTGGCGACCAAACGCGTGAAATCGTTGTTTCACAGGCAGGCATTCAGCGTTATCTCCTTCCCATCAATCCGGGAATGCCACAGGATGTTCATAAGATTATGGACTATGAATTGGGACGTGGGAGCTATCTTCGCGAATATCAGCAAGCTATGCCGGGCTTCGGTATTGAAGAAACCTATACCTTCATCACTCCTTCCCCCATATTTACGTTAATGCAATATTGCAGCCCGGACGGTGTAACATCATCGCAGATTATCAATATTGGTGATGGCATGGTTGCCGTAGATGCCGTCAAGGACAAGGCTTTTGAAAAATTCCTCACCAATAATGGTTATACACGCAGCAATTCGGAGTCGGATAGAGAATACTTCAATGAAAAAGAACTTTTATCACTGAAGGTTTTTGTTTCTGAGAAACCGGGTGGAGAGGGAGTAAATCTTACTTATACACCAGTGATAAAACAAGTTAAAGAACTTAAGACTTTCGACAAATTACCTTACTATCCGTTCGAACTCTTGCAGGTTGCTAATGTAAAAGTGCCGGAAGTAGAGGCTTTTGAGAAGAAAGCCGGAAGCAAAGAAGAAGAACGTAGCTATAATGAGTTTAAGAAGACTGAAGTTTCACAAATCCAATATATTCTTAATGCAAGCCAACAACCGGCCTATAGCCGCATTCATATTTTCTACACTACCGGTGAAGATGGAAAGGCTGATGAGAAGCTCGGTAGTGTGCAGATTGGAGCCCTTCTGTTCAAGAACACTGACCTCGGTGTATGGAAATATGGAAAAAAATGGCTTGTTACAAATGAACTTAAGAAAAAGCTTGGCGAAGAAGGATTTTCATTCCTACGCACAACCAATAATACGCATTTCTTTGGTCGTCAACGAGACCATTTGGTCATTGCAGTTACTTGTGTAGTCGATAACAATGTTCCGGTGCTTGCATTGCTCTACAATTACGATAATACCATTTTTGGCGCCGGCAGTAAAGTTGTCAAGGCGCAAGACAAGATGATAAGCAATTTCAATAAAGCTAAGAAAATGCTAAAGTATTAGTCTGTCACATTAAACTCTAATTTAGTATTATTCAATATGCAAATTAAACAATTATATCATTTGTTGCGCCTCTCCGCCTTTTGTTTGGTAATGGCAATGGTGGCGAATTGTGCAGACAGTGTTGATTTTGAACAGCCAAAACTTGATGTCTCCGAACAAGCTCTGACATTCAACACACAGGGAGAGGAGAAAACAATTATGGTGAATACAAACTGCAAGGAGTGGATTGCTACATCTCCGAAGCAGTGGATACATTTGACTCCTAATGGCAACGAACTCATCGTGAAAGTTGATGCGAATGTTACCGGAATGGAACGAAGCAGCTATATCCTTATCGACGGCGGCTTGGCAGTGAAAAAAATAACTATCAGCCAAAGTGCTGACAATCAGTCTTTGGGTATTTCCGGAGGTGAAGTCGTATTGCCACAGGTGGGAGGCGCTACCTCGGTAAACGTGAATACTGGTGATATACCCTATGAGCTGATACAGGCAGAAAGTACGGACTGGTTGCAGATTGTCAAAAAGAAACATTCCTTGAAATTTATCTCAAAGCCTAATTATGACACAAAAGAGCGAACAGTCAAACTGAAAATTTCTATGGGAGGAAAAAATACTGACGTAGTCGTAAAGCAGCCGGGAGTATGCGCCTTTGTATTGGCATGTAATCCGGGCATACCTTTCAGCCTTTATAAAATGATGAATTTTGAGCACCAACGCGGCAGCCTCTTTGCCGAATATGGTCCTCCAGATCCTTCATTTAATTTATACGAAGAAACATATGTGTTCAGAACTCCCTCCCCTCTATTTAAAGAAGTCTTCTATGTGCATGACACGGAGACTTTCATGCCAACACGTATTTTTACACGCTCATTGGTAAAAGAAGGTGTAGATGCTGTGCGTTCTCAGGAGTTTCAAGACTTTGTCAAGGCGAATGGCTATGTCAGAGACACGAAAGATCCTAACCATTATATTAACGAACAGGAACTAATGACAATGGATGTGGATATTATGGAAAGCAACAATAGCGTTGTTCTTTTCTTCTGGCAAATGCACATTCAGGATCGCAACTATGAGACGTTTAAGAGCCTCGAGTTAGGTCCACTTCACTTGCTCAATAAAGCTGACAAAAAACTCAGTGCAATAGATAAATATGAAAAATCGCAGAACAGTGAAGAAATAGCTCGGCAAGTTTCCAAGAATAGAGAGATAGAGGCTGTAGCTTACAAGACCACCGATCCATTGCTGATAACGCGAACCTACTTTTTGTTTACACGTGGCGGAGACTTCCCGGCACCGAAAGAAATGGTGGGAAGCGTGGAACAGTATAGTTTGAGTTACAGTAATCCAAATCTTGGAATTTGGAGACAAGGTAAGGAATGGTTCGTTACTCGTGAATTTGACAAACTACTTACTTCCAACAATTTTGAATTTATTGGATACAACGGTAAGCACCATGTCTATGCACGCCGTTCCGACTGTCTGACATTGGCTATTTCCGGTGATAAGTTCGCTGATATAAATGCAGGACAGCCCGTCATGCAAATAAGCGTTCTTTACAAGCCAGATGTTTTTTCAGGGAGCAAAACTACCATGGTATCCAAAGTGGAAAGAATGCTCAAGAAAGAAAATCGAAGAAAACTACAATAAAAGAAATGAAAAAATCAATTATATATCTATGTGCATGCGCTGTCGTGGGAATGATGTTTGCCACATCGTGTCAGGACAACTTCAATTTGGAAGCACCCAATTCCGGCACACGCAATGTTACGATTAACAAGGATATCTTTGCAGTAAAAGGCTGCATCAATATCAAATTAAGTCCGGGAGAGAACTATGAGCTGGCAAGTTCATCAGAAGGAAAAGTGGAAATGCAGAGTGTACCCTCGGCAATGGCTTCCGCAATGAAATTCTCGGGAGCTTACAGGATGGAAAGAGTTTTCAAACCGGCAGGCAAATACGAGGCACGTACCGTTGCCACAGGTCTTGATCGCTGGTACACCGTATATTTTGATGAGAGTAAAGACGTTGGGGCTGTTCTTCAACAATTCAACAAAGTTAAGGGAGTTGAGTATGTTGAGCGCATCCTACCCATCGCTCATCCCGAAGTAACAGTCAAGTCAGTGGGAAATATTGAAACCACAGCCAAGACAACCACTGGTAAGGGGAAATTCAACGACCCGCTGCTGCCCCAGCAATGGCATTATTACAACGATGGTTCAGTGAGTGCTACCGCTGTTCCGGGGGCTGACTGTAACGTCAAGCCTGTATGGGAAAAATATACAACAGGAACAAAAAATGTAATCGTTGCCGTAGTCGATGGTGGTATAGACGTAACCCACGAAGACTTGGTGGGAAACCTCTATGTGAATGAACTGGAAAAAAACGGAAAGCCTAACTTCGATGACGATGGTAATGGTTTCATTGATGATGTTTACGGCTACAACTTTGTTGAGGGCGATAATGTCGTTGGTGGCACGATAGAGCCTGATGACGAATCACATGGTACGCACGTTGCGGGAACTATTGCTGCACGCAACAACAACGGTAAAGGAGTCGCTGGTATTGCTGGTGGCGATGGAACTCCAGGTAGTGGAGTAAGGGTCATGAGTTGCCAGATTTTCAGAAAAAAGAATGAGCAGGGCGATGCGGCAGCAGCTATTAAGTACGCCGCCGACAACGGTGCTGTCATCTGTCAGAACTCATGGGGCTATCCCTCAGCTTCCGAAGTCACAGAAATGCCTAAACTTTTGCAGGAAGCCATCGATTACTTCATTAAATATGCCGGTTGTGACGAAACTGGAAAGCAGAGATCCGATTCACCAATGAAGGGAGGAGTGGTCATTTTTGCCGCCGGTAACGAGAATAAGGAGTTTTCGGCTTACCCTGCTTGCTACGCTCCGACGATTTCTGTTTCAGCGATGGCATGGGACTTCAAGAGAGCTAGCTACAGTAATTATGGAAAATGGGTAACCATCATGGCTCCGGGAGGCGACCAAGAGACCTACGGAACAGAAGGAGGTGTTTTAAGTACTGTCTCTATGGCGAAGAATCCAAAGGGTTATGCATTTCTTCAAGGAACCTCAATGGCTTGCCCACACGTTTCAGGTATTGCTGCGCTTATCGCATCTTATTTTGGAAAGCAAGGATTTACCAATGATGATCTTAAATCGCGTCTTGTCTCTGCATACCGCCCGTTCAACATCGATGAAATGAATCCGATGTACAAAGGAAAGTTGGGAAAGGGCTACATTGATGCTGAGGCTGCATTTGAATCTGACACCAAGATAGCCCCCGATAAGGTTGAGAAACTAAACCTTATCCCTGACTTCGTAGAAATCCGTGCAGAATGGAGCGTTGCCAAAGATGAGGATAAGACAGCCTCTTTCTACAGACTCTACATCAGTCCTAACGAACTCACGAAAGAGAATCTCAAGAACAAGACCTATCGGGAAATCAACGGTATTGGACATAAGCTGGGAGAGACTCTGAAGTTCAACTTTGACAATCTAAAGGACAACAAGGAATACTACATTGCTATTGTTGCCATCGACCGTTGGGGCAACATCTCTGAGCCTGTCATTAAAAAGTGCAAGACAAAACTCAATCATACTCCTGAGGCAACGGGATTTCCCGAAGACGTTATCGAATTGAGCAACAACGAAAGAAAGACTTTCAGCTTCAACGTTGCTGATCCTGACGGACACAACTGGGACTTGAAAACTGCCGGCGATACAAAAGGCGTTTCATACACCATCAACAAATCAACGGTGAATATCACCATCGTCCCCGTTCTCGCAGCCGGCAACTATACTTGCAAGTTCATTATCTCCGACGATCTTGGTGCCAAATTGGAAAAGAATCTCAGATTCTGCATTTTCAAATATATGCCACCGAAACTTGAAAAGCCATTCGACAATTTTATTATCGGACTCGATGAGGGCGTTGTGAACATTCCGTTGAAGGGGCATTATTCGGGCAGTGCCAACAAAGAGCTGACCTACACGGTTAGTGCATCGAACAATAAGATTGCATCAGCCGGAATAACCAACAACAACATTCAAATCAAGGCTTTGGCAAAAGGCACGACCCGCATCAGCGTACTCGCTTCCGACGGTAGGCAAAACTCATCGGAAGGCTCGTTCCAACTTCGTGTCGTTGAGAGAAAGTCCGCTCCGGTCTATGCCGTCTATCCTATTCCGGTGAAAAGAGATATCAATGCTCTACTCAACCCGGAGGTTAGCCAAGCAGAATTCATCATCTCATCAACCGTAGGTGAACGAGTGATGAAAGCCAATGTAAAACCCGACAGCAAGCATGTTGCCACACTGGATCTCGCCAGCTTGCGCTCTGGCACCTACAAGCTGACAGTGCATACAAACAAGGGTGATTTCAGCAAAATGTTCATTAAACGATAAATTCAACAGACATGAAATCAAAACATATGATAATCATAGCTTGTGCAGCACTTTTCGGTGCTACACAAGCGAAAGCCCAAGGACAATCCCTACCAATTCTAACGGCAAATCCTGATTCCAAAACAGCAAGCATGGGCAATGCTTCGGTTGCAAGCGATGGAATGTACCTTTACAATACTCCCTCGGCGTTCTTCAACACCGATAAAAGGTTTACAGCCGACGCCTCAGCCTCGTTGTATGAAAAAGAAGATGGCGCACAAGGATTATTCGGTTTGTACACAGTCACAATAGGTTACAAACTTTTTAAGCGGCACTCAGTATTTGGAGGTTTCAGGTATGCCGGCGGACTAAAATTCAACGGATACGACATGATGGGCGAACCAACCAAGGAATATAAACCCTATGACTGGACTATTGATTTGGGCTACTCTTACATGATAGGCAATGGGTTGGCTGCTTATGCTACCGGAGCCTTTATCTTCAGCCATCTTTCTAAGAATGGCTACGGTGGTGCTTTTTCGGTGGGACTATCCTACACTAAAGATAACATCACAATGACGAAAAGACCTGCCAGCGTTATGATTGACGCCAAGGTAGAAGCTATAGGTCCTGACCTTGACTACGGTAATGGGCACAAAAGCTCAATGCCCACTCATGTTTCATTAGGAGGAAAAATGGAAGTTGATGTAACCGACATACACAAAGTAAGTGCAGCGTTGGCCACACGCTATTTCTTCCGACCCACAGACGCCAAAGTTTTCATGTTGGGTGGCGGCGTTGAATACACCTACAACAACTTGTTGTCAGTAAGAGCAGGTTATGAGTATGGCGATCACGACCTCAGTCATTTCACAATGGGCGCGGGAGTCAAATACCACAGCTTTCGCATCAATGGTGCTTATATGCTGAAAACCGGAGATGGTGGAAAAAGCTACTGCACCATTGGACTTGGATATGATTTCTAACAAAACAATTTATTCACAATCTAAAAATCAAATTATGAAAAAAGCATTATTCTCTATTTGTACATTGGCAATAAGTATTGCTGCTACAGCTCAGATTGTAACCGAGCCGGAAGGGAAGAAAATCGACAATATGTATCGCTATAGCGAATCTTGGGTGCGAGGATGGGTAAATTCAGAACCCGGTGTTTACGAAGGTTTGGTCTCGCAAATCATAGAAGGTAAGGATGGATGCCTTTATGTTTACAACCCACTCTCAGGTCTCGAAAGCAATTCTTGGATGAAACTTGACAAGACAGGAGAAGGAAAATATAAAGCTGTCTTCCCACAAAAATTCTATAAAGACAAGAGCGGTGGAGATGATGATTCGGAAAGAGGAACCGATAGAGTATTTACGCTCAATCGTTTGGTCAATAAAGGTGATAATCAATATGAGGTGGTTGCACCGGATAAGAACTACATCGAGTTTTCATGGGATGGCTCGAAGCTTCAAATGGAAGGTATGGGCACCAAACAAGAAATATTGGGCATGGTGGATAATTCCGGCGTTTGGGATAGATTCTACGGCGATTGGAATATTACCATCAGCACGCTTGCATACAAGTTGCTGACCCCTCCCACAACAGGTGTGAAGAAACAATATACGTTCACGTGCGCCGAAGAAAGTTCACCACGTGTTATTGATGCAATTGCAGAAGGAAACGACCTGTATCTAAAGGGCATTTCAAAAAATCCGGCATTGGTAGACGCATGGGTAAAGATTACGTTAAATGGTAATAAGGCAACCTTGCTGACAAATCAGTATATGGGAACATCTGCCAAGGGTGATTTTGGCAAGTATTCAGGCGACCAAATGAAATATCATATTTTTGCTGCTGCTTTCAAAGATGCAACAACGATGGCCGATAGAATTGATTTTACAGTAGATACTGAAACGCAAAAACTTACCACCGGCAATCTGCTTAAGATGTTTTTGGGTCTGAGCAGTGAGACTAATAATCCATCGGATGATTATGAGGTATTTGGAAACATGACATTGACTCCATTCGTTCAAAAAGCCGCAAAGCCGGAGACACCAAAACTGTTCTATTGCAATGCTACGCCGAGTTACGATTACTCAACAACAACTACTATATTGGCTTTCTATGTAAACAATGCGGATGTAAATGGCAACTACCTCAGCCCGGACAAAATGTATTACAATGTTTATGTCAACGACAGTAAAGAGCCCTTTAAGTTTATAAAGAGCGAGTACTTCTACATTGACGATGATATGGCAAACATTCCTTTCAACTACCAAGACAAAAAGAATGATGACATCAAGTCGGATGGCAATCTGCGCATCCTGCACTTCTATGATTCGGACATAGCCAAACTCTCACTGGTTATGGTCTATGATGATGGAGAAAATGTATTTAAGAGTGAGCCATTAGTTGTGCAACCAACCTCTGCCGGCATCGAAAACACAAAGTCGGACGAGCCTTGCAAGATGGAAATCTACTCTGTTAACGGATATAAATTGAAGAAACTTCAAAGGGGATTGAACATCATAAAATATTCTGATGGAACAATGAAGAAAATATACGTTAAATGATTTTTCAACCACTATAAAGCAATAATGAGAATGTACTTTCCGCCCACGAAACAATGATTTAATTGCAAAGATGGAAAGTTAATTGAAAGGCCGGACTCCAGACGAGGAGTTCAGCCTTTAACTTTAAATCGACATTCGACCGAAAGGAGAATTCAACTAGCAAGTGCAAATTTACACTATATTGCTGTAAAAGCATTCTTGTGGATGCTTACTGATATTCTCGTTTTTAATTGCTACCTTTGCTATGTCAGTTTTTGCTTACTTGTTATGTTTACAGCACCAAGATAGGTGAAATTTCTGACATATCCAAGTGTTTTGAGAACTTTGTTTCTTAGGCACTTGGAGTTCTTACAAGAATTTATGCTGCGGAATTAAGGTATACCACCAACAGAGCTTTGGCAGATATCGGAAAGGGGTTGCGTATAAACTTCTCTAAACAAGTCGCTTAATTTTGATTAGTTACTTAATAAAATAGATAGAGTTAGGCTGCGTGGCTTAACTCTATTGCGTTCTTATTCTTCTTTTATAAATATTTTTCTTCTTTCTCTTGCTTTTCCTTTTTTATTTTGTAACTTTGCACACAGATAAACTTCGGGAAACCGAACGTGGGGTGCCATTCTGTTGAATGAGCTGAGATTATACCCGTATAACCTGATGCAGGTAATGCTGCCGTAGGAAGTGCTAACGAGTAATAAGATAGGTTTATCACACACTGAATTTTCTGTGCATCCCAATGATACGTTTCCTTAACTTAGGCGATGCTATGAACTATTGTAAAACTTTGACTATTGCAGGCTCGGATTGTAGCGGAGGAGCAGGCATTCAGGCAGACATTAAAACGATGTCGGCTTTGGGGTGTTATGCTGCTTCGGTTATTACCTCGGTTACGGCACAAAATACGTTGGGTCTATCTGCCATTCAGCACGTTGAACCTAACGTGGTAGCAGCCCAATTGCGTGCAGTGATGAGCGATATTCGTCCCAATGCCATTAAAATAGGTATGGTAAACGATGCGCAAACCATTCGTGCCATTGCCGATGTGCTCGGCGAGTACGAGGCTGTGCCAATGGTGGTAGATCCTATAATGGTGGCAACATCGGGCAGTAGACTGATGATGGAAGAGGCTGTGGAGGTATTTGTAGAAAGATTGTTCCCTATGGCAACGCTTCTTACGCCTAATATACCCGAAGCAGAAGTATTGGCAAACATAAGAATAACGACTGAAGATGATGTATCGCTTGCAGCAAAGCATATTCTACAGCTTAGCTGTAAAGCGGTGCTTATTAAAGGTGGGCATTTGGCAGGGATAGAAAAGGTGGATAGGCTTTATTTACCGAAAAGCTCGCCTACGTTTTATTGTAATCCTACCGTTAAAACACGCAATACGCACGGCACAGGGTGTACGCTCTCGTCGGCTATTGCAGCGTATTTAGCACGAGGAGAACAAATGGAGCGTGCCATCAAACGGGCGAAAGACTATGTAACAAATGCGCTAAAAGCTGGGGCAGATGTAACGATAGGCGAAGGACACGGAGCTGTGAATCACTTTTATGAACCAGAAAAACTTATTAAGCGATGATAAACACACAATATATAACGCACGAAAACACACGATTCAATTATCTTCAAGGGGCTGAAATGGCATTGAGGGGTGGTTGCAAGTGGGTGCAATTGCGTATGAAAGAGGCTTCGGACGAGGAGTTTATTTGCATCGGTCGACAATTGTCTGAAATGTGTAAGGCACACGGAGCTACATTCTTGTTGGACGACCGTGTACACCTTGTTCGCCAATTAGGGGCTGACGGGGTGCATCTCGGTAAAAACGATATGCCCGTAGATGAGGCTCGAAAGTTGTTTGGAGATACACCTTGTATAATAGGTGGTACGGCAAATACGTTTTCGGACATCGAGCGACTTTACCAACAGGGTGCAGACTATATCGGTTGTGGACCATTCCGCTACACTGAAACAAAGAAAAATCTTGCGCCAACCTTAGGGCTTGAAGGATATAAAGAGCTGTTGGCGAAGATGAAAGCACGAGGCATTGGGCTTCCGCTCATTGCCATTGGAGGCATATTGCGCAGTGATGTAAAGGCAATCATCGAGCTTGGAGTAAGCGGAATAGCGGTGAGTGGAACTGTATTGAACGCTGTCGACCCTATAGAAGAAATGAAGTTACTAATCAATTTAATGTAGCATTATGAAGAACGATATTAAGATAGAATACCCTTCATCGGAGAAAATCTATATGAAGGGTGAACGCTTTCCCGACCTAAGAGTGGGAATGCGACAAATAAACCTCACCCCAACGGTGAAAATCGTGAACAATGAGAAAGCAATAACTGAAAACGAACCTGTTGTAGTATATGACACAAGCGGTCCTTACAGCGACCCTAATGTGGAGATAAATTTGCAGAAAGGACTTCCTAAACTTCGCAAAGCATGGACAGACAAGCGCAAAGGCACACTGATGTATTATGCTAAGCAAGGCATTATTACAGAGGAAATGGAGTATGTGGCTATTCGTGAGAATATGAATTGCAAGGCATTGGGCATAGAAAGTCATATTACGCCTGAATTTGTTTGTCGTGAAGTAGCAGCAGGACGTGCCGTTATCCCTGCCAATATCAATCACCCAGAAAGCGAACCAATGATTATTGGAACCAATTTCTCTGTAAAGATAAATACAAATATTGGTAATTCGCACGAAAACTCAAGCATTGACGAGGAAGTAGAGAAGGCTGTGTGGAGCTGTAAGTGGGGCGGCGACACATTGATGGACTTATCTACGGGCGACAATATTCACGAAACACGAGAGTGGATATTGCGTAATTGCCCTGTGCCAGTGGGAACTGTGCCGATGTATCAAGCATTTGAAAAGGTGAACGGAAAGGCAGAAGACCTTACGTGGGATATATTCCGTGAAACCTTGATAGAGCAGTGTGAGCAGGGTGTAGACTATTTCACAATTCATTGCGGTATACGTCTGAAGAATGTACCATTGGCTAATGGACGTCTTACAGGTATGGTTAGCCGTGGCGGAAGTATCATCTCTAAATGGTGTCAGGTACACAATGAGGAGAGCTTTCTTTATAGTCATTTTGACGATATTTGCGACATTTGCGCCAAATACGATGTGGCTATATCTTTGGGAGATGGTTTGCGCCCGGGCTCAACATACGATGCCAACGATGCAGCGCAGTTTGCCGAGCTTGATACGATGGGCGAATTGGTAGAGCGAGCTTGGGCTAAGAATGTGCAAGCCTTCATCGAAGGACCAGGACACGTGCCTATGCACAAAATAAAAGAGAATATGGAGCGACAGATAGAGAAGTGTCACGGTGCGCCTTTCTATACCTTAGGTCCGCTCGTAACCGATATTGCGCCTGCCTACGACCATATCACAAGCGCAATAGGTGCGTCAATGATAAGTTGGTATGGCACAGCTATGATTTGTTATGTTACACCAAAAGAGCATCTCTCTTTACCTAACAAGGACGATGTACGCACGGGCGTAATCACTTACAAGATAGCTGCCCACGCTGCAGACTTGGCTAAGGGACACCCAGGTGCTACTGTAAGAGATAATGCGTTGAGCAAAGCTCGCTATGATTTCCGTTGGAAAGACCAATTCAACTTATCGCTCGACCCTGAAAAAGCACGTGAGTATTGGGAAACCTCCAATAAACTGGGTGGCAAATATTGCACAATGTGTGGCCCTAACTTCTGTGCAATGCGCATTAGTCAGACCTTGGAGGGGTGTGAAGAATAAAAGGTTAATCTGCCTTGGGTTGACTTATCAGCTTTTCAGCCTTATCAGATTGTTTAGCTTTGTCAGACCCGTCCGACTTATCCGACCTGTCTGACAAAACTTAAAAATAGAATAAACAAAAACAAACAATAATAATTATGATTGAAAAAGAAGTATCAAGAGGTATTATTCGTACCTACTTTGAAAAGATGGAGAAGTGCTTAGACTTGGACGTAGCTATCGTTGGCGGTGGTCCATCAGGCATTGTTGCTGCTTATTATATGGCAAAAGCAGGATTGAAAGTTGCATTGTTCGACCGCAAACTATCGCCAGGTGGCGGTATGTGGGGTGGTGCTATGATGTTCAATCAGTTGGTTATTCAGAAAGAAGCATTGGATATTATCAAAGACTTTGATATCAATTACGAGGAATACGATGATAATCTTTTCACTGCAGACTCGATTGAAAGCACCTCTGCTTTGCTTTATAAGGCGGTTCACGCTGGTGCTACAATCTTCAATTGCTATTCTGTGGAAGATGTAGTGTTCAAGAACAATGTTGTTAGTGGTGTGGTTGTGAATTGGACACCTGTACTTCGTGAAGGCTTACACGTTGACCCGTTGAACATTATGGCAAAGTTTGTTATTGACGGAACTGGTCACGACAGCGAAATGTGTCAAGTGGTAGCACGCAAGAACGGCATCAAACTCAATACTGCAACGGGTGAAGTGATTGGCGAACGCTCATTGGACGTAATCGAAGGCGAACAGCAAGTAGTGGAAGGAACAAAGGAAATCTATCCA
This sequence comes from Prevotella ihumii, assembly GCF_900155655.1. Lineage (GTDB taxonomy): Bacteria > Bacteroidota > Bacteroidia > Bacteroidales > Bacteroidaceae > Prevotella > Prevotella ihumii. The sequence goes on from NZ_LT706987.1 coordinate 2,329,353, forward strand.
GGGCTTTATGTTTGTGGCATGGCATCTTCAGCAGTAGGCGGCACACCTCGTATGGGACCCATCTTTGGCGGTATGCTTATGTCGGGCAAGAAGGTTGCTGAAATGATTATAAAGCGTATCAAAGGATAAGCGTAAATGCAACTTATTGTTATTACCTCTCCAACTTTCACAGTTGGGGAGGCTTCTATTATTTCTCAAATCCTTGCTTTAGGGATTGACAAGGTGCATATTCGGAAACCAAACGCAACAGCCGATGAGTGTAGACAACTCATAGAAGGTATTCCTACTCATCTACATTCTCGCCTTGTACTACACGACCATTTCGAGCTTACAACACAATTTCCATCTATTGGCGTTCACCTTAACCATCGCAATTCCACACCTCCCACAGATTTTAAAGGAAGCATTTCTAAGTCGTGCCATAGTCTTGACGAGGTAGAACGTGCCAAACCAATGTGCCATTATGTGTTTTTAAGTCCTATTTTCGATAGCATTTCCAAGCAAGGATATGCGTCAGCATTCCTCCCCGATGTATTGATAGCAGCCCAAAAGCAAGGCATTATCGACCGAAAGGTTTATGCTTTAGGTGGCATATCAGCGTCTAATATTCCCCAAATCCGAAACTATGGCTTTGGTGGTGCAGCTCTTTTGGGCGACATCTGGCAAAGGGTGGGGGATACCAACTTCACAGCATACATTACTTCTTTAGTGCAAGAAGCGCACAAACACTAAAGCAAATAAGGCGTACCATCTATCGGTGCGCCTTATTTGCTTTCTTTTTTTTCTATCCAATACTAAGCGAAAAACCTTTTAAACATTTGAGTAATTCCGTTTTAAATGTATCTTCCCAACAGAAAATTTAAACGAAGAACATCACAAGCATTTGAGCAATGATGACTCGAACGAACATTCCTAATGGATAAACTGTGGTGTAACTAATATTTGAGGTCTCGCCTTTGGTCGTGTCGTTGGCATAAACCAAAGCCATAGGATTAGCCATAGAGCCACAAAGCACACCGCATATTGTTCCGAAATCATACTTCTTAGTGCGCAATGCAATAAGGGCAACAATAAAAATAGGCAATACCGTGAGCAAGAAACCTAAGCCAATCCACATCAAACCTTCAGGGCGAACCACCGTACCAAGGAAGTCCTTACCTGCGTCCAATCCCACACAAGCCAAATAGAGCGATAGCCCTAACTTGCGAAGCATCAGCGAAGCACTTGCCGTGGTGTACGAGATGATGTGCAAGCGTGGTGCAAACGTACCGATAAGGATACCCATAATGATTGGTCCACCAGCTATTCCGAGGCGGATAGGTGAGTCCATACCCGGCAGCGACAAAGGAATTGTTCCGATAGCAAGACCGAGAATCATTCCCAAGAAGATGTTTCCAAGGTTAGGCTCATTGAGTGTTTTCACCGAATTGCCAAGGAAATGTTCTGCGTGGTCTACTGCATCGGGCGTTCCCACCACCGTAAGGCGGTCGCCGTGACGAAGTCGGAGGTCTTCGGTAGCCAACAATTTAATGTCGCCACGCAACACACGACTCACGTTTACCCCATATACATCGCGCAAGCTAAGCTCTCCTAACAGTTTGCCATTCAGCCCGGGTTTGGTCAACACTATAATCCTACTTTCTACATTCGAATCGATGTGGTTCCAGTCTATTTGCTCTTTGTTCCAGTCGTGCTTCACTTCCTGACCAAAGAGTATCTCCATAGCTGCCACTTCCTCCTTGTTAGCCACCACCAAGAGATTGTCGTGATTTTCGAGCACTGTATTTCCGTGAGGCAAAATCACCTCCTCGTTGCGCCAAATGCGTGAAATAATAAACTTGAAATGCGAACCTTTCGATACATCTTCTATGGTTTTTCCCACCACAGCAGGATTAACCACCACAAACTGACCCACGTAGGTTTGGTTGTCCTCGTCCTCGTTTTTCAGCTCCAAGTCGGCAGGTTTTACAAAGAATTTGCGCAGCACAATCATTGCAAAAATTACGCCCACAACGCCTAAAGGATAGGTTACAGCCGTAGCCAAAGCCGCACTACCACCATTCACGCCGATATGCTCTAACGCCTGTTGAGCCGCACCAAGTGCAGGTGTATTGGTAGTAGCTCCACTCAATATACCCACCATTTCGCTCATAGGAACACCTAACCCATACGACAAGCCCACAGCCATAACCGTGCCGAGCAGTATCACAGCCAACGACCATAGGTTGAGGTCTTTACCCTCGTGCAGCATAGAACTAAAGAAGTTTGGACCTACGTGCAAACCTAAGGTATAGACAAAGAGCACCAAGCCGAAGGTTTCGCAATAGTCCAACATCTGATGGTCGATGTCCAACCCGAAATTGCCCACAGCGATGCCAACAAAAAACACAAAAGCCACACCCAACGAGATGCCGCCCAATCTTATTTTGCCCAAAGCCAAACCTACCGCACATACCAACGACAAGATAATGACAGCTTGAAGTGCCGAATGAAGATTGAAAAGTCCGTTTAACCACTCCATATTCTTAAATTTTAGTAGCTAACAATTATTTTTTTTCTTGCAAAAAGAGCTAAGGCAATACCCCCGTGGCTTCTGCTGAAGTCGCTCTTAGGCAGTGGAATGGTCTTAGCACTTTCATTTTAATACTTGTGAAAAATCTATTTATAAGATATTGAGGTAGCGTTCCAAGGGTATTCCTCTGTTCTTGTCCTCGTTGTCCTTATTTAGGTCTATCAGCTTATATACGCTGTCTATAGCACGTTGTGTACTATCGGTAAGCGACTCTTCGTTAAGCAAATGCCCAATAAGAATAGCCGAAAAGATGTCGCCTGTACCAGGGAAATGCACGGGAATTTCGTTGTAAGCAAGCTCAAAATACCTATCCTCCTTATGGTTATAACCTATTACCGAAGGTTGCCCGTTTACGGGAATAGATGTGATGAGCACCGATTTAGCCCCAATGCCACGCAACTTGTCCAATAGCACACGTCCTTCTTCTTTGGTTACACCTTCCTCCTTATATATAAAAGAGGTAAGATAGCACGCTTCGGTAAAGTTGGGGAAGCATAGGTCTGCCACACTTATCATTTCTCGCATAGAATTGATAGTAGCGGGAGTAACACCATTATACAGCTTGCCCTCGTCGCCCATAATGGGGTCTACATACACCGCTGTACCCATAGTCGCCTGTTCACGACAATAGTCTGCCACGATTTTTGCCTGCTGTTCCGAAGCGATAAAGCCCGTAGCAATAGCATCGTAGCGGAAACCCAACTCCTTCCACACAGGGAAAACACCTTTTATATAGTCGGTAGTCTCAAGAATGTTAAACTTACCATAGTCCAACGTGTTGGAAACCAACGCTGTGGGGAGGTTGTACGTAGGGTGACCCATATACGATAGGATAGGTAACATAGCCGCTGTGGCTACCTTTCCATATCCTGCAATATCGTTTATCAAAAGTATTTGTTTCTTACTCATTTACCTATTCTGTTTGCGCCTGCAAAGGTAGTGTAAACAAAAGGAACAACAAAATAAAAAGCAATATTTCCTAAGGCTTACACTTTCTTTCCGCAATAATAAGTGTTGAATGTGTCTTCAGCGTATCCGTCTTTTAGCACTTTGAAAGATGAAGGCATTGCATCAGGCATTTTTACCCCCATATAGTACACATTGAACGCATCTGCTGCATACCCATAGGTCAGCACCTTGAACGATGATGATGTTGCATCGCCTACTTTGCGTCCCATATAGTAAACGTTGAAAGCGTCCTTGGCATAATCGTACCCCAAGTCTGTAAACGAGTTTGCCATTGCATCTTCAATCTTTCGTCCTTCGTATAGCACCGTGTTCTTGGTCACCATATAGCCTGTGTAATACTCGTCGTAGCCATAACCCCCATCGTAACCTCGCCTGCCCTCGTCGTAGGGGTTCACTCTGCCACCTTTTAGTTGGAAGGTGTATGGATCAACAAAGGGAAGCACCCTACCCATATAGTAAACGTTGTATCGATCCTTAGCATAGCCATAACCAAGGTCTACAAAGGTATTGATGTCGATGCGCAACATTGGTGCACCTTGAAATATCATCATTCCGTTTTTCACAACATATTGAGGCATATCGTTTTGCGCTCTCAATACGTTGGGTGTACTCATCAATATTGCTGCGGCAAGTAATGTTTTTGCTGCTTGTCTAAGTGGTTTTGTTGTTTTCATACGCATTGTTGTTTTATCCGAGTTATGGCACAAACTTACAAATTATTATTCATTCTGCCAAATAAATACTGTATAAATATCTATAAAAATGCTTGTTTTAGCAGCAAATATCTATTTTGGCGGTTTGCTTTGTAGAAAAGCGAGAAGATGCGTTTTAACATTTCAATCCCGAAAATAGGTTATTCTGTATTTCTTATTATGTGTTTTGTATTTCCTTTGTCGACTTTCTAAAATCCCAAAGTTCCACTTTTGAAAAGCCAAACATATATGTTTTACGTCGTTATAGTTGAACTTTGGACTGCTTAGAGTTTATCTTTTACCTTCCGAAATACCAACAAATGGCTTCTTTTTAGTTCTTTTCTATCCTTCCGTTGTTCTATTTGTACTTTGTAATGGACTTGTACTTTTGCACACATTCTGTATATTAATTATAACTATCTGTAAGTTATTAAATTATGATTGCACACTCATTTAGCCCAATTCTTTGTATCAAGCATCTGGCGATAGCGTATGCGTCAAATATGACGTTTGGTTTTAACACTTTCAATAACCTTTTGGGAAATATAGATCTTGTTTGGTTCTTAATCGGCAAATACTTCTCTTTTATGATTATGAGTATTACGCCTGTGGAAATAAATACTTGTTCTTTATCAGCAGCGCATTAAATAATCTAATATTTTTAGGTTAGTCATCCCTTAAAAAGGTACTTCCCCGACTTAGTGAAATTCGTAAAATTCGTGCAAATTCGTAGTTTAAATCCCTCCTTATTGGAACTTGGTAAACCAAGCCCCTACATCGTTTACCCACGGCAAACTGCACATTTGGTTTTAACTCCCCCTAACTCCCCTAACTCCCTTAACTTCCCTTAATTCATATATATATAAAAAGGTGTAGTATTTTCTATTCGTTGATTTAAATCAATCTTTATCTAAAAAGTAATCTTTTTTGAGATTTTCTTTTAAAAACATTTGGAGGTTTGATGAAAATGCTCTAACTTTGCACTCGCTTTTGAGAAATACGCCACACGGCACTTCTCTTGAGAGCGAAAAGAAAGAGTTCTTTGAATAGATTTACATAGACAGAAAATAGTAGTACAAGAAGCGTCTACTGAATTAATTTTTAGTAGATGGGTAAAAGAAACGAACCGTTCAATTCTGAAGTTGCTTTGTGACTTCATTTTGAAATTAATAGGTGTTTAAACTTGATACTTCGAATTTAGGATATTCGTTCTGAACAGATTCAACTTATCGCTTTTATCTTTTGGATTGAGTGATATAAAACATATTTTACAATGGAGAGTTTGATCCTGGCTCAGGATGAACGCTAGCTATAGGCTTAACACATGCAAGTCGAGGGGAAACGGCATAGAAAGCTTGCTTTTTATGGACGTCGACCGGCGCACGGGTGAGTATCGCGTATCCAACCTGCCCTTTACTTGGGGATAACCCGTTGAAAGACGGACTAATACCCAATATAATCCTTTGATGGCATCTGACGAGGATGAAAGATTTATCGGTATTGGATGGGGATGCGTCTGATTAGCTTGTTGGTGAGGTAACGGCTCACCAAGGCTTCGATCAGTAGGGGTTCTGAGAGGAAGGTCCCCCACATTGGAACTGAGACACGGTCCAAACTCCTACGGGAGGCAGCAGTGAGGAATATTGGTCAATGGACGAGAGTCTGAACCAGCCAAGTAGCGTGCAGGATGACGGCCCTATGGGTTGTAAACTGCTTTTGTTGGGGAATAACTGACATTACGTGTAATGTTTTGTATGTACCCTTCGAATAAGGACCGGCTAATTCCGTGCCAGCAGCCGCGGTAATACGGAAGGTCCAGGCGTTATCCGGATTTATTGGGTTTAAAGGGAGTGTAGGCGGTTTTTTAAGCGTGTTGTGAAATGTAGATGCTCAACATCTGAATTGCAGCGCGAACTGGAAGACTTGAGTGCACACAACGTAGGCGGAATTCATGGTGTAGCGGTGAAATGCTTAGATATTATGAAGAACTCCGATTGCGAAGGCAGCTTACGGGAGTGTAACTGACGCTTAAGCTCGAAGGTGCGGGTATCGAACAGGATTAGATACCCTGGTAGTCCGCACAGTAAACGATGGATGCCCGCTGTTAGCACCTGGTGTTAGCGGCTAAGCGAAAGCATTAAGCATCCCACCTGGGGAGTACGCCGGCAACGGTGAAACTCAAAGGAATTGACGGGGGCCCGCACAAGCGGAGGAACATGTGGTTTAATTCGATGATACGCGAGGAACCTTACCCGGGCTTGAATTGCCAGCGCACGATACAGAGATGTTGAGGTCCTTCGGGACGCTGGTGAAGGTGCTGCATGGTTGTCGTCAGCTCGTGCCGTGAGGTGTCGGCTTAAGTGCCATAACGAGCGCAACCCCTTTTCTTAGTTGCCATCAGGTAATGCTGGGCACTCTAGGGATACTGCCACCGTAAGGTGTGAGGAAGGTGGGGATGACGTCAAATCAGCACGGCCCTTACGTCCGGGGCTACACACGTGTTACAATGGCCGGTACAGAATGTTGGTTGTGCGTAAGTACGATCTAATCTTTAAAGCCGGTCCCAGTTCGGACTGAGGTCTGCAACCCGACCTCACGAAGCTGGATTCGCTAGTAATCGCGCATCAGCCATGGCGCGGTGAATACGTTCCCGGGCCTTGTACACACCGCCCGTCAAGCCATGAAAGCCGGGGGTGCCTGAAGTTCGTAACCGCAAGGAGCGACCTAGGGCAAAACTGGTAATTGGGGCTAAGTCGTAACAAGGTAGCCGTACCGGAAGGTGCGGCTGGAACACCTCCTTTCTGGAGTAACGTTTATCCTTGAGGTATTGCTAAGAGTATGAACATTTTATGATTTCATTATTTGATATTGAATTTGTTTGTTTCTCTTCTTGTACTCATAATTCTGTTTCTATTAGATATAAGCGAATAAAGGAAGCCAAGGTAGAAGCCGTAGGGCTTTACCCAACTCAGTCCTATAGCTCAGTTGGTTAGAGCGCCACACTGATAATGTGGAGGTCGGCAGTTCAAGTCTGCCTGGGACTACACATCGCTGAAAGCAATGTGTAAAAGGCATGTTCAAGTCTGCCTGGGACTACACATCGCTGAAAGCAATGTGTAAAAGGCATGTTCAAGTCTGCCTGGGACTACACATCGCTGAAAGCAATGTGTAAAAGGCATGTTCAAGTCTGCCTGGGACTACTTCTTAAAATAAAGATTACACCTTATATAATATATACGAGCTGTATTCTTTTTCAATTATTCACTTACAATCCCTTGGGGGATTAGCTCAGCTGGCTAGAGCACCTGCCTTGCACGCAGGGGGTCAACGGTTCGAATCCGTTATTCTCCACTTCGTTGATGCGACCTTTTTAGGTCAACACTCGACATAGTTCTTTGACATATTGACACAAGCAAAAACTGTAAAGTAAAACTACAAAGTTCAAGATTTTTTTTTTTTAAGAAGTCTTATTTAATATGATTTCGAAATACAGCTGAAAGTATGAGCATCATTATGCATCGGTAGCAATGCTGATGTATCAATGGCGAATAGAAAGTAATTAAGGGCGAATGGCGGATGCCTTGGCTCATGGAGGCGATGAAGGACGTGATAAGCT
>NZ_LT706987.1:2337302-2749129 GCF_900155655.1 Prevotella ihumii
GATTATAGTTGACTATTGATCCTTATCACTGATATTTGTTGACAGAGTCATTCTTATAACTGCCCAGGGTTGACTGGAGGGCGTAGCCCGGAAGTCAACCCTGGGCATGGCTGCAAAGGTAAACCATTCTCAGGGATTATACAAAAACTTTGATTCTCTTTTNCCACAGCGTTCCCAGTGCAGCAATTTAATTCGGTTACGGGCTCGATTGTAGAAAACGTAGACAACACCATCAGAAGGATTGAAGTCATTGCGGCGTACCAATTGGGACAGGCGAAGAATACCCTGACGCATATCCACAGGAGTGCAACAAACCCGAAAAACATTTGTTTCGTTGAGTACAAACATAAGTTTTTCGGGCAAAGGTAGTAAAGTAAGAATGTTACACAAAGGCGGCTAATATTGGATGCTTACAAAGGATTGGGAACAATCTTGCGTATATGATAGACATACATTGGATTGCCGCCTATCCTTTTGGATTTCCGCAAGAAACTGTAGTTTCCTGATTTTGGTTGACTACTTGCTTGTCTTAAGTCTTGATAAAGTTGACTCAGTTAAACATTAAAACTGATTATAGTTGACTATTGATCCTTATCACTGATATTTGTTGACAGAGTCATTCTTATAACTGCCCAGGGTTGACTGGAGGGCGTAGCCCGGAAGTCAACCCTGGGCATGGCTGCAAAGGTAAACCATTCTCAGGGATTATACAAAAACTTTGATTCTCTTTTATATGAATCTCCCTAAAACTTGTCCATCTCTTAGTAATTTCACCCACACATAAAGCAGCTTCTTTGGGTGTCATCATATCGATACTCATGTGTGGACGTTCTTCGTTGTAGAACCGTACCGCAGATGAGACAGCCTGGGTAACTTCATCGATATTACGGAATGTCATTCCCCTGAGTAGTTCATTCTTCATCGTGTTGTTGATTCTCTCTGCCTGAGCATTGTCCTTGGGGTCTCCGCCCTCGGTCATGCTTATCCGGATCCCGTGCTCCTTCAGGATTGCCACGTACTTGGCGCTAGCATACTGGCATCCTCTGTCGGAGTGATGGATGAGGTTTACGTCTTCTTTGGAAACATCTGCAATCCTGCAAAGTGCCATCTCAAGAGCCTTGATGGGATATACCGCATCAAGCGTCTCACCGACACACCAGCCGACTATCTCCTCGCTATAGGCATCAAGGATTAATGACAGATAGCAGAAGCTGTAATGCTCTGCGTCTGTCCATATTGTCATATACGTGATGTCACTTACCCAGAGACGATCAGGTGCCAGAGGTATATATTCCTTTATTAGATTGGGGAACACGGAGAGACCATGGGTAGAGTCTGTCGTGCGTGGTTTACGCATCTTTAGGCGGACCTTCAAGCCATACTTGTCGACAATGTCAGCAAACCGGTCACGTCCGAGCGGATGATTGCCTTCAAAGCTTTTGCGATACATATACCACAGCTTGCTTCCGCCTATACCCGGATCCTTCTTACGGATTTCTTTGATGTAGGACACGGCAAACTCCTCACTTGCAATCCTCTCAAGAAGACGGTTCTCGTCATACTTGTAATAAGCCTGCTTCGTGAAGCCAAACAGCTTGCAGAGACTCTCTATCTGATAACAGCGAGAGTCTTCTGCATGCAGGTTCTTTACTGTTTGGCGCCAGCTTTTTTTCGGATGGAAATGTTGAACTGCTTCTCTGCAACGTTAATCAACTCGTTGAAAGTATCAGCACGAAGTGATTCGTGAGTCAGTTCCTTCTTCAAACGTGCAATCTCTGCCTGCAAGTCTTTGATCTCTGTATTCTCGGCATCTGCAATAGGAGTTCCAGAATGGATGAATGTTCGACGTTTCATAATGACTTTGACTTGGTTTTCACTTGCAAAGTTACGAATCCATCTTGAAATTGTTGTCTCTCCAACAGGAATGATTCGAGAAATTTTTGTGCGCCCCAAACCCTCTTGGGTATAAAGACGAATTACTTCATCGTAATACTTGTTACGTTTCTCACAATTGTACTTCCACATAATTGTTGATTTTGCGAGTCAACTTTTTCTAGGGAAAGACAAACCAGCCTTTTTCAAGGCTTCTCCCATTCTCCTTTCACTTAGGTTAAGCGTCGTATATCCACGCAAATAGTTTAAGATTTCAGAAGTGGTCATATAACTCTCTTCAGTTGCTGCTGGCTTTTCCATGCCTTTAAGAAGCATTTCATACTCAACAGTCTGCACTTGAAACCCTTCGCTCTCTTGATGTAGTTCGGCTATTTCCTCTTCATTGAACCAATAATGATAATCAACTCTCCACAATTCAACTGCTTCGGAGTACACCTTGTTGATATTAACCTCTTTAGCAGCATCAATATCAATGTGCTCAACCTCAAAAGGTAGAAAGCGACGACTGCCTGTCGGATCCGTCAGAAAATCATTACCATTAACAGATGCCATAAAGCTTGCTAAGTGAGGATACTCTTCTATGTAAGTGTCGTATGGTCTACGATATTTTACTCTTGGTGTCGTTATCAGATTCTTCAATTCATTTTCATCTCTCTTATTGAGTGCCTTTAGCTGGTCGTCAATATTGATAAAAAGATATTCTGCGATCAGTGTTTGTACATCTTTTCCTTGTGGGTCAATCTTTCCTGTGAAAAGATAACTCTTCAGTTCTTCTGGACAGAGTAAATCAAGGAAAGTTGTTTTGAATTTTCCTTGTTCACCTGTAAGAACTAAACATGTATGATTACGACACTGTAAATCATCCATAGCATTGGCTACGACAGCAACAAGCCATTTTACAAAATAATGCTGCCATTTATCAGGATTTCTCACCACAACACAATTTGCCAACCTTATGATTTCAGATTCATCTTCACCTTTAGGCTTTGGAAGATTCAACAAATACTCACGAATCGGGTTAACTTTATTGCAAAAATCGCTCTCCAATATTGCTCGAATATTATCTGCTGGAGTATATATTCCCAAAGTCCCATCTACCAGCCGACGCATAGAATTAATATCATACTTAGTAAGAGGACGAAATGAAGTATTAGAATCTTGTTCTCGAAACTCTGTTCTACTTTTAACTGTATTAAAACGAAAAGCATAATGCTCTTTCAAGAATTGCTCTATGCGTTCATTCTTAGATTGCTTGGCTCTCCCTTCAGCTCTTTCCTTTTCCATAATACATATATTTATAAAAGGGAAGAATCAGAATGTTTCTCAGAGATAAAAGTTTTTGCCTCCTCGTTGATTTCGGCAACAGTCTTTTTCTTACCTCCTTCAATCCATGCCAATAACTCATCTTCAAAAAATAGAGATGCTTACCATTCTTATAACAAGGTAGTAAGCGTTTTCGTACTAAGGTGTAAACTGTTGGCTTGGCTTTCCCTATTAGTTTACACGCATCATCTATTCCAATAGGAATACGTTTGGGAGGGACAATAGGTTTTTGTCCTTTATATACTAAATTCTTGATTTCAGCAACTTCGCTGACTAAGTGAGCAACTGCCTTTGGCAAGTTCTCAAAAGTGATTTCATTTTGTACCATAATACTTGTTATTGATTTTTACGGTGCAAATGAAAAAAGTGTTTCCTCTGTGTCCTAAGACACTGAAGAAACACTATAAAAACACAATAGGTTTGTGTGTTATTCTGTTATTTGTCGGTCTGAAAGGCTTTGTACAATAGGTATAGTGCCTTTCTTCTCATCATCACGGAGATGGCTTTTTATGCTTCCAACTTCCACATCTTTGAATGTAATGGCAAAAACCTGTTTGAGGAACTGCGATATTTCATCTTGTTTGCCAACTCTAAAATGGTTCCATATATTCCAACCAAAATGAAACAGGTCTAAGGCAACTAAACCTTTTATATTAATTGGTTCAACGTGCGATAAGGGAAGCTTAGCGGAGTACAACTCTATATATTCACAAAGCTTGAGCAAATCTTTATCTGAAACATAAGGTGCGAATTGCTGTTGAGTATATTTAATAGCTATAGCACGTTTATCTTGTACTTTCTGGTCCATTAACTTTTGTTGCTGTTGCCGAATTGAGTCAAAGTCCATTGATTGTTGCTGCTGCGCGGAAGATGGACTGCCAACGCCGTCTACTACTTGTCCAGCCCCAGCGTCGGACGCATTATCATTTGTTTTCTCTTCTTGTTTCTTTGGAAAGAAAAACTTGACTAATGCTGTAAATAGTCCCTCTGCCAAAATAGACAATATAGAATAAATGATGATGCCTATGGCAACAACACTCCAAAAGACTATTTGTGCAGTAAATTCATCAACCCCTAAACGTAAGGCAACCACTCTTGCAAACAACGCAATGATGACACAAACAACAAGAACGGACAGATATACTACAATATGTTCAAAATATTTGGTATTCATATTATGTTGTCGAATTAAGTTTTATCATTTTCAATATCTATTTGAATAGCATTGGCTGCTTTATTTTTCTTTTCATCGACAACCTTTGCATATACTTGAGTTGTTTTGACATTTGTATGCCCAAGCATCTTGCTTACAGTATAAATGTCTGTTCCGTTTGCAAGTTGAAGGGTAGCAAATGTGTGCCTAAAGCAATGAAAGCTGAGGTGTTTCTGAATACCAGCTTTTTCAATCCATGCCCTTAATGGACGAGAAATCCAAGAAGGATTTGGTAACCCTTCAAAAACAAGTTGTTCTGGTTGTCTTGGCTCTCCGCAAAGCTTAAACGCCTGTTCCGAGATAGGCATATACTCTACCCCTTTTGTCTTTTTCTGAGTAAAGAGAAGTTTAGCTTGGTTTCCTTCTATGACTATTTCATCCCATTTTAGTTTTTGAATTATTGCTGTCCGGTAAAACTTTTTGGTGGCTATCTGTGTTAGTAAAAATAGACTTAAACTTATTATTTCTTAGAATTATCGGTTATTATAGGTCTTTTCTTGTCAAAATAAGTGCATTTTATAATGCTTACAGTTTGAAACTGAAAACCAAGCCCCTGGATGAGTAAAACGGCTGCAATACCGATGGATAAAGAGATACAGAGCTTTCAGTTTATTTTTACCGGACAGCAATATTTTTGAATATCGCAATGTCTTAGTCCTGTCAGAGCTGAGAATAGTGCTGCACGTTTAAGTACATCACGTTCACAAGGGGTATTAGCTAACTTATTCAGTTCATCAAGAGTTAAGTATTCCCTTCGGGATTCTTGTTCCTGTATGCCTTTGATTTTTGCAGATAAATCTATAGTCAAATATCCGTCTATGAATGCTTGTTTGAGTGCAGCCTTAAAAATAGAAAAATACGTGGAAGCTGTGTTTCGTGATATTGTCCCTTTTTTACTTCCACCGCAAGGAGCGGATAACAAGAAAAACTTGAAATCTTCTGCCAATCTATTATCTATCTGTGAAAAGAGTAGCGTGTCTCCAGCAAACATTTTCAACAAAACATGTACTCGTTCCCAGTTTGTTTGAATTGAAAGGGAACTATTACGGTGTCGCTTGTCTGCCACTTTATCAAAGTATTTGATGAAATTCTGTTGCAATCGTTCTTTCTGTTCTGCTTGTGCTATTTCTGTGTCACTATACAAACTTGCATTATCATATTCACGCTGCCTTAGTTTTCTAACACTATCTGCATAAATACAGGCCTCTTGATCTATCTCACTTTTGCACAAGATAATTCCATTCAAATCTCGTTTAGGTTTGAATGTTTGGGTTGCTTCTGTTGTACGAGCAGTTCTACTTTTATCCCAAATAGGAGTTGTAATAGTTCGGTTTAGATACTCTCGAACTCTCTGTGGAGAATCTTTGCCAGCTACCCTCACAGGATAGCTTTCTATATACAGGTACCATTCTTTTCGATAGGCACTCTTTCGCAATCGTACTGTTGCCTTTGTATTATCAAGTTCTTTTCTCATCGTATGTCGTGGGTTAGTGTTTATACAAATTGTCTATCTCTGATTTCGGGGCATAGACGTAATTACCAATCTGCCTTGTTGGAATAGAATATTTGCGAATATGCAGATATACAGTACTATCATGGATGCCAAACTTCTTGGCTATTTCCCCAATCGTATAGCAATCTTCAGGCTCAAGCCGATAAGTCTTAACTTCCGATTTTTTCTCTTTCCTTCTTTCATCGTAAGGACGTAGATTAAAGCGTTCTTGTAAATCAGATTTGCAAATACGTATCATCCTTAGTCCGAGGTTATAATAACGAACTTGTTTATTCCTGATTAAGCGATAAAGGGAATCTCGTCCAATATCAAATAATGCAGTTGCATCAGCTATTGAGAGATAAGGCTGGTCCTTTGGAACTCTCGCTGCCTTTTCTCTTTTCAATGCATCCAACTGTTCTTCCTTTTTCCTTTGCTTATATGCTGCTTGAGAACAGTTCTTAGAGCAGTATTTGGAGGTTAGCGTCTTTGCAATAAAAGATTTACCACAAATTTCGCATTTCCGCTCTATTTGAAATTTTGCACTAGCCATACTATTTGTATCTATTTGATTATCAATTTATCTTTTAAATTAAGTCGCAATTTATCTCCCATTAAGTCGCGGCACAAATATGGTACAAATATAAGCACAAAAACGATTAAAAACGATAATATTTAATTATTATTAAGAAATAAAAATCCCAGCAACTTATTATGTTACTGGGATTTACTTATTTTTGATTAGCGTTTATTAGCACTTTTACTTCACTTCCTCAAAGTCGGCATCTTGGATTGTGTCGTCTTGTTTTGGTTGTTCTTGCTGACCGTCTTGTGCGCCATTGAAGCCTTGGTCTGCGCCTGGTTGTGCGCCTGCACCTTGATACATTTGCTGGCTTGCAGCTTGCATTACGGTGTTGAGGTTGTTGATAGCTGTGTCGATTGCAGCTACATCGGCAGCCTTGTGAGCGTCTTTGAGTTGCTGGAGAGCTGACTCAATGCCTGGTTTTTGGTCGGCTGGTATCTTGTCGCCATTGTCCTTTAGGAAGTTTTCGGTGGTGAAAATCATTGAGTCGGCTTGGTTGAGCTTGTCTATCTTTTCACGTTCTGCCTTGTCGGCTGCTGCGTTTTGTTCAGCTTCGGCCTTCATACGGTTGATTTCGTCGTCGCTCAAACCGCTTGATGCTTCGATACGAATGCTTTGTTCCTTGCCCGTAGCCTTATCTTTTGCAGATACACTGAGGATACCGTTTGCGTCAATATCGAATGTTACTTCGATTTGTGGCACACCACGGCGAGCTGGTGCAATGCCTGTAAGGTTGAACTGACCGATGCTCTTGTTTTGTGCTGCCATTGGGCGTTCACCCTGAAGAACGTGGATTGTTACCTCTGTCTGGTTGTCGGCAGCGGTTGAGAATACCTCGCTCTTCTTGCAAGGAATGGTAGAGTTGGCATCAATAAGTTTGGTCATCACGCCACCCATAGTTTCGATACCGAGGGTCAATGGAGTAACGTCGAGCAATACGATGTCGCCCACACCACTTTCCTTATTAAGAATAGCACCTTGGATAGCTGCACCAACGGCTACCACTTCGTCAGGGTTTACGCCCTTTGAAGGTTCTTTACCGAAGTAGTTCTTTACCAATGTTTGTACGGCAGGGATACGGCTTGAACCACCTACAAGGATAACTTCGTCAATATCAGATGTCTGCAACTTTGCATCACGAATAGCGTTTTGGCAAGGTACAAGACAAGCCTGAATTAAGCTGTGTGCCAACTGTTCAAACTGTGCACGTGTCAAAGTCTTCACCAAGTGCTTTGGTACACCACCTTCAGCTGTGATGTAAGGAAGGTTGATTTCGGTAGATGTTGTGCTTGAAAGCTCAATCTTTGCCTTCTCTGCTGCTTCCTTCAAACGCTGCATTGCCATAGCGTCTTTGGTGAGGTCGATACCTTCGGCAGCCTTAAAGTCGTTAGCCAACCAGTCGATAATCACTTGGTCGAAATCGTCACCACCGAGGTGAGTATCACCATTGGTAGACAATACTTCGAACACCCCGCCACCAAATTCAAGAATAGAAATATCGAATGTACCACCACCGAGATCGAACACGGCAATCTTCATATCCTTGTTTGCTTTGTCTACACCATATGCGAGGGCAGCTGCAGTAGGTTCGTTTACGATACGTTGAACGTTCAAACCAGCAATTTGACCAGCTTCTTTTGTAGCCTGACGTTGTGAGTCAGAGAAGTATGCAGGTACGGTGATAACAGCGTCAGTTACCTCTTGACCAAGGTAGTCTTCAGCAGTTTTCTTCATCTTCTGCAACACCATTGCAGAGATTTCCTGTGGAGTATATTTGCGGTCGTCAATCTGTACACGTGGATAGCCACCCTCGTTTACAACGTTGAAAGGCACACGGTCGTTTTCCTTACTACATTGTGCGTAGGTTTCACCCATAAAACGCTTGATTGAGTAAACGGTCTTTTGTGGGTTGGTGATAGCCTGACGCTTTGCAGGGTCGCCAATCTTACGTTCTCCACCTTCTACAAATCCTACAACAGAAGGTGTTGTGCGCTTACCTTCGCTATTTGCTATTACAACAGGCTCGTTGCCTTCAAACACTGAAACACAAGAGTTTGTTGTTCCTAAGTCGATACCAATAATCTTTCCCATAGTTGTTTTATATTTTATTTTTTGTTGTTATCTATTTTGTTTTTGCAGCCCCTAATCGTATTGCTGCTTCGCTTTTTATATTGCAAACGATATGCCAAGCGTGCCAAGGGCTTATATTTGTGCCATCTTGTCAGTATCTGTACTTTCTTACCCTTATATTTTGTCATAATGAACGTTTATTTGCCTATCATTCTACAGTTTTAGTTTATTTGTCTGTCTATAGAACCATTGTGTTTTGTTGGTTTTATTTCTTAGGATTGGTTGATAAAAAGGGTATATTGGCAAAATAGATTAATTTCTCATCCAAATTAAGCTATTGAGAATTTGTGTATTAGCTTATAAAAACGTATATTTGCAAACGAAATTTATTATTTACATATTAACATCAGTAAATATGGCAATCAGTATCAGACTACAACAAAGCAAATTTAAAGAAGAAAACCGAGGAGGAAAATGGCACGCACGTGTTGTGAGTGCAGGAACAACTACTACTGAAGACCTTGCAGACGCTATTCAAGAAAACACAACCTTTACACGTGGCGAAGTTACAGGTATCATTATGTCGCTTGTTGACGAAATTAGCTACAGTCTAAGCCAAGGCAATACGGTTGTACTGAATGGTTTGGGGCGTTTTCATCTTACAGTAGAAAGCGAACCTGTGGAAAACAAAGAAGACTTTGATATAAAGAAGAATATCAAGGGCATCAAGTGTAAGTTTCTTCCAGCGAGTCGTCGCGACCCTAAAACTCGTAAGAGCACACAAGACTTTGCATCGGGTGTGCAAGTAGTGTGGGCAGACCCTGAAGATGAGGAGGATTAATAGCCATCCATCATTAGGCTGGACAGACTTACATACTTGTTTTAACCTAAATCGGTTATTAGCCCGCAAAGGCTTTTTAAAGTGTTTAAATGTTATGCTTTTCTTCGTCTTTGCACCTTATTTTGGCTCTTTTCGTTTGTTTTTTCAGTTGTTTAGCTCGCTAAACGTCTTCAAAAACAACCCAAAATAGCTCAAAATAAGCTCGCAAATCTCGAAGAAGTCTAACGACCGATTTGGGTTTAACGACAGATTTAGCTTTAATCTACACACCGCACGCTATGTATATATAATAAGGTAAGCATAGCACGAGAAGAAAACAAACAACGAGGGCTGACACTTCTTAGCAAGATGTCAGCCCTCGTTGTATATTGTTTTCTATGTTCTGTTTATATCATTGCGAGTGCGTAAAGATACACCACAGCGGCAGGAATAGCCATCAATGAGGAGTCGAAACGATCGAGCATTCCGCCGTGACCTGGCAATATATTTCCACTATCTTTTACACCCAAGGTGCGTTTGAAAAGACTTTCTACCAAGTCGCCCAACGTGCCAAACACCGACACGACGATACCTAAGCCAATCCATTCCACGATGCTCATTGTGTTGCCTTGTGCAGGATTGTCGACGAAGTAACCAATGGCTGCTGCCACAAGGATAACAAAGACGCCTCCACCTATGCTGCCTTCCCAAGTCTTTGCAGGGCTAATGCGAGGAAAGAGTTTATGCTTTCCGAGGAGCGAACCAGCACAATAAGCTCCTGTGTCGTTTGTCCATAGGAAGATAAAGATGCTCAATGGCAATAGCAAGTCGATGGTTTTATTTCCGTGTGCATCGTATTGGAAAGCCAAAATATTCATCATTGAGAGTGGTAGAGCGATGTACATCTGTCCAAACATTGTGTATGCCCAATTCATAATTGGGTTTTCGTTCTTGAGATACAGCTCTGCTATGATGAGATAAATAATGGTAAGAATGTAAGGAACGAATACGCTAAAGCCTTCTACAAAGCCTAAGCGCAGTCCTGCCAATGCTACAAAGAAGTAGACACCTGCAACGGTAGAGATAAATCGATTGACACTTACGCCCTCTATTTCCGAAACCAAGCCTGTGTATTCCCATATTGTTAAGCCTGTAATTACGGCAAATAGCACCACCATATAGTGCGGAGCAAGGAAACCTGCCACCATTACAGCCACAAACAATGCACCAGTGATGGCACGTGTAACGAGGTTTTTCTGTTTCTCTGTCATTGCTTTTTCTCTTTTATGCTTTATCGTTGTCCACTGATTTTGTACTTACGCTTGCTTCATCGCCTACTTCTGCAGCCTTAATAGCTGCTTCGTGTTCGGCTTGTGCTTGGCGCACACTCTCTGGCATATCCTCAAGTTTGAGTTGCTTCTTTTCAGCTTCATCAGCCGCATCCATCAACTCTTGTGTGCGACTCACCCACGGACGTTTGCCAAAGATTTCCTCTACATCTTCAGCCATTATCACTTCACGTTCAATAAGCAATTGTGCCAATCGTGCGTGTCCCTCCTTGTGTTGGGTTAAGATTTCTTTTGCACGAGCATACTGTCCGTTTACCATCTTCAGCACCTCTTCGTCTATCACTTGTGCAGTGGTTTCAGAATAAGGCTTTTGGAACTCTTGTTCGTTGCTGTAATAACAGATATTTGGCAATTTGTCGCTCATACCAGCGTATGCTATCATTCCGAATGCACTCTTTGTTGCACGTTCAAGGTCGTTCATAGCACCTGTAGAGATAAAACCTGTTACCAATTCTTCAGCTGCACGACCACCAAGGAGCGAACACATTTCGTCCAACATCTGTTCTTTGGTCGTGATAGGGCGTTCTTCGGGCAAGTACCACGCTGCACCTAATGCTTGTCCACGTGGCACAATGCTCACCTTTATCAATGGATTGGCGTGTTCGCAGAACCAACTGATAGTGGCATGACCTGCCTCGTGTAAGGCTATGGTGCGCTTTTCGGCAGCTGTGAGTATCTTTGTTTTCTTCTCTAAGCCACCAATAATACGGTCTACCGCATCAAGGAAATCCTGTTTGCCCACTACTTGTTTGTTGTGGCGAGCTGCAATAAGAGCCGCTTCGTTACATACGTTTGCAATGTCAGCACCTGAAAAGCCAGGAGTTTGTCGTGCAAGGAGGTCTATATCCAAGTTGTTGTCCAATTTTAATGGGCGGAGATGCACATTGAATATCGCTTTACGTTCAGGTAAATCAGGCAAATCGACGTGTATTTGACGGTCGAAACGTCCTGCACGCAGCAATGCCTTGTCCAACATATCCACACGGTTGGTGGCTGCAAGCACTATCACACCGCTATTTGTACCAAAACCGTCCATCTCTGTGAGCAAGGCGTTCAATGTGTTTTCGCGCTCGTCATTTCCACCCATAGACGGATTCTTTGAACGTGCACGACCTACAGCGTCAATCTCGTCAATGAAGATGATACAAGGCGACTTTTCCTTAGCTTGGTGGAACACGTCACGAACACGACTTGCACCCACACCTACGAACATCTCTACAAAGTCGGAACCACTCATTGAGAAGAATGGCACACCAGCTTCGCCAGCTACAGCCTTAGCCAATAGCGTCTTACCCGTTCCAGGAGGACCTACAAGCAATGCACCCTTGGGAATTTTACCACCCAAGTCGGTGTAACGTTGTGGACTCTTCAAGAACTCCACAATTTCCTCTACCTCTTGCTTTGCGCCCTCTTGTCCTGCTACATCTTTGAAGGTTACGCCCAATTCGCCAGCCTTTTCGTAAAGTTTAGCTTTCGATTTGCCAACGCTGAACACACCACCAGCGCCAGAGCTACCTCCACCGCTCATACGGCGCATAATGAGTACCCATACACCGATGAGGAAAATCCAAGGTCCAAAACTAATGAGCAAATCCATCATTCCGTGCTCATTCTTGTTCTCATAGCTGTAGCTTGAAATCTTTTTGTGTTGTATAGCTGCGTTTAGGAATGTTTCCAAATTGTCTATCGAGCCAACCTCAACAGTGATATATGGACTCTTTCCCACTTGGTCGGCCCCTTTCTTAAACACCTCACGTATGTGTTCAGGGTTGACATACATTCTAAGAATACTTTCTTTTTTATTCACTACCACGCGTGTGGCATAACCCTTATTGACATAGGTTTTAAAGGTTGTGTAATCTTTCTGCATACCTTCGCCACCTGCAAGCAAGTTTTCTGCTCCGCCTGTAGTGAAAAATACTAATGCCATTACAATAGCCATCACGTAGAGCCAAGTCATATTAAACTTGGGCATCTTAGGCATATTGGGCTTGTTGTTGGAATTTTGATTGTCCATTTACGCTTGTTTTTTTGTTAAAGGCGACCATTGCGCCATCCGAAAAGCTATACTCTCGCCGCCGAAAAGGATTAGTCTAAGTCGGGCAACTCGGTAAGTTGGGCATCTTCCCAAAGGTGTTCGAGGTCGTAAAACTCACGAGTTTCGGGTGTGAAGATATGCACCAATATGTCTGAATAATCTATTGCTACCCACTGATTATTTCCCAATCCAGCGCAATTGACAGGCTTTTCGCCATTGTGTTCACGTACGTAGTCGCTCACCGACTCTGCTATTGCTTCCACCTGCTGTGGTGAATTGCCGTGACAAATTACAAAGTTTTGGCAAATCGTGCCGTCAATCTCTGAAAGGTCTGCAATAACTATGCCATGCCCTTTCTTGTCTTGAATTCCTGTAACGATGGAATCCACTAATTTCTTTGTTTCGTTCATTAAAATCTTTATATTATAAGGTGCAAAGATACTCAATAAAGGATAGATGCACAAAATATTCTACCAAAAAATCTGCCGAAATGGCAGAACAGAACGACAAAGAAAGACTTTTTAAGAAAAAAACTTCTCTTTTTTTTGTTCGTTTCAATGAAAGATAGTAACTTTGCACTGCAATTCAAAGGAATTGTGGCTTATTGGGATATGGTGTAATGGTAACACTACAGATTCTGGTCCTGTCATTCTTGGTTCGAGTCCGAGTATCCCAACATCGTTTTAAAAGGCTAAGCAGAGGTTCTGTTTAGCCTTTTTTATATCCCAAACTTTCGTCTTTCTGGGTTGTGAGCCAAAACTTTTCAGAGTCGCAAGTTTAACCCAAATCGGTCGTTAGACTTCTTCGAGATTTGCGATCTTATTTTGAGCTATTTTTGGTTGTTCTTGAAGACGTTTAGCGAGCTAAACAACTGAAAAAACAAACGAAAAGAGCCAAAATAAGGTGCAAAGACGAAGAAAAGCATAACAGCTAAACGCTTTAAAAAGCCTTTGCGGGCTAACGACCTCTAAGTTTGCAGAAGAATGCGACGCAGTCGCATAAACATTAAATAATCAAGGTAAAACTATGATTGCTAAAGACAGTTTCGTACCTTTGTTGTAAAAAGGTAGAATCGGTCTGTCGAAGAGGTAAACCAGCTAACGACCCAGCTAAAAGCTATAAATCGTTTCGGACCTCATCGACATAGTTGCAAAGACCAGATAGAAAGTTATCGACACGAAGCCTATTTAGAGTTCCAGTCCATACAACTATCGACCAATTCTACTTAATAAAATTGTACAAATATATGAAGAATTTATTTATCGGAGTTGATTTTTCGAAAGAAAAAGTTGATGTGGCTATCATTTTTGCAGACGGTCTGACAGAAACGGCCCCAAGAGTGTTCAACGAGTTCAAGACAACAGTGTCTGGCTACAAGCAACTGGTCAAGTGGGTGGAGAAGAATTCCTACGGCATCGATCCTTCCCTGTGGCTCTTCTGCGGTGAAAATACTGGCGACTACAGCAAAGGACTATGCAACTTCCTCTACGGCAAAGGCTACGACATGTGGCTTGAGAACGCCAAGAGCATCAAGGACGCATCAGGTCTCAGACGATTGAAGTCTGACCGCGCCGACGCCTCGATGATTGCAGAATACGCTATGAGAAATCACGACAAAGCCGTTATGTACGAGCCACTTAGCGAGTCACTTGCACAACTACGAGAGCTGTTTCTGTATCGTCAAATGGTGGTACGCCATAGATGCAGCTTTCAGGTGCGTAGAGGCGAGAAGAAGCTCACTATGGAGAAATCGCCTATCAAGACGATGATCTCGCAGAGCGGAAGGCATATCCTGTCAGAACTCAACAAGGAAGTAGAGAAGATAGACAAGCGAATCGCCGAGCTCATTAAGTCGGACGAAGAGCTCACCGAGGTGTTCACAATCGTGACCTCGGTGCCTGGCATAGGAACGCAGAACGCTGTCTGTCTGATGGTGTATACAGACAACTTCCGTCGTTTCAACTACGACTCGCGCAAGATTGCCTGCTATTACGGCTTAGCCCCATTCGGAAAAGACTCTGGCACCAGTGTGCATTCTGATCCGCATGTACATTATATGGCGAACCGCCAGATAAAGGCCATGCTGACACAAGCTGCACTGGCTGCCGTCAAATTCAATCCCGTTATGGCGAGGTACTATATGCGCCTCGTGGAACGCGGAAAGAAGAAGCAAGTTGCATTGAACAATGTCAAGAACAAACTTGTGCATTTGGTCACTGCAATGGTTAGAAACCGCCAAACATTCACCCCTGATTATAAAATCTCAGCATAAATTGAAAATAATGGTCAAAACATTTGGATTTTAACATAGAAAGCGATTTGGGCTTAAATCTGGAATTTGTGGGGTTGGAATAAATTATGTATTTTTGCAGTCATATAGTACACAATTACGTTATACAATAAAACACCTATGAAATATAGATACAAAATAATACTCATATTTTTAGCTGCCGTGTTTAAACTAAGCTCTATTTGTGGACAAACAGACACGGCTACGCTAAAAATTAGTTATAAAGCAGCATTTAAGTCGTGTGTAGAACGTCCGCAGCTGTTCGATGATATGATATTATTGGTTGGAAAGCACAGCAGCAGTTTCTATTCTGCCACTAACATAACACAACAGCAGACATTAGACAGTGTGGTACAAACCACGGGCGGAAATCTTTCTCAGGTTCTAACAGCAAGTTCCAAGATGAGAGCAAGTTCTAAATTAGGACAACACTATGTGGTATTGAAGAACTATCCCATAGCAAACAAACTTACTTATACCACAGAACTTGTGGGGAATACAGCCTTTAAGTATGAGGAGGCTATGCCAACGTTAGAATGGGAACTTTTAGATGGCGACAGCATCATTGCCGAATATAGTTGCAACAAGGCAAGAACGGCTTTTCGTGGCAGAGTATGGACAGTATGGTATACGCCCGACCTTACCATAAGTGAAGGACCTTGGAAACTATGTGGATTACCAGGACTGATACTGAAAGCAGTTTCTGACAATGCCGAATATACTTTTGAATGCACAGGCATACAAAAAGGACATGGAGAAAAGATTGCTATTGCTAAGAAAAACTTTATAAATACAAATGCAGCCGACTTACAGAAACTCGAAGTTCTTACTGCTACCGACCCACAGGAAGCTATCATCAGACTCAAAGGTGTGCGTGGCAGCGGTAACATAAAGAAAAGAAAGTTGACTCCTTTGTTGATAGAAGATTTGAGCAAGAAATGAAGCAAGCATTTCTTATATGGTTAATTCTCTTGTCTGCCATTACGGCAAAAGGTCAAATACTTACAGGGCAGATTGTATCTACACAAAACACATCTGTTGAGCGTGCTGCCGTGTTTTTGAAAAACGAGAAACAAACCATAGCTTACACTTTTTCAAGCCCTAATGGTAGCTTTTCCATTGATGCCAAAGGAAAAGAGTTTCGCATAATAGAGGTAAGAAAGATGGGCTACGAAACAATATCTTTGTTCATATCTGATTTCAAGAATGGGCAACATATTGTATTGCAAGAGAAAACAAACGAACTGAAAGAGGTGGTAGTGAAGTCGCAGAAGGTACGCCAAGAAGGCGATACGCTTAACTACCTTGTCAATTCTTTTAAAACTAAGCAAGACAGAACCATAGCCGATGTATTAAAAAAAATGCCAGGAATAGCCATTAACGAAGATGGATCCATAGAATATCAAGGCAAGAAAATCAATAAGTTCTATATTGAGGGAATGGATTTACTTGGCGGAAAATATACACAAGCATCAGAAAACATTGATGTGGACAAAGTAAAGAAAATACAAGTCTTCGAGCGTCATCAACCAATCAAAGCATTGAAAAACACCAGTTTCAGTGAGCAAGCTGCACTGAATATCGTTTTGGGAGATGGCGCAAAGAACGTATGGACACATACCATAGACCTTGCTGTTGGTATGGCAATGGACAGGAAGTCTGACTTCCTCTATAACAATAGGCTTTTTTCTATGTTCTTCTCGCGAAAAGTGCAAAGTATCAGCATGTATAAAAGCAACAACACAGGTAAGAATATTGGACAGGAAGTGTCGCCAATGGCTGCCTATTTAGACGACTCTGCTCCCACAGACGGCGGAATTCTCGCCAATATTTCATTGCCAGCACCCGATATAGAGACTGATAGAAGCCGATTTAACCAAACACACCTGTTTGCTACAAATTGGCTTTTCAAGACAAAAGGCAACAACGACTTGCGACTACAGTTGGATGCAATGGTAGACAAGACTATACAAAGGCGAACAACTTCAACCATCTATACAATGGCAGGTAGCAAGGCAATTATGGAAGACGTGTCGGCACAAAGCCATCACAACGCACTCAATGCAGAGGTGCTGTACAAGCAAAATACGGATAAGCAATACCTTACCAATGATTTGCGAGGATATATGGACTTTGACCAAAGCGATGGTACATCGCTATTGAATGGTAGAAATACTCGCCAATATGTAAAGCCACGTCAACGCTATCTCACCGACAAACTTTCCTTCATCCGAAACCTTAACGGTAAACATTCTATTTCAGCGAATGCCTATCTCTCATTAAATTATACACCAGATTTGCTGTTGCTATCAAATGAAACTACCGAACGATTGGAAAAACATAGCATGTTGGGCGGATTTAATACTTATTGGGGACATAAAGTGGGCAAAATTCATCTGAACTACGATTTAGGAACAGATGCAAAATTACAACGAATGAACATCGAATATGATAGCATAAGTGCGAAACGAAGATATAGGGAATGGAGGAGTTTCGTTCGTCCTACATTCAGTTACAAGTCGAACAATATTCATCTCACAGCCAGTACACCGCTTTACTGGACAGAGCGATATTACGAAAGTCAGCATAAAAGCACGCTTACCATAGAACCACATTTATATATATCTGCTATGCCTACACCATCGTTAACGCTTATGGGTATCTATAACTATGCATGGCGACCTAATGAGTTTTCCTCAACGATAGACATTCCTTTGTTTACAGACTATATAACGATGCGACAAGGTTACGGGAAATTAGACTATACGCTGTCGCATTTTTTTAGAACCTCTGTAGAATATAAAGACGTGTTGAAAGGCTTCTTTGTCAATATAGGCTATAGCTTTACCAATATGCGAAACCAACGTATGTATTCGCAACGTGTTATAAACAACTCTTATCAGACGTTTGCAACAGATTTTACAGCAAATAGTACCACACATGGTATAGATGGACGAATGAGTGAAAGTTGGAACATTGCACATTTGACAACTATCCTTGGCTGTTCCTACAATTGGAGCAACTATAAGATGCTTATTGGAAATAGTTTTGTACCTTTCCAAACGCAATCTGCTAATATCTCTCTTTCCTTTTCGTTGCAACCTATTGAGTGGTTCTCCATAGAGGAGAAGAGTGTTTATCGTTATATAAGGCAACTATCAAAGGGTAATACAGCATTCAATATTGAACCCTTGCGTTCTTTCAGTCATCAGTTGAAGTGCTTTCTTATGCCTGGTAAATTCCAAATAGAGTGGAACAATGAGTTGTACCATAGCAACGACCATTCAGTCTCGTTCACATACTTTGCCGACATATCCGTATATTATCGTCGTAAACGTTACGAAATAGGACTTGTCTGCAATAATCTTCTGGGCAAGAATAAATACATCCGACAGCAAATAACCGACACTCAACAGATATATACAGCTACACAATTAAGGAGTAGAGATATTTTGCTGAAAATAATGCTATCATTGTAAAGATAAACAGGGCATCCAGTTATTATAAATAATTTAAAATCAAAAAGAAATAAAAAAAATATTTTCGTTGGCACTAGCTCTTAGTTTAGGAGTAGTTGCACCACAAACAGTTGCTGCTAAAAGTAGCTCCAAGATTGAAGTAACAGAAATCAAGCACCATGATGGTTATGATGAGGTTACCTTTAATGACGGAAGCTATGGCTTTTTATTTGAAGATGGTACATATACCATTTATATAAAGAAAGAAGGTGTTAAATGATCTTAGCAGTATTTCTTGATATTTGTAAACAATGGAATATCGAGAATTTATGCGTTACATTTAAGGTATGCCAAGAGTTTATTATGGCATACCTTAAATGTCTATGTACAATAGGGTAACTATATTTTAGTTTATCTTAAATTTATCATTAAATCTGACACGTCGTAGTCTTATCTGTAAAGTTCTGGCTGGTAGTATTTATAATATCCTTTTCTAATGATGGGAATTAGAAAAGTCATTGAAAACAGCGTCT
Organism: Prevotella ihumii; assembly: GCF_900155655.1. Classification (GTDB taxonomy): domain Bacteria; phylum Bacteroidota; class Bacteroidia; order Bacteroidales; family Bacteroidaceae; genus Prevotella; species Prevotella ihumii. The sequence continues at coordinate 2,356,365 of NZ_LT706987.1, forward strand.
TAGATCTTAATGGGTAGATAGGGGCTTATAAATTTCCTCCAACATCCTCTCCAAATCTGAAGACTTATAGAGTAGTATGACTAAGTACTACAAAAATATATTGTAAATCAATTACTTAACTTAAAATAGAATGTAGTAAGAAAAAAGATGAAAAAGTTTGGAGGGTAAAAACTTCAGAAAAGAGTTTTTCTTTCAACTACCATTCAAATATCATTCAAACAAACTATTGTCATTCAAACAAAAATTATTTAATCAACTCAATTAAAACATATCACAATGAAAGAAGAAGATTTACCGATATTCAAGCATTACGCAACAGCTTCTTACTTTATACTGCACGAATACGAAAAAGGAGTTAAAGCCTTGTTATATTAGGTTTTAACTCCTTTTTGATTATAGTTTTGAGCGATTGCCCAAATGGTGTTAACGAAACGATTTTTTAATGCAGGGGCTCGATTCATCGAGTTCCAAACACTCAATCTTCATTGTGAGGAACTCGATAAATCGAGCCCCTACGCCTTGCTAAACGTAGCTGTGTCTTAGGTGAAGTATCTGCAAAAGCCTTGAAATCTTTGTTTTGATTTTTTGTGGATTTTACCTATCCTACTTCCAAGTTACACCATCGAACTTTTTGGATTTATCTATCCAAATTCCCAATTACACCATCGAACGCTGTGGATTTTACCTATCCTACTTCCAAGTTACACCATCGAACTTTTTGGATTTATCTATCCAAATTCCCAAGTTACACCATCGAACGTTGTGGATTTTATCTATCCAACTTCCAAGTTACACCATCTTTGGTGTCTTTCACTTGGAAACCAGCTTCAGCCAATGCGTCACGAATTTGGTCGCTTACCGCCCAATCCTTGTTAGCCTTAGCCTTTGCGCGGAGGTCTAACACCATATCCACCACCTTGCCGTATGCTTCTTCACGTGCGTCATTGTTTGCGCCACGCTCGTTCATCAATCCGAGAATATCGAATGCAAAGAGATTCATCACTTCTGAAAGTTCTTTCAAGTCTTCAGCATTGATTTGTGCCTTATGGTCGATGAGCAAATTAACGATGTGGCAAGCCTCGAACAAAGACGAAATAACCCCTGGTGTCATCAAATCGTCGTTCATTGCGTCGTAACACTTCTGTCGCAATTCGCTTACAAACTTCTTTGTATTAGCGTCAGTTTCAGTTCCAACCTGAATACGGTTTAAGTCTTCTATACCGTTCATCATCTTTTCGTAACCCTTCTGTGCAGCCTGCAAAGCCTCGTTAGAGAAGTCTACCGTGCCACGATAGTGAGCTGAAAGAATGAAGAAACGAATGGTCATAGGGCTATAAGCCTGTGTCAGCGTGTCGTGCTTACCTGTAAAGAACTGATCCAATGTAATGAAATTGCCCAACGATTTACCCATCTTTTGTCCATTGATGGTAATCATATTGTTGTGCATCCAGTATTTCACCATATCATCGCCCTGTGAAGCAACCGCCTGTGCAATCTCACACTCGTGATGAGGGAACACCAAGTCCATACCACCTCCGTGAATATCGAAGTGCGCACCGAGATATTTCTTACCCATTGCTGTACATTCGCAGTGCCACCCAGGGAAACCATCACTCCAAGGTGATGGCCAACGCATAATGTGTTCAGGTTGTGCCTTCTTCCATAGTGCGAAGTCTACTTGGTTTTTCTTTTCGCCCACACCGCTCAACTCGCGAGTGTTGTTAATCATATCCTCGATGTTGCGACCCGAAAGCACACCATAGCGATGGTCTTTGTTGTATTTCACCACGTCAAAGTATATACTTCCGTTGCTTTCGTATGCATAGCCATTTGCCATTATCTGCTTCACCAACTCTTCTTGTTCAATGATGTGTCCTGTAGCGTGAGGCTCTATAGAAGGTGGCAATACATTGAGCATACGCATTGCATCGTGATAACGATTGGTATAGTGCTGTGCTATCTCCATTGGCTCAAGCTGTTCCAATCGTGCCTTCTTTTCTATCTTGTCATCACCTTCGTCAGCATCGTGTTCCAAGTGACCTACGTCTGTAATATTGCGCACATAACGCACCTTGTAACCTATATGTTGAAGATAACGGAAAAGAATGTCGAACGTAATAGAAGGGCGAGCGTGTCCCAAGTGTGGGTCGCCATAAACGGTAGGACCACAAACATACATACCCACATTAGGGGCGTTGAGTGGTTGAAAACGTTCCTTCTGTCTGTGCAACGTGTTGTATATTACTAAATTCTGCATAGTCAATGATATTTAAAATATGTAGGTGCAAAAGTACAAAATAAAATTTAGCTATACAAAGAAAAGGTGTATCGAACATTGCCGATACACCCTTTTTGTGTTTAGGCTGGTTCTATAAATTACCACCGCATATAGTCATTAAATTTTTATGACATACGTTTTGTTATCTTTTGGCTTCTTTTTGGTTCAAAATGTAAGTTCGTTCAGTCGTGTAGCTCGCTACACTCCTTTACTCTCTTGCATTTTGACCTCAAAAATAAGCTCAAAATCTAACAAAGCTAATTTATAGAACCAGCCTTTATAGCCTACGATAGCGAGGTCTATAAATTATTATGATGAGAGAAAAGTTAGCTGCTAACTCGCTACGAATAGCAATTACAGCGTAATGCTTACACCGCCATACCATGTAGCACCATAAACAGGAGCATACATAAAGGCTGCATCGTCGCCGTGCTTTTCGTCTTGCAGGTAGCTGAAGATGTTCTTACCACCAGCATAGATGTTGAATGAGCCAAAGCGTTTAGCTACACGAACATTCCAAAGTGTGAAAGCGTCAGTCTTCTTAATCTTAGAGTTTGCTTCTTCTTCAGAAACATAGTCGATGTACATCTTGCCTTGCAACGAACTTGTTACCGAGAAAGTCCAAGTATTAGGAGTATATTCAAGGGTCAAGTCGCCTGTCATACCTGGGAAACGAGAAATAAACTTGCTGTCTTTTGCGTACTTAGTTTCCTTCCAGTCGTCACGAATGTTCTTAAACTTGCCTTGGTTGATGGTCCAGTTCAATCCTGCCTTGAAGTCACGGAATGGATTCCACTTAGCTCCCAACTCGATACCTTGAACGTAAGCATCGTCAACGTTTTCCCATTGGTAAGTGTAACCAAACTTTTTCACTTCATCGGTTGCGTTAGCAAACTGAATTTTGTCCTTTAAGTCGGTGCGGAAGATGTTTGCGCTCAATTGGAAGTTCTTGCCATAGTAGTCGGCAGAGATGTTGTAGCTGATAGAGCGTTCGCCCTTGAGGCTTGACGACTTCCATACACGTGGTGAACCAGAGCAGAGGTGAAGGTCTTCAGAGAAACCATAAGGAGCACGGAAACCTGTACCAATGTTAGCACGAAGTACGAGTGATGGGTTTACAGAGTACTTGATAGCAAGACGGGGGTTGAACGAAGTCTTGTCGAACTTGGTCTTTGGGAAAGCCACGTCAGATACCTTCTGACTTGTAGCATACTCTTCGCCAGAGTGGTGGCTGTCAATACGAATACCGGGAACAACGGTCAAGTTAGGAAGTACGTTCCATTCGTCTTGAATAAAGAAGCCAAGTTCGTTAGCGTGCTTCTTACCAATAGATGTGTAAGGAATACCATAGTAAGGGTTGCCCTTTTCTTCTTCAGCAGAGATGATGTAAAGACCTGTTTCGCGCAGACGTGTGAAATAGCCTTGAACACCTGTCAACAAAGTGTGGTTGCCGAGGATAGAAGTGAAAGTGAGCGAAGGGGTAAATGTGTTCTCCTTAGCCAAGTATGGGCGCATCAACTCTACATCAGGACTTAACCCTTCAGGGTTTTTCGCATCAGTAGTAGCTTCCTTATAGTTTGAGAGGAAAGTATCGTTGGTAGCGTTACGCTTGTGATGAACGTAAGCCATAGCAAGATTGAATTCAGAGTGTGCACCTAAAGGCAATGTGTAGGCAAGGTCGGTAGAGAGACGATTGGTGCGAATATTCTCTGTACCTGAAGAATAAGGGTTAAGATACAAGTCGTTGGTCATTGTACCACCATAGCGGAGTTCGTCTAAAGCCTTGGTACGAATAACAAGTTTGTCGTTCTTTGCAAATGGACTGTAAATGTAAGCACTCAAACCTACATTGCTCATCAAGCTGTACACACGGTCAGAAATGCCGTCCTTCTTCTTCACCTCGTCACGAGTCAATCCATCTTTTGTAGCATCAATAGCGTCTTCTTCGGTGCGTTGTGCTGTGACGAGCAAACCTATGTTCTTGTAACGCATAGAACCTGAACCCTTGTAACTCTTATGACCGAAGTTACCAAACTGAACATCAGCAGTTACCAATGGTTCGAAGGTAGGTTCTTTAGAAATGATGTTGATAGCACCAGCTACAGCACTACTACCATAGAGAGCCGAGCCTGCACCCTTTACCACTTCAAGGCGGTCAATGTCGTTTGTACCCATCTGCTGCAAGCCGTAAACACCTGCAAGACCAGAATAGATAGGTTCGCCATCTACCAACACTTGTGTGTGTTCAGCACCCAAGCCCTGCATACGTACCATAGAGAAATTGCAGAACTGGCACTGCTGTTCTACACGAATACCGGGCACGCCTTCCAAAGCCTCAAAGAGGTTTTGCGCATTCTTGCGCTTGATAGCCTGTGAGGTGAGCACTTCAGTACGGATAGGCACATTCTTTACAAAGTGCTCTGTGCGTGTACCTGTTACTACCACTTGGCTAAGCTCCAAGGCGTCCTTATCCAATTGGAAGTAAGCACTTGTGCCTTTGCCTTTCTCCATTACCACTTCAAGTTCTTGTTCTTGATAGCCATCAAGTGTAGCTACTACAATTTGTTTACCTAATGGTAAGTCGGGTATCTTAAAGTGACCCGACGCATCACATTTGGTTTTCAGTGTTGTACCTTTAATGCTAATGGTAGCATAAGGGAGGTGTTAGCCTGTTTCTTTGGCTTTTACATGGCCAAAGAGCATTGCATCTGTGCCTTGTGCGAATGACACAACAGCACATAAAATGCTAATAAAAAGAATTGATATACGTTTCATTATGTTTATATTTAGTGTTGTGCAAAATTACTAACCTACGTATAGTTGGACAACACCTAAAATTGAGTAAATATTAAAGCATTTTAACGGTATAAATCTTTTAAAAAGTAGGAATATACTTAAATGTAATGATACTTTAAGGGGAGGTAAGAGCATTTTATGAACATAAACTTGTTTTTGTAAACTTATAGTTTGCATAAGGTTGTGTGTTCTGTGTATAAATATAGGGTGGAGCTTTCGTTTTTTACTGACGCCCCCCTTGTATACCTATTATATAAGGTGTTCGGTTTGTCACTTTGCTTTTTCCAATCTTCCTCTTTTGTAAGTGAGAATGTTAAATTCAACGCTCATATTTCTCGCATTTCTGTTCGAACGGAACGTGATGCAGAAAGTTGGGCTTAATGGGTGTGCATTTGTAAATGATTGATTTATTGATTATTATAAATATATTATGATAAGTGTGCAAAACGAAAGCCCTTTTATTGGGTAAATATAGGACTATTGAGGGTAAGAATAGAATAAAAAAGCGACAAATAATTGACATTTCGTTTGCTAAAGTTCAATGTTGGGCGTGTCAAAGTTCAACTATGGGGAGGTAAAACATATATGTTTGGCATTGTCATACTTAAACTTTGGGAATAGAAAAGTGGTGGATATGACATTTAGAACATAAAATAAGAATTTAAAACCAATGCTATTTTGTGAATTGAAATGTTAAAACGATACTTCCAAGCATTTGCGTCTTTGCGTCTTCCGTTTTTTAAGGAGTTAGAGCCAAATGTTTTGTGGCTGTGGTTTTGTCCGACCTGTCTGACCTGTCTGACCTGTCTGACCTGTCCGCCCCGTCTGACCCGTCTGACCCGTCCGACCTGTCCGACTTGTCCGACCAATTATCCAAAACTACCCCCACAAGCATTTAATCTGCCTTCCTCACGATACGAATAGTAATTACCATCAGTAATGATTACGTGGTCGAGGAAGTGGAGACGCATAAAGTCGCACGCCTGTTTTATGTTTCGTGTTATGATGTCGTCTGCAGGACTTGGAGTAGGGTTGTTACTAGGGTGATTGTGACAAATGGCAATCACGGTAGCGTTTTTAAGAATAGCTTCTTTCATCACCACACGCACATCTATGGCAGTTTCGGTAAGTCCGCCTTGCGATATGCGTTTGGCCTCTATGAGTTTAAAGTTGTGGTTCATCAGCAGTGCCCACGCCTCTTCCATATCTTGGTCTTGCAGCTTGGGGTGCATATAGTTGTAGATTGCTGTAGCCGACCCAAGGTCTTTGCGTTCGGCAACCATTGTGGCTTGGCGACGTTTGCCCAATTCGCAGGCAGCAAGAATAGTTACTGCCTTTGCCTCGCCTATGCCTATATAACGTGTTAGCTCGGAGATGGAGAGTTTGCCGAGGGTATTCAGATTGTTGTCGCAGTCGGACAGCACGTGCTTCATCAAGTCCACCGCACTCATTCGGGTAGACCCAGAGCCAATAAGAATGGCTAAAAGTTCAGCATTAGAGAGTGCCTCTGCCCCTTGGCGGAGTAGCTTCTCGCGCGGACGGTCTTCCTCTGCCCATTGATTGATGTTGAGCTTTGTTTCCATCACCGTTATTTATAGAAATTCTTTTCGTAGGCTGCAAACTCGCTTTTGCCCCTTACACAACGTTTCCACCACGCCTCTATGAAGCCAAATCCATAGCCCATAAGTTGCACAAAGGCGGCACGCACGCTAAGCAAGCCTATGTTGAGGCTCTTGTTTCGGATAGAACTATCTACTACGATAAGTAGGGCGTACAAGGCGATAGGACTAAGGGCGCATACGCAAAGGAGAAATCCAACAATAGAAGCAAATAGGAAAAGAGAGGGTGAAAACATAAGAACAACGCCTACAAGGAATAGCACCATAAGCGAAAGAACGCCTACGGTGAACACCATAGGGAGCAGGTGGACAAGTTTAAGGCTTTCGGGATACTTCTTATAAAGATTGATGCGGGCAATACCAGAATTGTACACCTGTCGCCAAAACTTTCGGAAGTCAGTGCGGCGTTTGTGCCATACCCACGCTTCGGGGAAGAGTCGGCAACGTTTGTCAGCTTTGAATATACGGATAGAGAAGTCTATATCTTCGCCAAAACGCATCTTGGAAAAGCCGCCTAACTCCATATATACATCACGGCGAATACCCATATTGAACGAACGAGGGTAGAATTTGTCCAACTTTTTCTTACCACCACGAATACCGCCTGTGGTGAAGAACGAAGTCATAGAATAAGAGATGGCTTTCTGCGTATCGGTAAACGAAGGGTGTGCAGCATCAGGACCACCGAAGGCATCTGCTGGTTCGCGGTTCAACTCTGCGGTTACAGCCGCCAAATAGCCTTTGGGCAGCACCACATCGGAGTCTAAGATGAGGAGATACTCGCCTTTTGCACGTTCAGCACCATAGTTTCGGCTTTGTCCCGGTCCTGAGTTGGGCTTGTTGTAATAGTGTATGTCGAGCTTGTTGCTGTACTTTTGGCATACATCTTGACAAGGCACACTCGACCCATCTTCTACTATTACTACCTCAAAGTCGGTCTCCTCTTGTGTAAGCAAACTTTCTAAGAGTTCGTCTACCTCGTCTGGGCGATTGTAAACAGGAACAATGATGCTGTATTTCATATAGGTTAGAGAATTAAAAAGAAAAAAGGTGGAGAACGAAATGATGGTCTTGCAAGCCTTATAGGTTCACTTTCCAATCGTTTCGTTTTCCACCTTAAAGAGTTATGTATTATCCGTTTACACGACCAAGGTAACTACCGTCGCGAGTGTCAATTTGAATGGTTTCACCCTCGTTGATGAACAAAGGAACACGTACCACTGCACCTGTTTCAAGTGTTGCAGGCTTTGTAGCATTGGTAGCAGTGTTGCCCTTTACGCCAGGTTCGCTGTGTGTGATGGTCAATGTAGTCTTAACAGGCATTTCAGCTGAAAGGATTGTGCCATCTGAAGTGTCGGTAACAACTTCTACAACGTCGCTTTCTTTCATATATTCTGCACCTGTAATCTGATGCAAAGGAATAGGAATCTGCTCGAAAGTCTCTTGGTTCATAAAGATGTAACCAGTTGAGTCCTGATACAAGTATTGGTAAGGACGACGCTCAACACGTACGTCTTCCAACTTGAAACCTACTTGGAATGTACGTTCGAGCACACGACCATCGGCAACATTCTTAAGCTTTGTAATCATAACTGTATTGCCCTTACCTGGCTTTCTGTGCTGAAAATCGATACAAGTCCAAATCTTACCATCAAGACGGATACAAGTTCCGATTTTGATTTCCTGTGAATTAATCATAATTTCTTAATATGTAAATTGTTATTTATTGTTTTAATACAAAAGCATTACTGCGCTGCAAAGTTACACAAATTATAGAAAAAACATAAATTATTTGCCTAAAAATCAATGTTTTCTTGGTTATTTCAAAAAGATTAAGTAATTTTGCAGCCCGTAACGTTGGACTAACATCTGGCGGTAGCTCTATATGCATAATAACAAATAAAATAGGATAGAACAATGAAAAGAACATTTCAGCCTCACAACCGCCGTCGTGTAAACAAGCACGGCTTCCGCGAAAGAATGGCAACAAAGGACGGCCGCCGCGTATTGGCAGCACGTCGCGCTAAAGGTCGCAAGAAGTTAACAGTATCTGACGAGCACCACGGAAAGTAATTCCGCTGCACGGAAGAGAATTGAAACTAAAACGGAAAGAAGTAAGGAACAATCTTTGCTTCTTTCCGTTTTTTTGTTTACCTTTGCCACATTATTATATAATATAAACAGATACGAAGGTTTTAGATGTTAAAAGGTTCGCTACAAAAAATATTCAGTACTTATCTCTGGGGCAACGTTTTAGCGATAACGATTATCGTTATACTGCTCTCCTTGGGCGTAAGAGACGGAATTGATTATTACACACATAAGGGAGAATCGATTGTGGTGCCGAATGTTATTCACAAGCAGTTGGATGATGCCAAAGATATAATGGACAAGGTGGGACTAACCATTGAAGTTACCGACACGGGATATGTAAAGAACCTACCCCCTGATTGTATTTTGGAACAGACACCTGTAGGCGGAAAACGTGTGAAATCGACACGTGTGATATATGTTACCATCAATGCAGCAAGTGCGCCAACGTTGGAATTGCCCGACTTGGTAGACAATAGTTCGCTGCGTGAGGCTCGTGCGCTATTGCTCTCAATGGGCTTTAAGGTGGGCGAACCTGAATATATCCCTGGCGAAAAGGACTGGATATATGGCATTAAGGTGAACGGAAAGCAGGTACAGGCTGGCGATCATATTCCAAACGATGCTTTGGTGATAATCCAAGTAGGAGATGGCACACGCGATGCGGCGGACACAACGAGCTTGCACCCAGTGGTAGAGTATGATGAGGTGGAAGTGGAAGAACCTGAATATGAGTACGAATACGAATGGGTGGAAGTGCCTGTGGACGAAAATGGTAACGAAATAAAAGAAGGAAATGGTGGTAAACCGCACATTGTTCCGTCAGTACCAACGCCAAAGGCAACAGAACCAAATGAAAATAACGGCTCTAAACCCACAAATTAAGATATGATAGAAGAAGAGGATTTCCTTCCTGAAGAGCTGATGGACGACGATTTGTTGGCTGACGCTTCGAATGATAACGGGGGCGGACTATACGAACATTTCCGTGTAGTGGTAGATAAGGGACAGGATGCAGTGAGAATAGACAAGTTTCTGTTCGAACGTATGCAGCACTCCAGTAGAAACCGCATACAGAAAGCAGCGGACGCAGGCTTTATTCACGTGAATAATGTGCCTGTGAAAAGCAATTATAAGGTGCGCCCAGAGGACGTTATCACGCTGATGCTCGATCGACCTAAGCACGACAATACGATAGAGGCGGAGGATATTCCGCTCGATGTGGTGTACGAGGACGATGTACTAATGGTGATTAATAAGCCCGCAGGGCTGGTGGTTCACCCTGGTGCTGGCAATTTCCACGGTACGCTAATTAATGCCATAGCGTGGCATCTGAAAGACTTAGAAAGTTTCGACCCTAACGACCCTGAAGTGGGCTTGGTGCATAGAATTGATAAAGACACAAGTGGTTTGTTGCTCATTGCGAAGACGCCAGAAGCCAAGACGCATCTTGGCAAACAGTTCTTCAACAAGACCACTCATCGAAGTTATAACGCTTTGGTGTGGGGCAACTTCACCGAAGAGGAAGGTCGCATAGAAGGCAACATTGGTCGTGATCCTAAAGATAGATTGCGTATGACGGTGTTTCCGACCGATTCGGGAATTGGAAAAAGTGCCGTAACGCATTTTAAAGTGTTGGAACGCTTTGGCTATACTACGCTCATTGAGTGTGTGTTAGAGACAGGTCGCACCCATCAGATACGTGCCCACTTGAAGCATATAGGGCATCCGCTCTTTGGCGATGAACGATATGGAGGAACTGAAATATTGCGTGGACAGCGCACAAGTAGTTATAAAGCATATATTCAAAACTGCTTGAAGCTCTGCAATCGTCAAGCCTTACACGCCCGAACACTCGGTTTTGTACATCCCAAGACGGGCGAACAGATGGACTTTACAAGTGAGTTGCCCGATGATTTAGGACAGGTGATACAGAAATGGCGCACCTATATCAATGGCAAAGATGAATTAGAATAAGGCTTAAAAACCAAAATAATAAACCAAAAGGGCTGTTGAGCATCGAAGAAACATTGCTTGCAGCACATAGATAAAAGAAGAAAAAGATGAAAAATAGCAAGCGCACAATTGCCATTGTTTGTGGTGGCGACTCTTCAGAACACGACGTTTCTCTCCGCTCGGCACAGGGATTGTATTCTTTCTTTGATAAAGAGAAGTACAATGTGTACATCGTTGATGTGAAAGGAACGGATTGGAAGGTTAATCTTGATAATGGAAATACAACCCCTGTGAACAGAAGTGACTTCTCATTTGTTGAGGGTGAAGAGACTGTATTCTTCGACTATGCATATATTACCATTCACGGACGCCCAGGCGAAAATGGTATTATGCAAGGCTATTTTGAACTCATCAACCTTCCATACTCTACTTGTGATGTGCTTACATCGGCACTTACGTTCGATAAGTTTGTATTGAACAGATACTTAAAGTCGTACGGAATAAACGTGCCAGAGAGTATTCTGTTGCGCATAGGAGACGAGTATGACGAACGTGAGATAGAAGAAAAGATGGGTATGCCTTGCTTCATAAAGCCTGCAACCGATGGCAGTAGCTTTGGCGTATCGAAGGTAAAGAATGCTGACCAAATAGCTCCAGCACTTAGAAAAGCATTTATGGAGAGCCCTGAGGTAATGGTGGAAGGTTTCCTTGATGGTACAGAAATAACCCAAGGTATCTATAAAACAAAGGAAAAGTCTGTACCTTTCCCAATTACAGAAGTGGTTACAAGCAACGAGTTCTTCGATTACAACGCTAAATACAATGGTGAAGTAGACGAGATAACCCCTGCCCGTATTAGCTCAGAGTTGGCTGAAAAGGTAACAGCCATCACTTCACGCATCTACGACATATTGCACGCAAACGGCATTATTCGTATCGACTACATCATAACCAAGGACGCAGAAAGCAACGATGTTATCCATATGCTTGAAGTGAATACAACCCCTGGAATGACAGCCACAAGCTTTATTCCACAGCAGGTGCGTGCTGCAGGATTGGATATTAAAGATGTATTGAGCGATATTGTAGAAAATCAGTTCTAAAAGGGTTGTTATTAACTTTCACGAGGCTAAGTCTTATCTCTGCGAAGTTAAGTTTTTCTCTTGTCAGAAAAGTCCGAATGGTCAGACAAGTCCAACCTGTCCGACACATCCCCCCCCCTCCGACAACCCTACATCTTTCACCAAAAGGAAATCAATCCTTACCAAATAAAAAGAGGAAACACCTATGATTGGCGTTTCCTCTTTTGTTTTGTACCATTATAAAATATATACGAAGCAACTTTTATGTTATGCGTATATTTTCAAACGGTGTATGTTTCTTATGCAGCTATATGCTTAGAGAAGCTTCTTACTCAATTGTTCCAACATATCAACTGTCATACTCTGGAGGTCGTACTTAGGCTTCCAATTCCACTCGTTGCGAGCACAAGAGTCGTCAAGACGGTCTGGCCAGCTGTCAGCGATGCCCTGCTTCAATGGGTCAACATCGTAAACCATTTCGAAATTAGGCTTGTGCTTCTTGATTTCAGCAAAGATTTGTTCTGGCTCAAAGCTCATAGCAGCCACATTGAAACCATTGTGGTGGATAAGCTTAGTTGGGTCAGCTTCCATCAATGAGATAGCAGCGTGCAATGCGTCAGGCATATACATCATATCCATATAGGTGCCTTTGTTGATTGGACAAACAAACTTTTCGCCCTTAACAGCTGAGTAATAGATGTCTACAGCATAGTCTGTTGTGCCACCACCTGGAGGTGTTACGTATGAGATGATACCTGGGAAACGTACCGAACGTGTGTCTACACCATACTTCTTCTGATAGTAATCAGAGAGCAACTCTGTAGTTACCTTTGATACACCATAGATTGTTCCAGGGCGTTGCACAGTGTCCTGTGGTGTCATATCACGAGGAGTGCCAGGACCGAACGACCCGATAGAACTTGGAGTGAACACTGCGCAATTGTTCTCACGAGCAATTTCGAGGATGTTCCACAAACCATCAATTCCAATCTTCCAAGCCAAACGTGGCTTACCTTCAGCAACTACTGACAGCAAAGCAGCGAGGTTGTAGATAGTGTCGATGTTGTACTTCTTTACAACAGCATCAATCATTTCAGGGTTGGTAACATCGCACTCTGCTGAAGGACCTCCTTCGAGCAATTCGCCTGTAGGTTCTGCACCCTTAATAAAACCTGCAACAACGTTGTTGCCACCATAAATACTGCGTAATTCTCTTACAAGCTCTGAACCGATTTGACCAGTAGAGCCAATTACCAAAACATTTTTCATATTATTATCTTAATAGATTTTGTATTCTAAAGCACAAAGTTAAATACTTTTTGGCTTAATTTAGGAATTAAAAGTATTAATGTTGTATAAAATTATTGGTTACGACAAAAAAAGTAAGGCTACGACTTCTTTTTCTCAAAAAATATGAGTTCCTTTGTACTTGAAAAATTTAAAATCTATTGTTATGTATGGTAAAATGAAAGAGCATCTCTGCAAGACAATTGCAGAAATCAAAGATGCAGGTCTCTACAAAGAAGAACGCCTAATCGAAGGACCACAGGAAGCTGCTATTACTGTGAAAGGCAAGGAAGTGTTGAACTTCTGTGCAAACAACTACCTTGGTCTCTCTAATCACCCAAGACTGATTGAAGGCTCAAAGAAGATGATGGACGAACGTGGCTTTGGTATGTCGTCAGTACGTTTCATCTGCGGTACACAAGACATTCACAAAGAACTTGAAGCTGCCATCTCTGAGTATTTCAAGACAGAAGACACTATCCTTTACGCTGCTTGTTTCGATGCAAACGGTGGTGTGTTCGAGCCATTGCTCACCAACGAGGATGCTATCATCTCTGACTCATTGAACCACGCTTCAATCATTGACGGTGTACGTCTTTGCAAGGCTAAGCGTTATCGTTACGCTAACGCAAATATGGAAGAACTTGAGAAGTGCTTACAGGAAGCTCAAGAACAGCGTTTCCGCATCATCGTTACCGATGGTGTATTCTCAATGGATGGTAACGTTGCTCCTATCGACAAGATTTGCGACCTCGCTGAAAAGTACGATGCACTCGTAATGGTAGACGAAAGCCACTCTGCAGGTGTCGTTGGTGCTACTGGTCACGGTGTAAGCGAACTCTGCAACACTTACGATCGTGTAGACATCTATACAGGTACATTGGGTAAAGCATTTGGTGGTGCACTTGGAGGTTTCACTACAGGTCGTAAGGAAATCATCGAATTGCTCCGTCAGCGCAGCCGTCCATATCTCTTCTCTAACTCTTTGGCACCAAGCATCATTGGCGCAACACTCGAAGTGTTCAAGATGTTGAAGGAAAGCAACGAGTTGCACGACAAGTTGGTTGAAAACGTTAACTACTTCCGCGATAAGATGATGGCAGCAGGCTTTGACATTAAGCCAACTCAGAGTGCTATCTGTGCAGTAATGCTTTACGATGCTAAGCTTTCACAAGTTTACGCTGCTAAGATGTTGGAAGAAGGCATCTACGTTACAGGTTTCTACTATCCAGTAGTACCAAAGGGCGAAGCTCGTATCCGTGTTCAGCTTTCTGCTGGTCACAACCGCGAACATCTCGACAAGTGTATCAATGCTTTCATTAAGGTTGGTAAAGAACTTGGCGTATTGAAGTAATTCGCACGAATATACAACATTTATATAATAAGGTGAACACCTTTTGTAGCTAACTGCTGCAAGGGTGCTCACCTTTTCTTTTTTATCCTAATTTAACCCTCCTTGGCACATCTTCTCCTCCTTCCTTTGTCCAATAAATACGGGTGATAATTTGGGTATGTGCAATAATTGCAATATCTTTGCATAAGATATAGCTGCACTCGGCAATTTGTAAACAAGTTTACATTGCGCTCGCTTGCAATATCTTTGCATAAGATATAGCTGCACTCGGCAATTTGTAAACAAGTTTACATTGCGCTCGCTTGCAATATCTTTGCAAAACGTTTTATACATCTATAATAATGCAAGAAACAAGACAAAACCGCATAGCCCGACTTCTTCAGAAGGAGTTAGCAAGTATTTTTCAAAGCCAAACACGTGCTATGCACGGCGTATTGGTAAGTGTAACACGCGCAAAAGTAAGTCCAGACCTTGGCATTTGTACTTCGTATCTTAGTATTTTCCCATCTGATAAGGCAGACGAGATACTTCAAAATATCAATGCTAACGAGAAAAGTATTCGGTACGAATTGGGGCAAAGGGTGCACAACCAATTGCGCATCATTCCCGAATTGCGTTTCTTTATTGACGACTCGTTAGATTATATTGAGCGCATTGACGAATTATTAAAGAAGTAAGGAGCTATTGTCAGACCAGTCGGACAAGTCAGACCAGTCGGACAAGTCGGACAAGTCGGACAAGTCAGACCAGTCAGACCAGTCAGACAAAAATCGCAAAAAACTCCTAACATTCCTCCCCTCGCCTATGAACTTTCCTTTCTACATAGCTCGTCGTTACCTCTTTTCAAAGAAGAGTACACACGCTATCAACATTATTAGCCTCATCTCTGTAATAGGTGTGGCAGTGGCTACAATGGCGTTAGTGGTGGTGCTAAGCGGATTTAACGGGTTTGCCGACCTTGTAGCAAACCTCTTTACCAACTTCGATGCGCAAATAAAGGTAGAAACCATAAAAGGAAAAGCCATACCCGAAGACGACCCTATCATTACCCGTATAAAAGCTTTACCCGAAATAAAAGTAGCTACAGCCTGTGTTACCGACCAAGCATTGGCTACCTATCAGGGCAAACAAATGATGGTAATGGTAAAAGGAGTAGACGATAGTTTCGACTCGCTTACACACATCAGCGACATTCTCTATGGCGATGGCGATTTTAAACTGCACACTGCCAACCTCGACTATGGCGTAATAGGCATAGGCGTAGCGCAACAGCTCAACACCTCTATTCAGTGGAACGACTATCTGCACATCTATGCACCACAGCGTGAAGGTCAATACGATGCGTCCAACCCCACCAATGCCTTTGTGGCAGACTCGCTGCTCTCGCCCAACTGTGTATTCCAAGTGAAGCAAGGCAAGTATGACAACAACTATATCATTACCTCAATAGCCTTTGCCCGCCGTTTGTTCAATCGACAAGGAGAAATAACCTCATTAGAACTCCGACTGAAAGCTGGCAAAGACATCGATAAGGTGAAAGAACAAATCAACCGCATAGGCGAAGGCAAAATCGTAGCCAAAGACCGCTACGAACAGCAAGCCGACACCTTCAACATTATGCGCATTGAGAAGCTCTTTGCCTACGTTTTTCTTACCTTTATATTAATGGTGGCGTGTTTCAACATTATCGGTTCGCTCTCAATGTTGATGATCGACAAGAAACACGACACACAAACCCTCCGCAACCTTGGTGCTACCGATAAGCAAATCATACAAGTATTCCTCTTCGAAGGGCGAATGATTTCTGCTGCAGGGGCTATCATTGGCATTGCCTTGGGCTTGCTGCTATGTTGGCTACAGCAAACTTACGGACTTGTACGATTGGGCAACCAAGCAGGCAACTTTATTATCAATGCCTACCCCATTAGCGTTCACGCTACAGACATCATCGGCATCTTCGTCACAGTTATCATTGTGGGCTGGCTCTCTGTGTGGTATCCTGTGCGTTATATGAGCAAAAGAATAGAGAAATAAGAGTTTTGATCATTTGCGGTGGTTATGAGTGCGATTTATTCGAATATATCGATTGCATCGATGATATCAAATCAATCGCCCCCTACACCTTTTTCCTCTCTTCTCATTTTAACCCAAATCGGTCGTTAGAATGAGAATGTATTTTGCGATTATGTTGAGATTTATTTTGCATATATCAAAGGAGCATAGCGGGCTATGTGACTGCAGATATAGGTAAAATAAAGCCAAAATAAGACAAAAGACATCTCATAAGTTTCAAAAATAATAAAGTAAGCACCTAAACTGGTCTAACGACCGATTTGGTTTTAACATTTTAATCACGCAAATAAATGTGTTTTAAACATAACATTTTATAGTTTAAAACTCCTTTCTTCGTGTTCGTGATTGCCAAAGTTAAACTTTGAGCCACCCAAACATATATGTTTTACCCTCCCAAAGTTTAACTTTAGCACGCCCAAAGGACAACTTTCACCCGCTTAAAAACCAATAAAGAAGGCTTATTCTGTTCTTTTTGTCTTTATTTAAGCTCTGTACTTACGGCAAAAAGCCTTTGCATTTTTGCACATTTATCGTGCATTCTTTATAAGTTGTTGTTGGTCAACAACTTGCTTTTGCACACGAAATAAGCCGCATTTTCTGTATCTTTCTTCTATCGAACGTAAATACGCAAAATATGGCCTACCTATTTAACACTTTTAGTTTCAAAATAAGAGAAACAGAAAAGATAAGTGGATAAACAAGCGACCCTGTAATGCAGCCATACAAGCGGAATATGATAAAAAAACAAATCATCCCCCTCTCTTATCGTACCCACTTGCACCTACAACAAAGAGCTGTAACCCGAGTAAGTGTGTTAAAGTATATATAAATACAGCTAAAATTCAGAAAAAATGATTTAACTTTGTTGCAACAAGTCATAAACAACGACTTGTTCAGCCCAAAATGTTTTATTGATATAGCGATAAACATTGGGTGCTATATAAGCTTTATCACAGACAATTTAAAAACTATGACAAAGGAAGAAAGGCACAACGCCATATTAGAACAACTCCTAAAAAAGGCACCAATATTGGTTTCAGAGTTGGCAGAAACACTTGACGTATCGCTGGTTACAATCCGAAAGGACTTAACCGAGTTGGAAAATATGGGCAAGCTTTACCGCAGCCACGGAAAAGCTATAGCTATCAACCCTTTCACCATCAATCGCACTGTAAACGAGAAAGAAAAGCTTGCACCCGAAGAGAAACACGCCATAGGGCACGAAGCAGCAAAGCTAATCGAAGCAAACGACTTTATCATCATAGGTTCAGGCACCACTGTTCAGGCATTTGCACGCGCCATTCACCCCACCGAGTCGCTAACAGTAGTAACTGCATCGCTCCAAACGGCTCTTGTATTGAGTCAAGACAAGAATATAGAGGTGATGCAGCTTGGCGGCACTGTGCGCACAAGCAGTCAGTCGGTAGTGGGCGACTATAGCGAAATGCTCCTCAACGATTGTACAGCAAGCAAGGTTTTCCTTGGCGTTGACGGTATAGACCTCGATTACGGATTTACCACAACCGACCTTCGCGAAGCACATCTCAACAAAAAGATGATGCAAGCAGCACAGAAAACCATCGTTATAACCGATTCGTCGAAATTTGGCAAACGAGGTTTCGCAAAGATAGGCAACATAGAAGACATCGACATCGTTATTACCGATACACACGTTTCGGATATTGACGTGAAGCGATTGGAAGAGATGGGCATACGTGTGATAAAAGCACAATATCGCACAATGTTATAACCCATACTCCATAAATAGTCCTTATAAATACAGACAAATAAAATATTATAGGATATGAAAACACCATCTGAGTTTGACGACATTCGTCCTTTTGAAGGAAGTGAACTACCCGAAGTCTACGACAGACTATTGGCAAACGAGCAATTCCAAAAAGTTTTAGGGTTCTTATACCCCGACGTGCCTTTCGAGGTTGTAGCACAACGAATGCGCCAATGCAAGACCAATATGGAATTTCAATTGGCTTTTTGCTACACGTTCCTAAACAAACTATTGGCTAAAGCCAGCAAGGGGTGTGATATGGACTCATCAAGCATTGACAACACTCGATGCTACACCTTTATGAGCAACCACCGTGACATTGTATTAGATGCGGCTTTGCTCGACAAACTGCTTATTGACGCCAAGTTTACCACCACTTGCGAAATAGCCATAGGCGACAACCTGTTGTCATTGCCTTGGGTGTTGGACATTGTGCGATTGAACAAGAGCTTCATCGTAAAGCGTGGACTCTTAGCCCGTGAGCGAATGGAGTCGAGCATCAAACTATCTAAGTATATGCACTACGCCATTAGCGAGAAGCAAGAAAGCCTATGGATAGCACAACGAGAAGGACGTGCCAAAAACTCGGACGACAAAACACAGAAAGCTATCCTTAAAATGTTGGCACTTGGAGGTGAAGGAACAACACTCGAAAAGTTGCAACAGTTGCACATCGTACCATTGACCATATCATACGAATACGACCCTTGCGACTATCTTAAAGCGGCGGAATTTCAAGCAAAACGCGACAATCCTGATTGGAAAAAAGGACCTATGGACGATGTTATGAGTATGCAAACAGGCATTATGGGCTACAAAGGGCATATACACTATCACGCTGCGCCTTGCTTAGATAGCTATATAGAGCTTTTGAAACAAAGAAAAGAACCTACATCTAAGCTCTTAGACGAGTTGTGTTTGCATATCGACAGAGAAATACATCGCAACTACCGACTTTACCCCGTGAACTATATTGCCTTAGACGAACTCAATGGCACACCAGCACACAGCGATAAGTACACCCCAGAGGATAAGGCTATGTTTAAAAAGTATATAGATGGGCAGATCGCAAAGATAGAATTGCCAAACAAAGACGAAGAATATTTGCGAAAAAACATACTCGAAATGTATGCCAACCCTACTATCAACTACTTAAAAGCAAATGCGTAAACTACTCATTGCCCTTATAGGAACGATTACACTTACAGCCTGCACAAACGAAGCCTATCAGACGGGCGACTCAGCTTTGTCCTATTTGACTACCGAGTTTGTGGAAGCACATACCAATGGCGATGCGATCATCACCTATGGCATTACCGATAAGGGCGACAGCATACCTTTCAGCAAACCCATAAAGCCGAGTTGGGCTAAACAGCCCGACTCGCTTTACCGCTGTTTGCTATTCTATAAAAATCAAGATATAGCCAAGCAGGTAATCATACTATCACGCCTTTCGGTGTTGCGTATAGGCTTGCCACACGACGAAGATGCTGTACACGCCACAGACCCCTTAGGCTTTGAAAGTGGGTGGGTAAGCGAAAACAAGAAATACCTAAATCTGTGTGTTGCCATAAAAACAAGTAAGCCCAACGAAGATGGTACCCGACATCAACTATCGGTGGTGTGCAATGACGTAAAACAATTTTCAGGGGGAACAAAAACCTACTACTTGGAGCTGAAACACAATCGCAATAACATCAGCGAATATTACACACAGAAGGTGTACTTGAGCATTCCTATTCACTACATAGAAGCGGGAAGCACTATAAAAATGAATATCAATACATATCAAGGTGTAATAGAAAAAGAATTTAGATTGAGCGTGGCGAAATAGTGCCAGGCTCTGAGATAGTCTGTAAGTTAGCCAAGAGCCTTGGCTACAGCTGAGTATTGATTAAGAATTGAGACTAAGATGGTATTCTGATGCTGTCTTTAATGATTACATTTAGCCCTGGGTCTCAGGCTAAGCTGCCTCTTGTGCGTGAGCATAGGAGGAAGTCTTGCTATAAGAGCTATACACACCGACAGCCCTCCCTTCGATACTTGAAGAGGGGGCTGTTGTGTACAGAGGAAAAGGTGATGTGTGTGCGTTAAATGTAAGTTCGTTCAGTCGTGTAGCTCGCTACACTCCTTCACGCTCTTGCATTTTGACCTCAAACATAAGATCAAAATCTAACAAAGCTAATTTATAGAACCAGCCTAAATGGTTTTTCGGATTATATAATTACAATGGATAGTCATAATACCTTATTTTAGGTATTGTGCAAATTACCCTATTTTAGGTATTGTGCAAATTAAGGGGTGTCTGTATATTTGCACCAATATTTTCTTAAACTCTTATTGGGTCTAATTGTCAATCAAGTTTAAGATATTGAAGTAAATAACTTAATTAAAAAAGTATGAAAAAATTTTACTTATTGTTAATCATTTGTAGTATGTTCTTTGCATCTGCAAGAGCAGAAATAGGAGAAGGAGTTATAAAAATCAAGACCAACAAACCCATAGGTAAGAATATCAAAATGGAGATTCTCATCTATGGTGGCTTGGATGCAGAAGGCGAAGTTCGGGATGAAGATCCTACTGAGGGGAAAAACATTTCATTTGAAGGTGCTACCGTAACATGGTCAAACGGAATGAAAATTATACTGAAGATAAATTCTCCAGAAATAACTATTCATGGTAAAGTGGATTATTTAACTATCGTAAATCAAGAATTGGTTGAAATTGACGTGAGCAAAGCCGATGAGCTACATGAACTGAGAATCAATGAGAATCCTATCCAAAGCCTTGATATTAACCAAGCACCAAAACTAAAAGTACTTTGGGCAAGTTACTGTAAAGATCTTAGTGATGTAAAAATGGATAAAGCCGATAAAATCACAAGTATATCATTGCAGGGTACTAAGATTTCTTCTATTGATTTGAGTGACAAACCTTTAATCACAAATTTGAATCTTGGTGAAAATCCTCTCTTAAAATCTATTGATGTAACAAGGCTTCCACTTCTTGAAGAATTGTGGATAAACGCCAATGGTATAAACAGTCTTGACGTTTCAAAGAATCCTAAACTCAATCACTTAGAATGTAGCAGAAACAAACTTACAGAACTGAATGTTACCAACAACACCAAATTGGAAGCTTTCTTCTGCTGGGGTAATCAAATCAAGGGTGAAGCAATGGACAAACTAATTGCCTCATTGGTACAAGAAAGCGGTGATACAAAGCGTGAGTTCTGTGTTTACAACAAGTTGTATGCTGACGAAGGTAATGTTCTTACCAAAGAACAAGCAGCAGCGGTAAAGGCGCGCGGATGGATTCCAAAGCAGGCGATAGGCTCTATGGAATTCTTTATGTGGGAAGAATACAAGGGTGTTCCAGCAGGTATTGAGAACCTGACTATTCAGAAAGAAGATAAGGGTGCATGGTACGATCTCAACGGACGTAGAATAGAAAAGCCATCTGCTAAGGGTATTTATATCCACAATGGTAAGAAAATACTTGTCAAATAATTCAAAATATTAAACTGTTTCGACTCCGAAGTGCCATTGCTTACCTATTCATAAAAGATAACAATGGACTTTGGAGTCTTAATGTTTTTTTGAAAAGCTATGGAAAGAAACTTTTCAAGATAACTTTTTAAAATTATAATAGGTGTTCAGAATGAAAGTGAAAGAAGAAGAATATATATATAATTATGAACACCGACTTAAAACTAAGCTGTAAGGCGTCATAAAAGAACTGTGGAAAGAATTATAATGACATTTTTTGCATGCCTGTTCGTCGTTCAGATGCAGGCACAAATGCAATGCAAGGTACTTGAAAAAGGAACACGAACTCCTATAATCGGAGCAACAGTTATGGTTGTTGGAACAAAGAAAATCATTGCTGTTACTGATCAGAATGGATGTTTTGTATTGTCCGATGGTTTCAATAAAACCATAAAGATAAGCTATCTCGGTTATAAGCCTTTACAAATTATACCGAAGAAAGCAGGTGTTTATTATCTTTCACCCAACATAAACAGCCTTCAAGAGGTTGTAGTAACTGCACAGGAAGGACACGGACTTTCGAGTGCTTCCACCATCAGTAAGCAAGCTATGGAACATTTGCAACCATCAAGTTTTGCAGACTTATTGGAGCTTTTGCCAGGTGGTAGAGCACACGCCCCACACTTAAATGTCCCCAACACCATAAATCTGAGAGAAGTACCGATAGGCAACGACCAATATAACACAACATCATTAGGCACACGCTTTGTGATAGACGGAGCACCAGTGAGCGTAAATGGTAATATGCAGTATCTATCAGGAGCAATAGACCGCACATCGGGTAAAAGAAATTTTGTAAATGCCGGTGTCGATATGCGCACACTCTCTACCGATGACATTCAAGAAGTAACAATCATACGCGGTATTCCGTCTGTGCAATATGGAGATTTAACGAGTGGATTGGTGAAGGTGAAACGTCGCAAAGGTGGAAACGATATATCAGCAAGATTTAAGGCAGATATGGATACCAAGCTATTTTATCTTTCCAAAGCCTTTGAATGGCAGGAAAAGAAGCTTTCGCTCAATCTGAGTGCCGACTATTTGAACAATAAAGCCGAGCCAAGAAACCTGCTCGAAACCTATCAGCGCATTACTATTTCAGCACGTCTAAACAAACGATGGCACACAAAGCCTCTGAACTTCAACAGTTCGTTCAATCTTGACTATGGCGGCTCTTTCGATAATGACAAAAAAGACCCACAGTTTAATCATGGTGGAATAGACAAATATAAGTCCAAATATAATCGCTATGCTGCAAGCTGGGCATTCGACATGAACAGCAATAGCGACCGTTCTTTCTTTAAGAGCGCAGAACTGTCAGCATCATTCTCCTACGAAAAGAATTTGCTGGAGCGCACACGACTTGTCCAACTGGATGGTGATACTCCCGCAGCCATGACGATGACAGAAGGAGAAAGCGATGCCGTACTGATAACTCCTTATAAATATACTGCTACACATACAGTAGATGGCAAGCCCATAAGTCTCTTTCTGAAAGCAAACGCAACTTTCAGCGCACCCATAAAAGGGCTTTCAAACACATTGCTTACAGGTATAGACTATCAGATGGATCGTAATTTAGGAGAAGGACAAATCTACGACCGACTACACCCTGTCTATACAGGTGCATCGTTTCGCCCACGCAGATATGCCGACATACCCGCTTCACAAATGTTGGCAGCTTATGCCGAAGAACGGTTAAGTATGGGAATTGGTAGTAATAAGCTCGATATTGAAGCGGGAGTAAGAGCAGAAACGATGCCTGGAATTGACAAGCGTTTCGCTATCTACAGAAAAGTCAATATAGACCCTCGTATAAATGCAGGCTGGACTTTTCCATCATTCAAGGTTGGAAAAGACAGAATGACTATCAACCTGACGGGAGGTATAGGTTGGCACAGCATGTTTCCAACCATCGACCTACTCTACCCAGAGCCTGCTTATATGGATATTGTCGAGTTGAACTATTATCACGAAAAGCCGGAATACAGAAGAATGTATCTCCAAACCTACGTTATCGACCCAACAAATCCAGACTTAAAAGCAGCCCGCAACCTAAAGTGGGAGGTGAAAGGAGATATAGACTGGGCAGGAAACCGCCTCACCATGACCTATTTCGTTGAAGATATGAAGTCAGGATTTCGCTCAATGAGTGTTTATGCACCTTATCAATACAAAGAATACGACCCATCAGGAATAGATCCTGATGCGCTTACCGACCGTCCCGATGTTCACATGCTGCCTTATAAAATAAAGAATGTGATGAGATATTATGATCATTCATCAAACGGAAGTCGCACATATAAAAGAGGATTGGAATGGATACTCTCTACTGTCAGATTTCCTGTTATCAACACACGACTTACTGTCAGCGGTGCATGGTTTCTTACAGAATATCACAACTCGCTCCCTATAATGTATAAACCAACAAAGATGATAGGTGGAGAACCTATGGAAATAGTAGGAATTTATAAGGACGACGAAGGCTTTATCAGAGAAATGGTAAATACAAATTTCACTTTCGACACCGCTATTCCGAAGTTGAAATTGGGTTTTTCGCTGTCTGCACAATGTATTTGGCTAACAGCTGAACAATCCATGTATAAAGAAAACATTCCATTAAAATATATGGACGTGAACGGAAAAATTCACCCATTTACCGAAGCAGACACGCATGACTTATATTTACAGCATCTTGTCAGAACTTATACCGACGGAATGTTTCTTCGACAAACTGTTCCTTTCAGTATGGATTTGAATTTCAAGGCTACCAAGAAACTATTCAACGACAAACTCATGGTGGCACTATTTGTAAACAAGATGTGGGATGCACATCCTGATTACGAACGAAACAACTTTGTTATACGCCGATATGTTACACCATATTTCGGATTGGAAATGAATGTAAAACTTTAATTTACGATGCTGTTATTTCACTCGTACAAGATAAAATAAAATGAAACAATTATCATATATATTTATTGTCTTCCTATTTCTGTTTGGTGCAGGAAGTTGCCAGCAGAAAAATGACGATTATTACACACAAGCGTTCATTACACTTCAAGTGCCAGACACCATCACACCGCTGAAAATTCAAGGAACTGTTATTCTGAAGAATTTATCAAATGGGCGCAAATATGCAACATCAGATTTTAAAAGCAACACGGTAAGTATTGAGCTGCTTAGAGGCACCTATATGCTTGATGCCGAAGGCACCCTACTCTGCCGTATGCCTGACGGAAAAGAAGAAGTGAAATATTACAGAACATCGAAAAACTATATTGAAATTGTAGAACATCCCGTAAAGATTGATACGGAAATAATCTTTATGTAAAATGAATAAATCTTATCTATTCAAAACAAAGAAGACTGACATTACCCAAGAAGTGGCTTTACGGAAGACAAAGCGCAGATGGGCGGTTTTGCTGCTGTGTCTGCTGTTGCTAACTCCAACCTTTGCGCAAACAAAGGACACTACCGCAATAGCCGAACATCAGAACAAATGGAACGAAGTGTTGAAAGAATCAAGAAACAATCCCGCATTCATGCAGGATGCCTTCAATACCTCCATCACACGGATGGGAATTAACTTTGAACACAGAGATGCTAACCGACATTTCCAACTGGAAACAGGCAACGGACATAGCTTAGTAAATGCTCGGGTAGCATCTTATTTGCGATTAGATAAACACAACACAGTATGGGGCGGTGCTTCTTACCAAATAGGAAAGAAACGTAACATCCGCTTCAATTCAACTTCCGACTACGAGCTTCTCTATCCCTATGTAATGGCGGATACCATTGGAGGAAACATGGAAAACGAGCAGTATGCCTTCAACGGTGGTTATGCAGTGAAACTGAATCAATGGACTTTTGGTGCCAAATTAGATTTCAGAGCAGAACACGAATATCGCACGATTGATCCAAGACCGCGTGGTATATCGACCGACATAACGCTACGTTTAGGACTTGCCTATGATTTGCAACGCTATCGGTTGGGCGTAGGAATAGGAGGACACACCTATAAACAAACCAATAATGTTGATTTCTATAATCCACTCGGAGTGATTCCAGAATTTCACATGACAGGACTCGGTACCGACTATGTACGCTTTGCAGGTGCTGTACGCTCTGCCTACTATAAAGGAACGGGATATATTGTAGATTTTCAATTAACTCCTTTGCAGGAAAGCGGATGTTATGCCTCTATCGAAGAAAACTACATGCCTTATCAGAACATACTCACCGAGCTCAATGCCCTTCCTATCAGTCAGCTCAATGTCTATCAGACAAACGCACAGATTGGTTGGAAGCACTCGGGGCATTTGAACTGGACGGCATATTCGGGAGTAAACTACGAGAATCGGAAAGGCAACGAACATATTGCAGGAAGTTCGTCGAGTACGGAATATAAATCACTTATCACCCTGTCCATGTTCTCAAACCGAAAGACAGACCTTCATATCGGAGGAGGTCTGAACATGGGAACAAAGCATTGCATTACTCTTGACGCACGGTTTGGATTTATAGACGAAAAGTCGGAATATGTGGATTTGAAGCGAGAAATGGCTTTTACGAAAAGCTACGGAAAGCTAAGCGGACAATGGCTGTGGCGAAGCAATACGCATTGGCTCTTTGAATGGAATGGAAATGCAGCCTACTATCATAACAACTCAAAAAGAATCATTATGCCGTATGCATGCATGGACAAGCAGATAACACAGCTGGTGAACGAGACATACACTGCAAAAACAGAACATTTATGGCAACTCGCCACACAAATTCAAATCTGCCATACCCCTGAGAAGTGGAAAGGTGTAGGCTTGTTCTTAAACTTCGGAAGCGAATATAGTCATACACCGACAATTCATCAGATAGAAATCAACAGTTCGGCAGGAATCGTATTCTGAGCGCAATAATCATCAGAAAAAATGAATAATAACAAATTATCCCAAATCGGTCGTTAGACTTCTTCGAGATTTGCGAGCTTATTTTGAGCGATTTGGGATTATTATTAACATAACAATACAAAAAAAATGAAAAGAAACAAAACAAAGAAATATTTATTCAAGATTGCTACAACTATTCTTGTACTATGCACAATATTGGTATCGTGCAACGAATACAATGAAGTCGACCACGAAATGATGCCTATCAGACATAAGCTCACCCTTAACATGCCGTTCAACATAAAAAATGCCACACTTACACAAAGCGAGGCAACACTCACAAATATCCAAAGTGGGAAACAATACACAATAGACAATTTCAAAGCAACAGAGGAAGGATACGCTGCAGAAACATTCATTCCAGAAGGCACTTACAACATAAAGGTAAAAGGTGCCATCTCCTATATGCTTAACAAACAAGAAATAAAAGCTAACGTAAAAGCAAAGCGTGAGAATGTCATCATTAAGAAAAATAACACAAGCGAAGAAAGCAGCCAAATCAACATAGCGCTCAATGTGTATTCTGCACAGGAGGGCTTTCTTATTTCGGAAATATTCTTCACGGGTACGACAACGCCCGACGGATTTATGTACACGGACGACCAATACATCAAAATCGGTAACAACAGCGACACAATCATGTATGCAGATGGGATAGCCTTCATCGAGTCGTTCTTCACCAGCGATGACAAACACGACTATCAACCCAACATCATGAACGAGGCAATGACCATTGTAACGATATACGTTGTACCGGGAACGGGAAAGGAACATCCTGTAAAACCGGGCGAAGAATTGGTTATAGCACTCACAGCCATTGACCATCGCCCCATCAATCCTAATTCATTCGACCTTAGCAAGGCTGATTTTGAGATCTACGACAAATCATCACATCCCGAAGGCGATCAAGATAATCCCAAAATTCCTAATCTTATCAACTGGTATGCCAACTTTGAAGGGACATTTGTCATGCACACAAGAGGCGTAAAAAGCTACGCTCTGGCACGACCGATGGTTGATATGAAAACCTACATGACAAAATACCGCTACAAATTTGGCTATATATTCAAGCAAGGCGACATTGTTGTTCCAATGAACGAATACGAATATTTTATGCCGAACGCATGGATTATTGATGCTGTAAACCTTGCAGTCCCCACCGTTCACGAGTGGAATCTGGTGTCGCCTGTACTCGATAAGGGGTTCACCTACTGCGGATACGTTGATTTTGACGAAAACCGATACAACAAATCTGTCATCCGAAAAAAAGAAGGAAAGAAATGGATAGATACCAACAATTCCACTGACGATTTTGAGCCCAACGCTGTTCCCTCTTATCTCAGAAAAAAATGAAAAAGAACAACGTGTCATCGTGTATTAAAAAAATATTTATAATATAAAAAAAAGTAATTATGCGAAAACTGATCATTATCATCTTAGCCTGCATAGCCTGCAACATCAGCGCACAGGAAAAAGTGATAGAAATGGACAAGACCATCCGCAAAGGAATACTGCCGAACGGAATGACCTATTACATCCGACACAACCACCAAACAAAGGGAGTAGCAGAATTTTACATTGCCCAGAAAGTTGGTTCCATACTCGAAGAGCCGAGACAGCGCGGACTGGCTCACTTCCTCGAACACATGGCATTCAATGGCACACGCCACTTTCCCGGCGACTCCATTCAGCCCGGTATCGTCAAGTGGTGCGAGAGCGTCGGCATCAAGTTCGGTACCAACCTCAACGCCTACACCAGTGTGGACCAGACCGTTTACAACATATCCGCAGCACCCGTAGGAAGAGAGGGAGTGATAGATTCCTGCCTGCTCATACTCCACGACTGGAGCCACGACCTGCTCCTCACCGACCGTGAGATTGACAAGGAACGTGGGGTCATTGAGGAAGAATGGCGTGCAAGGCGCACGGGAATGGCAATGCAGCGACTTGCCGAGCAGTCCATGCCCGTCATCTATGCCGGTACGAAATACGCCGACTGTATGCCCATCGGCAACATGGACATCGTTAGAAACTTCCCCTATAAAGACCTGCGCAACTACTACCACCGCTGGTACCGCCCCGACTTGCAGGCAATCATCGTCGTCGGCGACATTGACGAAGACCAAATCGAAGCGAAAATCAAAGCACTCTTCAGCCCCATTCCCATGCCGAAGAATCCTGCCCGACGCATCTATTATCCCGTAGGCGACAACCGACGAATGATACTCTACACCGCAACCGACAAGGAACAGCCTACAGTGAACTTCACCCTCTATATGAAACGCGACATCACCCCGAAGGAACAGCGAAACACGCTCCACAGCTATGCCGATGACTACAAGACAAGTATCCTCCGCATGGCTATCAACGACCGCTTGGAAGAGCTGACCAGAGCCGCCGATGCACCTTTCATATCGGCATCCGTGCGCGACGGCAACTTCTTCATGTCAGCCACGAAAGATGTTTTTGAACTATCGGGCGTGTTCAAGGAGGGAAAAGTAGCCGAAGGCATCAGAATGCTTGTAGGCGAGGTGGAACGTGCGCGTGCCAACGGCATCACCGAGCAGGAACTCAAACGGGGGAAAGCCGAAATGCTCTCTTATGCCGAAAGCGGCTACAACGACCGCACCAACCGCCGCAACGGCGACTTTGTGGAGGCATGTGTGGAAAACTTCCTCGAAGCAGCCCCCATCATCGCTCCCGAAAAGGAACTCGAAATCGTCCGACAGCTTGATGCCACCGTTACACTTGCCGATATCAATGCGCTGGCAAAGGAAATCATCACCAACAAAAATCAGGTGGTAACGCTATTCGGTCCGGAAAAGGACAACTTCACGATGCCCTCGAAGACAACCATCGAAAAAACAATATTGAAAGCACAGGCAGAACGTTATGCGCCTTATGTGGAGAAAGATTTGTCCGACAGGCTCATCGACACGCTCCCAACGCCGGGCAGCATCGTCTCCGAACGCAGTTACAAATACGGCTACACCGAGCTGACGCTCTCCAACGGAATGCGCGTCTATGTGCGACCGACCGACTTCGAGACCGACGAGGTGAACCTCAAACTCTTCAGCATGGGCGGAAAGAACCTCTATCCCGACGAGGATATGCCCAACCTGACCTACCTCATGTCGGGAGCAACCATCGGCGGCGTGGGGCAGTACGACGACCTCACTTTGGAAAAGATGCTGGCAGGAAAGACCGCATCCGTCAGTCCCTTCATAGACGACGAGACAGAAGGAATGACAGGAAGCTCCAACGTAAAGGATACCCAGACGCTCCTCGAGCTGATACACCTCTATTTCACACAACCGAGAAAAGACCCCGAAGCATTCCGCAATCTCATGGAGCAGCAGGACGAGTTTCTCACCAACGCCCACGTCAATCCGATGATTGCCTACAACGATACCCTGCACAAAGTGGCATACGCTACCGACCGATTAGAGTCCATGAACAAAAAACTCCTGAAAAAGGTCAGCTACGACCGCATCATGCAAATCTATAAGGAACGATTTGCCAACGCCGCCGACTTCAAGCTCATACTGACGGGCAACATCGACCTCGACCGACTCCGCCCCTTGCTATGCCAATACATGGCAACCCTCCCTGCCAACGACACCTTCGAACAAGTGGGAACAAAAGGCGCAAACCTCATCGACGGAGAAAAAGTACACATCTTCACCAAAGAGCAAACCACACCGTCAGCCACCACCACCATCGTCATCAAAGGCAAGATGGCATACAACAACCGAAACGACCTGCTCATGGACGCTATCGGGCAGCTCCTGCGCATCGTCTATACCGACAAGGTGCGCGAGGAAAAAGGCGGCACCTATGGCGTGCAGGCATCAGGAAGCCTGCAGCACCACCCCTACGACGAAGCCATGCTGCGCATCGCCTTCCAGACCGACCCGCAGAAATACCGGGAACTCATTCCCATCATCTACGAGCAACTCCACAAAATGGCAGACGAAGGACCCACACAGGAAGACCTCGACAAGGTGAAAGCCTACGAGCTGAAAGTGTACAATCAGGTGCTGCGCATGAACAACTACTGGGAATACGTCGTTTACAACGACCTCTTCAACGGAATAGACGTAGACACCGACTTCCGCTCCATCGTCGAAAGCATGACCTGCGAAGAAATACGCAACACCCTTCGGCAACTGCTCAATCAGAAAAACTGCATCGAAGTAACGATGACACAAAAAACACCTACTTAAAGAAAAAAAAGCACCCCACGAACAGCCTCTAAAAAGCTCGCCAGCTTTCACTAAAAAGTTCGCCAGCTTTTCGTCGATAGCTCGCGAGCTTTTTGCCGCCTGTTCCATAGCATTTTTCAAAAAGCAACCATCACCCTTGCCACAAGCAGCTGAAACAACAAACTTGGTGGGCTTAACGGTTTCCGACCCACACAAGACAAACAACAGGAAACCACCCCTTAAAATTATGGCAAACAAACCACTTCAATTTGTCCTCACGGAACGAAAACTCAACATCGGAAAACAAGCAGGAAAAACCGTCGTAGTAGCCCAACCCACAGGGCGGCACCGCGTAGATTTCCGAAACTTCTGCGCACGCGTGTCAAAATCAACCACATTCAGCCCACAGGAAGTAGCAGCAGTACTCGACCTTGCAGCAGAAACAGCACGCGACATCGTTGCCAACGGCGACATCGTAGATTTCGGCGAACTCGGCACACTCAAACCGTCATTCAAGAGCAAGTCCGTAGAAGTAGGAAAAACATTCCGCGCCCAAGAACACATCGAAAAACCAGTGGTAAAACTCACCCCATCACGCAAGTACTTCACCCTGACCGATGTAACCTACGAGCAAGTGGAAAAGAAACCAAAGAAGAAAGAAGAAGGCGGCAACGGCGGAAATGAAAGCAATCCATAAAACCACCTGAACAACCCTTAAACCCAAATCGGTTCATTAAAAGATGGCAGGAAGCAAAAGTATAAACAAGATATTACCAAATTTGTGGACTGACGACCGTTTTGGGTTAAAGAAAGGTCGCCTTGGCAAACATCCGTCAAGGCGACCATTTTCTTGCAACAAACCACCCACTTCCGACAAAGAAATTCACCTATTTTGGGTATTGCGGAACTAAAAAAAAGTCGCTTTCTTTGCAAAAAATTAATATCACTCGTCTAAAAGAACAATTACTTGGGAACGGAAAAACAAAATCATAAAAAAACATTCCGTCATAAAAAGAAGCATATATGAAACATAAAATCCTCAACATCCTGTTAGGCGTCGCAGCCCTGCTGCCCGCAAAGACGTATGCCACACCACCGACTGGCAGCCCATTGCAAGCCGACCACTCGCCCGAGCGTTCAGCCGAACCAGTAAAATACCTGTACCTCTGCCTGACCGACGGCAGCGAGGTCGTATTCCCATTGGCAGACAATCCCGTGATGGAACTCGCCGACGAGGAACTCATCGTGGAAAGCACCGCCGACAGATTATCGACAAGCCTCCACAACGTCAGCCGTTTCTATTTTCTTGAAAACAAGACTTCCACCGGCATTCAAAACAACCGAACAGACAGAGCCGTACAGGCAAAACCAAGCCTGCAAAACGGACATATCCTCCTACACGGACTTCCCGCAGGAACACCTGTGCGACTCTATGCCACTGATGGACGCTGCGTTGCAGAAAAAACGATACCTAATTCAGGGGATATGGACATCGACCTGACCACCTGTCCGAAAGGTATCTACATCCTCCACCTGCCGTCAGGACAGTTGAAAGTGATGAACCGGTAACAACAAAAGGGACAGACCCTCCGCCTTGCCCATCGATACTCAAAAAGAAGAAACCGTGTCCATAACAAAGCGACACATTTATATAATAACCGCGCCGCAACTTACAGATGCGGCAAAAACTATAACTTTATGATTAAAAATTTACTTTTAGCGACCATGCTGTCTATATTTACGGCAGGTCAAGTGAGTGCTCAAAGTGGACAACAGTCCATCAGTTTAACAACAGATATTCCCATTGGAGATACGTTGAGAGTTGTAATAGAACATGTTGGAAGAGTATCTGCAACAGGCGTAGATCCTCTTTATTATGCTCCAAATGACACAACTTTTAAGTTTATCCTGACGAGTTCTTCTGTTACAATTTCTGCCAATCAAATCAAATGGTTCCATTGCGACAACCAGATGATTAGAACATTAGATGTAAGCAGAGCAGGCAGTTTGCAGCATTTGGAATGTGGAAACAATCTGATTTCTTCATTAAATGTTTCCTCTAATACTGCACTTAACACCTTGAACTGCTCAGGCAATACCCAGTTGCGGGGTACGCTGGATTTGTCTGCAAACACCAACCTTGTGGAGTTGGGCTGCACGCAAGTTCCTATCACAACACTGGTATTGCCTTCCTATGGAAGCAATCTGGAAACATTATGGCTTTCGTCTTGTCATAATCTGACGGGATTGGATGTGTCAAACATCAGAAGTCTCAAGACATTAGGGTGCAACTATATGAGTAGTCTCGCCTCATTGATGCTCAGCAATAACACCAATTTGGAATATCTCTATTGTTCAAACTCTTCTGTAACATCCATTAATACATCCAATCTCCCAAACTTGCGCGAACTTTGGTGTAATGATAATCCGGGCTTGAATACACTGAATGTTACCAATATGGCAAATCTGACAGATTTGTATTGCTCAAACTGCAATCTTTCGCAGCTCAGCGTGGCAAACTGTACGAGTTTGGAACGCTTGTTCTGTCAGCATAATCAGATTAGAACAACTGCTCTGACTAATCTGATAAATTCTCTGCCTTATCATCAGCCTACGCCTGAGAATTTGGAACTATATGAATTCTGCTACTATGACAACCATGCTGGTCAAGAAAGGAATGAATATCCGACTAATGCACAGATAAGCAGTTGCTACAACAGAGGATGGACTCCGAAATATGTTGTTTTTGATACAGGCATTCAATATCCTGTGTGGACTCCATACCCACAACCAAACCGCTCTTTTAATGCTATGAAACCGCAGCGAGGTCAGACAACGGAAATACGTTCCATCGCAGATATTGATAACAATGACCATGCCCTTTGGTATGATATGCAGGGACGTTGTGTAAGTAAACCTACCCACAGCGGTCTGTATATCCATAAAGGAAAGAAAATCTTTATCAAATAAATTTCAAATTAATAATTAGTAAACTCTATAACAAATATGGCTCTGTCAAACATTGGTTTGGCAGAACCATTAAAATAAAAAACAATGAAAAAGTACTTACTTCTATTTTTATTCGCCATTTGTGTGTTTACTCAAGTAATGGCGCAAGAGCATACCCTCAATGCAACGCTGGGAAAAGGAAAGAGCGTCGAGATATCCCAAGCAGACATAGACAAATATTTTGGAGATTGGTTTCAGCCAGTAGGGGTTATGTGGAAAAAAACAGAAACAGGTTTTATACTAACACAGTCGGGGGCATGGGTGAAAATTTATGCTCCAAATATTACGGGATTTCCTGATATAAGAGGTTTTTTGACTATAGATGCTGAAAAGGAATGTCCAAATATGGCTATGTTTACCTTGACGGAAGACTCTGAAATAACTAAGATAAAGTTGCCTACACATACGAATCTAAAGGATGTAACGCTGAACAATCTTCCTAATCTCAAAGAAATCAACTTCTCTGAATGTGAAGGAATAGAAAACCTTGTTGCAAGGAAGTTGCCGATAGATGAACTAAATATTGGAAAGAGTACGCTCCTCAAGACACTTGATTGCTCTAACTGCGAATTAGAAACCCTCGTCATTCCAGAAAAGAGTGCAGTAAACAAAATCAACTGTAGTGGCAACAGTCTTTCGGAAGAGGAAGTGGACAAACTCATTGCCGCACTCCCTGCAACAGGTGGCGAACTTTGCATCTATGATGAGGCAGCGGAGAACAACAATGAATGTACTGCCAAACAGGTAGCCGATGCAAAGGCAAAGAACTGGAAAGTAGTGGACGCCACAGGCAAGGACTACGCAGGCAGCGGAGCAGTGCCAAACAGCTTGAATTCCATAAAGGAAGACAGCAACGACAACGCTCCTTACTACGACCTTCAGGGTCGCCGCATGCAGAAACCAACCCGCAGCGGTCTGTATATCCATAAAGGAAAGAAAATCTTTATCAAATAAATTTCAAATTAATAATTAGTAAACTCTATAACAAATATGGCTCTGTCAAACATTGGTTTGGCAGAACCATTAAAATAAAAAACAATGAAAAAGTACTTACTTCTATTCTTATTCGCCATTTGTGCATTTGCTCAAATAATTGCGCAAGAACATACCATATATGCAACGATGGGGAACGTCAAGAATGTAGAGATTCTCAAGACAGATGTTCTTAAATATTTTGGAAACAATTTCCAAACAGTAGGCTTTCAGAAGCAAGAAACAAATACGAGTTTCATACTAACCCCAACAGAAAACAGTGTAAGACTTTGCGGTGAGAATATTACAGGTTTCCCAGATATAAGAGGCTTTCGGACTATAGATGCTAAAAATGAATGTCCCAATATGGTAGTATTTACTTTGACAGAAGACCGCGAGGTAAGGAAGTTAAAGTTGCCTACACATACTAACCTAAAGGATGTAACACTGTATAATCTTCGTAATCTCGAAGAAATCAACTTCTCAGAATGTGAGGGAATAGAAAACCTTGTTGTAAAGAAGTTGCGGATTGATGATCTGAATCTTACAAAGAGTAAGCTCCTCAAGACGCTTGACTGTTCAAACTGTGAGTTAGAAACGCTTACACTTCCAGAGAACACGATGGTGAACAAAATCAATTGCATCGGAAACAATCTCTCAGAAGGAGAAATAGACAAGCTTATTGCCGCACTCCCTACAACAGGTGGCGAACTTTGTATTGAATGTATAGCCAATCAGGTAGCTGATGCAAAGGAAAAAAACTGGAGAGTGGTGGATGCAGCAGGCAACGACTATGCAGGCATTGGACCTATGTACGATATAATAAATGTAACAATGAATAAAGGAGTAGAAACTTCTATAACAGGGGCGCAGAACAGAGAATATTTTGCTGCTTCTATATATCTTAAAGGTTGCTCCTACCAGAAATTTACCGATGGTGAAAGAAAAGATAGCATTCATATGAAAAGTTTAGGAAGACCTATAAAATTCTGTGCAAAAAAGATCACAGGCTTTCCCAATATAAAGAATTTTACGACCATCGAAGCACGTAAACGAACTCCAAATATGGCTATGTTTACTTTGACCGACGACCCTATGACGAAAAAGATAGAATTACCTACTCATACTGTGTTAAAGGATGTAACGCTAAGCAATCTTCCTAACCTTGTGGAGATCGATTTTTCTGAATGTGAGGGCATCGAAAACCTTGTTGCAAGGAAGTTGCCGATAGATGAACTGAATATTGGAAAGAGTACGCTCCTCAAAACACTTGATTGCTCTAACTGCGAATTAGAAACCCTCGTCATTCCAGAAAAGAGTGCAGTAAACAAAATCAACTGTAGTGGCAACAGTCTTTCGGAAGAGGAAGTGGACAAACTCATTGCCGCACTCCCTGCAACAGGTGGCGAACTTTGCATCTATGATGAGACAGCGGAGAACAACAACGAATGTACTGCCAAACAGGTAGCCGATGCAAAGGCAAAGAACTGGAAAGTAGTGGACGCCACAGGCAAGGACTACGCAGGCAGCGGAGCAGTGCCAAACAGCTTGAATTCCATAAAGGAAGACAGCAACGACAACGCTCCTTACTACGACCTTCAGGGTCGCCGCATGCAGAAACCAACCCGCAGCGGTCTGTATATCCACAAGGGCAAGAAAGTAATTATCAAATAAGTTTTTAATAGTATTGTAATAAATCGGTTCTGCCAACCCAATGTTTGGCAGAACTATTAATATGGAAACGTAATGAAAAAAATCTATATCCTATTTTCCTTACTGCTACTTTTGGCAGCACTGCCGCTCCATGCGGTAGTGGGAAAGGGAA
Organism: Prevotella ihumii; assembly: GCF_900155655.1. Lineage (GTDB taxonomy): Bacteria > Bacteroidota > Bacteroidia > Bacteroidales > Bacteroidaceae > Prevotella > Prevotella ihumii. The sequence continues at coordinate 2,393,198 of NZ_LT706987.1, forward strand.
GCATCAGCTTTACCTCAAAGAAAGCTGTCAATAAGAGAATCAAAGTTACGGTAGAGACAGGCTCTGCTGCCGAAACGAAGATAGACGAGACCTTTACCGTAAGCGGAGCAAAGGTAAAAAGTGCCAAAGGCGGAACACTCGAACTGATAGTAGAGAAGCCCGAAGCCATCATTACCCTCAACGGCGACTTCACGCTCTTCAAGTGCGAGAAGGCAAACCTTGCCACCCTCGAACTCAAGAATGCCCAAAAACTACGGAAACTCCTTTGCAAGCGCAACACACTCACAGAGTTGGATGTTACCTATTTAGAGGAACTGGAAGAGTTGGATTGCAGCTACAATCAAATCGCCACGATGGATTTGGAAGCGTGTGAGAAACTCACAACTGCCAACTTCTCCAGCAACCGTATCAATAACCTCTATCTGCCGGAAAGCGAAACCCTGACATTCATTGACTGCTCCGTCAATCAGAGCATCAACGAACTCGACGTGAGCAAGTGCAAAGGACTCAAGACGTTCAAATGCTACTCCTGCGGACTCAATGAAACGAAGGTGGACAAACTTGTAGAGCAACTCCCAACCCATGCGTCGGGCGCAAAAATCTATGTGCGCTTCGGCAGCAACGGCAAGTACTCCTTCACCAAACGACACATCAAACGGCTTGGCGAAAAAGGGTGGACTGTCTTAGACACCAACAACCAACTGTGCGAGGGATTAGAAGACTGGGGCATCTTCCGCTTTGAGACGTCGGGCGAACAGAAGACCTATTTTTGTTCAAACCCAGCTCCCGGAGTGGGCAGCAATCTCTTTTTCAGCGAGGGCATTATTTATGACCCACTTTTCAGCTATGGCAACATGGCCAAGATTACTTGCACAAAGGCTGGAGTATACACCGTGAAATGTAAGCATCCCCAAATATGGTTCGACGGAAATCAGGAGAAACTTATAATGTTCGATCTCTCCGAACAGCCTTATCTCAAGAACTTCACGGCAAGTCACTCGGGTGCCCTCTCCGTCATACTGTCGGAAAATGTAGAGATTGTCCGCGTATCGCAGAGCGGTTGGTTGACAAAGGTGGTCGTTCCGCAGAATAGCCAGCTCAAGAGCCTGAACCTTGCTGACGACAACAGTCTGACTACACTCGACCTTTCCAACTGCACACAGCTCGAACAGCTTAAAGTGCAGTGCTGCCAGCTGAAACAGCTCAACCTGACGGGCTGCACGCAACTCAAAAAGATACTATGCTACGGCAACCGTCTGAAGAAAGCGGCTTTCGACCAAATCATCGCAGCCCTTGCCGACCATTCGGCAGAGAGTGGTGGGGAGTACTGCATCGTTCTCCATTCCGACAGGACAAAGGAATGGAACTACTGCACCCGCGAACAGGTGAACGCACTGAAGGCAAAGGGTTGGAAGGTGCTAGAACTTCGTGAGGAGTTGGAACGCAAGTATAATGGAGTAGACGGAGAAGACCCCCACATTGGCAAGGAAGTGGGCGACGGACGCTTCGGAACGGACCGCCTGACCATTCGCTTCAGCAGAAAGCACGGTGCGATTTACTGCAAGAATATCAGCGTTGACGAACAGTCACAGACCCTGCAGCAGTTGAAAGACAATGCAAATATGTGGTTGTTAGGTGCTGCCGACATTACATCCTATAGGAAAGGATATTACTTCCTAGCCGACGACGACAGCGTTACCATGTGCGGAAAGATTACCGACATTGCTGACCTCGGCTTCGTTCTTGAAGGCAGTGCCGACATCGATGCTTCAAAGGCGGCAAGCCTGAAGACATTTGTCACCAATGACGTCGACTTCGGTTATGGCATACGGTCGCTGAAACTACCTAAGGGTAACACCCTCACCAAGCTGAGTTTGAAAAATATGGCTATCGACCAACTGGATATAAATGGCTGCACGGGACTGAAAAACGTTGACTTTATGAACTGCCAATTTAAGGAACTCGACTTCTCCACTGCAAAGAACCTAGAGAAGGTCTCCATTGGCGGAAAGAATCTTGAGAAAGTTTCTTTCGCACAAGATGGTAATATCAAAGAGCTACAGATAACAAATTGCTACGGCTTGCTCACTCCAGTTGTCCTGCCTGCAAACGTAGAGATATTCCGCCTTACTCACTGGAAACAGCAGCAACTCCCAGCGTTACCGACAGGGCTGCGTATCCTTGATTGTCTTATGCTTGATGAACTTACGTCAATGCCTGTTCTGCCAGCTTCATTGACGGAAATAAAAGTTTCTATGAGCAACCTGACTTCGTTTGACTTCACACCCTGCAAGGAACTGACCACGCTGATCTTGGAACACAATCAGATACACAGCGTGAAGTTCCCGACCGAAAGCAAACTGAACACCATTTCTATTGCAGACAACAGCATGAGCGAAGCCGATATGACAGTCTTCATCGAGGCGTTGCCGACTGTCAGCAGCGGAACACTGACGATGTGGTCGGGAGAGACTTCTGTCGCCAACCACTGCAATACCAAACATGTTGCAGCAGCCAAAGCAAAGGGCTGGAACGTCATTGATAAGCAGGGAAAGCCTTATCCGGGCATAACCCCGACAGGCATCAGCACCCCGACAACCGTTATGGAGGACGCAGCTCCTTATTATGACCTACAGGGTCGCCGCATTAAGAAGCCGACACAAAGCGGCATCTATATCCACAACGGCAGAAAGATTGTCGTCCGATAAAAAAAACTATTCAACGTAAGTTCCGATGGAAAGTCCTTCTTTCTGTCGGAACTTACATTCTCAATACAACAATAAAAAATCATACGAAAGGATGAAACATTACGCATGGATATTACTTCTCTTCGCAGGCTACACTTCGCTTTCGGCGCAGAACTACACGATGAAGGTGGAAAAGAAGAACGGCGAGGCTGTGGAAACACGGGCTGACGATGTAAAGGAAGTTCTCTTCAATAATGGAAGCATACGGATAAAGGGAAAGAATGGTACACAGACGGATTATGAGAAAGGTGCTATCAGGAGAATACGTTTCGTCCTCGACGAAAACGGACAAAGAAAAACTGCTTTTTCATTGCCACACTCCATTAAAAGTCCTATGGCAGCACAATTGCAGCTCACACTGACCAATCTCGAGACAAAGCAAACCTACAGGACTACGGCAGAACGCATAGAAGACAAAATAATCGTGGCAGAAGCAAACATTCCCAACGGAAGATACAGCATTGCTGCGCTCGGAACGATAGACTTTGAAAAAAGAATATGGAGCGAACTGCAAAAAAAATGGAACGTATTGGAAATGACCGCACAGGTGAAAGCTGACAAGGAAGTTGATTTCTCTGGCGACAACATTTCTGATGCTGTGGAAATACCGCTCAAGACTTATACCGATGCCGACGGCTTCCTGATTACGGAAGTATTCTTCGCCTCACCTCCAAGCAGAGAATACGACGACCAATACATCAAAATCGGCAATAATACGGACAGTGTGAAGTATGCCGACGGACTTGCCATTGTGGAAAGCAGATTCAACACCAATGACAGCACAGTAAACAATCCGCAGTTCAAGGATGAGATGATGACCATCACATGGGCATACGTTATTCCGGGAACAGGACGCGATGTACCCGTACAGCCGGGTGAGGAACTGGTCATCGCTCTCAATGCTGACAATTATAAAACGAAATATGGAACGTTCGACCTTAGTCATGCCAACTTTGAGTTCTACGACAATACGGGGATGGACACACAGAATGAAGATGTGCCGGACTTGGAAAACTGGACCAACGTCCACGGCGGACAGACTACACTCTCCACACGCGGCTGCAAGGCACTCGGATTGGTGAAGATTGGCGTGGACAGGAAGAAGTTCAAAGACGATTTTTACTATACCTATTCCGAAAAAGACATTCCTTCTGGATACGTCAATCCGTATGTGGGCGGTCATATCGTTCCCAATGCGTGGGCAGTAGATGTAGTAGAGATTGCCGCAAGTGCAGACCGACAATGGAACGTCTTTGACTGGGAACTTGATTGCGGTTTTACCTATGCCACCACACACCATGTGGGCGATGATTATGGGAAAGCTGTAGTAAGACGGAAGGTGCGCGGAAAATGGCGTGATACCAACAACTCAACCAAAGACTTCCGCCACGAAGCAACTTCAACGATGTACTGAAAATATCGTGAGTAAGGGGAGAGAGAATATTTTACAAATTATATTAACATAAAAAAAGAATGAAAATGAAGAAAAATTTACGAAATGCGTTTATTGCCGTCTTGGCAATGGTAGGAGTAAGTGCTAATGCACAAACTCTTGTAACTTTCACAGCAGGTACTGACAAGGGAAAACAGACAATGGTAGCTTCAGACCCTGACATGATGACTAAAAGTGATGTTACCATCAAAAGTAATAAAGCTGCTTTTGCAACAGCAGAATATCGTTTTGCCAAAAGATCAACGACAAATTTTTCATGTACAACAGGTAATATTACGAAGATTGTAATTACGGAATCTGCAAAAGCTTCCAAAAAAAATAAAAATCAGATTACTGGGTTTAATTCTGAGAATGGTTGGGTTGTTGACGGAGATGCTAAGACTGCAACTTGGACAGGAGAAGCAAATAGCGTTGAAGTTATTGCAGCAAACAACAAAGTGTATGCTGATAAAATTGTAGTTACTATCGCTGCAGCTGCCCCTGCTGCTATTGCTCCTCCAACTATCTCTGGTGAAACAACATTTACAGAAAAGACTACTGTAACTTTGACAGCTGAAGGTGCAAAGATTTATTACACTACAAATGGCGATGTACCAACTGAAAAGTCAGAATTCCTTTATACAAAACCATTCGACCTTACTGCAACTGCAACAGTTAAGGCAATTGCTGTAAAAGAAGGCAAGACAAGTTCAGTAGCAGAAAAGACTTTCACTAAGGAAGAAGTTAAAGTTGTAAATTCTATTGCTGAATACAAGCAACTTACTGCAAAGGAAAAGGCTACTTTGAAACTCAACGATGCTCAAGTTCTTTATACTTGGACAACCAATAAGGGCAATACTTCAACTTACGTTCGTGATAACTCAGGTGCAATTCTTTTCTATCAAGCAAAGGCTAACTTAGGTTTGAAGCAAAACGAAATGTTGAACGGCGAAATTACAGGTACATTCGACCTTTATAATAAAAGAATTCCTGAATTGGTTTATGCTGCTGGTTTAACAAATCTTGATAAGGTTGAACGTGCAGCAGGTAGCGATGCAAAACCAAAAGCAATCAAGGTTGGTGAAGCTATAGATAACCTCTGCGACTTAGTTGCACTTGATGAAGTTAAGTTCACAATTGAAAAAACAACAAATAAAAAAGGCAATCCAGTTAAGAATTTCTATGTTGTAGACGGCAATAAGAAAGTTCAAATTTATAATGGTTTCCACCTCGCTGCATACAACGATATGGCTTTTGATGCTGAAACAGAATATAATGTTGTAGGTATTGTAGGTTCTGTTTACAAAGAAGTTCCTTCTATTTATATCATCAAAGTTGAAAAGAATACAGCTGACGGTATCAACACTGTTGCAACAGAAACTATCAATGCAAACGCTCCTATGTATAACCTTGCTGGACAACGTGTTGGCAAGAACTATAAGGGTGTAGTTATTCAGAATGGTAAGAAGTTCATCAACAAGTAATTTCATTAATACTTATTGAATGTTTCATAAATCAAGGCGGCTCCAAATGCGGAGTCGCCTTTTTTAGTTTTATGGTAAGCATCCAATATTAGCCGCCTTTCACACCAACAAATAATCCTTATTATTGCTGTCCGGTAAAAATAAACTGAAAGCTCTGTATCTCTTTATCCATCGGTATTGCAGCCGTTTTACTCATCCAGGGGCTTGGTTTTCAGTTTCAAACTGTAAGCATTATAAAATGCACTTATTTTGACAAGAAAAGACCTATAATAACCGATAATTCTAAGAAATAATAAGTTTAAGTCTATTTTTACTAACACAGATAGCCACCAAAAAGTTTTACCGGACAGCAATATATCTTTTTCTTCGGTAGCAATTAGGATTTATACCTTCTATATAGAGTACCAATTTGTCCCAGCGAAGTTCATAAAATCCATTTCTCGCCCGTATGATTTTAGGACTCAGGCAACCCTGTGCCATCTGTTTATGATACACGACAAAACCACAGCGTTCCCAGTGCAGCAATTTAATTCGGTTACGGGATCGATTGTAGAAAACGTAGACAACACCATCAGAAGGATTGAAGTCATTGCGGCGTACCAATTGGGACAGGCGAAGGATACCCTGACGCATGTCCACAGGAGTGCAACAAACCCGAAAAACATTTGTTTCGTTGAGTACAAACATAAGTTTTTCGGGCAAAGGTAGTAAAGCAAGAATGCTACACAAAGGCGGCTAATATTGGATGCTTACACAAAACTTTGTAGAAATATGCAAGTTTGAAAACGATTATTTTATTGATAACCAGATGGTTAAATATTTTTCAAGGGGAGACTACTTACTACATTGCTCATTTACGTCTATGGTGTGCAATGAAGTATTCTCTTTTTTCTCTATTTAGGGTGTAAAACGATGATAAATGTAAAGGAATTGAGAAAAATAGTAGCGTGTTGGTTTGTGGAAGAATAGAACAACCTTATTTTTCACTTGATGTATTAAAATCCAGTTTGTAACTTATTGATTATTAAAGCGTTATAATCCTATTTCAAAACATATATGTTTTACCTTCCCAAACATATATGTTTTAGCCCCTCAAAGTTGAACTTTGACAATGCCAAACATATATGTTTTGGAAACGAAACATCGATGTATGATTTTTAAAAGTATGGGCGAGGAAAAATAGGACAATAAGAGTCTTGTGTGGTCTTGTTTTTGTATTGCAAATGTAAAGTTTATTTTCTGTTTATCCCAAATCGGTCGTTAGAATGAGAATGTATTTTGCGATTATTTTGAGATTTATTTTGCATATATCAAAGGAGCATAGCGGGCTATGTGACTGCAGATATAGGTAAAATAAAGCCAAAATAATCCAGAAGACAGCTCATAAGTTTCAAAAATAATAAAGTAAGCACCTAAACTGGTCTAATGACCAAATTGGGTTTATTTAGTGTCTCGACTTTGAAATCGCTTGTGTAAGTTGTATCTTTTTGTAATAAATGCGGTTATATAATAAGGTAGAGCAAAACAACAGTGTTTATTCTTGTACAATCAAGTAGAAATCAGTAACTTTGCGAAGACTCTATTTTAGTTCTTAAAAGTATCTTATGGCTACACATCCTTTATGGTCTGACGAATATTGGCTACTGCTTTTGCAACTCTATTTGCAAAAACCTGTGGGCATCAAACCTCAATACTCACGCGAGTTGGTAGAATTGAGTTTGGATCTACATATCCCACCCGTAAACTTGTACGAACAGCAGTTTGTGTTGAGGCGCAGAGAAAGTGCTGTACTCCAACTCGTTTGGGACAGCTATGCCGAAAGTCCACGCAAGCTGAAACGAGACGTAAAACGGCTGAGAGAGCTGAAAGGGTTTGGACATCAAGAAGAATTTTATGAAGGGGTAGAGGTGAAAGAAACCTTTGAGACAGATTTTCTGCCTTTGGAAAGCAACAGCGAACTGAAGCCCGTAATGCTGATAATGGTACTCGACCTCTACTTCCGCTTGACGCCTATCACGATGGTAAAGGACACACCAGAGGTGCAAGACTTGGCACGAATGATGAAAATATCGCCCTCAACTGTGGTAGAGATTATGGACGTGTTCCAGTTTTGTGACCCCTATCTTAATCGTGACGACTTTATGATTTCGCCACTCTTGCTGCCTTGTAGGGCGATATGGGACAGATATGGCAACGAAAATCCTACAAAACTTTCGGCTTTGGCAGCACAATTACGTGATTATTTCAAGTAGTTTGTCTTAGAAATTTAGTAATTTTGCATCGTAATTCAGGTTTCAATGGCACAGAGAAATATACAAATACAAGAACAAAAGCTTTTGCAATTGCAGCGACTTTCTCAACAACAACTGTTGCAGGTGAAGTTGCTCGAAATGCCGTTGACCGAATTGGAAGAAAGCGTTTATGCCGAATTGGACGATAACCCCGCCTTGGAAAAGGGAACAGACGAGGGAGAGACCAACGACAATGCTGACTTGGGAGAGGCGAACGACTTAGATTTTGACTCGCAAAAGGAGCAGGAAGAGCGCCAAGACGCATTGGATACGGCTTTGGAACGTATGCGGTCGGACGACGATTTGCCCACATACAGCGGTCAGATGCAAAACAACAATGCCGACTATGAGGAGATAGTGTATGGCGACACTACATCGTTTATCGACAAGCTCAACGAGCAAGTGGGCGAAAGAGAGATGAGCGAGAAGCAACGGAGTGTGTTGGAATATCTTATAGGTAGTCTTGATGACGACGGACTGTTGAGAAAAGAGCTTGATACTATAGCCGACGAATTGGCTATTTATCACGGCATAGACTGTACAGAGGACGAGATAATGCAGGCATTGAAGCTGTTGCAGGATTTCGACCCTGCTGGTATTGGAGCTCGCTCGTTGCAGGAGTGTTTGTTGTTGCAGATAGACCGAAAGGTGATAAACGAGGAATGGCAGAAAGACAATCCTGTTTACGTTTATCTTCACAAGATATTTTCACGATATTTTTATGCCTTTTCGCAGAACAATTGGGCAAAGATAAAGGAGCGTTTGCACCTTAACGATTTGCAAATAGGAGCTTTGCAGCGTGAAATACGTAAGCTCAACCCGAAACCGGGTGCAGCGATGGGCGAAACAATGGGCAGAAACTTGGAACAAATAACACCCGACTTCATTGTAGACACCGAAGACGATGGCACGATAAGTTTCACGCTCAACAGCGGACACTTGCCCGAACTCTACGTTTCGGAGAGCTTTAGCGAGATGTTGGCTGCCTATAAAGAAAACAAAAAAGGTATGAGCCGACAAGAAAAGGAGGCTCTGCTGTATGCAAAAGGTAAAGTGGAAAAGGCGCAGGGCTTTATTGATGCCATCAAGCAACGCCGCCACACGCTCTATGTTACGATGAAAGCTATTATTGACATTCAACGCCGATTTTTCCAAGAAGGCGATGAGGCCGAACTAAGGCCTATGACAATGAAGGATGTGGCTGAACGTACAAAGCTCGATATTTCTACTATTTCGCGTGTTAGCAATATCAAGTATGCGCAAACACGTTGGGGAACGTTTCCGTTACGCTTCTTCTTTACCGACAGTTATACCACAGATGATGGCGAAGAGCTGTCGACAAGAACCATAAAGTTGGCATTGAAAGAAGTGGTTGAGGCGGAAGATAAGAAGCACCCGATGAATGATGACGAGTTGGCAAAGGCAATGAAAGAACGTGGTTATCCCATTGCACGCCGCACGGTGGCGAAGTATCGCGAACAATTGAATATACCTGTGGCAAGACTTCGCAAGGAGTGAGAACAAAAGTAAATAGAAACAACGTAGGTTATAACACCATCTTTTATGAGTGAAAAGAACATCATCTTGACAGCACGTGTGGTAAGTATGCTGCTTACCCCATTCTATTTGCCTGTAATAGGTGTGTTGGCTATTCTTGTTTTCTCGTACCTTAGCACCTTTCCGTGGCAAGTAAAACTGTCGTTGGTGCTGATGGTTTACCTCTTTACGGTCTTGGTTCCCACCTTATTAATACATATATACAGACAGTATCACGGATGGACACTCCTTCAGTTGGGAACTAAGGAGCGACGAATGATGCCTTACATCATTTCTATCCTTTGTTATTTTGGCTGTTTGTACATTATGGATCTCATTCATTTGCCCCACCTTATCACGTCAATGCTTATGGTAGCATTGGTTATACAGGTGCTTTGTGCGGTTATTAATGTGTGGTGGAAAATCTCAACTCATACCGCTGGAATGGGAGGAGTATTGGGTGCGTTGGTTGCCTTTTCCTTTATTCTCAACTTCAACCCCGTGTGGTGGCTCTGTTTGGCCATTGTTGCATCGGGAATAGTGGGTTCGAGCCGTATCATATTGCGCCAACACACGCTTACACAGGTTACGGCAGGGCTTTTCTTAGGTATCGTCAGTGCGTTCTGCACCATTATGTTGATATAATAAAACAAGAAATAAACGTTCGTCAAGAACAAATTTAAAATCAGGAAATATGAAACCATTAGTAAGTATAATTATGGGTTCTACAAGCGACCTTCCTGTGATGGAGAAAGCTTGTAAGTGGTTGGAAGAGCAAGAAATACCATTCGAGATAAATGCACTTTCGGCTCATAGAACTCCTGCAGCCGTAGAAGCATTTGCCAAAGAAGCAAAGGGACGTGGCATTAAGGTGATTATTGCAGCGGCAGGAATGGCAGCAGCCCTACCAGGAGTTATTGCTGCTTCTACCTCATTGCCTGTCATTGGTGTGCCTATTAAGGGTATGTTGGACGGCTTAGACGCAATGTTGTCTATCATTCAGATGCCTCCCGGTATCCCTGTAGCCACAGTTGGTGTGAACGGAGCGCAGAATGCAGCCATCTTAGCTGCTGAAATGATTGCTCTTGGCGATGAAGAAGTGGCGAAGAAGGTAGACAATTGGAAGTCTACATTGGGCAAAAAGATTGAAAAAGCTAATCAAGAACTTGCTGAGATTAAGGACTACAAGTTTAAGTGCTAAGGCTTTTTAAAGGAGTTAAGAGGCTTTTTAACCCAAATCGGTCATTAGCCCGCAAAGGCTTTTAAAAGCGTTTAGCTGTTATGCTTTTCTTCGTCTTTGCACCTTATTTTGGCTTTTTTCGTTTGTTTTTTCAGTTGTTTAGCTCGCTAAACGTCTTCAAAAACAACCAAAAATAGCTCAAAATAAGCTCGCAAATCTCGAAGAAGTCTAACGACCGATTTGGGTTTAAACTTGTATTAGCGAAGGCTTTCCCTTGCTAAGAATAAATGTTTTTGAGATGATAGATTTATTTAATTACGAGCGAAGACAAAGCTCTACAACTCACGTTGGCACACTCGATATTGGTGGAACTAATCCTATCAGAGTGCAGTCAATGACCACCACCAACACAAACGATACAGAGGCAAGTGTAGAACAAGCCATTAAGATAATCGAAGCTGGAGGTGAATTGGTGCGACTGACCACTCAAGGAAAGCGTGAGGCTGAAAACTTGAAGCACATTAATGCGCTCTTACGCTCGAAAGGATACAATACACCGCTTTGCGCTGATGTACATTTCAATGCCAATGTGGCTGATGTGGCTGCTTTATATGCCGAAAAAGTGCGCATCAACCCAGGAAACTATGTTGACCCTGGACGCACGTTTAAAGTGTTAGCGTACACCGAAGAGGAATATGCAAAGGAGTTGCAGCGCATAGAAGACCGTCTTGTTCCGTTTATCAATATCTGTAAAGAAAATCATACGGCTGTGCGTATAGGTGTAAACCACGGAAGTCTTTCCGACCGCATTATGTCGCATTACGGCGATACGCCCGAAGGTATCGTTGAAAGCTGTATGGAGTTCTTGCGCATATTCAAGAAGTACAACTTCCACGATATTGTGATTTCCATCAAAGCATCTAATACTGTTGTGATGGTACGTTCGGTTCGCTTGTTGGTAGACGCTATGGATAAGGAGGATATGCACTATCCGCTTCATCTTGGAGTTACAGAGGCTGGCGAAGGAGAAGACGGCAGAATAAAGAGTGCGGTGGGTATCGGAGCATTACTCAATGATGGTATTGGCGACACAATACGTGTTTCGTTAAGCGAAGACCCCGAATGTGAAATCCCTGTGGCAAGCTATCTTGCACGTTATATACGCAAAAAACAAGGTCATCTTATCGTACCTGCAGAGGTTGCAGATGACTTCGATTACTTGCGTCCTGAGCGTAGAAAGACCACAGCTGTGGGCAATATCGGTGGCGAAAACGTACCTGTTGTCATCAGCACACGCAATGCCAACGACAATAAAGTGATAGTAGTAGCGACAGGAACACCAACCCCCGACTATATATATGTGAATGATAGGCTGCCCGAACACTTAATAAAAGGTCAGAAATACATCATCGATTACAACGTATATATCGAGTTAGCAACCAAGGGCGAACTACCTTCTGAAGATATTTATCCCATCTTCCCAACTCCAGCTATTCCTTTTATAGGAACAGTAAATGCAAAGGTGAAGTTCCTTGTGTTGAAGTATGGAACACCTTCAGAAGAGTTTCTTGCTTGCTTAAAGTATCACCCTGAAGTAGTGGTGGTAGCGGTGAGCAATCATCAAAACAAATTGGCGGAGCAACGTGCATTGACCCATCAGATAATGAAGGCAGGACTACAAAACCCTGTAGTTTTTGCTCAAATGTATCAACACTCTAACGATGAGGCGTCAACCACCAACGATGGCGAACCAACAACAAAAGATAGCAAACCATTGAGCGCACTCACGCCAACAGGCAAGGAACAATTCCAATTAGAGGCTGCAGCCGATATGGGTGCATTGATGATAGACGGACTTACCGATGGTCTATGGTTGATGAATGAAGGTAATATCTCACAAGACGATATAGAGCAGACTGCCTTTGCCATTCTTCAAGCTGGCAGACTCCGTATGGTAAAGACAGAATATATCTCTTGTCCAGGTTGTGGCCGCACGCTATACGACCTTCGTAGCACAATAGCTCACATCAAGGAAGCCACCAAGGGAATGACAGGCCTCAAAATAGGCATTATGGGCTGCATTGTGAATGGTCCTGGGGAAATGGCAGATGCCGACTATGGATACGTAGGTGCAGGTGTAAAGAAAGTAAGTCTTTATCGCAAGAAAGTGTGCGTTGAAAAGAATATCCCCGAAGAAGAGGCTGTTGAACATCTTTTAGCCTTGATAAAAGGCGACCAAGACCAATCATCGCCAATAGAGAGATAATAAAAAGAAAGCTAAAAGACCAATACGTGTTAAGAAAAGCCTTTAGAACGGCTTTCCTTAGCACGTATTTTTTTTGCTGTCTAACATAGGAGAGCCAAGCTTTGTAGATTAGTCCTAATATAATATTATTACTGTCCGCTAAACATAGAAATCCTCATTCCAACTCATTGAGACACAATAGTTCGGATGACAGCATATTAGTGACAAGCCCCCTTATTCATTTTCTGTTACCTCCGGTGGCGATTCCGCCGCTGCTTCAAGCATGAGTTTCATGTCGGCATCCGGCATATTGAAGAAATTATTCATGTTAAGGTATTCCATAAGTACAATGCGCACCATAGTAGCCAGCCCTGAGAAACTCCACCGCCTCTGCAATGAGCTTTGCAGCAGTGACAGTAATAGATTGGCAATGAGTGTGACCCAAATCTGTATCTTGATGGCGTTGGCACTCTCCCTATAGAAGTATCTAAGCGGGAAGTTCTGTTTTATCTACTTGAAAAGAGACTCTATCTGCCACCTTCTGCGGAAGATGGCTACGATAGTCTCCATGGACATATCAAAGTCGTTGGTAAGCAAGGACACCAACTTTGACATCTTTCCCTTCTTGATATCCACATAGGTGATGATACGCGCTATATGGTTGATATCGCCCTTCCTGAATACCACCACCTGCTCACGATATTCCATCAGCCCATCCTCGTTCATATCCATGCAGTCTGCCAACACCTCGTATTTGAGATTTTTCTTCATCTTGGTGACATAGACGACGTTCCTCTCGGTCAGTTCCTCAAACTTTTCATAGTTGATATATGCACGATCCAGGGCAATGATTTCATCATGCTTGAAATGGCTGGGGGCGAGCATAAAGGAATCGTTGGTCGCGGCAGAGGTGAACTTCACGTCACAATGAACTCCTTCGTTTGCATGAATGACGGAATGCACTTTTATGCCTCCCTTCTTCTTTCCCGTCTTAGGATGCCGTCCCACGCCCTTGAAGATGACGTTAGAGAATAGGGTTATCGTGGTGGAATCGATGATTCTCAGACGTTTTATCCATTCCTCCGTACCATTGCGTCGGCTGTCCGAAGAAAGTCTGTCTTTATTGGACTCGTAAAGGTCATGGTACACGTCCTCAAAGAACTTCTCCGAGCGTCTGGCGTTCGCATCTGACAGGGTACTGCGCTTAGGAACCCTGTCAATGCCAATGTGGCGAAGCTTGCGCACCTCAGCTGTCATTGCCGCCTCTATCTCGCGCAGGGAGTCGAAGCGTATGATGACTGCATACAGCATCGTAAGAAGATGGGTGAAGCCGTCAAAGGTCTTCACATACCGCTCACCGCCGTTTTGTCGGCTCATCGTAGCTCTTTTATAGTCTTTCGATGGGTCTTTCAAACCTAACATCAAGGCTTTTGCTGTCTCATAGTGGGTCAGGTGGTTACTTCACGATAATGAGGAAGTAGTTCTTCTTACCCTTTTGAATAAGCAAGTATTTGCCGTCAATGAGGTCTTCGGCTGTGATAATTTGGTCGAAAGCTTGAAGTTTCTCTTTGTTGAGCGAAACTCCGCCACCCTTAACAAGCTTGCGCATTTCGCTCTTACTTGGGAAGATGTTCATTCCTTCTTGGTTGCAGATTTCCACAGCTGGCTGTCCTAAGAGGTCTTTCGACACTTCAAAGTGTGGCACATCTTTGAATACATCGTTGAAAGTTTGTTCATCAAGTTGCAAAAGGTTTTCTTTTGTCGCCTTTCCGAACAAAATATTAGATGCAGCGATAGCCATATCAAGGTCTTCCTGTGAGTGTACCATACGTGTAACCTCTTCAGCTAAGCGACGTTGCAATGAACGGCGACCAAGGTCTTCCTTATGTTCAGCAATAAGTGCGTCAATAGTCGGCTTATCCAACGATGTGAATATCTTAATGTACTTTTCAGCGTCATCATCGCTAACATTGAGCCAAAATTGGTAAAAAGCGTATGGAGTGGTGCGATTGCGGTCGAGCCAGATGTTGCCACTTTCGGTCTTACCAAACTTCTTACCATCAGCCTTTGTGATAAGTGGACAGGTTAAACAATACGCTTCAGCCTCTTGTCCGAGTGTGCGACGAATAAGTTCTGTACCCGTAGTCATATTTCCCCACTGGTCGTTACCACCCAATTGGAGCTTCACACCATACTTTTCGTATTGATAAAGGAAGTCGTAACCTTGTAAAAGTTGGTAAGTAAACTCGGTGAACGATAAGCCATCACGGGTTTCACCGCTAAGACGCTTCTTCACACTGTCCTTTGCCATCATATAATTGACGGTGATATGCTTACCTACAAGACGAGCGAAATCGAGGAAAGTAAAGTCTTTCATCCAGTCGTAGTTGTTCACCATCTCTGCTTTGTTAGGTGCATCGCCATCAAAGTCTAAGAATTTGCTAACCTGCTTCTTAATCGCTTCTTGGTTATGGTAAAGCGTTTCAGAGTCAAGAAGGTTGCGTTCTTGGCTCTTACCTGATGGATCGCCAATCATACCTGTTGCTCCACCCACTAAAAGATAAGGTTTGTGGCCGCAAAGCTGAAAGTGGCGCAACATCATAATGCCACAAAGGTGTCCGATATGCAAAGAGTCGGCTGTAGGGTCTGTACCAAGATAAGCCGAAACCATTTCTTTCTGAAGAAATTCTTCAGTTCCTGGCATTACTTGTGCCACCATTCCACGCCAACGGAGTTCTTCTACAAAGTTTTTCATCATCGTCTATTTTGCTTCCTTATTATAGGAAATATTTGTTACAAATTGAGAGTTTTATTGTTATAAACCGAAGTTTAATCATTGCAAACTGCGAGTTTAATTTGTTATAAACCGAAGTTTATCATTACAAACTACGAGTTTTATTAGTTGAAAACTGCAAGCTTTTATTGTTATCAATTGATTCTTATCGCCTTGAGAATTGCTTATGGAACGGGGTCGTATCCACTTCCGCCCCACGGATTACATCTTAATATGCGCCATACGGCTAACGCTAATCCTTTGATAGGCCCGTGTTTTAGCAATGCTTGTCGAGCGTATTCCGAGCAAGTAGGCGTAAATCGGCACGAAGGAGGTGTGAAAGGACTAATCATTCGTTGATAAAACAACACTGGAATGATGAGCAGCCACGTCATAGTCTTCGATATGTAATGCAGTAACTTTTTCATTCTTGTATGTTTATCGTTTGTTGTTCGCCCTTGTTCATTCACGTTTGAGCTTGTAGCAGTTGCCCTCTTTCTTGCAGCAGTTTCCCCTTTTAGCTTATAATTTTTCGCTTATGCGCTGCAATAGGTTCACCACTTTGGCTTCCACCTCTGCCGTTTCGTGTAGCGAATTGTCTAACCAAATAAAGGATAAGAGCAATTCTTTGTTTGGGAAAGCTGCCATTTTATCTATCAGAATGTACTTATTCTTTCGATAAGCCTCCCTCACTTGTCGCTTCACTCTGTTGCGTTTTACGGCTCGTTTGAAGTGCTTTTTGGGCACACTCACCATAATTTTAACGCTCGGAGCTGCAGTTCTTGGTTGCGTTGTTTCAACCTTATCTATTTCGTTATTGCTTTCTTGCTCGTTTTCAAAGCCTTCTTGCACTTCCTCATACCCCTCTTTCACTTCTTCCCCCTCTGTATTGTCCATCAGTTGGGTAGGTTGCAAAGCCGTGATAGTATCATTAAGCAAATAGACAGCCCTTAAAGGAAATGCTGCCATAGAGCGGCTTTTCCCTCCTCCAAAGAGCTTATCAATGAGAATTTTACTACATATTCGCTCTTCTTTGCTCAATGTATATCTGCGTTTTACAGCGTTTGGAGTAGTCTCCTGTTCTGTTTGCCGCATTTGAGGAGCTTGCATTCGCAATATTGTTTTTTATTTTATTTGTTCTCTTCTAAGTACGCACGCAATGCACCTGTCATAGAAGGGTGTTTAGCAGATGGAGCCTCGAGGTCGAGACGGAATCCCTGTTCCACTACTTCTTTGGCTGTAGCAGGTCCAAAAGCTGCAATTTTTACATCGCCTTGTACAAAGTCTGGCACATTTTCTTTCAATGCCTTAACGCCTGTAGGACTAAAGAATACGAGCATATCATAGTCGAAATTCTTCTTTTCGTCCTCTGTCAAGTCGTTGCTCACTGTGCGATACATCACACATTCTTTGTGCTTCAACTTATGTTGTGTAAACATTGTGTTGATAGCATCTGTATGAACCGAGCTTTGTGGAATGAGGTATTTCTCCTCTTTATGCTTCACTATTGTAGGCATCAAGCTATCTATCTTGCCCGAATTGCCAAAGAAGATTTTGCGTTTTCTGTACTGAGTGTACTTCTGAATGTAGAGTGCTATGGTTTCTATTACGCAGAAATATTTCATAGTTTCAGGAATTGTAATGCGCAGTTCCTGTGCTAACTTGAAATAATTGTCTATTGCGTGACGTGATGTAAATACCACAGCAGTGTAGTCAAGTAAATTTATCTTCTGTTGACGGAACTCCTTAGCCGATAGTCCCTCAACCTTAAAGAATGGTCTAAATACCAATTCCACACCTAAATCCTTCTCAATATCGTAATATGGAGATTTGTCGCTACCTGGCTTAGGCTGTGATATTAAAATCTTCTTTATCATTTTGTCCTTAAAAATTTATAGTCAAATAGTTATCGGTGTATTGCAAAACACCCAATAGTGCTGCCAACGGCATTATTTCAAGGGTGCAAAAGTACAAAATTATTTGCAGACTTACAGCTGTTCTTCTGAAAAAGATGAGATACCCTTGATAAAACTGTACGATTTTCACCAATCCCACTATAGCAGCTATGTAGATAAGGGTGTAATACGGGCTCAAACCGAAATAAATGAGCAAGAGTACAGCAGGAAAAATAAGCACTCCTTCTGTTGAAAATAGGAACAAACTCAACTGCGACCACTGAATACTGCTTTTGCGGTCGAAGAACACCCAATTGACAAGCGAGTAGAGTAAGTTCTTGATAAGGAAATAACTTAAAAAGATGCCAGCAAAGATGCCCACAACTGCCAACTGTGAGTCTAATATGTAGTCGCCCCCATCGCCAGGCTTGGTAAAAAGGTAGTAGGCAACACTCATTAGCAGTGCCGTTTGCAACACGAGGAAGAACTGAAAGCGTATCTCGTGTGCTGTTTCGCCTACTGTGGTTCTGCGATAAGGCAGATTAAATATACTCTTGATTTGCCGAAGAATGAAGTTGCTCGACATTGAGGCTGCCAGCATTGCCAATACGAAACAGATAAGCACTGTGCCCGACACCAAGTTGTCGTTACTCACGTTGTAGGGCGCAGGGTCGCCCAACACGCCGCTGTGCGTCATTCCCAACTCTGGGCGATAGTAAGGATTGTTCTTAAAATAGCCCTCGTTTTGAAATCTTATCTCTCTGATGTTGAAAGCCTTCGGTGCTTTCCATTGCAGCAGACTTTTTCCCGTCTTAGCTTTCGTAGCCGATGAATCGGTTTTAGCCACATCGTTTACCGCCATTAAGCCATTAGCAGAAGCCTTTTCAGACTTCTGCTTTTTGGTATCTAATCTCTTCAGCAATGGCGGAACAGCTATGGAGTCGGATTTCGACATTGCTTATTTATAGGCTGAAATTCTTCTTTATATTGTCTACTTGGTCAAGCTTTTCCCAAGTAAAGAGTTCCACTTCCATTTCTTTTTCTTCGTGATAAAGACTTGTAAAGGTCTTCTTCACAACTTCGTTCTTTCTGCCCATATGTCCGTAAGCCGCCGTCTCTAAGTACATAGGTTGGCGGAGCTTCAATTGGCGTTCGATAGCTTTAGGGCGGAGGTCAAACATCTCTTTTACCTTCTGTGCTATCTCGCCATCGGTCATATTTACCTTCGAGCGTCCGTAAGTATTTACGTACACACTCATAGGCTGTGCCACGCCGATAGCGTAAGCCAACTGTACAAGAATTTCGTCGCTCACACCTGCAGCCACCATATTCTTAGCTATCCATCGTGCTGCGTAAGCTGCCGAACGGTCCACCTTGCTTGAGTCTTTGCCTGAGAATGCGCCACCACCGTGTGCGCCCTTACCGCCGTATGTGTCAACAATAATCTTACGACCTGTCAAACCTGTATCGCCGTGAGGACCACCGATAACAAACTTTCCTGTAGGGTTGACAAAGTACTTTATATCCTCGTTGAACAATGCCAAAACCGTTTCCGACTTGATTTGAGCCTTCACACGTGGAATAAGTATTTCTATGACATCTTTTCTAATCTTAGCCAACATTTCCTCGTCAGCCTTCAATTGTGCCTCAACAGAGTTGTCGGCAGGCTGTACAAAGTCGTCGTGCTGGGTAGAAACCACAATAGCATCAATGCGTTGTGGAATATTGTCATCGCTGTACTCGATGGTTACTTGGCTCTTTGAGTCGGGACGGAGGTAAAGCATTTCCTTTCCTTCCTTACGAATATCAGCCAATGTGGTCATCAAAAGATGCGCCAAATCCAAAGTTACAGGCATATAGTTTTCGGTTTCATTACAAGCGTAACCAAACATCATACCTTGGTCGCCTGCACCCTGATTGTCTTCGTCTTCACGGTCTACACCACGATTGATGTCCGAACTTTGTTCGTGAATAGCTGAAAGAATACCACAGCTGTTGCCATCAAACTGGTATTCAGCCTTGGTATAACCTATCTTGTTAATGGTTTTACGAGTAATGGCAGGAATGTCTATATACTCGCTTGAGCGCACTTCGCCCATAATCACTACCTGCCCAGTGGTGTTAAATGTCTCTATAGCACAACGAGAGTTCTTGTCGTAAGCCAAAAACTGATCTAAGAGTGCATCACTAATTTGGTCTGCCACCTTGTCTGGGTGTCCTTCTGAAACTGATTCTGATGAAAATAAATATGCCATTTCTATTTTGATGATTATCTATTAACTAATTATATTTGAATTTGCAAAATTACAGCAAGTTGAGCAGATAACAAAATAAACAACAAATATTTAGCGTTTATTAGCCACAAATAGCCCGTAGGCAAGGGCTTAACATTTTATTTATACCTGTTGGCGGAATTAATTTAGTGAGTATTTAACCCAATGGGTCATTAGCCCAGTCGGACCAGTCGGACCAGTCGGACTTGTCTGACACGTCCGACTGGTCTGACTGGTCTGACAGGGCTAATGACCAACTTGGGTTTAATTCTCCCAATGAGTTTTGCTGTTGTGCTGATTTAACATTTTAATTCCCCAAATAGAATTGTTTGATATTTCCTATTATATATTCTAAATCTCTTTTATTGATATTATAGAAAGCCAAAGTTCAACTTTGACAATGCCAAACATATATGTTTTACCACCTCAACATTGATGTTTGGCAAAGCTAAAGTTCAACTTTTACCTTCTAAAATACCACTTAATAGCACTTTTCTTGTTCATATTCTTCTTTTATTCATTCTATATTTCCGTAATCTAAGCACTATATTCTTGCACACTTTTTCCTGTTTACTCATTACTCATTATCAATCAACAGTTTACAATTGCACACCCATTTATGCCACTTTTGTGTATCACGCTTCTTTTCAACGCATATACGAGAATTATGACCCTTGTATTTAACACTTATCCGAAGTAAAACGGAAAAATAGAAAAAGATAAAAGAGAAATACGCTATCTATCGAATAAGGTAACAATTGGTATAGTAGCTAAAAAATAATTCCGCCAACGGGTCAGGTATAGATATTCAGCACATACCGCCTTGATGTCCTGATCCACTTCTCTGGTACAGAGATAAACCTGAAGACAAAGGCTTTTATGCGACTTGTTGCATTGCGTCCGAACTTCTTTACGGCTGGTTCTATAAATTAGCTTTGTTAGATTTTGACCTCAAAAACGGAGCAAGCCGAATGCAATCAATATTCTCTGCCATGAAGGATTTGGGCAATCTGTCCCACCCGAAACCATTGTTCATATCATCGAAGATACGTTGGATTTCATCCTTCGTTTTCTCTCCATGGCATAACTCGAACAAGCTCGATTCTGCTCATTTGGCTTAACGAAAACGTTCCCATAGGTGCCTCGCTGTGGGTCGCCTTGTGTGAAGAATATCTAAAGTAGGAGATTGTAGGGTTTCAAATGCGTTGTTTCTTCACCTTTTTCCAATAAGTCATTGGGGTAATGTGATTTGAATTATGAGATAACAGCGCAATATCATACATCTAAGGAGACTAAGTAGGGTCTGCTAATTAGCTTTAACTATCTAATAATTAACTATTTATGTTGTATGAAATTTAATCAATTCGCCCAAAAATGACTACTTTGGGATGTTAAACCCAAATCGGTCGTTAGCCCGCAAAGGCTTTTTAAAGAGTTTAGATGTTATGCTTTTCTTCGTCTTTGCACCTTATTTTGGCTCTTTTTGTTTGTTTTTTCAGTTGTTTAGCTCGCTAAACGTCTTCAAAAACAACCAAAAAAAGCTCAAAATAAGCTCGCAACTCTCGAAGAAGTCTAACGACCGATTTGGGTTCAAAGTGCAATTGAGGATGCTCCAAAGTGCAACATTTGCACTTTGAATACTAAAAAATGGCAGCAATGCGATAGACCTATCACGTTGCTGCCATTTTAGTTTTATAGAATGAATTGTATTCTTGCATCGCATCTACTTTATTGTATCCATATTGAGATACGACCGCAGAACCTTCACATGGTCGGCTAACGCCTGTGTGCCTGTGGGGGTAATGCTACACAAGGTTTGTGGCATCTTGCCTTTAAAGGTCTTTTTCACCTTTATATATTTAGCCTTTTCCAATTTGTCGATTTGTATGCTGAGGTTGCCCGATGTGGCTTTTGTGGTGTTCTTGATATAGGTAAAGTCAGCATACTCTGCCGTAGTGAGTATCGACATTATGCCCAATCTTAACTCATTGCTAAGGAGAGGGTCTAAGGGGAGAAACACTTTATCTGTCATTGCTAAACTTTAAATATAGTCCTGGAATAAGAAGGGTAAACACACCTGTTATAGCTATGTACAACAACACGTTGACACCCGGGTTGACGAGTGAAAGGTAGGAACAGACAATACTTGCGCCTGCACCCATAAAGGCGATAAACTTGTGTTTCATCAGCAATCCTGTTATCGATACAGCCACACCCATAAGCAGCAAAATGGTGGCAGCCATAGGCATTATTACGATGGGCGAAACGTGGCTTGTTGAAACAACACAAATATTAATAGCCCATAGCACGAATACGAAGACACCAAACGTACCCCACGTATAGCCTATGGCTTTGCTTACAATGCTTTCAGGCACAACCCATTGTTTGCTCATTCTGAATTGTAAAAGCATTCCAATAACAGTCATTGCTATCCACAACAAATGCCAAAGATTGGTATCTGTAGTGGGTTCAGCCAGCATATTGACCCCATAAATGACGAGTGAGGTTACGATTACCAATACACCCCACGAAATGATGAATTGAGCCGAGGCTTTAGCAATGTCGTTGCGACTTTGTTCGATAGTGCTTTCAATGAGTTTCAAACTCTCGATAGCGTTCAATGTTTTTTCTTCCATAGCTGTGATATATTTTAATTGTTAAACATAAAAAGTTCATACGCAAAGTTCGTAAAGAATGGTCTTCAAAGAGCTGTTTATCAACTTTAATAAGTTTATTATTTTATTTATATTTGCAAAGCTATATTAGTTTACGTTATAAACCAAATAATAAGTCCTTTTTATTCTTATCTATAACCTTCTTTAACACTTACCTTGTATCTTCTTTCGTCATACCTTATTATATATAAGGCTCAAAAAAATAAGGCTATGTTTGCAATTTTGCCCATTTTAGTGTATCTTTGTACCTATGAATTTACAAGAAACTCAAAACGTAAAACTGAGCGAAAATATCATTATCGTAGATGGTGATTATGTGGACAATGTGGCTTTCAACCTCGTTGTCAACTTTGAGCGAATGTTGAACCGAAAGATTTCGGAAACCGACCTTAGTCAGTGGATTGTAAACATTGCACTTGACGGGCGAATGAAGCAGGGAAACCACGAAACACAGGTGGTAATATTGCACGATAAAGCAAAAGAGAAGTTGGACAATTTTGTGCCTTCAGTCTTTGCTGACGAAATAGATAGGCAGGCTTTTCGTGACGAGCATTTGGGCGAGTTTTGCATCAATACCATTGCTACGGGGGGCGAACTGACCAACAAAGACGAAGTAATGGCAGACTTAGTGAAAACCATTGTCAGCCACGAGGAGGTGCGACGCATAATGATAGTACCTAATGCAGAAGAGGGCAACACGTACAGCACGCTTCGTAATTTGCTCCGCAACGTGGACGATGAGGAAAAGCACGTTACAATGTTTGCAATGATGCCAATGGAGGGAGGCAACTTTAAGCAACAAATATTGGGTTATTCGCTGATGAATGCTATGGGAATAACTGCCAACGAAATAGAAACAAAAATAAAATAAACAGATATAAGAACTATGGGAAGAGTATTGATGATAGGTGCTGGTGGTGTTGCCACGGTAGCCGCATTTAAGATTGTACAAAATCAAGATGTATTTACTGAGTTTATGATAGCAAGTCGCCGCAAAGAAAAGTGCGACGAGCTTGTGGCAGCAATCCACGCCAAAGGCTATAAGGCTGATATAAAGACAGCACAGGTTGATGCGGACGATGTGGAGCAATTGAAGGAACTGTTCAATTCGTTCAAGCCCGAATTGGTGATAAATCTCGCTTTGCCTTATCAAGACCTCACCATTATGGACGCTTGTTTGGCTTGTGGCTGCAACTACCTTGACACTGCAAACTACGAACCTAAAGACGAGGCTCACTTCGAATACAGCTGGCAGTGGGCTTACAAGGACAAATTTGAGAAAGCAGGTCTGACCGCTATTCTCGGTTGTGGCTTCGACCCGGGTGTTTCGCAGGCATTTACAGCTTATGCAGCTAAACATCATTTCGATGAAATTCACTATTTGGACATCGTAGACTGCAACGCCGGAAACCATCACAAGGCTTTCGCAACCAACTTTAACCCTGAAATTAACATTCGTGAGATTACTCAAAAGGGACTTTACTATGAGAATGGCGAATGGAAAGAAACAGAGCCATTGGCTGTGCATCAGGACTTGACTTATCCTAACATTGGTCCTCGTGATTCTTACTTGATGCACCACGAGGAGTTGGAGTCGCTTGTGAAGAATTTCCCAACTATCAAGCGTGCGCGCTTCTGGATGACTTTCGGTCAGCAATACCTCACTTATCTTGACTGTATTCAAAATCTTGGTATGAGCCGTATTGACGAAATAGAATACGAAGCACCATTGGCAGATGGTTCGGGCAAGACTACTAAGGTGAAGATTGTACCTTTGCAGTTCCTCAAAGCTGTATTGCCTAACCCTCAAGACTTGGGCGAAAACTATGACGGAGAGACCTCTATCGGCTGTCGTATTCGTGGTATAAAGGACGGAAAGGAACAGACTTACTACATCTACAACAACTGCAAACACCAAGAGGCATACGAAGAAACAGGTATGCAGGGCGTAAGCTACACTACAGGTGTGCCTGCTATGATCGGCGCAATGATGTTCTTCAAAGGATTATGGCGCAAACCTGGTGTGTGGAACCTTGAAGATTTCGACCCAGACCCATTCTTGGAACAACTCAACAAGCAAGGTTTGCCTTGGCACGAAGTGTTTGGAGGCGACTTGGAGCTCTAATCCGTTAGGGATATTTTTTTAGGAGTAAAGGGGAGAGTATGGCGTGTTCTTTAGATTTTATAGCGTTTGTTTGCAAGCAAATAGAGGCAGTTGGCGAAGTGAGATACCAAAAGATGTTTGGTGACTATATGATTTATGCTAACGAAAAGCCTGTTATTATAGCTTGCGACAATATAGCTTTTGTGAAGCAACACAAAGCTATTGAAGCACTAATGACGGAAGCAGAAAAAGGCTTTCCGTATGATGGAGCTAAAGAACACTACATACTTGATGTATCAAAAGCAGACTTTGCTGTTAACGTTGTGAAGATATTAGCAGAGGTTCTGCCGTATCCTAAAAGTAGAAAGAAGAAAAAATAATAATTTTAAGACAAAGAAAGAAATGGCAAAAGATAATATAGAAACCCCATCAACCAATGAAGGCAAACTCAAAGCCTTACAGGCTGCAATGTCGAAGATAGAAAAAGACTTTGGCAAAGGCTCTATTATGCGTATGGGTGATGAACAGATAGAAGATGTGGACGTAATTCCATCGGGCAGTTTGGGACTTGATGTTGCGCTTGGTGTGGGTGGTTATCCACGTGGACGTATCATTGAGATTTACGGTCCTGAAAGTTCGGGTAAGACAACATTGGCTATTCACGCCATTGCAGAGGCACAAAAGCGAGGTGGTATTGCAGCCTTTATTGATGCGGAACACGCTTTCGACCGTTTCTATGCACAGAAATTGGGCGTAGATGTTGACAATTTATGGATTTCACAGCCAGATAATGGCGAGCAAGCTTTAGAGATAGCCGACCAACTGATACGCTCTTCGGCTATCGATATTCTTGTTGTAGACTCGGTAGCTGCACTTACACCTAAGAAAGAGATAGAGGGCGATATGGGAGACTCGAACGTCGGTTTGCAAGCACGCTTAATGAGTCAGGCTTTGCGCAAACTTACATCTACCATCAGCAAGACAAACACTTGCTGTATCTTTATCAACCAGTTGCGCGAAAAGATTGGTGTGATGTTTGGAAACCCAGAAACAACCACGGGCGGTAATGCGTTGAAGTTTTATAGCTCGGTGCGCTTGGATATTCGCCGTGTTACATCGTTGAAAGACGGTGACAATGTAATTGGTAATCAAGTGCGTGTGAAGGTGGTAAAGAACAAGGTTGCACCTCCATTCCGTAAAGTTGAGTTCGAAATACTCTTTGGTGAGGGTATCTCAAAGATTGGTGAAATCCTTGATTTGGGTGTAGAATACAACATTATTCAGAAGAGTGGAAGTTGGTTCAGCTACAACGGTACAAAGCTTGCACAGGGTCGTGATGGCACTAAGACAATGTTGAAAGATAATCCAGAATTGGCAGAAGAAATCTCAGGATTGATAGCTGAAGCCATCGCTGCTAAGCAAGACAAATAATATAGGCAAACGATACGTGAATAAAACCGTGATAGACTAAAGTCTGATGATGGTTTTATACATAATAAAAGGAAACTAAAAAAGGTCTGCAAAGAAGTTTTAAGCTCTTTGCAGACCTTTTTTGTGTATGTACGCAAGGGGTGTGTAGGGGCTCGATTTATCGAGTTCCGCTTAACAACCTATGATAGGAGGAACTCGATACGTGTTGATGAGCTTGCGAATAAACCCAAATTGGTCATTAGACCAGTCGGACCAGTCGGACTATTCAGACGTGTCAGACAAGTCCGACTGGTCCGACTGATCTGACTGGTCTAACGACCGATTTGGGTTTAACAAAAATATTGCCATAAGAAAGCTCCTTTTGAAACAGATTTTAATGTGCACAAGGGGCGTGTAGGGGCTCGATTTATCGAGTTCCGCTCAGTATAAACTGTTAAGCGGAACTCGGTAAATCGAGCCCCTACGTTACCCACACAAGCATTTGGGCATAATACCCTTTAACCCAAATCGGTCGTGAGAATGAGAATGTATTTTGCGATTATTTTGAGATTTATTTTGCATATACCAAAGGAGCATAGCGGGCTATGTGACTGCAAATATAGGTAAAATAAAGCCAAAATAATCCAAAAGACATCTCATAAGTTTCAAAAATAATAAAGTAAGCACCTAAACTGGTCTAATGACCAATTTGGGATAAAACAACCCGTTGGCGGAATTATTTTTTAGCTACTATACCAATTGTTGCCTTATTCGATAGATAATGTATTTCTCTTTTATCTTTTTCTCTTTTTCCGTTTTACTTCGGATAAGTGTTAAATACACTGGTCATAATTTTCGTATATGCGTTGAAAAGAAGCGTGATACACAAAAGTGGTATAAATGGGTGTGCAATTGTAAACTGTTGATTGACAATGAATAATGAGTAAACAGAAAAAAGTGTGCAAAAATACACTGCTTAGATTACGGAAATATAGAATGAATAAAAGAAAAATGTGAACAAGAAAAGTGCTATTAAGTGGTATTTCAGAAGGTAAAAGTTGAACTTTAGCTTTGCCAAACATCAATGTTGAGGTGGTAAAACATATATGTTTGGCATTGTCAAAGTTGAACTTTTGCTTTCTATAATATCAACAAAAGAGATTTAGAATATATAATAAGAAATATCAAACAATTCTATTTGGGGAATTAAAATGTTAAATCAACATAACAGCAAAAACCATTGGGTTAAACAGAGATGTCATAAAGAATAGAAGTCGTGTTATAGACTTCTTGAAAACATTCAGCCTACCTAATGCTTATTGAACAACCAAATCGTTGCTATAAACATAAGGTAGGCTAAATGCTTTATTATCAAGTTATGCGTATGCTACTATCGCTTTGAAAACCCTATCGAGTTAGACTTAACTTGAGGCTTACACCGAAGTCGTGTGTCGTAGTAGGATAGCTGTTGGCAGCAAGCAATGGCGTATTGATTTGAATATCATAATACAGGCTTGCTGTAATCATACGACTCAAGGTGTAATCGCCCGTAAACGATGCTTTAAAGGCGGTGTTACCACTTGAGGCTGCTGATGTTAGCGAGGCTATATCACGAGTAATGGCTGACTGTTGGCGATAGCTGAGGTCGAGACGGAGGTTGAGGTCGTGATTTATACCTCCCTTATTCCTATTGCTTATCGAATTGTTGGTTGATTGTTTTTGCTGGTTATCGTCTCCACCTTTAGCTTTTTTATTGTTCTTCACTATGCGTGAGTTGCGTCCACCGAAGAGATTAAAGTTGTTGATGCGATAACCCAAGCCCACAACCCAATCCTTAGACACCGCTTCGCTCACCTGAACACTTGTCATAGAGAGCGAAATGACACGTGTTTGGCGGTATTCTAATCGGGCTGTAAGGTTGTTTTGCATTGTTACATCAATACCCAAGAGAGGCGAGAAGGCTTCGTTGATACTTACCTGACCAATGTTGTACATCGAACTTGGTATAGGTGCGCCCGTTGTAGCATCGGTTACGAAACCTAAACCATTCATGTACTCCTGCCACGTGCTATAACTTTGGTATGAGCCAATGGCAAAGATGCTCTTATAAGAGTGGTTCAGATTGACGCTCTTGAATATACCTTCGAACAATGGCAATCGTGACAGACCGCTATAACGTACAGTCCAGTTAGGCAAAAGGCTCTTCAATTGTGGGAACACGTTCAGTCCGTTACCGCTCATACTTGTATAAGCATCAAGGAAAGCTGGTATCATTACGTCCGAACTATACTTATTCACAGTTCCATTAGCTGGATTAAAGTCGCCTCCACCGTGTGATAAAGGATACTGCGTTCCTATATATTGAGCCTCAACACGCTGCTGAAAACCTTCTAATGAGCGAACAAACTTTTCGAATGTTGCGCTATGATAGCCGTTATTAGCATTACCTTGACTTTCGAAAGCTGTGCCTAACGAGAGCGTTGTCATTGTAAGCGTTCCGCTCTGTGTAGTAGGATTGCCTGCGTACATATATTGTATGCTCTTGGCCACGGTCTCTGTACGACTTGCATTAAGGTCAATCTTGACATCTCGAACAGGCTCAAGCGTCATTCTTAGTTGCAAGTCTTCGGTCTTATTGGTTGTTGCAGGCGTTGCAATATTGTCTGCCATCAACAGCCAATTGTGTTCTCTTGCCTTCTCGATATAGCTATCGTCAACCAATCCGAATGCAAAGTCGAGACCCGGCGACATCAGTCCATGGCCACGAGTTTGTCCGAATGCGTCACCCACAGTTGGCATAAAGCCTGGCAGCGACATAGCGTATTGATTGCGATAAGAAACGCTTGCCGAGCGTACCGTCATCAATGCGCGTGCTACGCATTGTGCTGTCTTATACCATCCCTTGTCGTCTAATGGTTCTTTAGGCGTTACGGTGAGTTTCAAACGTAGCACCGAGTCGGTTTTATTGTAAAGTTTCAGCTTATTAGCGTCCATCTTTTTCCACTTCAACTTCACAGTGTGTCCGTCTGCATCTTTAAAGGCCACACGTATGCGCTTGGTATTTTTCGAGTGCGAAATAACCATTGCTGTATCAGCATTAAGGGTTATTTCTTGCTCATAGCTCTTTTGGTTCTTTGGCAACTCTGTCTTTTTCTTATCGTCATCATCGTCACCATTGGTTAGCGATTTGATGGTACGATCTGCTAAAGCTATGTTTTCTATACGCTTAGTTGCCTCTTTATTTATTGCTTTAACAGCTGCAGAGACGTTTTTAAAGCCCTGTCCTTTCTTTTTTGATAGCGATCTACTAAACCTTTCGTTCGTTTTCTTGAGGAACGGAATATGGTTGTACAATCGTTCAAAGTTGAGCGTTCCATTGATATTGAGTGTGCGATTGGCTGTAATGGTATTGCCCAACGATGTTCCATCTTCCAGACTTGTTCCACGTACCCACGTATAAGCTGCATTATAGTTTGCATCGGTATTCACCCAATCGAAAGCAGGGATAAGGTTTAGTGGCAACTGATACGAGAGTGTGAAGTTCTGTTGATAGTCCAAAGGTGTACCCAAATTCTTAATACTTGTCCACACCGAGTCTTTCCACGCTTGATATTGGTCGGCGTATAAGTCCTTATTGATAGGCGTATAAGGCTCTTCTATCTCAGCGTGAGTAGCACTTTGGAAGGTCATGTGCAGATTGCGTGTCAAGTCCCAACGCAACGTAAAGTCACGATTCCACAAGAATTGCTCGTTAAAGGTGAGTGGTAGCATTGAGTTTTCGGTAGCTTCCATATCTCGCTGTTGCAACTCGTAGTAGTTACGGGTTATCTCTGTGTTGAACGCAACATTCTGTGGCAACCAATTCAACTCAAATCGCTTGAGTATGTCAAACCATTTCGACTTGCTCTTAATTAGATTATTGAATGGTTTTAAAGCCTTGTAAACAGGTGTCCAACTATAATTCAATGCGCCTCGCCATTGGTCTTCTTTCTCATAAACCGTTGTTTCTCCGCTTGTGTGAGAATGAGAGTGGCTGTATGAGAATGAGAAGTTGGCAGGGTCGTAAGGCATTGGGTGACGCTTGTTCTGTATGCCTACACGCACATTCGACAAAGAGAAGTTTGTAGTAGTTCGCCTTGTTACAGCTATCGACTCAATAGAGTCGCGCTCGTGTTGCGTTGCTGCAGCATCAAGCGATGCATCTAAGTCCATATCGGTGTCCAACGGATTGTACTTTGGACGGCTCTCGCTCTTTGTAACACTATAATATAAAGGTGCAGAAACACGAGCCTTGTCGGGGAAGAACTTACCCAATTCCAAAGAAGTAGTTACAGACATATCTGTCTTGGTTTCTTTTTGGCGTTGGCTTACACCTTGTTCCAATCCTCCAAAGCCATCTGTGCTGTGGCTGGCGTTGACATCTACTGTACCAAAGTCGGAGAG
Source organism: Prevotella ihumii (assembly GCF_900155655.1). Lineage (GTDB taxonomy): Bacteria > Bacteroidota > Bacteroidia > Bacteroidales > Bacteroidaceae > Prevotella > Prevotella ihumii. The sequence continues at coordinate 2,423,686 of NZ_LT706987.1, forward strand.
TTGAATGTTCAATTGTCCACGTGCAGCCCAACCACCTTCGTTGTTGAACTCCAAGAGGCGCAACTCGTTACACCATACCTCACCACTTTTTTCGCCTGTTGTAAGGTTTCGTACACCCACAATCATTGTCTTTATTTCGCCCAAGGTAGGATTACCCATCACCGAAACACGATTTGCAGGTTTTTTGTCGTCGTACATTGAGAACTCACGATTGAAACTTGCCGTTCCGTTTGCACGACCTTCATTGCGCTTACGCTTTACATTGGTGAATAAAGAGATAGGCACATCAAGCATATTCTCTAAAGGCCATACCGCCTCACTACCCTGTCTTGAATAGGTATCATATCGTCCAGGGGCAGTGAGCTTCAATGGTATTTCGTATTCGTAGTAGTTGTTCTTGTAGTCAGAACCCAAACGAATGAATACTGCCAATTGATTGTCCGTAAGGTTTGTGGTATTCTGTTCCAATGCGTTAGCGTGTACAAACATCTGCAAACGCTTGTACTGTCGAATGTCAAGCGTAGTATTCTTATACACCGCCTTCGATTCTTTGTTGCCCAAGTTGTTCACTGTAATCGCCAAAGCCTGCTCGTTGCTCTGTACAAGTTGGGGTTGTGTAGGGTCTTGCTCACGAGAGATGCCGGGAGGAAGAACGTAGTTTACAGGCACTTTGTCGTTGTTCTCCTCAATGCTCACTGCACTTACAGCCATTGTTCCTGAGGTACTTGCCGAGTTGGTGAGGTTCTGTTGGTATTGTCGCCATTCACCTCTCACAAGGTCGAATGTGGCAAAGCGCAATACGATAGGTTTCTCAAAGTTGGTCAAGAACATACGCATAAAACGGATACTTGTAAAGTCGCTAATGCTACCCACACGCTTTTGATAGTCGCGCACTGGTATTCTGAACTGATACCACGTAGCGTCTTCGGTCTTACCATTGCGCAATTTCACCGAAGCAACACGTTTATCAACGATATGGTTTTGACCTACCACCAAGTCTTCTGGACGTATGCTCACCTTGTACTGGTAGTATTTCTCGTACTCGTTCAACGTATAGTCTTGATTGATGTCTTCTACGTCAGGTGTAGTTTTATACGAGGTGTCGTAACGTTCGTTTCTACTGTCGCTATCGGGCGAGTTTCCTTGCGGATTGTTAATGCGTTTGTAGCGTTGAAGTATAGGTGCTTGTATTCTATCCCAATCCGAACCGCGATAATAATGGTAGTCGTCGTTGGCTGGGTCAGCCCATATAGAGTCGAATACGGCTTGATTGGTATGGCTTCGAGCGTATGTAAGGAATTCTTGATACGACTCAAACTTCTGTTCCTCTTCGTCTGTAAGCCCATTAAAGCCCACATCTTGCTTTGCACGGCTACCACTTGTAGTTGCGAAAGCATAGGTTACAGTGCTCTGTGTTGGTATTTTACCCCACTGTGTTGTAACCCACGACTGGCTACCATCGACAGGCATACCGCTTTCGTAGAATTTCTTTCCATCACGAAGCACGTCTTCCGACACTTCACCAAGGTTGATGTAGAAGTCGCCACCATATTTTGCAGCTTCTCCCGTTTTATTAGTGTAAATGAAAGGGTCGAGCATCCAGAATTCAACATACTCGATATTGGCTGTTTCAAAGTCGTTTGTATCCAACTTACGCATCATTCCACCCCACTTCTGACGAGGGTTTGGAAGATGACCATTCAAAGTGAGGGTTGGACTAAAGTTATACGGGCCACGCTCTTCTGGGTAGTAAGCGAGGTTAAGGATAGCCAATGTAGATGTAGAACCATTATAACTGCTTTGGTCACGATTAGGGAAAAGCTCGTGAACGTACACTTCGCGCACATAGTGGTTCGACAATTGGTCTAAATCGCTCTTGATATGACCTGGGGTAAGCGAACTGCTACGACGTGTAAACAAAGGATCAATGTTGTACCAAGCCAACAAACTGCGGTTGAAACCACTACGCAAACCTGTTTTGTCGGCAGCTTCGGGAAAGTCGGTGGGCACACTTGATATAATCCAACTTGTAGGTTGGCTTACGTCAATGGTATTTTTGGTATTCTCAAAGTCGTCCAAGTAAGACGCATTGTCTTGTGTTCCGCTGCTCTGACCTGCAATAAGCTGTGCGAACTCTGCTGTTAGCGAGATATGCGAAGGCTGTGTAAGGTGGAGGAAAGGTATCTTGTCGAGCATATTGGTCAGCCATTGGCTTTCCTTCTTCCAACTCATATTCAGTCCCCACAAGGTGTTGTTGATAGGTTCGGCACCCATATTCACCTTTGTGGTTAAGGCTTGTTCAGACAAGTGCATAAACGTACCGCCGAGCATAAAGTTCTTTGAGAAGTCGTACTGCCAGTTTACGCCCACCATCGTTTTGCGTTGCTGTCCGTAATCGCTCTGACTTTCCAACGAAACATTCACCGCTGTACCTGCATCTATAATGCTTTGGTTAAGAATGGTTACCTCTCCCGCATTGTAGTCTACGCTATAATCCGAGCCTTCCATCAGTTTTACACCGCCAGCCGTTACCACTACTGAGCCTTGAGGAACATTGAACGCACCGAGCGAAATAACATTTGCACTCGTTCCGCGGAACTGTCCTGTGAGTTGATATTTGTTTTTCTCAGCTATCTGTTTTGCAATGGTCTTTGTAGAGTCGTACAATTCGGTGAAAGCATACTTCTTTGCCTGTTCGTCAGGTACACCCTTTGAAATCAAGAACTTGTACATATACTCGCCAAAAGGTTCGGCAGCAGGGAAGAACACACGACCATTAGAAACCGTGTAACCGTCCACATAGTCGAAATAGCCGTTGGAATGTGGATTGTTGTTATTGTCCAAGCGGTCTGCGCCCAATAGTTTTATAATAGGCAGTTTCTTCACTTGGGGTTCAGGGATATAGGGTAGATACACACCTGCCGTATCGCTTTGGAACTTCACATCAAGGCGGAACTTCTCACGCTCTACATTTGAGGCGAGATAGTACACGTTTTTCATCATCAAGTCCCAGTTGGCTTGGCGTGGGTTATTGCTTGTGTTCTTCAGTGCCTTCACAAACAAGGCTTCGTTCACATTGGTGCGGTCGCTTGCAAACTCACCCACCTGATGCGTTTGCCCATTGTAAGTGTACTCATAAGCCACTGCCAAAACTTGGTCGCTCTGCAGTCCCGTGCGCAAAGATACATATCCGAGAGCCTGATTTAAGCTGTATTCAGAGCTATTGAGCAATCGTGCGTTCGACAACTTTTCGTAATCCGCCCCTCCAATCATTCCTAAGCCGTCAAGCACTGTAGCCGTTTGGTCTATATTGCGTGCTTCGGGATGATTTTGGGCTATGGTTTGGTATTCCGAGTTTGCGCTGTTGCTTGGCACATCTCCTGTTCCCATACCCCAAAGGTCGGTTCTGCCCACCTTGGCATTCTCTCCAAGGTCGGTCAAAGCTATGATATTACGGGTGTTGTTGGTAGTTCCCGTCTTGTTAGTTACCCATATTTCCACACGATTGATGGTTACACCCGTTGCAAGGTTGGGCAATGTCTTCATAGCCTCATCATAATGATTGCGGAAATGATGCGAGAGGAAGAAGTGGCGGTTCTCTTCATAGTCGGCTGCCGACATATCGAATGGGGTCAGCTGCTTACCACCCTTAGAACTTACACTCTTATTAGACGATTTCTTTTGCGAAAGCACAGTCTGCAAAGAGAGCTTGCCAAACTGCATATCGGTACGAATACCAAAGAGCGACGATGCACCTTGCACCAACGAGTTGTTGGAAGGGAACGACACGTTACCGCCTTCCACCAGTTTTATGATTTCGTCTTCCTTACCCTCATACTTCAGCTTAAAGTTTTGAGCATCAAAGTCGAACGTAGCATCAGTGTTGTAGTTGAGGTTCATATTCACCTTGTCACCCACCTTACCATTGACGTGAAGATTTATCTTTTCGTCAAAATTCATTGTCGTAGTCTTACGATTGCGAATAGGGAGCGAAGGGTTGTCGATGTTTTTGAGCGTAGCACCAAACTTTATTTCTGCTGTTCCTTGAGTTTTAATGCTCACTCCTCCAGGACCAAATATCTTTTCGGCAGGTCCGAGCGAGAAGTGCATATCGGTGAAATCAAACTTCTCTTTGCCTTGTTTTTCAAGTATTTCTTTGTTTTTAAGACGATAATAATCGGCAAAACTTCGTTTCTCGCTCCACGCACGATACTCTTCTGGTGTCATCATAATAGGGGCTGTGATATAGGTATCTCCTATCTTGTTGCCTATCACGTACATATTGAGCGTATCGTTGTAAACAATGCTCTGCTTCAGGTTTTCGGGATGTTTCAGGTCGGTAGAACCTTGGTTTAAGTCGTTGTAAGTTACAGGCGTAGTGCGTTGCACCTTCCATCGTGGGTGGAGCAACGAGTCGGGTATCGACTCTTCGTCTATCACAACCTCCTGTACAGCAGCAGGCTTTGTCTTTTTAGCTGTATCGGGCGGAGCAACCAACGACAAAAGCGTGTTGGCCAATGGAGAAGAACGCTTAATAAAGCCTCCCCACGCTAACAAACTAATGCCAACGCACAGAAAAAGTAGAGATATGATGTATTTCCTTTGTCTCATACGTATTTATCGCCTATCAAATCGATTTATTCGATAGCGTCTTTGCAACTATTTTATTTGTTTCAATGCCAATTTCACTACTTGTTCCACTGGCAATTCAGGCTCTTTGGTCAATATATCGACCACCACTTTGGCTGATGGAGCAGGCGAAAAGCCCAACATCGTGAGTGCGCTTACCGCCTCATCTTTCACGGCTGCGTTCACATTCGCTGTGCTTGCATCACGGCTCACGTGCAGTTCTTCGGCTATACCGCTCTGCATTATCTTATCTTTCAGGTCTACAATGATGCGTTGCGCTGTTTTCAGTCCTATTCCTTTCACAGCTTTGAGCATCTTTTCGTCGCCATTGGCTATAACGTTGCACAATTCGACAGGGGTGAGCGATGACAATATCATTCGAGCCGTATTAGCCCCCACGCCCGACACAGTGATGAGCAGGCGATAGAGCGAACGTTCTTGCTGAGTAGCAAAGCCATAGAGCGTGTAACTATCATCGCGTCCTCCTGTCGTAATAGCCTCGTGTACAAATAGTTTCACTTCCTTCTTACCCTGTACAGCAGTGTATGTATTGAGCGAAATATTGAGGGCGTAACCCACTCCGTATGCTTCAACAACAGCCATAGCAGGGGTAAGGTCAGCCAATTCGCCTCGGATATATTCTATCATAATCAACTAAAAAAATTGCGTTCTGCTTCGAGGGCAGAAACATTGTATATATACAAAATAAAAAACGAAGAATAAGGCTTTTTATTGCATAGAAGGAGAGAAAGTTTAACCCAAATCGTCATTAGAAAAAACTTTTTGTCATTTTCTAATGACCTATTTGGGATAAACGTATTGTTATTCACATATCTTTCTACTTGGACTTGGTTGTGTTTCGATTTTAGCAGTACAGCACATAATATGTATAAGGTGAGAAATGGTACAAGGCTATTTATTGTTCTATTCTTCCTTTGCTTATCCCGCAGATTTAATACATCAATCTTTTGTTTGCAAAACATATATGTTTGGCAGTGTCAAAGTTCAACTTTGGGAGGGTAAAACATATATGTTTTGGGTGGTGAAACATATATGTTTTAGAATGGGTTTGTAAACACCTTATTATCAAAAGGTTACATTGTTGATTTTTATTTTTTTAGTCTCTTCCGTTATTGTTCTATTTTTCTGTTACCACAATATAGTTTTTGCCCTTGATAACTCCACTTAAGGCTGGTTCTATAAATTACCACCGCATATCGTCATTAAATTTTTATGAAATACGTTTTGTTATCTTTTGGCTTCTTTTGGGTTCAAAATGTAAGTTCGTTCAGTCGTGTAGCTCGCTACACTCCTTCACGCTCTTGCATTTTGACCTCAAAAATAAGCTCAAAATCTAACAAAGCTAATTTATAGAACCAGCCTTAATTGGGTGCAATATGGCGAAATTGTATAGGCAAACAACAACTTTGAGCGAATAAGACCCTAAATATTTGGTGCTATAAGTGAAGATAGCTATATTTGCAAACTAAGCAACAATTACATTTATGCAAGCTGCATAGAGAATGAAACGCAAAGATAGGACACTCATCATCGTTAGTGACGCACTTTTTCTATTGTCCTATGCCGTAGGACAGTGTAACAGTGAAAGGAAGCGTAGCACACGTGTTGGCACGCCTTCTTTATAGAGCGATACTGCCCAAACGCATATACCGAACAAAACGAATTGGACTATTACCCCCTCGGCATCAAAGACTGATGTGCAAGCCGTTGTTGACCCTTTTCAAGAAGGATATGAGGAAGGGTTTCCTGACGGAAAAATGGACGCACGCAAAGAAACAGAGGGCTTTTTGTATGATGACACAAACGATTTTGAAGGCAAGGCTAAGCGTGAGTACGAGGAAGGTTACGAGGAGGGTTATGGCGACGGGTATGATGCCGAACTATCGCGAATAGAAGATGGTGAAGAACCTGAAGAAGAATGAGAAAGCATAGTATTGAAATATGAAACTTAAAACTTTTATAACGCTACTTTTCATCGCCGCATCCTTGTCGGTATGGGGGCAACGCCCTAAAATAGGTTTGGTATTAGGTGGAGGTGGAGCGAAAGGAGCTGCCGAAGTGGGCGTGCTGCACGAAATAGAGCGTGCAGGGGTGCATATCGACTATATTGCAGGAACAAGCATCGGGGCGATTGTGGGCGGACTGTACAGTGTGGGCTATCGGGCTGCCGACCTCGATACGCTGTTTCGGTCGCAAAATTGGCTCACACTATTATCGGATAGAGACACTACGCACTGCAAAAAAATTGTGAGAGAGGAAGATGGCGTAACTTATCTTTTTGGCTTTCCTGTACGAAGAACCAAAGCGGTGGGTAAAAAGGCTAAAGGCTTCGGACTGCTCCGTGGCGACAATGTTTATAATTTTTTGGATTCGTTGGTCGCAAATGCGCCTATCTATCGCCAAAGGAACACACACTTGCAGCGTATTCCTTTCCGTTGTGTGGCTTTCGATGTGCGCCGACAAAACGAGGTAATTCTCACGGAGGATAGTTTGGCACGCAATATGCGAGCAAGTATGGCTATCCCTGGTGGCTTTAAGTCGGTATCTATCGACTCGATGACCTTGGTAGACGGGGGAATGATAAACAATCTGCCTGTGGACATTGTGCGAGCAATGGGGGCTGAGATTGTGATTGCTGTCGACCTGACACAGACCAAACACGATGATTTTGATGCGCCACTGAGTTTCCTTAGAGGATTGGGTGGATTTATAAAATGGTTAGTGGAACGCCCTGATATTGTGCGTTATAACGAAAATCGTAAACAAGCAGATGTGTATATCAACCCCAATTTGAAGGATTATGGTGTAACAAGTTTCAATCCAAACGCCATTGCAGATATGATAGAGATAGGAAAGAAAGCTGGCGAGGCACAACGTGAGGCGTTGAAAGGGGTAAAGCTAAAAAAGCAAGCCTTATAGAAAGGTTTTTTTAAGTCTGCCCTTTCAGCGGGTAGGGGCTCGATTTATTCGCAAGCTCATCAACACGTATCGAGTTCCGAATAATACAAAAGGGGCGTGTGTTTGTTATTTCAGTTGTTTAGCTCGCTAAACGTCTTCAAAAACAACCAAAAATAGCTCAAAATAAGCTCGCAAATCTCGGAGAAGTCTAACGAACGATTTGGGTTTAATAATTCATATAAAATTCTCTTAAAAGTACTACAAAGATAATAAAAAATTTATATCTTTGCATTGTAACCCCCCAGAGTCCCTGATGTTTCATCAAACTTTGGGGTTAAGTTTTTCTATATGGGAAGTATCTTTTCTCAACCTTTCCTCCCTCAAAGTTCCTTATCGAAACATTTTCGCTCACCACTTCTTGGGTGCGTAAACGCTAAGTGCGCAGCGTGCAGGTAAAGTCTGTCGGCAGCAGTGCCATAGAGCGTGTCGCCAATGATGGGAGTAGAAAGCCCCTCGCAGTGTGCGCAATGCACACGAAGCTGATGTGTGCGCCCTGTTTTCGGACTTAATTCCACCTTGACAGCTCTCTTTATCTTGCTATCTGTCAATATTGTTTCGCCTATGATGCGATATTGCGTAAGTGCTTGCTTGCCATTTTGGAAGTCTACTTTTTGTCGTGGACGGTCTAATGGGTCAGGGGTAAGGGGTAGAGCGATGCTGCCCTCACGAGGTAAATTAGCCTTCAGGATAGATACATCAAGTAGGGCGGTGTAGCGTTTAACGATGGTATGCGCTTTAAATTGGGCTTGGAGGTGCTGATGGGTCTCTTTATTGCGTGCCACAACCATTAGTCCACTCGTTGCCATATCCAAACGATGCACCATAAAGGGCTCGTTCTCGTTTTCCCACCTTTGCTTTAAGATGCTATAAACCGACTCTCGCTGGCTTCTTCCCTGTACGCTCAACATACCAGAGGGCTTGTTGACAACAGCCAAGTCATTGTCTTCGTACACTATTTCAAGACTTTGTGCAGCTTGCTGTTCTAAGGGGTTCGGAGCAACGTTGAGCCCTTTGAGCATCCAAGTCAGCAAGGGCTTGCACTTACCATTGCACGCAGGATAGAAATTGGCGTGCTGACGGATTTCGGTGCGTGGCGATGCACCCCACCAGAACATAGCCATAGAGAGGGGACGCATATTGTGTGTGTAGGCATATTGCAGGAGTTTAGGCTCGCAACATTCGCCCGTACCCGATGGTGGGAGAAGGGTTTCGGGAGTAAAACGTTGGGTAATAGCCGTAGTAGGGTGAAGCGTGAAATAGTAATCACGGAAGATGTCGAGCAGGTTACGTTCCTCGTTCTTGCCGTTGCGGAATATGAATTGGGCGAAAAGCCAACGTTGCAGATGGTCAGACTTTTGCTTTCTACTTCGTTTCAATGTGTTTATCTGCCCTTTAAAATCGTTGCAGACACTTTCTGCCGCTGTTATCTGTGCTGCATAATAGCGTTTTACACGATGCAACTCTGCTTTTAAGAATTGGCTTTCACGCACCATTTCCGCCTTGTCGTTCTCGGATATGAAAGTCTCTTTACGTCTTTTGTCGCGCATCATTTTAGCCACAGTCATTGCATCTTGCTTTCGTGCAATAGCTTCTTGGGCGTCGTATTGAATACGGTTCAATGCGTTTTGAGCTTCAAGATAAGATTTGGTGTTTTCAATTTCAGTAATTTGTCGGTTCAAAGCCGATATTTCAGCCTCGTGAGTTTTGAAATAACCATCGGGTTGTAGATAGTCGTAAACCGCAGGCACAAAGTTGTCGTTCTCATACGCCTCTACTTGCCCTGAATAGGCTTGCAAATAACCTATTTGCCCTTCGTATTCCACCACCAAAACACCATACATTTTTCCTTCATTGGTCGTCGTTAGCTCGCTTTGCAACTGTTGGGCAGCCGTGAGCGACAAAGTATCGGGTTCGTAAAAGAAAGGATTGGGGAATGGAGCGTGGTGCAATGCTTCTTTATCGCATTGCTTTAATTGGTCGGGGGTGAAAGGGTGAAAGTATTTCATACCACAAAGATACGCCTTTTAGCTGAATATTGATAGTTGTAGCGTTACAAAAGTGTAGGTGTGTACACACAGGTATAACGAATTGGACGTGCAGGAATAACATAATATACACGTGTGTACAATCTAAAAAGAGTGAGAAGAACGTGAGTTACAAAGAATTTTATTACCTTTGCAGTCTAAAAAACAGAACTATAAAAGATATGAAGATAGAAGACCAAATAACAACCGCAGCACTCGCTGCCGTAAAGGAATTGTATGGCGCAGAGGTGCCTGCACAGATGATACAGTTGCAAAAGACGCGTACCGACTTCGAGGGTAATCTTACGCTCGTGGCTTTCCCATTGCTCAAAACTTCACGCAAGAAGCCTGAAGATACAGCGCAGGAAATAGGAACATACTTGAAAGCAAATTGTAAAGCGGTGGCAGACTTTAACGTGGTGAAGGGTTTCCTCAATCTTGTTATAGCTCCTGCTGCTTGGATAGGCTTGTTGAACGATATTCACGCTGATGAGAAATTTGGCGAAAAGCGTGCCACAGCAGACAGTCCGTTGGCAATGGTGGAATATTCTTCGCCCAATACCAACAAGCCTTTGCACCTTGGACACGTGCGCAACAATCTTATTGGTTGGTCATTATCGCAGATTATGGAGGCAAACGGCTATAAGGTGGTGAAGACCAATATTGTGAACGACCGTGGTATTCATATCTGTAAGTCGATGTTGGCTTGGCTCAAATGGGGCGAAGGCATTACTCCTGAAAAGGCAGGCAAGAAGGGCGACCACCTCATTGGCGACTTCTATGTGGCTTTCGATAAGCATTATCGCGCTGAACTCAAGGCGTTGACAGAGCAATTCCTTGCTGAGGGAATGACAGAAGATGCTGCTAAGGAGCGTGCAGAGAAGGAATCGCCGCTGATAAAGGAAGCTCACGAGATGTTGGTGAAATGGGAAGCTAACGACCCTGAAGTGCGTGCGCTTTGGAAAAAGATGAACAACTGGGTGTACGAGGGCTTTGATGAAACCTATAAAGCACTTGGCGTGGGCTTCGACAAGATATATTACGAAAGCAACACTTACCTTGAAGGAAAGAAGAAAGTAGAGGAAGGCTTGAAAAAGGGCTTGTTTATCCGCAAAGAAGACAACTCTGTGTGGGCAGACCTTACCAATGAGGGCTTGGACCAAAAGCTTTTGCTCCGTAGCGATGGTACATCTGTGTATATGACACAAGACATTGGTACAGCAGATATGCGCTTTAAGGACTTCCCTATCGATAAGATGATTTACGTTGTAGGCAACGAACAGAACTATCACTTCCAGGTGCTTTCTATCTTGCTCGACCGCTTAGGCTTCAAATGGGGTAAGGACTTGGTTCACTTCTCATACGGAATGGTGGAATTGCCTAACGGTAAGATGAAGAGCCGTGAGGGTACAGTAGTTGATGCTGACGATTTGGTGGCTTCAATGATTGAGAATGCGAAGACCTTGAGTGAAGACAAAGTGAACAAACTTGACAATATCACCGAAGAAGAGAAGAACGAAATAGCTCGGATTGTGGGAATGGGTGCGTTGAAATACTTTATCTTAAAGGTGGACGCACGTAAGAATATGCTTTTCAACCCTGAAGAGTCTATCGACTTCAATGGCAACACTGGTCCTTTTATTCAATATACTTACGCTCGTATTCGCAGCATTCTTCGCAAGGCAGAAGCACAAAGCATAGCTGTGCCAGCTGTATTGGCTGACGATGCGCCATTGAACGAAAAAGAAATAGCTTTGGTACAAAAGCTCAACGACTATGCAGCCGTTATCGCTCAGGCAGGCATCGATTACAGCCCAAGTGGCATTGCCAACTACTGCTACGAATTGACTAAGGAGTTCAATCAGTTCTATCACGACTACAGCATTCTCAATGCTGACACCGAAGCAGAGAAGACCACACGCCTTGTCTTGGCACAGAATGTGGCTAAGATTATTAAGAATGGTATGGCACTCCTCGGTATCGAAGTTCCTGAACGTATGTAAGATTTGCCCGTTGTATCCCTTCTCGGAAGGGATACAACGAGCATTTTTTATACCTATAGCCTAATTTCATAATTAAACCCAAATCGGTCGTTAGAATGAGAATGTATTTTGCGATTATGTTGAGATTTATTTTGCATATATCAAAGGAGCATAGCGGGCTATGTGACTGCAGATATAGGTAAAATAAAGCCAAAATAAGGCAAAAGACAGCTCATAAGTTTCAAAAATAATAAAGTAAGCACCTAAACTGGTCTAATGACCGATTTGGGTTAAAAAGCCAATGTTAGAAAACCCTCCATCGTACCGCAATGATACTGTTTTATCACTTCCCACAGAAGTGTCCGCTTCCGCTTGGGCAGTAGATGCTGCTTGTTCGGGAAACCCCGGACCGATGGAATATCAGTGCATAGACCTTGCAACGGGGGGGCAGGAGTTTCATTTCGGACCTGTTCTGGGTACAAACAACATTGGTGAATTTTTAGCTATTGTACACGCATTGGCATTGATGGAGCAGCGAGGAATTAAGGATAAAGTGATTTATAGCGACTCGTACAATGCCATTTTGTGGGTCAAAAAGAAGAAGTGCAAGACCACTTTAGTGCGCAATGAAAAGACTGAAAAGCTGTATCAAATCATTGCACGAGCTGAACAGTGGCTACGTTCGCACGCTGTAACCACACCTATTATTAAATGGGAAACAAAGCTTTGGGGCGAAATACCTGCAGACTTCGGTCGCAAATAACCTCTTCTTATCTATTGTTCTCACCACTTATAGTGTACGAAAGTAAAGACTTCAGCCTCTAATATCTGCCTTTCAGCACCATTCTACGTGAAGCAAAAAGCAACACAGTATAGATAATAGCTGCCGAAACTAAGCCACCGAAAACATCTACAAGGTAATGGGCTTGGATATAAACCGTAGCACAGCAGAGGAAGAAATAGAAAGGTAAGAGGCAATAGAGCAACCGCTTATTGCGACTATGCCACACCAACAACATACAAATGGTGCTTACACCAACGTGCGAACTTGGGAAAGCTGCCGTTGGACGTTCGCCTGCTTCTTTCGCATCTTCAACAAGTCGATAGAAGAAACCATCGGTATAACCTGGGCTTGGCAGGCAGTCCTGATGCGTATTGAAGTAGTCGTGAACATTAGGGAACACACCTTGCGCTATCTCTTTCAAGCCCACTGCCTTATAATAAAAGGTAGGTCCTGTTACGGGAACAAAGATGTAAATAATGTAATAGATGAAGAATGAAGCCAACATAATAAAGGCTACACGTTCGAACTCTTGGTATTTATAAATGAAATAATAGAACACCGTGAGCGCAATCATAGGATAATAAGCCGCATAACCCATATCGAACAGCTCGCTAAACACAGCATCGGGCAACTCTTTAGAGAAGTGGAGTGCAGGCTGACACCCAAACCACGCTTGTTCCCATTGGGCAAAAAGATGGTCGAGGTTGGGGAAAAGGCGGTTAAACTCGTAAGTATCGGGATACCACCACGCCAACAATCCCAATTGAGCGGCTACTCTTACAAAGCGAGTAAACCTACACGGTGCTATGCGATAGACCAACCAAAGCGCAGCCGTCATAGCCACTACTTGCAGTCTACCAAAGATTAAGGCTTGCGGATTGTCCATCTTGGTGTAGAGAAAGAACACCATTACGAGCGTAAACACGAGGTAGGCAAGCATTGCCCACTCTAACGCCATCAATCCTTTTAGTGGTTTATTTTCTTTTCTAAAAAGGTCTACTATGAATTTTATCATCGTTTCTTTGTATTTGTTTTACGGTTTTAGAACATTTATATTCTCATCGTTTTAAAGCCATTTCTCAGCCTTATACCACGCAATGGTTTCTTTCACACCTCGCTGCAAGTCGTATTCGGGCTTGTAACCCAATTCCTTTCGGGCAGGTTCGATGTTGCATCTCCAATTGCGTTGTTTCAGTATCTGAAACTTATCGCTGTTCAATGCCGAGATATTGCCTGTTGTTCTGCCAATAAAATCGCCAATGCACGTTATCACACGCAGCACCCAAATGGGAGCTGTAATGCGTATCCACCACGGCTTACCCAATTCCTCGTGAATGAGATTGCTAAAGGTTTCGCTCTGATACACATTGCCGTCGGAAAGAAAATAGGCACGCTTGGAAGTTCCACGTGCCAAGGCAAGGAACACAGCCTGCACCACATCTTGCACATAAACAAAAGTGATGTCTTGCTGCTGATAACCCACAGCAAAGTCGATATGTCCCTTTATGGATTTAGCCATCAAGAAATAATCTTTCTCGCGTGGGCCATAAACACCCGTAGGACGAAGAATAATGGTTGGAAGTTTCGATTTCTGCACCAATGCTTCTGCCTTTAGCTTGCTTTCGCCGTATGCCGTGTTGGGCTGAGGTTGGTCTGCTTCGTCTATATCTTGATAAGGTTGCTGCTCGTGGATAGCTCCAAAGATGCTCAAACTTGACAGATATACAAACCTTTCCACAGGCATTGCCAATGCTACGATAGCGTTAAGAAAGTTCTTAGTGCCATCGGTATTGTTGCGGAAGAAGTCTTCACGATGCAAACACTTGGTTGCACCTGCTGCGTGAACAATATAATCGAACTTGTGGGGACGAAGTTGTTCACAGAGTTTCGCCTCTGATGAGAAGTCCAACTCTATGAAATGAATACGTGGGTCTTGCAAGTATTTGCGTGACGAACTTGCCCTTACGGCTGCCCAAGTTTCCATTCCTAACTGCAAAGCTTGTTCTACAATAAACGAGCCGATGAAGCCTGATGCTCCTGTAATTAGTATCTTTTTCATTAAAATATTGTGAAACGCTTGCAAAGATACAAACTTTTTCGTTACTTTGTCATTACAATCAAAGTGCAATTTAGTTATGGGCAAAGAAAAGAAAGGTAAGAAACGACTCAATAAAGTTCAGATGGCAGAGTTGCTGACATCATTTTTCTCACAGCAACCGGGCGAAACATTCAGTTTTAAACAGATTTTTCGTGCCTTAAAACTCACCACTCACCCAGCCAAGATGTTGGCAATAGACGTGATGGAAGAGATGGCTTGGGATGACTTCCTTGCAAAGGTGGGCGAAAGTGCTTACACCCTTAATACCAAAGGACAGGTGCAAGAAGGCGTTTTCCTGCGCAAATCGAATGGCAAGAACTCGTTTCTTCCTGACGAGGGAACACCTATCTTTATTTCCGAACGCAACTCTATGGCTGCTTTCCATGGAGATAGGGTGCGTGTACAGCTATTAGCACGCCGAGAAAACCATATCAAGGAAGGTATGGTTATCGAAATATTGCAACGCAAGAAAGACACTTTCGTCGGCAGACTGCAAGTGGAAACGGACATAGCTTTCCTTATTACACAGGAAAACCTCTTTGTTCACGACATTCTTATTCCTAAAAAGGCTCTCCACGGTGGAAAGACTGACGACAGGGCATTGGTGAAAATCACCAAATGGCCCGATGCACAGCACAAAAACCTTGTAGGCGAAGTGGTTGATGTATTAGGTCAGGCAGGCGACAACGACGTGGAAATGAATACCATACTTGCCCAATACGGCTTGCCTTATAAATATCCAAAGGCTGTAGAAGAAGCGGCTGAAAAGATAAGTAGTGAGATTACCCCACAAGACTTTGCCGAACGTGAAGACTTCCGCAACGTTTGGACTTGCACCATCGACCCTCGCGATGCCAAGGACTTTGACGATGCCTTGTCGCTGCGCAAGTTGGAAAGCGGATTGTGGGAAGTGGGTGTACACATTGCCGATGTTTCGCACTACGTAAAGCAAGGCGACATCATCGACCGTGAAGCGCAGAAGCGTGCCACATCTATCTATCTTGTGGACAGAACCATTCCGATGCTGCCCGAACGTTTGTGCAACTTCATCTGTTCATTGCGTCCGAACGAAGAAAAGTTGGCTTATAGTGCCATCTTCGACCTTGACGACGAGGCTAATATACACAATTTCAGAGTGGTACACACCATCATCAAGAGCAACAGACGCTACGCTTACGAAGAGGCACAACAACTTTTGGAGGACAACGGTGTAGTGGACGGAACTGGCGAACCAGCTCCTAAACTCAAAAAGGGCGAAACGTACAAGGGAGAGTTTGCCGATAAGATTATTACGCTCGACCGTCTTGCCAAGCTCATTCGAAAAGAACGATTTAAGAGTGGTAGCGTGAAGTTTGATTCGGAGGAACTCCACTTCGATATAGATGAAACAGGAAAACCTACTCGGGCTTACTTTAAGCGATCTAAAGACGCCAACAAGCTCATCGAAGAGTTTATGCTTTTGGCCAATCGCTATGTGGCACAAAGCATAGGAAAGGTAGCTAAGGGCAAGAAGGCCAAGACCCTTCCTTATCGTGTGCACGACAATCCAGACCCTCAAAAGTTTGAGAACCTGCGCCAATTCACAGCCAAATTTGGCTATAAGCTCAAGTCGTCAAGCACAAAGGGGGCTACTGCACGTGCGTTGAACGCCTTAATGGACGAGGTAGAGGGCAAACGAGAGGCAAAAGTGATACAGACCATCGCCCTACGCTCAATGATGAAGGCGAAATACACCACCCACAACATTGGACACTTCGGACTTGCATTCGACTATTATACACACTTCACATCGCCTATTCGTCGCTATCCCGACACAATGGTGCATCGTTTGCTCACCCGATATGCAGCGGGCGGTCGGTCGGTGAACCAAGACGCAACCGAGGAGTTGTGCGAACACTGCTCGGATATGGAGCAAGTGGCTCAAAATGCCGAACGTGACAGCATAAAATACAAGATGGTAGAATTTATGGGCGACCACCTTGGCGAATGTTACGATGCACATATCAGCGGTATTCAGAGCTTTGGTATCTATGCCGAAATAGACGAAAACCACTGCGAGGGTATGATACCTATGCGCGACTTGGACGATGATTACTACGAGTTTGATGAGAAAAACTACTGCCTTGTAGGGCGTCGCCGTCACCACATTTACCAATTGGGCGACCCTATCCGTATAAAGGTGGCACGTGCCAACCTTGAGCGCAAGCAGTTAGACTTCACCTTGGCAGACGATGTAGAAGGGTCTAAACTGCATCCTATTGGCGAGAATAAGCCTACAAAATCGCACGCTGCATCGAACGGAAAGGCAAGTGCAGGAAGTAAAGGCAAGTCTGCCAAAAGAGGCAAAAGCCGTCACAGATAAATGAAATGTAAACGACTGACAAGCATTGCTCTAATGCTTCTCCTTGTTGCTCTTACCCTTCAGGGGCAGGAGCAACAATTTGTACGCTTGAAAGGCTACTATCGGGTTTATCAAGCCACAAATGCTATGCTTGCATACTTTATTGATGGTATGGTAGAAATGTATGTTCCGATAGCCGACACTTCACAATCTTCTTCTTCCACAACCCACGCTCGTTCTACCTTTGTAGACCGAAAATTTCTTGGCGAACGTCGTTGCAAAGCTCCGCAAGCCAATGGTGACGAAACGTTTGTGCGTATGAATATGCCTCAATTGGAAACTATTCCACTTGTCGAAAGTATCAATAGCGAGGAATACTCTACACGAAACAATGGTGACGTGTACCGATGGGCTGACAAGTGTGGACAAATAAACCACCACAGATTGGACAATGAGCCACACACAAACACAGGACTGACCATAGAAATAGACAATCTTGCAGGGCAACCCAACCACGAATTGGAGCTGAACCAACTGAAAATGTATGGCATCGTAGCAAGAATGACAGCTTTTGAGGAAAGCGAAACCTATGCAGAACAAAACGCTCGTAACTATACCTTGGCTGACTTGCACGCAGCCCATAAGCATCAAACCTTTATGGCACACTACCGTGGCGAGGACGAAGATGAACAGATAGATGTTTGGAGCGACTTCTTTGTAACCGACAAAATGGTGATTTCGGAACGTGAAATGAAACGAATAAAGAAAGAAAAGCCCCAAAGTCGCACCTTCACCATTCCCTCTTCTGTGCCACAATTAGAAGAGAACATAGCTGAAGCGTGGGCAAAGATGGTGGAATACTAATTGGATGAAAGGCTCAAATCGTATTCCATTATTTTTTAACCACTACCCCACTCCCTTCCCCCAATAAGTCCTAACAAGCCTTTCGCTTATTCTTTTCCATATTTCTCCTTAACCAAGCAATTGTGTTAAAACCACCCTTCATATTTCCAATCAATAGCGTCAAGGGCTGTTATTTCGAAAACTACCTCCACTAAAACAAAGCACACCCAAAAGAGGAGCACCTTTAATCCCAAATCGGTCGTTAGACTTCTTCGAGATTTGCGAGCTTATTTTGAGCTATTTTTGGTTGTTTTTGAAGACGTTTAGCGAGCTAAACAACTGAAAAAACAAACGAAAAGAGCCAAAATAAGGTGCAAAGACGAAGAAAAGCATAACAGCTAAACGCTTTAAAAAGCCTTTGCGGGCTAATGAGCGATTTGGGTTTAACCCAAATCGGTTGTTAGACTTCTTCGAGATTTGCGAGCTTATTTTGAGCTATTTTTGGTTGTTTTTGAAGACGCTTAGCGAGCTAAACAACTGAAAAAACAAACGAAAAGAGCCAAAATAAGGTGCAAAGACGAAGAAAAGCATAACAGCTAAACGCTTTAAAAAGCCTTTGCGGGCTAATGAGCGATTTGGGTTAATATGTATTGCAAATACTTGTTGCTAATATTCATCATTCTATCTGTTCTGTTATAAAGGGTGATATACAACAAAAGGCAGATACCCACGAGGAATATCTGCCTTTGTTTAAAGTGTTATTATTCTCAAAGTAATAAGAACTTACTCTGCATCTTCCTGACCTATGCGGTTCTCAATGCGCTTGCCCAATACAAGGTAAGCCACAGGAGAAGCAATGAAGATAGAAGACAATGTACCGAAGAATACACCGAGAATCATTGCGAATGCGAAGCTACGAATGCTATCACCACCGAGGATGAAGATAGAGAGCAACACAATCAAGGTAGAGAATGATGTATTGATAGTACGTGTCAATGTTTGATTGATAGAGTCATTGAACAGTGTCTGATAATCTTGTTTTGGGTGGAGTCGCATATTTTCACGAATACGGTCGAACACTACCACCTTATCGTTGATAGAATAACCGATTACGGTCAAAATAGCACCAATGAATGTTTGGTCGATTTCGAGTGAGAAACCTATCCAACCGTGACAAACAGAGTAGAAACCAATTACAATCAAAGTATCCAACGCCAATGCAACAATAGAGCCTACTGAGAAACCAATGTTGCGGAAACGTACCAAAATGTAGATAAAGATGAAGAACAATGCCAAAGCAACGCTTATCATGGCACCATTTGTAATATCCTTAGCCACAGATGGACCTACCTTAGACGAACTTACGATAGAACCACCTTCACGAATGTCAGGGTTCTTGAACGCATCTACATTTGCTTGACTTACAAAGTTACCCTTCTTCAAAGCATTGTAGAGCAATGTTTCTGCGTGGTCGTCTTCCTTAGGATCGTTCGACTCGATGTTATAGTTGGTAGATACACGAATGGTGTTGCCTTCTGTACCCAACGCAATTACATTTGTTGTTGCTTGTTTACCCTTGTTTTCACCTATTGTATTTACGAACGCACCGTTCAAAACCTTACGTACATCTTCTACGTGTACTTGCTTATTGAGGGTGATAACATAGTTGCGACCACCTGTAAAGTCGATACTCTTGCTCAAACCACGTACAAACAAGATGCTTACGAGGAAGAGTACAGCTGCAACTCCCCAAATAGTAAAGGTAGTCTTGTAAGTGCTCATAAAGCGGAAACGAGTGTTCTGCAGCAAAGACTTGCTTACAGAAGTGCAGAACTTCTGGTTCAACCACTTATCCTTCTTCAAACGATTTTCGAAAACGATACGTGTCAAGAATACAGCAGTGAAGAATGAACATACGATACCAATAATCCAAGTTGTAGCAAAACCACGGATAGGACCTGTACCTGCAACGAGAAGAATGATACCTGTAATGAGTGAAGTCAAGTTAGAGTCGAAGATAGCAGAGAAAGCATTGCTGTAACCAGCATTTAAAGCTTCCTTCAATACCTTACCAGCTCGGAGTTCTTCCTTGATACGCTCGTAAATAAGCACGTTAGCGTCCACAGCTGTACCGAGTGTCAATACAATACCCGCAATACCAGGCATAGTCAATGCCGACTGGAAAGATGCCAAAATACCGAGTGTGAAGAACAAGTTGGCCAACAAAGCACAGTTTGCCAACATACCAGGAATGAGGTCGTACATCACAACCATATATACCATCAAGAGCACGAATGCGATTGCGAATGACCAAAGACCCTGTTGGATAGACTGTGCACCCAATGTAGGACCTACTACCTCTTCTTGTACGATACGTGCAGGTGCAGGCATACGACCTGATTTCAAGGTGTTAGCCAAGTCTTTAGTATCTTCGATAGTGAATGAACCACCTGAGATAGAAGACTGACCACCATCAATCTCGCCATTGATACGAGGTGCAGTGTAAACAAGTCCATCGAGCACTACAGCAATTGCTTTACCAACATTTGCCTTGGTAATAGCCGACCACTGACGAGCACCATCCGAGTTCATTGACATACTAACTTCAGGACGTCCAAATTGGTCGAACTGGTCTTTAGCGTCTGTAATAACGTCACCTTCCAATGGAGCGCGGCCGTCTGAAGTTGTTACCTTCAAAGCGTGAAGCTCGTAAACATTCTTCTGTTGGATTCCATCTGCTGGTTTAGCACTCCAACGTAAACGAAGGTCGGCAGGCAAAACCTGTTGTGCCAACTGGCTGTAAATAATCTTGTTGATAGCAGCAGTATCACGAACGCTTGCATAACCTACAATGCTCAAAGCATCACCAGGGATAAGCTGAAGCATAGAAAGCAATGGGTTAGCCTTCTTTGCTGCTGCTCTCAAAGCATCGTCCTTAGCATTTGCGCCCAATTTCTTACCCTTCAAAGAGAGCTTAGAAGCAGCTGGCTTGGTTTCAGCCTTTGCCATTTGCTTGGTAGCATCTGTAGCTGTTGTGTCTTTTGCTTCTACCTTTGTATCGCCATTAGCCAATCTTTGGTCTAACTGACTCAAGTAAGGAGCAATCTCTTGGCTGTTGTATGTTTCCCAGAACTCAAGGTTAGCCGAACCTTGGAGCAACTTACGCATACGTTCAGGTTCACGAATACCTGGCATTTCTACCATCAATCG
This sequence comes from Prevotella ihumii, assembly GCF_900155655.1. Taxonomy (GTDB): domain Bacteria; phylum Bacteroidota; class Bacteroidia; order Bacteroidales; family Bacteroidaceae; genus Prevotella; species Prevotella ihumii. The sequence goes on from NZ_LT706987.1 coordinate 2,444,576, forward strand.
ACCTTCCTGACCTTCAAGTTTCTGAATGTTAGGCTGTACTACACCAAATTGGTCGATACGGTTGCGCACTACGTTGTATGAGTTGTCGATAGCTGCAGTAACCTCTTCACGGAGTGCAGCTTCCACTTCTTTGTCTGTGCTTTGTGTGCTTACTTTACCCTTCAACTGCTGTGTTGCAAAGATTTCAGCGAGCTTTCTACCTGGTGCATTCTTGTGGAAAGCATCGATAAAGAGCGAAATGAAGTCGGTCTGACTTGTTGTTTCCAACTCGCGAGCTTCCTTCATCGACTTTACGTAAGCAGCATCTGTCTTGTGATCCGCCAATACATCGACAACATCTGGCACAGATATTTCGAGAATAACGTTCATACCACCCTTTAAGTCAAGACCAAGTCCGATTTGGGTTTCAAGACACTTTTGGTAAGAATAAATACCCAAATACTTCACAGAGTCCTTGTAGTCCTGCTGCTCAATAGGGTCTTTAATCTCTGCTGCCTTACCATCGTAGTAGCTTGTAGCCACCGAGAACGACAAGTAGAATATACTTGCGAGCGTGAGTAAGACAGCAATACAAATTACTAATCCTTTGTTTTGCATTTTGTTTATATGTTTTAATTATTATCTTTCAACGTAGTTTGCCTCTGTAGGGTATTACTAACAAGAGACCAAGTATTAGCTTTTGCCGTGTAGAGGTTGTTTTTCACATTCCTTACACCCAACTATTGCTGCTATCTTTGCGAAGCGGTACTTGATAAATCAAGCCCTACTCTTTGCCAATCTATTGCCAACGAGCGCAATACAAACGTGTTTGTAAATTGCCGAGTGCAGCTATAGAGTATGCAAAGATAATTATTTTTTCATATTTTGGAAAATTTAAACGCTTTTATTCGTCAATTTTTAAGGTTTTGGGCGGTATTTTAGCCAAGTAAGCAACGGATAATGGTCCGATGCGTTCACTTTGTTATCCACTTTAGCTTCAAATGGTTCAAATTCATCAGAGCAGAATATGTTGTCTATACGTACAAACATTCCGCTTTTATGATACGAGAACCCAGGCCCATTGCCTGTCTTTATGTAGCAGTCTGTCAATTGTTCAGCTATCTTTCTTCGAGTATAGCTCAACGGATTATCATTGAAGTCGCCACAAAGAATAACGGGTACATTGCGTTCACGATATTTTTTAACATACGAGGTCACAGCGTCCACTTGTGGTGCACGCACTTTAGATGCTTCTCCGAGCTTATGTAGCAAGCTAAACGACTCTTTTTTAACAGCATCACCTTCAAAGGGCTTGGTTATCATACGTTTGTATTCGTGCTTGTCCTCTTCACTAAGATGATTGCTTTCGAAATGGTTGTTCACCACCAACACTTCTCGTCCGTTATAATTGATGATGTATGCCATACTGATATTTCCTTGTGAAGCATACTTGATGCGCTCTTTTTTAAGAATTTTATACTTGCTTAGGAACATCATGTGCTGATCGCCCGTCTGCCATGTTCTGATATTATCCGAATATGGGTAAGCCGCTTTAAGTGTATCGTATATCCCTGCTCCGCCTTCGTAGTAAGCCTGTGTTTCTTGCAAACAAACAATGTCGGCTTTGCTATCAAGTATATAGCGAAGAATAGGATTTTCTTTGCTATCCAAATAGTCCCACGTATTGAAAAGAAATACATTGTAAGTCAATACTTTCAACGATTTAGCAGGGTGTTTCGCTGTTAAGTTGAAAGGGGTATAAATGCGTATTGAGCCATAGCATAGCAGCAAACCAACGATAGGCAACCATACCATACGAAAGCGCACCACCGTCCACAGCACCAAGAAGCCCAAATTGAGAGCCAAGAGAAGCGGAAAGCCCAAGGGGATATTGGATAACAAAGGGTGTTCCACAGGGCTTAATTTATCAATATTTCCAACAAGAAACATCAATATAATAGCCACACCATTGCTTACCACAAGTGCCCAATAAGCTGTCGATTTGAGGGTACGAAACATGCTTTATCACTTACTGCTGTCAAATAGTTTTTGTTTCTCTTCCTTGCTCAAACTATCGTATCCGCTCTTGCGAATTTTATCCAATATGCGGTCTATTTCGGCTTGTTCCTTGTGTTTGCGTGCGTTATAGTCCCAGTCGCTTTCGGGTTGTTGTTGCTTCGCTGTAGTATTGGTATTCCATTTGAAACCGTCAGCCCCTCCTTGCTGCTGATTTGCCGAACGATGGGTGCGATTTTCCCAATTGTTACGCATCTTATCAAAGAACTGTTGACCCTTATTTGCGCCAAAGTCGCCCCCACTATAAGGGTGCTTCTGCCAATACTTTATGAGCAAATAGCCAAAGAACATACCGCCCAAGTGTGCCAAATGAGCCACACCATCACCATTCATTCCGATGGCATAGAACAGCTCCATTGCGATAGAACCGATTATTATCCATTTTGCTTTGACAGGGAATGGGATAGGAATGATAAACATACGCTCTTCGGGGAAGCTCATCCCGAAAGCCAACAGCACACCATAAACCGCCCCCGAAGCACCTACCGTAGTCCAAAGGTTAAGATAATCGGCCATCGGAATACGTGCCGTTCCTGTGTTCACATACTCGTATTGTGCCAAATTTTCAATCATATACGAGCCATACTGCGCCAACTCTTGGCACAAGCCTGCACCAATGCCACACACGATGTAATAAATGAGAAACTTCTTCGAGCCCCACACGTTTTCCATCACCACGCCGAACATCCACAACATAAACATATTCATCAATATGTGGGTAAATCCGCCGTGCATAAACATATAGGTAAGCAACTGCCAAAGATGGAAATCTTCAGCCATAAAGAAGTGTAAACCAAACAAGTCGTTGAGGTCTATCCCCATACCTTTCAGTACGTAAGAAGCCGCAAAGGCAAGTACATTAATAAGGAGAAGATTTTTTGTTACTGTGGGTATATTGCGCATAATTTTATTCGTTTATGGGTTTGCAATACATCGATTTATGCTTTGACGGGCAAGCCAAGACCTTAGCTTCTTTCGCCCCTCAATGCCTCGCTATCCTATGATTTTAAGCAGAGTGCGCACAAGCAAATGCATCGCATATCTATTATAAGTGCAAATTTACTAAAAAATCCAATTAATGAGCATAAAATCAAGGAATAAGGGCTTTTTTAAAGAAAAAATTTGCATTTCTTTCACTTTTTGTTTGTTTTCTAAAACTAAACAAGTATATTTGCAGACAAAGATAGAATAATTCATAGATAATCAATTAATAATTCAAAATTATGAACAAAACAGAGTTAATCGATAAGATTGCAGCCAACGCCGGAATGAGCAAGGCTGACGCAAAGAAAGCATTAGACGCTACAACTTCAGCTATTAAGGAAGCACTCGTGGCAGGTGATAAAGTTCAGTTGGTAGGCTTCGGCACTTACTCTGTAACAGAACGTCCAGCTCACGAAGGTATCAACCCAGCTACAAAGCAGAAAATTCAGATTGCAGCAAAGAAGGTTGCTAAATTCAAGCCAGGTGCTGAACTTACTGATGCTATCAACGCATAAGCAATAGCGCAAAAGGCATACAAAGCTTTACACCTCCTATCCGCACACCTATCTTAAAGGTGCTGTAGGCATACAAGTTGTAACAACTTGAAAGGGAAACAGATCTAAAGGCATTTAAACGACAATTCACCAAACGAAGGGTCGCTAAATGCCTTTTGTTGTATTCTATCTTTTATTCACAGCCCATTATTGTTCTGTTTTTCGGCTTTCCATCTATCCAAAATAAAACATCTATCTTTCATTTCCAAAACATATATGTTTGACATTGCCAAAGTTCAACTTTGACAGGGCAAAACATATATGTATTGGGTGATAAAACATATATGTTTCAGAACCCAAATATAACCTATTGACTTTCAATTGTTTACAATCACGCTTCTTTAACATACACCTCCAACGAATATTGTTCTATTTTTCGGCTTCAAGAAATGAGGAAGAAGGACAAAAAGCATTGAACCCCAAGCGGTCATTAGACCAGTTTAGGCGCTTACTTTATTATTTTTGAAACTTATGAGATGTCTTTTGGATTATTTTGGCTTTATTTTACCTATATCTGCAGTCACATAGCCCGCTATGCTCCTTTGATATATGCAAAATAAATCGCAAAATAATCGCAAAATACATTCTCATTCTAACGAGCGATTTGGATTGAACGAGGAAAAATAATAGGTCACCAACTACCATTTCTTCACATCAAGTCCAAAAGTAGCAAACCTTTTGTCCATAGGAATGAAAGGATAAAACGAAAAAAATAATCATAAATCTTGGTATATCCAACATTTTACATTAACTTTGCAATCGGTTTGCCGCAATGGTGGAATTGGTAGACACGAGGGACTTAAAATCCCTTGGCCAGTAATGGCTGTGCGGGTTCGAGTCCCGCTCGCGGCACAAACTATTTAGATAGCTTATCTAAAACATTATAGAAACCTCCTAAACCCTTACTCCGATGAAGCAGATAGTTTATGCGTTGTTAGTTGCCTTACTATTGGTTTCGTGTGGAAAAAAAAGCGAACATTTCAAAATCAATGGTCGATTGTTACATATCAATCAGGGCGAATTGTATGTGTATAGCCCCGATGGAGCTATCAGCGGTATGGACACCATAAAGATAGAAGGAGGACGATTTACCTACGACATTCCGTCGCAATATAAAGCAACCCTCATTATTGTATTTCCCAACTTTTCTACCCAAGCCATCTTTACCGAACCTGGCGAAAAGGTAGAAGTTAAGGCCGATGCGTCTCACTTGAAGGAAATGCAGGTGGAAGGTACGGACGATAACGAATTGATGAGCGACCTTCGCCAACAGATAGCATCGGTGTCGCCCCCTGAAGAGGTGAAGTTTGTAAAACAATTTATAAAAGACCATCCCGAGTCGGCAGTAAGCGTGTACCTCGTTGAGAAATATTTTATCCTCAACAATGCGCCCGACTACAAGGAAGCCTCACACCTTATTAATATAATAACCAAGGCTCAACCCGATAATGGCAATGCCAAACGATTGAAAAATCAGTTGCAAGGCTTAGGCAAAAATGTCGTAGGAGCAACAATGCCACAATTCACAGCTAAAGACATTTTTGGTAAAAACGTATCATCGGCTTCTCTAAAGGGCAAAGATGTAGTTGTGAATGTGTGGGCTTCGTGGAGCTATGAAAGTATGGAAATGCAACGTGCGCTCAACGAATGGGCGCAAAAAGATACTCACGTAGCAGTGATAGGCATCTGTTTAGACGCATCTAAAAAGGAAGCACGCCAATTAATAGAACGTGATAACATCAGTTTTCCTAACCTTTGCGATGGAAAAATGATGGAAAGCCCCTTGCTAAAAACATTCGGACTGAATACCATACCCGACAATATTGTTTTCAAAAATGGACGCATTGCCGAGCGTCACCTCAATGTGAATACGCTCAGACAACGTCTGCTAAATCTTTACTAATAATGCTTGTAAAAACATACTGTGCAGCGGTTAACGGTATGGAGGTAACTACCGTTACTGTGGAAGTAAGTATAACACGGGGAGTGATGTATCACCTCTCGGGGTTGGGTGATACCGCAGTGAAAGAAAGTCACGACCGCATAGCCGCAGCCTTGCTCAATACAGGACACAAGTTTCCTTCTGCCGATATTACAGCCAATCTTTCGCCTGCCGATTTGCGCAAAGAAGGCTCAAGCTTCGACCTACCCTTAGCCATTGCCATCTTAGCCGCTAACGAGGATATGCAGACCGACCATTTGGCGCAGTATATGCTTGTAGGCGAATTGAGTTTGGACGGAACATTGCAACCCATTAAGGGAGCATTGCCCATAGCTATCAAGGCAAGAGCCGAACGCTTTAAGGGGCTTATCGTTCCAAAGGCTAACGAGCACGAAGCGGCTGTGGTAGATACGCTCGAAGTATATGGTATGAGCAACATATCGGAGGTTATCAACTTCCTAAATGGTAAATACCAGCCAGAGCCTTGTTATGTCAACACACGTGAAGAGTTTTACAACAATCAGTATGTAAGCGACCTCGACTTTGCAGATGTACGAGGACAAGAGAATGTGAAACGTGCCTTAGAAGTGGCTGCAGCAGGTTCGCACAACGTCATCATGGTAGGTCCACCTGGTAGTGGTAAGAGTATGATGGCGAAACGCTTACCTTCTATTCTCCCTCCATTGGCTTTGTCGGAGAGTTTGGAGACTACTCAAATTCATTCCATTGCAGGTAAGCTGAAGAAAGATACAGGTCTGATAACCCAACGACCTTTCCGAAGTCCACATCACACCATCTCGGAGGTGGCACTCGTGGGTGGTGGCAACAATCCTATGCCTGGTGAAATAACGTTAGCACATAATGGTGTGCTTTTCTGTGACGAACTCCCAGAGTTTAACAAACACACCTTAGAGGTGCTTCGCCAACCCTTAGAAGACCGCAACATCACCATTTCGCGTGCCAAATATACCGTAACTTATCCTTGCAGCTTTATGTTTGTAGCCAGTATGAACCCTTGTCCGTGTGGCTACTATGGCGACCCAACCCACCATTGTGTATGTACACCAGGACAAATACAACGCTACTTATCGAAGATTTCAGGTCCGTTATTAGACAGAATTGATATTCAGTGCGAAATAGCTCCATTGCCTTTCAAAGATTTGTCGCAAGCTAAGGCAGGAGAGAGCAGTGCGGTGATACGCGAACGGGTAATAAAGGCACGTACTATACAGACCGAACGATTTAAGGATTACCCCGAAATACACTGCAATGCACAGATGTCTGAACGTATGATACATCAATTTGCAGAGCCTGACAGTCGGTCGTTAGACTTGCTTCGTGCAGCTATGGAGCGGTTGAAGTTATCGGCTCGTGCATACAATCGTATATTAAAGGTGGCAAGAACCATTGCCGACTTAGACGGTAGCGAGAAGGTGCAGTCGCATCACATCGCTGAAGCGATAGGCTATCGCAATTTGGACAGAGGCGATTGGGCGGAACGAGGCATCTAAAAGGTTGCGCAAGCGAGTGGATATAGACATATATGATGTGGATATAGACCTTATATTATAAGATGAAGGAGGAATAAGTATGAAGCGTTTTTTTATATTTGCAGTGGTAATGGCATTGCTTTACAGTTGTAAAAAGGAAGTAAAGTATGCTGTAAGAAGCGAGAAGATAAGCTGCGACATAAAGCTGAAAACTACACCCATAAAAAATCAAGATGCAAGCTCATTATGTTGGGTGTACGCTATGTTGGCTACCATCGAGACCGAACACTTGATGCAAGGAGACTCCGTTAATCTTAGTCCCGATTATGTAGCACGTATGTACCTTATGGAGCAAGCCAATCAACGCTTGTTAAGTAAGAAGCGACACGCTGTATGGGGAAATTCGGCTGATGGTATCACCACACGTGGAATGTCGGCAATGGCGATAGACCTGATACAAACTTATGGCTTGCAACATTTCGATGCGTATCACAGACGTGAGGAAACCAACTATAACGTGATTGCACGCAAGCTAAACCAAATGGTTATGGCACCTAAGGCATTCTCATTATCAAGTGTTCAGGGGGAGATAAACGAAATGTTGGATAAAGAAATCAATCTTTTGCCCAAACAGGTGTTTATGTTTGGGGCGATTTACACACCACAAGAGTTTGCCCGAAGTGTGTGTCGTGCGGACGAGTATGTGGCGTTGACGAGCTTTTTGCACCATCCTTTTGGCGAACAATTTACATTGGAAGTTCCTGATAATTATTTTCATAACACCTTTCTGAACGTTCCACTAAATACGATGATGGAACAAATAGAACGCACAGTACGAAGTGGACACCCTGTTTGTTGGGAGGGTGATACATCGGAAAATGGTTTCTTGTTTAATGAAGGTATAGCACGAAACGATGATGAATCGATGGTAATAACTCCAAAAGTGCGCCAAAAAGCCTTTGAAAACCACCAAACCACGGATGATCATTGTATGGCTATCGTAGGAATGGGGCACGATAAGCAAGGCAATAAATACTTCTTGTGCAAGAATAGTTGGGGCAAAAACAATCGTTATGGTGGCTATATGTACCTCAGTCATAAATATGTGATGTATAAAACCATAGCCGTTTATCTGCCTAAGATAGACTAAAAAGTTGGTTGAGGTCGTGGTGTACCATTTGGGAAGTTGAAACTTTTGGTCGAAAAGATTGCCCAAGTGGTCGAAAAAGATGGTAGGAAACAAAAGGATTATGGTATCTTTGCATTTATGAAGAAGTGGAGAGAATACATCAAACAACGTGGCGTGATACTCTTTATCACGCATATTAGCATCTATCTTATGTTGGTTGGGGCGTGGTCGTTGGTGGCATACGTTACCGAGGAAGACCATTTGGCAATGATACATTCTATTTCTATCAATGCCATTGTGCTTTTTATGCTTTTAATGGTCTATCTATTAAACTTCTACTTCCTTGTTCCAATGTTTTTCGAGCCTAAAGGGCGGTTGCGAAAATGGCTGTTTGCGCTCTTCAATATGGGTTATATAATGGGCGTAAACGTTTATTTGGTATTTCCAAGTACCTCGTCTATTGCTATCCCCATTATGCGTGTAGGCTATTATCAGTTCTTTATCATTTGGATAATGCTCAATTATGCAATGGTTGTGGCAGCCATATTGGGCAGATACTTTCTAAGGCAGAGCGACTTGAAGGCACAGTTGATGAAAGAGAAACAAAAGAATATGGAGAGCGAGTTGGCGTGGTTGAAAAACCAACTCAACCCTCACTTTCTCTTTAATACGCTCAACAACATTTCATCGCTCACACAAATAGATGCTGACGAGGCACAAAACGCTATCGGACAATTGAGCGACTTGCTGAGATATGCCCTTTATGAAACGCAACAAAAGGAAGTGGGAATAGACGGAGAAATAGAGTTTATGCAGAACTATATTGGTCTGATGAGTCTAAGATGTAGCGAAAATGTGGAAATAAAGACGCAGTTCAATATCGTAAACCATCATCGCACAATAGCTCCAATGTTATTGCTCTCGCCCATAGAGAATGCTTTTAAACACGGCGTGAGCAACGGCAAGCCTTCGTTCGTACATATTTCGCTTACAGAAGATAATGACACGCTGCTCTTCACGTGCAAAAACAGCAACTACCCAAAGGGTTCGCAGGACAGAAGCGGTAGTGGTATTGGCATAGAAAATATGTGTAAACGTTTGGAAATTATCTATCCTAAGGCTTACGAAATTAAGCAGTCGGTGGAGAATAATGTCTATTCGGTGAGCATAAAACTTAATTTGAAGAAAACGTAAGTTAAGTTTAAACCCAAATCGGTCGTTAGCCCGCAAAGGCTTTTTAAAGCGTTTAGATGTTATGCTTTTCTTCGTCTTTGCACCTTATTTTGGCTCTTTTCGTTTGTTTTTTCAGTTGTTTAGCTCGCTAAACGTCTTCAAAAACAACTCAAAATAGCTCAAAATAAGCTCGCAAATCTCGAAGAAGTCTAACGACCGATTTGGGTTAAAGAGGGCATAACGTGAAACGTAAGAATATAAAAAACAAACAAGAAGAAGATGAAACTAACTTGCACCATCATAGACGATGAACCATTGGCTATCAAACTTTTAGAGAACTTTGTTGCTCGCACACCTTTCTTGCAGCTTCAGGCATCGTTTACCGACTCGGTGGCTGCCCTATCGGCTATAAAGGAGCAACCTTCCGACTTGCTTTTCCTCGATATACAGATGCCCGACCTTAATGGTATGGAGCTTGCACATATAGTTCCTACTGCTACTCGCATCATCTTTACAACGGCTTTTAAGGAGTATGCGTTCGACAGTTATGAAGTGAATGCACTCGATTTCTTGCTCAAACCCATTCGCTACAACAAGTTCTTAACGGCGGTAGAAAAAGCTAAAAACTGGTTTGAACTGAGTTTACAACACGCCGAGTTGAGCACACAACCTACCGAACTTAATGCGCAGCGTCCCAAAGATGAAGTACGCACTATCTTTCTCAAGGTGAATGGCGAACTGCAACAGGTAGCTTTAGACAACGTGATATATATTGAGGGAATGAAAGACTATGTGACTTTCTATCTTACAAATAACAAATTAGTTACCCATCTTACAATGAAAGCCGTGGAAGAGCTCCTCCCAAGTCAACGTTTTATGCGTGTCAATCGCTCGTATATCGTAGCTTTGGAGCGTGTAAGAAAGGTAGATAGGAACGATTGTATCTACATTGGTAACGAAATAATTCACGTTACCGACTCTTTTCTGCCCAAATTCAAAGAATATTTGAATAGCAAAGCATTGTTATAAGTCTTACCTTTACAATTGCCCAGCCTCAACTTGCAACACGATACGTTCTATCAATCGGTCTTTGCCTTTCGGGTCATACTGCTTCTTTAACGATGCGCCGAACATCCAAGCAAAGGCTTGATAAAACCCAGCTCTTACAGGTCCTAAGAACGCTTGTATAAGTTCGTAGCCCGTTGAGTTGGTTTCGCGGTCAATGAGCTTTATGAGTAGCTTGCCTTGAGAGTAAGTAAGTTTTTTGATGCGTGGGGTATATTGCTCTTTCAATCCCTTTTCCACTCGTTTTATATGTTCGTCTCTCAACTTCTTTGTTGGGAGAGTTTCAAGGTACGCACCTGTTTCTAAGATGATTTGATTGCACTCTTTTGCTATGGGTAATACCTTCTTTATATTCGCTAACAATCGGTTGTATGCTTGCCGTTGCTTATCGTTTTTGAACGCTAAAGGCGGAAAGATGTACACCTTATTCGTAAGCACATACTGAATACTGTCTGCACCTACCTTTGTTTTGCCTACATTCACTAACGGTACAAACGTGGGCGAATTAATATCAACCACACGGTCTTCGGGGTTGATATGGTCTTGTGCTACGGCTTGAATGGTAGTCATTAGCAAGCAAAGCATAAAATATAATCGCCATCTTTTCATATAGAAAGCAAAAGTAAGGATAAATTCTGAACTGCTGAACGATTTTAGGATTAATTTCGATTTCTCTATCTTTTCAGCATATCGGTTAACCTATTGGCAAAATTAATTTAGTGCGTATTAACTTCTTCCAATGGGCTTTGCTCTATGCTGATTTAACATTTGAAATCCACAAATAGGATTGTTCGGTATTTCTTATTATATATTCGAAATCTCTTTTGTTGATATTACAGAAAGTCAAAGTTCAACTTTGACAATGCCAAACATATATGTTTTACTGCCCAAACATTGATGTTTGGCGTCCCCAAAGTTGAACTTTTACCGTCTAAAATACCACTTAATAGCACTTTTCTTGTTCATATTCTCTTTTTATTCATTCTATATTACCGCTATCGGAGTACTATATTCTTGCACACTTTCTTCTATCTCTTCATTACTCATTACTAATCAGCTATTTACAATTGCACACGCATTTATACCACTTTTGTGTATCACGCTTCTTTTGAACGCATATACAAGAATTATGACCAGTGTATTTAACACTTACCCAACATAAAACAGAAAAATAGAAAAAGATAAGCGATAAATGCGTTATCCATCGAATAAGGTAAGAATAGGTATAGTGGCTAAAAAATAAAAAGAACGCTGCCAACGGGTAATAGATACCTCCTTAATACAAGAAAACCATACCTCGTTGTTCATAAAGAGCAACCGAAGTATGGTTTTGTTTTAACTTTTTTTATCAGCTTCACATCTCCACGATGTTACACCAAAAGTGTTAGATTCATTATTAGCGTTTTTATCAATCAATTATCACATCACATGATATTTCAAAATTATTTCATAATGTTTTATATATAAATAGTTTTTGTGTTGTACCCTCATTTTGCAATGTGGGGTTTACAATTGCAAAGGTAATATTATATTTTATAAAACCTAACATTTCATCAAACAACTTCATTTCTAAGGTTCTATTTAGACTACATCAAAATAAAGTTTATAGCAAAAAAAGATGGCAAAGTGCCTATCCTCGGATAGATACTTTGCCATCTTTGTATTGCGTCCTACCTTCTTTATTGCATATCGTTAGTAGGTTTTATTCAGATATATAGCATTTTTAGGCTTGCATTGCCGACTGTCTCACGCCCATTCTTGCCTCTACAACGTTCACCACATAGTCGCCCAACTTTTCGCATTCTTGTATAATGTCCATATACATTGTTCCTATGGCGTAGGTGTATTTGTGGTCGTTCACATCTTGAATATTCTGTGTACGCAATTGGTCACGGTAGCTGTTCATCTCGTTTTCGATGTTGAAACTGTGGTTCACATCGTTTTCCGATTTATGTCCTACCAATATATTGTTCATCTGTGTGAGTGCATCATCGGTGAGTTGGAACATCTGACCTATATTACTGTACTGCTTCTCTGTAAAGTCTTCTTTCATAGAGATGCTACGATTAACGGTTCGTGCTATGTTGTAGCAAGCATCACCGATACTCTCAAGCTCTGAAATCTCACGCAACATAGAGCGCACTTTTTCCTTTGTATCGTCGCTAAGGTGGGCATTGCTCACTTGGTCGAGATACTTTGCTATCTCTATTTCCATATTGTCTGATATGCCTTCATACTTCTCTATACGTGAATAAAGCTTCACAAAGTCGGCCTCTTCACGTGTGTTGAGCAATTCTCTTACCATACCAAACATACGCTGCAAGCGTTCTGCAAACGACTGTATCTCCTTGCTTGCCTCCAACACAGAGAGCTCTGGGGTCTTCATAATACCAGCCTGAATAAAACGTAGACGGAAGTCTTCCTCGCATTCCTTCTTGCCTGTCTTTATCAAAGCGCAAACAAGGCGTTCCAACTGTGGAATAAACCAAATAAGAAGAAAAGTATTGATAACATTAAAGGTGGTGTGGAAAGCTGCCAAAACAATAGGCAACTTGAGTTTAATATCGCTTGTCATTGCGTGACTTGTAGGGTCGTAATCTACAAACCCACATACCATATTTACAAAAGGATAATAAAGGCACAATACCCAAACCACACCAATAACATTAAACATCAAGTGTGCCAAGGCTGCTCGACGTGCTTGCGTATTTGCTGCCAAGGCTGCAAGGTTGGCTGTAATGGTTGTACCAATGTTTTCACCCATAACTAAAGCAATACCTAAGTAGATAGGTAAAACGCCCGTAGAGCAAAGTAAGATGGTAATAGCCATAACGGCTGCCGACGACTGCACAATACACGTAATGACTGTACCTATCGCCAGAAAGGCTATAATTGTGAAATAGCTATTAATATCAAACGACTTGAAGAACTCTATAACAGCAGGAGTCGTATCCAAGTGTAATGCTTTACCTGCCTCGCTCAGCAGTACAAGACTGAAGAACATAAACGAAAGACCGAAAAGGAAGTCGCCCACATACCTCATCTTTCGCATATAGATGAGCACAATGCCCGCCAAAAAGGCTGGAAAGACAAAGCTCGTAAGGTCTACCGAGTAGCCTAACGACATAATCCAAGCCGTCAGCGTGGTACCAATATTGGCTCCCATAATAACGGAAATGGCTTGTGCAAGGGTAAGCAACCCAGCGTTAACAAACGAAACGGTCATCACCGTGGTTGCTGAAGACGACTGTACAGCACACGTAATAAACGTACCTGTAAGCATACCTGTAAATCGGTTGGTTGTCATTGCACCAAGGATGTGGCGCAACTGCGAGCCTGCCATTTTCTGGAGGGCTTCGCTCATTACTTTCATACCATAAATGAGTAATGCTAACGAACCTACAATCTTAAAGAAAATGGCTAAATAAACACCTGTTGTCATAAATTATATGCATTGAAATTCAATATTCTTTTGCGCTTTGACAGGAATTTGCTAACTTTATCCCCATAATAAGAAATGTAAACAGCCTAAGTATATAAATCCTATAGTATATGAAACCAGTATTACAAATCCGTTGCAAAAATAATAAAAAAACTTTAAATGTAGCAATCGGCAGCACACTTTATGAGATTTATAAGCAATTAAATCTCAATATGGACTTTGGACCAGTGAGTGCAAAGGTTAATAATAAGGTAGAAGGACTGCATTACAGAGTGTACCACAACAAAGATATTGAGTTTCTTGACCTCCATTCTTCATCAGGACTGCGCACCTATATGCGCTCCGTATTTATGGTGTTGTGCAAGGCTGTACACGACCTTTATCGTGGTAGCAAGGTAGTGATAGACATCCCCGTATCAAATGGTTACTACTGCAATTTGCAGCTCGGACACCCCGTCACCGACGAAGATGCACACCGAATACGTGAACGTATGCAAGAGATAATTGATGCCAAAATGCCTTTTACACGTTACGAAACCACTACCGAAGAGGCAATCGCAATGTTCCAAGAGAAGGGCGATGAGGCGAAAGTAAAGCTACTGAAAAGCACAGGCGCATTGTACACCACGTATTATGAGCTTGACGATTACGCCGACTTTTATTATGGATCAATGCTCACCAACACCAAGCAGATATATCTTTTCGGTATAGAAAAATACTTTGATGGATTGATTCTTCGCTTGCCTTCTACTGAAAATCCTGCCGTCTTAGGCGAAGCTATAAAACAAGACAAGATGTTCGAAGTATTTATGGAGCATCATCGTTGGCAACACATTCTTGGTATTCGCACCGTGGGCGACTTCAACGAAGCGGTGAAAAATGACCTCTCTAACGACCTTATCAACGTGAGCGAAGCCCTACAAGAAAAAAAGATAGCCCAGATTGCCGAAACCATTGCCCACAAAGAGGGTGTAAAGGTGGTACTCATAGCAGGACCTTCATCGAGCGGCAAAACCACCTTCTGCAAACGCCTTTCGGTGCAATTGCTCACCTGTGGTATAAAGCCAGTGCAGATTTCGTTAGACGATTACTTTGTAAACCGTGTGAATACGCCAAAGGACGACAATGGTCAATTGGATTATGAAAGCATCTATGCCCTCAATATTCCGCTTATCAACGAGCAATTCGCTGCACTCTTCCGTGGCGAAGAGATAGAACTGCCATTATACAACTTTATGACGGGCGAAAGCGAAAAGAGTGGTAAACACCTCCAACTCCAAGACAATAACATTCTCGTCGTGGAGGGTATTCACGCTCTCAACCCACTACTGACGGAGCAGATACCCGACGCACAGAAGTATAAGATTTATGCTTCGGCACTCACCACCATTCTTTTAGACGACCACAACTATATTCCTACCACCGACAATCGCCTACTTCGCCGCATCGTACGCGACTATAAGTACCGTGGCTGTTCGGCTAAGGACACCATTCACCGCTGGCCAAGCGTGCGTGCAGGCGAAAACAAGTGGATTTTTCCTTATCAAGAGAATGCTGATGTGATGTTCAATACGGCAATGCTGTTCGAACTTGCCGTTATTCAAGCTCAAGCGCAAGCCGTATTAGAGGAAGTGCCCGAAAACTGCGAAGAATATGCCGAGGCGCATCGCTTACGCAAGTTCTTGGCTTATTTTGCCTCGTTACCTTACAGCAGCCTCCCTCCTACTTCTTTGCTTCGCGAGTTCTTAGGCGGTTCATCGTTCAAGTATTAGGAACTAAAGGGAGTTAGGAGGAGTAAGGAGCGTTAGGAGGAGTAAGGAGCGTTAGAGGAATTAAAGCCAAATGTTTGTTCCGTGCAGCTTTGTCGGACTTGTCGGACAAGTCGGACAAGTCTGACCCGTCCGACAAGTCCGACAAGTCCGATAAAACCACAGCCCAACCACTAATAAGCTACTTATTGGAGGGAGTGGAAAAATAGAACAATAGGGATAGGATAACTTCCAATATGTTATAGATGTGGCATAGATTGCTAAAAAGTTAGAAATTTGTAGTTTTTACAATATTTTTCTTTATCTTTGCCGAAGTTAGAATTATAAGTTTGATAATATTTATTTTGAAATACCAATGATGAAGAAAGTATTTGGCCTATTGCTACTCGTTATGGTAGCCGTATCGGCAGTGGCACAAAAGAATGTGTACAAGATTAGTGTGAAGGATGGCAACAACAAGGAAATAAAGCTCAAGGCGTATAAAGGAAAAGTGTTGTTGGTAGTAAATACGGCTACCAAGTGTGGTTTTACGCCCCAATATGAGGAACTGCAAAAGCTGTACGAAACGTATAAGGACAAGGGATTGGAGATATTAGACTTCCCTTGCAACCAGTTTGGCGAACAAGCTCCTGGGTCGTTGCAAGAGATACACGCCTTTTGTACAGGAACATACGGCATCACCTTCCCACAGTTTGCTAAGATTGAGGTAAATGGAAAGAAGGAATCGCCGCTTTATACCTATCTTAAAGCACAGCAACCTTTCAAGGGCTTTGATAAGAACAATAAGATTGGGGCATACTTAGACGAGAAATTTAAGGCACAAGACCCTAATTATGAGAAAGACCCAAGTATAAAGTGGAACTTTACAAAGTTCTTGATAGACAGCCAGGGGCACGTCGTTGACCGGTTTGAGCCCACGGCTGATATGAAAGATGTTGAAGCAGGCGTGTGTGCATTGCTGAAACTAAAGAAATAAAAATAAGATTGTTCGATGCCAAAAGGTATCGAACAATTTGTATAAACACGATTGAGAATATAGGAATGAAACAGGTATTGAACGATTATATTAAGATTTTTCTCTCTTGTCCATTGGGCGCACTGATGCAAGTGGCAAGAGACAAGATGGAAGAAGATGTACAGGCGTGGGCGAAAACTCGCTATGAGGAAATGCCAACCTTGGCAGAGGTGGAACAATTTATAGATACGTGCGCAGGTACACCTATCTATCCTGAATTTGTGGACAAAGTGTTAGTACCCTTAATCATTGAAGAAGAAAAGGTGGGAAAACAAGATGCTGCTAACTATCTTGAGGAATTGAAAGAAGAAGGGATAATGATTGAAGAGATAATTTAACAAGAAAGTAAGCTTTGTCGGACGAGTCGGATGTGTCAGACAAGTCAGACAAGTCCGACAATAGTGATTTAGCTTTTCAGCACAACTTGCACTATTTGCTTAGGCTCAATGGTTTGCATACACGCAAAGTCGCCCCTATGGCAAGGCTTATTGCCGAACACCGAACAAGGGCGGCACGTCAGATTGTGGTTCTGAATGACATCGTCAACCGACTGTCCCCAACCTAAGAAACCGCAATAAGGGTGAGTTGCGCCCCAAATACTTACAACACGAGTATCGACCAATGAAGCCAAATGCATATTGGCACTGTCCATTGATACCATCGTGTCTAAATGACTCATAAGGATTAGTTCTTCGTTAAGACCACGCAACACCTCCGAAGCACAGGTGCAACGTGCATACTTCTTAGCCCATTGGTTAAGAATAGCTTTCTCTTCTTTCCCCCCACCAAAGAAGAAAAGGCGTAGTTGGGGCTGTTTCTCTACCAACATTCTGACCACTTCTTCCATCTTTTCTTTAGGATACATCTTGCCTCCGTGGGCAGCAAATGGAGCTATGCCTATCCATAGTTCGCCCTCGTGTTTCTCGCCTATTGCGGTAGGAAGGCTTGACAATAGGTTTTCGCCATTGTGGAAGATGGTTTTAAAATCGGGTGTGATGGGGTATCCTAACTTGCTGAATACATCTATATAATTTTGAAACGATGTAGGCTGCTGCACCATCACTTTGTTTTGCTTCCTACACAGACGGCGTTTACCGCTTTTATGCTTGTTGATATGAGCTGTTTTCACCCCACTAAGAAACAAGCCCGTACGAATAACCTTAGTTCTCAGCACATTGTGCAAGTCGGCAACGGCAGAAGGCTGTTTTGCAAAAACTCTACCATACAATCGCTTCAGACCCTTTGCACCTTTGTGTTCGCCCTTGAGATCGGCATCGATAAAGTCGACATTCTTAGGCATAAATTGAAAGAAGGCACGTGCAAACGGACGCGAAAGTACGCTAATTCGCAAATTAGGGTACTTTCGTGCTAAAGCATCAACAACGGGAACGGTCATAGCAACATCGCCCATTGCCGATAAACGAATAATAATGATGTGGTCTTTCTTCAACTTTACTTCTTGTAAAGAATTGGGTTGGTTGAAGGGTCGTTGTACATTTTCATCTGTCTGTACACCTTCATATATTTACGTCCAGCCTTTATATCTTCCAACAATTGGTCGATAGCACTGCCCAAATCTACCTGCTGTTCTAAAAGAATGTTGAGCTTACCCTTACATTTCTCAATGTGTTCAGCCGAAGCATCGGTGCGCTCAGCTTGCTCTTTCATATGGTAAATTTTGAGTGCGAGGATAGAAAGGCGGTCTACTGCCCACGCTGGACTTTCGGTATTGATAGTTGCATCTTCAGCCACTTTCACATCAGAGTAAAGCTGACGGAAGTAAGAGTCTATCTGTTCCACCAAGTCGGTGCGGTCTTGATTAGAGCGGTCTATGCGTCTTTTAAGACTCATACCCTCTTCTGGCGCAATGTGTGGGTCGCGTATAAGGTCTTCAAAGTGCCACTGAACAGTGTCAATCCAGCACTTCAGATACAAGCGATTTTCGATAGAGTCTCTATCGTAAGGATTATTGATAGGTGTGTCTACATTGTCCGTGATGTGGTAATCACGAATGGCTTGACTAAAAATCTCGTTACATTGCTCTGTAAATGACATCTTTTTTATGTTTTAATTTTTTGCAAATATAATCTAAATAAATGATATAAGCAAAATTATTTTTACTTATTTTAACTTCGCAAAACTTATTTTTGAGGGCTTATTTATTGTTTCGGATTTATCTCACTTCTTATCTTTGTATAGAACTGGTCTAATATTTCCAACATATCATCTGGAAGGTAAGCAAATGTACGTTCCACCATCCAGTCGGGTATGCCATAGTAAGCCTCAGCCACAGACCCTGCTATGCACGCCTTTGTGTCGGTGTCGCCATCGCACATCACTGCCAAACGAATGGTTTCTTCAAAGTTGTTGGCGTCTATAAAGCAACGTAAAGCCATCGGAACGGTCTCTTGACAAGTGGCGTCAAAGTGGCCTTGTGCCCCTATTTTCAAGATGTCTTTCATCGGAGGTATCTCGTATTGGAAGAACTTTTGTACCTTTCGTTCTATTTCGGGTTTGGTAAAACGCATGTGTCTGAGCCAACTTATCACCTCTGCGATACATTGTGCGCCCTTTATACCTTCAGGGTGGTTGTGCGTAACAACAGCACTTCGCTCGGCTTCGCCTATCACTTCTTCCCAGTCAGAGTAAAGCCAGCCTATCGGACTGACACGCATTGCCGATCCATTGCCAAATGAGTTCATGGGTTGAGGGTCGTCCGAAGCGAGCCATTGGGCAAACATATTGCCGTAAGCACCCATCGGGTCGGGGTAACGGTTACACCAATCACGCAGTGCATCTTTATATTCACGACCATTGAGCACAGCATCTGCTATTGCTACGGTGCAGATGGTGTCGTCGGTGTATGAACATTCTGAAGTAAATAGTTCGAAGTCTCTCTTCGGTGCAGCTCCAAATTCGAAGCGTGAACCTACAATGTCGCCAATGATTGCTCCAAGCATATTAAGATAATTAGATTTGTTTTTTTAATTGTACCCCCGATGAGAATCGAACTCATATTTCAGCTTTAGGAGAGCCGTGTTCTATCCATTGAACTACAAGGGCATTGGTAATTATACGTAAAGATAGTGCAAGCAAGGGTAAAGTTTTAAATGTAGGGGCGTGATTTATCACGTTCCACGCACCTAACTTTCACCATAAGGAACTCGATAAATCGAGCCCCTACACGTTGCAAGTGCAGCTATATCTTATGCAAAGGTAGCTAAAAAATATGTTTTATATGATTTTCTTGTTCTTTTTTTACGTATCCTTTAAACTTTTATACTCTTTTCTTAGTCTTAGAGAAAGTTATGAAAAGGGTAAAAATGATTTTGATGTTGCTCGTAATAGTTACGATGGCAGCATATTCGCAAGGAAGTGTAAAGGGACGCATAATAGACAAAAAGTCGAATATGGGCTTAGAGTTTATTAATATTGCAATCCGCAAAGCAGGTGCTGAAAAGATATTCAAAGGAGCTATTTCTGATATGGAGGGCAACTTTATTATCAAGGATTTGCCCAATGGCGACTATTCCTTGACAGCAAGTTTTTTAGGTTATAAAGACTTGGTAAAGACCTTTATAGTTTCAGACAAGAAGGCTGACTATAATTTCATCGCACTTTACCTTGCCGAAGATACAAAGGCACTCGACGAGGTTGTGATAACTGCCCAACGTTCGGAAATGAAATTGGAGGTAGACCGCAAGACTTTCAATGTTGACCAACAAATAGCCAACGTTGGCGGAGTGGCTTCAGACGTATTAGAAAACATTCCAAGCGTAGAAGTAGACAATGATGGTAATGTGTCGCTTCGAGGCAATTCCAGCGTAGAAGTGTGGATTAACGGCAAAGCCTCTGGTATGACAAGCGACAATCGTGCCGAAATACTACAACAATTGCCAGCCGAAAGCATCGAAAAGGTAGAGGTTATAGACAATCCAAGTTCAAAATTCTCGGCTGAAGGGTCGGCAGGTATCATCAATATCATCTTGAAAAAGAACCGCAAGGCAGGTTATTATGGTGGTGTTCAGGCAGGTGCAAACAGCCGTGGCGGTGCTAACACCTCATTCAACATCAATTATAATAGCTCGTTGGTAGATGCTTACTTCAACATAGGTTATCGCCACAGAAAGAATACAGGTGGTGCATTGAGCCGACAGACCTATACCAACAGCAACACTTATCAAAACTATGACACCGAAAACTCACGTCGGGGCAACAATCTCTTTACCCGTGCAGGACTTACCCTCCACGCTACAAAGAAAGACGACTTTTCCCTCGCAGGTATGTTTATGCTCGGTGGTGGTTCGAGCAACAACTTCACACCTTATCATTATGGTACGATAGGAATGCCTTTCGACTCACGAATAATGTACAGAGGTACAAATACCAAAAACGATATGCGTATGCTGCACGGCGACTTTGGCTATCGTCATAGTTTCAGCGAGAAACATACCATCGATTTTACTGTAGGTTACGACCGATGGAAGATGGACAATGACAACATCTACCGCGACTCTGTAGCTTACTTTGATGAAGCTGGCAAACCCGACTACACACGTCCTACAACCCAATCATACCAATCGCGCCCAATGCACGTCAACAATAGCTCGTGGGAGGTGAAGCTCGACTACGAAAACCAAATCTCTAAGGCTTTCCGTCTACAAGCTGGTTATCAGGGAAACTTCTCAAAAGAGAACACACCACAAGAAAGTTTTGTTGACCCAAATCACTGGGCAGAAACTGATGTTGTGGAAGATGAGGCTTACTTCAATCGTTTTATCTACAAGAACGATACACACGCACTTTACCTCACAACAGCCTATAACTTCGGAAAATTTGGCTTAATGGCGGGCTTGCGTGGTGAATACTGGCGCATAAACACAGAAAGCTACTCTTACGCACAAGAGCATAACCCTGCGTTGCGCAACGCTCCTTTCAAGAAGGACTATTTCCAGCTTTTCCCAAGTGTATTTATGAGTTATCAGCTCACAAAGGACGACCAACTACAATTGAACTACACCCGTCGTTTGCGCCGTCCTTGGGGAGGTCAGCTCAACTCTTTCCGCAACACAAGCGATGCTACAGTGGTATCGTTTGGTAATCCGTTGCTCACACCAGAATACAGCAATTCGTTCTCGTTCAACTATCTTCACACTTGGACACAACACTCGTTGTTGCTCTCAGCTTACTATCGTCCAACTACCGACGTGATGCAACGTATCACCTACCGCAATGCAGCAGACGGAAAACTTTATCAAACCTCGTTCAACGTAGCCAAGAGTCAGGCAACGGGTCTTGAAATTACGGCAAAGAACAAGCTGTTCCGCATACTCGACCTTAGCACCTCTGCCAACTTCTACTACTACAAATTGGACGGTTTCGACTTCAATATAGAGGGACAAAACATACACGGTGCAGGCAATAGCAACTTTAGTTGGAACGCAAGAATGCAAGCCAGCGTAATGTTGCCTTACGATATGTCGTTCCAAGTAACAGGCAATTACAACAGCCGACAAACCGTAGCGCAGGGCTATCGTAAAGGTAGCGGAAGGGTGGACTTAGGTTTCCGCAAGAGTTTCTTCAACAAGCAGTTTGTTGTAGCCCTCAATTGCCGCGACTTGTTGGACACTCGCCGACAAAAAACCTACATCAACAGCGATGCCTTCACACGTTATCAAGAGAGTTGGCACTCGGGTCGTCGCTTCCGCATCACCCTAACTTGGAACTTCGGAAACACAAAGAAACAAAAAAATCGTCACCAGAATAACGACGCTGAAGACGACTTCAACACTGGTGGATACGGAAACGATATGGGTGAAGAATAAATATTACAGAAATTTTAGATTGAAGTTTTTTTAGGACAAAGGGTGTATCAGCGATGGTACACCCTTTGTTTGTTTTACACCAATCGTAGTTTATACAGCCGTCCAAGTTGTATAACCCAAATCGTCATTAGACCAGTTTAGGGCTTGTTTATCTATTTACCGAAACTTATGAGATGTCTTTTAGATTATTCCAATGGGTTTGTTCTTATGCTGATTTAACATTTGAAATCCGCAAATAGAATTATTCGATATTTCTTATTATATGTTCTAAATCTCTTTTGATGGTATTAGGGAAAGCCAAAGGTCAACTTTGACAATGCCAAACATATATGTTTTACCACCTCAACCTTGATGTTTGGCAAAGCTAAAGTTGAACTTTTACCTTCTAAAACACCACTTAATAGCACTTTTATTGTTCATATTTTTCTTTTATTCGTTCCATATTACCACATTCTAAACGCTGTATTCTTGCACACTTTTCTCTATTCATTCATTAATCACTATTAGTCAAAGGTTTACAATTGCACACCCATTTATACCACTTTTGTGTATCACGCTTCTTTTCAACGCATATACGGGAATTATGAGCCGTGTATTTAACACTTATCCGAAGTAAAACAGAAAAATAGAAAAAGATAAAAGAGAAACACGCTATCTATCGAATAAGGTAACAATTGGGATAGTAGCTAAAAAATAAAAATAATTCCGCCAACGGGTTAAGCTTATGAGGTACACAGCACAATTATCCCAAATCGGTCGTTAGACGAGTCAGACGAGTCGGACAAGTCAGACGAGTCGGACAAGTCGGACGGGTCGGACGACCGATTTGGGATTATAAGCTATTATCCTTGTTCGATAGACCGTTTACGATCAAAAAAATAAGGACTGACCCCTTATATAGAAGTCAGTCCTTTCTCATTATTTGGCAGTCGGAAGATATCAAGCCAAATAACTATTTGTAAAAGTGCACATTTTATAGCACAGCATACGTTGCTTTAGAATACAAACTGCATACGAGCCTGTACTTGGTGGAAGTTCTTGTCGTTTGGCAAGAAGTCTTTGCTAAGATTATGGTAGGTGTAATCGAGCATTACCTGTGCAAACTTGTTGAAGCTATAGTTCAAACCGAGGGTGTAAGAGCGCACTGCGCCACCGCCAACACTTGTAGAGTTGTATGGCCAGTCTTCCATCTTTCCGTTTGGATAATATTGGTTACGACCTGCTGAGAAGTATTCACCCTTTTCAATATCGTTAAGACCTGTATAGTTGAAACGTGCCACTACTTCAAGCGAACGACCTGTAAGGCCTTTCAAAGTACCATTCTGTGAATCGTAACGATAAGGATTACCAAAAATCATATAACCAGCTTCGATATATCCACCGTGGAAGTTGTTAGCGCGAAGTGGGTTTGCTGCTTCCCAAGCACTCAATGTTCCCCAAGTATCAATACTGTTGTTGGTAGCATCGAAGAGAGTCTTAGAGTCGCGTTTCTTGGTAACGTGCTTGTAGAGATATTCACCACGTGCAAAGAATTTCTGGTTGTGATACAATACTTCTGCACCAGCATCAACTACGTTTTCTGCCCAAGGAAGGCTTGCTGATACAAACGCTTCGTTCTCATCAACAAATGTTTCCATAGTCTGACCAAGTTTGATGGTCTTCTTCAACACATTCTTTTCGGTGATACCACCACCAACGTGCTGATAACGAACGTTAGCACCTACAGCCAAAGTTTGGTCTTCGGTGGCGATTGGACGATAGATGTAGCGACCTGCTACTACCACACCATTGAAACCAGCCTCTTGCTTGTTGTACTGGTTTTCAGTAAAGACACCCTGATAAGCCATAAACTTATCGTTGTTGTACTTGTACGATACACCGAGCTCACGACCTTCGCCCAAGGCGTTAGCAGCACCTGCACGAGAGATAAAGTGATAGCTGCCAAGCGATGTATTGCGAGCCATTGTTCCTGCAGGGTCGCTGTAGTATCCACCCTTTATAGCGTGTGTGCCGCCGCGACTATCTTCTTTTGAATATTGAAGGAAGATGTTCTTCTGGCTAAACTTGCCTCCTCCGAAACCAAAGTCAGCATAGAAGTACCAGTCTTTGTAATTCAACGAAGTACGGATACGAGCATCAGAGATAGACGCACCACTCTTCATCGGTGTGAAATCGGTGTTGTAATAAGCTGCATCAGCCATAAAGCGTGCACCCACGGTAAAGCGGAGGTCTTCTTGCTCGTTGTCGATTGTCACCGTAGGTTTAGAATCGAAGTCCTGAGCTGCTGCGCTCATTGCGCAAAGTGCCAAAACAGGCATCAATATATATTTTTTCATATCAATCTTTAAGTTTGAATATAATTTCTGTTTCTTTGATTTTTACGTTGATTAATAACCCAATGCATTGAGTACGTTGTCAGCGTTTGGCACTACTGAAGGTGCTTGTGAGTTGTCGTACATCTGTCCAGGGTGGAATGGATGTGCAAGTTTTGCATTGCAACGGAAACCGTTCTCAATCATATAATGGAGTGATATTTCAGAGCGGTTGGTAAAGAAGCCGTCCATATAGATAGGGTGTGTGCTTGCTTCCTTGAACGATGTAAATGCAGTAGGTTGTACGGTAACGTTCAAAAGATCGTCAAACTCGGTTGGATTTTCGCCCCAGAAGTTTACAAAGTAGCCCATATACTTCTTCATCTGTGCATCAGAGTCGAATGAGTATGGGTGGTTCAACATACCTGACTTGCGAATCATATATGCTTGCCAAGGCTTATTCATTTCAGGATAATTGTTTGGTGCACCTGAAATAGCAGGACCTATGATGTGTGCACCGTGGTCTTGTGCGTACTTGATGAAGTCGGCATAACCTGTTGGTGTATCATAAGCAATGTCGGTAGCGTATGCAGGCTTGCTAATCCAAAGGAGATAGCACATTGGAATTTGACCCTTGAACACGTCGTATGCACGGTTGAGCGCATCGAATGAGAATGTTTGAAGAATTACCTTACCATTGGTGTTACCCACATTTACCTTACCATTTACATAGAAAGGAGCGTTAGCCTGTGCAGGTTTGGTAATGATGTTCCAACCCCAGTCGTCTAAGATGTTGTAAACACGTATTTCGATGTCCTTAGGATTCAACCAAGACTCCTTAAACTCTGGATAAATACCTGGGCGGTTACCATTGTCTACCTCGTCTTTTACGTAAGCTGTAGAACCATTCTTATCGCCAAAGCTATATTCAACGAAGTCCATATACTTAGAAGCCTTCGAGCCCTTAACTGATTCGTCGCCATTCTTTACAGCTGGTTTTGCAGCCTTGTAGATTTCAGCCAAGGTCATATCCTTGTATTCGTCCTTGATTTTGTAAGTCAACACACGACGTCCTTCAGCATCACGATTAAGTTTGTTACCCATCGCATAGTTGATTTGGTCTTGAAGAGCCGATACATATTGTCCGTCAGCATACTGAATGGTAGGCACACCATTCACTTCTATCATCTTACCATTGTGTTTTGCAGCGAATGAAGGACGTTGCATTTCCTTGTTATCATCGTTGAACCACTTACCAGCATCGAGCATCAAAAGTTCTGCATAGTAGTAAGAGAGGGTATAGTTAGAACGAAAATCTTTCAAGTCGCGAGCGTATTGTTCTGCAATATCAGCTTCAGAGAAATGCTGAGAACCATCTGCATTGCGGAAGCTACGGTAGAAATCCTTACGAGTAGTAGGTACTTCGTCAGAGAAAACGTCCTCAATGTTGGTTGTGCGCTTGAGGTTTTCGTCATGATTTGCCAATACTACACCGTCCTTGGTAGCCTGAAGGTCGCTTTCCAAGTAGTCTGCACCCATATTACGTGCCCAACGCCAAGCCGATTCGGTTTCTTCTGGAGCCCAATAAGTAGAACCACGGTGAGCCACACACGCATACAATGGCACGTAATCTCTTACCTTTGCCATTTCGTCTGAAATCTTTTGAACCTCTATGCGCTTAGCATCTCTGTTCTCATTAGTAAACTCTTGCTCTTCTGAACAAGAAGCAAAGACTGAAAGGGCTGCAATACCCACGAGTCCTGCTTTGTAAAGACTTTTAATCATTGATTTTGTTGTTTAATTATTAAGTTTAAAATATTGCTTATTTTTCTTCTTCCTTTTGTTTCTTTACAAGGTATTGTTCTTCCTTGTAGGTCAATCCCATAAAGAGAATAGACAGACCACAAGCAGCAATAAGAAGAACGAAAGTCATATCCCAGCCTGCGTGTTCAGCCACATAGCCTATTACTACGTTAGCCAAGAGGGCTGTACCCAACACGTAACCCATAAAGCCTGTTAATCCTGCGGCAGTACCTGCAGCATTCTTTGGAGCGAGGTCGAGTGCCTGAACACCTATAAGCATCACAGGACCATAGATGAAGAAACCAATAGCGATGAGACACATCAGCACTACATTGATATTGTCCAAGAACTGCCAATAGATAAACACAAAGACTGCCACAACACCCATAAAGAGAATAGTAGGCAAGGCACGACGACCGTGGAACACCTTATCGCTCAACCAGCCACATATCAATGTACCAGGGATAGCTGCCATCTCGTAAGCGAAATAAGCCCAGCCTGCATCTTTAAGGTTCACACCTTTTTCGGTAAGAATAGTAGGTGCCCAATCCAAACAGCCATAGCGCACCATATATACAAAGGCATTCGCAAAGGCGATATACCACAAGAACTTGTTGCTCAATACAGTGCGGAAGATTTCAGAGGTGGAGAGAACTTCTTCCGATTTTGCACTATAAGTTTTAGAGTATTCACCCTTCCATTGCTCGATGCTTGGCAATCCGCACGATTGAGGCGTGTCTCTAATCATCAGGTAAGCTACGATTGCCACCAAGATAGCCACAGCGGCAGGGAAAATATATGTACCCACCATAAAGTAACGTTTCTCGTCAGCACCGTAAAGCCACTGTCCGAACCACATAGCACCATAAACCGCCATAGGTCCTACCAATGCTCCACCCACGTTATGGGCGCAGTTCCAAACCGACATCCACGTGCCTCGCTCCTTGATAGAGAACCAATGGGTCATAACACGACCGCAAGGAGGCCAGCCCATACCATTGAACCAACCCACAAGGAAGTTGAGTGCTGCCATCAGCAAGATAGCCCACGACTTATGTTCAGCTCCAATCCACTCGATAGGAACTATCATAAACATCATTGACAAAGCTGCCAGAATAAGTCCTAAAGGCAAGAAACGCTGCGCATTACTTCGGTCGGAAATACTTGCCATAATAAACTTAGAGAAGCCATAAGCTATGGCATTCATTGATAGTACAATACCCAATTCGCCTTTTTCAAAGCCAAATGGTGCAAGCATAGGTATGGCCATAGAGAAGTTTTTACGAACGATGTAAAAACCAGCATAACCAATAAAGATACCTAAAAATACCTGCCAACGCAGGCGACTGTACTTAGCATCTGCTCCAGCTCCTGTCTGTTCAGGCTTAAAAGCAGGCGGTGCTAAAAAATTCCACATAATTTTTACTTAATTTTTTATGATTACTTATTTTCTATTGTTTGTCGTTTTAATTTTTAATAGTTTACTTCACCAAATCCCAAGTCTTATTTCATAGTGTCTTTATAGTTCGTTTTTACGCATTGTCGATGCTTTTTACCGACTAATAACACTTGTTCTATTTTTTGTTATTGCATCTTTTGAAAATAAAACACTCATCTTTGAGAAGCAAAACATATATGTCTGAGGTGGTCAAAGTTCAACTTTGAGACGGTGGAACATATATGTTTGGAGTAGTAAAACATATATATTTTGCATCACTCGTATAACCATCCTGTATTCAATGCTTTATAAATTCGTTTTTCCTATTTTTATGTTTATTTCTTTCTTATTCTCTTTTTCCTTATCTACATTTTCGTCTTATATGCTTATCTCCCAGCCTTACATTTTCTAAATATAAGGTTGGGAGTTGAGGCGAAATTATGCTCACATCGTAGCATATCGCATTGGCAGTCTCTCTATATTTCGTTTAAAATAGCGTTAGAGAGAACTTAAAGCACTTAACTTATAACGTTGTTCATCTCATTATGTTGTATTTCGTATTGAGCATTTCCTGTTTTCCTGTTCAGCTTCAAATCTGAAGAAATTGTAGGCTGGTTCTATAAATTAGCTTTGTTAGATTTTGAGCTTATTTTTGAGGTCAAAATGCAAGAGCGTGAAGGAGTGTAGCGAGCTACACAACTGAACGAACTTACATTTTGAACTCATAAGAAGCCAAAAGATAACAAAACGTATTTCATAAAAATTTAATGACTATATGCGGTGGTAATTTATAGAACCTACCTGTAAAGATTCTGCCAATGCGTTTTTCGCTTAGAGATTTAAGAGATTTACTGACGCACAGAAATACCCCTTATTTGCTTCTGGGTTCCACATTGCTGTTGCTGTAACAGGCAATGGATGGTTGCCAATCTTTAGTTTGTAGGTAACGTTGAGGCGCACATCATTGATGCCTGCACTCTTGCCGTAGAAAGTAGCGTGGCTGCCATCTTCAGGATTGAGGGCAAAATTGCCACCGATTGATGGAGTTACCACAAAATTGTCGTCCTCGTAAGCCTTGTACGATGCTTGTACGAAGGTAGAGTAGAGATTTTGTTGGTTCAATGCACCACGGTCGCGACCTGCAATAACGGTAGACCAAGAAAGGTTTAATGGAAATTTCTCGCCAAAGTTGTAAGCTATGGTAGCATCAAGGAAGTGACCCGTGTCGTGACAGTCGTAATTGAATATCTTGTAAGCACGGTCGTTAGCGTATATACCATCAGAGAAATTGTAAATGTCCCAAAGCGAAGCCGAGAAACCACCATTGGTATAAGATACATAGTAGTCGAACTCCTTATAGTTGCCTGCTATTTGCATACCACCCCAAAGTCCGAAACGGAAATGGTTGTTGTTGTCAGAGATAGCTACCTCGTTATCGAGTGTAAGACCCTTTGAAACTTCAAGACCACGCCAAAGGTGAGTAGTCTCAAGTCCTGATACAACGTGCAATTTCTGTGCATTAGCATTTACACCCATCGCAAAGAGTGCTGCCACAGCAAATGCTTTATATATATACTTTTTCATCGTTCTTAAAAATTAAGTTGTTCTTATTAGATAAAGGTGATGAGCCTGTCGGGAGAGGGAGTAAAGTTCCCGATAAGCTCCTTGTTTATATTTTAGAGTGTTAAGAGCCAAGCTCCAGCCAAACCAGCAATAACACCACCAATCATTGGACCTACTACAGGTACCCAAGCATAGCCCCAATCGTTATTTCCACCAATACATATAGCGTGTGCAATACGTGGTGAAAGGTCGCGGGCAGGGTTCATAGCGTAACCCGTAGTACCACCGAGCGACATACCGAGGGCAATAATCAAGAGCGTTACAGGGATTGGGCCAAGGGCTGCAAGTCCCATCTTGAAATGTTCTACATCGCCTGCGTTACCCTTTGTGCTGAACGAGATAATGATGAAAATCAAAACCAATGTTGCAATCACTTCGCTAAAGAAGTTCATAAAGGTACTCTTTATCGCTGGTGCAGTACAGAATGTGCCGAGCTTAGCAGCTTCGTCTTCGGTCTGGTCATAATGGTCTTTGTAGAACAACCATACGAGCACACCGCCCAATACACCACCAATCATTTGTGCAGCAATATAAGTTGGCACTGATGCCCAAGGGAACATACCTGCTACAGCTAAACCTAACGATACAGCGGGATTGAGGTGAGCACCTGTATAAGGTCCAGCTACGAGAACGCCCATACATACTGCCAAGCCCCAAGCTATAGTAATTACTATCCAACCAGCGTTTTGTCCCTTACTCTTGTTTAAGGTTACGCAAGCGCAAACGCCATCTCCAAATAGCACTAAGATTAAAGTGCCGAGCAGTTCCATAATGAACTGCGTAGTCATTGAATACTCCATAGGTTTTTGTCTTTAAAGGTTATTTTTGTCTTGAATAAGGTAGCGATGAGCTTGTTTTAGTATCGAGAGTGCTCACCGCTCCTTATACAATCGTCGTTTATATGTCTTTATTTTGTCAAGGTTCTGCCAATAGCATTTGCCCAACCTTCCTTAGCCTTCTGAATGGTTTCTGTGTCAGGCGATGGAGTGAAGCTTTTTTCTTCTTTCCATTGGCTCTTTATATCGTCAATGTCTTTCCAGTAACCTACTGCAAGACCAGCCAAATAAGCCGCACCGAGGGCAGTTGTTTCGGTGATACGTGGGCGCACTACGTTGATACCCAAGAGGTCTGCTTGATATTGCATCAAGAGGTTGTTGCGTGAAGCTCCACCATCGACTTTCAATTCTACCAATGGTGCATTCATATCCTTAGCCATTGCCAACGCAATATCGTAAGTCTGGAATGCAATGCCATCAAGGGCAGCACGTGCAATGTGGGCAGCTGTTGTGCCACGGGTGATGCCTACCATTGTGCCACGTGCGTATTGATCCCAGTAAGGTGCAGCCAAACCTGTCAAAGCTGGTACAAAGTAAACGCCGCCGCTATCAGGAACGCTCATCGCAAGGTCTTCTACCTCGCTTGACGACTTGATGATCCCCAAGCCATCGCGCAACCACTGCACTACCGAACCACCCACGTAGATAGAGCCTTCGAGTGCGTAAGTAGTTTCGTTACCTATCTTCCAAGCAATCGTGGTGAGCAAGTTGTTTTTAGAGATTACAGGCTTGTTACCAGTGTTGAGCATTACGAAACAACCTGTTCCGTATGTATTCTTAATTGCACCTGGTTTGATACACATCTGTCCAAACAAAGCTGCTTGTTGGTCACCAGCAATACCTGCGATAGGCACTTCGTGAGCAAAGATGGTGGTTTTAGTGTGACCATAAACCTCAGAGCTTGACTTCACTTCAGGCATCATTGATGCAGGAATGCCGAGAAGGTCTAAGAGTTCTTTGTCCCACTCCAATGTGTTGATGTTGAACAACATTGTGCGCGATGCGTTGGTTACGTCTGTTACGTGCACTTCACCACGAGTGAGTCGCCAAACCAACCAAGAGTCTACGTTACCAAAGCGAAGTTTGCCTGCTTCAGCACGCTTTCTTGCGCCTGGAACATTGTCGAGAATCCACTTAATCTTGGTTCCGCTAAAGTAAGCGTCAACGATAAGACCTGTCTTCTCACGTATTTTGTCTGTATGGCCTGCAGCTCTCAGCTCGTCGCAGAACTCTGCTGTGCGGCGGTCTTGCCATACAATAGCGTTGTAGATGGGTTCTTCAGTGTCTATATCCCATACGATGGTAGTCTCACGTTGGTTAGTGATACCGATACCAGCAATGTCTAAGCCGTTAATATCGATGGCTGAGATGGCTTCCGCAATAACTGAAGCCTGAGACGACCATATCTCGTTAGGGTTGTGCTCTACCCATCCAGGTTGTGGAAAGTATTGAGTGAACTCCTTTTGAGCAACGGAACAAATCTGTCCATCGTGGTCAAAAACTATTGCTCTTGAACTTGTAGTTCCTTGGTCGAGGGCTAAAATGAATTTTCCCATAATTGCTTACGTTTTTAGATTAATATTTTTATTTTAAGTTCTTTAATTTTTGTAGTCGTAAAGGTCGGTCTTAGACGTTGTTAAGTCGCATTGTTTCCTCCACATCTATTGCATCTGCGAGGATTGAGATAGGATTTATCACATCGTAACCTGTCGACATTTCTATCTGCCACTTGCAGGTTTCGCAATCGGTCGATACACAATCAGGGTTGAGCGATTTGATTTGGTCGAATAGTCCTGCACCTATCTTCTGCGAACGTTCGTAATTTTCTTTCTTAAAGCCGTATGTTCCAGCAATACCACAGCATTGTGAGTCGAGCATAATTAGCTCTAAACCAGGTATCATCTTCATCAATTCGGTGCTATACACCACCCATCCCATCTTTTCCATGTGACAAGCTGAATGGTAAGCTGTACGTATTTTGAAGTCTTTGCGGAAGGCTAACTTCACCTTACCTGACTCTACTAAGCGGTAAAGATAACGTGTGGCAAGCGAAATACCCTCGCGCACATCTTCATTTTCTATCTTTAACACGTGTTTGTACTCGTCGCGCATTGTGAAAGTACAAGTAGAACTGGTTGTGAGCACCATTCTGTTCTGCTCTTTGTACGACTTTCTGATGGCACGCATATTGTTATTGCCTTGACGAGTAGCTTGTTTGCTGAGTCCGTTGGCTATCAATGCCACGCCACAACATTGCTCTTTCTCTAACAAATGCACACCATAACCAATGGCATTCATTACCTTTACCAAGTCTTTACCCAACTGTGGATAATTATAATTTACGTAACAGCCGTGGAAATAGCTAACGTGATGCTTGAAACTATCTTGTTTAGCGGCGGCAAACTTCTTGTACCACGTTTCAAACTTCTGACTGCTATATGCAGGGAATGTACGATGCTTGTCCACACCCATAACTCCGTGCAACACAGCCTTGACTGGTTTCAAACCTAAGGTGACGTTTACCACGGGTGCAACGATGTTTGCCATTGTTCCAACAAAGTCGGTATTTGCCAACATCACATCTCTTAGTGCTGGTCGCTTCTTGCTATGCTCGATACGAGCCGACTGAATGATGTCGGCAATGCGTACCCCTGAAGGGCAAGCCACCTCACAACGCTTGCAATTCAAGCACATTTTGAGGGTTTCATCAAAGAACTTGGTATCCTTTAGTCTGTATCGCTCTTGGTCAGGACCAGAATGTTTAGGGCCTGGATATTCGGGCGATACGGCAGACACGGGGCAATAAACGGTGCATATAGAACACTTCAAACACTGCTCTAAGTTGTTTCCGCTTATGTTTTTAAGTTGTATTCCTTGTTCTTTCATAATGTTTTTTTATTTCTCTTTTATGATGTTTGCCACTTGCAAAGCTGTAAGCATTGCCACGCCTTCTTTGCTTGCAAGTTTTATATCGTTATTGCCACAGAGAATAGAACCTGCAGCATAGAGATTTTCTATTGCTACGCCTTCCTTTAGTGCGTGGAACTGCGCATCGGTCTTCACACCAAATTCCATATAGGGTTGTGCGTCGTACACATTTTCTTTTGTCCATTCTACACGATTGGCAACAGCCTCAACATCTACGCCCAACACAGGTTCGTACACCTTCTCATAGTCTGACTTTAGTCCGTGACTAAGGAATGACCCTGAAGCCAAGATGAATTGGTCGGCACGAAGCACCTCGTCGGGTAACTGACTTGTAGCTATCGACACGAGACGATTGTTCTCGAACACGCCACTAACAGCTGTATCGCTAACGAGAATAGTACCTCCCAACGCCATAAACTTACGTTTCAAGAGCGTAGAAGTGCGCATTCCTGAAACCGATGGGGGCATCGTTGCTATAAATTCTATAGGCTTTTTCACCAAAGCCTTTAGTTCTTCGGCTTGTGCACTATTGTTCAATCCTAACACAGCAGGCACGAGTACCACCTCTGCATCGCTATCAATAGCGTTTATAGCATTAGCAAAGTCCATCAAATCGGTCTTACTATCAAGGTATTTTGCAACATTTGTCGCACGCATTTCGGTAGGACTTTTACGTGCCTGTGTCAATGCTTCAGTATTGATATTGCGAATGGTACAAGTTGTACCTGTATCACGCAAGTTGTCCACTAAGAACTCTATTGGGAAGTCCAAGAAGCCTTGAATGTTTATCAAGTCGGCTTTCTTCCATCTTGTTTCTGTAAGCGATGCTGCCGTAGCATATCCTTCTATGGTGAGCCACGTTGGCTTGATAGTGCCTATCGGTGTAATGCGATAGTGGTTTTGTGCTATCTCGCCTTTAGTTTCGACCCCAGCATCAGAGAGCAAGGCTTGAGCCGAAGTGACCAAACTGCCAATATTTTCCTCACCAATGATGCGATAAGGGTGAATTGTTGGCAATGTTTTTATTGCTTCTATTGGGTTTGTTACTGCATTTCCATCAGCATCATAGCCCAAGAAATCGAATGAACCAGAGCTAAAATGAAGACTATTTTGTCCAGCAGCCACCATACAAACACGCTTTCCGTTGCTTGCAAGGGTTATACCAGCTGTAAGTGCGCTCAATCCGCCACCAATAATAACAACATCATATTTCATTACTTACTCTCCTTTTTGTTCATAATTTGGTTAATTCCACATAATCCTTGATAAACCGTAGCTGCCAAGTGTGCCTCGTCCAAGGTGCTTCCCCAGCCCACAGCACGCATACCTTTCCATCGTTCGTTAACGAAGTTGCCAAGGTCGTGAAGCGTCTTCTTAGGGTCTTTATTCATCGAACACATCACCCCAGCAGCCCTGCAAGCGCACAATTCGCTTTGACAAGTACCCATTCCCACACGAGTGCGACGGCGTAAGTCTATCAAGTTGTGAATGTTAAGATTCTCATAGGCATATTTCACTTCACCCACACTTACCTCCTCACATTCGCACACCAAGGCACGATCGGTCAATGTTTCGTTCTTTATTTCGTTAACTCGCATACCCTGACGACCCTTTGCAGCGTTGTAAGCCTTAGGCAGATGCCATTCTTTTGCGTTCTTATCCAAGCCCTCGGACCCTGGTAGAGGCTTTACAGCTGTTTCGCAAGGCTTGTCGATGCCCAACTTCTTGCAAGCAAGGTTGGTAGCTTCTTCTGCCATCAGACGATAAGTCATCATCTTACCACCCGTGATGGTAATCAGTCCGCCCAGTCCATCACGCTTTTCGTGGTCAATACAGATGATGCCACGACTAATGCTGCGCCCTGAAGGGTCGTTATCTGCAGCCACCAATGGGCGCACACCAGCATAAGCACGCAATATACGGGTTGTAGCCAATGCAGGGGCAAGCTTTTCGCCCTCCTTTATTAATATGTCAACCTCTTCAGGTGTAATCTTCAAATCGTCAACCGTCTCAATAGGCACACGGTCGCTTGTAGTACCAATAACACATACTGCATCGTCTGGAACAAGAATATCGGCATTGGCAGGTTTGCGACAACGGTTTATCACCATATTGTTTATGCGATGCCCCATAATGAGCAATGTACCCTTTGCAGGAAACATATTGAGCTTTATGTCAGCCATCTGCAAGATTGGCATACCCCATATACCAGCCGCATTGATTACAACTCGTGAGCGTACTTCATACACCTCGCCCGTGTGATTGTCGCACAATTGCACGCCTTCCACCATTCCATTCACAATAATCATTCCCACAACCTCGTTGTAAGTCAGCACATCTGCACCGTGGCGACACGCATCAAGAATGTTAGAAGTGGTAAGATGGAACGGGTCGACCGAAGCATCGGGCACACGCACAGCACCAATGAGTGTTGGGTTAACCGATGGTTCAATGTGGCGAGCCTCCTCTGGCGAGATAATATCGGCACGAATACCAGCTTTGCCACAAGCTTCTACAAATGTAGATTGAAAAGAAAGGTCGTCTTCGGGCAAGGTAATAAACAGTCCGTCGGTTTCTTCCACACAGTGTGCTGCAATTTTACGAAGTATCATATTTTCTGTGATACACTCTGCAGCCGACTCGTGGTCGGTTACGGCATAACGAGCACCGCTATGCAACAAACCGTGATTGCGCCCTGTTGCACCATTTGCCAAGTCGTACTTCTCTACGACGAGTACGCTAAGTCCACGCATTGCGCAGTCGCGCGCAGTTCCTGCACCCGTAATTCCTCCGCCAATAATGATGACGTCGTATGATTCTTTGATGTTATGTTTATTGTTCAAAGTCATAATTAGGTTTTTATTCAAATTCTTTCTTTTCGAAATCTTGTTCGCCAATAAAAAAGTTCGTTTTGAAAACGTTTTACTTTCGTTTGCGAAACAAAGATACATTATATTTATAAAACTTACCAATTTTATTTAAACTTTTTAACTATAAATTTTAAAATATACATTATGACGCAATAATTATTTTGGTTTTATACTGTTTCAAGCCTACTTATTTTTGTTTACAACCGTCTATCGTTACCCAAACTTAGTTTGCATTTGCAGCACATTTCTATTTTATTACACCAAAATGTAAATAAAAAGTAACAATACATCAACTTAATGTAATGAATATTAATCTATGTGTTTATAGCAAACAATAAAACGAAACCAAGAAATAGACTTTCTTAACTATAACGTTTCGTTTTGATGATAATAAAATGATGTACCTAATGGGGCAAATCCGACTTTTAGGCGAATTACAACTATTGTTATTGCACCAAAGTATAAAGAGAGAACAGCCGTTGTTGTGGTTACACCTTCCGTAGTTCACCTTCTTATATATATGTCCACATTTTCTTGATGTCAAAAACTAAGCCTATCGCTTGTTTTCGTTAAACCCAAATCGGTCGATTTGGGTTAAACATTAATTGCTTCTAAAGAACTTTTCTCTTGCAAATATCCACGACAGCTGCAGCTTATCCATTGCCAAAGCCAATATTATCGACCCCACTAAGCAAAGCGCAACAGTAACCGCAGTGTAGACTAAACCTGTGCTGTCCCACGCAAAAAATGGTAAATAGTACTTTCCCATCATCGTAAACACGGGGTGAAAAAGGTAGATGGGCAGCGTATTCATACCTATCCATTGGGTGGCAGAACGAAGTTTTGTAACAAATGGTTTGTCTCCTATCCTTTCTATCTTGTTACTCACCCATACCGAAAAACTAAGAAACGCATACACGGCAACGACAATTAGCAGACTTCCCCAATCCTTCTGACCACTAAAAAAGATAATGCCGAAAAACACAACACTACTCAATACGTATGGACAGACAGCCTTCTCGTATGCCAACTTGTATTGTCTAATTGCTACACCAGCAAAGTAGTACATCACCGTTTTCACAGCCATAAGGGGCAAAAGTAGAGACAAGGTATACAATATAGCAGCAAAGGCAAGCAACCGCAATGTAGTGCGACCCTCGCCAAGAGGAAGCATACGGAACGCAACATAATAGGGAATACCACAACCTATCATCACGTAAAGAAACCAATAAGGTCCGATAGACGTAACAAACAGTTTCTCAGCCACTGCTGTTACCGACAATTCGCTTATCCCATCTCGAACAGGCAGAAAATAAGACAATACCGAATAGCCCACCACCATAATAATATAAGGTACGGCAATGCGCCAAAGGTAGCGCACAAAGTCTTTTGCCGCCTTCTCCACATTCACCAAATAGCCCGTAACTACCAAGAATGCAGGCATCATAAACGAAAGAATACCTTCCTTAACTTCAGGATAGAGCGTGCCAAAATGGACAATATGTACCACGATGACAAGCAATATAAGCACTGAACGCGTGAAGTTGATGGCGTGATTTTGTTTCATTTTACTTTCTGCAATGTAGGTTTCGGAGCGACAAAATTACGAAAATAAAATGTATTCTGCACACTTACACACGTGTTATCATAACAATAAGCTCCTAAAAAGTACCTTGCTTTCAAGATAATTGTGTAATTTTGCAGACAAAAGAATAAACGTTTATACAATAATATGGCACTAAAATGTGGTATTGTGGGCTTGCCTAACGTGGGCAAATCTACACTTTTCAATTGCCTTAGTAGCGCAAAGGCGCAGGCAGCAAACTTTCCTTTCTGTACAATAGAACCCAACTTGGGCGTGATTACTGTACCAGACGAACGCTTAAACAAGTTGGCAGAGATAGTAAACCCAGGGCGTATCGTACCTGCAACTTGCGAGATTGTGGACATTGCTGGACTTGTAAAGGGTGCAAGTAAGGGTGAAGGACTTGGCAATAAGTTCTTGGGCAACATTCGTGAGTGTGATGCCATCATTCACGTTATTCGTTGTTTCGACGATGATAACGTTGTGCGCGAGGGTGGAATGTCGGTCAATCCTATCGAAGACAAGGAGATTATCGACACCGAACTTCAGCTTAAAGACCTTGAAACCATCGAGGCACAACTCAATAAAAACAAGAAGATAGCTGCTGCAGGCAACAAAGATGCCAAGGTATTGGTATCGGTTTGCGAGGCATACAAAGAGGTTTTGGAGCAAGGAAAGAATGCGCGCAGTATTCAGTTTGAGAGCAAAGAAGAACAAGACGCTGCTCACAATCTATTCCTTCTTACTACCAAACCTGTACTTTATGTATGCAATGTGGACGAAACTTCGGCAAAGTCGGGCAATGAGTACAGTCAGAAGGTGGAAGCCATTGCAGCCGAAGAAGGTGCAGAAACAATGATTATTGCTGCTAAAACCGAGGAAGATATTGCGTCATTGGAAAGCTATGAGGACAAAAAAATGTTCCTTGACGAGTTGGGCTTGGAACAGAGCGGTGTGAACCGATTGATCAACAAGGCTTATCACTTGCTCAATCTTCAGACCTTTATCACGGCAGGCGAAATGGAAGTTAAGGCGTGGACCTTCCAAAAGGGTTGGAAAGCTCCTCAATGTGCAGGTGTTATCCATACCGACTTCGAAAAAGGATTTATCCGTGCCGAAGTTATCAAGTACGAGGATTACCTCAAATACAAGACCGAAGCGGCTATCCGCGAGGCTGGAAAGTTGGGAGTAGAAGGCAAAGAGTACGTTGTACAAGACGGCGACATTATGCACTTCCGCTTTAATGTTTAATCTCTATAAGTTATGAATCCACTTCTTTACATTCCTTGGCAGCCCGATGAATACCTATTGCGTATAGGTTCTGGCGGTGTGCGTTGGTACGGACTTTGCTGGGCTATGGGTTTGGCAGGTGGCTACTTGCTGATGCAGTGGCTGTACAAGCGACACAAGTATCCTCGCGAAAAGTTCGAACCACTCTTCCTTTATGTGTTTGTAAGCATCATTATTGGTGCTCGCTTAGGGCATTGCTTGTTTTACGAACCCGATTACTATTTCTCGTCGTTCCAACACATTATTGAGATAGTTCTCCCTATTCGTTATATATCGGGTTGGGAGTGGAAGTATGTGGGGCTACAAGGTCTTGCTTCACATGGCGGAGTAGCAGGTTTGCTCATTGGTGTATGGATGTATATTAGCCGTTCGGGTATGAAACCGTGGGTGGTACTCGACTTCTTCGGACTTTGTTCGTGCATCACAGGTGCTTTTATACGTTTGGGCAATCTGATGAACTCTGAAATTATAGGTAAAGTAACCGATGTGCCGTGGGCGTTTATCTTCTACGATGTGGACACCTATCCTCGTCACCCAGGGCAACTTTATGAAGCCCTTGCTTACACGGTGTTCTTCTTCTTGATATTTGCCATCTATCTGAAGCGTCCAGAAAAGGTGGGAACAGGACTTTACTTTGGACTTTGTGTTTCCTCGGTATTCATTTTCCGCTTCTTTATAGAGTACACCAAGGAAATACAAGTGGCATTCGAAGCAGGTTTGCCTTTCGATATGGGGCAGCTATTGAGCCTTCCACTCATTGCCTTCGGTCTATATTCTGTTTTCCGCTCACGTGGAAAGATAGAGCCAGAGTCGAAGATTTAAGAATAAGACCTCTAACCTAATATAACTTTTATTAGGATAGAGGTCTTACTTTTACAAAGTAGTATTATTATGTAATTTGAAATTTATTGAACGCTTTAGTTATATATGCTAAATTAAACCCAAATCGGTCATTAGCCCGCAAAGGCTTTTTAAAGCGTTTAGCTGTTATGCTTTTCTTCGTCTTTGCACCTTATTTTGGCTCTTTTCGTTTGTTTTTTAGTTGTTTGGCTCGCTAAACGTCTTCAAAAACAACCAAAAATAGCTCAAAATAAGCTCGCAAACCTCGAAGAAGTCTAACGACCGATTTGGATTAAACAATTGCAAGCAACATAAAAGTAAATTGTCATCTGAAAATAAAATCTTAATTTGTCAGCCACGGTTGACGAATTGAAAACTAATAAAGTATCGTTTTCCATCTCTATATTATTCAGCCTATGAAACCTTATTTATCGATTGTCGTATTTTTTACATTGATGCTTTCGGCAGTTTGTACAAGCATCAACAGTTATAATTGTGAAGAGAACAGAATTGTAAACGATATGAACCAAGCCTTGGCGCAAACACTTGCACAGAAACAAGAGGTGTGGATTACTCCCGATACGATAAGGAATTACAGGCAAAACCTAAAGATAGAGGCACTTCGCAACGAGTCTTTCGTGTCTTATGCTGTCTTAAACACACCCCGAACATTGTGTAGCAAACCCATAGCGTGGAAGGGTAAAGACAATAGAGGTGTAGCCTTCCAATCCTACGCCACCTGCTCTATGATCACCATTTGGCAACTTTCCGACCAACGCTCTTCAGCTTTGCTCCTTCTTCTTTCGATGCTTTGGCTCACAGGGTCGATGTATTGGATGCGCAAAAAGCAGTTGGGAATGGTAGTCTTAGGAAGTTTTATTTATGCAAAAGACACCCAAGCCTTCTATACGCTGCACCATACCCCCGTTGCGCTTACCCCAATGCAACAACAACTGATGCAACTTTTTATGGCTTCAGACAATTATTGTTTGTCTAAACAAACCATTTGCGATGCGCTGTGGTACAAGAAACCCGATGCGTCTGAAACCCTTTACACCCTTATTCGCAGAACTCGCCCCGTCCTAAAAGAACATTTTGGGCTGAATATAGTTACCGAAAGAGGAGGAGATTATCGGTTGGAAAAGGTTTAAAACACTATTTAAAGCACTTTCTCCAATAGCTTATTATCGTTTAACCCAAATCGGTCGTTAGACCAGTCGGACCAGTCGGACGTGTCAGACAAGTCCGACTGGTCCGACTGGTCCGACTGGTCTAACAACCGATTTCGGTTTAATCCCTATTTTTGCTTTATTTTTGATTAAAGATAAAACCTTGTAAACCAATGGTATTGGCAATTGTCAGATAGTTGTCAGCTACGTTTTTCGTTGTTTTTTCTCTTATCTTCTATCTTTGTTGAAGCAATTCAACCCCAATCGGTCATTAAACCAGTCAGACCAGTCGGACGGGTCTGACAAGTCCGACTGGTCTGACGACCGATTTTTGTTAAACTAACTATATTCAACAACGATGAAGAAACTTTTAATTTTATTACTCACCACCTTTGGAGCGCAATCGATGCTCTTTGCAACTTCCCGAATACAAGTGGAAGTATCGTCAGAAATGCCTTCCGACACCATCAAAACCAAGGAGAAGAAAGGCGAAGTGGTACTAACAGAAGTTACTGTTGAGGCTGCACGAGTGGTGCAAAAGCCCGACGGACAAGTTATTTTCCCATCTAAGAAACAATGTGAAACGTCTAACAATGGTTATAGTCTTTTGGCAAAACTTGCCTTACCTCGACTGCGTGTAGACGAGATGATGCACACCATTACGGCATTGAACAATAAGGGAGAAGTGCAAATTCGCATCAATGGTGCATTGGCATCAAAAGACGAAATGATAAGTCTTAATCCCTTGCAGATAAAAAGCATTGAGTTTGTTGACAATCCCAGTATTCGCTATGGCGAAAACGTAGGGTATGTGCTGAATATACGCACCCTCAAAGCCACCTATGGCGGTGTTGTAGGCATAAATCTTAGCAATTCGCTCACAGCTGTCAATGGCAATCACACCGCATACGCCAAACTCAACCGAGGCAATAGTGAGTTTTCCCTATCCTATAACTTTGCATATCAAGATTTTAAAGGCAATAGAACAACAAGCAAGGCTGACTATTTGCTCAACGATGGCACGCACTACATCATCTCCCGAAACGATATTTCTGCACGCACTCGCTTCTTTATGA
Source organism: Prevotella ihumii (assembly GCF_900155655.1). Lineage (GTDB taxonomy): Bacteria > Bacteroidota > Bacteroidia > Bacteroidales > Bacteroidaceae > Prevotella > Prevotella ihumii. The sequence goes on from NZ_LT706987.1 coordinate 2,486,789, forward strand.
ATGGATTGCAACTGAAATATAGCCTTGCCGACTCGGCTTCTTACCATTTTCAAGCCGCATTTTCTACCGACTTTTCCAATACGCCAAATGCCGATAAAACCTACAATACGCTTACGCCAACAGCTGTTTGGCTATCAGAATTGCGCACATCAGACCACAGCTTTACCCCAACATTAGACCTCTTTTACTATCATAAGTTGGGCAAGACAGCCAGTCTTACAGCCAACGTGGTAGGTACGGCAATACGAACAAAGGAGAACAACTATCACAAAGAAGAGCTCCCTTATATATATAAGGTGGACGGACGTATGCGCTCGCTCTACACCGAACTTATCTACGAGCAAAATTTGCGCCCCGTAACGCTATCGGCAGGAATAAAAGGAACATTGAAACGTATTGAAAACACTTATACAGGCGATGTGCAATCGCTCAACAAGATGGATTATTCTACGCTCTACACCTTTGTAGAAGTCAAAGGTAAGTGGGCAAAGCTCAGCTATATGACAGGTGTAGGGCTGACCAATGCACGTTACAAACAAAGTGATGCAAAATACAATTACTCGTTGTTTCGCCCAAAAATAAGCCTTAACTATGCGCTAACCCCTTCTTTTGCTGTAAAATACAGCTTTGAAACCTACGAACATATATCACGGATAGCAATGATAAGCAACACCAAGATACGTGAGAACAGCCGAGAATGGCGTGTGGGCAATCCTAACATTGTGCCTAACAGAGTGGTAGACCAATCGATAAACTTCTCTTACACGCTTCCAAGGTTCTATAATATGGTAGATGTAAATCTAAGGATAAACTCCAACCCTAATATGTCGAAATATATACGTACCGAGGACGACCAATTTTACTATATGCAAGCCAATCAGAAAAGCATCAAAATGTTTTATGTATCCGATTATTTCAACTTTAAAATCATACCCGATGTGTTGGAAATAACCTTGAGCGGAGGCATTTATCGCTTCTTAAACAAGGGCGATGATTACAAACACTACCTCACTTCATACAACTTTCAAGCCAATGTAAATGCTTATTTGGGGCGTTGGGTACTTACTGCATACGCCGATAATGGTTGGAAATTCTGCGAGGGAGAGAGCCAAAGCCATAGCGGAAGTGCCATTTACGTGGGCGGAAGTTACCAAGTGGGCAATCTGCAACTATCGCTTTACCTCCAAAATCCCTTTATGCAACATCCCAAGATGGAACATTCGTACATCTTGAACCGCTATGTAAACAAAGAAAGCATTGTCCGTGGTAGCCAATTTGGCAATCTTATCAACTTCAACCTTGCGTGGAAATTAGAGTTTGGACACCGCAAACACAACGGAAAAGACCATCAAATGCGTAAGGATAAGGACACGGGAATAATGTAAAGCCGACGGCTTTTGTTATTCCACACTTCAAGGAGTTATCGCTCGCTGCACACTTCACGCTCTTGCATTTTGACCTCAAAAATAAGCTCAAAATCTAACAAAGCTAATTTATAGAACCAGCTAAAAAAGAGAATGGGTCTATTTTGACACACCCTCGCTCATCGCAAGTTAAGCGGAACTCGATACGTGTTGATGAGCTTGCGAATAAATCGAGCCCCTACACCATAATGACTGAATATTTGGCTTTAAATCCAACCGAGTGCAGCGAGTGGCAACTCCCCTTAACTCCTCTAATTCCATAACAACGGAACGTAATAAATCACGCCCCTACGTTCCTCCTTGAACCCTCTACTATTATTGTTCTATTCATTACCTTACAAGCGTTGAAAAACAAGACATCTATCTTTCAGCCGCAAAACATATATGTTTGGCATTGTCAAAGTTCAACTTTGAGAGGGTAAAACATATATGTTTTGGGTGGTGAAACATATATGTTTTGGAACGCATTTATAAACTATTGATATTCAATAATTTACAAATGCGTTTTTAATAATTTGTAGACTAAGATTTATTGTTCTATTTTTCCTAACTCGAAAGTCTTAATATGGAAGTGAAAACATCTTCTGCTGCTTGCATACGCTTGCTATATACTACGCTTTATACACATCTCTGTTTAACGAAATATCACTAAAAGAAAGCTCCTGTCGAAACAGATTTTAATGTGAGCAAGGGCATGTAGGGGCTCCACAAATATTTGGGTTTAATGTGCTTCATTATGCAATATTAAAAACAAATGTAGTATATTTGCAACACCATTTACACCTTATTATATACATAGCGTGTGAGTTGGGCAATGCTTTGATGGCTTTTGGGCTGCTAAGCGTAAGGCAGAGATAACGCTATTAATATGAATTGATTTAAGATAAAGTGGAGTTACAAAATATTATTATTGCGTAGAAAAAACTACAACTTGTTGCTGCAAAAAGCATAAATTATCATATATATACGTAAAATATTGCAGAAAATGAATTTTAATAGTTAAAATTAATTAACCAGTATGTTTGTTGAAAAAAAATTAATAAATTTGCCATTTAACAAAATATACTGACTTATGAAAAAAACACTTTTAATACTTGCAGCTCTATTGACCTGTGCTTTCAGCACGGTTAGTGCTCAATTGCCTTCAGTGACACTGAAAGACATTAACGGAAATGCGATTCGTACCGACACATTGTCTAACAATGGCAAGCCATTTATCATCGACTTCTTTGCTACATGGTGTAAGCCTTGCAACCGCGAGTTGAAAGCTATTAGCGAAGTTTACAACGACTGGCGTGAAGAAACAGGCGTGAAAATCTTTGCAATCTCTATTGACCAAGCGCAAAACGCTAACAAGGTAAAACCTTTGGTAGACGAAAACGGATGGGAATACGATGTATTGCTCGACCCAAACAGCGAATTTAAGCGTGCATTGGGTGTACAGATGATTCCTTATGTACTCATTTGCGATGGCAAGGGAAATATTGTTTACAAGCACAATGGTTACACAGAAGGTGCTGAAAACGAATTGATTGAAAAGGTACGCGAACTTGTAAAATAACATTATGAAGAATTATAGCTGGCTGGTAGGTCTCCTTGCTGCAGCTGCTACAACAGCTCAAGCACAGACAACAACAGACGATAATAAGGTCTCGGTTACGGGAAGTATTCAGAGCGATGTACTTATTCCACAAGAAGACTTAAAGATTGGGTCGCCTAAGTATGACGAATGGGCATTAACAAACTCGTTCCTCGACCTTAATCTCATTAGCAAAAATGTAGATGCTGGTGCACGCTTTGAGTTCCTTAAGCACCCATTGCCAGGTTTTGAAAAAGACTATAAAGGCTATGGTGTACCTTATTTCTATCTGAAAGGTAAGTTTGAAAAACTTGAAGTTACCTTAGGAAACTATTACGAGCAGTTTGGTTCGGGATTTGTTCTCAGAACCTATGAAGAGCGTAGCTTGGGTATCGATAACTCGTTGCTCGGCGCACGCATAGTCTACAAACCCTATAAGGGTATCGTATTAAAAGCCGTAACAGGCGAACAGCGCAGATATTGGGCGCATAACAATTCGTGGATAAATGGTGTCGACTTGGAGTTGAACCTTGATCAGTGGTTCAAGGGCTTAGGTCAGTCGGGTACACGTGTAATGTTGGGTGGTTCGTTCGTAAACAAATACGAAAATAACAAGCACGATAACATTATGATAGACCGTACACACGAGCTCGTTCTCCCACAAAACGTTAACGCGTGGGACGCACGCTTCCAAGTACAGAAGGGTGGATTTAATGTCTTGGCAGAATATGCACAGAAGACACAAGACCCATCGTTCACCAACAAGTATATCTATCGTACAGGTAACGTAGCTATGCTTTCGGCATCTTATTCACAAAAGGGATTGAGCTTCTTGGTACAAGCTAAACGTTCTAACGATATGGCATTTATGAGCAATCGTAACAACGTTGGCGTATCATCGTACATCAATCACCTTCCAGCCTTTACACAGGACCAAACCTACGCATTGGCTGCATTCTATCCATACGCAACTCGCCCTGATGGAGAGTGGGCTTATCAAGCTCAAATGGGATATAAATTCAAGCGTAAAACATTCATTGGTGGTCGTTATGGTATGAACGTTAAGGTTAACTTCTCATACGTTCACGCTATTGACAAGTCTACAAACCTCACAGGTTCGTTCGATAACGTAAACCTCAAGGGCTCAAAGGGCTATGGCTCGGCTTTCTTTAAGTGGGGCGACCAAACCTACTACCAAGACTTGAATGTTCAGATTGAACGTAAAATCTCTAAAAACTTCAAGCTCAACTTGATGTATATGAATCAATTCTATAACAAGACTGTTGTGGAAGGCGAGGGAGGTATGATACACTCTGACATTTACATTGTAGATGGTAAGTACACATTCTCACCTAAGGTTAACCTACGTGGAGAGGCACAGTTCCTCCGCACAAAGGGCGACCAAGGCAACTGGTGGTTTGGATTGTTAGAGCTTTCGCTCGTACCACACTTTATGGTCACCGTGTCGGATATGTACAATGTGGGTGAAACCAACTTACACTACTACCAAGGTCTTGTTACCTATAATGCTGGAGCACACCGACTACAAGTAGGCTACGGCCGTACACGTGCAGGTTTCAACTGTTCGGGTGGTGTTTGCCGTTACGTTCCTGCAAGCAAGGGATTCACTATATCATATAATTATAACTTCTAAACGAAAAGTTTAAAACAAAGAACGCAATATGAAAAAGATATTCCCTATACTCGTTGCATCGGTAGCTATGGTGCTCGCATCATGCGCAAATGTAGATGAGGCAGACAGATACAAGACTGTTGAGGCAAAAGATGCTAATCGTGCAGTGCTCGTAGAAGAGTTTACTGGACAACTATGTATCAACTGTCCAGAGGCTCATAACCTATTGGCTAACATCACAAAACAATATGATGAAGACAAAATCATTGCAGTATGTATTCACGCATCTGCATTGGCTGTAGCCCCAAAACCTAATGTGATAGGTCTTAAAACCGAAATAGGCGAAGAATACTACAAGCATTGGAAGGGTGATGGTGTTCCATCGGCAGTAATTAATCGTACCGGAGGACTCAAACCAAAAGATGCTTGGGCTGGAGTTATCAATCGTGAAATGCAACGCACTACACCTTTGAAGCTCAATGTTGAGAACGCTTACGATGCAAATACTCGTAAAGTGACCATCAACGTTAATGCTTTGAGCATTGAAGACCTCAATGGCAAACTCCAATTGTGGATTGTAGAAGATGGCATTAAGGCTATCCAACTGCTTCCAAACAATGGTCGCAACAGAGAATACGAACACAATCACGTGTTCCGTGCAGCAGTAAATGGTGCTTGGGGTACCGACATTTCGCTCAAAGCAAATGATGCTAACAAGAGCACATTCACATACACAATAGACCCACAATGGGAAGCTAACAACCTCTCTGTGGTAGCTTTTATTTATGATGAAGCAAATGGCGTGCAGCAAGTAACACGCCAAAAAGTAAACAACTAATAGTATAACAAAATTAAAAGATTAAAACAAAAATGAAAAAATTATTAACTTTAGCAGCTGTATTGCTTATGGGTAGTGCTGCAGCAATGGCACAAGAAGCAAAGAAATGGATACAGTTCGTAGACGAAAATGGTATTGAAGTTAAGGACGGAAGTGTATTTGTAGTTAACGAAGTTACTGTTAAAGAAGACCCAGACCTTGGTACTAAAGAAACATTTATGCAGCCTAAACTCTCTTTGAAGAATGTTACAGACCATGCCATTCGTATTCAGATGCGTATCGATGCTACACAAATGCCAAACGGACGTATACAATGTTGTATGGCTAATGCGTGTAAAGCAAAAAGTGAGAGTATTGTTTGGGCATCTGCTTCAGCAGAGATTGCACCAGCAGAAACTATGTTTATTGAAACCGAATGGTTCTTAAATAAAATTGCTCCAACTTGGGATATGAAGCTCACAGGTCAGTTGTGTGAAGACGATGAAAACGAATCAGGTGACTATCCAGTTGCAGATGCTAAGGGTCCAGAAGTTACTGTACGCTTTGTTTCTGACCCTACTGCTATCACTGGTATTTCTACCGACAAGAAGGCAAATGCTGTTGTTGCTCGTTACAACGTAGCTGGTCAGCAGATTTCAGCTCCACAGAAGGGTATCAACATCGTGAAGTATGCAAATGGTAAGACTGCACGTGTAGTTGTAAAGTAAAGGTCGCACGCTCGTAATGAGTGCACCAATAATAAAAAAGAGGATAAGCCTTCAAAAGCTTATCCTCTTTTTATTGTATCGTCTTAATGCTTCTTTCGTACGCTAATCGTTCCGAATTTCGTACTTCATTGCTCCACCTTTTGTGCTTTATCGTTCTGTCTTTGTGTTTGTTTGTTAGAACTTTGGACAGTGCTTAGCAATGCTTTTAGAGCCATTAGAACGACTTATTTTCTGCGTTTAGCTTGCGTTTTAGTTGCGGTAGTTTTACCTTTTGCAGGTGTTGCTTTAGCCTTCTGAGCACCAGCACTCTTCTTTACCTCGCCAACGTTGAGACTTGGTTTGGGTTGCTCTTTAGGTTCTATGCCTTTAAGACTTAGTGTGAACACGAGTGTAGCGTATGGTGCGATGTCTTCGCCAGCACCTCTTGCGCCATAAGCCAAGTCGGAAGGGATATAGAGCGTCCATGTTGAGCCTACAGGCATCAATGTTAGGGCTTCTGTCCAACCCTTTATCAGACCGCTTACACCGAAGGTATCGTATTCTGTGCCGTGTCTTTCGGTAGCGTCGAATATCTTTCCATCGAGTGTGCGCCCCTCGTAAGCCACGTTTACTCTATCGTCAGCCTTTGGAATAGGTCCATTGCCTTGGGTTATCACCTTGTATTGCAATCCGCTTGGCAGTGTTACTACGCCTGCTTGCTTCTTGTTTTCTGCCAAGAACTTTTCACCTTCAGCCTTTATTGCAGCTTCTTTTTCGGCTTTAACGGCTTGTTGTTTGCCTTGGAAGTATTGTTCTGCGTTGGCTTGCTTGAATAGTGTAGAGTCTTTCTCTAACGCTGCTACAAAGCCTTTGTACAACATATCTGCATCGATAGCATTAGCTGTGCCTTCAAATTGCTTTATCAGTCCTTGTAGCATAGTTTTGTCTACCTGATTTGCAATCTGCAGTCCTGCTGTGTAAGGTGCGAAGTTTGCATCGTTGCGCTTTGCAATTCCTTCTTTAAGACCACGAATAAATTCGGGCATCTCTTCTTTTTTCACGCCCAATTGGCTCATTACGTAGCCTTCCAATCCGCGTGTCATCGACATACCTGCCGCATAGCTTACTGAGTCTTTGGTACTGTTAAGTGTTACCTTTTCAATGGTTGCAGCCTTGCAACATTCAGCCATTTGAGCTTCGCACTGTTCTTTGTTCTTCTTTTTCTTCTTACTTTGTGCGCTTGCGGTATTGAGTGTAGCACCTGCTGTTACCAATAGCGCAAGGAGAATTACTCGTTTCATAATTTGTTTAGTTCTAAGCTATAATTAAAAATGTCGGACTTGTCGGACGGGTCTGACTTGTCGGACAGGTCTTACTTGTCTGACAAAGCCGACTAATCCGATTAGTCCGACACTTATTTATATTTTATTTATTGTGCTGGTGCACCCTGCACTTGTGGTGCCTGTGGTGCTTTTTCAATAGATACAAGTTCTACTGTGAATACCAATGTAGAGAATGGCTTGAGGTCAGGACTTGGCTGTTGTGCGCCATAACCTGCTGCGTAAGGGATATAGATTTCCCACTTTGAACCTACAGGCATATTGGTCAATGCTTCTGTAAATCCAGGTACAGCACCACCTACAGGCATTGTTGCGCCCTCACGTTGGTCGAATACCTTGCCATCGATGGTCTTACCTACGTAATTGATTTTAACTACGTCTGAGGTCTTTGGCTTTGCGCCTGTTCCTGCATTGATTTCCTTGTAGTAAACACCTTGCTTCAAAGCCTTTACGCCTGCAGTCTTAGCAATCTTAGCCATATAAGCATCGTTCTGCTTCTTGTTAGCACCGTATGTCTTTACAGCACTCTTTTCGCGGATAGCTTGCGATACTTTCTGTTCTATTTCTCGAGCCTGTTCCACTGTAATTTTCTGGCCTTTGCCCTTAGCACTTGCAGCAAAACCTGCGAGGAAGTTGTTCAAAGAGATGGTCTGTGTAGAGTCTTCGCCGAAGATGGTCTTGTTGATTTGGTTTTTGATAACCATATTCATATTCATTCCGACACCGATACCAGCGTTGTAAGCTGCCTTCTTCTTGTCGTCCATATTCTTTGCACCATCGTTCATACCCTTAACAAACTCGTCGATATAAGCTGTATCGATGTCCATTTGTTGGAGATACTGCTTTACACTCTGACCTTGGTCTATACCGAAAGCATAGCTCAATGAGTCTACATCGGTCTTCAAGTCTTCCTTAGGTGATGATGAGTTGCCACAAGCTGTAAATCCTGCAGCTGCAATAGCCAAAGCGGCTACCATTGTAAGTTTCTTCATTTCGTTTTATCGTTTTAATGTTTATTGTTTGATCTTATAATTATAGCACCTCGATGAGTTCGACAACGAATACCAAGGCTGCAAATGGAGGGATAGAAGCACCTGCGCCACGCTCGCCATAACCCAAGTTGTAAGGGATAAAAAAGCGATACTTAGCACCCTCGCCCATCAGCTGTACACCTTCTGTCCAGCCTGGGATAACTTGGTTCAAACCAAATGTAGCAGGTTCGCCACGGTCGTATGAGCTGTCAAACTTAGTGCCGTCTACCAATGTACCTTCGTAATGACACTTCACAGTGCTTGCTGCGCCTGGCTTCTTGCCGTTACCTTCGGTTATTACTTCGTACTGCAAACCTGAAGGCAATACCACAATGCCCTCTTTCTTAGCATTCTCTGCCAAGAAGTCTTCGCCTATTTGCTTAGCCACCTTGCCTGCTTCGGCTGCTGCAACCTGTTGTTTAGCCTCCTGTTCAGCAAAGAAATTGTTTACCAACTCTTGTGCTTCTTGGTTGCTAACTTTTGGCTCGTTGCCTGCCAACATATCCTTAATAGCCTGTGCAAAGTCGTCAATATTCAAGTTGTTTGCACCCATTCCTGCGAGTTGAGTACCAATACCGATACCCAAGGCATAGCTCAATTTGTCCATTATTGTTCTTTCGTTTTTTATATTATTAATGTGCAAAGATACTATTTTTCAAATATAATAGGGCATTTATCTAATTAAAATTACTAAATTTGTGGAATGTTATGCAATCGTCCATAAGGCACGCTAAGACAACCCATAATGTGTGCCGAAAAGGGAAAGAATGAAAAGGAGACAGAAAAATGAAGAAAATAGTATTTCTTACAGGTGCTGGAATGTCGGTAGAGAGTGGTTTTAAAACCTTTCGTGGCAGCGATGGGCTATGGGAAGACTATCCTGTGGAGCAAGTAGCTACACACGAGGCGTTAGAAAACGACCCAGCATTGGTTATCAACTTTTACAATCGCTTGCGCAAAAAGCTCTTTGCTTCACAGCCCAACGAGGGACACAAACTCATCAGCGCATTGGAGAAGGATTACGATGTTACGGTTATTACACAAAACGTAGACGACTTGCACGAGCGTGGGGGCTCATCGCACGTGATACACCTACACGGCGAACTGAAAAAGATGTGTTCGAGTGCCGATGCGTACAACCCAGACTACATAGAAACTCTTACCGAGGACAATTGGGAGGTAATACCCGGGACGAAAGCAAAGGACGGTAGTATGCTTCGCCCCTTCATTGTATTCTTTGGCGAAGCTGTGCCAATGATAGAGGAGGCTGCACGTGAGGTGAGCCAAGCCGACCTCTTTGTCATCGTTGGCACATCGCTCAACGTCTATCCTGCCGCAGGTTTGGTGCGCTATGTGCCCATAGGTGCGCCCATCTATCTTATCGACCCCAACGAGGTGACACAAGGCAAAAAGTGTGATGTAACGGTGATACGCAAGGGGGCAACCGAAGGACTGCAAGAACTCTTTGCGTCTATTAAGCCATAAAACAAGGTGAAACCCACACTTATAACTCCATTCTGTTCACACGAGAACAGAATGGAGTTATTGTATTACGATAATTGTCGCTTACAGAAAAATAGAACAATCAGAAACATTGATCCATCCTTCAAATCCACATTGATATCCAGCCAAGTACAGGGCGGAACGTCTAAGTTCTACCGACGGGCTTGTCATATATTTTGATAATTCCATATTTTTAACGCTTTATAGTTTGAATATTCAACCGTGAATTCAACAAGCAAGTGCAAATTTACTTAATTAGTTCGTAAAAGCACTCATATGGTGTTCTAAATTCTAATTTCTTTCTTGGTCTCATGTTAATTTTCTTTGAATACTTTGTTATTTGTTGATGACTGACATGTTCAAACGTTTCTTTTTTTGGCACGTATTGTCTAATCAGTCCGTTAGCATTTTCTATAGCCCCTTTCTGCCATGAAGCGTATGGGTCAGCAAAATAGACGGTGACACCAAGGCTTTTGCTTATCATTTCATGGCAAGCGAATTCTGTGCCGTTGTCCGTTGTAATAGACTTGACATACTCTTTGAATGGAGATAGCAAATGTATTACAGTGCGTGCTAACTCCTTGGCATTCTTTCCCTTTTTAAGTTTTCTCATAAATAGCATATTTGTACTGCGTTCTATCAGTGTCACAATAGCACCATGATTTCCTCTTCCAACAATTGTATCCATCTCGAAGTCCCCAAAGCGTTTTCCGTCAACTTCAGTAGGTCTCTCGCTGATACTTGTTCTATTGGGTATGGATATACGTCTGCTACCAACAGGCTTGGCACGATGCTTTAGCTTGTGACGACAGTGTTTATATAGTGTTCCACCTTTTGCCTTGTCCTTACGTATCGTACGATATATGGTTTCATGGCTAATACGTTTACCTTCCTTAGCCAACACGCCAGATATTTGTTCAGGAGACCATTGTTCTGTAATAAGAAGACGTATCGCTTCATCCATAACATCCTTTTTGATTGAATGATTGCCTGGCTTTTTTCGCTTTGTGAGAGCTGCATTTGCTTGGGCAGTTTCCCAATTATACTGTCCTTTGGTCCCACTATTACGTTTTATTTCACGAGATACTGTACTTGGACATACTTTTATCGCTTTCGCAATATCTTTTAATTTAATTCCATTTTGGAGTAGCACAGAAATTGTGTACCTTTGCTCCGAGGTTAATTGTTTGTACATAACAATGCAAAATTAATTAATCTTTGGGAGACAGAGGTCTCCCTTTTTTATTTTTTAAGCATTGCTTGTTGATTTTCCACTCATGGGGGCTGCTCGCCCCCAAACCCCTCGGTGTTTTCTGGTATAGATTATTAAGCTAAACCTACACCTGAAATTGCAGTTCTATGTTGAACTTGTGAACTTTTCTTTTTATCTTTGCAAATGGTTGATGGTCGCATCGGTAGCGAGACTTCCCAAAAGGCAGTATATTGCAAGGTTCGACTCCTTCGCCAACCATTAGGGGGCTTATGCCCCCTATTTTACTTTTCTGTATTGTTTACTTTTCATATTATTTCTATCTACGACGCCATACGATACTACTCTATTATAACCTCAAATCCGCAACTAAGCCCTTGAACGTCCTTATCGCATTTACACGTCCTCTCATTAGGGTCTGCTAATTTACGTCTTTCATACAACCTTGTGGTGTGGGCAATACAGCCTCCATGCTGTCAAAAAAAATGCTCATAATTCTCTTTTGGAAGGTCTTCAAGCCCGATTTTTCGAAAATGAGACAAAGAAGTCCCCTTAGGAACTTCATAATGTTCTTAGCGAAGAAGCAAGCTCCTATCCAAGTGTCAGCCGTTTGGTCAAGTTTCGCTCGGATGTCGTTGGCTCGGTAAACTCTCTTGGTTGTTTCAGATGTGCCTTCTAACCCATTTTGCTCGCCGATGGCTCTCTTCTTGTCCTCTGCGTGTGTGTCGTTCTCTTCCTTGAGAGGCCTGCCTAATGGACGGTTGTCGCAATTGATATGGCAGGACTTGATATGCTTCCTGTTCGAACATCATTTTTTGCTGTTCATACATCTTGAACGCAGCCTGAAGACATTTGTAGTCATGGCGGCTGAAGCAAGCAGGAAGTGTGCTTGACTGTTTGCCCAGGAAATTAAGAAACAGCTGGAAGTCTGCCTGCAGGCATCGTATCTGGATTAGTTTTGTCTTGTCAATGAGTTTCTTTCCCTTGCGTTTCTTCTTAATCAGTCCGATGAAGGCCTGGCGGGCTTGTTGCCGGTGCCATTGTGACTATTTATCAGACGTTTGTTGTATTCTTTCTCTATCCTTCCCCAGGGAAGGTGGTCGGCCAGCTTGACCCAACGGTTGGTTTTGCTCAATCCCGAAAGTGACTCCTGAAGTTCAAATAGGTCGTGACTGCGATATTGTGAGTAGTATTTCATCTCAACTCTTTAATGTTTTAACATCCAAAGGTAGTCATTTTGGGCGAATTGACTAAATTTTATACAACATAAATAGTTAATTATTAGATAGTTATAGTTAATCAGCAGACCCAAATTAATTCCGCCACGGGTTAATCAGACAATATATACCGAAAAAGGATTCGTTTGAACATTATACAGAAAAGAGAATTATGTCGATACAAAAGAAATTGAACGAAAGACCGAGAGAAAAATTAAACTATTCTACTCCAAAATGCGAATTCTTCAAATACGTTTTATAATTTTGCACTTGCTGGTTGACTCTACGGGTTGACTCTGCGGCCTTTTATTTTATAACACAATAGCTTAGAAATATTTTGTTCTTCCATATATTTTTTTTAACTTTGCAACGAATAATACAAACTATTTGCATCTAAAGAAAAGATGCGTAAATGATGAATGAATTAAATAGTAACTATTAAAATAATGGACAAAAAGTCCATTACCTAATTTAACTAACAAAATTTTTATATGAAGAAACTGTTACTTTTAGCTTTTACAGCTATCTTAGGAATGAGTGTGAACGCACAGGAATCATTGCTTTCAGAGCGTCCAGACGGCGTTGTTAAAGTCTACGACCGCGCAGGTAAGGGCATCAGACTACAACAGGGAGATGGTGGCTCACTTGAAATGACCAGTCTTAATTTAGCAGATGCATCTGAATTTGAAGTTGTTTTTTTAGCCGACAACAAGACCGTTTATGTAAAAAACCCAATTGTTGCACTGCCCGAAACATTTTCTGACGTATCAGATCGTTGGGTAAAAGGAAGCATAGAAGGTAATAAAATTACCATTCCTCACAAGTCTTTAATCCTATCTATTAAAACAGACAAAGGCCAGACCCTAAATATATATATGGGATATTATGGCATCGAAAACAATCAGGCTTTTCCTTGCAGTCCAACTGTAGATGTTACCTATACTATAAATGGCGATAAAATAACGCTCGATGCACCAGGAACCGACAAAGTTTATGTATTGTCATGTATTGCAGAAGACGGTTCATGGTTTAGAATGAGCGAATACACGGGTGCTGTTTACACATTTAACCAAGAAAAAACACCAAACGATATTACATCGGTAGAGAAAGAAAATAACGCACAAGCAATTGGCGAAACATACTACGACCTCTCTGGTCGCAAACTTTCTGAACCTACTAAGGGTGTTACTATCAAGACCATAAAGTACAGCGACGGTACGCAAAAGGTTGTAAAATCTATCAGCAAGTAAATAAAAACAAATTCATAAAACAAAAACAAGCGGTGCACTTCTCTAAGTACACCGCTTATTTTTTTGCCATTAATCATCGAAAGAAATACACAGAGGTTCTGTTTTAACTTTCGGGTCAGTCGTAAAACCCAGTTGCCCCCTCTCCCCTCATACACATAATTTCATAAGCCTGTAAAGGAAGAAAGAAATATCCATTACTTCCCTGAACTATGCCCTGAAGGCTTTGACTTTTGCGTTGAAGAGTAAGCATCCAATATTAGCCGACTTTCACACCAACAAATAACCCTTATATGTCTGGCAGCATATAAGGGTTATTTGTTATTTGAAGTTTGAAGGTAGCATTTTCGTGAGTTCCTCCTCCGTCATGTCGGGCAGGGGTCTTGAAAGAACTTCCTTCATCCATTTGTATGGCTCTATGTCTGCTTCCCTGCAACACGCCACGAAGGTATAGAAGATGGCGTTGTTCTCCGCTCCCTCATTGTTACCACAGAACAGGTAGTTCTTTCTTCCAAGCGTGATGGGTCTGATGGCCTGTTCCATAAGGTTGTTGTCTATGTTGAAGCGTCCGTCCTGCACATATCTGCCAATGCGTATCCATACGGCGAAGGCATAACGCAGTGCCTTCTCCATAGCTTCGCCTGGGGTGTACTGTTTGTGTACATCCAACATATAGGTCTCCAAATACTTAAGAATAGGGTAAGCTTTAGCCTTTCGTTCTGTCTCCACTTCCTCGGGTGGTGCTTTCTTGTGTTTGAGGTTTTCCTCCAACTCATAAAGCGTGGCTATCGTTTCGATGATATGGGCGGCGTTCTTATCGTCAGACGCCAGATGTTCGAACTTACGTCTCACGTGTGCCATACATCCTAACAGCACGATGCCCTGAACGTTCTCAAACCTGCTGTAGACCTCATACCCATCAGACTGTATGGCACCCTGGTAGCCCTTGAAGAGTTCATCTGCCACAGCGCCCGACCGCAACCCGTCCTTCCAATGGAAGAACACACCCTGGGAGTGCATGGCGTCACGCACGCCCCACAGGTATCCCTTGCGCGTCTTTCCCTTGCGGTCGGCAACCTGTACGCTGGTCTCGTCAACTTGAAGATAAGGACTTTGCAGGATCTGTCTTACTTGAAGTTTGTAAAGCGGATAAAGCGCATCGGCGGCATCGTGAACCCAGCTATTGACGGTTGAGGTGGGGATGTTCACGCCCAGTTCCTTCCATCTTTCACATTGCCTATACTCGGGCTGGTGATAGGCGAACTTGGCGGTGATGATCTCGGCGAGCAGGGAAGCGTCGGCAAAACAATCCACCGCTTGCTTTTTCAAGGGGGCTTCCAGGATGTCGACCTTCGCATCCGTTGGACGGGCTTCCTTCAGGCGGCAGATGACACGATCTTCTACCCTGACATAAAAGGATGAGGGACGCAGACACAGATGCTCACTTCTGTCATGTCCGATGATGACCATGCGCTCAGCATCATAACCCTCTGGAAATATCTCCGTCACCTGTCGCTCTATGTTCTCGGGAACATAGGAGGCGTAGGCCCTACCCTTTCTGGAAGGACGGCTCACACGGCGTGATGACCTGCGTTGTCCGGCCTGCTGTTTTATCTCCTTGATGATGGGAAGGGCTTCCACCTGAGCCAGGGAACCCTCTTTGGCCCACTGCTCGTCAAAAAGCGTACCCGCCCAGCCGCTTGCACTCTCAGGCAGGCGTTTCTCGCTGCGCCTGCCAAATACCATGCGCTCAAGTTCAAGAATACGACGGGACTTTCGTTCCAGCTCAGCATCCTTAATCTTAAGCTCAGCCTCCTTATCCTTGAGCTCAGCATCCTTATCCTTGAGATCAGCATCCTTATCCTTGAGCTCAGCATCCTTATCCTTGAGCTCAGCATCCTTATCCTTGAGCTCAGCATCCTTATCCTTGAGCTCAGCATCCTTATCCTTGAGCTCAGCATCCTTATCCTTGAGTTGAGTATCCTTGTTCTTAAGCTCAGCATCCTTGTTCTTGAGTTGAGTATCCTTGTTCTTAAGCTCAGCATCCCTTTGCTCAAGAAGTTTAACAACAGCTTCCCGAGTGAGAGAATGGTAGTCAGATGTCATTGTGCAATAAGGCATATCCATCACATTATCAGTTCTTTATACGATGTAAAATTACAAAAAATATCTGACACTGGCAAGAAAATACTAAGATTTATTGTATCTTTTTCTTCGGTAGCAATTAGGATTTATACCTTCAATATAGAGTACCAATTCGTCCCAGCGAAGTTCATAAAATCCAGCTCTCGCCCGTATGATTTTAGGACTTAGGCAACCCTGTGCCATCTGTTTATGATACACGACAAAACCACAGCGTTCCCAGTGCAGCAATTTAATTCGGTTACGGGCTCGATTGTAGAAAACGTAGACAACACCATCAGAAGGATTGAAGTCATTGCGGCGTACCAATTGGGACAGGCGAAGAATACCCTGACGCATATCCACAGGAGTGCAACAAACCCGAAAAACATTTGTTTCGTTGAGTACAAACATAAGTTTTTCGGGCAAAGGTAGTAAAGTAAGAATGTTACACAAAGGCGGCTAATATTGGATGCTTACGTTGAAGAATTCAGCATTGGCATTTGTGGCTCTGTTGACAAAGAAATTGAGTATGCTATCATAATGGTTCTTAAACCCAAATCGGCCATTAGAATGAGAATGTATTTTGCGATTACTTTGAGATTTATTTTGCATATATCAAAGGAGCATAGCGGGCTATGTGACTGCAGATATAGGTAAAATAAAGCCAAAATAATCCAAAAGACATCTCATTCTAACGACCGATTTGGGTTAAAAAGTTTAATTTATAATAGTGTTGCGGAATTAAGGTTTTAATCTGCCGAGTGGCAGCGTTCGGGTCTTAAATTTATTTTACCATGCGCTTGACAACACGTCCATCAGAATACTGAATAATGTGAAGTCCTTTGTTATGCTTGCTTATCTTTCTACCACATACGTCGAAGTGTACTTTATCTATGTTCGACTCATAGACAGACTGCTTCGCAACTCCAGCGGTTGTGATGTCAAGGATTTCGTACATTGTACCTAACGCAACTTTTTTTGTGGTAAAAGCTTCTTTAAATTTGTCAATCAAGTTTTTTTCTACATAGACTTTAAGTATTACGTCCTTAGGTGTAAATACGTACTGGCCGAACTCAGGCATAGCTGAACCAGTAAACTGCACGACAGAAAGTTTCTTGTTGTTTTTGAATGCATAATTTCCTATTCCACCAATTGCTCCTTTGAAGTCAACAGTTTGCAACTCGACACAGTCGCTGAATGCCGATTCTCCAATAGAAAGATTAGAGGCAAGTGAAGTAAATTGCTCAAGTCCAGCATGCTCAAAAGCATATTTGCCCACGTTGGTGAGTCCTTCCGGAAGACTGATATTCTTCAGGTTTTTGGCATAAGCAAAGGCATACTCGCCTATTTCTGCAACACTTCCAGGTATCTCAAACGAAGTTGCACTGCTGCCTGCAGGATACTGTTGTATTGATATTTTATCGGCATCGTAAAGCACGCCATTGCTAGCACAATAATACTCGTTGTCTTCTGCCACCGTGTACGCCGTAACAGCAGTATTGTAGAAAGCTTTTTCCTCTATTTCTGATAATGATGATGGGAACTCGGAAAGAGTAGCAAGCGAGGTGCAATTCTCGAAAGCTTGTGCGCCAATTTTCTCCAATTGTGATGGAAAAGTCACCGAAGTAAGTGATTTGCACCCAGCAAAGGCACCCTTGCTTATTTCCTTGAGCGAGTTGGGAAGTGCGATTGACGCTAATTTGCCACAATCTTTAAAGGCATTCTCCCTTATGGTAGCGACGCTTTGCGGAATGACGCATTCCGTAAGCGAAGTGCAACCGCTGAAAGCGTGTTGTTCTATACTCTTTGTACTTGCAGGCAATTTTAGTGTTATAAGTGCCTGGCATTGGTAGAACATGTAGGCACTCACCTCGTCATCATAGGCAGGTGCGTAGTATTTGGTAGACATACTTCTCTTTACCTGATAATAATTGCCACCGTTGGCAACAATCTTAGCCCCAGAGAGGTCAAGTATGGAAAGTTTTCCCTCTGTTGGTTTCCCCTCTATGTCCCTGCCAGCCATCTCGCGAAGGCACAAGATATCGGCACCATTAATACTACCCGATATGGTAAGATTTGTAATGGAAAACTTTTCGGACTGGGTGATTTGTTTTGAAAGTTCACCAGGCTTTTCTACTTTTATTACTTTCTGCGCATGAGACACACTAAACACCAGTAACAACGCCAAGGTTGTTATGCTTTTTCTAATTTTTGAGATTTGCATGTTGTATTGTTATATTTTATTGATAATTTGAATACGTCTTTCTTTTGCCAAAAGTTATATAGGACAGATGGCAAACATATATTGAAAATTAGATATATTATTTTTTCTCGTAAGGTATTACAAATTTAAATCCACGCCCGGCAAGTACTACATGGTTCGCCCTGACTTCCTGGACGTATAATTTGTATTTGCCCTCTTTTAGAGAGCTGAACTCGTCTGGATAGCGAAAACCGAGCTCAACATCAATATAGGTGCCTTGTTGGGGATTTATGATAACAGGCGTAATCTTGATGGTTTTCTTGGAGGCTGTTGGGGTGGCCTCATTAAATATCCATACACCCACACCTTTGCGATGTACCACCAACGTGTTGCGCATCAAAACGCTTAAACTTCTCGATGTGGTGCTATATACTCCCGACTCATCAGCCTCGCCTTTGCATCGCACTTCTACTTTAATCGTTTTGGTTTGATGATCCTGCCCTGTGATGTGGAGATAAGCGTCGCCCTCGCAATAGGTATCTATTTCTATGATGTTGGTCTTGGCGTTCCACTTAACCTTCTTCAGAACACGCATAGGGTCTTCCACACGCATTTGTGCTATGCCGCCTCCACCATTGACACTTACCGATCGGCTCTCATCCCGAGGGTACAACCGTATGACATCCTCGGTAGAGGTAATGTTGGGCACTATAACATTTATATCCAACTTGCGACACTCATCGCCCGACCAAACAGAGGCATACGTTTCACCCTCCAATATACCTGTAATACGTAATGTATCTTCGTTGATGCTGACGGTAGCCAACTTTGAGTTGTTGATATTGCACTTGTATTTACCAGTCCCACCCTTTAAGATTAACATACGGGTCGTGTGCGTAAACACATCAATAGATGATAAGTCGTTATCCCCTATCAATATTTTAGACGGTTCTAAATCCGACTCATTGTGGCATGCGGTTAACGACATGCCAAGTATTATCACTGATAGCCAACTATATATATGCTTCATGTTGATTAGCTTATTTCACATTTAAGTTATATTCCAAGGTCCAAGCCTTGCCATCACTCTCAATGATGTCCACAATCAATATATGTTTACCCGTTTTGTTGAAAACCAATTTGTATCCGTCGACAGGGACGAAGGGAATGCCGTCAAGCGTATATTTAATTTGAGCGTTGACATCATACAAATCATTGAAAAACAACTCTATGTTTCGTGGACAATCACCATAGTTCTTAATTTGATAGATGTAGGGAATGCGATTTTCATCCTCCCTGCCTGTCATCATTAATTCTGTGGTAATGTTTTTTTTAGCCACTTTCGACTTCTTTCCGTCAGGCATAATCGTCTGCACACCTATTTCGTAGGTAGTGTTAGGCTGCATTTTTTGCAAAATATAGTCGGTTGTGCTTATTGTAGATACTTGCCTTCCATTAAGCAAAATATTGTATTTGACGCCACTGCCTTGCACAGGATTCCACGACATAAAAATTTCGCGTTGTTGTGCAGAAATCTTCACATCATAAGGCATCGGTACATCCTCGGTAATAGTACTACTTTTTATTTTCTTAAAAACCACATCGTCAATCAATAGATAGTTATTGGCATCGGAATTTTCTTCTTTCATTTCAAAACAAAATCCCGCGTAATCCACTCCTTGCGGAGCGACAAAATCTATAGTTTTTTGTTTCCATTCAGTAGGGGATGCATCTGTGACCATATCCCTTGAAGCTTTCTTTGCATCCGTTTTAACTTTGCGCTTTTCTTTGCACCATATCACGGTGGAAACACAATTGGCACGCTGTAACGTGCCTTTATACCAATAGGTAAGGCGATAAGTTGCTCCGCCCTCAATTTTCATATAATAATAGTTGTTTGATCGGTCAATTATAGATAGCGTATGCGGGATTGCTACTAACTTGACAGCGTGGCTGCCACCATGTGATTGATTTGATTTTTCAATGCTACCCACTGAAAAATACCAACACACAGGTTTCTCATAGATGCCAGCGGTGCGCCATTCTTCAAACCCACCGTTCAATATCAAGTTGGGATGTGTTTGAGCTGTTACGTCTAACGTACAACATAGGAACGCCAACAATAATAGTTTGTATAAATTCATCGTTTTATTTTTTCTTATAAGAGTTATCGCATATATGCTTATCATTTTATGCGCTGCTTGATTTGTGCTACAGTATAGGCAATGGATCCAGGGGTAGTGGAATCGCCTTCCAGACGCTGCTTATCCCACAACCCAGAGTTTTGAGTAAGTGCATCTAAAAGCGTTTGTACCTCATCAAAGGTATATAATGGTTTCCCTTCTGTATTCACGGCAAACTGCAACGAGAACACGGCACCATAGGCACGTGACAGGAATACCAAGGCATTGCTGATGTCCTCGTGTAAATTGGCATTTGTCACTTCGCCTGACAACAACTGAATGGCATGCACGGCGACCACCTTAGACAGTTCTTGCCTAATGGTATGAAGACATGTTCTCATCTCGTCAAACCTATACTCAGTCATGGCCAATCGTCCTGCCGCAAAGGCGTTGTAAAGTTTTATACGACTTCCCTTTAGCGCACTGCGCTCATTTTTTTGCACAATGGGCAACCAGTATTGGTAATAACCATAGGCCAAGTCCCAATGATGTTCCAATTCTGTGTAATTATGTCCGTTTACCAGATTTGAAGCTGCCTGATCTTTCAAAAGCTGTTGGTCGTTGTATAACTCAGGGTTAAGGTGTACGTTCAGGATTTTATCCAAATAAATGCTTCCCCTAACCATCTCATAGTACACTTCCGCCACGGCTACACCTTTGGCATTGACAAACGCTAAGTTTTCATCGCCAATATTATAGCCTAAATATCCTCCTTTGCCCATTTGTGCCTTGGTGTTGCGAATATCGGCAGGACGAGGGTAGCCATAACCACTCAATGCTCTCGACTCATCGAATAATTGTTGAAAGACTGCAAGGATGCGATCCCTGTCAACACGGTGAACCATAGATGTAGCTATCTCATCAAATGGTGCTTTACCATACACTCCTTGCTTGAAATATTCGTTCATCCGATCCTGCTGTACGACACTTGATATACGAGCTTCTTTCATGAACGAGTGATATACAATATCAGCAGGCTCTTTTAACAGCTCACACTCTAATGTATTAACACTACTTTCATCATTCCTGACAAACTTATATTCCGGGTCGGGCCATGTAGGCATAATGTACGACGACTCAATGGTTTCGTCTGGCCATGTTGTGCATGATGTTATGGAGGTACACAGTGCCAACCACAGCATAAACATACAAAAAG
Organism: Prevotella ihumii; assembly: GCF_900155655.1. Taxonomy (GTDB): domain Bacteria; phylum Bacteroidota; class Bacteroidia; order Bacteroidales; family Bacteroidaceae; genus Prevotella; species Prevotella ihumii. Next base: position 2,508,163 of record NZ_LT706987.1, read on the forward strand.
GTCTGTTACGTTTATTCTTCATAATTTTAATCCCTTTATCTTTATGGCAATATGATATATCCACAAAATGGATTTTTAATTAAATTGATACCCTCTTCATTTTGAAATTGCTCTACATGTAAAGGGCGCACAATGGTAAGTCCATCATTGGATACTGCCGAAATGGTGGCGCGCACAGATGAGTTACTTGGACCTCCGCCCTTTACTTGCAAAAACATAGGGAAGCCAGACATAGCTTGAAAAGTAATTTTTTGCTCCTCTCCGTTTTTAAGCAATTTTACATCGCTATCATCAAGACCATAACCTTTCGTGGAAATGGTTTTCAGGGCCTTGTCAGCATCAATGTATCTGATAGTATAAGTTGAGGAAAGTTCACCATCAGGCACCAAGCTGCCTTGCAATTCCTTTTCAAAAAAAGAACAAATCAGGGTTACCGTATAAGTACGCTTCTCACCGTTAATCTCAACTCCTGGATAGACGTAGCTATGCTCATTCATATCGATGCTTGCCAATTGCAAGGCTTGATCATCGTACGATATCTTTGGTTTTTCTATTCCCTTAAATGGAAATAATTTGTCGTAGTCTTCATCAGCATCGTCGTTCACGGCAGGCGAACATGCGGAGAATAATATTATGGTAAAGGCAGAGAGTGTTATATATAATTTCTTTTTCATACCGTTCGTTGTTATCTGTTTATATTTTATTCATTGGTAGGAACGTCTTGAATAACCGCTTTCAAACCAGTTATTTTTCCTTCCGGATGCAAATGCTTACTTACTAACCTAATGCTTCTCCATTCGGGATGATACACTTCTACCAATTCAGCTTCGAAATGGTTGCCAACACGTTGAAAGTCGGCAAACACCTGTTTGTTGTTCAATCGCAGACCTGCTCTAAAAGTAATACCTTTAGGCGTGCCACAATATCCAGAACCCAACACGGAAAATTCTTTAGGTGGATAGTCTGGGATAGGGTTAGGTTTCGTTACCTCCATAAACAGATAATATCTCTGTTTTTCGGTTGTGGCCACGCGTCCACCGTTTCTGCCAAGATAGTAATCGCTCTGAAAGTAAACACGGCCGCCTCTGTGTATATATAACTGTGGATTTTTCATTTGCTCAAATACTCGTCTGTTATCGTATGCTTGTTTTACTGCATCGGCAAACTCATGCACATCATGCAAGGGTTTCATCAAAATATATTCGCATGCTGGCTTAAGGTACGAGGCGGTTTTGAATACCAGTAATCCGTCTTCATCACGTCCTTGGTATAACCAGTCGCATGCGCCTCCATAACTATCATTGACTAGCTTGTGTAGATAGTTTGTGGTAAGAAAAGTAAGTTGGGTGCAACTATTTGCCCCTATTTTGTATTCGCTCATTATGGAAGTAGCAACACTTTTGGGGTCAAAGTCGGCACGCATCTCTACTTTCCCATGTTGTAAAAAACGCATGGTAAAACAAACACCTCCATAACCATATCTGTCAGTTCCGTATTGGTATTCGGCTTTTATTTTATCACTGATGTTAGAAAACAGCAAAGAGTCTGTTTTAGGGAAATACATAACCAACCATCCTGCTTTGTTGTTAACCAGCTCAGTGTTCAACGCCTCAATGGCTTGCCTCTTGCGCTGGGTAGGTGTATTCACAAAATCTCTTTCTTCATCATGGCAGCTGTAGAAAATGCAACCAAGTAGAGTGAGGAGTATGTATGAAAGATACTTCATCTTATTTTGTATTTAGATATTTATTCAAGGTCCTGACACTCTTAAGTTGCAATGTGAGCAATTTCACGTGCCAGTTATTCCAAGCATACTGTTCGACAAACATTTTTTTTGCCATAAAATCATGATAGGCACGTTCGGCCTCTTGTTCATAGCGTTTATTCACTTCGGGGTCAGAGTCTTCGTCTGGTGTATGTGCTTCATCTTCTGCTTGTTTAAGTTTTGCTGGTGTAGATGTCAAGGTAACGCTTAACATCTCTGCCATGTCGTCCTCGGGATTAAGCATAGAGAGATAGGTGTAAAATCCACGTTTGTTGGCATATCCCACTAACCCAATATCGTTGTTCGCACCATTTATCTCGGAGAGGAGTTGAGTGTCGGTGATGTATTTTCCTTCACTGATGGCAGCAAATTTAGCTCTATCGTATGGCATCTGCTCTAACACTCGTTTCATCATCTGATGATATACGCTGCGAACAAGTCTGTGAACTTTCTGCTTGTCGTTTGCATCAAAATCATTAACATGATATATACTCATCTCTACTGGCTGTGACGCAATGTTGTACATGCGCTCAACACCATTCTCATCTGGGTTTCCGCCCCCATATAATGTAATGCGTACTGGCAAACAGTAGTTAAGCAGGTTGCCTTTGCCCTCTATTTGAATATCCCTAAAGGTATCAAAGCATAAAGAGCTAATAGCGTTAAGAACTTGTTTTATGTTTGTAGTGTCAGGAGGATACACATAGACTCCTTTCTGACTGTTATTTTTTTGCCACTGATATACCACCTCTGGACCATACACCTTGGTAAAATGCTGTTCTATCCATTGTGCCGTTTGTGTTTGAGGGGCATTGCTGTCCACAACACTGTCATCTGATAGTGTGTCATGTTGGCAAGACGTTGCCAGTAATGCCCATAGGCCTATATATGCTAAGAAATATTTCTGTATATTCATTTTGTTGCGTTATAAATTATCTACCATATTTATCTAATGGGTTCTTTACGTTCACGGGGATTAGGAGCCAGTCCTCTGTTTTGTGCTTCTATGGGAATTTGCAATACTTTTCGTGGGTCGTCTTTCTCTAAGGGGAAATAATATTTAGATTTTGTGTTACGCTTCACACTCAAATGAAACCTTCTAATGTCTAACCAGCGTAGCCCCTCAGCAAAAAACTCTTTTTGCCTGAAATCGGCAAATAACTTTACCAATGCAAGCTGCTTTAATGTCATGCCATAGAAAGGGGTGTACACATCATAATTATTTTCACTTGTACGCATATAAATATCCCTTTCAACAGTAGGCATAAAGCCAAACTTACCCTGCATATATTGCAAGTAATCATTAATAGCTCTATCATACTGTTTTAGCATAACATAGGCTTCCATCCTATTAAGCAAAGCTTCATCTGCAGTAAACAATACATTGCTCACGTAAATTCCCCGAGGTCTTAATCCAATGCTTTCAGTGGTAGACAGCTCATCAAACTTGGCGATATACTTACCATTTACTATAGGTGATGGTGAATAAACAAAAGGATATGTACCGTCAAAGGTCATTTTAGAGAAATCGCCTCCCCCTTCGATACCTCTTTTGTTGAATATTTCGTCAACAGTTTGCTTGGTTGATCCGTAACGATCCGTAGGCATTTGTCTTGCCCACCGAGACTCGGTGGTACAAATCAATAAGTTGGCGGGCTCGTCGGGAGATGTGTAGCGTGTAGACAAACGCTGACGGTTAAACTCAAATTGCTGTGAATATCCCACCCAATGCCTTAATATGGTTTTGGGGTCAGCGCCTAACACATAATTAGCATATTCCACTACTTTTTCCCATTCACCTTTCATCAGATAAAAACGAGAGGCGAACGTGTAAGCCGCTTTTTTGTTGAAGTGGTATTTAGGTTGCTTATAATATCTGTCGGCGACTAAGGTGACACCACGCTTCAAGTCGCTTTCAATGCTATCATATACTTCGTTGACAGTCCCTCTGCTATAATTTGTCAGCGCATGTTTCTCGGGTTTGTTAACATAAGGTATACCAGGAGATTGCTCTGCATTGCCATAAGGCTCTGCCCAGATATTGACCAACATGAAGTGAAGGTAAGCCCTTAGCAAAAAAGCTTCGCCATATAGAGCCTTGACACGTTCAGTCTTAGGATATTTCTTGAGCAGCTCCAAGGCCTTGTTGGCCTGTGCAATACCTTTGTAACAACTATTCCAATAATTTAAGGGTGTGTCAATGTCTTCTTGGGTATCATCCTCCCAATAAAACATTTCTTCGTTCAGTTGTGTATGTGTGCCATTTGCTCTGATGTCTACATTATCAGTACGAGGCTCTAAAAAAGGAATGTAGCTTGCCTCTGGATAAGCTCCTGCAAGTAATTGGGCAATTCCTTCTTCGTTGTCTATGTTTACATCAATGTCCGAATCGGGAATTTTGTCCAAAAAATCGTTACAGCCACATAGAGCTAAAGTGGCAAAGACCAAGACATATTTATATAGATAGTATTTCATTTTAAAAACCAACATTTAAAGTAAAAGTATATTGTCGAGGCGTAGGCAGTGAAACGCCTCCTGTTTGATAATATTCTGGATCTTGTCCATGTAGTTTGGGATCGGCATAAATCAATAGTGGATTTGTAACATTTAAACGAATACTTCCACTTTTTAGGCCTACCGCTTTCATCCAACTTGGTTTTAAATAATAGGATAGAGCAATATTTTTTAGTCTGACAAAGCTACCATCGGCCACACGCAATTGTGAGTAGTTGTAGGTGTTGTATGCTTTTTCTATATTTTCCATTCCTATCACGTCTATTATCTCCTTCGAAGGCAGTGTGGGTACGTCAGTATGATATTCATCGCCGGGATTAAGCCAACGATTGAGATAATTTTTGGAAAATACATTCAAATCGGCAAACTGTGTGTCAAATGTTGGATTTAGCCTAATCTTGTTGCCTGCCTGCATTGTTATGAAGCAAGAAAATTCCCAGTTGCGCCATCTCACGGTATTTGCCAGTCCGCCCATTATATTAGGCTCAATAGGACCGTGATACAATAAATAAGTTTTAGTGTATTGTGTATCGTTGAAGTCAGCTCCCACAATATCTTTCAACTCGTTTTGTGGTAATGGATATCGTCCAAAATTAAAGTTTGGTAGCCCATTTTTGTCCAATCGTTGGAAATTAAACGAGAACAGCGAGCCTTTAGGATAACCTACTACGTTGCCACGACCTCTACCTGCCACCATGTCAAATGCGTTTGGTGAATTGAGCAGGCGGGTTATTTGTTGATGAATGGCACTGAATGTAAGATCTGTTGTCCATTTCCATGCATTGGTATTCACATTGATGGTATGCAATCCGAATTCAATACCACGAGCAACCATATCACCAAAGTTGGCATATTTATAATATTGTCCACCAACTCCAGATGTACGTACCAAGTCTATCAAATCGAATGTATTGCGTTGGTATACATCTACTGTGGCCGAAATGCGATTTTTCAGGAACCCCACCTCTGCACCAACGTTCAGCTCGTACATTTTCTCCCAAGTAAGATCTCTGTTTTCCAACGAAAGCAAATTTAATTTGTTTTCTCTGTCATTTAGATTTAACCTATGGGCTATACCACCTCTATAGATAGCCGATGCATTAGCTGCCGCTTCGTTCATTTTGGCTGTTAATCCATAACTTATACGAAATGCCAATTTTGAAATGACATCATTACCTTGCATAAAATTCTCCTTATCCACGTTCCATTTGGCTCCAACATTCCATGTTGGCAACCATAAAGCAGTAGATCCCTTTCCTGCGGCATTAGAGCCTTCAACGTTCACCACTGTATTAAAAATATACTTGCCCTGATAGCCATAGGTAATATTGCCAGAAAACGTTATACCTCTTTCGTTTCTATTACGCAATGCAAAATAAGGGGTGTTTTCTTGAAACATTTTCTCAAAAATACCAGGTGCGCTTTGCACCTCATTACCGCGTTGATAACTAATGCCATATCCCTGAAAAGAATTTGTAGTTTGCTGCAGCGTCCTTACTTCACCAAAAGCAAATCCTTTCAGGTTATGTACTCCTATTTGCTTGTCGTAATCAACAGCTATGCGTGCCAGCATACTTTGCATGTTGGCATTATTTAGGAAAAGTACGCCACCTTGTTGTATGCCTGGTTTAGGCAGGAGTTCTGGATGATAGATGTCTTTTACAAGGTATATATTTTGTTTTGCCACCCATGGTGTTTCACAAGCACGGTAAGCTCCTATCATGTTGGATTTTTCACCTATTTCATGTCGTCTACTTGTATGTGCTCTTCTGTATGAAAACATTGCTTTAAGGTTAAGATCATCGGTAAACTTATAGGTCGCTTCGGTTTGCAACTTAAAGTCGACCACCTGTATTTTCAATTGATTGTTATCATACTCATTCAATATGTTGAAAGGAGCCCAGTTGTTACGATAATATTCGCGTTGCCCATACTCATCATAGGGACGAAGCGTTCGGCTTGTTCCTAAAGCGTATGCAAACGGGTTGATGTCAAAATCTCGTTCAAATGCTCCAGATATGGTGTTTTTTTTCTGTGGCAAGGTGCCTGGTGTATGTTGCATGCGCATATTGGCCTGTAACGATAATTTGGCAGTAAGCTGATTGGTTATGTAAAATGTGTTCTTAATGTTGGTTGTCAGTCGCTGCACCTGATCGGCAATAGTCCAACCAGCATCGTGATAATAGCCTATCGAGGCATAAGATGCTACATTTTTTCCACCTGCCGACAAACTTACTGTATGGTTTGTCATCAGGTTGTTTGTAAACAAAAGCTTAAACCAATCTGTATTGGCATATTCTCTTTGTCGTAAGAAGTTTTGTCGGGCTTCATAAGTGTTTGGCAACATCCAGTTGTGTGATTTATCATCATAAGTGGTAAGCTGTTTGTACATTTGATGATAAACCCCGCCTCTACGTCCATATAACGATGTAGCTGGATCAAAATACCCTTTCTCTTGCATTTCCTGATACAGAGCCATCGTCTCTTGAGAGTTCAGCAAATCGAAGTGACTGTAATCTGGACGCGGGCGCCATGTATTTTCTGCTGTATAATTAATTTGCAATGGCGTTTCCCTTTTACCACTTTTTGTCGTAATTACAATAACGCCATTGGCAGCCCGTGCGCCGTATACTGATGTGGCTGAGGCATCTTTCAGTACTTGAATATCTTGTATGTCAGCAGGATTAAGCCCTGCTACTGCCGAACTAATGAGCGTAACGGCATCACCAGACGCCAAGGCTTCGGGAGAAACATGTACCATGTCCTCGTAAACAGCACCATCGATTACCCACAATGGCTGAACATTTCCTATGATGGAAGCACCCCCGCGAATATTGATGCGCGGTGCAGCACCAAATGTTCCGGATATGTTTTGAATCGACAGTCCAGGCACGCGACCCTCCAACATACGCGAAACATCACCAATACCCTCGAGTTTGATGTCGGTCATTTTCACTGCTGTGGCAGCACCCGTGTAAACACGGTTTCTTATGCTTTGGTATCCTGTTACGACAACTTCGTCAATCATTCTGCTATTACTCTGCAACACTATTTTTAAAGCTGTTGCCTTAATACTTCCCTTATAGTCATGCATGCCTATAAACGAAACAGTAATGGTTTGCCCCTTGGCGCCCTCTATCTTAAAATTACCATCGAGGTCCGTAACCGTCTTTTGCTTGTTTTCTACAATACCAACAACTGCCCCTATTATGGGTTCGCCTTGTTCATCTGTAACAGAGCCTGTTACCCACCCATTTTCTTGTGCCATAAGCCTTGATAAAGTGCATAGCATGAACAATAGGCATAGTGTTCTTTTTATAGTTATGGATTGTATATATACAGATCTTCTCATTTTCATATTATATTTTTAGCGATATGACATTTTTTCAAAGTTTCCATTGTACCCCCCCATAAATACCAAAAGGTAAGCCTGCTCTGACACCAGATGGGTGGCGTGAAACCATATACACTTTGTTGGTAAGGTTGACCATATTCATAGTAAGGTCTACATTTTTAATTATATGCACCTTGGCGGTAACATCTATAATAAAGTTGGCTGGAATTTTTTCGCGTTGAGCTATCTTGCCTTGTCCTGGAACTGTACGCATGTCGCCATTGTATCGCATGTTAAAGTTTATGTCAGCCCATTTGCTTTCCATACCTATCTGACCGTTAAGTGCGTGACGAAAGATATAAGGGATTTCATCGCCATATAAAACATGTCCCCACGATGCACTTGTAAATGAGTTTTTCATCTTTGTATCTGTAAAGGTATAAGATAGTTGCATGGGGAGTTGGATTTTCCAATGGGTAGGTAATGGCTGGCATTGTAAAAGCAGTTCTACACCTCGTACCAATGCCCGTCCTACGTTAAACTGGTCTAAGGTACCTAATCCGCCTTGTGCGGCAAGGTCGCTACCCAACATGTTAGAATAGTTGTTGTTGAAACCTATCAGTTCTCCTTTGAACCATTGATTAGCATAGCGCAAACCTGCCTCTACATTGATACTGCTCTCGGCTTTTTGTCCAAGGGAAGCACTGGGCGGTGCAAAACCTTTATGTATTCCTGAGAATAATGACAGCTGGGGCATTAACTTACAGTTGATCCCTATTCCTGGCATAATTGCTCTTGCACTATTTGGTACTTCTATACGCGCCATGCCCGTACGTCGCCAGTCGGCTTTAGTATAATCGCGATTCAACAGCTTTACATCTTCATAACGAACTCCTGCGGTAAAGGTAAACACACCTTTTGCCCATTTTGCTAAAGTATAACCCGATAATGCATGCGCAGTAGTAATGCGGTTGGCCTGACTGCCTGGGAGTCCTCTTGAAAAAAGCTCCATACGACCATTATTCATAGAGTATCCATCGTCTTGCTGGTAGCGATCCTCGCTGTCAGCATGGTAACGCATACCAATCTCTGCAGTGAAGTATCCACCGTATAGCATTGTTTTATATTCCCCTTTTAGCTGAATACCACGCGAATGGTACTTACGGCGGTTAGCACGCAGCATTAGTGCCTCTCCTATATAGTTAGCCTTACCTGCAACAATATCGAAGTACGATTGGTTGGTAATAGGGTCGGCAAGTACATCGCCTATCGAACGGCGTTCAGCCTTGGTGTAGCCAGTACGCACCTCGTTAAGCTTGTACCAATTCCTGAAAAAATAATTGTAATAGGCTTGCGTGGTTATATTCCATGAACGAACACCTTTTATGATGTATGTCGCAGAAAACTGGGAGTGGCGTGTCACCAAATTATCTTTTTGCGCTCCTGCATATCTAAAATATGGTTTAACGTTAAAGTCCTGTTCAGTAAGCCCAAGATATGTTTCGTCGGAAGTTTCGTTAGCAAATCCATATTTCAGTTCTAATCTGTGATTTATGCCATCTTCGTTGTTTGTGCGTACCATCCACTTAGCGATTACGTCATTGCGCTTAAATCCTGTACGCTCGTCGGGGTCATCGTGTCTGAAACCGCGAGCCTGATAGCGCAAATATTCTATGAGAAAGCCTGTATGCTTAAAGCTTTTACCTATAGCCGTTTGTAGTTTTAGACTACCAAAACTACCTGCCGACATGCTGCACTTTATTAATCGGTCCTGCGGGATGGGGGTGGACACTAAGTTAACGGCACCTCCTGTTGTAAATGGCCCGTATTGTACCTGACTGCTACCTTTTAATACTTCTATAGCATACATACGTGCCGCATTAGGAAAGTAATAGGCTGCGGGGGCTGCGTATGGTGCAGGAGCAGCCAATATGCCATCTTCCATTAGCGTGATACGTTCACTACGCTCAGCTTGTGTTCCGCGTAAACTGATATTGGGGCGCAATCCAAAACCATCTTCTTCATAAATATTTACTCCAGGTACGCTTTTCAGCATACGATTTATATCGGTATAATCAAACTTGAGCAATTCTTTGGGTGAAAGGTAATAAGCCGAACCAGTACGGTTACGTGCTTCAAACTGACTGCCTAACATCTGGTTGGCTCTTACTACTACTTCGTTAATCTGATGTAAAGAGTCGGTCATAGCATTAGACGTTTTAGGTGTGCCTACGTCTTTTTGGGCATACCCGATACATGGAGTCAGTGTGATAAGCAGAGACAGCATTCTTATTTTAATATACATATGGGGATAAATCTATTCTTTTATTGTACTAATTTTCCTCTTCAAATACCTGTGTATAAATGATATGTGAGATTTATTTCTTATAATGGATATTTTCTGATGCAAAATTACAATATCCAAAAACATCACACAATACCTATTATTAGGTATTTTAACCCAAATCGGTCGTTAGCCCAGTCAGACAAGTCAGCCCAGTCAGACAAGTCAGACCCGTCCGACCCGTCCGACCCGTCCGACCCGTCCGACAAGTCCGACAAGTCCGACTGGGCTAACGACCGATTTGGGTTTAACAAAAATATTGCCATAAGAAAGCTCCTTTTGAAACAGATTTTAATGTGCACAAGGAGCCCCTACGTTACCCACACAAGCATTTGGGATAAAGCAACCCGTTGGCGGAATTATTTTTTAGCTACTATACCAATTGTTACCTTATTTAATAGATAGCGTATTTCTCTTTTATCTTTTTCTCTTCTTCCGTTTTACTTCAGGTAAGTGTTAAATACAAGGGTCATAATTCTCGTATATGCGTTGAAAAGAAGCGTGATACACAAAAGTGGCATAAATGGGTGTGCAATTGTAAACTGTTGATTGATAATGAGTAATGAGTAAACAGGAAAAAGTGTGCAAGAATATACTGCTTAGATTGCGGAAATATAGAATAAATAAAAGAAGAATATGAACAAGAAAAGTGCTATTAAGTGGTATTTCAGAAGGTAAAAGTTGAACTTTAGCTTTGCCAAACATCAATGTTGAGGTGGTAAAACATATATGTTTGGCATTGTCAAAGTTGAACTTTGGCTTTCCATAACATCAACAAAAGAGATTTAGAACATATAATAAGACATATCAAACAATTCTATTTGGGAAATTAAAATGTTAAATCAACATAACAGCAAAACCCATTGGGAGAATTAAACCTAAATCGCTCGTTAGCCCAGTCAGACCAGTCGGACGTGTCAGACAAGTCCGACTGGTCCGACAAGTCCGACAAGTCCGACAAGTCCGACTGGTCCGACTGGTCTGACGAGCGACTTGGGTTTAATGCACACTAAATTAATTCCGCCAACGGGTATATCTCGGTACTATTCATTTTGCAAAGGTAACATTTTGACGAAAAATATTCGCTACCTACCCACACGATGTCGTTATAGAGTCGTTTTTTTTTATTTTTTCTTGCATAGTATCATTATTTAGTTTATCTTTGCCCACCGGAAAGAAAAATATTAGATTCTTTGCAAATTTAACTACAAACAATTTTAACAACAAACAATTTAACAACAAACAATTTCAAATCATGAAGAATTTTTTACATTTGAGAGTTTTGGTGGTACTGCTTACTGCCGTTCTTGGAGTGTCTAACAGTTTCGCTGACAATGATCTTGACGAACAACTTGATTTTCTTGGTCAGAAGATGACTAAAGAAAATGGCAACAAACTTGACCCTGAACGTAAGTGGGTTAAGTCTGGAACTGTGAAGTTTGATGCTGATACTCGTACTATTACATTAGAAAACGCTGAGATTGTTGTTACTAAAGAAAACTGCCCTCAGTATAAATCAGAAAGCGGAGGTTGGTATCCAATTATCGGTACTTTCCGTTTTTATTGCCCAACTGCCGATATTACCGTGAAGTTAATCGGTAAAAACTCTATTACGACAACTCAGACAGGTTTTGTGATGCTGACATTTCTAGAGGGAGCGTCTGCGAATATTGATATAACGGGCGGAGGTAGCCTTACTATTAATGCTGGATTGAATGGTATCGATGCCAGACATACAGGTACACTTAACATAAAAGACGTAGATATGAACATTAAAGGAGCCAGCCGTGGTATTTCCGGCGGATATACAAGTCGTTTGATAGTTGATAACTCAAATGTTACGTCTGAAGGTAAATACGGTGCAATTTGCGGTTTCAAGAAGTTCTCAATGAAGGGTGTAAAGTGTGTTTCGCCTGTTCCAGACCCCAGTGCAACTCCTGAAGATAAAGAAGACCCACAAAGTACTAAAACCGTTTCATTTGAAAAAGGCGGTGTAACCAATGCGGCTGGCACTCCATGGGGCTTGGTTGTTTTGCAGCGCGAAACAGAAGCTGCAGGTATTGCTACTCAGCCAGCTGTTAAGAACAATGCGACAGTAGTTGCTGTTTATGATGTATCTGGCCGATTGCTCAACGATTTGCAGAAGGGCATCAATATCGTTCGTTACAGCGACGGTAGCGTGAAGAAGATTGTTAAGTAAGCAATGCTGAGAAACGAATTTGCATCGAAAGAACAGTAGTTTATAAATGTTTGAGTACGATGCAGAATTCGTTCGGAATACTTAAGGAAACTCATATCCGCAATTAGGTTATGGGTTTCCTTTAAATAAAAAAGAAGTTAAGGTAACTTTAAAGAATTTTGCTATTGCAACTTGTAGAGTTGGGAGAATTTTAGACTATAAATATTATAGAATTAGAATTACCTTAGAACTAAATTTATAATCTTATGAAGAAAATATTGCTTTTACTTGTACTCTTTTCACTGGGAAGTATAGTACGAGGCAATCCTGTGAGTTTGGAGAAAGCACGCCAAATAGCTTTAAAGTATATTAAAGGCAACAGTGCTCGCTCCCCCCGTATGCACGCACAAACTTCAAACGCTGTAAAGAGCGTGCAACTCTCTACCGATGCTTATTATGTTTTCAACGTAGGGAGAAATGATGGATTTATTATTGTAGCTGCCGACGATAAGGCACCAGCCGTTTTGGGACATTCTTACAACGGTACATTCGATGAGAAGAATATTCCCGACGGAATGAAATGGTGGTTGGAATGTTGTCAGCGTTATGTGAAATATGTTGCTATCCATAAGCAACCGACAATGTTGGCAAAGCCAGCAAAACTTCAAGATTTGTCTGGATTGATGACTACAAAATGGAATCAGACAAGTCCTTATAACCTCAGATGTCCGAAATTCGATGAAGGATATGCTGCAACGGGCTGTGTTGCTACTGCAGCAGCGCAGATTTTGAAGTATCATGAATGGCCACAGAACGAAACCTCGTTGATTCCAGGCTATAAATCAAAGATGCAGAAGTACGAACAAACCCTTCAAGACCTCCAGCCAAAGAAATTCAATTGGGGAGCAATGAAGGATAGTTACAAATTTCAAGAAGATGCAGACGAGGTTGCGTGGCTTATGCGCTATGTCGGACAAGCCGTGAAGATGCAATACTCTCCTAAGGAATCGGGTGCCAATGTTTTGCTGACATCGTTCAAGGAATATTTTAACTATGCGGCTACGGCACAAGAAATAGAACGTTCGTCATATACGGAAGCTGAATGGCAGCAGAAAATCTATGACGAGATAAAGGAAAAACGTCCTGTGTTGTACACGGGTGGTAAGTTTGATGCTGTATCTGGAGTCATTGGTTATCACGCCTTTGTTTGTCACGGCTATAAAGATGGCAAGTTCCTTATAAATTGGGGCTGGGGCGGTTTGTCAGACGGCGAATACGATTTGTCTGTGCTCAATCCTACCTTACAGGGAACAGGTTCGTTCTCTGGTGGCAGCGGTTACACCATTAAACAAGCTGTCATTGTTGGTTTGAAGCCAAACAAGACGGGTCAGCAGCCTGAGAAGGCTACCAATACCATCTTTGTGCAAGATATAAAAGACGTACAAGACAAGTATCAGCGAGCAGATAATTCTGCAGATTTTGTCATTGACAGAATCGGCTTGAAGGTCTTGGCAAACAATTACACGAAGCAGAAGATAACATTTGGTTGGCAGCTTCGAGATGCAGAGAACAAGCCAGTAGAAGGCACAGCAATTCTTGGTCAGGTAGATATTCTTAATATGATGCCCAACAACCGCACATACGAATGTGTGAGCAATTCGTTGACTTTCGGTAAGAACCTGTCTGCGGGGATTTATTATCTTGTTCCAATGTATGCTGCCGAGTCAGATGGCGACAACACTTGGAAGCCTTGTGTAAACTCAAGCATGTATATCAAACTTGATGTTAAAGACAAGGAAATGCTTGCTACTGCTTTCAGCAACAAAAGCGATGTGGAATGCAAAACGCTGACACACGAAGGACAAGCAGAGGAAAATATCGAAACAAAGATAACTGCAACGCTTCTTAATAAAGGTATATCAAATACCGTAACTGTATATCTTTACGACGCAACGACAGGCAAGAATGCGAATGCCGTTGGCTTTATGATAGATGCAAAAGCAGAGCAGAAAGTTGAAATTTCCTATACGCCTAAAACGGCGGGCAAGCATCACGTTGAACTCTATGCTGACAATGTAAGGAATGTGAAGATAGGCGAACTGGAAATAGATGTTAAGGAAGGCTTAGATGCTGAATTAACACAAAGTGGCTATAAGATTAAGAATGCCCAAGGCAATGTTGTAATGGACAAATTTGAATGTGATGTTACAGTAGAAAACTGGGGCAATGACGCTTATAAGAACAAAATCATAGCCATTCTTTCCGACCGCAGCTCTGCCAATGTGGAAGTATTGACCCAAGATGTTGATATTGATGCAGACGAAACACAGAAACTTACATTTACCTTTAGCAAGATGGAAGATGGTGGCGAGTACTGTGTGAAGATTTATTATATGAAAAAGAATCTGCAAACAAGACTTTCTCTCGCTGCTCCGAAATATTATACATTCCGTTTGAGCAATGGTATTGAGAATGTAGAGAGCGGTAATGCTGAGAATGGTATTGTAACAATCTACCGCATTGATGGCAGCGTGGCAGCACGTGTGCAGCAAAATGTCGTGAAGCAGACGCTGAAAGAAATGCCTCATGGTGTTTATATCATAAATGGTAAGAAATATCTGAGCTATTAAAAATATAAGAATGTCTAAATTTAATATACATAAACCATAACTAATTGAAGGCAGTGTAGGCTTTCGAGAGCAATCTTAAGAGCCTATCACTGCATAAGATTAAAAAAGAAACTATAAACTATGAAACATTTATTTATGTCATTGATAGTAGCTTCTGCTTCAATGTCGGCAGTAGCACAAGACGTACAGATGATGAATACACCAGTCCTTTCAGGAGTGGTGGCAAAGGCTAAACCACAAATTAAAGCAAACCAACGTTTAATAAGCGATTATTACGAAGTAGGATATGGAAATGCTCCCTTTAACAATGGAGAAAAAATGATAGGTTCTTTCTACTCTCAAGAGATGTTGAAACCTTTCATTGGTTGCAAGGTTAAATCAATTAGAGTACTTTCTGCAGATGCAAGTCGTATTCAGAATGTTTTTATTAAGGAAGGAAGCACTATATACGATGCCACAGAGGTTAAAGCAGAAGGAACACTTGGCAATTCTATTGGCGACAAGTGGTACGAAGTTAAGCTAAGTAAGGAAATTGAGATAACAGCAGAAACTAAGGGATTTGCAATCGGATACAATTTGGTTGCTGGCAATCAAGGTAAAATAACCATCGGAAAGAATGGTGTAAACTCTTATAGAGGTAATCTATATACTTATTTTGAAAGAACAAACGAATGGATAAACCGTTCTACAACCCAGCCATTGACATTGCCATTGCAATTGGTAGTAGAACCTGCTGCTGGAACAACTATGAGCGAACTGGTGGTCAGCCATATCGAATTGCCAAATTATACTGAGGTTGGAAAAGCCATTAATGTAGATTATTGGCTAACCAATGCAAGCTCAACACCGATAAACGACTTTGAACTTGACGTTCAGATAGACAATAAGAGCGTAAAGACCATAACAGTGGAAGAAGGTGTTGGAGTAGGAGAAACTAACAAGAAGTTTAGTATTGCTGAACTTCAGCCGAATATCTCTACTGCAGGTAAGCACAATCTTGCCTTGGTATTGAAGAAGGTAAACGGAAAGGAACTTAAAGATGTGAAGGGCGTTGAGAACAATCACAAGGTTCTTTATTATAAAGAGGTGGTTGCACGCCAAAAGACATTGGTGGAAGAATATACTTCTGAACGTTGCAGTAACTGCTATAGAGGTATTCAGAATATCAAAGAACTCAAGAAGCGACAGCCTGATATGGTCATGGTTGCAGTACACCTTAACGAAAGAGAATATCCTGATGATGTAGCTGCACCAGAGAGCCAGTTTATCAAGCGAATGGCAAATGTCCGTGGATTGCCTTCTTTTGCTTGCAATAGAACTGCTTTTATTTACAATAAGCAGGAAACCATAGCAAATCCCAGCATTGCTGGTGAGTCTTCTCCTCAGCTTGTAGAGGTGATTGATAAATTCTACAATTTTTCAAAGGAGAATACTTGCGTGTTCTCAACACTTGGCATCGTGAACAAATACGATAAGGACAGCAAGAAGATAAAAATAACAGTTACAGGCACAGGCGTGAACAAGGCGAAGGAGTTGCTCGAAGACTATGCGCTCTTTGTTCTTGTTACGGAGAATAATGTAGACGGACACCAAGGCAACGAAAATGGATTTCTCGTGGAAGCGAAGCACCAAGATGTACTTCGTGGATATGTTTCAGATGTAAAGGGCGACAACGACCTTGTGTGGGAAGGTGATAACTTCACAAAGACTTACGACTTTGCCATACAGAACGATTGGAAGCCTGTTGAGTTGGAAGTAGTAGCATTTATTGCTCCTAAAATAAAGGAAATCGGTGCGAATCTTGAGAGCTTGGCTGTGCAGAACTGCGTAAGCGAGCCTCTTTCCAAAGACCATAATGCTATTGAAAATGTAGCAACAGACTTGACTGCAAAGGAAATCGGACGCTACAATATCAAAGGTCAGCGCATATCAGCACCACAAAAGGGAATCAACATTGTGAAGTTCTCTGATGGAAAGGTGTTGAAAGAAATAGTCAAGTAACGATTAAAAGAGATATGCTGTTCCGCAGAAATGATGGAACGCATATCTTTTTAGGTTCATCAGGAATTTGGAGTGATAGATATAATCAACGTTGTCGTAGAAGATAACAAACCTCCATTATAACAGCTTTATATAAAAGGATTTAACGATGTCGCACAGCAGTTCGGCAACGCCGACTTTAGAAAAGCTTGAATTATGATTTTTTGTTTTTATAAAATGGCTTTTTATAGGCTTTTAGTGGAGACTATTACTTCGTAACTATATGAATATAAGAGCTTATGGTTCATCACTCCAAATTTCGGAAGAACCTCTTTTTATTCCAACGAATGCAAGACAATTTTATTTATTAACAATTAATACATAATGTCATGAAAAAATTTTTTTTATCACTTTTAGTACTACTTACTTGCGCTATCAGCACAGTTAGTGCGCAATTACCATCGGTAACGCTTAAAGACATTAATGGCAAAACTGTACGTACAGATACTTTATCAAATAATGGAAAGCCATTCATTATTGATTTTTTTGCAACTTGGTGTAAGCCTTGCAACCGTGAGCTGAAGGCTATTAGCGAAGTATATAATGAATGGCGTGAAGAAACTGGTGTGAAAATCTATGCTGTCTCTATTGACCAAGCACAGAATGTGAACAAGGTAAAGCCACTTGTAGACGAGAACGGCTGGGAGTATGAAGTGTTGCTCGACCCGAACAGTGAGTTTAAGCGCGCTTTAGGCATACAGATGATTCCTTATGTTCTTATTTGCGATGGCAAGGGGAATATTGTGTATAAGCACAACGGCTATACAGAAGGAGCCGAAAACGAGTTGATAGAAAAAGTTCGTGAACTTGTAAAATAGCAAATCGTTATGAAAAAAGGTATCTGGTTGTTATGTCTGCTTGCTCTTGGTGCAGTAAAGGCTACTGCACAAGGGCAGGACGATACCGACAACGGGAAGGTCTCTGTTACAGGAAGACCTCAAGATTGGGTCGCCAAGTACAAAGTAAACAATATGTAAATAGCTAATAATATTTTTAAAGTTAATAAGAAAGGGAAAAACAATGAAAAGAATACTATTTTTAGCAGCTGTGTTGCTCTCAATGGGTATGGGTGCAATGGCTCAAAGTGCAAAATCTGCACTTCAGTTTGTTGATGACAAAGGAAATGTAATAGCTGATGGGGCTGTTTTTGAAGTTACTGAAGTGACAGTTGATACTGACTTTGGTACAACTTATATGAAACCCCATCTGTTTGTAAAGAATGTAGCTCCTCAGAGTAAAACGGTAGCGGTGAAGCTTGATTTTACTTCTATGCCTTATGGAAACTTTCAATGTTGTGTGGGGCAGTGTAAAACATTTGAAGAGCCTTCTGTGGAAATGTCAGATACAAAGGCTGTAAATTCTGGCGAGTCTTTAGATATTCAAGCAGAATGGTTCCCTACAGGAGAAGCCAATTCTCCAACAACTTGGATTGCAACGCTGACAACAGGTTATGCTGAACAGACAAACAGCCCATATGGAGTGCCTGAAACTAAGATGACAGACGAAGGTCCTTCAGTTAAAGTTAAATTCGTTTATGACCCAACGGGTGTTGCCTCTGTTAAGGACAGCAATGCAACTGTAACCGAAGTTGAGCGTTACAACGTTCAAGGTCAGAAGATTTCAAAGCCTTGCAAGGGCATTAATATCATCAAGCTCTCTAACGGAAAGACCGTTAAGAAGTTGATGCAGTAATGTGCAATGACGGGCAGAACTACCTGCTCTAAAGAAGCAAAGGTCTTGTAATTTACTAAGTTCGTATAAATACAAGGTTATATAAAAGCCATATCTTTTTTCTGTTAAGGGATTAAGATATGGCTTTTTTATTTTAACGTGAGTTTGAGAATTATAAGGGGTCAGTCGTAAAACCCAGCTGCATCCCCTCTCCCCTCCCCTCATACACATAATTTCATAAGTATTTGTTACGACTGACCCCAAATGATACGTAAGCATCCAATATTAGCCGACTTTCACACCAACAAATAACCCTTATATGTCTGGCAGCATATAAGGGTTATCTGTTATTTGAAGTTTGAAGGTAGCATTTTCGTGAGTTCCTCCTCCGTCATATCTGGCAGGGACCTTGAAAGAACTTCCTTCATCCATTTGTATGGCTCTATGTCTGCTTCCCTGCAACACGCCACGAAGGTATAGAAGATGGCATTGTTCTCCGCTCCCTCATTGTTACCACAGAACAGGTAGTTCTTTCTTCCAAGCGTGATGGGCCTGATGGCCTGTTCCATGAGGTTGTTGTCTATGTTGAAGCGTCCGTCCTGCACATACCTGCCAATGCGTATCCATACGGCGAAGGCATAACGCAGTGCCTTCTCCATAGCTTCGCCTGGGGTGTACTGTTTGTGTACATCCAACATATAGGTCTCCATATACTTAGTCTCCCCTTGAAAAGTATTTAACCATCTGGTTATCAATAAAATAATCGTTCTCAAACTTGCATATTTCTACAAAGTTTTGTATCTTTGTATAGTAAAATCTTGCAATTCAACGATGTATAAATCTCCATCCAAAGTCCGTCAGGCATCATTATTCTGGGATCTTGAGACAATGCTCTCTCCCAAGAATTCCCTGTACAAGTTAGCCAATCTGATTGATTGGAATCTGTTTGAGCAGTCTTTTGCCCCTCTTTACAGCAAGGACACTGGCCGTATGGCCAAGCCCATCCGTCTGATGGTCGGTCTGCTGATCTTGAAACACCTTCGTGACGTTTCAGACGAGAGCGTCGTGGAGCAGTTCTCGGAGAACGCCTACTTCCAGTATTTTTGCGGGATGGAGGCATTCCGCACCGACGCTCCCTGCGTTCCCACCGAGCTTGTCGAGTTCCGCCGTCGCATCGGTGAATCTGGCATGGAGCTGATACTCAAGGAAAGCATCCGCATCAATCTTTTAATCGGCGACCACAGAAAAGAGGAGATGCAGGGGAAAGACGGCAAGGATGGACGTGGACGCAAGCCCGATGCGGAGCATACCGCATTCATCGACACGACGGTGCAGGAGAAGAACGTGACCTTCCCCACGGACTCGAAACTCCTGAACAAGGTGATAGACTTTTGCCACGGCGTGGCGGAGAAGGAAAACCTCAAGGTCCGCCAGAGCTATGCCAAGGAGATAAAGGAACTGAAGCTCGTTCAGCGTTTCAGGGGTAGGAAGAACAGCAAGGCCAAAGTCAGGAAGGCCGACAAGCGGATGCGCACCATTGCGGGCAGGTTGCTCAGGGAGCTGCTTCGCCTGCTGCCCGATAGAAATGCCTACCAGGAGCGGATTGACATCTGCATGAGGCTTGTCAACGGCGAGCGGTTGGACGGCCATAAGATCTACTCGCTTCACGAGCCAGACGTGCTTTGTATCAGCAAGGGAAAAGAGGGCAAGAAGTACGAGTTCGGCAACAAGGTCTCCATCGTCAGACTATGGGACGGACTCATCATCGGTGCGCTGTCATTCCGCAATGAGTATGACGGCCATACGATAGACAAGGCAATGGAGCAGGTTAGGCGGCTGTATGACAGGAAAATAAAAACACTTGCCTGCGACAGGGGATACCGAGGACAAAGCATGAGTGGGCAGACACAAATCATAATTCCGGACACGCCCAAGAAAACAGACTCACGGTACGCCAAGAACAAAAAGCACAAACTCTTCCGCAAGCGGGCAGGAATAGAGCCTGTCATTGGCCACTGCAAGGCAGACCACCGGTTGGGGAGGAACTTCTACAAGGGTCTCTTCGGAGACTCCATCAATGTTATGCTTGCAGCTGCCGCATTTAACTTCAAAAGAGCCATGAGGCTTCTTTTGTGCCTAATTGAAAGAGTGATTATGTGGTGCTGTGGAAGACAAGAATTAAATTTTCAACACCAATTCTTCCCGCAGGGCTATATGAAAAATGCGATGTCGCCTTTTTGAGGGTCGACTATTTATACCCTACATCTTAATACTTAAGGCTTATACATTATAAAATAAAGAAATGTATATCATCAGCAAAGAACCATAGCTACCAAATGCGCAATAGATGATACTTACGCCCTTGCAGATGTATATAAACAGAAAAGGAACATATCAATCTAATGACATATCCCTTTTCGATATTTATAGTTTATTGAAGCGTTCCTCTTATTCTTCTAAATCGATAACTTCATCGTCACCGTTCCAAGGCTTAGCTTCCATTTCTTGGTTTGTTTCAAATGAGTGAGTTTGCAAGTTACCTGCTGTTTCTGCTATGCTACCCGAAAGGTTCAATGTAATAACTTCCGAAGTAGGTTGATTATATTTCTTTTTCATTGTTTATTGTCGTCTTTAGTTGTAAATTATGAATGGTTAAAGCTAAACGCTTATTATCGAATAACCACCTTTTTGCCATTCACGATATAGATACCCTTTGATGGGTTCTCTACTCTGCGACCTTGCATATCGTAAATCACAGGTTTAGTATTTTCTGCTTCTACATCAAGGCTCTTCACACCTGTTGGTTCGCTTCCTCCAGGCATATCAAAGTCGAAGAAGAGGGCTTCACGTGCAGCAGCTGCCATTGCGTTAGGCACAGCTAAAGCAGCCTTATGTGGAGTTATATTAACCGACTTACCACCTGTACCTTGTTGATAATAGAAACCATACTTGTCTGCATACTTTGTGCCTGTTGAACCCATTGCCAATATATAATAGGTGGTGTTTGCTTCAGCGAACTGCTTCTTTTGTGGTTCTACACCCTTAGTTTCAACGCCAACACCTACCATCAAGCTACCTACTGCACTCTTTTCTGTACCTGTTGTCATAGCCACACGGTAATCTGCACCGTATGCGCTTCCCTTCTTTGCCAACGAATTATCGGTATTTACGCTACACAAGAAGAAACCAGTCTTTGCTGGTATCAAGCTACCTGCCTCACAACGAGTAGTCTTAATATACTTATCACTGCCCACACCTGTAATAATAAAGCCCATCATACCTGCTGGCACTTCAAAGTTTTCGTTGTTAAGGAAGTAAGTAGTATAACCATTCTTACCCACTGTCAATGTTTCGTGTACACGGTCTTCAGCTTTTAAAGATGCAGTTATAACAGCATCTTTTGTTTTTAAATTCTTTTTATATAGATAACCATAATCTACAGGTGTGTAAAGCTTTGCTGTGGTAGGAATCTTAAAGAACGAATATTTTGCGAATGTTGGAATTACAGCTGTTCCGTGGAAACGCAAATATTCTAAATTTGATCTGTAGTCCATACAAAAAGCATAATCGCCAACACTTGCCAATGTACCAGGAAGTTCCATTGACTTTAATGATAAGCAATTTCTAAAAGCCTGAGAACCTATAATTTCTGTTTTGTCATTAAGTTTCACATCAGTAAGAGCAAAACATCCACTAAATGCTTCTGCAGCCACATTGGTTACCTTTGTCTTTTTAAGATCAATACTTTCTAAAACTGAAGCATATCTAAAAGCTTTTTGACCTAAAGTAGTTAAAGAAGAAGGCAATTTAATATTAGTCATAGAAATTGTGCCTTCAAAGCAACTTTCAGGAATGCTTGTAAATAAAGCTTTGCTAAAATCAAGTGTTTCCACCTTGTCAGCAGAAAGAAATGCAGTTGCACCTAAAGTTGTTATACCATCAGGAAAAGTTATCATTGAAGCTTTACAACCTCTAAAGGCATTATCAGGAATAATGCTTACATTCGACTTCTCTAACGATACGAGAACAGCATAACTATTTTTAAAACATCCTTCACCCAAAGTATTAAGGGTTGAAGGAGCTCTAAATGCAAAGTTGCCAGATTGCGTATTAGCAAATGCTTCTTTACCAACAGAGGTTATTTGTGTATTTTCTATATTTAAACTTTGAAGAGCACTACCATAAAAAGCTTTCTCACCAATAGAAGTAACAGAAGGGTCTAACTTCACCGTTTTTAGATTAGGACAATCGCAAAACAGTTCAGCAGGAATAGAACTATCTTTTGGTGAATGCCAACCCGTAAGGTCTGCTGTTTCTACGGTTACTGCTCCTTTAAAACAACCATTAGGGAAAAATACGTATTTATAACCATTCGCTTCGATTGCCTTAGGAAAAGCTATATAATTAATATGCGCATCTACCAACTTTTTTATAGCACCTTCTTTAGGCTCACAGCTGCTTAGTATGAAATGTCGCGTAGTCTTATAACTTCCACTGGTTGTAGTAATTGCTAATGTCTCAGGAAAAATTAAATCTGGCTTAGATTCTCTATCAAATTCCCAATCAACAATTTTAATTTCTCCAAAGCTGCCTCCAGCGGGATCTTTTAAAATTTCGCATACAAAGGTTTTAGCAGGGTCTTTATCGGATGCTATTTTGACAATCTCACCCACATACGCATTTACATTTAGCCAAGTACTAAGCAAGCAGCAGAGTGCCAGCCACCTTTTGGTAATTCTACTTTTCATAAAATATCTCCTTTAAAGTTATGTTGATTTATAATAATTTTTGAAAATCCTTGAATCTGAATTATGAATAAAACAGAACAAGTATTTAATATAATACTGAATAATTGTTGCAAATATAATCATTCAAGCTTGATTTACCCCCCCCTATAGGTTAAACATTGTTAAAAATAGAATATAGTTATGAGTTTTGAAAATAGGAAATGCGAAATAGTTTGTTTTACAGGTGTTTAGATGAAGCAGACCTGTCAGACTTGTCGGACTTGTCGGACTTGTCAGACTTGTCCGACCTGTCCGACCTGTCCGACAAGCCTGAATAATGAGAATGTCAAAGTGATGAGAGTAGTTAGGGCTATTTCTTTAGCTTTTTCTTCATATCGTCTACCTTTGTTTGCAGTTCCTTATCCTCTTGATAAGCCAAAGCATAGCTCCAATAAAGTGTAGCCAAGCGCAGGTCGTTGACGCTTTGTTTGGCATCACCCATTGCACGATAAATGACAAACATAATGGTTTTATTGGGTTCGTAGAGCTTTGTAGCCGTTTTGAGATGCTCCACCGCCTTATCATATTCGCCAAGCTTATTCTCTACCATTCCCAATCTGTAAAATCCCACAGCCAACTTGGGTTCACGTGCTATTGCCTTGCTAAAGTAGACTGCTGCCGAATCATTGTGGTTCAGGTATTCAAATGCACCACCTGTGTAATACAACGAGTTGTAGGTGGTGTCGCCTTGCTGATGCACGCGAGCGTAAGTTTCGATACATTTTTCATAAAACCCTGTCATAAAATAAGCCTCTCCCAATGCTCTGTTCACCTCATTGTTGGTAGAATCACGGTCAACATAAAGTTGTCCACGCTTTAAAGCGAAAATAGGTTTATCGACAGCATCTGAAGTATAAAGCCTCATCACATCAGCCAAAATTTTACTATCCATTGGGTAACGTATAGCAATAAGGTCGCCCAAAAAGAGCTGTTTCTTAATATCTTTCACAGCACCTGCACCGTAATAAAACATTCGCAATGCGTCGTGGGTAAGGCTGTCTTGGGGTATCGCCTCCAAAATCTCGTTGCTTTTGCTATAGTTAGTGCGTTGGTAATAACACTCAGCCAACTTCATTCTCAGCTTGTACGAAGCGTTCAAAGCAGACGCCTTTTCATAGTAACCGATGGCGTTATGATAGTCGTAAGCCTTCATACAGCTATCGCCAGCAATGGTCAACTGCTGCAACGTTTGTGCTTTCACACCTGTTACATATATAATAAGGTAAGCGAAGAAGATTATTCTATATTTCATACAGCGTTTTATTAGATTATTGTTTAAGGCTGGTTCTATAAATTACCACCGCATATAGTCATTAAATTTTTATGAAATACGTTTTGTTATCTTTTGGTTTCTTTTTATATAAAACGGGCTGCGCCTCAACAATTCAAACAAGTTTGATTGCATTCGGCTTGCTCCGTTTTTGGTTCAAAATGTAAGTTCGTTCAGTCGTGTAGCTCGCTACACTCCTTCACTCTCTTGCATTTTGACCTCAAAAATAAGCTCAAAATCTAACAAAGCTAATTTATAGAACCAGCCTTAATCCAAATCGGTCGTTAGCCTTCTTCGAGATTTGCGAGCTTATTTTGAGCTATTTTTGGTTGTTTTTGAAGACGTTAAAAAGCCTTTGCGGGCTAATAACCGAGTTGGGTTTAAGAGAAAATACAACGAAAGGTTGCAAGAAAGACAAATAACAGCACCTCACCTGCAACCTTACATTTATTACGACAGACACATTGGCGACAAACTTTTGAGTTTCATCGTTTTGTCGCCCAAGGTCTACTTATTTTGACTTAAACGTAACAGGGAGGGTGTACCAAACACTTATATTCTTACCGTCCACTTTTCCAGGCTTCCATTTTGGCATCGCATTTACCACACGGATAGCCTCTTGATCCAAAGCAGGCGAAACACTACGCACCAACTCTGCATCTCTCACTTGTCCGTCTGAATCTACTACAAACTTCACAATAACGCGTCCCTCTTCCTTGTTCTTCATTGCCTCGGCTGGATACTTCACGTTCTGAAAAAGCCATTCCGTTATGTTTCCGTCAAATTGTGGCATCTCTTCTGCAACTTTGTAAACTTTCTTAACAGGTTCTTCAACCGCCTTAGACACAACTGTTTCAGCTGCCTTCTCTTTCTTTACAACAGCTTCTTGCTTCACAACAGGCTTTCTTTTCTGTGTGGCTCTCACTACCTTCTTGTACCTGTGCTGCGGCTTGCCCTGTGCATCTGCTTCGGTTTTTGCCGACATTTGGGCAATATTGGTTACTGTGGTGCGCATCTCTCTTGCCACCGTTTCTATATTGCTTACAACGAGTAGGGTTGCAGCCATTGGCACTATCAAGGCATATTTGGCCTTTGCAATGCCGTTTGTACGCTTTTTGTTCATCATCTTAATACGCTTTTTAAGGGGTAAAACATTGAAATTATTTGATATTGTAGCTACATTCTTACTGTAAGTCAGTCCTAACAAGTGGTACTGATACGCCTTGCTATCTGCTCCCGTCGACAACACTTTATGGTCTGCCAAATACTCTAAATTGAGTCGCACCTCACGCTTTAAGAGCCATACAAAAGGATTGAACCAAAACAACACGCCAAATAGCTCGGTAAAGAGTATGTCTACCGAATGGCGTTCCTTACAATGGGTGAGCTCGTGGGTGAGGATAGCCTCTGTCTCTTTTGCGTTATGGTGAGCAGGATTGATAAATATCCAATTGAAAAAGGAGAATGGTCCTTCCTTGCCCGTCAGCTTATACACTTCTATTCCGTTCATTTCTACGATGTTACAACGCTTCTTTAGGCGAACGATAGACACTATCTGCCACACAAAACGCAACAGCAACAGAAGGGTAACAATGCCGTAAATGGCTTCACAGATGGGTATCCAAAGCGCAGCTGTGCCTCCTTCGGCAGTGATGGTAACTGTAGGCAATACCACATCGGCATAGTCATTCGCTATTGCCACCATCTCTGTATTGGCATTTGCCCAATAGGTGAAGTTGAGACTTGGCACAACAGCTGCCAAAAGATAAATACCTATAAGTGTAGCACGCCGCCACGTAAAGAAGGTATCGCCCGTGAATATCATCTTGTAGAACCCATAGAGTACTACGAGGGCAAGGTTTATTTTAATCATATAGATTGCCATAGTCGCATCTGTTTAGTTTGAGGTTATTATTCCTGTCCGCGCTCTATCTCGTCGATGATGTCTTGCAATTCTTCAGGAGTTATCTTTTGTTCCTTTGCAAAGAACGACACCATCTCACGAAACGAATTTTTGAAGTAATTGTCTACAAAACCTTTCATAAACTCGCGCTTGTATTCACTCTTTCCGATGCGTGGCGAATAGTAGTAGGTTATGCCCTTTTGCTCCGCCGATACATATTGCTTGCGCTTTAGATTTTGAAACACAGATGCTAAGGTAGTGTAAGGCGGTTTAGGTTCGGGCATCAGCTCCAACACTTGTTTCACCGTAGCCACCCCCGTTTGCCATATCAGCAGCATCACTTCTTCTTCTTGCTTTGTCAGTTTCTCCATATTCGAATTGGTTTTTGTCTGTGGCAAATGTACGATAAATTCGTAATAGCGCAAATTTTCAGAAGTTAATAAATGTTATAAACTAAAAATAATACCATTTTATCAGTGCATTACGAGTGTTTCGTAACAAGTGCACATTATTATAAAAACAATGTTACGTATTTTTCGGAGGTATGATACGCACAAGAAAACAAGATCCAATAGTCGAAACCGAACGAGGCTTACAACAAGATAGACAAAAAAGAGAGAAAGGAAAAATAGACCAATGCAAAACGAATAACAAAGGGATAGAAACACATTTGTAAACAGTTCATTGTCAATACATTACACGCTTAGTTCTCAAAGTTAAACTTTGACCACCCCAAACATATATATATTACCGCCTCAAAGTTGAACTTTGGGAAGCCCAAACATATATGTTTTGCGTCCGTAAGATAGATGTTTCGGTAAGAATAGATTTAGTGGTTATAAATAGAACAATACGTGCAGCAGGGTTTATCGTCCCAATGCTTCACGTATTTTTGTCATCTTTGCCTTTCTATCCATAGAATAAACGTTGTGATGTGCATCAACATAGGCAAACAGGTTGTAAGCCTTTTCGAGGAGCATAGCACGCAATGGGTTTACCTTATAGCTCGCCTCAACATACAAAAGTTCGGCTACCATCTCTAAGCGTTGCACCCTTTCGGCGGCTTTCCATTCGTCTTGGGCATAGGCGATGAGTTCCTCCACACTCATATTTCGCAATAAAGCATAGTCGCCTACATACTGACGATATAGGTCTTTCAAGTCGTCGTCCTTGTTCTCTTTCTTTTTCTCTAAGAAAAGGGCTATGGCTGCAAAGAATTCTTCTAACACTCTCAAAAAATAATCTTGTTGTATCATTGATTTAAATTAAAAATTAAGCCCCAATCGCTCGTCAGACCAGTCGGACCAGTCAGACCAGTCGGACCAGTCGGACCAGTCGGACGTGTCTGACTGGTCAGACTGGTCTGACGACCGATTTGGGTTAAAACACAGGTGCTTCATCGTTGATTTGCTGAATATAGTCAAACAACGCTTTATAGAACTTATGATGGCACATTGTTGTGGCATTTCCAAGAATGATGAGTTTCATTCTGGCACGTGTTATGGCAACATTCATACGGCGAAGGTCCTTTAAGAAACCTATTTCGCCATTGTCGTTGGCACGCACCATTGAGATAAGAATAACATCACGTTCCTGCCCTTGGAAGCCGTCTACCGTGTTTACGGTGATGAGGTGGCGATAAGGCTTAAAGAACTCACCCTTCTTGATAAGCCTACGTAGGTATTGCACCTGTGCACGATAGGGCGAAATAACGCCAACATCTATCTTTTCATCTAAGATGCGCTGTTTGCCTATTTTCGTAAAATATTGTTCTAAACTTTTTAGGGTAAGTTCTGCCTCGCCTTTGTTTATGCGTCCGAAACTCTCACCTACAAACTGCTCGTTGAAAGTAGGTTCGTCGTCGCCCACTTCCACCTCGCTCGTGTCTAACCACATTATAGGGTAGTCGTAGTCTAATATGCCCCGATACTTTATTTGTGGTGCGCTCTCCACCTCGCCTTTGTAAAACCAGTTGGACGAAAAGCGCATTATCTGTTCGTTCATGCGATATTGCACCTTGAGGAGGGTTACTACTTCGGGCTTGTTCTCCACAATGCGTTCCATCAGGGTTTTGCCCAATCCTGCGTTCAGTGCGGGCAGACTCTTTACAGTAGGTGGCAATTGGCAGTGGTCGCCTGCCAATATCACACGTGAAGCACGGCGAATGGCTATCCAGCACGCTGCTTCTAAGGCTTGGGCAGCCTCATCTATAAAGAGCGTTGTAAACTTTTGCCCTTCCATTATGCGACTATTTGCCCCTACAAGGGTGGAGGCTACTACCCTTGCTTCGCCAAAGAGTTCGCTGTTGATGCGTATTTCCAATTCGGTGGCACGACTTTTCAGTCTATCCATCTTTTGGTGATAGCTGTCCGAGCCACGCCCTTTACCACTTTTCAGTTGGCGAATGGCTTTGCGGATAGACCATAGTTGGTCGTAGTCGGGGTGAGCCTCAAAGCGTCTTTCATACGTGAAACCAAGCATTTTGTCGTTCACACGGGTGGGATTGCCTATGCGCAAAACATTGATACCGCGGTCTACAAGTTTCTCGCAAATCCAGTCTACCGCCATATTGCTTTGCGCACACACCATTACTTGGCTCTCTCGCATCAGTGTTTCGTTGATGGCTTCTACCAATGTGGTGGTCTTTCCTGTTCCTGGAGGTCCGTGTACTACGGCTACATCTTTAGCCCACAACACCTCGTTGACGGCTTTTTCTTGTGTGGGGTTGAGCCAAGGAAAGCGTGTAGCTGCAAAGGCGAAACGCTCGGCTTTATGGTGTGTGTAGAAAAGGTCGCGTAGATAAGCCAAGCGGCCGTTCTTTGCGTTGATTACACGGTCGAGTGCATCGAACATCATTTGGTAAGACGTTTCGTCAAACGACAATTGGCAACCTATGGGCGTGGACGAATTTTGCAAGTCTATCACAGGTGCAGCATCAGGAAGGCTCACTACCATACGTTCGCCATCTACATACGACACCGTTCCCGTAAAGTTGTAATAGCTTATTTTTGTCGCTTCGGAAGTTGGGGCATCGGCCTTTTGCTTGATGTTGAAGAAGGTTACGGGACGCCCAAACTCAAAGTTATGCTCCACGTCCAAATCTTCGGTGCGGAACACCTCTACTACTCGCTGATTTAACGAGTTGTAATAGCTTTTTCCCACTCGAACGGGAAACCACGCATCGCCACGTTTGGTCTTCCGCCGAATACCTATCGTCTCGGTAAGTTTGCGAAACGACTCTTTTTCAGCGTAATATTCCATTTGTAACAATACTTTTTGGCGTTGCAGGAGTTGTATGGGCGATTCTTGAAGCATAGTTTTCTTTGAAAGGAAAAATAAATAATTAGGAGACTTTAGATAGTCCAAAATCTCCTAATTATTTTACGGGTGGTTCTATAAATTAGCTTTGTTAGATTTTGAGCTTTACTTTCTTTGCCATAGTTTTGGTTACAGCATTCTTGTTTAGAAAGATGTAAACCGTGTTGTCGGCAATGTAGTTGCGCGACATATACCACGTGCCATCGTAATGGGTGTTAGTACCCCACGAGTTTTTCACCATATAGTAGGTTTTTCCGTTCTGATCCTTGGCACGACCATAGATTACCATAACGTGATCGTAGGTCATACGCCAGTTATCGAAACGCTTTTGGCGGCGTTCCTGAGATGCTGTAACCTCTGGAGTATTTGCTCCTAACGCTTCCAACTTGGCTGCTCGTTCGCTCTTAGATAGGCGCAACCACCTTGCTGCATCGGTACCTCCGAGCGATTTCATTGAGCTATTGTCTACATTGAGTGCTAATCCGTTGCGTGTGAAACCATCTTCACTAACGTCACCACCCCACGCCACGGTGTAGCCAGCGTCCAATGCTTCGTCTATGATGGTCATCATATCGTTTAAAGGTACATTGTGGCTCAAGCTCCAGCGCCATTTGTAAGGAGCTTCGATGGCAAATTTCTCATAGAAAGGATGATGCGTGAAACTTGTAATGCTGATATAGTCGTTCCAGTTCAAGCCCAATGAGGCAGCGTAAGTCTGTGGAGTGTAGCTCTTGCCTTCGTAAGTGAAACTTGTAGGACACTTGCCCATATACGCATCTATGATACCTTGAACGCCATTCGTCCACGCTGGACTTAGTTCCTTGTGTTCCTCTTCGGCAATAGATGCCACATACTTTTCCAACGAAGGGAAAAATTCGGTGAAGTCGGCTAAGGTATCGCCCACCATTGACCCAGGTTGTGCCATTACGCTTTCGGGAACAACGCCGTGTGCCTTAATCATTTCTAACGCATCATCGCAGCTTCCGCCTTCCGAAAATCGGCTCATTCCGTGCATACGGGTATGGAATATTGCCTCATCAAGGTAGTTTTTGTTTGCCACAAACATTTCGCTAAGGTCTACTGTTTTACCCGTAGCACGCAACACTTCGCTCTCGAAGAAACCCAAGGTAGCGTAACACCAGCAAGTACCACTCTTGTATTGGTTCTTAATGGGAGTAATGGGGTTTGCTTTGATGGTTGTAAACTGCAACTTTGCACCATTCTCGGCTGCTTTATCTTGTGCATTTGCACTCAAAGCGAGTGTCATCAATGCAAATGTAAGGTATTTTTTCATCTTAGTTTCTATATTTTCGTTCGTTCTATTTGTCCACCTTTGTATATATAAAGGTAAGGCAAAGTTACGCATTTTTTTCAATACAGCACCATGATAGCTTAAAAAAGGGAGGTTTTCTGCTAATAATCAGCACGTAAAAAGATGAAAGGAAACATAAACCCCAATCGGTCATTAGACCAGTTTAGGTGCTTACTTTATTATTTTTGAAACTTATGAGCTGTCTTTTGGATTATTTTGGCTTTATTTTACCTATATCTGCAGTCACATAGCCCGCTATGATCCTTTGATATATGCAAAATAAATCTCAAAATAATCGCAAAATACATTCTCATTCTAACGACCGATGTGGGATAAACAGAAAATAAACTTTACATTTGCAATCCAAAAACAAGACCACACAAGACTCTTATTGTCCTATTTTTCCTCGCCCATACTTTTAAAAATCATACATTGATGTTTCGTTTCCAAAACATATATGTTTGGCATTATCAAAGTTCAACTTTGAGGGGCTAAAACATATATGTTTTGAAATAGGATTATAACGCTTTAATAATCAATAAGTTGCAAACTAAACTTTAATACATCAAGTGAAAAATAAGGTTGTTCTATTCTTCCACAAACCAACACGCTACTATTTTTCTCAATTCCTTTACATATATCATCGTTTTACACCCTAAATAGAGAAAAAAGAGAATACTTCATTGCACACCATAGACGTAAATGAGCAATGTAGTAAGTATCTGTGTTATATATCGTAATTCGATAAATAATTACTGAAAAGCACACATAAAATCGCATTTCTGCAATTTTACAGTATATTTATTCCATAAAATCGCTATAATTGCTGATAATTAGCAAATTAGTTACTAAATTCTATTAAAATATTATTGCATTTAGAGATTTTATGTACCTTTGTAAGCAGAAACAAAACATTATTTTAATAAATCTAAAGATGAAACTAAAACATTTACTTTTTGCTGCTCTTGTTTTCGTTTCGGGAATGGCTTCTGCACAGCAGATGGGTCCTATCCCCGTAAACAAGAACGTGAGACAGGGTAAGCTCAGCAATGGTTTGACTTACTACATTCTACACAACGAATGGCCAGAGAAGGTTGCTAACTTTTACATCGCACAGCGTGTAGGTGCTATTCAGGAAGAAGAAAGCCAGCGTGGTTTGGCTCACTTCTTGGAACATATGGCATTCAACGGCTCGGAACACTTCCCTGACTCTACCCTCCTTGAGTTTACACGCTCGCTCGGTGTTGAGTTTGGTAGCGACCTCAATGCGTTTACTTCTATCGAAGAAACTGTTTACCGTGTGTGCAACGTACCTGTACAACGTCAATCGGCTTTGGACTCTTGCTTGCTCATTATGAAAGACTGGTCGAACGGTCTTACACTTGCTGACAAGGAAATAGACAAAGAACGTGGCGTAATTCACCAAGAATGGCAGTTGAACCAAAACGCTACAATGCGTATTCTTGAGCGTTCACTTCCTAAGATGTACCCTAACTGTAAGTATGGTCTCCGCTTGCCTATCGGTTTGATGAGCGTTGTTGACCACTTCAAGTATCAGGCATTGCGCGACTACTATCACAAGTGGTATCGCCCAGACAACCAGTGTATCATTGTTGTAGGTGATGTGGATGTGGACAAGATTGAAGCTCAGATTAAGAAGCTTTGGGCTAACGTACCTGCTCCTGGTGCTGACGCTGCACAGGTAGTACCTGTACCAGTTCCAGACAATGATAAGGCTATCTACATCTTTGAGAAGGATAAGGAAATGCAGCACAGTAGCGTAGGTATCTATATGAAGCATGAGGCATTCCCTAAGGAAATGAAGAGCGATCAGTATTACTATATCGATGCTTACTTAAAAGAAATTATGGCAATGATGCTTAACCAACGTTTCCAAGAAATGGCTATCAAGGCTGACTGCCCATTCATCAACGCATACGGCTACGATGGCAAGTTTATCCTCTCAAGCACTAAGGACGCATTCACATTGGGTGCTACTCCTAAGGAAGGCAAAGAGCTTGAAGCATTCAAGGCTATCTACCGTGAAGCACAGCGTGTACGCCAATTTGGTTTCACACCTGGTGAGTTCGACCGTATGAAGGCTGAATACCTTTCTAAGTTGGAAGCATTGTATCAGAACCGTAACAAGGTGAAGAACGACCAATATGGTGATGAGCTCCGCGACCACTTCCTCAAGAACGAACCTATCCCAAGCAAGGAAGACGAATATGCTATTATGAAGCAGTTCATCGAAATGCCTATGTTGAACGTTCAGTTGGTTAACGAGTATGTTAAGCAACTCATCTCTGACAACGATAGCAACTTTATTGCAAACATCTATGTTCAGGAAAAGGCTGGCGCAAACTATCCTACTGAAGACAAGATGGCTAAGGCTATCAGCGAGGTACGTGCAGAAAAGTTGGAACCATACGTGGACAACACAAAGCAAGAACCATTGGTAGACGAAACAAAATTGCCAAAGGCTGGTAAGATAGTTAAGGAAACCGAGAACAAAAAGTTAGGTTACAAGGAACTCACATTGAGCAATGGCGCACGTGTAATCTTGAAAAAGACCAACTTTAAGGAAAACGAAGTACGCTTCAGCGCTGTTGCTAAGGGTGGTTCAGGTTCATACGGCAAGGCTGACTATGACAACTTGAAGCTCTTCAACTCTATCATCGGCATCAGCGGTTTGGGCAACTTCTCTAACCAAGAATTGCAGAAGGCACTCTATGGTAAGCAGGCAAGCATCAGCTTGAGCCTCGGCAACTACTTCCAGACAGTAAGCGGTCACGCTGTACCAAAGGACGTTGAAACTATGTTGCAGTTGCTTTATCTCAACTTTACCAAGGTGGCTAAGGACCAACAGTCGTACGACGCAGTTATGGTTCAGTTAGAACAAGCATTGAAGAACAAGGACTTATCGCCTGAAAGCGTATTCTCTGATTCTATTTCATTGACCCTCAACGCTGACAAGGAACGCAATGCACCATTGTCAATGAAGACTTTGAAGGGTGTAAACTACGACCGTATTCTCCAGATATGGAAAGAACGCTTCACAAACCCAAGCCAGTATGTGTACACATTCGTTGGTAACTTTGACGAAGCTACACTCCGTCCATTGATTGAGAAGTATATCGGTTGCTTCCCTAAAGGCAAGACAGAAAACTGGAAGGAAGTTCCTAACTACAGAACAGGTAAGGTTTCAAACAAGTTCACCAACAAGTCTGAAACTCCAAAGGCTATCGGTTTCGAGTTCTGGCACAAGGAAATGCCTTACACTGTTGAAAATGCTATCCTCGCAGATGCAGCAGGTCAGATTTTGTCAATGCAGTATTTGAAGGACATTCGTGAAGACCAAGGTGCTGCTTACTCAGTAAGTGCAAGTGGTGCATTGATCTTCCGTGGCAACAAGAGCTACGCTGTAATGCAGGCTTATTGCCCAATGGACCCTAACAAGGCTGAATTGGCAGTGAAACTCCTCAACGATGGTATCAAGGCTAACAGCATTAAGGTAGACGCTGACAAACTTCAGAAGGTGAAAGACTTTATGTTGAAGCAGGCAGACATCGATGCTAAGGGCAACGGCCACTGGATGGGTGTACTTGATACATACACATGGTATGGCATCGATACTGAATCTACTTGCAAGGCAACTATTCAAGCATTGACTCCTGAAAAGGTAGCTAACTTTATCAAGACTTTGATGAGTGCAGGCAACCAAGTTGAAGTTGTAATGACTCCTGCTAAGTAAAAGACAACTATTAGGTAGGTTCTGAACAACGAACTACTTAAAACTATAAAAGCTATATTAAACTCGGAAACGGGTTTGATATAGCTTTTTTCATTCCACGAAATAATGTTTTAACCCCTACACGCCCTTGCACACATTAAGATCTATTTCAAAAGGAGCTTTCTTGTGAATCCTTAATTCCGCAGTATTTTTTCTTGTGAGAAAATTTTATATGTTGAGATGTCTTTTTGGGGCTCTATATGTTGATATGAGGTGCTTCGGTGTTTTTGGGGTCTTTTCTAAGCATAAAATCCCCCACCCAAACCAATGGGGAAGTATGAAAAACCACAAAAAATGATGTTTATTCAATAAAGACCTCAGCGTAGTAGTTTTTATTTGTATATAGGTTCAGAACGTTCTGCCTTCCAGTGCGCACCCATTTTGCTGGTACGTTGACAAAATGGAGGATAAAGGCTTTCAGCCTGCTTGTCTTTTTCAACGGCTTGACCTTATCGCTGATATGACGGACGAGATAGAGATAGAAGTTCTTCAGCATGGCGGTAACCATCATAAAAACCATATTCTCAGCCATAAAGGAAAAGGGCAGATGTGACCATCCGAAGTCATTGTTCTGTATGTCGAAGTTCTTTTCGCTTGCTCCACGCTCATTATAAAATGTAATGATGTCTTTCTCGGTAGACATCCAGTTATTGGTGAGGATACAGCGGTATGTGTATATTACTCCGAACATATCTGTCTGTTGCTTGCCATCCTTGTCTTTCAAAGGACTACGCTGTACGACAAGCCTGTATGACTTTCCTTCTATTAAGTTGTCTATGCTGACGGAGGTGACATCGCATCTCTCATAATCAACCTCAACACTCTTCCATTCTTTCAGCTGGCGGAAGTCCTCGTGTCGGCTGCCGCAGTTGGCAGCACGTATATAGAACGTGTTGCAGCGCTGCTCTACGGTTTGGATAATTTCCTTTGAGAACGATCCGCAATCAGCACGGAAACGCTCTATTACCACACCAAGTTCTGAGGTTACACGGTCCATAATGCGACGGAGCGTGTCTTCTTGATGGAATCTCACATTGGTGTTTCCGTCACGATTCTCACCTCCGACTATGATTCCCCCAATGGAAGCCCAACCAGGGAAATAGCCAAAATCCTGCTTGTAAGAATATTTTGCATCGAACTTGTGGGCTGGAATAAACTGGTGATCAAAGTCTAAGTCAACATGACTGCCCACCTTTATAAGCCCCATTCTTCGTATCATCCGTAAAAGTAAGGTATTCAACTTTTCTGCTGTGTTGAAACTATACGACTTGTCGGAGGTCTTGCTCTTATAGACAATATTTTTCTCGGTAAGCTCCTTTAGTCCGCGCCCCACAGTGTCGGCACCGGGTAACAGCGTATCAGGTCTTTGCTTGAACTGCCCAATAAGCGCATTGATGTCCTCAAGGCATTCTCCACCACAAAGGTAACTGAAGAAGAGAGATCCAAAAATACTTCCATAACAGAATGCTTTGCCGCTACTTCCACGTTTGCCCAATACAGATTCGGTAAGTTTTTCAAAGCCCAACTTTGAGAAAACGTCCATAATATGATAAATTCCACCGAAAGAAGTGATATTCTCGTTTTTAATTGCTACCTTTGCCATATCAGTTTTTTTTGCTTACTTGTTATGTTTACAGCACCAAGATAGGTGAAATTTCTGACATATCCAAGTGTTTTGAGAACTTTGTTTCTCAGGCACTTGGAGTTCTTACAAGAATTTATGCTGCGGAATTAAGGTGAATATTTTAGTTTAACAGAGATATACATAAAGAGTAGCTAAAGTTGAGATAGACGAGATGCGTTTTGCAGAGAGCCATCTACAATTTGTGCTCCTCTCGGTAACGAATGTTTCGAGGGTGATGCTCCAATATCTCTTTGCGCAGGGTTGTAGTATCGATGTGTGTATAGATTTCGGTTGTAGCTATACTTTCGTGACCCAACATCGCTTGAATGGCACGAAGGTTGGCTCCACCCTCCAACAATGCTGTGGCAAAGGAGTGGCGCAGGGTATGGGGCGAGATGGTTTTCTCTATTCCAGCCTCTTTGGCATATTGTTTTAGCATTATGAGTATCATCGTTCGGGTGAGATGCGCCCCACGACGATTAAGAAAAACATAGTCTTCTTCGCCCTCTTTTATCTTCATTTGGTTGCGGTCGATAAACCAATAGCCCAATTCGTCTAAAGCCCGTGGCGATATAGGTACTAATCGTTCTTTAGAGCCCTTTCCCATAACACGCACAAATTGTTCGTCTATATAAAGGTGTGAGAGCTTCAGTTGGGTAAGTTCTGACACACGCAGTCCGCACGAGAACAATACCTCTATGATGGCTTTGTTACGATGCCCTTCCCACTTAGATAGGTCTATGGCTTGCTGTATCTGGTCGACTTCGGCTGTGGAAAGTACTTCAGGGAGATGTTGGGATTGTTTAGGCGATTCGAGCAGTTCGGTAGGGTCGTTCTTAATGTAGCCATCAAGCACGAGATAGCGATAGAATTGACGCACACCGCTTAGAATACGAGCCAACGAACGTGCACCAATGCCAAGGTCGCGCACGGTTGCAGCGAAGTGCTCTATATCTTCCAACTCTGCTTCAAGCGGACTTTTGCCTTCCCCTTGAAAGTAGTTTAAGAGCTTATCTAAGTCGCGCAAATAAGCGTCCAACGTATTTTCAGGATGCCCTTTCTCAAGCTTCAAATAACGTTGATACCGCTTTACAAGATTAGAAGATGTTTCTTTGCTCGTTTCCATTTAAATGTGTATTTTTGCATCTTTGAGTACAAAGATAAGTAATTTCGGTGTAATAATGAAAATAATCATCATCAATGGTCCTAACCTCAACTTGTTAGGCACACGCGAACCCAATGTGTATGGCACACAAACAATGGAAACCTACTTTCAAACATTAAAGGAGCGTTATCCTGACATCGTGTTAGAATACTTCCAAAGCAACGTTGAGGGCGAACTCATTAATAAGCTGCAACAAGTGGGCTTTACTTACAACGGCATTGTGCTCAATGCAGGAGCATATACGCACACAAGTATAGCCTTATTAGACTGCATCAAGGCTATCACAACGCCTGTGGTCGAGGTGCATATCAGCAACGTAAACAGCCGTGAGGACTTCCGCCGCCACTCAATGATTGCACCTGCCTGCCGTGGAACAATACAAGGTTTCGGAATGGATAGCTACCGATTGGCAGTGGAAGCAATAAGCGAGATGGCAAAGGGATAATTCTCTTTGATGAATAAGACTGGTTGGGCAAGTCGGACAAGTCGGACAAGTCGGACAAGTCCGAATTAATAAAAAACAATGAACGAGAATACAGATCTTGATAATTACGTCCTCAATCATATTGATGCCGAGGGCGACTACTTATACCGCCTTTATCGTGCCACCAACATTCACACCGTACACGGTCGTATGGCAAGCGGACACCTTCAAGGCAGACTGTTGAAGATGTTGGTAAGAATGGTGCAACCCAAGAATGTTTTGGAGGTAGGAACTTTCAGCGGCTACTCTGCCATCTGCATCGCCGAAGGCTTAGAGGAGGGCGGAAAGCTCTACACATTCGAGATAAACGATGAGATGGAAGACTTCACACGCCCGTGGATAGAGGGTTCTGCCGTGGCTGACAAGATAGATTTTCGCATTGGCGATGCCAACATAGAAGCTCCAAAACTCGGCGTTGAGTTTGATATGGCTTTTGTAGATGGCGACAAGCGCACCTATATGGAAACTTATGAAATGGTGTTGTCCATACTCCGCAAGGGTGGTTACATCTTAGCCGACAACACGCTGTGGGACGGACACGTTACCG
The DNA here is from genome assembly GCF_900155655.1 of Prevotella ihumii. GTDB lineage: Bacteria > Bacteroidota > Bacteroidia > Bacteroidales > Bacteroidaceae > Prevotella > Prevotella ihumii. The sequence goes on from NZ_LT706987.1 coordinate 2,546,843, forward strand.
ACGAGGCTTATCAAAAGGACAGTCAGACTCAAGGCATCTGCCGTTTCAACGACTTTGTAGCACAAGACGGACGAGTAGAAAAGGTGATATTGCCCCTAAGAGACGGTCTGACCATCATCAGAAAGAAGTAAGAGCAATACACAAAAAGAAAGGGTAGAGATACAATTTAGCCCCCTATCACAAGCCGAAACTTGAGGATAGGGGGCTAAATCGTAATAGATTTTAGAGATATAGAAATACATCTTATCCCAAATCGGTCGTTAGACTTCTTCGAGATTTGCGAGCTTATTTTGAGCTATTTTTGGGTGTTTTTGAAGACGTTTAGCGAGCTAAACAACTGAAAAAACAAACGAAAAGAGCCAAAATAAGGTGCAAAGACGAAGAAAAGCATAACAGCTAAACGCTTTAAAAAGCCTTTGCGGGCTAATGACCGATTTGGGTTTATCTGCCATTCACAATTTTCTTAATCTCGTTCAGCTTGTTTAAAGCCTCAACAGGGGTAAGGTTGTTGATGTCGAGACCAAGAATTTCGTCACGTATTTGGGTCAGTACAGGGTCGTCTAATTGGAAGATGGAGAGTTGCATTCCCTCACGTGTTTGGTCTATGCTTTCGGCATTGGGCTTGCGCATACTGCCCGTAGCCTGCGAATTGTCGTTTTCCAATTGTTTCAACACCACATTGGCACGTTTCACAATAGAGCGTGGCATACCTGCAATATCGGCTACGTGAATACCAAACGAGTGTTCGCTGCCTCCTCGTGCTAACTTGCGAAGGAAGATAATTTTGCCCTCGTTCTCACGTACCGATACGTTGTAATTCTTAATACGATGGAATATCTTTTCCATTTCGTTCAGTTCGTGGTAGTGAGTAGCAAAGAGCGTGCGAGCTTGCGCTTTGGGTTGTTCGTGCAGATATTCCACAATTGCCCACGCTATACTGATGCCGTCGTAGGTGCTTGTGCCTCGTCCAAGTTCATCAAATAGGATTAACGAACGTGGAGTAACGTTGTTGAGAATGTTAGATGCTTCGGTCATCTCTACCATAAAGGTAGATTCGCCCAACGAAATATTGTCTGATGCGCCCACACGGGTGAAGATTTTATCCACCAACCCTATTTTTGCTCCTTCGGCAGGTACGAAACAGCCCACTTGTGCAAGCAGTACAATAAGTGCCGTTTGGCGCAACAGAGCCGACTTACCTGCCATATTGGGACCCGTAATCATCATTATTTGTTGACGTTCGTTGTCCAATAGTACGTCATTCGGCACATACTGTTCGCCCAAAGGCAGTTGTGTTTCTATTACAGGGTGGCGACCTTGCTTAATGTCGATTACTTCTGTGGTGTCTACCACTGGTCGTACATAATGATGTTCTTCAGAAGTAACCGCAAAAGAGAGCAAGCAATCCAAATGAGCAATGAGGTTGGCATTGATTTGAATTTGTGGAATAAACTTCTGCATATCTTGTATCAACTCGTTGAAGAGCTTTGTTTCTAATGCCAATATCTTTTCGTCAGCTCCCAATATTTTAGCCTCGTATTCCTTTAGTTCGGGAGTAATGTAGCGTTCTGCCTGTGCAAGGGTTTGCTTGCGTATCCATTCTTCAGGCACTTTGTCCTTAAACGTATTGCGCACTTCAAGGTAATAGCCAAATACGTTGTTGAAACCTATTTTTAATGAACTAATGCCTGTCTTTTCGGCTTCCTTTTCTTGTATTTCTAAAAGGTATTGCTTGCCGTTGTCACGAATAGAGCGAAGGTCGTCAAGTTCGGCATTAAAGCCGTGGGCTATCACATCGCCTTTGTTGATAAGCTGTGGTGGGTCGGGTTTAATTTCACGTTCTATGCGTTCACGTATCGACTCGCAAAGGTTCAGCTGTTCGCCAATGGCTTTCAAAGCCTCCTTATTGGCATAGAGGCAAGCTGTCTTAATGGGCTGAATAGCCATCAATGCCGTTTTGAGTTGTACAACCTCACGGGGCGAAACTCGTCCTACTGCCACCTTAGAGATGATGCGCTCTAAATCGCCAATGCGATGCATCTGTTCGTCCAAACATTGACGGAAGTCGGGTTCACGAAAGTAATAGTCTACAATATCCAATCGTTCGTTGATAGGTTTTTCCTCTTTGAGGGGGAAAACAAGCCATCTGCGCAACAAACGACCACCCATTGGAGTAATGGTGCGGTCTATTACGTTGAGCAACGACAAACCATCTTCCTGCATTGGGGTTACCAATTCGAGCGAACGAATAGTAAAACGGTCTAAGCGTACGTACTTTTCTTCCTCTATGCGAGCAAGGGAAGTGATGTGATTGATGTTTGTATGCTGGGTAATCTCAAGGTATTGCATAATTGCTCCTGCAGCAATCACACCATTGTTAAGATGGTCTACACCAAAGCCTTTGAGGTTTTTTGTACCGAAATGTTTGAGTAGTTTTTGTCGTGCGGTTTGGTCGGTAAATACCCAATCGTCTAACTCGAACGTACAAAGTCGTGTTCCGAAATGGCGTTCAAAGTCGTTTTTCTTACCTCGCTCATACAATACCTCTTTAGGAGAGAAGTTGCCGATGAGTTTTTCCACATAGTCGAATGTGCCTTCGCCTGTAAGAAACTCGCCTGTGGAAATATCTAAGAAGCTGATACCACACGCTCCACGACCGAAGTGAACCGCTGCAAGGAAGTTGTTTTCTTTATAATTGAGCACGTTATCGCCCATTGCCACACCCGGGGTAACAAGTTCGGTGATGCCACGCTTCACCATCTTGTCTTCAGCCGATACCCCTTTCTTTCCTTTAAGTTCTTCTTTCTTTTTTTTAGGGTCTTCCAATTGGTCGCAAATGGCTACACGTTTACCTGCACGAATGAGCTTTGGCAGAAACGTATCCAAGGCGTGATGAGGGAAACCAGCCATCTCGTCGCCTGCTGCCGCTCCATTGTTACGGCGTGTAAGCGTAATACCAAGAATACGTGAGGCCTCTATGGCATCATCGCAATACGTCTCATAGAAGTCGCCACATCTAAAGAGCATCAATGCATCAGGATGTTTCGCTTTCATTGAGAAGAATTGTCGCATCATTGGGGTCAGCCCCTTATCGTTTTTTGCCATAGTCGTTGGTTTTCTTTTATTATTTTATTGGGAGCGATACATTTATTATCAGCTCTTATTACCCTATTTACTTAAGATGCAAAAATACAAAAATAAGGTTGAACCGCAAAGCCTTTATAAGACTTTAGATGCGGTTCAACCTTATTTTTACATTTTGTTTGTTGGGTTTAACACAAGTCGGTCATTAGACCAGTTTAGGTGCTTTTACCTCTATTTATGAAACTTATGAGATATTTTTTGTCTTATTTGTTGGGGTAAAGCCATATCTTATGTTTAATTTCATTCCATTTTAGTTTACCCTTAACAAGCCGTTCGGACCTGTTGTGCTGGCACGATAACGATATAGTGTTCTGCCTTTATCACCGCTAACGATGTTTCCGCCCGTGTTAAGGTTGTAAGTTCGTTTGCAATGGGTACAGGTGGCAATGCCTTGTGCATCTATCTTGAGTTCGTACGAACGAAGGGGATAGGCATCAGGAGTGAAACAATTAGGACACTGAAGGTCGTATGCATAGAAGCGGGCGGGGTTGTCAAGATTGCCATAACCTACTATCAATCCATTGTTCATACCGATGTGCAATTGGTTCTGAAGTCGCACATCAATGGCAGTAAACGGCTTTTCGGAAGCAAGTTTGTGATTGTTGGCAAACTGATAATAGTTTACCCCGCTCTTGTACTGGGTCTTAATGATGGTAAAGATGCCTGGCGACAGTGCATTCATAGCACTTGCAAGCGTTGCATCAAGATGAACGCTATTGTCTAACGTGAGATTTGAATGGTAGTCGGTATATTCGTATTCTACCTGATTGCCACACGCTGTAAACGCAACAAGGGCTATAAGGGTGTAAATCCAGTTCTTTATCATATTAATGGAATGGAGTTTTAGAATTTTCAGACTTGTCGGACGGGGGTTATTCGTCTGATAAGTCCATCAAATCTTTCTATTGACAAGCAATCGCTGCATTATTTATATTAGGGCATCATTCCTACTGATAAGGAATTATAGCCAACGCATCGGCTATCTTTTCGATACCTTCCTGAAGCGGACCTGATACCATTCCCTTTGCAAAGAAAGGTATATCGGCATCAATGGTCAGCTTCATCTTCGAGTTTTGCTCGTCTGTCGGGAGCATCTGAATCCAGAAGTTGAAGCCCATAGGCGAGTTTTCGCTTGCAAACTTGATGGTTTTAGGCTCTTCACGCTCAATGATACGCATCGAAACCTGCCCAACGGGTGGCACGCTAACAGAGATGGTGTCTTTATCGAAAGTCAAGTCCTTCAGCTTATCTCCAGGAATTTTGTCTTTTACACGTTCTATATTGGTAAGGTCGCTCAACATATTGTAAACACTCTGTTGAGGATAAGGAATTTGCTTTACGCTGCTTTCAAATTTACTCATTTACGATATTGTGAGTTTTAAATATTATCCTTTATAATTTGCAGGGTCTTTGCGCCATTCGTTAAGTGTCGCAACTTGCTCTTTGGTGATATACCCTGTCTCCACTGCCTTTTCCACCACGCTGTTGTAATCGGTCAGAGTTACGAGCTTCACACCTGCTTCTGCAAATGCCTTTTCTGCCACATCAAAGCCGTATGTGTACGATGCCACCATACCCACAACTTCGAAACCAGCCTCGCGCAATGCTGCCACTGCCTTCAAAGAAGAGCCGCCCGTAGAGATAAGGTCTTCTACTACTACCACCTTCGAACCCACTGGCAATTCGCCTTCTATCTGGTTTTTCATTCCGTGGTCTTTTGGTTTAGGACGCACGTATGCGTATGGCATAGCCAATTCGTCGGCCACGAGTGCGCCTTGAGCTATTGCTCCTGTTGCCACACCTGCAACGGCAGTAGCTTCAGGGAAATGCTTTAGAATAGCGTGGGTCAGTTCCAACTTCACAAACGAGCGAACATCGTGGAACGAAAGTGTCTTACGATTGTCGCAATAGAAAGGTGATAACCAACCGCTTGCCCAAGTGAAAGGGTCGTTGGGTTGCAACTTGATTGCTTTAATACCGAGCAGTTTGCCTGCAAATAACTTTTTTAAATCTTCCATTATATTGTTTTAACTTAATCTTATAATCTGCTGCGTGCTACTATCCCTATACAAAGAGATTACCAACGAATGCAATCCCAACTTGTCTGCAAATTGCTGCACGCAGCCATATCTTATGCAAAGATAAATAATATTCAAGTGAAGTGCAAAGCTAATTATATTTTTTTGTTGAAAAGATATTCAATTATCATCTTTTTTAAAACAATTCTTAAATGTAATAGATTGATTGAAAGTAAATTACTACATTTGTAATGTTCATCAATTTAAAATCATTAAGCTAATGAAAACAAAATTTTTCTTAAGTTGTGTATGTGCGTTTCTTATGAGTTTAAGCTCTTCAGCTCAAGACTTGAATACCTTTATCAGCAAGTATGAAGGCATAAAAGGTAGCAAACGAAAACAAGTAGCCGAACTTAACCTTGACACCTCCTTGCAGAAAGCAATGTTCGAATCATTTGCTAAAGCTTCAGGAAACAAGCAGGCGACTGACATAAAACCCACAAAAGGGTTTGAAAAAATAGACCTGCTTATTATTCCCGATAATGAACAAAAGCATTACGCTGATATTCAAAAGGATTTAGCAGTCTTTGCCAAGAATACCGAAAGCACTGCATCTGACAAAGGGCAGATGTCGTATTGGACTACTGAAAATGAAGTAATTACAGTAGTCTATAAGGAAGCCTTAAAGGTTACTTTGCTTTATAGTGCCAAGGTGAAAAGCTAAGGCTAAGTGCTATTATCATACTGCTATCAAGGTGGTGTTAAAGGCTCTTTGATAGCTTTTTTATTTTCCTTTTGTATGACAAAGCGAAAGCACACTTATTTTCACATCTTTAGCTTTCAATATCTCTTTGGCTAAGGCTGTTATCGTAGCTCCCGTAGTGATAACATCGTCTATCAAGAGCAGGTGTTTACCTTGCAAAAGATCAGGTCTGAGCAGGTGGAAAGCGTGTTCTACATTTTCATTGCGTTCACTACGCACCTTTTGGGTTTGACTTCCCTCAAACGAATTGCGCTTTACAGCTTTCTTTATAATAGGCAATCGTGTAACCAAACTCACGCCTTGAGCTATCATATCGCTTTGATTATAACCTCGTTGTAGCACTCTCTTGCGTGCAAGAGGTACTGAAACAATGGCATCAATGCCCTCGAAGAAGTCAGAATGTTGACATTCGTCAGCAAAGATTTGTCCCAATTCGATGCCCAACTCTGGTTGATTGCCATACTTCAGACTGTATATCATATTACTCGAAGGAGAGTTGGCTTGATAAAAGAAGAACGCTGCCGCCTTTTCGATAGGTATTCTGCCCCAAAACACTTTTGCCAATTCGTTTTCTAATGCGTCTTGGTGATAGTTAGTGCGAGGCAAAGTGAGGTTGCAAGCTCCACACAAAACGTGCTCGCTAATGCCCAATCGCTTCCCACACATCACACAAGCACGTGGCGCAATGAGGTCTATCAGTCTGCTCCAAATGCTAATCATCGGCTGTTATATCAAAATCAACATCATCTACCATTGTTGCATCGTCCACGCACTGTCGAATTAAGTCGATTGTGAAACCTCTTCCCATCGCAAACTTAATGAGCTTCATAGCTCGCTCATAGTCTGTTTCAGCCTTGATAGTCTTATACTTGCTTTTCATCAGTGGGCGCAACACCTCCAAATACTCCTCATCTTTCACCTCGTCCAATATAGGTTGCGAGATGCGTTTGTCTATCTTTTTAATCCATAACGCTTGTTCTATCTTCCTTCGCCCCCACTTGTTATAAGCTATCTTATCACGCACAAACGCCTGTGTAAAGCGTTCATCATCAATGTATTTTAAGTCGATAAGACGGTCAATAATACGCTCTTGCACCTCAGCTACCAATCCCCATTTGCGCATCTTTTCCGCTATCTCGCCCGAACAATGCTCGCTGCGAGCACAGAGGTCGCCCAACTTCCTCAATGCTTCTGCTTCCGTAACGGGTTTCTTTTGTATCATAACCATATAGCCTTTGTAAATCGTCTTTTACCGAATTGGTCTTCTTTCACCTCAATATGAACATATCCCAATTCGGACATCATTCCCACCACTTGTTCTATATAGCGCGGATTGGTCTCAAAGTACAATGCCCCACCTCGTTTCAGCGCCTTTTGTCCATACTTAGCAATGGCAGTATAAAACCGCAATGGGTCATCATTAGGCACAAAGAGAGCTGTGTCGGGTTCATAGTCCAACACATTTTGGTGCATCTCTGCTTGTTCGTCCATACATATATAAGGTGGATTGCTCACAATAACGTCAAACTGCCGTTTGTCTTCCGATGGATCGAGTGCGTCTTCCAACTCAAAGTTTACCCTTGCTTCCATCGCCATAGCATTTCTCCGAGCTATCAAGAGTGCGTCTCCAGATATATCCCAAGCCGTAACTTCAACGTTATCAATATCTTTTTGCAACGTAATGGCGATACAACCACTACCCGTCCCCACGTCCAACACCTGTAAGGGTTTAGGCGGTTGAAGTGCACAATAAGGTTGATTAAAGTCGGCTGCTATCCAACGGCACAACACCTCTGTCTCTATTCGTGGAATAAGTACGCCTTCTACCACATAAAACGTTCGTCCACAAAACATCGCTTCGCCCAAAACATACTGCACAGGTTCGCCTTTCTCTAATCGAGCTATTATTTTTTCGAGTTCAGCGTTGTCTTCTGCCGATAATTCACTAACTTTGCCTGTGTATATATCGGTAAGCGATAGTCCATAGCGACTTTCCAACACCGTGCGCACAATGGCTTTCGCTTCACCCAAGGGATAAAGCGGTGTAAGTCGTTCGTAAAGCGTTTGATACATCATAGATTTCTGATGGTTTATAATATGTAGGGGCTCGATTTATCGAGTTCCGCATACCCCACATTCAGTATTTGGAACTCGATAAATCGAGCCCCTACACCGCAGCAACTAAGCTGTTTTGATTTGCAAAGATAAACAATAAAACAATATGAAACAAGAAGAAATAGACGATATATATATGTACCGTTGTTTGCAGTTAGCAGCCAACGGTCGCCAACTTGCCAAGCCCAACCCTATGGTGGGGGCTGTAATCGTAAGCCAAGACGGCCGCATCATTGGCGAAGGCTACCACGTGCGTTGCGGAGAAGGACATGCCGAAGTGAACGCTTTCCGTTCTGTGCGTCCCGAAGACGAACACCTCTTGCCACAAGCCACCATCTATGTGAGCCTTGAGCCCTGTTCGCATCACGGCAAAACCCCTCCTTGTGCCGACCTCATTGTGCGCAAAGGCGTGCGCCGTGTGGTGTGTGGTTGCATAGACCCCTTTGCCGAAGTGCAAGGGCGAGGCATAGCACGCATACGCGAGGCAGGTATCGAGGTTAAAGTAGGCGTATTAGAAAAGGAATGTTTGGCACTAAACCGACAATTCATAGTGCGCAACAAACAGCACAGACCTTACATTATTCTGAAGTGGGCGCAAACCGACAATGGAAAGATAGCCTACTCTCCCACACGTAAACCCTATACACCACTGCAAATCTCTACACCTTTTACCAAAATGTTGGTACACAAACTGCGTGCCGAAAGCGATGCTATCCTTGTAGGAAATACCACACAAATGCTTGAAAATCCTCAACTCAACGTGCGTGAATGGAGCGGCAACCACCCTCAAAAGCTTGTTCTTTCGCACACACATACTGCTGATGATGGTATCACTATTCATTCTTTAGAAGAGGTTGTGCGGTTATCGAAAAAGTCGGACGGGTCAGATAAGTCAGACTGGGCTGACAATTCTGCCCAACCTAACAAAAGTCACTCACACCATACCATTCCTTCTCGTCCTATCACCTCACTTATTGTGGAGGGTGGTGCGCAAACCTTAGAAAGTTTTATTGCTCAAGGCTTATGGGACGAAATACGCATTGAGACTGCTCCTTTCAGCATTGCCGAGGGTATAGATGCCCCAGAGCTGCCTAAAAACGCTGTACTGCAAAGCATAGCCCACTACGAGAACACCATAAAGACCTATATGCGCTCAGAATAATCAAAAAAAAGGTGCACCACTTTCCATCTCTTTAAATTTAGGGTCGTATTCAGCAAGATACATTGGGTCTTGGTATACATTTTGGTTATAACGGTGAATTGCAATGCCTACCATTTGTTCAGGATAAGCATCACGCAACTCCTTCATACCTACCATTCCACGTGGACAGTTCATACAAAGTCTGCCTGTATTTTCTTCTACCAATACACCATGACGGAATACTCTTTCTAAAGTTTCCAATGTACCTGTACTTACAGTAGCATTGGTAGCATTAGGTTTGGTGAGGTCGGACCAGTCGGACCAGTCAGACAAGTCCGACCAGTCCGACCAATTTTCCACATCTTGCCCACACAACATTTGACGCTAACTCCTTAAAAAATCAACTTGCTTTCTTTTGTTTTAAAATAATCAATATTACGGCCGAGAGGATAAGAACAATACCTGAAGCAAGACGGAAAGTGAGGCTCTCGCCAAAAAGCAAACAACTGATAGCCACAGCAGTTACAGGTTCTAATGCGCCAAGAATAGACGATGCCGTGCTTCCAATAATGTTGATGGAAACATTCATACAATAGAGCGAAAGCAAAGTAGGGAACAATGCCAACTGAACGGAAAACAACCACTCTTCGGTTTCATCAAGTATTTGCAGCGGATCGCCCACAAACACCATATAACCCACTATGGTTAACCACCCGAAAAAAGTAATCCAAAAGGTGTATTTCACAGGCGACATCGTTATTTTAAACTGTTTTACATAGACAATATATAAGGCATAAAGCAGCGAAGAACCTAAGACGAGCAAAATACCTGTAAGACTTAACGTTGTGCCACCTTCACCCCGATAGAGCAAACCTATACCTATAATGGCAAGAAGAATGGAGAGTGCAGTGGCCCAAGTGATACGTTCGTGATAGAAAACCACCATCAACACAGCCGTGATAATGGGGTAAGAGAAAAGAATGGTAGAGGCTACACCTGCATTCATATAAAGAAAGCTAAGGAAAAGTAGCACCGACGAGATGCCACAAAACGAACCAAGGGTGGCAAACTTTATAGCGTGTCCTATCTTGATTTTGAAGCCTTCGCCTGTAAACAGCAGCCATACGGCAAACATCAGTGCAGCCATTCCATACCGATAAAAGAGCACATTGCCCGAAGAAAGTCCGTGTGCATACAGCGGAAGTGCACCTAAAGGGTTCGTTCCGTAAAAGATGGCAGCCAAAATTCCTGCCGTAAAGCCTTTAATGTTTTGATTCATAATTTTTTTAAGCTCAAGCTATGTGTAGATGATGATGGAAGATTTGCCAACCTAAATCAGACTTGTCCGACCAGTCCGACTCGTCCGACCAGTCCGACCCGTCCGACCCGTCCAACTCGTCCAACAAATCAGCCCCGACCAACAAAATTTCGTGCAAAGGTACACATTCTTTTGGTTTTATTGATGGGAAAGAACAAAGAGTAAAAAAAAATACGTACTTTTGCAAAAGTCTAACCATAGACTATGGTGTTAATCACAATGAAAAAATCTATGCAGCAAATTATAAAACATTTCACAGATAACGATGCTTACACCTTTAGCTGTCAGCATTATGTGTTGCAAACTTATCCTCGTGCAGAAGTAGAATATACCTTCTTTGACAGAAAAGATACAGTGTATCCTGAAGGATTTGCCGAACTCTTAAACGAGCAATTAGGATATATGCCCAACGTAATCATTACCGAGGAGGAAATAGCGTTTATGAAACGACGAATGTACTATCTGCCAGAATGGTACTTCACCTTCCTCCGTGGCTACCGTTTCGACCCTCACGAAGTGACGGTAACACAAGATGAAGCAGGCCATTTAGATGTGTCGGTACGTGGAAAGTGGTACTCTGCCATTATGTGGGAAATGCCCATACTCAGCATTGTGTCAGAATTGATGCACATATTGCGGGGCGATTTAGAGCATTACAACCTTGAACAAGAGCGCGAACGTTGCATAGAGAAAACCCAAAAGATACTCTCTAATGGGCTTATCCTTGGCGATATGGGCACAAGACGTCGTATGTCGTTCGACCATCATAGTATGATAATCCGCACAATGAAAGAGGTTTACGCACAAGGGGGCTATGATGACGAGCAAGGTCACCACACGTGGACAGGCAAATTTACAGGTACGAGCAATGTGTACTTAGCAATGAAGAACGACCTCTTGGCCATTGGTACGATGAGTCATCAGCTTATAGAGTTTGAAGAGAACGTTAGCGGCATCTTTGAATGTAATTTCAACGTGATGAAGAAGTTCAGTGACGTCTATGATGGCGACAATGGAATTTACTTGTACGATTGTTTTGGTGACAAGGTGTTCTTTGGCAACCTCTCAAAGCGTATGGCAATGATGTTTACAGGTTTGCGTGTAGACAGCGGAATAGAAGAAGAACAGATAGAAAAGATTATCGCTAAATATCAGTCGTTGGGTATCGACCCTGCTACAAAGCAAGTAGTTTTCAGCAACGGACTTAATATTGAGCGTGCCATAGAGTTACACAAATATGTCAACGGACGTGTAAAAGATAGTTATGGTATGGGTACTTTCCTCACGTGTGATGTAGAGAACGTGAAGCCAATGAATATTGTTGTGAAGCTCACACGTATGCGCATTACCGAGAAACGTGAATGGCACGACTGTGTAAAACTATCGTGCGACAAGGGAAAGACCGTGGGTAATCCTGAAAAATGTGAATATTTGCTGAAGCTAATCGGCTAATATTAGCATCGAACTAAGCATAATAAAAGGGCGTAATTTTGCACTTTTCGCTTCTATAAACCTAAAATAGGGAGATAGAAGATAGAAACATAAAGTGGAAAATTAAGCCCTTTTGCTTTTTGATAATCAAGCCCCTACACTACAGCAACAAAACTATTGGCTTTTAAGTCCTAAGCGAGGAACGAGCGATAACTCCTTTTAACTCCCCTAACTCCTAAAAGAACTCCTCTAACTCCTTGATAAGCGGAACTCGGTGAACCGAGCCCCTACCCTTTTACTCAAAAGCTTTTGCTTCTGCAGCCTCAACAATGTTTTCTCTTTCTACAATGTGTTCGGCAGCTTCGCTTATTTCTTCTTTGATGATAGATGCAGCTATTGGAGTTTCTATATCAACCGCTGGCGCATTGTTGATAGCCTCATCACCTGCCAAAGTAGTTACGGGTGCAGCTACAAGATGGGTATCTAACCCCTCTTCGTATTCAGCTTTTTCGGTATTTTCCTGCAATCGTTGCTCCTTTGCAGCATATATCTTGTCAGCGTAATACGCCTCTTTGCGAATAGCGTGATAGGTGATGCGAGCCGCTTCTTGCTGACTTTCTTTCTTTGTATAACCATAGCCTTCGCCACACGAGATGCCTTCTGCCACTACCTTATATCTGAATGTAGGGTTGCCGTCTTTATCTTTAACGTTCTCAATAAGCTCAAAATCGAGTTGTACCTTGTTCTTCTGACTCCATTCTAATAGCTTCGACTTAAAATTCATTTCCTTATAAGCCACCTTATTGATGTTGATGCGATTGCCCAAAATCTGCTTTTGCATAAACTGCATACACGCCATATAGCCGTGATCAAGGTATAACGCACCCACTAAAGCCTCGAAAGCATTGCCGCCGAGGTAACTATTATGAGAAGAAGAGTGACCGTTTGACAATACCAACTCAGTAAGTCCTAACTCTTTTGCCAACCTATTCAATGTGTCACGTTGCACTATCTTTGAGCGTGTGTTGGTGAGAAATCCCTCACGCTTTCCAGGGAAATGCGCATAAACAATGTCGCCAACGACTGCATCAAGTATTGCATCGCCAAGAAATTCTAAGCGTTCATTGTTTACAGGCTTACCTTTGTTGTTGCGACGTGCTACGCTTTTGTGTAAAAGAGCTGTTTTGTAGTAGTCAATATTGTGAGGTAGCACCCCAATAATTCGGTATAAAGCCAAATAAAGCTCCTTCTCCTTTCGGAAAGGGAGCTTTATTCGGTCGATTATCTTATTCAGCATACTTCTTGAATATCACACAAGCGTTGTGCCCACCGAAGCCGAAAGTGTTGCTAAGAGCAGCACGCACTTCACGCTTCTGCGCCTTATTGAAGGTAAAGTTCAAATTGTAATCCAATTCAGCATCTTTATCCTCGTCCTCGTGATTGATAGTTGGAGGAATGATGTCGTTCTGTACAGCCAATACACAAGCCATAGCTTCCACTGCACCAGCCGCACCAAGCAAGTGACCTGTCATACTCTTTGTAGACGAGATGTTGAGCTTGTAAGCAGCATCGCCAAACAATTGTACGATAGCCTTAGCTTCTGAAACATCGCCCACAGGAGTTGATGTGCCGTGAACATTGATATAGTCGATGTCTTCAGCCTTCATTTGAGCATCGTCAAGGGCAGCTTGCATTACCAAGTGTGCGCCCAAGCCTTCAGGGTGTGAAGCTGTAATGTGATGAGCGTCAGCCGATGCGCCTTCGCCTACGAGCTCTGCATAAATCTTAGCACCACGTGCCTTAGCGTGTTCCAACTCTTCAAGGATTAAGCAGCCTGCACCTTCACCCATAACAAAGCCGTCGCGGCTTGCCGAGAATGGACGTGAAGCACGTGTAGGGTCGTCGTTGCGAGTTGAAAGGGCGTGCATAGCGTTGAATCCGCCTACCCCACCTGGGGTAATAGCTGCCTCTGCACCACCGCTAACAATCATATCGGCTTTGCCCAAGCGGATAAGGTTGAAAGCTGTACCCAATGCGTTTGTACTTGAAGCACAAGCCGAAGTGGTGGTAAAGTTAGGGCCGTGGAAACCGAAACGGATACTGATGTGACCTGAAGCAATGTCGGAAATCATCTTAGGAATGAAGAATGGATTAAACTTAGGTCCCATTTCTTCGTGTTTAGCATAATTGCCTATTTCTTCTTCAAAGGTCTTTATACCACCGATACCCACACCGTAAACTACGCCAATACGATTTTTGTTGGCTGTTTCAAGGTCGATGCCGCAGTCTTGAATACCCTGAATGGCACTAATCATTGCCAATTGGGTGTAGCGGTCGAGCTTGCGAGCTTCCTTGCGGTCGATGTAATCATTTATATTGAGGTCTTTCACTTCGCACGCAAACTTAGTCTTAAAGTTTGCTGTATCGAAATGAGTAATAGGTCCAGCACCACTTTTTCCTTCCAACATAGCCTTCCAAGTGTCTTCAGCATTGTTGCCCAATGGTGTCACTGCGCCCAAACCTGTTACTACTACTCTTTTTAGTTCCATTAATCTATGAATTTAATGTTTATAAAGTTAGGACATTTTGCTTCGTTTTGACATTCAAAACTCAGGTTGTCCCACTATCTTTTCTTTTTAGGCGAACATTGATATTGCTCACCTTTGGTGATTGTTTGCCTTGAAATATCCCATTTCTATGCAAACAAATAAGGAGTTAAGCTAATGTTCCACATCTATGTATCCCATAAAAGAGCTGCATAATTGCAAAACGATTGGCTTAACTCCTTAATTTTCTTATGCCATTACTATTTTCGTAATTGAAAAAACTTAGAATGATATAAGTTTATTACTAATGAATAAGAATGGGCGTTGCTCTCGTAAAGAAAGCCCTATCCCATAAATTGCTTATTCTTACTTAGCGTTTTCTTCAATGTAAGAAATAGCATCGCCTACTGTAGCGATCTTTTCAGCCTTATCGTCTGGAATAGAGATACCGAATTCCTTTTCGAACTCCATAATGAGCTCTACTGTATCCAAAGAGTCAGCGCCGAGGTCGTTTGTGAAGCTTGCTTCTGGCTTAACTTCTGCCTCATCTACACCAAGTTTATCTACGATAATTGCCTTTACCTTTGATTCAAATTCTGACATAATTGTAAGTTTTAAAATGTTTTATTATACTTTCAAATCTAAAATTCAGCTGCAAAGGAAAGATAAATTTTCCAAGTACGCAAATTTTTGAGTTAAAAAAGTAACCAATTATGCACAAACCCTATATGGTTGTGCATAAATTTAGGGCTTTTTATAGCTCTATCTACACAAAAAGTAAAATTATGGGTTATCTTTTTGGCTTTCAGTCGCTGTCGGTAAATCACTAAACCTTAAATATAACACAAGCAATGATACAAAGCCCGAAAAACACTACTTTTACTATATAGTCTCCCCTTGAAAAGTATTTAACCATCTGGTTATCAATAAAATAATCGTTCTCAAACTTGCATATTTCTACAAAGTTTTGTATCTTTGTATAGTAAAATCTTGCAATTCAACGATGTATAAATCTCCATCCAAAGTCCGTCAGGCATCATTATTCTGGGATCTTGAGACAATGCTCTCTCCCAAGAATTCCCTGTACAAGTTAGCCAATCTGATTGATTGGAATCTGTTTGAGCAGTCTTTTGCCCCTCTTTACAGCAAGGACACTGGCCGTATGGCCAAGCCCATCCGTCTGATGGTCGGTCTGCTGATCTTGAAACACCTTCGTGACGTTTCAGACGAGAGCGTCGTGGAGCAGTTCTCGGAGAACGCCTACTTCCAGTATTTTTGCGGGATGGAGGCATTCCGCACCGACGCTCCCTGCGTTCCCACCGAGCTTGTCGAGTTCCGCCGTCGCATCGGTGAATCTGGCATGGAGCTGATACTCAAGGAAAGCATCCGCATCAATCTTTTAATCGGCGACCACAGAAAAGAGGAGATGCAGGGGAAAGACGGCAAGGATGGACGTGGACGCAAGCCCGATGCGGAGCATACCGCATTCATCGACACGACGGTGCAGGAGAAGAACGTGACCTTCCCCACGGACTCGAAACTCCTGAACAAGGTGATAGCCTTTTGCCACAGCGTGGCGGAGAAGGAAAACCTCAAGGTCCGCCAGAGCTATGCCAAGGAGATAAAGGAACTGAAGCTCGTTCAGCGCTTCAGGGGTAGGAAGAACAGCAAGGCCAAAGTCAGGAAGGCCGACAAGCGGATGCGCACCATTGCGGGCAGGTTGCTCAGGGAGCTGCTTCGCCTGCTGCCCGATAGAAATGCCTACCAGAAGCGGATTGACATCTGCATGAGGCTTGTCAACGGCGAGCGGTTGGACGGCCATAAGATCTACTCGCTTCACGAGCCAGACGTGCTTTGTATCAGCAAGGGAAAAGAGGGCAAGAAGTACGAGTTCGGCAACAAGGTTTCCATCGTCAGACTATGGGACGGACTCATCATCGGCGCGCTGTCATTCCGCAATGAGTATGACGGCCATACGATAGACAAGGCAATGGAGCAGGTCAGGCGGCTGTATGACAGGAAAATAAAAACACTTGCCTGCGACAGGGGATACCGAGGACAAAGTATGAGCGGGCAGACACAAATCATAATTCCGGACACGCCCAAGAAAACAGACTCACGGTACGCCAAGAACAAAAAGCACAAACTCTTCCGCAAGCGGGCAGGAATAGAGCCTGTCATTGGCCACTGCAAGGCAGACCACCGGTTGGGGAGGAACTTCTACAAGGGTCTCTTCGGAGACTCCATCAATGTCATGCTTGCAGCTGCAGCATTTAACTTCAAAAGAGCCATGAGGCTTCTTTTGTGCCTAATTGAAAGAGTGATTATGTGGTGCTGTGGAAGACAAGAATTAAATTTTCAACACCAATTCTTCCCGCAGGGCTATATGAAAAAATGCGATGTCGCCTTTTTGAGGGTCGACTATATATAATAAGGTGGAAAGCGAGCTTAAACTACAAAAAAACTGATAATGAAACATTATAAATATTCGAAACAAGGAATAATTGATGGTAGCCGAAAAACAGAACAATTACTTTTTGAACATCAACCTAAAAAATGCAATTGGTAACTTATTGATAATAAAACACTTACAAAAGCGTTCCAATACATATATGTTTTACCACCCAAAATATATATGTATTGGCGTATCAAAGTTGAACTTGGGGAAGCTCAAACATATATGTTTTGGAAACAAAAGATGGATGTATGATTTGGAAGAGATGGAAGGAAGAAATATAAAACAATAAAATATAGGGATAAAAAAAGAAAAGGTAATTGTCATCTCGACAACCACCTTTTTGACTAAACTTAATCTACAAACCTGAGTTTTATTCTAAATGATGAATTTCTATCCAATCTTATTAATTTTCAAAATTCAACATCGGGTTAGCTTATCTTGAAGTTTCCCCGATAAAGCTTTTATGTTGCAAATATACTAAAAGTATATTAATTGTACAAATTCTTTTAGTGAAAAGTTTTAATAATTCAGTAAAAATCTTACTTTTAACGCATTTTCGCACAATTTTGTTCTATTTATGGTTTACTTTCACCTTCTACATAGTCTTCTAAGAACAGGTGTTCGCCATCGAAAACAGCGTATGTAAACTGCCAAATCCAGTCGCCTAAGATTATCATTCGTGTGGTATCGTTGAGCGGAAGGTCGAGCTTGATGTGTCGATGTCCATAAATAAAGAAGTCAATGTCCTTGTGCTGCGCCATATATTCTTTGGTATAACGCACCAAATATTCTTTGTCTTCGCCAAGGAATGGCATTTCCTTGCCGTCTTCGCGCTTCATACGACTCTTCTTTGCCCAATTCAGCCCTAACTGCATACCCCACCAAGGGTGCACAAAGTTGAGCAATCGCTGGCAAGCCCTGTTGTGGAACACGCGTCTAAGGATTTTAAATAAGGGGTCGGGGTCGCCCAATCCATCGCCGTGGGCAAGATAGAACACCTTGTCGCTTATCTCTGTGGTGATGTCTTTGCGGTGGAGAATTACGCCACATTCTTGTTCAAGATACCCATAGGTCCATATATCGTGATTGCCAATGAAGTAGTGCACCTCTACGCCCATATCGGTCAATTCCGAAATCTTGCCCAAAAAGCGTGTGTAACCTTTAGGCACAACGTATGCGTATTCGTTCCAGAAGTCGAACATATCGCCCAACAGATAAACAGCACTTGCCTTGTGCTTTATACTATCAAGGAAGTTCACCAATCGGCGTTCGTGTGTACGCTTGTGCTCGATGGCTAATGAGCCAAGATGAGCATCTGAAAGGAAATATACATTCATCATACTTGGGAGGTGTTAAGATGTTGTGTTGGGCGCACAATATCGGTTTTTAATTTAACCCAATTTGTTTTTTAAACTAAATAAGGTCAACTTTATATTGTCTCAATATGCGAATTGGGATCAATCAAAACCCAATTCTACACGTGCCTCTTCGGACATCATACTTTGATCCCATACGGGTTCGAATACAAGATTGATGTTGGCACACTTCACACCCTTAACGCTTTCCACCTTTGTGCGTACGTCTTCAAAGATGAAGTCTGCAGCTGGGCACGATGGCGATGTAAAGGTCATATCCATATCGAGCGACCCATCGTCCTGCATATCTATCTTGTAAATCATTCCTAAGTCGTAGATATTCACAGGTATTTCGGGGTCATAAACGGTCTTCAACACCTCTACAATATCTTCTTGTATCTTGTTTTTCTCTTCTTGTGTCATATCGTTATCTGTTTTTAAGTTCTTTTTTGTGCCGTCTAACTTATAGAAAGAAAGTATCAACGAACGTATTTTTTAATGTAGGGGCTCGATTTATCGAGTTCCTTATGGTAAAGATTAGGTGTTTTGAACTCGATAAATCGAGCCCCTACACCTTGCCGAGTGCAGCCTATCTTATGCAAAGATAATGAAATAATTTCACATTAAAGATATATAATGTTGAAAAATAATAGAAAGAAAATGAAGTGTAAAATATCGAAAAACCACTGTAAATATTTATAAATTCAATATTCTTGGCACGTTCAAACTGTAAAAAAACTACAAAAAACAAACAAAATGCACGGTTTAATACATTTTTTTGTTCCTTTTTGTTGCTCAATTCATTTATAATGTCTAATTTTGCTTTCACTTTGTAACAATAATCTTCTTGCGTAAGGCAAATTCTAAACCTAATGAAAATGGACAAAATAGACAAATTAGACAAAAAGATACTCGGTATCTTGTCACACAACGCACGTATTCCTTTCAAAGATGTAGCTGCAGAATGTGGCGTTTCGCGTGCAGCAATCCATCAACGTGTTCAGCATCTCATCGAAAATGGTGTCATCACAGGCAGCAGTTTCTCTATCAACCCTAAAAGTTTGGGCTATACCACTTGCACCTATGTGGGTCTAAACCTTGAGCGTGGCTCTATGTACAAGGAAGTAGTGGAGCGCATCAACAAAATTCCTGAAGTGATAGAGTGTCACTTTACAACAGGTCCTTATACCAGTTTGGTGAAGCTTTATGCCAAAGACAACGAACAACTGATGGACTTGCTCAACAATAAGTTGCAAACTATCCCAGGTGTAATGTCTACCGAAACACTTATTTCGTTAGAGCAAAGCATTAAGAGAGAAATACCTGTAGCAGGTGAAGAGGAAGAATAAAGGCTGGTTCACAATAAATATATAGATACGAAAACGATAAAACAAAAACTTATAAAACCATTAGTAGCTATTCGACTAAGATATAACGCTAAAGCAAAAGCTATTATTTATTAGCAAAATAACCGTTGACCTCTTGATGCTGAAACGTAGTATTGAAAAAAAGTAAATAACAATGAATTACAATATTGATGCTTACTTGGAAAAGGTGTACGATGCCTTTCCAGAAAGCAATCATCAACCCATAATAGGACTTGTTACCAACTATAATGATGTTGACGCAACAATTCGTGAGGTCTATTATAAGCAAGTAGTAGATGCTGGAGCTACACCTTTGCTCATCCCGCCTATCAACGATGGACGTTTGTTAACAAATATCCTCGACAAGATAGACGGACTGATACTTACTGGTGGGGCTGATGTCAACCCGCTTTGGGTGGGCGAAGAACCTGTAAGAGGGCTAAGCAATATCAATGCAAAGCGCGATTTATCCGAACTTCTTATTACTCGATTGGCTTTCAATCGTCAAATTCCAATCCTCGGAATATGTCGTGGTATTCAGGTTTTGGCTATGGCTTTAGGTGGCAAAAACCAACAGCACATCTACGATCCTTATATAGAAGTGGAGGAAACTGTAGAGAAAAAGCTTGCCAAAGCAAAGAGTATCACAACCTTGCACGCAGCCAAACTGAAACATTCGCAAGATGCTCCGAAGAACGAAGCTACACACAGCGTACGTGTAGAACAAGGTTCGGTGCTACATTCTATCTATAATGAAGATACCATCTATGTAAATTCGTTCCACCATCAGGCTGTGAGCGACCCTGGGAAACGATTTAAGGTAACAGGAACAGCCACCGATGGCGTGATAGAATGTATAGAAAGCACAGAGTTGAAGCCTATCCTCGGTGTGCAATGGCACCCAGAATGGATGGAGGAAGAGGGATTGAAGCTCTTCCAATGGCTCGTAAATGAGGCTGAGAACTTCAAACTTGCCAAGCGTTTGCACAACAAAATTCTTACTTTAGATACACATTGCGACACACCTATGTTCTTCCCTCAAGGGGTGGAATTTGGAAAGCGCGACCCTCGTATATTGTACGATCTCCATAAAATGAGCGAAGGCAGACAAGACGCAGTTACAATGGCGGCTTACTTGCCACAACCTCGCATTGGCGAAACCTTCTCGTCAAAGATAGATATAGAAGGTCTGAAAAAGTTCAATCCTGAACTCTCTGAGGTGTTAGACAACCTCAGTCCCGAAAAATACACCAATCTTATATTCGATAAAATAGAAAAGATAGTGAAGCAAAACAGCAGCTATCTCTCTATTGCACGTACACCTTCCGACCTTTATGAGGACAAGCGAAAGGGCAGAAAAAGCATTATGTTTGCCATTGAGAATGGACTTGCATTGGAGCATAAGATAGAGAATGTAAAGCATTTTGCACAACGTGGTGTAACTTACATTACGCTCTGTCACAATGGCGATAACGACATTTGCGACTCGGCACGTGGAAGTAATATGCACGGAGGTGTGAGCAAATTCGGCATAGAGGTAATACAGGAAATGAACAAGAATGGCATTATGGTAGACCTAAGCCACGGCGGAGAAAAGAGTTTCTACGATGCTTTGGAAATTAGTAGCGTACCTATTGTTTGCAGCCATTCCAATTCAAAAGCCTTATGCGATGTTCCTCGCAATCTCACCGACGACCAAATGCGTGCCTTGGCTAAAAAGGGGGGTGTAGCACACACAACTTTGTTCAGCGGATTTTTACGTAAAAGCGTCCATGCAAACATTTTAGACGTGATAAACCACCTTGAACACGCCATCAAAATTATGGGTATCGACCACGTAGGTATAGGTACCGACTTCGATGGCGACGGCACTGTGCACGGAATGGCTGATGCAAGCGAAATGATAAACTTAACCAAGCACTTGTTAAAACGCAGATACAGCGAACGCGACATTGAAAAAATATGGGGCGGAAACTGGCTTCGTGTAATGGCACAAGTACAAGCTGCAAGGAAAAAATAACAAACCAAAAAGACTATGAATTCGAAACTAAAATTGATAATAGGTTGTGCTATGATGACTGCCGTAACAAGTTTTGCGTGCAGTTGTAAGGGTCAGAAGGGTGGAGAAACTACCGAAACCACCGACTCGACAAGCATCGCAAAACCTGTAGGACCTAAGTTTAATCCCGACTCGGCATACGCTTTCACAGCTGCACAATGCGATTTCGGACCTCGTGTAATGAACTCTGCTGCCCACGATAAGTGCGAAGCGTGGATTATCAGCAAGTTTAAGCAGTATGGGTGTGAAGTGCAAACACAGAAAGCCGACCTCAAAGGCTATGATGGAACTACACTGAAAGCTACCAATATTATAGCTTCGTTCAATCCAAAGGCACAGCGTCGCATTATGCTTTGCGCACACTGGGACAGCCGTCCTTGGGCTGACAACGACCCCGACTCTACTAATCACCGCAAACCTGTTATGGCTGCCAACGATGGGGCATCAGGTGTGGCAGTGATGATAGAGATAGCTCGACAGTTGCAAGCAGATAGCAGCCTGAATGTAGGTGTAGACTTTATCTGTTTCGATGCGGAAGATTGGGGCGTTCCACAGTGGGAAACAGCACAGCAAGGGAGCGAGAACAGTTGGGCATTGGGCGCACAATACTTCTCTAAAAACCTCCCTCAAGGCTACCAACCCGAATTTGGCATTCTCTTGGATATGGTAGGTGGAGAAGGCGCACAATTCTTTAAGGAAGGCATCTCAAAGCGTTACGCCCTCAATATTGTAGATAAGGTATGGGAAGCAGCCAGAACAGCAGGCTACGAAAGCTATTTTCCTACGGCAGAAGGTGGTATGATAACCGACGACCACGTGCCCATCAATCAGAATGCAAATATCCCTACAATCGACATCATTCCGTATTATGCCGATTGTCAGCAAAGCAATTTTGGTCCTACGTGGCACACCATAAACGACACGATGGAGCATATAGACAAGAACACATTGCTTGCCGTGGGGCAAACCGTAATACAAGTGCTCTACTCGCTCTAAACATAGAGAAACTTCACCTTACATAGGCTGGTTCTATAAATTACCACCGCATATAGTCATTAAATTTTTATGAAATACGTTTTGTTATCTTTTGGCTTCTTTTTGGTTCAAAATGTAAGTTCGTTCAGTCGTGTAGCTCGCTACACTCCTTCACTCTCTTGCATTTTGACCTCAAAAATAAGCTCAAAATCTAACAAAGCTAATTTATAGAACCAGCCTATAATAAGGAGGCACCTTTTAGGTTTCTATTCATAGAACCTAAAAGATGCCTTTTTTCGGCTCTATAGGTTAAGGTTCTAAAATAGAACAATCGGAGAAAACAAGTGAAAACCGAATATAACGACATTTAGACCAATGAAAACAAAATATGAGTAGTTTTATAACCATTTATCTATCAACGAGTTATAAACACGAAAATATAAGTTTCCCAAAGTTCAACTTTGAGCGTGCAAAACATATATGTATTAGGTGGCAAAAGTTGAACTTTGGGAAGCTCATACCTATATGTTTTACAGCCTCAAAGTTATGGTTTGGAATTTAGAACATTATGCTATTAAGACCTAAAAATCGTTGCTGAAGAAGAATAGAACAATCATAAACCCAAATCAATCATTAGCCCGCAAAGGCTTTTTAAAGCGTTTAGCTGTTATGCTTTTCTTCGTCTTTGCACCTTATTTTGGCTCTTTTCGTTTGTTTTTTCAGTTGTTTAGCTCGCTAAACGTCTTCAAAAACAACCAAAAATAGCTCAAAATAAGTGCACAAATCTCGAAGAAGTCTAACGACCGATTTGGGTTAAAAAGCTAATCAAAAGCCTCAACAAAACATATTGATATGTGTTTTCTACCTCGATACATACCTAAAAAGTGTGGATAAGTGTGTGGATAACCCTACTAATAACCCCTGTATAACCCTTTTATAAACATATACTTATCCACCAAGATGGGTGGATAACCCCAAGAGTGTGGATATTAACAAAGTTATTAACGGGGTTTTAGGGAAGTTTTACACAAGTTTTACGCCGAAAAAGTTATAAACTTATTATCTTTGCATTAGAATGTGGAAATGTGGATAACTATTGTATAGTGTCTGAAAATCAATAAGTAAGCTTAAAAACTGAATGTTGATAACTCAAACTCTAAAGTTTACAACTTCATACGCAAGAAAATCGATAAAAAGATATAAACACTATCCACAGCATATCATATACAATATTCCTTTTTAAAATAAAAAAGAAAAGAATATATATATGATATAATGAAATTCAAAAATAGGACGATCATGAAACAACTGAAGATTTATTTAATAGCCTTGATGGCACTTATAGGTGTAAGCACATCGGCTCAGTGTACTTACAAGAACACAGCTTTCAACAGCGGAGAATACTTAACGTACAACCTTTATTACAATTGGAAATTTGTGTGGGTGAAGGCTGGTATGGCATCGTGGTACACAGTATCGTCAGTATATCAAGGCAAACCTGCCTATCGTGCATCGCTCACCACACGAGGTAATGGTAAATTGGACGATTATTTTGTGCTTCGCGATACGCTACTCTGCTATAATACAAAGGATATGGCACCGCTCTACTTCCGCAAAGGTGCAAAGGAAGGCAAACGATATACCGTGGACGAAGTGTTTTATAGTTATCCTAATGGGAAGTCGCACATCAAGCAGCATCGCATAGACAATGACGGCAAACACCACTGGAAAGATGTTTCGCCTAACGAGTGTGTGTTTGATATGATGAGTATATTCCTACGTGCACGCAGTTTCGACCCTACAAGTTGGAAAAAAGGCTTTGTGGTCAATTTCCCAATAGTTGACGGAAACAGTATGAATGCTGCACACCTCACCTACTCAGGCAAAAGGTTTATTAAAGCAGATAATGGTATAAAATACCGTTGTTTGAAACTTTCGTATAGCGAATATGAAAATAAAAAATGGCGAACCATTGCCGATTTTTACGTTACCGATGATGCTAACCATATTCCCATTCGTTTGGATATGCACCTAAAGTTTGGTTCTGCCAAAGCCTTCCTTGTATCGATGAAAGGCATTAGATATAAGATAGATTCGCAAGTGAAGTAGAATTGGTCGAAATACAATAAGGATTTGGTCGAAACATATTTGCAAGTTTCTTATCTTATACCTTAACTTTGCATACAGAAACAATAAATAAATGAAACAATTATGATGAAGCGAATACTCTTTACACTGTGTTTAGGAACGTGTGCAATGGCAATGAGTGCGCAGTCGACTACCATTTCAGGCGAATTGGTAGACTCACTGACACACGAAACAGAACCATTTGCAACCATTCGTATATTTAAGTCGAAGATTAGCGAAAAGCCAGCTTATATGTTAGTAGCTGATGAGAATGGTAAGTTCTCACAGGTGGTTCAGGGCAGCGGACAATATGTTATTACCTTCAATTCGGTGGGCAGAAAGGAGATTGTACGTCGTCTGAAACTTTCTTCGGACAACAATTCCGTGCTCAATCTTGGTACACTTCTCGTCCAAGACGACCCAAAACAGTTGGCAGGAGTTACAGTTACGGCACAAAAACCATTGGTAAAAATGGAGACCGACAAGATGACTTACGATGTTCAGAACGATGTGGATGCCAAGGCAAACACCGTGCTTGATATGCTTCGCAAAGTACCTATGGTAACTGTTGATGGGCAAGACAACATCTCTGTGAATGGTTCAGGCTCGTTCAAAGTATATGTAGACGGAAAGCCTAATGTAATGTTTTCAGCCAATCCGTCGCAGATATTCAAGTCGATGCCTGCAAGTTCGGTAAAGTCTATTGAGGTTGTTACCAACCCAGGGGCAAAGTATGACGCTGAAGGAGTTGGAGGTGTACTCAACATTATTATGAACAAAGTGGGCGGACAGACCCAAAAAATGAATGGATACAATGGTAATGTAAGTTTTACGGGTACGAACTATGGTTGGCGTGGGAACGCTTTCTTTAGTGGACAACAAGGCAAATTGACTTACAGCATTAATGGAATGTACAACTATATGACATCTAAGAACGTTGAAACCATAATGGATCGGGTGTCAAAGGACGGTTCTTCGATGCACTACTATCAAAAAGGAAAGACCAATATACCATTCGCAATGGGCAATTTGAGTTTGAATTACGAGATAGACTCTGTAAGCAACATCGGTGCATCTGTAGGTATGACCAAGTATAATATGAAGAGCACAGGTCACCCAACAACTACTTTCAGCGGTGGAATATATGGCTCTGGCTTCTCATACGGCAACGAAATGATGATGAATATGGGTAATACGTCTATCAATACCTCAGTGGACTATCAGCGATTTTTGAACAAAGAGCGTACAAGCAACATCACCTTGAGTTATCTCTTTACCACTTCACCCGGTATAAACGAGAACGCTCGCACCTACGACCCTTTGTCGCCAGATGTGCATCTTTCGCTTAACGACCTTTATTCTAAAGCCGATACACGTGGTACAGAGCATACTTTCCAAGCCGACTATACCACTCCAGTGGGCAAGGGACACACTTTCAATGCTGGACTCAAGTTTATAGGACGTCGAAACACATCAGATTCGCGCTATTACGATATTATTAACGGGCTTCAGACTTTCAACACTGAGAACAGTGTGAACTACAAAAACAAGCAAAGCATTCTTGCTTCGTACGTAGAATATACACTCACAGCAGGCAAGTTTGGAGCTAAGGTAGGCACACGATACGAATATACTTGGGAAAACGTAGACTTCGTATTGGGACGAGGTGCAGACTTTAAGAAGAATTATGGCAACCTTGTGCCTTCAGCAAGCATTACTTACAACATTGCACCTGCAGTTAACATTGGGGTAACTTACGGAATGCGCATCTCACGCCCAGGTATTACCTTCCTCAACCCCTACATCGACCGTTCTAACCCTACCATATTGAGCTATGGTAATCCAGATTTGGCAGTAGAAAAGAGTCATAACGTGGGCTTGGTGTTCAACGCTTTCACTCCAAAGTTTATGATGAACCTTACTTTGGCTGAAAATTTTGCGGACAACCAAATAGAGCAATACTCGTTTTTAGACAACAATGGCGTGCTAAACACCACCTATGGCAACATAGTACGTAGTCGTTGGACCAACTTCAGTACCTTTATGAACTATGCGATCACACCTAAAACACGCATTATGCTCAATGCGGCAGTGGATTATGGTGACATCAGATCCGAACAGATAGGACAGCGCAACCACGGTTGGCAAGCCACTGCCTTCTTAGGATTGCAACAAACATTGCCTTGGAACATAAAGTTTAGCATCTTTACAGGTGGTATGACAAAGAAATACACCCTTCAAGGGCACGGCAACTCATTCAATATGATAACTTCAACCGTGGCTAAGAGCTTCTTTAAGGACAAGTTGGACGTGAGTGTGATGTTCTTATCACCATTAACAGGTAAGATGCGACACAACCAATACAGCAGTGGTCTCGACTTTACACAAAGCACTCAGATACTTGTTCCTGTAAAGCAGATAGGTGTAACTGTAACTTGGAACTTTGGTAATACAAAGAAACAATTCCAACAACACCAAAGTAAGATTACTAACGACTTCCAAGAACGCAAGGACAACAACCAAATGGGTGTTGGAACAGGTGTAGGAATGTAATTTCTTCGAAGAATATTTAGAAGTTAGAGGAGTTAAGATGGCTTTGTCGGATGGGTCAGACAAAGCCATCTTAACTCCTCTAATTTTTAAAATAACTCCTTTAACTGCTAAAAAGCGGAACTCGATAAATTGAGCCCCTACATTACCCTCTAAACATTTATTTGGTACTCTCTTTGAGTGCTATAAGGAATATTTAGCAAGGTGTAGGGGCTCGATTTATCGAGTTTCGCATAATGCAAATAGGATGTGTGGAACGTGATAAATCACGCCCCTACATTCTATTCTTTGTGATTAAATAATTATATAAAATTTGTCACTTTTTTGTCGCACTTGTTTCTAAATACCTTATTTTGAATGATTTAGACCCACTTAATATATCATCTAAAACGCATTCATAATATATTATCGTTGAGGTAAGAGCATTGAGAATTAGAAGATTTATACTGCTACTTCTCAATTTTTGGAAAAGGAAGAATAGAACAATATTAAAAAGAGATTAATCTGATAAAAACAGATTTGCAACCTATTGATTATAAGAATGTTACAAATGCGTTCTGAAACATATATGTTTGACTCTGCAAAACATATATGTTTTACCCTCCCAAAGTTCAACTTTGACACCCTCAAACATATATGTTTTGGAAACAAAAGATTAAACTATTGCTTTTCAAAGGTCAAGAGGTTATAAATAGAACAATAAAAGGCATAGAATAAGAGCTTTATTCTACGCCTTTTAACCCAAATCGGTCGTTAGACTTCTTCGAGATTTGCGCGCTTATTTTGAGCTTATTTTTGGTTGTTTTTGAAGACGTTTAGCGAGCTAAACAACTGAAAAAACAAACGAAAAGAGCCAAAATAAAGCCAAAATAAGGCAAAAAGATATCTCATAAGTTTCGGGTTAAATACGTACGGCAGTTCCCGAACACGCTACCATTAGCATTGACCCCGACTGCCCCACTGTTTCATAATCGATGTCGACACCCACAATGGCATTTGCGCCCATTGCTGCTGCACGCTGCATCATTTCGTTAAGCGATGTGTTCTTTCCTTCAATGAGAACTTGCTCATACGAGCCACTTCTACCGCCGATAACGTCTCTAATGCTTGCAAAAAAGTCTTTTACGATGTTTGCACCGATGATGGTTTCACCTGTTACAATACCCTTATATTCAAGTATTTGATGCCCCTCAATGGTTGGTGTGGTTGTGATAATCATACGTTTACGTTTTGTTTTAAGTTTTTAGGCTGGTTCTATAAATTAGCTTTGTTAGATTTTGAGCTTATTTTTGAGGTCAAAATGCAAGAGCGTGAAGGAGTGTAGCGAGCTACACGACTGAACGAACTTACATTTTGAACCAAAAAGAAGCCAAAAAATAACAAAACGTATTTCATAAAAATTTAATGACTATATGCGGTGGTAATTTATATAACCAGCCTATATTATTTCCATCTCAAACGAAGAGATGATTTGTCTGCAAAGTAACAGATTTTTATCCGAATACTACGTAAAATAATGTTTATTTTTACTAAATATCACCCTTCACGCTTATAAAGCCTACGATATATAAAAATATTTATAAGCTATGAAATTGCGAAAGTTTACAGAATATAACGTAAATAATAATATAATATAAATTAAAAATTAATCGTTCGACTAATTTCTCTTTCTCTTTCGCTTCTTCACGTTGCATATATGCACCTGTATTTTGATGATAATAAGCCTATAAGAAATCTGTTTATTCTCATATATTTTGAGTATCTTTGCCGAGTAAAAGATAATAATGGATATACAAGATTTTGAAATAATGGCGCCTGTTGGCTCACGCGAAAGTCTCGCAGCAGCTATTCAGGCAGGAGCAGGCTCAATCTATTTTGGCATTGGGCAGCTCAATATGAGGTCGCATTCAGCGAACCATTTCACGATAGAAGATTTGAAGGAGATAGCCGAAACTTGCAATGCGCGAGGCATAAAGACATATCTCACCGTCAATACAGTAATCTATGGCGAAGACATCGCTGCAATGCACGAAATAATAGATGCAGCAAAGGCAGCTAATATCACGGCAGCCATTGTGAGCGATGTGGCAGTAATGGTGTATTGCCGTCAAGTGGGAATGGAGGTTCACTTGTCTACACAGCTCAACATCTCTAACATTGATGCACTGAAATTCTATGCCCAGTTTGCCGATGTGGCAGTTTTGGCACGTGAATTGAATATGACTCAGGTGGCAGAAATCTACCGCCAGATAGAAGAACAAGATATTAGAGGTCCTCGAGGCGAATTGGTTCGTATCGAAATGTTCTGCCACGGTGCGTTCTGTATGGCTATTTCGGGCAAATGCTATATGAGTTTGCACGACTCAAATCGCTCTGCCAATCGTGGTCAATGCACACAGATATGTCGCCGTTCGTACACCGTAACCGATAACGAGACGGGCAATCAGCTTGAAATAGACAACAAATACATTATGAGTCCGAAGGATTTGAAGTCGATAGCCTTTATCGACAAGATGATGAAAGCGGGCGTAAGGGTATTTAAGATAGAAGGCCGTGCGCGTGGTCCTGAATATGTTTACGAGGTAGTAACCTGCTACAAGGAGGCTATACAGAGCGTTCTTGACGGCACGTTTACAGAGGAGAAGAAGGCAGACTGGGACGTCAGACTCTCCACAGTATTTAACCGTGGCTTCTGGGACGGTTACTATCAAGGACAAAAGATGGGCGAATGGACAAAGAACTACGGCAACAAAGCCACCGAAAAGAAAATGCTGGTGGGCAAGGTGTTGAAGTATTTCTCTAAATTGGGTGTGGCTGAGATAGCTGTTGAGGCTTCTGAGATAGCGCTCAATGAGTTGATGCTCATCACAGGCACTACCACAGGCGTGATGAAGTTTAAGGCTGAGGAGATACGTTACGACCTTGAACCCGTTGAAAAAGCTGAAAAGGGTTGGCGTGTGTCGTTGCCTGTGCCTGATAAGGTGCGCCCTAACGATAAGGTTTATAAACTGATAAAGACAAACATAGAAGAATAAAAGCACGAAGGCAAGGGCTGATGTGCTGAAAACCAATAAAAGACGTATGATAGAATTACGACAAATAGCCAAGCTCTTTTTACGTGTTGCTGTGGCTTCGTCAATGCTTTCAGCTGTTGCCGACCGCTTTGGCATCTGGTCAAAAGAGCTTTGTACGTGGGGAAGTATGGATAAGTTTATCGCTTACACACAGTCGCTTATCCCCTACGTTCCCACCTCGGTAGTACCCGTATTGGCGTGGACAGCTACCGTATTGGAGATATTGCTCCCCCTAATGTTGCTCTTGGGCTTGAAACTGAAGTGGAGTGCTACGCTTTCGGGACTAATGATACTCACCTTTGCTTTGGCTATGGTAACCTCATTGAGCATCAAAGCACCGTTAGACTACTCTGCCTTCACTGCATCGGCTGCAGCTTTTGGCATTCTTGCTTGCGGACGAGGGTTCTGGGAGATGGACAATCTGTTTGTGAAAAAGAGAAGTAGAAGAATTAATACGTTTAATTAGTAGATAAAATAAATTAAAAATGTCAATCAACGAAATACAAGACGAGGTGATAGCAGAGTTCAGCGAGTTTACTGACTGGATGGACAAATACCAAATGCTTATCGACCTTGGAAACGAGCTTGACGCATTGGATGCACAATACAAGACGGAACAAAACCTCATAGATGGTTGTCAGAGCCGTGTGTGGCTGCAATGCGATATGGAGGAAGGCAACCTCGTTTTCACAGCCGACTCTGATGCCTTGATAACCAAAGGTATTATTGCGCTGCTCATTCGTGTAATTAGCGGACACACACCACAGGAGATTATAGATGCCGACCTTTACTTTATAGAGCAAATAGGTCTGCATCAGCACCTTAGCCCAACACGTAGCAATGGTTTGCTCTCTATGGTGAAGAAAATAAAAGCATACGCCTTGGCATTTAATTTGAAGGGTTAAGCAATGCGCAAGCTACGAACAATAGAAATGAACCGACTTACCCTTGACGAGTTTAAGGAAGCCGAAAAATTGCCCCTCATTGTGGTATTGGACGATGTACGCTCGCTCCACAATGTGGGCAGTGTGTTTCGTTCGTGTGATGCCTTTCGAGTGGAGGCGGTGTATCTTTGCGGCATTACAGCCACACCCCCTAATGCCGAAATCCACAAAACAGCACTCGGTGGCGAGGATTCAGTGGAATGGAAATACTTTAAAAACACTGAAGATGCCATTGTCGACTTGCACCAGCGCAACTGCTTTGTCTATGCTGTGGAGCAGGTGGAAGGATCTACAAAGTTGCAACACTTTACCCCTGATGTCGCTGTAGAACGTTATGCAGTGGTGTTTGGTAATGAGGTAAAGGGTGTAAAGCAAAGTGTTGTAGACCTTAGCGATGGGTGTTTGGAAATCCCACAGTTCGGCACAAAACACTCGCTGAACGTGAGTGTAACGGCAGGAATTGTGGTTTGGGAGTTTGCACGTAAACTCTTACTTTAAGAAAGATAATTGGAAAATAACTTAAAATACAGTCTGGGATAGATTGTAAATAGATTAGCTCAAGATGTGAGCTGCCACTTTGGATTAAGTAATTTAAATAAATTGGATATATGATGAACTTATTGGGTTTGTTGTTTTAGATGTATTATCAATCTGCGTGAATGGTAAGCACACTATTAATCTAACCCGTTGGCGGAATTAATTTAGTGCATACTTAATTCTGCCAATGGGTATTCGTACTTTTATAAGTTCAACGTTATAAATCGTAACATAGATATGCAACTACTTAAAATACATAAAACAAAATATTTCAGTATTAATATACAGAATTTATATATAAACCTTGTGATTTTAAAATTTTTGTTATTATTATTTGAATTTTGTAATATTATTTCTTATATTTGTAGCAAATTAAGAAGAATTGTCGAATAAAGACTTCGTTACGATGCATATTCATTCCGTTAAAAGTACATAGACTGTTTTTAAAAACAGGCGGACAATAATCTTTATTAATAACCATAAACCATATTATTATGATGAAAAGGAATTTACTATTCGCACTTTTAGTAGCTTTTGGAGGTTCTTTCACCCTTCAAGCACAAACTTTGCAGAGAGCTACTACGAACATTGTAACTAAAAACCATATCAAGGTAAAAGCAAAAGTTGCTATTACTGATAACCAAAAGTGGTGGGGCTATGGCTCAGAGAACGATGAACGCGCTGCTGTAGGTTTAAAACGAGATGGTGAATACGACCAAGCTATTCACCTCAGTGGTAAAAATCCACTCTTTAAAAACAAAACTATCAAGGGTATACGCTTTTACTTGCGTTCTACTGAAGGCTTATCTAATGTAAAAGTATGGGCATCTAAATATCGTGTAACCAACCTTGATAACGCTGACGTAATTCAGAGTTTAGATGTATCTAAACTACAAGGTGGGGACGAAGGTGATAAGAGACAAGGTTTCGTAAACGAAGTTTTATTCGAGAAACCTTATACTATTACAAATAGCGGCGTGAATGTTGGTCTTTCATTTAAGACTTCAGGAACAGACAGCCCTCAAATTTTTCCAATTGTAGTTTACAAGACTACTGACCCTAATCTCAAACTTTATCTACGTCACAAAGGACAATTTGGAACATCTTGGAAGGAGTTTGATGCTGCTGACAATGGTATTCCAGCTATTCAAGTATTGCTCGAAGGCGATTATAAGCCTATTGAAGTTTTAGCAAAAGATTTTGGTTCAGTATCTGTAGGTGTTGGTAAAACAACCAAAGTTACTATACCTTTGATGAACCTTAGCAAAATGAATGACCCTATTACAAGCATCACTTATAAGGTGCTTACTGATGGTGTAGGAGGTGAAGAGCAAACTATAAATCTTGCAAAGCCATTTACAGGTTTTGGTATATGGACACCTGTTGAATTTGAACTTAAAGGCGATACAAAGGATAGCGAAGCTAAGAAGGAAATTAAGATTACTAAGGTAAATGGTAAGCCTAATGCTGCTGATGCTGTATCAAGTAAAGGTGTATTGCAAACCTTGGCTAAAGAGTTCCCACATGGTGTACTTGTAGAAGAACTTACAGGACTTACTTGCCCTAATTGTCCAATGGGTTGGGTAGGAATGGCTAATCTTCACAAGGCGTTCCCTGACAATTTTGTAGGCGTAGCTATCCATAGTTATTCAAATGGAATTTCAGAAGATGCAATGTTTTTCCCACTCTATGATTCTAATTTGTACAGGATATTAAATGCTGCACCTACGGCTACTATCGAACGTGCACCTAGTATTCATGCATACGGAATGGAAAAATCGTTTGCTAAAGCCTTAGCTCGTCTCCCTTATACAGGTATCACATTGAATGCTACGTATAGTGCAGATGGCAAGCAAGTTATTGCTAAAACACAAGTAGAAACATTACGTGATGGCAACTTTAAGTTGGCTTATGTTCTTGTAGCTGATGGCCTTACAGGTACAACAAGCAATTGGAAGCAATACAATGGTTTGTCAAGATTTAAAAAAGATGCCTTACCTGAAGATCTTAAAATCTTTGGTCAAGGCGGTCAATATGGTAAATCTACTGTAGCATTGGTTTATGATGATGTAGCTATAGGCAATACTTCGTTAATTCCAATGTAATCGTTTGAAAATGAGAGAGTTAATTAACTTAATATAACTAATAAAATTTGGGCAAGTGGCTGATTATCAGTAACTTTATAGTAGCAAAAACATAAAGCAAATGACATCAGAACCACTCGACCAATATACAGAAATCTGCAGAGATGCCATCAAAAGCTCATCTGCAAAATTAGGCAAAACTTTTGAGAATCTACTCTTGGAAATACTCTTATTGTACATGGCGATACAAAGAAAGATAAATTTCACTCAAATGGAGCGTTACGGCACCCATTGCGAGCAGACCTACAGAACGAATTTCAACCGCAGCCGGGCTAAGTGCATCAACTGGGTTAAGTTCAACCTCTCCCTTTCCCGGCGTTATCTGAACATGGACGGACTGTTGGCTATAGCCATAGATCCGAGCTACATCAGTAAGTCAGGCAAGAAGACTCCGCATGTTGGTACTTTCTGGTCCGGCTGTGCAGGTTCCATGAAACACGGACTTGAAATCATGGGACTTGCCCTTGTCGATGTCTACGCCAACAACTGTATGATGCTTCGTGCCCATCAAACCCCTTCTACAAGAGAGTTGAAACTGCGTAGCATGACTCTTGTGCAGCATTACATTGCCGTCATCAAACGCTACAGGAAAGAATTGTTGAAGGTCACCGATATTGTTGTCGCTGATGCTTTCTTCTCTATCCGTCCGTTTGTGGAGGGAATCAAGGAGCAAGGCTTTCATCTTGTCAGCCGTTTCAGGGATACGGCGAGCCTATACTATGTGTACACGGGACCTCGTTCCAATAAGCCCGGGCGTCCCAAAACACTTGACGGGAAAATCAATTACAAGAAACTCGACCTCATGCGTATGGCGAAGATGCATATCGAAGGACTTGAAGGCACAGCCTACACACTCATTGCCTATTCAAAGGCACTGAAGCAGAAAGTGCGTCTTGTCATTTGGGTGATGCCGAACAGCAAGCACAAGCTTTTCTTCTCCACAAAGACATCCATGTCGGGTGAGGAAGTATTGCGCACATACCGCTCAAGATTCCAAATCGAGTTTTGCTTCCGTGATGCCAAGCAGTATACCGGACTCGCGCATTGCCAGGCAAGGCACAAGAATCAGTTGGACTTCTCCTACAACGCATCATTCGCATCACAGAATGTGGCAAAGGTGATGATGAAGGAAAACGGGCTACCGTATTCCATGGCTTCTTTCAAGGAGCTCATAGCGAGCACATACATTGCAAAATTAATTTTCGACAGGTGTCGGAGCATACCGAACCGAAAGTTAATTAGTCATACTATCAAAGAACTCTTTGGCTGGCAGAGGAAAGCTGCGTAGCAATTATCTCAAATTTTAACGAACTATTGTATAGGAAGTTCTTGGAAAAATGGACGCAACACAGTAGAAACTCCAGCGTTCGGAAAGGGAAAGGTTGTTGAGAATACTTTCACTTTGAATCTTCCTACTTATAGCGCACTTCTAAATGCGCTTAAGAGAGACCAAGTATATGTTGTAGCTATTGTTTTCAATCCTAATGGAACTGTAGACAACGCAAAGAAAGTAAAGGTAAATCCTAACGATCCAGCAGGTATCACCGAGACCAAGGATAATGGAACTGAACTTCGTGAAGTAGCACGTTACAATGCTAACGGACAGCGCATTAATGCTCCTGTTCGTGGTGTCAATATTGTGAAGTTCTCTGATGGTAGTATTGTCAAAGTAATGGTGAAATAAGAATTATCTTTTATCGGAACGAAGCAGTATTATCTGCTTTGTTCCGATAATCCAAACATTATTTTTCTTGCAGTATAGGAATACTTTTATCAATTAAACCCAGATCGGTCGTTAGACCAGTCAGACCAGTCGGACCAGTCGGACGTGTCAGACAAGTCCGATTGGTCTGACTGGTCTGACTGGTCTGACGACCGATCTATTTTTCTCATTTGATGCGCTGAAGTGTTAATCGCATCGACCATACAGCCCGTATTTGCGTCTAACAAGCAAGTTGTGTGCAAATACGGGCTCTTTTTGTGTGCATTTGCAAACTATTGATAGATAACGGATTATAAGGATATATTGCTGTCCGGTAAAACTCAAAAGAGCATAAATATCCTCCCCGAAGCCCCGTAAAATAGGACTTTTAGGTTTATTTTTTCAAAAGTAAGCCCCCCTAATCGAAAAGACTTGGTTCAGGTGGCGCTTTTTGCATCTCCTTTGCAAGGAAATCATTCCAAGTTTTTTCGGGATTTTCCATGAATGCGATAAAATCAACGTAGTACATAAGCATAAGTCTTATCATGGTAACAACTTGCGAGAATGCACAGTGTCTCTTAATGCTTCTTGACAAGACTGTTATCAGCAGATTCGCAATCAAGACTACCCATGTCTGTATTTGTATGGCATTGACGCTGTCCCCATAGAAGAAATGAAGCGGGAAGTTCTGTTTAAGCTGTTTGTACAACGACTCGATAGCCCATCTTAGGCGGTAGATTTCAGCAATGTCCTCAACAGTAAAGTCAAAGTTGTTGGTCAATAGTACAACAGGTCTCTTTGTCTCGTAAAATATCTCCACCCTTCGTGCCTCGTGGGTGAGTTCTCCTCTTGTAAAAAGCACTTTCTGATCAATATGCGTTACGAGGCCCTCTGCATTGACATACGTAACGGATTTAAGTACCTCATACTTAAGGTTTTTCTTCATTTTGGTCACGTAGCAAACGCCCTCTTCTGTAAGACGTTGGAATTGCGCGACATCGACATAACCACGGTCCATTGCTAAAGTGGCGTCTTTGGGCAGATGCACCTCTTTGAGCAGGTAATGGTCGTGTTTTGCAGCTGAAGTGAGTTGCACCACCATTGGCACGCCGACATGATACTTCATTACCGTATGCACTTTCATACCGCCTTTCTTCTTGCCTGATTTTGGATGCCGCCCGACACCTTTGAGTATGTTGTCAAAGAGCGTTATAGTGGTAGAATCCATCATGTAAAGCAACTTCTCCCAGTCTTTAGGCTCGTGCGTCTGCCCCTTATAGCACTTGGAAGGGCGGCTGTCCGCTAAAAATTTGGCATACTTCTCCAAAAGATACGCATAAACACTTGCAAAGAACTCCTGAGGGCGGCGTATATTGGCCTCAGCAAGCGTGCTGCGACGAACCAAATAGCTCATTCCGAGGTGTCTGAGCTTGTGAGCCTCAGCCTTCATGCCTATCTCAAGTTCGCGCAGAGAATCAAAGTGTTTGAGTATGCCGAACAGCATTACGACGAGATGTTGGTAGCCGTCAAAGCGCTTCACGTAAGCCTCGCTTCCTTTCGTTTCGCAGCTTATCTGAAGAATTTTCTCTTTGTCGAGTAACTTTAATACTTGACTATAGACCGGCTGTCCGGTAAAATGACTATCTTTGTTCATGGTTATGTTTTATTTTAGTAAAGACAAAGATAACCAAAAGGGCTGACACCTCGTGAGATGTGTCAGCCCTAATTTATTTTGTTTGAAAAAGTTTTACCGGACAGCAATAATAAGGATATAGCTTTTTGTGTGCAAAAAATAGGGTCTATTGTATCGTAAATATAGAACTATAAGAAGAAAGAAACGAATATATTGCTGTCCGGTAAAACTCAAAAGAGCATAAATATCCTCCCCGAAGCCCCGTAAAATAGGACTTTTAGGTTTATTTTTTCAAAAGTAAGCCCCCCTAATCGAAAAGACTTGGTTCAGGTGGCGCTTTTTGCATCTCCTTTGCAAGGAAATCATTCCAAGTTTTTTCGGGATTTTCCATGAATGCGATAAAATCAACGTAGTACATAAGCATAAGTCTTATCATGGTAACAACTTGCGAGAATGTACAGTGTCTCTTAATGCTTCTTGACAAGACTGTTATCAGCAGATTCGCAATCAAGACTACCCATGTCTGTATTTGTATGGCATTGACGCTGTCCCCATAGAAGAAATGAAGCGGGAAGTTCTGTTTAAGCTGTTTGTACAACGACTCGATAGCCCATCTTAGGCGGTAGATTTCAGCAATGTCCTCAACAGTAAAGTCAAAGTTGTTGGTCAATAGTACAACAGGTCTCTTTGTCTCGTAAAATATCTCCACCCTTCGTGCCTCGTGGGTGAGTTCTCCTCTTGTAAAAAGCACTTTCTGATCAATATGCGTTACGAGGCCCTCTGCATTGACATACGTAACGGATTTAAGTACCTCATACTTAAGGTTTTTCTTCATTTTGGTCACGTAGCAAACGCCCTCTTCTGTAAGACGTTGGAATTGCGCGACATCGACATAACCACGGTCCATTGCTAAAGTGGCGTCTTTGGGCAGATGCACCTCTTTGAGCAGGTAATGGTCGTGTTTTGCAGCTGAAGTGAGTTGCACCACCATTGGCACGCCGACATGATACTTCATTACCGTATGCACTTTCATACCGCCTTTCTTCTTGCCTGATTTTGGATGCCGCCCGACACCTTTGAGTATGTTGTCAAAGAGCGTTATAGTGGTAGAATCCATCATGTAAAGCAACTTCTCCCAGTCTTTAGGCTCGTGCGTCTGCCCCTTATAGCACTTGGAAGGGCGGCTGTCCGCTAAAAATTTGGCATACTTCTCCAAAAGATACGCATAAACACTTGCAAAGAACTCCTGAGGGCGGCGTATATTGGCCTCAGCAAGCGTGCTGCGACGAACCAAATAGCTCATTCCGAGGTGTCTGAGCTTGTGAGCCTCAGCCTTCATGCCTATCTCAAGTTCGCGCAGAGAATCAAAGTGTTTGAGTATGCCGAACAGCATTACGACGAGATGTTGGTAGCCGTCAAAGCGCTTCACGTAAGCCTCGCTTCCTTTCGTTTCGCAGCTTATCTGAAGAATTTTCTCTTTGTCGAGTAACTTTAATACTTGACTATAGACCGGCTGTCCGGTAAAATGACTATCTTTGTTCATGGTTATGTTTTATTTTAGTAAAGACAAAGATAACCAAAAGGGCTGACACCTCGTGAGATGTGTCAGCGTGAATTCAACAAGCAAGTGCAAATTTACTTAATTAGTTCGTAAAAGCACTCATATGGTGTTCTAAATTCTAATTTCTTTCTTGGTCTCATGTTAATTTTCTTTGAATACTTTGTTATTTGTTGATGACTGACATGTTCAAACGTTTCTTTTTTTGGCACGTATTGTCTAATCAGTCCGTTAGCATTTTCTATAGCCCCTTTCTGCCATGAAGCGTATGGGTCAGCAAAATAGACGGTGACACCAAGGCTTTTGCTTATCATTTCATGGCAAGCGAATTCTGTGCCGTTGTCCGTTGTAATAGACTTGACATACTCTTTGAATGGAGATAGCAAATGTATTACAGTGCGTGCTAACTCCTTGGCATTCTTTCCCTTTTTAAGTTTTCTCATAAATAGCATATTTGTACTGCGTTCTATCAGTGTCACAATAGCACCATGATTTCCTCTTCCAACAATTGTATCCATCTCGAAGTCCCCAAAGCGTTTTCCGTCAACTTCAGTAGGTCTCTCGCTGATACTTGTTCTATTGGGTATGGATATACGTCTGCTACCAACAGGCTTGGCACGATGCTTTAGCTTGTGACGACAGTGTTTATATAGTGTTCCACCTTTTGCCTTGTCCTTACGTATCGTACGATATATGGTTTCATGGCTAATACGTTTACCTTCCTTAGCCAACACGCCAGATATTTGTTCAGGAGACCATTGTTCTGTAATAAGAAGACGTATCGCTTCATCCATAACATCCTTTTTGATTGAATGATTGCCTGGCTTTTTTCGCTTTGTGAGAGCTGCATTTGCTTGGGCAGTTTCCCAATTATACTGTCCTTTGGTCCCACTATTACGTTTTATTTCACGAGATACTGTACTTGGACATACTTTTATCGCTTTCGCAATATCTTTTAATTTAATTCCATTTTGGAGTAGCACAGAAATTGTGTACCTTTGCTCCGAGGTTAATTGTTTGTACATAACAATGCAAAATTAATTAATCTTTGGGAGACAGAGGTCTCCCTTTTTTATTTTTTAAGCATTGCTTGTTGATTTTCCACTCATGGGGGCTGCTCGCCCCCAAACCCCTCGGTGTTTTCTGGTATAGATTATTAAGCTAAACCTACACCTGAAATTGCAGTTCTATGTTGAACTTGTGCAGCCCTAATTTATTTTGTTTGAAAAAGTTTTACCGGACAGCAATAAAACGAATAGTATAGGCGGTTTTTATTGAGATATTGGACGCTGAAAGTTGATGTTTGAGCACGCCAAAGTTCAACTATGACGAGGTGAAACATATATGTTTGGCATTGTCAAAGTTGAACTTTGAGAAGCCTTGTATTGTTATTTGGGGTTTTAGAACAATAAATAAGATATACAGAATTATCCTATTTCGTAGATTGAAATGTTAAAACGCTATAAAAAAAAAACGAAGTATATTTTTGCTGTTATTATTCGTTATTACCAGATTATGGTAGTATCTTTGCAGCTCAAAAAATTAATAACAATTTATCAAGCAAGTAATTAAAAAAATGAAAAAATTAGGACTCACATTGATGGCTGTTCTTTTGGCAGCTGTGGCAGTTAATGCCCAAACCACTAAAAAGTTGCTCAGCTTAAAAGCTTCTAATGGCATTGGTGTTACTTTTGAATACAACGCCGAAGGAAAGGTGGTAAAGACAACAGAAGTAACAGACCCAGAAGTGAAAAGCGATAAAAGTACTTCCACCTACGAATACAGCGCAGATAAGATAACACAGACTTACAACACAGATGGCGGCACACCCGATGTACGTATAGCAAAGATAGAGAATGGTCGCATTGTGTCTGAGTCGGTAAAATTTAAAGTTCAGGGTACGCTCGAGGATGCTACGCTCACCTATACCTACAATGCTAACAATGAGTTGGTAAAGTCGGTAAAAAAGGTAGGCACTGAGGTTTACGAGTGTGTTTATACTTGGACAGATGGAGACATCACAAAGATAGAAACATATTATAATTCTAAGCCTAATGAGATTATAACCCTTACCTATGATACTTCAGTAACCAACCCATACATCCTTGCAATGAATATGATATGGCTTGTCGATTTTGATATAGAAGGCATCACACCTTACGGGCAAGTATTTGGGCATTACTATGGAAACTTAACCAAGCACGCTTTAAAGTCAAGAACTGCAGAAAATGCACCTGGTGTTAAACAAGAAGTGTCTGATAACTTTGTATTAACATATAACAAAGATGCGAATGGAGAAGTGAAAAGTATGACAACTAAGGTAGAAGAAGAGGATGTTGAATTCCAATTAGAATGGGAGTCAACCGATGGTATTGCTGCCCTTCAGACTGCTCTCCCACAACAAGAAACTTACTATAACCTCAATGGTGTGAAGCTCCAGAAGCTCCAAAAAGGCGTTAACATTGTGAAGAATGCCGAAGGAAAGACCCGCAAGGTAGTAGTGGAGTAAGAAGTATAGAAAGGTAAAAAAATAAGTCGGATAAGAACGAATGAAGCTGTTTGCTCGTTCTTATCCGACTTATTTTTTTATGATATTATAGTTTGCTTAGTGTTGATACACATCTCCAAAGCTATGTTCTATGAAGATAATGTTAAACACCTTTTATTCTCTATAGGCTGGTTCTATAAATTAGCTTTGTTAGATTTTGAGCTTATTTTTGAGGTCAAAATACAAGAGAGTGAAGGAGTGTAGCGAGCTACACGACTGAACGAACTTATATTTTGAACCAAAAAGAAGCCAAAAGATAACAAAACGTATTTCATAAAAATTTAATGACTATATGCGGTGGTAATTTATAGAACCAGCCTATAACCTAAAAAGACGTGGTTATCGCCCGTTGCTCTGAATACAAATAGCTTAACAATGTCGGGGTAACGCTCCATTCTGCTTTTTGCACTTGCAGAAAGGCTACTTACGGGTATTGTTTCAAACCCAAAACTATGTCGTTGTGCTTTAGTTATTTCTGTCCAACCTAATGTGCATAGTTTGCGGAAACGTTGGAGCATTGTGATGAAGAATGTGCCATCTCGTTGAGTATCTGTGTAACTAAAATCCTCAAGGTGGTCAAAACTAATTGTTATTCGGTCGCTTTTACCCTTTATCGACACGCTTCGATGTTGCTGTCGAAAAGCGGAGTTCCAAATGCTGCAAGATGGTAACCTTGTTCGTAATAAAGCAGCTTTTGCAATTTAAGATTGGTCATAGCATCACCTCCATTAGGTTCGTCCATTTGCGCCAAATATATGAGTTTGTTTGCTATATCTTGTGCTTTGTATGCCATAATAATAAGTGTTTTGGAATATGTTTGTTTCCTTTTGCATACGCTAATGCTAAGTTTTTTTATTTTCAGAATTTTGGGTACGATGACTTATTTTCTATTTTTGGCAAAATTAATAATAATAATCGGAATGTTAAAGCATTAAGCGTGCTTTTGCTATTAAAATTCGCTTATTATCACATTATTATATGGTTTGGTTTGCCTTAATTACGGAATATTTTCGTAATTTTGCAGATTAAACCCAATTCGGTTGTTAGAATGAGAATGTATTTTGCGATTATGTTGAGATTTATTTTGCATATATCAAAGGAGCATAGCGGGCTATGTGACTGCAGATGTAGGTAAAATAAAGCCAAAATAAGGCAAAAGACATCTCATAAGTTTCAAAAATAATAAAGTAAGCACCTAAACTGGTCTAATGACCGATTTGGGTTAAAGGTTTTTAAAAGTGTATTGTTTTTTTAGGCTGTTGTAATCGGCGGAATAACACAATACCAATGCGATGAAATAAAAAACAAAAAATATAGAAATGGAATACAACTTCATTGACATTGAAAAGAAATGGCAAAAACGTTGGGTAGAGCAACAAACCTACAAGGTGATTGAGAACAAAGAGAAAGAAAAGTTTTATGTTCTCAATATGTTCCCCTACCCTTCAGGTGCTGGTTTGCACGTAGGACATCCGCTCGGCTATATTGCCAGCGACATCTATGCTCGATACAAGCGATTGAAGGGTTTCAATGTGTTGAACCCAATGGGATACGATGCTTACGGACTGCCTGCCGAACAGTATGCTATTCAGACAGGTCAGCACCCTGCCATCACTACCGATAAGAACATTGCACGCTATCGTGAGCAGTTGGACAAGATAGGTTTCAGCTTCGATTGGAGCAGAGAAGTGCGCACGTGCGACCCTGATTATTACCATTGGACACAATGGGCTTTCCAAAAGATGTTCAACTCGTGTTACGACAATCGTCAACAGAAGGCTCGCCCAATAGAAGACCTTATTCGTCACTTTGAGGAAGAAGGCACGCTCAACCTTGATGTGGCACAGGGCGAAGAGAAAATGTTTTCGGCTCGCGACTGGATGAGTATGAACGAAAAGGAACAGCAAGAAGTGCTGATGAACTATCGCATAGCCTACTTAGGCGAAACGATGGTGAACTGGTGTCCGGGGCTTGGGACGGTGTTGGCTAATGATGAAGTTGTAGACGGAGTGAGCGAACGCGGTGGCTATCCTGTAGTTCAAAAGAAGATGAAGCAGTGGTGCTTGCGTGTTTCGGCTTACGCACAACGTATGCTTGATGGGTTGGACAAGGTGAATTGGTCGGACTCGATGAAGGA
The DNA here is from genome assembly GCF_900155655.1 of Prevotella ihumii. Lineage (GTDB taxonomy): Bacteria > Bacteroidota > Bacteroidia > Bacteroidales > Bacteroidaceae > Prevotella > Prevotella ihumii. The sequence continues at coordinate 2,590,487 of NZ_LT706987.1, forward strand.
AACCCAACGCAATTGGATTGGTCGTTCGGAAGGTGCAGAAGTGAAGTTTAAGAGCATTACGCCTGTTGATGGTAAAGAAGTGGAACACAACTTCACCATCTTTACCACTCGTGCTGATACTATGTTTGGCGTAACCTTTATGGTGCTTGCTCCTGAAAGCGAATTGGTAGAACAACTCACTACTGCTGAACAGAAGCAAGAAGTGGACGAATACTTGGCATACGTGAAGAAACGCACAGAGCTTGACCGTATGAGCGACCGCAAGGTTACGGGGTTGTTCACAGGTTCGTATGGCATTAATCCGCTTACGGGCGAACGTTTGCCCATCTATGTTTCAGAGTACGTGCTTTCGGGCTATGGTACAGGTGCGATAATGGCTGTTCCTGCACACGACAGCCGTGATTATGCCTTTGCTAAACACTTTGGTTTGCCTATCATTCCATTGATTGAGGGTGCTGATGTGTCGGAAGAGAGCTTTGATGCAAAGGAGGGTGTGGTGATAAACAGTCCGATGAACCCGACTGAAGGTGGCTTCTCGCTGAACGGATTGACCGTGAAAGAAGCCATTGCAGCTACAAAGAAGTATGTTACAGAGCAAGGCTTGGGCAGAGTGAAGGTGAACTATCGCTTGCGCGATGCTATTTTCTCACGCCAGCGTTATTGGGGTGAGCCATTCCCTGTGTACTACAAAGAGGGTATGCCTTATATGGTTCCAGAGGAGTGTTTACCATTGGAATTGCCTGAAATAGATAAGTTTGAACCTACCGAAAGTGGCGAACCACCATTGGGACGTGCAAAGGTTTGGGCTTGGGACGAAGCCAATAAGAAGATTGTTGATAAGGCTTTGGTAGACAATAAGACCATCTTCCCATTAGAACTGAACACTATGCCAGGGTTTGCAGGTAGTTCGGCTTATTACCTCCGTTATATGGACGCTCACAATAAGGAAGCGTTGGTAGGCAAGGAAGCTGATGCGTATTGGCAAAATGTAGACCTCTATGTGGGTGGAACAGAGCACGCTACGGGTCACTTGATATACAGTCGCTTCTGGAACAAGTTCCTTTACGACTATGGTTGTAGCTGTAAAGAAGAGCCATACGAAAAGTTGGTGAACCAAGGAATGATACAAGGCCGTTCCAACTTTGTATATCGTGTCAACTCTGACGACCACTCTAAAGCTCCTGTATTTGTGAGCTTAGGACTGAAGGATCAGTACGACACTACGCCAATCCATGTTGATGTGAACATTGTACACGCTGATGTGCTCGATATAGATGCGTTTAAGGCGTGGCGACCTGAATATAACAACGCCGAATTTATACTCGAAGGCGACAAGTATGTTTGTGGTTGGGCAGTAGAAAAGATGTCGAAGTCGATGTTTAACGTTGTCAACCCTGATGTGATAGTTGAGCAGTATGGTGCTGATACATTGCGTTTGTACGAAATGTTCCTCGGTCCTGTGGAAGCAAGCAAGCCTTGGGACACCAATGGTATTGATGGTTGTTTCCGCTTCTTAAAGAAGTTCTGGAAGCTCTATCAGCAAGAATTGACCGATGAAGCTCCTTCTAAAGAGTCGTTGAAGAGCGTTCATAAACTCATCAAGAAGGTGTCTTACGATATAGAACAATTCTCTTACAACACTGCAATATCGGCATTTATGATTTGTGTGAACGAGTTAGGACAACAAAAGTGCAACAATCGTGAACTATTGAAGCAAATCATAATCCTCATAGCACCATTTGCACCACACATTGCAGAGGAGTTGTGGGAACAGATGGGCGAGGGTAGCACCGTTTGCGATGCACAATGGCCAGCTTACAACGAAGAGTATTTGGTGGAAAGCGAGGTTCAGCTCACCATTTCGTTCAATGGTAAGGCTCGTTTCCAAATGACTTTCCCTGCCGATGCTACGAAAGAAGAAATGGAAAAGGCTGCTTTGGAAGACGAAAGAAGTATAAAGCAGATAGACGGCAAACAAATAGTGAAAGTTATTGTTGTGCCTAAGAAGATTGTAAACATCGTTTGCAAATAAATTAAATATAACCAAAGCGAGCGTGTACCATTGGGTTGCAAAAGGCAATTGATGGTGCGCACTCGCTCTATAACTCACACCATTGTTTTTTATACATCACACCATTTTATTTTGGTTGTGCATCTATTTTACTTTGGTTATTTATCTATAAATTATGACAGTAGACCAACGATTGATTAGAAGTGAAGTGAAGGATTATGTTTTCATAACCCTTGGACTCTTTTTATATGCAGCTGCATTCACTGTATTCTTGATGCCTTATGAGATTGTAACAGGCGGATTGACAGGTTTCTCTGCAATTATTTACTACGCAACAGGCTTTAAAATAGAGAATACATATATGATTGTCAACATCGTATTGTTGGCAGTTGCGTTGAAAATATTGGGCTTAAAGTTTATGTCAAAGACCATTTACGCCATCTTTATGTTGTCGTTTATGCTCAAATTTGCCCAAGAACTGATGCCTGTTGATGCAAATGGCAACTTTATAAAGGTATTGGGTGAAGACCAAGAGTTTATGTCTTTGATTGTGGGATGTTGCATTACGGGAGCTGGTATGGCAACTATCTTCCTCAATAACGGAAGCATGGGCGGTACCGACATCATTGCAGCCAGTATAAACAAGTATCGTGATGTATCTTTAGGACAAGTCTTAATGGCGGTAGACGTCTGCATTATAGGTACTTGTATGCTGTTTCCACAATTTGGAGGATATGTAGAACGCTTCCATAAGGTGGTCTTTGGTCTCTGTACAATGTTTGTTGAGTGTTCAGTACTCGACCACGTGATGAACCTACGTAGACAGTCGGTGCAGTTTCTTATATTCTCAAAGAAGTACGAGGAGATAGCTGATGCCATTATGAAGGAACGCGACCGCGGCATTACTATACTTGACGGACACGGTTGGTACACTGGTAAAAAAGTAAAGGTGATTTGCTTGATGGCAAAACGTAACGAAAGTCAGTCTATTTTCCGCATCGTTAAGATTATCGACCCATTAGCTTTCGTGTCTCAAACATCGGTTATTGGTGTGTATGGAGAGGGTTTCGAAAAGATAAAAGTTAGCACCAAAGATGCCGAAAAACTATTGTCTGAAACCTATGGAGACGATGGTGAAGTGGAAGAATATAAAGCATAAAGAGCCAAGAAGTAAAACCCCCAAGGAGCTGAGAATATGGATAAAATGAAAATAGTATTTGCTACAAACAATGCACACAAGCTCTCTGAGATTAAAGACATCTTGGGTGCAGACTTTGAAGTGGTATCTTTGAAAGAAATAGGGTGCAACGTTGATATTCCTGAAACCGCTGATACGTTGGAAGGAAATGCAACGATTAAGGCACAATACATCTACGATAACTACCATTTAAACTGTTTTGCAGACGATACAGGTTTAGAAGTTGAGGCTTTGGGAGGCGAACCAGGGGTGTGTTCGGCTCGTTATGACGACACCACAGACCACGACAGCGACGCCAATATGCGTAAGTTGCTCGCCAAATTGGGTGATAATAGCAATCGCAAAGCTCATTTCCGTACCATTGTTTCCTTAATCATTGATGGCAAAGAACAGCAGTTTGAGGGTAGGGTAGAGGGACATATCGCTCTGCAACGTTCAGGCAATGGCGGCTTTGGGTACGACCCTATATTTGTGCCAGAGGGATATGACAAGAGCTTTGCCGAGCTTGGAGAGGGAATAAAGAACCAAATATCGCATCGTGCACGTGCTGTTAAAAAGCTTGCCGACTACTTGAAGACGCACGTAGGATAAGCTCTGTAAAGACTTTTAATTTGTCCAATAGGTTGCAAAGAACGAGCTATGAGCAAATCAATATCAATACTTCTGCCCACATACAATTGTTCGTGTGTAGCTTTAGTTACAGAGCTACAACGCCAATGTGTGGCAGAAGGCATCCCTTTCGAGATACTTGTAGCCGATGATGCTTCACCCGATAGGAGCTTTATCACGAAGAATGAGCCAATAAAAGCCCTTGAAGGCGTGCGTTATATACTGCGAGAAAAGAACGTGGGTCGGTCTGCTATACGCAATTTCCTTATCTCTCAAGCCCAAAACGATTGGCTTTTGTTTATCGATGGCGACCTTTCGCTCCTCAATCCTCAGTTTATACACAACTACGTACAAGCCGAAGGCGAGGTGGTAGTGGGCGGAATCAGCATCGGAGGTGACCCTAAGCAATGGAAAAACAACCTCCGTTACGTTTACGAACAAAGGTATGAAGCTACGCACAATGCAGCCGAACGCCAACAAACATCTACCCAACACTTCCGCACCACCAACTTCTTAGCCCACAAAACGGCTATGTCTGCTTGTCCGTTTGATGAATCTTTCAAACAGTATGGATACGAAGATGTGCTGTTAGGAAAGGCTTTTGAAGCGCAAGGTATTAAGATAAAACACATCGATAACCCTATAACGTTAGACGATTTCGAACCTAACGATGTCTTTATAGCCAAGACCGAGGAGTCGCTCCGTACCCTTTCACAATTTAAAAACCTACTCCAAGGTTACTCCCATCTGCTCTCTTTCCAAGCTAAGATGCAGCGTTTTCACCTCTTGGGTTTACTCTCTTTTGCCTATATTTTACTCAAAAAGACAATAAAGCCCCGACTTATAGATAATAAACCCAATGTTTTTTTGTTTAATATCTATAAGTTATTATATTTCACACATTTCGACACAAAGCACTATGATTAAAAGAATATTCCTTTACACATTAATTTCGGCTTGCTCGCTCTTGCCGCTTAATAAGGCAAAGGCCGATGGTATAGGCACTTGGAAGAACTATATGGCGTACAGCAACACCACGTGGGTGGAGCAAGTTGGTAAGAAGTTGTATGTTCTTGCGTCCGACAATCTGTATGTTTACAACGAAGCTGATAACAGTATTCAGACATACGACAAGACACGTGGACTGAACAGTGCGGATATAGACTTCATTGCGTGGAACAACACAGCCAAGCTATTGGTTATTGTGTATGCCGACTTCAACATTGATTTGCTTAGCGAAAAAGGCGAAATAACCAATCTTTCGAGCTATAAGAACAAGTTGATGACCGATATGAAGACCATCAACGACCTCTATATGTACAATGGATATTGTTACATTAGTACAGGCTTTGGCGTCTTAAAGATAAACTGCGTAAAGGCCGAAGTTAGCGATACTTACAAGTTGGGCTTTAATGTCAATCACACCTTTATTGAAGGCAACAGCATCTATGCTTCGAGCGAAAGCGCAGGACTGTACAAAGCAACGCTCACCGACAATCTATTAGACAAAAACAATTGGCAAAGGGTGGGAGAGTATCGCCCTAACAGCAAGTATCCCAATGCCGAACTTATGGCGAAAGCAAACACACTTCTCCCAGGCGGACCTAAGTACAACCGCTTCTTCTTTATGCGTTATCTCAACAACCGCCTCTACTCTACAGGAGGTGCATTCGAGAGTGGTAGCGTAGGTTTAAACCACATCGGAGCGGTGCAAGTGCTAAATAACAATGGCGAATGGAGCATCTATGAAGACGACTTAAAGGATAAAACGGGTTACAAATACATAGATATGAACTGCCTTGCCGTAGACCCTAAAACCCCAGAACACGTATTTGTAGGCGGACGCTCAGGACTATACGAGTTTATGAACGGACGCTTCAAAACCAATTACAACAAGCACAACACCCCTTTGCGTGGTGCTATAGATCGTGGAAAAGAGTTGGGCAAAGACTATGTGGTAATCAATGGTTTGGCTTTCGACAAGGCAGGCTCGCTATGGGTTCTGAATTGCCAAACTAAGGAAACCTCTTTGCTTGAGCTAAAACCCGATGGAAAGATGGTATCGCACCACAAACCCGACCTGATGGAACAAGGTACAAGTCTTCGGGTAATGCGTAACGCAATGTTCGACAGCCGTGGTCTCCTTTGGTTTACCAATCATACATACATCAAACCTGGAATTTTCTGCTATCAGCCCTCTACCGATGCGCTCAATTCCTACACTCGTTTTATCAATCAAGACGGAATACCGGTAGGCGTAGCAGCGGTAAGTTGTGCAGTGGAAGATATGTATAAAAACATTTGGGTAGGTACAAACGTAGGGCCATTGTTGCTCAAAGCCGACCAAATAAGCAATCCTGAACAGGCTGTATTTGAACAAGTGAAAGTGCCACGCAACGATGGTACAAATTTGGCTGACTATCTTTTGGCAGGTATAGACATCACTTCTATGGCAATAGATGATGCAGGGCGAAAGTGGTTTGGGACAGCTTCTACGGGTGTATATCTCATCAGTGAAGACAATATGACCCAAGTGCAGCACTTCACAGCCGAAAACAGCCCATTGCTTTCCAATGTTATTGAGAGCATAGCCATAAACAATGCTACGGGAGAGGTATTCTTTGGTACAGACAAGGGCTTGTGCTCGTATATTAGCGATGCAACTACTCCTATGGAAAGTCCAAGCAGCGAAACCACATACGCTTATCCTAACCCTGTGCGCCCTGAATATCGTGGTCCTATAGCCGTGGTAGGATTGTACACCAACTCTGATGTAAAGATTGTTACAACCAATGGTGTTCTTGTGGCACAAGGCACAAGCAATGGTGGCACCTTTGTATGGGACGGCAACGATATGAACGGCAATCGTGTAGCATCAGGTGTCTATATTGTACAAGCAGCCGACCAACAGGGGAGCAACGAAACAGTGTGTAAGATAGCAATTGTAAACTAACATTCACCCCTTATAGACGATAGACGATGAAGAAAGTAACCATTCTTATTCCTTGCTATAACGAAGCACAGAGCCTACCATTGCTTTACGACCAGTTGAAGCAGTTGGCAGACACCCATACCACCTATCGTTGGGAATGGCTGTTTGTAGACGATGGCAGCAAGGACAACACCTTAAACTGCCTCAAGGCTATTCGTGAGGCAGATGATAGGGCTTGTTTCATCAGTCTGTCGCGCAATTTTGGCAAAGAACGGGCTATGTTAGCAGGGTTCGACTATGCAAGTGGCGACTGTGTGGTGATAATGGATGCCGACCTTCAGCACCCTCCTTCAGTAGTGCCCGATATGTTGCGCTACTGGGAAGAAGGCTATCAAGACGTGTATGCAAAGCGAAGCAATAGGGGCAAAGAGAGCTTCTTACGTCGCCGTTTATCGTTATTGTACTATAAAATATTAGACAAGACCACACGCTACGATGTGTTGCAGAACGTGGGCGACTTCCGTTTGTTAGACAAGAAATGTATTCTTGCCTTGCGAAAACTGCGTGAAAGCCAACGTTATACCAAGGGAATGTATTGTTGGATAGGATTTAAGAAGAAAGAAATCGTGTTCAATCAGCAGGACAGGGTAGCAGGCACATCGGCTTGGAGCTTCTTCAAGCTCTTTAGTCTTGCCATAGATGGGTTGGCATCGTCTACTACTTTTCCCCTCCATCTTTCCACCTTTTTGGGCGTAACGTGCGCCCTCTTGGCTTTGGCATATATGCTTTACGTATTTGTAAAGACCATTCTTGTAGGCGAACCCGTGCAAGGTTTCCCTACGCTTATTATTGTCATTCTCTTCCTTGGTGGTGTACAACTGCTCTCCTTGGGCATTATTGGCATCTATCTTGGGCGCATTTTCAACGAAACAAAGGGGCGTCCTGTCTACTTGATAGATGAGGCCGAAGGCATCAATATCAACGAATTATAATCATTACCCCACCGAAGAAATGAAAACCATAGAAGGCAACGGAAAACTGTTTTGCATCATTGTTAGTGCAGTGTTTGTATTGCTCAACTATCTTACACCCATTACGCTTTCGGACGATATACTTTACCATTGCATTTGGCAACTTGACGAAACTGCCCCCAAACTGCCCTTAGAAAGCGTTTCAGACCTTATCACATCGCAGCTTAACCATTATCAGGTGGTGAACGGACGTGTATGGATACACACCCTTCTGCAGCTCTTTGCAGGCTTCTTAGGTAAGGGATTGTACAATGTGGTACAAGGTGTTGTGTGCTATGCTTTTGTACGAATGATGGCACGCTATGTGGCTAAAACAAAGCCAACACTATGGCACGTGGTACTTGTAGTGTTGGCTTTGTTTGTTTTCCTCCCAGGGTTTGCGGGTGCTTACTTATTCTTTTGTGCAGGTATCAACTACCTTTGGGTATCATTGGTAGTGATAACTTTCCTTTATCGGTTTGAACGTTCAGACAATAAGGGCTTTTCTTTTCTTACGGCAGCCTTGGCTTTTCTTGCAGGTTGGTCGCACGAAGGCATCGCTTTACCCCTTGCCTTAGCTTTTGTGGTTTACCTCTTTGTGCATCGCACAGCCGCATTTAAAGGCTCTCACACGGTTTATATTGCCCTCTTCCTATTGGGTACAGCCCTTTGCATTTATCCGCCTTTAACCATCGATAGGGCAGGCATAGGGCAGATAGGTGCAGAGGGTTTCCTCAAACAACGCCTATTGGCTGCACTCTCGTTGCTTCAGAAAGGTCATCTTGTCTATGTGCTTCCGCTTACGTTGGCTTATCTTTTTGTGCGCCATCGTACGTTTTTCAAGTCGTGGATACGTTCACAATGGTTCTTATTGGTGGCTTTCACAGGTGCTTTTGGTATTGCTATGCTAAGCGGATTTCCCGAGTCGCGTACGCTTTACTATTCCGAATGGATAGCCTCACTGCTACTTTTTAATCTTGTTCTTCGTCTTAAGGTGCGTCGCAAAGCTGTTGCAGTGACGGCTATGTGTGGTGTTATGCTGTTTTTCTTAGTTCCGACCCTTGTCCTGTCGGTAGAGAACCACAACAATTATGAAGATATGCTGGAGCAATGCCGCAAACCTAAGAATACCACGGTATGGGTGCGACAGATAGCCAAACCTAAGAATGTGTTTATGGGCTATATCTTTACCAATTATGTGAGAGAGTCGGTGCGTTTCGGACGTTTCGAATTGGCACAGGGTTGGGACACTAAGAACGAGTATGTGCGCAGTGCTGCAATGCTTTTCCATAAGCCTGAACTCTGTTTTCTACCTGCTTCGCTCCGCTCTGCCCTTGGTATTGTAAACCCTATTAAGCCAATAAAGCCCGTTAAGAGCGAGAATGCTGAACTGATGGCAGTGCAACTTCCTAATGCTGTGTTGCCCTCGTCCGTATGGTTGGAATTAAAGAAAGAGCGCACCAATGAGATGAGTTTTAAAGACAAACTCTTCTCTTATCCTTCGTGCGAATACCCTATTGAGAAAGGAAAGTATGGTGTAGTAAGGTTGCACAATCGCCATTACCTGCTGTTGTGTTTACCTTCTATGAATATTCAGAAACGTATAAAAAATGTGAGGTGGAAGTAGAAAGAAATATACGTAAACACTGGGTAGACTTGCTTCGTGGCTTGTGTATGATAGCAATATTGCTCGACCATACCGAAATCTACTACACGGGCAGCAACATCATTGATTATAGTTTTTATGTGGTCAATGCCTTGGTGATATTCTTTTTTCTTTCAGGTTATCTTTTTTATAAGTCGAATACCGATTTTTCGATAATACATAAGTTGCGTTCTATTGCTCGGAGCATATTGCTTCCCTATTTTGTTTTCACTATGGTGATAGCTCTGCCCAAATCATTTGCGCATAGTTACGATATATCTTCTACATTGCTTTCTATTCTTACAGGCGATGCTTCGTGGTTTGTAGCCGCTTTGGCTGTTGCTGAAGCTATTTTTGCGTTGATGTTGTGGGCAAGTAAGGGACGAAATATTCTGCTTGCCATGAGCGCAGCGTTGTGTTTTGTGGGTTGCTATGTGCTGTCTACTCGTGAAATCCTATGTTACTGGCATATCGAAAATGCATTTTTGGCTGTTCCGCTGCTCTATTTGGGCTACCTTTACCATCGATACGAACACCATTTTTATCGTTTTTCACGTCCATTATACACTGTGTTTTTGCTTTTCCTTTTAGTTCTGCTCAAGGTGTATGAGCATAGTGCAGGTATAACCTTCTTGATAGAACCCATCCGAGTGGGCAATTGGTATGTCTTTTGGGCTGATGTGCTTGTTTCGATACTCTGTTTGGTGCAAATTAGCAAGGCAATGGGCGAAGTATATTGGTTGGAATGGACGGGTAGGCGTAGCCTTGTTTATTATTTCTTTTCAGGCGGTGTGCCTTTGTGTGTATCGTGGGGATTGGGTAAAATGGGTATGAATTATTCTTCAACCTATTGCAACGTAGTATTTGCCTTCTTATGTGTTTATTTGTTTGCTTCGCTCATTGCAGGCTGCGTATATCGCTATTTTTCGTTTGTTTTAGGAAAAGGGAAGAGGGAATAAAGTTTAAATCCTTTTTCATTTATAGCTTAAAGTTTGTGAAAGGAAAAATAGACCAATCTGTCTTATCGTTAAATATCTGAATAATACTCTTTTAATAAATTGATTATCAGATACTTATATCTGCGTTATAAAACATATATGTTTTGCCTCCTCAAACATATATGTTTTACCCTCTCAAAGTTCAACTTTGACCTTGTCAAACATATATGTTTTGCTTTCCAAAGATTGATGTCTTGCCTTGAATAGATGGTGAGCGGAAGAATAGAACAATAAATTCTATAATATAAGCGCTTCTTTATAGTGGCATTTTTCTTCTTTTTACACCCTTAATAAGGCACTGTTTGTATCTTTTTTGTGGTATAACATACTTACATTTCTTCAATAGTTCTTTTGTAATTAGTAATATATTGAAAATCAATATGTTAACGGATTGTTTACACTTTTATGAGGGAATATTTGTTTACAATTTACATTTTTATGAGGGGAAGTTGAGGTATAACTTACACTTTTATGAGGGAAAACACAAAAAGAGTGGATAGCAACGGGGGCTATTCACTCTTTTCTAAGTTTCTTTTGTATTAATTTAATGCGCTTCCAACCAGTTTTTACCCCACCCAGCATCAGCCACGAGAGGCACACGGAGGGTGTAGGCGTTTTGCATTTCTTCTATTACGATGCGTTCCACTTGCTCTTTTTCATCAGGATACACGGAGAAGTTGAGTTCGTCGTGTACTTGGAGAATCATCTTAGACAGAATATTCTCTTCTTCAAAACGCTTGTGAATATGTATCATTGCAACCTTTATGATGTCGGCTTCTGAACCTTGGATAGGTGCATTTATAGCGTTGCGCTCTGCAAAGCCACGTACAGTGCCGTTTTTGCTGTTAATATCGGTAAGATAACGGCGACGATGGAAGATGGTCTCTGCATATCCTTTCTCTCGTGCCGTCTGTTTTGCCCACTCCATATAGGCTTGTACCTTTGGGAAGGTGCGGAAATAGCCTTCTATCAGCTCTTTAGCTTCGCTGTTAGGTATGTCCATTCGTTGGGCAAGACCGTAGGTAGTGATGCCGTAAATGATGCCGAAATTGGCTTGTTTTGCCTTTTTACGCTGCGCATCATTGACATTTTCTATCTCTTCGTGCCATATTTTGGCAGCCGTAGCACGGTGAATATCCTGTCCACTGCGAAAGGCTTCCATCATATTTTCGTCCTCAGAAAGGTGTGCCATAATGCGAAGCTCTATCTGACTATAATCGGCTGAGAAGAAAAGGCAACCCTCTTCAGGGATAAAGCACTTGCGAATTTCCTTGCCATCATCAGTGCGCACGGGGATATTCTGAAGGTTTGGGTCGCTTGAAGACAAGCGTCCTGTTGCTGTAAGTGCTTGATTGAAAGACGTGTGTATGTGTCCTGTATGCTTTTTTATCAACTTTGGAAGTGCGTCAATATAAGTACTGAGCAGCTTCTTTATGCCTCGATAATCGAGAATTTTCTGTACAATAGGGCTTTTGGCTTGCAGACTGAGCAACACTTCTTCGCTTGTAACATACTGACCTGTCTTTGTTTTCTTGGGTTTCTCCATTATTTGGAGCTTTCCGAAGAGTATTTCGCCCACCTGTTTCGGACTTGATATGTTGAATTGTTCGCCTGCAAGTTCGTATATCTCACGTTCGTATTGGTTCATACGTTCGGTAAAGATGCGTGAAGTTTCCTCTAATGCCTCTGTATCAAGGCGTATGCCGTGGAGTTCCATATCGGCAAGCACACACACAAGTGGCATTTCGATGTTCCAAAATAGGTCTTCAGCCTCTACGGCTTTAAGTTTGGGTTCTAAAACATTTTTGAGCTGGAGTGTAATGTCGGCATCTTCGCACGCATACTCGTATATTTCGGCAGGAGCGAGGTCACGCATACTTTTTTGGTGTTTACCTTTTGCGCCTATGAGTTCGTCAATATGAATGGTAGTGTACTGTAATAGCGATTCAGCCATAAAGTCCATATTGTGATGAAGTTCGGGTTGAATGAGGTAATGGGCAAGCATTGTGTCGAAAAGTTTTCCTTTCAGCTTTATACCATAGCGATGCAACACCTCATAGTCGTACTTTATGTTTTGTCCTATTTTAAGGATTTCCTCATTTTCGTAGACAGGTCGGAATATTTCTATCCATTTTTGAGCTTCCTCACGATTATCGGGAATAGGCACATAAAAAGCCTTGTGTTCCTCTACGGAAAAGCTCAAACCTACCAATTCTGCATCAATAGCATCTGTGGAAGTGGTTTCTGTGTCTAAACTGATAAATGGTTTTGTTAAGAAAAAGTCACAAATTAGCTTTGCTTCTTCCTCATTTTCAATGAGTTTATACTCGTGTTCTACTGTTTTAAGGCAAGAATTAAGGCTTGTTTTTTGAACTTCTGTGTCTTCGGCTTGATTTATGGCGAATAAATCGAGCTGTGAATTATCGCTTTTTGTGGTTTGTTTGTTTTTGTTAACAAACTTATTGAGCAGTGTGCGAAACTCTAATTCGGTGAAGAGATGGGTGAGTTGTTCCTCATCGGGCTGTTCCACTTTCATCTCGTCCCAACTGATAGAGATTGGAACATCGGTTCGGATAGTGGCTAAGAACTTCGACATCTTTATATCGTCTACGGCTTCTTCCACTCTCTGACGCTGTTTGCCCTTCAGTTGGTCGGTGTTGGCAAGTAGGTTTTCGACCGAGCCAAACTGATTGATAAGTTTTGCTGCTGTTTTTTCGCCAACTCCCGGGCAACCGGGGAAGTTGTCTGCCGAGTCGCCCATTAAGGCAAGGAGGTCTATCACCTGTTCGGGAGAGGGGATACCATATTTTTCTTGTATCTCGCCTTCACCAATTATTTCGTATCCACCTCCGTGACGAGGGCGATACATAAACACGTTGTGGCGCACAAGCTGTCCGTAATCTTTGTCGGGTGTAAGCATAAAAGTCTCGATTCCATCGCTCCCAGCTCGTAGGGCAATGGTACCGATGATGTCGTCTGCCTCAAAGCCGTCTACTTGTAAAATAGGGATGCGCATAGCCCGAAGTATCTCTTTGATATAAGGTACAGCTGACGAAATATCCTCTGGTGTTTCGTCACGTTGTGCCTTATATTGTGGGAACGCATCGTGACGGAAGGTGAGCCCGTGGTCGAACGCAACGGCAATATGGGTGGGCTTTTCCTTGGTTAAAACTTCGTTGAGCGTGTTGCAAAAACCCAATATGGCGGATGTATTTTGCCCCTTAGAGTTAACTCGAGGGTTCTTTATGAATGCGTAATAGGAGCGAAAGATGAGTGCAAATGCATCGATCAGTATCAGTTTATCCATGCTTTATATATTTTTTTAGGGTAAAATTACTAAAAAAATGCCACATATACGGATTATATTCAGTATTTTTGTAACAAAATTATTTTGGTATGGATTATCTATCGATTATAAAACTACCCATAAGAGAAGAACTTGATGAATTTGTGCGCTTGTTCAATCAGTCGCTTACCCATAAGGAAGGACTGCTTGCACAGGTGTTGGAACACATTCGGAATAGGGGAGGAAAGCGTATGCGACCTATGCTTATGTTGCTGATAGCCAAGAATTTTGGCGAGGTAACGTTTGTGGCGCAGAATGCGGCAATAGGCTTAGAACTCCTCCATACTGCCAGTCTTGTACACGATGATGTGGTGGACGAGAGTGGTGAACGCCGTGGGCAAGCATCGGTGAACGCAACTTATAATAACAAGGTGGCTGTGTTGGTGGGCGACTATATACTGTCAACGGCATTGCTCAATGTGGCTTTGACAAAGTCGGAAGCAATTGTGCGCGACCTTGCAGAGCTTGGACGCACGCTATCGAATGGTGAAATACTTCAGCTCACTAATATTTCGAACCAAGAAATATCAGAAGAGGTTTATTATCAGGTGATTAAGCAGAAGACAGCAGCCTTGTTCGAGGCTTGTGCAGTGATAGGTGCAAAGGCTGGAAATGCAAGCGAAGAGGCGGTGGAAGCTGCACGAATGTTTGGACAGAACATAGGTATTATATTCCAGATACGTGACGATATATTCGATTATTACGACTCTAAAGAAATAGGAAAACCAACGGGCAACGATATGGCTGAAGGTAAGCTCACTTTGCCTGTTATTTATGCGCTGAACACTACTCAAGATAAGGAAATGTTGGCATTGGCAATGAAGGTGAAAGAGGGCGAAGTGTCGGCTGAAGAAATTGCTAAGTTGGTGGCATTTACCAAGGAGAATGGCGGTATAGAGTATGCCGAACACAAGATGGAAGAGTTTCATACGGAGGCGGTTGGCTTCATTTCGGAGCACGTAACCGACCCACAGATAGCTGCTGCATTGCAAGCTTATCTTGATTTTGTGATACAGCGAAAGAACTAATAAAATAAGATTTTGCCGTTATCAACAATAATTTAATGGCGGATAGATTTTAACACTTTAAAATGCGAAATAGGATTGTTTCTTATTTCGCATTTTTAGTTTTAAATCACCTAATATCCATTTTGTGGTTGCCAAAGTTGAACTTTGGAAAGGTGAAACATATATGTTTTGCACCCTCAAAGTTGAACTTACAGCCCTTCATAGATGAACTTATACCTTCCGAAAACATAACAATTGCTATGTTTTTTGTTCTTTTCTGTCTTTCAGTCGTTCTATATTTACCCAACTGTGATGCGTTGTTTTTGCACACATTCTTTTGTTTATGTGTAACGTGAAGTGTATTAATGAGATACAACTGCACACGAATAAACCGCATATTTCTGTCCGAAGTTCTTTTTGGTTGTAAATGCGCAAAATATGGAGAATGGTTTTAACACTTCAGGCCGTAAAAGTGGTAAAACAGAATAATGGAAGGAAAGAAAGGGAAAGGTGCAATTAGGGCTACTCTTTATACATATCTCGATTAACTTAAAAATTCGTTCCTTTTATCAAGAAGTTAGAGGAGTTAAAGGGAGTTAAGTACAAATGCTTGTGGGGTAACGTAGGGGCTCCTTGTGCACATTAAAGTCTGTTTCAAAAAGAGCTTTCTTTTAGCAATATTTTAAACAGCGATATGTATAGAGATAGGCAAGTAGGGTAGGGAGAGGGCTTCTTGCTTTTAGAGAAAGCTAACGGATAGGCAAGCGGAATACTAACAAGAAACAAAAAAAGGACAACCAAGGGTGAGCTCAGTTGTCCTTTAGATATAGTTTTAAAAGTGATTAGAAGAACTTGATTTCTTTGCCTTCAATTTCGCTCAAGAGGAGATTTGTGAGACGACTTGTACCCAAACGGAACCAGTAGTTATCGAGCCACTTTTCGCCCAAAACTTCTTTGTAGATGGTGTAGAAGATAACGGCGTCCATCACGGTGTTGATGCCTCCAGCTGGCTTCAAACCAACCTGAATACCTGTTTTATCGTAGAACTCCTTGATAGCTTGGCACATTACGTAAACCGACTCTGGAGTTGCGCTAACCTTCTCTTTACCTGTGCTGGTCTTGATGTATTCAGCACCAGCAAACATAGATAGAAGAGCTGCAATCTTAATGTTGCGTGGGTTCTTGAGATTACCTGTTTCGAGGATTACCTTCATTGGGATTTCACCACAAGTTTGCTTCAATTCGCTTACTTGGTCGTACACATCTTCATAGTCGCCAGAGAGAACTTTGCCTACTGGGATAACGATGTCGATCTGTGTTGCACCATCTTTGATAGCCAAAGAAGTTTCGATGGTTTTTACTTCAAGGAAAGTTTGTGAAGATGGGAAATTGCCTGTAACATTGGTAATGTCTACCCCGTCTACTTCAAGGCTTTCAGCGATGAGCTTTGTGAAGCAAGGATAAGCGCATACGGCTGCAACGTGAGGGAGGGTAGGGTACTCTTTAGCAAACTGGTTTACCTTTTCTACCATTGCAAGGATGCCTTCTTCGGTGTCTTCGGTGCGAAGTGAGGTAAGTTCGACACTACCTAAGAGGAACTTTTTCACCTCTAATGTGTCGTTTTCAGCCACCTTTTCTTCGATAATTTTCTTAACTGCTGCCTTTACTTCCTCGTCTGTGATGTCGAGATTGTACTGCTTTAGCATTTCGTCATACTTGCTGACGCTGTTGATTTTGTTTTCGTTTTGTTCCATAGTTGTTTGTATTTATAAAGCGTTATTCTAATGTTTTTTGCGTGTTTACGAGCCCTTTATCGTACAATTTCTTGATGGTATAAGCGGTAATGCACATACCTAAAAAGGCTGCAATGAGTGAGGCTTCTGCGCCAAATTCGCCTCCTGTAATGTAAGAATTGTCTCCTAATATTGGGGTGATGATGCTTTCGCCTACTCGATTGCCCGATACGGCAAATCCGAAGATGTTGCCTTGGGTGTAATTCCATATCCAATGCACACCGATAGGTGCCCAAAGGCTGCCTGTAAGTTTATAATATGCACCGAAAAAGAAGCCTATTTCGAGAACGATGGCGGTAGTTGACCACCACGTTGCGTTGTCGTTTGTGATGTGAACATAGCCAAAGAGTAGGGCAGAGATGAGAGTTGCTGCCCAAAAGCCAAATCGCTCGTCTATCATTCGGAAAAGAAAGCCGCGGAAAGTTATTTCCTCGCACGCTGCTACCGTGAGATAGAAGGCTATCATACTCAATTGAGAAAGCGGATTGAACTGAACCGACTGCACCTTGTATTGTCCCAAAATAACCATAATGACAACCACCGAAACGAAGTAAGTCAGTCCTAAGCTGATGCCTCTTAATGTTTTAGAAGGCATATTAACCCATTTAAGCTCGTCTGTCGTGCGTTTTTCCACTTTCCGTACCCATACTTGGTAGAGCCAAAATAAGAGCATAGAGAGCGGAATACAGGTGAAAAATATGATGCAAGAAGCTACTGTTTGGTTGCTTGTGGCTTCTTGAACAATACATAAAGGACTTTCGGCAATACTTCCTAAGATAAGGAATAGCACAAAGCCGATAGCCAATTTAGCTGCCCAAATTAGATTTTTCTTTATTGTTTCTTTGTTCATATTTGGTGTATATCTTTATTTTTTTATTGTTGTTTGCTGCTTTTAAAATGTAGGGGCGTGATTTATCACGTTCCAAGCATCCGTCTTTGCATCAACGAAACCCGATACATATTGATGAACTTGCGAATAAATCGAGTCCTACACCGCAGCAAATGGAAGTGTTGGCTTTAACTCCAAGTGAGTCTAACGAGTGGTAACTCTCCTTAACTCCTCTAACTCCTGAGAAGTAGAACTCAATAAATCGAGCCCCTACGCTACCGCAAATGGAGGTATTAGCTTTAACTTCTTCTAACTCCCCATAACTCCTTTAACTTCTCAAAGAAACTCCTTCTACGTTGTCAGCTTAGGGTTGTTGCGATGCCTTTCTTTATCGCGTTGGGTCTTTTTCGCAAAGCTCTTTTCCAACTCTTCTTCAAGGTTTACCCCCGTTTGGTTGGCTATGCAGGTGAGTACCCATAACACATCGGCTATCTCTTCGCCTATATTGGGTATCTCACCTTGCTTGAAGCTTTGGTCTCCGTAGGCTCTCGACATTACACGTGCTAATTCGCCAACCTCTTCGGTTAGACAAGCCATATTTGTGAGTTCGCTAAAATAGCGCACACCGTATGTTTTTATCCAACTGTCTACTCGCTGTTGTAATTCGTCTATTGACATCTTTACGCTCCTTGTTTTGCTGTTTTAGGGTTGATTTTATTCCTTGTTCTTGGTATCCATACAGATGGTTACAGGACCATCGTTGAGCAATTCTACCTTCATATCAGCCCCAAACTCGCCTTCGCCTACAGGTTTGCCCAATGCTGTGCTTAGCTCACGGCAGAAGAAGTTGTAGAGCGGAATAGAGATTTCGGGCTTTGCAGCGTGTATATAACTGGGTCGGTTGCCTTTCTTGTAGCTTGCCATAAGGGTGAACTGTGATACAACGAGGATTTCGCCATTGATATCTGTCACGTTTCGGTTCATTACACCCTCCTCATCATCAAATACGCGGAGGCCTACAACCTTCTTTATAAGCCATTGGGCATCTTCTTCGGTGTCGTCATTGCCGATGCCTAAGAGGATTAATAAGCCTTGATTGATGGTCGACTTTACTTTGTTGTCAATGGCTACTGATGCGTTTCGCACGCGTTGGACTACTATTCTCATACCGCAAATATACTATTTTTTATTCAAATTTTGGTCTGTTGGGTGGAAATAATTGTATAATAAGGTGGCTTTGGCTGTTCCAAGCACCGCTGTAAGCGACTGTATATCAGCTGCTTTTATCTTTCTTACACTCTTAAAGTGCTTCATAAGCTGTTCTTTACTTATTGTTCCGATACCTTTAATATCGTCTAACTCGCTATGTAACTGATGTTTAGATCGTTTCTCCCTATGGAATGTTATGGCAAAACGATGCACCTCGTCTTGTATTTGGGTCAATATTTTGAACAGCTCAGAGTTGGTTGGAACGCCAATAGTTTGAGGCGGAAAACCGTAAAGTAGCTCGTTGGTGCGGTGGCGATTGTCCTTAGCAAGTCCTGCGATGGGGATTTGCAACCTCAATTCGTCCTCTACAACGGCACGTACCACCTCCATTTGCCCTTTACCACCATCGGTAATGATGAGGTCGGGTAGGGGTTCTTCGGCTTCTATCATACGGCTGTAACGTCGTCGAACTACTTCTTGCATTGACGCATAATCGTCTGGACCGACAACAGTCTTGATGTTGTATTTTCTATAATCTTTTTTCGAAGGCCTCATAGCTTTATAAACCACACATCCTGCTACGGCATCTGTACCCGAAATGTTCGAGTTGTCGAAACATTCAATGTGATAAGGCAGCTTTGGGAGTTTAAGTTTGTCTTGCAATTCCTTCATCAATCGTGTCTGTTTCTGCTCAGGATTGAGTTTCTCTGCTTGTTTTAGACGGTCGAATTTATGCTGTTTAGCATTCATTTCAGAGAGTTCTAAGAGGTGTTTCTTGTCCCCTCGCTGTGGAATAAAGAACTCTGCATTCTTTATTTTGAAGTCTAATTCAAACGGAACGATAATCTCTTTCGCCTCACTTTGAAATCTTTCACGTATCTCTGGTATAGCTTCATTGAGCAATTCTGCATCTGTTTCCGCCAATTTGCGTTTGTATTCAAAGGTGAAACTTTGATTGATTGCGCCATTTGTAACGTGGATATAACTGATAAAAGCATTCTTTTTGCTGTCATCGTTTACAATGCTGAACACGTCAACATCTGAGATGGAGTGGCTTACAATTTCACTTTTGGCAGCAAAACCCTCTAATGCAATGTAGCGTTGTTTGTGCATTTCTGCCTCTTCAAATCGTAATTCTGCTGCCGCTGCCTCCATCTTTTCCTTTAAAATACGCTGCACTTCACGTGTATTACCTTTAAGTATTTGGCGTGCTTGCGCCATATTTTGCTGATAATCGTCGAACGTTTGCTTTCCGATACACGGTGCTCCGCAATTTCCAAGATGATATTCCAAGCACGCTTTGTACTTCTTTTGTTCTATTCCCTCTTGTGTTATGGGAAATCTACAAGTACGTGGCTTGTACACTTTCTTGATGATGTCGAGAATAGCGTGCATACTCTTAACGTTGGAATATGGACCGTAGAATGTTCCGTAACGCTTGTTAATGTTGCGAGTGTTGAACACACGAGGGAAATACTCCTTGGTTACGCAGATGCTGGGATAGGTTTTGCCATCTTTCAGTAGAACGTTGTAGCGTGGTTGATACTGTTTGATGAGTTGATTTTCTATCAATAAAGCATCTTCCTCCGAATTTACAACCGTGTAAGTTATGTTGTGAATTTTCGAAACGAGCACTTTGGTCTTAAATCTATCGGTCTCTTTATGGAAATAGGACGACACTCTATTCTTTAAGTTTTTAGCTTTCCCTACGTATATAATAATCCCTTCCTTATCATAGTATTGATAAGTGCCAGGCTTACTTGGTAGATTGCTAACAATCCCTTTAAGATACGCCAATCGTTTCTCGTTTTCTTCTTTATTCATTTTCGGTAACTCCTTTGTTTAAAGGTGTTTTAAGGCTTTTTGTTTCACGTGGAACTATAATCTTAAACTTTGTTTCACACGTTTTGGAGGTGCTTCCTGTATCGTTTCGAAGTCTATTTTTTACTGTTTAGAAGTTTATCTTTTACCTTTTCTAAGTCTACCTCTTGTCTTTTGAAGTTTATCTTGCATCTTTTTTAGCTTTATCTAAAATCTTTAAAAGTTGCATCTTGAACTTTCAAAGCTTTTATCAATGCCGATAGAGAGTTCGCTCTTTTTCACCAAAAACCGAAAGACTTATGGTTTGTGTCTTTCGGTTTTGATGCTTTTATGTAGAAGTTTGGTTCTCTACTTTTGTAGTTCTAATAAACTTACATTCGATGTTTTTGAACTTACATTTCGATGTGTTGCTTTTTATTGTTATTGATTTTCTGCGCTTCAGTTTGATGTTTTGCAGTTTTGGGTTCTATTTAAAGCAATTGAGCGAATAAGTTTAGAACTGGAGTAGGGAAGATATTTCAATATCTTTATCAAACTCATCGCGGCTATTAGGGAACTCTTCGTGCAATTCGATGATAAAGTTGCAGTACACCTTCTTTGGGTTGAACTTCTTTACGAGGTGACAAGCAGCCTTCATTGTTCCACCTGTAGCGAGCAAATCGTCGTGTAAGAGAACCACATCATCCTCGCTTATGGCATCTTTGTGGATTTCTATGGTATCTACACCATATTCTTTCTCATAGCTCTCTTGAACTGTCTCGCATGGAAGTTTACCAGGCTTGCGACAAAGTACGATGCCTGCGCCTAAGCGAAGTGCCAAAGCAGACGACATAACGAAGCCTCTACTTTCTATTCCCACAATCTTTGTGATGCCTTTATCCTTGTATAGCTCATACATTTGGTTGGTTATCTCTTCCAAAGCTACAGGAGATTTAAACAAGGTGGTAACATCTCGGAAATTAACTCCCTTTACTGGCCAATCTGGAATGCATCTAAGATGGTCGAGAAGTATTTTACTGTTCATTTTCAGTTAGTTATATATTAAATGTTTTATTAATTGTTTCACGTGGAACGAAGTGTGTTTTATCGTCCCATAAGTACCAATAGGACGTTAATATCACTTGGGCTCACCCCTGGAATGCGGCTCGCTTGGGCGAGCGTCTCGGGCTGTATGCGCTCCAACTTTTGACGACACTCTGTTGATAGGTCGTGAATGGACGCATAATCGAAGTGTCCTTTTATCTTTATATCCTCCAATCGGTGCATTTTTTCAGCAAAGGTGCGTTCGCGTTCGATGTATCCTTTGTATTTCATCTTTATTTCTGCAGCCTCTGTAATTTCATCTTTACGATTTGGAAGTTGCTCTATTATCTCTTTTAGTGCGGGCAATTGCTTGGATAAGTTCATTAATCCGATGCCAGGGCGTGCTATTAGGTCTACTATCTTTGCAGTTCCGTGGAGTGGGGAACTGCCTATTGACTCCAAATAACCATTAATATGGTTCGGTTTCACCGCTGTTGTTTCGCATAAAGCAATGATTTTATCGATAGCCTCTTTCTTTTCTACCCACCAATCATAACGGTTGCGCTTTGCCACACCAAGATGGTAAGCCCGTTCGGTCAATCGAGCATCAGCATCATCTTGACGTAAGAGAATGCGATATTCAGCTCTTGAGGTAAACATACGGTACGGTTCGTCTACGCCCTTTGTTGTTAAATCGTCGATTAATACGCCAATATAACTCTCATCACGCTTCATTACGAAGGGTTCAGACCCACTACAAAGCAGCGCAGCGTTAATACCTGCCACCATTCCTTGACCTCCAGCCTCCTCGTAACCAGTCGTTCCGTTTACCTGTCCTGCAAAGAACAGACCCGAAATAATCTTCGATTCCAACGAAGGTTTCAGTTGAGTAGGGGCGAAATAATCGTATTCGATGGCATAACCGGGACGATAGATTTTGGCATCACGCAACGCAGGAATTTTATGAATAGCTTCGAGCTGAATTTCCCACGGCATACTTGACGAAAAACCATTAAGATACATTTCGTTCGTGTCCACCCCTTCAGGTTCGAGAAACAAAGGGTGCGTATTCTTGTCAGGAAATGTAACGAGCTTGGTTTCGATAGATGGGCAGTAACGAGGGCCTGTACTTTGGATTTGTCCGTTGAAAAGGGGAGAATCTGCTACCCCTTTGCGCAATATCTCGTGCGACTCTTCGTTGGTGGAACACGTCCAACAAGGCAATTGAGGTAATGCTCTGTGTGCTCCGAAGTAAGAAAACTGGTGATAATCTGTTTCCCCTGGTTGTTCCTCCATTTCATCGAAGTGAACCGAGCGTTTGTCTATGCGAACAGGCGTTCCCGTTTTCATTCTGTCAGAACGTATGCCGTGACGTGTGATACTTTCAGCAAAGTGATGCACGGCAGGTTCGGCACATCGTCCACCCTCCACTTGTCGGCGACCGATGTGCATTAATCCGTTGAGGAAAGTTCCAGCTGTTATGATTACGGTACGGGCAAAGAGTTCAATGCCCCATATTGTTCTAACGCCTACGGCTTGATTGTTTTCAACGAAAAGTTCGTCCGCTTGGTCTTGAAAAATGTCAAGATTGTCGGTATGGTCTAAGTTTTTTTTCCATTCCCAAATAAACTTTTCGCGGTCGCACTGTGCACGTGGACTCCACACGGCAGGCCCTTTAGAGCGATTGAGCATACGGAATTGTATGGCTGTTGCATCGGTGATAAGTCCCATCTGACCACCGAGTGCATCGATTTCACGAACAATCTGGCCTTTAGCAATTCCACCCACGGCAGGGTTACAGCTCATTTGTCCTATTTTGTTCATATCCATTGTTACGAGGCATACCTTTGCTCCAATATTTGCAGCAGCAGTTGCCGCCTCGCAACCAGCGTGTCCTCCGCCAATCACAAGTACATCATACTTGAACTTTATGCTCATTCTTCTCTATTTTTTGGCAAAAGTAAGAAATTTAATTGAATAACCGATGCACTTTTAATATATATTGTGTGTTTTGTTGTTCAATTATGTTTTTGGCTATTTGTTTTGTCGTAATTGCTCTTTAGGGTACTCATTTTTAAGTTTTGCATATTATGTTTTGTTTCGGTATAATTATGCTAATAGATGAATATAACTTCTGTTTTGGGAAACAGCATTTTAACTTTTAAATTAGCAAGATAGAGTGTATAAAAAGAGTATATATATCTAAAAAGTTTAAATATTGCATTTTTGATTTCCCAAAGTTGAACTTTGAATGTGCCAAAGTTCAACTTTGACCCTACCAAACATATATGTTTCACCCTTCCAAAGTTCAACTTTAAGCGCTTGTTTTTGGTTGAATGGTTTGATTAAATGTTCTTTATTTTACTTTAAACTGTAGTTGTTTATTGCACAATATTTGTTTTTTCGTTGTAAATATTTAGAAATCAAGTAGATATAATTGCACGCTCAAAACGCTCGTATTTGCAAGCAAAGTGCACTTTGGTTCTAAATATGAGAAATATGAGGTGGGTATTTAACACGATTTGTATTCATTAACTATTTATTCTAAATAATGGTATTGTCTTTTTGAATATTTATTATCGTTCGTCAATTAGTGCTTGCTGCCCCCTCTTATTTGTTGTATTAGGTTCTAAAAATTAGTCTGTTCTACTATCTTTTTGATAGTATTCCTTTCCTATTGCTTATCTGTTTCAGCTCAAATTGTGTTTTTATAGCAATAAGTAGGTATTTTCTCTTATCAAAACGATTAAATACCAATTGTATAATAGATGTGCCTTGATTTTATAATTTGTTTACTTTTTAGCTTGTTTTTTCTATTTATTGTGTGTCTAAGTTGCCTTGCAGCTATCAAATTACCGATATGTCTTGTTTAGACACTGTCAATATTACTTATTTATGATGACTTTTGTGTTTGTTTTTCATTAAAAATCTTTGCTTAATAATTAAAATATAGTAAATTTGCATCGCACTGTGGGCTATCAAAATACCAACAAATGAGTATTTGAAAGTGAAAAATCACTAAAAGCGATATGCCTATTGCGGCTCTGTGAAATGCGCTCGGAAAATTAATTCTAACAGTTTAAATATTTAAAAAATCAAACATTTATGTGGTTAATCAATTCTTCTATTGGTAGAAAAGTTGTGATGTCTGTTACAGGTATTGCGCTTATTCTATTCCTGACATTCCACATGTCGATGAATATTGTTGCTTTGTTCTCTGGCGAGGCATACAATATGATTTGTGAATTCTTAGGTGCCAACTGGTATGCAGTTGTAGCAACAGTGGGTCTCGGTGCGCTTACCGTAGCTCATATTGTTTATGCTTTCATTCTTACGGCACAGAATCGCAGAGCGCGTGGTAGTGAGCGTTACGCTGTAAACGGCTCAAGTCCTAAGGTGGAATGGGCATCTAAGAACATGCTTGTCTTGGGTATCATTATCCTTTTGGGTATGTTGCTCCACTTGTTCAATTTCTGGTACAATATGATGTTTGCCGAACTTATGCACATCGAGATGCAGTTTGCACCATCTGATGGTTTCTCTTACATCAAGGAAACATTTGCTAATCCTGTCTTTGTAGTGCTCTACATTGTATGGCTTTGTGCTATCTGGTTCCACCTTTCACATGGTTTTTGGTCAGCAATGCAGACAGTTGGTGTGAATGGTAAGGTATGGTTTAACCGTTGGAAGATGATAGGTTTGGTTTACACCTCTCTTCTTATGTTAGGTTTCCTCGTTGTTGTACTCGCATTTGCATTTGGTTGCGCACCAAGCCTTTGTTGTGCAGCTTAATTCATAATATTAGAAAGATACAAGATTATGGCTAAAATATTAGATTCTAAAATTCCTGCAGGACCAGTAGCTGAGAAGTGGACTAACTATAAGGCACATCAGCGTTTGGTTAACCCAAAGAATAAATTGAAGCTCGATGTTATCGTTGTTGGTACAGGTTTGGCTGGTGCAAGTGCGGCAGCATCACTCGGCGAAATGGGCTTCACTGTTTACAATTTCTGTATTCAGGACTCACCACGTCGTGCACACTCTATCGCTGCACAAGGTGGTATCAATGCTGCAAAGAACTATCAAAACGATGGCGACTCTATCTATCGTTTGTTCTACGACACTGTAAAGGGTGGTGACTACCGTGCTCGCGAAGCAAATGTTTACCGCTTGGCTGAGGTGGCTAATGACATCATCGACCAATGCGTGGCTCAAGGCGTTCCTTTCGCACGCGAATATGGTGGTATGTTGGCTAACCGTTCGTTCGGTGGTGCACAGGTATCACGTACCTTTTATGCTAAGGGACAGACCGGTCAGCAGCTTTTGCTCGGTGCATACTCTGCCCTCAGTAAGCAGATAAATGATGGTCGTGTTAAGCTATATACACGCTACGAAATGGAAGACGTTGTTATCGTTGACGACCACGCTCGTGGTATCATTGCTAAGAACCTTATAACAGGTAAGCTCGAACGCTTCTCTGCTAACGCAGTAGTTATCGCTACTGGTGGTTATGGCAATGCTTACTTCCTTTCTACAAATGCTATGGGTTGTAACTGTACAGCAGCTGTTCAGTGCTATCGTAAGGGAGCTTACTTTGCTAACCCTGCTTACGTTCAAATTCACCCTACATGTATTCCTGTACACGGTGACAAGCAGTCAAAGCTCACATTGATGTCGGAATCATTGCGTAACGATGGTCGTATTTGGGTACCAAAGAACATCGAAGATGCTAAGGCTTTGCAGGCAGGAACTAAGAAAGGCTCTGACATTCCTGAGGAAGAACGCGACTACTATTTGGAACGTCGTTACCCTGCATTTGGTAACCTCGTACCTCGTGACGTGGCTTCACGTGCTGCTAAGGAGCGTTGCGACCACGGATTCGGTGTAAATAATACTGGTTTGGCTGTATTCCTCGACTTCTCTGAAAGTATCAACCGCCTCGGTATCGATGTTATTCGTCAGCGTTATGGCAACCTCTTTGATATGTACGAAGAGATTACAGACGTTAATCCAGGCGAATTGGCAAAGGAAATCAATGGTGTTAAATATTACAATCCAATGATGATTTACCCAGCTATCCACTACACAATGGGTGGAATTTGGGTAGACTACGAATTGCAGACCACTATCAAGGGTCTCTTCGCAATCGGTGAATGCAACTTCTCTGACCACGGTGCTAACCGCTTGGGTGCATCTGCATTGATGCAAGGTTTGGCTGATGGTTACTTCGTATTGCCTTACACCATTCAGAACTACTTGGCTGACCAAAGTCTTTGGGCAAAGGTTTCAACCGACCACCCAGAGTTTGTTAAGGCAGAAAAGGGCGTTCAGGACGAAATCGACCGCTTGATGAACATTAAGGGTAAGCGCAGTGTTGACTCAATTCACAAGGAGTTTGGTCGCATTATGTGGGATTACGTTGGTATGGGACGTACTGCTGAGGGCTTGAAGACAGGTTTGGAAAAGATGAAGGAAATCCGTAAGGAGTTCGAAACCAACCTCTTTATTCCTGGAAGCAAGGAAGGTTTGAATGTTGAACTTGATAAGGCTATCCACCTCCGCGACTTTATTACGATGGGTCAGCTCGTAGCTTACGATGCACTATCTCGTAATGAGAGCTGTGGTGGTCACTTCCGTGAAGAGTACCAAACTGAAGAAGGCGAAGCTAAACGCGACGACGAAAACTTCTTCTACGTGGGTTGTTGGGAGTATCAGGGTAGCGATACTGTTGCACCTGAGCTTATCAAAGAGCTACTCGAATACGAGGCTATTAAGGTACAAACACGTAACTACAAGAACTAATCAACAGGGTTACAAACATTAAAAAGTAAATTCGAAAATGGAGAAAAATATAAGTTTCACACTTAAAGTTTGGCGTCAGAACGGTCCTACAGCTAAGGGTTATTTTGACACATTTGAGATGAAAGACATCCCTGGCGATACTTCTTTCCTTGAGATGTTGGATATTCTCAACGAGCAATTGATAGAAGACGGTAAAGAACCATTCGTGTTTGATCACGACTGTCGTGAAGGTATCTGCGGTATGTGTTCACTCTATATCAACGGTCACCCACACGGACCAGCAACAGGAGCTACTACTTGCCAGTTGTATATGCGCCGTTTCAACGATGGCGATGTAATTACAGTTGAGCCTTGGCGTTCTGCTGCCTTCCCTGTAATCAAGGATTGTATGGTAGACCGTGGATCGTTCGACAAGATTATTCAGGCTGGTGGTTACACAAGCATTCGTACAGGACAGCCACAAGATGCAAATGCTATCCTTATTCCTAAGGAAGATGCTGACGAAGCTATGGACTGTGCTACTTGTATCGGTTGTGGTGCGTGTGTTGCAGCTTGTAAGAACGGTTCGGCTATGTTGTTCCTTTCGTCTAAGGTAAGCCAGTTGGCACTCCTCCCACAAGGTAAGCCAGAGGCTGCTAAGCGTGCTAAGGCAATGATTATGAAGATGGAAGAGCTCGGCTTCGGTAACTGTACCAACACTCGTGCGTGCGAAGCAGAATGTCCAAAGAACGAGTCTATTGCTAACATCGCTCGTTTGAACCGTGAGTTCATTAAAGCTAAGTTGGCTGACTAATCGCCCGTAAAGATTGACAAAATGAGCCTCCCATAGGCTTATCTATACTTGTTTGAAGCCTCACAATGCGTAAATTGCGTATTGTGAGGCTTTTTTTTGTAACGTTACCCCCTATTGTTTATCCCGTTTAGATATACACCTAAATTCAGTGCTTATTTTAGGGCTAACCCTTTGTTTTTTTATTGTTCTATTCTTTACCACTCTATCTTTCGAAACTAAGACATCTATCTTTGGCGTGCAAAACATATATGTTTGGCATTGTCAAAGTTCAACTTTGGGAGGGTAAAACATATATGTTTGACCACCCCAAACATATATGTTTTGTAACGACTTTCTAATCGTTTGATTTTCAAAAGGTTATACGTTCTGTTTTTTGCTCTTTGCCTTTTGCGTGTATTGTTCTATTTTTCCTTTTCTCAAAAATACTGATGTTGCCCTTTTTAGTTGGTTTCTTGTTGCTTTTTCGTTTTTGTTTTGGGGTTTATAGCAATGCTTTTGAACCCAAATCGGCAGTTATACTTCTTCGAGATTTGCGCGCTTATTTTGAGCTATTTTTGGTTGTTTTTGAAGACGTTTAGCGAGCTAAACAACTGAAAAAACAAACGAAAAGAGCCAAAATAAGGTGCAAAGACGAAGAAAAGCATAACATCTAAACGCTTTAAGGCTGGTTCTATAAATTACCACCGCATATCGTCATTAAATTTTTATGAAATACGTTTTGTTATCTTTTGGCTTCTTTTTGAGGTCAAAATGTAAGTTCGTTCAGTCGTGTAGCTCGCTACACTCCTTCGCTCTCTTGCATTTTGATCTCAAAAATAAGCTCAAAATCTAACAAAGCTAATTTATAGAACCAGCCTTAAAAAACCTTTGCGGGCTACTGACCGATTTGGGTTGAATAGCCGAAACTATTAATAATCAACAAAAAAGATACTAATATTTGGCACTTTTTCTTTAAATTATTAATTTTGTACGTTTAAAGTAGAGTATTAAAATAGAAAATATACATATAATGTCAGCAGTACATATACAAAAGGTAGAGGGAAAGAACGATTTAAAATCGTTTATCGAATTTCATTACGACCTCTATGAAAACAATCCATACGATGTGCCAAAGTTTTACAGCGATGAGTGGAATGTACTCTCGAAAGATAAGAATGCGGCCTTTGAATTTTGCGAAGCCGAGTATTTTTTAGCCATCAAAGATGACAAGGTGGTGGGACGTGTGGCAGCCATTATTAATCATAAGGCTAATCAGAAATGGGAGCGCAAGGAAGTACGCTTTGGTTGGATCGACTTTGTTGATGATATTGAGGTGTCTACTGCATTGCTCGATGCTGTGGCCAACTATGGCCGTTCAAAAGGTATGGAGCATATAGTTGGCCCTTTGGGCTTTACGGATATGGATCCTGAGGGAATGCTAATAATGGGTTTCGACCGATTGAGCACCATTGCTACCAATTACAACTACGATTATTACCCTCAACATTTTGAGCAGATGGGTGGTTGGGAAAAGGATATAGACTATGTAGAATATATCATCAATGTGCCCGATGCTATTCCTCCAAAGCTTGCTAAGCTATCAGAAATGATACAAAAGCGATATAATCTGCACATCAAAAAGCTTACAAAGAAAGACATTTTTGAGGGAGGATATGGCAGAAAGATTTTCAAGCTTATCAACGATACGTACAAAGACTTGTATGGCTTTTCTGAGCTTACTGATAAGCAGATAGACCAATACATTGCTCAATATTTCCCATTGGCTAATTTAGAGTTTATCACCGTTATAGAAGATGGCAATAAAGACAACCAAATAGCGGGTATGGGTATCACTATACCATCATTAAGCCGTGCTTTGCAGAAGTGTCGCAAGGGACGCTTGTTGCCTTTTGGGTGGTGGCACGTATTGCGCGCTATCAAGTTTACTAAGACCGAAGGTGTCGACTTGTTGCTTTTAGGCTTCTTGCCCGAATATCGTAGCAAGGGGGCAAATGCGCTATTGTTTTACGATTTAATCCCAAGATATATTAAGCACGGCATTAAATGGGGTGAAAGCCAAGTAGAGATGGAGACCAATGAGGGGGTACAAAGTCAATGGGAAATGTTTGATACGACCAATCATAAGCGTCGCAGATGCTATAAAAAAGCATTGTAACCATCATCTTGTTTGCTTGGAAGACGAGCAAGAAACATCGTAGAACTAAAACGTAAATATGGCGGAAGAGAACAAAGAATTAGTAGAATATACAGACGATAACATTCGACACTTGTCGGATATGGAGCACGTGCGTACACGCCCAGGTATGTATATCGGGCGTTTGGGCGATGGCAATTTACCCGAAGACGGTATCTATGTGTTGCTCAAAGAGGTTTTAGACAACTCTATTGACGAGTTTAAGATGCAGGCAGGCACACGCATAGAGATTGATATTGACGACAATCTGCGTGTATCGGTGCGCGACTACGGACGTGGTATTCCCCAAGGCAAGCTCGTTGAGGCTGTATCGATGCTCAATACAGGTGGTAAATACGACTCTAAGGCTTTTAAAAAGAGTGTCGGACTGAATGGTGTGGGTGTGAAAGCGGTCAATGCGCTTAGTGCTCATTTCTCTGTAAAGAGCTATCGTGATGGTAAGGTACGTGCGCTTTCGTTCGAGAAAGGCGACCTCAAGAGCGATGAAACCCACAATACCGAAGACGAGAACGGTACGTTTGTATATTTTGAACCTGATAACACGTTGTTCAAAAATTATAGTTTCCATAGCGATATTGTGGAAACAATGCTCCGCAATTACACTTACTTGAATACAGGACTTACCATTATGTACAATGGTAGACGCATTTTGAGTCGCCACGGATTGAAAGACTTACTTACCGACAATATGACCGTGGACTCGCTTTATCCTATTGTGCATCTTAAAGGCGAGGACATTGAAATCGCATTCACCCATACCAACCAGTATGGAGAGGAATACTACTCTTTTGTGAATGGACAGCACACCACGCAAGGCGGTACACATCAAAGCGCATTCAAAGAACATATAGCCAAGACTATCAAAGAGTTTTTTGGCAAATATGAGTATGGCGACATTCGTAATGGTATAGTTGCAGCCATTGCACTGAATGTGGAAGAACCTGTATTCGAGTCGCAAACCAAGATTAAGTTGGGGTCTACACAGATGGCACCTGAAGGCGATACCATCAATAAGTTTGTGGGCGACTTCATCAAGACCAATGTGGACAACTTCTTACATATCCACAAAGAAGACTTTACTGACATCTTAGAGACCAAAATAAAGGAAACCGAACGCGAGCGAAAAGCAATGGCAGGCGTTACAAAGTTGGCGCGTGAACGTGCAAAGAAAGCCAATCTGCACAATAGAAAGCTACGCGACTGCCGTATTCACTTCTGTGATGAGAAGAACGAGCGCAAGTCGGAGAGCTCAATCTTCATTACAGAGGGCGATTCTGCAAGCGGTAGCATTACCAAAAGTCGTGATGTGAACACACAGGCTGTATTCTCTTTGCGCGGAAAGCCTTTGAATTGCTACGGACTGACTAAAAAGGTGGTGTACGAAAACGAGGAGTTTAATCTCCTTCAAGCTGCTCTCGATATTGAAGAAGGTTTAGATACATTGCGCTATAACAAGGTAATTGTGGCTACCGATGCCGATGTTGATGGTATGCACATTCGATTGTTGATTATCACCTTCTTCCTTCAGTTCTTCCCAGAGTTGATTAAAAAAGGACACGTGTACGTGTTGCAGACTCCATTGTTCCGTGTTCGCAATCGCCGTTCTAAAATTAAGAACAAGAAAGTGATAGCCGAACAAGATGCAAAAGTGACTAAAGGCGGCAAGAAAAGCGACTTTATAACCCTTTATTGTTACACCGAGGAAGAACGACAGAACGCCATTCGTGACCTTGGACCTGACCCTGAAATCACACGATTTAAAGGTTTGGGAGAGATTTCACCCGACGAATTTATCCATTTCATCGGTCCTGATATGCGCTTAGAGCAGGTTACACTCCATAAAAACGACCAAGTTCAGAAGCTCTTAGAGTATTATATGGGAAAGAATACAATGCAGCGACAAAACTTCATCATCGATAATCTCGTTATAGAAGAGGACGTTCCGAAGGAAGAAGATGCAATGTTGGACGAATGAGAATATACTTTTAATTGATTGAAATACGCTGTTGGAACAACGGAAAGATGGCTGTTTAATAGACTAACTATGCTATTGGACAACGGAAAGATAGGGTATTTATTGATTAAATACGCTGTTGGAACAACGGAAAGATGGCTGTTTATCGATTAAAAGATAAGTTATAAGACAATTAAAGAAATACTAAATGACGATGAAGAATTTACTTTTCACACTTATACTCACCCTTTTATGCGGGGTAAAGACCGAAGCTCAAATCAATCTGAACTTTGGTGAAGACTCTCCATTGCGCAAGTTGCAGATGGCTAACATTGCCATATCAAACTTCTATGTGGATAAGATAGACGAAGAAAAGCTCGCAGAAGATGCTATCAAAGGTATGCTGAAAGCGCTTGATCCACACTCTACTTACACCAATGCAAAGGAGACTAAGGCGATGAACGAGCCATTGCAAGGCGACTTTGAAGGCATTGGTGTACAGTTTAATATGATTAACGATACGCTTGTAGTTATTCAGCCAGTAGTGAATGGTCCGTCTGAGAAGGTTGGAATTATGGCTGGCGACCGCATTGTGATGGTAGATGACAGTCTTATTGCTGGTGTTAAGATGGCTCGAACCGACATTATGAAGCGGTTAAGAGGCAAGAAAGGCACTAAAGTGAAGCTAACTATTGTGCGCCGAGGTGTGAAGAATAAGCTCTCATTTATCGTTACCCGTGCCAAAATACCTGTACATACGGTTTATGCGGCTTATATGATTCGTCCTTCAGTGGGCTATATTCGCCTTGAGAGCTTTGGAGCAAAGACACACGATGAATTTATGTCTGCCATCGATTCACTCAAGCGTAAGGGAATGAAAAGCCTTATTCTCGACCTTCAAGATAATGGCGGCGGTTATTTAGAGTCGGCTGTTAAAATCTCTAACGAGTTCCTTCGTAGTGGCGATATGATAGTTTACACGGAAGGAAGACGAGTTCAACGCCAGTCATTTAAGGCTCGGGGGAATGGCAAACTTCAAGACTTGCCAACATACGTATTGGTAAATGAGCTTTCTGCGTCGGCTGCAGAGATTGTTTCAGGTGCGTTGATGGACAACGACAGAGCAATGGTTATCGGTCGTAGAACCTTCGGAAAAGGGCTTGTACAGCGTCCTTTTGTGTTGAACGATGGAAGTATGATACGTTTAACCGTGGCTCATTATTACATTCCAAGTGGTCGTTGTATTCAGAAACCTTACAAGAAAGGCGACAAGGAAGACTACGAAATGGATTTGGAGAAGCGTCTCAAGCACGGCGAACTTACTAATCCCGATAGCATACACTTTGCCGACTCGTTGAAATTCTTCACCGTTCGCAAGCATCGAACCGTGTATGGAGGCGGAGGAATTATGCCCGACTACTTTGTACCATTAGACACAATGAAGTTTACAAAGCTCCATCGCCAGCTATTAGCCAAGAATATAATGATGGACATCTATCTAAAGTATGCTGACAACAACCGCAAGCAACTTAGAAGTAAGTATAAGAATTTTGAGAAGTTTATTGCCGACTATCAAGTTCCTCAGTCATTGACCGATGAAATGATAGCCGAAGCAAAGCGTCAAAAGATAGAAGCTAAGGACAAGGACGAGCTTTCACGCACAATAAGTTATCTTAGCAAGCAAATAAAATCGCTTGTTGCACGTGATATATGGGATATGAACGAGTATTTCCGTGTGTGGAACGAAGAGAACGATATCGTAAAGAAAGCTTTGGAAGTAGTTTCTGAAGGGAAGTAAATGGAGGTTTATTAGGAGTAAAGAATTTATTTTTAAGGATTTAAGGGGAGTTAGAGGGAGTTAAGGAGTTAAAGCCAATAGTGCCGTTTGCAGCGTGTAGGGGCGTGATTTATCACGTTCCGTAGTTTTGAAAGGGATTCAATACGTGTTGGATATGGAACTTGATATATCAAGCCCCTACACCTTTAGGCTGTTGGCTTTAACTCCTTAACTCCCTCTAACTCCGTTTAACTCCTAAAAGATAACTCTAACTCCTAAGAAACACTTATTGTTAAATCTACTGAACCTTTATTTAAGTTGGATAAAATTAAAACTTATTACGAAGAAAAGTAGAACAATTATAATGCAGAAGTCTTACATTTGCAGTCGAAAGAACTACTGCCGATGATAAGACTTTACGTTTTCATAGTCTTTACCTTGCTATCTGTCAGTTTCGGATATGCACAAGAAGTATTAGTATGCGATGCTGTTACACGATTGCCAATCCGTGATGTAGCAACCATAGCCGATGGGAAACCCGTTGGAAAGACCAATTATAAGGGATTGATAACCCTACCCGAAGAATTTCAAGAAGCCTCGTTCAAGTGTAAAAGTTATATCTCTGAAAAGTTGAAGCGTGAAGAAGTGCTGCGTGATACGGTATTGCTTTACCCTGCCGAACACTATCTTGACGAAGTGATAGTGCAAGGTCATCACATCATAAATGGTAAAGAAACCTTGGCAAAGATGCCCAAACGAGACATCTTAGAGCAAGCTTCGCCCCGTGAACTTGGTGGTTTTGATTTTGGACTGATGTTCGACAAGCGGCTCAGGCGTGATAAAGCGCACGTAGAAAAGCAAAGAAAGATATTTGCAGAGATGGACGGAACAAATGCCGAAGACCCCATCTTAAAAGCCTACAACGGGACAAAACTGAAACAACAGGAGGAAGAAAACAAAAAGAAAGCGCAAGGTGAATAATGCTCACTTTGCGCTTTTTCTGTTTAACCCAAATCGGTCATCAGACGAGTCGGACGGGTCGGACTGGTCTGACTGGTCTGACTGGTCTGACGAGTCGGACGACCGATTTGGGCTTAATTATCTATTGATGGCTACGAGTCTTTTATGCCTCTGCCCCCACTTCTTTATGGTTCTTATGCTTCACCTTAAACTTCTCAAATCCTTGACCAAACACTCCCATTACTTGACTTTGTGTTACAAAGGCGTGTGGGTCAATATCGTTTATCACGCTGTACAACAAACCAGCCTCACGCTTACGTGTCACCACAAGCACCACCTTGGTGGTATTGCCTGTATAATAGCCATGTGCATCAATGATGGTGCAACCACGATGAGGCGGAAGCTCTGTTATTTTCTGGCAAATCTCCTCATAACGTTCCGAAATAATAAGGAATTGCACCGAACGAATACCAGAGTTTACGATTTGGTCGAGCACCACAGCACTGATTACCAATGTGAGATAACCATAGATAACTTGATTCCAGTCGTGCAAAACCACATAACTCAACGAAACAATAAACATATCTACCAACACGATAACACGCCCCAACGATATGTCACGATACTTGTTTACCACGGCTGCAACAATGTCCGAACCTCCCGAACTACCATTGTGCGAAAGGCAGAACCCCAAACCTAAACCGCAGAAGATAGCTCCCATCATCGCACCCATCACAGGATCATCATTAAGAATAGTAGGGTGAGGGTACAACCCACGTAGCACACCCGTAGCAAGGGTCATCATCATTACGCCATAGATGGTCTTGATGCAGAAACGAAGTCCCAATGTCTTCAAAGCCAATGCCAAAAGAATGGCATTCATAACAAAATAAGTAACAGAGATAGGCACACCCATTCCCCAATAAATGATAGACGACAGACCAGCCACACCACCATTGCCGATATTGTTAGGCAAGAGGAAAATAGTCCACCCGATGGCATACAATACGCACCCGACAGCAATCATAAAGTAGTCGAACGCCTCTCTGTAAAGCGCACGCTTAGAAATCTTAATACTCATATTGAAGTTTAATATAAAAAATTCGTTGGTGCAAAGTTAGCCATTAAATTATACATAGCCCAACAAATAACATCTTTTTTCTGTTCCAACTCCCAATTCTGCCTTTTCTCTGCACAACGTTTTACCAATGTAACCATAGCCAATAACAAAAAAATAGCTATCTTTGCAAAGATAAAGTAAAGAAGAAAAGCAAATGAACGATGATTTCGATATAAGAGAAGAACGCGTGGGCTCGGCTGAAAAAGAGTTTGAAAACGCACTCCGCCCCCCGAAGTTTGACGACTTTAGCGGACAAGACAAGGTGGTGGAAAACCTCCGTGTGTTTGTTGAGGCTGCCAAATATCGTGGCGAACCCCTCGACCACACCCTCCTACACGGTCCTCCTGGCTTGGGGAAAACCACACTGAGCAACATCATAGCCAATGAGTTGGGCGTAGGTTTTAAGATTACTTCAGGTCCTGTATTGGATAAGCCTGGCGACTTGGCAGGTATTCTCACCTCGCTTGAGCCTAACGATGTACTCTTTATAGACGAAATTCACCGCCTTTCGCCCGTAGTAGAAGAGTATCTATACTCGGCTATGGAAGACTACCGCATCGATATAATGATAGACAAAGGTCCGTCGGCTCGTTCCATACAGATAGACCTCAACCCCTTTACCCTTGTAGGTGCAACCACCCGAAGCGGTTTGCTCACCGCCCCATTGCGTGCTCGCTTTGGCATCAATCTGCACTTGGAGTATTACGACCCCGAAACCTTGAAGCGCATCATAAAACGTTCAGCACAGTTGCTTCGTGTTCCTATAGAGGACGATGCAGCTGTCGAGATTGCACGCCGCTCGCGTGGCACGCCTCGTATCTGCAATGCGCTCCTTCGTCGTGTACGCGACTTTGCTCAAGTAAAGGGCAATGGCACTATCGACCCCGAAATAGCACGTACCTCGCTCCAATCGCTTAACATCGACCAATACGGCTTAGACGAGATAGACAATAAGATATTGCTCACCATCATCGATAAGTTTCGTGGCGGCCCCGTGGGTGTATCTACTATCGCAACCGCCATTGGCGAAGATGGCGGCACGGTGGAAGAGGTGTACGAACCCTATCTTATTATGGAAGGTTTTATAAAGCGCACCCCTCGTGGGCGTATGGCTACGCCTTTGGCTTACGAACATCTTGGACGCAATATGTCAGGGTCGGAAGTGGCACAACCCAACTTGTTCGACTAATTTATACACGTTTTTTCGCTTGCAATCCCATTATGAACCGTCATAATGGGATTGTTCTGTTTTTCCTCTATCCATCTTTCTAAAACAAAACATCAATCTTTCAGAAGCAAAACATATATGTTTGGCAGTGCCAAAGTTCAACTTTGACAGGGTAAAACATATATGTTTTGGGTGGTGAAACATATATGTTTTGGAATGGGTTTGTAAACGTTTGGTTATCAATATGTTATAAATGGGTGTTTGAAAGCTTGTCGCAGTTTTCTCATTGTTCTGTTTTTCCTTTCCCACACGTTGCTGTTTTAAGCCAAATCGGTCGTTAGACTTCTTCGAGATTTG
The DNA here is from genome assembly GCF_900155655.1 of Prevotella ihumii. Classification (GTDB taxonomy): domain Bacteria; phylum Bacteroidota; class Bacteroidia; order Bacteroidales; family Bacteroidaceae; genus Prevotella; species Prevotella ihumii. The sequence goes on from NZ_LT706987.1 coordinate 2,628,043, forward strand.
CGAGCTTATTTTGAGCTATTTTTGGTTGTCTTTGAAGACGTTTAGCGAGCTAAACAACTGGAAAACCAAACGAAAAGCGCCAGAATAAGGTGCAAAGACGAAGAAAAGCATAACATCTAAACGCTTTAAAAAGACATCTCATAAGTTTCCAAAATAATAAAGTAAGCACCTAAACTGGTCTAACGACCGATTTGGGTTGAATAGAGATGCGTGTAATAAGTAGTTTATCAGCAAGCCTTTAATGTGCAGTTTCTTTGTCTTAGGGTTAAAAAACCAAAAAATATTGCATTATATAAGGTGTATGACAAAAGATTGCTTACTTTTGCGCCCTTGAAAACTGTATATAAACGCTGATATGCAAGAAAATTTAGTAATTGTAGAGAGCCCCGCAAAGGCCAAAACGATAGAAAAGTTTTTAGGCGACGACTTTAAAGTGATGTCGTCTTATGGTCATATTCGTGACTTGAAGAAGAAAGAAATTAGTATTAATCTCGACTCATTAGAGCCCGATTATGAAATTCCAGAGGAAAAGAAAAAGATTGTAAGCGAACTCAAGAAGTGCGCTAAGGCTGCTAAACAGGTTTGGTTGGCATCCGATGAGGACCGCGAGGGAGAAGCTATCAGCTGGCACTTGTGCGAGGTTTTGGGCTTGGACGAAAGCAAAACCAATCGCATTGTGTTTCACGAAATCACGAAGCCTGCTATTCTCGCAGCCATCGAAAATCCACGCCGATTGGATATGAACCTTGTTAACGCACAGCAAGCACGCCGTGTGTTAGACCGTTTGGTGGGTTTTAGCCTCTCGCCTGTATTGTGGCGCAAGGTGAAACCTGCATTGAGCGCAGGTCGTGTACAAAGTGTGGCAGTGCGCCTCATTGTGGAACGCGAACGCGAGATACAGAACTTCAAGTCAGAACCTTACTATCGTCTCAATGGTATCTTTGCTGTGAAAGGCGAAGATGGAGCTATGAACGAAGTAAAGGCTGAACTCAATAAGCGATTTAAGACCCACGAGGAAGCGTTGGCGTTCTTGGAACACTGCAAGACATCAACCTTTAGGGTGTCTACCATTGCTAAAAAGCCATTAAAGCGCACACCAGCACCTCCGTTCACTACATCTACATTGCAACAAGAGGCAGCCCGCAAATTGGGATTTACCGTAAGCCAAACGATGATGGTGGCACAACGATTGTACGAAGCTGGACGCATCACCTATATGCGTACCGATAGCGTAAACCTCTCTACTTTGGCTGTTAACAATGCAAAAGAAGAAATAGAAAAGCTTTACGGCACAGCATACAGCAAGACACGTAAGTATCACACCAATGCAAAGGGAGCGCAGGAGGCTCACGAAGCTATCCGCCCAACCTATATGGACGCTACTTCGATAGACGGAACAAGTCAGGAGAAACGTTTGTACGACTTAATTTGGAAGCGTACGGTGGCCTCACAGATGGCTGATGCACAGATTGACAAAACCACAATTGGCATTGGACTTGTAGATAGCAATGGCAAAGAAGATACCAACTTCTCGTTTGTAGCTACAGGAGAGGTCATTACTTTCGATGGTTTCTTGAAAGTTTATCGTGAGTCGACCGATGATGAAAACGATTCGGAAGACTTTTCACACGCATTGCCTGTAATGAATGAGGGCGACGATTTGGAACGCCGCGACATTGTTTCTACCGAGCGTTACTCTATGAGTCCAAGTCGTTACACCGAAGCAAGTCTTGTTCACAAGTTGGAAGAATTGGGTATAGGTCGCCCATCTACATACGCACCAACCATTTCGACCATTCAACAGCGTGAATATGTACAGAAAGGCGACAAGAAAGGTGAAGAGAGAAGCTACAAAGTGGACACCTTGCAGAGTTTGAAAATAACATCAAAGACCAAGAAAGAGATGGTGGGCGCAGACAAAGGCAAGCTCATTCCAACCGATATTGGTATTGTGGTGAACGATTTCTTGATGGAAAACTTTGACGAAATTATGGATTACAACTTCACAGCTAAGGTAGAGCAGGAGTTTGATAAAATTTCGGAAGGTAAAGCTGCGTGGAACGCAGAGATGAAAGGTTTTTATAAGGAGTTTGAACCTAAGGTTGAGGCGGTTATGAACGCTCGTTCGGAACACAAAGCTGGTGAAAGAGAACTCGGTATCGACCCTAAGAGCAACAAGCCTGTGTTTGTAAAGATTGGACGCTTTGGCCCTGTGGTGCAGATAGGTAGTGCTGACGATGAGGAAAAACCACGTTTCGCACAGCTCCCATCAGATAAGAGTATGGAAACCTTGACCCTTGATGAGGCTTTGGAGCTCTTTAAGTTGCCAAGAACCGTGGGACAGTTTGAAGAAACCGATGTTGTTATCGGTGCAGGACGCTTTGGTCCATACATTATGCACGATAAGAAGTATGTGTCATTACCAAAGGAAGAAAACCCATTGACGGTATCGCTCGACACAGCTATCCAACTTATACAAAAGAAACGTTTGCAGGATGCACAACGCCACTTGAAGAGTTTCGAAGAAGATGCTAATCTTGAGGTGATGAATGGACCTTATGGACCTTATATAACTTTTGAAGGAAAGAACTATCGCATACCTAAAGCAATGCACGATAAGGCTGCTGAGCTAAGCTATGAAGAGTGTCAAGAGATTATAAAGAACGCTCCTGAACCTAAAACAAAGCGAGTTCGCAAATAAAAAAGATAGAGCTTAACAAACAATAGGCTAAGCCCTCTTCTTCTTAAATGAGGAGGATAGACACAACAGACGATGGCAGAAAGCAAGGCTAACTACCTACACCGCATTATCATTATCGGCTATATGGGAGCTGGTAAAACCACCTTGGGCAAGGCATTGTCGAAGGATTTGGGCTTGCCATTCTACGACTTGGATTGGTACATTGAAAGTAGAATGAGGAAAACCATCGAACAAATATTTGTCGAACGTGGCGAAGAAGGCTTCAGAACCATTGAGCGCAATATGCTGCACGAGGTGGCTGAGTTTGAAAATGTCGTAATATCGTGCGGAGGAGGTACACCTTGTTTTTTCGATAATATGGACTATCTCAACCAACAGGCCGAAACCATCTATCTCAAAGCTACACCCGATGTGCTTTATAGTCACATTAAAATGAGCAAAAAGGTGCGCCCACTCTTGCAAAACAAGACTGCTGACGAGGTAAAGACCTATATGAGCGAACAGTTGGCTAAACGTGAAGCATATTACAGCAAAGCCAAACACACGATAGACATTGCACTCTTGGATAGCAACGACAAAATACAGAGTGCTGTAAAACAATTGAAAGCAAGCATAAAATTATAAATTACACTCCGCAAAGACGGAATAACAAAAAACACCTGATTGAACTTGGGCTTATGAAAAAGTGGACAATAGAAGATGCAAAAGAACTCTATAACATTAAGGGGTGGGGTAATCCTTACTTCAGCGTTAATGACAAAGGCAACGTTTATGTAGCTCCTTGCAAGGGAGAGACCCAGATTGACTTGCGAGAGATAATGGACGAGCTGAGTTTGCGCGATGTTACACCGCCTGTATTGCTGCGTTTTCCTGATATATTGGACGACCGAATAGAGAAGACATCTTCGTGTTTCGACCATGCAACCAAAGCGTACGATTACAAGGGCGAGAACTTTATCATCTATCCCATTAAGGTAAATCAGATGCAACCTGTGGTGGAGGAGATAATCTCTCACGGTAAGAAATTTAATCTTGGACTTGAAGCGGGTTCAAAGCCCGAACTTCACGCCGTAATCGCTGTACAGTGTCAGAGCGATTCGCCTATCATTTGCAACGGATACAAGGACCAAAGCTACATAGAATTGGCACTCTTGGCACAGAAAATGGGCAAGCGTATCTTCATTGTAGTTGAGAAACTGAACGAAATAGATATTATTGCAAAGGCTGCAAAGAAGCTTAATGTAGTGCCAAACATTGGTATTCGTATCAAGTTGGCTTCAACGGGCTCGGGTAAATGGTCGGAAAGTGGAGGCGATGCATCGAAGTTTGGACTCACCGCATCAGAACTTTTGCAGGCTTTAGAGAAGTTGGACGAGAAGGGATTGCACGATAGTTTGCGTCTTATCCATTTCCATATAGGCTCTCAAATCACTAAAATCCGCCGCATACAAACTGCGCTTACGGAAGCTGCACAATACTATGTGAACCTCAGAAAGATGGGTTACAACGTCGATTTTGTAGACTGTGGAGGCGGCTTAGGTGTAGACTATGACGGCACACGTTCGTCAAGCAGCGAAAGCTCAATCAATTATAGCATTCAAGAATATGTAAACGACTGCGTTTATACTTTTGTTGATGCAGCTGACAAGAGCAACATTCCCCACCCGAATATCATTACCGAAAGTGGACGAAACGTAGCTGCTCACCACTCAATATTGGTAATTGATGTACTTGAAACTGCAAAATTACCCGAAATGCCTGAAGAGTTTGAGGCGAAAGAAACCGACCACCAATTGGTGCGCGAGCTATATAAGATATGGGACAACCTCAACTCACGTAATATGTTAGAGGATTGGCACGATGCCGAACAGATACGTGAAGAATCGTTGGAACTCTTCTCACACGGTATGGTAGACCTAAAGACACGTGCCGAAATAGAAGCGATGTACTGGAGCGTATGCCACGAAATAAATACGTTGGCTAAGAATATGAAGCACGCACCCGAAGAGTTGCGCCGCTTGGACAAGCTCTTGGCAGACAAATACTTCTGCAACTTCTCGCTCTTCCAGTCGTTGCCTGACAGTTGGGCGATAGACCAATTGTTCCCCGTAATGCCAATTCAGCGACTTGACGAACGTCCCTCACGCAAATGTACCTTGCAAGACATCACCTGCGATAGTGATGGTAAGATAGCCAATTTTGTAGCAGAAGGACGCACAAGCCACGTACTTCCTGTACACGCCTTAAAGCGCAATGAACCCTATTACCTTGGTGTTTTCCTTGTTGGAGCTTATCAAGAGATACTTGGCGATATGCACAATCTCTTCGGCGATACCAACGCTGTACATATCTCTGCTCAAAACGGAACGTATCATATCGACCAAATATTCGATGGAGAGACCGTGGAAGAAGTATTGGAATACGTACAATACAACCCTAAGAAGTTGGTTAGACAGTTGGAAATATGGGTAACAAAGAGCGTTAAGCAAGGCAAGATTTCGTTAGAAGAAGGCAAGGAATTTCTAAGCAACTATCGAAGCGGATTGTACGGCTACACATATTTAGAATAAGCAAAAGATAAGTAATAAGTCGGACGGGTCGGACAAGTCAGCCCCCTCCGACTTATTTTATAATCCCCTCTTATAACTTTAATAAACGTTAAAGCACGTCTTTTTTCTCTAATGCTTGTAACTTTCTCCCACAGTTGTTCGTCAACCATATAGAGACGATGAAGAAAATCAGTTTCAGAAACGATGTACTGCCTTTAAAGAACCCACTCTTTAGGCTTGCCCTCCGCATCACCCTAAGCAGGGAAGAGGCAGAGGACATAGTGCAAGACACACTGATAAAAGTTTGGAACAAGAGGTTTGAGTGGGACAACATCGACTCCATTGAGGCTTACAGCCTACGTATATGCAGAAACATATCGTTGGACAAGCTTAAAATGAAAGAGAACAACAATCGTTCGCTCGATGCCGAACCTACCGAAATGTTGCTTACAACGCCCAATCCACAAGAAAAGACAATAGAAAACGACAAAGTTCGTGTGGTAAGGCAAATCATCAACTCGCTCCCAGAGAAACAAAAAAGCTGCTTGCAGCTAAGAGATTTTGAGGGAAAGCAATACAAAGAGATTGCTGAAATATTGGATATAACCGAAGAGCAAGTAAAGGTGAACATCTTTAGAGCACGCCAAACGGTTAAAATCAAGTATCAGAAGATAGACGAATATGGATTATAAATACATTGAACAGTTGTTGGAGCGTTATTGGGAATGCCAAACCACGCTAAAAGAGGAGAACATTCTCCGCACATTCTTTTCACAAGAGGATGTGCCAGCTGAACTTTTGCCCTATAAAGAAGTGTTTGCTTACCAACAGGAAGCAATCAACGATGAAGTATTGGGCGAGGATTTCGACCATAAAGTATTAGCATTGATAGATGAGGACAAGCCTGTAAAGGCACGTACCATCACGATGCGCCAACGAATGATGCCTTTCTTCAAGGCAGCAGCTATCGTGGCAATCATTCTAACCTTGCAGAATGCCGTACAAAGCGCATTGACTGACAAGGCAGCAGAGCCACAGCCTACCACCAATATGGCAGGAATAAACAAGCCAACTGAAGGCCCTTCGATGGCAAAAGCCGACTCGGCAAAGGTCGATTCCATTGGTAAAACAGCCAAGGTGATAGATACCGAATAGTATTAAACAAGAAATTTCTATGCTTTTTCAATAAATATAAATCATTTTTTAGTAAAACAAAAACAGTCCGAAAGGACGACATACACTCATTTTTTTTAAAACATACAACAATCAGAAAAGGTCAATTCTCACACCGAGAGTTGACCTTTTCCTTTTTCATACAATATCTTTTGAATTGGAAATATAGACCAATCGCGGGAAATGCTAAAACTATGATTTTTGCTTTTATAAACCATTGGTAATCAATGTTTTATATTTGTGTTCTAAAACATATATGTTTTACCCTGTCAAAGTTGAACTTTGGCATTGCTAAACATATATGTTTGACATTGCCAAACATATATGTTTGGGAAGTTCAAAGATATAGGTCTTGTTATAGAAAGGTTATGAGGTTATAAACAGAACAATATGCGGAGGGCTTTTGTCGTTTGTTTTGCGCTCTTGCTCCGTTCTGTTCTTTTCGTTCTTGTGCTGATTTGTTGCTCTCCGATTACTATTTTTTACTTTTTTATTTGTCTCTTTGCGCAATACGATTATTTAAACCCAAATTGGTCATTAGGATTTCTCTTTGCCGTACGACACAGAGAAATCTTAATGACCAATTTTGGGTTAATGCACAAGAGGGCGTTTCTCAGCTCGATGTATTTGCACTTAGCGGTGTGAAAGTAGGTAGAGTAGAGGTTGTAAATGGTACACCTGATTTGAAAAAGTTGCCACGTGGTGTTTATATTATTGGTGGGAAAAGGGTTGTGAAATAAGTTGCAAATCCTTGAAATGATACGAATGGTATCTAAAAAATTTGTTTGTAGCGCGATAAAGCTGTAACTTTGGGACGCATTTCGCTCAACAAACAAATTTGAAAAGATATATGAAGAAAACAGTTATTGCACTGATGGTATGGCTCGGAATATGTAGTTTCGTTGCCATACCATCGGTGCAAAATGGTAAGATAAAGGGTGTTAAATCTGCCACAGCTCAACGAATGGAGCGGCAAGGACTGGTAGATATTAAAACCATAGACCCATCTATAAAGATTGCCTTGATGTATGCTCGCACGGACAACTTCTGCCATAAAGTGTTGTACACTGACCTTCGAGAGGCGTATGTATTGCCTCGTTGTGGGGCAGCACTCAAACGTGCGCAAGCCGAACTTAAACGTCTTCGCCCTGACCTTAGTCTTTGCATATTCGATGCCACCCGTCCGATGAGTGTTCAACAAACAATGTGGGACGCTGTGAAGAACACTAATCATAGTTTTTATGTATCTAATCCAGCTCGTGGAGGTGGAATGCACAACTATGGAATGGCTGTGGACATAAGTCTTTGCAAGGCTTCGTGGAACGAAAACCAATGGAAAGAAGGGTCGCAACGTTGCCAAATAGATACCATTCCGATGGGTGTAAAGGTGGACCACTTGGGGGTTGAAAGCCATATAGATAAAGAGCAGCAACTCTTAAGTAAAGGTGTGCTGAACAAAGAGAGCCTTGCCAATCGCCAATTGTTGCGTCGTGTGATGGTGGCAGCTGGTTTTACACCCTTGAGAACAGAATGGTGGCACTTCAATCTTTGTACCCGTGCGTGGGCAAAAGCTAACTTAAAGGTGGTGAAATAGCAAATCTGAAATGAATATTAAGGAACTTTTTACCCCCGAACTTGTAGCTTTTGTAGCACAGCATCGCAATGATGATGTGCGTAAATTGGCTTTCTTGGCTGATAAATATCCAACGATTGACTTTCCTTTTGCACTCAATCAGGTGGCAGGAATGCAAACTGCAAGCACTAAACTTCCAACTTGGGCAGATAAAGAGGGCATCGTTTATCCGCCGCACATCAGTATGGAACAATGCTCTTCTGAACCAACAGCACGCTATAAGGCAGAGTTGGTGCAGCGATTGTCGAACGACTACTTGCAAAACAAGAAGCGAACGAGTGTAAAAGACAATCAATCGTGTGCGAAAGATGAACTATTACTTGCAAAAGATAATGGAACGTGTGTAGAAAATAATGGAAAGACAACCGAAACATCGTTCTCCACGCTTATAGACATTACAGGCGGATTTGGTGTAGACTTCTCTTTTATGGCGCAAGGATTTAATGCTACATACGTAGAACAGCAACCTCATCTTTGTGAAATAGCACTCTACAACTTTCCACGATTGGGATTGAACAATGCAAAGGTGGTGAATGGCGATGGAGTAGACTATCTCCATACGCTCCAATTCTCAACTATCATCTATCTTGACCCTGCCCGCCGCAATGCAGAGGGTGGTAAAACGGTGGCAATAGCTGATTGTACGCCCAATCTTTTAGCAATAAAAGAAGAGCTAATACAGAAGAGTGGGTACACGATAGTGAAACTTTCGCCGATGTTAGATTGGCATAAGGCGGTGCGAGAACTGAACGCTGAAGCCAACATTGTGCGTGAAGTGCACGCCATAGCTGTAAAGAACGAATGTAAGGAATTGCTCTTTGTCTTGTCAAAAGGCGATGCTCCGCTCCGCTTTTATTGTGCGAACGATGGTAAGATATTCAGCTTTAACGAACAAGATGAGGCTCAATTGCAGCTCAGCGACCCGCTTTTAAAAGGCAGCAATAAACTTTCACCGCTTAGCAACAAACTTTCAGAGGATAGTAACGAGCTTTCACCGCTTAGCGACCTACTTTTGCAAACGAAAGCTGAACCCTTGCAAATAAGCGATGCATCTTTGATACCGCAATATCTCTACGAGCCCAATTCGGCGATAATGAAATTAGGTGGCTTCGCTCCACTTTCGGCTCGTTATGGTGTAAAAGCTGTGAGCCAAAATTCTCATCTATTTGTCTCCGTAGACCCAATTGATGATTTTGCAGGACGTAGCTTCCGTATCCGAACCATCACATCAATGAATAAGAAGGAGCTACGGAAAGCATTGTCAGGGATAACTGCTGCCAACATAACCGTCCGCAATTTCCCCCTAAGCGTTGCAGATTTGCGCAAGAAACTAAAGCTTAAAGACGGTGGAAACATCTATCTTTTTGCCACAACAGATGTAGCCAACAACCATCTACTCATCGTCTGTGAAAAATGTTAGCAATAACAAAAACTACTAATCGATAAACTAAAAAGTAGTCAACCTACAAACTAAAATTAGTTAATCGACAAACATAACATCGTCAATCCATAAATAAAAGCAATCAATCCATACATCTCTTGGATTGGCTGCTTTGTTGTTTTATCTCCTTTCGATAGACAAATTAAGTTTTGTACATTAATTTCTTACAAATTCAAGACATATTATTTATTTTTCTTGTTTTTATAGAAAGAATACCTTACATTTGCATTACATAGTTATGAATTGATAGTTATAAGAAACTAAACAGACTTATTGTTATCAACAATTCAAACAATCGCATAACGTTTTACATTATAATAATTTATCAACAATGAAGAAACTAATTGCTACGATGATGACTGCAATTGCCTTAATGGGCGGTTTGACAGTTACGGCACAAACTCAAGACACGGAATACCAGCTCTTTGGACATAGAGTAGGTACAAGCTATGCCAATGGAATTTATAAGTTTACGAGTACAAAGACTACTGCAACCAAGGTAGCCGACATCTCTGCCACGCCCGACTTAGGTTCTGTGAAAGTAGACGACCGATATTACGTATTTAGCCAAGACAAGACAAGCGGTTACGGCACCGATTACTATATGACCATTTACGATGTGTCTGACTTCAAATACGTAACACGTGCAAAGGTAACGCCTCTACTTATTGAGGGAGCTCCAATGGCATATAACCCTGTAAACAAGAAGGTTTACACCATTTATTCAGAGAACAATTACCTTTATACCTTGGTCACAATCGACCTTTCTAATCGTAAAAAGACAGAAATAGGCAGCCTTTCTACAAAGCGTTTCTGGACCTTAACCTTCAATGAGACAGGCAAACTCTACGGCATAGCTGACGATGGCAAGCTCTACGCCATAGACCCTACAAACGCAAACACCACCGCAATAGGTTCGGTAGGCCATATTCCTAACTATCAACAAGCAGCAACTTTCCTCCCAGGGGATAACAACACAATGTATTGGGCTGGAACTTTCGCGAAGGAAGATGCTGCCTTGTATAAGGTGGACGTCACCAATGGAACGACCACACCTATCGAAAAGTTTGCCGAAGATGCAGAGTTTAACACCCTTTGGGTAGGCGATAAGGTGGTAAAGGCAGGTGCACCAGCTGCAGCCACAATGCTTAGTACCACCTTTACCAATGGTTCGCTCAAGGGTACAATGAACTTTACAGCACCAACAACAGCACACGATGGAAGCAGCATTTCGGGCGAATTGACTTACAAAGTATTTGTTGACGGCACAGAAAAGGCAACGGGTAAGACCGAAGCAGGCAAGGAAGTGAAAGCAGAGATAGAAACCACACAAGGCGTACACGACTTTACGGTGGTAATGGCAAATACGATTGGCGAAGGTGACAAGGCAGAACTGAAGAGTCAATATGTAGGTCTTGACACGCCAAAGCCTGTAAAAAACATTGCTTTTAAACGGGGTACACAGCCCAACGAGTATGTGCTTACGTGGGAAAATGTTACCGAAGGCGAGCACAATGGCTATATTGACCCAGCAAGCGTGAAATACAAGGTACGCAAAATGCCAGAAGATAAGGTGATAAACGAGCGTGCTACTTCGCCCTACACCTTTACCATAGAGCAAGCTAATGCCGAACGTTGCTTCTTTGATGTTATCCCTTATGTAGACAATGCTACAACGGGATTGCCGATGAGTTCGAACAAACTTTTGGTAGGCAAGGCGTTTGAAGTGCCTTACAGCGAAGATTTCTCTTCCAACGACAACTTCCTGCTGTATACCATTATCAATGTAGACGACGACAACGCCACTTGGGACTACGATTACGACTACAAATTTCTGAAGATTTATAACACTTCTGTGGCTAAAAACGATTGGGCTATCACTCCGTTTATTGCTGTAGAGAAGGGAATGGAGTACAAACTATCGTTCGATGTTAGGAGCTTTGGTACAGAAACCTTCGAGGTAAAATATGGTAAAGATGCTACTGTTGAGGCTATGACCGAACAGGTATTGCCTACAACCGAAGTGGCTTCAGATGGAGAATTTGTAAGTAAGGAATGTACTTTCACAGCCAAAGAGACAGGAAACTTCTTTATAGGATTTCACGTAAATACAACTGATGTAGAAAAGGGTATGACCCTTTATTTGGACAACATCAAGCTCGATAAAACAGGGGCTACAGCTATAAATGCTGTTGAGGCAACACAAGCACCACAATTCATCGTTGTTAATAGCGGTTTGCGTATGTTGGGCGCAGCTGCCGACGTAGTTGTAACTCGCTTAGATGGAGCAATTATTTTCCACGGCACAATGCAGCCTAACGCAACGATAGTTTTGCAAAAGGGTGTGTATATAGTTAGATGTAACGGAAAAGCACAAAAGATAGTTGTAAGATAACTATCACGCAATAAGCAATAATAACAAAAGCAGTCAATCCACACAATGCTTGGATTGACTGCTTTTATTTTTTTTATCCCTTCCTGTACTTTATTTAGCGAGCAAAGCGAGCGCCTTGTCTTCGTTCTCCTCCATTATTTCACGTTCGCCAGGACCTTTGTCGTTGATGCCACAAAGGTGTAGTATGCCGTGAATGATGACACGATGAAGCTCCTCCTCATAGCTTTTGCCAAACTTCTCCGCATTGGTACGCACCGTGTCTAACGATATAACCAAATCGCCGTTCAGTGTGTTGCCCTCACAATAGTCGAATGTGATGATGTCGGTGTAATAGTCGTGGTTGAGATACTCATTGTTTACTTCAAGTATTTTCTCATCGTCCACAAACAAATAACCTATTTCACCCACCTTTTTGTTGTGCGAAGCCGCTACCGCCTTTATCCATTGGGTAGTGTCACGTTTCTTTATCTTGGGCAGTTTTACACCCTCTGCGTTGTATGTTATCATATCTTTTCTTCCTTTTTCTTAATGTTTTGGGGCTTTCGTTTCTGTTGTTTCCCCTTTATGCTTTAGACTGGTTCTATCAATTAGCTTTGTTAGATTTTGAGCTTATTTTTGAGGTCAAAATGCAAGAGAGTGAAGGAGTGTAGCGAGCTACACGACTGAACGAACTTACATTTTGAACCAAAAATGGAGCCAAAAGATAACAAAACGTATTTCATAAAAAATTAATGACTATATGCGGTGGTAATTTATAGAACCAGCCTTTAGTATCCCTTGGGCAGAAACTCATCTACGTTATGCCCGAAATGCGACAATTCGCGCACCATACTTGAGCTGATGCACGCCACATCTGGGTCGGCAACGAGCAAGACGGTTTCTACACCCCCTATCCGCTTGTTTATTTCCGCCTGTTCGCGCTCGTATTCGAAGTCCTTTATCGAACGCACACCCTTTATTATATAGGTAGCTTGCACTCTGTGGGCAAAGGCTACGGCAAGGTCCGAGTAGGCTTTCACCTCTATGCGCTCATCGTTGGCATACAGGCGTGCAATGCGTGCTACCCTTTCCTCAGTAGGAAGCATATACTTTTTATGCTCGTTGATGCCCACACCTATAATGATGCGGTCGAAAAGGGGCAATGCTCGCTTAACGATAGCATCGTGTCCGATGGTGAAAGGGTCGAAACTGCCAAGAAATAAACCTATTTTCATTGCTTGCTATTGATTAATTGGCGAGTTCATACGTTCGAACTCTCTGCAAATTTACTTTATTTCTGTAATACTACCAAACTAATACATCGCTTTATTGTTTTCACATTATAATAGATGATCGTTGAGGCTGTGGGGGAGAGGAAATATAGAACAATGTGAGAAGAGTATGGTTTTTTGAAAGTGCGCAAGTGTAACTTATTGATTACCAAATGTTTGGGAAGGACTTGTAAAACATATATGTTTCACCACCCAAAACATATATGTTTTACCCTGTCAAAGTTGAACTTTGGCACTGCCAAACATATATGTTTTGCTTTCAAAAGATATATGTTTTGTTTTTAATCGATGCAATGAGGAAAAATAGAACAATAAGTATAGGATAGCAATATTTGATTTCACAGCACATATTTTTTGAATGTTTTATTTATTAAGAATAGCAGTTGGGTGTTAAAATTATTGAAAATTGCTTGTTTCTTTGTATTTTATAGCCGAAATACTTTGTTGATTAAATTTTTAAAATTGTTCTAAATGTAACTAATTGCCCGTTTTTTTATTTCTTTTGAATTAATATTCAATTTATTTTAAGTCCTATTTACCCTGTTTTACCTGCCTTGTGAAACCTAACTTTTCGTGTCTACTTCGTTATATTTTTCACTTTTAATAACTGTATCGTAACAAATAGTTTGTTTTATGATGGATATCAACGTTTTTTATCGTGTTTGCTTAAAAAGTGTTTCATTGTGTGGTAGTTTTTAAATATTTGTGTGAAATGTTCTTAATTATCATTCTTTTTTTTCTTTAAATATTTTGTAGTTACATTTTTTATACTGAATTTTACATCGGAAAACTATTCTCTGTACTTATTGCAAAAAGAATAGCGACAGAATATAGACTCATCACAACCGACTGAATACTTAAAACAAGTATATAGAAAGTAATAGACTAATTATATTTATTAAAAACCTTCAATTATGAAAAAAAGTATTATTTACCTGTTGTCAGCAACAGCGTTATTGGGGCTGAGCAGTTGTTCTAATGTTGATGAACCATTAGATGCACAACAAGAGTTGGCTCAACAAGCTATTATCACAAATCAGCAGGCTATGCAGGATTATTTGAATAGCTTAAAAACTCCAGGTGTACCAGAAGGCACACGTGCACTCCCACCAAGCATTACAGACGAACACACAGAGCAAATCCCTGGTGAAGACAATGGCGTACCAGGCTATTGGGTAGTGACAAAGAAACACTATAAGGCTTCACAATTGTTCGATGAAACAATCGTTCTCGATCCACACGCTGATATTCTTTATCCTGGCTGTGTGTTGAGCGGTAAATCTATTGATGAAGGCTCTTATACTCCTGTAACAGAAGCAGAAGTAGGCGACATCACATTCTCTATCAATAAGCCTGTAGCAGACGGCGTTGACCCATCTGCAATAAGAAGAACTATCTTCAATCCACGCTTGAGCGAGTACCGTACAGTATTCAATGAATGGGCAGGTCTTCACTACAAGCAAGGCGCAGTAACATCTATACACAGCCTTGAATCTGTAACATCTAAGAACGAAGTTATGGCTAAGATTGGTGCTGCATTCGGCAACCAAGATATTGATATTGCAGCTAACTTAGGCTTCGACTTCGATAAGCAGAAGACACACATCTTGGCGAAGTTTATCCAAAAGCAGTTTACTGTAACTACCGACTTCCCTAAGACTCCGACAATCTTCACTTCTATCAATCCAATGATTATCCGTGAGTATGCGCCTGTTTACGTTAGCAACCTCACATACGGACGTATGATTTTTATGAGTGTTGATACAAACCACTCACTCTCTGAAGTCCGTACAGCTCTTAACTTCGCTGTTAAGGCTATCGATCTCAAGATTGACTTGGAATCACAATATCAAAGAGTATTGGACGAAAGTGATATTAAGGTAACTATCATCGGTGGTGGTCAAGGCACACAGAAGATGGCACTCAATGACGGTTGGGCTGGATTCAAAGAATATATGAACCGCGATGTTGAAATGCAAGAACTTACACCAATCAGCTTCTCATTGCGTTACGCTAAAGACAACTCTGTTTGCCGCGTTATCAACAATGGCGAATATGACGTAGTTAACCGTTCTTTCGTTCCTGAGTTCAAGACAATGAATATCGAAATTGCACTCTCAGGTATCAAGGGTAAGGAAGGAAGCCGCAAGGTAGAGTCTGGTAATGAGTTCGAAATCTATGGTAAGGGTTGGGCTACATTCGACGGAAAGCCTATTGGAGACCTCTTTAACATCGGTCGTAAGAACTATTACGTAGTAAAGAAGGGCGACGCGTTTACAAAAATCGATGGTACACGTGGTGTTCTCTCTTTGACAAAGGGTGACAACGAAAGCTTTGCTGACTTCTGTCAAAAGCGTATCCGCTTCTATACACATATGCGCGATTACGATGCACGTATTATCGAAAAAAACGATAAGGATTATAGCGAAACTTATCAAGAGTTCTCTATTGGTGACCTCTTGGCTAAGGTAAGAGCTGGCGATAGCAACTTCTCTGTTATCGGTACTGGTCATGGCGTTTGTGTAGAAACACAACTCCACGTATCAAACGTTACTTATAGATAATAAATAAACCTAAAGCACCATGCAGAATATTGTGTTCTTGTGTGGTGCTTCTTGTTTTATATATTCTAATTTCATTACATTTTATAATCTTAACTACCATTATTGCTATGAACAAGAAGTTTCAAAAACTATTCAGTGCAGCATTTGCAGCATTGGGGTTGACGATGCTTAGTGCTTGCTCGGATAAA
This sequence comes from Prevotella ihumii, assembly GCF_900155655.1. Taxonomy (GTDB): domain Bacteria; phylum Bacteroidota; class Bacteroidia; order Bacteroidales; family Bacteroidaceae; genus Prevotella; species Prevotella ihumii. The sequence goes on from NZ_LT706987.1 coordinate 2,643,958, forward strand.
GTAGATGGGTTAGACACTACAGTCAATAACGACGTGTATGTAAGTCAAGACGAAGCTATTGAGATTGCAAAGCGATTTATCAATAGTACAGGACCTGAAGGAGCTATAACTCGTGCAGCTTCAGGAGGCGAACTTAAAGTCGTAATGACCGATATCAAGCCCGGTACACGTGCAGAGGGTGAAGCACATCCTTCATACTATGTTATCAATTTAGACTCAACTGCATTCGTTGTAGTATCGGGTTCTAAGGTTACATATCCAGTACTTGGATACTCTTATACAACTCCTTTTATCACAACAGACATTCCTGATGGTGCACAAACGATGCTTAACGACCTCGCATCTGAGGTGAAGTATGCTAACAAGCATGTACAGCCATCAGCTGCAACAGAGAATATGCGCGAAGTATCATTGGCTCCTGTACCAACTCGCGCTGAAGCTCTTGTAGGTCCATTGTTGGGCAATATTAAGTGGAATCAGCAACCTTATTACAATAAGTATTGCCCTTATGGCTGTCCTGTAGGCTGCGTTGCAACAGCAACAGCTCAGATTATGCGTCTTTACAAGTACCCAAAACGCGGTCAAGGTTATCATAGCTACCGCTCTTCATATGGTACTTTGTCTTTCAATTACGACTATGACATCAATTGGAACAATATGCCTGCTGCTCGTTTGAGAGGTCCAAACGATGACGTAGCTAAGTTCTGCTATGGTGTGGCTGTAGCTTTGGATATGGGATTCAGCACAAGTGGTAGTGGTACTTGGCAACAGTACGTACCTCGTGCATTGAAGACTTATTACAAATATCCTAATAATGTAACAAACGCAGAACGTAGTAATTACTCAGCAGACCAATGGGCTGCCCTTGTAAGACGTGAACTTGATGCAGGTCGTCCTGTACAGTATTGCGGTGGTGGTACAGGTGGTGCACACTCATTCGTATGTGATGGTTACACTTATAATGATTACTTCCACTTTAACTGGGGGTGGGGTGGTATGTCAGACAACTACTTCCGTCTTTATGCGCTCAATCCTGGTTCATTAGGAACTGGTGGTGGAACTGGTGGTGGTTTCAACTGGAACCAATCTATCGTTGTAAACTTTGCTCCTCCGGGTGGAAGTGGTGTAGATCCAGACCCTAATCCAAATCCTCAACCAAACCCAAATACAGGCGATTATGAGAAAGCTTGGGGGCAATATTGTGGTAGCACTTACATTCGCAATGTACAAGTTGGCAATGTAAGCCAGCAGTCTGCAAGCAGCCGTAGTGGCTATGCTTACAACCCTTCAATTCCATTTAGATTGACTGCAGGTGCATCTTATCCTCTCCGATTAGTACCAGGTTTCTCTGGCAGTGCTTATCAGGAATATTGGACTGTATGGATTGATTACAACAACGATAAGTCGTTTGCTAATAATGAATTGGTAGCTTACGGTATATCTGAAAGTGCAGCTGGATTGACTACAAGATTTACTGTACCTGCTACAGCTTCTACTGAGAAGTTGCGTATGCGTGTATGTATGAGTTGGGGAGGCTATGCTAAGGCAGTAGGTCAGTTCACATACGGTGAGTGTGAGGACTATGATGTTTACGTGTCAGGTAAGATTAATCCAAATCCACAACCTAAGCCAGACCCTAAACCCAAACCAGATCCTAAGCCAAATCCAAAACCTAACCCAACACCAAACCCTACTCCTACGCCAACTCCAAAGACAAGTTATTGTAAGAGTGGTTCAACAAGTCCAAGCACAGCTTGGATACGTTACACACAAGTAGGTGGTATTAGCAATTACTCATCTACAACTTCAGCGGGTTACTCAGACTATTATAACAGCAAGGCTACTTATGCTTACAATGGTTATAGCTTGCGTTATACATTGAGTCCTGATGGTCGGTCGGCTAAGAACTATTGGCGTATTTGGATTGACTTCAATAACGACAAGGAGTTTGACAGCTCTGAAATGGTACTTGAAAAGGCTGATTACGGCAGTATCTATGGTTACTTTACTATGCCTAAGGGCTTAGCAAGGGGTTACTATCGTCTGCGTGTTTCAATGAAGCAGGGCGGTTTTGCTGACTCTTGCGATCGTTTTGAAGTAGGTGAAGTTGAGGATTACTCAATTTATGTTCGCTACTAATATAATACTTTTATCATAAATACTTCATACCCCAGTGCAGAGTGCGAAACCTTTGTGCTGGGGTTTTTCTCTTCTTCCAACCCAATATTATCTATTGTGTTGCTATGCTCTTTCTTGCAAAATGATTATCTTTGTACTTTAATACTTGACTAAAAGCAATAAAACAGTTGCTAAATAGTTAATTAAAACAAGGATCAATCCTTATTTATGAATAGAGAAATAGCTGTCCAAAGTAGGCTATATCGTTGATGTTGCGTTTGCCCTTTACAGCCATAACCCCCTAAAAACAAAGTTATGAGATATACTTTAACTCTTCCCAACTTCCTCAAAAAGCGAAGCTCTTCCTTATCGCTTGCCCTTCTTTGTGTATTGATTGTAGTCTTTGCATTTAGTCTTACATCGTGTCACAAAGACCACGACGATCCTCCTGCTCCAACTTATAAAAAGGAGAAAACCATCTTTGTATATATGCCTTGGACAGGTTCGCAGAGCAATCTGTACTCTTATTTTAAGAAAAATATAGAAGATATGAAGAAAGGAGTGGTGAAACAAGGTGGTTTGAAACAAGTAAATCTTGTGATTTATATTGCTTCCTTGCGCAACAAAGCCCATCTTATAAAGGTGAGCTATGAGAAAGGAAAATGCACCAACGACACCATTGCCACCTATAACGATGGTGCAATGGAAACAGCCGATAAGCTTTCAAGGCTGTTGAATAAGGTGAAAAGTGTTGCGCCTGCACCTATTTACGATATGATAATAGGTAGTCACGGTGTAGGGTGGATTTATGCTGACGAAGCACCTCGATATATGCGCAATAAGATTGTTGCTGCAAGGCGCAATAATTTGTTGAAAGGACTTCCTATTACACGTCAAACTCGATACTTTGGCGGAAGTGATATAGAAATGGACATCACCGAATTAGCAGAAGGCATTGCACGTTCGGATATGCAACATCTACAATTTCTCCTTTTCGATGATTGTAATATGGCAAATATTGAGACGGTTTACGATTTGAAAGATGTTACCGATTACCTCATAGCGTGCCCGACCGAGATTATGGGGCACGGAATGCCTTACTATGAGATGTGGCAAGACCTCTCTACTACATCGCCTAACTACAAAGGAATGGTAGACAATTTCTATCAATTCTATTCTAATTATAAGATTGGAACTGAAGAATATCACTACGGAACTATATCGGTAGCCGACTGCCGACAAGCCAATGCAATGGTAGAATTGCTGTGTACCATTCATACCGATTATCCTTTAACTACCGAGATGGAAACCGAACAAGTGCAAGTGCTCGATGGTTATGCACCTCCGATGTTCTACGATTTCAGCGACTACATTCATCAATTGTGTAAAAATCCTACACTCATAGCACGCTATGATGAGATGATGAAACTGCTTGTGCCTTATGAAGCGCATACAGAAAAATATTATTCGGCGTTAGTTAACAATGGAGTTCATTATATGCGAACCTGCTGTGGACTTACCATTTCAGCACCTTCGCACAACGAGATGGTAAAACGTAGTAAGGCAACGAGCTGTTTTTATCGCAATTTTCAATAACGAGGTGCGGCTTTTTCCCAACCTTCGAATATGCCAAATGTGAGGTGGTGCGTAGCATCGCCTCACATTTGTTTATGGAAAAATAGGACAATGTTGTTATGTGCTATTATCTCTTTTATTGACACCTTTAATATATTGATATTCAGCGGTTTACAATTGTTTTGCGAAACATATATGTTTTGCCCTCCCAAACATATATGTTTTACCCTCCCAAAGTTGAACTTTGACCACCTCAAACATATATGTTTGAGGTGGCTAAAGCTTATGGTACATATTCTTATCCCTCCGTTGGTAACATATCGAACAATATGTTATTCACCTATTAGTGCCCCACTTTTTATTTGCCTTCTTTGCCCTTTTGAGTGCTTTCACATTTTCCTTTATCATTTCATAATAGTACTTATTTTCCTTTCTGTATTCCTCTTTTTCTTGTGCTATGCAGAATGTTCTTACCTCACTTTTTATGTATCTTTCCTTGATGAGATACAAGTATAACTATCAGTAAAACAAGTGGCTTGTTGAAAAAATATCAAAAAAACATACTACTTCGTTGCACAATCTAAAAAAATAAAGTATCTTTGAACGGAATTAAAGAAGATATACGGCATAATAATATGAAAACCAAAAGTATAATTTTATTATCATTATTACTTTTTTGTATTGAGACATTAGCTCAAATCCCTATTGTGCGCAACTTTACTATGGTAGACTATTTTGGGGGCACACGAAATTGGAAGATAGGGCAGAGTGGAGATGGAAAGATGTTTTTTGCTAATAGTCTTGGGCTTTTGGAATACGATGGAGACATTTGGAAGAATTATCCCATTCAGAACAAGTCCATTGTGTACTCGCTCTATTTTGATGAAGCTAAAGATGCCATATATATAGGCGGAACAAACGAGTTTGGATTTTATAGGCCTCACCCACAAACTCACAAACTTACTTACTCCTCTGTTTCAAGTTTGTTGCCTACTACTCAACGCAGTTTTGGCGATGTTCGCAATGTTCACGAATACGAAGGCGAGAAGATATTTGTTACTCCTACCTATATATTTCATCAACGCAAAGATGGCTATGTGGGAACTATTCGCTTGCCTTATCAGGTAGATATGAGTTCGGTGGTGTACAATCAGCTTGTTATCTGTTGTAAAGAAAATATCTTTCGTTACAAAAACGGGCGTTTAATTCCTCTTCCCGGGTTGGAAGAATTGAAAGGAAAGGTGGTTCAAGCCGTATTGCCACTGTTCAATAAGATGCTCTTCGTTACCGAATATGACGGTCTTTACCTTTACGATGGTAAAACGCTCTCGCCCTATATCCTTGATATTACTCCTCAATTGATGGCTTCCGACATCAATTGTGCTACTGTTTCAGACAACTATCTTGCCTTTGGTACTTATCGTGATGGACTTATTGTAAAGGATTACCTTACGGGAAAGACCTACTTCTCTAACACAATGACGGGCTTGCAAAACAACATTGTGCTCGCTGTAGAGTTTGACAAAGACCGCAATCTGTGGTTGGGCTTAGACAATGGCATATCCTACGTAATGTTAGAAACGCCCTTCTTCGACCTATTGGGCAAGAATAACACCGTAGGAACAGGCTACACATCGCTCATTAGCGGCGATAATCTTTATCTTGGTACCAATCAGGGACTTTATCGCACCAATTCATTGCGCGCAAATATCAATGGACACGATGCGCCAGTGGCTATCAATAACATTTCGGGACAAATATGGAGCCTCACCAATATTGATGGACACACGTTATGCGGTGCTGCTAAGGGTGGTTATATCATAAAAGGCGATAACGCACAGCGCATAGATACGGTAGAAACGTACAAGTTTAAACCGCTCAAAAACCATCCTGGATATATCCTTTCTACAGATGCAGAGGGATTTAAGGTGTTGAAATCTACTCCGCAAGGTGTAACCATTGTTAACCGAATCAAAGGCTTTACAGAGGTAGGGGGTAGGTTTGAAGAAGACACCGATGGTACTATATGGGTGACCAATTGGCAGAAAGGCATCTATCACCTTTGGATGTCGCACGATATGACACAATTCTCTAAGATAGAATACTTCCATCGCAAAAACGGATTGCCTCAAGATGATAACAATCTTATCACAAAGATAAAAGGGCACATTTACATAACCTCGGTTGATGGTTTCAGACATTACAACAAGGTAACAGGAAAGTTGGAGAAGGACGAAACAATGAATCGCATCTTTAACATTAAGGGGCAAGCCCTCAATATTACCGAAATGCCGAGCGGAAAGCTATGGATTTATAAGGAAAACTACCTTGCCATAGCCACCCCTATTAAGAATAGTTACGCTATACAACAATTCCTTTATGGCAATCTTGTCAAGCGTTTGCAGATGACATCAGGCACAATTGGTGTGCTCAATGACGACTATACGATGCTCAACTATGATGGTGGATTCTTTGTAGTTTACAACGGATACAAGAGCAAGCCCATCGATTGTCCTTTCTACATTCGTTCGGTGTTCAGTACAGCTGGAGATAAGGACTCTTTAATCTATGCCCATTCTATTGGAAATAAGGATAAAGAGATTAGTATTCCACACTCATTGGGGTCGTTACGCATCGAGTTTGTAATGCCTGAATATAGAGACAGCAAGGCTGTAACATATAGCTGTTTCCTTGAAGGGTACGACGACAAATGGACAGTGCCTCAAGCCATAACAAACAAAGAGTACACCCAATTAAACAAAGGCCACTACACCTTCCGTGTAAGAGCTCACAATCTTATCTCTGGAAAGGAAAAGGAAATAAGCATAGAACTCCACATTGAGCCTGCTTGGTACGAAACTTGGTTTGCCATATTCATCTATGTTGTGCTTGCCATAGGTGCATCGTTCTGGATTTTGCGTTATGCTCACGAGTGGTCAAATCGCCGTCTTATTCGCCTTAACGAGGAAAAGGAAAGACAGTTAAAACAACAACAAGCCGAGTTCTTGATAGAGGAACAAAAGCGCGAAAAGGAACTTGTAAAGCTTCGCAATGAACAGCTTACCTTGGAATTGAAGCATAAATCGGGCGAGTTGGCTGACTCTACAATGAATCTTGTACGCAAGAATGATATGCTGCAAGCCATAGACAAGCAGATGGAAATGCTGTCCGAAGGCGTTAGAAGAGAAGAGCCTAAGACGGTATTGACCAAGAAGATAAACGACATACGTTGTGAAATTAAAAGCAATATGACAGAGGACGACAACTGGGAAAAGTTCCAAGAGAACTTCAACTTGGTTTATGACAACTTTATGCAGAAACTCAGAACCCAGTTCCCTGACTTGAAGAAGAACGACCTCAAGCTCTGTGCTTATCTAAGGATGGGGCTTTCGTCTAAGGAAATGGCATCTCTGCTCAATTCATCGGTGCGTAGTATCGAGACAGCACGCTATCGCTTGAGAAAGAAACTTGAGTTGGATAGCGGTGAAAACCTCACCAACTTTATTCAAAACTTGGACGATAAACAGCCTGAAGAATAAGCTTTAGAAATGATAAGCTATACAAAAGGGACGATAAACTGCTGAGGTTTGTCGCCCCTTTTTTCTGTTGACAGAAGTGAAAAGACATTTCTTTTTGATGCGTAAAGCTCTACGTATTGGGGTAAACAAAGTTGTTGATAAACTGTGTTACTACCATCTCTTGCTGGTGATAGAAACTCTTTTGGTCTATATCGGTTACGGGCGACACATCTTGCAGACGCTCCACAAGGTTCTGCATATCCCACGTTATGGTGAAGCCTGCTTGTTTTCGGGCAGCTATACAATGGTCCAACTCGTACCTTGCACGAGCTTTGTCTACGCTGTAAAGCATTTCGGCTAAGGAGAAGCGTGTGCGTTGGCGAAACTTCTCTTCCCTTTGTGTGGTGATAGCTCTTGTCAGTAAGGCTATCTTTACATTATCCTCGTTGACCAATCGTGACAACTCTAAGTAGAGATACGATTGACGATGCTTCTTTAGGAGTTGACAATAGATGGCTGTGGCACGCTGCTTTTTGCCCATAATGGTGTAAATAATGGCTTTATAGCGTTGCACATTCATATTGTATGGGCAGTGTTTTATGGCTTCAGCCAATATAGGTGCAACCTGTAAAGCCATATCTACGGTAGGCTTATCGTTGAGCTCCTTGAATACCTTTCCTACAATGCGCAGCCCCAAAGAAGGGGTGGGGTGACCATTGCTTTGTCCCGATTTCCAATCCTCTTCATCGAGCTTTTCTATGCCCCATTTGGTGATAAAGGTAAGCATAGAGAAGGTTGTATTGTGGTCGAATACAAAGAGAGCGGCTCTCAGCATCGTGGCTTGCCCTCTGTGGTCTTTATCGTCCATAGTGGGATATAGACGCAACAGACTTTGAAATATCTTGTAAGCCTCTGCTAAACGGCGTTGTTGGTAGCGCAATCGCATCATATCTACGCCCACCCAAAACATTGCAATGGTGGTGTAATGTCCTTTATGGTTGGCATAAATTGGCACTATGGCTTGGTAGGCCTCCTCTATTTTGCCTTGCTTTCTTAGTTCGAATACGTCTCTTACTTCCATATTGTCTTGGTTTTTAGTAATATACACTTACGCAAATATAGGAATATTATTTCGTAAAAGAAAATAATGGAAAGCAAAAATGTAGATTTATCACAGAAAGATAGTAACTTTGCCGAAAAAGAAACATCGAAATGAAATATTTATTGGTATCGGATATACACGGCTGTTTGCCAACGCTCCAGACCGTGTTGCGCTTTTATGATGAGCATCAGTGCGATATGTTGTGCATCTTGGGCGATATTTTGAATTATGGACCACGCAACTCCATTCCCGAAGGAATTGACCCTAAAGGCATTGTAACATTGCTCAATGAGCGTGCTGAAGACATTGTTGCGGTGCGTGGAAACTGTGATGGAGAGGTAGACCAAATGCTCTTAAACTTTCCTTTGCTTGGCGATTATCTTGTGTTAGTGGACGAGGGGAAGAAGCTATTTTTAACTCACGGACATATATACAATAAGGAACAGCTGCCTAAAGGCAAGTTTGATGCTATTGTTTATGGACACTCTCACCTCTGGGAGCTTACTCCACAGGAGGGCACAATGGTATGTAATACGGGTTCAATCACCTTTCCCAAAGGGGGCAACGAACCTACGTTTATGACTTACGAGAAGGGTGTTTTCACTTGCTACAATCTAAAAGGCGAGGCTCTCAAATCGGTATCGTTGGGCTAAAGTGCCTTGTTCTGCCTATCCGAAGAGTAGAACAACGCACTATTGGTTCGAATGTTAGAAAATCATACTTGTAACTATTTGACAATAAACCGATTGCAATAGCGTTCTAAAACATATATGTTTCACCACCCAAAACATATATGTTTTACCCTCCCAAAGTTCAACTTTGACCTTGTCAAACATATATGTTTGGCTTTTCAAAGATTGATGTTTTGTTTTTGGAATGTCAATAGAGGGAAAATAGAACAACCCATTGAAGGAATTAAATACGTGTGAAATTAATTCTTTCAATGGGTTGATGGGTTAGAGAATTGTCTACTCTAACAGATTTATAAATAAAGTATTGCCTCGTTTCCCATATTAAACAGCAAGTCTAAGATGCTGAGATTGGGTTCGAAAGCATATTTTTGCTGAAACACTTGATAGTATTTCTTGGGTTCAAACTCGTTGTCTACGGCAGGATGTTTGGGATTAATGGCATCTCTAAAGTCGATGAAATCGGCATTTTTCTCCATTTTCGCCGTGTTAACGTATTCGTTTGTGAGTTGAATATTAGGTCGCACATCAAGCAAAGCACACATTTGGTGCGTTATTTCAAGGTTGAAATCGAACAGATACTTCCATCGCTTTTCAAAGAAAGGTCGGAGGTCGTCTTCGTAATACTCGAAGAACGGACTCTCGTTGTACGATGACAGCAATGCGTTCCAATGCTGATGACGCCAATTGTCGTGGTCGCTGATGCGCACATCCTTCATCTCACACTTGCTTCCGTCAAACTTCTCTATCGGAATAGACAAGGTCTGTCGTCCGTTTGCTGTGGCTATAACACAGCGGTTGCGATAGGTTTGCTTCACAAAATGGTCGTGTTGCTCTATCCAACATTCGCTGTGTCGGTTCAGTTTCTGATACCACTGAATGGGCGCAAAATAGGCTGATGAAAGGAGTGCAGTCATTCGTTACGCCTTACTTGATATTATCTACCCAAGTGAAAATTCTGCTCCAACGTATTCCGCCTAAGCCCTTTCGGTCGGGGTCGCTCGACCACCAGACAAACAAAGGTTTGCCCACGATGTGGTCTTCAGGTACAAATCCCCAATAACGACTATCGGCTGAGTTGTGACGATTATCGCCCTGCATCCAATAATAGTCCAACTTGAAGGTATAGCTCTTTGCCTCCTTGCCGTTGATAAATATCTTTCCGCCCTTTACTTGTAGGTCGTTGCCTTCATAAACCTTGATACAACGCTCGTAAACAGGTAGGTTTTCCATTGTCAAGGCTATGCTCTTTCCCTTTGCAGGTATCCATACTGGGCCATAGTTGTCACGTGTCCAATGCTTCCAACCTAAGTCTGAATTGCGTGGATAGTTAGACCCTGTATAGATGTCCTTATCGGTTACAGGGCGAATACTCTTCACTATTCCACGGCTCTTGATGGCTGCAAGGGCTTTCTTGGTTAATGGCATATAACCGTCGTATTGTAGGCACGCTTGGTTGAGTATCATTCCGCGGTCTACATCGTAGCCGTGTAAGCGTGTCAAACTTTGAACATCTTCGGTGCTAATTTTGTTCTCCTTGCGGAAATCGTCAAACTGTTCACCTAACAAATCGGCAGCCGAAACGCCGTTAAACTTGATGAAATAAGTGTATTGCACTTCTTCTGGTTCTTTGTTGGCTTTACCATCAAGATACACAACCTTATTCTTTATTTGCAACGTTTGCCCAGGTAGACCTACACAACGTTTCACGTAGTTTTCTCTTCGGTCGGTAGGGCGCGAGTCTATCGTACCAAATGTACCGATATTACTTGCTATGTAGTTGCGTCCAAGTTGATATGCACGATTGTAGAAGTCGCGCTGTTGCAAGGCATTACGCTGTTGTTTAGCCAATTTAGGGTTCTTTTGCATCAACAAACTTGTACCCATTTCGTACACCATCTGATAATAATCGTTCGCCTGATATTCAGGTTCGCTCATTATAGTGTCGCCCGCAGGATAGTTGAACACCACAATATCGTTTAGCTCCACTTTGCCTAAGCCTTTCACACGACGATAGTCCCAATGTGGAAACTCGATGTAGCTCTTCACGTTGATCAATGGCATAGTGTGCTGAGTGAGTGGCATTGTGAGTGGAGTTTGGGGAATACGGGGGCCATAGCTCACCTTTGACACGAAAAGATAGTCGCCTGTAAGCAACGATTTCTCCAACGATGATGAGGGAATGACGTAGTTTTGGAAGAAGAAAAGATTGATAAAGTAGACTGCTACCAAGGCAAATACGATGGCATCAACCCAACTCATTACAAACTTAACAGGACCTTCAGCGTCTTTCCACCACTGCCAACGTATCTTTTTAGTGATGTAAACATCGTAAATAAATGGAACTACAATAAGTCCTAACCAGCTCTTCACCCATACAAGGAACAAGAGATAGAGAACTGTGACTGCAATAAATTTTGCCCATTGTTTCTTTGGATTAAGTTTTTCTTTTTCTTTATCAATCATTGTTGTTTATTGTTTTGCAGGTTTTCGACCTACCTTTTTATATTCGTATCTTAATGTTTAACATGTTCGGCTTCTATGTGTTCTTTCTGTTATTTCAGCCTTTAGCGCAGAAAAGCCGATGTTGCGTTGTGTTTAAAACTTGAACAAGTCGCTTGTTGTCAGTAGTCCTGTGTGGTCTTTGGTGTATTCTGCAGCCAAAACAGCTCCAAGTGCAAAGCCTTTACGATTATGTGCATCGTGCGTAATGGTGATGCTGTCGGCTTCAGAGTCGTAGCAAATGCTGTGAATACCTGGCACTTCGCCACGTCTAACCGAAGCTATGGCAAGCTGTCGCTTGTCCTCGCAGTTGGCTTCTATGTTGCTTCCGTCTGCCAAGGTTTGCTTTCCTTTCACCCAACCTTCTTTTCTGTCCATCTCTTCGATGATGTTTTCGGCCAAAGTGATGGCTGTTCCCGATGGCGCATCAAGCTTATGAACGTGGTGAGTTTCCTCCATTGCCACATCATATTGTGGATATTGGTTCATTATCTTTGCCAAATAGCGGTTTACGGCTGAAAATATGGCAACCCCAATAGAGAAGTTGCTCGCCCAAAACAAGGTCTTTCCTTCTTCGTCGCATAGACGTTCTATCTCTGCTTTGTGGTCGTTCATCCACCCTGTCGACCCACTTACAACCTTCACATTATGAGCAAAGGCCTTGAGATAGTTGCCGTAAGCAGCCGTTGGAGTTGTAAATTCTATGGCGACATCAGCCGATGCAAAAGCTGGCGAATTGAAGTCTTCTTGATTGTCAGCATCAATCTTACACACGATTTCGTGTCCACGATTGAGCGCAATCTGTTCAATCATTCGCCCCATTTTGCCATATCCTATTAGTGCAATTTTCATATTTTAGTGCATTTAAATAATGTAGAATGCAAAGTTAAAGCAAATCATAGATAACACAAAATATATTTATGAATTTTAAAAGGTTTAGGAAAAACTTTCTATAATTTTGCAATTAAGAACTTTTGCAGTAATTTTGCACTCTAAAAAACAATAATTTATGAAGAAACTTTTTACATTTTTACTCGTATGCGCTGTTTCATTGACAGCGTTTGCAACAGATTTCAAAGACCAGCTCACTGTAACTGTTTTTGGAAGTACCAAAACTCAAGAAGCTGTAATTCAGCTTGACAAGCAGGATAATGGTAAATACACCCTCCGTCTGAACAACTTTAAATATAGTACAATGGCAATTGGTAATATCGTTATTGCTGATATTGACGGCACGACAGCAGCTGACGGCATCTTAAACCTTACCGCTGACAAGAAAATAAAGATAACAGAAGGCGACGATAGTTCGGTTACGTGGTTAGGTCCAAAGCTTGGCGAAGTGGGAATTAAGCTCTCTGGAAAGCAGTCGGGCGATAAATTGTATGCCAATCTCCAAATAGCAGGACCTATGGGAATGAAAATTGGTGTTGTCTTTGGTGATGAGAAGAACATCACAAATGGTATTAACGAGGTGAAAGCTACCCATTCCCTTGAGCCAAAAGCTATCTTTACCCTTGACGGAAAGCGTGTTGAGGAAATGAAAGAAGGCGAAGTTTATATCGTAAAATATAATGATAACACAACCAAAAAAGTGATAAAATAATTTGCGCAAATCAATATGCACACGCTTCTATGTGTACGTATAAGTGTATATAAAAATAACTTGCAAAAGCTAAAATTCCTGATAACCGACTGCGTTATCAGGGATTTTTAGTATATTTGCGTTCGCAAAAAGAAAGAACAAGGTTATGGAACAACTCCTCCATTACGTATGGAAGCACAAGCTATTTCCACTCCAACAGCTCACCACCACCGATGGCAGAGCCGTTGAGGTGATAGATACAGGCTTGCACAACCGCAATTCTGGTCCCGACTTCTTCAATGCAAAAGTGAAGATAGACGGAACGTTGTGGGTGGGGAATGTGGAGATACATAGCCGAGCGTCCGACTGGTACCTGCATAAGCACGAAACCGATGCCCACTACGACAACGTTATACTGCACGTAGTGGAAACTTCCGACACAATGGCAACCACCCTTAAAGGCGAAACCTTGCCTCAAATGGTTCTGCCCGTGCCTGCCTTTGTGCGTGAAAACTACCAACTCTTGCTTTCCACAGCCGATTATCCGCCTTGTTACAAGGTAGTTCCCACGCTCTCCCGACTGATGATACACTCGTGGATGAGTGCCTTGCAGACCGAACGCTTAGAACAACGCACCCTTAAAATACAAGCTCGTGCAGACCAAAGCACAGGCAATTGGGAGGCAGCCTACTTTGTTTCTTTAGCACGCAATTATGGTTTTGGTGTCAACGGCGATGCTTTTGAAGAGTGGGCAAACCACATTCCGCTCACCGCCATAGCCCATCACCGCAACAACCTTTTCCAAATAGAAGCCCTCTTCTTAGGTCAGGCAGGTTTATTATCGGACGATGCCATTCCGCAACGCCACCTTGAAGTCGCCAAAGAAGAAGGATATTGGGACAAACTACGACAAGAATACCGCTTCTTAGCCCACAAATTCTCGCTCAAACCTATGGATGCAAACCTATGGAAGTTTCTTCGCTTGCGTCCACAGAACTTTCCGCACATACGTATCGCCCAGTTGGCAACGCTCTACTATGAACGTAGGTCAGAGTTGGCTTCACTTATCGATTGCACAACCACAGCCCAAGTGGTAGAATTGCTCCAAACGCACGTTACGCCCTATTGGGAAACGCACTACACTTTTGGAGCTCAGAGCAAGCAAAGCAAGAAGCAACTCTCCACAGCGTCCTTGCAATTGCTTATCATCAATACCGTTGTACCGATGCTTTTTGCCTATGGACGCCACAAAGGTAACGAACAATTGATAGACCGAGCCTTCAGTTTCTTAGACCAACTGAAACCCGAAACCAACCACATTGTGCGAATGTGGGAAGCCGTAGGTCTGTCTGTCGACAATGCAGGCGACTCTCAAGCCCTTATACAATTGAAGAAAGAATACTGCGACCGCAAAGAATGTTTGCGCTGCAGAATAGGATATGAATTTTTAAAACTAAAGTAAAACCAAAGTAAAACAAAATTAAACAGATGAAAACAAACACGGATTATATTTTTGAAACACGTATGGAGGTACGTGATTATGAATGTGACATTCAGGGTATTGTGAACAACGCAAACTATTTGCACTATACAGAGCATACTCGACATAGATTTATAAAATGGTTGGGCGTAAGCTTTGCCGAATTGCACGAAAAGGGTATCGACCCCGTAGTGGCACGAATGAAGTTGGATTATAAAACTCCACTCCGTTGTGACGATGAGTTTATTTCTCGTCTCAATATGCGCAAGGAAGGTGTACGCTATGTTTTTACGCAAGACCTTTATCGTGCTGCCGACGAAAAACTTTGTTTTCACGCTGAAGTAACATTGGTTATTCTTACCAATGGTCGTATAGGTGAGAGCAAAGAGTATGATGAGGCTTTTGCCAAGGTTATACCTATGCCCTAAATAAAGTAAACCAAACAAGCCTTATATGAACCAAGAAGCACTCCGCACCATAGCCCTAACACGGTGTAGCCCCTTCGCTTTGTCAGGTCTGTTACAGCTTTATCAGCGTGCAGGCTCTGCCACAGCGGTGGTAGAAAACTATGCCGACATACGTAGCATATTGCCCGATGCTTCGCAACACCTCATTGACGGACTGCAAGCGATGCCCTCTGCCTTAGCAAGAGCCGAGGAAGAGGCTGCCTACTGCGAAGAAAAAGGCATTGAGGTACTCACCTTTAACGCTGACAACTATCCACAACGTATGCGCGAATGTGTGGATGCTCCTTTATTGCTTTACTATAAGGGAACTGCCAACCTTAACGCTCGCCGCACTATCAATATCATTGGAACGCGCCATTGCACCACCTACGGCCAAGAACTGATACGTGTTTTCACCCGCGAACTTAAAGCTTTGTGCCCCGATGTATTGATTTTTAGCGGTTTGGCGTATGGGGTTGACATCTATGCTCATCGTGAAGCATTGACCAACCAATTAGATACCGTAGGCGTATTGGCACACGGCTTGGATACGCTTTACCCACGTAGCCATTACGATACAGCACGTCAGATGACCCGCCAAGGCGGATTGCTCACCGAATACACCACACGCACACAGCCCAAAGCACAAAACTTCGTGCAGCGCAATCGCATTGTGGCAGGCTGTTCTGATGCTACGGTGCTTGTTGAATCGGCTTCTAAGGGCGGAGGACTCATCACTTGCAGCATAGCCCGTAGTTATGCACGTGATGTGTTTGCATTCCCTGGAACTATTGGCGCACCTTATAGTGAAGGGTGCAACAATCTTATTCGTGACAACAATGCAGGTCTTATAACATCGGCTAACGACTTTGTGAAGGCAATGGGGTGGGACGAGGACGTAAAATTGGCGAAAGCTCAACGGAAAGGTATAGAGCGGAGTTTGTTCCCCGAACTTTCTGCTGACGAGCAAACCATTGTGGGCGTGCTGAAGCGTAACAACGACTTGCAACTCAATCTACTCTCGGCACAAACAGGCTTGCCTATTTCGCAGCTCACAGCCCTCCTTTTCGAATTGGAAATGAAGGGTATTGTGCGCACAATGGCAGGGGGAAGCTACCACTTATTAGGATAAAGGAAGAGTTAATATGTGTAAACAATTGTTTAAACATAAATCTCACGAATAATCAACAAAATAGGATTGTGAAACATAAGATAGACCGATAGAATGGGAAAAATGGAACGAAAAAGTCTCAAAGTTCAACTTTCACAATCCCAAACATATATGTTTTACCCTCCCATAGTTGAACTTTGACCTCCTCAAAGTTCAACTATGGGAGGGTAAAACTTACTCTTTGTTTCGGGTTAATTGGTTTGTTTTTCTTGATTTTATCGACTTTCTATTGCACATCTTCTGTATCTTTTATGCAATTATCTGTGTGTCAATAGCTTACAATTGCACATAAATTAACCCCCGTTTTCTGCATTTCTTTTCCCTTGTTTCAAAAGTGGTTGCTCTCATCGAGTTTCACGTTCAGTATTTTAACTTTTACCCGTCGGTTTTAAGAGTTGTTTGCAGTTGATCTTTCCCTCTAATTTACCTACTCTTGATACACAACTCTGTTTAACCCAAATCGGTCGTTAGACCAGTCGGACTTGTCTGACTCGTCCGACTGGTCCGACTGGTCTAACGACCGATTTGGGATTTAAAAAAAAAGAGAGCGTATGCAAGCTGTGCTTAGATATAACGCTCTCCGTGCATTTTTTCAGGTTATTTAATGGTAAATCCGTCAATACCTACCATATTTTCAATGCCTTTAGCGTCTTTTACCTTGAATTGGAAATGATATTCGCCAGACTTCATATCAGCAGGAATAGTAATTGTTTCAAGGAAATGCCCCTTTGTCTTGCCCTTATACTTTGTCATAACAGCTTTATCGAGTGCAATTTCTACTTTGCCATTAGTACCTTGGAACTTCATTTCAATTTCGCTAATTTCGTTTACAACTTCGAGCATTGCCGATACAATAACCTTATCTTTAGGAGCTGCATATTTCAAATCCTTGCCTGTAGAGTCTTTAATGGTGAGCTTTCCAATCTTTGGAGCATCTTTACTAATCTTATAAAGGTTGAGCATCTTAGCTACTTTCTCGATGTTTCCAGCCTCGTCTATAACGTTGAAAAATACCTTGTATCTACCTTCAGGAATGAATGCAGGAATGTCTATATGTTCGTGGAAATCAACGCTTGCTACACCTACATACTTGCCAGAAGTAAAAGGCATACCATAAACTCTATTGCCTTCAATATTGAGAAACTCAATATCAATAGCTTTAATCTTTGCAGGTGCATCGATGTGACACTCTATGCGGAGGTCTTTACCAAGAATTGCTTGGCCTTCGTGACCAATTTCTAACTTTGTAATGTTGATTGCTTTTGGTTTTTCATCTTCGTTACAAGATGTGAGCGACAAAGCTAAGACGCTGAAGAGTGCCATTGCACAAACTAAAAATTTATTTTTCATTGTTTTAAATGTTATGAGGCTGTGCCTCGGTTTGATAATTTTGATATTTAACTCGTTGTTGTTTTAAAAGTCGAGACCTACCATTAAGGCTATGTTGCGACCAGGTTCGGGCACATCTATTAGCCTGTAAAAGCTGGTGTGGCCGTAGTATTTGCGGTTCAAGAGGTTCTCTGCATTGAGACTACTGTCGGTTGGCACTCATTGCCACAGCCATACGATTGAAGCCCAAACCACGAATGGCAGGCTTCGACTGACCCGACCCAATGCTCATAGCCTTGACCCCTGGGACGCCTTTGAGCGACTGCATAAGGCTGCCAGCAAAGTTTGTGCGCAAGAAGTTGCGGTCTATGTTGACGCTATTTACCGATGTACGCATCTGCAAGTCTTGCTTTCTGTTGCCTGTTACTGTGACGTCTCTCATTACAACAGTAGTATCTTTGGCTTGGCTAATATTCTGTTTATGCGTATTATAGGTGAAAGTTTTCGCTGTAATAAGCGAAGGTTGTATGTACCCAATACCCATTGACAAAATAAGAACCTTTGAAGCTTTATTTATTGTCATTCTAAAAATCTTTTGTAAGCATCATAGTCATTGCAACGCTCGGATAGAGGGCTTTCTTGCAATAGATTAGACTAAAAACCTGAAAAGGCTCAACAAAAACCTAAAAAGGTTTAACCTTGATTAGTATTATAGGTTAAGCAAGGGCAAATAGGGGTGGAGCTCGCAAGCTGCGATGATGTATCTCTATGTTAAAAACCGTTATAAATATAAAGGGTAAGGCTATAGCGATGAGGGGTAAAGCTGGCATCTCTACGTGGAGAATGTTTGCTTTCGAGAATTGTAATAGTGCATAACTACATAGCGCACACGTAGCCGAATGGTGGTCGGAAACAGAATGTTTGCACGATACTCTTAGACCTTTGTCATAGTGGTGTGCGATGTGAGACTGGCAAACGTGAAGCGTGCGCAAGCCCATAGGTAGTGTGAAAACCACCAAAAGTAGCCAAGCCGCGAAGGTTCGGTGTGTGCTATTTGCCTTATAACCTCTCATAACTGTTTTTGTTTGCACAGACTTTAACACCTGAAAAATAGGCGATTGCGACTATTTCTTGCAAATTTAGAAAGTTTTTCGCAATACAACAAATAACTTTGAGATTATTACTCACAGATTAACATTAGTTATAAAAGCAAATAAAAGAGTTTTTTTTCGTCCTCAATTACGACGTTTTTTGCTTTATAGTTCTACAGATTACACACATTAAGGTAATGTGTGCAGAGTGACGAAAGGAAAGAAAAACCCTATTTATTCTATTTTTTTTATATTATTTGTATAAAAAAGCAACTTTTTTTTTGCACAATAAATAGCTTTTTGTATCTTTGCTGACAAACAAAACAGAACAAGATAAAAACAAGTAATCTATTTTTTAATCTTACACCATCTATGATGCAACCAACAGATACCATAGTAGATTTCCGTCAATTGGTAGACCATTTGGCTGAAACAAAGACTCAAAAACAAGTAGCAGTAGCGTGGCCAGAAGACGAACACACACGTGATGCAGTAGAAATGGCGGCTAAAGCAGGCTTTCTTGTTCCAATTCTTGTAGGTTCGGAACAAACTAAGGCTAAGTATGAAGGAAAGTTTGAAACCATCGTAGTTGATAGTCCAGAAGCTGCATCTGCAAAAGCGGTTGCGCTTGTACGAGAGGGAAGAGCGCAAGTATTGATGAAGGGATTTGTGAACACTGATGTATTGCTCCGTGCCGTATTAAACAAAGAGACTGGAATATTACCCAAAGGTAGCGTATTGACCCACGTTTCAGCAGCTAAGATACAAGGTTATCCTAAGTTGTTGTTCTTTACCGACCCTGCTGTAATTCCATATCCTACCCAAGAACAGCGCATAGCACAGGTGCGTTATGTGGCCGATTTCTGCCACGCATTCCACATCGAATGTCCTAAGATTTCGCTCATTCACTGTTCTGAAAAGGTAGACGAACGCCATTTCCCATACACCCAAGGCTATCTTGAGCTCAAGAAAATGGCGGAAGAAGGTGCATTGGGTAAGTGTATTGTAGATGGTCCGTTAGACTTAAAGACCTCGTGTTCGGCTGAAGCATTGGCAACAAAGAAACTCGAGTCTCCTATTGGTGGCGAGGCTGATGCTGTAATTTTTCCTGACATAGAGGCAGGAAACGTGTTCTACAAAACCATTACCCTCTTTGCAGGATCCGAAACTGCAGCCGTGCTTCAAGGTACTGACGTGCCCGTAGTGTTGCCAAGTCGTGGCGATACCATCGAATCGAAGTTTTACAGCTTGGCACTTGCAACGATGATAACCAAATCTAAGTAAAATATATGTATAAGATACTTGCAATCAACCCTGGATCTACCTCTACCAAGATTTCGGTGGCTAACGATACCGAACTTGTATTTGTAGAGGATATAAAGCACAAAAGAGAGGATATACAAAAGTTTGAAACCATCTTCGACCAATACGAATATCGCAAGCAACACATACTTGCTGAACTTGAAAAGCGTGGTATCGCATTAGATTTTGATACGTGTGTGGGACGTGGCGGACTCTATAAAGCCGTACCCAGCGGTGTGTTCCGTGTTACCCAAGAGATGATAGACGACCAGAAGAAAACCGAGCACCAACACGCTTGCGACCTTGGTTGTATGTTGGCTTACGAGATAGCTAACCTCATTCCAAACTGTCAGAGCTTCATAGCCGACCCTGGTGTGGTGGACGAAATGGCACCCGAAGCCCACATCTCAGGTCATCCTTCAGCTCCTCGCATCTGCATTTGGCACGCACTCAACCAAAAGGCTATTGCTCGCAGATATGCACGCGACATCAACGATAAGTATGAAAACCTCAATCTTATTATTTGCCATTTGGGTGGTGGTATCTCTATCGCAGCTCACGAAAAGGGCAGGGCTATTGATGCCAACAACGCATTGAACGGTGAAGGACCTTTCTCACCAGAGCGCACAGGTTCGTTGCCAATGAACGAAATCATACGCCTTTGCTTCCATAGCGGAAAGACCGAGGAAGAATTGGTGCGTGTGGTAAGTTCGCAAGGAGGTTTGTTGGCACACTTAGGCACAAACGATATGCGCGAAATACAGCAACGTATAAAGGACGGCGACAAGCAGGCAGAACTTGTAGTGTTGGCTATGGTATGGAATGTGGCTAAGGCTATTGCTGCCGAAGGTGCTGTATTGTGTGGTAAAGTAGATGCTGTACTGCTCACAGGTGGATTGGCTTACAGCGAAATGCTTGTAGGTATGTTGAAGAAGCGCATAGAATACCTTGCACCAGTGGTGGTTTACCCTGGTCAAGACGAAATGCTTGCCCTTACAGAGAATGCAGTTGCGGCATTGAACGGTGAGCGTGAAATACAAGAATACTAATCTACTGACGATTAGAAATACTTATACGGGCTCACCATTTCAAGTCTTAAACCACTTGAAATGGTGAGCTTTTTTGTTTTATAGTTTATGAGGGGTAACAGAAAAATAGATCAATCAGTTTTGAAATAATAATATAGAAATAGCTTGTCTTAATCTATTGTAAATCAGAGTTTTATAAAAGTAGTTGTCAAAGTTCAATTTTCACCACCCAAAACGTATATGTTTTGCGTCTTAAAGATTGATGTCTTGTTTTTGAAAGCTGCAGAGAGGAAAAATAGAACATAAAAAATGCGCAACCCTTATATGAAAGTTACGCATTCGTGTCATTGTTGTTTTGTTCACACTCGCACCTTATTTATAGATAAGTGTGGTAAGTCGGTGGTCGGTAAACAATTCTTTTGCCACTGCCTGAATATCGTTTGCTGTTACCTTATCTATATTGGCGTAAAGATTAGTAATGTCTTTTTCCCACCCATAATGCAGATAGCTCTTGGCAAAATCGAGGGCAAAACTCTCGCGATTGTCGCACGCTATACCTATCTGACCCTTGATTTGCTGCTTGGCTATCTGAAGCTCTTCGGCAGTCAAGGGTGTTTCTATCACTTGGCGCAACTCCTTTTTGACTAATGCTATACACTGATTGATGTCCTTAATATCGCAGCCGAAATACACACTCCACATACCCGTGGTACTGAACGATGCAAAGGTACTCTCTACGGTGTAAACCAATCCGTGCTCTTCGCGCAACGAAAGGTTGAGCCGAGCACTCATTCCAGGACCTCCAAGAATGTTGTTGAGCAGATAAAGGGCTATGCGCTTCTCGTTGTGTACATCGTATCCACGTGTGCCAATCATAACGTGCGCTTGATGTGTGTGCTTGTCAACGACAATTTGCTTTGCTTCGTAGCTGTCGGTAAGCGGTGAGGCAAGGACTGTGGCATCTTCGTACGGAGTATGGGGGTGAAGCGGTGACGACTGTACAGCGGCAGTAAATTGTTTTAAAGTATCTACCACAAATGCAAAATCGATGTCTCCATAAACAAAGAAAACACTATTTTCGGGGCGATAAAATTTGTCCGTGAAACATTTTGCGTCTGCTGTTTTAAAGCCTCGAATGGTTTCGGATTTTCCAAGAATACTATGCCCTAAAGGGTGGTTTTGGAAGAGAAAATTCTCGAATTCATCGTAAATAAGTTCGGCAGGGCTATCATTGTACGACTCTATCTCATCGCATATCACCTCCACCTCCTTGTCTATCTCGCTTTGAGGATAAGTGCTGTGAAACACTATGTCGCTCAGTAGGTCGGCAGCCAAGGCGAAATGCTCTTTTAAGATGGCAGCGTAATACACCGTTGTGGTCTTTGTGGTGTACGCATTGAGGTCGCCACCCACCGATTCTAAGCACTTTATGATGTCTATGCTGCTTCTTCGTGCTGTGCCCTTGAAGGTTGCGTGTTCGCAAAAATGGGCGATACCCTCCTCGTGTGCAGCCTCTGAAGCCGCACCTGCATTGATTTCGTACCCACAATATACCACTGGCGATGCCGATGGTAAGTGTATGATACGCAATCCATTTGCTAATGTTATGGTGTTATATTTCATTCTACTTGCAAAATTACGTAATTTCTTTTTGAAATGTGGGCGATTTGTGGTATATTTGCACAATAAATCAATCTTTCTTACAAGTCATATAACGGCAAAAAGAGAAAGAATATAAGGAAAAAGACAAAACGTTAATGCGCAAGATTATTGGAATTGGCGAGACCATTCTCGACATTATATTTAGAGACGACCAACCTATTGGGGCTTACCCTGGTGGGTCTACATTCAATGCTATGGTATCTTTAGGCCGTGCAGGGGTAGACGCAACCTTTATAAGCGAGGTGGGAAGCGACCGTGTAGGCGACCATATTAAGAGTTTCTTGATAGAAAATGGCATTAATGTAGATGGTGTTAGCGCATTCCCTGGTTCGAAATCGCCCATTTCATTGGCGTTTCTCAATGAGCAGAACGATGCAGAATACATCTTCTACAAAGACCACCCACACGACCAGTTAGACTTCTCTTATCCCGACATTCAGCCCGATGACATCGTGCTTTTTGGTTCATATTACGCTGTAAATCCTGTTATTAGGCAGCAGGTAGTGGGGTTGTTAGAGTTGGCTCGTTCGCGTGGAGCTATTATCTATTATGATGTAAACTTCCGCTCATCACACAAAGACGAGGTGATAAAGATTACTCCTAATCTGATAGAAAACCTTGATTATGCCGACATAGTGAGGGGGAGCCGTGAAGACTTCCTAAACTTGTACAAGAAAGAAGAGGCTGAAAAGGTGTACAAGGCTGAAATATCGTTCTATTGTAAGCGATTTATCTATACCGATGGGGCAAACCCTGTGGTGGTACATAGTCAAGACGGATTCAGAAAAGAGTATGCTGTGCCTAACACTACTACCGTAAGCACTGTGGGAGCAGGCGACAACTTTAATGCAGGCTTTATCTTCGGGCTGTTAAAGTATGGTGTGCTGCGTAGCGACTTGGAACGTGGACTCTCTGAAGCACAATGGGATAGACTTGTAGACTGCGCACAAGCCTTCTCGGAAGACTGCTGCAAAGACATATACAACTATGTGAGCTGCGACTTCGGTGCACAGATGAAACAATCATAAGGGAACCAATATTCAAAACAAACAATATGATAGAAATAACAAATAAACTCTACTACGTTGGTGTAAACGACCGAAACAAGGAAAAGTTTGAAGGCTTATGGCCATTGCCTAATGGTGTGAGCTACAACTCGTACCTCATTGATGATGAAAAGGTAGTGCTTATTGATACAGTGCAGGTGGACTTCTTTGTGCAGTTCATCGAAAACATTCGCGACGTAATTGGCGATAGAAAGATTGATTATCTTGTTATTCACCATATGGAGCCCGACCACTCTGGGGGCTTGGCACTGCTAAAGCAGTACTATCCTGATATAAAGGTTATTGGAAACAAAAAGACTTTCGACCTTTTGTCAGGATTTTATGGCATAAAAGAAAATACCATAGAAGTAAAAAATGGCGAAGTAATGGAGATGGGCAATCATTCGCTTCAATTCTTTATGACACCTATGGTGCATTGGCCTGAAACAATGATGACGCTCTATAAGGGCAAAGAGTCGGCTCTGTTCTCTGGCGATGGATTCGGCTGTTTTGGAGCTTTGAACGGTGGAATTATAGATAAGGACATCAATACAGAGCGCAGTTGGAACGAAATGATACGCTACTACTCTAACATCGTGGGTAAGTATGGCACACCTGTGCAGAATGCTTTGAAGAAGCTCGCTGGTGTTCACTTCGACTATATCTGCTCTACACACGGCCCTGTATGGAACAAGTATGTAGACAAGGTGGTGGATATGTACGACAAAATGTCGAAATACGAAACCGAACCTGGACTTGTTATTTGCTACGGCACAATGTATGGCAACACAGAGCGTGCTGCTGAACATATAGCACGTGCAGCATCGTTGGCTGGAGTGAAAAATATACTGATGTACAACGTATCGAAGACGCACCATAGTTACCTTCTTCGCGACATATTCCGCTTTAAAGGACTTATCGTGGGTGCACCTACTTACAACAATGGCTTGTATCACGAAATGGAAGTATTGCTCTCCGAAATTGCTAACCGTGACATCAAAAACCATTACATTGGGTGGTTTGGCTCGTATGGTTGGGCAAGCAGAGCTGTAACGGCCATAGGCGAATGGAACGAGAACCATGGACACTTTGAGAAAGTGGGCGAACCTGTAGAGATGCGTCAGGCATTGAGCCAAGAAACCAAGGAGGAGTGTTGGCGATTGGGTCGTGAAATGGCGGCTAAACTTTTGGCAGAAGACTAATAATAGGGTAGCGCAGCAATAGCAAGCATAGATAGATGTAGTGCTACTGCCACATTATTATATATAGAGATGATAGGGAGACGGACTTGTTGGCTTAGGCTATCGAGTCTGTTTCTCTTTTTGTTTTGTGTGTAGGGAGCTTAGTTCTGCTTCTCTTTTTTCTAAGTTTCATCTTTTGTATGGCTTACTATTTGTTTGTTTTTGTAAGCTCTATTTTTTGTCTTAGGTTTATGTTCTTGTTGCAAAGGCGGTGTTGGAATAGCTTTGTTTTTTGATGCTTGCTTTCTTATTTTCTCTTTATCCCAANGCGTGATGACCTGCGTTGTCCGGCCTGCTGTTTTATCTCCTTGATGATGGGAAGGGCTTCCACCTGAGCCAGGGAACCCTCTTTGGCCCACTGCTCGTCAAAAAGCGTACCCGCCCAGCCGCTTGCACTCTCAGGCAGGCGTTTCTCGCTGCGCCTGCCAAATACCATGCGCTCAAGTTCAAGAATACGACGGGACTTTCGTTCCAGCTCAGCATCCTTAATCTTAAGCTCAGCCTCCTTATCCTTGAGCTCAGCATCCTTATCCTTGAGCTCAGCATCCTTATCCTTGAGCTCAGCATCCTTATCCTTGAGCTCAGCATCCTTATCCTTGAGTTGAGTATCCTTGTTCTTAAGCTCAGCATCCTTGTTCTTAAGCTCAGCATCCCTTTGCTCAAGAAGTTTAACAACAGCTTCCCGAGTGAGAGAATGGTAGTCAGATGTCATTGTGCAATAAGGCATATCCATCACATTATCAGTTCTTTATACGATGTAAAATTACAAAAAATATCTGACACTGGCAAGAAAATACTAAGATTTATTGTATCTTTTTCTTCGGTAGCAATTAGGATTTATACCTTCAATATAGAGTACCAATTCGTCCCAGAGAAGTTCATAAAATCCAGCTCTCGCCCGTATGATTTTAGGACTTAGGCAACCCTGTGCCATCTGTTTATGATACACGACAAAACCACAGCGTTCCCAGTGCAGCAATTTAATTCGGTTACGGGCTCGATTGTAGAAAACGTAGACAACACCATCAGAAGGATTGAAGTCATTGCGGCGTACCAATTGGGACAGGCGAAGAATACCCTGACGCATATCCACAGGAGTGCAACAAACCCGAAAAACATTTGTTTCGTTGAGTACAAACATAAGTTTTTCGGGCAAAGGTAGTAAAGTAAGAATGTTACACAAAGGCGGCTAATATTGGATGCTTACATCCCAAATCGGTCGTTAGACTTCTTCGAGATTTGCGCGCTTATTTTGAGCTATTTTGGGTTGTTTTTGAAGACGTTTAGCGAGCTAAACAACTGAAAAAACAAACGAAAAGAGCCACAATAAGGTGCAAAGATGAAGAAAAGCATAACATCTAAACGCTTTAAAAAGCCTTTGCGGGCTAATGAGCGATTTGGGTTTATTTGGCGCCTAAGATTTGCTGCTTTTTCCTTTTCCTATGGAGGAAAAATAGTTTTTGGGTCTATTTCTATCTTGCATTTCTTGACAATTTAGTGTCAAGTTATGCTACTTTCTCAATTTTATTTCTTATTTTTGTTGAGCAACATCGTTCTTTGTCATTTTATAGGCTTGTGCTTCTGTTTCTTAAAAATGGGTCTGAAATGATGTTAACTCTTCAATTTTCCCCCATTTCATCGAGAAAAAAGAGCCATTTCATCGTGTTTTGTGGGGTATTTTGTTCAAAAAATATTTGTAAATGAATAAAATGCAGATTTCTATAGCAAAATGCTAAAGAAATCTATAATAAATGTATATTATTGTTGTTTTGTGTGTGATAATATGTGGAAATAAGTTTTTCTTGAGGTATTAAGGTGCACAAATTTATAAAAGTGAGTTTTTTGTGAGTACAAAAACTTGACTTAGAACTTAATTACTCGTATCTTTGCACTACAATAAGTTTCTCTTATGAATGAAACAAGAGAATAATTGAAGGTTTTTAATAGTTATGTTATTTGAGTTATATTATTAGTCGTATAAGGTCGGTCACATGTGAATGTCACCGACTTATTTTTTTTTCTTAATTGTAATACCTTATTTTAAGCACACGGCTCATTGTCGTTTTTCCATTCGTAGTGTATCCTATCTGCCTTGATAGATATTCTTTTACGTTTTGCAGCCTTATCTTGTTGCTGCTTATTGATTGTGCTAAGAATATGTTATCGCGAGCTACTCTTTATGCACATCTTAATTAACTTAGAGTTCGTTTCGTTTGTTAAGAAGTTGTGGCAAATTGGTCGGACAAGTCGGATGGGTAGGACAAGTCGGACGGGTCGGACGAGTCCGACTTGTCAGACCTCACCAAAATATTTAGGAGTTAGAGCCGAACTGCTTGTGGGGGTAACGTAGGGGCTCGATTTATTCGCAAGCTCGAGCTTGCGAATAAATCGAGCCCCTACACGCCCAACGCACATTTAAAGCTGTTTCGAAAAGTAATATTTTTGTTGAACAGAGATGTGCATAAAGAGTGGCAAGTAAGAGGGATAAAGAAAGGATGTGCCAAGCGACACATCCTTCGAAGATAGATTTAGAAGTTATAATAGTGCGATTTTATTTCTTTATAAACTTCATTGTAGTGTTGTTCATCTTAACGAGATATACACCAGCTGAAAGGTTGTTTACAGCAATGTTGTTGTTGCCTTCTTGCAAGTCTATGGTGTTAACCAATGTGCCGTTAGCGTTGTAGATGTTAGCACTTGTAGCTGCATCGGCAACGATAGTGATTTGAGCAGTTGCAACAGTTGGGAAGAGACGAGCACTCTGCTGAATAGCTGTACCCATCTCTTCGATGGCTGTAATGTCGTTGTAAACTTCGTCGAAGCCTACGTTGATGAAGTGAGCACCCAATTGTGGTTCGCCTTCTACTTCTACTACATCGCAACCATTAACGGTTTGTTTAGCACTGTAAGAGTAGTAACGGCTTGTTCTGTTGACATAGAATGGCACGCTGCGCGATGGAGAATAAATGTCCTTAGTGCCATCATTGTAGCTTACATTTACATAGTAACGCACGTTGGTGAGTGCAGCGGTTGGGAACGCTACCTCAACAGCACCAGTTCCGTATGCTGAAACGCTGATAGGCTTCAACACTTCGTATTGGCTTGAAATACCATTTGTGCCACGGTAAGAGTCGGTGATGTAGATTTTAATATTGCCCTTGAAACCCTTGTTAGAGTAAAGATTGACACGTACACCAAAGTTGGTTGCGCTCTTGCTAATGGTAGCGTAGCTTGTGCCCAACGAACGACCATTCTGAGAGAAGTTAGCATTCAAGATGCTTACATCGCCTATGGCTACTGATGGGGTAGGTGTTGGCTGAGGCTGTGGTTCGGGCTTTGGCTCTGGTTTGGGTTCTGGTTTTGGCTCAACACGCTTAGCATTGATGGTGAGCTTGCCCAAGATTTGCGAACCATTCATCTTGACAAATGTTTCTTTCCCTTCGTTGGTGTACGATAAAGTAAGGTTGTAGTTGCCTACAGCGAGGGTTGTTATGGCTCTTACGGTATTGAAGTTTAAGATTTTGCTTGCATCTTTTGCGATGAGAGCATTACCTTCAGCAATGAGTGTGCCATTAGCATACAGCTTCAAAGTGCCATTGAAATCGGCTGCACCTGAGTTTGTAATAGGCACTTGGATTGTTCCTGTTTCGCCTTGGGTGAAAGCAACGTTGGCAGATGTAGTAGCGATGAGTTCAGAAGATTCTACTTCAGGAGTCTCGCCTACAATCTTGATAGTTCCTGCGCTATGCTTGATGGTGGTGTATTCTACTTCGTCTTCTGCCATATAAGCGATGCGGAGGTCGTATGTGCCATAGTCGAAGTGGTTGAAGTTTACACGGAAGGTGAGGTTCTTTGTGCCACGCTCGTTTACAAACATACGATAGTCGCGCTTAGCAATTTCCTTGTATTCGGTTTCACCCTCTTTCTTTGCCAAGAGCTTGAAGAGCCCATAGAAGTTTTCAGGGAGCTTGTTGCCCACGGTAACAAGAATTTCTTCGTATCCACGTTGAATTTTCTTGAATGGCATTTCGGTGTGAATGTAGATAGGACCTAAGTCTTCGGTTACTTCGGTTGTACGAGTGCGGTCTGGTTCGAAGTAGCGAAGCATATGTTGGTTTGACGAATATCCACCACCTGCACCACCAATGCCTTCCATACCAGGTTTGAGTACGTTGAGAAGATACCATCCGTCTTCGCTGTTGCTCCAGCCCCAATTTACGTGTACATAGTTGTCCTTAGCAAGACCATCGAGCACAAAGCAGTGACCGCCACCACCATGAACGAAACCTACATAAACTACAGGGCCGTACTTTTGCATTTCGTCCTTGATTTCTGCAATCCAAGCGTTTTGGTCTTTGATGTCGTTGTGGAAAATGGTGGTCAATGTCTTCTTATAACCAAAGTTGCGAATGAGCTTCTCAGGGGCATAATATACCATAGAACCACTACCGCCTGCAGCTGCTGCACCAAACTCCATCTTTACAGCATAGCCTATATCGCGGAGCAAACGGCCAATGTTGTCGGCTTGAACATTGTTGAGACGAACGCCTGTGGTAGCATCTTCGCCTTTGCTTGTTACAGCTTCGGGCATTTGAGACCAGTCGTAAGCAGCGTTTTCTTTGCGACCATAGCCATCAAAGTCGAGACTCATTGTCTTGTTGTTGAACTTGTATGATACCTTACCTGTAGCCTTTTTAGGCCATTCGTGCCAACGCATTACGGTTGCAATACCTGTGGCAACGCAGCCTGAAACGGTTTTCAATGATCGACGACCTTGGCGTGTGTTGTAGGTTACGTATGGACTATAAAGATTGAAAGGCCAATCTTGGTTCCAACCAATGGTGTGTTGACGTTTTGTGCGACGGTCGTTCTTGTAGTCTAACAAGGGTTCTACAATGATGTCGGCACGTGCTGGTTGGTAACCTTCGTTGGCCAATGCTTTGTAAGCATCTGAAGCTACATCGGGCACATTTGCCTTTGCCCACTCTAATTGATTAGCGTATTCATCAAGCATATACTGCAATGATGGGTTTTCGGCAATAGCTTCAGGAGTTATAATACCTTGGTCAGCGTATGCCAAGATAGGTAATGTGCGGGTGTCGCCTGAAACAATGACGTAGCCATTGCCGTTGCCACGATTGATAACATAATACAAGTCGTCTGCACTAAGTTGCTTGGGTGCGTCCAATTTTGCCTTACCACGATAGGCAATGCTTAAGGCTTTGTTTCTTTGTGATGAACCAAAGAATTTTTCTGCCAAACTCTTAGCCTTATCAGCGTGGATAGGGCTACCAAAGGCCACGCTACTTGTTGCTAAGCAGAGTGCCATAAGTGAATAAATTCTTTTCATAGATGATTTTTAATAATGTTAGTTATGTTATGTTTTCACTTCAGTTATATCACAACTAAAGTTCTTGTATTTTCATTTAACCCAAATCGGTCGTTAGCCCGCACAGGCTTTTTAAAGCGTTTAGCTGTTATGCTTTTCTTCGTCTTTGCACCTTATTTTGGCTCTTTTCGTTTGTTTTTTCAGTTGTTTAGCTCGCTAAACGTCTTCAAAAACAACCAAAAATAGCTCAAAATAAGCTCGCAAATCTCGAAGAAGTCTAACAACCGATTTGGGTTTAAAGGTGATACGTTCAGTTCTTAAAAATCGATGTATAATTGATATACAAAGTGTGTCTTGTGTTTAAAATATCATAAATAGAAATCTTTCCACAATATTTATTGCACCTTATCACAAGGTTAATACAACCCCAATATAGAATTAATACAACCTCAATATAGAGTTACTGCAACCCTAATATAAGACTATACTACTCTAATATAAGGTGCGAATATGTGTATTTTATTGATTTTTAAAATTACTTCAGCCTATATATAATTCATAAGAGTGCCTTGCATTCAAAAGCAAAGCACTCTTATGAATTATATAGAGATTACTTCTTTACAAACTTGACAGTAGCCTGCTTAGTCTTAACGAGATACATACCAGATGTGAAGTCGTTAACTGCAACCTTGTTTTCACCCTTAACGAGGTTCAGAGTCTTAACAATAGCACCGCTTACGCTGTAAACGTTAGCTATTATAGCTTCATTAGAAACGATTGTTACTTCAGCAGTAGCAACAGTTGGGAAGAGGTTGAGACCTGTTTCAGCCACCTTGATTTCGTTGATACCATCTGTTTGATTATCAAGATTGTACTCATCTTGATGTGTACCAACGGTCTTTACAGCACTTGGAAGTTCGGTTACATCAAGGATAACACCACGTGTTGTACCTTCCTTCAATACAGTGCCAAATGGCATATCATTGTAAGTGTTGAGGAAGAATACGTAGCTTCTCCAAGGGCTATGTACATCCTTAGTTCCATTGTTGTAGAGCACATTTACATAGTAACGTGAGCCTGTTAACTTTGAAATTTCGAAAGGTATCATAATATAACCGCTTTGTCCTGGGTTGATATGAATATTCTTTGTCACTTCAAGACCCTGCACGCTGCTTGTGCTGCTCATATTGTCAGTGATGAAGAACTTAATGTTACCATCGAAACCATTACGTGAATACAAGTACATCTTAGCTTCAGTGTTTGCGCTGCGGTCAAGTGTCGCATAGTCTTTACCTGCATAGCTTCCATTCTGATAGAAGTGTACATTCTGTAAAGTCATATCGCCAGTTGCTGCACTTGGTGAAGGTGTTGGGTTAGGCTGTGGAGTTGACTTCGCTGTGATGGTCAGTCTACCAATGTTATGTGTACCAGTACCATTGTAGAATGCCCAAGTAGGTTTGCCATCTCCATCGTAATAAGCTATGCGCAAGTTATATACACCTGCTGCGAGCTTAGCGAACTTGTCATTCGTATTGAAGTTTAATGTTCCACTTGCATACGTACCAAACTTTATTGTTCCTGTACATATTTCTGTATTGTCAGCATAGAGTGATATTTCGTTGTTGTATTCATTTCCTGTATTTGACACTTGCACTGGAATCTTTACAGTCTCGCCTTGAGCAACCGTAATATTTGCAGGAGCTGTAACTGTTAAGACTGCTGCCTTAACTGCAGGGTCTGGCTGTGGAGTTGGGTCAGGCTGTGGTGTTGGTTCTGGTTGTGGTGTAGGTTCAGCATCTGTTCCACGGTCTGGAGTCAAGTAACGATACATATGTTGGCGGTATCTGTAACCACCGCTACCACCGCTACCTGTACCTTCTGAACCTGGTTCAAGCACGTTGAGGAGATACCAGTCGTCTTCTTGGTTGTTCCAACCCCAGTTTACGTGTACATAACCATTCTTTGCAAGACCATCAAGTACGAAGCAGTGACCACCACGTGAGAAGCCTGCATAAACTACAGGACCATATTTCTGCATTTCGTCTTTGATTTCTTCTGTCCAACGAGCCTCAGCATCGTTTCCCCAATAGTTATCTCTCTTGATAACTTTCACACCTTGCTTATATCCAAAGTTGCGTACAAAAGGTCCTACTCCGTTTTCAAGAATAGTTCCACTGCCACCTGCCGAAGCTACATTATAATTCATTCGTGTAGCATAGCCTATATCACGAAGCAATCGAGCTATATTGTCAGCTTGTGTAGCATTAAGGCGTTTGTGTGTAGCTCTATCGCGTCCATAGGCGTCAACTGCTTCTGGCATTTGATTCCAATCGTACGATTTATTCTCTTTATCAAAGTCTACACTCATATATCGTCCGTTCCAAGTATAGCTTACGCTACCTTTTGGCTTCTGAGGCCATTCGTGCCAACGGAACACCATCGAAATAGCTGTTGCCACACATCCAGACACTGTTGGATAATTTCTGATATTTCCATAATGGTCTCTCATACGGATTGTCGGACACAAGTCGTTGAAAGGCCATTCCTGTCCCCAACCGATAGGTGTTGTACGTTTTGTCTTGCGATCTTTCTTCAGTGCCAATAAAGGTTGTACAATGATGTCCGAACTACGTGGTGTAAATCTTCCTCCTGCCAAAGCTTTATAGCTCTTTGATGGTGCATCGGCGAGATTTTCTTGCGCCCAGGTGATTTGGTTTTCAAATTCTCCGAAGATGTAGCGCATTGCAGGGTTGCTCATAATTTGTTCCTCTGTCAATGAGCCTGTTTCAGAGTAAGCAAGAATAGGTCTGGTACGGTCATCACCCGAGATAACAACAAAACCTTCGTTGTTTCCCTTGTTGATAACGTAGTACAATTCTTGCGTTGCATTAGCCTTTGGAGCTTTTGCTTTTGCACGATAAGAGATGTTCATCGACTTACTTCCTTGAGAAGTGCCAAAGAACTTGTCTGCTAAGTTTTTCGCTTTCTCTGCTTGAATCGGGCCACCAAATGCCACGCTACCTGTTGCCAAGCATAGCGCTACAAGTGAATAAAATCTTTTCATAGTTGATCTTTTTAATAAGTTATGTACTAAAAATGCCATCTGCTCAGCTGTTAAGAGCTAAGACAGAATATTCATCATCCTTTTATTATTTCGTTATTTGAGTATCTTTATCTACTTTCTGCTGCAAATGTAATGAATTATAAAATACTTCTCAAAGAAATAAAGAAGATTTTAATAAAATACCGAAAAATAGTATAAAATTAGCGCAAAAATAATAGAATTACATCTTTTTGTTTAGTTTTTAATCTGTTTGTCTTTTAATATTTAAGTTTTAACCCAACTCGCTCGTTAGACTTCTTCGAGATTTGCGAGCTTATTTTGAGCTATTTTTGGTTGTTTTTGAAGACGTTTAGCGAGCTAAACAACTGAAAAAACAAACGAAAAGAGCCAAAATAAGGTGCAAAGACGAAGAAAAGCATAACATCTAAACGCTTTAAAAAGCCTTTGCGGGCTAATGCCCGATTGGGGGTTAATACTTGTTTATTACAGTCTATAATTTATTGCTTTAAGTGATAAAGAGGTACTTTACATTGTGCAAAGCACCTCTTTGATTTATTTGAAAGTTCACTTATGATTACTTTTTCACGAATTTAGCAGTAGTCTGCTTTGTCTTTACAAGGTACATACCCTGTGTAAGCCCTTCTATCGACACCTTGTTTTCGCCCTTAACGAGGTTCAAAGTCTTCACAATAGCACCGCTTACATTATAGATATTAGCTTGTGCGTCTTCGCTTACAACGATTGTTATCTCGGTTGTAGCAATAGATGGGAAGAGGTTGAAACCATTTTCTACTACGTTGATTTCGTTAATACCTGTAGTGTTTTCAAGGTTGTTGTCTGAGTCTTCAAAACCGATATACTTCACACCGTTAGGCATTGTCTTCACACGGATAACAGGACCATTTGTCTTGCCTTCATTCATTTCGTAGTTAGGAGCGTTGTCACCGTAAGCATAGCTGTAGCTTTTAATATAGAACGTTGCACTTCTCCATGCGCTGTAAATGTCCTTTGTACCATTGTTATAAAGTGCGTTTACGTAGTAGCGAGTACCTGTCAAGTCAGCCATCTTGAATGTTACTTCTACATATCCACTTTCGCCAGCAGCGAGTGTTACGTGTTTTGTTATTTCCAAGTTTCTTGTTACGCCAGCACCACCATTATAAGTATCGGTTACATAGAACTTCACATCGCCATCGAAACCATAGCTTGAGTACATATTAACACGAGCAGTGAGGTCAGCATCCTTAGCTACTGAAGAGTATGAGCGCCCGATATACTTACCATTCTGATAGAATTGTACGCTTTGCATGTCCATATCACCCTTTGCAACGCCAATGTTAGGAGTAGGTTGTGGTTTTGGATCTGGTTCGTCTTTCTTCACAATTGTCAATGTACCGATTACGTCACTTCCGTTCAATTTAGCATAGATGGTGCGGTAATTCTGCGTGTAAGCCACCTTCAAGTTGTACTTGCCAGCTGCAAGACGCTTGAATGCTTCGTTGGTTGCGAAGGTCAATGTGGCATTATCGTTGAGGATAAACGCTACATCGCCGCTACAAATTTCGGTATATCCAGCATAAAGTGTAACCTTTCCATTGAAGTCAGCATCACCGTTATTGGTCATCGCCACCGAGATGTTTGCGCTTTCGCCAGCATTTACATTAATGCTTGCATCGCTAACAACAGCCAATTGTGCGCCCTTAGCAGCAGGAGTTTCGCCCTTCACGGTAACAGCACCTGCCGATTCTGCTATAGCTACCCAATTGTAGTCTACCATATAACTTACTTGCAAGTCGTATGTACCTGGTGCAAGTTTGCTAAAGTCGGTGTAGAATGATATTTCCTTTGAGCTACCCGCATAGATAGTTGAAGCGTAACTCGTAGTTACAAGGTCGGTGTATGTAGATGTGCCTTGCTTCTTAGCAGAAAGTTTGAATTGACCTTGGTAGTTGCTTGTGAATTGGTTTCCCACTGAAACATACACATACTTGCTTTCCTTGCCCACCTCTGTGAGATTAGCCTTAGCCTTGATATACAACGGATTCTTTGTAGGAGCTGGCTGTGGGTTAGGGTTTGGTTGTGGTTCAGGGTTTGGCTGTGGATTTGGATTGATAGCACGGTCAGGTGACAAGTAGCGAAGCATCTGCTGGTTAGCTCTGTAACCTGTACCATCAGCACCACCAATACCCTCTCTTCCTGGTTTCAATACGTTAAGTAGACACCAACTGTCTTCTTGGTTGTTCCAACCCCAGTTTACGTGTACATAACCGTTCTGTGCAAGTCCGTCAATCACAAAGCAGTGACCTTGAGGGCGAGCCGAAGCTGTTGTACCAGCATAAACTATAGGGCCATAGTTTTGCAATTCGTCTTGGATTTGTGCTATCCACTGTGCGTCAGTTCTATAGCTGCTACGCATAACGTGCCGCAAGTTGCTGCGATAGCTAAAGTTGTTTATCAATGGGCGTACACAATCGTATAAGTAAGCATAACTACCTCCAGCTTCAGCAGCACCATATTGCATTTTTACAGAGTAGCCTACATCACGAAGCAATCGTCCTATGTTGTCTTCTTGTGTTGCATTTATGCGTCTAAATGTTGTGGCGTCCATACCTCTTGTCGTAACGGCTTCAGGCATTTGTTGCCAATCGTATGCTTTGTTTTCTTCTGCACCCGCTTTGTCAAAATCAAGTGTCATCCACGTACCTTGGAAACTATAACCCACTCTTCCTTTAGCCTTAGTTGGCCATTCGTGCCAACGCAACACTTGCGAGATAGCAGTAGCAACACAGCCCGAAACTGATGGGTAGTCTCGGCTATAACCATAGTTGTCAGTATAAGTAAGGGTAGGGCAAAACGAGTTGAAAGGCCAATCTTGTCCCCAACCTATGGTATGTGCACGACGTGTTTGACGGTCGTTGTGCAAGTCAAGCAATGGACTTACAATAATCTGATTAGCTGCTGGAGTGAAACGGCGTGCTGCCAAAGCCTTATATTCTTCAGATGGTATGTCGGCAATGTTTTCTTGAGCCCAAACTATTTGGTTTTCGTATTCACCAAATAAGTAGCGCATTGAAGGGTGGTTGAGAATATCTTGTTCGTTGAGATGGCCTGTTTTAGCGTAAGCTAATACAGGCATTGTGCGGTCGTCTCCAGATATTACAACGAAACCTTGGTTGTCGCCTTTGTTAATTACATAGTACAAGTTTTGACTTGTTGTTTTACAACCTTTAGCTTTTGCGCGATAGGTAACCTTTGTAGCCGAGCTGTTTGCTGTGCCAAGGAAGTTGTCAGCCAAAGCCTTAGCCTTGTCTGCTTGTATTGGCCCAGCGAATGCTACGCTGCTTGAAGCTAAGCATAGCGCTACGAGAGAAAATACCTTTTTCATCTTGATTTAAAAATTAGTTATGTTATTTGAGTAATACCACCGAATCCACACGACATAATTAGCCGAAGGACTTAGTCGTAAGCGTTTTTTATAATCTACATATTTTCACTACATCACAATAGCTCCAATATTGCATAAAGATTTGTTTATGTGTCGTTCTGACCTGTTTAGATTTTGTGTTGGTTCTTTTGATATATTATTGTTATATTTTTTCATCCACCTATATATACGATGCAAATTTAGAAAATAAATTTTAAAATCAAAACTTTTTTACCATTTATTTTTAAATAAAATAACTTTATCGGATAATATAATAATATTTATTCAATCGATTGCATACCTTGTTCTTTCGGTTTTTGTAGCTAAATGTCTTATTCTTAATGAATTACTATGCGTTTGTAGCCAAAAATGTATAACATCTGCTGTGAGTAACAAATTTTATGTGTAACTTTGCAGTTATGAAAATAGGAAATATAGATTTAGGCCACCGCCCTTTGTTTTTAGCTCCGATGGAAGATGTAACCGACATTGGCTTCCGTAAGATGTGTAAGCGTTTCGGAGCAGCAATGGTCTATACCGAGTTTGTATCGGCTGAGGCGGTGATACGAAATATAAAGTCGACCCTCAATAAGATTGTCATTGACGAGGAGGAGCGCCCCGTTGGTATTCAGATATATGGGCGCGATGTAGAGTCGATGGTTGAGGCTGCAAAGATTGTAGAGGAGGTACACCCCGATGTTATCGACGTCAATTTTGGTTGCCCTGTTAAGAAGGTGGCAGGCAAAGGGGCTGGTTCAGGTATGTTGAAGAACATTCCGCTCTTGTTAGACATCACACGCGAGGTGGTAAAGGCTGTCAACACCCCTGTAACGGTGAAAACACGCTTGGGTTGGGACGATAATAGCCTTGTGATAACCTCGCTTGCCGAACAATTGCAGGATTGTGGCATTGCTGCCCTTACCATTCACGGTCGCACCCGTGCGCAGATGTACACAGGCGAAGCCGATTGGACGCTCATTGGTGAGGTAAAGCAAAACCCTCGTATCCATATCCCTATCATTGGCAATGGCGATGTAATGTCGGTAGCCGATGCACACCAGCGGTTCGATAAGTATGGCGTTGATGCTGTAATGATAGGTAGAGCCACCTTTGGTTGTCCGTGGATATTTGCCGAAAACTCCCACCTTATTAATAATATAGGCGATACTTCGGCAGCTGATACCGAGCGTGTGCTTACCTTAGACGAGAAAATTGATGTGTTGGAAGAAATGCTTCGCATCAATGTAGAGCGCATAGACGAGTATCGTGGCATATTGCACACTCGTCGTCACCTTGCAGCTTCGCCTATTTTTAAGGGTATCCCCGATTTCAAGCAGACTCGTATTGCGATGCTTCGTGCGGCAAAGATGGACGAACTGTTGGGTATTCTTGAAATGTGTAGAGAGCGATTGCGCAATATCGAATAAGCCCCTTTCAGATAGCTATACATATTGTTCTGTTTTTCGGCTTGCCATCTTTGTTGCGCAATACTTCCATCTTTTAGCTGCAAAACATATATGTTTGACACGCCCAAAGTTCAAC
The DNA here is from genome assembly GCF_900155655.1 of Prevotella ihumii. Classification (GTDB taxonomy): domain Bacteria; phylum Bacteroidota; class Bacteroidia; order Bacteroidales; family Bacteroidaceae; genus Prevotella; species Prevotella ihumii. The sequence goes on from NZ_LT706987.1 coordinate 2,682,199, forward strand.
TTTGAGCCCCTCAAACATATATGTTTTGGGTGGTGAAACATATATGTTTTGGAATGTCGGGTCTATAACGTTTCATGTGGGTAATCGAGTTTTAATCCACCTGTTACGAAGTAGACCATATACTTAAAGTTTTCTGTATTGACAAATCCTCTTGCCCTCTTTTTAGCGAGTTGTATTTGTGAGTTAAGTCCCTCAAGGATTCCATTATTGACCTCCCTCATTGCAAAGAGATTCTTTATGCCGAACATGTGCGATCTGACCATCGCCACAAAGTCTGTCATGGGCTTGATGGCAGATTCCTCTACCATCTTGCACCACCGTTCAAGCCTTTCCACGGAATCCTTTGTACATTCGTTGAATATATCTGCGAAAGATTCCTTGAAACCATAAGCTTTGCCAATGGTTGGATATGTCAGCAGTATGGTCTCTAATTCCATCGCCTTTTTCTCCGAGAGATTCTTTTTGTTGTACAGCAGCGTGAACCGATGTCCCTTGAGCAGTCTGGTATCCGTATGTTCCAGCTTGCGTACCGTGTCGACAGCCTCGTTGAGAGCCTTGAAGATATGGAACTTGTCAAATATAATCCCTGCCTTGGGAAAGTGTGTCAAAGCTCCTGATATGAACGACTTGGACATGTCCATACTGATTGCCTCGATATTCTCTATCTTACCCTTCTTCTCGACAAGAGCCTTGCGGAAAGCCTCGAATGTACCCGCATCCTTGCCGTCCGTAACAAAGATGGTCTTGCGAGTGTCCAAGTCTACGAACTGTGTGATATAATTATGTCCCTTTCTTTTAGAGGTCTCATCCACTCCGATGCGATGTACCTCGAACATATCTATCTTGTCAACAGCTTTGCGCACCCAATGGTTGAATATGCGCCAAATGCGGGGAGCCGTCTCGCGGACAGTGCGGGAAACGCTGTTCACCGGCATCTCACGCTCAATGAGAAGCATAGAGTAAGCCTCGAAAAGCAATGTGAAGCCACTATTCTTGCGAGCCCATGGCACGTCCACCATCGAAATCTCATGGTCGCCAACCTTGATGCGGGGAACACTGGCATGAAGGTAGCAAAGATGCTCGAAGAAATTTAAGTGGCGCCAAGTCTTGTCTATGGTGTCATAGGCTGTAGCCTCTGCCTCACCGACTTTGAAACGATGACCACGAGGGAAACTTAGCCATATATGAAGCTCCTTGGCGGAATGCTCGCCATCAATAAACTCAATCTTGGATACTGTCCAAGGTTCTGACAGGCCTAATGCCATTGTAAATATCTCGGTACTATTCATTTTGCAAAGGTAACATTTTGACGAGAAATATTCGATACCTACCCACACGATTCGTTATAGAGCCGGAATGTCTTTGTAACCTTTTGATAGTCAAAATGTTATAAAGGCGTTTTTCTTTATCTTAGCTTTTTCTTATATTGGTCTATTTTTCCTTCTTTCGTTTGATGTATCTTTCTACCGCCTTTCGTATCGATTCTAGTCCAAAGTCCTCTGCTTGCAATTGGTCTAAGGATAGCCACAACGCCTCGTCGGCATCATCGTTGGCTTGTAGCAATGTGGTATCTTCCACCTCACACGCAAAGAAGAAGTCTAACGTAGGTACACAAAAGCCGCTGTAAACATAGCGGTTGGGAATACTGTCCACTAAGGTTAAATGGCTAACAGTAAGCCTTGTTTCCTCCATCACTTCTCGCCTTACGGTTTCTTCTATGGTTTCGCCAATGTCGGTAAATCCCCCAGGGAGGTCTAACGTTCCCCGTGCAGGGTCTTTCTTGCGCCTTACTACCAATAGTTCGCCCTTGCTGTTGTGGATAAAGGCTGCTACAGCTGCACTCGGATTGAGGTAGTACGTAAACCCACAATCCTCGCAGTGCTTGCTCTTCTCATTGTTCTCTATGAAACGCTTGCTCCCACAAACGGGGCAAAACCTAAACTTATCTAATACGTGCATCGTAGTTCTTAAACTGTTAATATTATCTTTTAAATCATTAAAAATGGTTTACACACACTTTCTTTTGTGCAGCTTACTTGCAAATATACTAAAAACTCTAAACATTCGGTTCCTTTGTTCGCCTTTTTTTCTTATCTTTGTATCTTATATAAAGCTATTTAAGCTGCATTTGTGGTGTAAGTATAAACATCATAAATGGACATATAAAATTTCAAAAGATAAGAATGAATTTAAGAAAACTTTTTGTTGCGGCAGGCTTTGTTGCTTTGTCAGCCGTAGCAAGTGCGCAGAGTACATTTGATGTGAAACTCTACAATAACAGAATGCCAAACAATAATGGCGACAAACTTGATACTGCAAAGGTGCGTGTGTTCCTCCCTATCGATCGTGAAGCTACAGGTCGTGCCATCGTTATTTGTCCCGGTGGCGCTTACGAGAGTCTCTCTATGGAGAGCGAGGGTTACAGTTGGGGCGAGTTTTTTCAAAATCAAGGCATTGCTGCCATCGTGTTGAAATATCGTATGCCACACGGCAATCCCGAAGTTCCCATTGCTGATGCCGAACAAGCTATGAAGTTGGTGCGTATGAATGCACAGGCGTGGAAGATAAATCGTAACGATGTGGGCATTATGGGCTTCTCGGCTGGCGGCCATTTGGCTGCAACTGTGGCTACATCAAGTCGTGGTGAGGCTGCTGCCAATTTCCAAATATTGTTCTATCCTGTTATCTCTATGACCGAAGGATTTGGACACGAAAAGAGTTATCGCAACTTCTTGGGCAAGCGTCCGAGCAAGCACGAACAACGCAAATATAGTGCTGACTTGAATGTTAGTCGTGTTACACCACGTGCATTTATCGTGTTGAGCGATGACGATGATAGTGTTCCTCCAGCAAATGGTGTGAACTATTACACACAACTCTACCGCAACGATGTGCGTGCATCGTTACACGTTTATCCTGGTGGAGGTCACGGCTGGGGCAGCAAGATAGGTTTCCGCTATCACGAAGAAATGATGATGGACCTCAAGGCTTGGTTGCGTAGTTTCTAAAAACAAAATAAGAAGGGTAGGAACAATGAGGATTTCTTGCTCCTATTCTTTTTGTATTATCTATCCATAGTTTATTCTTTTTATTTAATAATTCTCTTTCTTAAGGCTGGTTCTATAAATTACCACCGCATATAGTCATTAATTTTTTATGAAATATGTTTTGTTATCTTTTGGCTTCTTTTTAGTTCAAAATGTAAGTTCGTTCAGTCGTGTAGCTCGCTACTCTCCTTCACGCTCTTGCATTTTGACCTCAAAAATAAGCTCAAAATCTAACAAAGCTAATTTATAGAACCAGTCTTAACACACTTCTTATCCCTCTATATTGTGAAACTAAAGAAATTTTTAACTGCTTTTTATTCCTTTGTTGAGCACAACTTCTCGTTTATTTCCATTATGCTGTTGGTTAATCTTACAGCCTTAACTACGCTCAATTCGTTTGGAAAATCCCTCCACTTGTTTCTTTATCAGTGTTTTGCGGTGGTTTGTCTTACTGCTCTTATTGCGCTTATTCCGTGGCAAAGGGCGCGAAAGGTGGTGCAGGATGTATTGATAGGACTTTCGGTGGTTTTGCTCTTTACCGATATTTATTTCGCTTGCTATTATCAAGGCTTGCCCGATCAAGCCATTATGGAGGTACTCATTGCAACTACTGCTGAAGAAGCGTGGGGATATGTTAGAGCCAACTTGTTGAACATCTGGCTTATAGGAGGATTGGTAGTGGGCTTAGGCTTGGTTTATCTGTTGTTCCACTTTGTTGTAAAACTGCGATATGTTAAGGGTGTAGTGCGTACACTTAGCTATGTGTTGCTCGTTGCATCATTGTTTACCATAGGCAATATGGTGAAAGACGTGTTCAAACATAAGGATAAAACCGTTAAAAGCCTCACACACAATTGCTGTTCGGTGCTACGCACAGGAACTCAGTTTTATGAAGGTTGGACAAATATGCGTAACTTTGAGCGTGTTTTACATCGTGGAAATCTTCATCCACGTTTGTTGAAAAACTCCTCATCTATTCCCTATGTGGTCTTTATTCTTGGCGAGTCTACCTCACGACATCACTTGGGCATTTATGGTTATCCGCTCAATACCACACCTTATATGGCTGCTCGCGAGCGTTCGGGCAATCTTGTTAAGTTTACCGATGTTATTAGTCCGCACGGACAGACGATGCCTGCATTGGGAAAGCTCTTCACCTTTTATCGTCACGGTGCAAAGGGGGCGTGGTACGACTATACCGACTTGTTTAGTATTCTTAACGAGGCAGGTTATCACACGGTATGGCTGTCTAATCAAGAATTCTCAGGTATCTATGGCAACAATGGGCGAGTGTATGCCGAACGATGCAGCGAATATGCCTTTACAAAGCTACGTGGGTCGGATAGTTATACCATAAAAGACCCTTACGATGAGGAGATATTGCCCCTCTTGGATAAGAGTTTGAAGGGTGCAAAAGCGAAGAATTTTATCGTTTTACACCTTATGGGAACACATCAAAACTATAAGTTCCGTTTCCCTGAAACCTTCCGTAGCTTCTCTGCAACAGAGGAAAAGGGAGAAAACGATAAGATAAAACAAACAAGAGCCGATTATGATACGGCTGTGCGCTATAACGATAGCATTATGAATGACATCATCAAACGTTTTGAAGATAAAAATGCTGTGGTCATCTATGTGTCTGACCACGCAGAAGATGTTATGGAAATCAACAAGAAGATTGCAGGTCATAGCGAAATAGGATTGAACCGACGTATGGTGGAGATACCTATGATGGTATTCACCTCAAAGCGTTTTCAGACTGCTTACCCTATGTTGACGGCTCGTATTCGCAACGCTGCTAATCGTCCGTTCGAAACAGACGATATGATACACGCCCTTCTCGACTTAATGGATATACATACTGCGGACTACAAGCCACAGTTAAGCGTGTTCAATCAGCACTTTGATGCTAAAAGAACACGTTATTATGGAACGAAAAAGTATTAATCCCAAATCGGTCGTTAGACTTCTTCGAGATTTGCGAGCTTATTTTGAGTTATTTTTGGTTGTTTTTGAAGACGTTTAGCGAGCTAAACAACTGAAAAAACAAACGAAAAGAGCCAAAATAAGGTGCAAGGACGAAGAAAAGCATAACACCAAACGCTTTAAAAAGCCTTTGCGGGCTAATGACCGATTTGGGTTAATGCGTATTGGTTATATCGAAGTATTTCTTTAAAACCATCAGTGATATAAGGCGTTCACGACGTTTGTTGCGGAATTGAGCCACATACTCGTGAGCGTGTTGGATAATCATTTCAGCCTCATTAGGGTGAGCGATGTAGTAGCGTAGACGCTCTTCAAGATCGGAATAGTCGGACTTTATTTCTATGTAATGGTAATTCGGAATGAGCGTAGCTTCCATAAACCACGTTTCACAAGTGGGGCGAGGCATCACAGCGATGGAGTTTGAAGACATAATCCACTTCAGATTGCTTGCTACATCATTGCCTTCTAACGACATAACAAACTTGTAGTCTAAGTGTTCGGTGATGGTTAGCTTGTGTGAGTTCCACTCTGGGAAGTGCTTGTCTATCACCCCAGCATTAATCAATGGGTGTCCAAAAAACTTTTGCATAAAGTCTAAGCGGTTTTTCTTCAATCCGTTGCCTTGCATTTGCCCAATCTCGCCACGAAATATAGCCATATCTTTCTTTTCTCGGAACGACTTCTTATCCTTTACAAATAGGAAGTGGCGCACTTTATCGAGCTTCATGAGTACTGCATTAGTATTGTTCTCGCCTATCGGACGGCTCTTTGTGATGGACGGAAGATGAGGTACGAGGACGTTATCGCCAGGTAATAACACCCACTTCAATGAGGGTGAAAAGGCTTTGGCATAACGATAAGAGTCAAGATAGTACACCTTTTGTCCCGTAATGGGTTGATGGCGCAAGGCTATGGCTTCGGTCTCAAAGGCATCTCGGTTGAATACTGACGATGTTGTAAGTGCATTGTAGTAGTTCACGCGCTGCAAGATATAGTCTTTATCGGCACGCTTTTCCGATGCGTTAAGCTCATATTTCAAAAGCCATTTCAAAAGGATATGCGGAGTATAGATAGCAATGTAAGAACTGACATAATAAGCCAATTTAGAGTTTTTATTGCTATTGAACGTGTAATATATCTTTCTTAAAAAGCTGTGCATTGCGCTTACTTTCCTTTAAAGAACTTCTTCAACTTCTCTATCCATGTAGGTTTCCAGCTGTGCGCACAATAATGAATGGCATAACTCTCAGCTGTGGCTTCGTGCTTGTTGCCTGCAAAGATTTCAGAACGATACACCTTGATGTTGTCTTGCAGAAGTTGGTCTACATCTTTGTACTTGAAACCGTACTTCTCCATTACACGTGCATAAACAAAAGGAGCAATAACACCAGTACCATTCGAGCCTTTAGGCATCTCAAAGGCGCGTCTTTGATAGTCGTCCATTACATCTTTTACAAATGCACAACCAGCCTCTGACCCCATAACAGCCGCTTGTATCTGTATGCCTGATACAAATCCGTCCTTTATGCGATTGCCTTCTGCATCTATCATATCCATTGCGCCCGTCATCTCAATCTGCGATGGGTGATACTCCAACGATGTAAAGAAGTTGTTATTTAGAAAGTCGTCGAATGGTTTCAGCACCTTTACATCCGAATCAAGATATATTCCGCCTTCTGTATATAGTGCATACATACGAATATAGTCGGCTGCAAATGCCCATTTGCGTTGTTTATAGGCTTCTTGCACATAAGTAGGAGCAGATGATATGTCGAAGTTCTCGGTGCTCCAACGCTTTATCTCGTAGTCGGGCATAACCTTCTTCCACGTGTCCATACATTTCTTAATCTTTGAGGGGAAAGGGTCGTTGCTTAACCACACGAAGTGAATAACTTTAGGTATCATTGTTTTTTATGTTTTTTGCTTATTTGTTTCTTAGTTTGCATAGTCCATACACAAAGTAAAGGCGAGGCAGAAAACGGAGTTTATCCATTGTGTTGTCAGTCTCTTGTATCACTTTTATATTGTCCAACAAGCCTTTCGACCTGTTTGTATTCGATACACCATTAGTGTCGAAATTGGCTATAGGGAACGAAAGCTGCACGAAACGTTTCTTAGCCTTCCACAATTGTTTGAAGAGCTTGAAGTCGGCAGACATCGTATGCGTAATATCAAACGGAAAGTCGATTAATGCTTGGCGACTTGTAAGGCAACTTTGATGGCAGAAATACATACGATGTGCATTGTGGGGTGGTTCTGCAGGCTTTATAGTCTTGCCTTTTACAACATCGCCATAGATAACTTCTGCATTGTGTGGTTCGGCAAATATGCGACTTAACACGTCTGTTGTGGCAAAGGTATCTCCTGCATTAAGGAAGATAACCCACTCGCCTGACGCCATACCCACTGCTTTATTCATTGCATCGTATATCCCCTTATCGGGTTCACTTACCCAATGGTCTATCCGCTGGGCAACGCTTTGTATGGCTTCCACTGTACCATCAGTAGATGCACCATCTACCACAACATACTCTATGTTGGCATAGTCTTGTGCAAAAACATTATGAGCGGTCTTTAAGAAAGCCTCTCTCACATTGTAACACACCGTTACAATAGTTACTTTAGGACAATATTGTTTGTCTTGCATAATGGTTTTTAGCGGTTTAAAAGTTTATCGTATTCGGCAAGCATCGTCTGTGCAATGTCGCCATTCTCAAATCGTTTGACATAGATACGGCTCGCTTCTATTCGTCTTGCTCTATCGTCACTGCCTCGCAACATTGCTGTAATGCCTGCTGCAAAGCTGTCTGCATCATCGGGATCTACATAGATATTCTCCCTTCCGCCAGCTTCTTCCAAACACGAACCTGTACACGCCACCACAGGAAGTCCACTTTGTATGGCTTCGATGATAGGAATACCGAACCCCTCGTAGCGTGATGGATAAACGAAACATTCGGCTTGTTGGTAGATGGCTGGAAGTTCTTGATTTGTAATGCCGTGGAGGAAGTGTAAGCGATGTGTTAATCCATTTTCTTGTGCAAACTTTTCCACCTTTTGGGTGTACTTTGTCCGACGCCCAACAGCCACAATGGCAATATCGTTTGGCAACTTTAGGAGGGCTTTCACAGCCAATAGAAGGTTTTTGCGTTCCTCTATCGAGCCGACAAAAAGCAGAAAACGCTTCGGGAGATTGTACTTTTGTGCCACTACCTTCTTTTCTTCGTTGCTTGCAATGGTTCTAAAGCGTGTGCCACAACTCTGATAAACCACATCAATGCGGTCTTCAGGGAAGTTGGAGTAATAGAGAATGTCGCGCTTAGTACATTCGCTAATTGCCACAATGCGGTCTGCCTCCTTGCACGTATTCACGAATTTGCGCTTATAGAGGAAACCATCAATGCGTGTGTAATACTCTGGGTGGCGAAGAAAGATGAGGTCGTGAATGGTAACAAGGCTTTTAATGCCCGATGCGTTCAAACCTTTAGGCAGTTCGCCCGATAATCCGTGATAAAGATTTACACCATCTTTGCCGAGTTGTTTCACAATACCTGCCTGTCGCCAAATGTCTTTTTGGAAACGGAAATGTAGGTTTTCGGGATAAACAAACTGCACGTTTTCAGCCTTTATCACCTCGTTTCGTAAGCGTTCGTTACCCTCGTCAGGTGCATAGAGCCGCAATTGTAGGTCGGAGGTTGAGGCGGCAAGCGAATTGATAAGTGTTCGCCCATAGTTGCCCAACCCTGTATTGTTTTTTACAATGCGCTTTGCATCATATCCTATTCGTATGTTGGTGTATTTGCTCATTGCCTATGCAGTGGTTTGAGAAGCCTTTTGCTTTTCTCTTTTTATGGTTTCTAAGTCGCCATAGTTAAACTTTCCCGTCTCTTTGTCGTATCTTAAATCAAACTCCTCACGTGTTCGTTTCCATCGCTTATGACTCCATAGCCAGTAAGCAGGTTCACGTTGTATAGTCTCTTCGAGCATCTTCATATAGATGTCGGTAATCTCAAAGTTGGGACGAGTTTTAGGGTTCAATTCTATCAAGCGCATATTGCACACATAATAGCCTCGTTTGGGACGACTCATATCTCCATAGAAGCACGCTTGGCATGTATGTCTTGCGATGCGTTCAGCACCTGTCAGCACAGGTGTGTCGTGGTTGAGGAAATCCACCCAATGGTGAATGTTGTTCCACATTGGAGCTTGGTCGGCAATGTAGCCCACCACAAGCGATGCGTTCTTGCGTTTGAAATCGAGTATCTTACGCAGCGATTCCTGCATCGGGATACAAAGTGCGTTTTGCTGTTCACGAAGGTGGATAAATACTTTGTCCATCGCACGGTTTTCTAACGGGTGATAAAGCTCGCAACACTGTACGTGCTTGGGTACCCAATAGGGGATAGCTGAAATCCATTCCCAATTGCAATAGTGTCCTAAATATACAGCACACGAACCACCGTTGTTCAATACCTCGTTGAACTGTTCCATACCTGTAAACTGGATATGCTTGCGCAACGACTTTTCCGACATTGTCATCAGTTTGATGGTTTCTACCAAATAGTCGCAAAACCAATGGTAGAAGTCGCGCTGTATCTTCTTGATTTCAGCCTCGCTTTTTTCGGGAAAGCTCTCTTTGAGGTTCTTCCAGATAGTATGGTGGCGGTACTTTACCACCTTGGCAACAAGGAAGTAGAGGCAATCGGAAATGATGAAAAGCAGCCAAAAGGGTAGCAACGACATCAAGAACCAAAAGCCATAAACGAGGGCATATAGAATTTTGTCCGTTATCTTCATTATGCTTTGTCTTTTCACGTGCGGACAATGTGTTCCGAACGCTTATACTTGCTCTTTCAAAAAGTAGTAAATCGCATAGCGTATTAAGGCTGCTCAGGCAGCTTACCACAACGCAGAATACCACCATACAAAGGTAAAAACAATTTTTTAGAAATCGACAAATTATGGAAAGAAAAGCCACGGCAACAAACTTTTATAACATCAAACAGCATTGCTTTGGCTCGTCGGTTGTTTCTATAGGCTGGTTCTATAAATTAGCTTTGTTAGATTTTGAGCTTATTTTTGAGGTCAAAATGCAAGAGCGTGAAGGAGTGTAGCGAGCTACACGACTGAACGAACTTACATTTTGAACCAAAAACGGAGCAAGCCGAATGCAATCAAACTTGTTTGAATTGTTGAGGCGCAGCCTGTTTTATATAAAAAGAAGCCAAAAGGTAACAAAACGTATTTCATAAAAATTTAATGACGATATGCGGTGGTAATTTATAGAACCAGCCTATAATGTTATTGTGAACTACCTTTGTAGGATAAGTTGAGAGGCAAATGCTATTGTAAACTAATATCTCTTTAACAAAAATATTGCTTAAAGAAAGCTCCTTTTGAAACGGATTTTAATATGCGTAGGAGCCCCTACACCCCCCACAAGCATTTGGACATAGTTCTCTTTAACTCCTCTAATTTCTTAATAAGAGGAACGAATTTTAAGTTAATAGAGATGTGTGCAAAGAGTAGGGAGGATAGGGAAGAATAGATCAAAGGCGACTCTATCTAAACCTTTAAAAATTACCTTTGTAATGTTTTGATAATAAGGAGGTTATAAGTGTGTTGTAAAACATATATGTTTGACCACCCAAAACATATATGTTTTACCCTCTCAAAGTTGAACTTTGACCTTGTCAAACATAGATGTTTGGCTTTCGTAAGATTGATGTTTGATTTTGAAAAGATGAGGTGTGGAAAAATAGAACAATGTTTTTCAACCCAAATCGGTCGTTAGACTTCTTCGAGATTTGCGCGCTTATTTTGAGCTATTTTTGGTTGTTCTTGACGACGTTTAGCGAGCTAAACAACTGAAAAAACAAACAGAAAGAGCCAAAATAAGGTGCAAAGACGAAGAAAAGCATAACATCTAAACGCTTTAAAAGCCTTTGCGGGCTAATGACTGATTTGGGTTTAAGCATAAACAACCACTTGGTTTGTGCTTAAAAACATTGTTCTTCTATTTATAAACGATTAGTTGACGCTTAATTTATCGTTCACCATTCTATACATATATTGATAGATGATGGCTTTCAACTCTTGTTCCATTTGGGCTTGTTGGGCAACTTTTCCTTTCAGGTTGTGCTGCATTAGGCGGTCGGAGAGCTTGTACATACCTACTACTTTTGAACCATCAAACTGCATCACATAGCCATTGCGAGCGTATTGGTACACGCCATTGATGTAGCTGAGCGCATATTGTTGATGGGCAGGGGTATGGAGAAGGTCGCAACCAAAGCTCAGATAAGGTTTGTTGTAGCCTATGAGGTTGAAGATGGTCGGCATTATGTCTATCTGCTGTGCAATACCTTGACGCATAGAAGGTTTGATTTCGCCTGAAGGGTCGTAGATAACGAAAGGTGCGCTAAACTCTCCGATGTCCGATTTGTATTCTTGATGGTTGCTTTGATTGGTGTGATCGCTTACAAGGATAAAGATGGTGTTCTTAAACCAAGGTTGTTTGCGAGCCGAAGCAAAGAATTTGCCGATGGCCATATCCGTGTAGCGAATACATTTATGAATAGGTAGCGTGCCTTCGTCTTTGTAAACGTTCTTGTATTTTTGAGGTACGACAAAAGGGTGATGGCTCGATACGGTGAACACAGCTGTCATAAACGGCTGTTTCATTTCGCCCATCTTTGTGCAGTAATACTGCAAGAAAGGTTCGTCCCATATCCCCCAATTGCCATCAAAGTCGGCATCGCCTCCGAAACGTTTGTCGGCTGCATAGTCTTGTCTGCCATAGTAATGTTGGAAACCTATCTTCTTAGAGAAGGCAAGGAAACCCATTGAACCGCGATTTGCCCCGTGGAAGAATGCCGTCTGATAACCCCAGCGTGAAAGATGTCCTGGGATACCCGTGTAATCGTTCATTGAGGCGGGGGTAAGTACGAAAGGTTCGATAAACATAGGTATGCCGCAAAGTGCCGAGGGCATACCGTCAATACTTTTATGACCATTTGCAAAGGAATATTCGAACACAGTGCTGTGAGCTATAAGCGAGTCGACGTGGGGTGTGTAACCCTTGTAGCGCCCGTTGGGTTCGAGGGTTTTGTTGAATGCGCCTATATATTCACGTCCGAAACTTTCCACAATGAGAATTACAATGTTCTTCTTCTTTGGCTGTGCATTGGCTAATGGTTGTTTGACAGGATTGAAAACACGTGCAGAAGCCTCTATTGAAGCGTAATAATCGGGTACTTTGAACACGCTTTTGCCCAAGGTTCGCATCAGTGCGAATGGCGTGTTAAGCACCAAAGCACACTCTATGGGGCGGTCAACATATTCGTTGGCATTGCTGATGGTGATAGGGCGGACACCACTTTGCAGTCCGCCACGAGCTCCGCCTATACATAAGACAACCGAAAGGGCAAGTACCAAGAAATTGATACCTGTGAATTGCCAGCGTCTGCGTGGGGTATTAAAATCGAAAACTTTTATTTTTGGGAACTGATAGAGTTTGTAAAGCAACCAAACAAGGAAGATAAAAAGCAATACGAAGTACCAATGACGAACAAACTCTGTACCTACAATGCCGAGAAGATTGTTTTCGTTGCCAAATTCCCTAAATACGCTGGTGGTGGTACGTCGTAAGGTGAATGGAAAATATACGGCATCGGCAAGATTGATAGCCAAACAAAGTGCATTGACAACGACAAAGATCCATCGGCAAAACTTATGGTATGCCGTTGTTTCTTTGAACCATAGCGGAACAAGCATTAAAAGAATATAAAGCGAATGGCTATAAACAATGGCTGTGGTGTCGAACTTTAGTCCGCCTACAAACATCTCTATGCCGTGGCTGAAGGTAAGTCCTTCCTTAAAAGTACTAAAGTTTTCTACAAGATAAGCCATGCGTGCTATTGTAAAAACAAAATAAGCCAATAGCAGATTGTATAACAATGCTGCTATTGGCTTTAAAGATAATGTAACGATATTCTCGTTTCTTTTATATGAATTGTGTATCATTGGTTTAGTTCCCTTTAGTGGATAGAATAAACTGCGATAATATTTTATATCTCCTGCATATCGTGCAGCTTCCTGTAATATCCGTCTATCTGCATCAATGCTTCGTGTGTGCCTCGTTCTACTATTCGTCCTTCGTGCATCACACATATTTCGTCCGAGTTCTTAATGGTGGAAAGGCGGTGAGCCACGGCTATGGTTGTGCGGGTCTTCATTAACTTGTAGAGCGCATCTTGCACCAATCGTTCGCTTTCTGTATCTAATGCCGACGTGGCTTCGTCAAGGATAAGAATAGGTGGATTTTTCAATATGGCACGTGCTATGCTTATACGTTGACGCTGTCCGCCTGAAAGTCTGCCACCTCTATCACCGATGTTGGTGTCGTAGCCTTTCTCGTTTTGCATAATGAAGCTATGAGCATTGGCAATCTTAGCTGCCTCCATAACATCGTCTTTGGTTGCATTCACGCCAAACGAAATGTTGTTGTAGAATGTGTCGTTGAATAAGATTGCTTCTTGATTGACATTACCGATAAACTTGCGAAGTTCGTGTAGACGGAGGTCTTTCACATTGATGCCGTCTATCAAAATATCACCTTCTTGCACATCATAATAGCGTGCAATGAGGTCGAGTAGGGTGGATTTGCCGCTTCCACTCTGTCCGACGAGGGCTATGGTTTTACCTTTGGGAATAACAAGATTGATATTTCGCAGCACCCAATGAAAATTTACGCTTCCGTCCTCAGACTTATCAGACGTGTAGGCAAAACTTACGTTTCGGAACTCTATTTCGTGATTGAATCCGTTTAGAACTTTCGGGTTTTTAGCTTCCTTGATTTCAATCTCAGCCTTCAGTATCTTGTCCACTCTCTCCATAGAGGCCATACCCTTAGGAATGTTATATCCTGCCTTTGAGAACTCTTTTAATGGATTGAGAATGCTGTAAAGAATTACCAAATAGTAAATAAACGTAGGTCCGCTAATGACTGGATATTGTCCTAAAACCAATGTTCCGCCAAACCAAAGCACAACGATAATCATCAATGTACCAAGAAATTCGCTCATAGGATGAGCCAATTGTTGGCGAATGTTCACCTTCATTATATCAGAGCGGTAACTATTGTTCACTTTCTCAAAACGTTCGTTCATCAAACGTTCAGCGCAGAACGCCTTAATGATACGTAAGCCGCCCAAAGTCTCCTCTACTTGGCTCATGGTATCGCTCCATAAGGCTTGTGCGGTAACACTATTCTGTTTCAACTTTCGACCTACTTTGCCCATAAACCAGCCAAAGAAAGGGACAAAGATGAGTGTGAAGAGTGTTAACTGCCACGAAATGACAAGCAATGTACTGAAGTAAAAAACGATAAGGATAGGATTTTTGAACAGCATATCCAATGATGCCATTACCGAATTGTCTATCTCTTGCACATCACCGCTCATACGAGCAATGATGTCGCCTTTACGTTCTTCACTAAAAAAGCCTAACGAAAGTTGGGTTATCTTTTGATACAATGCGTTGCGAATATCCCTCACTACACCTGTACGAACTGGTATTATAGAGGCTGAAGAAAGGAAATAAGCCCCCGTTTTAAGGAAGGTCATAAAGCCCAATGCAAGCCCTATAATAAGCAAAGTGTTGGTCGGTCCCCAGCTTGTAACAAATATCTGAACATAATAATCAGCATTGTTGGCTAAGACGTCCTTGTATTCGTGAAACCCTTCAGCTCTACTCCAAGGAATATATTGTGTAGCTCCTGTTCCTGCATCTACCTTAAAAAGAATTTGCAATAACGGAATAAGCGTCATAAAAGAGAAGATGTTCAGCAGTGCCGAAAGCACGTTGAACCCCACCGCCATCACAAGATATTTCTTGTAAGGTGGGATAAATCTGCGTAATACTTGTATAAAATCCTTCATAGGATACAAAGATAATAGTTTAAAGTGGGAACTTGTATTTTCTTGTTTTCAAGGTTTTGTACCTTTTTTCTCAGTCTACTGATGTTGCAAGCTCTCACTTGATATAGCAAAAGGTATTAATCTACCAATTCGCCAATGAGTGTTGCCGAACTTGAGTCTACAATTCTTACTCTCACCGTTTCACCAATATGATGGTTGCCACGTGGAATAATCACTGCCTTATTTTGTTCAGTGCGCCCCATCAATTGCTCTCTGCTGCGCTTACTGAAACGTTCGATAAGTATATCAAACTCTTTTCCCTTATCTTCCTTGTTGCGTTGAGCCGAAATCTCTGTCTGTAACTTAATCAGTTCGTTCAATCGACGCACCTTTTCTTCCTCGCTAATGTTATCGGGTAAGTGCTTTGCAGCGTATGTGCCTGGGCGTTCAGAGTATTTAAACATAAAGGCAGAGTCGAAGCCCACCTCACGTACCAATGAGAGCGTTAGCTCTTGATCTTCCAAACTCTCATCGTGATACCCCACAAAAATATCAGTTGTGAGTCCACAGTTAGGAATAATACGACGAATGGCTGCTACTTTCTCCAAATAGTCCTCACGTGTGTACTTTCGGTTCATCAGTTTCAGCACCTTATTACTTCCGCTTTGTGCAGGGAAATGAATATGATTGCAGAGATTAGGTTCGTCAGCCACAGCGTGGAGAATATCCTCAGTCATATCTTCAGGGTTGGAAGTAGAGAAACGCACACGCATATCAGGCACGCTCTGTGCCACCTTGCGCAAGAGTTCGGCAAACGATGTGCCGTTTTCAGGGCGTTTTCCGTTAGGCAGAAGTCCATACGAATTGACATTCTGACCCAAGAGCGTTACCTCTTTAAAGCCTCTGTCGTGCAAATCCTTCACTTCGCGAAGAATACTCTCTACATCGCGCGAACGCTCACGACCACGTGTAAACGGCACAATGCAATAGTGGCAGAAGTTGTTACAACCACGCATAATGCTCACAAAGCCCGAAACCCGATTGCCCCCAATGCGTTGAGGCACAATGTCACGATAGGTTTCAGTTGTCGATAGGTCAACGTCCATAGCGTTATGCCCATTCTCACAACGTGCTATCATTTCAGGCAAGTTAAGATAAGAGTCAGGTCCGCACACAAGATTTGCATAGTGATTGTCTATCAAGTCTTTACGTACACGCTCCGCCATACAACCCAATACGCCCAAGATGCGCTTTTTCCCTTTCTTTTTCTCAGCATATAAGGTTTCTAATCTATTGTAAATCTTGTTCTCTGCGTTCTCTCTTATGGAGCAAGTATTAAGGAATATAGCATCTGCTTCGTCCTCATTCTCGCACACATCGTATCCTGCCATCTTCATCACGGAAGCAACCACCTCCGAGTCTGCCACGTTCATTTGGCAGCCGTATGTCTCTATAAAGAGTTTTTTCATCAATCTAAATCTAAATTTATTATATAGCTTGAATGTGGCAAACAATTACTAAAATTCGGATAGTCTGCCACTTATAACGTGCAAAGGTAATAAATTGTTAGCAACTTTACAAGTGTTTTGTTTCATTCCTATGGGTACATTCAATATTATTTTGTATATTTGTAGCACAGTAACAAACAATCTTTTGTCATCTCATCACATCAAGTTGACCTATGCGAAACTTCTTTTATATGCAGAAATCGGATAGAAAAGTAATTCTTTTCCTTATCTCTTTAGCACTCATAGCCCTTTGTGCAATCTATTTTGTTGGCAATCAAAACCAATATACAGCCTTATCCCAACCCGATAGCACATGCATTGCAAGTCTACAAAATCCAATCAATGCGAACGAAACGCAGCACTCTGTTCATTATGCCCTTCAGGACGGCAAACGTATCACCTTATTTCCATTCGACCCCAACACAGCCGATAGCAACGCCTTGTCAAAACTCGGACTTGCGCCTTACCAAATTCGGAGTATTTATAAGTATCGTGCAAAGGGCGGAATATATCGTACTCCGCAAGACTTTGCCAAACTTTACGGACTTACCAGAAAGCAATATCGCACCCTTGAACCCTATATAGAGATAGGCGACGACTATCTTCCTGCCTTCACAATGGCAACTATTCAAGCGTATGAACAAAATAAGCGTGCCGAAAAACAACGCATACACGAGGCATACGAAGCCTATAAAGCATCAGACACGTATACACCTTATAAGAAAACCGACCGTGATACCGTGCGTTACCCTATCAAAATAAAGGTAGGCGAACACATCAACCTTGCCACAGCTGATACTGCCTTACTGAAAAAAGTACCTGGGATAGGGTCAGGGTGGGCGCGTGCCATCGTAAACTATGGAAAGCGATTAGGTGGATATGTAGCCGTAGGGCAACTGAAAGAGATAGAAGAATTTCCTGTTGAGGCTCTTCCGTTTTTTGAAGTTCGTGGCGAACATACGCAGAAACTCAACCTCAACACCCTTTCGCTCAGTCAGTTGCGAAGGCACCCTTATATCAACTTTCATATGGCACAACAAATTGTAGCGTATCGCCGCACACGTGGAAAACTCACAAGTTTGTCGCAGTTGCGTCTCCTCAAAGACTTCCCGCCCGAAGTTATCCAACGTTTGCAGCCTTACGTTACTTTTTGATGCCTTACTCTATTTTGTTACAATAGTTCGGGCAACTGGAATAGCTTTGTGCCATTACTACCTTTTATTAATATATAGTGGTCTGTGGGGCAATGGCGTTCTATTTCCAGCTTCACCTCTTCCACATCTTTAAATTTCTTAAAGTCGGTTTTGGTGTGTTCAAAGTTTTCACCTACGAGCCATACATTGGTAATGCCAGCAGCCTGGATAAGGTCTACCACACGTTGATGTTCAACTGCCGAAGTTTCGCCAAGTTCACGCATATCACCCAAGATAGCCATCTTGTTTTCTACATTCATCACTCTGAAGTTTTCGATAGCTGCCGCCATACTCGATGGATTGGCGTTGTAAGCATCTACAACAAGTTTGTTATGCGCCGTAACAGTGAGCTGCGAGCGGTTGTTGCTTGGAATATAGTTTTCTAAAGCGTGGCAAATCTGTTGTGTCGATACCTCGAAATGCAAGCCTATGGCAATGGCTGCCAACATATTATCAAGGTTGTAAGCTCCTACAAGATGGGTCAATACCTCTTTCCATTCGCCTCCTTCTTCGTGCCAACGGAAACGTAAGAAAGGCGCACAATCCACTACTTCGCCTTGAACGTTGGCGGTTTCGTCTTGTCCGTATGATATGATGCGGTCAAAATTGCGCTGCTCTGCCATTTCTGTAAGGTCGTTGTTGCTCTCGTTTAGGAAGAGCAGACAGTTGTGCGCTTTAAGATAATCGTACAATTCACCTTTTGTGCGTTTCACTCCTTCAAAACTTCCAAATCCTTCAAGGTGAGCACGCCCCACATTAGTAATAAGACCGCAAGTAGGCTCTGCATAGTTTACGAGCTTTTCTATATCGCCCTCGTGCGATGCTCCCATCTCTATTACCGCAATTTCGTGTTCGGGAGCAATGCGAAGCAAAGTTTTAGGCACACCCACATCGTTGTTAAAGTTGCCTTCGGTATGCAACACGTTGTATTTTTCTGCCAATACGGCTGATATAAGTTCCTTGGATGTAGTTTTCCCGTTTGTTCCCGTAATACCGATAACAGGGATATTAAATTCTCGGCGGTGTTCTCTTGCTATCTCTTTGTAAGTCTGCAAAGCATCATCTACAAGGATAATACGCTTGTCGGTAGGGTCGGCATATTCTTTTTCGTCAATAATAGCATAGCTGCACCCTTTTTCCAAGGCAGCTTTAGCAAATTTATTTCCGTCAAAAGTTTCACCTTTGAGCGCAATAAATAGGCTTCCTTCAGGACAGTTTCGGCTATCTGTTGTTATTACAGCGTGCTGTTTGTACAGCTTATAAAGTTCTTGAATATCCATAGTTTTCTTTATTTTTATTGACCCTTTATCGTTGATGTTGCTTCCGTTCAAGCTATATCATCTTTCTCCTTGCAAAGCCCTACTTTAATATATAAGGGTAGAACTTCTCACAAGGGTGATGCACCTACGCATTGTTGTTTGCTAAATAGTTTTAAGTACCAAAAGTCTATGGCGTGCTTCAGCACCAACAACCTTTGGGTTAAAGCCAATACAAAAGTAAATAAAAAAAGTAGGAAAAGAAAACTTCAGCACATTTTTATTATTTTATACTAAAATCCCAATAGAATTTTCGTTTGTTCTATTGGGATTTACTTTTGGCTGGTTCTATAAATTAGCTTTGTTAGATTTTGAGCTTATTTTTGAACCAAAAACGGAGCAAGCCGAATGCAATCAAACTTGTTTGAATTGTTGAGGCGCAGCCCGTTTTATATTAAAAGAAGCTAAAAGAGAAAGAAACGTATTTCATAAAAATTTAATGACTATATGCGGTGGTAATTTATAGAACCAGCCTTTTATAAGTCCTTTTATGCTTTTAGTGCTCTTGTGGCATTCAATACTGCCAAAACCATAACACCAACATCAGCAAAAACAGCTAAGCCCATAGAGGTGAGACCGAAGGTAGAGAGTACGAGCACACCCACCTTAATACCAATGGCAAACACAGCGTTTTGCTTTGCAATGGCAATAGTATGGCGCGAAATGCCAATAGCTTTTGCTATTTTAGACAGCTTGTCGTCCATCAACACCACATCGGCAGCTTCGATGGCAGCCTCCGACCCTAAACCGCCCATTGCTATACCCACATCGGCACGTGCCAACACAGGTGCATCATTAATGCCGTCGCCTACAAAAGCAAGTGTAGAGGTAGCAGATGAGGTAGCCAGCAATTCCTCCATATACTTCATTTTATCATCGGGCAACAACTCTGCATAATGCTTATTTATGCCCAATTCATCAGCTACGTGTTGTGCCACATCAGCCTTGTCGCCTGTAAGCATTACCACTTCGGCTACTCCCATCACCTTTAGCTGGGCAATGGTTTCTTTAGCCCCTTCTTTCAGCGTATCGGCAATCACGATATGTCCCTTGTATTGACCGTCAATCGCCACATATACAAGGGTAGCCACAGCATTTGTACACGCATCGCATTGCGGAATGGCTACGCCTACTTGTTGCATCATTCGCTCATTGCCCAAGGCTACGTTGTGCCCGTCTATGGTTGCTGTTACGCCGTGTCCAGCTATTTCTTTTACATTCTTTATTCCTTCCTTGCTTATCGTTCCCGAATAGGCTTTTGTAAGTGCAAGCGCAATGGGGTGAGCTGAAAACTGTTCAGCCAAAGCCGCTATTCGTAGCAATTCTTCGCTTGCTATTTCGTGTGTATGAACAGCCTCCACCGCAAATGATCCGTGGGTCAAAGTACCCGTTTTGTCAACAACAAGGGTGCGAAGTTTAGCCAAGGTCTCCATATAGTTTCCCCCCTTGATAAGAATACCTTGATGACCAGCCCCACCGATACCACAGAAGAAAGTAAGCGGGATAGACATAATGAGTGCGCAAGGACAACTCACCACCAAGAAAGTCAATGCACGATAGAGCCAAACCGAGAAGCCTGCACCATAATCGGCATAAAAGAATGGGGGTACAACAGCAAGAATAAGGGCAAGAATAACCACGGCGGGGGTGTAAACACGTGCAAAACGACGGATAAACGACTCACTTTTCGATTTGTTTTCACTTGCTTCTTCTACCAATTGTAGTATTTTGGCAGCTGTCGATTCGCCTGCAGTTTTCTTTACCTCAACTTTTAATACGCCCGATAGATTTACACAGCCCGACACGATGAAATCGCCACTTTTTACACTTCGTGGTACACTTTCGCCCGTCAAAGCTACAGTGTTGAGGCTTGATGCTCCCTCGATTACACGACCGTCGAGTGGCACTTTTTCGCCAACTTTTATCAATATCGTATCACCAATTTTTACCTCTTCAGGTGTAACCTCTTTTGTGTCATTCCCCACAACAAGATTTGCTTTGTCGGGACGAATATCCATCAAATCGACGATGGAATCGCGACTTTTGTCTTCCGCATAGTGTTCAAACATTTCGCCCAACTGGAAAAACAGCATTACGAAAACACCTTCCATAAATTGAGGTTCGGCATTGGGAAGAAAGCCTATTGCCATTGCACCGATGGTAGCAATTGCCATAAGGAAGTTCTCATCGAAGGGGTCAAGGTTGGCTATTCCCTCCGCAGCTTCCCACAAAACATCGTATCCTACGACAAAGTAAGGAATAAGATAAACCAAGAGCAGTTGCCACAAAGGTAAGTTGGCGTTCTGTTCTATTACGTATGCCACAGCCAATAAGGCAGCAGCAATGATAAGACGGATAATTTTAGTTTTCATATCGCTCTATTTTTTTGTTACTGATTTATGGTTTGCAAAGATAAATAAAAAATATTGCAACTCGGTTGCAAAGGTTGTTGAGGTATTATTTTATAGGAGTTAAAGGAGTGTAAGGGGAGATGTTTGTGGGGGTAGTTTTGGAGAATTGGTCGGACAAGTCGGACGTGTCGGACAGGTCAGACAAGTCGGACAGGTCAGACAGGTCGGACGGGTCGGACGGGTCGGACAAGTCGGACAAAACCACAACAACGAAACATTTGGCTTTAACTCCTCGATAAATCGAGCCCCTACATATTGTTCTGTTTTTCGGTTGACGAACTTTCAAAAACAAAACATCAATCTTTTATTTCCAAAACATATATGTTTGGCATTGTCAAAGTTCAACTTTGAGGCGGTAAAACATATATGTTTTGGGTGGTGAAACATATATGTTTTAGAATGGATTTGTAAATCTCTTGTGCTCAGTGGGTTATGGCATTAAATTTTATGGATATGGTTTAAATATTAATTGTTCTGTTTTTCTGTTGCCTCGGATTTATCCCTATCCTCTGAAAAGTCCTTTTATAATTCTTTTAAATATAAATATCGTGTTTATCAACTTTAAATTGTAAATTTGCCAAGTTAAAAAGGAAAGAAAAAGATAATCAACGCTATGGTGTTAAATTATATTTGGGTAGCTTTCTTCGTGATAGCCTTTGTTTTCGGCATTGTGTCGCTATGTTTTGGCGATGCTACGGTGTTTGAGAAGATGGTTACGGCAACTTTCGACTCCTCTAAGTCGGCTTTTGAAGTGTCGTTGGGCTTGACAGGAGTTTTGGCATTGTGGTTGGGAATTATGAAGATAGGCGAACGAGCTGGCATTGTGAATGTTTTGGCGCGTGTGCTTAGTCCTGTTTTTACCAAACTCTTCCCTGATATTCCAAAAAACCACCCTGTGATGGGCAGCATTTTTATGAACATTGCATCAAATATGTTGGGGCTTGACAATGCGGCAACACCTACGGGGCTGAAAGCAATGGCACAAATGCAGGAGCTGAATACACGCAAAGACACAGCCACCAACCCAATGATAATGTTCTTGGTGCTGAACACCAGCGGACTGACCATCATTCCAACAAGTATTTTAGCATTCCGAAGTGCCAACGGAGCTGCAACGCCTACCGACGTGTTTATCCCCATTCTGCTTGCAACCACGGTGGCAACGATTGCAGGAATTGTGATTACAGCCCTTTGGCAACGCATCAATCTGTTGCAACCTGTGCTGTTAGCTACCATCTTTGGTATGATTGCCGTAGTGGGTGGCATAATGTGGGGCTTTGGTCAGATGGACGAAGCAACGATGACACGTACAACCTCGATAGCCTCAAACTTGATATTGATGTCGATTATCGTCCTTTTCATCGGTGCAGGAGCACTAAAGCGCATCAATGTTTATGACGCTTTCATCGAGGGCGCAAAGGAGGGATTCACTACGGCTGTACGCATTATACCTTACCTTGTTGCCATTCTCGTGGGTGTGGGTGTGTTCCGTGCATCGGGAGCTATGGATATGCTGATTGACGGCATAGGATGGACAATGGAGCAATGCAATCTGAATACCGACTTTGTAGGTGCGTTGCCAACAGCACTGATGAAACCGCTTTCGGGTAGTGGGGCACGTGGATTGATGTTAGAAGCAATGCAAACATACGGTGCAGACTCGTTTGTGGGCAGACTAAGTTGCATTTTCCAAGGTTCTACCGATACGACGTTCTATGTTTTGGCTGTCTATTTCGGTAGCGTAAGCATACGTTATACCCGTCACGCTGTGGCTTGTGGCTTGTTAGCAGACCTTTTCGGAGTGATTGCTGCTATTGGGGTGTGCTACATATTTTTCTAAAATAAAACGATACAAAATAAATGGCAAACTTAAAATCATTGGCGAAAGATACGGCTATTTACGGACTTAGCAGTATTGCGGCAAGGTTTATCAATTACTTGTTGGTGCCTATTCAGACTACCAAATTTAATGCTGCTGGTGGGCAGTATGGTATTATTACCAATGTTTACTCGTACGTGGCACTGCTGATAGTGCTGCTTACGTATGGTATGGAAACAACCTTCTTTCGCTTTATGAGCAAAGAAGGCGAAGACCCAAAGAAGGTTTATGCCACAACGTTAAGAATGGTGGCTGCCACATCGCTCGTGTTTATGGCAATCATCGTTGCTTTTTATAAACCCATTGCTGCAATGGTGGGCTACGACGACCACCCCGAATATATATTAATAATGTATATCACGGTGGCGATAGATGCCTTTGCAGCCATTCCTTTTGCATATCTTCGCTATGTGCATCGTCCTATAAAGTTTGCTACACTGAAGATGTTGAACATCACATTCAACATTGCTTTCAACATTCTTTATTTGGTAGTGCTGCCGTCATTACAGCTCAATCCGTTCGGAATATACGATGCCAACTTTACTTTAGAGGTGGTTTGGATTTTCTATATCAACCTTTTCTGTACCTTGCTCACCTTGCTGATGCTTGGAAAAGAGTTGTTGGGCATTCGCTATGCCTTTGATAAAGCAATGTGCAAGCGTATGTTGAGCTACACTTTTCCACTGCTGATAATGGGTGTGGCAGGACAATTGAACCAGAGTGCATCGCAGATTATCTTCCCAGAGGTGTATAATGGCACTGCCGAAGAAGCACGTATGCAGCTCGGTATTTATGGGGCTTGTATCAAGATTGCAATGATTATGGTAATGATTACGCAGGCTTTCCGTTATGCTTACGAACCTTTTGTGTTTGGAAAGTCAAAGGATAAAGACAATAGAACGACTTACGCTAACGCTATGAAGTTTTATATTATCTTTACCCTCTTGGCTTTCTTGGCTGTTATGGGCTATATGGACATACTGAAACACGTAGTGGGGCGAAGCTATTGGGAGGGCTTGGAGATAGTACCGATTGTGATGGCTGCCGAAATAATGTTTGGTATATTCTTTAACCTTAGTTTTTGGTACAAACTCACTAACCGTACCATCTGGGGAGCATACTTTGCTGGAATAGGAGCGGTGGTGCTTATTGTGATGGACATTGCGCTCATTCCTGTTTTTAGCTATTGGGCTTGTGCGTGGGCAGGCTTTGTGTCGTACGCCGTGAGTATGGTGATAAGCTACTATTTCGGGCAGAAGTATTACCCCATCAATTATCCTTTAAAGGAAATAGGCTTCTATGTTTTGGTGGCATTAGTGCTATTTGGGGCTATCAGTGCTTCTAACGACTATTTGCCAATGATAGGTGCGCTCGGCGTGAACACCCTGCTTCTCTTTGTCTTCCTTGGCATCATTGTGAAGCGTGACTTCCCTTTGAGCAAGTTGCCCGTTATAGGCAAGAAATTTAAGAAATAATATATTTACCAATAAATCAATTATAATGAAAAAATCTACCCTATTGCTTGCAGGTTTGCTCGCTATGAGTACTGCATCGAAAGCAGACGAAGGTATGTGGACACTTTTCAATCTTCCACAAGCAGTTTATACGCAAATGGTTGATTACGGCTTCGCATTGCCTTCTACCTCATTGTACAATAGCCCTAACGCTATTAGCAACTACGTTGTCAATTTCTCTGGCTTCTGCTCAGGTGTTGTTGTGTCTCCTGATGGACTTGTATTCACCAACCACCACTGTGGTTTCGGTGCTATCAACGCTCACTCTACTGTAGAACACGACTATATGCGCGATGGCTTCTACGCAAAGAGTTTCAGCGAGGAATTGCCAAACGAGAATATGTTTGTGTCATTTATGCGTAAGCAGGAGGACATCACGCCACGTGTGAATGCAATGATTGCAAACAAATCGCATGAAGAACAGGAAAAAATCCTTGATGAACTTACCAATGCAATGACCGACTCTATTAAGAAGATAGACAAGACTTTGCATATTGAGGTGCAGCCATTCTACGAAGGCAACAAGTATTATGCAACTACTTATCAAGACTTTACCGACCTTCGCCTTGTATTCACCGTGCCAAAGAGTATGGGTAAGTTCGGTGGCGATACCGATAACTGGATGTGGCCACGCCAAACTTGCGACTTCTCTGTATTCCGTATCTATGCTGACCCTAAGACAAATGGTCCTGCAGCTTACTCAAAGGACAATGTGCCTTACCACCCAGAGCATTGGGCACCTGTAAGTCTTGAAGGTTACAAGGAAAAAGACTTTGCAATGACCATCGGTTATCCAGGTTCTACACGTCGTTATCTCTCATCATACGGTATTCAACAGCGTCGTGATATAGAGAATGCAAGTCGTGTTCAAACTCGTGATATTAAGCTCGCATTGATGAAGAAGTATATGGATGCTGACCAAAAGGTACGTATTCAGTACGAAGACAAGTATGCAAGCTCTGCCAACTATTGGAAAAACTCAATAGGTATGAACAAGTGCATCGACTCGATAGGTTTAATTCGTCAGAAGGCAGAATATGAAGCTAAGATACAAAAGTGGCTTAACGAGCAGACTGTAAAGAACCCTGCAACTAATGTAGACTTTGCTAAGCTCGAAAGTCTTTACAAAAAGAGCCGCCCAATGATGAACGCAATGAGCTATTGGAGGGAATCTTTCTGGAAGACTTCTGAATTTTTCACTCGTGCAACACGACTTGTATTAGGAATGCCGCTCAAGGGTGATGCTGCTAACCCTAAGAAGCAATATTGCGAATTTGCAGACAATAGCGACAGCTGGAACTACACTTTGGATAAAGAGATGACAGCAGCTATGATGAAAAACTTTGCACAACAGATGCCTGAAGAATATCACCCAGAGTTCTTTAAGACCGTGAAAGCTAAGTTTGGAGGCGATTTCTATAAGTACACAGAATGGCTCTATAAGAATAGTAATGTACTCAAAAAGGGAGCAAAGTTCTATGTAAATGACAAAAAGAAGTTTATGAAAGACCCTGCTGTTCAGGTTGGTGGCGAAATTATGGCTATCGCTTCAGTAGTGGGAGAGAAACTTAGAACTATAACAGAAGATATTCAGGCTGAAGAAAAGAAGCTCTGCGAGGCTAAAGTACAGATGGAAATGGATATGCCACATTATAGCGATGCTAACTTTACAATGCGCTTGAGCTACGGACAAGTAGGTGGCTATATGCTCGGAAGTGTAAATAGCGGCTATTATACAGCAGCTGAATCTATTGTAGAGAAGTTTAAGAAGGCAGACAAGATTGCTGACTACAAGGCTGAACCTATAATGATGGATTTGCTTTCTGCAAAGGATTTCGGCCGTTATACCGACAAGACTTCTAACAAAATGCAGCTTTGCTTCCTTACCAACAACGACATTACTGGTGGTAACTCAGGTTCTCCAATGTTCAACGGTAAGGGTCAGCTCATCGGACTTGCATTCGACGGCAACTGGGATAGCCTCAGTTCTGACATCAACTTCGACCGCAAGCTCGCTCGTTGTATCGGTGTAGATATTCGCTTCGTGCTTTATATGATGGACAAGTGGGGTCACGCAGACCGCTTGATTAAAGAAATCAACCCACAATAATTCACGTTAAATAGTTCTTGCACCTATCTTTCATAGCTGTTAGGTGCAAGAATATAGCTTAAACCCAAATAGGTTGTTGGCGCAACAATGGCTTATTAAGGATAAAACTTAAATCGCTCGTTAGCGTAACAATGGCTAATTGGGGATAAAAAACAAAATCGTCATCAAAGTGAGTTTAATGCTTTGATGGCGATTTTTTGATGTTATCTGCAAAATAATTCGTATTTTTGTCTGCGAAATATTGAGGGCTTAGGCGTAAAAGATATACATTCAACGCCTATGTGATGAATTATAAACACTTAGAAGTAAATATTCTACGTTTAGAATTTGTCCCTTTAGCGAGGCAGAGATAGAACTATAAAACAATACTTCGTTAATTCTAATGTAATCGTTTGAAAATGAGAGAGTTAATTAACTTAATATAACTAATAAAATTTGGCCAAGTGGCTGATTATCAGTAACTTTATAGTAGCAAAAACATAAAGCAAATGACATCAGAACCACTCGACCAATATACAGAAATCTGCAGAGATGCCATCAAAAGCTCATCTGCAAAATTAGGCAAAACTTTTGAGAATCTACTCTTGGAAATACTCTTATTGTACATGGCGATACAAAGAAAGATAAATTTCACTCAAATGGAGCGTTACGGCACCCATTGCGAGCAGACCTACAGAACGAATTTCAACCGCAGCCGGGCTAAGTGCATCAACTGGGTTAAGTTCAACCTCTACCTTTCCCAGCGTTATCTGAACATGGACGGACTGCTGGCTATAGCCATAGATCCGAGCTACATCAGTAAGTCAGGCAAGAAGACTCCGCATGTTGGTACTTTCTGGTCCGGCTGTGCAGGTTCCATGAAACACGGACTTGAAATCATGGGACTTGCCCTTGTCGATGTCTACGCCAACAACTGTATGATGCTTCGTGCCCATCAAACCCCTTCTACAAGAGAGTTGAAACTGCGTAGCATGACTCTTGTGCAGCATTACATTGCCGTCATCAAACGCTACAGGAAAGAATTGTTGAAGGTCACCGATATTGTTGTCGCTGATGCTTTCTTCTCTATCCGTCCGTTTGTGGAGGGAATCAAGGAGCAAGGCTTTCATCTTGTCAGCCGTTTCAGGGATACGGCGAGCCTATACTATGTGTACACGGGACCTCGTTCCAATAAGCCCGGGCGTCCCAAAACACTTGACGGGAAAATCAATTACAAGAAACTCGACCTCACGCGTATGGCGAAGATGCATATCGAAGGACTTGAAGGCACAGCTTACACACTCATCGCCTATTCAAAGGCACTGAAGCAGAAAGTGCGTCTTGTCATTTGGGTGATGCCGAACGGCAAGCACAAGCTTTTCTTCTCCACAAAGACATCTATGTCGGGTGAAGAAGTATTGCGCACATACCGCTCAAGATTCCAAATCGAGTTTTGCTTCCGTGATGCCAAGCAGTATACCGGACTCGCGCATTGCCAGGCAAGGCACAAGAATCAGCTGGACTTCTCCTACAACGCATCATTTGCATCACAGAATGTGGCAAAGGTGATGATGAAGGAAAACGGGCTACCGTATTCCATGGCTTCTTTCAAGGAGCTCATGGCGAGCACATACATTGCAAAATTAATTTTCGACAGGTGTCGGAGCATACCGAACCGAAAGTTAATTAGTCATACTATCAAAGAACTCTTTGGCTGGCAGAGGAAAGCTGCGTAACAATTATCTCAAATTTTAACGAACTATTGATAAAACGAAAGAAATAAAAATGATGAAACTACTCATAAAGCGTTTTCCGCTTACGATATTGATGACCATCGGCATTTGGGCGCTTTGTCTCATTCCTGTACCCGAAACTCCGTTAAATAACGTTGCATTGATAGACAAATGGACACATATTGGAATGTTCTTTGTTTATGGTATGACAATAGCTCACGAGTGGTTTCACACATACAAAAAAGCCAAACCTATGGCGTTATTGCTATGGGTTTGGCTTCTTCCAACCTTAATGGGTGGAGTATTAGAGTTGCTCCAAAGATATTGTACAGCAGGTAATAGAAGCGCTGAATGGTTAGACTTTGTTGCTGATGCCTTAGGCTGTGGCATAGCGTGGGTTATCGGTACGCTTCTGTCAAAGTTTCTTTCCAAGCCTTAAAGGTTATCGGTACGCTTCTATCAAAGTTTCTTTCCAAGCCTTAAAGGTTATCGGTACGCTTCAGGCAGAGTATCTTTCCAAGCTTTAAAAGGGTTTCGACGCATCTGAGAGTTGTAAAACCGACGGTCTCCAGTTACTTCCATACCGATGAAATCGGGCTTTTCAAAGGTTTCGTCTTCACTATTTAGCTCTATTTCAGCCATCACTAAGCCCTCATTGTCGCCGTAGAACTCGTCTATCTCAAAGGTTTTACCGCCAAAATCCACCAAGTAGCGACGCTTATCTATCACCCCTGGTTCGCAAAGCATCAGCAGTTCACGAGCCTCGGCTATGCTTATTTCTTTTTCAAACTCATAGCGCGACAGCCCACCATTGCGTGATGGTCCTTTTATGGTGAGGTATGCTTTCTCGTCACGTATACGAATACGCACAGTGTTGATAGCTGCAAAATATCCTTGCTGAATGTGTGAAGAGCTATGGGCATAACTTTTCCAGTCCATCGCTTTATGAACGAGGAACTTACGTTCAATTTCTTGTCCGCTACTCATTTAGCCTATCATTATCACCGACCAAACCATCGTAGCTATTGCCAAGATACCTAAAGTAATAAAAATCCACTTTATTACTGCCTTAGCCTGTTTTTCCTGTCTTTCTTCACGTGCTTTCTTGCTTAGTTTCTTCTTATCGCTCATAGTAATTGATTGTTTATTAGGGCTTTTTCAAGGTCGTTAGAACTAAGAAATGTTGAGGCTTCAGAAGTCTTTAACCTATTTCTATTGTCTATCACCTATTGCTCTAAAGTTAAATAATATGATTGTTTAAACTCTGTTGCTTTGCATCTTATCAATTAATGCTTAACATTTTGTCGCTTTATGTTTGGCATTTTATTGTTTTATGCTTTACATCTTACTATTTAATGTGGGTCTATAACGTTTCATGTGGGTAATCGAGTTTTAATCCACCTGTTACGAAGTAGACCATATACTTAAAGTTTTCTGTATTGACAAATCCTCTTGCCCTCTTTTTAGCGAGTTGTATTTGTGAGTTAAGTCCCTCAAGGATTCCATTATTGACCTCCCTCATTGCAAAGAGATTCTTTATGCCGAACATGTGCGATCTGACCATCGCCACAAAGTCTGTCATGGGCTTGATGGCAGATTCCTCTACCATCTTGCACCACCGTTCAAGCCTTTCCACGGAATCCTTTGTACATTCGTTGAATATATCTGCGAAAGATTCCTTGAAACCATAAGCTTTGCCAATGGTTGGATATGTCAGCAGTATGGTCTCTAATTCCATCGCCTTTTTCTCCGAGAGATTCTTTTTGTTGTACAGCAGCGTGAACCGATGTCCCTTGAGCAGTCTGGTATCCGTATGTTCCAGCTTGCGTACCGTGTCGACAGCCTCGTTGAGAGCCTTGAAGATATGGAACTTGTCAAATATAATCCCTGCCTTGGGAAAGTGTGTCAAAGCTCCTGATATGAACGACTTGGACATGTCCATACTGATTGCCTCGATATTCTCTATCTTACCCTTCTTCTCGACAAGAGCCTTGCGGAAAGCCTCGAATGTACCCGCATCCTTGCCGTCCGTAACAAAGATGGTCTTGCGAGTGTCCAAGTCTACGAACTGTGTGATATAATTATGTCCCTTTCTTTTAGAGGTCTCATCCACTCCGATGCGATGTACCTCGAACATATCTATCTTGTCAACAGCTTTGCGCACCCAATGGTTGAATATGCGCCAAATGCGGGGAGCCGTCTCGCGGACAGTGCGGGAAACGCTGTTCACCGGCATCTCACGCTCAATGAGAAGCATGGAGTAAGCCTCGAAAAGCAATGTGAAGCCACTATTCTTGCGAGCCCATGGCACGTCCACCATCGAAATCTCATGGTCGCCAACCTTGATGCGGGGAACACTGGCATGAAGGTAGCAAAGATGCTCGAAGAAATTTAAGTGGCGCCAAGTCTTGTCTATGGTGTCATAGGCTGTAGCCTCTGCCTCACCGACTTTGAAACGATGACCACGAGGGAAACTTAGCCATATATGAAGCTCCTTGGCGGAATGCTCGCCATCAATAAACTCAATCTTGGATACTGTCCAAGGTTCTGACAGGCCTAATGCCATTGTAAATATCTCGGTACTATTCATTTTGCAAAGGTAACATTTTGACGAGAAATATTCGATACCTACCCACACGATTCGTTATAGAGCCGGAATGGGTCTATAACGTTTCATGTGGGTAATCGAGTTTTAATCCACCTGTTACGAAGTAGACCATATACTTAAAGTTTTCTGTATTGACAAATCCTCTTGCCCTCTTTTTAGCGAGTTGTATTTGTGAGTTAAGTCCCTCAAGGATTCCATTATTGACCTCCCTCATTGCAAAGAGATTCTTTATGCCGAACATGTGCGATCTGACCATCGCCACAAAGTCTGTCATGGGCTTGATGGCAGCTTCCTCTACCATCTTGTACCACCGTTCAAGCCTTTCCACGGAATCCTTTGTACATTCGTTGAATATATCTGCGAAAGATTCCTTGAAACCATAAGCTTTGCCAATGGTTGGATATGTCAGCAGTATGGTCTCCAGTTCCATCGCCTTTTTCTCCGAGAGATTCTTTTTGTTGTACAGCAGCGTGAACCGATGTCCCTTGAGCAGTCTGGCATCCGCNAGCTTTGCCAATGGTTGGATATGTCAGCAGTATGGTCTCTAATTCCATCGCCTTTTTCTCCGAGAGATTCTTTTTGTTGTACAGCAGCGTGAACCGATGTCCCTTGAGCAGTCTGGTATCCGTATGTTCCAGCTTGCGTACCGTGTCGACAGCCTCGTTGAGAGCCTTGAAGATATGGAACTTGTCAAATATAATCCCTGCCTTGGGAAAGTGTGTCAAAGCTCCTGATATGAACGACTTGGACATGTCCATACTGATTGCCTCGATATTCTCTATCTTACCCTTCTTCTCGACAAGAGCCTTGCGGAAAGCCTCGAATGTACCCGCATCCTTGCCGTCCGTAACAAAGATGGTCTTGCGAGTGTCCAAGTCTACGAACTGTGTGATATAATTATGTCCCTTTCTTTTAGAGGTCTCATCCACTCCGATGCGATGTACCTCGAACATATCTATCTTGTCAACAGCTTTGCGCACCCAATGGTTGAATATGCGCCAAATGCGGGGAGCCGTCTCGCGGACAGTGCGGGAAACGCTGTTCACCGGCATCTCACGCTCAATGAGAAGCATAGAGTAAGCCTCGAAAAGCAATGTGAAGCCACTATTCTTGCGAGCCCATGGCACGTCCACCATCGAAATCTCATGGTCGCCAACCTTGATGCGGGGAACACTGGCATGAAGGTAGCAAAGATGCTCGAAGAAATTTAAGTGGCGCCAAGTCTTGTCTATGGTGTCATAGGCTGTAGCCTCTGCCTCACCGACTTTGAAACGATGACCACGAGGGAAACTTAGCCATATATGAAGCTCCTTGGCGGAATGCTCGCCATCAATAAACTCAATCTTGGATACTGTCCAAGGTTCTGACAGGCCTAATGCCATTGTAAATATCTCGGTACTATTCATTTTGCAAAAGTAACATTTTGACGAGAAATATTCGATACCTACCCACACGATTCGTTATAGAGCCTTTAATGTTTAGCATTTGGCGGATTAACGATAGATGTTTTTATTCCGTTACAGGGAACTCCATCAAGTAAGCTTTAATAAATTCGTCTATCTTACCGTCCATTACGCCGTCCACATCAGAGGTCTGATAATTGGTGCGATGGTCTTTCACGCGTCTGTCATCAAAAACATAGCTGCGTATCTGACTGCCCCATTCTATCTTTTTCTTCGATGCTTCAACCTTAGCTTGTGCCTCCATTCGCTTCTTCATCGCTCTGTCATAGAGTTGTGATTTGAGCAACTGCATAGCTTTAGCACGGTTTTTAGGTTGGTCGCGTGTCTCTGTATTCTCAATCAAGATTTCTTCTTGCTCGCCTGTATCGGGGTCTTCGTACCAATAACGTAAGCGTACACCCGACTCAACTTTGTTTACATTTTGTCCTCCAGCACCTCCTGAGCGGAATGTATCCCAACTCAATTTGGCAGGGTCTACATATACTTCAATCGTATCATCGATGAGCGGCGTTACAAAGACACTGGCAAAGCTTGTCATACGTTTACCCTGTGCATTGAATGGGCTGACACGCACCAAGCGATGTACGCCATTTTCGCTTTTCAGATACCCATACGCATATTCTCCGCCTTCAAACTTCATCGTTACACTCTTGATATCAGCCTCGTCGCCGTCTTGCAAATCGGAGATGGTAACACGATAGCCGTGAGCTTCACCATAGCGCATATACATACGCATCAGCATCGATGCCCAGTCCTGACTTTCTGTTCCACCTGCACCAGAGTTAATTTTCATCACACACTCCATAGGGTCTTCTTCCTGTCGGAGCATATTCATCAACTCTAAAGTTTCAATTGCGCTGATTACCTTTGTATAGTTTGTATCTACTTCTTCCTCTGTAACGAGTTCATCTTTATAGAATTCGAAGGCTAACTTCAATTCTTCAGCTTGCGCACGTACACTATCATAGCTTTTGATCCATTTTTCAATGCTCTTTACTTTCTTCATTTGCTCCTGCGCACGGTCTGCATCTTCCCAAAAGTCAGGAGCTTGGGTGCGCAATTGCTCTTCTTCGTATTCTATACGTTTGCTATCGATGTTCAGATAGTGGTTTAGAGCGTCCACACGTTCCATCACATCTTTTAGTTGGTCGGCTGTTATCACGTTGTTATCACTAAGTTTTCGGTTTGTTCTCGAACAGATTACTCTTCGTACATCTTTTCAATAACGTCCTTATAGTTCTTATTCACCTCTCCACGGCGCAACTTCAAGGTATTGGTAAGTTCACCTCTTTCGGCTGTGAAGTGATGTTCAAGGAGTGTAAACTTCTTTATCTGCTCGTATGGGGCAAGTAATTGTTGGAGCGTTTCTATGCGTTCCTTCATCATCTTGATAACTTTCTTATTGGTACAGAGGTCTGCACGCTTATCAAACTTCACCCCATTGTCCTTAGCCCAATCTTCTAAGAAGCTAAATTCGGGCACAATGAGCGCTGTAACATATTTGCGTTGGTCAGCAATGACTGCTACTTGGTCTACAAACTTATCTACCAACAGCATTGATTCTACCATCTGTGGCGCAATATACTTTCCGTTTGAGGTCTTAAAGAGGTCTTTTATACGCTCTGTAAGGAATAGTTCTCCATCTTTTAAATAACCTGCATCGCCCGTGTGGAAGAAACCATCTTCGTCAAAGGTTGTAGCGTTGACGTGGTCACGACGGAAATATCCTGGTGTGATGGTCGGTCCTTTAAGCAAGATTTCGTTGTTCTCACCTATCTTTATTTCAATTCCTTCAATCAGTCTACCTACCGAACCGATGGTAAAAGGCTTTCCACGATGGTCACAACTTACGGTTGCAACGCTCTCTGTAAGTCC
Organism: Prevotella ihumii; assembly: GCF_900155655.1. Classification (GTDB taxonomy): domain Bacteria; phylum Bacteroidota; class Bacteroidia; order Bacteroidales; family Bacteroidaceae; genus Prevotella; species Prevotella ihumii. The sequence continues at coordinate 2,716,741 of NZ_LT706987.1, forward strand.
ATAGCCTACCAACATATCAAGTCCGATGCTGTGAACAAACTCTTCCACTTCAGGCGAAACGTATGCGCCAGCCGTTGGGAAGAAGTCTGCATTCTCCAAACCCAACTCTTTGCGAACCAAGCTCAGCACCGACTTGTTCATAAACTTATATTCTAACTCTAACAAGAGTGGCACACGCTTGCCTCGTCCAAGATACTGTACATTGCGCAAACGTCCCACTTTCAAGGCACGATTGAACACCTTGCGTTGTAGATAGCTCGCACTTTCTACCTTATCTTTTACAGCTATGAATACCTTTTCCCAGAAGCGTGGCACTGCCGCCATACACGTAGGGTGGGTTTCGCGCATACTCTCTTGTATTTCTTTAGGATAGGTATTAATGATGAGTTGCCCACCGTGTCCTAAAACAAGATAAGCCCACGCACGTTCAAAGACGTGTGCAAAAGGCAAGAAGTTAATCGCTCTAACCTTGTCTGATACAGGCACACACTTCGTATTTGCCTCCATTGACGCATTATACATACCATAGGTAAGCACTACACCTTTGCTTTCTCCCGTAGTACCACTGGTATAAAGAATGTTACAAATATCCTCTTCATTTGCTTGAGCCCATAATGCTTCCACTTCCGATTGGCGTGGCAAACCCTCACCCAACTTTAAGAAATCCTCAAAGTATAATGTGGTAGAGTCGTGTGGGTTAATTCTTATACTTGGGTCAAAAACGATGATACGTTCCAAGGTAGGGCAATGTGCTATTACACGATGAGCTTTGTCGTACTGCTCTTGCTCTCCTGCGAATAAGAAACGAATTTCGGCATCGTGAATAACATACTGCATCTGCTGTTCAGACGAACTTGCGTAAAAAGGAATTGAAATCCCACGTATGCCGTATGCTCCAAAGTCAGTGTAGAGATACTGAATACAGTTTTGAGAGAACACAGCTATTCTCTCCTGAGGTTTAAGCCCAAGATTGAGCAGTGCATTCGAAACTTGTTTTACACGTAATGAAAACTGGTTCCAGGAAACTGTCTTCCACTTCAAACTTCCAAAGTTTCGGAACGTTATCGCTGGTTTCGCTCCAAATTTCTTTGCTTGCTCATGAATGAGTACTGAATAATGCCACTTTGCCTGCATAGTCTTCTATTTTTGATTACTGCAAAAATAAGAAATATTCGGCACATTTAAAAATTATTTGCCAATAATATATGGTATATTCACAATTCATTCCTACTAAACAAAACATAAATTGGTCTTTATATAACGAATACGACAGTAAGGAACTCTCTTTAATTTCAACAACTTAACCATTACGAGTAAAAATTCCTTAGCTTCATCTGTTGCATCTTACCGACAAATAGGACTATGCTTTTGTTAGGTCTTTTTTACATTTATTTTCTTTATATTAGCCTTTTTGAAACGAATATTACCTTTATAATTCCTGTACCTTAAATGTTTTAATAACCTATCTTTTAAGTGTTTTACTTCGGTTGCAAACGATTAAACCCAAATCGGTCGTCCGACCCGTCCGACCCGTCCGACTTGTCCGACTTGTCTGACCCGTCCGACTGGTCCGACAGGTCTGACTGGTCTAACGACCTCTAAGTTTGCAGAAGAATGCGACGCAGTCGCATAAACATTAAATAATCAAGGTAAAACTATGATTGCTAAAGACAGTTTCGTACCTTTGTTGTAAAAAGGTAGAATCGGTCTGTCGAAGAGGTAAACCAGCTAACGACCCAGCTAAAAGCTATAAATCGTTTCGGACCTCATCGACATAGTTGCAAAGACCAGATAGAAAGTTATCGACACGAAGCCTATTTAGAGTTCTAGTCCATACAACTATCGACCAATTCTACTTAATAAAATTGTACAAATATATGAAGAATTTATTTATCGGAGTTGATTTTTCGAAAGAAAAAGTTGATGTGGCTATCATTTTTGCAGACGGTCTGACAGAAACGGCCCCAAGAGTGTTCAACGAGTTCAAGACAACAGTGTCTGGCTACAAGCAACTGGTCAAGTGGGTGGAGAAGAATTCCTACGGCATCGACCCTTCCCTGTGGCTCTTCTGCGGTGAAAATACTGGCGACTACAGCAAAGGACTATGCAACTTCCTCTACGGCAAAGGCTACGACATGTGGCTTGAGAACGCCAAGAGCATCAAGGACGCATCAGGTCTCAGACGATTGAAGTCTGACCGCGCCGACGCCTCGATGATTGCAGAATACGCTATGAGAAATCACGACAAAGCCGTTATGTACAAGCCACTTAGCGAGTCACTTGCACAACTACGAGAGCTGTTTCTGTATCGTCAAATGGTGGTACGCCATAGATGCAGCTTTCAGGTGCGTAGAGGCGAGAAGAAGCTCACTATGGAGAAATCGCCTATCAAGACGATGATCTCGCAGAGCGGAAGGCATATCCTGTCAGAACTCAACAAGGAAGTAGAGAAGATAGACAAGCGAATCGCCGAGCTCATTAAGTCGGACGAAGAGCTCACCGAGGTGTTCACAATCGTGACCTCGGTGCCTGGCATAGGAACGCAGAACGCTGTCTGTCTGATGGTGTATACAGACAACTTCCGTCGTTTCAACTACGACTCGCGCAAGATTGCCTGCTATTACGGCTTAGCCCCATTCGGAAAAGACTCTGGCACCAGTGTGCATTCTGATCCGCATGTACATTATATGGCGAACCGCCAGATAAAGGCCATGCTGACACAAGCTGCACTGGCTGCCGTCAAATTCAATCCCGTTATGGCGAGGTACTATATGCGCCTCGTGGAACGCGGAAAGAAGAAGCAAGTTGCATTGAACAATGTCAAGAACAAACTTGTGCATTTGGTCACTGCAATGGTTAGAAACCGCCAAACATTCACCCCTGATTATAAAATCTCAGCATAAATTGAAAATAATGGTCAAAACATTTGGATTTTAACATAGAAAGCGATTTGGGTTAAGGCATTTAGCTGTTATTTATAGAACCAGCCTATAACAATATAAAAAATAAAAATATAAATTTCAGATAAAGGCAGCAGAAAGGGGAATGAATCATCGTAGACATACGTAAGTGTTCATTCCCCTTATTTTTGTTTTGTTCATAGTCGAACAATGGTTTATCTTACATCCAATATCTTATGTGTTTGCAACGATACACGCCATTCGGGGTGTGCCTTGCAATATGCCACTGTAGCCATTGTTATTTGCTTGTTCTTCACCACATCGCCCGTGTCGCAAGGCTGCAAACTGCGATAGCGTGCCTCTATCTTTTCATAGCGTGCCATATTGTTTTCAAGGGTATAAACCACCTTTAGCTCGTCTATTCGCTTCACCTTTAGTTCGGCATGCTTGCAAAATTCAAACTTTGGCGAACACGTTACAAAGTCTATCCCCTCCGTTACTTCGTGTGTACCATTGGTTTCCATCTGTATAAACTTGCCTGCTTTGTGCAATTTGTCGCACAGCGTAGGCGTAACTTGTAACGATGGTTCGCCACCTGTCAGTACCACGTGTGTAGCCTTTCCGCCCAAGGTTTCCACAGCTTGTACTATCTCTTCTTCTGTCATTTCTGTGAACGATTGGAAATCGGTATCGCAGAACGAACAAGCAAGATTGCAACCCGAAAGGCGTACAAACACAGCGGGTACACCTGCAAAGTGGCCTTCGCCCTGAATAGAGTAGAATATTTCGTTTACACGCATAAGGCTTACAGCATTGCTGTGGCTGAACATTTGCGTGTTTCGTCCACTCTACACTTTATCAACCGTGCGCCTGTGCCTTCCAACAATTGTGGGGCTACCTCCTCAAGAAAATGCTTTGCAATGTTTTCTGCCGTAGGATTGAAAGGTACAACCACCATACTCTCTTCAGAAAGTTGCATCATTGTGTCCAAATAAGGGTCGTCTGCCCACATCAAGAACTTGTGGTCGTAATGATTTTCTAACCATTCGCAAAGTGTACTTTTCATTACCCCAAAGTCTATCACACGCCCAAGGCTGTCCAACGCTTCTCCCTCTATGGTGAACGTAAAGCGGTAGTTGTGGCCGTGTAGGTACTTACACTTGTGTTCGTGTCCTACTACCCTATGCCCACAACTTATATCGTGGTATCTTTCTGCTATAATCTTTGTCATTTCTTGTTCTCCTTATTTCATTCTTTCTAAAAGCTTAGTCCGACTAATCTGATTTTTGGGGATTGTCGGACTTGTCGGACTTGTCGGACCAGTCTGACCAGTCTGACCCGTCTGACGCGTCCGACCCGTCCGACCCGTCCGACAAGTCTGACAAGTCTGACGATTTCGCCAACGCTATATAGAGGTTAGTAAAACTAACTACTCTTTCCACTGCAAAGATACTACATTATTTTCTATTTTTATTCTATTCGTGTGCATTCTTACCCGTCGTGCATAACTGCTTAACGCACCCTTCTCTATTGTTCTATTTTTCTTATCTCCCTCCTTTGCAAATCAAACATTAATCTTTTGTTTCCCAAACATATATGTATTGGGTTGTCAAAGTTCAACTTTGGGAGGGTCAAACATATATGTTTTGGGTGGTGAAACATATATGTTTTGGAATGGGTTTGTAATGCTTTTATTATCAATAAGTTATGCGAGCAATTTTTCTAACGTTGTGTTTCTTTCTCCTTGTTCTATTCTTCCTCTACCGCTGTGTAGACGATGAGGGGTGGGGAAGTGCTGTTTTTATATTATTAAACATATAACAAGAAGTGTTAATGATTTTTTTAAACTATCTCAATGCTATTGCATCATAATGCTGTATCTTTGCATAAGATAGGCTGCACTCGGCAATATTCAAGCAAGCTTGTATTGCCCTCGTTGGCACTATCTTTGCATAAGATAGGCAAATACCGCAAGTGTAGGGGCTCGATTTATCGAGTTCCGCTCATCAAAAAGGTCGATTTCAACGATTTTATCGATAGCATCGCCATCATCAAACACCTCTTCCCACATTAAAAATATGCTTATCTCATCGCTGAAGAAAAAATACATTATGAAAGAAAATACATTGTACAGCGGATTAAACAACAAGGAAGTTGAAGAAAGTAGACAAAAGTATGGAGAGAATATATTGACTCCCCCAGCTCAAACTCCTCTTTGGAAACGACTTTTAGTAAAATACAACGACCCCTTAATCATTATTCTCCTTGTGGCAGGTGTGCTCTCTATCGGCATTTCGTGCTACGAATATTTTGGTTTGGGCGAAGGACTGCAAGTGTTTTTCGAACCTGTCGGCATTTTCGTTGCTATCTTTCTTGCTACGGGTTTAGCCTTCTTCTTTGAAGAAAAGGCCAATCGTGCGTTTGCTATTCTCAACCAAGTAGATGATGACGAGCCTGTGGAGGTGGTGCGCAACGGAAATACTACAACCATTCCTAAGCGTGAAGTGGTGGTAGGCGATGTGGTTTTGCTCAATGCGGGTGCAGATATTCCTGCCGATGGCGAATTGTTGGCAGCCTATTCGTTGTCGGTAGACGAGTCTACCCTAACGGGTGAGCCTATTTGCAGAAAGAGTACAAAGCCCGAAGACTTTGACACGGAAGCCACCTTCCCAACCCACCACGTTATGCGAGGTACGAAGGTGATGGAAGGACACGGCGTTTTCCGTGTAGAACGTGTAGGCGATGCGACAGAAAACGGGAAGGTGTTTGTTGCAGCGCAGATAGACAATAGCGTAAAAACCCCACTGACCGAACAGTTGGAACGATTGGGAAAACTTATAACGTGGGCAAGTTACGCTGTGGCAGCACTCATATTGGTGGGCAGAGTTATTATGTTCTTTGCTGAAAATAGTTTTTCGTGGATACCATTCATTCAGTATCTGCTCGATACCATTATGATTTGCGTTACGCTTATTGTTGTGGCTGTACCCGAGGGATTGCCTATGGCGGTAACATTGAGCCTTGCTTACTCTATGCGCCGTATGCTTCAGACTAACAACCTTGTACGCAAAATGCACGCTTGCGAAACGATGGGGGCTACAACTGTGATTTGTACCGACAAAACGGGTACACTTACACAAAACCAAATGAGAGTGGCAGCAATGCGCTACAATGAGGGTGATGCGCTAGCGGTAGCCTTGATGAAAGAAGGAATAGCCGTCAACTCTACTGCATCGTTAGACCTATCGAATGCTGAAAAACCTGTGGCGTTGGGCAATCCTACGGAGAGTGCGTTGCTGTTGTGGTTACACGACCATAAAGAGGATTATCAAACCCTACGTGCCAATGCAGAAATCATAGACGAACTGCCTTTCTCTACCGAACGAAAATATATGGCTACGCTGGTAAACTCGGCATTAGTAGAGGGCAAGAAGGTGCTTTATATAAAAGGTGCAACCGACGTTATTCGTCATTACTGTGCAGCCATAGCGGGCGACATATCGTGGGAAGACATTGCAGCACAATTACTTGAATGGCAAAATCAGGCAATGCGTACCTTGGGATTTGCCTATATGGTGTTGCCCGATGATGCAGATTTGAGCCACTCGGAAGGCATAATCAAGCGCATAATGAATGGCGAAACAGAGCTAAAAGCTCAATTTACGTTCTTAGGAATTGTGACCATTGCCGACCCAGTGCGCCAAGAAGTGCCTGCAGCAGTGAAAGAATGTACCGATGCAGGCATAAGTGTGAAAATCGTAACGGGCGATACCCCTGGTACAGCAAAGGAAATAGGACGACAAGTGGGTATATGGTCGGAAAGTGATACAGACAAGAATATCATTACAGGGCCAGAGTTTGCAGCACTTACCGATGAGGAATTGCGCAATCGTGTGTTAGACCTAAAGGTTATTGCACGTGCGCGCCCTATGGATAAAAAACGATTGGTGGAAACATTGCAAACCCTTAACCAAGTGGTAGCCGTAACGGGAGACGGTACAAACGATGCCCCAGCACTGAAGGCAGCTCACGTTGGACTTTCGATGGGTGATGGTACAAGTGTGGCAAAGGAGGCTTCAGATATTACGATAGTCGACAATTCTTTCCTCTCTATTGGTCGTGCCGTGATGTGGGGACGCAGCTTGTATCAGAATATTCAGCGATTTATTCTTTTCCAACTTACGGTAAACGTTGTGGCGTGCCTTATTGTTTTGGCAGGCGCATTTATGGGTACGCAGAGTCCGCTCACAGTGACACAAATGCTGTGGGTAAACCTTATTATGGACACCTTTGCTGCTATGGCTTTGGCTTCGTTGCCTCCATCACAAAAGGTAATGAAAGAAAGTCCTCGCGACCGCAAAACGTTTATCATTACAAAGTCGATGTGGACAAATATTATTGGTGTAGGAGGATTGTTCTTTGTGCTGTTGTTGGTGTTCCTTTATGGCTTAGAACACGCTTCTGTGCATCAACTTTCCGACTTATTGCATCTACAATTAGGTAGCCATAAGATGATGACAGCTTACGAATTGAGTTTATTCTTTACCGTCTTTGTTATGCTTCAGTTCTGGAATATGTTTAACGCACGTGCCTATGCAACAGGTCGTAGTGCATTCCACTTTAAGGACTGTGGCGGTTTTAACCTTATTGTATTATTTATCTTGGTTGGACAAGTGCTTATCGTGCAGTTGGGCGGAAAGATGTTCAACGTTACACCACTCTCCATAAACGATTGGATTATCATTACCCTTTCTACCTCGGTTGTGTTGTGGATAGGTGAAGGCTTGCGACTGATGAAACGAAAGTAAGAACACGTAAGCGCAATAAAAAAGCGGTAGACAATCGCCCTAAAACATCGATTGTCTACCGCTTTTTGCTTGTTTATTGTTATCAAGCACTCTTATATTCTATATGTATGTACGCTTGCGCTTTGTGCTAAGAAGAAGTAATCATAAGTCTATCTGTACCTAAACCCCAATCGGTCATTAGACGAGTCGGACGGGTCTGACTGGTCTGACTGGTCTGACGAGTCTAACTGATAGAGTTTATCTCTATACGAACACTATGTATAATATGCAAAAAGGGGTTTAACCGATGGCTAAACCCCAATTCTGATAATATGTTAGATCGTCGTTTTTCTTACTTCTTCTTTGGTCTACGGCGTGCCCAACCTTCTTCAGAGAAGTCGGGTTCTTCGCCCTTAAACTTTACAGGTGTGCCTTGCAGCAAGCCTTTCCAATCGTCTTTCTTAAACTTGCGCTGTGCTGTCTGTTCGTTATCATTGCTGCGTTGTCTGCTACTACGTTCCTTATTGTTACGGCGGTCGTTGCGTCCATCACGACCTTCACCACGACTTCCACGACCCTCGTCACGATTTCCGCCTCGGCTGCCACGACCGTGTCCACCTTCTTCAGCATCGTTACAGCGCACACGTCTGCCCTTATAGGTTATGCCGTCTAAGGCTTTCATCACCTTTTTAGCATCTCCATCGGGTACTTCTATGTAACTTTGTTTTTGCAAGAGGTCAATATGACCCACTTCTTGGCGACCTTGCACATACTTATTGATAAACTGCATCACCTCTCCAGGGTAGAAACCATCAGCCTTACCAAGGTTGATAAACAGGCGTGTAAACCCTTGTTCAGCCTTGCGAGGTCCACGACTGCCGTCTCTTCTGCCACGTCCTTCGCCTCTACCGCTGCGATTATCGTCTCTACTGCCTCTGCCCATAGATGGCTTTTCTATCTCTGGTGCATTTTTATAATAGTCTAAGAAGCGACCAAAGGTTGCAGTTATAATCTTTTTGATGATTACTTCTTTATCGATAAACTCAAACTGGCGATTGATTTCAGCCACGTATGGTGCTATCTGTTCTTCATCTACATCGGTCTTGAGAATAGCGTCCATCGACTTGAACAATTGTTTTTTGCAAATCTCTTCTGCCGAAGGAAGCGTGCCATCAACAAACTCTTTGCCGATAACTTTCTCTATGTTGCGAACCTTGTATTTCTCTTTGATGTGGATAATGGCGATAGATGTTCCCTTCTTACCTGCACGACCCGTACGCCCCGAACGATGCGTGTAATTCTCTATATCGTCCGGCAATCCGTAATTGATAACGTGTGTCAAGTCGTTCACGTCCAATCCACGTGCTGCCACATCGGTTGCCACGAGCAGCTGAGTAAGGTGCGAGCGGAACTTCTGCATCGTAAGGTCGCGTTGTTGTTGCGACAAGTCGCCGTGAAGTGCCTCCGCATTATATCCGTCCTTAATCAGTTTGTCGGCAATCTCTTGTGTTTCAAGCTTTGTGCGACAGAAGATAATACCGAAAATCTTTGGCGAGAAGTCTACCAAACGTTTCAGTGCAAGATACTTATCCTTAGCGTGCACCATATAGTAAATGTGGTTTACGTTCTCTGCGCCCTCGTTTCTTGACCCCACTACTATTTCTTTGTAATCGTGAAGATAGCCCTTTGCCACACGTTCCACATCTTTGTTCATCGTAGCCGAGAACAATAGCGTATTGCGGTCTTCAGGTACGTTGGTAAGAATTTCGGTAATGCTTTCTTGGAAACCCATATTAAGCATTTCGTCAGCCTCGTCAAACACCACGTTGTTTACGTTTTCAAGCTTTGCCTTACCACGATTCATCAAGTCAATCAATCGTCCAGGGGTAGCCACAATGATTTGCACACCGTGTCTGAGTTGCTTTATCTGCGTGTCGATAGATGCTCCGCCATAAACAGCAGCGATGTGAAGATGAGGGATATACTTACCAAAATCGTTCAAATCGTCAGCTATCTGCAAGCAAAGTTCACGTGTAGGACTCAACACAATAGCCTGTGTGTCCTTTCTGCTTGTATCAATGCGTTGCAACAAGGGAATACCAAACGCAGCCGTCTTACCCGTACCCGTTTGTGCGAGTGCGATTACGTCGTTTCTGTTACCAAGTAAATAAGGGATTACTTCTTCCTGTACTGGCATTGGTTGTTCAAAACCAAGCTCTTCAATGGCCTTGCGAATCGCTTCGCTAACGCCTAATTCTTCAAATGTTTTCAAATTCTTATTGTAATAATTTATAATCCTAAGGACAAACTATCACCACACGAACCCACTTGAACCCAAATCGTTCATTAGAACAGTTTAGGACCCTCCTCAATTATTATCTAAACTTATGAGATGTCTTATTTCAAAAATACATTCTCATTCTAATAACCGATTTGGGTTAAAGTAAAAATAAATCCATTGCCATACAGGTGATATATATCCTAATATCGGGTGCAAAGGTAAGCTAACAATTTAAAACCTGCAAGGAAAACATAAGATATTTACGGGCGTTATCTTCGGAAATAGCTAATAATCAGTAATTTATTGTCCTATATCAAGCACATTTTATAATATAAGAGGAGACTGTATGGAAGAAAATAACTACATTTGCAGCATGAAAGAAAAGAGTTGTTTATACATATCAGACAATCTCTCGTAAACTTAAAACAAACGAACAAATAACAATGAAAATAGGTGTATTTTGCTCAGCAAACAACAGCATCGACCCCGACTTCTTTGCAGCTACTGAAGCGTTTGGCAAATGGATGGGAGAAAACAAACACACCGTAGTATATGGTGGGTGCAACATCGGACTAATGGAATGTATAGGAAAGTCAACCCACGAGGCTGGAGGACGCACCATAGGTGTTGTGCCACAGATAGTGGAACGTGGAGGAAAGAAAAGCAGCTACATAGACATCGAAATGCTGTGCGATAACCTTTCAGACCGCAAAGACCTCATCAACAACCAAAGCGATATTCTTGTTGCCCTCCCTGGAGGTATAGGGTCGTTAGACGAGATCTTCACCGTAGCAGCTTCGCACACCATAGGTTATCACGCCAAACTTGTAGTGCTCTACAATATGAAAGGCTTTTGGAACTCGCTCATCGCCCTCCTTGACGATATGCAGGCACGTGGCTTTATTCGTGGCGAATGGAAAGACTATATAAAGGTAGCAAACACTTTGGACGAGCTTACCCAAATGATAACAAACGAGGACTGAAATTACCAATAGCGCAAATAAGTTATAACTTTGTAGCTGTGGGCACAAATTTGCTATACCTTGGCTATCTGTGGTTTTGTCAGACCTGTCCGACCCGTCCGACTCGTCCGACCTGTCCGACTCGTCCGATAAAACCACCCCACGCGCAAGCAATAAACAAATTAAATATAAATTAAGATCAACCTATAAAATGAAATTATTAAGAAAAGAAACTCGATTAAGCCTTGCCTTAGCGTTAATGGCATTAACCACTAACGTTTCGGCACAAGAGCAAAGCGAAAGAACCAAAAGTGTTTATTTAGAATTGGGTGGTGCATCAAATGGTATTGGTGTCAATTACGACGCACGATTTAAAGAAGGCTCGCCTTGGGGCTATCGTGTAGGCTTAGGCTGGGGCTATGGTAAAGTGTCATCATTGTTTGGCAATAGCGAATCGGTGCGTGCCTACTCTGTTCCAATGGGTGTGAACTATTTCTTGGGTGGAAAGCGCAACCATCTTGAAATGGGTTTGGGTGTAAATATAGGTCTTTACAACCGCCATTACTATGAATACCATTTAACCCCATCGCCTGAAAATCCAAAGGTAGCAGCAATAAATGCTGTTCAGAAAAAAGATAATGTCGTTGCTGGATTTGGCTTTGCCAACATTGGCTATCGTCACGTTGCAAAGCGTGGATTTCAGTTCCGTGTGGGCATAACAGGTGGTATCGGCATCATCAATGCTGAAAAAAGCAACAACAAGTTTAGCCTTATGCCATACATCAGTTTTGGTAAGGCGTTCTAAAAAGTAGCGTATAGCTTGTAGAACGATGATAAAACAACAACCCTCCGATGTGCTATGATGACATCGGAGGGTTGTTGTTTTAGATTTATAAATTAAACCCAAATCGGTCGTTAGAATGAGAATGTATTTTGCGATTATTTTGAGCTTTATTTTGCATATATCAAGGGAGCATAGCGGGCTATGTGACTGCAGATATAGGTAAAATAAAGCCAAAATAATCCAAAAGACATCTCATAAGTTTCAAAAATAATAAAGTAAGCACCTAAACTGGTCTAATGGCCGATTTGGGTTAAATCATCTTATAATAAGGCTTGAATATCTGCATCAAGGTTCTTTATCTGTGCAGGGTTCTTCACAATAGTGTTAGTGCGGTCTATTAAGTAAATAATAGGTGTGGTGGTTGCAGCTTGGGTGTACACCTTGCTAACGCCAGTATTGTCGAACACGTTTACCCAAGGCAAGTTGGCTACGCTTTCTTTCCAGAAGTGTTCGTTCTCATCGAGCGACACCATAAATATTTCTAAACCTTGAGCGTGATACTTGTTGTACAAGTTACGCATCTGCATAATGTATTGTGGCGACTCTTTAAGGGCAAACGAGTGAAAGTTGAGCACCACCACCTTACCTTTCAATTCGGTAAGACTGCGCTTGTTGCCCTTATTATCGAACAATGGCAAGTCTATCACGCCTGTTTCTTCGGCTTGAATAGCTACCTCTTTTTTCTTTCCCTTCACAATACGGGTGTCGCGCATACTTCTTAGCGTGATGTTGTGTAGGTTCTGAGCACGTTCGGTGTTGGGATAGAACGTGTCCCACGATGTGGCAACAGCACCGAAAGCACGATTGTCTTCAGCATCAATCGTTGGGTCGAAGATGAGGTGAGCCTGATTGTTGATAACGATATATTGGAACAAGGCAAAGTAGCTGTATGCCTTCATTGGCTCTTTGTAGATGTAATTGAGTTTCACATCATTCTTGTAAGCCTTTACAAGTTCGTAGATGAGCGTGTCAGCCACTTCGGGACGTTGTGCCATAAGTGTTTGGCATTGTGCTTGAAGATTGATTTGCTTGATGGCCAACTCCTTTATCTTTTCGTTTTCGTATGAGCCTTTCACATCGTAATTTATCGCCATTTCGGGATGCTTGGCTCTAACATTCACGGTCTCGGTTGAGTCGATGGCAATGTTAATGATTTGTCCTGCTATACGCAAACGATAAAACTCAGGATTTTCGGCTTTATCGCCTGCGAAAGAGAAGTTGCCCTTTTCGTCCAATTTTACTGAATCTACGGTTGTAAAACCTTTCAGACTATTGTGTTCAAAATAGAGTACCGAGTCTTTCGCATTGCTTATTTCGCCCTCAATATGGTACTGTTCGCCTGTGCATCCTGTAAGAATTGCCGCTCCAAGGAACAAGCAACTCATTGCCATTGATTTAAGTATCTTTTTCATTGGTGTATTTTTAATTTTGTGCAAAGATAGTGCTTTTTAGTTCAAAGATTTAAATAAACCCTCGAAAAAACAAAAATAAATCATATTTTATTCGTCTATTAGATATATAATCGCTAAATTTGTACGATTTTATTTTTATGCGGAAACCGTAAGTTATGCTACAAAGATATTTCGTAACGTCTTTATAGCTTTTTACATTCCTCTTATGATGTAGGTCAAAACAATAAGTATTTTTTAAATTTTAGATGAACGTAATTACGAAAACTCTTCAATTGGCAGATGGTAGAACCATTACAATTGAAACTGGAAAGGTTGCAAAACAAGCTGATGGCGCAGCAGTTATTAAGATGAACAACACCGTGCTCCTCGCTACCGTTTGTGCAGCTAAAGAGGCAGTTCCAGGTACAGACTTTATGCCTTTGCAAGTAGATTATCGCGAGCAGTATGCTGCCGCAGGTCGTTTCCCAGGTGGTTTCACCAAGCGCGAAGGCAAAGCCAACGACGAAGAAATCCTAACATCACGTCTTGTAGACCGTGTTCTTCGTCCTCTTTTCCCATCAGATTATCACACAGAAGTATTTGTAAACGTAATGCTTCTTTCAGCTGATGGCGTTGATATGCCTGATGCACTCGCTGGTTTTGCTGCTTCGGTAGCTATGCAGTGTTCAGATATTCCAATCGAACACCCTATCTCTGAAGTGCGTGTGGCTCGTGTCAACGGCGAGTATATTGTTAATCCAACCTTCGAACAAATGAAGGAAGCCGATATGGACATCATGGTTGGTGCTACCAAGGACAACATTATGATGGTAGAAGGCGAAATGGACGAAGTTTCTGAACAAGACCTTATCGGTGCATTGAAGGTAGCTCACGAGGCTATCAAGCCAATGTGCGATATACAAGAGGCACTTGCTAAGGAACTCGGAACAGACGTGAAGCGTGAGTACAACGACGAAATAAATGACGAAGAACTCCGTGAGCAGCTCCGCAAGGAAACTTACGATGCTTGTTACGCATTGGCACAGAGCGGCGACAACGACAAGAAGCACCGCACAGAGGCTTACGAAGCTATCAAAACAGAATTTACAGAGCGTTATGACGCAGCTCATACCGACCTATCGGAAGACGACCTCGATGAAAAACACGCAGAAATAGACCGTTACTTTGATGATATACAGCGCGACTCTATGCGCCGCAGTGTGCTCGACACAGGCAAGCGTATGGACGGACGTGCAACTGACGAAATTCGCCCTATATGGTGTGAAGTAGACCCATTGCCAATGCCTCACGGAAGCGCATACTTCCAACGTGGCGAAACATTGGCACTTGCTACTTGTACCCTCGGTACAAAGTTGGACGAAAAGATGATAGACAACGTTTTGGACAAGAGCTATCAACGCTTCTTACTCCACTATAACTTCCCTCCATTCTGTACAGGTGAGGCTAAGGCACAACGTGGTGTGGGTCGCCGTGAGATAGGTCACGGTCACTTGGCTTGGCGTGGTTTGAAGGGTATGATTCCTTCTGACTTCCCTTACACCGTGCGTCTTGTAAGTCAGGTGTTGGAGTCTAATGGCTCATCATCTATGGCTACTGTATGTTCGGGAACTCTCGCTTTGATGGACGCAGGTGTACCTATGAAGAAGCCTGTATCGGGTATTGCAATGGGATTGATTAAGAACCCAGGTGAAGATAAGTATGCTGTATTGAGCGATATTCTCGGCGATGAGGACCACTTGGGCGATATGGACTTCAAGACTACTGGTACTATCGATGGTATTACTGCAACCCAAATGGACATCAAGTGCGATGGTCTTTCGTTCGAAATCCTTGAAAAGGCATTGATGCAGGCTAAGGCTGGTCGTGAACACATCTTGAAGATGATTACCGACACTATTGCTGAACCACGTGCAGAAATGAAGCCACAAGTTCCACGTATCGTGGCAATGGAGATACCAAAAGAATTTATCGGTGCTATTATTGGTCCTGGTGGTAAGATAATTCAACAGATGCAGGAAGACACTGGTGCTACCATCACTATTGAAGAAGTTGATGGCGTTGGTAAGATACAGATTTCTGCTCCTAACAAGACATCCATCGATGCGGCAGTGGGCAAGATTAAGGCTATCGTAGCTGTGCCTGAAATAGGCGAAACTTACGAAGGAACAGTTCGCTCTATTATGCCTTACGGCTGTTTCGTTGAAATTATGCCGGGCAAAGATGGCTTGCTCCACATCTCTGAAATGGATTGGAAACGTCTTGAAACTGTAGAAGAAACAGGTTTGAAGGAGGGCGACAAGATACAAGTGAAGTTGCTCGACATCGACCCAAAGACAGGCAAATACAAGCTCTCACGCCGCGTATTGCTCGAAAAGCCTGAAGGGTATGTAGAGCCACAACGTCGTCCACGTGGCGACAGAGGCGAACGTCGTCCACGCCGTGAAGGTGGTGAGCGTCGTCGTAACGAAGAATAAGAAGAAATTAAACAGTCAGCTAATGACTATGCAGAGGCTTGTATAAGTCTGCGCATAGCCTATAAATAAAAGGAAATGGGCCTTTCATAGGGTTCATTTCCTTTTTTGTTACCTATGTTAAACCCAAGTCGGTCATTAGCCCCACAAACATTTGGGTTTAACCCCCTCTAACTCCTTGATAACCGAACGGTTTTTAAGTTGATTGAGCGTGTATAAAGAGTAGTTCTTCTTTGTGATAAGTAAAGAAGCTTAGGAAAGTGAGTTCTCCTTGATAGAACGTGAGTAGCTGTAGAACTTTCCTTCGTCGCTAAAGTACGGTTCGGCATACACACCCACCACAGCGTGGTTAGGGAAGCACGCTTTAATCTGTTTCAAAGCCTCTTTGTCTTCAGCTGTATGCTGCAAAGGAACGATGATAACCTTTGAGGTCTGAATATAGTTGATGTAAGCCCAGCTCATATCGTTGGTTGCACGTGGTGCGGTGTAGGTGCTAAAGCTCAATTCCACCACCTCCATTCCGTCAGTTTCCAACTCACGCTTCAATGTGTTTGCCATCTCAGCATCATACTCAGCACAGTTGGTCATCAGCACACGGTTATCGCT
Organism: Prevotella ihumii; assembly: GCF_900155655.1. GTDB lineage: Bacteria > Bacteroidota > Bacteroidia > Bacteroidales > Bacteroidaceae > Prevotella > Prevotella ihumii. The sequence goes on from NZ_LT706987.1 coordinate 2,733,004, forward strand.
AAGGTAACGCACGTGATTTTCTATGTGGTCAGCCATATTAAATTCACCTTCGTGTAGCCAAGCTGGCTTTATAGCCTTGTAGCACGCACTATTTTCTTTGTCCATCACTTCGTGTTTCACGTCGTAAATGTCCAATACCATACATAGTTTGCTGTATATAGGCATAACGCCCTTATCGGTAAGAACCTCTGGTGCAAAGTAAACTTTGTTTGCATCGAAGTGCTCACGGGGCAACTTATTACCGCATAGCGATACTGTTTCTTGATTATCCATAAAGTATTTAGATTTCTTGTTTGGTAAATATATAATGTAATAGAAGTATCGCTGCAAAGATACAAATAATATTGAAACTCCATCGTTTTTTTTACGGAAAAATGCAAAGTCGATATTACATTTTTCTAATAACGGAATAAATAAACCCAAATCGGTCATTAGAGATTTTTTCGTGCAAAAAGTCAGATTGTAGTAGACCGAGTTATCGTTATAGCATCTGTATGCTAACACAATATGTGTTTTCCGTTCTATTTTAAGACAAAATGAAAGCGAAATTTTCTAATGACCGATTTGGGTTTAAATCTCTTTGTGCATTTATCGTGTTGCCATATAGTAGCTTGTCCCTGCCTGTGCTTGACGAAGTTCGTACACACCCTGTGCATCAGGTGTTACATCAACGGTGAGGCCGTTATTAAGGAAAGCTTTAACAGAGCCATCTCCATTGAAATGGATAAGTTTGGTTTCTTTGCCTTCCGCAGTCATGTACCAATTGTTTTCTTCCTTATTATAAGTAAGGTAGAATACTTCGCCATTAGGACGTTGTACCTCGTAGCCATTCTCAAGAATTTTTACTGCATAAAGCAATCCATCGTCGCCCTTTATCTTCTTAGTTTTACCTATTTGGTTGGCCATAGGGTTGTCGCCTGTCCAAAACTCAATGGTATTGAGCACCAAGGCATCAATCATTCCCGCAATACCATAAGCAGGTGAGATAACAATAAAGATGAGTTCGTTCAGAAACTTTGAGTCGGTGGCACGCTTGTTCCAACTTGCTAACTTGTTGAACATAGCAAACGAACCTACACAAGAGGTAGTGAGTACTGCTCCGGCTATAAGGCAGGCAGCTGTTTTTAGTCCTTTTCTTTTCATAATTCTTAATGTATTTAATAGTTATTGAAGAATGACAAAATTGCAAAATATTATTGGTTTTACATTCTTTTTGTCTTGATTTTATAGATTATTCTGATACTTTTTTCATTCTTAGCGCAAGTTGGAAGATTGAAGGAACAAGAATGCAGAGCGAGAAAAACAATCCGCCATACATCATTCGTTCATCGCCGTGGAAGAGGTCGATGAGTTTTCCATCGTTCATTTCGGGAAGAAGTTTAAACATAAGGTAAGCCACGGTGTTGTTGACCCAGTGGAGGGCGATGCCAGGAAGTACGCTCCCCGTGCGCATATACATCCAGCCGAGCAACATTCCAAACAAGGTGGCGTGAATGCCTTGTGCAAAGTTGCCGTGAATAGCACCAAAGATAGCTGCTGAAATAAAGATGGCTATCCATCGCTTCTTACCTTCAAAGAGAGTTAAGAGCTTGCGTAACACTGCGCCACGGAATATGAGTTCTTCGCCAATGGGTGCAAGAATGCCTACAACAAGGTAGCCCCCTGTTTCGTTCATTATGCCTTTGAAAAGCTCGGCAACGTTTTGTGCCATCTCTACTTGTAAGCGTTCGTAAATATATTGTGCGGGGAGAATAGCTCCAAGCCCTAAAAAGCCTGCCCATGTGAGTACTGCCCAAGGCTTAGATTTCAGATAGGTACGTGAGATAGGCGACCATTTGAGCTTGATAAACAACGCAATGGAAACCAAACTGCTCAACAGACTACTGATAATAATGGCTGGCGAATGTTTGCCTATTTGTATGCCTTGGCGCACTTCATTTACAGCTATTTCTTTCAGATAAGCGTAAATAAAGATGGCGATAAACTGAAAGAGCGCTTGAATGATAAAAAACGTAGAGACGAAAAGAACAACGTATAGTATACTTTCTAATGATTTTTTATTTTCCATAAATGTGTATTTTAAATTGCTGCTTAATTCTTTTTTGTTTTTTATTTTATAGCTGACAATATCTTGATGCTGCGCTGTTTGTCTTCCTCCATCTTGGCTTTGAGGGCATCAAGTGTATCGAATTTCTCTTCGCTGCGGAGGTAAGAAATAAAGTGAATGGTGAGATTTTGCCCATAGAGATTGTCCGAGAAGTTGAAAATGTTGACTTCCATAGAGATTTCTTTTCCATCAAAGGTGGGGCGAATACCTATGTTTAACATTCCGTTATAAGCCGTTTCATCGGTATTTATGTACACTTTCACGGCATAAACACCTAAAGCAGGGAGGAGTTTGCCCAAACCGTGAAAGTCGATGTTTGCTGTGGGAAACCCTAATTTGCGACCATTCTGAAACCCAGAAACAACCTTACCTGTCAGCGAGTAGGGCATACCAAGGCATTGGGTTGCCTTTTCCATCTCGCCTGCTGCTATATATCGGCGTACTACAGACGAACTTACGTTTACTTCGCCTACTTCTAAAGCGGTGTTTTGACTCACGCAAATACCTATCTCTTTGCCATAACGCACGTAGTCATCGAAGGTTTCCGCTCGATTATGCCCAAATCGATTGTCATACCCCATTACCAATTGAGCTACATTGAGTTGGCATTCGAGTACGTTTTGCATAAAATCGTAGGCGGAAAGTTGAGCCAAAGCCCTGTCAAAATGGACGATAACGATGTAGTCAACCCCCGTTTGCTTCAATTTTTCCACCTTTTCATCGAGCGTCGAAAGCATTTGAGGTTGATAATCGCTTTGCAACACTTGGCGTGGGTGTTGGTCGAAGGTGATGACCATTGATGCAAGATTGTTCTTTTGGGCTTGCGCTATAAGTTGGCGAATGAGGAATTGATGTCCTAAATGCACACCATCGAAAAATCCGATGGTAGCTATTGAAGGACTGATTTCCACGTTTTCATCGTGTTGTAGATAGATTACTTTCATTCGTTTTATTGACTTTGGAGATTTTTATAAATCGAGCGATAACCAGTCGTTGGGGTGCTCGTTGCAATAGGTTTGTATGCCCAACGATGCAGCTGCGGCACAATTTGCCTTGGCATCATCTATAAAAAACGTTTCTTCTGGGCAAAGATGCGAGGTTTGAAGAACGGTTTGGAAGATTTCTAACGATGGTTTAATGAGATGCATTTCGTAAGATAAATATATCTTTTGGAAGTATTCTTCTGCTGTGTACACTTTACCCCTTGCACCTTTCTCGTTTACATCAGATTGGTCTGCTTTGTAGGGGAATAGGTCGATGGCGCATTTCTGCCAATGCATTTCGTTCGTATTGGAGAGTAGAAACACATTATAGCGTTGGTTTAATGCTATCAATCGTTGCTTCTTTATATCGGGAATATCGGTTAAAAGTTGATTCCAAGCCCATAAAATTTGCTCGTCAGCTGTGCTTACATCACCTATTTTGCGCACTCTATCATAAAATTCAGAACTGTTGATATTGCCCACCTCGGTATCGAAAAACAATTCTTTGGTTGTTCCCTCCTTTATAAGTTGTGCCACCTTCTCTATACCAATGGTAGAAAAAGCATCAATGCATCGTTGCCAATCAAGTCCAACGAGCACGTTCCCTAAATCGAATATGATATTCTTTATATTTGTATTCATCTCTGCTTTATATTTGTCCGCTTCTTGTTTTCTTTAATGCTTTGGCGACTAAAACAACAAATCTTTTTCTAACTTTTTTGTCCTCTTAAGATAAACCCCCTTAACAGCTTGGCATCTGAAAAACCTGCGAACTGTTTCTGCAAAGATGTAAGAGTAAAAACTTTGACAAGCTCTCCCTCGTTTACTTGAAAAGGACTGCGAACGCTCTAACCGCATCCGTCACAATGCTAAGACTATGTGTCTCTTTATCGCTAACTTGAAAAGGACTGCGAACCATCAACGAATTAGCCTCCTCCTTCTCTACAGAGAAAGGGCGAGACCGTTATTTCTCATTGCAAAGTTACACTAAACCCCTCGTATATCACCCCTCTTAACCGCAAAATGTGTTAAAACGCCTAAAAATATTCCTTATCTCTGCTTGTTTTTCCATTTTATTGATTACCTTTGCAGCCGAATTATAAATTCAGGACTTGTAGCTCAGTTGGTTAGAGCAACAGACTCATAATCTGGAGGTCCCTGGTTCAAGCCCAGGCTGGTCCACATTGAAAAGCAAGGAGTTACAGCAATGTAGCTCCTTTTTATTTGTCTTGTATTGAACTTTAGGTGACCTTTCAGAGAAAAAACTTTGTATCTGTAATGTTGCTGAATGACATTTAACCCCAATCGGTCGTTAGCCCAGTCAGCCCAGTCGGACCAGTCCGACAAGTCCGACAAGTCCGACAGGTCCGACAAGTCTGACAGGTCCGACTGGTCCGACAGGTCTGATTGGTCTAACGACCGATTGGGGTTAAATACACACTAAATTAATTCCGCCAACGGGTAAGAATTATAAACTTCTCCAGAGACCATTTGAAGAAAACTCACATAAAGAAAGGTATTTCTCAAGGAAGTAGCTCTATTTTTCCAAAATTTTTTATAAATTTGCGAGGAACTTTCGTTTAATATATGTCCGAGATTATAGATATACACGAAAATAAATTACTGCAAGATGAACCGGGACTGCTTGAAGTACTCCTCATCGACCATACCACCCGAAAGAATATTTTTTGGGCAACGGACTGCTATGCCAACTACGGCCAAGGCTATGAATGGCATAACAGCATAACCGTGGAATCCATAACGGGAAAGCATGGTCATGTCATTATGCCGCGCGCCCTAAAGAGCCGCGACGAACAGCTGCGCCGCTCGCGCCAAATGGCGGAGGTGTTTACGCCGTCGTGGGTGGTGAGAAAGATGACCGACGTGATGGACAAGGAATGGACAGCCATTTATGAGGAAAAGGAGGAGGGTAAAGACGCGTGGCAGGGCTATGCGCTTGCCACCGTATTGGAGATAACCTGTGGAGAAGCTCCGTTCCTCACCGCTCGTTATGATACTGTCTCGGGCGAACCTATCCCTATGGCAGAACGGTTTGGCGCGCTGGACAGGAAGCTGCGTAAGGTGAACGACAACTGCCCAGACGGCGAGTGGACGCATTGGGCACTTTTGGCGCTGGGCAGCGTGTATGGCTATGAGTGGCAGGGCGACAACCTGCTGCTGGCGCGCGAAGCCTTGCTTGCCACCTTCAATGAGTATCACGAGCAGCGATTTGGCACAAGGGCGGATAGCTCAACGCTGCTCAAGGCGGCAGAGATAGTGTCGTGGAACGTTTGGCAAATGGATGGGCTGAAAGCTGTGGTGCCCTGTTCTTGCTATGACGACCGCCATACAGAGAGCAACCTCTTCGGAGAGCAGACCACAACCGTAACCCCCTGTCTTGGTTGCCACAAGAACGACATTTTACTTCATAATGGTTTGCGTTGCCTGCTGCGACGCTGGTTGCCATCCAGCTGCGATATGCCCGACCACTTCGACTGCCTTTACCTCGACTTTATTACCAAAAACTATAAAACTCATCATAAAACAAAATGGCCTATGAAATTCGATTTCGTTATTGGGAATCCACCGTATCAACAAGAGTCTAATGGTGCTAATGAAAGTGATACGCCTTTATATCATTACTTTTATGATAGTACATTAGCGGTTTCAGATAAGGCAGAGTTAATTACACCTGCTAGATTCCTATTTAATGCAGGGGGCACACCGGGTGCATGGAATAATAAGATGCTGAAAAGCGAACACTTTAAGGTACTTCACTATTTTCAACAAAGTGCACAAGTATTTTCTAATACCGACATAAAGGGTGGTGTGGCAATTTCTTACTATGATGCTAATCGCAAATATGAACCAATTATTTTATTTTCACAATATTCTGAAATTGTGTCTATTTTCAAGAAAGTAAGAAAAATCTCAAACGATGATTTATCTTCAATTATAACAAACCGTGGTCTGTATAGATATTCTCAAAGTGCATATTCAGAACACCCTGATATATTGCAACGTACTGCAGATGCACGTATAGCTCCAAGTTCATTTGAGAGAATGCCTGAACTTTTTAAGAATGAAGAGCCCTATGATAATGACAAATATGTCAGAATCTATGGACTAGGTACTGAAGGAAGAGTATTTAAATGGTTCAAAGAGAAATACGTTAAACCAACAGAAAACATTAACAAATACAAGGTGGTTGTACCCAAAGCAAACGGAAGTGGTACCTTTGGAGAAGTAATAACCAACCCAGTAATTCTTGGCCCCCAAATTGGATTTACAGAGACATTTATTTCTATCGGTGAAACAAATGAGATAGAAGCAAAAGCAATATTAGCTTATGTGAAGACAAAATTTGCAAGAGCAATGCTTTCCATTCTAAAGGTTACACAGAATAATGCCAAACCAACTTGGAAGTACGTTCCTCTGCAAGATTTCACTTCTTCTTCCGACATAGATTGGTCAAAGAGTGTTCACGAGATAGACCTTCAGCTTTACAAGAAATATGGGCTGAACGAGGAGGAGCGCAACTTTATTGAAAATCATGTAAAGGAGATGGACTGATGAAAACACCGAATATACAAACCTCTCGCGTGGCTCTGCCACAGATTTATGCCTACACCACGCCAGAGATAGCTCGCCATAATGGATGGGTAAAAATAGGCTATACGGAACTACAAGATGTGAAAGTCCGTATTAAGCAGCAATGCCACACGGCGAATATTGCCTGGGTATTAGAATGGTATGGCAATGCGGTGTATGAAGGCTCTAACCAGAGTTTTCTGGACAAGGCCTTCCATTCCTATCTGAACAAGCTGGGATATGAACAGGAGCCCAAGACGGAATGGTTCAAGATAGGCACTGATGAGTCGCGCCATCACTTTTATGACTTCCGCACCAACCATGGCGTGGTAAAAGGCAAGGCTACTCAGCGGTATCAGTTACGAGACGACAGTCAAGGAGAAGCGGTGCGTAAGACGGTGGACAGCTTTACCAACCGCCCAGAGACCGAATACCTTTGGAATGCTAAGCCTCGGTTTGGTAAGACACTGGCAGTCTATGATCTGTGCCTGCGCATGAAGTTTAAGAATGTGCTTGTTGTTACTAACCGTCCTGCCATTGCCGATTCATGGTATTCCGACTACTTGAAGTTCGTGGGGCACGAACGCTATCTTTTCGTCAGCCGTGTGTCTGCCCTCCTTGAACGTAAGGATGCGCCTTGTCTCACGCGCCAGCAATATTTGGAATATATCAAGCAGCCAGACAGGGTGAGGAACTGTATAGAGTTCGTAAGTCTGCAAGACCTGAAAGGCTCTATCTATTTCGGTGGAAACCACGATAAGCTGGGAGAAGTAGCCCAGCTCAACTGGGACTTGCTGGTCATCGACGAAGCCCATGAAGGGGTAGATACCTATAAAACAGATGTTGCTTTCGACCAAATCAAGCGCAAGCATACCCTTCACCTCAGCGGTACACCATTCAAGGCATTGGCCAATGAGAAGTTTCCACAGGATGCCATTTTCAACTGGACATACGCTGACGAGTGCAAGGCAAAGGCATCTTGGGACGAAAGCCTGGGCACCAACCCCTATGCCGAGATGCCGCGGCTCAATATGTACACCTATCGCATGAGCGATATTGTGACGGAAAAGGTACGTGAGGGTGTGGAAATAGACGGAAACACCGAGGCATACGCTTTTGACCTGAACGAGTTTTTCAGAGTTGAACGTGGGCGCTTTGTTCACGAAGAAGCAGTAGACAAGTGGATTGACGCATTGAGCCGTCAACAGCGTTATCCTTTCTCCACACCAGAATTGCGACAAGAACTGCGCCATACTTTCTGGTTGCTCAACCGAGTGGACTCTGCTAAGAAATTAGCGGAGAAACTGAGAGACACCCAGCGTCACCCGGAATTTGCCGATATCGAGATTGTCGTCGCAGCTGGAGACGGAAAGACCGACAACGACGAAGTGATAGAGGACGAGAATTCGCTCAACCGTGTGCGCAAAGCTATCGCTGAGCATCCACAGGGAACTATTACCCTTTCGGTGGGGCAGCTCACAACGGGCGTAACCATCCCTGAATGGACAGCGGTATTGATATTGAGCAATATGAAAAGTCCTGCCCAATATATGCAGGCTGCTTTCCGGGCGCAGACTCCTTATTTGTATGTAGATACCAATGGGGTGTATCATCGTAAAGAGAACGCTTATGTCTTCGATTTCGACCCGGCAAGAACCCTGACCAATTATGAGGAAATGGCGAATGGACTTTCAGCAGATACGGCTTCGGGAGGTGGCGACAGCGACACGCGCAAGCAACATATACGGGAGCTTCTGAATTTCTTCCCTGTTATTGGCGAAGACGAAGACGGCGAAATGATACCGCTTGATGCTGAACAAGTGATGCTTATTCCGAGGAAGATACGCTCCAAGGAGGTGGTACGTAGTGGTTTTATGAGCAATTTCCTCTTTGCCAATATCTCCAGCATTTACAATTGTTCTTCGGGCATCATCAACATCATCAATCAATTCACCCCCGTAAAGACACCTAAGAACAGCGAGGTAGATGCCAACGAGGTGGAGGAGCTTTCGCACGATATGGACGAGGAAGGCAATGCACAACCCGATCCTGCAAAAGTTGCGGCAGTGAAAGAGAAGCTGTTTGGTGATAAAATCTATGAAGCGCCTAAAGAGGAACTGGATGGTTTCATAGCAGAGAGCATACAAAAATACAGTCAGGCCAAAGAGCGCTTAGGCAAGAGTGTCGAGGAACAAATGATCGACAACGTGAACAGTCTCCTTAAATCCGTTTTATTCCCTGCTGCCGATAAGGGAGCGGAAGAAGCACAGGAGGAAAAACTGACGAAACGCAATCAAGGCATAGCGTTCGTCCGCATCAAGAAAGCTGTCAATGAGCAAGTTGGCACCCATTGCCATCAGGCATCCATCGACAAGAAGAAGATAGATCGCCAGTGTGAATTGGATTGCCAAGGCAAGACGACCCAACAGCAAAAAGACATCAAAAATAAGGCAGAGGCTGATAAAAAAGCCATTGATGATAATTTGACCAAGACCATCCAAGACCAGGCGAAAGACTTGTTGGATAAAGGTTCTGAAATTATTGCTGACACTTATGAACAACAGCGCATTGACAAAAAGAAAGGTAATACGGACGAGCTGATTCGCGATCATCTGCGCGGCTTCTCACGCACCATTCCCTCGTTCCTGATGGGCTATGGCAACGAGGAAACAACCTTGCAGAACTTTGACAGCCATGTGCCCGACGAGGTGTTCCTGGAAGTGACCAGTATCACCAAGGAGCAGTTCCATTTGTTGCGTGATGGTGGAGACTATACCAACGAAGAGACAGGCAAAACAGAACACAGCCCAGGCCATTTCTTCGACGAGGTGGTGTTCAATGATTCTGTGCGTGAGTTCATGACATTGCGTAAGCGCTTGGCCAACTATTTTGACCCTGAGGTAAAGGAAGACATCTTCAATTACATTCCCCCGCAGAAAACCAATCAGATATTTACACCAAAATGGGTGGTGAAACAAATGGTGGATCTGCTGGAACAGGAAAATCCAGGGTGCTTTGACGATCCCAGCAAGACTTTTGCCGACCTCTATATGAAGTCGGGACAGTACATCACGGAGATAGTGAAACGTCTTTATAATAGCGAAGGACTACGCAAAGCCTTTCCTGATTCAGAGACACGTCTGCGCCATATCTTCAACCATCAGGTGTATGGGTTGGCACCCACGGAGTGTATCTATCGTATTGCCCTGCGCTACATCCTCGGCTTTGACGATACTATACACATTGCCGCAGAGGAACATCATCTGCGTATGGCGGATTCCTTGCCTGCCGCGAAAAACGGAACAATGGAGGAGTTCTTGGATAACATCTTTAAGGGCTGAAACATAGAAAGGCAGAAATTCTTTATGATAAGCTATAAAATGTTAGAGCGTAAATAGAAAAGTGATGGGACTATCTTAAGGCTGGTTCTATAAATTAGCTTTGTTAGATTTTGAGCTTATTTTTGAGGTCAAAATGCAAGAGCGTGAAGAAGTGTAGCGAGCTACACGACTGAACGAACTTACATTTTGAACCAAAAACAGAGCAAGCCGAATGCAATCAAACTTGTTTGAATTGTTGAGGCGCAGCCTGTTTTATATAAAAAGAAGCCAAAAGATAACAAAACGTATTTCATAAAAATTTAACCCAAATCGATCATTAGCCCGCAAAGGCTTTTTAAAGCGTTTAGATGTTATGCTTTTCTTCGTCTTTGCACCTTATTTTGGCTCTTATCGTTTGTTTTTTCGGTTGTTTAGCTCGCTAAACGTCTTCAAAATAACCAAAAATAGCTCAAAATAAGCTCGCAAATCTCGAAGAAGTCTAACGACCGATTTGGATTAAATAAGGTTTTCTAATTATTTTTCCCTGAAAGAGATTTCTCCTTCAGGGGATTTTGCTTAGAAACGTGATAGTTTTTCCATAACCCAAAGAAATCCTTTAGCAGTTCGCTCGCCACTATCTTGAAAATGATTGCCAATGTTCCATTCTAATGTGGTGGTTGTGCCCTTTGTTTTCAATATATCAGATAGCTTTCTTATATCATTATCTACATTCTTCATTATTTCTGTTTTGGTGTGTGACTCTTTGTCGCCAATGCTTAAATATATTGTTTTAATTTTCATATTGTGTGTTTCGGCATATTTTAACCAATTGGGATACCACACGGAGGGAGAAGCTGCTACCACTCCAGAAAAATAGTCGGTTTGATAGGCTGTCCATAAAGTAAATAGTCCCGCTAACGAATAACCACCTATAATTATAAGGGAGTGCTGGTTGGGCATTGTATAGTTGGCAGTGAGATAAGGTGCGAGTTCGCTCTTTATATATAATAAGGTAGAAGGCGCATCTCCATTAAATGGTCTTTTGCCAAAGACGGGTGGGGCTGCCCAAGGGGTGAGTTCGTCGTTCCACTTCATTATGCGGAAAGCTACTAAAATAAAGTTTGCATCAGAGTGGCTTTCCATATAAGCAATCTCTTTGTCTAACGCTTCTAAGTCGTGCGTATCTACAGGTTGAATGAGAATAAAAGGGGAGTGCTCGCTTTTTAGTGTAGGAACATAAAAAGTACACTCGTGAGCTCCGATGGTTATAATATCTTTTTTATGGTGCATTTTTCTTTGAAATTTATTGTCTGCTACAAATATACATAAAATTTATGACAAATAGGTGTAAAACCACTGTGTAAATCTTTTTGATAAATGTAAATTAAATGATAAAACTTACAATAGGTTTTGAAAAAATGGCGAAGGAATAAACTTTTTTTGAAAAAACTTTGAAAAATATTTGGAGGGTATTAGAAAAAGCCTTAACTTTGCACTCGCTTTTCCGATAATACAATACAACATTGATTAAACGAATAAGCCGAGCGAAACTCGGATAAGAGATTATGCTCTAAAAGAAAGAGTTCTTTGAATAGATTTACATAGACAGAAAATAGTAGTACAAGAAGCGTCTACTGAATTAATTTTTAGTAGATGGGTAAAAGAAACGAACCGTTCAATTCTGAAGTTGCTTTGTGACTTCATTTTGAAATTAATAGGTGTTTAAACTTGATACTTCGAATTTAGGATATTCGTTCTGAACAGATTCAACTTATCGCTTTTTTCTTTTTAAGGATAGAGTGATATAAAATACATTTTACAATGGAGAGTTTGATCCTGGCTCAGGATGAACGCTAGCTATAGGCTTAACACATGCAAGTCGAGGGGAAACGGCATAGAAAGCTTGCTTTTTATGGACGTCGACCGGCGCACGGGTGAGTATCGCGTATCCAACCTGCCCTTTACTTGGGGATAACCCGTTGAAAGACGGACTAATACCCAATATAATCCTTTGATGGCATCTGACGAGGATGAAAGATTTATCGGTATTGGATGGGGATGCGTCTGATTAGCTTGTTGGTGAGGTAACGGCTCACCAAGGCTTCGATCAGTAGGGGTTCTGAGAGGAAGGTCCCCCACATTGGAACTGAGACACGGTCCAAACTCCTACGGGAGGCAGCAGTGAGGAATATTGGTCAATGGACGAGAGTCTGAACCAGCCAAGTAGCGTGCAGGATGACGGCCCTATGGGTTGTAAACTGCTTTTGTTGGGGAATAACTGACATTACGTGTAATGTTTTGCATGTACCCTTCGAATAAGGACCGGCTAATTCCGTGCCAGCAGCCGCGGTAATACGGAAGGTCCAGGCGTTATCCGGATTTATTGGGTTTAAAGGGAGTGTAGGCGGTTTTTTAAGCGTGTTGTGAAATGTAGATGCTCAACATCTGAATTGCAGCGCGAACTGGAAGACTTGAGTGCACACAACGTAGGCGGAATTCATGGTGTAGCGGTGAAATGCTTAGATATTATGAAGAACTCCGATTGCGAAGGCAGCTTACGGGAGTGTAACTGACGCTTAAGCTCGAAGGTGCGGGTATCGAACAGGATTAGATACCCTGGTAGTCCGCACAGTAAACGATGGATGCCCGCTGTTAGCACCTGGTGTTAGCGGCTAAGCGAAAGCATTAAGCATCCCACCTGGGGAGTACGCCGGCAACGGTGAAACTCAAAGGAATTGACGGGGGCCCGCACAAGCGGAGGAACATGTGGTTTAATTCGATGATACGCGAGGAACCTTACCCGGGCTTGAATTGCCAGCGCACGATACAGAGATGTTGAGGTCCTTCGGGACGCTGGTGAAGGTGCTGCATGGTTGTCGTCAGCTCGTGCCGTGAGGTGTCGGCTTAAGTGCCATAACGAGCGCAACCCCTTTTCTTAGTTGCCATCAGGTAATGCTGGGCACTCTAGGGATACTGCCACCGTAAGGTGTGAGGAAGGTGGGGATGACGTCAAATCAGCACGGCCCTTACGTCCGGGGCTACACACGTGTTACAATGGCCGGTACAGAATGTTGGTTGTGCGTAAGTACGATCTAATCTTTAAAGCCGGTCCCAGTTCGGACTGAGGTCTGCAACCCGACCTCACGAAGCTGGATTCGCTAGTAATCGCGCATCAGCCATGGCGCGGTGAATACGTTCCCGGGCCTTGTACACACCGCCCGTCAAGCCATGAAAGCCGGGGGTGCCTGAAGTTCGTAACCGCAAGGAGCGACCTAGGGCAAAACTGGTAATTGGGGCTAAGTCGTAACAAGGTAGCCGTACCGGAAGGTGCGGCTGGAACACCTCCTTTCTGGAGTAACGTTTATCCTTGAGGTATTGCTAAGAGTATGAACATTTTATGATTTCATTATTTGATATTGAATTTGTTTGTTTCTCTTCTTGTACTCATAATTCTGTTTCTATATAATAAAGAAGATAGAGTTTAAGGCTCACAGCTTTAGGTTCAAGTCCTACATCTTCACTTAGCTGATGAGGGTTTTCATAAATCCAATACTCACGCAGAGTTCTTTGACATATTGACACAAGCAAAAACTGTAAAGTAAAACTACAAAGTTCAAGATTTCTTTTTTTTTAAGAAGTCTTATTTAATATGATTTCGAAATACAGCTGAAAGTATGAGCATCATTATGCATCGGTAGCAATGCTGATGTATCAATGGCGAATAGAAAGTAATTAAGGGCGAATGGCGGATGCCTTGGCTCATGGAGGCGATGAAGGACGTGATAAGCTTTTTTTTAAGAAGTCTTATTTAATATGATTTCGAAATACAGCTGAAAGTATGAGCATCATTATGCATCGGTAGCAATGCTGATGTATCAATGGCGAATAGAAAGTAATTAAGGGCGAATGGCGGATGCCTTGGCTCATGGAGGCGATGAAGGACGTGATAAGCTGCGATAAGCTTCGGGTAAGTGCAAATAACTTTTGATCCGAGGATTTCCGAATGGGACAACCTAACATATTGAAGGTATGTTATTCATAATTTATTTATGAAGGCTAACGCAGGGAACTGAAACATCTTAGTACCTGTAGGAAGAGAAAATAATTTAATGATTCCCCCAGTAGTGGCGAGCGACCGGGGAAGAGCCCAAACCACAGACGTAGCAATGCGTCTTTGGGGTTGTAGGACCACGTTGTGGTACTTAGCGAGTGAGGAGAAATGTTTGGAAAGACATTCCATAGTGGGTGATAGACCCGTATCCGAAGCTTAATAAGACTTAGTGGTATCCTGAGTAACGCGGAACACGTGTAATTCTGCGCGAATCTGCCGGGACCATCCGGTAAGGCTAAATACTCCCATGAGACCGATAGTGAATTAGTACCGTGAGGGAAAGGTGAAAAGCACTCCTATTAGGAGAGTGAAATAGTTCCTGAAACCATTCGCCTACAAGCGGTCGGAGCATTATTTTAATGTGACGGCGTGCCTTTTGCATAATGAACCTACGAGTTACCATGTCTGGCAAGGTTAAGAGTTTCATTCTCCGAGCCGTAGTGAAAGCGAGCCTGAATAGGGCGTTTAGTCAGATGGGGTAGACGCGAAACCAAGTGATCTACACTTGACCAGGTTGAAGTTCCGGTAACACGGAATGGAGGACCGCACGGATAAGCGTTGAAAAGCTTCCCGATGAGTTGAGTGTAGGAGTGAAAGGCCAATCAAACTTGGAGATAGCTCGTACTCCCCGAAAGGCATTTAGGTGCCGCGTGCAATGTTCTCCATAAGAGGTAGAGCGACCGATAGGTCAAGAGGGCTTCACCGCCTATCGAGACCTGACGAACTCCGAATGCTTATGGACAGTAGTTGCGCAGTAAGGGGGCGGGTGCTAAGGTCCGTCCCCGAGAGGAGAAGAATCCTGACCGCCATCTAAGGTCCCCAAATTCTGTACTAAGTTAGTCTAACGAAGTCTGGTCCCCGTGACAGCTAGGATGTTGGCTTGGAAGCAGCCATTCATTCAAAGAGTGCGTAACAGCTCACTAGTCGAGGGTCCGGGCATGGATAATAATCGGGTATAAGTCAGATACCGAAGATGCGGGATAGTATTGTATATAAAAAGTATCGGTAGGGGAGCATTCCATATGCGTTGAATGGTGTATGTAAATTATCCTGGAGCGTATGGAAAAGCAAATGTAGGTATAAGTAACGATAAAGGAGGTGAGATTCCTCCTCGCCGTAAGACTAAGGTTTCCCAGGCGATGCCAATCAGCCTGGGGTTAGTCGGGTCCTAAGTTTCAGCCGAATGGCGATAGCGATGGCAGACACGGTTAATATTCCGTGACTTGCGTATTCAGTGATGTGGAGACGGAGTCGTGACACTGTCGCGCCCTGACGGAAATGGGCGTTAAAAGTTTTAGGTATTGATAGGTGTAGGCAAATCCGCACCTTGAGCTGATGACTAATAGTACAGCATCCTCTTCGGAGGGAGCTGATAGCACAGGTAATCATACTTCCAAGAAAATCCGCTAAACTTAATGTTTACGCAACCCGTACCGCAAACGGACACACGTAGTCGGGTAGAATATACTAAGGCGTTGAGAGATTCATGGTTAAGGAACTAGGCAAATTGACCCCGTAACTTCGGGATAAGGGGTCCTCATATTTAACTATATGAGGCGCAGAGAATCGGTCCAGGCAACTGTTTAACAAAAACACAGGGCTGTGCAAACTCGAAAGATGACGTATACAGTCTGACACCTGCCCGGTGCTGGAAGGTTAAGAGGAGAGCTTAGGCTTACGCCGAAGGTTTGAATTGAAGCCCCAGTAAACGGCGGCCGTAACTATAACGGTCCTAAGGTAGCGAAATTCCTTGTCGGGTAAGTTCCGACCTGCACGAATGGTGTAATGATCTGGACGCTGTCTCAACCATGAGCTCAGTGAAATTGTAGTATCGGTGAAGATGCCGATTACCCGCGATGGGACGAAAAGACCCCGTGAACCTTTACTACAGCTTAGCATTGATCTTGGTCATCCGATGTGTAGGATAGGCCGGAGGCTTTGAAGCGGGCACGCCAGTGTTTGTGGAGCCTTCCTTGAAATACGGCCCTTTGGCTGTCTGAGGTCTAACTCGATA
>NZ_LT706987.1:2749230-2755706 GCF_900155655.1 Prevotella ihumii
TTCCAGCTTACAGGTGGACCGGGGTTGGTATTCGGTGTGGTGTTGGGGCGTGGAGTCTGAATCCAACCCTGTGGCACATCATGGTTGCCGAGTTCTGTGAGGACGGCATTATAACCAACACCCGTGTTCTCCGGGTCACCATACGCACCCTTCTCTGTAGGTACACCAGGGGCAATGCCCTGCTGCTTATAGTACGCCTCTTTCTGTGTCTGTATCTGATTCATACGTTCAGCATAGTCCTGCTGACCAGCGGTTACATATGAGCCGTTGCGTCCATAGACGTTATTGAACAGACCTGTTCCTATCCTTGAAGCAACTCGTTTGTCGCCAATAAAGTAATGCTTCGTAAAGCGGTTCTTGTTGATGCTGATTATCGAAGCAGGATAGAGCGTGAAGTTATCCGTCTCATGGAAGGTGATGCCTTGCGGAGCACCGTTGATATACACACCTTCCATCGTACCATAACTCTTCATAATGCGTTCGCCGGCAGCGTTATACGTATAGCGTGAGGTTTTGCCATTATCAGAGAGTACCATCAGGCGGTTGTCCTCGTCCCAGTACATTTCACGGGTAGCGTTGGTCGAATCGTTCGTTACCAGCGTTGGATTACCGTTGGCATCATAGGTGTAATGGTCGTGACCAATCTGCGTTGGAGCCGTCGGGTGGTTACTGTCCTCATACTTATAAGCGAAGTTATAAGACTTAGCAGTTGTCGTTGAGTCCACCTTCTGCACCTTCGTCAGCGGCTCGCTCATCCGTCCGAACGACATCACCATATCATACGATGCACGCTTAGCCTTACCGCTGGCATGAACAAGACGGTTCAACTCATCATACTCATACGTATGCGAACTCCTTCCTCCTAACTTCGCCTCGTTGAGTTTCGTCAGCGACGTTGGGTTGGCAGCATTCGTAATACCAAGGATATTATCCACAGCATCATAGCGATACTTGTTCTCCATCACAGTCTGACCGTCCGCTGTAAGGTTCATCACCTGCAGACGCTCACGCTGCTTGTCGTAGGTATAGGTAGTCTCCATTGCCTTGGAACAGTTCTCACTATCAGAGGATAAACAGCTTGAAGTGACGCTTTATGAGCATAATGGTGGACGAACGCTTACCTTCTATGTCGAGCCGCAAGATTTACTTTTGGCTCAGAAGATTGATAACCTCAAACTTAAATGGTAATGAAGAAGTATCTTTTTTTATTGGCTTGTGCGGTGGCGATGATGCTGCCAGCACAAGCGCAAAGACTGATTCCGAAGCAGAAAGGAATAGAAGTAGTAGGCAGTCTGCCGATTATCAAGGGCGAAAAACTTTTTGCCAAGGATAACTTCGGTCTGGGTTTGTCGCTCACTCGCTACTTGAAGCGTGAGAACTATGCCTTTATGGGTATGGAATATGAGCAACAAAATATGCCGTATCGCAGTTATGATGTGAAACTCAAAGATGCACTTTTGCATTTGGGCTATATGCACCCGATTATGTCGGACAATGGCAAGAACGTGTTGCTCTATGGTGGTGTCTCCGCTTTGGGTGGTTATGAAGAAATCAATGATGACAAGCCGTTCCTGCCCGATGGGGCAAAACTGCTTGACCGCTCACGCTTCGTTTATGGCGGTGCGGGGCATCTATCCATAGAATGTTTCTTTTCGGACAATGTGCTGTTGCTATTCAAAGGACAGGGACGCATACTCTTTGGTACGGATGTTCATCATTTTCGCCCTGCTGTATCGGCAGGAATCAGGTTTAATCTATAAATGTAGGGAACAATGAAAAAGAATTTTTTTAATAGTATATGGGTAATGGGAGTGCTAACCCTTGCCGTGTTTTGTTTATCTGCTTGTGATAGGGAGTTGGATGTTCAGCAGTCTTACCCGTTCACTGTCGAGACGATGCCCGTTCAGAAGGACATCGTCAAGGGACAGACGGCAGAAATCAGGTGTACGCTCAAACGAGAAGGAAGATTTGAGGATACTCGCTACACCATCAGATATTTCCAGCTGGACGGGAAAGGAACGCTAAGAATGGACAATGGGACGGCTTTCAAGCCCAACGACTGCTATCCGCTCACAAAAGAAGTGTTCCGACTCTACTACACCTCCGCTTCGACAGACCGACAAACCATTGATGTGTATGTGGAGGACAACTTCGGGCAAATCGCCAAACTGTCGTTCAACTTCAATAACGAAAAAACGGAGGAAAAGGGAAAGTCCATCGCAGTAGTAACCAAAGCCTTGAACGATGCGAACAGCTAAACGCTTTGCTTTATTCTGTATAATATGTTTGTTCTGTCAATCACTCCCGGCTCAGCGTGGGGTGCGATTGGCAGACTTATCACCTTTTGAGCGTGTCGTAGTGGTCGTAAAATACTTCGAGGGACTACATAGAAAGGATTGTTATCCCTATGTAGGATACGGTCATCGGTTGCAGCCACACGAGCATTTTTCTCCTAATATGTCAGAGCGGCAGGCAGACTCTCTCCTGCGTGCCGACCTTTGGAAATGCTTTGAACACTTCAAAGGATATGGTAAGGATGCACTACTACTTACTTTGCTTGCCTACAATGTAGGAGTAGGTCGTTTGCTCGGTTATGGTAATCATCCCAAAAGCCGACTAATACGAAAGATAGAGTCGGGCGACAGGAACTATTATCGTGAATTTGTCTCTTTCTGCCGATACAAAGGAAAGGTGCTACGAGGACTTGTCAAACGACGAAATGTGGAGTTTGTCCTGTTTTATATACCCTGATTATCAAATACACCCCTTGCGACATTTTTATGCTTCGCAAGGGGCGTTTTCTTGTCGTTTTAGTCGCCTTCTTCGTTATGATTGAGTAACTTTGCAAAAAATGGAAATTGTCAGACTTTTTGTACGTAATTAAATTATAATGCAATTATTGCGACTTTCTTTTGCTTCTTTTCTTTGGTCGCCTGCTCGTTCAATGAAAAAGAAAAGAAGCCACGCAATTTTTAAGGTTGCGTGGCTCATTGTGTTAGGGATTTTCGGTTGTTTCAATTATCCGCTCTTCGGGGTGGGTATTAAAAGCCCAGTTGATGTGTTCATCGGGCAGCGTGCTGTGTATTCCTCTGCCCATCACCATTCCACAATCTTCAAGGATTTTGCGCTCGGCTTCTTCTCGGTCTGTGGCTACAACCTCAAACACACCTTCAAAAACGTATTGGGTGCGTACTCTGTAAACTTTCCTTTCCATATTTTCAAAACTCAGCGATTAGTAATCTGTGTTCCATTGGTTCACCATTCGATAGCTAACGGTGGGTTAGCCAAAAATGATGTGCGCCGTAACCATAGACAAAAAACTTGTCAAGTTCCGTTTCTTGGGAGATTTGGAGGAGTGCGGTCTGCAACTCCTCCTTGCTCTCGGCTATGCTTATGGCATTGATAACTCTCACGATGATGATGGGTATTTCATCTGCCCACGAGTTGTTGAGAGCTTTGCTCGAAAAATTATGAATAATGCCTTCTACATGTACTTTCATATTGTTGTCGTTTATAGGTTGATGTTTTTATTTACTCTCTGCAAATAAGGGTGCAGTCCTCTACCTCGGTGGGTAGTCCAAAGGCTGGAACGTGGGTAAAATAAGCTTGCATATTCCCCTCTATGTCTGTGTGGGGCGATATAACCTCCGCTTTGGTGTCCTTACTCCATTGGTCTGCGAGTGCGATTTCTTCGTCTGTCAGTCCTGTACTATCTCCATTGATAAGGTAACCTAAACTCCACGTTGGAATTTTCTCTATTGTCTTGTATGTCGCCATAATCGTTGTTATTATAGGATTGTTATGCGGTTGCTCTCTGTGCTATCATTCTCATATTCTTCTGCATCAAGGCGAGTATCTGCTCGTGGTACTCGGTGTTCTTGTTGCACACTCCACGACTTTGCACCACTTTCATCGTTTCCAATGATACCTCGATGGTTTCGATGCGCTCTCCGTCCTTTGTGGCAGAGAAGATAAGCGACTGCGGTTTGCTGTAATAGCGTGCATCATATACGCAATGGTGCATTGCCGTGCCCTCCTCCAAATGCTCCTGCACACTCTCCAAAACATGGATGCGGATAATGCCGTCCGTAAACTCTATGCCAAAGAATTTTGCTTTGAGTTGCTTGTATGCTTGTTCGGCTTCCATCGCTTCCTTACGCTTCTTGATAATGTTCTCACGTTCTTTCATCGCTCTGCGCTTGGCTTAGTAATGGTCGTGCGCTGCTCTTAGGTCGGTGGGGCAAATATACTTCGGACTGCGTGTGTCCTTGTTGAGTGTCGCAAGTGTATCAACCATATCGCACCATAAATTGCCGTCCTCCACTTTGTAGCCGTTGCGCAAACAGATACGGATAAATGCCCAATACTTGTCAATCTTGGCATATCTGTCCCTAATGAAGTGGCAAAGTAGGGAGATTTGTCCCCCTTATTGACAATCAACAAAAAGCTCATAAGCTTTCTCTTGATTTCTTATGAGCTTTCTCGGAAAAGCTTATGAGCTTTTGCAATAAAAGAAATATCTTTGCGTTATGCTTATAAAGAAACCTTTGCCGACAGCCAATGCCTCCGACTTCGGCAAAGGAGGGCAAAGGAGGAAAATACGATAGAATTATGGCAAACAAACCATTGCAATACGTTCTTGTGGAACGTAAAATGAATGTAGGTCCCCAAGCGGGAAAGACTGTTCAGATTGCCCAGCCTACGGGCAGACACCGTGTGGATTTTCGCAGTTTCTGCGAGCGTGTGGCAAAGTCCACCACATTCAATCGTCAGGAAGTGGAAGCCGTGTTGAACTATGCCACTGAGATTGCCCGCGACATCGTGGCAAACGGCGACATTGTGGATTTTGGCGATTTGGGTACGCTCAAACCATCGTTCAAGAGCAAAGCCGTGCCGCAGGGAGAAAAATTCAATGCCAATGTGCATATTGAGAAGCCTGTGGTGCTGCTTAATCCGTCGAGAAAGTATTTTACGCTGACCGATGTGAGTTACGAGCAGACGACAATGCCTGAGAAGAAGACGAAGACGAACGGCGGAGGAAGTGTACATCCGTAAAGTTATTTTCGATTGTGGAGCGGCGCTCGTCATATAGGGTCGCTCCACAATTATATTTTGAATATTGTTTTAATTTGAAAAAAATGGCACGAGCAACCACAAAGGCAGATTTGATGACATCTGCAAACGAACAATTTGACAAGATGTGGAAACTCATCGAAACGATGAGTGAGGAACAACAGAACGCAACATTTGCCGAAGAAATGGCAACGGCTGGCAAGGAAACTCATTGGGGCAGAGACAAGAACCTGCGTGACGTGCTTGTACATCTGTACGAATGGCATCATCTGCTGTTGGATTGGGTACAAGCCAATAGCAACGGTGAGCATAAACCATTTCTTCCCGAACCATATAATTGGAGAACATACCCGACAATGAATGTTGAGTTCTGGAAAAAACACCAAAGCACACCTCTGACAGAAGCAAAGGCTAAACTGAAAGAAACTCATAGTAATGTAATGGAGTTGATTGAAACATTTTCTAACAATGAACTCTTTGCTAAGGGGATATTCAATTGGACGGGGACTTCCACACTCGGTTCTTACTGTGTTTCAACCACTGCAAGTCATTACGATTGGGCGATAAAAAAGATAAAAGCACACATTAAAACCTTGAAATAAAAGCTTTATATCGGATAACTTCATCTTGCAAGTACGGCTCTCTGTGAGCTTCGGCTTTCTTTTCTTCCATAAACCCTACCCCTCAGTCTGTCCAATGGCTCAACCTCCCACTGTACAAACTTAGTCGCCATCAAACGCTCACTTTCATCAACCACCGAACTTATGCGGTAATGAGAGGAGGAGCTATATCCTTTTTCTTTCATCGAAGATGTGATATTTACTGTAAGCATCCAATATTAGCCGCCTTTGTGTAACATTCTTGCTTTACTACCTTTGCCCGAAAAACTTATGTTTGTACTCAATGAAACAAATGTTTTTCGGGTTTGTTGCACTCCTGTGGACATGCGTCAGGGTATTCTTCGCCTGTCCCAATTGGTACGCAGCAATGACTTCAATCCTTCTGATGGTGTTGTCTACGTTTTCTACAATCGAGCCCGTAACCGAATTAAATTGCTGCACTGGGAACGCTGTGGTTTTGTCGTGTATCATAAACAGATGGCACAGGGTTGCCTGAGTCCTAAAATCATACGGGCGAGAGTTGGATTTTATGAACTTCGCTGGGACGAATTGGTACTCTATATTGAAGGTATAAATCCTAATTGCTACCGAAGAAAAAGATACAATAAATCTTAGTATTTTCTTGCCAGTGTCAGATATTTTTCGTAACTTTACATCGTATAAAGAACTGATAATGTGATGGATATGCCTTATAGTACAATGACATCTGACTACCATTCTCTCACTCGGGAAGCTGTTGTTAAACTTCTTGAGCAAAGGGATGCTGAGCTTAAGATTAAGGAT
>NZ_LT706987.1:2756369-3036916 GCF_900155655.1 Prevotella ihumii
GCCCCTGCTCGACATGACGGAGGAGGAACTCACGAAAATGCTACCTTCAAACTTCAAATAACAAATAACCCTTATATGCTGCCAGACATATAAGGGTTATTTGTTGGTGTGAAAGGCGGCTAATATTGGATGCTTACTATTTACTTTCTGCTGTTCCATAATGACATTTTTTTATGCGTCCAAAGATCGGAGTATGCTGATTCCTTTTTGTAGCAAGAACAAGGTAGGGGGCGCAGCCGGCACAAGGTTTTGTAGGAAAATACTACCCGGAATGAAATGTAGGTGTGGAGATTTTCCGTACAAACCAAAGGCACAGACCTTGTGCAAGCCGTAGCCCCTTACTACCTTTGCGAATAAAAAGAAATCAGCACCGACTTATGGCACATCAAAGTGGAATAGATGGACTTAAGAAGCGAAAGTGCAACGCCGGTATGGAAAATGAAAAAGGTGGCTACCTCAACCGAGATAACCACCCATAAAGAAGAATGAATCGAAGAATATCTTTCCTTGTGCCTTAGAGCACACAGAGCAGGATTGCCAAGATGACGGCAAGCCAGAACAGCCAACGCAGGATTGTAAAGGTTACTTGCAGAATAACTTTAACAATGAAGCGTAGTATCAGGAAACCGAGAATAATCGAAACGGCGGTTACGACTTGCGGAGTAACTATCTTCGAGATGAGGTAAATCGCACCGATAACGATGGAAAGCAGAACGGCGAGTTCGATGAAGCGTGTCCAACCGAAGCGGCGGACTTGCTTGGGAGAAGTCGGCAGCTGCCTGTTCTTCTCGGTTTTATACGATGCGTCTGCCTTGATGAAGGCGGGCTGCTGAATGTCTTGATTCATGATGATTGTATTATTCATAATCGAGGCTTTTAATAGTTTCAAGAGCGATAACAAGATGCGCACACAACACAAAGACAAGTGTTTGCAAAACTCTTGACGTGTGGAGTGGAGCATTTATCTTGGCTCTTGACACTACAAAAGCCCCCGTTCGTGTTATATCAAGCCATGTTCTCACCGCCTATCGTTGGCAGACCATTGACCTCGATGAGCAGCACGATTGTACCGGTCAGTTCGGTGTACAGTTTGTCGTATTCTGTACCTGCCGCAAAGTCGTCCGTGAGTTCGTACTTGGCAAATACCGCTTGAATTGCCTTGTTGTTCAGCAAAATTAGTGCTAACCTTTCGGGAAGCGGACTTGGCAGTTCCTTCTCAAACTCCTGCTCCAGTAAGGAAACAAGGGTATCATACTTTGAGAAATGCAGGTCGTGGTACAGTACCTCGCTTGCCATCGTCTCTGCTTCTGGGTAGGAGAAACCTTGCGCCACGGCATCGCAGTAAGCCGTCAATGCCTCGTCTGCTCGAGCGGTTATAAACGCATTGTCATTCACTCTCTCTGGAAAATGCTCTCCGAGATACGCTTCCAACTTCAGACGGAAGTAGGAAAGTTCTTTCTTTGTCGTTGTCATAAATTCAAAATTTTAGGGTTATATACATTATTTTGGGGAAATGCCTAATGCCGTATTGAAAGAGCCCAACTTGTCAGCCAGCTCATCCATATCGTGTTCTATCTTCTTATTGGTAATACGGGCATAGATTTGCGTTGTCTTGATGTTGGTGTGTCCTAACATCTTACTTACGGATTCGATGGGAACTCCCTTGGATAGGGACATCGTGGCAAATGTGTGCCGGGCGAGGTGGAAGGTCAGGTTCTTTTTGATACCGCAAATATCGGCAATTTCCTTCAGATAACTGTTCAGTTTTTGATTCGTCAGCATGGGGAAAAGTTTGCCGTCACGATAGGTCTTGCCACTATATTTTGCAATGATGCTCTTGGGTATATCGAGTAAAAGAACGTTGGTCTCCACGCTCGTCTTCTGCCGCTTGGTCATTATCCACTGCTTGCCGTTGAGCGTGACAATGTTTTCCGGAGCGAGGTTGTACACGTCTATGTACGCAAGTCCCGTGAAGCATGAGAACACGAACACGTCCCTTACAAGTTCCAAACGACCGATGCCGAAATCCTTGTTAGCAATTTTAAGGATTTCCTCGTCTGTGAGGAATCCACGATTGACCGGTTCCATGTGAAAACGGATGTTGAGGAACGGATCATGGTGCAGGACACCAAGTTTCCTGCCCAGAATGGTAATCGTCTTGAAGGTTTTCATCATCCTCGTGGCGGTGTTGGGATTCTGCCCGACAACCGTTCGGAGATAAATGTCGAAGTCGTGTATCACAATATAGCCGAGTTCGGACAGGCGGATGTCAGACCGACCGTATTTATCACGAAGGAAATTTGAGAAGTGTTTCTTGCAGACGTTGTATTTCTGTAAGGTTGCAGCTTCGACCGACACGCCTACCTGCCGTGCAACATCACTGTTGTGCTTGTTGAAGAGGCTCATTAGGGTGTCCACATCCTCCTTTTTGCCAAGATACTCCGACTTGATACGCTCCAAGGACACCTCGTCCGTCATCTCTACTTTCTTAAAGATGGTCTGGAGTCCGCTCTGAATGTTGTCAAGTTCGAGGTTGGTGGAAAGTGCTTCAGTTGTCCTTCCCTTCAATCGTTCCTTCTCCCTGTCCCATTGAGACTGTTGGACAGCAATGCCCGTCGAGCCGATGGAAAGGCGTTCGTTGTTGAGATAGATTCTCAGCATGACAGGGGTCTTGCCCTCCTTGTTCACATAATTGCTTCTGAGATAGAAGACTGCTCTGAAAATAGCTTTCATACATTTTACTGCTTTTAGTTGTAGCCTGAATAGAGGTCTTGTCCTAACACCTGCCATCTGTAGCCGTAGCTTGTCGGACACATTGTTGCCCGAAGTGGTGTATGGTAACAAAAACACCTCTGTAATCACGCTGCAAAGTTCAACATATTTGTTTGAATAGCAGTAATTTACGCATACTCCTTATGTACTCTGTATGTACTCTTGGCTACATTTTTATTTTGCCTTGAAAATGTGTAGCCTGATTGTAGCCTTTTTAGAGCATTTTGGGAGTTTCTGCCCCCTCCGTGCATACTCTGAAAATTAGGATGGGTATAAAAGAAAAGTATCATAACTACTTGTAGCTATGATACTTACGATTTTCTTAGGTTTCTCTCTGATGTTCATTTCAGAGTACCTAAAGCGGAGAGAGAGGGATTCGAACCCCCGGTGCCTCTCAGCACGGCGGTTTTCAAGACCGCTGTAATCGACCACTCTACCATCTCTCCAATGGTGATTACCATTTTTACCTCTATTGAACAAGTAGTTGTTCCTTTAAAGCGAGTGCAAAGATAGTGAGTTTTCTTTTAATGCAAAAGAATTTGGATAATTATTTTTATACCATAAACATTATTTAACAAAAAGAATAAATTCAGGTAACTACTCAGTACCCCTATGGTAAATCCATCAGAGAGTAATCCGAAGTGTTAAAACTAACCGCTCCAAATAGTAAACGAACGGCTGCCCGAGAGGATGGGAAATACCTTTCGATGGTAGCAAAAGCACGCTTATTCGCCTATGTACCAGTGTTTTGTATCTATTTTCGGAGACTCAACATAGTCCCCTACACGCCTTGGGGTAGGCTTTGTTAAAAGTCGCCATATTACATTTAACAGTCTGTATCTCAACTGTTTAAGTTTTCTAATACTCTTGCAGGAAATGAATTTACGTAGTATATTTGCAGCGTGAATGAGCAAGTGACAGACAAGGCAGATGTACTCCAGACGATAGAAAACAGATTTGCTTCGTTGGAGAAGAAGGTGTCCGACCAGGATACCGAAATAAGCCGTCTCAACCGTCTCGTAAACCAGAAGGATAAAACCATACGGGATCTGAGGCAACGCCTGTCAAAGTATGAGGAACCACCAAAGGACAGTAGCAACAGTAGTATTCCGCCCACCCAAGACTCAATAGGAAACCAGATTGTTCGTCACACTNCCGAGTGAGAGAATGGTAGTCAGATGTCATTGTGCAATAAGGCATATCCATCACATTATCAGTTCTTTATACGATGTAAAGTTACAAAAAATATCTGACACTGGCAAGAAAATACTAAGATTTATTGTATCTTTTTCTTCGGTAGCAATTAGGATTTATACCTTCTATATAGANTGCCATAATTGCTTACTTCGGACATTCCCAGTACATCCCCTTTGCAAGGCTGTGCGAGATGTTGCGCGATGTATTCCATCTCCATATCAGCCAGGGTACGGTGCAGAACATACTGACCCGGATGGGAAAGAAATCGGAGAATGCCTATAGGGAAATACGCAACCGTGTCGAAGAGGCCGAAGTCGCTGGCGCCGACGAGACTGGGCTGTACGTCGGTGGGGAGCACCATTGGGCATGGGTCTTCCAGAACGACAATCTCACCTATCTCTTCCAGGACAAATCCCGCGGCAAGGCCGCAACGAGGAAGCATTTCCCCAACGACCTTCCTGATGTCACGCTCGTGACGGACAGGCACAGTACCTATTTCAGGCTGAACGTCAAAGGACATCAGGTATGCATTGCGCATCTATTGAGGAACATACAATATCTCACAGACCTGGATAAGAACCAGACATGGTCAACGAGACTTACGGAGTTGTTGCAGGATGCGATTNGACGACAAAACCACAGCGTTCCCAGTGCAGCAATTTAATTCGGTTACGGGATCGATTGTAGAAAACGTAGACAACACCATCAGAAGGATTGAAGTCATTGCGGCGTACCAATTGGGACAGGCGAAGAATACCCTGACGCATATCCACAGGAATGCAACAAACCCGAAAAACATTTGTTTCGTTGAGTACAAACATAAGTTTTTCGGGCAAAGGTAGTAAGGAAGGAAGACCACGCAAAGGCGGCTAATATTGGATGCTTACCTTGAAAACGCTTGTTATTCGGTAACAAAGTATTATCTTTGCAAACAGAATAACAAGCGTTCTTTGTTAGGCAGAAAACAGCGATACCAAGTAGTTCGCTCGTTTCCAAATCGTTACCTATTCAGTTTAACAAACAAGGTAACTTCTTTATTTCCAATTTATTGCTGTCCGGTAAAACTTTTTGGTGGCTATCTGTGTTAGTAAAAATAGACTTAAACTTATTATTTCTTAGAATTATCGGTTATTATAGGTCTTTTCTTGTCAAAATAAGTGCATTTTATAATGCTTACAGTTTGAAACTGAAAACCAAGCCCCTGGATGAGTAAAACGGCTGCAATACCGATGGATAAAGAGATACAGAGCTTTCAGTTTATTTTTACCGGACAGCAATATTTCCAATTAGTTGTATTTTAGAAATCATCTTGGGGTAGCTAAAGTTCAACTTTGGGAACGTAATACATATATGTTTTAAGTCTGATTGGTAAAACGTTGATTTTCAGAAGCTTGGCAACAAGTCTTAAAACGTTTGTGAACGAAGTAAACGTTGGTCTGTTTGTAACCTACTCATCTTGTACGCTGCCCTAAAGCTTGTGTTACCTTCGGGCTACTACTCGTACTGCATCGACTTAGCAGGGTGTATATGGCTAATGAGATAGCTTGGGGCGATGAGCACAAAGAGACATATTAATAAGGTGGCAAGGTTGAGCGCAAGAATGAGTGGAAGGTTGATTTCTACGGGCACAGTATCCACATAATATATTTTAGGGTCGATAGATACCAAGCCTGTATAGCGTTGGAGGAGGATTAAGCCTAAGCCTAAAACGTTGCCAATGATGAGTCCCTTGCCTATAATAAAGGTGGAGAACCAAAGGAAGATGTGGCGTATTTGGCGGTTTTTAGCTCCCAAGGCTTTCATCAAACCTATCATTTGGGTGCGTTCAAGAATAATGATAAGCAAGCCTGAAATCATGGTTACACCTGCTACCGAAACCATCAGCGCAAGGATAATCCACACGTTGAGATCCATAAGGTCTAACCACGAAAATATTTGGGGATTGAGTTCGGTTACGGTAGCTGCCGAATAGGTGCTGCCATAATGGTCTTGTGTGCCTTTTACCTTTTTCAATACGTTGAGTGCAGTGAAGTCTAAGCGGTTGAAATCGTCCACGGTCAGTTCTGCTCCAGAGCATTGTGAGGGCTGCCAACCATTGAGCTTATTGGCTGTGTATAAGTCGGTAAAACATATTTGGCTATCAAATTGCTTTAAGTTGGTTTCGTAGATGCCTGCAATGGTAAATTTGCGTGTGCGTACACCTTGGTCGTTGACGAAGTAGGCAAAAAGCTTTTGACCGAGCTTCAATTTTAGTTTGTCAGCAATGGTTTTAGAGATAAGAATTTTTTGTTGACTTTTCTTATCCGAAAAATTAGGGATAGCGCCTTCCACCATACTTTGATGAATAAAGGTAGTATCAAATTCAGGTCCTACACCTTTGAGCATTACGCCGAGAAAGTCGTCCTCGGTTTTCAGTATTCCCTGTGTGTTGGCAAAGCGTTGTACGTGTTTTACGCCTTTCACCTTTTTTATAGCGGTGCAAAAGCTGTCGGTTATTTCTATGGGATATTGTTCTGTGCTTTGCAAAGCTGCAAAGTCGGCTACGGTGATGTGGCTCCCAAAGCCTATAACCTTGTTGCGTATAGAGTGTTTGAAGCCTAAGACAATAGATACGGAGAGTATCATTACCGCCAATCCGATGGCAACACCAGCTGTGGCGATGCGAATGGCAGGTTTTGATACTTTTCGGGTGGTGTCCGAATTGTTATTGATGGTCTTGGCTATGAATAATGGAAAGTTCATTTTGTTGTTGTTTTGAGGGCCTCCTCCAATCCCTCCGTTGGGAGGGGAGTGCGTATTCGCTGTAATGTAGGGGCTCGATTTATCGAGTTCCACATACCTTTTTGCTTATTCGGAACTCGATAAATCGAGCCCCTACACGCTAATTATTACCTTTTGTCGGATGGGCGAATTTGTCAGACGAGTCGGACGAGTCGGACTGGTCTGACAAGTCGGACGGGTCTGACAAAGCAACCTTATGCCCTTTCTTTGTATAGGGTAGGGAGTAGGCTATTTATCTTATAGGTGCAAAGGTAGATGTTTTTTTTATTTTAATGCAATCTTTTGTTCATTTACCGAGATATTTTTACTACTTTTGCAGTTAATAAAACAATTATGACAGAATAGTGGGAGGGAAAGAAACCCTACTATTCATAAAACAAGAAAATAGAAATGAGAAGCAAGGTAAGTCAATGGTTTGAAACCAAAGTGCGTTACGATAGAACAACAGAAGAAGGACAGAAGAAGGTAACAGAAGCCTACACAGTGGAGGCAATGAGCTTTTCGGAAGCCGAAAGTGCTATTACTGAAGAGATGGTACACTTCTCAAGTGGCGAGTTTGATGTAAAGGCTATCACCCCTGCGGTGTATGGCGAGATATTCTTTAGTGACGTAGATACAGACGATAAGTGGTTTAAGGCTCGCTTGTCGTTCATCACCATAGACGAAAAGACGGAGAAAGAGAAGCGTTCGTACATCACTTATCTTGTTCAGGCTCACTCGGTAAACGGGGCAGTGAAGCACGTTGACGAGGTGATGGCTAAGACGATGATCGACTACGACATCGTTTCGATAGCCGATACCAAGATAATGGACGTATTCGAGCATAAGTCGGCAAGTGCTGAACGAGAAGATAAGCCCGAATACGAATAAAGAAACGAAAAATCATGCCTTAATAGAATAAACTATGTACGACGTAGCAACAAACCTTCACAAGATAAAAGACAATCTGCCCAAAGGGGTAGAACTGATAGCCATAAGCAAGTATCACCCCAAAGCATATATTGAGGCTGCATACAACGAGGGTCAACGTATTTTTGGCGAAAGTCACGTGCAGGAATTGCAAGGAAAGGTGGGCGAACTGCCCGAAGATATAGAGTGGCACTTCATTGGGCATCTGCAGACCAACAAGGTGAAATATATCGCTCCTTATATCTCGATGATTCAGTCCGTAGACAGCGTGAAACTGTTGAAAGAAATCAATAAGCAGGCCGCCAAACACAATCGTGTAATCAATGTTTTGTTAGAACTTCACATTGCTGAAGAGGAAACAAAATATGGTTTTACGTTAGACCTTTGTCGGGAATGGTTGGCATCGGGCGAGCT
Source organism: Prevotella ihumii (assembly GCF_900155655.1). Classification (GTDB taxonomy): domain Bacteria; phylum Bacteroidota; class Bacteroidia; order Bacteroidales; family Bacteroidaceae; genus Prevotella; species Prevotella ihumii. The sequence goes on from NZ_LT706987.1 coordinate 2,764,443, forward strand.
AAACGAACTTCAGAATGTGCACATTTCGGGGTTAATGATGATGGCTTCGAATACAGATGACGAGGCACAAGTGAAGGCTGAAATGATGGCGGCAGCCAACTTCTTTGACGAAATAAAGGCAAAGTATTTTGCGGATGATGCAGCGTTTAAAGAACGTTCGTGGGGTATGAGCCAAGACTACGACATAGCTTTGGCGTGTCGGTCTACAATGATTAGAGTGGGTACGGCTATCTTTGGTCCACGTGTTTATTAAGTGTTGGCGAATGAGAGGATAACCGATTAGGGTTAAAATATAAAAGGGTTAGGCACTATGGCTTAACCCTTTCTTTTTATGATATTTAAGCAGTTCGGCTTAAAGTTTTTGATAATGTTTGCAAGCGATGTTATTGCGCCTGTATAATGTTTAGGATAGATGAGGCGTGCCACATACCATACACCATCTACAAGGTAGGCTTTAGCTATAAAGCGGTTGTGGTCGTGGTTGCCTTTTATCAAGAAACAACTGTCCTTACTTTGCTGATAAGTGGCGTTTTCGGTGAGCATTTCTAAAGTGTTCTTTACACCCCATTGCACCGTATTAGGGTTGCCCCAGGCTTCAAGCATCACATCGTTGTAGACAATCTCTATACCATCACCATTTTCGTGCTCTTCCGTTACAATCATAAAATCGGGGTAGCGCAAATCAAAGTCGTAACGTATGTTGTGGAACGTTTGGTAATGTGCATTGCTAAGTTTCTGTTTTAAGGAGTTGCGTTCTAATTCGTGGGTAAAGTGAAGATATTTGTTTTGCTCGTTAGAAGCCGACTTAACGACATTTTTACCAATAACATTTTCTTGGTCTTGTTGCGTTTTAGCTTCCTTGCACGATATGCAAAGACTGATAGCTATTGCCGTGAATAGCAATAGAATAGTGGCAGTAGAAATGGTTGCGATAAGCCTTTTTATGTGTTTCATTGTTGCGTTTGCTCGTCGGTATGTGAAGTTGAGAATTTCTTATAACGATGCAAAAGTATAGAAAAATGGGAGAATAAACAACTAAATTGTAAGTAAATGTTAGGAAAATATAATCTGTGAGGTTTTAAGGCTGGTTCTATAAATTAGCTTTGTTAGATTTTGAGCTTATTTTTGAGGTTAAAATGCAAGAGCGTGAAGGAGTGTAGCGAGCTACACGACTGAACGAACTTACATGTTGAACCAAAAACGGAGCAAGCCGAATGCAATCAAACTTGTTTGAATTGTTGAGGCGCAGCCTGTTTTATATAAAAAGAAGCCAAAAGATAACAAAACGTATTTCATAAAAATTTAATGACTATATGCGGTGGTAATTTATAGAACCAGCCTGAAATGTGGGGAATGAGAAATAAAACGTAGGTGAATGAGGGTGTTAGCAATGAAAAAGGCTTGGTTATACTTTGATAACCAAACCCTCGTTTGCTAATGTGCTATTGGGAAAAATTGCCCGTGCTTCGTCTAAAATCTGTTGTTCGTTGTTGTAACGGGCTGAGTAATGACCTAAGAGCAATTGACCTACTTCGGCATCACGTGCCACGGTTGCAGCTTCTTCTGCCGTGCTGTGGTAATATAACTTTGCACGGTCACGGTAGTCGCTTGCGTATGTGCTTTCGTGATAAAGCAAGGTTACGTTGCGTACCACTTCGTGTAGTCGCTTCATATACCGCGTGTCCGAACAGTAAGCATAGCTCCTTGGAGGGGCTGATGGTGTAGTGAGGCGACTGTTGGGTATAAGGTCGCCTTCCTCGGTTGTCCACGATGCGCCACATTTGATGTTGTTGATTTGGCTGATAGGTATCTTGTAATAGTCTATCATATCACGTCGAATGTGCGGAGCGGTGGGCTTTTCGCGAAACAAAAATCCACAACAAGGTATGCGGTGTTCGAGCGGAATGGTCTCTACGGTGAGACTTCGGTCTTCATAAATAATCTTTTGTTCGGTTGTTTTAAGTCCGTGGAAATGAATATCATAACCTAAACCATTGCAGAATAGCTTCATACTTTGGTGAAAGTATTCCTCAAAGTCTTCAGGGGCATAGATATGGAGTGGCACAGTTCGCCCCGTCATTCCGAAAGTTGAAATCATTCCCCATAGTCCGAAGCAATGATCACCGTGCAGATGTGAGATAAAAACCGCTTGAATTTTGGAGAAATGCAGCTTTGAACGGCGTATCTGTATTTGCGTACCTTCGCCACAATCTATCATAAACACCTTGCCACGTATTTCTATAACCTGACACGTGGCATTGTGATGCAGCGTTGGCAGCGCACTACCACAGCCCAATATGTGTACGTTGAATGGTTCCACGCTTACTTTTTACGACCAAAAAGGAAGATACCGTTCTTGTTTTCTAACGCCATAGTATCTGCTCCGAGTTCCATTACATCGAATGTGTCTTTAGAGAGAACAAGTTTTCCGTTGTACATTTTCCACGTTGCCCAAGGATTGCTTTCAGCTTCGGTGTTCGAAACGATAGTTCCTCCCTCCTTTATTTCAAAGTCTTTGTCCAAGCTACGCCAATTGCCGAGGAGCGAAGTGAGGTTTACTGCACTTTGCAGCATCATCTCTCCGTACTCATTGTTTGCAATTACAGCAAAGCGATCACCATTGAGCTTGCCTCCCTTTACCACCTCTGTGGTATCATCGGGATTGCTGATAAATTCTATAGTGTCGCCTTTGTCGGTTACAAGAACGAGCGAATTCATTCCTCCGTCGATCATTGTGCCGTAAATGGTGGTGTCGCCAGCGTTTAGTGATTCAGCATTGGAAGTATTGGTTTCTATCACTTTTCCCTTTTTGTTGTCCTTACAGCCGATAAATATGAGGGCTACTAATGTGAAAATTAAAATAAAAGGTGATTTCTTCATAACTATATTCTTTTATTTGTTAATGTTTTGTTCTGTTTCTTTAGCTTCATCCCATAGTTTATCCATCTCTCCTAAAGTCATATCCTTTAGTTCTTTACCCATTTCTTTTGCTCTTTGTTCTACGTAGTTGAAACGATAGATAAACTTTTGATTGGTGTATTCCAAAGCATTGTCGGGATTGAGCTTGTAAAGACGTGCAGCATTGATAACCGAGAAGAGGAAGTCGCCCAACTCTTTGGTAGAGTTTTCTTTATCCTCACGTGCCAATTCTGCTTTTAATTCGTTAAGTTCTTCGGTTACTTTTTCCCACACATCTTCTTTCTTTTCCCAATCGAAGCCCACGTTGCGAGCCTTGTCTTGAATACGATAAGCCTTAATCAGCGAGGGCAAAGAATGAGGTACGCCCGACAATACCGAGGTATTGCCTTCACGTTCCTTTTGTTTGCGTTGCTCCCAAGTAGACTCTACTTGAGTGGCAGTTGAAGGTTTTTCGCTATCTGTTTGTGTATTAACGGCTTTATCGGCTTGTAGTTCGTCTTTGTAAACAACCTGTCCTGTGGGGCTAATTACCATATTTGGGTTGGCAATAGTCCACCCCGTCCAGTCGATAAAGTCGTGTCTGAACATCAATTTGTCTGATTGTGCGTTGCAAACATCAACGATATCGAAGTCGTTGGTCTCGTTTCCCAAGCACGAGTAGAATACTACGTGTTCCATAACGTCGCCCAACTCTTTGCAAATGCCCTTTTTGTCGTTCTTCATCAAGGCATCAGCAAGTTCGAAAGTTTCTTCGATGGTGTTAGGGCGTAGACTTTCAAAAGTCTGTTTTCTGTCCCACGGACATTCTTTGCGCAAACGGTCTTGCACGTCAAGCAGACGTCCGAAAGCTGCTAATTTTTCTTCTTTGGTATGCAATGTTGTGAGTTTTAGAGTGAAAAGTGGCGGTCTGCACCACTAATTATAATGCAAAGATACATTATTTATATGATTTTTTCGTAATTTTGCAGCGTTTTTAAAGATAATAAAGAAAATAACATATAGCGAAAATGGAATTAGCAAGCAAGTATGACCCACAGGACGTGGAGTCGAAATGGTATGAGTATTGGCTCGACAACAAACTCTTCAGTTCAAAACCTGATGGCAGAGAGCCTTACACCGTAGTAATCCCACCACCAAACGTTACAGGTGTGTTGCACATGGGGCACATGTTGAACAACACCATACAAGATATTTTGGTGCGCCGAGCACGAATGGAAGGCAAGAACGCTTGTTGGGTTCCGGGTACCGACCACGCAAGTATTGCAACCGAAGCAAAGGTGGTAAACCGACTTGCACAGGAGGGAATAAAGAAAACCGACCTATCGCGTGAAGACTTCCTAAAGCACGCTTGGGATTGGACACACGAACACGGAGGCATTATTCTGAAACAATTGCGTAAGTTGGGTTGCTCTTGCGACTGGGAACGCACAGCTTTCACAATGGATGAAGCTCGTAGTGAGAGCGTTATCAAGGTGTTCTGCGACTTGTACGAGAAAGGTCTTATCTATCGTGGTGTACGAATGGTGAACTGGGATCCAAGTGCACAAACAGCCCTTTCGGACGAAGAAGTAATCTATAAGGAAGAACATTCTAAGCTCTACCACTTGAAATATTACGTAGCCGATGCCGACCAAGCAAAAGTAGAACGCAAAAGCGAAGACAACGTAATGCACAAGGACGAGAAGGGATATTATGCCGTTGTGGCTACAACACGTCCTGAAACAATTATGGGCGATACAGCTATGTGTATCAATCCTGAAGACCCAAAGAATACGTGGTTGAAAGGTTTGCACGTAATAGTACCATTGGTAGGTCGTTGTATTCCAGTAGTAGAAGACGAATATGTAGACATTCAGTTTGGTACAGGTTGTTTGAAGGTTACACCAGCTCACGACATCAACGACCACGCTTTAGGTTTGAAGCACAGCTTAGATACAATTGACATCTTTAACGACAATGGTACAATTTCCGAAGCCGCAGGCTTGTATGTGGGGCAAGACCGTATGGACGTTCGCAAACAGATAGCTAAGGACTTGACCGATGCCGTTTTGATGGAGCGCATTGAGGATTACGACAACAAGGTGGGCTATTCGGAGCGTACCAACGTACCTATTGAGCCAAAGCTCTCTACCCAATGGTTCTTGAGTATGCAACACTTTGCCGACTTGGCTTTAGATCCTGTAATGACAGACGAGATAGAATTTTATCCCAAGAAGTACAAGAACACCTATCGCCATTGGTTGGAGAACATTAAGGACTGGTGTATCAGCCGTCAGTTGTGGTGGGGACACCGTATTCCAGCTTACTATTTCAAAGACGCAGAGGGCAAGAACGCTACCGTAGTAGCACCTACAAGCGACAAGGCATTAGAACTTGCCAAGGCTATCAATCCATCTGTTACAGCTGCCGACTTGGAACAAGAAAGCGATTGCTTGGACACTTGGTTCTCAAGTTGGTTATGGCCGATGTCGGTATTCAATGGTATCAACGACCCTGAAAATGACGAGGTGAACTACTATTATCCAACAAGCGACTTGGTAACAGGTCCAGACATCATCTTCTTCTGGGTGGCTCGTATGATTATGGCAGGCTACGAATATCGTGGTAAATTCCCATTCAAGCACGTCTACTTTACAGGTATCGTGCGCGACAAGATTGGACGCAAGATGAGCAAGAGCCTTGGCAATTCGCCCGACCCATTAGAACTCATTGCTAAGTTTGGTGCTGATGGTGTGCGTATGGGCATGATGCTTTCCGCACCTGCAGGCAACGATATATTGTTCGATGAGGCACTTTGCGAACAAGGACGCAACTTCAATAACAAGATATGGAATGCTTTCCGCTTGGTACAAGGTTGGGAAGTGGCAGACTTGCAGCAGCCTAAAACCAACCAAATAGCCATCAAATGGTTTGATGCAAAGCTGAAGGAAGTGAATGCAGAGATGAACAAGGAGTTTAAGAGCTACCGCATTTCTGAAGCCTTGATGACGGTTTACAAACTCTTCTGGGACGAGTTCTCAAGTTGGTACTTGGAGATGATTAAGCCTGAATATGGTAAACCAATCGACAAGCAGACATACAAGGCAACACTCGGCTTCTTTGATACGCTCCTAAAGATGCTTCACCCATTTATGCCATTCATCACCGAAGAACTTTGGCAACACATCTTCGACCGCAAGGAAGGCGAAAGCATTATGCTTGAGAAACTTGAGTTGGCAGAACCTACTGCGGACGAAACCAAACTGATAGCCGAGATTGAGAGTATGAAACAGATAGTGGGTGGTATTCGTACCATTCGCAATCAAAAGAATATTGCACCAAAAATTGCACTCTCGTTAGAGGTAGTAGGCGCAAACAACTTTGAGGCTTACAACTGTGTAATTACAAAGATGGGCAACCTTGAAGCCATCAATGTTGTAGCCGAGAAGAGTTCTGACGCATCTGCCTTTATGGTAGGAACAGACGGCTTTGCTGTGCCATTGGGTAGCTTGATAGACGTAGAGGCCGAAATAGCTAAACTTGAAAAAGAATTGGCTCACTTGGAAGGCTTCTTGAAGGGTATCACTGCCAAACTTTCAAACGAGAAGTTTGTGGCACACGCTCCAGAAGCGGTAATCGCTAAAGAACGTAAGAAGCAAAGCGACTCCGAGGAAAAGATTGCAGCCATTAAAGCCAATATAGAAGAACTTCGCAAGAAGTAATTCTTAACGACAAAACCGACAAATGCCGACTCGCTACGTAGAGAAATCTGCGGAGTGAGTCGGCATTTTTGTATTATCCCAAATCGGTCGTTAGACTTCTTCGAGATTTGCGAGCTAAACAACTGAAAAAACAAACGAAAAGAGCCAAAATAAGGTGCAAAGACGAAGAAAAGCATAACATCTAAACGCTTTAAAAAGCCTTTGCGGGCTGATGACCGATTGGGGATTATTATCTTTTTGGACATCTAAACGTATGAAAAACACACGCTAATCACACATTTTGAGCACTAAACACTATTGTTCTATTTGCGAACACATCGTGAATACAAAATCATACATCTATCTTTTAGTTGCAAAACATATATGTTTGAGGTTGTCAAAGTTGAACTTTGGGAGGGTAAAACATATATGTTTTGGGTGGTGAAACATATATGTTTTGCAGCGTGTTTATAAATTGCTTATAATCAATATGTTACACGGCGAGTTTTTAACGATTATTCCTTTTTTAGGATTGGTCTATTCTTCTGTTGCTCATTTTTTGCTCCGCTGCCTTATATATAATAAGGTCTACTCCTTATGTGCACATCTCTATTTAACAAAATATTGCTAACGAAGCACTCTATTTAAAACAGATTTTAATGTTCGCAAGGGGCCCCTACGTTACCCCCATAAACATTTGGGTATAACTGTCTTTAACTCTTCTCACCTTTTGATAAAAGGAACGAACTTTAAGGTAAGCATCCAATATTAGCCGCCTTTCACACCAATAAATAACCCTTATATGTCTGGCCGCATATAAGGGTTATTTGTTATTTGAAGTTTGAAGGTAGCATTTTCGTGAGTTCCTCCTCCGTCATATCTAGCAGGGACCTTGAAAGAACTTCCTTCATCCATTTGTATGGCTCTATGTCTGCTTCCCTGCAACACGCCATGAAGGTATAGAAGATGGCGTTGTTCTCCGCTCCCTCATTGTTACCACAGAACAGGTAGTTCTTTCTTCCAAGCGTGATGGGTCTGATGGCCTGTTCCATAAGGTTGTTGTCTATGTTGAAGCGTCCGTCCTGCACATACCTGCCAATGCGTATCCATACGGCGAAGGCATAACGCAGTGCCTTCTCCATAGCTTCGCCTGGGGTGTACTGTTTGTGTACATCCAACATATAGGTCTCCAAATACTTAAGAATNGGCGTTGTTCTCCGCTCCCTCATTGTTACCACAGAACAGGTAGTTCTTTCTTCCAAGCGTGATGGGTCTGATGGCCTGTTCCATAAGGTTGTTATCTATGTTGAAGCGTCCGTCTTGCACATACCTGCCAATGCGTATCCATACGGCGAAGGCATAACGCAGTGCCTTCTCCATAGCTTCGCCTGGGGTGTACTGTTTGTGTACATCCAACATATAGGTCTCCAAATACTTAAGAATAGGGTAAGCTTTAGCCTTTCGTTCTGTTTCCACTTCCTCGGGTGGTGCTTTCTTGTGTTTGAGGTTTTCCTCCAACTCATAAAGCGTGGCTATCGTTTCGATGATATGGGCGGCATTCTTATCATCAGCCGCCAGATGTTCGAACTTACGTCTCACGTGTGCCATACATCCTAACAGCACGATGCCCTGTACGTTCTCAAACCTGCTGTAGACCTCATACCCATCAGACTGTATGGCACCCTGGTAGCCCTTGAAGAGTTCATCTGCCACAGCGCCCGACCGCGACCCGTCCTTCCAATGGAAGAACACACCCTGGGAGTGTATGGCGTCACGCACGCCCCACAGGTATCCCTTGCGCGTCTTTCCCTTGCGGTCGGCAACCTGTACGCTGGTCTCGTCAACCTGAAGATAAGGACTTTGCAGAATCTGTCTTACTTGAAGTTTGTAAAGTGGATAAAGTGCATCGGCGGCATCATGAACCCAGCTGTTGACGGTTGAGGTGGGGATGTTCACACCCAGTTCCTTCCATCTTTCACATTGCCTATACTCGGGCTGGTGATAGGCGAACTTGGCGGTGATGATTTCGGCGAGCAGGGAAGCGTCGGCAAAACAATCCACCGCTTGCTTTTTCAAGGGGGCTTCCAGGATGTCGACCTTCGCATCCGTTGGACGGGCTTCCTTCAGGCGGCAGATGACACGATCTTCTACCCTGACATAAAAGGATGAGGGACGCAGACACAGATGCTCACTTCTGTCATGTCCGATGATGACCATGCGCTCAGCGTCATAACCCTCTGGATATATCTCCGTCACCTGTCGCTCTATATTCTCGGGAACATAGGAGGCGTAGGCCCTACCCTTTCTGGAAGGACGGCTCACACGGCGTGATGACCTGCGTTGTCCGGCCTGCTGTTTTATCTCCTTGATGATGGGAAGGGCTTCCACCTGAGCCAGGGAACCCTCTTTGGCCCACTGCTCGTCAAAAAGCGTACCCGCCCAGCCGCTTGCACTCTCAGGCAGGCGTTTCTCGCTGCGCCTGCCAAATACCATGCGCTCAAGTTCAAGAATACGACGGGACTTTCGTTCCAGCTCAGCATCCTTANATCCTTATCCTTGAGCTCAGCATCCTTATCCTTGAGCTCAGCATCCTTATCCTTGAGCTCAGCATCCTTATCCTTGAGCTCAGCATCCTTATCCTTGAGTTGAGTATCCTTGTTCTTAAGCTCAGCATCCTTGTTCTTGAGTTGAGTATCCTTGTTCTTAAGCTCAGCATCCCTTTGCTCAAGAAGTTTAACAACAGCTTCCCGAGTGAGAGAATGGTAGTCAGATGTCATTGTGCAATAAGGCATATCCATCACATTATCAGTTCTTTATACGATGTAAAATTACAAAAAATATCTGACACTGGCAAGAAAATACTAAGATTTATTGTATCTTTTTCTTCGGTAGCAATTAGGATTTATACCTTCAATATAGAGTACCAATTCGTCCCAGCGAAGTTCATAAAATCCAGCTCTCGCCCGTATGATTTTAGGACTTAGGCAACCCTGTGCCATCTGTTTATGATAGACGACAAAACCACAGCGTTCCCAGTGCAGCAATTTAATTCGGTTACGGGATCGATTGTAGAAAACGTAGACAACACCATCAGAAGGATTGAAGTCATTGCTGCGTACCAATTGGGACAGGCGAAGAATACCCTGACGCATGTCCACAGGAGTGCAACAAACCCGGAAAACATTTGTTTCGTTGAGTACAAACATAAGTTTTTCGGGCAAAGGTAGTAAAGCAAGAATGTTACACAAAGTCGGCTAATATTGGATGCTTACGTCGTATCAAATCTTTAGTACACTCGCACGTGATACAAGTTCCACCAAATCGTAATATCAACTCGCACAGTGGATTCTATCTTCCGAAAACACAAAACATTGGTTTTGTTAGGGGCATTGCTCATCAAGAACCCCATTCTACGCAAGTCGTCAGCTATTCGGCGATAATACTGCTTATCCCAAAATACAATTTCGGTTTCACCTTTATCAACGTCTATTATTGCCAAACTTGCAAAGTCGTTTTTGCGAAACAACTCATAAAGTGGTTGCGACGCTGCATTGTATTCCTCGTTAGGGTGAACGTGCCAAGCCCAAATATGGCGTGGGTCATCGTCCGAGATAAACTTTGCCGCACGAATACGACGCAGTCCATAACGTTTGAAAGGGGCTATGGCTGTGGTACGTCTCGACTTCTGCAACTGATATTGCAAAATATCTGCCGTAGGAATATGGGCGTAGTTTGCTATTTGAGCGTGAGAAAAAAGAGGAAAGAGAAGTAGAAGCTCCCTTAAAAGTCTCCCCAAGCCCTTCCATTGAAAGAACGACCTCCCCCAGCCCCTCCGTTGGAAGGGGAGCATATATTTGCTAAAGATTTGCTGAAAAATGTTCAAAATGAGTTGTTTGTAATTTTAAGTTATTGTGGGCGAGGGGCGTGTAGGGGCTCGATTTATCGAGTTCCGCTTAACAACTTGTGCTGAGCGGAACTCGACACGTGCTGATGAGCTTGCGAATAAATCGAGCCACTACGCTACCCCCACAAGCATTTGGAAATAATTCCCTTTAACGTCTCTAACTTCTTGATAAAAGGAACGAAGTTTAAGTTAATTGAGATGTATATAGGCTGGTTCTATAAATTACCACCGCATATAGTCATTAATTTTTTATGAAATACGTTTTGTTATCTTTTGGCTTCTTTTTATATAAAACAGGCTGCGCCTCAACCATTCAAACAAGTTTGATTGCATTCGACTTGCTCCGTTTTTGGTTCAAAATGTAAGTTCGTTCAGTCGTGTAGCTCGCTACACTCCTTCACGCTCTTGCATTTTGACCTCAAAAATAAGCTCAAAATCTAACAAAGCTAATTTATAGAACCAGCCTATAAGGAGTAGCCCAACGGAGGGGTTGGGGAAGGCTTTTTATTTACTCCAACCCCCAATCTACCGACACCGCATCAGACGGCATACGCCAATCGCCACGTGGTGAAAGGCTTACTGTACCCACCTTAGGACCATCGGGCAAACACGAACGCTTGAACTGCTGATTGAAGAAACGACGAGTAAAGGTGTTAAGCCAATGCTTGATAACCTCTTCCGAATACTTATCTTCAAAGGCATATTGGGCAAGATAGAGTATCTTTGCAGGTGAAAAACCGTGACGGAGGAAATAATATAGGAAGAAGTCGTGCAGCTCGTAAGGACCTACAAGGTCTTCGGTCTTTTGCTGTATTTCGCCCTCGGCAGTAGCAGGAGTAAGTTCTGGAGATATAGGTGTGTTGAGTACATCTAAGAGGCAACGACTTTCTTCAGCGTTATCTGTCGTTTCTGCCACGTAACGCACAAGATGCTTGATAAGCGTTTTGGGAACACCTGCATTCACGCCATACATACTCATGTGGTCGCCATTGTAAGTACACCAGCCAAGTGCCAATTCGCTAAGGTCACCCGTCCCAAGCACCATTCCACCATATTTATTACTCAAGTCCATCAGAATTTGCGTGCGTTCACGAGCCTGTGCGTTTTCGTAAGTTACATCGTGGCTGCCAATGCTGTGCTCTATATCCTTTAGGTGCTGTGTAACCGAAGCTGCAATATTGATTTCCATAGTGTTGATACCCAACTCTCGCATCAAACTAAGTGCATTGTTATAAGTGCGGTCGGTAGTACCAAAGCCAGGCATCGTTACACCAAGAATACCTTTGCGGTCTAACTTCAGTTTATCGAAAGTCTTGACACAAACAAGGAGTGCTAAGGTTGAATCGAGTCCGCCACTCACACCTATTACCACAGTTTTGCAATGGGTGTGCATCAAACGCTTAGCCAATCCACACACTTGAATATTGAATATCTCTTCGCAACGTTCAGCACGGCGAGTGTTGTCTGCCGGGAAGAAGGGGTGCGGATTAATCTTTCGGGTAAGGGTAAATGCCGTTTCAGGGTTGTTTAATGGCTGACACTTAATGATTTGTCGTGCTACAAGTTTCCCCGTAGTGGCATCGGTAGACATCTCCTTTTGCGCGATGGTAAAGGTAGTATTGGTGCGGCGTTCGGTGCGAAGTCGTTCCACATCCACTTCCGATACGATGAGTTGGTCGTCAAGGCTAAAGCGTTCAGCCTCAGCAATTAATGTTCCATTTTCGTAAACAAAGGCATTGCCACCATAAACCACATCTTGAGTACTCTCACCAAAGCCACAACTGCTGTACACGTATGCCGAAATGGTGCGTGCACTCTGTTGTGAAAGCAGTTGTTTAAGATAATTGTGCTTACCTATAAGTTCGTCGGTGGCAGAGAGATTGAAGATGATTTCAGCCCCCGAAAGTGCAAGTACATTGCTTGTAGGCGTGGGCGACCATACATCTTCGCATATCTCGATACCAAACTTAACTCCCTCTGCGGTCTGGAAAATCTGTGGCTCTGAAGTTACTTTAATGTGTTGTCCTGCAAAGTAAATCTCGGTAGGACTGAGGTCGCGAGCCGATGCGAACCATCGTTTTTCGTAAAACTCGCCATAGTTAGGGAGATAAGTTTTAGGCACGATGCCAAGAATTTTGCCTTGCTGAATAACAACCGCACAATTGAGCAAGAGTGACCCTGCACAGATTGGCGCACCCACTATGGCAATGATGTCCAACTGTCTTGTTAAGTCCATCAACATTAGTATGCTATGTTCAGCGTGGTCTAAAAGCACCTGTTGACGGAAGAGGTCTTGACAGGTGTAGCCCGTGATGCAGAGCTCGGGAAAGGTTATGATTTCTACTCCTTGCCCTTCAGCCACTACTATTTGCTTGGTAATGGCATCAAGGTTAAACTTCGTGTCTGCTACCTTTACGGCTGGGATTGCCGAAGCTACTTTTACGAATCCGTATTTCATCTTTGTTCTGTTTTTAGTTTGTAATCGTTACTTGAGTAGCACCATAGCCATATTCTTGGAAAGATGCGTCTTGATATTGATATTTCTTGTAACGATAGTTGAGTTCACGGAGGAGTGAGCGGCGCAAAGTGCCTTCGCCCTTGCCGTGAATGAAGATTATTTTTTGTCCTACCTTGGCTTTGTATTGCTCTAAGGTTGAACGGAATACATTCATTTGGTATTCTAAGATGTCGCCTGCGCTCATTCCCGCTGTGGTTTCAAGAAGTTCGTCAGCGTGAAGGTCTACAATGATTTTGTCGTTGCGAAGTATCTGCTTGGTGCGATGGCTCTTGCTTTGATTGTCCTCATAGCGATGTTCCAACGATTTGCGAGCAGGTGCTGTTGTTTCTTTAACCTCCTTGGTTTTGCTCGTTTGTAGCTTTTTAGGCAAATCGAGTTTCACTTCTATTTCCTCTTGCTCCACTTTGTCTTTCTCTGTGATAGGATACAACAAGGCTGGCGACTCGAAGAAGTCGTTCTCACGGAAGGTGTTGAGCTTGTAAAACTTGGTTGCATCTATCCGTATCTTGACATCTAAGGCAGGTTTAAGCTCAAATGGCTTATCCAATTTGTAGCCAAAGAGTTGGATAGCTGCATCTTGAAGGTTGTTGAGGTCAGTGTAAGCAAATTCCTCAATGTAGAGTTTGGTATTTGGCTCTATCTCTCCTACCGACTTACAGCTCCACTTGTCGCCTCCTTCTTTCACCATATATATATAATGGATGTAGAAATTGGAGTCGTTCACCATATATGATGAGAACTTTGTATTTGCCAATTCACGGATCGAATTAGGCACAAAGGCAAGGTAAGCAGCGAGTTTATCGCCTCCCTCACGCTCTTTGACAGGGGCAACAAAGTTGTCGGAAGGGTCGTAATCTATTTCTTCCAAGGCGTCCCAATCGGCATCAGTAGAGCCACCGTGGTCAGCTAAACGTGCTTTGATTGACTTTACTTCGCCTTCTTCTACCTCTTTTTGCTGTTGTTCAAGTTTTTTTATCTTGGCAGTGGTCATATCTTCATTGCCCACAAGCACCACTTCGGAGATGGGGGTTGGTATTTCAAAACCGTCTTCATCTTCTACCAAAACTATATTCTTACCTTGGAAGCCTGAGATTTTACCACCTCCAACTTCGCTTAAGAAACGTACTTTATCTCCTATTTTCATTGTCTTTACATTTAAAAATTAGGGTATCAGCAGGCTGCTGTCGCCATAGCTGAGAAATCTGAAATCGTGGCTAAGGGCATAATCGTATACCTTATGCCAGTCGCCATTGAGGAATGCACTCACGAGGAGTAAGAGTGTAGACTGTGGTTGATGGAAGTTTGTAACCAACATCTTCACAATCTTGTACTTAAACCCTGGTGCAATGATAATTTGTGTGCTGGAATGAAGGGCTTTTAAACCATCTTTTTCAAGATAGTTTAGTAGGTTTTGGATTGCCATTTCAGGCTTTATTATCTCTCCATTTACAATTACAAGTCCTTCATCGTTGTGTTCGTATTCGTATGGGTCCCATTGGTTTACGTGCAATTCGTCTTCCGTAGCATTGGGGTGGATAGCCAATTTAACGCCCATATAGTAAAGGCTTTCAAGCGTGCGCACACTGGTAGTACCCACAGCAATGGCTGTACAATTGTGTTTCAATAAGTTTTCAAGCGTATGACGCTGCACCACAACATACTCGGTGTGCATATTGTGTCCCTCTATCTCCTCGCTCTTAACAGGCTTGAACGTACCTGCACCCACGTGGAGGGTAAGTTCGTCACGCACAATGCCCGCTTCGTCAAGCGATTGCAACACCTTATCAGTAAAATGGAGTCCAGCTGTTGGAGCTGCTACCGAACCTTTTACCTTAGAATAAACGGTCTGATAAGTGGTTTTGTCGCTTTCTTCGGTGTTTCGGTTCAAATAAGGAGGGATAGGAAGTTCGCCCACAGCTTCCAAAATTTCAGCAAACGACACCTTCTCATTGTTCCAAGAGAAGTCTACCCAATGGTTTGTGCCGCCCACAGCTGCTTCTACTTTCGTGCGGTCTACACGTGCAGTAAGTGTGAGTTGCTTACCATTGATTTCAAAGTCGCGCTTTAGTTCTCCTTCTTTCCACTTTTTAAGGTTGCCTATCATACACAGCCACGAGCATTGCGCATTGGTTTGGAACATCAATTCGTAGTCGGTAGGAGCAGCAGGTTCCATCAAGAAGATTTCTATAAGTGCACCTGTTTCCTTGCGAAAGTGCATTCGTGCCTGTATCACCTTGGTATTGTTGAACACCATCAACGCATCCTTAGGCAGATAAGTTGGAAGATTGTAGAACACATCTTCACTCACTTCGCCTTGTTTGTACAACAATAGCTTGCTCTCATCACGCTTTGCAATAGGGAATTTAGCAATGCGTTCATCGGGCAAAGGATAGTTATAATCCGATATTTTTATATGTTTTGTTTCTATTGACATCGTTTTGTTTTCTTTGTTTATATACCTGCCATTAGCGTTCCACGGAACACACAATACAAACAGGTGAGTATGAATACCGTTACCACTACATCTATATCGGACAAACTATAGCCCGTAGAAGAATATTGTGTGGAAACGTATGATATTTTGGGAGTCATCTTTCGATAAATAACCATAAATCCAATGTAAATGAGCACTGCAATTAAACTTCCGACAAGCATACCCACAGCAACATCGAAAGGATAATGTACACCGAGATAAAGACGAGTCCAAGCCGTAAGCGAAGCCCAAAGGAAGAGCAAAGAAGTAAGCAATTTGCTGCGAACTAACAGGCTAAAGAACACTGCAACACAGAAACTATTGCAGGCGTGAGCTGAGAAAAAGCTGTATCCTTCTGCCGTATATCCATCTACTAAACTGACAAGATGAGCAAGAGAAGGTTCAACCGACGGACGCAAACGAGCTATGGTAGGTTTGATAAAGCCACCATTAAGACCATTGGAAGCCAACATACACAAACCTACTGCGCTGATAATAAGCAAGATTTGACTCCACTTTTCGTTGTTCTTAATCACCAAATACAGCAGGGATATATACAGCGGAATCCACGTAACACCCGATGTAAACACCAGCACTACGTGGTCTAAGAACATATTCTCACTCCCATTCAAGGTGAGGAGAAGTGCTTTATCAAATTCTAAAAGGTCGTTCAGACTCATTCAGTTCCTTTCATGTCTTTATATCTTTGTTCAAATTTCATTATATTTCCTCTATGGCTTTTACTGCTATCCAACCCGTTTTGCCATTGGGAGTTTTGATACCTCGCCACCCATCTATCGACCTATCGGTTATCTCTACTCGTGTTCCTTCGTGCAGCATCATAACGTTCTCGCCTTTAGCATCGGGTGTTGACTTGATTGCAACTATAGAAGAAACGATTACAGCTCCATTATGATTTTGCTGACTGCCCTTTTGTGCAGCTGCAAAATAGGTTGAAGCTATGAAAATCAACCCAAAGAAGAGGGCTGAAAAGAAACCTAACTTGCGTACACCCACATTGGTTGACACGAAATAAAGCAATGCAAAGGCTAAAGCAAAGAAGAGTGCACCAAGGCTAATAGCTGCCCAAGCATCACAGCTGATAAAGTAAACCAAATTCTTAAACCAACTTACAAAGAACATTTCCGACTCGTTGCCAAGATTGTCAATGGTCTTTGATTGTGCCAACTGCAAATTGAAACGAATATCGGCATCACTTGGAGCAAGTTTTAAGGCTCGTTCGTATGCTATAACGGCTTGCGTTATGCTATTATTGCGATAGTACGCATTGCCGAGATTGTAATACAAGTCAGCCGTTGCATCTTCCTTTATTAAGGCTTCGTAATCTTTTATAGCTTGCAAATAATCGCCTTTTTCGTATGCTTTCGCTGCATCTTTCACAGTTACGGCATCGGCTTTCTGCGGAGCAAATATTCCTGCCACAACCATAAGAAGGATAAGTGTTGCCGACTTTATAGCATTATTTCCCATTCGTTTATTGCTTTTTAGTTCACGCACCGATTGTTCTATCTCTGTTATGGCTGCCACTGCCACTTCAAACGTTGCCGACATATTGCCTCTCTCATCTCCAGGGGCATAACGTTGAAATTCGCACTCGTCCAATGCGCTGATAAATTTATCGATAGCTGTATTTGCAACTCCCATCTTTAAGAAATTATCTTTTATATTATCACGAGAGAGTTGTTCGGCAGGAATATTCAATTTATCGCTTGCATAACCCCACAATGCACGGAGAATTTCGTCATAGAAATCCGCGCCCTTACGCATTTCCATAAATACTTTCGATTTATGTAAGCGGTTTATAGCCACACGTTCGGCATTCTTTCCTTTCAATCCAGCAATGTCGCCACGTATATTGGCACGCTTGCGGAGAACGGTCAATCCTGTTGCAAAAAGACCTACTAAAAACAGCAGAATACCCCAATAGCTTAACGAACCATAGAAATGATTGCCCGAAAGTGCTTTCTTTTCGTTGGTTTTAAGTCCGTGAATATCTTGATTGGCATTACCTGCGAGTGTTGCAACCTCTTCTGTTGTGCCGTCTCCCTTCTCCACATTAATCTTAAAAGGAGTGGTTTGCACAGTTTTATAACTATTGCTTGCTGTATCAAAATAAACCAATTTCACAGGAGGAATGGTGTAACTGCCTTTCTTGCGAGGAACGACAAGGAAGTCGTAAACCATATTTCCCTCAACCCCATTTGTTGTTAAACGTGTCTTATCAGAAACTTTTGGGTCATATTTATCGAACCCTTCAGGGAACTGAACCACAGGTTGTTTCATCAACTTTAAGTTTCCTATTCCTCCAACGACAATACGCAAGTTCAGCGGGTCGCCCTCTTTCAATTCAGCCTTATCTATTTGAGCCGTAATATTCAGACGTCCCACACCACCAGAGAAGTTGTCTGGCTTAGCTGGCAAGGGCAATACATCTATCGTAATGCCATCAGCTACAATGTTTTTCTCAATATCTGTTGCCCCATCAGACATAAATGCAAAGGGGTCGAAATCGTCCACATCAGGACGAATAACTCCACGGAACGTTACCGCAGGAACGTGTATCTTTCCCGTTACTTGAGGATAAAGCACATACTCGCTCCACGTAGTACAACGATAAGTGCGACCGCCTATTCGCTCAGTATGGAATGTTTTTTGCTGTGGGAGCTTTATTTCTTGCGTGTGGCAGCCTTTCAAGTCGGGCATCTTTCCTACCAATTGCATCAAATTTACATTGGTATATACCTTGTAAGTAAGCAATACAGGTTCTTGTTCGTGAACTCTTGTTTTGTTGGCTGTAACTTTGATAAACAAATCCTTCGAGCCCACATTGCGTGTTTCAGGTCGTGTAACTGTAACATCTTGACGACCACCACTTGCACTTGCAGCTCGATTGACATTCGCATTGCCCGAAGCCAACAACTTTACAGGTGTAGAAGCTATGGTCTGTCCATTTACAGAGATACGAGCTGGAGGAATACTAAAGCTACCCTTCTTAGTTGCAACAAAAACGTATGTAAATGTTTCAGACGAAGAACTGCTCATGTGCCCATTTACCACCTGAAAATTCTTTTGCGAAGCATAGTAAGGACCTGCTAAGACTTCAATTCCACGAGGCAGATTGCCCAATTTCAGTCCGTCCACATTATCGGAATAGACCGTGTATTCCACCTGAAACTCCTCGCCTACAGCCACTTGTCGTGGGGCAAAGACCCTCACGTGCTGTGCCTGAACGAGTGTTGGCAGAATGATTGTAAGTAATAAGTAGATATATCGTTTCATAATGCTTTTACCAATTCTTCACGTTTGTTTTGCTTAACGGCTGCTTCATATACTTCTTCAACCGTTGTTGTGTTGCTTTTTCTTCCTGCATAGCAGCATTCAAGAGTTGTTCGGCATTGTCTTTGCTCATATTATCCTCTTTGGGTTGCTGTGGCTTTTGCTTGTTTTTCTTATTTTGTTGGGGCTTGTTCTGCTCCTTTTTCTTTTGTTTATCCTTATTGTTGCTATTGCTTTGCTGCTGTTGTTGCTGCTGTTGATTTTTGTTTTGCTTCATACACATCGTAAGATTGTAACGTGCGTTGGCGTGTTTAGGATTACAACGCAAAGCATTTTTGTATGCTTCAATGGCTTTCCCATAATCTTTTTGTGCCTGAAGAATAGTTCCCATATTATGATAGGCACTTGCACGGCGCATCTTGTTTTCTTCGCCTTTTGCTGCTTTCGTGTATTGTTCTATTGCAGCCGAATCCTTCTTCTGTGCCTGTAATGCGCAACCTAAATTGTAAGCTGCAATTGCGTTTTTACCATTTGCAAAAAGAGCTTTCTTAAAACATACTTCGGCTTGCGCATAATCTTTCTTCCCGAAATAGGCATTGCCTCGTCGGACAAGTTCACGGTCGGTTTGTGCACACAGGCTCAATACCGCCATCACGAACAATAACAATATGTATATTCTCTTTGCCATTTACTTCTTTGTGAATAAGTTCACCTTTTTGGTTAATGGGTTTTTACGCTCCATCAGCATAACCTCTACAACCAATAGGAACAAAACAATAAGCGCAACAGCAGGGTATTGCTCATCGTAGTCGCTATACACAACGCCCGCAATCTCACCTTTCTGCAGCTTGTTCAATTGGTTGTCCAATTGTGTTTCGGCTGCTGTTGTATTGTCTACGTGGATATATGTGCCTTGACCTGCCGATGCTATCTTGCGACACATCTCCTCGTTGAGTTTTGTCATCACCGTGTTTCCTGCTTCATCTTTCAGATAACTGCCGTCTTCCATTGGGATAGGTGCACCCGAAGTTGACCCTATTCCAAGTATAAACACATTGATGCCCAACTTGCGTGCCTTCTCTGCTGCCTTCTCTGCTCCACCCTCGTGATTTTCGCCATCGGTAATGATGATAATAGCCTTACCAAAGTGGGTATTCTTAGAGAAACTTGCAGTACTCAATTCTATTGCTCCACCAATATCAGTACCTTGACTTCCAATAAGCGAAGGGTCGATATTGTTGAGAAACATCTTAGCCGAAACAAAATCTGCCGTCATAGGCAACTGCACAAAAGCATCGCCTGCAAAGACCACCAAACCTACTTTGTCGTTTGTGAAACGATTGACAAGATTTTCCACCAACATCTTACTGCGGTCCAAGCGTGAAGGACTTACATCTTCAGCCAACATAGAGTTGCTGATGTCCATTGCTATAATCGCCTCAATGCCTTCACGTTTCTCGTTAGAAATCTTTGTTCCTATCTGTGGGCGAGCCACCATTATGATGATGAGCGCCAAGATAAGTTCCATCAAATAGAACTTCACCAAAGGTCGATACTTCGATACATTGGGCGACAACTTGCGCAAAAGTTCCACATCGCCCAAACGTTTCATACGCTTACTACGCTTGTACGACCATATATGGTACATCGCTGCCAATATAGGAATGAGCAGCAAGAGCCATAAATATGTAGGATTTGCAAATCTAAACATCGTTTCTTCTTATTTCGTTTCCAATAGTTTTGGCATCGTACCAACATTATGGTATTCTGCGCAACACTATGGTTCTAAAGATAATCTCTGCCGCAAAGAGCAACAACGCCAACACCGCAAAAGGCAAATAAGCCTCGTAACGCTTAGCATAACTTGATGCACTGAGCTTAGATTTCTCCAATTTGTCAATATCTTTGTATATCTGTGAGAGCTCGGAACGGCTTTCAGCACGATAGAACGCTGCATCGGTCATTGCCGAAATATTCTGCAATGTCTTGTAATCAATGTCGGCAACTACCTGTCCTTGAGCATTTTCTGCCCCTACACCTAAACCGATGGTATAAACACGTATGCCAAACTTCTTTGCTATTTCGGCTGCAGTAAGTGGCGAAATATCGCCTACGTTGTTGCTACCGTCTGTAAGCAGTATCACAACCTTGCTTTTTCCCTTGGCATCTTTCAGTCGGCTCACCGCATTTGCCAAACCCATACCTATGGCAGTTCCATCTTGTATGATACCATTCACAGACAAGTCGGCACGGATATGGCGCAACAAGTTCAGCAACGTTGCTTGGTCAGTGGTCATTGGACACTGCGTAAAGGCTTCACCTGCAAAGATAGTAAGACCAATATTGTCGGTAGGGCGAGCAGCGATAAACTCGCTTGCCACGTCCTTTGCCACTTCTATTCTGTTGGGCTGCACATCGTTGGAGAGCATACTTGCCGACACGTCCACAGCCAGCATAATATTGATACCTTCCACTTCTTCATTGCCCATCGGATTGATAGTTTGCGGACGGGCAAGGATTATCACCACAAGGGCAAACACCGCACAGCGCAACAGCATAGGCAGATGTATCAAGCGCATACGCCAGCTCTTTGGTGCATTGGCAAAGGCGTATGTGTCGCTCATCTTCAATGTAGGCTCGCTCTTGCGCTTATAAAGGAAGTACCATATTATATAAGGTAAGAGGAGAAATAGGAGTAGTAAGTATTCTTTGTTTGCAAATTCCATTTTCGTCCTCCTTATCCTATCAACATCATTACACCTCGCACCACATACACAAGGAGTGCCATAGCCACCACTACAACCATAATCATAGCAAGGCGAAGCCAACGTTTTATGCGTTTACTACGTCTTTCTGCTTCGGCAATGGCTTCCGCTTCGTCCTCCACTTGTGGAACATAGGTGGTCTTTGTTTCTTCTATATACGCCACAACGTTGGTCAACGAGTAAGTGCGCTCATCGTCGGGCGTAGAGTATTTGGCAAACTTTACCAAGTCGGCAGTGCGGAATACGTGTTCCAATTCTAAGAGTTTTGCTTGGTCACGCTCACTTCTTAATCGGTCTACAATCTCCGAAGAGGTCATCTCCATAGCGTTGATGCCAAAGCGATCGGCAAGATACTGACGAAGAATATCGGTCAATGCCGTGTAATATGCCTTTTGGTCGTCTACCCCTTCATTGTTCTCTGCCTTCACCTTATTTATAGCTTGCAAAGCCTTTTCGTGAGGCAATAGTGGGTGTTGGTTCTTGCGTGGACGCACCAAGAGCCGCTTGCTCTTCAAGCGAAGATAGATGAAAAACGCCAATACGAGCAAGCCTACAACCGTCACACTCAACCAAAAATAAGGCAACCATTCGTTCAAATCGAAGGGCAACTTCTGTACATCATCGGCAGGACGTGCCAAAACTGTGGCAGTAGTGTCCACATCTACGGCTTTCACATCGAAGGCTAAACGATTGGTAGTATAGGTTTTTCCATCCACACTTACAGCCTGTGCAGGCAATTCATAATTGCGAGCCTCCCAAGCGGTGAGCGTATGCGAGAATGTTATCACCTTTTCGCCTTTCACATCGGTAGTATCAATGTGTTGTTCCATCAGTTCCACATTGTTAGGTACGTGGGTAGAGTCTGCAAAAAGTGCATAACTTACCTTGCTATGCTTAGGTGCTGTTACCACAACATTCCAATGCAAAGGTTCGCCTATGAGGATTTTTGGCACATCGAGCCTTGCTTCAACCTTTACTTGAGCTGAAGCCATCGCCGCTGTGAGCGATAAGAATAGGATGTATAAAAGCCTTTTCATTAATTTCTCTGTGCAAATAATGCCATTAGTTTCTTCACATAATCTTCGTTAGTTGCCACCGATATGCAGTCTACATTGCTACGTGAAAAGATGTTATGCAAGCGGTCTTGCTGTTCTATCCAGTAGGCTTTGTGCGCCATACGCAGTTTTTTGCTACTTGTATCAATGAGCATTTCGTGTCCTGTTTCGGCATCTTCCACATTGATAAGTCCCACATCGGGCAACTCTTTTGCACGTGGGTCGTACACCTGAACAGCTATCACATCGTGCTTTCGATTGGCAATGGTAAGCTCGTTTTGGAAATCGGAGCGCACATAGAAGTCGCTTAGAATAAACGATGTACAACGGCGTTTCACCACACGGGTAAGAAACTCTATTGGCACCTTCATATCTGTGCGCTTGCTTTCGGCCTTAAAATTGAGCATTTCGCTAATGATATAGAGAATGTGTTTGCGACCTTTCTTAGGTGGGATATACTTCTCTATATGGTCCGAAAAGAAGATTACACCTATCTTGTCGTTGTTCTGAATAGCCGAGAAAGCCAAGGTTGCTGCTATTTCGGTAGCAAGGTCGCGCTTCATCTGCTTGGTAGTACCAAAGTCTAACGACCCACTCACATCAATGAGCAACATTACGGTGAGTTCTCTTTCCTCCTCAAATACCTTAACAAAAGGGTGATGAAAACGTGCCGTAACGTTCCACTCTATATCTCTTACATCGTCGCCATACTGATACTCGCGCACTTCAGAGAATGCCATTCCTCTACCCTTGAAGGCGGAATGGTATTGTCCTGCAAAGATGTTTTGACTAAGACTGCGGGTCTTAATCTCTATCTTGCGTACTTTTTTTAGAATATCAGTTGTGTTCATTCGTTGAGCCTTGCTTATGGAACTTGTACCTTATTGATAATTTCGCTGATAATGCCTTCGGTAGTTACGTTGCTTGCTTCAGCCTCGTAAGATAGTCCGATGCGGTGACGCAACACATCGTATGCCACAGCGCGCACATCTTCGGGTACCACATAGCCACGGCGACGAATGAAAGCATAGGCACGGCTTGCCTTGGCAAGATTGATGCTTGCACGAGGACTGCCACCGAAAGTAATCATTTGGCTCAACTCGCCCAAGCCATAACGTTCGGGATAACGTGTAGCAAAGACGATGTCGGCAATGTATTGCTCTATCTTTTCATCTATATAAACCTCGTTCACCACTCGTCGAGCTTCCAAAATGTCGTTGGCTGTAATGAGTGGTCGCACCTCCGGCATACGCTCACGAAGGTTTTCACGGATAACGAGTTTTTCCTCCTCAAGTGTTGGATAGTCGATTATCACTTTCAGCATAAAGCGGTCTACCTGTGCTTCGGGCAACATATAGGTTCCTTCTTGCTCGATAGGGTTCTGAGTTGCCATCACCATAAAAGGTGTAGGGAGCGAGAAGCTCTCATCGCCAATAGTAACTTGATGTTCCTGCATAGCTTCCAAAAGCGCACTCTGAACCTTAGCAGGCGCACGGTTGATTTCGTCAGCCAAAACAAAGTTAGCAAATACAGGACCTTTCTTTACGTGAAAGCGTTCGTCTTTCTGCGAGTAGATTTGTGTGCCCACTACATCGGCAGGCAACAAGTCGGGGGTAAACTGTATGCGGCTATATTGCGAATCAATAAGTTGCGACAGCGTTTTAATAGCCAATGTTTTCGCCAAACCCGGTACACCTTCCAAAAGAATGTGACCATTACTAAGCAAACCGATAAGAAGAGAGTCTATCAAATGGCGTTGCCCAACAATAACGTTGTGCATACCATCGACGAGATTGGAAACAAATGCGCTCTTCTGCTCAATTCTTATATTTAGTTCGCGAATATCTATAGCTTCTGCCATAAGTATTTAATATTTATATTGTCAATTTTTAATATCACGCAAAATTAATACTTTTATCAGTTATAGAATAGTCTTTGTATCTAAATAATATTAAAAAGGTTTCCGAAAACTTATAAATTAGGAACTTTTAAGGTCTGTATAATAATTGGTAACATTTAGAACAGAGGCAAAAAGGGCATAAACCAAAGGGGAAAGTACAAATAAAGTATTAATTTGCCTTATTTGAAGTGTTCTTTTTGCGATGTATGGTTTTCCATTTTACCAAATTATCTATCTGTAATGTTAAAACAAACTGCCATATTTCTCGTATTTACGTTCAACAGTGGCTTTGTACAAAAAGGTGGGATAAATAGGTGTGCAACTGCAACTTACTGACAAACAGAGCAAAACCATATTGACTAACAATAGTGTGCAAAAACACAATGCCCTACAATCGTAAATATAGAACTACAAAACAGAAATGATGGATAAAAAAGAGACGATTTATCGGTGTTTAGGAGGGCTAAAAGTAAACTTTGAGAAACTGAAAGTTCAACTTTGGCAAGGCTAAACATATATGTATGACCTCCCCAAAGTTGAACTTTGACAAACGAAACATCAAGTTTTCGTTTTTAAAACATTAAAAGCGAAATAAAGAACAATCCTATTTCGCCATTTTAAATGTTAAAAGAGCATCATTGAGATACACTGCCCAACAACCCCTTATTTATAATCGTTTTTCGTAAAATTGGCCTCAAACAACACCTTACCTTTTTGTTTGTTCGAAGCATAGCTATATTTGAAGTTGAAGCCAGCGTCCTTGTACATCTTCGAACCTGTTTCGGCTTTCATCGTTTCAAGCAATGTTTTGCGAAGTTCGGTTTTATGGGCATTAATTACACGTTCGTCGTCCACCTCATTGAAGAAAGTGTAATAATAATGTATAGTGCGAGTGTTAGGCTCGTACACCATACTATCCAACTGCGTGTTATTGACCATTGGCGTGGGACACTTCTTGAGCGTAAACTCCTCACACTCCTTAGCAGCCCTGTCTTCTAAACTTCCGTGACACGCACAGAGCATAGCACAGAGCGTAAACAAAAATACTACTCGTTTCATTGATATACGGATTAAGTGGGTGGTATGAAAGGGGAATTTATGACCATTCTGCCCCTCACTAACCACACATTTTACTTTATAGAATGCAAAGATAGCTGTTTTTGTGCAATTTTATGATTTGATATTTCTTATTTCTCACTTTTTTTTGGTAATTTTGCACGTTAAAAGAAGAACATTTGATGAAACACATAAGAAATTTCTGTATCATTGCACATATCGACCACGGCAAGTCTACGTTGGCAGACCGCCTCTTGGAATATACAAAGACTATCCAAGTAACAAGCGGACAAATGCTCGACGATATGGACTTGGAACGTGAACGCGGTATTACAATCAAAAGTCACGCTATACAAATGGAGCATGAACACGAGGGAGAGAAGTATGTGCTCAACCTTATTGATACCCCTGGACACGTCGACTTTTCGTACGAAGTATCGCGAAGCATTGCTGCCTGCGAAGGGGCATTGCTCATTGTCGACTCTACACAGGGTGTGCAGGCACAGACAATTTCGAACCTTTATATGGCTATTGATAACAATTTGGAAATCATACCAGTTATCAATAAAATAGATATGCCTAACGCAATGCCCGAAGAGGTAGAGGACGAAATCATCGACCTTATTGGCTGCGACCGTCAAGATATTATACGGGCGAGCGGAAAGACGGGCGAGGGTGTGCCAGATATTCTCAAAGCCATCATAGAGCGTGTGCCCTGTCCTAAGGGAGATAAAAACGAACCGTTACAGGCATTGATTTTCGACTCTATATTCAACTCGTTTCGTGGTATCATCACCTTGTGCAAGGTAACAAACGGAACAATTCGCAAAGGCGATAAAGTGAAGTTTGTACAGACAGGTATGGAGTATGACGCTGACGAGGTGGGTGTGCTGAAGATGGAAATGATGCCTAAGAAAGAGCTTTCTACGGGCGAAGTGGGCTACATCATTTCAGGTATAAAGAACGCACGTGAAGTGAAAGTAGGCGATACCGTAACTCACATTGACCGCCCTTGCGCTACTGGAATTGAAGGTTTCCAAGTGGTGAAGCCAATGGTCTTTGCCGGTGTCTATCCTGTTGACCCTGCCGACTACGAAAATCTACGTACTTCGTTGGAAAAGCTCCAACTGAACGATGCTTCGCTTACTTTCTCGCCAGAGAGTTCGCAAGCTTTGGGCTTCGGTTTCCGTTGTGGTTTCTTAGGATTGCTCCACATGGAAATTATTCAAGAACGATTGGACCGTGAGTTCAATATGGACGTTATCACCACCGTACCTAACGTTAGTTATATGGTTTACGACAAATTGGGCGAAAGCAAAGAAGTGCACAACCCGTCAGGTTTGCCCGAACCAACAATGATAGAGCACATTGAAGAACCTTATATCAAGGCTTCGATTATTACATCGGCAGACTATATCGGCCCTATTATGACGCTCTGTTTGGATAAACGTGGCGAATTGGTAAGCCAAAACTATGTGAGCGGAAACCGATTGGAACTCATTTTTATGATACCACTTGGCGAAATTGTTATCGATTTTTATGATAAGCTGAAGAGTATCTCGAAGGGTTACGCCTCGTTCGATTATCACATAGACTCGTTCCGTCCATCGAAGCTTGCCAAACTTGATATTTTGCTCAATGGTGAACCTGTTGATGCGCTCTCGACCTTAACGCACGAAAGCAATGCTGTGGCCTTTGGTCGCAGAATGTGTGAGAAACTGAAAGAGCTTATTCCAAGACAACAGTTTGATATTGCAATTCAAGCAGCTATTGGGGGGAAGATTGTGGCACGTGAGACCATCAAACAGGTGCGAAAGGACGTTACCGCAAAATGTTATGGTGGTGACGTGAGCCGTAAACGCAAACTCTTGGAGAAACAAAAGAAAGGTAAGAAACGTATGAAACAAGTGGGAAATGTACAAGTACCACAAAAGGCGTTCCTCGCTGTATTAAAATTAGACTAACATTATAATTAGGAGGGAATTAATATGAAAGAAGCCATTAACACTCGCGACATCGCACGTGAGTTGGCACGTAAGTACAGTACGATGACTCACGATGAGTTGGATGTGCTTGAAAGTATTCTCGTTCCCCTTAAATATGCTAAGGGTGAAATGATTTTAAGTGAAGGGGAGGTATGCGAAAATATATATTATATTGAACACGGACTGATTAGACAGTTTTACTTCAAGAACGGAAAGCAAATCACCGAGCACCTTGGAGAAGACCGCACTATCTTTATGTGTATTGAAAGTTTGTTCCGCGAAGAACCAACCTCCTTGCAGGTGGAGGCTTTAGAACCTACATTGGTATATGCGATGCCCAAACGTAAGTTGGAGCAGGTAGCATTACACAATGTGAATATTCAAATTCTGTTCCGAAAAATATTAGAGGAAAGTCTTATCATATCACAAGTTCACGCAGACTTAGTGCGCTTTGAAACAGCACAAGACAGATACAAAAAGATGTGCAAACTGAGTCCGCAAGTTATTCTTCGTGCACCTTTGGTTTACATTGCAAGCTACTTGCAGATGACACCAGAGACACTCAGCCGTGTAAGAGCTGCAACTTTATTAGAATAAAGGTAGTAGGTTTACGCAGCTAAAACAAAACTTTTAAAAGACAAAGGCTGTAAGCTAAAGCATCAAGGTTAAACTCTGAAAAAGTTAAGATAAACTTTGAAAGAGTCAAGATAAACTTTAAAAGAGTCAAGATAAACTTTGAAAGAGTCAAGATAAACAATAAAAAAAGAATAAAGGTGAGCATTTTTCGTGTAAAATGCTCACCTTTATATATATATATCAATACCACCATATTGATGTGAGAAACTAAGTTTTCGGGCATAAAACATAAAAATAGGTTCACCAACTTCACAGCCGATGAACCCCCAAAACTTTTACTATTAACCCATAAAACTTAATTATTTAGTATGATCTTGCTATCAACACACGATGCTTAGATGGCTTTCCACTTACCATATCGACACCTTCTGTCTGTTCAAACATAAATGGAACGCAGCGTATTGTAGCCTGTGTTTCTTCCTTAATCTTTTCTTCTGTCTCTGCAGTACCGTCCCAATGACAGAGGAAGAAACCACCATCTTTAACCTTTTCTTTGAACTCTTCGTAGTTATCACACTCGTAAATGTGTTCGTTACGGAAAGTTACAGCCTTCTTATATATATTTGCCTGAATGTCATAGAGCAAGTTCTTCACACGCTCAACAATGCCATCGAAGCTCACATTTTCCTTTTCAAGTGTATCACGACGCATTATCTCAATGGTATTGTTCTCCAAATCGCGACCACCCATAGCCAATCGCACTGGCACACCTTTGAGTTCGTAGTCAGCAAACTTAAATCCAGGACGCTTATTGTCGGCATTGTCAAACTTAACGGTAATGCCCAAAGCTCTCAACTCATTGATTACAGGTTGCAACTTTTCTGTTAGAGCCTGCAATTGTTCCTCTCCCTTGAAGATAGGAATGATTACTACTTGGATAGGAGCAATCTTTGGAGGCAAAACAAGTCCGTTATCGTCAGAGTGGGTCATAATCAACGCACCTACAAGACGAGTACTTACGCCCCAAGAGGTAGCCCAAACATATTCAGGCTTATTCTCTTTGTTAAGGAAAGTCACATCGAACGACTTCGCAAAGTTCTGTCCCAAGAAATGAGAAGTACCGCTTTGAAGAGCCTTACCATCTTGCATCATTGCCTCAATAGTATAGGTATCAAGCGCACCTGCAAAGCGTTCAGTCTCACTCTTCACACCTTGTACTACAGGAATAGCCAAGTATTGTTCAGCAAAGTCGGCATATACCTTCAGCATAGTCTTAGCTTCTTCTACTGCTTCTTCCTTTGTAGCGTGTGCTGTGTGACCTTCTTGCCACAAGAACTCTGATGTACGGAGGAAAGGACGTGTACGCATTTCCCAGCGCATCACGTTACACCACTGGTTGCACATCAATGGAAGGTCGCGATAAGAATGTATCCAATTCTTATAAGTGTTCCAAATAATGGTTTCGCTGGTTGGACGTATGATAAGTTCCTCGTCGAGCTTTGCATTTGGATCAACCTCTACTCCGTTTCCTTCCTCATTAGAACGAAGGCGATAATGCGTTACTACGGCACACTCTTTAGCAAACCCTGCCACGTGTTCAGCCTCTCTTGAGAGGAAGCTCTTCGGTATAAGGAGGGGGAAATAAGCATTCTGTGCACCTGTTTCCTTAAACATCTTGTCCAACTGTGCTTGCATCTTTTCCCATATAGCATAGCCGTATGGCTTGATAACCATACACCCTCTTACAGGCGACTGCTCTGCTAATTCTGCTTTAACAACCAAATCGTTGTACCATTGAGAGTAGTTGTCGGCTCTCTTGGTAAGGTCTTTGAGTTCTTTTGCCATAATATATTGTAATCGTTTTATCTACCTTTTTAAAATAGCCTATTTATGGTTGCAAGGCTAAAATCCCACCTCAAAGATAGGAAATACTCCTTTTTGTTTAGGGAAAACCCCTTGCAACAAAGGCTGAATATCTATAACTTTGTGCAAAAATACAAAAAATAGTTGGCATAACGATAAACAATAGGTAATTTGTTGTATCTTTGTTGATATTTCAAGCAAATACTATCAACTATCGGACGCCACTAACTCTCTAAATAAAGGTAAAACAAAGAAAGATTAAAAAACGAAAGATTATGAAAAATTTAAAGACAATTGCAGCAGGATTATGTGTAGCTACACTCGTTTCAAGTTGTGCTACCAAACAAGGAACATATACATTAGGTGGCGGTGGTGCTGGTGCTGTGCTTGGCGGTATTGTTGGTAACATCATTGGAAAGAACACTAAAGGCACTATGATTGGTGCAGCTATCGGTGCAGCAGTAGGCTCTGGCGCAGGTGCATTGATTGGTCGTCATATGGACAAGGTTGCTCGCGAGACTGCAGCACAGGTACAGAACGCTAAGGTAGAGAAAACTACTGACGCTAACGGCTTAGAGTGTGTGAAAGTAACTTTCGATTCAGGCATTCTCTTCGCAACAAATAAAGCTAACCTCAACGCAACTTCAAAGAAAGAGTTGGCAGACTTTGCAAAGGTTATGATGAAGAATTCTGATTGCGACGTAGCTATTCAGGGTTACACAGACGCATCGGGTAACGACAATATCAACATTCCTTTGTCTCAAAAGCGTGCCGATGCCGTATCTTCTTATCTCCGTTCACAGGGCGTAAGTGGTGCTCAAATCCGCACTGTAGAAGGTCTTGGAAGCTCAAATCCTATCGAAGACAAGCGTGTAAGTCAGGCTAACCGCCGTGTTGAGGTATATATGTATGCTTCAGAGGATATGATTAACAAGGCTAACAATGGTACTTTGAAATAAGCCGACGCACCTAAAACATTAAGACAAAAAACCATTAGATTCAGATAAGACAAAGAAAAGTTCCACCCCACCTTTCACTTGGAAAGGTTCGGGTGGAACTTTTCTTTTCTCTTTCTTTCTTCTTCTCGTGCAATAAGCTGATTGCTTAATGCTTCTTCGCTACATATTACATCATCTAACCGATAATTTCCAATATGGACAATTATAAAAAGCAAGATGAGTTGTAAAAAACTACAAACATAAAAACCAAATTCTGCCTGACCTTCTTCGATAAAAACAAGAAATCCAAACAGCGCAGTACAAGGAGCAATACTCAACCTACAATATAAAGGAGCGCAGCTGCCACCTCCCAAATAGTAGACTTGCACGTTCGTGGCATAAAATAATGTATTTCATTATCAAGCTCTCTTGTTGCTGTCTTCCTCATTGTTTTTCTGCTTTTTAGGCAACCTCCGAGCCTTGCGCAACGCATCATTGATAATCCATTGCAACTGTCCATTGGTTGAGCGAAACTCGTCGGCTGCCCACTTTTCTATCGCACTCATCGTATCGACATCGACACGAAGGATGAAACTTTTGGTATTGTTTTCCTTCTTTGCCATTTACTCATTGAAGGGGTTAAGACATTATTTATATTACATGTTCAGGGTACCTGAATTTACTACAGGTTGGGTAGCACTTTCGCTACACAATACCACCATCAGATTGCTCACCATAGCGGCTTTCTGACTGTCGTCAAGCTCCACAACGCTCTCCTTATCCAATTTCTGCAAAGCCATATCTACCATTGATACCGCACCTTCCACAATCTTTTCACGAGCCGAAATAATGGCATCGGCTTGCTGACGGCGAAGCATAACCGCAGCTATCTCTGGTGCGTATGCAAGGTAGTTGATGCGAGCCTCTAAGATTTCTATACCAGCCATCTCTAAACGCTCATCAAGGGTTTGTTCCAAGAGCTTATTTATCTCCTCGCTATTGTCGCGAAGGGTCTGCCCGTGTACATTTTCGTCCACATTATCGTAAGCGTAAAGTCCTGCTACGTGGCGCAAAGCTGCATCGCCTTGCACACGAACGAAGCGTTCGAAAGCCAACATCAGGTCGCTTGTTGAAGTGCCAACCTTAGCATTTAGGTCGCCACCTGCCATCGATTCAGAATCAATGTCGAAGATTGCCTTATAGGTATCTTTCACTTTCCAAACCAGCATCATACCAATCATAATTGGGTTACCCGTCTTGTCGTTCACCTTGATAGGAGTTTGGTCGATGTTACGAGCACGGAGCGAAAGTCGCTTGGTATTGATGAGCGGATTAACCCAATGGAAACCCACCTCGCTGAACGTACCCTTGTATTGTCCGAAGAACATCATTACACGTGCCTCGTTAGGTTCAACCTTTACAAAGCCAGCAAAGATAAAAAGCACAACAAAGGCACAAGCTACTGCAAGAAAGAACAAGTAGACTTCTTCTTGCATAAACAGCTCTACCAAGAAGTAAGCACCTGCCAAAAATGCAACTACATTCAAAAGAAGCATCAAGAAGCCATTGAGCTTCATACCCGAAAACTTAAATTCTTTACTTTCCATAGTCGATTGTTTTTAAATTTATTCGTTGTTTTAAAGTAATATCATTTTGATATTACAAATATATAACTTTTAGTTGATATACACCAAAGTTATGCGTGTTATTTAACATATATTTAACACTTGTGTTTATACTTTTTCCCCACCTTATTATCTACTCTTTATCTATACATCGATCAACTTAAAGTGTAAGCATCCAATATTAGCCGCCTTTGTGTAACATTCTTGCTTTACTACCTTTGCCCGAAAAACTTATGTTTGTACTCAACGAAACAAATGTTTTCCGGGTTTGTTGCACTCCTGTGGATATGCGTCAGGGTATTCTTCGCCTGTCCCAATTGGTACGCAGCAATGACTTCAATCCTTCTGATGGTGTTGTCTACGTTTTCTACAATCGATCCCGTAACCGAATTAAATTGCTGCACTGGGAACGCTGTGGTTTTGTCGTGTATCATAAACAGATGGCACAGGGTTGCCTGAGTCCTAAAATCATACGGGCGAGAACTGGATTTTATGAACTTCGCTGGGACGAATTGGTACTCTATATTGAAGGAATAAACCCTAGTTGCTACCGAAGAAAAAGATACAATAAATCTTAGTATTTTCTTGCCAGTGTCAGATATTTTTCGTAACTTTACAGCGTATAAAGAACTGATAATGTGATGGATATGCCTTATAGTACAATGACATCTGACTACCATTCTCTCACTCGGGAAGCTGTTGTTAAACTTCTTGAGCAAAGGGATGCTGAACTTAAGGATAAGGATGCTGAGATTAAGATTAAGGATGCTGAGCTGGAACGAAAGTCCCGTCGTATTCTTGAACTTGAGCGCATGGTATTTGGCAGGCGCAGCGAGAAACGCCTGCCTGAGAGTGCAAGCGGCTGGGCGGGTACGCTTTTTGACGAGCAGTGGGCCAAAGAGGGCTCCCTGGCTCAGGTAGAAGCCCTTCCCATCATCAAGGAGATAAAACAGCAGGCCGGACAACGCAGGTCATCACGCCGTGTGAGCCGTCTTTCCAGAAAGGGTAGGGCCTACGCCTCCTATGTTCCCGAGAATATAGAGCGACAGGTGACGGAGATATATCCAGAGGGTTATGACGCTGAGCGCATGGTCATCATCGGACATGACAGAAGTGAGCATCTGTGTCTGCGTCCCTCATCCTTTTATGTCAGGGTAGAAGATCGTGTCATCTGCCGCCTGAAGGAAGCCCGGCCAACGGATGCGAAGGTCGACATCCTGGAAGCCCCCTTGAAAAAGCAAGCGGTGGATTGTTTTGCCGACGCTTCCCTGCTCGCCGAAATCATCACCGCCAAGTTCGCCTATCACCAGCCCGAGTATAGGCAATGTGAAAGATGGAAGGAACTGGGCGTGAACATCCCCACCTCAACCGTCAACAGCTGGGTTCACGATGCCGCCGATGCACTTTATCCACTTTACAAACTTCAAGTAAGACAGATCCTGCAAAGTCCTTATCTTCAAGTTGACGAGACCAGCGTACAGGTTGCCGACCGCAAGGGAAAGACGCGCAAGGGATACCTGTGGGGCGTGCGTGACGCCATACACTCCCAGGGTGTGTTCTTCCATTGGAAGGACGGGTCGCGGTCGGGCGCTGTGGCAGATGAACTCTTCAAGGGCTACCAGGGTGCCATACAGTCTGATGGGTATGAGGTCTACAGCAGGTTTGAGAACGTTCAGGGCATCGTGCTGTTAGGATGTATGGCACACGTGAGACGTAAGTTCGAACATCTGGCGGCTGACGATAAGAACGCCGCCCATATCATCGAAACGATAGCCACGCTTTATGAGTTGGAGGAAAACCTCAAACACAAGAAAGCACCACCCGAGGAAGTGGAGACAGAACGAAAGGCTAAAGCTTACCCTATTCTTAAGTATTTGGAGACCTATATGTTGGATGTACACAAACAGTACACCCCAGGCGAAGCTATGGAGAAGGCACTGCGTTATGCCTTCGCCGTATGGATACGCATTGGCAGGTATGTGCAGGACGGACGCTTCAACATAGACAACAACCTTATGGAACAGGCCATCAGACCCATCA
The DNA here is from genome assembly GCF_900155655.1 of Prevotella ihumii. Taxonomy (GTDB): domain Bacteria; phylum Bacteroidota; class Bacteroidia; order Bacteroidales; family Bacteroidaceae; genus Prevotella; species Prevotella ihumii. The sequence continues at coordinate 2,799,037 of NZ_LT706987.1, forward strand.
CGCTTGGAAGAAAGAACTACCTGTTCTGTGGTAACAATGAGGGAGCGGAGAACAACGCCATCTTCTATACCTTCATGGCGTGTTGCAGGGAAGCAGACATAGAGCCATACAAATGGATGAAGGAAGTTCTTTCAAGGCCCCTGCCCGATATGACGGAGGAGGAACTCACGAAAATGCTACCTTCAAACTTCAAATAACAAATAACCCTTATATGCTGCCAGACATATAAGGGTTATTTATTGGTGTGAAAGGCGGCTAATATTGGATGCTTACAGTGTACTAAAGATTTGATAAGACAAAAAATAAAGAAAATGCCATTGGGACGATCGTTCCAATGGCATTTCTTGTATGCTCTTGTTTGTTCTTTTTATTCCAAATCGGTCGTTAGAATAATAAAGTAAGCACCTAAACTGGGCTAATGCCCGATTTGGGTTTATTGAATATAAGCGATTGTAAGTTCTAATCGGCTTACTTATACATAAATCGTTTGATAGACTTCTTTGGTGTTTTCTCAAACTCTTCTGTCATTACTTCCATTTCTGTTACTTTAGCGTATGCAGGGGTAACAGCATTGAGCTGTGTTCTGTTTTCCTCCATAATTGCCTTAATATCAGCATCGTTGAGGTTCAAGTTTTTAGCTTCCTCATAGTCAGGATAAACCAATCCTACGAGCTTTTCGCCACGCTGAATAACAAGACATTCGCTCACCAATGGCAACGAACTGAGCTTGTCTTCTATTTCTTCAGGGTAGATGTTCTGACCATTGCTACCAAGGAGCATATTCTTAGAACGTCCACGAATAAAGATGTTGCCAGCAGCGTCCATTGTACCTAAGTCGCCAGTGTGATACCAACCCTCTGCGTCTAAAGCTGCACGTGTATCTTCTTCGTTTTTATAGTAACCCAACATCACGTTAGGACCCTTTGTCAGAATTTCGCCTGCTATATTTTCTGGGTCAGGACTATCGATAGCCACTTCCTGATGCAGTGCTGCACGACCACACGACTGAAGGGCAAACTCCTTCCAATCGCTATAAGCAATGATAGGCGCACACTCCGTAGCACCATAGCCCACTGTGAATGGGAAGTTGATGTCTTTCAAGAACTTTTCTATTTCGTTGTTGAGGGCAGCACCACCAATAATAATTTGGTAAAGATTGCCTCCAAATGCCTGATACACCTGCTCTCTAATCTTTTCTTTCACCTTATTACTAATAATAGGTGTGTTGAGGAGCAACTTCATACGTTGGTTTTGTATCTTTGGGAACACCTTCTTGCGGATAATCTTCTCAATAACAAGTGGAACGGCTATCATAATGATAGGCTTCACATCAGCCAATGCCTGTGCAATGATGGCTGGCGAAGGCATACGAGTTAGGAAGAAGATGTGCGCACCTGCGAGAAATTCGTACATAAACTCGAACATCATACCATACATGTGCGCCATTGGCAAAATACTGATGATGTTTTCGCCTGGTTTTACTACATTGTCCAATACATTTTTAGCAAAGTCGGCATTGCTCCACAAGGCACGATAAGGTATCATAACACCCTTTGAGCGGCCTGTTGTACCACTGGTATAGTTGATAAGTGCCAATTCGTCAGGGCTTTGCTCTCTATAATAATGTACGTGTTCGGCACGGAAGAACTTAGGATAACGCTGTCCAAACATCTCGTTAAGATGCTCGCGAGCGTAGGTAAGTTGCTCTGTGCGGCTCACTACGAGCGACAAGTCGGGTAGGTAGATAATACCTTCCAATCCCATCATTTTGGTAGCATCAATCTGCGTAGACACCACATCGCCCACAAAAAGCAATTTGGCGTCCGAATGATTTACGATATTGTGGATTTGGTCGGGTGTGAACTCGTGAAGAATAGGCACAGCTATCGCTCCGTATGTGAGTGTAGCTAAGAAAGTTGCTGCCCACATCGAAGAGTTTCGACCGCATATTGCTATCTTGTCGCCTTTTTGTACACCACTGGCTTCAAACATGATGTGAATTTTCTCAATCTTGCGAGCAACATCATTATACTGAAGGGTTTTACCTTTATAATCTGTAAGAGCGTCTCTATCCCAATGGGTGGTAATGCTCTTTTCAATTAATTCGTTAAAACTGGGATTTTTTTCCATCATAAACAATTTATAGATGGTGCAAAGGTAATAAAAACATTGCACATTTCAAAAAATAATGTGCAACAATTGATATTTTTGCGTTTTTAGTTGCACAAAATTGCGCATTTTGTGAAATATGTGCAGCATTTTGACCGTTAATCGTTCACTTAGGGTAAAATGGTAGTAGTGCTCTAAAAAATGGATTGTTCGTTTTTTCCTTTATCGGTTTTTGGAAAACTAAAGATTAATCTTTAGGCGGCAATAGATATATGTTTGGCATTGTCAAAGTTGAACTTTGGGAGGGTAATACATATATGTTTTGGGGTGTAAAACATATATGTTTTGGAAGGAGTTTGTAAAGTGTTGTATATCAATAGTTTGAGAACTCTGTTTTTGAAGTTTGATGGTAAAATATTATTGTTCTATTTTTCCACTATCGCTTTTGTTTCACACATATTATAAGAGGTGTCTCGGAGTAGGCATACTGTGAAGCAAAGTAGATTGAAAATGAAGGGGAATAAGGGTAGAATGACAGTTAAAAATAATTAATATAATCCTTTGCGAGAGGATATATCTCACTGATACAAAGTATTTTTTGTAATTTTGCAGAGTTTTTATGCCGTTTAGGCTCGAATAAGTGCGGGAAAGATGCTCCGCCGCCTATCGGTGAAACCGTTTTACAAATATAAAAATGTACGCAATTGTAGAAATTAACGGTCAGCAGTTTAAGGCTGAGGAAGGCAAGAAGCTTTTCGTAAACCACATCAAAGATGCGGAAGAAGGCAAGACTGTTGAGTTTGACAAGGTGCTTCTTATTGACAAAGAAGGCGCAGTCACAGTTGGCGCACCTACTGTTAGTGGTGCTAAAGTAGTAGCTGAGGTGGTAACTCCACTCGTAAAGGGCGACAAGATTGTTGTCTTCAAGATGAAGCGTCGCAAGGACTATCGCAAGAAGAATGGTCATCGCGCACAATTCACTCAGGTTGAAATCAAAACAATTAACGCTTAAATTTAGGAGGACAAGAAATGGCTCATAAAAAAGGTGTCGGTAGTTCTAAGAACGGTCGCGAATCACATTCAAAGCGTTTAGGTGTTAAGATTGGTGGTGGACAGAAGATTATCGCAGGCAACATCATCGTTCGTCAGCGTGGCAATCAGCACTACCCAGGTGATAATGTAGCTCAAGGTAAGGACGATACATTGTACGCATTGACAGATGGTATCGTTTACTTCCACAAGGGTAAGTACAACAAGAGCAAGGTCTCTGTACTCTCTGAGGAAGTTTACGCTGCAAAAACAACACCTCAGGCGTAAATAAAACAAACAACTATTCCAAACAAACAACATAAAATCCCAGACCTCCAAGGAGGTCTGGGATTTATGCGTCTAATGGGGTACTGCTCAAAAATATTGCTGAAAGAAAGCAATATTTTGAAGCAGTTTTTAATGTGCTTAAACCCAAATCAGTCATTAGACCAGTCAGACCAGTCGGACCAGTCGGACGTGTCAGAAAAGTCCGACTGGTCCGACTGGTCTAACGACCGATTTGGGTTTAAAGAGTAGTAATGAGGAGGGAACAATTTATACGAAAGGCTGTCCACGTGTTACATTTGGTATCGAAAACGATGAAACGAGGGGCGGCTAAAGTTGAGTTTTTTCTTCGTTATATCTCTTTTGGCAATAGATAAAGGAGTTATGGTTCAGCCGTTTTAGCTCCCCATAACCCCTTTGTTGGTTCTAAGTATGATTTTACACCATTAACCCAATTTGTTTCCTTCGCTTGGAAATACTACATTGGGTTTGAAAATCTTGGCTTCTTCAAAATCCATCAAGGCGTAACTTATAATAATAACCGTGTCACCCACCTGTACTTTGCGAGCTGCTGCACCATTAAGACAGATGCAGCCTGAGCCACGTTCACCTTTTATAATATAGGTTTCAAATCGTTCACCATTATTATTATTGACTATCTGAACCTTCTCGCCCGCAATCATATTTGCAGCATCGAGTAAGTCTTCGTCGATAGTGATGCTCCCCATATAATTAAGGTTAGCCTCGGTAACGGTGACACAATGTAATTTGCTTTTTAGTACTTCTATTTGCATTTCTTTTATCCCTTGTATTTGATATGGTCGATAAGACGAATAGGAGTTTTACCACAATAAACAGTGATACAACCTACAATGTAGGCACTGTCCGCCCATTCGTTTACAGCCAATAATGTGTTGCCATCTACAATGTCGAAGTATTCCACTTCTAACCCTTCTATGGCATTAATTTCTGCTATAACCCTGCTGTGTGTTTCTTTGATTGTCAGCGAGTTTTGCCATTCGGTGCTGGCTTTCAATATGCGGTAGATGTTTGGCGCAATAGCACGTTCATCGGCAGCAAGAAGCGAGTTGCGCGAGCTCTTAGCAAGTCCATCTTCATCGCGAATGATAGGACATTCTACAATCTCTACATCAGCATTGATATAGTCTACCAATCGTTTTACGACAGCTATTTGTTGCCAGTCTTTTTCGCCAAAATAAGCCCTATTAGGACGAACGATGTAGAACAGACGACTGACAACTTGGCACACTCCGTTGAAATGGCCCGGTCGTTTTTTGCCTTCCATCACAGTGCTTTGTGGTGGAAATTCAAACTGACGAGTATCAGGCATAGGATACATTTCTGCCACAGTAGGAGCAAAGACATATTGAGCTCCGCAGGCTTCGATGAGCTTGCAGTCGGCTTCTAATGTGCGAGGGTATCTGTCGAGGTCGCCTTTGTCGTTAAATTGGGTAGGATTGAGGAACACCGAGACTACTGTAACGGCATTTTCTTTCACACTTCTTTCAATCAGAGATGCGTGTCCTTCATGCAATGCACCCATTGTGGGCACTAATCCTACTTGCTTTCCTTCCTTGCGAACTTCAAATAGTTCGTTTTGTAGATCAACAATGTTTTCGAATACTTTCATTTTGAATATCTTCTTTCAGCGTGCAAAGTAACAACAAATTTATCTAAAACACCAATGAATAGTCTAAAAATATGCCAATATTAGTTGAAATAAGTACTATTTCACAAAGAAAAGAGCAGTTTCTCAATATTTTTTCATAACTTTGCAAAAGATAGGCTTGATATTTGGTAAAACAGAAGTTAGCTTTATGCGCCATTATTGAGTTATATCTTGCAATCAAAAAGTTATTTAGAATGGGAAAGAAAGTATTGTTCATCAATCAAGAAATCTCACCGTATGTACCGGATTCTGAGATGTCACTCTTTGGGGCTAATATGCCTCGCGAAATGCAAGATGCAGGTTTTGAAATCCGTACATTTATGCCTAAGTGGGCAGCTATCAATGAACGACGTGGTCAACTTCACGAGGTGATACGCTTATCGGGTATCAACTTAATCATAGACGATATCGATCACCCATTGATAATCAAGGTGGCAAGTATTCCGCAAACCCGCATACAGGTTTATTTCATTGATAATGAGGACTATTTTCAGAAGCGTGCGGCAATGACAAAGGACGAGTTGGGAAACGACTATCCTGACAATGGCGAACGTGCCATATTCTTTGCACGTGGCGTATTGGAAACTGTGAAGAAGTTAAGATGGGCACCAGACATTATTCACTGTCAAGGTTGGATGTCGGCAGTTGTACCTTTTTATGTAAAGACAGCATATCACGACGAGCCACAGTTTGCCAACTCGAAGGTTATCACTTCGCTTTTCTCGGAGCAACCACACGATAGCCTTGGTTCAAACTTTAAGCGTTGTTTGGAATTTCGCAGCGCAGAAGCAAAGATGCTTGATAAATATGGTGATAACTTTGACTTTATTGAACTCGGAAAATTGGCTTTAGACTATTCTGATGGTATTATTAAAACAAGCGATAAGGTAAATAAAGACCTCATAAATTACGCTTCTGAAATTAATATTCCTATGATACAACAGCCTCAAGACCAAGGCGATATAAAAGCAAAGTACACAGAGTTTTACAATAATATACTCGGATGAAATCAAAACTTTTAATGCTTGCCTTAGTGCTATGCACCTTTGGCATCATCTCGTGCGACGATACAACCAACGAACTTGGAGGTTCGCTCACAGGAGAAGTAGACAATTTGAAGATAAAGGCTGATACATTTAATGTCGGTTCGAAAAGTATCTTTGCACCAGATATGATTGCTCATTCGTCAAGAGGTTTTCTTGGACAAGTGAAAGACCCTGAAACGAATACTTATATCACTGCTAATTATATGTCACAGTTCAACGTGCTCAAGAATTATCAGATGATTGACAACCAAAAGATAGTAAGCAGAGATGCTGAAGATAAGGTTGTGGCAGATTCGTGCCAACTTATTCTGTATTACAACAATCACTATGGCGACTCGACAGCCCAGCTGAAGATGACTGTTTACGAACTCCAAAAGCCTGTGGAAGAAGGTCGCATATATCCTTCATCGTTCAGTCCGTTGGCGGAAGGATATGTCAGAAATGGTGGAATAGCTGTTGAACAGAGTTATACGCTCAGTGCTGCCAATATTTCGGATAGCCTTAAAGCAGATAAAAAATATGCTCCACATATCCGTGTGAAGATGTATGGCGCATATACGGACAAGAGTGGCACAACCTACAATAACTATGGTACTTACATAATGCGTAAGTATTATGAAAATCAAGCGAACTTTCGAAATGCTTATCAGTTCCTTCACGAAGTGTGTCCTGGATTCTTTTTTAAGATTACAAGTGGCTTAGGCTCTATGGCGCAAGTATCTGCTGCCCAATTGGTAGTGTTCTATCGCTATAAAGATGGTGAGAAAATAAAGAATGGAACAACAAGTTTTACGGGTACTGAAGAGGTGTTGCAGCTTACCAACTTTGATGTAGATCAGACACAAATGCAACGCTTAGCAAACATACAAGGTAGCTCTTACATCAAGACACCAGCAGGTTTGTTCACCGAGTTTACACTTCCTATTGCTGAAGTTTTGCGTGGACACGAGACAGACACCATCAATTCGGCTAAGATAGAACTAAAGCGAATGATTAATGAGACGAACAGTGCTTATACATTGGACGTTCCAAAACATCTCTTGATATTACCTTCAGATAGTTTGGCATCATTCTTTAAGAAAGGTAAAAACATTGACAACAAGACCTCGTATATAGCTCATTACGATGCAAGTGCTAACAACTATGTGTTCAACAACATTGCAGGCATTGTAAATCTTTTTGCAAAGACACGCAACACTGCAAGTAATACAGCCAATTGGGGCAAGGTTGTAGTTGTTCCTGTTGATGTTCACACCACCAAAACAAGTGATGGACAAACTGCAATCAATAAGATTTCGCTCTTTATGGGCTTGTCGTCTGCGAAGTTATTAGGCGGTGATGCAGCCACGGGAAATATCAAAATGTCGGTTGTTTATAGCAAATTCAATGGCAGATAATTTCTTAGAAAAGCGTTATCAAGACTACGAAGCGAGGAAAGCAGAGTGGCTTAGACGCAAGAAACATAAAAAGAAGGTGGTTCAACGACGGATTATAAAACCTGAAGACGAGTCACTATAAGCGCAATGAAAATGTGTTGTAAGCGATAAACCTTTGCGCTTACACATCTTAAAAAATATAAAATCAGATGATAATGGCAAGGAAAAGCATTTATTTTCCTTGCCATTTATTGTTTGGCACACCATTTGCAATAATAAAGAAAACGACTTTATAAAAGTTGTAGACGAATAAAAGAAAGATTTTAGGACAATGATAAATCAATTTTCACCCAAGGTGTCAGAAGTATTAGCTTTCAGTAGGGAAGAGGCAGAACGATTGGCGAGCCAGTCGGTTGGCCCCGAACACATCCTATTGGCAATACTTCGTGAAGATAATGTTGATATTTCGAATATGATGAATACGCTTCAAATGGATTTGGAGCGTGTAAAACACGACTTAGAAGATAAGGTTCGCAACGAAATAGGTAGCGAAAGAATGCTCTCTACAGATATGATTTTGAACGAGAGAGCCAATAATATACTCAAATTAGCAGTACTCGAAGCACGTAGTCAGCGCACCCAAACTGTAGATTTGCCACACGTTTTGTTGGCAATACTTCACGACTCGGTGAACAATGGTGCAAAGCAAGTGTTGGAAAGTAACAACCTTGACTACCAAACTGCCCTCTCTCATCTCCAACCACAGCACAATGCGATACAAGACGGAATAGGAATGGCAGGCGAAGACGAGGAGGAAGACGACCCAATATTGGGTGGTGCTAATGCAAACAATGGAACTGCCAAAGCGACACAAAGCAAGAGTGCAAAGTCGAAAACTCCTGTATTAGACAATTTTGGCACAGACCTTACTCTTGCTGCATCGGAAGGAAAACTCGATCCTGTGGTAGGACGCGAGAAAGAAATTCAACGTGTGAGCGAGATACTTGGTCGTAGGAAGAAGAACAACCCTATCCTTATAGGCGAACCTGGTGTAGGTAAGAGTGCCATTGTGGAAGGATTGGCACAACTCATTGTACGTAGAATGACCTCTCCAATCCTTTTCAATAAGCGAGTTGTTACCCTTGATATGACAGCCGTTGTAGCAGGAACAAAATATCGCGGACAGTTTGAAGAGCGTATTCGTGCATTGATAAAGGAAATAGAGCAAAATCCTGATATTATCATTTTCATTGATGAAATTCATACCCTCATCGGTGCAGGTTCAACTCCAGGGTCTATGGACGCTGCCAACATATTGAAACCCGCCCTTGCTCGTGGTACAATACAATGCATCGGTGCAACCACAATTGATGAATATCGCAAGTCGATAGAGAAAGACGGTGCGTTGGAGCGTCGTTTCCAAAAAGTTATGGTAGAGCAAACTACCGCTGAAGAGACCTTGCAGATACTCCAAAACATCAAAGAACGTTACGAGGCACACCACCACGTTACCTATACTGACGAGGCAATTCGTGCGTGTGTCAAGTTGACAGAGCGATATGTCACCGACCGTGCGTTCCCCGATAAGGCTATTGACGCTATGGACGAAGTGGGTTCACGTGTACATCTTCAGAATGCACAGATACCTAAAGAGATAGTAGAGATACAAAAGCAGATAGAAGAAGCACAAGAAAAGAAAAATTCTGCTGTACAAAATCAGAATTTTGAACTTGCTGCAAGCTTCCGTGACCGCCAAACTGAATTGGAGAAAACACTCAACGAAGCACAAAAACGTTGGGAGCGTGGCGAGGTGAACGACCGAGTAGAGATACACGAAGACAAGGTTGCTGATGTTATTTCGATGATGACAGGCGTGCCTGTACAGCGTATGCAAGAAGGCGAAGGATTGCGCCTAAAGACGATGGGCGACCAACTTCGCCAACAGGTAATAGCACAAGACGGAGCTATCGAAAAGATGGTGAAGGCTATTCAGCGCAATCGTGTAGGACTGAAAGACCCTAATCACCCTATCGGTGCATTTATGTTTCTTGGCCCTACAGGTGTAGGTAAAACATACTTAGCCAAGAAGTTAGCCGAAATAATGTTTGGTTCTTCCGACTCGCTTATTCGAATAGATATGAGCGAATACACCGAGAGTTTCAATACCTCACGCCTCATTGGTGCACCTCCAGGGTATGTGGGATATGATGAGGGAGGTCAACTTACAGAGCGTGTACGCCGTCACCCATATTCTATAGTGTTGTTGGACGAAATAGAAAAGGCACACGGCAATGTATTCAATATGTTGTTGCAAGTGCTGGACGAAGGTCGTTTGACAGATGGCAATGGACGTTTGATAGACTTCCGCAATACCATCATCATTATGACTTCGAATGCAGGTACTCGCCAGCTCAAAGAATTTGGGCAGGGCGTGGGCTTTACAGCGTCAAATCTTAACGGACTTTCGCACAGCGCAACCGATAAAGAGCGTGCACGTGCTATTGTTCAGAAGAGCCTTAGCAAGCAGTTTGCTCCTGAATTTTTGAACCGATTAGATGAGATTATCACCTTTGATCAGCTCGACCTTGAAGCCATTAAGAAGATAATCGACATTGAACTTGCAGGTCTTTTCAAGCGTGTCAATGCCCTTGGCTATCAGCTCACCATTACCGACAAGGCAAAAGAGTTTGTGGCAACAAAGGGATACGATGTGCAGTTTGGTGCTCGTCCGCTGAAGCGTGCTATCCAAAACTACATAGAAGATGGCATCAGCGAGCGTATTCTTTCGGGCGAACTCCACGAAGGTGATACCATTGCAATAGGCAAAAATCCTAATGCAGAATTGCTCACCTTCAAGTAAATACGTGTGGAATATGCTGTGCGTCACAGATAAATAAGACCTTTTGGCTATTTATCGTTAATAAGTTTATAGAAAGCAAAACGCTCAGAGGTGTTAAGACTCTGAGCGTTTTTTATTTATTATAGGCTGGTTCTATAAATTACCACCGCATATAGTCATTAAATTTTTATGAAATACGTTTTGTTATCTTTTGGCTTCTTTTGGGTTCAAAATGTAAGTTCGTTCAGTCGTGTAGCTCGCTACACTCCTTCACGCTCTTGCATTTTGACCTCAAAAATAAGCTCAAAATCTAACAAAGCTAATTTATAGAATCAGCCTATATAGAATAGAAAGAGAAGAACTCTTATTTTGTTTCTTTCATTTAAGAATGTTCTATTTTTCTTTTTCCCATCTTTTGAGAGCCATACATCTATCTTTGAAAAGCAAAACATATATGTTTGGCAATGCCAAAGTTGAACTTTGAGACGGTGAAACATATATGTATTGGAATGTGTAGATAACAACCTTGTTATCAGCAAGATACAGTTTTGTCTTTGAAAATAGATGTCTTGCTTCGCTTTGTTCTATTTTTCCTTGTTCACTTGTTTCGTTATTAGCGAAAAATAGATAAAAATAGCTTAGCAAAGCTGTGTTATTCTTCGCCTTCTTCAGCGTGTGTATAAAGAATTACGCTTGTAGCACCAATAGTAAAGAGTGTTCCGTGCTCAATAACACGTTGCTCTGTATCGCCAAGAATTTGATTATCTACAAACGTTCCTGTGTACGAAGGTCCGTCTTTCAATACATATTTTAGGTTACCCTTCTTATCCTTCGATACCGTGATAGAGCAGTGTGTCATATCCACACTTGGGTCTACCGTTTCTATTGGACAATTGATAGGGTTACCCTTTTGGTATCTTCCGATGGTATTTACACCCCAATGAAGCGGAATAATTTGCTTGTAGTGGAAACAGTTTTCTATTACGTGTATTGCTCCGTATTCAGTTTCTTCGTCCTGATTTTCAGGTGTTTCGGCTGCCTCCTTTTGTGTTTTGTGCAGTTTTGACACACCTATTCTAATGCCAAACTGCTTGCTACAATTGGGACATTCGAATACTAAACGTTGACCTGACTGATATTTCTTTTCATCAAAGGTGATGAAATTATCGCATTTTGGGCATCTTACTCGCTTCATAAAATCTTATTTTCCTATTTCTAACACCCAAGCCTGCTTAAAGTTGGCGTTGCTTCTTAGTGTGTTCAAGTGGTCAACAGCCTTTTGTGCTGTTGCATATTCTCCGTACAAAACCTTTGTGCTGCTTGAGCCAACATAGACGTGTGCTTTGGTAAAACCATTCTTTTGTAGTTGCTTTACAAAGGCGTTGGCATTGTTGGTAGTGACGTGACTTGCCAATACTATTGTCCAATAGTGCTTGCTTTTTGCCTCTGTTTTGTTGCTCACCTTTTGTACAGGGGTAGGGTGGAATGCAGTGTTGCTGTCCGAAACTTCGCTCGAATCAAACAAGTTGGCAAACATTCCGCTTTTTACGGTTTGGTCATTCAGCCCGTGTTGGGTCTGCGAAGCAAAGCCAGCAATAAATATAAAGGCAATGATGGCAGCAGCTACCGATACTTCTTTAATGGCTTTTAGGCTCACACTTAGTCGCTTTTCGCCTTGCTTATTGGTATCTATGCTTATTATTTTGGCTTTTGTTGGCTCTTCTTCTATTGTGGTTTCAACAATAGCGACAGGTTCTTCTGCCTTTGTAATAGTAGCTATTTCGTAGCTATTCAGGGCATAGAACTGTGGTGTAAGTAAGCCTCCTTCGTATGGTTCGAAAAGTATTTTGCTGCTATCGGTCTTGGTCAAACGCCCAAGTCCATTAAGCTCGATACTTCCTTCCTCGTCCAATACTTTATTAATATGGTCTACTTCATCTTCTATCCTTTGCATTGCTTCGGGATAGCTTACATCATAGGCCTCAATATAACTTTGCGCTAAGAGCGAATCGTTCAATCTTAGTACAGGGTTAAATCCAATGGTGCGAAATGGGGGGAGGAACAAACGGTCGGATATATCGTAGCGTGCCTCCGCAAAATGTGCAACGAAGCCGCCTAAACCAGGAACAATGACACAGTCATTTTCCAACAAAAGAATTTCGATATGTCGATCGATATTTATCATCGTGTGCAAATTTAGACAAATTTCGGTAAAGTGCCAAACCATTTTTCTTAAAAGTATGCTAAGCATTAGAAATAGTTATCATTCCTTTTTTATTCAAATTATATTTAATATCTTTGCCATAATGATGGAATTTTGTGTATCAATAATTGGATATGGAAAATTCTCTCTTTGCCAAAAGAATAGTGCCAGAGAAACTTTTGGTGTTACACTTGAAAGTGACAAAAATCAACGAGAAAAGGTATATGATTTATCATATTTATTAGACGAAGCCTTGGAGAAAATGATTTAATATATTACCTTTGCATAAGATAGACTGCACTCGGCAATTTACAAGTAAGTTTGTATTGCGCTCGTTTACGCTATCTTTGCATTAAAAGAATTGAACTTTAATACTTTAGATGTTAACATATTCTATTTATATTAAGGTTCGCAAGATTGCAATTTTTTAAATATTAGAATAAAAGACATATAGATATGGAATATAAGAAGACTGAAATAGACGGTGTTTGGATTATCGAACCAAAGGTGTTTAGCGATGCACGTGGCTACTTTTATGAAGCGTGGAAGCAAGCAGAGTTTGACGAGAATATTGGCTATCACGTAGACTTTATTCAAGACAATGAATCTAAATCAAGCTATGGTGTGTTGCGTGGCTTGCACTATCAGAAGGGTGAATTCTCGCAAGCTAAACTTGTGCGTGTATTGCGTGGAAAGGTGCTTGATGTAGCTGTTGACTTGCGCAAGGATTCGCCTACATTGGGCAAGTATGTAGCTGCGGAATTGTCTGACGAAAACAAACGCCAATTCTTTATCCCTCGTGGTTTTGCTCACGGCTTTTTGGTGTTGAGCGACGAAGCAGTGTTTACTTATAAGGTAGACAATGTGTATGCGCCACAAAGCGAAGCAAGTATCAAGTGGAATGATGAGACCATTGGCATTGATTGGGGAATGAATGAAGGCGATGTATTGCTTTCGGAGAAGGACTTGACCAAGGCTTTGGCGTGGAAAGATGCCGACCTTTTCTAAGCTATCAGTTGATAATAAAAGATGCAAACATTAAGCATAGAATAAACGTTGTTATATCTCTATGTTGTATTTCTTTAATATTGATAGTGTAAAATGCATATTATGAATAGATTAGGAATATGCTTTCTGTTGCTTATGGTGTTATTTATGGGGTGCAAGAATGTATCTCCCAATGCCGATAACCCTGACGAAGACCCTAAAGCTAAGGAGCTATTGCAAGGAATATGGGTAAGTGATGATGGCGGAACACCTGCTATTTGGGCTAAAGGTGACAGCATCTATTATCCAGATTCTGCAAGTATGCCCGTGCGTTTTTGGATTTATAAGGACTCGTTGTACCTAAAAGGAAACAATATAAATAGCTATAAGATAACCAAACAAGCTGAGCATCTGTTCAAATTTGTGAATAAAAACGGTGAGGAAGTTAAACTTGTAAAGAGCAATAACAGAGACTTGTTGCCCTCATTTATGTATCAAGTGTATGCAATGAATACCTTCCTTACAGCGCAAAGCGACACCATTGTGAAAACAACGATGGGCTTTTTTGAAAGCAAGGTAAATATTGCAACCACATCAGATAGAGTTGTAAAATCATCATACAATGATAATGGGGTAGAGGTAGACAATACCTACCTTGATAATGTGGCACATTTGGCTATCTCAAACCACGGCTCACTCGTTTATGCGCACGACTTCCGCAAGCAAGAGTTTGCAGCCCTCATAGATAAAACATTGATGGCAAAGAGCATATTGCGCAAGTTCGAGTTCACCCACTGCGATGACAAAGCACTCTATTATGATGCTGTGATAGGTGTTCCCGACGCTTCTACGGCATACGTGGTGGAGGTAAGAATTACGACCGATGGAAAGGTAACACAGCGAATGCGCTAAAACCTAACGAGAAAACTATATGCGTGATATATTAGAAGAGATAGTTGCAAACAAGCAAGCCGAACTTGAGCTTTGGAAACAATACATTCCAATGAAGCGATTGTATGCCCTTTTGGAAAGCAAAGGCAGTTTTGACACACAAACACCATCAATGAAAGCGGCATTAATGCAAAGCAATTCGGGCATTATAGCTGAATTTGTGAGGAAACAACCAGGCAAAGAATGGATAAATAAGGCTGCTAAACCGCGTGATATAGCTTTAGCTTTTGAAGCCAATGGCGCAACAGGCATAAGTTTTCCTACCGACTTTAAGTACTTTGGAGGGTATGATGAATATATCCAAGAAGCACGTGCAGCCCACGTAACCTTACCTATTCTTTATCGCAACTATATCATTGACGACTATCAACTCTTTCAAGCAAAGCACGCAGGTGCATCGGCTGTAACGCTCAATGCGGCGTTATTACCCATTGAGGTGTGCCAATCGTTTACATCGCTTTGTGCCCAACTCCATCTTGAAATAGTGTTAGAAATTCACGATGAGAGCGAATTAGAGTACCTAAATTGCAACCCTGATATGTGTTTGGTAAACAATCGCAAGTTTGCAACCTTGGAAATGGATACTAACATTTCGCTGCAATTGGCTGAAAAATTACCAACCGACTTGTTAACGATAAGCGCAGGGGGCATTACAGATGCAGCAATAGCAAACCAATTGCGCAGTGTGGGGTATCAAGGTTGCATTGTAGACACCTACTTAATGGAAAGTGAGGAGGTTGGAACTGCATTGCAACAGCTTCTAACACAGATAAATAATTAGACAAACATCAATCTTTAGAATATGATAACCAAAGCATATATCTGCCACACACAGAATATAGACAAGGCAAAAGCACTAAACTTGAATTGTGTAAGTTTAGATTTCAGAAGCAAAAGTCCATATTACGTGCGTCAAATTTCCTCTCAAGCAGGCATTATCCCTAATTATGGAAGTGTGGAAGCTGCCCAAGGAAAGATAAAAGGGTATGTTGCGAACGAAGCAAACCAATCTATCGCCTTTTGCGGCGTGTTTGCTGACGATATGCCACAAACGATAGTTACCCGTATTGTGAACTTTGGACTCAATATGGTGCAGCTTAATGGGGGCGAATCGCCAGTTATGATTAATAATTTGCGCAATACCGTAGACCCTGACATTCACCCTAACATCAAGATTGTTAAGACTTTACATATTCAGACCAAAACTGACATTGATGCGTATAAGGTTTTTGAAGGCGTGGCAGACTATATCTTATTTGATATAAGTGCGTGGGAAAACGTTGATTTACAGCAATTTGAAGATTATAAAGGTACAACTCCTTTTCTTATTGGAGGCATCAATGAAGCCAATATAGCAGCTGTTTGTGCCATAAAAAATCCAAACTTTACAGGCATAAGCATCAATAAAGCCATTGACAAGGACGACGATAATACGCTTGAAACCTTATTAAAGGTTGGTCAATAATAGGTGGTGACGCTATAAAATATGGATATGGAGAAAACAACTTGTGCCATTATCGACAATTACGATTCGTTCACTTACAATCTTGTGCACCTTGTTCGCGAGATAGGAGTAGAAGTGAGCGTATTCAAAAACGATGCGTTGGATATAGACGAGTTGCAGCATTACGACAAAATCATTTTGAGTCCAGGCCCTGGGATACCATCAGAGGCAGGCAAATTATTGACAGTTATTCAGCATTATGCAGGTAAAAAGCCCATTCTTGGTGTATGTTTAGGCCATCAAGCCATTGCAGAAGTTTATGGTGGAACGATAGAAAACCTTTTGCAAGTCTACCACGGAGCGCAAACAAAGGTAGTGCAAACCCACGTTTCGCCTATTTTTGATGGTTTAGACCACGAGTTTCTTGTAGGCAGATACCACAGTTGGATAGTATCAAAAGCCAATTTTCCCACTTGTTTAGAGGTTATTGCAGAAAGTAGCGATGGACAAATTATGGCCTTTCGTCATAAGCAGTACAACGTATATGGCATACAGTTTCACCCCGAAAGTATATTGACGCCAAGTGGGAAAACTATTTTGACCAATTGGTTAACAAGGTCTTAAATTCTTAGTTTTCTCTATTTACACCCCTTTCATTTAAGTAAAAAGTATAATCAGCGAGATGATGAACGAGCAGCAAAGCAAATATATTGATGAAATAGTTGACGATGGCAAGCCTTGGTTTGCTATTCGGTTGTTCACACTCAAGTTAGACGAAGTTACAAACTACTTTAGAAGCAAGGGATTAGAGGTATTTACACCAATGCATTATGTAGACGAAGAGGACGCACGAGGTAGAGTTCACCGCTATCTTCGCCCAGTGGTTCGCAACTTTCTATTTGTGAAACAGACGATAGAGGTTGCCAAATTTAAGCGCATTGTGTACGAAGCTAACCACAAAATAGCCGTTTATACCAAGTCGAAGGAAAACAAAGAGTACTATCTTATCCCTTCTAAAGAGATGTACGAATTTCGTATTATGTGCAATCCTGACATCTCTATCCGCAAATACATCACTCCCGAAGAAGCAGCAATAAAACCTGGCGACCTTGTTTGTGTAAAGTTTGGCCCATTAAAAGGCATAACAGGGCGATTGGTACGTTCGAGCAAAAAGTACTATTTGCTCAAAGAAATCCCGGGCGTCAGTGTGATGTTGAAAGTTACAAGATGGTGTTGCGAGCCATTAGATACAAATTGATTACAATCATATAAAAAAACGATTAAGCACTAAAGTATTCGTCTGCATTTATTGTCAGTTTCACAATAAATGCTTACTTTTGCATAACTAAATGATAAAAGTTATGAATGAAACTAATGTAATTCAAGAAGAACAGATTTTAATTCGTGTAACGGGACAAGACCGCCCTGGACTTACCGCCGAAATAATGTGCATCTTGGCAGAGTATGATGCACATGTGCTTGACATTGGTCAGGCAGATATTCACGCCACATTGTCGTTGGGTATATTGATTAGAACCACCGAAAACAACTCTGGAAGGGTAATGAAGGCCTTGCTCTTTAAGGCAACAGAACTTGGTGTAAATATAGGTTTCTCGCCCGTAACCGATGACGAATACGAAGAGTGGGTGAGCCAACAAGGCAAAAACAGATACATTCTCACCATTATAGGACGTCAACTATCGGCAGCAAACATCAAGGCTACCACGCAAGCCATTGCGAAGCACGGAATGAATATTGACACAATAACCCGTCTTACAGGTCGTCAGAGCATCAAGACACAGACCGAAAGCGTACGTGCTTGCATAGAATTTTCGCTCCGTGGCACACCTAAGAACTATGACCAGATGCAAGCCGACTTGATGCAGATGAGCCAAGAACAAGACATAGATTTCTCTTTGCAAAAGGATAATATGTACCGTAGAATGAGAAGACTTATCTGTTTTGATATGGACTCTACACTCATTCAAACCGAGTGTATAGACGAATTGGCAAAGAAAGCTGGAGTTGGCGAGCAGGTAGCCGAAATCACTGAACGTGCGATGCGTGGCGAACTCGACTTCAAGGAAAGCTTTAAGGAACGTGTAGCCTTGTTGAAGGGTCTTGATGTGGGTGTGATGGAAGAGATAGCACAAAACCTTCCAATTACAGAAGGTGTAGACCGACTGATGGGCGTACTGAAAAACTGTGGTTATAAGATAGCTATTCTTAGTGGTGGATTTACCTACTTCGGAGAATACCTCCAACGCAAATACGGCATAGACTATGTGTATGCCAACGAATTGGAAATAGACGAAAACAATAAGCTCACAGGTAGATACCTTGGCGATGTGGTAGACGGGAAGCGAAAGGCAGAACTCTTGAAACTCATCGCACAGGTAGAGAAAGTAAACCTCGCGCAAACCATTGCTGTGGGCGATGGTGCTAACGACTTGCCAATGATTTCTGAAGCGGGTTTGGGTATTGCTTTCCACGCTAAGCCACGAGTTCGTGAAACTGCCGAACAAAACCTCACCAAAATGGGACTCGATGGTGTGCTCTACTTCCTTGGCTTTAAGGACAGCTATTTGGGTGAAGCTGGAAAGTTTTAGACCCAATTAGTAAATAGAACGAAGTAGAAAAATGCTATGTTTATGTACAAGACAATTGTATATAAACATAGCTTTTTTGTATCTAAATAATTGTTCTATTTTTCCTCACGCCATCTTTTCACTCCAATACATCTATCTTTAAAATACAAAACATATATGTTTGGGAATGTCAAAGTTGAACTTTGGGAGGGTCAAACATATATGTTTTAAGCGGTCAAACATATATGTTTTAGGTGGCATCTATAAATTCTTAATAATCAATAAATTACAAATGCGCTTTTAAGGTTTTAGACTTAAAAGCGCATTGTTCTGTTTTTCGGTATATGGAGCGTCTGCTGTTGTACCTTTTGGGTGGTATTTCTAACCTTTCTCCGTATTGTGATGAACGTTATTTCACAACCGTTGCTTTGCGTATTCTGATGTCAGTCAGTGGGCGATCGTTCTCATCCCCAACTGCCTGTTGTATCTTTTCTACAATGTCAAGCCCCTCTATTACCTCGCCAAATACGGTGTACGAGCCATCAAGATGTGGCGTTCCGCCTAAGGTTTTGTACACTTCTTTTATTTCGGGTGTAAGTTTTACAGTTCCGTTTGTATGTTTGTCGATACGCTCTTGCGCCCAATCCAACTGACCATCAGAGAACTTTTGTCCCCACACAATGTAGAATTGAGTAGACGATGACGCACGTTGCGGATTTACATCATCGCCCTCGCGCGCTGCTGCTAATGCCCCTCGCTTGTGAAAAAGTTTAGGGAAACAGATTTCGGCAGGTATGGTGTAAGGCTCTGGTGTGTCGCCAAGCATTTGTCCTGCTTGTGCTGTTTTAGACGCTTGGTCGCCTGCCTGAACCATAAAGTTCTTGATAACACGATGGAACAACACACCATCGTATGCCCCATTCTTGGTTTGTTTTAAGAAGTTGTCTCGGTGTTTTGGGGTTTCGTTGTAGAGCACCAAACGTATGTTGCCACTATCGGTTTCCATCAAAATTTCGTGACGTAGAGTATCTGTTTGTGCGTGCATTGCAAGGGCAAATACCGCTAAAACGAGGGTTGTGAATAGTTTTTTCATTGTTTATGTTTTGATTATTTCAAATAATGATATGTGCAAACTTACTTATTTTTTTTGATTTCAGCAAAATATTTGCTTTATTATCCATAATGCGTGATGATAGTGGGCGAGAAGTGATGGTTAGCCGAATAATTTTATTACTTTTGCATATTAATAATATATAAGGTGGCGTAACTTCTACCTCAAGTAACGAATTAAGAATTGGATACAGAGACATAATGAACTCATTAAAAGAAATATTTAGGATCGGGAAAGGTCCATCGAGTAGCCATACGATGGGGCCTCAGCGTGCTGCGGAGATATTTGCAGGTCGCCATCCTGAGGCTGCTGCCTTTGAAGTAACGCTTTATGGCAGTTTGGCAGCAACGGGCAAGGGTCACTTAACCGATGTGGCTATCATTGAGGTATTGAACAAGATTGCCCCAATCGAAATCGTTTGGAAACCTACTGAAGTATTGCCTTACCATACTAACGGTATGTTGTACAAGTCGCTCAATGCAGCTAACGAAGTTACCGATGAGTGGGAGGTGTACAGCGTTGGCGGTGGTGCATTGTCGGAAGGCAAAGGCAAGGAAGATATGTTCTATACCGAACCTGTATATGAACTAAATACGCTGAAAGAAATACAGAAGTGGTGCGAGGCAAGCGGTCGTGGCTACTGGGAATACGTGGAACACTGCGAGGGCGAAGAGATATGGGACTACCTTAGCGAGGTGTGGCAAACGATGCGAACAGCGGTGGAAGAAGGGTTGGATAATGCAGGGGTACTCCCTGGCAGTTTGAACCTATCGAGAAAGGCAAGCAACTACTACATTAAGGCACGTGCTTATAAGGAATCGTTACAGGCACGTGGGTTGGTTTATGCCTACGCTTTGGCAGTGAGCGAACAAAATGCTTCGGGCGGCACTATCGTAACAGCCCCCACTTGTGGGTCGTGCGGTGTTGTGCCTGCCGTATTGTATCAGCTGGCTAAGAGTCCTGACTTTACTGAGCGCAAAATATTGCGTTCGTTGGCAACGGCAGGTCTTTTTGGCAATGTAGTGAAACATAATGCCTCTATTTCGGGCGCTGAAGTAGGCTGTCAAGGCGAAGTGGGGGTGGCTTGTGCTATGGCTTCGGCTGCTGCTTGTCAACTTTTTGGTGGCACACCTTCGCAGATAGAGTATGCTGCCGAAATGGGGTTGGAACATCACTTGGGAATGACTTGCGACCCTGTGTGTGGTTTAGTTCAGATACCTTGCATTGAGCGCAATGCTTTTGCAGCTTGCCGAGCTTTAGATGCCCAACTATATGCTAACTTCAGCGATGGTCGCCATCGTGTATCGTTCGATAGGGTAGTGGAAGTAATGAAGCAAACGGGACACGATATTCCTTCGCTTTACAAGGAAACGAGCGAAGGCGGATTGGCACAAGATTTTGAATGGTAAAATAAAAGAAAAACTCCTTCCAACTGTAAGCACAGTGAGAAGGAGTTTTTTTATCCCAAATCGGTTCGTTAGAATGAGAATGTATTTTGCGATTATTTTGAGATTTATTTTGCATATATCAAAGGAGCATAGCGGGCTATGTGACTGCAGGTATAGGTAAAATAAAGCCAAAATAATCCAAAAGACATCTCATAAGTTTCAAAAATAATAAAGTAAGCACCTAAACTGGTCTAACGACCGATTTGGGTTTATTTGTTTCGTAATTTACTGTTCTTATCTTAACTCGTCTTTGAAAGCCATTATTGCACGTAGTGTGATTTGTTCGGCTTCCTCGATAGAGCAATGTAGCTTGCCGCCTGAAGCATCGGCGTGGCCACCACCATTGAAGAATTTCACCGCCATAGGTTGACAATGGAAGCCGTTGCCCGAACGTAAGCTAACAAGAACAAGGTTGGGGCGTTCGGTATCTTCGCGCAAAGAGATGCTTAGTTTTAAGCCTTTTATCTGTTGGGGTATGTTTACTACGCCCTCCATATCGCCCTTGATAAAGTGGAAACGTTGCATTTCTGCCTTTGTAACAGTAAAATAAGCAGCGTGCAACTCGTCTATCACTTGGAGTTTATTGTAAATAATGTGTCCACGCAGTTTGATGGCATTTGCCGAATAGTTGTGATACACACGATTGTAAATCTTGTCTTTGTCTATTCTTTTTTGCAAGAGTAAACTGATGATGTAATAGATTTCGGGACGTGTAGAGTTGTAGGTGAAACCGCCTGTGTCGGTCATCATACCACAATAAATACATTGTGCGCAGTCTTTTCCCATCTGTTCGTAACCATCGAGTTGAGCAATAAGTCGGAAAACAATCTCGCTTGTACTCGACATCTCTGTGTTTGAGATGGTTAGCTCGTTGTTTGTGTCGGGGTCAAGATGGTGGTCTATGAGGAGTCGTTTAGCTTTGCAACCCTCTAATAATGGGAGCATATCCTCTACACGGCTATTCTGATTGAAGTCGAGACAGCATACAAGGTCAGCGTTGTCGAAAGCTTGTTTTACTTCGGCAGGGCGTTTGTCGTGTCTTATTATTTCGTTTGTCCCTGGCAGCCATTGCAGAAAGTCGGGATAAGCATCTGGCAAACAAACCTTTACGTCGTCTTTTCCTATCTGTTTCAAATATGATTTCCACGCTAATGTTGAGCCTACCGCATCACCATCGGGCGACTTGTGCGCACAAATAACAATGTGTTGGGAGGTTTGGAGCAGGGTGCGGAGCTGTTCCAATTGGGTTGTGTCTAAGAGATTGATATTCATTCGTGTACCCTTAAAAGATGTTTAGTCCTGATTGATATTTATAAAAATAAAAGCATACATTCGCATCGTGTAAGATACGAATGTATGCTTTGTTGTTAATATTTAGAATAATTTAGAAGGATAAACGCCTTCGTCAATCAACTTTTGTATGCGAGCCACAACGCCATCTCTATCCGCAGGGTAGGTAACGCCAAACCACGTGCTGGTGGTATCGAGAACCTTTACAGTGGCTGTGTTGTCGTTGATGAGCTTGTTTACCATCATTGGAATGAAGTATTCCGACTTCTTGTTCTCCATATTCTTAGGGTCTGACAAGAACTCCTTGAAGTAAGCATCGCTATACTCAAAGTAGTCGGGGGTAAATCCCCATACATTCATCGAAGTAGGTGTATTGTCGTCAACTATTGTCCACGACTCGTCCTCATTCATATATTGCACCTTGCCGTCACGGCGTTCTATCTTTGTGCGTTCCACAACTGTTGTGAGGTTGCCTTCAGCATTGGTAGAACAAAGTCCACGAGATACAGTTCCGTTTTCGCTCAATGTGTTGCCTACACGGAAGCCCACCATTGCATAACTATTGCGAGCACCTTTAGGGAGGTCTGACAAGAATTTGCCAATAACCTTGAAGCAATCACGATTGTAGAAATCGTCGCAATTGATAACGCAGAAAGGTTCTTTGATAACATCTTTTGCCATCAAAATAGCGTGGTTGGTTCCCCAAGGTTTTTCGCGTCCTTCTGGTACTGTGAAGCCTTCGGGAAGTGCGTCTATTGCTTGAAAAACAAGCTCGGCAGGGATATGACCTTCATATTTAGACAATACTTGCTCGCGGAATTGCTGTTCGAAGTCTCTACGGATAACGAAAACTATTTTACCGAAGCCCGCTTGAATAGCATCGTAAATAGAGTAATCCATAATGGTTTCGCCATTAGGCCCTAATCCGTCAAGCTGTTTCAATCCACCATAGCGGCTGCCCATACCAGCTGCAAGAAGCAATAATGTTGGTTTCATATTGATATATTTATAATATTTAAAATTTCAAGTATTCCTCTTTTTCATTGGCAAAGGTACGAAAAAGATGTGAGAAACGAAACGAAAAAAACTCCCAAATGGTAGTTTATTTGGGAGTGGAGTGATATTTTTAAGTTTAAAAGTAAATCTTATGTTATTTCCATTTGCCTTCGGCGAGTTTGAACAACGAACCTGTTGGGCAAACAAAACGGCAATAAGGACGAGGAATAAACAACGAAAGAATGAGCGTAACTGCACCGATAAGAAGAACAGCTACCGATGCTGAGTAGAAGATAAATGCTGAAAAGACTTCGTAATCCATCCATTCTGTGCATACACCTATGGCTGCTAAGAGCATTAAAACGTAGAATAATATTTGGCGGAAGAAGTTGAGCCGCTTGCTTATCGTGCTACTCATTTTCCATTTTCGCTTGTTCGTTTTGCCCAATAAGTCTTGCATCGAACCACAAGGGCATACGTGTATGCAGTAGTATTGCTTCTTTCCAAAGAGGGGATAGATAAAGGCTGTGGCAAGCATAATGAGCGGGATGAGCGATGCCCAAAGGTCGATACCGTTCGACATATATTTTACAAACACACCCCAAGACAAGAATATGCCACCCCAAAAACCAAGTACTGCAACATTTAAAACTTGCTGTAAAAGGCGATAATATTTATTTTTATAGAATAAAGGAATGACGGCTGCCATCAATACAATGATGAGTCCGATAGTGTCCTTTGTACTTAGGTCTGCTTTTTCTTGTGCTGAAGGGGTCTGAGTTCTCTGTGCTGCAAATTCTAAACCGCGTTTTACATTTCTTATTATGGCTTTGGAAGAATAGGTTGCACCACTTACTGCGTCTACATTCATATTCTGTGCAACATTAATGGTCTTCCCGTTCCATTGTGTGAGTAAGGTCTTGGCTTCGTTAAAGAAGTCGGGAGTCTCTGAATTTGGCAATGCTGTTACCTTAATTACCTTGTTATTCTTGATATAAATTTCTAATGGTACTATGCCACCATAGCCCTCAATATTCTTGCCAAGCGATGTTGTGTTGACAACCATTGTGCCATCAGCCTCTGTGCGAAGCGTGTCTATTGTTTTAGAGACAGGCTTCTCAGTGGTCAATTCTGCAAGGTTATGCCCCCAGATGCGGCTATCACGCTGTGCAGCGATGATTGTTACAATGGCGAAACATATTGCGAGAAAGATTATTTGCTTTGTTTTTTGCATCTTTGTGTGTGTGATACTTCGTTTAATCGCTTCCTAAAATAATAATAATACATTAATCCCGCAGTGGTAAGACCAAATGGGAAAGCTGACCAAATACCCAAAAGTCCCATTTCAAAGTAAATGCCAAAGAGATAACTAAGCGGTAAACTAACAACAAAATAAGCAATGAAGGCGGTGTACATCAATGGTTTAACATACGAAAGACCACGCAATGCGTTGCCGTATGCGCATTGCATTCCATCGCCAAACTGATAAATAATCATTGGAATGATAACTTGTCCCACCATTACCCATACAGCTTCATTGTCGGTAAATACTGCTCCAAGTTGGTTGCGGAATATTATTACAGGCACAGAAACTGCAGTGGCAATTAATAATATAAGGTGAAATCCTGCGGAAGTGGACAGTTTAACAGCCTTAAAATCTTGTTGTCCTGTGAAATAACTTACACGTACAGCAACCGCAGAAGCCATTCCATAATAGACCATATAAAAGAATTGAGAGATAGTAAGCATTACCTGATGGGCAGCAAGGGCTTGTGTTCCAATCCATCCTACCATAACTGAGGTAAGACTAAAGCCTGCTGTTTCTAATCCCATCTGCATACTTAGAGGGAAGCCAATTTTGCATAGGTGGTTTATATCTTTCTTGCTAACAGGCTCGGACTTGAAACCTTGCTTGTAAATATGAAAACGTTTGACAGCAAAAAAGATAACTACAAAGGCGATAGACATCACAATGCGAGAAAACATAGTAGAAAGCCCTGCGCCTAAAAGTCCGAGTTCGGGGAAGCCGAACTTACCATAGATAAGAATATAATTTCCAACGATGTTAAGCAAATTGCCCACTATGAGTATCCACATAGCTGTCTTTGTGTCGGTAATACCATCAGAAAACTGCTTAAAAGTATTGAACCACGTAACGAAAGGTAATGATATGAGGTTGACCAAGAAGTAAGGCCGCATCAGTGGAAGTAGCTCCTCTGGTTGTCCTAAATTACCAAGATTAAGATACAACACTACCATTATAATGGCCAAAAGCACTGCCAATAGCGTATTAGCTATCAGTGAGTTCTTGAGCATTCCGCCTATCTTTAAATTTTCTTCTCTACCATACAACGCACCCACGACAGGAGTTAAGCCATACGAGAAGCCCATCGCAAAGATAAGCACGAGTACAAACATATTGTTGACAAAGGCTGCTGCACCCAGCTCGGTGGTGCTGTGGCGGCCAATCATCAATGTATCGGCAAAATTTAAAATAATAGTCCCGATCTGTCCAATGATGATGGGAACCCCCAATTGGGTTAATGCTTTGTAATGTGTTTTGTAAATTTTGAGATTAAATTCCATTAATACAATCTTTTTTTATTTGCTACGATATTGTGGCCGTAGCTCCACTTTTGGCACTTTCATAGTGTCGCCAGCACTCATCTTATTTACTCCATTGAGTACTTGGAAATAGCCCACCATATCTGGTCCGAGGGCTTTTCTACTATACGACTCCATTGTTTCGCCTTTCTTGAGTACCACAATCTTTTCTACACCAATGATGTCGTAAGCTCCGTAACGTATCTTGGGATTGTTGCTAAGTTTCTTAAACTCATTGTTTTCTACCGATGGAGTAGCATCTTCTACCTTCTCTTTTATTGGTTTTTGGGTAGGCTTTTCAGCTTGTACTATTGCTGTATTACCTTCTTTCTTATGTGGCTTTACTGCCTCTTGTTCCACCTTTACCTTGAGGTCATCGCGCTTATTGTCTCTTATTGCGCAATCTTTTCCAAACTTATATGCACCAAATACGCATAAAATGATGAACATAGCTATTAAAAGCCACCACCAATTTTGCTTCTTCTTGGGCTCTTCTATACTTGAAGTATTAACCGAAGGAGAAACTTTAGCAGGCTCTTCTACAGCAGTTTCTGCAGATTTGGTTTCTATTTCAACAATCTTTGCAGGTTCTTCATCTGGAGTTGGCTCATTTGGAGTGGGCTGAATATGAATAGGAGCGATAGGTTTCTCTTCTTTTTGCACAACCTCTTCTGTCGCTTTCTCCATTGTTGGGGTAGGCATAATAGGCTGTACAAGTGGTTGGGTTGGTTCTTCTATCTGCTGTAGAACAACCTCTTTCTCGCCTTCAATTATTTCTTCCTTTGTTTCAGCTACCTCTTCTTTGACTTCAGTTGGCTCTTCTTTCGCTTCAATTATCTTTTCTTGCGTATCAACTGTTCCATCTTTAGTGTCAGTTACTTCTTGTTTTGCCTCATTCGAACTAATTAATGGTTCAACTGCTACTACTTTTTCAGATGTCTCCGCTTCTTTTTGAATTTCTGTTTTATCTACTTCTTCTGTCTTTGCACCAAATCTTTCATTGCTTTCAACAATTTCTTCAGCGAGCGTTTCTTCAACTTTTATGTCTTTTGTTGTTAAGTTTTGAGCTTGTTCTTCAACCTTTTCAGCCTTTTCCTCAACCTTTTCAGAAGTTTCGGTTAGAATCTCTTCAGCTGTTTCTTCTTCTGTTGTCTTGAAATCAATGTCTTCAAAATCCACTCCATCTTGTAAAACAACAGTTTCAAACTGTGAGAATGGCTTATTTACAAGCTCTTTCATATATGCATCGGGTGTAAAGCTCACCTTTTCGTGACCCTCTATTACCACACGTTCGCCCGTGTTGACATTGATGCTTTCACGAGGTTTTACAGCTTGAATTTTGAACGTTCCCAAGCCTTTAATCTTCACTTGCTTGTCAGCCTTCAATCCTTCGTTTACAATATCAAAAACTGCATTAGCAAAGAGTTCAGCATCTTTTGCCGAAAGTTTGTGCTTTTTTACAAGCAAATCGCTGATGAGTTGTAATGATGTTTTAGCCATTATTCAACCCCTCCTTTCTTCAATTGTTCTTTAATAGATGCTGTAGGACGAAAATTTAGCACCAACTTGGGCGGAACAAGCATACGCTGTCCCGTTCCAGGATTGACCATCACACGCTCCAACCGTTTCTTTACTTCGAATGTGCCAAAGCCGTTTACCTGAACAGGATTGCCATCTTCGAAGCTATCGCCCATTGCGGCAATAACTGTCTTCACGTATTTCTGTGTATTCTCTTGCGAAAATCCAGTCTTATTAGCCAATGCTGCTATGAATTCTTTATTGTTCATATTGTGCTAAAATTTATGTTTTCTAAGTCCAATGCTACACCGAATGTAAATTATTGGATAACAAAGGGATATACTAAGTATATTATATATTTACTCTAAGTATAGAGAAGTAAAGTCAAGGCGTGCTTTTATACCACCTCACCATAGAGGTCGAACTCATCAGAATCGGTAATATGCACCTGATAGAAATTGCCTACACGAAGACGTTTTTCGGCTTTTATCAAAACTTCTGGGTCAACATCGGGCGAGCAAAATTCGCTTCTTCCTATGTAATAGTCGCCCTCTTTGCGGTCAATGATAACCTTTAGCGTTTGTCCCACCTTCTCTGCTTCTATCTCGGTAGATATTTCTTGCTGCAAAGCCATAAGTCTGTCTAATCGTTTTTGCTTTACTGCTTCTGGAACATCGTCCTCGTAATGCTTGTAAGCGTATGTTCCTTCCTCGTGCGAATAAGCAAATGCCCCCATACGCTCGAACCTTGCCCAACGTACAAACTCCATTAACTCTTCAAAATCCTCATCGGTCTCTCCTGGGAAACCCACAAGGAGGGTAGTGCGGAGATGCAATCCTGGGACTCGTTCACGTATCTGTCGGATAAATTCCATCGTCTCCTTCTTCGTAACGTGTCGACGCATACGTGTGAGCATATTGTCGGAAACGTGCTGCAAAGCCACATCTAAGTATTTGCAAACTTGTGGCTTTTCACGAATAACGTCCAACAAGTCCATTGGAAACTGGTTAGGATAAGCGTAGTGCAAGCGTATCCATTCCACTTTAGGAATGTCTGCCATTCGTTCAATAAGTTCGGTGATGTGGTGTTTGCCATCAAGGTCAACCCCGTAATAGGTCAACTCCTGTTCTATCACCTGAAACTCTTTCACCCCATTAGCAGCCAATTCTCTCACTTCATTGAGCACATCGTCCATCTTTCGCGACTGATGTTTGCCCGTAATAAGCGGTATGGCACAATATGCGCAATGACGATCGCAGCCTTCAGCAATCTTTATATAAGCATAGTGACGAGGTGTAGTAAGACGGCGGCGACCATCACACGATGGCACTTCAGCCTTTCCTAAATCGGTAAGCAATTGTTTGAAATTGAACTTCCCATAAAACTTATCCACCTCAGGAATTTCATTTTCCAGCTCGTCCTTATATCTTTGAGACAGACAACCCATTACGTAGAGGCGGCTGAGCTGTCCGTTATTCTTTCTATTTACAAATTCGAGAATAGTGTTTATGCTCTCTTCCTTTGCCGTTTCTATGAAACCACAAGTATTAATGACAGCTATTTCGCCTTGTGGTCGCTTGGCATCGTGTACACAATCGTAACCATTGGTTTCAAACTGCTTCATCAATAGCTCCGAATCGACAAGATTTTTGGAGCAACCCATTGTGATTATATCTATCTGATTTTTCTTCATTCACTCTTTGTCCACACCATCAATTAGGGTGTGGTGTTATCCTTATTAATCCTTTTTAAACAAGCTATCTACAAATTGTTCTTTGTTGAATAACTGCAAGTCTTCCATACCTTCGCCCAAGCCGATATACTTCACAGGCACTTTCAATTGGTCACTGATACCTATTACAACTCCTCCTTTAGCCGTTCCGTCCAACTTTGTGATAGCCAACGATGTAATCTGTGTAACCGAAGCAAATTGTTTAGCCTGTTCAAAAGCATTCTGTCCCGTACTACCATCAAGCACCAACATCACTTCGTCTGGTGCTTCAGGCATTACTTTCTTCATTACTTCCTTAATCTTTTTCAGCTCGTTCATCAATCCCACCTTGTTGTGCAAACGTCCTGCAGTATCAATTATCACCACATCAGCTCCATTTGCTTTGGCGCTCTGAATGGTGTCAAAAGCCACGCTGGCAGGGTCGCTACCCATTTGTTGCTTGATAACGGGTACCCCCACACGTTCACCCCAAATACATATCTGCTCCACAGCAGCCGCACGGAACGTATCAGCCGCACCAAGGTAAACCTTCTTTCCTGCTTTCTTGAATTGGTAAGCTAATTTGCCGATAGTAGTAGTTTTGCCCACGCCGTTTACACCTACAATGAGTATAACGTAAGGTTTGTGGTCGGTCGGGAAGTCCCAATCCTCGGCATTCTCGGTATTATTTTCGGTCAATAAACGTGCTATTTCTTCACGCAACACTGCATTGAGTTCGGATGTAGATACATACTTGTCACGTGCAATGCGTTCTTCGATGCGCTGAATAATCTTCACAGTTGTGTCTACTCCTACATCTGATGTGATGAGGATTTCTTCAAGGTTGTCCAACACTTCGTCATCAACCTTTGACTTACCTGCTACAGCTCTTGCCAATTTAGAAAATACACTCTGCTTGGTAGTCTCTAAACCCTTGTCAAGAACTTCTTTCTTGTTCTTATTGAATAATCCGAAAAATCCCATAATTAGCTAATTTGTATGCGAAGATATTATATGGTGCATCGCATTGTTAAGTGCAAAACGCAATAAGAAGCGTATTTACATTTTACAACACGTTGCTTTTATTTAGTGCAAAGTTAACATAAAATTAATAAACAACAAAGAATTTAGGGGTTACATTCATTATTGCAACGATAAGTTATGTTGTTTTTTGCTTATTTAACCCAAAACGGTCATTAGACCAGTTGAGAGGTGCTTGTTCATTTATTTACAAAACCTATGAGATGTCTTTTTGTTTTGTTTTGGGATTATTATCTTTTTGGACATCTAAACGTATGAAAAAATACACGCTAATCACACATTTTGAGCACTAAACACTATTGTTCTATTTGCGAACACATCGTGAATACAAAATCATACATCTATCTTTTAGTTGCAAAACATATATGTTTGAGGTTGTCAAAGTTGAACTTTGGGAGGGTAAAACATATATGTTTTGGGTGGTGAAACATATATGTTTTGCAGCGTGTTTGTAAATTGCTTATAATCAATATGTTACATAGTGAGTTTTTAACGATTATTCCTTTTTTAGGATTGGTCTATTCTTCTGTTGCTCATTTTTTGTTCCTCTGCCTTATATATAATAAGGTCTACTCCTTATGCACGTCTCTATTTAACCCAAATCGGTCGTTAGACTTCTTCGAGATTTGCGGGCTAATGACCGTTTTGGGCTTAAAGTTCCACAACGGTAATGCCAGCCCCGCCAAACTGCACGTGTTCGTCACGAGCTGACTTTACATTAGGGATACTTTGCAGAAACTGACGTATCATAGTTCGAAGTATGCCATTGCCTTTTCCGTGCAGAATACGTACCTGAGACACTCCCACAAGAATGGCATCATCAATGAAATATTGTACTTGATTCAGTGCTTCGTCCGTGCGCATACCCCTCACGTCAATCTCTTGTTTGAATTGGTTGCGGTGTTGGTCTATTGTCTCACGTGTTGACCGACTGTAATTATAAGCCTGAAATTGCTTTTGAGTATTCTCCACCGACTGACTATCAGCGTGTTCAAGGCGCGAAACTTGCATCTTGGAACGCATTCCGCCAAAAATAACCGTAGCTTGTTTGCCGTCTAATGCCTCTATACGCCCCACTGTGGTAAGCCCTTTGATACGTACCGCATCACCAACGTGCATTGCTTCGTTGTCCTTACGTTGTTGTGCAGCCGCACGCAATTGTTCTGCTTCAGCTTGTTTGCGCTCTGTCTTTTCCTTCTTGTGTTGTTCGTGACGCTCTTTGCGATTTTTTATCTTGTCTATTTTCTGTTGCAATTCTTCATCGTTCAGCAATCCATGCTTACGCATATCTTGCTTATTGGCAGGGCGTTTCCCCCTTTTGCTTCTATCAGAAGACGAAGGTACTTCGCCATCAGATGCCATCAAACTTTCCTCGTATTCAGCCAATTCTTGGCGCAAACGCTTTGTTGCTTCACGTTCAGCTTGTTGTTCACGAATTTCACGAATAACGTTTTCGATACGTTTGTTGCTCTCACGTATCATCTCCTCTGCTTGAACTTTTGCCTTGCTTATAATTTCCTTTCTGCTCTCTTTCAGTTTAGTTATTTCGTCTTCGTATTTGGCAATGGTGCGTTCCAATTCTTTCTCGTGACTATGAATGGTTTGACGCTTACCCTCCCAATAACGTTTATCTCTAACAATATCTTGTAAGTACTTGTCGCTCTGTATATAGTCCGACCCAACAATCTCAGCCGCATCACGTATCACCTCTTCTGGAATACCTGTCTTGCGTGCTATCTCGATTGCAAACGAACTACCAGGACGGCCAATAGCCAATTGGAAAAGTGGGCGCATCTCGTGTCTATCGTACAACATTGCACCATTTACCACACCGTTATGGTCTTCTGCAAAGTGTTTCAGATTCTGATAGTGGGTCGTAATGACAGCCCACGCTTTCTTTTTCCAAAACTGTTTCAATACCGACTCGGCTATTGCGCCGCCAATCTGTGGTTCTGTACCTGTTCCAAACTCATCAATAAGAATTAATGTGTGATTGTTGGCTTGGCGCATCATATTCTTCATATTCATCAAGTGTGACGAATAAGTACTAAGGTCATTCTCAATACTTTGTTCGTCACCGATATCAATCATCACATCGTGGAATGTTCCAGCCTTTGAGCGGTCGCCTATGGGGATAGAAAGACCACATTGTAACATATACTGAAGCAATCCGACTGTCTTCAGACACACCGACTTACCACCAGCATTAGGACCTGAAATTATTAAGAGGTGCTTATCGTGGGTGAGCTGAATATTGAGAGGAACTACACTTGCCGGTTTCTCTTCTGCTCCATCTTCTGGCTTTGTTATCAAGGCTTTACGCTCTAACGATCGTTGCAACAAAGGGTGAATTGCTCTAATCCAGTCTACCACAGGTTCAGCCTCAACTTCGGGTTCGAAAGCCTTAAACTCACGAGCCATTTGGGCTTTGGCACGGATAAATTCAATACGAGCCAAGAAATGATACGAATCCAATATAGGGGCTACGTGAGGGCGCACCTGCTTTGCAAACTCGGTGAGAATACGAATAATCTCTCTACGTTCCTCGTTTTCCAATTCACGTATGCGGTTGTTAGCCTCTACTACTTGTGTTGGCTCAATAAAGACAGTGCGACCTGTTGCGCTCTCATCGTGAACAATTCCAGGGATTTTGCGTTTCAAACCTGGTGCAACAGGAATTACAAGACGGCCGTCACGAATGGCAGGTGTTACATCACGATCTACCACACCTTCACTTTGTGCCAAGCGAAGAATACTATACAGCGTTCGCGATATGCTTCCTTCCACCTTTGCCAGCTCTCTGCGAATTTGTAAAAGCTCGGGCGAAGCCGTGTCGCGCATCTTCCCAAACTTATCAATAATCTGACTAATGCGTTGCACCAAAACAGGGAAGGTTGCCACACCATCAGCCAAGACATATAAAGCTGGATAATAATGATTTACACTTCCGTCTTCTTGTTCTTCTCCAACGCTAAGAAAACGCACCACAGCAATGATTGTTTCTAACGAGCGTTTCAAGTCGAATAATTCTTCCACCTCGATATGTGTGCCTTGCAAGCGTAGTCGTGCCACACTTTCACGTACATCAAAAACGTTGTCGAGCGGAAAATCCTCTGTTCCTTCCTGTATTTGGCGAAACTCTCTCAACTCCTTCAACCATTGGTTTATTTCCTCCGTATTGGTAGAAAACTCCATCTTGTCTACCTCCTCTTTGCCAAGTGTAGACAAGCAATGGTGTTTCAGAAGGTTGCGCACCTCGTTAAAACCTATCTTTTGTTCAAAATTATTGGGATATATCATGTCTGTGCTGTGTAGAATTAGCACGCAAAGTTACAACATTTCTTTGGAAAAATGATGATTTATAATGTGTCTAACGATTGATAAATAAAGATTTAATATATTTTCTTACTTCCATTTTCACATTCTCTATTCTTTTTCTTAACTTTGCATCTATATATATAAAGGTAAAAGAAGAAATGAAGAAAACAAGTTTGTTATTCGTACTATTGGCAGCTATCGTATTGATGGTGTCGTGTGATAAGAAAGATACTTACGCTGACCAGTTGGATCGTGAGCGCAACGCTATCAATGCTTATGTTGTAAAAGAAGGCATTAAGGTTATCAGCGAAGAGCAATTTAACGCTCAAAACCATACTACCAATGTCAGCAAAAACGAGTATGTTCTGCTTGCAAACTCTGGAGTTTATATGCAGATAGTAGACCTTGGTGTGGGTAAAAAGATAAAAAAAGGCGAAACAGCCACAGTGCTTTGCCGTTTTGACGAACGCAATTTGCTAACCGATTCATTGCAGTTGACCAACAATGCTTTGTATTGGAGTGGAATGGTAGACAAAATGATGGTAACCAATACGAGCGGAACTTTCACTGCATCGTTCGACCAAGGGTCAAGTGTAATGTTCAAAGCTAACCAAAGTACCATTGTACCTGAAGGTTGGTTAGCCCCATTGCGTTACATCAACATTGGACGTCCTAAAACTGCAACCGAAAAAATTGCTAAGGTTCGCCTCATCGTTCCATCAAGTAAAGGTAGCGAAAACTCAAAGAATAGGGTAACTCCTTGCTTTTACGAAATTACCTATCAGCGAGGTATATAAAGGCTGAAGGCTGGTTCTATAAATTACCACCGCATATAGTCATTAAATTTTTATGAAATACGTTTTGTTATCTTTTGGCTCCGTTTTTGGTTCAAAAATAAGCTCAAAATCTAACAAAGCTAATTTATAGAACCAGCCTGAAAATAGAATTAAGATAGGGAGCTAATAAAATAGTCACAAATTCAAAAGATTTTTTATTCAATTAAAAAGATATATAGAAATGACACTAATTAAGTCAATCTCTGGAATCAG
Source organism: Prevotella ihumii (assembly GCF_900155655.1). Classification (GTDB taxonomy): domain Bacteria; phylum Bacteroidota; class Bacteroidia; order Bacteroidales; family Bacteroidaceae; genus Prevotella; species Prevotella ihumii. The sequence goes on from NZ_LT706987.1 coordinate 2,833,670, forward strand.
AGGCACAATAGGCGGACAAACGGGCGACACCTTAAACCCACTTGACATTGTAAAATTTACTTCTGCGTATGCTACTTACATTCAAAGTCAGCACCCAGAAAAGAAACTAAAAATAGTTGTAGGACGCGATGCACGCATTTCAGGCGAAATGGTAAAGAACGTAGTGTGTGGCACATTGATGGGCATCGGTGCAGATGTGGTGAACATAGGCTTAGCTACCACTCCTACAACCGAACTTGCTGTACAAATGGCAAAGGCTGATGGAGGTATCATTATCACAGCTTCGCACAACCCACGTCAGTGGAACGCCCTAAAACTATTGAATAGCAAGGGCGAATTTCTCACTGCAGAAGATGGAGCAGCAGTACTCGATATTGCTGAGCGTGAAGACTTTCACTATGCTGATGTAGATGGATTGGGAACTTATACAGAGGACAACTCGTTCGACCAAAAACACATTGATGCTGTAAAGGCTCTACAATTGGCAGACCTTGAAGCTATCCGTAATCGCAAATTCCGTGTATGCGTAGATGCTGTAAACTCGGTTGGCGGCATTATTCTTCCTAAGTTGTTAGACCAAATTGGCGTGGAATATAAAATATTGTATGGTGATGCCACAGGCGATTTTGCACATAATCCAGAGCCAATAGAGAAAAATCTCGGTGGTATAATGGACGAAATGAAGAAGGGCGATTATGATTTGGGTATCGTTGTCGACCCCGATGTCGATCGTTTAGCATTTATTCAGGAAGACGGAGTGATGTTTGGCGAAGAATACACCCTTGTTTCTGTAGCCGACTACATTCTCGACCACGTCAAGGGCAATACCGTTAGCAATCTTTCGTCTACACGTGCCCTTCGTGATGTTACCGAAAAGCACGGTGGTAAGTATTATGCTTCAGCTGTAGGCGAGGTTAATGTTACCACAAAGATGAAAGAGGTAGGCGCAGTAATTGGTGGCGAAGGCAATGGCGGAGTTATCTATCCTGAAAGCCATTATGGTCGCGACTCATTGGTAGGTATTGTGCTTTTCCTCAGTTCATTGGCTCAAAAGGGCTTAAAGGCAAGCGAATTGCGTCGCACATATCCTGAGTATTTCATTGCCAAAAACCGTATCGACCTTACTGCTGATACCGATGTAGATGCTATTCTTGTAAAGGTGAAGGAACTTTATGGCAACGAAAAAGATGTTCAAGTTACCGATATTGACGGTGTTAAGCTCGACTTCCCTAAGGCTTGGGTACATCTCCGCAAGTCGAACACCGAACCTATTATTCGTGTATATAGCGAAGCAAGCACAATGGAAGAGGCTGACGCATTAGGCAAAAAGCTGATGGACGTTGTTTATAGTATGTAAGTTACGTACATTAGAAAATAACTTTGAAATATAAAACGAGCAATCTTTAATGCAAAGGTTGCTCGTTTTTTGTGTCTGATACCTCAAAAATAGGGTTTATAGGGTAAGCAAGAATGTTACACAAAGGCGGCTAATATTGGATGCTTACAAATAATTACTGAAATGGTCATATAATGGGGACGATAAGCTATAAAAGCAAAATGAAAAAGAAAGAGTTCGGTATTGCTCCGAACTCTTTCAACATTGTTTAATCCTTAAATCTTATAACAAACTTAACGCATGATGCGCTTAATGGTCTTCTGTTCTCCGTTTGAATAGGTAATGCGGCTGATACAAATTCCCTTTGTAGGTTGCAATAAACGTCTACCGCAAAGGTCATAATATTCAATCTTTACTTTTGAATCGGCAGTGCAATCAGTAATACCAGTAGCATTATCACACCATACTATTTCAGAACGTTTTGTTTCGCCACCCCCTTTATATATCATTTGAATGCCGACACGCTTAAAATCTTTGACGTATGCATAGAACATACGCAAGTTTCCTTTCAAGAAGAAGTAATCGCCATCATAATAACTAACAGGAATATCTGTCAAATCATCATCTAATTGGGAATAAGTTTCTGTGTCAAAAGTATAAGGTGCCTTGTCTGAATCGAAATAAACATTATAATAAAGATGCTCTGGCAAAATAAATTCGCCATTCACATCTTGTGCTTTGATGCTAAATACCACTGGTTGTCCGTCTTCTTCGCTATATTCTTCTAATTTTATATCTGCTGGATTGGCAGGTGTAAAAGGTTTATCAACGAAAATTGTAAGATTAGGGTCGGCATAGGCAGCCCAAACATTAAGTTCCTCCAAACCTTCATTAATAAGCATTAATCCCTTTTCATTACAAGTAAGTTTTCCTGTGGTAGCATCTAAATCGAAAGTCAAATTATCAGCATTTGACACTGTCATTTTCTTCTGCCCGTCGTCTGTTGTTTGATAGTCATAAATAGCTGGTTTCATGAAAACGTAATTATGTTCATCTTTGTTCAAACCAATATATTGAGGTTTAAATACAACTTTCGAATTTTCTTTTGTGCCTTTAATCCACATATCTGGAGCATTTTCATCATCAAAAACAAACGGATTTTTTAAATAGAAATCGTTTCCGTCTATAGCAACTTGGGCTATAATATTCTCTTTTTCACTTTTAAGATTGAGGAAATTGAGTACATAAGTTGATGTTTCCAGTCCTTCAGGAAGTTCCGTTGCTGTTTCTTTGAAAGGTTTGATAACAATATCGGTAGTGCAAAATCCTCTCCATTCTCCTTCGGCAGTGGTCAGTGCAATAATCGTATTGGGCAATTCCGTTTCTGCATCTTTCCCATCGCTTACTTGTGTGAGCGTATTGTCTTGTAGTTCAAACTTTACATCGCCTACAAATTTTCCGTCTACTGTCATTTCAGGAATATAGTTAAGTCCGTCTGGAGTCTTTTCTAATTTAAGACGTGTAGCATAAAGATTGATTGTTTTTCCTTCTGAATCATAATCAGTATCAATAGCCTGTGGTGTATGAAGGACGTAAGAGTTGCCTCCAAGTGGCTCTAATTTAAGGTAAGAGAAAGTATAACACTTGCCCAATGCGTCATAAATGTATAAATTACCGTCCTTTCCTTTCAGAAAATTACCTACTGCACAAGTTTGTGGAACATAATCTATTCCTGTAGTCCCACCAGGTACTGTACAGAAAGCCTTCCGTTGGAGGTTTTCTATCGCCTCGCCTTCTGGTTTATCCCTAATGATTACATCAGAGATAATAGGTAATTTACTCTGTGCTGCCTTAGCAAACATGCGAAGACTTTTCTGTTGTGACTGAGTTTTTTGTACAGAAAACAAATGTTGGTTGTTACTGTTCTGCGCCATAGACATAATAGAGGTGAGCGCAGCAATGATAGTAAATGTTACTTTTTTCATAAATATGTAACTTTGGTTAGTATAATCGCCCGAGTTTGAACACAATCTTTACCGAATAGGTTGGGAAAATGTTCGTAACATACGCCTCTAAATCGATATAAAGGGCTAAGAGGTGATGGGGTTTAGTTATTCACAAAAGTATAAAAAATTATGATAACAGAAAAATATATTGTATTTTAATCTTAATATGTTCATTATTTTTAATAAATATTTAATTTTAAACAAGCCTTTTGTAACTATTCTGTATTTTTATCAACTTCTTATTAATCCTTATTTCCGCAGCGTTTTTGCTTGCAAGAAATGCAAGTGCTTGATACATAAAAGTATTCAAATACTTGCGTATGTCAGAAAATTCACTTATCTTAGTGCTACTAAACATATAAAACAATAAACCAACTGACATAACAAAGGTAGCAATAAAATCTGACAAAATAACCTCTTTTGGTGGAATTTTTCACGTAATGGATGTTTTTTCCAAACTTGGACTCAATCAAGTCATTGACTCCTCGCTTGGTCAGCGTGGCAGTACAGGCACGGCATTCCAATATAGTGATATTATTTCATCGCTGTTTTATAGCTATTTGTGCGGTGCTGATTGCTTAGAAGATATTAACACGCTCGTTGCTCAGTTTTCATTATCTCCCAAATGTACACTTCCTGGGGCAGACACCGTTGGTCGTGGTTTAAAAGAACTTAAGGAAGCAAATGTGGTTTACACTTGTGATAAATCCAAGCACGCCTATAAGTTCAATAAGGCTGAGAAATTAAACCAACGATTTCGTTAAGCCAGACGAAGCATGCAAATGAGCAAAGCGAAATTTGTACATGCTCGTGGCGAGAAATCGCACTTTGAAAAAGAACTTCTTCTGACGATGGTTAAGCATCTTGGCTTAATACACGAAGGAAGCAGCGTTGATTTAGACTTTGACCACCAGTTTATTCCTGCACACAAATACGATGCAACATATTCTTATAAAGGCGATTACGGTTACTTTCCTGGTTGGGCACACCTGCCTTTCTCCTTTCTTGAGCAGAACACCGTCTTTATGCTCGTTACAGCAATGTTGAAGAACTTCTACCTTTTTCTCATTGATAAATTGTGTCAACAAATAGAACCTCTAAAGAAAAGCAGTCGTTTGAAGAAGTTCATATTACACTTCATCAACGTACCTGCCAAATGGATTAAGACAAGAAGGAGATACGTCTTAAACCTATACACACCCAAAAAGTATTATATCAAGATTTTTAAACCCCAATCGGTCATTAGCCCGCAAAGGCTTTTTAAAGGCTGGTTCTATAAATTAGCTTTGTTAGATTTTGAGCTTATTTTTGAGGTCAAAATGCAAGAGAGTGAAGGAGTGTAGCAAGCTACACGACTGAACGAACTTACATTTTGAAGCAAAAAGATAACAAAACGTATTTCATAAAAATTTAATGACTATATGCGGTGGTAATTTATAGAACCAGCCTAAAGCGTTTAGATGTTATGCTTTTCTTCGTCTTTGCACCTTATTTTGGCTCTTTTCGTTTGTTTTTTCAGTTGTTTAGCTCGCTAAACGTCTTCAAAAAGAACCAAAAATAGCTCAAAATAAGCTCGCAAATCTCGAAGAAGTCTAACGACCGATTTGGGTTTAATACATTTCCACCAATTCAGTATAATTCATCGCACCAAAGAGTCCCTTTTCTTCCTCTATGATAGACGTCGTGTAAACAGGCATTTTTATGATGTATGTCTTCTGTTTGTCTTCTTTTCGTATGTTTCTTTTATTTCTTGCCATAAATGGTTCTGTATTGCTATATTATCCAATATTAGAATTGATTATCCAAAACTTTTGTTCTTTTGCAATATTCCTTAAACTCTTTCCTTGTCATAGCAATACCTTTAGACGCATTACTGTCAAGTCCGTAGACAAAAGGTGTGGACAGCAAAGTGTATTTGCCTAATTTCAAGCAAATGCGGATTGGCTTGTCATAACCTTTATAGTTCTTGGCTTGCCCTTTTGCCTCCGCCTTTTCTTTCGCTAAGACTTCACTCATATCCATCGCTTCCACCGAGAGCACCTGATAATATCCTTTTACCAAGTGGTTATCCACAGGCGCAAAGTATTTTATCTTTTGGAAATCAACACCAGACAGAATGGATTTATAGCCAGAGAAGAAGATTTTGCTTTGACCATTCAGCACCAGTTCCTTGGCGGCATTCACATGGCTATCTACTGATGCAATGTAGAATGTACCTTTATTAACTGGCTCATCCGAGTATTCCAACCCCTTTTGAGGTATGCTTTCTTCCAACAACCGTTCCCGTCCGCTGTCATCCTCAAGCCAATGGCGAATCTGTAGGCGCAAGGCTTGCTCCGAATTGTTAGCATTTATGATGATGCTTCCGTCCCCAGCATGCTGCTCTTGGTCGGGGCGCAAGGGGAATGCACCAATCCCAATCAAGCGGTTAGACTGCTGATAGTAATAGTCACCATTCTCTGTGTCAAGTGCCTCCAACGGTATGCGACCAGGAAACAGCACATAACCAGCTATGATTTCTTTCTTTAAGTGTTCGTGGTCACGTCCTTCTTCCGTGTAGTATATGGCATCACGGTAACGATGCATCTGGTCAATGGCATCAGCTGGTGGCACATCATAACGGCTGTCATATCTGCAGCCGTTCTCATCCGTGTCGGCTATTCGGTATTTGGCATCAAACAGGTAGGTGAACTTCATGTTACCTTCCGCTTGCTTGCTCAGTCTCAGCACAATGTCAGGACGCTGCACAGTCGTCATGGTGTTTGTTCCGCTTATGGCTGAAAGGGATTTGTCTTTATGCACCTCGGCATTGTAGCATACACTTGCCAATTCAATGCCGTCTCGGTTGATGAAACTCACCGAACCGCCATATACGAGTTGCGGAATAAAGTCGTTGCTAATGTCTCTACCGTTCACCTTTGGCTTGGCATCCTTGCACAATTCCTTCATCACATCCTGCACAATGTTCTTCACTTTGATAAAGCACCATATCTCATACAGGTCGCAAATGTCCTTCACTTCCAGTTTGCGCAAGCCATCCTCTAATTCGTAGCCCTGTTGCAGTTCCACCCATTTCTCCATGATGGTTTTGTAACCTTGGGCTTGCTTCATAATGAGGTTATCTTGCGTAAACCCCTTGAACTGTCCTATGCCACGGAAAAAAGCATTGTTCGAGAGTTGCATCAGCTCGTTCTCCATGTCTTCAAGCGAAGTGTCTATGCGCTTCGGGTCGTCAAGGTGCATGGCGGTCATGATGTGTTCCTTCACCACGGCAAAGCGGTGTCTCATTTCCCGAATGGCATATTTCAAGAAACGATTTTCTATTGTGTCATGGCTCAGTGTCAGTTCCTCAGTGCGGTACAAATGGGCAGGATTGTCCTTATGCATCTGGTATTCGTTTTCCAGTTCTCTTGGAATATGTGTCATGCGTTCCGCTCTCTCATACTTAGCTACGGAGCGCAAACGCTGTTTGGGACGGTCAACGATTTGGCGTGCAGCCTCCATGATGTCGGCATAGCACGACTTGAATATCTGCCACCATATCAACGGATTGCTTTCACCTGTGCCTTGACGCATACTGAGATAAGTATCCTTCAGAAACGATGTACTCAGCATAGCATACTCATGCTCTATGTCAGAGATGATTGTCTTCAAGTCTGAGCGGTAGTCAAGTTTATAGCTCAAAACCTCAGTCATGAACTTCAATTCCTTGGATTGTTCTTCCCCTTTCACTTTGTAGGTGATGCAGAAGTCTGTCATACCCACTTGGTTGTGAAAGTTCAGCGACCCATACAGTTCATCGCCTGTGCTGATAATGGTGCTTTTGTCCTTACCATCGGTGCGCAGATGGTCGTTGATAGCAAGTGACAATTTTTCTAAGTTCTTGCCCTTACCACGCACAATAAGTGGATATTCTGTATTCTCGAAGAATACGGCTTCATGGCGAATGTCATTTCCTTCCTGTGCGTATCCGTCAAAAGAAAACTTGACATGCTGTGTTTCCGATGTGTAGCGGCACAACAACTTTGCGTCACTGTCAGTATTGACGGTGTCGATACAGAGATTGCGGATGGTTTCGGCTATTCTCCGTTCATGATTAGGACAAGAGAACCTTACAAGCAAGTCCTCGTTTGTCACTTCAAAGTTGAATACACTTGCCATACTTTTGTGAGCATGAATGTTTAGTTCCAGAAAGAAACAAAATGGTCACGCTTCAGTTGGCTGAGCATACTGTCTATCTTTTTGACGGAATGTAGCTTGTCTTGTTCTCCCAACTGATTTGTGATGATGTGGCGCAAGGCGGTAAGTATGTTCAAGTCGCCATATTGCTTGGCTTCATCCACATTCACCTCTGCTTTGGCTATGCGTTCCTTGTCTGCTTCCGAATTGGTGATTTTCAGTTTCGTTTCATCGCCCTCTATGCGTGAGAGAATTTTCATCAGCGTAAAGTTGTCAAGCGCAGCTATGCGGTCAGTCTGTCCGAATTCATACGATGCTTGCAGATATATCAGCGCTTCATTAGCGGCACGATAGCCCAACTTGAAAGGTGTGCCTTCAAGCAAGGCATTGATGCGCTTCAGATAGTCTATGGCAAACTTTGCATCATCGCCCAGTTCGTCTATTATTTCCCTTGCTTCAATGTGACGATCTACAAGTAGGGCGTTCAAGTCGGCATCACCATTTTCCTCAAATGCCTGTACAATCGCTTTAAAGTCATCGTCTGTTGTGTCGGTAAGAAAACTGTCGTAGTTCACCTCGTTCATTTCTACCGACATGGCTCTGTCGAGCACCTTGCGTGAGAAAGAGAAGGTTGTCTCGTCCATGTTCACAGTACCTATTACAATGAGGTTCTTGGGCAAGGTCAGACCTTTCGTTTCAAGATGGTCAACAACCTTTCCTAAGAAAGAATTTTTGTCGGCAGCCGTGAAGTTCGGGAACAACGTGTTTACCATCTTTTTCGCCACTTCTTCTCCAAACGAGTTAAATGGCTTGATGATTGGGTCGGTCAAGTACTCTTCACCCTCAAAGCTGCGACTCTCAATGGCACTTAGAAACTCGGCAAAGTATTCCTCCACTGGAGCAAGGTTCATTTCATCGAGACACAAAAAGAACGGCACTTCGGGATGCTGCCATGCCTTAACGATAAACTCAATAAATGGAGTGAATACATAGTGCGGACTTGGAATGTTCGATAAATAACCGATTACGTCCATCGAGTTGTGCCAGTTCGGCTTCACTTGTATCAGTTCAAAATTGGCAGGCGAGTGTAACGTCCAACGGTCATTGGCAAAGTCTTCGCCCGTATAACCATTTGCTCTTTGCAACTCCTCTGTAACTGTGGCCTGTGCCAACTTACGCACAATGCGGCTTTTGCCAGTACCGCTGATACCGGCAAGAAGCATAAATGGTTTGGTACGGAGGGCGGTGAGGAAAGAGGTATAGGTTGAATGATGTTGATTCGATGATTTTGATTTGTTTATGGCAATTTTATCAACACCCTCAATTATTATTCTAACTAAATTTTGCTTGTCTGCTAGGAAAACGCACAAATCTACGACATATGATTGAGAGGCATTAACCAAACAGGCACAAGCTAATATCGGAGAAACATAGAAATCACCTCTGTCTATGGTTTTTGCACCATGCCACCAATTATAATCAGTGATGAAATGTCTCAAATTGTTTTTAGATGTGTCATTCAAATCAAGCGATTGTAGTGAGTTTTCCTCTTCAACTGAAAGACTACCTTTATCCAAAACTTTTAAGCGTTCTTTTGTGGCAACTTTAAGTGCATACTTTTTGTATCTAATCAGTTCATTATAGAAATCTGTAAAGTATGATGCCATATAGAACCATTGATTAGGCAAAAATATATTTAGAAACCCTCGTTGATATCCTTTGGTTTGGATGATAGCAGAATAATTATTATATGTAACAGAGTTACCATTAATTTCTTTGACCTGTTCTTTAAAAGTGAGTGGCAATATAAAGTCATTGCCGTCATACTGATTGAATTTACCAGCGGCAAGACTATATATTTGTTGTAGATTTCTTAATTCTTCCATTTTTATTCATTTAATAATTGTGCTACAATCTCTTTAGCCAATCGTTTTATTACTGGCAAAGCAACACTATTCCCGAATTGATGATATGCTTCTTTTCTTGAAACCACTATTTTGTATTCTTGGTTACTAGTATTATAATTTGCATTCCCTGCACACTCAGGATGTTGCCAGCCATTGCCAATAATTCTATATCCCTGTAATCTTCCGGCTTCCACAGGTGTAAGACGCCGAGGGTTCAATCCTTTATCTGATTGGTCTATCAGAATCTCACTTCCATCTTTCCAATAACGAGCAGAAATAGTACTGCAATATACACTTTCTGAATTAAAAAGGCTATAGCCAAAGCCCTTACCATTGGCTTTGTTCCTTTCCTTTCTTCTTTGATGTCCTTCCCATAGTCTGTCGCTTATAGTATAATATGCATCAATAGTATCTTCTGGTTCAAAGATGTCAGAAACTTTAGTCTTTATAACCCTATCGCTTAAATCTTTAGTCTTATCGTAAATCGTATTTCCATTCATATCTATTCCATATGGAAATTTGAACGTACTTGCCTTTACGAGGTCTTTGTACCAAGCAATAATGAACAAACGCTCTCTATTTTGTGGTACACCAAAGTATTTGGCGTTTAGAACTTCAAAACTATAAGCATACCCCAACTCTTCCAGCGTAGCAAGAATTGTTTTTAAAGTTTCCCCTTTCATGTGTGTTTTTAATCCTTTAACATTTTCAAGGAACAACACCTTGGGCGGGCAACCAATACTAATCTTTTGTTTTACAATATTGGCAATATTAAAAAATAACGTACCTCTTGTATCTTCGAAGCCTCGTCTAAGTCCTGCTATAGAAAAAGGTTGACACGGAAATCCACCACAACAAATATCAAATGGAGGTATTTCGGTAGGATTTTGCTTTGTTATGTTTTCATTAAAATAATAGTTGTTGTTCTCAAAAAGATTCGGGGCAATGTCTTTATAATTAGCTTCATACGAAATACGAGCATTTTTGTCCCATTCGCTTGCAAATACGCACTTCATGCCGACAGAGTGCATCGCTTGATGAAACCCTCCAATGCCAGCAAATAAATCAATAAATGTATATGTCGTTTTCTTTGTCATATTATTCTTAATTCAACCTTAATCTCTCACTAATAAAAAGAGAAATCCTCACTAACCGCCTTAATCTCGTCAGTAAGTGTTCAATATTATTCTACCTTCTTTGGCAATTTGTTTGAAGTCTTTTCTATTTTCTTCTCGTTGCTTGCCACTCTGCGTTCCACTTTCTTGATGTCCTCAGCGGGAGGAAGGTTTTCGGGTTTTATGCCTCGTTGCCCCAGCATCTGCCTTACGCTGACATTGTTCTGAATGTGTTCGGCAGTAATGCTCTGTTCACCATAAAGGTCCTTCTTCTCCACATTGTAATTTGTCATTTCTGTTGCGAGGTTTTTTGCAGCAATGGTCAGCGTAGGAAGAAAGTCAGCCAACGGACGTGTTGACTTGATGCCGAGGCGAAGTTTCATATCTTCGGTGGTATGTCCGCCAAACAAAGCCGTGTCACCTTTTGAACGTATACGACCAAATCCACGGTCATCAACACCACGCTCATAAATGTTGCGAGACAATTGTTTTTCTGAAGCACGTAGTCGATCGCGTGTTTCCAGACGTGACACTTGCTGCAAATGCTCAGCTATAAGTTCAGCCCGCCTTGTCTGTAATGCAAAATAACCTTGTGCAAATGCTATTTCTTCTTTCTTTGGATCACCATTCTGGGTTATGAGATAGCAGGCAAAGCGAGTAAGCATATAGTCCTTGACTTCACGCTTAGCACCTTTTGCCAAGCTTATCATTTTCGTGACCTCACGAAAATGATCATTCACATTGATATTCTGTGATTTACATGATTCGACTGCTCGGCCTATAGCTATAGTAAAATTCTCCCAACGTGCATAGCCAAGAACAGACTGAAGCTCGCGTGCAAACCATACTTCAACCTTTTCTTTGCCATTATCGCTCTCAATGTAATGCGTTATCTCGTTGAAAGCGGATGTATGCTGATTTATTCTTTGAATGTCCATGTTATAATATTTCTTTTCCTCACTAACCGCCTTTATCTCGTCAGCAAGGACTTTCTGTAACTTCTCTTTCGGTACTATCAACTGATAAATAGCAGATTGTGCGACCACGGCAAAAGTGCTACGGAGCGTAGCACTTTTTCATTATGCCCAACGTAACGCTCGTAAAATTTCTTCATGTTCCAAAGTTGGCGCGGTGAAACGCCCATCTTTGGATAGCGTTCTTTCAGGTCTGCAGACAGTCTTTTTACTACACTATCACCATACCCACTTTCAATCTTGCGCTCATGAAGCATTTGACCAATCTCCCAATAGGCAGTAGAAACATAGCCATTGACATGTCGGGCTATCTCCGTCCGTGCGTGCTCAATTACTGCGACAGTATGTCGCAGTATCTCGGCATAACCGCTACTCCCTAATGAGAGTTTGTTGTCTTTATTGTCTGTTGTCATTTTATCAGTCTATATTGTCTTCCCTAAGAAGGTCAGTCACTTCTACCTCAAGCAGTTTGGCTATCTTCATAAGATTACCCAAATCTGGTTGACAAGTATTGGTACACCATTTTGATATGGTTGTTTTGTCCTTTCCCAGTTGTTCACCAAGCCATTTGTTCGTTTTCTTTTTTTCAGCAAGAACAACTTTTAGCCTGTTTAATTCTTTATTTGCCATATTCAGATGCGAATTTGAATGCAAAGGTAATTATAATACTTTACATTTCCGCATAACCGCAGTAATGTTTACGCTTATTTAGCAACTTGATGAAAAATACTCACCACAAGTTAAGCCTACATTTCACTCGTTGTACGGTACTAACCCCTTTACTACACAACTTCGCCACATCCCTTATGGAATAGCCTTTACGGAGCAGGCTTATTACTTCCCTATATTCGGCTTTTATCGGTTCTTCCGTTTTTTACAGAGCCTACCTTGCGTCCGAGTTTTCCACCTTTCCCTATTTAGGGTACTAAATTACTACAAAATGTTTAATTTTCAAAATATAAAAAAGGGGGGAGGCTTGCATAAAAAGAGTAAAAACTACCTGAGGTTATGACGATAAAAGGTAATGGGTTTTGTAGCTCATATTATTGTTCGTTTTGCGAACTATGGGCGAATGAGAAATAATACATCTATCTTTGGGCTGCAAAACATATATGTTTGGCGGTGTCAAAGTTGAACTTTGGGAGGGTAAAACATATATGTTTTGGAGGGTGAAAGATATATGTTTTACAAAGGGTTTGTAAATTCTTTATAATCAATAGGTTATAAAAGCTCTGCTAAAGCATTATGGGGATAAATGATATTGTTCTATTTTTCTACTTGGATATATTCCGCACTTGGCTTCGTAATAATTACCAAGCTGCTCTTTTTAGGAGTTAGAGGGAGTTGAGTGGAGTTAGAGGGAGTTAAAGAGATTTAAACCCAAATGTCTTAGGGGTAGGGGGTAGGGGATCGATTTATTCGCAAGCTCATCAGCACGTATCGAGTTCCGCTCAGCACAAGTTGTTATTCGGAACTCGATGAATCGAGCCCCTACGTTACCCTACAAATATTTGGGTTTAACTCTCTTTAAATCCTCTAACTTCTTGATAAAAAGAACGAATTGTAAGTTAAGGCTGGTTCTATAAATTACCACCGCATATAGTCATTAAATTTTTATGAAATACGTTTTGTTATCTTTTGGCTTCTTTTGGGTTCAAAATGTAAGTTCGTTCAGTCGTGTAGCTCGCTACACTCCTTCACGCTCTTGCATTTTGACCTCAAAAATAAGCTCAAAATCTAACAAAGCTAATTTATAGAATCAGCCTTAATAAAGATGTGCATAAAGCGTAGATTACCAAGGGGAACTATAGTTTTTTAAAAAGGTGGTAAACGTAATGATGAGCAGTGATGATGTAGGGTGTGTAGTTGGCTAAATGGATAAAAATAGGGGCGCACTGTATGGATAATCGAAAAAAATAATTAACTTTGTGGCTACATACAAACAAAACTAATTTAGAATGAAAAGATACCTCTTATTACTTCTTGTTATAGCTGTGTCGTTTTCAGCACGTGCACAGTCGGATGTTATTAGTGTAAAAGAAGCAATAGAATTGTTCCAAAAGAACAATGCCGAAGCTACTAAGAAACTGCTTACTGCTCGTGGCTATATATATAAAGGTGTATCGGCAGACAGCTATGGCAAAGACCACAACTGGGTGAAGAATATGGACTTGACCAAAGACTTTCTCCCTACAGCGTTTAAGCAAGGTACATCGAGCCTATTGATGATAGCCGAAAATGGTAAAACGCTTTATATCTATGTGTTTAATCGTACAGCATTTGAGGGTATTAAGGCACAAGCCAAAAAGATGGGGTATGATATGGGAAAGAGCGTTAAGTCGGACTCAGGTACACTTATCTGTGTAAAAGACGACCAACCTACACTTACCTTTATGGAGCTGCAAAAGCCTTTACCTTATTGTATTCAGATAACTGAATAAAACTAACATATAATTTTGGGCTTCGGCTGATTAATAGTCTTTCTTCTCTAAAGAAGATGCAAATTTACAACATAAACCTATATTTTTGGGTTATAAATCTGAAATTTATTGCGTCAATAAATGTAAAGAAACATAATTGCAACTAAAATATGAGGGGTTTTGAATGTTTTTTTGTCTTTTAATTGCTAATTTTGTAAGCAATGAAAATTACAATTATAGGTGCTGGAAACTTAGCAACGTGTTTAGGAAAAGCATTGAAAGCGAGTAGATATGAGGTAGTTCAAGTATTTAGTCGTACAGAGCAGTCGGCTAAAGTTTTAGCGACAATGCTTGAAGCTCAACCTATTACTCATATAGAGTGGGTAAACGATGGGGCTGATGTATATATATTTGCTGTAAAAGATAGTGTTTTGCCCATTTTAGTTGAAGAATTGGGTAAAAAATATCCTAAGAAGATATTTCTACATACAGCGGGGTCGATGCCATTGAGTATTTTTCCTGCTGTATTGGCTCATTGTGGGGTGTTCTATCCGTTGCAAACATTTTCTAAAACTGCTGAGGTCGACTTCCGTGAAATCCCTATCTTCATAGAGGGACGTGACGAAAAGGCAATGCAGGCAATGATGGAAATAGGGCAGAGCATCTCGGACAACGTGCGGACAATAACCTCAGCGGATAGAAAATATATACACTTGGCGGCTGTTTGGAGCTGTAACTTTGTGAACCATTGTTACAATAGGGCGGCTAAGGTGTTGGCAGAACGCAATCTTCCTTTTGATGTGTTGTATCCGCTCATTGACGAAACTCGTAGGAAAGTGCACCATATACATCCACAAAAGGCACAAACAGGTCCTGCAGTGCGGTATGATGAAAACGTTATTGCAATGCAAAAAGAGCTTATGGACACAGACGAAATGGGGCAAGAGTTGTACGAATTGCTTTCAAAGGATATTCATAGGTTTGCAGAAGACCACCTATAATATATATAGACATTATAACGAAAAGAAAAAACGATGATAAATTATGATTTAAACAGCATCAAAGCCATTGTCTTTGATGTAGATGGAGTGCTTTCGTGTTCGACCATAGGAATGGGAAAGGACGGCGACCCTATCCGCACAATCAATATTAAGGACGGATATGCCATACAGTTGGCACAGAAATTAGGGCTTCACATTGCCATTATGACGGGCGGAAGGAACGAAGAAATTCGCCTAAGATACGAGTATTTGGGCGTGAAAGATGTGTATCTCAATTGTGCTATGAAGATAAAAACGTGGGAGGAGTATCTTGCAAAGTACAACCTTAAAGAGGACGAAATTATCTATGTGGGTGATGATATTCCTGATTTTCAGATTATGAAGCGTGCAGGTTGCCCTTGCTGTCCTAAAGATGCGTGTGCGGATATTAAGGCTATTGCGGCTTATGTGAGCGATGTGGACGGAGGACAAGGTGTGGCTCGTGATATTATCGAACAGGTGTTGCGAGCGCAAGGCAAGTGGATGCAAGACGGCAAAGCATTTGGGTGGTAAGATGAAAACATATAATATGACAAGTTATAAGATAATTTTGGCAAGCAATTCGCCACGTAGAAAGGATCTCTTGGGCGGATTAAACCTTGCTTTCGAAGTACGTGTGTTGCCCGATGTGGCAGAAGATTTCCCCGAAAGCATTGCCCCAATGGAGGTGGCTGAATATCTTAGCAAACAAAAGGCTAAAGCGTATAAAGGGCTGATAGCCAATGATGAATTGGTGATAACGGCAGACACGGTGGTGATAGTTGATAGTGAGATACTTGGGAAACCACACTCGGAGGAGGAAGCACGCACGATGTTGCAAAAGATAAGTGGTAGGAAACATCAAGTAGTTACGGGTGTGAGCCTTACAACAACCACCTTTCAACGCAGTTTTTCGGTCTCAACAGATGTTACCTTTAAGCAGTTGAGCGATGAGGAAATAAGTTATTACATCAAAAACTATAAGCCTTTCGATAAAGCAGGTGCATACGGCATTCAAGAATGGATAGGGTATGTAGGCGTAACCTCGTTGGAAGGAAGTTATTTTAATGTGATGGGACTACCTGTGCAACGCATTTGGGAAGAATTAAAAGCCATCTCTTAAAAAAGATTATGAAATCATTCAGATAAAATAGATTAGTCAGACTTGTCCGACCAGTCCGAATACTAAGTAGCTGAAATTGGGTGGATTGCAAGCTGATAGAACGTTTATAGACACGCTAAAGGATTACCCCTATCAACCTTGAAATAGCTACAACACGCACCTATGCTGCACCTTCGGCAAAGACACCTGCAGCTTACACGGGTGTAGTGACCATCGGATTGAACACAAGCATCGTTCTTTTACCCCAAAATCCCTTATTTTTTAGTGTATGAAAGAAGAAAAACGAGCCTTATTGCGTGAGAAGTTAGAGAAGAGCACCATTTATCGAAAGATGGAACAAGTGCAAACCCTAATGGACGAATACTATATAGATGGTGTGATAGGCCTCATTCCTTACGGCATTGGCGACATCATTTCAGCAGTTTTTTCAATGATTTATGTATGGTTTGCTTTTGTCAAAATAAAGAGTATTCCCTTAACTTTGGCTGTGCTCAATAATGCTTTGCGTGATGTAGTATTGGGCTTAATACCCTTCTATGTTGGAGATGTTATCGACTTTTTTCATCGTGCCAACCGCCAGAATATGCAACTTGTGCGTGGTTTTGTTCAAGGCGACGAGTCTGTAATCCGAGCTGTCAATCGCAAAGCCATACAGAGTGGTGTGTTTATCGTTGTCTTTTTGTTGTCAATAGTGGCTTTGCTGTGGTCATTGGTGGCATTAACACAGTGGATTTTATCACTTATTGGCTTTGTATAGATACATTATTTAACCCCAATCAGTCGTTAGACCAGTCGGACTTGTCAGACAAGTCCGATTGGTCTGACACGTCCGACTGGTCTGACTGGTCTAATGACCGAGATCTGGTTTAAAGTCTATGTGACAACGAAATAGGGGAGAAGTTCCGCATCTTTATAAAAACACAGTTTATCTTTCTATCGATTAAAATTCTACTGTTACCTTACCATTGAATTGACGTCCTGTAAGATAGTTTGGCACTGCATATTGCTGTCCCGAAATATCTGTAATCCAGTAATACGAGTTTACGTTGCTGATACCCAAAAGATTCAGACAATCAAGCCCCAACCATACATTTCTGAATATAGAACGTTTAGTTCTTTCACTATTATCATATAGTCGGTAATTCATTCCGAGGTCTACACGCTTGTAAGCAGGTGCACGGAACGGATTGCGTTCTAATTCTTTATGAGGTGCAGAGAATGGCAAACCATCTGCGTAAGCAAGTTTTAACGACATCTGCCACTTCGTAGAACCAGGGAAATAGTCGGTAAAGAAGAGGTTGAGCGCAAAGCGTTGGTCGGTAGGTAGAGGCATATTTTTACCATTTAGTTTCATACGTGCGTTCATTATACTTAGTGTCAACCACGAATCAGCACCAGGAACAAACTCGCCAAAGAGCTTTAAGTCGAGACCCATAGCCTGACCCGAAGTTTGTTTATCGCCAAAGTATGTAATCTTAACGTTGTCAACCGTATAGGGAACAAGTCGAGACAAAGCCTTATAATACATTTCGGCTGTAAACTTGAAAGGACGTCCCATCATATTGAAACGATAGGTCATTGATGCCAAAGCGTGTATAGAACGCTGCGACTTGGTATGCTGATTGAGCAGTGCATAGGTTATGCCATTCTGTGTAATGGTATCACGTAATTCCTTGTAGAATGGAGCTTGGTAATAAAGACCTGCTGCCACTCTGAACGAGAGATTTCTATTCCAACCAGGTACAATATTGAGCGATGCACGAGGCGAGACGATGCTTTCCTTATTGAAACTCCAATGCGCATAGCGCACACCATAGGTGAGTGTATAGAGCGTAGGTATAGAATCGTGCGACTGGAAACGCCACGTATCTTGCAAATAAGTCTCAAATCGTTTTGCATTCAAATCGTTTTGAGCACGAAGGGCATAAATCATATTGAGGTCTTTGCCTGTATAAGGAACGTTGTAACCTGCTGAGTCACGATACTCGTATTCAGCCGAATTTTCTTTAATCTTCTCAAACTTGTAGGTCAAACCTCCCTCTATATTGTGCTTACCTGCACGATGCTTCGCCATCAGTTTTACGCTTTGCACATTGGCTTTCAAGTAGTCGCGCGAGTGCTGCATATAGGTGCCCACACCAAGATTTTCCGATGTTTCGGTTTGGGTAAGCCAATACTGACCTTGTATGTCGTAGCGTTGTTGCTCTTTGGTTGAGAAAGCCGATGCGATAAGCGAAATATCGGTATTCTTTGTCAGATGGTTGGTAATGCTAAACGTACCAAAGAAAGTGCGAAAAAGGTCTTTTTCCTTACCATCGAAATAGACCTTGAACGACTTCACATTCTGCATTGTACCAAACTTAGTTTCACGGTCTTCAGGTTCGAAGTCGTAATGATTGTCGGAAATGTTACCAATAAAATCAATCTGCCAACGTTTTGAAGGCTGCCAAGAAAGGTATGTTTGGTAATCAAGGAATGAAGGTTTGTATTCGCCCTTTGTCTCTAACGAACCCAAGAGATACTTGTTTGTTTTGTAGCGGAGTCCATTTGTCCACGTAAATTTCTTAGTAGACAAGCCGAAATATCCACTTGCGCCAAGCATTGACAGCGATATAGAACCCTCGGTACGTGTAGGACGCTTGTAAACAATGTCCAATGCCGAGCTCATCTTGTCACCATACTTGGCTTCAAAACCACCTGTTGAGAAGCCCACGTGGTCTACCATATCGGCATTGATAACAGAAAGTCCCTCTTGTTGTCCGCTGCGAACAAGGAAAGGGCGATAAACCTCTACATTATTAATATACACCGAGTTTTCGTCAAATGTACCTCCACGCACATTATATTGTGACGAAAGCTCGTTGTGGGTAGACACACCTGCTTGTGTTTGTATCATTTCTTCCACCGCATTGCCCGATGCCGAAGGCGTGCTCTTTATCTTGTCTATCTTCACTTCTTCGGTTGTGCCGTGCTGTGGCGTCTTGCCTTGAACCACTACTTCTTGTAGTTCGTTGTCATCGGCAAGCTGAATTTGCAGTGTTTGCTTGCCTTGTGGGCGACGCAGAACACGAGTTTTGGTTTTATAACCCACCATTGAGAACCTTACCTTAACCGAGTCGGCACTCTGCAACTGCATAGAGAACTCGCCTTTAAGGTTGCTCATTGTCATCTTTCCTTGCTCTACAACCATAATAGAAGCCAACTCCACAGGGTTGCCATCTTTATCAGAAACCTTGCCTTGGAGGGTGAACGACTGCCCGAAAACTGAATTTGCAGTGAGCAAAAACAGTGTTATAATGAATAAATGATATTCCTTTTTGCTTAACATACTGATATAACGCAGTTCTTTCCGCATTATTGCTTTATGTTGAGGATAATCTTATGAAGTGGCAAATAATGATTTAGAGGAGAAATGCTACACAAGGTCTTGATAAGCTTGAGTCATCTCGTTCATTAGCAACTCAAAGTTTTCAGAGTTTTGCGATACTTTTCTGAAAATCATTTCCAAATTGTCGCCCTCAAGTTCTACTACCTCGTCACTCATAAGTGCCATCATTCCATAAATCATCAGTTTGTAAATAGAGGCTTGAAAAAGGCTTTTTATGTCTGTCTTAGCAGCCATCATTCCTGAGCTGTAAGCCAACATTTGCACTCTCACCATCGATCTTATCGCCAATGGAACATCTACCTTGTCGAGCATTTCTTCGTCCTCTTTATAGGCTGAAAAGAACTCGTCTATGGGTTGAAGTTTACCTTGAAGCAAGGAGCTCATCTGTGCTTGATATTCAGCTATTACCTCATCGTATAGCGACTTTGAAGCACAAGCATATCGAAGCAATAGTTTAGGCGATGTGGTGTTAGAGAAGTGGCGCGCCTTCATGTCTTCTGCCACGGCTTCGGGGTCGGTAAAGTTTAATCGGATAAGGATAGGGAAGAGCGTAGAAACAAAACGAGCCGACAACGTTTCGTAGTTGTCGGCTGTTATCTGTTTATAGATTTTGGGTTCAACACTCTTTACTCCCGGGTACAAAGCATCTTTCTGCCCCGTTATGAAGGCGTGAAAAAATCCTCTTACCATCACTTTTGCTACTTTGTAGCGTGAAATGTGTGTAATTCGCATCTGGTCTTTTATCTACCTTATCAATATTTTTATAATCTTTTTTTCAATACTTTTTGCTTATCTGTGTCCACCAAACGAGCCTGAGTTTTGAGGTGCTGTTGGGCGTTGAGTAGGTGCTGGAGCTGGGCGAGAGCTACCTGAGCCAAACGAGCTTGGCGCATTGTTGAAGCGCGGCTGCGACTGTGGACGCTGAATGTTTCCAAATCCTCCGTTTCCTCTGTTGTTAGAACGTTGTGGGCGCATTGTGTTTCCGTTTCTTGGGTCGCCTCCAAATGAGTTGTTTCCGCTTGGGCGTTGTCCGCGTTGGGTATTCATATTAGGAATGGTTGTATTACCTACGTTTCTTCTTGAGTTTCTATTAAGTACACCAAAGTTGGCATTTGGCTTATTGTTAGGCTTTTGTGGTCGGTTGTTCACATTGCTGTCAAAGTAAGCACCGCTACCATTTCTGCGCTGATTGCCAAACGATGATTGGTTAGGCTGAGCTCCACCTCTGTTGCCCGTAACTGCACCGCCATTGCGTACATTGCCATAGCCATTGTTATAGTTTCCACCACGGTTTATTACTACTGGCTGACCTGTGCGAGCCCCAAAGCGTCCTGCATAGTAGCTGTTTTGCCAACGATTGCGCCCTCCCCTGTAGGTGTCGTAGATAGATGGGCGATGACGATAGTAGTAGTTTGGGGTATCGTATCGGTTGTAAATGCTAAACGCATAAGTGTTTTGATACCAATATACAGGACGATAGAAATAGTCCATATTTACAAAATAGTTGTACTGGCGTGCATCTAAAACATAGAATATGTCGCTATTTCGTCTGCTCCAATAAGGGCCATAAATAGAACTTTCGCCCTGCATACTAAGCAGGTAGTCCAAGTTGATTTCGTAAATAGCGGCATACTGAGCCTCACTTAGTCCTAACTCGTAAGCCATCTTGTCCGAAAGGAACAAAGCATGTTGACGTGCGCGGTTGTAATCCATACTGCTGTAACCATAGCTTCTACTATAGCTTGTGCCATAGCTATATCCATCATCGTAGACGCTTGTAGACGAATAAACAGGGCTTGAATAACCTCCACCCATCTCCATATAGGTTCCACAAGATGTAAGTCCGAATGCTGCCGCAACGGCTGCACAAATCATTATAAATTGACTTCTCATAGCTGTATTCTTTTAAAATTGTTTTTTACGCTTTTCAAATTTTCTAAGTGCAAATATAATAGTAAAATCCCAAACCTACAAAGGACAATGCCTAAAACAGAGTGGGGGAAACCCTATAACTGATGGTATAGTGAATAGAGATAGCGTTATAATAAGGTGAGTACAATAGGTTTGACGGATAAGTGCGAAGATGGGGGATAAGGAATAATAGAACAATTGAGTGTGTTATATTATCTGTGCTAATCTACTTTTTCAATATATTGATTATCAGCAATTTATAGACGAGTTCTAAAACATATATGCTTGCAACAATGGTAGAGCTATCATTTCATTTGTAGCGAGAAAACAAGTACACAAAGCATCTTGTTATCGAATGAATACCTTGCGTCTTGTTATCGTTCTAACAAACTATTCAATGATTTATATCTAAAAACAACCGTATCAAAATATTGTTATTCTTGATTGCCTTCTTTAAATTCTAAGATGTCACCTGGCTGACAGCCTAAGGCTTCACAAATGGCATTGAGCGTGGTAAATCTAATGGCTTTAGCCTTTCCCGTCTTCAGAATGGAGAGATTGGCCAATGTTATTTCTACTTTTTCAGAAAGTTCGTTGAGCGACATTTTACGCTTTGCCATCATTACGTCTAAGTTTACAATTATCATCTCTTCACCTCCTTCGCTTAAACTACCAAATCGTTTTCTTGACGCATACGTACACCAATGGCAAACACCTCGTAAACTATCAAGGCTGAAAGTATTTCTAATGGGCCAGAGTCAATTCCTAAGGTTGACAAATATTCCACCTTCAATCCGCTTATCACCAACGTTTGTTGAGCAAAGTAGACCTCAATGCCCGAACCAGTGACTAAAGCAAGAAAACCTACTGCAGTGAAAATAGCCAACTTACGCAACAAGTTCAAATTGTCAAGCGAGAAAATGTTCTCCTCCTTCCTAAAATTACGCAACAGCTTCAGATAAATAAAGAGTATATACAAAAACGCATAAGCCCCTATCCCCATACACAAGAAGTGTAAAATGGTAGCCCAAATAGGAAGCTCATAAGGCACTTTAAAGCTTCCGGCATAAACATTGGTGCTCTTTCCTGTAAGTTGGTTCTGCACAGTGACAGGATAGATGGCATTAAAATCTATAGTTCTGATTTCGATAGCCAACCCATCTGACACCTTCATATTTTTCATTTCTACCAATTGCTTGTATCGAACACTATCAGCAGCACTATGTGTACGCATCATTGTTGCTCTCGCTTCCTCCACCTGAGTGGTAAAATTATTTACCGAATGTACGCTTCTTATCATTACGAATACACCGTATGCAATCATTAGCCCAATGAGGAGCAACATTATAGAGCAATAAGTGTGCAATCTCTTGTTCATAAACTGTAGTTCTTCTTTATTGTTTTTATATTGCAAAATTAGAGATTATATTTTATAGAAACAAACACATTCGTTAGATATTTATTGCTTTTCAATAATTTAATATTGAATTTAGGAAAATTTTTAGTTCCACCTCTGTTTTGACCTTATTATATGTATAAGAACCTATTATTCTATTGCACAACCCCTCACCACATTGTTCTATTTGTCCGCTTCTCATCTTTCCCAAATAATACATCAATCTTTGGTTTGCAAAACATATATGTTTGGCAATGCCAAAGTTCAACTTTGACAAGGTAAAACATATATGTATTGGAGCGTAAAACATATATGTTTCAGAACCAATATATAATCGCTTTATAATCAAATACTTACACACGCTATTTTTAAGCGTTCGTTGCTTTTCCCAATTGGTCTATTCTTAACCTTCGCTTCATATCACGCTTTCTCATTCCAATCCACCTGTTTATTTTTATGAAAAAACATTCATAATTCCTATTTTTTTTGTATGTTTGCACCATAAAAATAAGATAGCTCATATATTTTAGTAAAACGAATGAAACATATCCGTATCATACTTCTTTTGCTTTGCATATCGCTTGCCGCTCAAGCACAACAACCTTCGGCAGCGAAAAAAGCAAAAAACGTCATTTACTATAATAGCAATTGGCAACGCATAAGCAACAGCAAACAAGCAACTTACTATAGAGTTTTGACGGTAGATAAACGTGGACAGAAAATGTTTTACGACTATTATATCGGCGGACAATTGCGTGCCGAAAAACATTACATCACCCTTAATATGCAAGACGATAAGCTAACCGTACTCACGGGTATAGCACGCACATTCTATAAGTCGGGTAGGGTGGAAAGTATTATGACCTATCGCAACGGAAAAGCCCACGGACGCGCCGTATCGTTCTATCCAGATGGAAGCGTAGGTATGAAAATGAACTATGCCAATGGCGTGTTACACGGCAACTGCTACTCGTATTTAGAAAACGGACGATTAGAATATTCGTCCGTTTGGCAGAATGGCTCAAAGGTAAAAGAACAATGCGGCGGAAGAGATAAAAACATAGATTGGAAAAAAAATATTGATGCCTTTATCACCGAAAATCGCAAGGACGAACCACGAATAATGGCGCAGTCGAAGGCAATAGCAACAGGGAAAAAGGCTATAAATAAACCGCGAAAACAACAGCCTATCAAGCCTTTAGCCACAAATAAAGAAACCGAAAACCAAGAACCTTTAGCAGTAGAACCTACCGAGGTAACAGAAATCCAAGTGGTGGACAACAATAAAAAGGTGCAAAACGTGAAATACCCAACCAATAAGCTCATAAAAGCACCGAAAACACAAGGCAATGCACCGCAAGCAATAACATTTGAATACATTTATACATTGCTTGCAGGAGGACACAACCGCACCAACGATATTTCGTATTTCGACCAAGAAGGCGCACGCCACGGGCTCACGCTGGCACAAGTTATCAAGGGACATGGCTCACAAAAAGAGTTGGCTTACAATTACAATATGCATTATGACGAAGAAACCAACAAAGACGTCGTTACGGGCGAAAATCCACGCCAGTTAGGCTTCTTTGGCGTTGGTGTAGGCAAACGATTTACAACCGAGCAAGTCAACATTTACACGTGGTCTGAAGATGAAATGCTTTCCATTGCCAAAGCTGCCATTGCCAAAGGGTTTGTAGTCTTGGGTGGAGGCGATTATCTGTCGACCGATGGAAATTTTATTCTCGAAGACCCCGAACATAATAAGGCTGGCGACGATATGGCGATAATACTGTCGTTTACCCATTTAGACGATGCGTATGCTGGGCTTTATCACATCAAGGCAACAACAAAATAACAAGTCTAAGTAGCCCATTATTCGCAAACAGTTTACAACAAACAAGGCTTCAGATGGAAGCCTTGTTGTTAATAGATAAATGTTTTATAATGAAGATTATGATAAATAGAGTTTAAGAGTTTATTGTTTTGCTGCCCTTTTGCTAAAAAAGAATAATTTAAACAGACAACCTTATGAAGTACAAACATATAGTTTTCGATGTAGATGGCACATTAGTAGACAACGCAACAGCAGTGTTGAAAACGTGGCAAGATACCATTAAGCAAGTTACGGGCAGAACCTATACAGCTGAAGAGTTAGGATTTGTAATGGGAATAAGTAGCAATAAGGCAATAGAGCAATTAGGACTAACACCTAATAGACACCTATTTAAATTATGGGAAGCTAACTATAAAAAGCATTACAACGAAGTAAAACTTTTTAAAGATATTACGTCTGTTCTGAACCACTTAACGAAAGAAGGATATACCTTAGGTATTGTTACCTCTCGCACGCATTACGAACTATCCGAAGACGAGGTAATGAAAGCTATTCTTCCGTTTTTTGATACCAAAATATGTGTGGAAGATGCGTCACAACCCAAGCCCTCGCCTGCCCCACTTCTTGCTTATATAGCGCAAAGCAATGCGGTGGCAAACGAAATATTGTATATAGGTGATACCTTAAATGATGCAACGTGTGCCAAAGCAGCCAATATCCACTTTGTATGGGCTGCGTGGGGACTATCTATAAAGGAGAATAATCTGTTTGCAGATGATGTTTGCAAGCAACCTATTGAGATTATCCAACTCGTAAGATAAGGCTACAAAATAGGCAAACGAAAGTTAAGAAGCGCAAAGGAAGAACTAAATTCTTAATTTTCACTTGATAATAGATAAGTCTATGTTATATTTTTCGTATATTTGCACAAAAGTAACAAAAAGATGAAGCATATCAGTTGGGGATTTATAGGCTGTGGAGACGTGTCTGAACAAAAGTCTGGTCCTGCTTTCAATAAGGTTGCAGGCTCGCACGTTGAAGCTGTGTTCAGTAGAAGTGTAAAGAAAGCACGCACATACGCTAATGCACATAACATAAAGAAATGGTACACCGATGCTCAATTATTGGTGAACGACCCCGCTGTAAATGCAATCTACATTGCCACACCTCCATCTGTACACGCTACGTATGCCATTATGTCGTTACGTGCTGGAAAGCCTTGTTATATAGAAAAACCACTTGCCGCATCGTACGACGACTGCGTGCGCATCAATCGTGTGGCGGAAGAGACTGGAGTTCCTTGTTTTGTGGCATATTACAGACGCAAGTTGCCTTACTTTAATAAGGTGAAAGAGATTGTAAATAATGGCACTATTGGCAAAGTACTCACAGTACAGGTGCGTTTTGCTGTACCAGCGCACGACCTCGACTATATAGAAGGAGGCAACCAACCTTGGCGACTGCAATCGGATATTACAGGTGGTGGCTACTTCTACGATTTAGCCTCGCATCAGCTCGACTTACTTCAGAGTTTCTTTGGGGTCATTGTTAAAGCACACGGTTATATAGCCAATCGTGCAGGATTGTACGAAATGGAAGATACCGTAAATGCTATTTTCCGCTTTGAGAACGGACTTAACGGCAGTGGAGCTTGGAGTTTTACATCGGACGAAAGTGCACGTTCGGACAGAATAGAAATATTTGGAACAAAAGGACGTGTGTCTTTTTCGGTTTATACCTATGAACCCATACGCCTTTACACTTCAGGAAAAATGGAAGACATAGAGATACCCAATCCTGAACACGTGCAGCTGCCCCTCATCAAAGAAGTAATAGAAGATTTACAAGGATTTGGAAAATGTGATTGCACAAGCCTAAGCGCTACACCTACAAACTGGGTAATGGATCGCATTTTGGGTAGAATTTAAGTTGTCAAAATATCATTGTATGCGCCATCGTATCATTATTGCGTTTGCACTTTTATTTGTATTGCTGAACACAGAGGTGAAAAGTCATACGTGGGCAGTATCTAAAGATACATTGCAACAAACCACGAGTGACACTGCAATATGGGTAAGCAAGCAAATGAAACGGGCAAAAAAAATGGTGCAGGAAATAAATGCTATTGATACCAACTATATAGAACCACAACGATACAATTTTGCCGTAATGCTGCAAAACACTAACAATTATGAAGTGTACAGGCTTAATGGCCGATCAGGACGTAGTATTGTGTTTGCACCAGAGCCAACAATAAAGGTTGGCCCGTACTTTGGTTGGCGATGGGTATTCCTTGGTTATACGTTCGATATAAAACATTTAGGCAAGTCACACCAAGGTAACAATAAGCAAGAATACGACTTGAGTGTGTATTCATCTAAAATTGGCGTTGACTTATATTATCGCAAAACAGGAGCGGGGTATAAGATTAGGAGCATTGACTTAGGGTATAATATAGACACCAAGCCTTTAGAAGGAACTGAATTTGGAGGAGTAACCTCTTCGGTGCGAGGTCTAAACGTGTATTACATATTCAATCATCGGCGTTTTTCTTATCCAGCAGCCTTTAGTCAGAGCACTGTGCAACGTCGTTCGGCAGGTAGTCCGCTTATCGGCATTGGCTATACACGACATACGCTTGATGTAAATTGGGGCGCACTAAGTAGTCTGATAGAAGAAAAATTGAGCACACAAAAAGAAAAGCTCGAAATTGATTCTACACTGGCTAATAGTACCATCAAATACACCGACTATGCAGTAAGTGGAGGCTATGCATACAATTGGGTATTTGCCCATAATTGGCTGTTAGCAGGGTCGTTATCATTAGGGTTAGCATATAAAAAAGCAGCTGGAGACATTGTGGAGGAACATAATATTCTGAAACGTTTTTCGCTTAAAAATATGAACCTTGATGCCACTGCACGGTTTGGCATTGTATGGAATAACACAAAGTGGTATGCAGGATTGAGTGCTATTATGCACACTTACAATTATCATAAGGGTGCGCTAAGTACAAACAACGCATTTGGAAATGTCAATATCTACGCAGGATTGAACTTTGGACGCAAAAAGAAATAAGTAGAGTATGAAATCTATTATATATATATATAGCTGTAGCATAGCAATGGCACTGCTCATTGCGTGTGGGGTAAAAGCCAATAAAAATGTGGGCGAAAAAAAACAGTCTACAACGCTTTCACACGCAATGAATCAAGGAACAGAAAACAAAACCACACATATACCTGATCCAATAAAGATATTACCAACAGAAAAAGCTGAGGTAGAAAAGTTACTAACATCGCTTATTAAACAGCGAAAGCAACTGACAACTGAAGACTTGGTGCTGCGTTTGGCACGTCACTTCATCGGCGTACCTTACATTGCACACACGTTAGACAGAAATAAAGACGAGCAAATGGTGGTAAATCTGCGTGAAATGGATTGTACAACCTATTTGGAAAACGTGGTGGCGCTATCGCTTTGTGTAGACAAAGGCAAAACTACGGCAGACGACTTTATAAGCCAATTGCAACAAATAAGATATAAAGGGGGCAAACTAAGTTATGAAAACAGGCTGCATTACTACCAATGGTGGGTAACAGATAACGAAAAAATGGGATTTGTAAAGGAAATATCAACGCCCAATCCTCCATTCACAGCAACGCAACGCCTAAAAATAAACTATATGAGCGAGAATTTTCAAGCTTATGATATGTTGCGCAATGCTCCTGAAAGGGTAAAAGCTATTAAGGCGCACGAAGATAAGACAAACGGAACGGTGGTGAGATATATTCCTAAAGGTCAACTAAAAAACACCGAACTTCTGCGTAAGGTAGTAAAAGATGGTGATATAATCGCTTTGGTGACCAACAAAAAGAACCTTGATACAACGCATTTGGGCATTGCAGTTTGGCATAAAGATGGGCTACATTTGCTCAATGCGTCAAGTTTGAAGAAGAATGGCAAACAAGTAGTTGAACCTACTGAAACATTGTATCAATATCTTATGGCTCGACCATATAACCCTGGTATTAGAGTGGCACGACTAAAACTTTCGAACATTGGTAACTAATGGCACGGAAGTTGCATATATAGAATTGTAAAAATAAAAAGATTATTATGAAATTATATCCAAAACTAATCACTGACGCATTGGCATTGGTGGTTTATCCTGGCACGAAGAAGAACCTCATCGAAAGCGAAATGCTTGTAGATGATGTGAGAATAGAAGATATGAAGGTAACTTTTACCCTACTCTTCCCACGCGAAACAGACCCATTCTTGAAGTCGACACTGAAAGCTGCTGAAGCACAAATCCATTACTCTGTAAGTAAAGATGTGGAAGTGGTAATCAAAACCGAATTTAAATCAGCACCTCGACCAGAAGTAGGCAAACTTTTGCCACAAGTAAAGAATGTTATTGCCGTAAGTTCGGGCAAAGGTGGCGTAGGAAAAAGTACCGTTTCGGCCAATCTTGCTATTGCTTTGGCTCGTTTGGGCTACAAGGTGGGCTTGCTCGATACCGACGTTTTCGGCCCAAGTATGCCAAAAATGTTTGGCGTGGAAGATGCTCGACCATACGGTGTGGAGAAAGATGGGCGACAACTCATTGAACCTGTGGAGAAATATGGTGTAAAGCTGCTTTCTATAGGTTTCTTTGTCAATCCTGAAACAGCAACCCTTTGGCGTGGAAGTATGGCTTGCAATGCCTTGAAACAACTCATAGCAGATGGCAATTGGGGCGACTTGGATTACTTTATTCTTGACACTCCTCCTGGTACAAGCGATATTCATCTCACCTTGCTTCAAACCTTAGCCATTACAGGCGCTGTTATCGTTAGCACCCCACAAAAGGTAGCATTGGCAGATGCTCGAAAGGGTATTGATATGTATCGCAACGAAAAGGTAGATGTGCCTATTCTTGGATTGGTAGAAAATATGGCTTGGTTTACCCCAGCCGAATTGCCTGAAAACAAATACTATATCTTTGGAAAAGACGGGGCTAAGAATTTAGCTGCCGAAATGGAATGTCCACTATTGGCACAAATACCTATTGTACAGAGCATTTGCGAAAATGGAGACAAGGGCGAACCATCGGCAGTAAACATTGACACCGCTACAGGACAAGCATTTATCAATCTTGCACAATCGGTAGTAACTGTAGTAAACCGCCGAAACAAAGATAAAGCACCTACAAAAATAGTGAAAGTAACAACAAAATAACGGACTTTCAAAGAAGTGTAGGTAACATCAAAGTTGAAAAAAGTGAATTTGCATATATAAAAAAGAGATGTTTCCGCTTTGGAAACATCTCTTTTTTGTATGTAAATTACAATAATCTGCTATAAAAATAAATTGTCCCAACTAATCGTTGGGACAAAAAAGATTGACTGTCTCACGACAACCAATCTTCAAACCTTAATAATCTAATACCATGAAAAACACGTTGCAAAGTTAACGATATAAAGATTTTCCTCCAAATTATTATATTTAAATATTGTTAATAACAAACATATTGTGCTCTTATTCCCTTGATTATATTATCTTTAGTTGGCATTTTTGTTTTTCTTCACACGTCATAATCATCTAAGTATCTGTAGTCTAACATTGAAAAACAGCGGAGATAAAACACTTTTATCTATTGTTCTATTCTTCGGTATCTAATTGTAATATTCTATTTGCTGCTGTACACGCTCTTATTTTCTCATCTTTCTACATTAAACCCCTATCGGTCATTAGCCCGCAAAGGCTTTTTAAAGCGTTTAGCTGTTATGCTTTTCTTCGTCTTTGCACCTTATTTTGCCTCTTTTCGTTTGTTTTTTCAGTTGTTTAGCTCGCTAAACGTCTTCAAAAACAACCAAAAATAGCTCAAAATAAGCTCGCAAATCTCGAAGAAGTCTAACGATCGATTTGGGTTAAAACGGCTTATTATAGTACAATACCGTTGAAAGCCGTATGCAGATAAAGTTTTTACGCATACGGCTTATCATAAATTTATTTAGAAAAAATATATTAGTCTTACATCAGCATTGGAACAACAAAGCGAGCCAAACAATAGCCACCACCAATGAGCCATGCATAGATAATGGCTGCAAGGAGAAAAGGCTTGAAGCCTGCTTTCTTAAATTTTTCGATGCTTGTTTCTGCTCCTAAGGCTGTCATTGCCATTGTGAGACAGAAGGTATCGAGGGTGATAATGCTGTTCACTACTTCTTTAGGCAAAAGGTTAAAGCTATTGAAGCATATAACAAGAAGGAACATAATGGCAAACCAAGGCACTTGTATCTTGGCTTTCTGACCATCGTTTCCTTCGCGATTTGCCACATCTTTTGCCACGAAAAACGCAATAACAAGCAACACTGGTACAAGCATCATTACACGAATCATCTTCACAATGATGGCATTATCGCTAATGGCAGCTCCCATAGCATTGCCTGCTCCCACCACGTGAGCTACTTCGTGAATGGTCGCCCCTGCAAAGATACCCATCTGTTGGGCTGGCAAATCGAAAACGCCAGCACGATACAACACAGGATAAAGGAACATTGAGAGCGTACCAAAGATAACCACTGTTGCCACAGCCACAGCTGTTTTGTAAGGTTTTGGACGAATAGCACCATCTACACCCATTACGGCAGCTGCACCACAAATAGCACTACCACAAGCTGTTAACAAAGCTATACTGCGGTCCATCTTTAAGAGTTTTCCTACAAAAAGTCCCAAAAGAATTGTCACCGTTACAACAATGGCATCAATAATGATAGCAGGCAACCCCACGGCCGTAATGTCTTGGAAAGTCAACTTAAATCCGTAGAGTATGATACCAATACGGAGAATACGTTTAGAGCAAAAAACGATACCTGGAGTCCACGTTTCGGGAAGGTTGTTTCGCAAGCTATTTGCATAAGCCATTCCAAGAATGATGCCCACAATCATTGGCGAAAACGACAACGCTTTTACAAAGTTCATCTCACCAATGTAGAACGAAGCACAAGCAAAAAGTGCCATTAAAAGAATTCCATGGAGCATACTACTCCGCTGTTCTGTTAAATTCATATTCCTAATTTTTATAATATATGCTTTTAAAATGTAGTGCAAAGGTACGCAAAATATATTTATCTTGGTTATACAGAATAGCTATATATTATAACTTTTGGTAATATGCTGACGGAAAAGAGCCTGTACTCCTGTAGCCTCGCCTTGCTTTTCTACAATATTGAGATAACGATTGATAGGCAGTCCCTTGATGTCGATAACCTTAAATTGTCCTGCAAGAATTTCTTTGTTTACCGCTCTCACCGACACAATACCCATCACATCAAAATCCGAAACAAAGTTTTTGATACCTTCCGTTGTGCCAAAATTGAGCAATATATTCAGATCTGACAAGCGCACATCTTGTTCCAAAAGTCGTTGTTCTATAACATCTAACGACCCCGACCCGAACTCGCGCATTACCAAGGGCTGTGTTTTCAGTTCGTCTATCGATATTTCGTCGCACGTAGCTAAGGGGTGACGATTTGAAACAATAGCCACAAGTTCGTCTTTCATAAATTTGGAGTACTTTAACCCTGGCTGCCGAGCAATACCTTCTACCAATCCTATGTCTATTCGCCCAGCCTTCAGATAGTCTTCTATTTCGTTTGAGTTGCCCGACAGCATATCAATATGCACTTCGGGATAAGCCAAGAGAAACGAAGCCAAGATTTCTGGAAGAATATATTGCGAAATAGTGGTGCTCGCCCCTACTCTCAATTCGCCCGATGTTTTATGCTGTAGGCGGTTCATTTCAAAGGTCATTCGCTCATAATCTTTAATTATTTGTTCGGTATGTGTCAATAGCAATTCACCCGATGTTGTGAGCTGTATTTTGTTGCCTAAGCGGTCGAAAAGTCTGGTCGCAAATTCTCGTTCCAATTCGGCAATATGCTTGCTTACTGCAGGTTGACTTATATATAATATGTGAGAAGCCTTCGAAAAACTGAGATTGCGTGCCACGGTGTAAAAGACCTTTAAACGTATATCAATCATAATTAGCAGTGTCGTTAAATCTTATATTCTTTCATTTCAGATACAAATTTAATGAATAATATACAATGCGCAAAGAATTAGAAAAGAATACGTATTTCTAAACCTAAATCTTTTTATTTTACGCCTAAAAGCACAAAAAACAAGTTGTAAAATATCATAAGGCTGGTTCTATAAATTAGCTTTGTTAGATTTTGAGATTTATTTTGCATATATCAAAGGAGCATAGCGGGCTATGTGACTGCAGATATAGGTAAAATAAAGCCAAAATAATCCAAAAGACATCTCATAAGTTTCAAAAAGAATAAAGTAAGCACCTAAACTGGTAATGACCGATTTGGGTTTAATGACTATATGCGGTGGTAATTTATAGAACCAGCCTTAAAAGAATAACCCGTTGACGGAATTATTTTTTAGCTACTATACCAATTGTTACCTTATTCGATAGATAGCGTATTTCTCTTTTATATTTTTCTCTTTTTCCGTTTTACTTCGGATAAGTGTTAAATACAAGGGTCATAATTCTCGTATATGCGTTGAAAAGAAGCGTGATACACAAAAGCGGCATAAATGGGTGTGCAATTGTAAACTGTTGATTGATAATGAGTAAGGAGTAAACAGGAAAAAGTGTGCAAGAATATACTGCTTAGATTACGGAAATATAGAACGAATAAAAGAAGAATATGAACAAGAAAAGTGCTATTAAGTGGTGTTTCAGAAGGTAAAAGTTGAACTTTAGCTTTGCCAAACATCAATGTTGAGGTGGTAAAACATATATGTTTGGCATTGTCAAAGATGAACTTTGGCTTTCTATAATATCAATAAAAGAGATTTAGAATAGATAATAAGAAATATCGGATAATTCTATTTAGGGAATTAAAGTGTTAAATCAACATAACAGCAAAACCCATTGGGAGAATTAAACCCAAATCGCTTTCTATGTTAAAATCCAAATGTTTTGACCATTATTTTCAATTTATGCTGAGATTTTATAATCAGGGGTGAATGTTTGGCGGTTTCTAACCATTGCAGTGACCAAATGCACAAGTTTGTTCTTGACATTGTTCAATGCAACTTGCTTCTTCTTTCNCAGTCGGATGGGTCTGACTTGTCGGACGGGTCTGACTTGTCCGACTTGTCCGACTGGGCTGACTGGGCTAACGACCGATTTGGGTTAAATATATTGCCTCAAGTCACATTGTGGGGTAAGGGGATATTGTAGGCCGCAAGTGGGTGCTTCAAGTTCAAATTATCTGCAAATACAGTAATGAGAGGACGTGTAAACGCAGTAGGACGTTCAAGGGCTTAGTTGCGGATTTGAGGGTTATTGCAGCTTTTTGCAATAATTATGTAACTACTCAGTACCCCTATGGTAAATCCATCAGAGAGTAATCCGAAGTGTTAAAACTAACCGCTCCAAATAGTAAACGAACGGCTGCCCGAGAGGATGGGAAATACCTTTTGATGGTAGCAAAAGTACGCTTATTCGCCTATGTATCAGTGTCTTGTATCTATTTTCGGAGACTCAACATAGTCCCCTACACGCCTTGGGGTAGGCTTTGTTAAAAGTCGCCATATTACATTTAACAATCTGTATCTCAACTGTTTAAGTTTTCTAATACTCTTGCAGGAAATGAATTTACGTAGTATATTTGCAGCGTGAATGAGCAAGTGACAGACAAGGCAGATGTACTCCAGACGATAGAAAACAGATTTGCTTCGTTGGAGAAGAAGGTATCCGACCAGGATACCGAAATAAGCCGTCTCAACCGTCTCGTAAACCAGAAGGATAAAACCATACGGGATCTGAGGCAACGCCTGTCAAAGTATGAGGAACCACCAAAGGACAGTAGCAACAGTAGTATTCCGCCCACCCAAGACTCAATAGGAAACCAGATTGTTCGTCACACTAAGTCGCTCAGGAAGAAGAGCGACAGGAAGACAGGCGGTCAGCCCGGGCATGAGGGGCATTTCCTTGAGACCAATGAAGATCCAGATTTTATTGTCCACCACCATCCTGATGATGTGTGCGAGTGTTGTGGCGAGTCACTCGCTGATGTGGAGGCCGAGGTGATTGGCAAGTCGCAGGTTGTCGACATTCCCTCCATACAACCCACCACTACGGAGCACGTGCTGCTCGGCAAACGCTGCAAATGCGGGCACACGAACAAGTGCAGAGCCTCAAAGAAGTATACCAGCCGCATTTCATACGGCCCTAATCTAAACGCCATAATTGCTTACTTCGGACATTCCCAGTACATCCCCTTTGCAAGGCTGTGCGAGATGTTGCGCGATGTATTCCATCTTCATATCAGCCAGGGAACGGTGCAGAACATACTGACCCGGATGGGAAAGAAATCGGAGAATGCCTATAGGGAAATACGCGACCGTATCGAAGAGGCCGAAGTCGCTGGCGCCGACGAGACTGGGCTGTACGTCGGTGGGGAGCACCATTGGGCATGGGTCTTCCAGAACGACAATCTCACCTATCTCTTCCAGGACAAATCCCGCGGCAAGGCCGCAACGAGGAAGCATTTCCCCAACGACCTTCCTGATGTCACGCTCGTGACGGACAGGCACAGTACCTATTTCAGGCTGAACGTCAAAGGACATCAGGTATGCATTGCGCATCTATTGAGGAACATACAATATCTCACAGACCTGGATAAGAACCAGACATGGTCAACGAGACTTACGGAGTTGTTGCAGGATGCGATTCACCTAAGGAAAAGCAAGACGATGGAGAAAGTCAAAAAGGCTGCAGCCGGTTTCTACGAAAGGCTCGACAGACTGCTTGAAGAAAGCACCAATCACTTACACAAGGACTTCAACGCCTTGAAAAAAGGACTCTACAAATGCCATGACTACATCTTCACCTTCCTCACCGATAAGCGAGTTCCATATGACAACAATGCCAGTGAGAGAGGCGTGAGGAACATAAAAGTCAAGCAGAAAGTAAGTGGTTGCTTCAGAACAGACGCTGGTGCTAACATCTACATGAAACTGCATTCGGTGACTGACACCGCCAAGAAAAACGGCAATTCCAAATTTGACGTACTGCTCGCCCTTGCTAATTTGCAAGGGTAAAGGCAGCATACCTATTTCTATAGGGGTACTGAGTAGTTACATAATTATTCAGTTATCAATAAATAACGTTAAAAAAGGTATTTTGTTCTTCAGCTTAATTAAGAATAACCAAATTGTTATTACATTTGCAAACCAAGTTTTTATTTAAATTATTAATTCGTATTATGAAAAGAAAATTACTATTATGTCTTCTTCTTATGTCCACCTTTATAGGAGCGTTCGCACAAGGAGAAATTATTATTGGCACATCAACGCCAATTGGCCAAAATTTCAAGTTCTATTTAACCTTAGTTGATGCAAATTCTAAAGTTTATGTAGACTGGGGCGATGGCAACAAAGTAGAAGCCAAGCTCTCAGGCTGGTCGTCTATTAAAAATACAGAGGGCGTATTAAAGAATGATACCATTATTGTTTATGGTGATTTAGCAACACTTGATGTGGAAAATCAACATGTAAATGTGTTGGGTTTCAAGAATCAAGACAAACTTACTCAAATTTCAGCTAAAAAGAATGAGCTCACATTTGAGGGAATAGACCTTACAGGTGTACCTAATTTGGAAAATCTTGATGTTTCAGAAAATAAAATCAAGCGTCTTAAAGTTGATAAATTGTTAAAGTTAGAGCAATTTACAGCTAATAAGAATCCAGAACTTTCAACTGTAATATTTGCCGAAGGTAGTACTGCACTTAGAGGTATTTACATGGCAGATTGTGATATTACCCATTTCTATCCTATTAGTTTGCCTAACCTTAGCAATCTTGATTTAGGCAATGGCAGTCTTAGTGAACTCGAATTGGGCGAGAATTACCCTAACTTGACAACACTCAATGTTTCTAATAATACTTATCTTGCAAGTATTGACGTAACGAAACTCACAAAGCTTAACAAACTAAACATCGCTGGTACAGCTATTGTTGAGCTTAATCTTGTGAACAATCCAGAGTTTATTTCTTTAGATGCTACTAAAACAAACATTCCAAAATTGGATATAAGCAAGAATACAAAAATAACAACCTTATTGCTTGCTGATACTAAGATTGCTAAATTAGATTTAAGCCAACTTACAAATTTGCAGACACTTAATATTGAAAATACACTAATAAAACGTGTTGACCTTTCTAAGAGTCGTTTTATTCGTGATGTAAACATAAAGGGAACGGATATACAATTCCTTGATATGCATGCTGCTATCGGCACTAACCGCTTGAACAAGTTGGATATGCGCGAGTGTAAAAAGATGACCCCACAATCGTTAAACTTCACGTTTAAGGCAATGCCTCCACATACAGGAAGTTCTTGGGGACCAAATGTGCTTATTGCAGGGTCGAACGGAGAAACCGCTAATACAGAATTGTTGAAATACGATAGTGATAATTTCTATCTATCAGATGTAAAAGGTAATGGTACAGCATCTATGGACTCTATTAATATTGTAATGACTCCAATAGAAGGCATTACTTATTCTTTGTCTCAAGTTGCAGACGACAACGCTTATGCAACTTGGAATCCTATTACAAATAAAGCTATTCCGGGTTTCCCTATTAAGGTTACACCAACTACGATAGACAATAAAGAACTCGCAGGTGTTGAAATTAATGGGGAATTTTATGATGATTATATCTTCGTTGTGTCAAGCACAGCAACAATAAAACCTGTTTACAAAGCTTTAGAAACTAATGATTATATTGGTTTGACTGTTCCTGCTGGTCAAGTACAATCATATTACCTCACAGCAAGTGGTCCTGATAAAGAAATTTCTATTGACTGGGGTAATGGAGAGAAAGTCCCTGTTAAAGTAAAAGAAACCCTAACTCATATCGAAGGAACAACAAAGGGAACAAATGTAAAAATCTATGGTGCGATAGTAGGTGCTGATTTTTCAAGTTATCCACATATTAACGCTGACAATAAGATTTCAGCAGTTGATGTAAGCCACAACGCTAACATTCATTACCTCTCTACTTATATGAACAATATCGGTACGTTAGACGTAAGCAATTTGGCTAATTTGGATACATTGGATTGCGCATACAGCGACCTTGCAAAACTTGATATAGCTAAAAACAAGAAACTTGTTTGTTTGCGTGCCAATGGTAATGCGCTTGAAAACATTGATTTAAAGAATGCTGAAAACCTGCAATACCTCGAAATCAACAACAATGATTTAGACGAACTTGATTTGAGTAAGAACTCTAAGTTGGTAAAAATTATTGCAGGAAGCAATAGTCTTACCTCTATTGATGTAGCTGCAATGGAAAATTTGGAAGTATTAAGAATTTCTAAGAACGTAATTGGTACATTAAATCTTGACAAGAATACAAAGCTCACAGAGTTAGATGTTGCAGAAAACACATTGACAAAACTTAATGTAAGCAAAAACAAAGCGTTGAGCCGTTTAATGGTTAATGACAACAAACTTGAAGGACTCGACCTTACAGGGCTTGATAACTTGTCATATCTTAATATTGGCGACAACAAATGGGACGCTTGTACTTTGAACGATGTTTATTATACACTTTCACAATACAAAGCCATAGAGGGCGCTCCTGCTGGTTACAAACTCTTCTCAAGAGGTGATAATAAAGAGAAATATAACGATGCTGAAAAGGCAGAATCTAAATTAGCAACCAACAAGGGTTGGGTTATAAACTATGAAGGTAATGGTTCAGGTTGCGATATGGCATACATCACTATCGAAACTCCTGAAAATGGAACTGTAAAGGTTTACACAACAACCGATAAAGAAGTGATGAGTGGCACTAAGGTAAAGAAAAATTCTGAATTAAAAGTAGTTTCTACACCAGCCAAAGGCTATGCAATTGAATCTGCAAAAGCAAATGAAACAGACATCAAGGATAATAAATTTGTTGTAACAAGTGCAACAACCGTAGTTGTTAAATTCGCTGTTGACGCAGGCATCGAAGGGGTAAACCAAAACAAGACTGTTGTTCAAGGTGGCAATCGTGAACTAACATTCTCTGCTTCAGAGCCCACCGAAATTCGTGTTTATGCTCCAAACGGAAAATTAGTCTTCGCTGACACCATTACAGGTACACAATCTATTGGCGTTTCTTCAGGTGTTTACATTGTAAAGACTCGTGGCGTAGCTAAGGCTGTTGCAGTGAAGTAATGAAGAACTCGAGCAACAATAAGTTGCGATAATAAATTTAGTATGTTAGGGAGGCAAGTACACATTGTATTTGCCTCCCTTTTTATCCCAAATCGGTCGTTAGACTTCTTCGAGATTTGTGTTTACTCTTGTTTACCTCACCTTACTTACCGATGCAGAAGTGCTTAAAGATATTATGAAGCGTTTCTTGAGGGGTGATTTGGTCTCCTGTAATTTCGGCAAGTATGGAAATGGTGTCTTTAAGGTCTTCGGAAATGAGGTCGCCACTGAGGTTCATTGCCATTGCGTCTTGCACACGGAGGAGAGAAGCGTGAGCACGGGTAAGCGCATCATAATGGCGAGCATTGGTAATAATGGTGGTGTTTTCGGTAAGTTCGGGTAAATCTGCCACCTTATATAATAGGTCTTCAAGTTGGTCGATACCTAAGTTGTATTTACCAGAAATAGATATTTCGTGATAATTGAACACAGCTTGTTGGGCTGGCAATTGCATTGAAACCATTTTAGCAGACGAATTGGAAAGATCGTCTACCTTATTATGAACCAAAATAAGATGCTTATCGGCACATTGAGCAAGGATTTCTGCCTTCTCGTCTTCAGTAGGTTCAGCATCTATCACCCATAGGATAATTTGAGCTTTCTGAAGTTCGGAAAATGTACGTTCAATGCCCAATTGCTCCACATAGTCAGTTGTTTTGCGTATGCCTGCAGTATCTATAAAGTGGAAGTCTACCCCATTTATGCTAATGGTATCTTCTATTACATCACGAGTTGTGCCATGCACATCGCTTACAATAGCACGATTGTCACGGAGAAGACGATTGAGAAGGGTTGATTTTCCTACGTTTGTTTTGCCAATGATGGCTACAGGTATTCCGTTCTTCAATGCTTGCCCCGTCTTAAACGAATGTGCAAGGATTGTCACTTTGCGGTCTATCTCTTCAGCCAATGCGGTGAGTTCTGTGCGGTCTGCAAACTCTAATTCCTCGTGGTCAGAGAAATCAAGTTCAAGTTCAAGCAGTGAATTGATTTTGAGTAATTGATTGCGAAGCGTAGATAGTTCAGACGAAAAATGTCCTTTGAGCTGTGACAAAGCAAGTTTGTAAGATGCTCTGTTGGTGGACGATATAAGGTCGGCAACGGCTTCGGTTTGCGACAAGTCCATCTTTCCATTCAGGTAGGCTCGCTGTGTATATTCGCCAGGTTTTGCCTGCTGACATCCTTGTTCTATCAGCCTATGAAGCACCTGTTCTAAGATGTATGCCGAACCATGGCACGATATTTCTACAGCGTCTTCGCCCGTGTACGAATGGGGTGCACGCCAAATAGAAACAACTACTTGATCGATAGTTTGATTGTCTTTATCGCATATTTCTCCATAATGCAAAGTATTGGCAGGTGCGTTTAAGATACACTTTGTAAAAACTGCATCTACTATTTCGATAGCTTTACTGCCCGAAACTCTTATTACGCCGATAGCTCCACCAGGTTGTGTAGCCAATGCACAGATGGTTTCAGATGAAATAAGTGGGTTATTGTATGCTTGCATTATTTTATAGAAGTAAGAGATACGAAAAAGAGAGTTAAGGAGTGAAGTCGATGTGCATTACAGATACTCAATATCGTTTACCTACACAGTGCGACCAAACTCCTTAACTCCGACTTGATAATATGAGGATTAAATTCTGTCTAAAACAGTCTTTATCAATCCGTCTATAGTGTTCTTGTAACCAGCGTTTGCTTCTTTCTGACGGCGGTTAGCTATTACCATACAGCAAGTTAGTGCCTTGTGCCCCATATGTTGTGCCAAACCTGCCAATGCACTACTTTCCATTTCGAAATTGGTGCAACGTAGGCCCTTGTACTCAAACTCTACAATCTTCTCATTGAGCTGTGGATCAGCCAAAGGAACACGCAAACGGCGACCTTGAGGACCAAAGAAACCACCACAAGCTATGGTTACACCACGCACCATATCGTCTTGTGCTATCTGGTCTAACAATTCCTTATCGGCATTTGCTACGTATGGATTGCCCAATACTGGTTGCCATTTTACTTGCTTCTTAAACTCCTCTTCAAACTCAATATCCAACTTTTCACGACCTGCATAATAATTCAACAAACCATCAAAACCGATGCTCTTTTCAGAAGCCACGAAAGTTCCGATAGGTGTATTGTACTGCAAACCACCACAAGTTCCGATGCGTACCAAGGTAAGCTGGCGAAGCTCTGCCTTCTCTTTACGAGTTTCGAAGTCGATATTTGCCAAAGCATCAAGTTCGTTTACTACAATATCAATATTATCGCAGCCAATACCTGTACTCAATACCGTGATGCGCTTGTTCTTATATTTACCTGTAATGGTTCTAAACTCACGATTGTTCACATCACACTCCACGTCGTCAAAATGTGATGCAACCAATGCCACACGTCCAGGGTCGCCTACAAGGATTACCTTATCGGCTAAGTTTTGTGGCTTCAAGTGTAAGTGAAATATACTACCATCTTCGTTGATGATAAGTTCTGATGGTGCAAAATAATTCTCTTCCATAATTCTACTTATTAAGATTTTGTTGTATTTATTTCCACAAAGATACAGAAAATATTAAAGAAAAAAGAATAATTAGGTCATTTTTACTTTAATATTATCATTTTTATACTCATTTTTCTCGTTTCCTTTATCCCTTTTGCGCAGTTTAAACGCTTTATCGCTTTGTAAAATTTACCGAGGTATAACCCACCAATCTGTCTGTCCTTCCCCCTTGCTCACGATAGTAAACCAAGGCTTGATACGAGTTTTCAGTTTGATAAAAGCTACCTTCTATGGGCAACATTTTAGGTTTCCCATCTGTGTCAACCATAAGATACTGATAGCTGTAATAGCCTAATTTCATAGGAATTACAGTTTCGTAACAATGTGTTTCCTCGTTATATTCAAGGCGGTATTGTGGTAAAAATCGGTCGTTAGTCCAATCTCCATTCACATATACATCGCCTGCCACACGCTGTGGATATTCTAAGACGAAATGCACTTGCATATAGTCGCTTTCGGTGTGAATATTGCGATTGTCCGAATTGCGTATCAGGAATGCTCCATTGGCATCTTGATCGTAAAGATAGTTCAGTCGAGGCGAAGCGATGTACGGATAAGCGTGAAAATCTTTACCGTCCCACCCTATGTGGTCTATCCCCATTGTGGCAACATTGGTAGAAAGAATTTCGAACTTTCGATATTCGTTGCCTGCTACAAAAATATAGTTAGGACAATGGATCCATCGCAACCCGTCCGACATCACATATTGTGGCTTAGCATTCGAACGTGCATTGTCCCAACGGCGATTTTGCAGCACAATGGTTTTGAGCTGTTTTTCAGGATTAGTTACCGAATAGCCACCATATTTTAAGTCCATTTCCACTTGTTGGAACTGTCCGTTAATGTCAACATCGGTATTGGTGGTTACGTTGAGTCCTACTCCCATCGACCGTTCAAAGGGCTCTTTTACCATAAAGCACACCTTTATAATAGGGTTCTCATCAGCATCATAAACTGTAAGTCGGTAGTTGCCCGAAATTTTAGGTCTACATTTTTTGTTTGGAATACTTAGGTGATAGTGGGTATAGAGCGTATTTGTAAGCAGCGATTGCTCCACATCTTCTATGGTGTTACCCTTTGCAAAGCCCTCCACATAGTCGCTTTCGAATAGCGTTGTCGTGGTTTGCCAATTGGCTTCGCAATGTTCCAAGGTGTATGTATAGCGATGATACTCGTGCGTCATATCGTCAAAGTCGATGTCGAGCACACCGTCTTCCAACTCCATTATGGGCATAGACTGCCAATCCTCATTAGCCACAACCTGCAACGACCTAATATTCGTAGCCAACACTTCGTGTCGCTGTGCAGTAAGGGTCTGTATAGAAAGGAGCAACACAACAAGTAAAACAATAGGCTGCTTATGTTTCATACGCTTTCAGAAAGATATATTTTACGGAATAAGATTTTTAATAAACTCGTCAAGGTCTTCTTCTAACCCTGGCAACAGCTCATCGCTTAAAATTATGGTATCATCATCTGCCAAATAAAGCTCTGTTGTTGCGTCTTCATCTTCTTCCTCAAGCACCAAACTAAATGGCTTCATTATGCCCCAATTGTCTACAAT
Organism: Prevotella ihumii; assembly: GCF_900155655.1. Classification (GTDB taxonomy): domain Bacteria; phylum Bacteroidota; class Bacteroidia; order Bacteroidales; family Bacteroidaceae; genus Prevotella; species Prevotella ihumii. The sequence continues at coordinate 2,876,681 of NZ_LT706987.1, forward strand.
ATCTTTCAAAGCAAGTGTTTCCGAACGCAACAAGGCTGTTACATTTTCGTTAAAGTTATCCTCCGTATTATCAATCCATTTTTCTACAACACAGCGGGTTATCTCATTACCTTCGTCATCGAAAGCCATAAGGTCACCACTGGATTGCGACACTCGTACGTGAATATCGGTCATAGTTGTAGGTTCGTCCGTTGCAGGAAACTTTTGAGCTATCTTCTTTAAGAAACGCTCAATCTGTTGCTTTGTTTGTTCCATAATAAATGCTTTAAAGAACGTTAGAATAATGTTTAAACAATCGCAAAGATAACAAAACTTTTTAGTTAACCACTTCTTTCTTCACGCTTTTTCGTTATTTTCTATCATATTTATAAGGTAAAAACTATTTTCTTATTATCTTTGTAGTCGTTTAGGATTTGGTCATTCGCTTCTTAGATTGACTTATATGCAGACAAAGTTACTTGAGAAATAAATTCAGACAGAATGAAACAAACAATTTTAGTTACTGGCGGTACGGGCTTTATAGGCTCGCACACAACTGTAGAGCTGCAAGAGGCAGGCTACGAGGTTGTGATAGTAGACAATCTTTCTAACTCTAAGATAGAAGTATTAGATGGTATTGAGAAAATCACAGGCATACGCCCTGCCTTCGAGCAAGTAAACCTTGAAGACAAAGAGGCTACAGAAAAGGTTTTCAAAAAATATCCCAATATAGAAGGTATTATCCATTTTGCAGCATCAAAAGCTGTAGGCGAAAGCGTTGAAAAACCATTGATGTACTACCGCAACAATGTAGTTTCGCTTATCAATCTGCTTGAACTTATGCCTAAATACAATGTAAAAGGCATTATCTTCTCAAGTTCGTGCACCGTTTATGGGCAGCCAAATGCAGAAAACCTTCCTGTTACCGAGGACGCTCCACACCAAAAAGCTACCTCGCCATACGGCAACACAAAGGAAATAAACGAGCAAATCATCTACGATTTTATTCATAGCGGAGCCAACATAAAGAGCATTGTATTGCGCTACTTCAACCCAATAGGTGCGCACCCCTCTGCTCATATAGGCGAATTGCCTAATGGTGTGCCCAACAACCTTATTCCTTACGTTACCCAAACCGCAATGGGCATACGCGAACAGCTCACCATCTTCGGCAACGACTACAACACCGAGGACGGCAGCTGTATTCGCGACTACATTTATGTGGTAGACCTTGCCAAAGCTCACGTAGCAGCTATGACACGTGTGTTGGACAAGGAGACCAACAAGATAGAATACTTTAATATTGGCACAGGTCGTGGCAACTCAACACTTGAGATAGTAAATACCTTTGAAAAGGCTACAGGCGTAAAACTCAACTGGAAGTTTGGCCCTCGCCGTGAAGGAGATATAGAAAAGATATGGGGCGACTGCACCAGAGCCAACAAGGTGTTAGGGTGGAAAGCCGACACACCTTTAGAAGATGTACTTGCCACGGCATGGAAGTGGCAACAAAAACTTCGTGAAGACGGAGTAATGTAAACAGAAAGCCCGTTCGCAATGAGCGGGCTTTTTTGTTTTTAGAAAAGACGCTTAAAGCACTCTTTAAACCCAAATGCTTTGAGGGTAATGTAGAGAATGTACTTATTTTGACACCCCCCCCTTGCACGCTGCACAATTTTAGTAAATTGTTGTTTTGTCGGACTTGTCAGACAAGTCGGACAAGTCGGACGGGTCAGACCTGTCCGACCTGTCCGACAAAACAATCTGCTGCAAACCATAGCAAATATGTGCTCCCCTCCCATCGGAGGGGTTGGGGGAGGCTCTTAGCATACAATAAAAGCCGTTTAGCGATGATTGCTAAGCGGCTTTTGTTTTGGGCTTATAAAAATTTACGGATAGTTCTATAAATTTGTTTGTATTAAGGCCTATTCAGCTGGTACTTCAAACTTGTCGCCAGTTTGTTCTATCAATGCCTTGCGAGCATTCATACTCATACCAGGACGCTCAGGACGTGCGCCCAAACCTGTTTCGGTGCGGAGGAATTTGCCGTCCTTTTCAGGCTTGATGGTCATATCGTTATACTTCACGATAAGATAGGTAGCCAACTGACGCCAACGTGAAATCATCTCGTCGCCCAACTTCATAGAATAGTCGTTGAGGTATTTGATAGCTGCTGCCTTATCGGTTTGATAAAGTTTCATTGCCTCTGCTTCCACCTTTGGTTGGTTAGCAAAGTAGCTGTTATCCAATTCGTCACGTACTTGCTTCAATGATGGAAACATCTGTGCATAGCGTGGATAAACCATATTTGCCACCCAGTTGCAAACCCAGAACGCATTCTTGTCAGAGAAGGTTACAGCATCAGCACCTGGTGTATTGAAACATTCTGGCTGAACAGTGCTGCTGCAATATACAGGAACGAATGAACACATATTGCCATCGTCGTTAGCAAACCAAATAATACCACCTATTCCGCGAGGCATAGAGCTACGGAGCTGACATACATACGAGAATGCACTCTGCTGTGTAGATGCAGGACGCTCGGTGAAATATTTCTTGCCGTTGTATTCAAAATACAATGGTGTAGGACGATATGGCATATCCCAGTTGCCTTGACCAAGGTCGTTATTGGTGCTGAGGGCTGTGCCTTCGTAGTGGTCGCGCATACTGTTTTCCATATCAGCACAAGTAAGTTTGCGACTTGGAGCTACCCAAAGAGGCATATCTTCAGCATTCTTGTCCTTACCCAATGCCCAAGGCAAATAGCGTGACATATCGGTAAAACGATTGAAGAAGCTCCACACACGTGCATCGCAGAAACGACGACCGCCAAAGTCGGGTGCTGCATAGACCATCTTCCAGTTGAAGTCTTCGTCCTTACCTGTAAACCAACCCTTTGAACGAGCAAACTTGATGCAGTTCTTAGAGGTCATCACCTCGGTGTTATACTTAGAGAACTGACCAATACGAGCTTGATTAGCATGGCCCGAAATCATTCCGTCAGGGATACGCACAGCAACCCAAACCACCTTTTGCTTAGCATCACCGCCGCAACCCATCATCTCAAGTATCCATACTTCGTTAGGGTCGGCAATGGTAAAGCTCTCACCACTTGAAAGATAACCATATTTATTTACCAATTCGGTCATCACCTTGATGGCTTCACGTGCAGTCTTACTGCGCTGAAGACCAAGGTACATCAACGAACCATAATCTATCTGACCTGTCTTGTCAATCATTTCGTCACGACCGCCGTATGTGGTTTCGCCAATGCTCACCTGATACTCGTTGATGTTACCAATAACGTTGTAAGTTACAGGTGCTTCATCAATAAATCCGTGGCTCTTTCCTGAGTCATAATCAATGATTTCACGCTTAGTACCCTTAGCGTGTACGCCTGCTGCATAATGGCAAAGACCATTAAACATACCGTAATCGTCGGCACTGTAAGTTACGAAAACCGAACCATCTGTTGTTGCACCCTTGGTTGCAATGTAGTTGGTGCACGCATCTGCTGCTGTGAACGATGCAGCAAGCATTGCGCTTAATAGTAGTTTCTTCATAATGATATAGTTTAAAATTAAATATTTTGTTTTGTCTTCATTCTTCTTTTCAATACACAAATTTTTCTACGTGAACACATTGGTTCTGCTTATTGTCTCGCACAAATAGCTTTAGTGTACGTTGCTTCTTTGTAGGTTTGATACCTATTTTGCGAAGATCGCAGAAAATAACCTGCTTGTCTTTGCCCTGTTCAAACAGCACAAAACGTCCGTCCAAATAGGCTTCGTAAGCATTGATACCGCTCCCCCGCTCGCTGATTTTGTACATCAAGTGAGGAACATTTCGTCCTATGGGATGTACAGTTGGGGCTTTGTCATCGTAACGCACATAATAAATGTTGCCCAAATCACGGAAACGGCCTGTTACCCAACCATCGTTGTAAGTTCCACCGCAATAGCGTGCTGCTTCTTCGGGTTCGCCTATCGACTGTTTGCAAACCATATAAAATTTGCTTGGGTCGGCGGTTAGTGTGTTGACACGAATACTTATTTTAGCATAATCGAGCAAGGGTACAGAGCCACTTGCAAAACTATAACCCGCAGAATATGCAGTGCCAAGAGCAAAATGCTTAGGGTTCATCAGATAATTGGTGGCAAGGAGGGTGTGTGGAATGTTAAAGCGGACACCATCAAGTGTGATGTTATTATCCTTTGAAGTCAACAACGCATTCGCTCCTTCTATTTTTTCGGCTGGCGGAATAGGTTGTGGCACGCCTTCTACAACAATGTCTTTTGTGGTTTCATTGCCATAGTAATCACGGAAAACATAACGCAGGTGGTAGTCGCGCTTCTGATTGAAGTTGATAATACCTCTACTTGCGCTCGCTTTAAGAATTGGCAAGCGATTGCCAGGCTCTATAAATGACTTCAAATACCATATCTTTCGGCTCATATAATGATTGTAGTCGCCCCACGAATTTATCATTCTATTGTGTTTTTGAGGTATGCCGTTGACATCGCTTTTGAATACCAATTTGCCATCACAATAGAGTTCGGTGTAACGCACACCATAATTATTATATACGCTATCCATGTGGTCGTAAGCCCAAACCCCAAAGCCCACTTTGCCCCAAGCTTGGTATTTTCCTTTGATAAAGTCGTAGATTTTAGAGTCGGCACTGCGTTGGAAAACACCTTCACCACGTTGCGGATAACTCTTAAACGAATAGGCTGTGGGGGCAGTGGTGTCGTGTACTATTCCGCCCAACCAATTCAATGGATCCATAAGGTTATCGGTGGTCTTCTCGTGCATCTCTAAATGGAGGTGAGGGCCTTGCGATGAACCTGTATTACCACTAAGCGCAATAAACTGACCTTTGCACACTGGCAATTCGCCAGCACGGAAATGGAAGTCGCCTGCAAAGCGTTTTGTCTTGTATTGCTGCTGATTTACGGCTGCTTGTATCTGTGGCGCAAAGCGATTGAGGTGCACATAAACGCTGGTATAACCATTGGGATGTGCCACAACGATAGCTCTGCCAAAACCATACTTGTCTACAATGGCACGCTCGATATAGCCATCTGCTATGGAGTAAATTCCAAAATTGACGCCTCGTTCTGTCTTTACATCAATTCCACCGTGGAAATGATTGGGGCGTGGCTCACCAAAATTGCCTGCCAATTGCACGGGTATGTGCATTGGCGAACCAAAAGAGATGGCACAAAGAATGAAACTTAATATATAATTCATTGATTTCTTGTTTGTTAGAATTACTCCTTTAGGAGCTTGTCACCATAATAGGCACGCAGTTTTTTACCCTCTTTCACAAGGCTTATTTCCCCCTGAAGCCACTCTGTCTGTGGCATTTCTTCGGTTAATTGCCCATAGTACACCACCCTATCTCCCTCAATTTGAACATATCCGAGTGATATTTTGCCATCGCAAGTATGGACAATATTGCTTGCAATCCTTCGCATCTGTTAGAACTTTGGTGGGTGAATATTGCGCTCTTCCATCGCTTGTTGGGGTGTGCGTTGTCGTTCTAACTTCGCTCCACCTCCGTTATTTGCCTTCTGTAAGATGGGCTTATTAGTTTTTTGGAGTTGCATTCCTTGAGGCGATTGAGGACATGTCGGAGGAGTCGGAGGTAGTGTGTTGTCGGTTGGACGTTGCACGGGTTCGCCTCCAACGGTGCGCAGAGGGTCGTTATTGTTGAGTGTGTCGGACGACAATTGCTCATTGTTCTGCTTTCGAGCGTGCATCTTTATCAATCGTATATTGTTGATTAAGAGCAGTCTAAATGTATTTGTCGGCATTTGTGGCTGCATCATAATAAACATTCCACGTATGTCTTTAATGCCCAAACTATCAGGGTTATCAACTGCAAGAATTTGATGTGAATCGGACAAAATATTGAGACTTTGCGATGCAACGCTGTCATTGGAGAAGGTAACAGCAAGCACTGCAACGGCTTCGCGTGCACCATCTTGAATGATAAACTGTGGGTCGAACTCCAATGTAATTCTATCTCCTTTGTGGTAAGAGGTGTCTGCTTTAATTGCGAAGGTTTCGTAATTGCGAGGTGGATATGGGCTTAACAACAACGATTTTGCCTTGTTCCACACATCGGCAGTATCACCTTTCTGAACCGCACCACCATACTGATTGAAGTCGCTCACCAATGCTCCTTGTGCGCGAGCTTCGGTTTCGTAACGTTCGGATAGTCCTTCGTATATTTTTTTCAAATGTTCTGTGTGGCGAACATAATAGGCTAAAGAGGCATCAAACTGCTTTTGGGTTACTCCATATTTCTTTAAAACCGACTCTTCTAAGACTTCTTGCGTTACAGGAGTATAGTTTTTAACTTGTGAAATAGACTTTGCGATATGATAATCGTACAAGATGTCTTCCATCTCGTCGGGTTGAATATATTCAGAAGGTATTGTTGGCTTACACGAAGTCAACATCATTAGTGGAAAGAACATCAACATAAGGACGCTTTTCCATAAGTTTTTACTAATCAAACCCTTCATATCTTATTTATTATCAACAACTTCTACTTCGTTTATCGTTCCATCATTTACTTGCGTGAGATGCTCTCTCGTATCTAATAGACGGGTGATACCTGGGAGATTACTCCATTATTTAATTGCTTGAGATACGCTCTGTTTCGCTTTCCTTCTCATCAATTAACTCAATAGCTTCATCGTTTACTTGCTTAGGGTGTTCTCCATTAAACTCTTTACGATAAAACAAAAAGAGAATAACTACACCTACCGAGATGCAAGCATCGGCAAAATTGAAGATGGCATTAAAGAAAGTAAACTCCTGACCGCCCCAAATGGGGAACCAATCTGGAAATGTGCCGTGATAAAGAGGGAACGAAAACATATCAACCACATTGCCCATCAAGACAGAAGCATAACCTTCGCCCCACGGAACAAGGTGTGCAGGAGGCAAACCCATATAGTAAGGATGCGAAGCGGTGAAGATTTCGCCATAAAAGAGCGAGTCTACAATATTGCCTGCTGCACCTGCATAAATCATACACAGCACAACAATATAGCCAAAGCGCACGCCTTGCTTTATTTTATGTCCTATATACCACGTTAAAGCTCCAACGGCAATGATGCGGAACAAACTCAAAAAGAGCTTACTGCCCAACTCCATACCGAAAGCCATACCTCTATTCTCAATAAACTCTATACGAAACCAATCGAATATCACGATCTGTTCGCCAAGACTCATATTGAGTTTCACAGCAATTTTTATCACTTGGTCAATGATAAGCAAAGCTGCTATCAATAGACAAGTGATAGTTGTTTTCTTCTTTATACTCATTTTCATACGGAAGAAACTGTCTGAAGACTGGTTCTATAAATTACCACCGCATATCGTCATTAAATTTTTATGAAATACGTTTTGTTATCTTTTGGCTTCTTTTTATATAAAACAGGCTGCGCCTCAACAATTCAAACAAGTTTGATTGCATTCGGCTTGCTCTGTTTTTAGTTCAAAATGTAAGTTCGTTCAGTCGTGTAGCTCGCTACACTCCTTCACGCTCTTGCATTTTGACCTCAAAAATAAGCTCAAAATCTAACAAAGCTAATTTATAGAACCAGCCTGAACACTTTCATAACAGACAGTTCCTTGATTTAGTTTACAACCTTAGATGGGGTTTACAAGCTATCATTACTCCATTTAGATTGAGTTATGATGCCTTTATACTTCATCTTAATGGTCTTTATTTGCCTGCTTTGAAGCCACACTAAGTGTAGCGTGAGGCACAATTCTAAGTCGTTCCTTTGGTATCAATTCGCCTGTAATGCGGTCGATTCCGTAGGTTTTGTTTTCTATTCTTACGAGTGCAGCCTGCAAACCTTGAATAAACTTCTGCTGACGTTGTGCCATCTGCACCAATTCTTCCTTTGTTTGGGCTGTACTTCCTTCTTCAAGAGCTTTGTAGGTTGGTGATGTGTCGTCTATGTCGTTAGTGTTTTGATTGGTCAACACCTTCATTGTTTCTTCATAGTCCGACTTTGCTATCTCCAATCTGCTGTTTATAATAGCGCGGAACTCCTCGAGTTCTTCATCGCTATATCGCTTTTTCTCTGCCATAATGCGTTCAGTTATTAGATAAAAGTATAATAATAGTTGCTTTATATAATAAGGTGGGAGTAGGAATACTTCTATTTCAGCTTTCTCCTACCCCACCTTTATACTTAGGCTTTTTGTACTTTAATATTGAGCTTGAACTCGTCAAACTCTACTTCAGTTCCATCGTTCTCTGCCGTAACAATATCGTTGGCAAGCACTTGCGTCTTGATAAGTTCGCCAAATGCCTCGATAGCAGCTTCTGTCTCTGCGTTTGGAGCAATTATAACCACAATGCGATCGGTGATTTCAAAGCCCGTTTCCTTACGAATGTTCTGAATACGGTTGATCAGTTCACGAGCCATACCTTCCTTACGGAGGTCGTCTGTGAGTTCTACTTCGAGGGCTACGGTCAAATTGCCTTCGTTGCTAACGAGCCAACCAGGAATATCTTCAGAGATAATTTCCACATCTGCCACGTCCACAACGATGTTTTCGCCCTGCAAATCGAACTCAAACTTACTGCTTTGTTCAAACGCTGCAATCTCTTCTTGGTTCAAACCATTCATCTTTGCAGCAACGTCTTTCATCAGTTTGCCATACTTTTTACCCATCACACGGAAGTTGCACTTCACCTTCTTTACCAAGATGCCCTGACCTTCCACGAAGTTGAGTTCCTTCACATTTACTTCGTTCTTAATCAAGTCCGCCACTGCTGCGATGTGTTGCTTCTGTCGTTCGTCTACGGCAGGTATCATAATCTGTGCCAAAGGCTGACGAACCTTCACGTTCACCTTACGACGAAGTGCCAACACCATAGAAGTAATGCGTTGCGCCATATCCATACGAGCCTCCAAATCAAGGTCGATAGCCTGCTCATCAGCCACAGGGAACTTGTCCAAGTGTACACTTTCAAGTTTGCCACCCAGGTCGTGATAAAGCTCATCAGCATAGAATGGTGCAAGCGGTGCAACGAGTTTAGCCACAGTAGCCAAACAGGTGTAAAGCGAATTATAAGCACTCTTCTTGTCGGCACTCATCTCCTTACCCCAGAAACGTTTACGATTTAAGCGTACATACCAGTTGCTAAGGTCGTCATTGACAAACTTATCAATCAATCTGCCTGCACGTGTAGGGTCGTAATCTTCAAACTCGGCAATTACATTCTTCACCAATGAATTGAGTTTAGAAATAATCCAACGGTCAATCTCAGGTGCATCAGCTGTCAACAAGCTAACCCCTGCTTTCAATTCAGGAGCTTCGTAATTGTCAACATTAGCATAGAGCGCAAAGAAACTATATGTATTATATAATGTACCGAAGAACTTGCGGCGACATTCGTCCACCCCTTCTGGGTCGAACTTCAAGTTGTCCCAAGGCTCGCTATTAGTCATCATATAGAAACGTACAGGGTCAGCACCGTATTTGTCCATCATTTCGAATGGATTAATAACGTTGCCCACGTGCTTACTCATCTTATTGCCCTTGGCATCAAGCACAAGACCTGTCGAAATAACGTTCTTAAACGCTACCGAGTCGAACACCATTGTTGCAATAGCGTGCAAGGTGAAGAACCACCCACGGGTCTGGTCAACACCCTCGTTGATGAAGTCGGCTGGATAGAATGCAGGTGGAACTGGTATGCCTTCATAGTCGGAAGTTTCCAACTTGCGGCGATAGTCCTTCTCTGTCAATCCCGTCTTCTTCAAACCTTCAGCACAAATCTCTCCTTCGAATGGGTAGTGGAGCTGAGCATAAGGCATAGAACCGCTATCAAACCAAACGTCAATCAAGTCGTCCTCACGTTTCATAGGTTCACCCTCGTCGTTTACAAGTACAATCTCGTCAACGTATGGGCGGTGAAGGTCTATCTTATCGTAATTTTCCTGACTGTAATCGCCTACAACGAAGCCACGTTCCTTCAATGGGTTTGCCTTCATTACACCTGCTGCAACAGCCTTTTCTATTTCGTTGTAAAGTTCTTCTACCGAACCGATACACTTCTCGTTTCTGCGGTCGTCACGCCAAATAGGCAAGGGAGTACCCCAGAAGCGTGAACGGCTCAAGTTCCAGTCGTTCAAGTTTTCAAGCCAATTGCCAAAACGACCTGTACCCGTAGATTCAGGCTGCCAATTGATGGTTTTATTGAGTTCCACCATACGTGCTTTAGCTGCTGTATCCTTGATAAACCAGCTGTCCAATGGATAGTAAAGCACTGGTTTGTCGGTGCGCCAACAGTGAGGGTAGTTGTGTACGTGCTTTTGAATAACGAAAGCCTGACCACCTTGTTTCATTTCCATACAAAGCACAATGTTCAAGTCTTCACTCTTCTCAGTAGCCACCTTATCCCATACTCCATTAGGATTGAAACGTGGGTCGTAAGCATTCTTCACAAAGTCGCCAGCGTGCTTGCCGTATGCTTCTTCGTCTACGCAACAACGCACAAAGTTGGCATCCAAGTCGTCTATTGCGTAATACTTACCTTGAAGGTCTACCATTGGGCGAGTTTCTGCTTTCTTAGAAATAAGGTAGAGCGATGGTATCTTTGCATCACGTGCCACCTTAGCATCGTCTGCACCGAATGTAGGCGCAATGTGTACAATACCCGTACCGTCCTCTGTGGTGACGTAGTCGCCAAGTATCACACGGAAAGCCTCGCTTGCCATCTCTACAAAGCTATCTCTGCCGTCTTCGCTCTTAAACACCTTGTCGGCATGAGCTGCTGCATACTCGTTTACGAAAGGAGCTGCAAGCTCGCCAATCTTCTCCACAGGCTTCACCCAAGGCATCAATTGTTCGAAGTGAACACCCTCAAGGTCGGTTCCCTTCACCTGTCCTACTACACGATAAGGCATCACCTTGTCGCCATTCTTGTAAGCAGGCATTTCTTCGCCGTCCTTTACTTCGCCTTCAGGCTTAAAGTAAGCCGACACACGAGTATTAGCCACGAAGGCTGTAATCTTTTCGGCTGTATATGGATTGTAGGTTTCTACAATGTCGTAATCAATCTTTGGACCTACACAAAGTGCAGTGTTGGAAGCCAAAGTCCAAGGTGTGGTAGTCCAAGCCAAGAAGTTAGGCTTACCCCAAGTGTTGGTCTTGATGCCGTGCTTTGCCACCAATGCTTGCCAATCTGCATCAACAATGGCAAACTGGGCGGTAACAGTGGTATCTTTTACATCACGATAGCACCCTGGCTGGTTCAACTCGTGACTTGAAAGACCTGTACCTGCGGCAGGCGAATAAGGCTGAATGGTATATCCTTTGTAGAGCAAACCCTTGTTGTAGAGTTGCTTTAAGAGCCACCAAAGGGTTTCGATGTACTTGTTATCGTAAGTGATATAAGGGTGGTCAAGGTCTACAAAGTAGCCCATCTCTTCTGTAAGCTGACGCCATTCGGCTGTAAACTTCATCACGTTTTCACGACAACGGTGGTTGTACTCCTCGGTAGAGATATATTTTTCTGAGTTTTTGTTGTCAATATCTTTCTTTGTGATGCCCAATTCTTTCTCTACGCCCAGCTCTACTGGTAATCCGTGGGTATCCCAACCTGCTTTGCGATGCACCTGAAAGCCTTGCATCGTCTTGTAACGATTGAACGTATCTTTGATAGAGCGTGCCAAAACATGGTGAATACCTGGGTGTCCGTTAGCCGAAGGAGGACCTTCAAAGAAGATGAACTGTGGGTTGCCCTCACGCTCATCAATACTCTTGTGGAAAATGTCTTTCTTCTCCCACTCTGCCAACACATCTTTGTTGGTGTTGACCAAATTCATTCCGTTATGCTCAACGAACTTTTTTGCCATAATCTATATTGTTTTTTACCTTTTTCCAATGAGATTGCAAAGATATAAATAATCCGTGAAACCACCAAAATTTATATAGGCTGATTCTATAAATTAGCTTTGTTAGATTTTGAGCTTATTTTTGAACCAAAAACGGAGCAAGCCGAATGCAATCAAACTTGTTTGAATGGTTGAGGCGCAGCCTGTTTTATATAAAAAGAAGCCAAAAGATAACAAAACGTATTTCATAAAAATGGAATGACTATATGCGGTGGTAATTTATAGAACCAACCTATAATATAACGTGTGCGAGCAATCCATAAAATAGAAGGTACAAACACTTCGCACAGCAATACCCTACCCCAACTTGCTCAACGATGTAGAGTTGTTGCGCCAAACAGCAATACGATACGCCTAATGTGTCAAAGAGGGTTGTTCTAAAATAGACCAATTTAAAATTAGAGAACAAACGACAACAAACAGAAAAATAGAACAACGACAACCAAGAATTACTAAACGGCTAACCGGTTATATATCAAATACTTACCAAGGGCAGAAAAGATGCTTTCTCAAAGTTCAACTTTGACAGGCTAAAACATATATGTATGAGGTGGTTAAAGTTCAACTTTAAGACTGCAAAACATATATGTTTGGGTGCACTAAAGTTAATGTATTGAAAATAGAACATCTAAACTTCATACCCAAAACTTACACAAAAAGGAAATAAAGAACAATACTTGTAGGGCTAAAACCCAATCGGTCATTAGCCCCCAAAGGCTTTTTAAAGCGTTTAGCTGTTATGCTTTTCTTCGTCTTTGCACCTTATTTTGGCTCTTTTCGTTTGTTTTTTCAGTTGTTTAGCTCGCAAATCTCGAAGAAGTCTACCGACCGATTTGGGCTAAAACAAGAATATACAGTGCAGAGAAAAACATTTTTATGCGCTATACATTAATTTTTATCCGTCAAATTTGTAAAACTTTCGGCAGGTTATTGCGCTTTCCCAATAATTTTTTCTACCTTTGTAGCAAGACAAACTATAAACTATGTGAACGAGAACTAAAATATGGCACTATTTCCAACCTTAATGATGGCAACCGCTACTATGGCTATGCCAACCGACAAAGTGGTTTCGCTCAGCGAAGCAGAGTGTTTAAACTACCTTTATCAGTATATGACGCAGCCCGACAAAACGGATTACACAAAGGAATTTTACTTAGAAAATATACGCACGTCATTGCTTGCACGACAAGAAATGCCGTGGGGAAAGCGAGTAGACAATCAGCTCTTTCGCCACTTCGTTCTGCCTGTGCGTGTGAACAATGAGAACCTTGACGAAAGTAGAATGGTATTCTATAAAGAGTTGAAAGATAGAGTAAAAGGGCTTTCAATGGTAGAAGCTGTATTGGAGGTGAACCACTGGTGTCACGAAAAGGTAACTTACCAGCCTTCAGATGCTCGCACAAGTAGCCCGTTGGCTTCTATTCGCACCGCTTACGGCAGATGTGGCGAAGAGAGTACCTTCCTTGTAGCGGCTTTGCGTGCAGTGGGCATACCTGCCCGACAGGTATATACGCCACGATGGGCGCATACCGACGACAATCATGCTTGGGTGGAAGCGTGGGCAGATGGACAGTGGTATTTCCTTGGTGCGTGCGAACCCGAGCCTATACTCAATCTTGGCTGGTTCAACGAGAGTGCTTCACGAGGAATGTTGATGCACACCAAAGTGTTTGGCGACTATAAAGGAACGGAGGAAGTGATTAGTCGCACACCTTTCTTTACCGAAATAAATGTTATTGGCAACTATGCGCCCTGTGTAACCAAAGTGGTGCGTGTGATAGACGAAAACGGAAAACCTGTGCCTAATGCCACCATCGAATTTAAGATTTACAATTATGCAGAGTTCTATACCGTAGCAAAGAAAACCACCGACAGCAAGGGTTGTGCATCCCTCACGGCAGGCAAAGGCGATATGGTGGTATGGGTATCGAAGAATGGAAAATGTGCTTTCAACAAGATTTCGTTCCGTGACAATGAGCCCAAGGACAGCAAGTGCGAAACAGTAGATATAGCCTTGACAGCTAACGCCTTACCCTCTGTAATAGATTTCGACATTACACCGCCTGCTATAAGCGTATCGCTGCCCAAGGTTTCGGCTGAAGCAAAAAAACTGAACGATGAACGCAAGCGCAAAGAAGATGCTATGCGCCAAGCATACGAGGCAACAATGGTGGACAAATCGAGGGGCAACCACGCTGTAATTGCGCAATTCTTGCGTGAGGCAAAGAACCCTGTAATGGCACAGGCATTGCTTTCGGTTATCTCTGACAAGGATCATCGTGATATACCATTGGAAGTGTTGAAAGACAATGAGGTGGAACAAACCGATACTACTTTATTGTATAAGAAATATGTACTCAATCCACGTGTAGAAAACGAGTGGCTCGTGCCTTATAAGGCTTTTTTCCGTAAAGAATTAAAGGGCATCGCTTCGGTAGAAAACTTATTAGATTGGACACGCAAAAACATAAAGATAGACAATGCCAACAATCCTCAACGCTTGCGTATGTCGCCTATCAGCACTTATAAAGCTCGTGTAACGGACGCACTTTCATACAAAATTTTCTTCGTTTCGGCTGCTCGTAGCCTTGGTTTCCCTGCTCGTATGAATGAGATAGATGGACGTTTGCAATATTATAATAAAGGGCAGTGGAACGATGCAGAAAAGGTTGAAGTTCAAAAGGTTATTACAGGTAAATTAAAGTTAAACTATCAGCCTTCTGCAACGACCTCCGACCCTAAATATTATACACATTTCACCCTTAGCCGATTGGTTGACGGACGGGCGCAGTTGCTCACCTATCCCGAAGATGCTACGTGGAACAGCACTTTTGGTGAAGCCGTAGAATTGGAAGAAGGACAGTATTTGCTCACTACGGGTACACGCTTGGCAAATGGTGGTGTATTGGCACACAACGAAATCGTAACCATTGCAGCCAATAAGCAAACTTCTGTTCAGCTACAATTGCGTGAAAGCAAGGAAGAGGTGCAGGTGATAGGATCGCTTAATGCCGAAAACATGTATTTCGATACAAAGGGAGGCATGGAAAAGAGCCTACTTGCAACAGCTGGGCGTGGCTACTACGTACTCGGCATTATAGGGGCAAACGACGAACCATCTAACCATGCTTTGCGCGACATTGCCCTCGTTAAGTCGGCTTTTGAGCAATGGGGGCGCAAGGTATTCTTCCTTTATGAAAACAAGGAGAGCCAAGAACGTGCAACACAGTCAAAATTTGACAATCTACCCGAGACTGCTGTCTTTGGAACAGATGTTGACGGAAAGATATTAGCCGAACTTCGTGAGCAGCTCCACCTAAAGTCAGCCTCTCTCCCCGTATTTGTCATTGCCGACTCGTTCAATCGTGTAGTGTTCGTAAGCCAAGGTTACACCATCGGTTTGGGCGAACAGATAATGAAGGTAGTGAAGAAATTGTAAGGAGAACAATAAATAAACGCTAAGGAAAAACCCTCCTCCAATCCCATCAAAGTGTTGGAGGAGAACAGCAAATTTTAGAAGAAAAATACCCCATTATCCCAAATCGATCGTTAGACCAGTCGGACCTGTCTGACACGTCCGACTGGGTCTGACTGGTCTGACTGGTCTAATGAGCGATTTGGGATTATTTATCTCTAAAATATTGCTTCTGCCTTATTTTTTTATTACCTTTGCTATGTATAGTAACATCAGCAACGTGTAGGGGCTCGATTCATCGAGTTCCTTATAATGCAAGGGTTGTTTGTGGAACGTGATGAACCACGCCCCAACATCATAGCGAATATGTGTTTCCCTCCCAACGGAGGGGTCGGTGGAGGCTCTCCCAAAATATTTAATTTATGAAAACATCATTCAGATCAAAAGTAGATTGGTGGATAATTGCGATACTTGCGGTATGTGTTCTTCCGCCTATCTATTTTAACATTACCGATTTCGATTTAACAGGCTGCATCATAAGTTGCTTGTGTATCGTTTTTTTGCTTATGTTCATTGTTCCGTGCAGGTACAAGATTGTGGGTGAAGTGCTTGACATAAGGTGTGGGGTAATGCACTTTCGCATCAAGATAGACCAAATCAGAACCATCAGACCTACACACAACCCATTGAGTTCGCCTGCCATGTCGATAGACAGGTTGGAACTGAAGATGAAAAATGGTGATGTAACTATGCTTTCGCCCAAAGACAAGAAAGGCTTCATAGACAGTTTAAAAAGCATAAATCCCGAAATAGAATGTACGAAATAACACAATATACCGCTAACGATGCCGAACAATGGAACGCCTTTGTGGCGATTGCCAAGCAAGGCACATTCCTTTTTCACCGCAACTATATGGACTATCACGCTGATAGGTTTGCCGATTGTTCGTTTGTGGTGAGAGCGAAAGGGCGCATTGTTGCGCTATTGCCTGCCAACAGGGTAGACACTACGCTCTATTCGCATCAAGGACTTACCTATGGAGGATTGCTCACAACAGAGAAAATTACTGCCAAAAAGGTGTGCGACATCTTTGCACAGCTCCGCCAGCTGTTCAGAGAAATGGGAATACAGCGTGTTGTATATAAAGCTATTCCGTGGATTTACCACCGTCTGCCTGCCGAAGAAGACCTCTATGCCATAACAAACATTTGTGGTGCAAGGCTCGTAGCAAGAGATATATCGTCGGCTTTTGCACTCACAGACGTACAAAAGTTTACTGAAAGTCGTAGAAGCGGATTACGCAAAGCATTGCGCAATAATATTAAAGTTAGCGAGACGGAAAACTTTGCTTCCTTTTGGAATATTCTTAACACCAACCTCAACACCAAATACGATGCACGTCCTGTACATTCTTTAGATGAGTTGCAGCTCCTTAAATCACGTTTTCCCAATGAGATACGCCTATTTATGGCATTCGCAGAAGACGAAACACCATTAGGCGGAACATTGATTTACGAAACACCTTGTGTGGTACACACACAGTACATTTCGGCATCGGTGGAAGGAAAAGCAACAGGCGCATTGGATTTGCTTTTCGATTATATAATAAACAAGGTGTACAAAGGCAGAAAAGGGTACTTCGACTTTGGAAAAAGCACAGAGGACGAAGGGCGAATACTCAACGAGCCGCTTATTCACCAAAAGGAAGGATTTGGCGGACGAGGCATTTGTTACGACTTTTACGAATGGAGAATTTAAAAAGAAAAATGATAGAATATTTGTCGCTAAAACGCATCACAGCGATGCACGAGGAAGAAATAAAGGAGGCTGTAAACGAAGTTATAGCATCTGGCTGGTACTTGAATGGCAAGGCGGTACAGCGTTTTGAACACAATTACAGCAGGTACATCGGTACGCAACACTGCATAACGTGTGGCAACGGATTGGACGCACTCTATCTTATTCTGCGTGCATATAAAGCGCTTGGTGTACTCAACGAGGGCGACGAAGTAATCGTACCTGCCAACACTTACATAGCTACAATTCTATCAATTACTGACAATGGGCTGATACCCGTATTGGTTGAGCCTTCGCTTGATACACTCGAAATAGACGATACCCTTATCGAGGCAGCTCTTACCCCTCGCACACGTGCCATAATGTTGGTGCATCTTTACGGCAGATGTGCCTACACAGAACGCATAGGAACGATTTGCAAACAGCACAACCTCAAGCTCATAGAAGATAATGCGCAAGCACACGGCTGCACCTATAAGGGCAAACGCACAGGAAGTATTGGCGATGCGGCAGCCCATAGTTTCTACCCCGGGAAAAATCTTGGCGCATTAGGAGATGCAGGAGCAGTAACCACTAACGATGAGGCACTGGCTAAGCTGGTGCGCACGTTGGGCAATTATGGCTCAAGCCGTAAATACGTGTTTGATTATAGGGGTAAAAACAGTCGTATGGACGAGGTGCAAGCAGCCGTATTAGACGTAAAATTGAAATATATAGACGAAGACAATACACGCCGAAAAGAGATAGCTTTCCTATTAGAACAAGGGATTGACAACCCTTGCATAACCATTCCAAAGGCTTCGGAGCGTGATAACGTTTATCATATTTTTACCTTGCTTACACCTTATCGCAACGAGTTGCAAACTTTTCTTTCAGAGCATAACATTCAGACAATGATACATTACCCCATTCCTCCTCATCGGCAATTGGCATACAAGGAATGGAACACACTTTCGCTCCCTATCACCGAACAGATACACCAACAAGAATTGTCTATTCCGTGCAATCCTGTGATGATCCCAAAAGAGATAGAAGAACTAATAGAAACCATCAATAGTTTCGCCCCTCATCACATTTGATAATACCAAAACATAAAGCGATTTATCAAACGATTGGAATAACGGAACCAGCGATACGAACTAATAAGTTTGCCACCAAAACTCAACATAAAATCACGGTAAGGACTATTAGAGAAAGGCAAGCCTATATTAAGAATATGAATGTGATTTTGACCTTGGCGGTGTGCCTCTTTGATGGCATACCATATTGTAACATCGTGAGGGTGAAGTCGCTTATAACGCTTGCGCATAGCCACATCAAACCATATCATCGACTCCTTTCCAGCATCTACTACCACACTTCCACCAATGATTTTATCTTTATAAAGCGTAACATAAATGTGCGCATTATCGGATAAGGCAAGCTCGTTAAAGAGTTGTTCGTGAGGAATATAGCGTTGCTTGCGAAGTCGGTAATATGCTTTCACCAATTTATACAAAGCGTGTACTTCAGCCATTGTCTCAGCTTGACGGGTAATAACTCCTGCCGAATAAGCACTGTCTACATTGGCTTTAGCTTTGTCGAAGATGCGTTCTTCGGGCGTTTTAGAATGCAGCGAATGATGGATTTGCATCCAAGGAATAGGTACAAAACGATGATTGCGGAGCGTGCGATAACCAAATGTTTTCTTTGTTATATCACTAATTTCTACGTGGAAATAACGATGCTCCAATAAGTAAGCCATCAGGGCATTCACCATTTCGTCAAAGACAAGATGCTTCTCTGCAAAACCTACATCGGGTTTGTACACACCTTCACCATAAATGCGAGCACGCTTGAAATAGTAAAAGCCCAACTTGGTACGTATTCTTCTCAAACTTGCAAAAAGATGTGCCACAATCTTTCCTTCATCATCGTACGCAATAGCCATACACGGAGACATACGAGGGGTATGTTCTATCATCTTGAACAACGCACTGCCGTGAAAAAAACTTTCGAAGGGTAGCAAAGGCAGTTCCGAACTATGTGTAACTATTTTAACGACCATTAAACCTTTATTTATCAATATCGCAAAGTTAGCACTTTTAATTAAATAAATGCAATCTAAAGACTAAAATGAGGAAAAACTTTGCATACAATAAACGAAGCAATATTCACCAAACCATTTTATGCAATCCCCCCATTACTTTTTGTATGTAAAACAAATAGATTTAGAAAAGATTGAGTATCTTTGCATAAGATAGGCTGCACTCAGCAATATTCAAGCAAGCTTGTATTGCTCTCGTTGGCACTATCTTTGCATAAGATAGGCTGCACTCAGCAATATTCAAGCAAGATTGTATTGCATTCGCTGACATTCTCTTTGCATAAAATAGAAAAAGAAGTACGAATTTCCCCAATTAGGACACAAAACAACAAAAATGACAAACAACCCCATATCCTTATACGAACTCAACTCAATGGTGGCAATGGTGATAGAACACGCTATGCCAAAGCGCTATTGGGTGGAAGCAGAAGTGTCTGAAGCAAGGGAAAGCCGTGGACATCTTTACATAGAATTGATACAAAAAGACGATCATACACATACACCTATTGCACGTGCATCAGCAAAGTGTTGGCGCACATCGTGGACACTTATTGCACCTCATTTTGAGCGCATTACGGGTACAAGACTGAAAGCTGGCATCAAGATTATGGCGTTGGTACACCCACAATTTCACCCTCAATACGGGTTTTCGTGGATTGTGGACGACATCAACCCCGAATATACAATGGGCGATATGGCTCGGAAACGACAAGAAATTATTGCCCAACTGAAACAAGAAGGCGTGTTTGACCTGCAAAAGGAGCTTGTCCTACCCCTCTTTGCTCAACGTATAGCCGTCATTTCCTCGGCTTCGGCAGCAGGTTATGGCGACTTTTGCAATCAATTGTTGACCAACGAGTATAGATTTGACTTTCATACAGAGCTTTTTGCAGCAACAATGCAAGGCGAACAGATAGAAAATAGCGTGGTGAACGCATTGAACGCTATCAATGAAAGAGAAGACGAATTTGATTGTGTGGTGATTATTCGTGGCGGTGGAGCTACTGCCGATTTAAGTGGTTTTGATACTTTGCAGTTGGCAGAGAACGTGGCAAACTTTCCTATACCTATTATTACGGGCATCGGTCACGAACGTGATGAAAGCATATTGGATATGGTGGCACACACAAGCGTTAAAACTCCCACAGCCGTAGCAGCTTTCTTGATAGAAAACTTATCGAACACGTTGCGACGAATAGATAATGCGCAAAACATTATTTATCGTGCGATGGCACAGAAAATGCAACACGAGAAAATGCGCTTAGAACAGCTTTCAACGGCTATACCTATGCTTTTCACAATGGTAAAGAGCAAGGAAGAGGCTCAATTAGATAAATATTTGCACGCATTAAGCCAGCATATAACAAGCAAACTATTAACTGAAACGATGAAGATAGAGTTGCTATCAAATCGCATAAAACCTGCTATAGAACGGCATCTTACCTACCTTCAACATCGTATAGACCTCATAGAGCAACGCATAGAATTGGTAAATCCTGAACGGTTGTTGAGCTTGGGATATAGCATTACTTATTGTAACGGAAAGGTAATTAGAAATGAGAAAGAACTAAAAGCAGGTGATGAAATAACGACACGTGTGATGGAAGGCGAAATAAAATCAATAGTAACAAAATAAATAAACAGCAAGCAGAATGAAACAAATAAGATACGAAGAAGCAATAGCACAATTGGAGCATATTGTGCGCAATATGGAAAACGGGGAAATGGACGTAGACTCGATGGCAAAAGAACTAAAAAAAGCGCAAGAACTTATCAAATTATGCAAGGAAAAACTAAAGAAAACAGACGAAGAGATAGGAAAGCTTTTAGATACAAAATGAAGGGAAAAGCATAAAAATTGAGTTCTTTTTTTAAAAAAGTGTATATTTTTGTTGTTGTTCCGAATTTATATTATTATATTTGCAACAACATAAAAACTAATAATCGATAAAAAGAAGACATTATGAAAGAATTAGACTGGGCAAAATTACCTTTTGGCTATATGCCGACAGACTACAATGTGCGCTGTTACTATCGTGATGGCAAGTGGGGGGAAATAGAAGTATCTTCAGACGAATATTTAAAACTACACATGGCTGCAACTTGTTTGCACTATGGCCAAGAAGCATTTGAGGGAATGAAGGCATACCGCTGTCCTGACGGAAAAGTTCGCTTGTTCCGCCCTGAAGAAAATGCTGCACGATTGCAAAATACTTGCCGTGGTATCGAAATGCCTGAAGTTCCAACCGAACTTTTTGTAGAAATGGCAAAGAAAGTTGTACGACTCAATCAAGAATATATCCCAACATACGAAAGCGGTGCTACGCTTTATCTCCGTCCATTGCTCATCGGTACAGGTGCGCAAGTAGGTGTAAAGCCATCTAACGAATATCTTTTTATGATATTTGTTACCCCTGTAGGACCTTACTTTAAGGGAGGTTTTGCTACCAATCCTTACGTTATCACACGCGAATACGACCGTGCTGCACCATTAGGAACAGGTACTTACAAGGTAGGTGGAAACTATGCTGCATCGCTGAAAGCTAACAAGATAGCTCACGAAAAAGGCTATGCGTCTGAGTTCTACTTGGATTGCAAAGAAAAGAAATATGTGGACGAATGTGGTGCTGCCAACTTCTTTGGTATCAAGGACAACACCTACGTTACACCAAAGTCTACCTCTATTCTCCCTTCTATCACTAACAAGAGCTTGATGCAGATAGCTGAAGACTTAGGAATGAAGGTAGAACGCCGCCCTATCCCTGAAGATGAGTTGGCAACATTCGAAGAGGCTGGTGCTTGTGGTACAGCAGCTGTTATCTCGCCTATCTCTCGTCTTGACGACTTAGAAGAAGGCAAGAGCTACAAGTTTGGTGATGAGCCAGGTCCTTGGTCGAAGAAACTTTACGAAACGCTCCGTGGAATACAGTACGGAACTATCGAAGACAAACATAATTGGACAACAATTGTGATAGAGTAAAACTAAAAATCACAAATATTTCATAGAATAATAATTGGGTAGAATTAAAGAAAAGTCAGTTTTGGGGACGAGTTTCAAGGAATTGTAGCTCGTCCTATTTTTATGTATTTTTCTACTATTTGCGCACTGAAGTTTAACCCAAATCGGTCGTTAGACTTCTTCGAGATTTGCGATCTTATTTTGAGCTATTTTGGGTTGTTTTTGAAGACGTTTAGCGAGCTAAACAACTGAAAAAACAAACGAAAAGAGCCAAAATAAGGTGCAAAGACGAAGAAAAGCATAACATCTAAACGCTTAAAAAAGCCTTTGCGGGCTAATGCCCGATTTGGGTTTAATACGTCTTTTCCAAATAGACTGCTATCTTGTGGAATTACTTATCTATCCCATTACGAGAAATAAGTCCTTTAGTAGAATAATAATGTTTTACTTCTCTCATATCTGTCACTAAGTCGGCATAATCCATTAAGGCTTGAGGTGCATAACGCCCTGTAAGAATAATCTCAACGTGTGGTGCACGATTGTCTAACATCGTTATAACATCCTCTATCTTAATCAGTTCTAAATGCAAAGCTATCGTAATTTCGTCTAAAATTACAACCTCCCATTTTCCTTCCTTAATATGCTGTGCGCATACCTCTAATCCGTGCGCAGCCTCTTCTCGGTCTTCGTCAGTTGCGTGACGAGAAAGCATGCAACCACAGCCAAACTGTTCGACAACAAATTTATCGAGTTTGGAAGTTATCTTTGTTTCATTATACTTTTGCGACTTTACAAATTGTCCTATATAAACAGCCTTTCCAGCCATAGCTGCACGAAGCGCAAGTCCGAAAGCTGCCGTAGTTTTACCTTTCCCGTTGCCCGTATAAACGTGAACTTGTCCTATTCCGTTTTGTTTGTCATTATTCATATCCATATTCAAAGTGTTAGATTATAAGTTTTACGTTCTATTTCTAAAAGTATCTGTTTGCGTTCTATACCGCCTGCATAGCCTGTCAGTGTTCCATCAGCACCTATCACTCGGTGGCAAGGCACAATGATAGAGATGGGGTTATGCCCTACTGCTCCTCCAACAGCTTGGGCTGACATACGAGCAATATGGTTTTGGGTAGCAATTTCTTTAGCTATACGACCGTAGGTAGTGGTTTCTCCATATCCTATTTTTAGCAATTCGCCCCATACTTGTTGCCGAAAAGCTGTGCCTTTAAAGCATATAGACGGTGTGAAAGTTGGAATTTTATAGGCAAAATATAGGTCAAGCCATCGCTTTGTATCGTCTAAAACAGGCATATTGATTGTAGTGGTTGTTTCTTGAGTGGCCTCAGTTAATTGGTGTTCATACCATATTCCGACAAGTTGATTGTCTTCTCCTTCAATCGTAAGTTGCCCTATAGGTGAATCATATATCGTTGTACATTGCATTGTCATTCTATTGTCTTAAATGGGAAATTATAAAAGCATTTCTTCAACATTTGATTTCAGTAAAGTTGCATATATTTTTTACAAATTTAATAATTTACTCAGAATAATCGTAAGCATCCAATATTAGCCGCCTTTCACACCAATAAATAACCCTTATATGTCTGGCAGCATATAAGGGTTATTTGTTATTTGAAGTTTGAAGGTAGCATTTTCGTGAGTTCCTCCTCCGTCATATCTGGCAGGGACCTTGAAAGAACTTCCTTCATCCATTTGTATGGCTCTATGTCTGCTTCCCTGCAACACGCCATAAAGGTATAGAAGATGGCGTTGTTCTCGGCTCCCTCATTGTTACCACAGAACAGGTAGTTCTTTCTTCCAAGCGTGATGGGTCTGATGGCCTGTTCCATGAGGTTGTTGTCTATGTTGAATCGTCCGTCCTGCACATACCTACCAATGCGTATCCATACGGCGAAGGCATAACGCAGTGCCTTCTCCATAGCTTCGCCTGGGGTGTACTGTTTGTGTACATCCAACATATAGGTCTCCAAATACTTAAGAATGGGGTAAGCTTTAGTCTTTCGTTCTGTCTCCACTTCCTCGGGTGGTGCTTTCTTGTGTTTGAGGTTTTCCTCCAACTCATAAAGCGTGGCTATCGTTTCGATGATATGGGCGGCGTTTTTATCGTCAGCCGCCAGATGTTCGAACTTACGTCTCACGTGTGCCATACATCCTAACAGCACGATGCCCTGAACGTTCTCAAACCTGCTGTAGACCTCATACCCATCAGACTGTATGGCACCCTGGTAGCCCTTGAAGAGTTCATCTGCCACAGCGCCCGACCGCAACCCGTCCTTCCAATGGAAGAACACACCCTGGGAGTGCATAGCGTCACGCACGCCCCACAGGTATCCCTTGCGTGTCTTTCCCTTGCGGTCGGCAACCTGTACGCTGGTCTCGTCAACTTGAAGATAAGGACTTTGCAGGATCTGGCTTACTTGAAGTTTGTAAAGTGGATAAAGTGCATCGGCGGCATCGTGAACCCAGCTGTTGACGGTTGAGGTGGGGAGGTTCACGCCCAGTTCCTTCCATCTTTCACATTGCCTATACTCGGGCTGGTGATAGGCGAACTTGGCGGTGATGATTTCGGCGAGCAGGGAAGCGTCGGCAAAACAATCCACCGCTNCTTATCGTCAGCCGCCAGATGTTCGAACTTACGTCTCACGTGTGCCATACATCCTAACAGCACGATGCCCTGAACGTTCTCAAACCTGCTGTAGACCTCATACCCATCAGACTGTATGGCACCCTGGTAGCCCTTGAAGAGTTCATCTGCCACAGCGCCCGACCGCGACCCGTCCTTCCAATGGAAGAACACACCCTGGGAGTGCATGGCGTCACGCACGCCCCACAGGTATCCCTTGCGCGTCTTTCCCTTGCGGTCGGCAACCTGTACGCTGGTCTCGTCAACTTGAAGATAAGGACTTTGCAGGATCTGTCTTACTTGAAGTTTGTAAAGTGGATAAAGTGCATCGGCGGCATCGTGAACCCAGCTGTTGACGGTTGAGGTGGGGATGTTCACGCCCAGTTCCTTCCATCTTTCACATTGCCTATACTCGGGCTGGTGATAGGCGAACTTGGCGGTGATGATTTCGGCGAGCAGGGAAGCGTCGGCAAAACAATCCACCGCTTGCTTTTTCAAGGGGGCTTCCAGGATGTCGACCTTCGCATCCGTTGGCCGGGCTTCCTTCAGGCGGCAGATGACACGATCTTCTACCCTGACATAAAAGGATGAGGGACGCAGACACAGATGCTCACTTCTGTCATGTCCGATGATGACCATGCGCTCAGCGTCATAACCCTCTGGATATATCTCCGTCACCTGTCGCTCTATATTCTCGGGAACATAGGAGGCGTAGGCCCTACCCTTTCTGGAAGGACGGCTCACACGGTGTGATAACCTGCGTTGTCCGGCCTGCTGTTTTATCTCCTTGATGATGGGAAGGGCTTCTACCTGAGCCAGGGAGCCCTCTTTGGCCCACTGTTCGTCAAAAAGCGTACCCGCCCAGCCGCTTGCACTCTCAGGCAGGCGTTTCTCGCTGCGCCTGCCAAATACCATGCGCTCAAGTTCAAGAATACGACGGGACTTTCGTTCCAGCTCAGCATCCTTAATCTTAAGCTCAGCATTCTTAATCTTAAGCTCAGCATCCTTGTTCTTAAGCTCAGCATCCTTGTTCTTGAGTTGAGTATCCTTGTTCTTAAGCTCAGCATCCTTGTTCTTGAGTTGAGTATCCTTGTTCTTAAGCTCAGCATCCCTTTGCTCAAGAAGTTTAACAACAGCTTCCCGAGTGAGAGAATGGTAGTCAGATGTCATTGTGCAATAAGGTATATCCATCACATTATCAGTTCTTTACACGATGTAAAGTTACAAAAAATATCTGACACTGGCAAGAAAATACTAAGATTTATTGTATCTTTTTCTTCGGTAGCAATTAGGATTTATACCTTCTATATAGAGTACCAATTCGTCCCAGCGAAGTTCATAAAATCCAGTTCTCGCCCGTATGATTTTAGGACTCAGGCAACCCTGTGCCATCTGTTTATGATACACGACAAAACCACAGCGTTCCCAGTGCAGCAATTTAATTCGGTTACGGGATCGATTGTAGAAAACATAGACAACACCATCAGAAGGATTGAAGTCATTGCTGCGTACCAATTGGGACAGGCGAAGAATACCCTGACGCATATCCACAGGAGTGCAACAAACCCGAAAAACATTTGTTTCGTTGAGTACAAACATAAGTTTTTCGGGCAAAGGTAGTAAAGCAAGAATGTTACACAAAGGCGGCTAATATTGGATGCTTACGAATAATCGCTATTAAACAGAAAAAAAGGGAATAGATTAGTCTTTTTGACGTCTTATTTTACAAAATAGAAATTGTTCTTTATCATAAGAACGTGTTTAGTGAAAATATTGCATTGTGTGTGCTCATAGAAGAAAATATAAAAGCACAAGATTTGAGAATAAAATAATGCGTCAAGAGAAGTCCTATTTTTTTTTATAACATTAATAATATTCTTGCTTGATTTTAAGAAATAAATCTGTAACTTTACACCCTGAAATAGAAACTCATACAATTTCAGATGGAAAAACATGACTTTGTGAATATCCAGGATTTGGACAAGGAAGGCATTATGTACCTTATCCAAATGGCTCAGGAGTTCGAACAGCACCCCAACCGTGAGTTGCTGAAAGGGAAAGTAATTGCAACATTATTCTACGAGCCTTCTACACGTACAAGGCTTAGTTTTGAAACCGCTGCCAACCGATTGGGAGCTAAGGTGATTGGATTTACGGATGCAAAGGCTTCGAGTGTTAGTAAGGGCGAAACACTCAAAGACACAATACTTATGGTGGGCAATTATGCCGACGCCATAGTAATGAGACACCACATCGAGGGAGCTGCACAATATGCTTCTGAGGTAGCACCAGTTCCAATTATCAATGCTGGAGATGGGGCACATCAGCACCCTTCGCAGTGCTTATTAGACCTCTATACCATCTATCAGACACAAGGAACATTAGAGAATTTGAACATTTACCTTGTGGGCGACTTAAAGTATGGTCGCACGGTTCACTCGCTTTTGATGGCTATGCGACACTTCAATCCTACATTCCACTTCATTTCACCTGTCGAGTTAGAAATGCCAGAGGAATACAAAATCTATTGCAGAAATCATAATATAAAATATGTAGAGCATCACGATTTCACACCCGAAATCATAGCCGATGCCGACATTCTTTATATGACACGTGTACAACGTGAGCGTTTTACCGACCTAATGGAGTACGAGCGTGTGAAGAACGTCTATATCTTGCATAACAATATGTTAGGTTTGGCGAAAGAGAATATGCGTATTCTGCACCCCCTACCCCGTGTCAACGAAATTGCATACGACGTAGACACCAACCCACACGCTTATTACATAGAGCAAGCACGCAATGGTCTCTTCGCTCGTGAAGCTATATTCTCTTACTGCTTAGGTATTTCGTTAGACGATATAAAGGCAGATAAAACCATCATAGACTAAAGGCAAGAACGCATTGCTCGTATATCAATGTTTTAGCAAAAACAAATTATTATGTCGAAAAAAGAAAGATTAGTAGCCGCCATAGAGAATGGAACGGTAATCGACCATATTCCTGCTGAGAAAACTTTTCAAGTAGTCAACCTCTTAGAGTTGCAAACCTTGCATACTCCCGTTACAATTGGATACAACTTCAGTTCAACCAAGGTGGGCGATAAGGGTATTATCAAAGTTAGCGACAAGTTCTTTACCGATGACGAAATCTCACGTCTGTCGGTTGTAGCCCCCAATGTTGTGCTCAATATCATTAAAGATTACGAGGTTGTGGAAAAGAAAAAGGTACTCACACCTAACGTTTTGCACGGCATCGTAAAATGTAACAATCCTAAGTGCGTCACCAACAACGAGCCAATGAGCACTATCTTTAATGTGGTGGACAAAACTAACGGCATCGTGAAATGCCACTATTGCGATAAAGAGCAACATATAGATAAGGTAGAACTGTGTGAGTAATAACTTGTCAAGTCAATATAGCAAAAACCTACATTCGGTTAAAATGTAACGAATATTTCGCTGTTTTTTTTGCTACTATTGTAGATTTTGCTTAAATTTGTACGCAATAATTATAACCTTGTCTTTACCCATTCTAAAAGATGAATTGCAGATAGCGGTGGAGACACTTAATACTTAAACGACATGAGAAAAGATGTTGAGATTTTCGATCTCATCGAGAAGGAGCACCAACGCCAATTGAAAGGCATTGAGCTTATCGCTTCTGAAAACTTCGTAAGTGAAGAGGTAATGAACGCAATGGGTTCTTACCTTACTAACAAGTACGCTGAAGGTTATCCTGGTAAGCGTTACTATGGCGGTTGCCAAGTAGTTGACGTAGTAGAAACACTTTGTATCGAGCGTGTAAAGCAAGTATTCGGTGCTTGCTGGGCTAACGTACAGCCTCACTCAGGTGCACAAGCTAACCAAGCTGTGTTCTCTGCTATCCTCAAGCCTGGCGACACATTCATGGGTCTCGACCTTAACCACGGTGGTCACCTTTCACACGGTAGCCCTGTAAACAACTCAGGTATTCTCTACAATCCTATTGGCTATCAGCTCGATAAGGAGACAGGTCGTGTAGATTACGACAATATGGAGAAGCTTGCTCGTGAGCACAAACCAAAGCTCATCGTTGCTGGTGCATCTGCTTACAGCCGTGAGTGGGACTACGCTCGTTTCCGCAAGATTGCCGACGAAGTAGGTGCCATCTTTATGGTAGATATGGCTCACCCTGCTGGTCTTATCGCTGCAGGCTTGCTCGAAAACCCAGTTAAGCACGCTCACATCGTAACAACTACAACACACAAGACCCTCCGTGGTCCTCGTGGTGGTGTAATTATGATGGGTGAAGACTTTGACAACCCATGGGGTATCACAACTCCAAAGGGTGTTGTGAAGAAGATGTCTCAGCTCCTCGACTCTGCTGTATTCCCTGGCAACCAAGGTGGTCCATTGGAGCACGTTATTGCTGCTAAGGCTGTTGCTTTCGGTGAAATCCTTGAACCAAGCTGGAAAGAATACGCTACACAGGTGAAGAAGAACGCTGCTGTACTCGCTGAAGAACTTGTTAAGCGTGGTTATGGCATCGTTTCAGGCGGTACTGACAACCACTCTATGTTGCTCGACCTCCGCACTAAGTTCCCAGAACTTACAGGTAAGGTTGCAGAAAATGCACTCGTAGCAGCAGACATCACTGTAAACAAGAATATGGTACCATTCGATACACGTTCTGCATTCCAGACTTCAGGTATCCGTCTTGGTACAGCAGCGATGACAACTCGTGGTGCTAAGGAAGACTTGATGGTTCTCATCGCAGAACTTATCGATACTGTTCTTTCTTCTCCAGAAGACGAAAAGGTTATCGCAAGTGTTCGTGAGAAGGTAAATGCAACAATGAAGGATTATCCTTTGTTCGCTTACTAATCACAGAACACCACAAAATTTCTTATAGCTTAAAAAACAAACTCCCTTGCAACAGCGGTTGTAAGGGAGTTTTCGTTTTGCCTAATCTTATGTTGTCGTCTAAACACAGCTAACCTCTTCTCCCCCATCTTGTGAATAATCCTAAATCGGTCGTTAGACCAGTTTAGGTGCTTACTTTATTATTTTTGAAACTTATGAGATGTCTTTTGTCTTATTTTGGCTTTATTTTACCTATATCTGCAGTCATATAGCCCGCTATGCTCCTTTGATATATGCAAAATAAATCTCAAAATAATCGCAAAATACATTCTCATTCTAATGACTGATTTGGGATAATCATAAATGAAGAAACGAAACAATAAACGCAAAACACCACAACCACAGATTATTCGCTATAATCTACATCTTTTACAATCTATATCTTGGCTATCTAATAAAAAAAGCGTAATATTGCAATACAAAAAGAAAATATAATGCGGAAAATAAATATGAAGAAAACATTCTTAGCCCTTGCATTGCTCCTATCGGCATTGAGCTTGCAAGCACAAACGATGCGCGAACTATGGACAAGTATGCCCGATAGCATTGTGCCTTACCTCAATAATTCGTTGCGCACAGAGTTGGCTGACTATAAAGAAATGAAAGTAACAGCAGCTGTTAAAAATCTGCTTGGCGATACCACAACCATTGAGCAGATGACAGCCCACTATATGTCCGTAAAACTCAACAGTACATCAGAATTAGAATTGCGAAAGCTCGACAACAACACCTTTGCTATGGTGAGAACCCTCTATACCCCCGAAGCCGAAAGCGAGCTCACGCTTTATAACACGGATTGGACAACAAAGCCTTGCACCATAGATTATAATGTGGTGTGGGCAAAACCCGACACAATGAGCCAAGCCGAATATGACGAACTTTATAGCAAGGTAGGGCTGAAATTGTACAAATTGAAACTATCAGATAAGGACAATGCCATCACACTTTCGGTCTCTACCCCATTAGCCGAAAAAACTGACAAAGAAAAGATAAAGACCATAACAAGAGAAAAGCAACTTGTATGGAACGGCAATACTTTCAAGTAAATGCAAAAATAACCAATAGTACTTCCCAAATAGTATTTTTTATGAACAAACTATTTTGGGTTAAACCCAAATCGGTCGTTAGAATGAGAATGTATTTTTGAACTTATTTTGAGATTTATTTTGCATATATCAAAAGAGCATAGCGGGCTATGTGACAGCAGATATAGGTAAAATAAAGCCAAAATAAGACAAAAAGACATCTCATAGGTTTCGTAAATAAATGAATAAGTACCTAAACTGGTCTAATGAGCGATTTGGGTTAAACACATAAAAAGAGCATAGCATTGGAAAGGTGCTACGCTCTTTCTTTTTATATTTTTGTCTCTGCTTACTTATTGATAGCAGCTACACCTGGCAATACCTTACCTTCGATAGCTTCGAGCATTGCGCCACCACCTGTTGACACATAAGAAACCTTATTAGCCAAGCCAAACTTGTTGACAGCAGCTACTGAGTCGCCACCACCTACAAGCGAGAATGCACCATTCTTTTGTGTAGCTTCAGCCACATAATGAGCTATTTCGCCAGTACCGTGAGCAAAATTATCGAGTTCGAACACACCTACAGGACCATTCCAAAGAATAGTTTTTGACTCAAGAATAATTTTCTTCCATTTCTCCAAACTTTCTTCTGAAGCGTCCATACCTTCCCAATCGTTAGGAATTTCGTTGATAGGGAACACCCTGCGTTCGGTATCGTTCTTAAACTCTTGCGCACATACAGAAGCAGTTGACAAAGAAAGGTTTACACCCTTTTCCTTAGCTTCCTTCATTACGTTCAATGCTTCTAGCATCAAATCGTCTTCGTGGAGCGACATACCGATGTTACCACCTTGAGCCTTGATAAAGGTATAGCCCATACCACCACCAATGATAAGATTGTCTACCTTGTCCAACAAATTCTTAATAACACCGAGCTTAGAACTTACCTTAGAGCCACCTATGATAGCTGTAAATGGGTGTTGAGCGTTCTTCAATACATTTTCTATAGCTGTCACTTCTTGCTCCATAAGGAAACCCAACATCTTGTGGTCAGCATCAAAACTATCAGCAATAACAGCTGTTGAAGCGTGCTTGCGGTGAGCTGTACCGAAAGCATCGTTTACATAAACATCAGCGTATGAAGCCAACTTCTTAGCAAAGTCTGCCTGACGGCTCTTCATTTCTTTAGCAGCTGCGTCATATTCAGGAGTGCCCTTTTCTACTCCTACTGGCTTGCCTTCTTCTTCAGCATAGAAACGAAGGTTTTCCAACAAGAGAGCTTCACCATTCTTTAGTTCAGCCACTTCAGCTTCTGCCTTGCCTGCATCTTTAGCAAACTTAACAGGAACACCGAGTGCAGCACTCACATTCTTTACAATTTGTTCCAACGAGAGTTCAGCCTTCACCTTTCCTTTTGGCTTACCCATGTGGCTCATCATAATGAGTGCACCACCGTCAGCAAGTACTTTCTTCAAAGTAGGTAAAGCACCACGTATACGTGTGTCATCAGTTACATTACCATTCTCATCCAATGGCACATTAAAATCCACGCGAACAATAGCTTTCTGTCCAGCGAAGTTGAAATCATTAATTTTCATCTCTTCTATATTTTAATTAAAATGAATACATTCTTAATACCACAAAATTACTAATTTTAATTGTATTAGCAGTAACAAAATCTATCTTTTTTGGTTAATTTGCACTTAACCATATATATTTATTGAGGATAATCAAGTCGACCTACATTTTCACACCTCGCCCCTATCTCTTCTGTTTACATCCCAAAACAAAAAAGCTTCTGAACGGAAAAATAGAACAACAAAGAAAACAGAGCTAATGCGCGGAAAGCCTCAACATAACCTACTGATTACAAAAGGCTTACAAACCCATTATGAAACATATATGTTTTACCCTCCAAAACATATATGTTTGGCACGGTCAAAGTTGAACTTTCACCCTCCCAAACATCAACTTTGACCATTTCAAAGTTAAACCTCTGATTTCAAAATGCTACGAAACGGATAAACAGAACAACAGCTCTTACCCCTCTTCGCCTTACACATCGGCAGCCTATAAGCTAAATATTGCAATATAACATTGGACAAAACAGACCGAAGTAATATTCTTATATAAGGTAAAACATTGTATAGGGCAAGCAAAAAAAATATCTACAAGCGACATTTTAGGAACATCAAAGTTATCATTTTTGTATGATATAATTAGCAAAATATTTTCGAAAGTTTTCCAAAAAATAAATTTTAAATTTTCAAAATGGAAAACTTTTTATCTTTTAAGTTTAACTCTAAGTATAAAATAACACTTTATATATTTCACATATATCATTGTTATTCAAATTATTAAATGATATATGTAAAGATAAACTAAGAAAGAAAAATAATTATTTTTGGAAATTTTCTTTGCGTATGAATAACTTTTTTCTATCTTTGTACTCGCTTCAAAGTTGTCCAAAAATAAAATTATGAACTTCATCACTGAAGCTATAAAATACAAAAAAGAAAACTTAAAACATCATATATAAATCTAATGAAAAATTTTACGATAACCAAGCGTGATGGAACTAAGGAAAACTTCTCGCTCGACAAAATAATGAATGCCATTCTAAAGGCATTCGATAGCATTAACGAACCAATCGACCTTGGCGCAGTATCTAAAATATTGTCGAACATTCATATCCATAACGACATTACGGTTGAGGAAATTCAAAATCAGGTAGAAGAGGCCTTGATGCAAGAAGGATATTATCAGGTAGCTAAGAGTTTTATTGTATATCGTCATCAGCACACTGAGGATAGAGAGGTGTTAGAGAAGATGCGCTTCTTAACCGATTATTGCAAAGCCGAAAATGCAGCAACGGGCTCTAAATTTGATGCCAATGCTAACGTTGAAAACAAAAACATTGCTACCCTTATAGGCGAATTGCCAAAGCAAGGCTTCATTCGACTGAACCGCCGAATATTGACCGAGCGCATTAAGAAGATGTATGGCAAGGAGGTGGCAGACCAATATTTGCACCTACTGAACCACCACTTTATATATAAGAACGACGAAACCAACTTGGCCAACTATTGTGCATCTATCACAATGTACCCTTGGCTCATAGGTGGAACAACCTCAATTGGTGGCAACTCTACTGCACCTACCAATCTGAAGAGCTTTTGCGGAGGTTTCATCAATATGGTGTTTATGGTGTCGAGTATGTTGGCAGGAGCTTGCGCCACACCAGAGTTTTTGATGTATATGAACTACTTCGTTCAGTTGGAGTACGGCAAGGATTATTGGAAACACCCTGACAAGGTGGTAGACCTCAGTTTGAAGCAGCGCACCATCGACAAGATGCTTACCGACTATTTCGAACAGATAGTTTACTCGCTCAACCAGCCAACAGGTGCACGCAACTACCAAGCTGTGTTCTGGAATATCTCGTACTACGATAAGTATTATTTCGAGTCGCTCTTTGGCAACTTCTATTTCCCCGATGGTTCACAACCCGACTGGGAAGGCGTATCGTGGTTGCAAAAGCGATTTATGAAATGGTTCAATCAAGAACGTCTCAAGGCTGTTCTCACTTTCCCTGTTGAAACAATGGCGCTCTTGGCTGAAAACGGAGAGTGCAGAGACCAAGAGTGGGGCGACTTTGCAGCAGAGATGTATGCTGAAGGACACAGCTTCTTTACCTATATGAGCGACAATGCCGACTCGCTAAGTTCGTGCTGCCGTCTTCGCAACGAGATACAAGATAATGGCTTCTCTTACACCTTGGGTGCAGGAGGTGTGTCTACGGGCTCTAAGAGTGTGTTAACCATCAACTTGAACAGATGCGTGCAATACGCTGTAAATCACGATTTAGACTATAAAGAGTATCTTTCATATATCATTGATTTGTGTCACAAAGTACAGTTGGCATATAACGAGAATTTGAAAGACTTGCTCAAGAACCACTTGTTGCCACTCTTTGATGCGGGTTACATCAATATAGACCGTCAATATCTCACCATTGGTATAAACGGACTGGTAGAGTCAGCCGAGTTTATGGGCATTGATATTACTCCTAACGAACGATATAAAGAGTATGTGCAAGGTGTATTGGGACTGATAGAAACAGCAAATAAGGCCTATAAGACTAAGGAGGTAATGTTCAATTGCGAGATGATACCTGCCGAAAATGTGGGTGTGAAGCACGCTAAATGGGACAAGGCAGATGGCTATTTTGTACCTCGCGACTGCTACAACAGTTATTTCTATCGTGTGGAAGACGAGTCGCTGACCATTCTTGACAAGTTCCGTATGCATGGTGCACCTTATATAGAGCACCTCACGGGTGGGTCGGCATTACATATGAACCTCGATGAACACTTGTCGCCAGCACAGTATCGTCAACTCTTGCGTGTGGCAGCAGAGGAAGGTTGCAACTACTTCACATTCAATATTCCTAACACCATCTGTAACGAGTGTGGGCATATAGACAAGCGCAATTTGAAAGAATGTCCACACTGCAAGTCGCAGAATGTAGACTATCTTACACGTGTGATAGGCTATATGAAGCGTGTGAGCAATTTCTCTGCAGCACGACAGGTGGAGGCAGAAAAGCGTTATTACGCCACAAAGGACAAGTACACTATATAATTCGCCACGTAGCATAACGTATTAATTACACTTCGGAGTTGGGGCTACACATCGTACATTA
This sequence comes from Prevotella ihumii, assembly GCF_900155655.1. Lineage (GTDB taxonomy): Bacteria > Bacteroidota > Bacteroidia > Bacteroidales > Bacteroidaceae > Prevotella > Prevotella ihumii. The sequence goes on from NZ_LT706987.1 coordinate 2,912,137, forward strand.
TATCATTAAACAGCGTTTCATAGTTAAAAATAAGCCCCAACTCCTTTTTTTTGTTATGCTAAATGTGAATGATAAACCATAATACTACTATTTGTAGTAGACCACAAAGCAAGCACAACTAATAGGCTAAAATCTATAAATGCGATGTTGAAATACGTTAACTACGATATTGTATTCCAAGAATTTCCAGACGAAGTGACGTTAGCCATCAATCTTTCGCTTTGTCCTTGTAGGTGTCCTGGCTGCCACAGTTCGTTTCTCTATGGCGATATTGGCGCCCCATTTACTCCCGAAGTTATCGACCAATTGCTCGATGAAAACGGCAAAAAAATAACTTGCATCGGTATTATGGGGGGCGACATTGCACCTGACGAAGTAAATAGTTTGGCTATTTATATTCGTCAACAATACCCTGTGTTAAAGATAGGTTGGTACACGGGGCGCACAACCATTGCAAAAGGAATAGCAGTAAGCAATTTCAATTATATTAAGGTAGGACCTTATATTAAGCATTTGGGGGCACTTAATTCGCCTAAGACCAATCAAAGAATGTACAAAGTGGGCGAAAAAGGCGAATTAATCGATATTACTGCACGTTTTTGGACAAAAGCATAAGAAAATCAACTATGGGTCTGAAAGATTGGAAATATTTGTTTATGTGGATTATTTTCAGTACTTTTGCATTATGAAACACCTATTTTAAAACATCAATAAGGTATTAGTAAAACTTTAAATAAATCATCTAAATACTTTATTAATAGATTTTTAGAATAGTTATTAGATAATATAAAAAGACTTGTATGCGGATAATAGAATATGCGAAAAGAAAACTGAAGCACACCATAACCCAACTTCAATATCTGTGGTTGCAATACCTTTGGACGCGTCCCGACAATCTATGGGCGTTCAAGGTTGCCACTTCTATTGCGTTAATGGTTATTCCGTCCACCCTTGTAGGCGAGCCCTTTGTGGGTTGTACATTGGCTTTAGGGTCGGTGGGAGCAGCCTTAGCCGAGAGCAACGACCATCCACGAGGTCGATTGCGTAGTTTGATAGTTACCATTGTGAGCTTTCTTATTGTGAGTTTAAGTGTGGAGTTGCTCAACGATTATCCTATCCTTTTTGCACTTGGCCTTGCTTTGACTACTTTTTCGCTTGTTATCTTAGGTGGACTTGGCTCACGCTATCAAGGCATCACCTTTGGTGCATTGCTCGTCAGCATTTATGCTATGTTGGGCGTAGGCATTAAAGAATGGTATTACCAACCCATTCTGCTTCCATTAGGAGGTTTAATGTACGGTTCTATTTCCTTGTTGTTCTTATCATTACGTCCTTACAGATTGGTGAAAGAGCAGTTGGCTATGGCTTTCTTTAAGTTGGCTGACTATATGGAATTGAAGGCGTCCCTTTTCCCTTGTGATAGAGAACAACACAAGCGTATTCGCACTACTTTAGCCGAAAAGAATGTGGCAATAGGTAGTGGAATTGATGCTACAAAGGCTGTTATCTACGCGTGCCTCGGTATGTTAGAGGGTCACGACCTTTCCGAACTTACCCCGCTTTACAATCGTTGGCTTTTGCTTCAGCAGTTGCACGAACGAGCAACATCGAGTCATCAACGCTACGATGTGTTGAGTAAGCGGTGTAACAACCCATTATTGATCAAAGGTATGGGACAATTGCTCTATGAATTGTCCAAAGCGATACGCCTTTACGCAAAGACTATTCTGATGGGCAACAAATTTAAGTTGCCTGAAGGTTTGCAATGGACACGTGAGATGGTGGGCGAACAACTGAAGCAGAGCACCCACGACCCTGAGTATGCTGCGCTAAATATGCTTTATAACAATCTCAGCAGACTTTCTTATCTCCTTGCCGCTGCCGATGAAGATGTAAATACACGTATCCCCGTAGAGCAATTGCAATATCGTTCAGCATCGTTCAAGGTACGTTTACGTGTGCTTCTATCACCTAAACATACCCTTTTTCGCCACGCTGTACGCCTCACGCTATGTTTGGTTATAGGTTATGCGCTGATGATTGCATTTGCTATTCCCAAAGGTACGTGGATACCACTTACAGCTCTCTTTGTATGTCAACGCAGTTATGTTGCCACTCGCCAACGACTTACGCAACGCATTATTGGAACGGTGTCGGGCGTGGTATTGGGCGTTATCTTTGCACAGTTGTTGCCTACACAGGCTGGACAAATTGTTCTGCTACTTGTGTCTATCTTTACTTTCTTCTATTGGGTACGCAAGCGATATGCCTATGCTGTGGTTTTCGTTACTATATTCGTCATTGCAGCCTTCAATCTGCAAACGGGTACAGGCGTTGAGGTGATGGGTTACAGACTGCTTTGTACGTTTATAGGAGCGTTGTTAGCTTACCTTTCTGTGCGCTATTTATGGCCCGATTGGCAGTATAGACACCTTCCGCAGCTTATGGCAGAGGCTATGACAAAAAACCTAAGATACTTCCACACCATTTATAGTAATGATGCCCGAGGTCCTGTATATTATCATAATCGACGCACAGCACATCAGGCAGATAACGCTATAGCCATTGCACGACAGGGAATGGCTGTAGAACCAAGAGACAAACGATTTATGTTGCGCAAAGCATTTGCCCTGACTTATCGCAATCACGCTCTGCTTTCGTACATTTCGGCATTGGGAGCACATCACTACAACCGTCCGCTTACGAGTGAAGAGATTATTATTTGCCAACGCATAGAGCATATTATAGACCAAGTGCGCTGCAATTTTGATAATCTTCAGATGCCTTCTCACTGTGCATTACTTAACAGTAAAGAGGCTAAAGAATGGTGTACTGAACTGAAAGCAAAGCAAGATTTTGGCAATTATAACATTGTTATATTGTACAACATTGCAAGAGTGGCAAGCGAACTATTGGCAGAATCAGAGAACAAGAAGGTGGGATAGCACGCTATTCAGCAGCTTATTTGCTAAGTCAGACGAGTCCGACAGGTCTGACTTGTCCGACTTGTCTGACAGGTCCGACTGGTCCGACTGGTCCGACAGGTCTGACTAATCTGACTAATCTGACTATCCCCAATAAAAAAAAGGCAAGTCCTTGAACGAACTCGCCTTTAAAGTCTTAAAATATTATAAGTCGCTGTATGCAGCTTATTTTGCAGCAATACATTCTACTTCTACAAGCGCATCTTTTGGCAAACGCTTAACAGAGATAGCCGAACGAGCAGGGAATGGCTCGTTGAAGAACTCTGCGTAAACTTCGTTCATTGCAGCGAAATCCTCCATATCAGCAAGGAAAACAGTAGTCTTCATTACGTTAGCAAGACCAATACCTGCTTCTTCAAGAATTGCTTTAGCATTGAGAAGCGACTGACGGGTCTGTTCTTTGATACCACCAGGTGCAAATTCGCCTGTTGCTGGGTCGATTGGAAGTTGACCAGAAGTGATTACTAATCCGTTAGCTTCAATAGCTTGACTGTAAGGACCAATTGCCTTAGGTGCTTTAGTTGTGTTGATTACTTTCATAAATTTATTGTTTTAATGATATTTTATTAATTAAAGATATTTCAATAAATGATATTTTATGATATAGGAGCTCGATTTATTTGCAAGCTCATCAGTACGTTTTCACGCTCCAAACACCCTCGAACTACTATTCGGAACTCGGTGAACCGTGTCCCTACGCTTTGGCGAGTGCAGCTATATCTTATGCAAAGATAGTAATATTTTTTGAATGACAAAAGAGAAGTGTAATTTTTAAACCCCAATCGGTCGTTAGACTTCTTCGAGATTTGCGAGCTTATTTTGAGCTATTTTTGGTTGTTTTTGAAGACGTTTAGCGAGCTAAACAACTGAAAAAACAAACGAAAAGAGCCAAAATAAGGTGCAAAGACGAAGAAAAGCATAACAGCTAAACGCTTTAAAAAGCCTTTGCGGGCTAATGACTGATTTGGGTTTAACCCAGATCGGTCGTTAGACTTCTTCGAGATTTGCGAGCTTATTTTGAGCTATTTTTGGTTGTTTTTGAAGACGTTTAGCGAGCTAAACAACTGAAAAAACAAACGAAAAGAGCCAAAATAAGGTGCAAAGACGAAGAAAAGCATAACAGCTAAACGCTTTAAAAAGCCTTTGCGGGCTAATGACTGATTTGGGTTTAAACATTGGGAGTTTTCATTTTTTATCCTTAACTTTGTAGCATTATGGCAAAAGAACAAACTTCGGTAAAAGAGAGGACGCATACAAACTTGCGTGAGCCTCGTAAATATAAAGTAATTCTTCACAATGACGATGACACAACAATGGATTTTGTGGTCTTCGTCTTAATGAAGATATTCCATAAAAGTGAAGAAGAAGCATCTAAAGTAATGCTTCAAGTACATCATGAAGGTAGTGCAATAGCAGGTATTTACCCTTACGACATTGCTGTAACCAAGGTTGAACTTGCTACTAACTTTGCCCGAGAAAACAATTTCCCATTACAACTTACTTACGAACCTGCATAATGAGCAATAAAAAGAACAATATAACGTGGTTTCAAGACACCTTAGAGCGTGTAGGAGCTATCGCCGAACACTTACGACACGAATATATTTTACCCGAACACTTCCTATTTGTAATATTTCACCATCGACCTTTTTTTGATGCTTTCAATAAGTGTGGTGGCGAATGGGTAGATGCTATGCGGCAACTCATAAGGTATTTTGATACGCTTGACAAAATAGATGAGGTGTCTGAAAAAATAGTTTTATCTGCTCAAACACGTAAGATGATAGACCTTGCTTCAAAGATGGGAACTTCAAATATTAACGACGAACCCTATATGTCTACCCTTGTTGCAGCAATGTACGAATTACAAGACTCGTATGCTGGATATGTGCTGACTTGGCACATAGGCGACATAGTGGAATTTCTCAATGAGTTAGAGCGCAACTATCGTTCTAAAGCTAATAATAAGCCCACCTTTGATGAGGACGGAAATGTAACCAATATCTTCGATTTCGTCAATCCACAATCTGAAATGAACGAGTACGAAGAGGCTTTCGAAGACTTCTCTGCAATAGCAAAATCTGATGATTGGAAAGAACTTGTTACAGATATTATGGCACAAGTATCTACACATAATCCGCTTATTGGTCGTGAAGCAGAACTCGATCGTACCATTCAGGTGCTTTGCAGAAAGGATAAAAACAACCCGTTACACGTGGGCGAACCTGGTGTGGGTAAAACTTCGTTAGTCTATGGATTGGCACAACGCATTTTAAATGGCAATGTGCCAGAACGCTTGCGTGCTTGTTATATCTACCAAATGGATATGGGGCAAATGTTAGCAGGTACACAGTATCGTGGCGACTTTGAAAAGCGTATGAAGCAAGTGTTGGACGGAGCGAAAGAAGAAGGCAACTGTATCATTTATTTAGACGAACTTCACAATATAATGGGTGCAGGCGCAAATGGTCAAGGCGGACCTGATGCAGCCAATATATTAAAACCTTATCTTGAGTCAGGCGAAATAAAGTTCATTGGCTCAACCACATACGAAGAATATAACAAGAAGATTGCACAATCGAAAAGTATTGTTAGACGCTTTCAACAGATAGATATTCTTGAGCCATCGGTAGACGAAGCCATCGAAATATTAAGAGGTTTGCAGACAAAGTATGAACACTTTCACCACGTTGTCTATCGCAAAGAAGTGATAGAATATGCTGTAAAAGCAAGCCATAAGTACATCGCAGATAGGTTTCTTCCCGATAAAGCCATCGACTTGATTGATGAAGCAGGCGCATATCTTGAAACTCATCCAAATAACAGAACGACACAATACGTTACAAAAGGTTTAGTGGAAGAAATTCTACAAAGGGTGTGCAAGGTGAATGCAATGGCACTAAAAGAAGACGGAAACGAAACTTTAAAAACGCTTTATACCCGCATTACAGAAAAAATTTATGGACAGGACGAGGCTGTGCGCAACGTGGTGGAGTCGGTTCAGATGGCAAAAGCTGGACTATTAGACGATAATAAGCCATTGGCAAGTTTGCTCTTTGTAGGACCAACGGGCGTGGGTAAAACCGAAGTAGCACGAGTTTTGTCCGATGAATTGGGCATAGAATTGGTGCGATTTGATATGAGTGAGTTTGCAGAAAAGCACGCTGTTGCCAAGCTAATAGGTTCTCCTGCAGGCTATGTGGGCTACGAAGACGGCGGTTTATTGACAGATGCTATCCGCAAATCACCCAATTGTGTGCTGTTGTTGGACGAGGTTGAGAAAGCGCATACCGATATTTATGATATTCTTTTGCAAGTGATGGATTACGCCCGATTGACCGACAACAAAGGAAACAAGGCCGATTTCCGCAACGTAGTTCTTATTATGACCTCCAATGCTGGTGCTCAATATGCTGCACAAGCCAATGTAGGCTTTGCAGGAAATGTAAGTCGTGGCGAAGCTATGATGAAGCAAGTGAAGCGTACGTTCAAACCAGAGTTTCTTAACCGTTTGTCTTCTACGGTCGTATTCCACGATATGGACAAACCAATGGCTGAACTTATATTAAAGAAAAAGTTAAAGGTATTAGAACAAAAACTTGACATAAAGCGAGTTAAACTTACTATTTCAGATGCTGCATTTGCGTATCTTTTAGATGCAGGGTTTACAAAAGAGTATGGCGCACGTGAGATGGACAGAGTAATAAACAGCAAGCTAAAACCCCTCTTAATGCGTGAAATTCTCTTTGGAAAATTAGCCAAAGGTGGCATAGCGATGGTTGAAATAGCAGAAAACGCTTTAACTTTATCCACTAAGAAATAGCCCTTTCACATCATCTTGTTCAATATATTAATACTTGTAATGCAATATGGTATTTGAATTAGACCCAACCGAAATTTCTTTCCCTGACCCTCGTTTAGGCGATAACGATGGACTGATAGCCATAGGAGGCGACCTATCTGTTGATAGACTTCTATTGGCTTATAGCAATGGCATATTCCCTTGGTTCGACTTTCGTCGTCGCAAAAAGATATTATGGTGGTGTCCGATGCAACGATTTGTTATCTTTCCCGAACGTATTCACGTCTCACACAGTATGAAAAACCTTATGAATAAGGGCGATTACAGCGTCACTATCAATCAAGACTTCAACGCTGTAATAGCCAACTGTTCACAATTGCGTTACAAAGAAGAAGGTGCGTGGCTTGGCAAACGAATGATAGCAGCTTATACCGAACTCCATCAGCAAGGATTTGCCGCAAGTATAGAAGTGTGGAACAAAGACAAACAGCTCGTAGGCGGACTTTATGGTGTTACAATAGGACGCAATTTCTTTGGCGAAAGTATGTTTTCACTGGTTCCATCGGCATCTAAGATAGCGCTTATCTATCTTGCCAACTTCCTAAAAGAACATAATGGCGGTCTTATTGATTGCCAATTCGAGACCCCACATCTCAAAACAATGGGTGGCGAATTTATCTCTTACGAGCAGTATATGCAGATTTTGAACACGTAAAATCCGTTTTCTCATTTTTTTTATGTAAGTTTGCAATTGCTATACAGCTATGTTTTGTAGCTTGGCAATTAAAAGAAAGAATAGGAAATATGAATATTACGAAATCAGAATTTACCATTTCGTCACCTACCATTACGAAATGCCCCGTAGATACCAAGCCCGAATATGCCTTCATAGGTCGTTCCAACGTGGGCAAATCAAGTCTTATTAATATGCTTTGCAACCATAAAGGTTTAGCAAAAACTTCAGCTAAACCCGGCAAAACATTGCTTATCAATCATTTTATTATTAACAACGAGTGGTACATTGTCGACCTCCCAGGCTACGGATACGCAAAGAGTTCAAAGACAATGCGCAACAAGTTGGAGCAAATGATTACCCAATACATTCTTCAACGCAAACAGCTCATCAATCTATTTGTGCTCATTGACATTCGTCACGAGCAACAAAAGATAGACAGAGAGTTTGTCGACTGGTTGGGCGAGAGCAACATCCCGTTCTCTATCATCTTTACCAAAGCCGACAAACTTTCAGGTGGGCGTGCCAAAAATAATGCGATGGAATGGATGAAAAAGCTCCAAGACCGTTGGGACGTATTGCCTCCATACTTCATCACTTCATCGGAAGACAAGACAGGACGTGAGGAAGTTTTGGATTACATTGAGCAAATCAATACCGAATTAGAGCTTACAGCCAACAAAGAATAATATGGCCATTATCCCCTACTTAGATGTACAGCGACTCACCAAACGATTTGGTTCGCAGGTACTTTTCAACGAAATATCGTTTTCCATAGCCGAAGGACAACACATAGGTCTTATAGCCAAGAATGGCACAGGCAAGTCTACCCTACTCTCAATCCTCACAGGAAAGGAAGGATATGAGAGTGGCAGCATTATTTATCGCAACGATTTGCGAGTAGCTTGCTTAGACCAAAGTCCCCATTTTGAACCTAACGACACCGTGCTTGACGCTTGTTTCAATCACGAAGGCGACCCCGAAAAAGTGTTGAAAGCAAAACAAGTCCTTACAACACTCAAAATAACCAATCTTAATCAGCCTATAAAAGAATTAAGCGGTGGACAGCAGAAGCGTGTGGCCTTGGCCAATGTGCTAATCTTAGAACCCGACCTGCTTATTCTTGACGAACCCACCAACCACCTCGACCTCGAAATGATAGAGTGGTTGGAAGGATATTTGCAACGTGGCAACAAAACCTTGTTGATGGTAACGCACGACCGCTACTTCCTTGACAACGTTTGTAACGTCATTTTAGAGCTTGATGACAAAACCATTTACACCTATCGTGGCAATTACTCGTACTACCTTGAGAAGCGACAGGAACGTATCAATAACACGAGAGCCGAAATAGCACGTGCCAACAATCTGTATCGCACCGAATTGGAATGGATGCGCAGACAGCCACAAGCACGTGGACACAAGGCTCGCTATCGTGAAGAGGCTTTTTACGAACTACAGTCCAAGGCCCAACAACGCATCGAAGACCGCCAAATACGCCTGAAAGCATCTAATGTGTACATCGGTAGCAAGATATTCGAATGTCAATATGTTTCCAAACGTTTTGACGAGAAAATTATTCTCAACGACTTTTACTACAATTTCGCTCGTTTCGAAAAAATGGGAATTGTAGGCAACAACGGCACGGGCAAGTCTACTTTCATCAAAATGCTCCTCGGATTGGTTTCACCCGATAATGGTAAATTCGACATCGGTGAAACCGTCAATTTTGGTTATTTCTCACAAGAAGGCCTAAAGTTCAGAGACGACCAAAAAGTAATCGACATCATTACAGATATAGCCGATTACATCGACCTTGGCGGTGGGCGACACATGACGGCATCGCAATTTCTCAACTACTTTCTCTTTGCCCCTGAAGAGCAACACAACTACGTGGCTAAACTCTCTGGAGGTGAAAAGCGCAAACTCTACCTTTGCACCGTGCTGATGAAGAACCCCAACTTTCTCATTTTGGACGAACCTACCAACGACCTTGATATACAAACCCTGCAAATATTAGAGGAGTATCTACAAGATTTCCCAGGGTGCGTAATCGTGGTTTCGCACGACCGCTACTTTATGGATAAGGTGGTAGACCATCTCTTGGTTTTCAAAGGCGAAGGCGAGATAAAGGATTTCCCTGGCAATTACACACAATTCCGCAACTACCAATCGTTGAAGAGTAGCGAAGCGGCAGCCACAGAAAATAAAAACAAGGAGAAGAAAGCCACAACAGCAAAAGACTATCGCAACGATACGCGCCGCCGAATGAGCTATAAAGAGAAGCGAGAGTACGAACAGCTTACAGCCGACATTGAACAGCTTACCGAGCAAGTAAGCACCATAGAGGAGCAACTCTGCACGGGCAATATGAGCATAGACGAGCTGACAGAAAAGAGCAAACTACTGCCACAACTGAAAGAAGAGTTGGACGAAAAGGAATTGCGGTGGCTCGAACTATCTGAAATGGAATAAAGCAAGACATTATTTGCTAATTGTAGAAAAGAAAAGACAAGAAGTAAAGAATGAAAGAAAAGTTATATAACATTATATTTGAGGCAGATACACCCGAAGGAAAGGCTTACGACGTTGCATTGATTATCATCATTTTTATTAGCATTATCGTGGCTTTTACCGAGAGTGTGCCAACCTTAGCCTATCAATATAAATTCGCTTTGGAGATTATCGAAGGAATCTTGACCGTGGTTTTCACTTTCGACTATTGCGCTCGTCTTTATTGTTCGCCCAAACCTCGCAACTATGCGCTAAGTTTCTTCGGAATAATCGACTTTATTTCTACTATTCCGCCCTACTTGAGTATCATTTTCCCAAGCGCACGTTATATGATACTCCTTCGCTCGTTCCGCTTTATTCGCATCTTCCGCGTATTCAAACTCTTTAGCTTTCTCAACGAGGGATATTTACTTTTGCAGTCACTCCGCCGAAGTATGCGCAAAATAATGGTCTACTTTATGTTTGTGCTCATTATGGTAACGTGTCTTGGCACCCTGATGTACCTCGTGGAAGGTAGCGAACCCAACACCCAGTTTAGCGACCTTGGCACATCTGTTTACTATGCCATAGTCACAATGACCACCGTGGGTTATGGCGACATCACCCCTATCACAGCCCTTGGCAGACTGCTTTCAGCCTTTGTAATGCTCTTGGGTTACACCATTATTGCTATTCCTACAGGCATCGTTACAGCAACCTTTATAGACGAAACACAAAGGAAGTCGGAACGAGGAAAGTGCCCAAGATGTGGTAACAAGGTAGAACCCAAAGACAGATATTGTCGCCATTGTGGCGAAAAACTTTAACTTATTATTCGTAAAAAGTTATCAAGCTGTTCATCACCTTAACTTTTAACCCCAATCGGTCGTTAGACCAGTCCGACAAGTCTGACAAGTCCGACCAGTCTGACCAGTCTGACAAGTCCGACTGGTCTGACTGGTCTAACGACCGATTGGGTTTAACAAGGTTATAAACAGAACAATGCCTTTTAAGATAAAAACTAACGAAAGCGCACTTATAACTATCTGAATAAAAGGAAGTTACAAATGCGCTTTCAAACATATATGTTTTACACTCCAAAACATATATGTATTGCCCTCCCAAAGTTAAACTTTGACAACACCAAACATATATGTTTTGCTTCTAAAAGACCGACCTCTTATTTCTAAAAGATAGGGAACGGAAAAATAGACCAACTATATTTTAGATGCTAATCTTTCAACTCCAACTCTTTTTGCAATCGTATTATCTCATCACGATATTGGGCTGCTTGGAGGAAGTCGAGGTTCTTGGCAGCCTCTTGCATTAGGGCTGTAGTGTTCTGAATACTCTTCTCAAGCTGTGGACGAGTCATACGCTGAACTATTGGGTCGGCAGCAAAAGCGGTATCTTGTGGAACTGGGGCGTATGGTTTACCCTTCGTTGGCTTCGCCATAGGTATTTTCGTAGCCGTTCCCGCTTCGCCCGTAGGTAGTGTATCCTTAATAGAACGCACAATTTGGGTAGGCGTTATGTGATGCTCTTCGTTGTATTTCAACTGCTTTTCACGTCGGCGAGCCGTCTCGTCTATGGTTTTCTGCATACTTTCAGTAATGGTATCGGCATACATTATTACTCGCCCATTAACGTTACGAGCCGCACGCCCAGCCGTCTGTGTAAGACTTCGATGACTTCGGAGAAAACCTTCCTTGTCGGCATCAAGTATGGCTACGAGCGACACTTCGGGAAGGTCTAAGCCCTCACGCAAAAGATTGACACCCACCAACACATCGTAAAGACCTACACGGAGGTCGTTGATAATTTTCACACGGTCAAGACTTGCCACATCGCTGTGGATATAGGCTGTACGCACTTCATAGTTGAGCAGGTATTCGGTTAGTTCCTCCGCCATACGCTTGGTAAGGGTGGTAACAAGAACACGCTCGTCTTTTTCGGCACGAACGAGTATTTCCTCCATCAAATTGTCTATCTGATTTTCGGATGGGCGCACCTCTATTTCAGGGTCTAACAAACCTGTTGGGCGGATAACTTGCTCGACAACAACACCTTCTGCCTCTTCCAACTCAAAGTTGGCTGGGGTTGCCGAAACGTAAATCACCTGATGAATGAGGCTATGAAATTCTTCAAACTTGAGTGGACGATTATCGAAAGCTGCGGGCAAACGGAAACCAAACTCTACAAGATTCTTCTTTCGTGCTCGGTCGCCTCCATACATAGCCGAAATTTGTGGCACACTTACGTGACTTTCGTCTATCATTATGAGGTTGTCTTCGGGAAAGAAATCGAGTAAGCAATAGGGGCGTTCGCCTGCTTCACGTCCATCAAAATAACGTGAATAGTTCTCAATGCCAGAGCAATGACCCAACTCTTTCATCATCTCCATATCGTATTCCACACGCTCCTTAATACGTTGAGCCTTAATGCGGTCGCCCACTTCGTTAAAGAAATCCACCTGCAGAACAAGGTCGTCTTGAATTTGTCGGATAGCATTCTCGGTCTGCTCCTTAGATGTAACAAAAAGGTTGGCAGGATAAATTTCGTAGGCTTCAAACTGGGCAAGGCGATGATAAGAAATGGCGTCTACCTCTTCTATGGCATCTATCTCATCGTCCCACCACGTAATGCGTAGCACATTGTCCGAGTAAGCCATAGCAATGTCTACCGTGTCGCCCTTTACACGGAAGTTGCCACGTTGTAAGTCGAGGTCGTTACGCACATAGAGCGCATTTACCAATCGGCGCAAAAACTCGTTGCGGTCTATAATCTGCCCTTTTGCAATGCGTATCACGTTTTCTTTCATTGCCACAGGCGCACCCATACCATAGATACACGACACGGACGAAACCACCACAACGTCCTTTCTACCAGAGAGTAAGGACGATACGGCTGAAAGGCGGAGCTTGTCTATCTCATCGTTGATAGCCAAATCCTTTTCAATGTAAGTATCGGTAGTGGGCATATAGGCTTCGGGCTGATAATAATCGTAATAAGAAACGTAGTATTCCACAGCGTTATGAGGGAAGAAACCTTTCATTTCCTCATAAAGTTGGGCAGCCAAAGTCTTGTTGTGGGAAAGAATAAGGGTGGGCTTATTGGCATTGGCAATCACATTTGCCATCGTAAAAGTTTTGCCCGAACCCGTTACACCAAGCAATACCTGCGACTTGTCGCCACGGTCTAATCCCTCGGTGAGTTGACGTATTGCCTCTGGCTGATCGCCAGTAGGTTTGTATTGAGATGTAAGTTCAAAATTCATTATTAGCAACAAAGTTACTAAAAACTATTTATTTCAACGCTGTGAATGGTGATTTTTTCAAAAAATTCTGCTAAAATCTACTGAACAGCTTAAAATGAGCTATTTATGAATAGTTCACCTCAATAGAGGTAATGACTTGGCAATAGTACCAACTTCTTCATTATACACCTCAAATCCGCAACTTAACTTTTCAACGTCCTTCTTGCGTGTACACATCCTCTCATTACTGAATTTGCAGATAATTAGAACTGAAATCCCCACTTCAGCCTACAACATCCCCTTACCCCACAATGCGACTTGAGGCAATACGCAGTATCATACCCATAAGTTGTAGGCGTTATCCAAAATCTGTCTGGAACACATCCGCGTAAGCATTGTTACAGGTATAGATATTCAGCATATACTGCCTTGATGTCCTGATCCACTTTGCTGGTACAGAGACAAACCTGAAGACAAGCGCTTTTATGCGGCTTGTTGTATTGAGTCCGAACCTCTTTACATCAAGTCTTTGGATAATGGCCTTGTAGAAGTTACGGATAAGTGATGTAAGAAGAAGGAACACGGTGTTCTCTGCCATGAAGGATTTGGGCAATCTGTCCCATCCGAAACCATTGTTCATATCATCGAAGATACGTTCCTTTCCCCCTCGAAGGTTATAGAACTCGACAATCTCTCTTACGGAAGATACATAGTCGTTAGTCAGGATACAACGGTATGTGTATTCTCCTTCCCAGAGATCCAATACACCATCCAACCGTTTCTGTCTTTGAATCACAAGTCGGTATGCTTTACCCTTCCACTTTTCAACAAGGATAGAGTTCAATTCGAACTCAATGCCATTGATTTCCTCAGTTTTCCAACCTCTGAGAGCAAAGATTTCATTGTAGAGCGAACTGCAGCGGTTTGCGCGGATATAGAAGGATTTGCAGTGTTCCTCTACTTCTTCTACGATTTCCTCGGAACATGATCCACAGTCAGCTCTGAAACGATTGATAGTAAGGCCGTTCTGTTCAAATCTCTCAAAGAACCTCTTCAGCGTGTCCTTCTGATGAAAACGAACATTTGTGTTGCCATCGCTATTCTCAATGCCAACGATTAAGTCGCCAATAACCGCCACGCCAGGGCGATAACCAGGGAACTTCTTGTATGTAGGCTTTGCATCATACTTCTCTGTCTCTATGAACTGATGGTCGAAATCAACATCATACATCTCGTCCTCTTTCAGTTGGCCAGATGCAAACATACAATTGAGCAGTAAAGTATTGAGAGTGTCAGCCGTGTTGAAATCGTAGTTCTTACCCGTATCTGACGTGTATGAGATGTTTTCTTGCGTCAGCTCCTTTATCGCTCTGAGGATAGTATCAGAGCTACAAGTTCGAAGTGTCGGATGAAGCGAGAGATGGCTCATCAAATGAGTAGTGATATCCTCAACACATGAGCCACCACAGAAGTAGATACTCATGAGTGAACGGATGATTTCGCTGTACTGATAACCGAATGATCTACACCTTAGACCGAGGGTCGAGTCGATTACAGATGACAATGTGGAGTCAAATTGCTCCATGATTGAAAATATTCCTCCAAAAGGAGTGAGTTTCTCGGATTTAATATGTATTTTTGCCATGCCATATCAGAGTTTTGCTTGCTTGTTTTGCAACACTAAGATAAGTGAATTCTTTGACATGGCAAAATCCTGGGCAACTTTTTGTTGCTCAGGTACTTAAAAAGTTTAAGTTATAATAGTGTTGCGGAATTAAGGATACATAAGTTTGCCTTGCTTGTCAAACAACTCTGTTACGATTGCAAAGATAAATTTAAAATCTGAGAAATAACATCTTTTGCGTTGTTTTTATAGATTATTAAATTATGGTCGGAAAATGTCTCAGAAATGCAACTGTACAATATCTAAAGAAACACATATAAGTTTCATATACAGCATTAAAAACATGAGAAATGTTAAATGCAATTCCCTTTCTAACAATACAAAGCAAAATTTTCTCGTTTGTAGATTGTTTTTCGTACTTTTGAAATTAGAATTATAAAAATGGGTATTTTTAGAATTTATGACTAAGGAGTAACAATATACCCATTTTGTAAATAAAGGGAATGTTGAACACCTAAAAATATCAATTTATGAAAACCAAAGGACGCAACATATGCGATACCCTCAAGGCTATTCGCAAACAAATAGCGGATGCCAATGGGATAGACTATTCACCCGAAGAATGCCACTTCAAGGGCGAATGCAAGGGAACTTGCCCAAGATGTGAGCAAGACGTGAGAGACCTGGAACATGAGTTGAGAATCAGACAAATGGCCGGGAAAGCCATCAAGGTCGCAGGAGTGGCATTGGGAATCACCGCCCTCGCCGCATCCACCACATCATGCGCCACCCAGAAGGGATATTATAGTTCTATATCAGAGAAAACCCTCCCTATTCTATTTCAAGAATATACGCCAAACGATTCCGTCCTCCTCAAAGAAAAAGAAGCACTAAACAAGAAAGGAGTACTTTTTGTACAAGGGCATCTCATTGACGAGCAAGGAGATCCACAAGTAGGAGCCACGATTACGGCAAAAATTTCTGGCAGCAAGACTATTGCTGACAAAGATGGAAACTTTACTATCGAGGTGGAGAAAGAAGATATAATCACCGTGAAATATCTTGGCATGCAAGACAGAATCATCAAAATCACAAAAATGAGCCAAGAGAAACTCAATATTATCACTTTGACAGAAAGCAGAGATGTCTTGGGGGAAGTCGCAGTTATCAGAGGAACAGCTCCTATCATCAAGAAAGATACTCATTCAGAAGAAGCAAAGTAAGAAAAGTACACGAATGATGGTAAGACCGCCATCATCCAACAAACCGTCGCATCAGACTCCACCAAGAGCAGCAAGCTATTTGGCGCAGCAATCGAGGAAATGGCATCATTCCCTGGCGGTTCAGCTGCATTGATGCAATACATCGCCCAAAATCTCCGCTATCCAAACATACAAGGAGATTGCAATATACAAGGAAGAGTCATTGTTGGTTTCACTGTCAATGAAGACGGAACCCTGAGTGACATCAAGGTGATGAAAAGCATTTCCCCTACCTTCGACGAGGAAGCCATTCGGGTAGTGAAAAGTATGCCGAAATGGAATCTTGCCAAGCAAAATGGCAAGGCCGTAAAAACGAAATATACAGTCCCCGTTACCTTTAGATTAGAATAAAATGAAGACCGCCCCACTCATTTGCATCGACCGCCACCGCCTTACGATAGACGGCGAGGGTGTCACCACCCTCGTGGCATTCCACGGATGCCCTCTCCATTGCAAGTATTGCCTCAATCCCCAATGCCTCGAAGCCGACGGCGTATGGCAGGAGATGGACACGGAACTGCTGATGATGAACGTGGAGATGGACAATCTTTATTTCTTGGCGACAGGAGGCGGCATCTGCTTTGGTGGAGGCGAACCACTCTTGCGAAGCGCATTCATCAAGGAATTTTGCGAGCAATGTCCTGAGGGATGGCAGTTTACGATGGAGACGAGCCTCAACGTGCCTCGCCATCACTTGGAGGAAGTCATCTCCTTCATCGACTCCTTCATCATCGACATCAAGGACATGACACCTGCCATCTACCAAGCCTATACCGGCAAGGGCAATCAGCAAGTTATTGAGAACCTTGTTTGGCTCTACTCCCATGCCAAACATAAAGATAAAATCACCCTCCGTCTCCCCATTATACCCAAGTTCAACACTGAAGAGGACAGAAAACACAGTCGTCAAGTCTTAGAAGAATTAGGGTATGAGAATTTTGATGAATTTGAATATGTGATTAGAGGATAAACTGGTTAAATCTATGCCCTACCGAGACTATGGTCTCATTTCAGTGTTGTTTCTACGGACTATCTTGCCGTTCAAGGTGGACTCACGGATATACTCAGCCAACTTGCGATTGGTTTTTCTCGCCATCAATTTCAATACCTCGTAGCTTGGCAGAGAGAATTTCTTCGTGTCAAACTTTGACAGCTTGCGAATCCTTTTAGTGGGCAGTTTTCCACCCTTTCTCCTGGCTTGTTCATGCATGCTTGTAATTCGACATACTGTTTATAGTTGGTACACTCACTTTCTGCGACCGTTGGGAACAAAAATTCTCCGCCCTTATGGTGGAGCGAGGAGTTTTGGGGTTCCCAAAACATAACCTCGCTCCCTCCTCTAAGAACAAAAGACGAGACATTTGCCTTTCAGCTCTCCATGCCCAAGGTTGCAGACCTTAATTCTCGCAATTTGCACCAAAAATCAAAGCTGCCACATTGAAGAATAAGGTCACAGATACAAACTACCTTGTTATTGAAGTGTGCAAAGGACAAGGTGATAATATTCAGTGCGCAACTTGCCAAGTGTAGTAATTGTGTTTTGTCGTTTTACTTTGTGAACTATGCCGAGTGTGTTATATGCGCTGTGTGTCCTCGGTATAGTCTGCATAAATCTAATGCCATGCTAAAACACTGCGGAGGTTTGCCCAAGTGGCTGGAGGCGCAAAGCCTCCAAGGAACGTTGCTGCAACCATTTCGGAGAATAGAGCGGTTGCCAATAAATCCACAAGTACATTCTACGGCAGACCAAGTGATGGGTATTTTTCAGTTGAGTAGTTGAGAATATGTTGTATGGTAATGAAAATCAAAGACTTAACTTATCAACAAGTTCTCAACAAAAGTTTCTACACAACACTTCACTGGGCAAAAGAGAAACATAGGCATGAACATTGAGGATTTCTCTTTTCATCATTCTCTTTCTTTTGTTGAGATATTTGTTGAGAGTATGTAGAGCCGTAAATACTTGATATTCAACACTACTTTCTGTATATTCAACAAACCAACAAAAATAAGGGGATTAGTCCGCCCTTTTAATGGCTTAGGACTATCCCCATCAAATAAGCTGCTTCATACCAATGCTTCTGTACTTCTTCGTGACAGAACGACAGCATTAAGCCAACGACAAGAGGACATTCAGTTAATAGCGTTTGTCCCTCCATTGAGTTGTAGGATAATGACACTACCTTTCTCTTTTGCCCCGTACAACCTCTTTATGATTGTGTCACGAAATCGAACAGCACCGTATGAATTTATACGGAAACAAAGGGCAACAATCATCGGGAAGCCATACTGCGTTTGCCAAATGCCCTTGGAAGTTTCCTTTTTCTGTTGGACATCCGACACCAAAAACAAGCCTTCCTTGTACATTGACCTTATCACAGCATGGAGTTTCGGGGCGGTGACATGAAGCATATCAACCAATTCACCCTCAATCATTCACAAGTCTTGCAAGTTGGACGGAATGGAAAACTCTCCATTTCCGTCCATAGTGATTACAGTTCTTTTCATGCCATTCCTCCCATTGTTGGCAAATGCCCCTTGATTCGATTTTCAAAGACTGATATGTCATGCTCCAACTTGGTGCTTGTCACCTTGGCATATATCTGCGTCGTGGTGATGTTCGTGTGACCGAGTATCTTGCTTACTGTCTCAATCGGCATACCGTATTCCAGGGACAATACTGCAAACGAGTGCCTACTAACGTGGTACGAGATTCGTTTCTTGATGCCACACATTGCAGCCACTTTCTTGATGCGCTTGTTGATAGTGTCAAGTCTGCCGATATTGAACAAGTGGCTGTCCTTTCTCAATGGCTTGTATCTCTCAACAATCTGCATCGGAATATCCATCAGCTTGACTTGAAACGGCACGCCTGTCTTTTGACGCTTGGAAACTATCCAAGGAGCACCGTTTATCATACAGATGTTGTCCTCCGTCAGGTTCTTTGTGTCAATGAAAGAGATACCTGTCCAACAGCCAAAAACGAAAAGGTCTCTTGCAAATGCCATGTTTGGGTCTTCCAACTTTATCTCGGTCATGGCGGTAAGCTCGTCCAAGGTCAAGAACTCACGCTCCTTGTGGTCTGGGTCAACGTGGTACATGGCAAAAGGGTTTCTCGGTATCTTGCCGTTGTAGTGTGCTGCCGTGACGATATGCTTCAACGGAATGGAGTATATCCAAATGGTGGACTGCGTAAGCCCTACAACGTTCTTCAAGTACAGGCAAAAGTCACGGATGAACTCCTCGGTAAGCTCATTCATTGCCATATCGCTGCGCTTGTACTGAAACTTGATGAACTCGGCAACGTACTTTCTTACCACAAGATACTTGCGATAAGTCCTAACAGCTCGGTCTTTGCCCACACGTTTGGCAAAGGTTGCGTTCTCCTTGTCAAAGGCTCTGAGCAATGTCTCGTACTCCATGCCTATGCCTTGATAAGCGTTTCTCACCATTCCAGCGGTAACGAACGCCTCACGGTCGGAAAGTCGTTGGTAATGCTTGGTGATTTGAGCCTTGATGTTGTCAAGCGCAAAGTTCACCTCCTTGGCTTCCTTGCTCCTTCCCTTTGCTCTGTTGCCCTTGGCATCCCATATCGCCTTGCTTACGCTCTGCTTGCAGCTGAACTGTGCGATAGTTCCGTTGATTGTCACTCGTCCCATGATAGGGACAATTCCGTTTCTCTCCTTGCTTCCATTTACATAGAAGACTGTCTTAAATGTACTTCTCATAATTCCTTGCTTTTGTTCGGTGCAAAATTAAATCATGAGAGTTGCATGGCAAATTCTAAACCTGTGCAGAATGGAGAAGTAAGAACCGAAGCCGTTAAATATGCTTATTAGGGCATTTCTTTGAGGTAATGACTTGAAAGCGTTTCCACTTCTCAAATCCGCCATTTTCGCATTTCCTCACGAATGCCACTTAAAGCCAACGACTACCACAACCACTTGAAACTCAAAACAAAAGCTCAAATCTGCTATTTTTTGCTTTTTTTATCAGTCTTTTTTGAAAAAATATACAATGTGTACTTTGTTATTTATAGAATAATGTGTAACTTTGCATTTCAAAATAAATATATGAAGAAGAATATTCTCGTTGCATTAGTTGCAGCACTGCTTCTTACAAGTTGTGCGCAAGAATACAATCAAGTTTACAAGAGCACAAACTATACATACAAGTATGAGTTTGCGAAAGAATGTTTTGCAAAGAGGAAATACAGCTTTGCAGTGCCATTGTTGCAAGAATTGGTTACCATAACTAAGGGTACAGACAATGCACAGGAATGTTTGTATATGTTGGCAATGTCTGAATACTATTTGGAAGATTATCAGGCAGCTTCTGAAGCATTCAAGAAATATTTCCAAACTTACCCTCGCGGACATTATGCAGAGATGGCTTCGTTCTATATAGGACAAAGTTTGTATGAAGGAACACCCGAACCACGATTAGACCAGACCCCTACCGTGGCTGCCATAGCGGCTTTCCAAGACTATTTGGATATATTTCCCGATGGCAAAATGAAAGGTACAGCGCAACAACGCTTGTTTGCTTTGCAGGATAAACTCATCAGAAAAGAATATCTGAACGCAAAATTGTATTACAACCTTGGTTCTTATTTCGGCAATTGCACAAGTGGGGGTAACAACTATGAGGCTTGTATCGTTACGGCACAAAATGCTTTGAACGATTTTCCATACACCCCACTGCGTGAGGACTTCGCCATTTTGCTGATGAAAAGCAAGTACGAGTTGGCACAAATGAGTGTGGAAGAAAAGAAAATGCAACGCTTCCAAGATGCTGAAGACGAGTGTTACGGATTTATAAACGAATATCCCGACTCGAAAGAACGTGCTACGGCAGAGAAATACATTGAAAAATGTAAAGAGATAACAAGCAAGATTAAAGAATAAAGAAAACTAAAATATTAATATAATAATGGAGTACAAGAAGTCAAAATCACCTGTTAACACAGTAACCCGTGACGTAGTGGAACTTTGGAAAGATACTGACAATATCTACGAAAGTGTTGCTATCATCGCAAAACGTGCTAATCAGATTTCTATCGAAATCAAACAAGACCTCAGCAAGAAGCTTGCAGAGTTTGCATCGTACAACGACTCACTCGAAGAAGTATTCGAAAATCGTGAACAGATAGAGATTAGCCGTTATTATGAGAAACTCCCAAAACCAGTTTTGTTGGCAACACAAGAGTTTCTTGATGGCAATATCTACTGGCGCGACCCATCAAAGGAAAATGTTGTAGAAGACGATTTTGATTTGTAAACAATGATACAACGTAAGCAAAGTATCTTCTTACTCATTTCGTTCATCGTTCTTTTGGTGTGCTTATGCTTGCCTATCGGTAGCATCGAACCTAAGGGAATGGGGGCTGAAAGAGAGATGATGAACCTTTGGATTGTAGACGGAAATGGTGCGAAAGATTTTTCTGTATGGCCATTGTTTGCCCTACTTCTTCTTTCTTTGCCTATTCATTTGTTCACAATTTTCGATTACAAAAATCGCAAACGCCAAGTTTCAACTTGCAGCGTTATGCTTTTGCTTGATGCAGCTTGGTATGTAACATACGGATTGATGAACTATACTTCTATCCAAGTTGGAGCGTTCAGTTTTGCATTTGCAGTTTGCTTGCCTTTGGTGTCAGCCATTCTCTTAATAATGGCTCGACAGGCTGTTAAGGCTGATGAGGCTTTAGTAAGGGCAGCGGATAGAATAAGATAAACAGAAAATTGAGATATAAAAAATAAAGGCTTGCCCTCTCTTTTGAGATAGCAAGCCTTTATTGTATGCTTGAAATATTTGGATTGCTTTTAACCCAAATCGATCGTTAGACTTCTTCGAGATTTGCGAGCTTATTTTGAACTTTTTTTGGTTGTTTTTGAAGACGTTTAGCGAGCTAAACAACTGAAAAAACAAACGAAAAGAGCCAAAATAAGGTGCAAAGACGAAGAAAAGCATAACAGCTAAACGCTTTAAAAAGCCTTTGCGGGCTAATGACCAATTTGGGTTTATTCATTTCCACTCTATTCATAGAACGGAAGCGGAAAGAACAAAAGAGGCAATCTTCAGAATTACAAACCTAAGCCTTTGATAGCCTTATTAGCAGCATCGTTTACAGCTTTGTTAGCTTTTTCAGATGCTTGAGTTGCCTTTTCCTTTGCTTGACCAGTAGCTTCGTTTACCTTTGCTTTAGCTGCATCTTTAGCTTCAGTAACCTTTTCTTCTACCTTAGCTTCAGCTGCTTGCTTAGCATCGTTCACTTTTTCTGCTGCTGCGGCTTTAGCTGTACCTACAGCTTCCTTACCTGCTTCAGCACCATCAGCAATCTTTTGCAATAATGCGTCAGGGTTTGCTGAAGAGATTGTTGATACAGCAGAGGTCAAAGCTGTAGCGATTGTTGGATTACCAGCCTTTGCCACTACGTTCTGAATGCTTTCTGCATTAGCTTTAATCCATTCTTGCAACTTTGCAATATATTCTTTGGCCTTTTCAGGATTGTTCTTAACCATTTCAGCAGCCTTAGCCTGTGCGCCTGCTATCATACCTGCAACGGCATTAGCATCACCAGACTTCAACTTTTCGCCCAACTCACCAACAAGAGCCTTTGCATCTTCTGGAACGTTAGCTGTGGCAATTGCAGCAGTTGAATCTGCTGTTACTTCTGTTGAGTCACCCTCGGCATTTGCATTTGGTTTTGCATTGTTACCGCAACTTGTAAATGCTACTGCGGCAACAGTCATTGCCATCAAAAATACTTTCTTCATTTTTTCTTTCTTTTATATTATTCTTTGGAAGCTAAAACTTCCCATACTTATTTAGTTAAAGTTCAGCATTGACGAAACAAATCGTCGATTACTGATTGGTCAAAGTTACAATTATATTCTTATTAATCTCTATTTATTCTTATTATTTAACTATTTTAGACCAATTATTCACAATTTATCACCCACTTATTGTATAACCTTTCAAAATATTACTTTTGTGTCTGTGCATCTATATTTCGTTTCAAGCCTTCGTACTTAGCACGTTTTACGGCAGAGCCTTTGAAGAGTTGGCGATATTGCTCAATAGTTAGGTTGTGCCAATCTTCCTTTTTCATTTGTAAGAGTTCGGGCTTAGGCTGAAATTCGGGTGTGGTATTGGGGGTTGAAAATCTATTCCACGGACACGCTTTTTGGCATAAATCGCAACCATAGATGGTGTCGCCCATCGCTGCTTTCGCCTTATCGGAGAGTTTGCCACGATTTTCTATCAACTGATAAGAGAGGCATCGCTCGGCATCAAGTCCCGTCTCTTCAGCAAGGGCACAAGTAGGACAAGCGTCAATACAACGATGACAGCCTCCACAACGATTTTTCATAGGTTCATCGTATTCGTCTAACTCGTAAGGGAGGAAGATTTCGCCCAAGAAAAACATTGTTCCTGCCTTTGGGATAATGAGCTGATGGCTCTTCCCTACCCAACCTAAGCCTGCCTTCCACGCCCAATAACGTTCTAAAACAGGAGCAGTATCGACAAAAACACGAATTTCGGGAGGAGGAAGATTTACAGAAGAGGAGGGTGCAACGTCGGACAATTCAGACGAGTCCGACCTGTCCGACAAGTCTGACAACTCTGCAAAAACCTCCTCAACTTTAGGGAATATGCTTGCTAAAGCTCGCAGCCGTTCTTTCATAATATCGTGATAATCAAGCCCAAGTGCGTATGCTGCTAACTGATACTCGCCCGCTGGCATTGTCTGAGCTGGTGCATAATTCATTGCCAACGAAAGAATGGTTTTTGTATGAGGAACTAAAAGATTGGGATTGAGCCGTTTTTCCGTGTGATTAGCCATATACGTCATATCGGCATATTGACCTTTGGCTATCCAACGACGCACTTGCACCGCTGTGTCTTCATCTACAGGAGCTGAACGGGCTGCTCCACAAGCAGAAAAGCCGAGACGCTGTGCCTCGGCTTTAATCTTTTTCAGTGAAAACTTTAAACTCATATCCTTCATTTTTTAGCCATTCTAAGGCCTTAGGCAAGGCATAACGCAGTTTATCAATGCTCTTTAACGAGTCGTGAAATGTAATTATTGAACCATTGCGAGTATATCGTTTCACGTTGTTGAGCACATCTTCGCCTGTGAGATATTTAGAGTAGTCGCGGGTAACTACATCCCACATCACTACACGATAGTTTTGTTTCACCCACCAATACACAGAATGGCGCAACCAACCGTGAGGTGGACGGAAGAAACGTGAATGGATTAAGGCATCGGCCTTCGTCACATCAACAGCATAAGTCAGTGTGAAATGCTTGAACGAACCAAGATGATGGTAAGTGTGATTGCCAACCAAGTGGCCACGGCGTTTAACTTCTTCAAATAGTTCTGGGTACTTGCGCACATTATCGCCCACCATAAAGAATGTAGCCTTTGCGTCGTACTGGTCGAGAACATCAAGTATAAAAGGAGTAGCCTCTGGTATTGGTCCATCATCAAATGTAAGATAAACCGAATGTTCATTAGGGTTTACACGCCACAATGCGTGTGGATAAAGCCATCGAAGCCATCTTGCTGGTTGTTCTATTATCATCTAAATTCATTCAAAGATAAGCATTAGGCACTTAATGTATTAATCCTGAAACTTTTACCTATTGCTTATTATTATAAAAATGAGCGAGCTGACAACCTTAGATTGTCAACTCGCTCTTTTTTTTACTTTATTTTTCCGCCTCGCATTTCAAAAGATTGAACAAACGAATTGAACTCTTTTGCATGCTTATCTGCCCAAGCTGAATTATATTCTTTTGCAGTCATCAAAATGGCATTCATTATCTGCAACTGCATATAGCACGTGTTTTGACTCATATTAAATCCACGTGGACTTAAGCTAAGTATATAGCGCACGTATTGAGAAGCATTCTTCCAAAGTTTATCGTTAATCTGCATTGCCTTAGACATCTGACCTAACTTAGCATAAGCCAAAGCCATCTCAACGGAACCACGATTATAGCTAAACGGAACACTATACTCTGGAATTTCTTTCTCTATCTTAGCCAATACCTTACGTGCCTTGTCCATCTTTCCTTCTGCAATGAGATGGATAGCAGTGGTTGACGCCAAACGTGTGTGATACCAACAAGTCTTGAGCACTGTTTCGTCCAAATAGAGTCCCTTTGTAGAAAGTCCACCCCATTTAAACTTATTCATAATAAGTTCATAAGTCTTGTCTGTATCGAAATCGTTGCCCTCCTTGGTGTAGAAAGGTGTGATACGGTTGAGCAAACCTTCCTGAACAAAGTTGTCACCAAGGTTCATAAAGTTCTCTGCACCTACCGAAATTGCCACATAGAGAGGGCGTGTCCAATTGCAATTTGCTATCATTTCGAGCATCATCAAGTCGCTCTTGTAAAGCGCTTCACGACCTGCAAGCGATATTGCCATACGTTCTGGAATTGAATCGCCTGCCATTGCCATTCCACTCTTGCGCACAGCCTCCTTATCGATGGTCATATAAAGCGTATCAGTTGGAATTACGTGGAACTGATCGTCTTTTGAACGTACCCAATGCTTCAATACATTCTTTAGCTCAAATGGGTCGTTACCAAACTGCCTACGTGCCTCTTCAGGGTTTTGAGCATAGAGTGCAAGCACTTCGGCTTTAAGTTCTGGCTGAATACGTATATATTCATTCGTGCCACTCACATAGTCTAAGCGTGGCCAAGATATAGGCACACTTGGCGAAGTGTAGGCAGGACGAATCATTTGGTCGATGTACCAGTCGGTAGCAAGATACGATAGGTTGCACACACGAGTATCTGTACGCACGCCTTCTACATCTTGATTGTACCACAATGGGAAGGTATCGTTATCGCCATTTGTAAATACAATAGGATTGCCTTGCTCTTGCATAGAGTTGAGATAGTTCTGTCCAAAGTCGCGAGCGGTATATCTGCCCGAACGGTCGTGGTCGTCCCAAGTTTGTGAAACCATCTGAATAGGTACGAGGATAGAAGCTACAGAAGCAATTGCAGCAGCAGCTGTGCCCGAAACTTTAAGTTTCTTCAACCAATCATAGATAGCCAACACGCCCAAACCACACCATATAGCATAAGCATAGAACGAACCTGCATAGGCATAGTCGCGTTCACGAGGCTGCGAAGGTGTTTGATTGAGGTAGACAACAATAGCCAAACCTGTCATAAAGAACAAGAAGAACACTACCCAAAACTGCTGAATACCACGTTTACCACGCCAAGCCTGCCATACAAGTCCGAGAATACCGAGCAAGAGAGGCAAACAATAGAACACATTGTGTCCCTTGTTGGCTTGCAAATCATCAGGCAAGAGACTTTGGTCGCCATACATCAAGTTGTCGATAAACGAAATACCTGTAATCCAGTTGCCGTGTTCCAACTCGCCATTGCCTTGTATATCGTTCTGTCTTCCTGCGAAGTTCCACATAAAGTAACGCCAGTACATAAAGTTGCACTGATAAGCCAAGAAGAACTGAAGGTTCTCAAATTGGGTTGGCATCTTCACTCCGTCTACATCGTGACCTTGTATTCCGCCCATAATACTCTCATAATTAGAGGCGTGTGCTTGGTCGTACATACGTGGGAAGAGCATATTTTGTTCAAATACCTGTGTCGTCTTATGACGTACAAGGAAGTAAGAATCTTTTTCATCAGCCGATGCTTTTTCCTTTCTTTGATAGATAGGAGCACCCTCTTTAAAGTCGTAATGCTGCCCATCTTCTGCCACCTTAGGCGTGCTGGTATAAGCTGGTCCATACAACAATGGACGGTCGCCATACTGTTCACGGCTCAAATAGTTGCCGAGGGTAAATATATCCTCGGGCGAGTTTTGATCCATTGGAGGGTTGGCCGTAGAACGGATAACGATGAGTGCATACGAAGAATAACCTATAATCATCATAAACATACAGAGCAAAGCTGTATTTTTGATGCGTGAAGTTACAATATATTCCTTGCCTTTCTTCATTCTCAACACGAAGAAAAGCACACTCAAGAGCACTATACCGACAATAAATGCACTCCAACCATAACCTACGAACGGAATACCAATAAGTCCGAAGGCAGAGAGGAAAGCTATATTCTCTCTGTTGCTACCTGTCTTGCCCTTGTAAGTCTCTGCAATTGCCCAAACAAAAGCACCAATAAGCAAGAAGATGTAAAGAATAGTACCAGTATTGAAAGGCATTCCCAAAGTGTTGGTAAACAACAATTCGAAGAAGCCACCCACAGTGATGATACCTGGTACAACGCCATAAAGTACGGCTGCCACCAATACTACCGAGATAGCAAGTGCTATCATTGAGCCTTTAAGGTCAGCATCGGGCACACGCTTATAATAGTAAACCAACACGATAGCTGGAATACAAAGCAAATTGAGCAAGTGTACACCAATAGAAAGACCTGTCATATAAGCAATTAGCACCAACCAACGGTCAGCGTGAGGCTTATCGGCATTGTCTTCCCACTTCAAGATGAGCCAGAATACAACTGCCGTAAAGGCTGATGAATAAGCATAAACTTCGCCTTCAACAGCCGAGAACCAGAATGTGTCGCTAAACGTATAGATGAGCGCACCTACAAGTGCTGCGCCCTCAATGGCAATTATCTTCGACAAAGAGATGTCTTCTCCATCACGTACAATGAGCTTTCGCGCCAAATGGCTAATCGTCCAAAAGAGAAACATAATGCACGTAGCCGAGAGCAACGCACTCATCATATTCACCATTCGAGCCACCTCCGATGGGTCGCTAACAAATTGTGTGAAGAAATTTGCTGTCAAAGCGAAGAAAGGTGCCCCAGGAGGATGCCCCACTTCAAGTTTGAAAGCTGTAGTAATGAATTCTGGACAGTCCCAAAAGCTGGCTGTCGGTTCGATTGTAGAGCAATACGTAAAGGCAGCAATAAGGAATGCCACCCAACCAAGCGTATTGTCTACGAGTCTAAACTTTTTCATCTATACATTTTATGTTTTTAAGTCTGCCACAATAAGACAGAGCGTTGATATTTCTCCCATAAAGCCTTTATAAGGCATATATAATAAGGTAAAGCCTAATTAGCCAATATCTATCCTGTCCCGACCTATCCTTACTTGTCTGACAAATAGAATAATGTCGCAAAATACCTTTACACCTTATATAATATAACAAGTATATGCACGCGCTCAACCGAAAAGTTGGGAAAGGCTTTTAATTCAGTTTGCAAAGATAATGATATAATATCAAACAGCCGTGCCACTTCTTAATAAATTGAATAAACTTAACAAGAATTTATAGAAACCCCTATGTTAATCCGTCAATTTACTTTCCACAGCCACTTCTATATCGTCAGGCAACTGTGGAAAGAAGTCGTAACCTGTAATCTTCTCCACCTCGTCTACCGTGCGTGGCATCTTGTTTGCCTTATCTTTACCGCCACCATTCTTACAGATAAATCCGTACGCACGTGGCTTACCCTCCATTATCAATACCACCTTGAAGAAGGCATCGGGTACAGCCACCTTGTTTTCACCAATGGTTTCGTACTGATTTTTGTTATAAAATATAGGTCCACAAGCAATATAAACCTCGCCATATTCACGAGCCCACATTCTACATTTGCGTTCTACATCGCCCCACGCACCACTATTGATACTGAAGTCTTGAGGACAAATATTGGTAAACAAGAAACTCTCATACATCGCTTCCTCATCCCACTTGTTATCACCTGCAGGACACATATGCCCCCTACTCCAACCACTCTTTTTATAGTCGTAGTACGTAGCACGTGGTTCGGGCACTTCCCCATCTTCGTGAAAAGCTCCTTTAGGACGTCGTACCATACCTTCCGTATGTTCAGCTGTTAGTCGCCAAGCCACCCAGTTAGGGTCTTTGGTTTCCTTATTATAAGAAACCGTATAAGCCTTTCTTACTAAAATTTGTTCGGAAACATCAGTAAGCTTTGCAGGAATTTCAAGTCCGTTAGGCACATTTATATTTTTCGTCTCCGAAACTTCACCCTCCTTCGTCTCTGCTTTTTCATCTGCCTCGCTTATCTGCTTGTGTGTCACTATTTGCTTACCGCTATCCATAATTTTACGCAATCGGTCGCATTGCGACATAATGGAAAAAATAGCAATCGCCCCCAAGAGTATCTTCCACTGAGTGGAAAATTTTTTACGTCTCATATTTCTAAATCTAAGTGTATAATACGCATTAAAAGAACATTTACTCTTGCAAAGTTAACTAATTTACTATAAATTTTCTCAATGCTATGAAAAAAACACCTTTTTAGATTTATTTTCCACTAAAAAATACATCTTTGCACAAGATACATCTGTACGCAACACTTGTAAACTATAGTTTTACCAAGTCTGCTGCAATAAATAAAGGAAATAAGGCTAAGAGATAGAGCTGAAAACAGCCTTAAAAGAATAACCCGTTGACGGAATTATTTTTTAGCTACTATACCAATTGTTACCTTATTCGATAGATAGTTTATTTCTCTTTTATCTTTTTCTCTTTTTCCGTTTTACTTCGGGTAAGTGTTAAATACAATGGTCATAATTCTCGTATATGCGTTCAAAAGAAGCGTGATACACAAAAGTGGCATAAATGCGTGTGCAAGTGCAAACTACTGATTACTAACGAGTAATAAACAAATAGGAGAAAGTGTGCAAGAATATAGTATTTAATTCGTGGTAATATAGAACGAATAAAAGGTAAATATGAACAAGAAAAGTATCATTAAGTGTTATTTTAGAAGGTAAACATTGATGTTTGAGAATGCCAAACATCAATGTTAAGGTGGTAAAACATATATGTTTGGCATCGTCATAGTTAAACTTTGACAATACCAAACACCAATAAAAGAGATTTAGGACATATAATAAGAAATATATAACAATTCTATTTGTAGAATTAATATGTTAAATCAGCATAATAAAAAAACATTGGAAGAATTAAGGCTGGTTCTATAACTTACCACCGCATATAGTCATTCCATTTTTATGAAATACGTTTTGTTATCTTATAAAAGAATGAGATGCAATGTCTTTATGTCATTCAAAAACTATATTTCATCTTTGTCCATATTTCAGAGTTTCGGTCGTACATTCGGAACTTGCCTTTGTCGGCATGGAAGAAATCGTATCCGGCGGTAAGTTCGATTTGGTCGTTCAAGGCGTAGGATGCGGAGAAACGATTGAAAACGCCGCCATTGGCTACGTCTATATAGGCGAATGTTGAAAGTTTAAGCATATTCCGCAGCAATTCTTTCGATATTCTTGCCGTAGCAAGTCCAGCATTGCGATAAACGGGAAGACCGTCAAGGTTCCCTGCCGTATATTTATGGAAGTATTGTGCACTGAAATTCCAATCGTTGCCCAGATACCAGTCCACACCGGCAAGGAAGTTGTACGTATTTCGGCACACCACATTTTTTCCCACACCTCTGCTTTGCGCCTCATCGAAATAGCAAGCAGCCTCGCCGCGAAGGACAAACTGTCCAACAGGCAGAGAGCAGTCGGCCCCGAGCATCGTCATGCGGTGGTATTCACCCTTGACTAAAAGCGACTTTCCATCGCTGGACACAGTAAGGGAAAGAGCGGGCATCTTGTTCCACGTTCGCAGGACACTCAGTGAAAAATCAATCCCGCTGAGGTTGGTCGTTATCCGTCCGCCGTACTCTATATTCCGAAGTCTTTTCTCTGGTTTTCCACTTTCCAAATCTATGGTATAGGGAAGAGGGGCTGACGGTAGAGTCAATGCCCACGGGTTGTGCCTGTCGGTGGGAAGAATGAAGAAATCCGCTACGGGATTGCATATCGCCTCGAATGTTACCGAACGCCATGTGTATCTTGTACGCAGGGCATTGACGGGCATACGGATGTCATCGTAGTCCTGCGCAAGGAACTCGGTGTAGTCGCAGGGCGACACGCAGTCGGTCAGTCGGAGGGCATCTGCCACTCCCCACACCACAATCTGTCGCCCCACGCGAAGGTCAAGATTTCCTTTGGCGTATGCGAGATATGCCTCGCGCAGTTCCAGTCCCGTGCGGTCTTTCAGTATAGCGTTGTAGGTGGCATTCATGGAAACAAAAAGGGAAGCAGCACCTTTTTCGAGTTTTACCTCTCCGCGTGCACGGGTTCTCGAAGCCATCCAGTCGGCTTTGCCCTCGGTGCGTGCGGCATGGTAAGTATCGAGAAATCCCTTTACCTGAACACGCAGGGAGTTGTCCTCCGTTTCTTCCTCTTGTATGTATTCCGCATCAACGGAATCGGTTTCCACCGCCGAGGTATCAATCTGGGCAAATGCCTGTGCCGAGAGCATCGGCACAAGCAACAGCGTCCATAATCGCAGCATTCTCATGGTCAGAGTCCTTTCTCTAATTTGGAGACGGTGAAGAGATTGGGCTGCACCTTCACGTTGAACCGCTGGTTGTTCATACGAATGATGGTCTTATGCCCCGTCTGCACGTTCTCCATCTGCATGAAGTGCATCGTCCAGAAGCCCTGCACCTTGTTGATGTTGGAGATGGTGAGCCGGCGGTGCAGCTTCTTCAGTTTGTCGTAGTATTCAGCCTTGACCGGTATCAGGCAGTCCTGTCTGATCCATGTGATGCGATACGAATAGATCTCATCCTTGTCCTTGGGCGTGGACTGCACCACCCAGCATTTCTTTCCTCCCACGACCTCCTCGCGAAGCAGTTTGTGTGTTTCCTCGTCCACGCTGCGCGTGTTCATGTCGTTGTAGGTGAAGTCGCTGCCCATAAAGTAGTCGGTCTTCGACGATTTGCCGCTGATGCGTCTCGTCTTCTTCATCGCTGGCAGGTAGAGCCACTTGTCGTCCACCTTGTTGGCGTTGTCGTAGTCCCATGTGAGGAAGCCCGTACCTTTTACATCGCCGGGATAGGTGAAGAACATGATTTTTTTCGTGTTCCTGCCCACGTCCATTGCCCACGATTCGAGCTTGCGCACACGTTTGTGCCCGCTTCTCTGCACGAGCGTCATTTCGATGGTGGCATAGCGTGTGTCGCCATCGGCACGGTTTCTTACTTTCTGCATGATGTCTCTTCCTGTGAGACCTGCGGCGTTTGCACTGCAAATCGCAAACAAGGCGATGAGTGTCAATACTAATTCTTTTGCTTTCATTTTATACTGTTTTTTATTGTGAATTTGTCTTTTTTTCTTTGCCAAACACCCTGAGATACTTAAAGAGAACCGGTGTGAGGAACAGGTCGGCGAGCAATGCCGACACCATACCCGCCACGGCAAGGATGCCCCAGTTGACCATCTGCGTGGCGTTCGACGACATAAATCCTGCGAACGTCGCCGACACGACCACGGTGGACATCACGATGGCAAGCCCCTCGGTGCGGAACGTGCCCTTGATGGCGTCAGCGTAACTGCCGCATCGGTTGTACTCCACATGGCTGTGGTTGATGAAGTGGATGGTGTCGTCAACGGCTATACCGAGTATCATCGGTATAAGAGAGGCGGTCATCATGTCGAGCGGATAGTCGAGCCAACCCATCATACCGCCCACTATGACCGCAGGAGCGAGGTTGGGGATCATGCCCACCAAGCCGACCTTCCAACTGCTGAAGACGAGCACGAGGATCACGCCGATGACCAGCACCGAGAGCAGCATCGACCACATCTGCCCACGCTCCACGTATTGCTGCATCACGGTGAACTGCGGTATGTTGCCCACCATCGAGATGTGCGCTTGAGGGAAGAGCCTCCGCGCCTCTGCCTGCAATGCGTCCATTTCCTTCTCCGCCTCGTTGGAGTTGTAGTTCTTGATTTCCACCTGCAGGCGCAACCGCTGATAGTCATAGTCCATCCAGTACTCCGACTCCGTGCCGCCGGCGTTCTCGTAGAGCAGGAGAAGCTGTGCCACCATGTCTGCATCGTCGGGAATACGATAGAATTGTTGCTTGCCACCGTTGAGCGTGCAGTTCATGTCCTTAATGATGTCCGTCACGGAGTTGTGCCGCTTGGTGAGCAGATAGCCTTCTGTGATGGTAGCCAACTGATCGAGCCGTTTTAGGTTCTCGGGCTTCTTTGCGTCGTCTGCGTGCGGCAGTGTAATCATCAGGTCGTAGGAATACATCGAGCCCAATTCCGTATCGCACAGGTCGAGGAACTTCTTCACATACTCCACCTTGCGCCCCATTGTCTTCTCCACGTCGAACGCCGGCTCGATGAAGAACAGACCGATGCCGCAGAACAGCGTGAGCACCGATGACACGACGACGATACGCCGATGGTTGCGCATAACGAACCCACCGAAACGCTCGAAGTGGTCGCCCACATAGCCCTCGAAGCTGTGCGACATGTTCGCGTGCGGCTTCCTGTCCTTGCCCAGCGACAGCAGCACTGGCGTGACCACGAGACACGTGAGCAGCACCGACAGCAGGCAGAGCGAGGTGTTCAGACCAATGGCTTTCATCGGCACGATGCTCATGGAGAGGAACGTCATCATCGCCGCCACGGTGGTCAGCCCCGAGAGCAATACGCCCCAGCCCGTCTCGCCCACGGCATCAGTAATGGAAGCCCTGCGCCTGCCTGTCTCCACGAACCGTGTCTTGAAGAAGTTATATAGGTGAATGTTGTAGGCAATGGAACAGGCAAAAGTGAGTATGACGGCTATCATCGCCGTGCTCATGTCGATGTAAAGCCCCGTCCAGCCTATGATGCCGAAGCCGATGAGCAAGGCACATATTGAGGTAATCAGCGGTGCAACGACTCCACGCAGTGAGCGGGTGACGACGAGCATCACCACGATGGAGACGAGGAAGGCGATAGCAAACAACCGTCCCATCTCACCCTTCAGATAAACGAACTTCTCGTAGCTCATATAGGGCATTCCTGCGGCATTGGGCGATAGCTCTGCATACTTTGCCTTCGTGATGATGCGTCCTGTCTCCTTGCCCGTGACCATATCGGGAGCGATATCGCTCGTCTTCTTCCACACGCTGTCAACGGGGAATGGGCGCAGCTTCACCATGATCCATGTCATCGTGCCGTCCTTCGACACGAGTTTCTTCGAGAGGTAGGGCTTGCTGTATGCCTTGCGCTTGATTTCTTTCAGTCCGGCTGCGTCCGACGGGATTTCCTCGGGCACAATCTGCTCGATGGTCATGCCCTCCTCCGTGCCAACGGCAAACTCAAGGTCGGTGAGCGACGTTACCTTGTCGGCATACGAGAGGCTGTCTTTCAGTTCGTTGCTCAGCTCGCGGATGAGCGTGAGACTTCGCTTGGAGAACACGTCCTTGTTCTTCACCAATACCGCCACATAGTAGTCGTTGCCGAAGATGGACTTGAACTCATCTGTTTTCAAGAGCATCGGGTCGTCGCTCACAAAGTAGTCGTCAAACGAGGTCTTCATCACGATACGCTTCGTCCCCACGAACGAGAATGCGACAAGCAAGGCGAACAGCCCTACCACAAGCATTCGGTGACGCAGTATCCACACCGCCGTCTGCCTGAACTTACAGTTGATTTTTTCGATTTTCATTGTTGTTTTTTATTTTGATGATTAATTTTCCTGTTGTAATCTTACCATTTGGGCAAACTTGCCACCTTTTGCTATAAGTTCTTCGGGTCTACCCTGTTCGCAGACCATTCCGCCGTCAAGCACCACGATGTGGTCGGCACCCAACACAGTACGCATACGATGGGCGATAATGATGACGGTCTTTCCCTGCACTAGTTCGGAAATGGCGGTCTGGATCTTTGTCTCGTTCTCGGCATCAAGGCTGGCGGTTGCTTCGTCCAAGAGGATGACAGGAGCATCTTTCAGAAGCGCACGGGCTATGGAGATACGCTGCCGCTCGCCACCCGAAAGGGTTTCCCCATTTTCGCCAATCACTGTATCGTAGCCTTGTGGCATACGACTGATAAAGTCGTCGCACTGTGCCAATTGTGCCACATGCCTTACTTCCTCATCGGTGGCGTCGCGCTTTCCTATGCGTATGTTGTCGGCAACAGAGGCATTGAAGAGCATCACGTCTTGAAATACTACGGCATAATTTTTAAGCAACGTCTCTGGTTCTATGCCAGAGATGTCGTGTCCGCCCAGCGTTATCTTACCGCTATTGATATCCCAAAAGCGTGCAGCGAGCTTGGCAGTGGTACTCTTGCCACCACCTGAGGGACCAACGAGTGCGGTTATCTCGCCTTGTCGGGCAGTGAATGAAACATTGTGAAGCACCTGCTTCTCTGTTTCGTAGGAAAAGCTGACGTTGTGGAACTCAATGTCATAGTTCGAAACTTCCACCTCTGTGTTGCCCGTCTGTATGGGCATTGCCTCCATCTCCTTCATTCGTTTGATGCGTACATCGAGAAAAGTAAGAATGGCAAGGTGATTGCATACTTCAAGAATAGGATTATAAACCATTGCCGAAACAAGGAGGAACGCTAAATAGACGAACACCGACACGTCGCCACGCTGTAGCATCCATGCGCCTACAACGATGACGGTAGGCATGCCTAATTTAAGCAGTACAGCAGAGATGTTGACAAATGAGCCTACCACGAGATCACCGGCAACAAGTTCTTTTTCCAATATTTTTAATCGCTGGTCGAACCGCTGGTTATATTCGTCCTCGCCATTGTACGATTTGATTTCCTGCACACACTCCAGTCCTTCCTGTATCTGTTCGCTCACGCCACGCTTGATGTGGTAGAGACGTGTAAAATCCTTGTCCATTCGATTTCGTGAAACCAACAGCACCACTAAGGCAAAAGGTACTACCCAAAACACAGCGATGGCTAATCGCCAATCGTAACAGAACATTCCCGCTGCGATAATGACAATGCTCGCCACGGAAGCAAATAGTTGGGGAATGGCGTGCGAGAACGTTGTTTCCAATAGCGTGCAGTCTTCCATGATGGTGGCAGTGAGATCGGAGAGATTGCGCTCACCGAAGAAAGCAAGTGGCAAGCGACGTAGTTTCTCGGCTAAGGAAATGCGGCGTTGTGCACTCTCGTTATAGACGGTGGTGTAGGTGCTGTCGTACTGCCAACGGCTCACGACGAGCATCACGATCATCAGTCCTACTGCCACGAGGAGGTAGAACCAAAGGGCGTGTGGGGTTTTTGATTGCCCATCGCCGAGATATTCCATGAGGAAGAAAAACAGATAGGTGGGCGGCAGCATCAACGCAAGGTTGAGCAGTGTCGAGAAGGCAATGCCTCGACACAAGTCCTTTGCCCCCTTTTCCGTGAGGGCGAAACGGTTTTGAAAATATTTAATCATGACTTTATGCTTTTAATGGGTTATAGTTTCCACGAAACGGACTGTTGATACTCGTTCCACATACGATAGTATTGCTTTTTCCTGCTCAATAGTTCCTCGTGCGTTCCCCGTTCGACAATCTCACCGTTGTCCACAACTGCGATGCTGTCGGCATCCTGCACGGTGGTGAGTCGGTGGGCAATCATCAGCACTGTCTTGCCACGAGTGAGGTGAGCGAGTGCCTGACGAATGAGATGCTCGTTCTCTGGATCGGCAAAGGCGGTCGCCTCGTCGAGCACTACGATGGGAGCATCTTTCAGAATGGCACGAGCAAGGACGATGCGTTGCTGCTCGCCACCTGACAGATAAGTGCCCTCCGCACCAATGACAGTCTCCAAGCCCTGTGGCAGACGGTCGATGATCTCACGGCTCTGTGAGAGGTCAATCGCACGGTTGATTTCTTCCATTGTGGCATCGGGATTACCATAGCGCAAGTTGTCGATGAGCGAGGTCTTGAACAGGCGGGTGTTTTGGAAGACGAACGACACGTTGCGCATCAGTTCCTCTCCGTTCATCTCTCGCACGTCCACATCTCCTATGCTCACGCTGCCCTCTCGCACGTCCCAAAAGCGGGGGATAAGCCGTGCCAGAGTGGTTTTTCCACTGCCCGATGCTCCTACGAGCGCAACCGTTTTGCCTTCGGGAATGGTAAGGTTGATATGACTCACTGCATCTTTCTCCGCTCCCTCATATCGAAACGAAACATCGTTGAAACGAATGTCGAACGTCTCTGCCTCCTTCGGATCGTCGTGCTTCGGGAGCGGTGCGACATGGGTGAGCCGTTCTAATCGCTCCACTGCCTCGTTTGCCATAAAGAGATCCTGACTGAGGTAGGCGGCTTTCATCAGGTTGGAAGCGATGAGCGGTGCAATCACCACATAAAGTATCACGTCGGCAATAATTGTGCTTGTATCTCCACCGTGTCCTATCAGGATAATAGCAGTAGGAACGAGAATGAAGGCAAAGGCATTGACCGCAAGCATATAAAACGACATCGGTGTGCGCCACACGAGCGTACACTTGATGACGAGGTCGCGGTAACTGACGATGCTGTCGTAGAAACGCTTGAACGAGAACACCGTCTGCTGGAACACTTTCACCACAGGAATACCCCTTACATATTCCACCGCCTCGCTACTCATCTTCTCCTGCGCATCAAGGTAGAGCCTTTGAAATTGGTTATTCTTCGGGTTCATC
The DNA here is from genome assembly GCF_900155655.1 of Prevotella ihumii. GTDB lineage: Bacteria > Bacteroidota > Bacteroidia > Bacteroidales > Bacteroidaceae > Prevotella > Prevotella ihumii. The sequence continues at coordinate 2,949,806 of NZ_LT706987.1, forward strand.
ATATATCCCATAATGCCTATAGCACCAACGAGCGGTATCATTGCAGCAGCTCCCAACTGCCAATCCACTGCGAACAGCAGCACAATGATGCCGATCGGAGCGACAACACAGCTTGCCACATCGGGCAGCAGGTGCGCCACGAAAGTATGTGTCTGTCCCGAATCTTCATCAATGATTTTACGCATACGCCCCGTGTTCTGACTATCGAAATAACCCAATGGCGCACGCATCAGCCGTTGCATCGCTTTGCGCCTCATATTGGTCTCAATGCGGAAAGCAGCAAGGTGAGAGAGCATCAGGGCAGCGAAATAAAGCAGCACGTTCGCCACCGACACCACAAGGGCAGCAAGGGCATAATCCCATACGGGTGTGTCGGAAAGGTCGCCTTCGGCGGTGAGCAGTGTGCGCACCACGAGCCATAAGAGAATGAATGGAACGAGCGACAGCAATCCGTTGACCGCCGACAGCCCGACGGAGCAGGGCAGCACCAGTCTGCGCCCTTCCATATAAGCTCCTAATCGTTTGAGTGTTTTGAACATATCATTATTGTTTTTTTTGTGAATGTTAGCCTATGGTTTCATCAGCTCTTTCCAGCCTGCCGTTCCAAAGGCGATGTACTGCGTGAGTGCTTGTTTGACTTCCTCCTCACTATATTCCTCGTGTTCCACCAATTCGCAAAAGAGAGTCGTCCAAGCCGAACTGGTGAGATGTATCAGAAACGGAGAAATGTTGGTGTTGATGTGTGGGTATCGTTCCTTCATCAGCCGGAGGTATTCCATACCGACCTTCATCTGGTGGTCAATGATTTTGTTCTTATATCCCTCCAACGAAGTTCCCTCGGCATTGAAGAGTAACAGCCGCAGTTCGGGGCGGAACTGCTTGACAAGGGTAAGCATCGCCATAATGTGATTGATTTGCTGTTGCCGCAAATCGAACACGTCAAGCGAGAGAAATTCCTCATCGTTATGCGAGAGGATATAGCGGTCAAGCGCATTGAGCAACGGCTGCAATACTGCACAAAACAGAGTATCCTTACTGTCAAAATAATGATACAGGTTTCCCACTGTCACGCCAGCCTTACGCGCCACGTTTCTAATGCACGTACGCTGCACACCGTTTTTGATAAACTCTCTATGGGCAACTTGCAATATGCGTTGCTTTATGTCTGTCTTCAATGTCTGCATAGTCAAAGATGAATAATGAACATAGTTTTAGTTTGTTCACAAAAAAAGCGCACCATTCTATAATGAATGATGCGCTATTGGGCTGGTCTAATATTAAAGCCCTTTGTAGGTGATATTTATCCTTTCTCATAAACTTTTTTTTTAGATGCTGCAAAGATAAAAAGAATGCTATTTCCATACAATACCTAAATATAGTGATTTTCTTAAAAACGCATCATTTAATCGATCCTCAAATGTTTTCTTGCGTCAACTCCTTTATCGCGCTGAGAGTAGATTCTCATAAGAGAACGGATGATTTCGCTGTACTGATAACCAAACGATCTACGCTTTAGACCGAGGATTGAGTCGATTACAGATGATAATTTGTCCATAACCCGAAAAATATTCCTCCAAAAGGAGTGAGTTTCTCAGATTTAATTTGTAACTTTGCCCCCCGCATATCAGATTTTTGCTTGTTTTTTTTTGCAACACTAAGATAAGTGAAAATTCTGATATGGCAAAATCCTGAGCTGCTCTGCCGCTTGCCAAGGCAAGAGCTTTTTGTTGCTCAGGTACTCAAAAAGTTTAAATTTATAATAGTGTTGCGGAATTAAGGAAATAATTACATTATGCTTTACAACTACAACAAAGATCAGGAAATCCATTCCCTATCAGGCCGAGGTAAGCAGTACGTTACTCCGCGTATCAACATCACGGCTATGGAAACAATGCATCTGATGGCTGGTTCAGATCCGGAGGCGACTATTGAGGACATTCATTACGGGGGGGGGGTTACCGACGAGATAGACGACCAGTAGGCATCCTCTTCCGTATAGACAAACGTATGTCAAATATCTATACACGCATACAGGTTTTAATAACGAAACAAGAATATAAAAACAGAAACATCTTAAAAAATATGTCTATTAAAGTTTTTTCAATGGCTATCTTAGCCTCACTTCTGTTCGTGTCGTGCAGCCAGACAAGCATAGACTACGATTCCAAGACAACCACCACTACATCTGCAAATGAATTGAAGACCTACGAAGTGGAGATAGAAGCACAGACCAACGAACCTGAAACAAGGGCTGCTATGCCATTCAAGGTCACGGAAGAGAATATCAACGGCAAGACTGTTCTGTATCCGAAACTGAACATCACAGAGGAGACGATGCCTTCGGTGGTGGTGCTCTACAATAAGAATAATGGTGTCAAGGAAGTTGTCGAGGCAAACTGGAACGTGATCAAGGAAGATACAAGCATAAAGTTTAACCTGAACAAGCTGACCAGTAAGAGCGACCTGGCTAACGGCGAATGGTATATGATGTCGCTGATGGGGGGTGAGAAGAACGGTAACGACTTGAAGGTGGATATACCAACCGACATCAACCAGATAGAGAAGGACCAGACCTTTACTTCTCCTTGTCCTTTTGCAACCACATGGCGTCGCATTGTAAAGAACGGCAATAAGCTGAAGCTCAGCAACAAAAGCAAGAAGATGGTATTCAAGCCACAGGGTGTCTTCCTTGTCATGTCATTGGAAAGCCGTATGACCCTTCCTACAAAGATCAGCCGTGAGCTCACACTCGAAAGCAATGCCTTCTGTACGTCAGGTTCTTATAAGTTCAATGTCAGCAACAACGTTGGCGAAGATGCTGACTTAGCAGCTAATTATTGGGAGCCAAACAGCCAGCTGGCTATCAGCGATATGTCTGCCGTCTACAAGAAGTATAATGCACAACATTATAGAAGCACCATCAAGCTCAACTATAATTCGGGCAAGGATGACGGTACGCTGCGTAACGGTCAGAGCGACCTCGACAAGTACATCTACTTCAACAGCTATAAAAAGTCAACGGGTACTAACACACCAAACACCAGGACAAACCGTGGTTTCCTTCTCTGCCTAATGCCTGTCGACTACACGAAGACAAGCAACTATCCTGGTGGTATCGTAAACGAGACCCTCCTCTTCGGAGATGTTGAAGTGACAGATGAAAATAGAACAAACTACACATACGATAAGAATACATATACGAAAAATCCAAGCACATGGCGTCCGTATATGGGCCACAGATATCTCTTGGGCAGCTTCAGCAACCCGCTCAGCAAGGGGTCCAGCTATGACATGACGCTGAGGATCATCCGCCCTAACCTCCCTATCGAGCGTTTGTGGGCTTACAAGCAAGGTAAAGAACTGCAGAATAAAACAAGAAAAGATGCTGACAAGATTGCTAAGGGAGAGACTGTCGACAATAACTATCCTCTTCTGAGCAGCAAACTTTACAGATTGCCAAAGTACACCGAGTTTACCCCTGTCTTCAACAATCCTAAGTCGCAGCTTCAGACTAACAAGGAGTTAGGCGGATTAAGACGCTTCAAAATCGGAGATGGATATGGTTTCTCATTGACCGTTGATAGTCATCGTAACTTCGTTGACCTGAATGGTAAACAAAGAAAGTTCTCTAACTGGTACTGTGCTGTGCAAGACAGCAAGGTGATGTATGCTATCATGTATATGAAACCTGTGAAAGATATTGACCCTAACCCAACAAACAACTACAAGGTGGCTGTCAGGATGACCTTCCCAGAACCTGATGCTAAATCGGGTGTTGCAAAGGTAGAAACATATTATTTGGGTCCAAACTATAATCTGTCCTTCAATGTAGCAGGTTATTACCTGTGCCACGAAGAGTTCTGGAAGAAGCTGGATCGTCAGGATATCATTTCACGTGAGTTCCAGTTGGGTTACTATTGGCTTACCACCGATAATATAATCGACCCAGAACATGAGCCAAAGGCAACCTACACTGAGTTCAAGCTTGATGGTAGTGCACAGCCTGAATATACCAAAACAAACGGAACGAGCTATTTCCTCCCTTGGTTGAACAGCCCGGCTTGGTAATAGCGGAAACTGATAACAACATACTAAAAAGAAGCGGCTCAATGAGTCGCTTTTTTTGTGCCCTATTGGTCATTTTGCGAGGTAGAAGCCATTGTGAAAGCCGATAAATACTAACTTTGTTTGAGACTGAAAACCTTAAAGGCTGGTGCTATAAATTACCACCGCATATCGTCATTAAACCCAAATCGCTCATTAGCCCGCAAAGGCTTTTTAAAGCGTTTAGATGTTATGCTTTTCTTCGTCTTTGCACCGTATTTTGGATCTTTTCGTTTGTTTTTTCAGTTGTTTAGCTCGCTAAACGTCTTCAAAAACAACCCAAAATAGCTCAAAATAAGCTCGCAAATCTCGAAGAAGTCTAACGACCGATTTGGGTTAAATTTTTATGAAATACGTTTTGTTATTTTTTAGCTACTATACCAATTGTTACCTTATCCGATAGATAGCGTATTTCTCTTTTATCTTTTTCTCTTTTTCCGTTTTACCTCGGATAAGTGTTAAATACAAGGGTCATAATTCTCGTATATGCGTTGAAAAGAAGCGTGATACACAAAAGTGGCATAAATGGGTGTGCAACTGTAAACTGTTGATTGATAATGAGTAATGAGTAAACAGGAAAAAGTGTGCAAGAATATACTGCTTATATTACGGAAATATAGAACGAATAAAAAAAGAATATGAACAAGAAAAGTGCTATTAAGTGGTATTTCAGAAGGCAAAAGTTGAACTTTAGCTTTGCCAAACATCAATGTTGAGGTGGTAAAACATATATGTTTGGCATTGTCAAAGTTGAACTTTGGCTTTCTATAATATCAATAAAAGAGATTTAGAATAGATAATAAGAAATATCGGATAATTCTATTTGGGGAATTAAAATGTTAAATCAACATAACAGCAAAACCCATTGGGAGAATTAAACCCAAATGGGTCGTTAGCCCAGTCAGACCAGTCGGACTTGTCAGACCAGTCGGACTTGTCAGACCAGTCGGACGTGTCAGACAAGTCCGACTGGTCTGACTGGTCTGACTGGTCTGACAAGTCCGACTGGTCCGACTGGTCCGACTGGGCTAACGACCCATTTGGGCTTAACAAAAATATTGCCATAAGAAAGCTCCTTTTGAAACAGATTTTAATGTGCTCAAGGGGCATGTAGCCCCCATAAGCATTTGGAGATAAATCCCTTTAACGCCTCTAACTTCTTGATAAAAGAAACAAATTTTAAGGCTGGTCTATAAAATTAACCTAATCGGGTGTTTGCCCAATTAGGATTTCTTTGGTTTTATTATCGTTGTTATCCATAGTCCGATGAAGGTAATTGCGCCATTGAGCATAAGTAGTTCGTACCCAAACTTGTATTGCCACAGGTGCTGAGCAAGCATATCTAAGCCATAACAAAGTAAGGGTGAAGCGAGGGCAATATATGGTACAAGGCGGTCGGTAACAGGTTGGCGAGTGAACAAGCCGTATGCAAACAAGCCTAAGAGTGGACCATAGGTATAGGAAACAATGGTGTAAATGGCATTGATAAGATTGGTAGAATTGAGGGCGCGGAAACCTAAAATGAAACCCACAAATACCACTGCCATTCCGAGGTGTACACGTTTGCGCAAGCGTTCGTCGTTTGGCTTTTCGCAAATGTCTATGCAGTAGCTCGTAGTGAGCGAGGTAAGGGCAGAGTCGGCTGAAGAAAAACAAGCTGCCACCACACCGATGGTGAAGAGCACTACAACCCCATTGCCCAACATTCCGCCTGCAACGGGGAGCAACATCAGTTCGTCGGGCATTGTGGGCAGTGTTTGCCCCATCTGTTGTAGGTAGTGCATCAGCAGTATGCCCAATGCAAGAAACAGCATATTGACGGGGAGGAAGGCTATGCCGTATGTACACATATCTTTTTGTGCGTCGCGGAGGGTTTTGCAAGTAAGGTTCTTTTGCATCATATCTTGATCTAATCCCGTCATAACGATTACAATAAAGACGCCACTAAGAAATTGTTTCCAAAAGTTTTGTGTACTTATCCAGTCGTCCCACACAAAGATTTGGCTGTGCGTATCGGAAGAAACAAAGGAGAGAACTGACGACAGATTGAGCTGAAGTGCGTCCATCACCTTGAAAGCGATAAGCACCAATGCTGCCAATATACAAAGTGTTTGGAACGTATCTGTAAAGACAAGGGTCTTGATGCCGCCCTTTCGGGTGTACAACCATATTAAAAGCACTAATGAAGGTACGGTAACAAAGAAAGGAATATGATAGCCATCGAGCACGAAGCGTTGTAAAATCATACACACAACATAAAACTTGACAGCCGAACCTGCCATCTTGGACAAGAGAAAGAACGATGCACCTGTTTTGTAACTCATTCTCCCCAATCGCTCCTTTAGGTAGGTGTAAATGGTAATCAGTCGCAGTCTATAATAAATAGGTAAAAGCACAAAGGCAACAAGGGCATACCCCACGATAAAACCCATACAGGTTTGGAGGTACGACATATTTTGGTTCATCACCATTCCAGGTACACTGACAAAGGTAACGCCCGATATGCTGGCACCAATCATTCCGAAGGCTACAAGATACCACGGCGATTGTCGATTGGCATTGTAAAACGTCTGGTTGGAAACGTTGCGAACAGTGAAGCGGCTCAACAAAAGAAGAGCAGCAAAATAAATCAATATAGTGGAGAGAATTATCATATTGTCACAAAGTTGAGAAAAAAGTTTGCTTTTCTTGCCGTGTTCTATTTCTTTTTATTACCTTTGCGCTATCTTATAAAGGCACAAAGTAAAAATAAGATAATTTGAACCCCAATCGGTCATTAGACCAGTTTAGGGCTTGTCTATCTATTTACCGAAACTTATGAGGTGTATTTTTGCCTTATTACATTCTCATTCTAACGACCGATTTGGGTTGAACAGAACAAACCTATTCTATGATTATACACACGAAAACAGCCCAACGAAAGCGTGAGTCTTTCTTGGGCTGTTCATTTTTTATCGTTACACCTTATTATATACTTTTGCACCCGCTTGGAGGGCTGCACCTATAGCTGTGCAAAACTCAGCGTATTCGGGTATGATGAAATGCACACCATAGAGGCGTTCCATCAATGGGAAGAGTATTTTGCATTGAGGCAGCAAGGTGAGGTTGCCTATCATTACAAAATCTTTGATACCACTATTGAGCGAACTCAATATTGTGGATGAACCAATGGATTGGAGCACCAAGCAGATGAGCCCCAGTGCAATGTCTTCGCGTGAAGCATCGCCCTGAGCGTTGGCAAAGAGTGAGGCTGTGGCGTCCATAGGCAACCCTGGGAGGGGAGAAGACGAAATATCGCCAATCTGAAGATTAATGTGCGAGATGTCGCCACGCATTCCAAGGTCGGAAATGACGTCTATATTGTCGGTATTGAGCAATAAACGAGAGAGTCCGCTCAATGTTCCACCGCCAATACCTATACCTCCGATGTGGCTAATCCTGTCGCCATCACATTCTACAATCGAAGTTCCTGTACCCATAGAAACCACCAACATACGGTCGATTTTTGCCTCGAAACGGGCACCAAGTCCATCTGCTAAGAACTCGTCCGCCTTTTCGGTAGGCAGTCCGTAGATAGGTTTGTCGATATAAGCCGAACCTACCCCCGTGACCATTACTTTTTCAACATCGGCAAGTTCTATCTTATTGTCGTACAAGTACTTACCAAAAGCTCCGTAAAGCGATGTGATAGGGTCGGTAGCCTTGATGCGCAAAGGGCAAACCACCTTGCCATCACGTATGCCAACAATCTTGGTTGTAGAAATACCTACATCTATTCCAATTGCGATTTTCATATTACCTTATATATAATTGTGGCGCAAAGGTACAAAAAAAACGATATTTGGATAGCATAAGATAGATATTTTCCAAAAAAACACTAAAAATATTTCTCTATTTAGCTGAAAATGAGTATCTTTGCATTCCGTTATGACGAGATAGAAATTAAGAATATCATTAACTGTATAATTGTAACAAAATGACAAAAGCAGATATTATCAATGAGATCGCCTCTTCTACAGGTATTGCAAAGAAAGATGTTTCGGCAGTAGTAGAATCGTTTATGGACGCTATCAAAGACAGCATGCTGAAAAAGAAGGAGAATGTCTATCTCCGTGGTTTTGGTAGCTTCATTGTAAAGCATCGTGCTGAAAAAACAGCTCGTAATATTTCAAAGAATACTACGATTACCATTCCTGCACACAACTTTCCAAGCTTCAAGCCTGCAAAGATTTTTATTGAGGATATGAAGAAATAAACAAACAAAACAAATAATAACATTTTAAACATTTAAAGCTATGCCAAACGGAAAGAAGAAAAAGGGACACAAGATGGCTACGCACAAGCGTAAAAAGAGATTAAGAAAGAACAGACATAAGAGCAAGTAAGCCCCAAAAGGGCTGAAGACTCTAAAAAAGTCGTTCAACACAACGGGGCTTGTCATCGCAACAAACTCTTATCCCGAGAGTGCGACGACACGTCTCGCTTTTTAGTACAAATAAGTACCTGAAAAGGACTTATAAGAAAAGAAGAAAATGACAAGCGAAGTAATTATTGATGCCCAACAGAAAGAGATTTCAATAGCATTGCTTGAGGATAAACGATTGGTAGAATACCAACGTGAACCAAGAGAAGCGAATTTCTCAGTGGGAAATATCTACGTTGCAAAGGTCAAAAAACTGATGCCAGGACTTAACGCCTGTTTCGTAGATGTAGGATATGAACGCGACGCATTTCTTCATTATCTTGACTTAGGAGGTCAGTTCAACTCCTTTGCTAAATATCTCAAGCAGGTTCAAAGCGATAGGAAAAAACTCTTCCCCATACAAAAAGCAAGTAAGCTACCTGATTTGCAGAAAGACGGAAGTATTCAGAACACACTGCAAGTAGGACAGGAAGTATTGGTACAGATAGTAAAAGAGCCTATATCAACCAAAGGACCACGCCTTACAGGCGAAATTTCGTTCGCAGGGCGTTACATCGTACTCATACCATTTGGGGATAAAGTAAATGTTTCCACAAAGATTAAAAGTGGTGAAGAACGTGCTCGCCTAAAGCAACTCATACAGAGTATTTGCCCTAAAAACTTCGGGGTAATCGTTCGAACAGTGGCGGAAGGAAAGCGAGTAGCCGAGCTCGATGCTGAAATGAAAATACTCTTAAATCGTTGGAATGAAGCGATAACAAAGGTACAAAAGACACAAGAGCGACCACAACTCATTTTTGAAGAGACAGGACGTGCAGTAGCAATGCTCCGAGACCTCTTCAACCCAACCTATGAGAATATTTATGTGAATGATGAGGAGATATGCAATGCCGTACAACACTATGTTTCACTCATTGCCCCTGAAAAGGCGAACATCGTAAAGAAGTACAATGGCAAGCAACCTATCTTTGACAACTTTGACGTAACCAAGCAAATAAAATCAAGCTTTGGAAAGACGATTAATTACGGACACGGTTGTTACATCATCATAGAGCATACGGAGGCTATGCACGTTGTAGATGTGAATAGCGGAAACCGACAGAAAGAAAAGGCACAAGAGCAGAATGCACTTGATACCAACCTTGGTGCAGCAGACGAAATTGCACGCCAACTCAGATTGAGAGATATGGGTGGAATTATCGTTGTCGACTTCATAGATATGAATCTTGCAGAAGACAGACAGATGCTATATGAGCGTATGTGCAAAGCAATGCAGAAAGACCGCGCTCGACACAATATTCTGCCGCTCAGTAAGTTTGGTTTGATGCAAATAACTCGCCAACGTGTGCGCCCAGTGATGGATGTTGATGTGGCTGAAGATTGCCCCACTTGTTTCGGAACAGGAAAGATACGCTCAAGTATCTTATTTACCGACCAGTTGGAACGCAAGATTGACCGCCTCGTAAACAAAATTGGGGTTAAGAAATTCTATTTGCACGTACACCCTTACGTGGCTGCTTACATCAATCAGGGCATTATTTCCCTAAAGAGAAAGTGGCAATTGAAGTACGGATTGGGGGTAAATATCATTCCTTCACAGAAACTTGCGTTTATGCAATACGAATTTTACGATGCGAAACAACACTTTCTTGATATGAAGGAAACCAACGATAAGTCGTAAGTCAAGGCTTACTCGTTTATTAAAAGATAATGAAAGAATAATGTGATACTACAAAAAGAGGATGCACTATTGATAGTGCATCCTCTTTTCTTTTTTGTTTGACCTCCCATACTGACGTGGATAGCACCCCGCATATAACCAAAGTTTATCTTCCTTTCTTTGCTCTTTATCTCTTTTTTTTGCTGTTTAGCCTACAATAGGTGAGGGGGATAATCTTTTTTCTTTTTATTGCAGATTATCTGACGATTGATAACTCACTGTTCTACAATTATTTATACATCGATATAGGAGAATGATTATAAGTGTATAGATTTTGTCTATTTGTTTTAAAAAGATTATTGCTTAACTTTGCATCATCAAAACAATAGAAACAATTAAAAAATAGATAAGTTACTATGTTTGCAAAGGCTAACACACTAAGACAAGTCGGATGCCGCTCTTCGGAGGCTTCGCGCCTCCGGCCGCATGGCAAACCACCGCGGTGTTTTTCATAGTCTGCAAGGAAAAAGTTGGTACGATAATAATTGGATTGTATATTTGTAGTGCAAACGACAAATGACAAACAATTAGAACCGTACCGATATGCAAAGAAACAAAATTTCCTTCAAAGGACAAAAGATTTACATCGGAATTGATGTGCATGCAAAAACTTGGGAGATCTGTGTGCTGACCGAGTCGGGTTACAAAGAGAGGCACCCGCAGCAAGCCTCCGCAAAGACGCTCTTTGACTTTTTGAAGAAGCATTTCCCTGATGGCGAGTACCATGCCGTGTATGAGTCAGGCTTCAGTGGTTTTTCCACATACTACGCTCTCAAGGAGTACGGCATCAACTGTGTCGTGACCCATGCCGCGGATGTTCCGACCACCCAGTACGAGGAGGTGATGAAGACCGATAAGGTAGATGCAGCCAAACTTGCGCGCTCCTTGCGCGCCGGTGACATCCGTCCCATATACATCCGTGAGAAAGAGAATATCGATGACAGGTCAGTCATCCGCATAAGGAAGACCATACAGAAACAACTCTCTGGCTACAAGGCAAGGGTGAAACACCTGCTGCACTGCAATGGCGTGGAGATACCCGAGCGGTTCGCAAGACCGGGGACGCACTGGTCAAAGGCTTTCATCAAATGGCTCAAGGAGGATGTCGTGCTGCTTTCCTCCTCAAGATTGTCGTTGGACTTGCTCGTCAAGCAGGTGGAGACGATACGCCAGACACTCTTGGACGCGACAAAATCCATACGAAAGCTTGCGCAGACCGACAGGTACAGGAACAATTACGAGCTTCTGATATCGATACCCGGCATAGGTGTAAGTGTAGCCATGTGCATACTGACAGAAATCTACGATGTGAAGAGATTCCGTAACGAGAACCAGTTCGCCAGTTATCTCGGCCTGATACCGACCTGTCATAGCAGTGGAGAGAAAACCGCAAGCGGAGAGAAGACTTTCCGTGGCAACAAGCATCTCGGACCGATGATCATAGAGGCTGCATGGATAGCCATCTACAGAGATTACGGACTGGGAATGGCCTATGCCAGATACAAGCAGTCCATGAAACCGCAGGAGGCCATAGTCAAAATAGCCAGAAAGATGTCCAACATCATTTTCTCGGTACTCAAGAACAGTAGGAAATATGAGCCATACAGATGGGATAAAGAATAACATACAGACTTTCGGACAACTTCATAAAACGACTCCTTTTCATAATTGATGGACCTTCGGGTGTCATCTCCGATAAGATTGTTGCGTTTTACCTATATTCTGAAGAAGTAAATTGTTGGGCGGATACGTCCGTGTCAACTCATAGAAGTTTGTCTGATAGGTCTGTTGTTCGTAGCCTTTCCATACCCGGTGTTCCCATGCCGGGCTGGTGGCTGTTGCTTCTTCTAAAGTCATCGTACTAATAAACTTCACGCTAAGTGATTGATAATGAACAGTTAATAAATTACAAATATTTTCCAATTATTTGGAAAGCAACATAGAAGATATGAATACTTTAGAATTTACAGGATTAGACGAAAAGAAAGTAAAGAACATCATTAGTGGTTTGGCTCAGCTTTTGGCTGATTATCAAATTTATTACACCAATCTTCGCAACTTGCATTGGAATGTAAAGGGCCACGGTTTCTTTATTATGCACGAGAAATACGAAGAGATGTATAACATTGCAGCAACACAGATTGACGACATTGCAGAACGTATTCTCCAGTTGGGTGGTAAACCTGAAAGTCGTTTCAGCGAATATCTCAAGGTTTCTGCAATCAAGGAAATCGAGGGTGTAGATTGTGGCAAGCAAGCTATCGAGCTCATTCTCTCTTATTACAAGTTGCTTATTGCGCAAGAACGTGCAATTATTGAAGCAGCAAGCGAGGCTGGCGACGATGTAACAGCCGACTTGATGACAGGTTGGATTGCTGCACAGGAAAAGAGCATTTGGATGCTTGTGGCTTTCTCACAGGAGAAACACCATGGTGAATGTGGTTGCGAAAAGTGATAAAAACAGTTTTTCCATAGGTGTAGAGGTTGTGTTGTCGAGAGCACAACCTTTTTTTTTGTGTTTATCAATGTTATAACCTCCTTTGATGAGTCTTGCAATGATAGTTATTGGTGGTAATTTGCTCCCAATTAGGATTGATGCTTCCAATGCCTCAAAATACAGCGTCAGCACCCCAAACTAACAATGCGTATCGCATTACTTTTCCAAGGCTAATGCTTAATATGCTTACAAAAAGATTAGCACGGGTAAGTCCTAAAACAATGGTTATAGCACTTCCGAGAATGGGAATAAAGGCAAAAAAGCCCATCCAAGCTCCGTGTCCAGCCATAAATCGTTCAGCTTTATCCAATGATTCTTTCTTTACGCGTAGATATTTCTCTATCCATACAAGGTTGCCTTGTCGTCCAATGGCATAATTGAACATACCACCAAGCACATTGCCTATGCTGGCATAAATCACGAGTGGTAGAGGATTTAACCCGCCAGCTAATAGTCCAAGCATTACCGCCTCACTACTAAAAGGAAAGAAACTACCTGCTAAAAATGAAGCTATAAGCATACCCCAATAGCCGTAATCGAGCAATAGGTGCGTGATAAAATCTATCATTTATATTAGAAAAACTATTATTTGTGTTATAAAAAAACTATTATCTATATTGGAAAAACAATCATTTATATAAAAAAATATTAGGAAGCACAGCCCATAAATTATACATTGTCAATATTATCGTACCAAGGGCGATTACCTTAAAAGTAAAATTTGATAACTTAGAATGTGTTAATGCAAAATAATGTCCAATAAGCGGAGATGCAGAAGTAATAATACAACCCAAAAGTGCTTCAAAGTGTTGGGGTTGTAAGCATAAGAAAACAATAGAAAACCACGCAATAGCAATGAATGCGCCATAGAGCATTCGGGTGCGAATATTGTCGTTTCGCTTTTCTATCAAGCAATGCGATGTGCCGATTATGGCACAAAGAATAATCCAAGCAGCTGTTATGATTTGGCTAATGGATAGCAATTCATAGTTGCATATTGTTTCAAACTCGGCTAAAGCTGTATAGTGGGCAAGGAATGTATCAAGGTTGCCATTCCAAAGGAAATACCCTACGTATAATAAGTTTGGAAGTAGCACCCCCAATACCGATGCTACATAGTTTTTAGCACTCGCAGCTAACAGGTTGGTGGCTAAAAGTAACCATAACAATGGAAGAAGGTAGAGCGTATGTACCCAAACTATGCTACTGATGCCAATGCACAGAAACGCATAGAAAAGCCACCCCTGAGCAGTGTGTTGCTGGTAACTTCTGAAGGCGCACGTATAAAATCCTGCTATGCATAGGATAACGATAGCAGCCCTAATAGATATAAATTGAAAAGTTGCCATAGTAGTGAATACCATAAAGCAACACGAAACCATACGACTATAAATACGTATGAGTGCATTCTCATTATTGAGTTCTATCATTAAATAGGTAGAAAACATCAAGCAAACCAATGACGGAATAGCCGAATAATCGAATAGGCTGACAATACCCCATATCAAAATAGCAAATGGCGTTACCACAGGTAACAGCCATCTGCTTTCAGCTATAACATTTTGTAATCGTTTTTGTTGCATTGAAGAGAATGATTTAACCCAACGAAGAGCATAATTCGCCGCAAATGGGGCTTGGGTTTAACGCAAACCATTTTTGGGCTTAACGCTAATCGTTTTTGGGTTTTAATGAGACGAGCAGCACCTGTGTCAAGTCAAAAAAACAATGATAAAGTCTGCCCAACTTTAGATAATTGCAATCCTAAAGCTCCTTTATTTCAGGTCTTTACCTATATCTCTGCGGAAATATTTATCCTTGTAGACTATCTTTTCAGCTTCGGTAAAGCTCTTGCGGAGTGCTTCTTCCTTATCTTTTCCATACGAGGAAACAGCTATCACACGACCTCCATTGGTCACCACTTGCCCATCTTTTAAGGCTGTACCACTATGGAACACCACCGAACCTTCTACCTTGTCGATGCCAGAGATAATGTGTCCTTTCTCGTAAGCCTCTGGATAACCACCGCTTACAAGCATTACGCACACGGCTGCACGGTCGTCAAACTCGATAGAACGTGTATCAAGATTGCCTTCAGCCACACCTTCGAACAAGTCGACAATGTCCGACTTCAAGCGCAACATCACGCTTTCGGTTTCAGGGTCGCCCATTCGGCAATTGTATTCTATCACCATTGGCTCGCCGTCCACATTGATAAGTCCGAAGAAGATAAAGCCCTTATAGTCTATTCCTTCAGCTTTCAGACCCTCAACCGTAGGTTTGATAACACGTGTTTCCACCTTTTGCATCCACTCTTGGGTTGCGAAAGGCACTGGCGAGACACTTCCCATACCCCCAGTATTTAGTCCTGTGTCGCCTTCTCCAATGCGTTTGTAGTCCTTAGCTTCAGGAAGAATTTTATAATGTTCGCCATCGGTCAATACAAACACCGAACATTCGATGCCAGAGAGGAACTCTTCGATAACCACTTTTGCAGATGCGTTGCCGAACATACCACCCAACATTTCTTTCAACTCCTTCTTTGCCTCCTCCAATGTAGGAAGAATAAGCACGCCTTTGCCTGCTGCCAAGCCGTCAGCCTTCAACACGTATGGGGCTTTAAGGGTTTCTAAGAACTTCAATCCTTCCTCAACGGTAGTGCCATCAAAGGTTTCGTAAGCCGCTGTAGGAATGTTATGACGCTTCATAAACGCCTTGGCAAAGTCTTTGCTACCTTCCAATACAGCCCCCGCCTTCGATGGACCGATAACAGGAATAGCCTTTGTACGCTCGTCGGCTGCAAAGTTGTCGTATATACCCTTCACCAATGGGTCTTCAGGGCCAACTACCACCATATCAACGTGGTTGTCAATACTAAACTGGCGTAGTTTGTCGAACTCGTTAACACCAATTGCTACATTCTCACCACAGTCAGTTGTGCCTGCATTACCAGGTGCAATAAACAGTTTACTGCACTTCTTGCTTTGCGAAATCTTCCAAGCGAGGGCGTGTTCTCTGCCACCGCTGCCTAAGAGTAGTATATTCATAATGTCTGAAAGCAACCTCCCTTAGCCCCTCTCTGTTGAGTGAGAAGGAGTAAGGGAGGCTATGTTTTTATTTCAAATAATCTTCAAAATACTGTGTGATACGCTCGTGGAGGTGCACACTCTGATGGCCACGCATATTGTGTGGCTCGCCTGGGTAGACGAAGAAGTCGGGCTGAGTACCTACACCAATACAAGCCTTGAGGAACGAATAACAGTGTTGTGGCAACACAACAGGGTCGTTCAGACCTGTAATAATCTGAAGTTTGCCCTTCAAATCCTTAGCCTTCGCCAACAATGAAGTCTTTGCATAGCCTTCTGGATTGGTCTGTGGGGTGTCCATATAGCGTTCGCCATACATCGCCTCGTACCATTTCCAGTCGATAACAGGACCACCTGCAACACCTACCTTGAAGGTTTCGGGATAGTTGGTCATCAATGAGATAGTCATAAATCCACCAAACGACCAACCGTGTACCCCCATACGGTCTTGATCAACGTATGGCAACGACTTCAAATATTTCACACCAGCCATCTGGTCGCGCATTTCTACCTGACCCAATTGGCGGAATGTAGCTTGTTCAAACTCACGACCACGGTTTTCGCTACCACGATTATCAAGGATAAAGAGCAAATATCCCTTCTGTGCCATATAGGTTTCCCAAGGGCGTGAACCATAGTTCCACGATGCGTCCACGTTGTGAGCATGAGGGCCACCATATACATATACCACTGTAGGGTATTTCTTTGTAGGGTCAAAGTTTACAGGCTTCACCATTCTCCAGTACAAATCGGTCTCGCCATCATCAGCCTTTACCGAACCACAGCTAAACTCTGGCACGCCATAGCCCTCCCAAGGGTTCTTAGCTGTGAGCCAATTGTAGCGTGAAGGTTTAGCACTAACGCTGATAAGGTCAATTTTCTTTGGCACATTAGGCTCTGAATAGCCGTCAAATATGAAGTTACCATTTTCGCTCAATGTAGGCCAGTGGTAGCCCTTACCATTGTCCAACAAGGTGCGCTTGCCGTTTTCAATATTCACTGCCCACGTGTTGCGCTGAATAGGGTTGCACTCGTTAGACACGTAGATGATGCTTTTCTGCTTTGCGTTGAAGCCTAAGAAGTTCATCACTACCCACTTGCCACTTGTTATTTGCTTTAATTCCTTTCCGCTCTTATCGAAGAGGTACAAATGATTGTAGCCGTCTTTTTGACTCTGCAACACAAACTGGTTGCTATTCCAAGGCAAGAACATTATAGGGTTTGAAGGTTCTACATACTTAGCGTGTGTTTCACGATACAACTCTGCTATCTTCTTACCCGAAGCAGCATCGTACGAAACAAGACGACAATCGTTTTGGTCACGATTGAGCTCAAACATATAGATGGTCTGATTGTCTGGACTCCACTGAATGTTAGTGAAATAACGGTCAGTAGGGTCGCCTGCATCAAGGTAGATGGTCTTTCCTGTCTTTAGGTCGTACACACCCACAGTTACCTTGTGCGATGTTTCGCCTGCCATAGGATACTTTGTAGGTTCGTATGTTCCAATGCGCGACTCGCCTTCCTTAGGTTGCCAGTCTACTTCCTGTATGTGGAAGAGTGGAAAATCGGTGACCATCGACTGATCCATACGATAGAAAGCCAAACGCTCGCCCGATGGACTCCAATACAAACCACCCTTAATACCAAACTCGTCACGGTGTACAGCCTGACCATACACTATCTCGCGCGAACCATCGGTAGTCAATTGTTTGGTATTGCCTGCCTTATCAGCCACAAACAATTGGTTATTGCTAACGTAAGCCACAGCCCCCGACACCTTGTTCATCTCCATAGCTTGTTCAGCTTTCGAAATGTCGGTGCGCTGCTCTACTCTTTTGGTCTTAAAGTTTACCAACACAAGCTCTTTGCCCGTATGTACTTCTACTACCGAGCGATTAGCGTATGGGAACGAAACGCCATAGAGCGACTTCACCTCTACGCAACCTTTCAAGTCGTCCAAACCAAAGAGACGTGTTTCTTTACCATTCTTAGGATTTACTACCGCACAATAGTCCTTTTCCAACCTCACCAATTGGTCGCCCCACCACGTAGTGTAGCGAGTTTCGGGACGCATCTTACGGAAGTTTTTACCCCCAAAGTTTAGGTCTTCTAATGTAAAAGTTTTCTGTGCCATAGTTGTAGCAGGGGTAGCCAAGCCCAAGAGCAAAGCCATACCTGCATAAGCGATTAACGATTTAGTCTTCATTTTCATTATAGTTTTTTCTGCTGCGGAACTTTCCGCCCTTATTATTTTTGTCAAACTTCTTACCACCAAACTTCTTGCCGCCCTTTGCACTGCGACCACCTTCAAAATGGTCGTCATCAAACGAGCGACGTCCTTTGCCTCCGCTACGCTTATCACTATCAAAGCGGTTGCGCTCGAAGCTATGGAACTTAAATGAGCGAATATCGCCCTCCTCATTCGCTTCTGTTTCGTCCAAACGCTTCTTAAATTCGCGTTCTTTCTTGAAACGATGCTTCTTAGCCATCTCCTTTTTCTCGGCTTCGGTCTTCACTATACCACCTTCGGCACGAAACTCGTTGAGCTTACCATCAAACATTTGGTAGCGGCGGAACTCACATTCTAACGAACCATTGTACACTGGTATCTTGATACTTGGTTTCAATCCTATCTCACGGAAACACTCCTCACGATACGACAATATCCAAGCCTCGTTGCCCATAAAGTGGTGTTTCAGGCGTTCGCCTATCATCTTGTATGTGCCAAGGAGGTTAGGTGTGGAGATGCGCTCGCCGTATGGAGGGTTCATCACGATGATGCTCTTCTCCTCAGGCTGTGTAAACTGCTTGAAGTCTTTCTGTTCTATGGTGATAAAACGTGAGAAACCAGCGGCAGCCACATTCATTTTAGCCGTGTTCACAGCCTTCATATCGGTATCGTAACCATAGATATGGTGTGTAAATTCACGTTCTTGCGACTCGTCGTTGTAAATCATATCGAAGAGATCTGCATCAAAGTCGGGCCACTTCTCAAAGGCGAACTCCTTGCGGAACACACCTGGCGAAATGTTGCGTGCAATGAGGGCAGCCTCAATAGGCAGTGTACCCGAACCACACATAGGGTCGATAAAGTCGGTTTCGCCCTTCCAACCTGTCATCAATATCATACCAGCAGCAAGCACCTCATTAAGTGGAGCTTCCACACTTTCCTGACGATAGCCTCGGCGGTGCAACGATTCGCCACTTGAGTCTAACGACAGTGTAGCATTGTCTTCTGCAATGTGAATATTAAGACGAATATCAGGATTGCTCACCGAAATATTTGGACGCATGCCCGTATTCTCGCGGAACTGGTCTACGATGGCATCTTTCACCTTATAAGTTACGAAGCGCGAATTTTTGAACTCCTCCGAGTAAACCACCGAGTCTACCGAGAAAGTCTTCCCCTTTAGGATATACTTGCTCCAATCTATTTTTTTCACCTCGTTGTACATATCCTCAGCACTCTGCGCCTTGAAGTGGGCAATAGGTTTCAATACACGGATGGCGGTATGCAACTGAAAGTTAGCACGATACATCATCTCTTTATCACCCGTGAACGACACCATTCTGCGTCCTACCTGTACGTTGTTAGCACCTAATTGGGTGAGCTCTTGAGCCAAAACCTCCTCAAGTCCCATAAAGGTTTTGGCAATGAGTTCAAATTCTTCCATTAATTTCTCTTTTTAAAAAATGTCCATCCACGCATCGTTTCACATCTTGACGACCAATGCTAATTTTGGAGCATCCTTTTATATTTGTATATCAGTTTATAATCAAAAAAAATAGTCTCTACCTTTCACCCTCTGTTGGAAGAAGTATAAAGACTGTGCAAAGGTAATGAATTTTGCTACAAATACCTAAATTTATAGAAAAAAAACTGAGGTGCAAATAAGACAAAACCGACTTGCTACAAAGCAAATCGGATTTAGCATTATAAGACCTTCTTTTTATAAGGAAGGAAATAAAAAAAAGTGGGTAGTGATGGATTCGAACCACCGAAGCAAGAAGCAGCAGATTTACAGTCTGCCCCATTTGGCCACTCTGGAAACTACCCCTGTGTGGGCGTTGACGGATTCGAACCGCCGACCCTCTGCTTGTAAGGCAGATGCTCTAAACCAACTGAGCTAAACGCCCTTACGCTTGATAAAAATACAACTTAAATCGAGACTTGAAATGTAAATTTCTTAACTCATATAAGTAGTGCTTTTTGTAAGCGAGTGCAAAAGTACACAAAAAAAATGTATTAACCAAACTTTTACACTCTTTTTTGCATTTATCCTTCAAAAATAGTTTTATAAGCAGCAAATCATTAACCCCAATCAGTCTTTAAACCCAAATCGGCTTTAGTCACTTTGTTTTATTTTTTTTTTGAAACTTATAAGCTCTCTTTTATCTTATTTGGGGGTTATTTTTTTTTCGCCCCCCCTTTTCTATCATAAATCCCCACTACGCATTTCGCACAGTGGGGATTTCTATTCCTTTTACTTAATGTTATTCTTAGCCTAAGTACTTCATCAGCACACGAGCATTACCGCTTTCGCGTATTTTCTCGATAGCTTTCTCTCTAATCTGGCGCACACGTTCGCGTGTGAGTTGCATTTCTGTACCTATTTCCTCCAATCCTTTCTCTTGGCAACCGATACCAAAACATTCGATAACGATTTTGCGTTCACGCTCTTTCAGCGTATTCTGCAATACTGCTTTAAGGTCGTCAGACATTGATTCAAAGTCCACACTCTTATCCGTACGTGAGTCGTCGCCTGATGAGAGCATATCGCTCATTGAGTTGTCATCATCGTCACTAAATGGTGCATCGATACTCATATGATGGTTGTCGGCACTCTGACTCTGTCGGATACGTGCTTCGTCAATACCTGTAAGGTCTGCTAACTCGTGAATAGATGGACGTCGATTGTGTTTTTGCACAAATTCGTTTGTCACCTGATTGATTTTCGAGATAGCGCCGACCTGATTGAGGGGCAAGCGTACTATACGACTTTGCTCTGCAATGGCTTGCAAGATGCTTTGTCGTATCCACCAAACTGCATAGGAGATAAACTTAAAACCACGTGTTTCGTCAAACTTTTCTGCTGCCTTTACCAATCCAATGTTACCTTCATCAATAAGGTCGGTCAAGGAAAGTCCTTGGTGCTGATACTGTTTAGCCACAGATACTACGAAACGCAGATTTGCTTTGATGAGTTTTTCCTTAGCTCGCTCGCCTTTGCGACCGCCTTTGTGAATTTCTTGAGCAAGCTCAATCTCTTCATCAACGGTAATCATAGGTTCACGACCAATCTCAACTAAGTACTTATCAAGTGCTTCGCTTGAACGATTGGTAATACTTTTAGAAATCTTAAGTTGTCTCATTAATCTTTATTTTTCTCCGCTTTAATTGGCTATAATTTGAAAAATCCGAAATAATCGGCTTGCAAATTTACGCAAAATATTTCATTCTACCAAATTTAAAGCACAATATTTACCTTTAGAACTGAAAATAAATAAAGGGTTGTATCTCGCTGCTCTTCACTTGTATCACAATATATATAACGCTCAAGAGTGCTAAAATGCTCAATACCATACCGCCTTTTTTCAATGCAAACACTGCACGATTGCACCACGAGTTGGGCACAAAATGGGTAATAAAACCAAAGAGTGCCAACAGCAATACAGCACGATACGAGTACACCACCTGTGTAGCCAACTCTGGGTGGAAACTGAAGAATATTTGATTGAGCATAGCTTTAATGGTTGCCCAACTTGGAAGGCGGAATACCATAAACATAAAGGCTACAAACTGAAAGGTGAGGAATACCGAAGCCACTCGCTTCAATCCCGTAGAGCGGTATTGCTTATCGTGATGCAACACATTGGTACGCCACCACTTATGCAAAGCCAATGCCACACCATGAATACCACCCCATATAACAAAGTTGAAGCTTGCTCCGTGCCACAAACCGCACAAAAGCATCGAGCCTATGAGGTTGAAATACATTCTAAACGTACCCTTTCTGTTGCCGCCCCATGCTATATACACGTAATCTTTTATCCACGATGAAAGCGAAATATGCCATCTGCGCCAAAACTCCGTAACGCTTGCACTGGTATAAGGCGCATTAAAGTTCATTGGGAAATGGAAACCCAAAAGCAACGCCAATCCTATCGCCATATCGCTATAACCGCTAAAGTCGCAATAGATTTGTAGTGCATAGCCATATACGCCTAAAAGGTTTTCAAACCCCGAATAGAGTTGTGGGTTCTCAAAGATTCGGTCTACAAAGTTCAGACTGATGTAGTCGCTTATCACAGCTTTCTTAAACAGACCTATGATGATGAGAAAAACGCCATTAGCCAACATTGTATCGCTCACCACCAATTTGCGTCTTATTTGTGGAATAAAGTCGTTGGCACGCACAATAGGTCCTGCCACCAACTGGGGAAAGAACGACACATAGAAAGCATAATCTAACAGTCTGTCCAATGGGCGCAGCTTTCCTCGATACACATCAATGGTGTAGCTAAGGCTTTGGAACGTAAAGAAACTTATCCCCACAGGAAGGAAAATGTCCCAAGGTTGGAAGTTGTTGCCCACAATGTCGGCAATGATTTGCCCAAAGAAGTTGGTGTACTTGAAATAGATGAGAAAACTAATGTCAATAAGCACACTCATCGTTATCAGCACTTTCATCAATGCCCTGCTGCCCTCACGCTGTTTCACCTTATATATATAGTGCGCCAACCAATAGTCGGTAAAGGTTATCAGTGCCAAGAGAGCTACATACACACCGCTGCTCTTATAATAGAAATAATACGAAAAGAGCGTAACAAACGCAATGCGAGCCGTATCTCTATGGCGCAAAAGCATATAGACAAACGAAAAGCCTACAAAGAGATAAAGAAACAGACCACTACTAAAAATGATAGGACTTTTAGGGTCGTAGGTGAGCAATTTCACCAAATTATCGAAAATCACTTGAATATCCATCGCCACCTTTCTTATTTTATAATTCCTGCTTTCACTTTTCGCTTGTAATTCTCTTCACCTGCCAAGATAGCTTGCATCATCTTATCGGCAAGAAACTTACCTCCATCAAATTTCAAGTGGGTATAGTCTTTGTTTGCCATACCCTTGTCCACCAAGGTTTTCATACTGTTTCTACCGCCCATAGCCTTAAACAGATTGAAATAAGCCACCTTGCAGTCGGCTGCCATTTGGTTCTGATAAGCCGAAAGGTGCTCCACCGCTTTCACGGTCTCTATGCCGTTTGCTGTGCGTTGGTCTCTATCGCCCACGCTCATTACCAAGATTGAAGCTTCGGGGTAAGCCGCACGCAACTTGGCTATTACTCGTTTCATACGAGATATATAGTTGTTGTAATGCAATTTATCGGCTTGGTCTGATGCTGCATTTACACCATAATGCACAATGATAAGGTCATAAGGGCGTTTCTCCGCAAAGCCTTTAAACGTATCGAAAGGTACATCATTCAGACTCCAACCCATTGTGCCACGAAGATTAAGATTGTCGAGTATCACACCTTTGTTTGACTCCAAGGCAACGCCATAATAACGTGCCCCTACTCCGCCGCCTACAATCTTAAAGCCACAACTCGTCATATTGCCGCTGACCGTCATTTGTTGCACCCCCTTTGCTTCTGCAAAAGCCTCTGTTTCGTCCTGTTCGCCGTTAGCGTATGCTGCTATATTTACCCCAGTAGGAGCAAAGAAATAGAAGTAAGCGTTTTGCCACGTACTTGTTCCTTTGCGATAAGTGGTAGCGTTGAGCGTAACCGATGCCTCGCGCCCAGCCAAGAAGTAGCGTTGATTGATGCCTTGTAAGTCTTTGTTAAATCCATCGCTTTTAAAGATAAACTCGGTAAAGCCTACCGAATTGAGTTCGATAGTAGGGCGAAAGCCATTTGTTCCTTTGGTACAATCTACCCACCCTATACCCGTGCCGCCATACCTATCTTGCAACATCTGTCGCAAATCGCAAGTCAAGATGTCACCCTCGGTAAACGAGTCGCAAAAGTAGGCGATGCGTACAGGCCTATCAAGCTGTTGACGATTAAGCAATTGCGAATAAAAATGGTTCATTCCCCCCACTCCATCGTTCGAGTAATCGTCTATCAGGGTAACACCCTTAGGGCGATAGGGTTCGAAATCTTTATAGCGTGTATCGTTAGCCAATAGTGTTTCTGCTGTTGGGCGCACCACCACTGAGGTCGTATCGTCTGCCGAGGGTATAAGGTCGCTAAGCATATTCACCTGTCTTAGCTCTGTGCCACAAACGGTAAGTTTGGGCAAAAAGTGCATAGCAAGCAGCGCAGCCAATACTATGGCAGCCATAGCAAAAACCTTTACGTGTGTGTTCATCTTTATATATTCTCTCTCTAAAATCTTTAACCCAAATCGGTCATTAAACCAGTTTAGGAGTATTCTTCATTATTCTTGAAACTTATGAGATGTCTTTTTTCCTTATTTTGGCTTTATTTTACCTATATCTGGAGTCACATAGCCTACTGATATATGCAAAATAAATCTCAAAATAATCACAAAAAGATAGTACAACCCGAATATAATCAAGCTTGCTTGAAATTACTGAGGTGCAGCCTATCTTATCTAAATACATTCTCATTCTAACAACCCATCTGGGGTTAAACGAGGTGCAAAATTATCAATAAAGTTTTTAATATTACTACCTTTAGGGATAAATTATTGCAATGAAACTTAAATATTTGATTTCGCACAAGTTGTCGTTAGATTTTTCATTGTGTAATTGAGAAAAAAACGCATAAACCAAAAGAGTTGCCCAACTTGCTAACACAGTGGGTGCAAGTATGGGTAACTATCTTATTTTTAAACCCAAATCGGTCGTCGGACGGGTCGGACGGGTCAGACGGGTCAGACAAGTCGGACGACCGATTTGGGTAAATACTTATAAGGTAACCAGTTAAGCTAACGAGGCTTGATACCATTGATATAGCTTTTCCACACCTTGCTCTATTTCCACCTTGTGTTGCCACCCTAAGGAGTGAAGTTTGCTCACATCAATAAGTTTGCGTGGTGTCCCGTCGGGCTTGGTTTCGTCCCAAACTATTTCTCCTGTAAAGTGGAGCGTCTTTACTATAAGCTCAGCAAGCGACTTGATGGTGAGTTCTTTACCTGTGCCCACATTGATGTGGCAATTGCGTATTTCGCCCAACGAAGGTATTGCGCCACCACGCCCATCGCTGTTGTTGCGGTCTACAGCACCATCGGCAGAAACGCCATAAAAGACACTTGAATATTTCTCAATGCCAATAATATCCTTAAAGTCTACATTCAACAGCACGTGTACCGAGGCATCTGCCATATCCTCGCTCCAAAGAAACTCGCGAAGCGGTGAACCTGTTCCCCACAGCGTAACCTTATTGCGCTCAATGCCATAAAAGGCCAAGGCCTTCAGTATGCGGTCTTTATCACAGTTGCCGTCTACATTTTCTTTGCCTATCTGTTCGCTCAACTTTGCCACGGGGTTAATGGGTCGCTTGTTCATATCGGTGCGTATAGCGTCCCAATTGTCTTCCTCAATGAGCTTAGCAAGGTATATTTTGCGCATCATTGCAGGCATTACGTGACTGTTTTCCAAATGGAAATTGTCGTTAGGACCATACAGATTGGTAGGCATCACAGCGATATAGTTAGTGCCATACTGTAGATTGTAGCTTTCGCACATCTTTAGTCCTGCTATCTTGGCTATGGCATATTCTTCGTTGCTGTACTCCAATGGCGAGGTGAGCAACGCATCTTCTTTCATAGGTTGAGGAGCATTCTTAGGATAAATGCACGTAGAACCAAGGAAGAGAAGTTTCTTGACACCGTGCTTATAAGCCGAGCCGATGACGTTGCACTGCATCTTCATATTCTGCATGATGAAGTCGGCACGATACAAGCTGTTTGCCATAATTCCGCCAACAAAGGCTGCCGCCAATACCACAGCATCGGGTTTCTCGGTAGCAAAAAAGGTTTCTACCGCCTGTTCGTTCGTAAGGTCTAATTCGCTATGGGTGCGCCCTACAAGATTAGTATAACCCCTCTGCTTGAGATTGTTCCATATAGCCGACCCCACAAGACCTCTATGCCCTGCAATATATATCTTTGCGTTTTTGTTTAATTCCATTTTCTGTACTTCAAAATATTATAATGCAAAGATACGATTTTATAATTAGAGGAGAAAAAACTATTGATAAAATTATGCGCTCGCCCATCTATTCCCTCTATTTTATATTGTTCTGTTTATCCACATCGCATTTTCAGAAATCTATACATCAACCTTTTAGAAGCAAAACATATATGTTTGAGCGGGTCAAAGTTAAACTTTGAGCGGGTAAAACATATATGTTTGGGAGGGCAAAAGATATATGTTTTAAAACAGACGGATAAAGGTTTGAAAATCAACAGATTACAGCAATTCATTCGCATTATATATTCTATGCTGAAATTGTTCTGTTTTTCGGTTCTAAAAAAAATAAATTATAGGATATTTCTGAATATGTTAGCATTTCATTTGGAAATTCGGCTTATTTTTCCTAACTTTGCAAACCATTAAAAGGATAACGAAGTTTTTTATAAATAAAGGTAGGAACTTCGGGAAACTTTTGGATGCAGAATCGCAATGATAACTCAAATATAGATGGATTTAAAGAAAGAGCATACTTCCTCTCATTCCGACTTGATGATGACAAAGGAAGTTATATGATAGTAGGTCAAAATGAACGACGTACTACGGGCTTGATGCTACTTCATAACGATTACGGCAAGTATTAATAGCTCTGTTCTAAAATAAGCAAAAAAGAGGATATTACATTCATTTAAGAGGATATTGCATTCATTTGCATATCCTCTTTCTTTATTTTTTATTACTTTTGTCGTATGATAGATTTAACGAAGATAAAACTTATTGCTTTCGATGCCGATGACACGCTGTGGGACTGCCAAAGCTATTTTGACAATGTAGAGAAACAATATTGCGAGATATTGAGCCAATATAGTTTACAGCGTGAGGAAATATCCAAAGCACTATTTGCAGTGGAAACAAAGAATATGCCTATATTGGGCTATGGGTGTAAGGCCTTTGTACTGAGCTTAATAGAGAATGCTGTAGAAGTAACCGAGGGGCGTGTTAGCGGACAGGATATAGGAAAGATAAGACGACTTGCCGACGAGATACTAACGCTACCTGGAAACCCATTAACAGGAGTAAAAGAAACGCTAAAAGTGCTTACAGAACGCTACAAAGACAGCATACCCTTGGTGGTATTTACGAAAGGCGAACTATTAGACCAAGAGAACAAATTGGAGAGGTCAGGACTGAAACAATACTTTAACGACATTGTGGTGGTTTCGGACAAAACCGAGGAGGGATACCACGCTTTGTGCCGCAGATTCGGCATAAAAAGTTCGGAATTGCTAATGGTGGGCAATTCATTCCGCTCGGACATAGCACCCGTATTAGAAATAGGCGGTTGGGGCGTACACATTCCTTTCCACATAACATGGGCACACGAAGAGAGCGAAACTTATGCACATCCTAAGCTCGTAACAGTGGAAAAATTTGACGAACTTGTTAGGGTAATAGGATAACAAAAGTCGGACTTGTCGGGCAAGTGCGACCCGTCCGACAAGTCTGAAAAATCGGAATAAAGCCCTTTACTCGTACACAAAAGTAAATTTCTTTTCAATATTGAGCGAATTGCCAACATAGCAACCCTTATGCGCAAACGACTCGAACTTAGAACGAAGCTTCTCGTCTACAGTTGCAGGAAGATGGAATGTGATTTCTATGCTTGTAACAGTAATGGTCTTAGGGTCTTCTGCTATTTCGCCTACTTCTGCCCACGCACCATCAAAGGCGATACCCTCGTGTTGTGCACGGATAGCCATAGTGGTTAAAGCACAGTGAGCCAACGAAGTAGCAAGAATATCTACAGGAGTAACATACTCGCCATAACCGCCATACTGAACTGAAGCGTCAGTAAAAATAGGTTCATTCTTCTCTGAATACTTTGTTTCGATACGTCCTTTTTCTAATAACTTTGCAATTGATGCCATAACTTTATATTTTTTAAAAATTTATTGTTCATTTCTAAGCGATACACATTTTGTGTGGCTTATCATTTATTTTCCACTGGCAAAGATATGATTATTTTCCAAAAGAAACAAACATTTTGGCTATTATTTTCCAAAGGAATGCTTTTTTTAGTTTTCTTTACTTCCCCAAAAGTTGGTATTGTGTAGAATATTCCCTTTTTTTAATGCGTGTATTCAATCAAAAATGCTTACTTTTGCAAAATAGATATAGCAATTAATAAATAATGAAAAAACTATTTACATTTATAACCTTATTCGCCCTTTGCGCTACAACATACGCACAGGAGTTTGAAAAATATTTCACAGATGCTACCCTAAGATTGGACTATATATTCTCTGGAAACGTTCAGCAACAGGCAATAGCGGTTGATGAAATTTGCAAAATTCCCCGATGGTATGGCAAGCGAAGAAGGTTAACAGAATTACCTATGGAGGGCAACGGGCAAGTTACGGTTCGCCATCATCGCACACAGGAGGTGATATACCGCAATTCGTTTTCTACATTGTTCCAAGAATGGCTCAGCTATGATGAGGCAAAAACAAAGACACGTGCGTTTGAAAACGTGTTTCTTGTGCCTTTTCCCAAAGACACAGTAGATGTAACGATAGACTTGCGTAACAATCGCAGAGAGGTGGTAACAACGCTGACACACATGGTTGTGCCAAACGATATTCTTATTCGTAGTATTGGCAACAAGAAGGTAACGCCTTACGAAACACTGCAACAAGCTGCTGACACTACAAAATGTATTCACATTGCATTCGTAGCAGAAGGATATACCGAGGCAGAGATGCAAACCTATCTCAACGATTGCAACACGGCAATGGAGGCATTGTTTGCACACGAGCCTTTCAAGTCGATGCGCTCACGATTTAACATTGTAGCTGTGAAATCGCCATCAGCAGAAAGCGGCACATCTGAACCAGCGAAAGGAGATTGGAGAAACACTGCATTGCACTCCAACTTTGATACGTTTTACAGTGGTAGATACCTCACAACGCTCCATTTAAAAGACCTTCACAACTGGTTGGCTGGTACGCCTTATGAGCACATTATTGTATTGGTAAACACGGATAGTTACGGAGGTGGCGGTATTCTCAACTCATACAACCTCTCTATGACACATCACGCAGCTTTCAAACCTGTGGTGGTGCACGAATTTGGACACTCGTTTGCAGGATTGGCAGACGAATATGCGTATGGTTACGAACAGATACCTATGTACCCACATGATATAGAACCTTGGGAGAAAAACATCACAACGATGGTAGACTTTGATAGTAAATGGGCAAAAATGATGCCAAAGAAGGCTACTATCCCTACACCCGAACCAGCCGACCTAAAGGATAAAAAGTCGCCTAATCGTAAGAATTGGAAGATTGGAGCATACGAACCTGCAGGTTATTCGCTTCACGGAGTGTATCGTGCATACCCAGATTGTCGTATGCGAACAAACAATAACCCAGAGTTCTGCCCTGTCTGCAAACAGGCGTTGATAGATGTGATAGATTTCTACACAAAGTAAAAAAGAAACTCTCCCTATATAATAAGGTATGGAAATGATAAAGTTTCGCCCACTGCTAAGGCAAGTTTTGTGGGGCGGAGAGAAGATTATCCCCTTTAAACACCTTGATGAAAAACTGCATCAAGTGGGTGAAAGTTGGGAAATATCGGCAGTAAAAGATAACGAGTCGGTAGTAGCAAGTGGCAAATACGAGGGACTGAAGCTAAGCGAACTCGTAGCGCAACTCAAAGAAAAGCTTGTGGGGGTGGAGAATTATGCTCGATTTGGTAACGAATTTCCATTGCTCATTAAATTTATTGATGCAAGTGCACAACTCTCTATACAGGTACACCCTAACGACGAACAAGCCAAAGCACACGGCTTGGAACGAGGGAAAACAGAGATGTGGTATATAATGAAGAGCGACGAGGGAGCAAAACTGGTGAGCGGTCTTAAATATGCCATCACGCCCGAAGCGTATAAAGCAATGGTGGAGAATGACACCATTACCGATGCTTTAGCGGAATATGAGGTGAAGGAAGACGATGTTTTCTATCTACCTGCTGGGCGTATCCACTCGATTGGAAGGGGTTGCTTTTTGGCTGAAATACAACAAACAAGTAACACAACTTACCGCATCTACGACTTTAAACGAAAAGACAAAGACGGTAAGTATCGGGAACTGCACACAAAAGAGGCTGCCGAATGTATTGATTTTAAAGTAGAAGATAATTATCGCACGCAATATCAACCTCGTATAAATGAGGGGGTGCAATTGGTAGATTGTCCTTACTTCACCACATCGGTTTACAACCTTAGCGAACCGATGGTGTTAGACTATTCGGAACTCGATTCGTTCGTTATCTTAATGGCATTATCAGGTGAAGGCACATTGGTAGATGAAGCATTTAACGAGGTTAGTTTCAGAGCTGGCGAAACCGTCTTGCTGCCTGCTACTACTAACCTTATACGTGTTTTGGGTACAGTGAAATTCCTTGAAACATACGTGTAAAATCGCTTAAAAGATGTTGAAAAAATCGCTTAAAAGATGTTGAAAGACGCATTATTAGTAGGATTGGGAAGCTTTTTAGGTGGTAGTGCACGCTATATTGTTTCCAAACTATTACCCTTATGGATAGCATCGCCCTTCCCCATTGCAACTTTTGCAGTGAATATTATAGGGTGTTTTATTATCGGACTGCTTACAGCCTTGCCTACTGAAGGTTGGCTCAGCACAAATACAAAACTTATTCTGACAACAGGATTTTGCGGTGGATTTACCACCTTCTCGACTTTTATGAATGAAAACAATGCATTGATAAAAGATGGGAACATTATGATGGCAGCATTTTACATTATTCTTAGTCTTGCATTGGGCTTTGCAGCAGTAATTATGGGCATACAATTGGCAAAGGCTATATAAAAGAATAAAAAATGTATATCACATCAAAAACGTTCCGTATACTTGATTTACATCATTTTTAGCAAAGGATATACAAAAAAAAAGTTCAAATATTTGTGTGTGTGCGGAAACAATAGTAACTTTGCAGTGTCAAAAGATAAATAGATTGTTTAGGTTAGTAGTAATAGATTTAGTTTTAGTTAATTAAAGTAGAACAAGAGAGATTGTTCAAACAATAGGTTAGTTTTAGGTAAATTAAGATTGATAAAAAGGGATAACAATGATGCAAGATTTTGGTTATGCGCCGTGAGGTGCAAACCAAAAATCAAGCTTCAAATCTGATAAAAAAGGTATTTAAATAAAAAAGCGAGGCCGTTTTGGTCTCGCTTTTTTGTTCTATCCTATTCCTATCATTAATTCAAAAAATAAAATTACTTCTTCTTCATTGCCGATTTTATCATTGCAATACGTTCATTGTATATAGGTTGCCACTTGTCGATAATGTTTTTTAAATGGATACTCTCTGTTTCAAGCTGTACATACTCCGCAGTAGAATGCTTGTTAGCTTTAGATAAATCTAACATTCGGTTAAGAATTAGTCGCTGATGTTCAAATGTTGCACGCAGCTGCTTGCCCATTTTTTCGGTTTGCTCCATAAAAGCAACTATCTTTTCTGTATTATCTTTATTCATATATGGCAATGATTTTAGGCTGGTTCTATAAATTAGCTTTGTTAGATTTTGAGCTTATTTTTGAGATCAAAATACAAGAGAGTGAAGGAGTGTAGCGAGCTACACGACTGAACGAACTTACATTTTGAACCAAAAACGGAGCAAGCCGAATGCAATCAAACTTGTTTGAATTGTTGAGGCGCAGCCCGTTTTATATAAAAAAGAAGCCAAAAGATAATAAAACGTATTTCATAAAAATTTAATGACTATATGCGGTGGTAATTTATAGAACCTGCCTTTACATTATTAAAATGGTAAGCCTATGGCAAGATGGATGGCTTGTGCGTCCTTGAAACGATTGATATTATATAGCCCACCTCGTTCTGTTTCGTATGGAACGTGGAGACCTACGCCCCAATCTACACGAATCATAAAGAAGTCTAAGTCGTAACGGAGACCTACACCTGTACCGAAAGCTAACTCTTTAAGAAAATTCTTGGCTTTAAACTGAGAACCAGGACGGTTCTCGTCATAACGTAACGTCCACACATTGCCCGCATCAAGGAATACAGCACCATAAAGTTTGCCAACAAGATGTGGACGATATTCTAAATTGGCTTGAAACTTCACCTCACCAGTTTGCTCTACATACGAGTGATTGGCCATAGTTGGTTTATAAGTACCTGGACCTATCTCACGCACATTGAAAGCACGAATACTATTTGCACCACCTGCAAAGAATTGTTCGGAATAAGGAGCAACCTTACTATTGCCATAAGCCCATACCACACCTGCATTGAGATGGGCAGCAATAGTGGTCTTAGGACTTATTGTCCAAAGCTTTGTAAAATTGGTTTCTACTTTTACAAACTGTGCAAAAGGATTTTTAAACATTGTTTTACCCACAGTGCTAAACTTCTCGCCTGCAACCATATAACCTAATGACAGCAGATTAGAAGCTTCGCTCACGGTAGACCACCAACGTATAGGGTGAGCATACGTAGACGGACTTGTATAAGTGTACTGAAATACTGATTTGGGGATAAATTGGTCAGCCATAGAAACTTCAAGATAAGGCATACTATCACGAAGCTCTAAAAACTTATCGGTTACACTTACCATATATTCGTAAGTAAGTGAAAGTGGCTTAAAGATAAACGAGTGACGCTCGTTAGGTGCCCAATTGTAAGCTAATTCACCCGAAACCACATGACGCTTGAAATATTTAGAACGATTGATAACGTTCACCGCAGCACTTAATGTAGTAGTAGGTGTTTCGAAGAACTTCTTACGTGGTTTACGTAAAGGAGGTTGTTCGCCACGTGCTAACGCTTCCGCCTCGGCTTTTCTTCGGCGTTCTCGACGAATACGTGGCGGAGTATAGAACGGACTGATGATGCGTGGAAATTGAAGTGAGGCTTCTGCACCATATTCATAATCGTTAAAATGTCGATTGTTCACGCTCTCTTGGCTTCGTTTTGTTGCCCATTCGTAAGCTCCATGAACACGAATGTTCAATAGTTCAGCTCCACGAAAAGCATTACGCTTTGCCATACCCACAATTAGTTCAGGGCCATATTTCCCCGATGTTTTTCCACGGCCGTATGCCTCAACATAGAAGTCATAAGGTTTGTCAAAAAGAAAGTCGAGCGACATATCAAGCGTAGTGCAAGTATCGCTTTCATTGCGTGGTGTGAAATGAATGGTAGTTGAACTAAACAAGCCAGTCGCATTGAGCTTTTCAATGCTTTCTTGATGCTTCTCTAAGCTGTATAAGTCGCCACGACGCATTTGTAAATCATTAGATATTACACGTGTACGCAATGGCGAACGCTTACCATTATAATTTATTGTGTAATTTCGATTGACACGTTGCTTCTCCAGCGTTTCCATCAATTGCTTATATAAATTGACCGTAATATTGCCAATATACCATTGTTTTTTAGCATTCGCCGATAGCGAATCGGCCATCTGTAGACGCATCACAGCCTTACCTTTTATTAATGTTGTGTCTGCCAAATAACTTGCATCGTTGTTTTGATAATAATAATATCCATTATCTTTGAACAATTGTGTAATGCGTTGTCTTTCAGCTTCGAGCGTAGCCACATTAAAGGGGTCGCCTCCGTGCAGCACGCTATTATTCATTGTAGCTTTAATGAGCGAATCTTGAGTTGGCAAAAAGTTAACATAACGCAATGTATCAATCGTCCATAGATGTCCCATATTCACAAAGTATTGAAGCATTGTCTTCTTAGGATTGCGTTGTGGAATTTCTTTGTAAGTGATTTTGCCATCAAAATAGCCACGCTTATCCAAAAGGTGTTCGCCCACTGATACGTGCAGACTTGGGTTCGCATTTTGCATTGTGATAGGACGTGAGCCAAAGGTACGAGTTAGCCATTTGCTTACACGAGTAGTATCTTTAGAAAATGCGTTCCATATCCATAAACCCACAGGAAAAGGTGACTTTACCGATGGACTATTGAACAATGCCCCATTAGGCTTTGTAGCAAGCACCACATCAAGTTCTTCCTGAATGGTTGGGAAATAGGAGTTTTTCTCATAATTGGAGTATTCTGTAGACTTCATACCTGTATAAAGTTGCTCGCCATCAGGAATAGCAGATGTTGTGCTACACGATGTTAAAGCAACCAGAATACACAAGAGAAGTAGCCCCAAAGGA
This sequence comes from Prevotella ihumii, assembly GCF_900155655.1. Taxonomy (GTDB): domain Bacteria; phylum Bacteroidota; class Bacteroidia; order Bacteroidales; family Bacteroidaceae; genus Prevotella; species Prevotella ihumii. The sequence continues at coordinate 2,984,035 of NZ_LT706987.1, forward strand.
AAGATAAAACCCACTACTCCACCTTTTGTCTTATCATCAATTCTTTTTCTCATTCGTAAACTGTATTAAGCTATCACGTTTAGGTTGTTGTGGTGTTTGAGACTGCTTTGGTTCACCTCCTCTCCACTTGAAGATGTCTTTGAAATGATTTAACTTTCTTCGCCACATATAACCAATACCAAACTCTCCTTGGTTTCCTTCCAACCAATCGTAAGCCTCACGTTCGTAATATAACTTGAGATATTGTGTTTCCTTTTTATTCAATCGGTATTCTAACGAGAAGTTATCAAAGAAAGCACCATTTTGTCCGTTCATTTGCGAACCCGTAGACACTCGCCCACCCATTATGATACGCAAGCGATTGTCCAACAAACGTTTAGAGAATTTAAATGTATAATCCGTATGCAAACTACCTGTAGCATCAGCCGTACTTTCCATATTTGCGGTCAAATTAACGCCCATAGAGTTAAGTGCCTTGCCTGTTATTGCATTCACCTTGCTCTGTAAGAAGCCCATCAATGCGCCATTCATAGCCGAGTTAGTGGTAGCACTGTTTGCTCCATCGAAGTATAACCCCGAAGCCAACATTGTTACAGCCAGTTTAGAACGTTCCTCAACTGTCTTGGTATTAAGTACATTCTGAATTTCTTGGTCTTCAGGTGCTTGAATAATAAATTCAACCCCTGGGTTAGGGAACTTCTTAGTAAGGCTCACACCTGTTTCAAAATCTACAATACGTCCATTGCTATTAGCTCCATCTGAAACATTCGAACGCACACGTTCCGTAGCAGTAATATTAAGTAATGGCTCTTGCGGATTACCCAAAAATTCTATATAACTGCCCTGTTGCACTTGGAAAGTGCGAAGCGGAATGATAGGCAATGAATATTTCATCTGTCCATCATTCATTGTATAACGCCCAAATAGGCGTGCGCCATTTGTAGGGTCGTAAGTCATTGTGAACGCACCACCACCTATCAAGTCTATATAGTTAGAGTGGTCTGGGTTGAGCGCACAAACAATACGTGCTTGATTATCAATATTCAATGCAAGATTCATTCCGAAACCAGCAATATCTGGTCGGCGCACCACATCAGGTGTAGAGTCGTTCAAGTTTGTAAATGTCACAAGGTCTTCCAATTCGGTATCCGTTGCCAATTGTGCATCTCTCATCACATAGGTCATATCCGTAGAACCTAATAAATCCACTTTACCGTCCAATTGCAATTTAGTCATCAATCCGTGCAATCTACCAACAAAGTCTACATAAGCCTTGCCATATACTTCCGAACGCAAATTTTCTTTCTCACTAATCAATTGGAAATTATTTGCCTTCATAGCAATATCCATTGCCATTTTATCGGTATTGGCAAAATCAATATACCCCATAAGTGATAATGGTGAGCCGTTTTTGGCATATAGCTTGAAATCTTCGAATTCTATTTTGCTTTTGCTTACTTCCAAGGCTTGATTTTCTACTTTCATTTCTATGCCATAAGGCTCGCTGAAAATGTAAGCTGAATCCATTTCCAACGTACCATTAATATCCAATCCTGCCAATGGTCCTTCCACCGAAAGTGTTCCTTCACCCGTACCACGAAGCCCTATTAAGCGGTCAGGAACGAGTCCATTTATATAACTTAGTGGGAACTTATTCATTTCAAATTCAGCGTCCAAATATCCTTCGCCTTCTGCCTTATAAGTACCCGACAGCTGCCCCACCTCTACGCCATCACGTGTAACAAGGCCGTTTACAGAGTGTGTGCCATCTTCAAGCGGAATATACACAAATTCAGAGCCCACATTACCCATCTTATTTCCTTCATATACCATTTGATTGATACGCATATCCGACGACACAGTGAGGTCGGTAGCCGTCTGCACTACGTGGTAGTCGCCATTTAGCTCGCCCGAAATATTAGGCGTAAAAGGCAGTACAGCCAAGAGTTCTTTCAACTCAAACTTCGTTACACCTATAGTAAAGTTCTGCAAAGCAGTAGAGTCTGTATCGTCTGTATACAACTGAACACCAGCTCCATCGTCAGCCTTCAGTTGTATATTTCCTGACAGTCGCTTGTTGCGTGCAAAATACATATAATTGCCTTCATTCACCGTAAAGTCCTTGTAGCCCAATACCACCTTAGGCGATGTCAGTTGAATATTAATTCCATCACGCACCATTGTTGCTTGCGGAGACAAAGCAAGTGCCATTTGTCCCTTATCATCAACCACTGCAAGCGTACCATTAATGCCGTGTTCAAAGAACGAACCTTGCAGATACACTTGATAAGGATACTTATTTTGCTTGCTATTTATCACTTGAATACTATAATTCAATCCATCATCACTATTTGCCAATTGAGCTTCAACGACATCAAAACGCAGACTATCATATTCTAAAGAGTCTACATAGATGCTTCCATTGATGCCATCAACTGCCGATGAGGTAAGATTGACATCAGCTGTGTTAAACTTATAGCCCTTCTCGGCTAAAATCGTACTAAACAGATTTTCACTTCCACTCTTCAACTTTAATTGTCCGTTAGGCAATAATGCTTTCAACGCAAGTTGGTTTATAAACTTATTGTCTATCTGTTTTTGCAAGTCGGTAGCTATGTGCTGACCTTGAGCCATTACATATTTATAGCTTCCAGCCCAAGCGGTATTCAGCACAAAGTCGCCACTTTCCACAACAGCGTGTGTGGTATCTCTGCGGCTCAACACATCTACATTGACATCTCTGAGTTGATACAGCTCACCACGATTATTCACCTCCACATCGGCGAGCACACCTCGTACCATCAAATTGTCAGCCATATCGGTAGCAAAATCGATATTTGTACCCATCTGAGCCGTAAAAGGATTGTCTACTACACCCAATTGATAAAGGTCTATGTGGTCCCATCGTCCATTCACTCCTCCTTTTATCGCATCGCCTCTCATTTCGGCATCAATATTAAGATTGCCCGCAACGAGTTTTACAACGTCTTTGCCCCTATGTTCGTCCACCTTAAGATTGCCCAAATAGCCTTTCACTGCGTATACTTTCTTCATATCCGAGTGTATCGTAAGGTTGGCATTGCTTGCCACAACATAGTTCTTATCCATCACGCCCAACGCCTTAAGATTGGCATACGCCAACACCCCCTTTACGTGAGCGTCCAAAGCATTAGGCCTAACCTTTGCTGTAAGGTCAACATCACCCGATGCTAACAGTCGTTTGCCGCGTCGTCCCTCACTTGTTAAGCGGAATTTGCGCAATGGTCCACACACATAATGGTTATTCTTCATATCCGACTTTACATCTACATCAGCCCAAGTCGATACCACATAAGGCTCTTCCATCACGCCCAATCGGCGCAAATCTATACGTGTTAGCCAGCCTTTTACGTGCCCGTCCACCATCTTGTCGGTCAGTTTTCCTGTATAACGGAATTTACCAGCAAGCATTGAGTTTGTACTATTGATGTCGATAACCGCCCTACCGCCTGCCATACGCACATTACCGCCAAAACCATCGAGTACATAGCTGCCAAAGCGGAATTTACGTATCTTGGTTTGCAAGTTGAGCGAAGCCGTAGGCGCAAAGATGTCTAATCCTCTTCCTTGTGCAAATATTTCACCTGTAAAGGCGCTCAATCCCTTGTTAGGCACAAAATGATGCAACTGCAAATTTGTAGCATCAGCCTTTACACGGTAAGCCTCTGTTTTGCCATCATAGAACGCATCGGCAAATATGCGTCCACCTCCTTCTTTCATTAGCACACGTGCGGTGTACATCTCTTGGCGTATCTTCACATTGGCCTCTACATCTATATTACGCGGAATATTGATTTGGCGTTGCACATCACGAGGCAAAAACGCCTTCACAAAGCGTACATCAGTCAGTTTGCCACACACAGCCACATTGGCTTTCATCTGTTTTGGACGAAGCATATTAACGAGTTGCCCACTTCCCCTCACATTCAGTACTTGTGGTATGCTTATATGCGTATCACGAAAACTTAGGTTTTCCATATTGCCACGGAAGATCCCTTGCACCGAAATGGGTTTCGATGGTATGGCATTATAAGTCTTAGGCGATAATCCTACTAAGAAAGGGTGCAAATCTTGTTTATGAAAAAAGCCGTCCACCTTAGCATAAAACTTACCTGGGCGATGGTCAGCAAAAGCATTCAAATCCATTTCGTAATGCCCTTTCAGCTCGCTTTGCGGCATCTTGGCATAAAGATTCTGCAAATAGAACTTCTTTTCATCTAAAGTAAAAAGTGTTCTGAAGTCGGTTACACACAGACCGCTTTTTTCTTTAAAGTTGGCAGTTCGTACCCCCATAGCCATCTGCAAGCTGTCATAACGCAGAGTATCAAGACCCAAATTCAGCTCTCGCATAGCAATATGAGCTGCATCAAAGCCCTGCCGTTCCTTCGGTTCGTAAGGTCTATCATAATTCAAAGCACCGTTTTGCCAGTCTACACTCGCTGTGCTGTACACCTTATTATATAGGTCTATATGGGTCTGCTTCACATTAGCTTTACCAAAGTAGGCCTTTACCACCATCGAGTCGTGTGGCAGACGCAGTCTAAATTTTGTTTGTTGTATCGCCAAGTCGTTTACATCTATCTTCCACAACATAGGTTTCTTGGCTGTATCTTCAGGCATTGTATCGTTCAAAGCTATATCCAAGTAGCCCCCTTGCAGCCTTGCCACATTCAGCACTGCGGTGCTTTCTTTTAGGTCTACTCCTCGTGAAGCAATATGCAGTTGGTCTAAATCGCCTTGTATCTGCACATCACCAATATAGTTAATCGTGTTCACCTTCAGCCCTTTAAAGGTAAGCGCATCTATATTTACTTTACTTTCAAACAGTGGCAATAGTTCTACATTAGCCACAAGTTCACGCACATCAGCCACTGTGTCTACCCTATTGGGAATAGAATCGTTAGGGTGCAATGCCTTAAACCCTTCTAATTTAAGGTCTAAGGGGAAAGCAAGCGACACGTGGTCTACAGAAATATGAAGTCCTGTTTTTTCGGAGGCATAATCAGCTACTTTCTTTACAGCCCAATTCTGTACAGGGGGCACATAAAGAAATATCAAAAGAATAATGAAAAGCAAAATGGGAGTTAACACTATGGATATCAGCCATTTTAAAGTTTTATTCATACGCCTTTATACCGATCAAATTTGATTTAAAAACAAGTTTCATCTGCAAATATAATCATAATTACGCAGAAAAAGAAATCTTAAAGGGGTAATTTTAGGAGGAGGAAGGTATCTTTTTAGAAGTTAAAAGGAGTTAGGGGGGAGTAAAGGGAGTTAGAGCCATTACCTTTGTTCGCTGCAGTTTTGTCGGACTGGTCGGACTTGTCGGACTGGTCTGACTGGTCTGACACGTCCGACTTGTCTGACTTGTCTGACCTGTCAGACTTTCCCAAGCTATTCGCTAATTAGCGATCCTCTCCCAACGGAGGAGTTGGGAGAAGCCGAAGGGGTTAGTGCCCATCTTTGTATTGTTAAGCTTTACTTATCGCCGAGCTTAGTTATCAAGCACGTGTTACAACCCGAACAATGCTTGATAAGAATTTGTAACATATTGGGAGAGGTCGGCATAAAGGCGTGCCATTTCCTTGCCCTCTACCTTGCCTTTTTTATACCATTTGTCGGTAACAATCGTAGTGCGTCGGAATATTTCTTGCTCTACGGGAGCAAGTTTTTGCATTATGCCATCGCCCTGTGGGTTATGGAGTGCTTCCCAATAGAAATAACGGTCGCTGCCTATACCTTCGTGAAAGGCATACACACGTTCTTTCAGTGCGTCTACTTTCTTGCCAAACTCAGTTACTTTCTCATTGTTATCGGCACGATATAGGGCTGGCAATTGTTCTTCTGCATCTTTCAGCCAGAATGGGAAGGCTGTACTAACAGGTGGATAGCCCAATACTGTCCACATCGTTGTAAGTTCAGGGTTTTCGTTAGGTTTTACACCTATTATCACTCCAGAACAAGCTGTACCAACACGCGAAATAAGGTCGTGGTCGATAAACCATCCTGCTGTGCGAGACTTGTTGTGCGAGCCATCACGTAAGTCGATGCCAAGTTTAGGATTCTTGAACGAGCGCGCCAAGTCGGTAAACATCCATTCGGCAGTAATCTGCTTTGTTTTTGCAGCTGCTGCCAATGCTTCGTCATCGGTTTGGTATCTTACAAAGCCCAATCCTTCGTGCTCCTTACCTGTAAAACTAAAGTTGGTTCGAGCGATATAGCCATTTGGCGCAACATTGGGATCGTTGGCATCGAAGTATTTCCAACTGCGTGTGCTCACTTCCACCCAGCCTGCTCCGCCTTTGGCATCTATCACGCCAAAGTTGGCACACAGTCCATCAAGCTTTGCTGTGTCCAAGTATTGCTTCAGTTCGTCTACGGTAGCACATACATTGAGCACTTTGTACATAAATTCGCCATTCTTATCCCCTGGTTCTACGCCGTTAATGGTTTCTTCCAAGTTGAACGATTGGGTATTCATAATAGAGAACCCCGCTGTATTAGTACCCATCCATATTTCTTGTGTGCTGCGTGGCTTGCAGTCGGCAATACCAATAAAATTGTATTTCGTTCCGTGAAAAAACTTCATACAGTTTTGCAAGTTGTCGGTATCACGCACTTTCCACAACAGTGGGCGTCCGTCTTTGGTTACCTTTCCTGTTACTACAGCAGCTGTGCAGGCATATCCCACACTAACCGTTGCACAAAGCATCATCAAGATAAAAAGTGTCTTTTTCATATTTTCCTTATTTTCGTGCTGCAAAAATAAAGATTTATTTCTAAACTTCAAAGTTTTTGGCAGGGTGTTTTTATCCCAAGAAACTCCTAAATTGGTCTAATAAGCGAGTTGAGTTTGTAGATTTTACGGATAGACAAAGTTGTCCAACACACAATCGCCCAAGTCCATCATTGCATTGATAAGGGCTATTTTTTTGTATTTTGGCAAATCGGTCACTCGTATTTCACGTTCTACAATGAGCCCTTTCTCTATCAGTGCCGCACGTTGTGTGCCGTGTAGGAGGGGCGTAGAGGGGGTTGCCCATACAGTGCCATCATAGAGGGCTACATTGGTATAGGAAGTATCGGTGATATGGTTGTTTTTCACTATTATCACTTCTTCATCGGGGGCAACCATCGCTTTAAGCCTATTGAGCTGTGTGCGGTCGGTGCTTTTGTAAGGATAATGAGCCTCATCGCAGGGTACAAGGCGGAGCTTCTTGATGCGTCTTATTATATAAGGTGTAAACGTGAGGTCGTAAATGTGATGTGCATCGTAGGTAAAGCGCAATTTTCCACACTCCACCGCAGGGTCGATTACACTTTTAAGGTCGGAAACTACAAGGGGAGTATCCGACTTCCAAAAGTGTTGTCGGGTAGCCCTTACACGCTGCAAATGATAGGCTAAACGGGCTATCTCTCCCCTATTCACCCGTATGGTTTCAATGAATTGGCACATATATCTTTTCTATTACCTCGTTGTATTCGTCGTCGTTGTCGCTCTTGGCTGTAATGCCTCCCCCTGCTTTGTAAAACAAGTTGCCGTCCTCCTTATCAATGAAGCGTATCATTACCGCACTGTCTAATGTTCCTTTGTGCCAATATCCCATCACACCCGTATAAAACTTGCGGTCGTATTGTTCGGCTTCGGTTATTATCTCCACCGTCTTTGCCTTAGGAGCACCCGTGATAGAGCCTGCTGGGAGCATACTAAAAAGCAGTTCGCCTATGTGGTTTTGATAATAAGGTAGGAGGTTTCCTGTAATTTCGGAACTGGTTTGCAGTATCTCGCTTTTATGGGTAGATAGGCGGTCGATGTAGCGATATTTGGTTACACTTACTTCTTCAGCCACAATACTCAAGTCGTTGCGTATCAGGTCTACTATCGTAGCGTGCTCGGCTGTTTCTTTAGCATTGCTCATCAACAGTTCTTCGGCATTGGGCAACAGGGCGTTGATAGTGCCTTTCATAGGATATGAGCTAATTTGAGCGCCTTCGATGCGTACAAATATTTCGGGCGAAAAGCACACAAACTCATCACGCAGCCACAAGCGATATTTAGCTTCAGAGCGCAGAAAGATGTCGCGCAGTGACAGATTGGTGGTTATGGGCACCTTGCACGTTAGATTAGCCAAATAGCTGTTGCCCATTCGCTGGTTGTGCTTCACAAGATTGATGGCACGTTCGTAAGCGTCTTTATCGGGCTTGGTGTATTGAAACTCAATAGTTTGGCACGAGGGTTGCGCCGTAGGAGGTATATTATTGAAGTGCGGAAAAGCTATTAAGAGCTCTTCAGCATCTATTTCGTCGGTTTCGCAAATATAGGTTTGTTGCTTGTCATAGCTCACCACAAAGACAAATTCTTTGTCGTCGTGTGCCAATTGGTTTATCTTTTGTTGCGCTTCAAGTTGATTGTAGAGTTTCATAGCTCAAAATTACACATACTATTTTATGCGTACAAATCCTTAAACAACTTTTAACCCCAAAGAGCGTGTAGGGGCTTGTTCCACCGAGTTCCGTTTTCTTCTTGATGCTGCTTTTTATTTAGGAGTTAAAGGGAGTTACCGCTCGTTCTTCGCTTGGGGAGTTAAAGCCAAATCGGTCGTTAGACCCGTCAGACCAGTCGGACTTGTCGGACTTGTCTGACACGTCCGACTGGTCTGACGGGTCTAATGACCGATTTGGCTTTAACTTTGGTTAAGCTCGATTACGCTACAAAAAAAACTGCCAAGAACTTCTCTTTCGTGGCAGTTTTTAGCTTATGATATCTTCTTTTCTTCAGTGTGCTGACACGCAGGGCAAATGCCCTTGTAATAGAGTTGGGCATCTTCGATATGAAAACCTTCCATATCAGAGGTAACATTGCGTGGGGGTTGCATTTCGTGGAAATCGTACACCTTGCCACAATGTTTGCAGTAGAAGTGAGCATGAGGCTCGGTAGTGCCATCATAACAAACACGATGCTCGTCAATGGTAATCATAAACGCAGCTCCCTTCTCAGAGAACATACGGAGCGTGTTGTAAATAGTGGTTCTGCTAACAGTAGGCACACGTTTCTTGAGGTCTACAAATATCTCGTCGACTGTTGGGTGGGTGTGATGTGTAAGCAGATAGCGCAAAATCTCAATGCGCTGAATAGAGGGGCGTATGCCACATTCTATTAGCTTTTTATAAGCTGGATCTGTATTCATCATTCAATATATTTTTTGAAACGCAAAGATAATTTATTTTAAAGAATAGACCAAAAAAAATCACTAAAAAGACTACAAATTTATGAAAATTATAGTGCTTTAATAAAATATAGGACAATGTAAAAATGGCTTAAATTAAAAGAAGTATTCCGTTGGGTTTATCATCTTTTTTGTATCTTTGTATTTAACGTATAAAAATGGTACGTAGAGATAAAAACAAAATCAATACAGAGAAACAAAAATGAAAGTAGTAGGAATAATTCCAGCACGATACGCTTCGTCGCGTTTCCCAGGCAAACCTTTGGCGATGCTGAAGGGAAAATATGTGGTGCAACACGTGGTGGAACAGGTGAACAAGGTGCTCACAGATGTGTATGTAGCTACCGACGATGAGCGCATAGCCAAGGCAGTGGAGGAGTTTGGCGGAAAGGTTATCTTGACCCGTGCCGACCATCAGAGCGGAACAGACCGCATAGCCGAAGCAGTGAGCAAGTTGGAGGCGGTATATGATGTGGTGGTAAACATACAGGGCGATGAGCCTTTTATACACGAAAGTCAGATAAGGACGGTGGTAGAATGTTTTGAAGACCCTACTACCGATATAGCTACTTTGGGCAAAAAGTTCGACACGCTGTCGGCTGCCAAGAACCCTAATTCGCCTAAAATTATCCTCGACAACAACAATTGCGCAATGTATTTCACTCGTGCTTTAGTGCCTTATATCCGCAATAAGGCAGAGGAAGAGTGGCTTGAGGCATATCCTTTCTTGAAGCACATCGGACTGTATGCTTATCGCACCGAGGTATTGAAAGCCATCACTCGCCTACCCCAATCGTCGTTGGAATTGGCAGAGAGCTTGGAACAATTACGATGGTTGCAGAATGGATATAAAATAAAAGTGGGACTGACCGACATCGAAACCATTGGCATAGATACGCCCGAGGATTTGGAAAGGGCTGAAAAAGCATAGCACGGCATATTGTTCTGTTTTTCGACTTTGCAACTTTCTAAAACAAGACATCTATCTTACGTGTCCCAAACATTGATATTTGAGGGTGTCAAAGTTTAACTTTGGGAGGGTAAAACATTATGTTTTGCAGTGTCAAACATATATGTTTCAGATCGCATTTATAAACCATTGTTTTTCAATGGTTTACAAAGGAGAAATTCTGCCTTTTTGCCTAAAGTGTGATTGTTCTATTCTTCTGCTTGAGCATTAGCGTAACAGGTGGTAAAAGAAGCGAACGAAGAAGGGAGAAAATGCGCAACGAAGGGTTTTCCAAGAAATGTTTGGAGGTGTAAACAAAAAATACTAACTTTGCATAGAGGCAGTCAGAAGGGCTTTTGGCGGAGTAATTGGGAAACATCGGATCAGTCAGACCCGTCCGACCCGTCCGACTTGTCCGACCAGTCCGACCAGTCCGACTCGTCCGACTTGTCCGACAAGTCCGACAAAACTACAGAAAACAAAGGTAATGGCTTTAACTTCCCCAACCAAGGAACGAGCAATAACCCACATTAACTCCGCCTAACTCCTAAATAAGATTAAAACTTAAAATAAAATACTACATAATGGAAAAGAAAATCGTAATGGTAACAGGCGCAACAAGCGGTATTGGCGAGGCTTGCGCTAAGAAATTTGCACAAGGTGGATATAATGTTATTATCACTGGACGCAGAGAAGACAAACTTGAAGCCTTGAGAAACGAAATAGAAAAGATGGGCGCAGAGGTCTTGGCAATGCAGTTTGATGTGCGCGACAGAGAAGCATCAAAAAAGGCTGTGGACTTCTTGAAAGGCAAGTGGGCTAAGATAGATGTGCTTATCAACAATGCAGGACTTGCGCTCGGTTTGGATAAAGAATACGAAGGCGACTTTGAGGATTGGGATGTAATGATAGACACCAATATCAAGGGTTTGCTTAATATGACACGCTTTGTTGTTCCTGGAATGGTGGAACGCAATGCAGGTCACGTTATCAATATTGGTTCGGTGGCAGGCGATGCAGCATACGCTAACGGCAATGTATATTGTGCAACCAAGGCTGCTGTGAAGACCATTACCGATGGTTTGCGTATTGATGTGGCAGAGAGTGCAGTGCGTGTAACAAACGTGAAGCCAGGGTTGGTGCAGACCAATTTCTCAAACGTTCGCTTCCACGGTGATGATGCACGTGCCGAAACCGTTTATAAGGGCATTAAGCCCCTGACAGGCGAAGACATTGCTGATGTGGCTTTCTATGCTGCAAGTGCACCTGCTCACGTACAGATTGCCGAGGTATTGGTATTGGCTACACACCAAGCTAATGGTTCAACTATTGTGCGTAAGTAATTGAAATAAAAGAACATTTAAGATGATACGTAAACTATTTTTTGCACTAATCCTTACAGCTGCCTGCTTATCGTTAAGCAGCTGTAAGGAAAACTATTCGAACGGTGAAAAGGTGGGCAACCTTATTGAATTTACAGAAAAAGGCGTGTGGTGGAACTCGTGGGAGGGTCGACTGAACATGACACAAACGGGTATGAATACCAGTGGCGAACCTTTTTCGTTCTCGTTCGACAATGATAGGGACGACCAAGCAGAACTTATCAAGCTAATGAAGCAAGCACAAGTGGAGGGTTGGAAACTTAAAATCCGCTATCACGAAACGTGGGGACTTAAGAATATCTTCAACAACCGTGGCGAAACCGACTATTTCGTTGACGATGTAACAGTGTTGGACAAGGACTTTGCTAACCCACTGAAACACGGAATGGGCGGTGCAAATCGCAGTGGAAAGGTAATTGATACCATCTACGTGGTGATAGACAAGTCGCAATTAAAGAAGTAAACATACAAAACGTATTTCATAAAAATTTAATGACGATATGCGGTGGTAATTTATAGAACCAGCCTGTAGAATAACGTTCTGAACTTATACTTTCTTATGACATTAAAACAAGTTACACTCTCTGTGCTGTCGCTTTTGGTCGCTACAATGGCAATAGCACAAGGCTATCAGCCTACCCCTGAAAATATAGCGGCACGACAGCGAATGGCTAATCATCGCTTTGGCATTTTTTTGCATTGGGGCATTTACAGTACCTATGCTCAAGGCGAATGGTATCTAAATTCGGGTATCAACAAAGACGAGTATGCCAAAGCGGCTTCAGCTTTCTACCCGCATCGGTTTAACGCTGACGCTTGGGTGAAAGCGATTAAGGCTTCGGGCGCAAAATACATCACTTTCACATCACGCCATCACGATAGTTTTTCGATGTTTAAAACAAACGAAAGTTCTTATAACATTGTTGATGCAACACCTTACGGACGTGATGTAATGAAAGAATTGTCGGCAGCGTGCGAGCGTGAGGACATTGATTTCCATCTGTATTACTCTATTCTTGACTGGATACGTGAGGACTATCCCGTGGGAAGAACAGGACTGAAAACTGGCAGAACTTATCGCCCGAACTACGAAACCTATTTCAAGTTTATGAAAAATCAGGTACGTGAATTGCTCACCAATTATGGTGATGTAAAAGCAATCTGGCTTGATGGCTACTGGGATCACGATAGCGACAGCATTCCCTTTGATTGGAGAATGCCTGAGTTTTACCGCTATATCCACGCTTTAAAGCCTGCTTGCTTAGTGGGAAATAACCATCACATCTACCCATTAGAGGGCGAAGACTTCCAAATGTTCGAGCGTGATTTGCCAGGGGAAAATCGTGCTGGACTTTCAGGACAAGACATCAGCAAATTGCCGTTGGAGATGTGCCAAACAATGAATGGAATGTGGGGTTACAAGGTTTCGGACATTAATTATAAATCGTGGACAGAATTGGTGCAAACCATCGTTCGTGCAGCAGCCAAAGGTAGCAATCTTTTGCTCAATATTGGTCCACAACCTAATGGAGAATTGCCACTTCAAGCCTTGGAACGCTTACAGAAGATAGGCGAATGGATGAAAGTGAATGGCGAAACTATTTATGGCACAGAACGTGGAAGGATAGCCGAACAAAATGACATTATCAGCACTGACAAGGGTAACATTACCTATTTGCACATATTGGCACAACCTACTGATAGCGTGAAAGTTGTCTTAGACAAGAAGCCACGCAAGGTTTTGGCGTTCAAAAACAAACAATCATTGCGGTATACGTATGATAAGAAGTTACATACGCTCTCTTTACAATTGCCAGAGGGTGCAGATACATCGGTAGACTATATTATTGAGATCGTAAGATGAAACATTTATTAGAAGTGTGCACGGGTAGTTTGCAAAGTGTGGAAGCTGCCGTGAAGGGCGGTGCAGAGCGCATTGAGCTGTGTTCGGCATTAAGCTTAGACGGTCTGACACCCTCTTATGGAATGGTAAAGACCATTCACAAACGTTATCCACTGCTGAAAATTCACGCACTTATTCGATCTCGTGAAGGCGATTTTGTGTATTCTGACACCGATTTGCAAGCAATGTTAGCCGACATTCGTATGCTTTCACCCTTGGTAGATGGCATCGTGGGGGGAGCATTGCAGAAAGATGGTAGTATAGACGAAGAGGCTACGGCACAGATGGTTGAGGCTGCAGGAGACAAACCCTTTACCTTTCATCGTGCTTTCGATGTGTGCAAAAATCCTATTGATAGCTTAGAAACCCTTATCCGATTAGGTTGCGCACGTGTGCTCACATCTGGTCAAGCCTCAACTGCCGAAGCAGGAATCCCTCTACTCAAAACATTGGTTGAGAAAGCTGATGGTCGTATCATTATTCTTGCAGGTGGAGGGGTAAACTTAACCAATGCCGCAAGGATATTAGCTGCAACAGGCACAACCGAAATACACGGCTCGTGCAAGGTAAAAGGTATGCTGACAGATGAAGAAGAAGTAGCGAGAGTGATTAGATCAATAAGCGAATAGAGAGCAAAAGTATAACAAACCTGTCGGCGGAATTAAAAATGTCTTTATTTTGATACCTCAAATCCGCAACTAAGCCCTTGCGTCCTTATTGCGTTTACACGTCCTCTCATTACTGAATTTGCTCTAACGACCGATTTGGGATAATGTGGAGACAAATTGCTCTATGACCCAAAAATAAGCCCCCAAAAGGAGTGAGTCTCTCAGATTTAATTTGTATCTTTGCCATGTCTATCGTCGGATTCTCTTGTTTTTTTGCAACACTAAGATAAGTGAAAATTCTGATATGGCAAAATCCTGAGCCGCTCGGCTCTGCCGCTTGCCAAAGCAAGAGCTTTTTGTTGTTCAGGTACTTAAAAAGTTTAATTTATAATAGTGTTGCGGAATTAAGGAACATTTCCTTTGCTGTTAAGAAATAATTCTGTATTTTTGCAATCCAATATATTAAAGATATAAGTTAAGCAACTCAGATGTAGAACTAGGAACTCTGCGAGATTATTATGAGAAGTAGCTTAATGAGATACCTTATATTGTTAATTTACAGTATAGGGCTATTGTTTGTGTCTCATAGGCTTCCTAGTGCCTTACATCAGTGCGTCCAATGCCCTATACTCTTTAAAAACAATTATTGCTGTCCGGTAAAACTCAAAAGAGCATAAATATCCTCCCCGAAGCCCCGTAAAATAGGACTTTTAGGTTTATTTTTTCAAAAGTAAGCCCCCCTAATCGAAAAGACTTGGTTCAGGTGGCGCTTTTTGCATCTCCTTTGCAAGGAAATCATTCCAAGTTTTTTCGGGATTTTCCATGAATGCGATAAAATCAACGTAGTACATAAGCATAAGTCTTATCATGGTAACAACTTGCGAGAATGCACAGTGTCTCTTAATGCTTCTTGACAAGACTGTTATCAGCAGATTCGCAATCAAGACTACCCATGTCTGTATTTGTATGGCATTGACGCTGTCCCCATAGAAGAAATGAAGCGGGAAGTTCTGTTTAAGCTGTTTGTACAACGACTCGATAGCCCATCTTAGGCGGTAGATTTCAGCAATGTCCTCAACAGTAAAGTCAAAGTTGTTGGTCAATAGTACAACAGGTCTCTTTGTCTCGTAAAATATCTCCACCCTTCGTGCCTCGTGGGTGAGTTCTCCTCTTGTAAAAAGCACTTTCTGATCAATATGCGTTACGAGGCCCTCTGCATTGACATACGTAACGGATTTAAGTACCTCATACTTAAGGTTTTTCTTCATTTTGGTCACGTAGCAAACGCCCTCTTCTGTAAGACGTTGGAATTGCGCGACATCGACATAACCACGGTCCATTGCTAAAGTGGCGTCTTTGGGCAGATGCACCTCTTTGAGCAGGTAATGGTCGTGTTTTGCAGCTGAAGTGAGTTGCACCACCATTGGCACGCCGACATGATACTTCATTACCGTATGCACTTTCATACCGCCTTTCTTCTTGCCTGATTTTGGATGCCGCCCGACACCTTTGAGTATGTTGTCAAAGAGCGTTATAGTGGTAGAATCCATCATGTAAAGCAACTTCTCCCAGTCTTTAGGCTCGTGCGTCTGCCCCTTATAGCACTTGGAAGGGCGGCTGTCCGCTAAAAATTTGGCATACTTCTCCAAAAGATACGCATAAACACTTGCAAAGAACTCCTGAGGGCGGCGTATATTGGCCTCAGCAAGCGTGCTGCGACGAACCAAATAGCTCATTCCGAGGTGTCTGAGCTTGTGAGCCTCAGCCTTCATGCCTATCTCAAGTTCGCGCAGAGAATCAAAGTGTTTGAGTATGCCGAACAGCATTACGACGAGATGTTGGTAGCCGTCAAAGCGCTTCACGTAAGCCTCGCTTCCTTTCGTTTCGCAGCTTATCTGAAGAATTTTCTCTTTGTCGAGTAACTTTAATACTTGACTATAGACCGGCTGTCCGGTAAAATGACTATCTTTGTTCATGGTTATGTTTTATTTTAGTAAAGACAAAGATAACCAAAAGGGCTGACACCTCGTGAGATGTGTCAGCCCTAATTTATTTTGTTTGAAAAAGTTTTACCGGACAGCAATAAAAAACAATCTGTTATTATGAGTAAAGTGGACATATTTTTAGATGAATGTAAAAAGCACGTTGGGGAGTGGGTATGCTCTTTGCATAGCACCGACGGTAGCAATCAGCCTGCGGCTATTTTCCGTGAAGCAAAGAAACTTGGTTATCAATTTGAAGAAGTTGCACCTAATAGATGGGGACAAAAAATGTATTGTGAGGAATGTGGATTAGCTACAACACATTACAAACTACTCAATATTGAACCTGTTTTTGCTATTCAAGAGCGCATACCGATAGATGCAAAAACTCGTAAGCGTATACTTCAGCTATTTGATGAAAGAGATGCTTTTACAGGAGCAGCAATAAGTTCTGTTGCGGAAATTGACCATAAAGTACCTTGGACTCGTCTTGATGAAGATATAGATGCTAAGAAACTGACAAACGAAGAAATAGTTCAGCATTTTCAATTATTAACAAGAGAGCATAACTTGCTTAAAGACAGAGCGTGTGATAAGTGTAAAACTACAAATATTAGACCTCCATTTTTAGAAATATCTTATTGGTATAGTGGAACTGAAGAATATCAAGGAACTTGCGAAGGTTGTGGTTGGTACGATACTAAAAAGTGGCGTTCTGAAATAAATAAACTCATCAAAAAAATAGCAAAAGGTTTTCCTAAAGATTATAATCCCATAATATGAAATTCGATAAAGAACATTGGAAGGAAATTGATATTAATATCGATAGCTTGTGGTTGATAGGTCCACGAGCCAAAGGAGGTAAACGTGAAAACATTTATCACGGAAATTTTGTTCCTCAAATACCAGACCATCTTATCCGACGCTATACAAATGAAGGTGATATAGTGTTAGAACCATTTATGGGAAGTGGAACTACCTTATACGAATGTGAAAGTTTAGCACGAAATTATATTGGCTTTGATATAAATAAGGACATTGTTTCGCACGTAGAAGAAAAGATGAACGATTGTGAAACAATAAAATATGATATTCATTATTGTGATGCAACAGATGCTGAACTTGCTCATAATTGTATTCGGAAATCATTGAAGACTATGGGAAAACAACGAGTAGACTTTGTTCTTGCTCATCCTCCTTATTGGGATATAATTAAGTTTACGGATTGTAAGGAAGACTTATCCAATATTATAGAATTAGACAAATTCATCAACCAATTCACATTAGCAATGAAGAATATGGTAGAATTTCTTCGTGCAGGTAAACATTTTGCAATCGTGGTTGGTGATTTATATCGAAATCAAGAGGTCGTTCCTTTAGGTTTTTATTTAATGTATTCGATTAGAAAGCAAATAAAATGCAAGCTTAAAGGCATTGTTGTAAAAGATATGGTGGGCAACAGAGGTAAAATAGGAATGGAGGCTTTGTGGCGTTATCGTACACTTAAAAGCGACACATTCCTTTTCAAGCACGAATATATATTTGTGTTCAAGAAAGGATAATCTTTGCCAGATAAGATTTATTTCGTAATTTTGCATGCACATTAGACAATAGTGTACAAATTGAATGTAAAATATGAGCGAACCATTTTATACAATAGCAGAAGTAGCAAGGCAATTAAAGCTGTCTCAAAAGTCGATTAGAAGATATATTGCAGCAAATGAACTGAACGCTATAAAGATAGGAACATCATACAGAATTCCTATCTCTGCTCTTGAAAACTTTATTAATAAGCCTTCAAATACTGAAAAGCAAGTACAATACGACCTTTTTGGTATTCCTATCGCTGAACCTTTATCTCGTTCAAAAACGATAAAGAGCGAAACTTCGTGGATAGATATTAGCCAATATTGGGATAGTCCAACTCCTTCCGACCTTACTTTTGTAGACCTGTTCTGCGGTGCAGGCGGATTATCTAAAGGACTTGAAATGTCAGGACTGCAAGGTATTTGTGGCTTAGACTGGTTCAAGGAAGCAGGTGAAACCTATCGACGAAACTTTAACCACCCTTTTGTAAATGGCGATATAACATTACCTGAAGTTAAGGAAGAGTTTTATAACACCGTTAAACAGCAACTTAATGGTCGTCCGCTTAACGTTATCGCTGGGGGTTTCCCCTGTCAAGGTTTTTCGATGGCAGGTAATAGAATAGTTGACGACCCACGTAATTCTTTGTATTTAGAGATGTTGGAGATTGTCAAAGTCTTACAACCCGAATTTGTTATTTGTGAAAACGTAAAGGGATTGCGGTCTATGCTCAATGGTCGTGTGGAACAAAAGATATTAGAAGATTATCGAACTATTGGTTACGATATGAATGTTACAACGCTTTGTGCAGCCGATTATTATACACCACAAAAGCGTGAACGTGTGATATTTATAGGCAATAGAATAGGCAGGTCAAACTTTCACCCTAAGCCTATATTGTCATCGGATAAGTATATTACCACAGGACAAGCAATAGGCGACTTAATCAATCACCCTGAAGACCTTGCTTTCAACCATGTTCCTACAAAGCACCGCCCTGAAATGCAAGAGCGAATACTGGCTTGCCCTGAAGGAAAGAGTCTTTATAAAGGTTATTCGGATGCGTGGAAAAAATGTCCTTGGGACGAAGCCTCTTGTACAATAAAAGAGAATCATGGCGGTGTAAACATTCACCCGAAGCTGCCAAGAGTGCTTACCGCACGCGAAATGGCACGCTTACAGTCGTTTCCTGATAGTTTTATCTTTGAAGGTCCCAAAAACAAACAACTTGTTCAGATAGGCAATGCTGTGCCACCCCTATTGGGCAAAGCCATAGGGTTAGCAATACGAGTTTCAGTCAATGATATATAAGGGTAGAAATTTAAATAATAAAGCCTTACATTCCTAAACTTATAAAGGAATTGTAAGGCTTTATTGTTTCTATGTTTTTGTTGTGTTATGCCTATATTATACCTCAAATCCGCAACTAAGCCCTTGAACGTCCTTATTGCGTTTACACGTCCTCTCATTACTGAATTTGCTCTAACGACCGATTTGGGATAATGTGGAGACAAATTGCTCTATGACCCGAAAATAAGCCCCCAAAAGGAGTGAGTCTCTCAGATTTAATTTGTATCTTTGCCATACCATATCAGAGTTTTGCTTGCTTGTTTTGCAACACTAAGATAAGTGAATTCTTTGATATGGCAAAATCCTGGACAACTTTTTGTTGCTCAGGTACTTAAAAAGTTTAATCTATAATAGTGTTGCGGAATTAAGGGTAAAATAAACCATATATGAACCATCATTTTATCAACTCTATATTTCAATGGCTGCTTATATCCATCGTCTTGGTGGCAATAGGAGCATTGGTCTTTGGGGTTGCTGCCTTCAGCGGTAAGGGGCCGACAGTGATTGGTCTGCTCGTCGGTGGGGCGAGCATCTGGGCGGAGCATTACACCAAGAAGCGGGCCGAGAAGTGTGACGTGCTGGAGATGGAAACGTCGGCAGACAAGACGGAGGACGGCATGGATGCATTGCCAGCGAGCGAGGAAGCACCAACCGAGAGTTATCGCATCGAGCGGGAAGACAATTTTGCCACAGCCATAGAGGCACTGACGCATAAGGAGATTGCCGCAGGGCAGAATAGGGTGCTTGCTTTTGAAGACTCAATGGTGTACGTCTATGAGCTGACAGAGATAGGACTGCTTACGGGAAGAGGCGAGCAGATGCGCTTCTCGGTGGTGATTCCGCTGCATCGCAGCAACTGGCAGACGGAGCAGGAAGAGATAGAGAGACGGCTTGCAGAGGTGTGGAGGTGTCTGTGGCAAGACTATGGTTTTGAAACGGCGCATGCGTTGTCAGAGAGCAGCCTGATGCTCAAGATAGAGGCTTGCGGGCCGGTAGCCCACGCCGTGAAAGCATTGAAGCCCACGCAAGATATACTTCACGAGATTATCATACGTCGGGATCTGCACCTGTTGGAGTCGTATTTGCTCATTCACGACTATGATTGGCCAGAATATGCCTATCTTGGAGGTGGGCAGGTGGTACACGATTTCAGAGAAGAAGAGGGTGTGGCAAGAGGTGTGTACCATGAAGATGAGGCGATGGCTGTGGCACGACTGTACGACTTCCAAGACTGCCAACGCATCAGCGAGGCGGAGTATTTAGAGGCACTTTCCTCTTACGCCCACCTGCCTTTTGCGTATCATGGTTCTTGCATGGCATATAAAAACTATAAGTTCAAAGGCATAGTCTTCACCTTGATTGCGGGCAAATTCCACTTGTTTTGCGGTATTGACGAGGCCTACTTTACAACGGATCTGAGCATGTTTGACCATTTGGAGGAGGTATATCAGTATAACAATCGAGTGATGGAGGTACGCTTCAGATACGACCATCTGCCCATGATGCGCCTGCTGACAGGAAAGATATTATATATCGATGTGGTGCTGGAGAAGTATGGAGAGCCATTCTATTATCTTGTTCCAAGCTCGTATGGCGACAGAGACTATACTCGCATCAAGGCCGATTATAATGCTGCGAAGGTGACAGAGATAGGGGTGAAGATGAAACTTTAATATAGAATACCTCAAATCCGCAACTAAGCCCTTGAACGTCCTTATTGCGTTTACACGTCCTCTCATTACTGAATTTGCTCTAACGACCGATTTGGGATAATGTGGAGACAAATTGCTCTATGACCCGAAAATAAGCCCCCAAAAGGAGTGAGTCTCTCAGATTTAATTTGTATCTTTGCCATATCTATCGTCGGATTCTCTTGTTTTTTTTGCAACACTAAGATAAGTGAAAATTCTGACATGGCAAAATCCCGAGCCGCTCGGCTCTGCTGCTTGCCAAAGCAAGAGCTTTTTGTTGTTCAGGTACTTAAAAAGTTTAATTTATAATAGTGTTTCGGAATTAAGGGTATGTGCTTTCTCGCAAGTAATATCCTTTGGCTTCGAGAGAGAGAGAGAGTACTAAGAAGGAAAACTCTTCTGAATTATGGCAAATTAACTATTTCAATTCGGTTTAATGGAATGCAAGATAAATGTTGCCTTTGGTTGGAAAGACTGTACAAGTAGCCCTACTACGCTTACCGACGTAACCTACGAGCAGACAGGCCCCAAAGCCAAGAGAGGCACTACAAAACAAACGCCGAAGTACAATGAAGACGGAGTTTCAAGCGGTGAAGACAAAATTCAATCCATTTAATAAAATAAAGAAGGACAGATTTACTAATATTTTGAGAATTAAAAGATAGATAAATGACATATAAGAGTAATCATATAATAATAAATGGCGATAGCCGACAGATGAAAGAACTCGCCAATGAGAGTGTTCACTTGATAGTGACATCTCCTCCTTATTGGCAGTTGAAAGACTACGGTACAAACAATCAAATAGGTTTTCACGATGAATACGAAACCTATATAAACCATCTAAACTTAGTTTGGAAAGAATGTTTCA
Source organism: Prevotella ihumii (assembly GCF_900155655.1). GTDB lineage: Bacteria > Bacteroidota > Bacteroidia > Bacteroidales > Bacteroidaceae > Prevotella > Prevotella ihumii. The sequence goes on from NZ_LT706987.1 coordinate 3,005,627, forward strand.
GAGTTCTGCATAAAGGTTGTCGTCTATGTATAAACATAGGTGACCAGTTTGCCCGTTCGACATATTACGGACGCTACAAGATCATTCCAATCCACACAGAAATTATTAAGTTTTGCGAAATGATTGGTTTTGACTTTATGGGGCAAATTATTTGGCAGAAAACAACAACGATGAATACATCTGGCGGAGCAAGCATTATGGGGAGTTATCCTAATCCCAGGAATGGAATCGTAAAGTTGGATTTTGAGTATATTTTGTTATTCAAAAAGCAGGGAAATGCCCCTAAACCAAGTAAAGAACAGAAAGAAAATTCAGCAATGACCAACAAAGAATGGAATACCTACTTCAATGGACACTGGTATTTCACGGGTGCAAAGCAGGATAAACATTTAGCCATGTTCCCGGAAGAATTGCCACATCGGTTAATCAAAATGTTTTCATTTCTGGGAGAGACGGTATTGGATCCGTTTTTAGGAAGTGGCACAACAGCTTTAGCTGCTAGAAACTTGGATAGATGCTCCATAGGATATGAGATTAATCAAGATTTTATTCCAATCATAAAGGAAAAAATTGGGACAGATGATGCCTTTACAAAGGTAGAAATTAAGGTTATCAAGCAGTCAGCAACTAATGCTAATTTTGAAGAACAAGTCAATGAATTACCCTATCGCTTTGTAGATACACATAAGTTAGATAAGAAGATAGACATTAAGAAGTTGCAATATGGCTCGAAAATAGATGTAAACAGTACTGGAAAACGTGAGGATTTCTTTTCTGTAAAAGCAATAATCAGCCCCGAACGACTACTGCTAAATAATGATTTGACAGTTCGTCTGATAGGTATCAAACAAAATCCGGCAATCAATGGAAAAGCTATTGAATATTTAGCAAATAAACTTCATGGAAAACGAGTGTTTCTAAGATACGATGAAGTGAAATATGACCAAGAAAACAACCTAATGGTTTATCTTTATCTAGAAAACAAAACCTTTGTCAATGCACATCTTTTGAAAGAAAAACTGGTATTGGTAGATGATTCACAACACTTTAAGTATAAAACAAAATTTAATAACTATTAAATTATGGATAACGAACAGACTGCTATTTCAGAATATCTAAGAGCTAATGCTCTTGGTTATAACAATAGAAAATCTTCTACCCAAATAAGAGAAGATTTAAAACTTGCAAGCGGCGGGGTTACTAATGAACATATTAGGGGTTTAATAAGAGAACTGATATTAAAACACAATGTATGTATTGGAAGTTTAATGTGGAAGGACGGATATTGGATAATTCAGACTGAAGAAGAATTAGAAAATGTATGTAGGAGTTTGGAAAATCGAGCAAATTCCATAAGAAATCGAGCTACTGCATTGAGAAACAGTTGGAGGAAACAGCAAAATGGCTAAAAAGGAAATTAAAAAGTATTCAATGGAGTTTGGCAAAAAAGAGAAAGTTCTGAATTATGCCACTCAGACATATCAACTTTCAAGACCCAATAAGGTTGGTGCTGTAATGGCTCTCATTAGAGAATGCCAACCAAGTACAATTGAGGAGTGGGAACAATGGTATTTCGATAATGCTAAAACAGCGGGTAAAAATAATTTCAAAATCACTCGCGAAAGTTTGCAAGAGTTAGGAGAGAGATTATATGAAAAGATTACAGAAGTAGTTATTCCCGAATGGCAGGACGCATTTCATAATCTCAACAAACAAGATTGTTACGACTACATTTATAATTTAACCATTAATCGCACTTATGATGGCTACTTGAGAGAAAAATCAGTCGTAAATGATGGTTTGGTCAAAGTCTTTCCAGATATCCGATTCGAAGAGAGTCCAGAGGAATTAGATCATGCTGGAGATGTCGACTATCTTGGATATGTGTCAGAAGAAAAAGCGTTTGGTATTCAAATCAAACCAGTCACAGCTCAATCCAATTTTGGCAATTACTCCGTATCAGAAAGAATGAAGGCGAGTTTTGACAATTTCAACAAAGATTTTGGTGGTAAGGTATTTATCATTTTCAGTTTAGATGGAGAAATAGCAAACAAACAAGTTATTGATGAAATAAAAGTTGAGATAGAACGATTAAAACAATAAAAGAATCAAAGAACGATTAAACCCAAATCGGTCATTAGCCCGCAAAGGCTTTTTAAAGCGGTTAGATGTTATGCTTTTCTTCGTCTTTGCACCTTATTTTGGCTCTTTTCGTTTGTTTTTTCAGTTGTTTAGCTCGCTAAACGTCTTCAAAAACAACCAAAAATAGCTCAAAATAAGCTCGCAAATCTCGAAGAAGTCTAACGACCGATTTGGGTTAAATTGTAGTTTCCTGATTTTGGTTGACTACTTGCTTGTCTTAAGTCTTGATAAAGTTGACTCAGTTAAACATTAAAACTGATTATAGTTGACTATTGATCCTTATCACTGATATTTGTTGACAGAGTCATTCTTATAACTGCCCAGGGTTGACTGGAGGGCGTAGCCCGGAAGTCAACCCTGGGCATGGCTGCAAAGGTAAACCATTCTCAGGGATTATACAAAAACTTTGATTCTCTTTTATATGAATCTCCCTAAAACTTGTCCATCTCTTAGTAATTTCACCCACACATAAAGCAGCTTCTTTGGGTGTCATCATATCGATACTCATGTGTGGACGTTCTTCGTTGTAGAACCGTACCGCAGATGAGACAGCCTGGGTAACTTCATCGATATTACGGAATGTCATTCCCCTGAGTAGTTCATTCTTCATCGTGTTGTTGATTCTCTCTGCCTGAGCATTGTCCTTGGGGTCTCCGCCCTCGGTCATGCTTATCCGGATCCCGTGCTCCTTCAGGATTGCCACGTACTTGGCGCTAGCATACTGGCATCCTCTGTCGGAGTGATGGATGAGGTTTACGTCTTCTTTGGAAACATCTGCAATCCTGCAAAGTGCCATCTCAAGAGCCTTGATGGGATATACCGCATCAAGCGTCTCACCGACACACCAGCCGACTATCTCCTCGCTATAGGCATCAAGGATTAATGACAGATAGCAGAAGCTGTAATGCTCTGCGTCTGTCCATATTGTCATATACGTGATGTCACTTACCCAGAGACGATCAGGTGCCAGAGGTATATATTCCTTTATTAGATTGGGGAACACGGAGAGACCATGGGTAGAGTCTGTCGTGCGTGGTTTACGCATCTTTAGGCGGACCTTCAAGCCATACTTGTCGACAATGTCAGCAAACCGGTCACGTCCGAGCGGATGATTGCCTTCAAAGCTTTTGCGATACATATACCACAGCTTGCTTCCGCCTATACCCGGATCCTTCTTACGGATTTCTTTGATGTAGGACACGGCAAACTCCTCACTTGCAATCCTCTCAAGAAGACGGTTCTCGTCATACTTGTAATAAGCCTGCTTCGTGAAGCCAAACAGCTTGCAGAGACTCTCTATCTGATAACAGCGAGAGTCTTCTGCATGCAGGTTCTTTACTGTTTGGCGCCAGCTTTTTTTCGGATGGAAATGTTGAACTGCTTCTCTGCAACGTTAATCAACTCGTTGAAAGTATCAGCACGAAGTGATTCGTGAGTCAGTTCCTTCTTCAAACGTGCAATCTCTGCCTGCAAGTCTTTGATCTCTGTATTCTCGGCATCTGCAATAGGAGTTCCAGAATGGATGAATGTTCGACGTTTCATAATGACTTTGACTTGGTTTTCACTTGCAAAGTTACGAATCCATCTTGAAATTGTTGTCTCTCCAACAGGAATGATTCGAGAAATTTTTGTGCGCCCCAAACCCTCTTGGGTATAAAGACGAATTACTTCATCGTAATACTTGTTACGTTTCTCACAATTGTACTTCCACATAATTGTTGATTTTGCGAGTCAACTTTTTCTAGGGAAAGACAAAATAGACTAAAAGTAGTTCTTGCAGAAAAGCAGCGGACGAACAAATGGTTGGCGGAACAATTAGGTAAAGACCAAACAACCATATCAAAATGGTACACCAATTCAAGTCAGCCTGATTTAGGTAATCTAATGCAGATTGCCAAAATATTAGACGTGGAACTGACCGACTTAGTGCGGTGCGAAGAATTCAAAAACGAAACAAAATGAAAAAAGAAGAAATACAAGCATTGTTCTCTCAGTTTGAACAAGTGTCATGCGTTCTCAATGATGTAGAATGTTGGAGTGCAAGAGATTTGTGTTCTCTGTTAGGATATAAACTTTGGCAAAATTTCACAAAGGTAATAGACAAAGCCAAAGAAGCGTGTGTAAATGTAGGACAAAATGTAGAAGACCATTTTATTGACGTCAATAAAATGGTTGTTATCGGTTCTGGTGCTGAGCGTCAGATAGATGACATTATGCTAACACGCTATGCTTGCTACCTTGTCGCTCAAAATGGCGACCCTCGTAAACCACAAATCGCATTTGCACAAACCAATTTTTTGCCGGTAGTGAGAGATAAATTTAAAGATTGGGCTGAATAATAATAATGGTAAAAAAAAGGCAATATACATTTATAGACTTATTCGCAGGCTGTGGTGGCTTGTCTGAAGGCTTTATGGAATCTGGACATTTTAAGGGATTGGCTCATATAGAATGGGAATATCCTATGGTACAGACTCTGCGAAATCGCCTTGTCAAAAAATGGAATGAAACCTGTGAGCAAGCACAAAAGAGGGTAATCCTTTTTGACATTCAAAGAACTGATGAATTACTATATGGCAATTGGACACAAGAATCCATAAAACAATATGCAAAGTATAATTCGGAAGAAACTCAAAAGGGATTAAAACATATGCTTAATGGAAAGACTATTGATTTAATAATTGGAGGTCCTCCTTGTCAAGCATATTCTATTCACGGACGAGCAACTGACAAAAACTCTATGCAAGATGACTATAGAAATTATTTGTTTGAGAGTTTTGTTAAAGTTGTGGATGAAATAAAACCAAAAGCTTTTATCTTCGAAAACGTGACAGGTATGCTAAGTGCAAAACCAGGAGGAAAACCTGTTGTTGAGCGTATTTATAAAGCTGTTACAGATATAGGATATTTAATTCTAAGCCCTGATAAATTCAAAGAAGCTGTTTATAATGCATATGATTTTTCTGTGCCACAAAACAGGAAGAGGGTTATATTATGTGGTGTTAAGATAGATTCAGATTTCTTTATAGAGGAATTCTATAAGACTTTATCAAAAAATAAGAGTCCAAAACATTATACAGTAAGAGATGCAATAGGCAATCTCCCTCCTATTTATCCTATGGACAAAATAGAAAAGGTTAAAGGAAAAAATGTTTCTCATCACGCTACAGATAGCTCCGACATATTTCATATGCCACGGCATTGTAGTTCTCGGGACATCGATGTATTTCGAGAATGGATTGCAAATGACATGAATAAATGTTCTCAAAAAGAGGCTATAGATTTCTATGAAAAGGTTACAGGAAAAAAAACCTTGTATCGGAAATATAGAAATTTAGAGTGGAACAAGCCTTCTCCAACTGTAGTAGCTCATCTACAAAAGGATGGATTTATGTTCATCCATCCAGATATTAAACAAGCAAGATTTATAACAATACGAGAGGCTGCAATGTTGATGTCTTTTCCAAAGGATTTTGAGTTTATTGGAAATAAGGCATATTGCTATAAAATGATAGGTAATGCAGTGCCTGTCAATTTTGCAAAAGCAATAGCAGAATCTATATATACGGTAATTAGTCAATAATGGCAAATATATTAATAGCATGTGAAGAAAGCCAAGCAATATGTAAAGCTTTCAGAGAAAAAGGACATAATGCGTACAGTTGTGATATTTTGGAATGCAGCGGTGGACATCCAGAATGGCATTTTATGCAAGATGTTTTATTGGTAATTCCAAATCATGGTGGAAAATTAGAAAATGGGGAGGAATATTTTTTGCCAAATGGTGAAGAATGGGACTTGATGATAGCTCATCCACCTTGTACATATTTATCTGTAAGTGGTGCTCGATGGCTATACCATCCAGATGATGCAGATTTGCCTATAGATCAACGAAGGGAGCATCCACATCATTTAGGTAGAAGAAAGATGAAAACGGAAGCAGAAGAGTTCTTTATGCAATTTACAAAAACGAACGTAAAGCGTTGGGCTATCGAAAACCCTGTAGGTTGCATGAATACAGTTTATCGTAAACCAGACCAAATTGTTCAACCTTTTTGGTTTGGCGATTCCGCTTCCAAAAAGACTTGTTTATGGCTACACAATCTTCCGCCATTGGTGCCAACGGACATAGTTGACCCGGGTGAGCGTGTCGTACTGTCAAGTGGGCGTTCTTTGCCCAAGTGGTATTCTGATTCTTTTAACACCAAAATATCTACAGAAGAAAGAAGAAGGCTTAGAAGTAAAACATTCCCTGGTTTTGCCAAAGCTGTGGCAGAACAATGGGGCAAATTATTATAAATATGAATGCAAATTCTTTAAAGACACAACGTTTTAGAGCTAATGATTTAGTTGATAACGGTGGCAAACAATTCGAAATGGGCAAAGGTTGGTGTCAAGAGTTCTTTGAAATAGATAATTCTATTGAAGAGATAACTTTACAATTAACCTTTAAGGCTTTGAGTAGTTCTCAACAATCCCTTGATAATACTAAAATTGAACTTAATTTGTCAGACGTCAATACTCGTGGTGATAGAAAAGCTGTAAGCATCCAATATTAGCCGACTTTCACACCAACAAATAACCCTTATATGTCTGGCAGCATATAAGGGTTATTTGTTATTTGAAGTTTGAAGGTAGCATTTTCGTGAGTTCCTCCTCCGTCATGTCGGGCAGGGGTCTTGAAAGAACTTCCTTCATTTGTATGGCTCTATGTCTGCTTCCCTGCAACACGCCACGAAGGTATAGAAGATGGCGTTGTTCTCCGCTCCCTCATTGTTACCACAGAACAGGTAGTTCTTTCTTCCAAGCGTGATGGGTCTGATGGCCTGTTCCATAAGGTTGTTGTCTATGTTGAAGCGTCCGTCCTGCACATATCTGCCAATGCGTATCCATACGGCGAAGGCATAACGCAGTGCCTTCTCCATAGCTTCGCCTGGGGTGTACTGTTTGTGTACATCCAACATATAGGTCTCCAAATACTTAAGAATAGGGTAAGCTTTAGCCTTTCGTTCTGTCTCCACTTCCTCGGGTGGTGCTTTCTTGTGTTTGAGGTTTTCCTCCAACTCATAAAGCGTGGCTATCGTTTCGATGATATGGGCGGCGTTCTTATCGTCAGCCGCCAGATGTTCGAACTTACGTCTCACGTGTGCCATACATCCTAACAGCACGATGCCCTGTACGTTCTCAAACCTGCTGTAGACCTCATACCCATCAGACTGTATGGCACCCTGGTAGCCNGCTTATGCAAATGGAGAAAATGGTCATTCGCAGATAAAAGACTTCTTTATCAACAAATTACATTTAACCACATCTAATCTGACAGATTATTTTGCTCTATACAAAAAGAATTCAAAAGAATATAACTTGTATTATGTTCCTAAGTTGTTATATGACAACTTTATTTGTTTGTTTAACAATGGATTAGAAATATCCTACCAAGAAAATTCTCGAAAAGGATTTGACTTAGCAGATTCTATATATAATTATTATCGCCCCTACATCACCGCCATCAAGTCCAAACCTTTCCTCCTGCTTGCCGGAATATCCGGAACAGGTAAAAGCCGAATAGTACGAGAGTTGGCAAGAGCATGTTGGGAAGAAGGCACGGATGAATATAAGGCACAAAAGCCAAAGAACTTCCAGATGGTGCAGGTGAAGCCAAATTGGCATGACTCAAGTGACTTGATTGGTTATGTTAGCCGTGTCAGTGGAAAGGCGGAGTTCGTGGCAGGTGAGTTCTTGAAATTCATCGCCAAAGTATGGGAAGATGTGGAAACTCCATATTTCCTGTGCTTGGACGAGATGAACCTTGCACCAGTAGAGCAATACTTTGCAGAATATCTAAGCGTGATAGAGTCTCGCAAGAGCCATAAAGATGGTACCGTAACAACCGACCCAATTCTTGAGAAATCAGCAGAAGATTGGTATAGGGTGCTTACAAGTGAACTAACGAATGAAGACAATGTGCGTAATCGTTTCTTGGAAGAAGGTATCTGCATTCCTCAAAACCTCATAGTTGTGGGTACGGTGAATATGGACGAGACAACTTTCTCGTTCTCTCGCAAGGTGCTCGATCGTGCCATGACTATTGAAATGAACGAGGTGGATTTGTATGGCGGTCTGACCAAACGTTACGAAAGCATCGGCAAGTTGGATAATGCAGAACTTGTCGGCTCTGCCGTGGAAGGCGTAGATATTTACAACGACAACACCGATGTTTGCGACATTGCACTTGGCTATCTGCAAAAGATAAATGACGTATTGGAAGGTACTCCGTTCAAGACAGCCTACCGCACCCGTAACGAGTTTCTGCTCTATGTGGTGAACAACTTGCCGTATTGCAAAGCCGAAAATGGCAATGATTTGGAGCAAGGCTATGTCATAGCTCGTGCCTTGGACGAGATTACCAACATGAAAGTTTTATCACGCATTGAGGGTGACGACACGAAGGTTAGCGACAAACTACTTGATAATTTAAGCAAAGCTATCGAAGACGGATTGAAGACTGTATCGGGAGAGGAGAATATTGTCAAATCCATATCTTTGGCGAAACTGAAGGAGATGAAAGCCAAACTCGTTTCGGGATATACAAGTTTTTGGAGCTAAAAAGTAATATGGATGGAACTATTGACTATTGAGCATAAAGATTTCACGATGATTGTCGAATGTACGAAGTTCGATGATACTTGGAACAAGGCTAAGAGTAACGTGGGCGAGGCCAAACTCTACTCCACTTACTCTTGGTCGGAAGGTGTCGTGTCTGTAAAACGTGCATTGAATGCCGACCATAAAATAGACATTGAGCAGGGCGTTCCTACCCCCGCCACATTCTTCGACAATGCCGACTATCCCATTTGGATAGAGTTCAAAGACTATGTGAAAGACGCTCAGTTTGGTTCCATCCTGCAAAACGACAACGACCGTTTCTCCTTTCGTCGCCACATCTTGGCTGGTTTCATCAACTACAAGAATGAGATTGGACGAAGTGAGATACTGATTATATATAAGGTAGAGAAAGAGACAAGGACATTCCGTTTCGGTTTTGAAGTTCTGAGTACGAAGCTCGACTATCACGAACATTGGCGCGCAATCGTGGAGGATATAGAGCGAGAATACCGTATGTTGTCGTTGGACTATATGCGTCGCACGTTTCATGGTTTCTCGCCCGACCAAAACGGCGAGCATCCCGATATAGTCTGGTGGAGCGTGTTTGAGGGAGAACAACAGAAATTCATAAAAGCCTGCAAAAGCATCATTGACCGACCTCGCCACAGACTTCACGGTGAGGAGGTGTATCTGAGGGCGGACAAACTGAAGCAAATTCCCCATAACATAGAGAACAGACTGGCAGAACATCGCAAAGAGCCAACCTACCTATATCGTGTGGAGCAACATATACTATCGAACGACACGCAAGAGAACCGCTTCTTGAAATTTGCACTTCATCAGATAAGCAAGCGGTATGAGGATTTGCGCCAACGCATTGAGGCGGTAAAGACAGCTTCGGACACGATGAAGGCTGCCATGCTTACAACCTCAGAAACATTGAAACGACTACAACATCATCCCTTCTTCAGAACAATAGGAAGGTTCAAGGGAATAAGCCAAGAGAGCATGGTGCTGCAAAAGGCAACGGGCTATAGCCAAGTCTACCGTACATGGAACTTGCTTAGAAGAGCCTATTCGCTGAATGACGGTTTGTATCGCTTGCAGACAAAGGATATAGCAACGCTCTATGAGATATGGTGTTTCATTGAGGTGAGCCATATCGTAAAGGCGCAACTGCAGCTTGACGATGAAGACGTAGAACATCGCAACCGTATGGAGCTGAACGGCGTGTTTTCATGGGAACTTGGCAAAGGCGAGCATTCACGCATATTGTTCCGCAAAGATGGCGTGGAACTGGCAGAATTGGTATATAACCCAAAGAACACCGACAAGGAAAACGACAATGTGGGAATGAAAGACCTGGTTGTGCCGACCGTGCCGCAGAAACCAGACATCGTGTTGCAGCTCACCAAGAACGATTTGCAGCAAGGCATGAAGATGACCTATCTCTTTGATGCGAAATATCGCATAGACAGCAAGGACAAGGGCGTGGATGTACCGCCGGAGGATGCCATCAACCAGATGCACCGCTATCGTGACGCCATATACTATAAAGACTATGACGCTAATACGTTGAAAAAAGAAGTCATTGGCGGATACATCCTCTTCCCCGGTTATGGTGAGCCAAATGATGTGGCGGTGTCGAAGTTCTATAAAACCATCAAGGAAGTGAATATCGGTGCTTTTCCTCTTCGTCCTAAGGATGTAGAGAACAGAAAACTTTTGGAGAATTTCATTGATGAACTTATACATACCAAATCATACGAGACCATTGCTCATGTCATACCGCAAAAGGGTGCGTATGTGGAGGTAGGCAACCGTGTACTTATTGGATTGGTAAAAGAGGACAATAGGTTGTTTCAAGCATTTATGAACGGAACTGCGACCTTGTATTATTCAGGAAAACAGTTCCCAACAACCATCGCCCTGCAAGACCTTCACTTCTTTATGCCTTATATCAAAGGGCATGGAGTGCGTGATGTGTACGAGATTGTCAAAGTACGAACCATTACGAGCAAAGAAGCAAAGCTATCGGATAAGGATGATACGGAAAGTAAGGCTCTACGTTTGGCTTTTGAACTGCGGTATATGCGCAAGCAATATGCAGATTTTCAGTCTATTGATGCAAGTAAATGGGTAGGCTACACGTTTATTGATACGACTTTTGACAAGTTGGATGAATGTGTGGTGACAGATTAATTGTAAATCAAATAATCAAAATTACGACAAATGGAAAAGGTATATACATCCTCAAATCCGCAACTAAGCCCTTGAACATCCTTATTGCGTTTACATGTCCTCTCATTACTGAATTTGTAGATAATTTGAACTTGAAGCACCCACTTGCGGTCTACAATATCCCCCTACCCCACAATGTGACTTGAGGCAATACACAATATCCTTCCCATAAGTTGTAGGCATTATCCAAAATCAGTCTGAAAAACATCTGCATAAGCATTATTACAGGTATAGGGCGGTTCTATAAATTAGCAGATTGTGAGACTATTTTTGAGGTCAATTTGTTTGTGAGTGAAGGAGTATAGCGAGCTATACGACTGAATGAACAAGCAAATTGAACCAAAAAGAAGCCAAAAGATAACAAAACGTAAAAAGATAGACATAAAAAACTTTACGGTGGTAATTTATAGAACCGCCCTATAGATATTCAGCACATACCGCCTTGATGTCCTGATCCACTTCTCTGATACAGAGATAAATCTGAAGACAAACGCTTTTATGCGACTTGTTGCATTGCGCCTGAACTTCTTTACGGCTGGTTCTATAAATTAGCCATATACAATTGAGCAATAAAGTATTGAGCGTTTCAGCCGTATTGAAATCGTAGGTCTTGCCCATATCTGAGGTGTATGATCAGAGCTACAAGTGCGAAGTGTCGGATGAAGCGAGAGGTGGTTCATCAAATGAGTAGTGACATCCTCAACCCGTTGGCGGAATTATTTTTTAGCCACTATACCAATTGTTACCTTATTCGATAGATAGCGTATTTCTCTTTTATCTTTTTCTCTTTTTCCGTTTTACTTTGGATAAGTGTTAAATACAAGGGTCATAATTCTCGTATATGCGTTGAAAAGAAGCGTGATACACAAAAGTGGCATAAATGGGTGTGCAATTGTAAACTATTGATTGATAATGAGTAATGAGTAAACAGGAAAAAGTGTGCAAGAATATACTGCTTAGATTACGGAAATATAGAATGGATAAAAGAAAAATGTGAACAAGAAAAGTGCTATTAAGTGGTATTTCAGAAGGTAAAAGTTGAACTTTAGCTGTGCCAAACATCAATGTTGAGGTGGTAAAACATATATGTTTGGCATTGTCAAAGTTGAACTTTGGCTTTCTATACTATCAATAAAAGAGATTTAGAATATATAATAGGAAATATCAAACAATTCTATTTAGGGAATTAAAATGTTAAATCAACATAACAGCAAAACCCATTGGGATAATGTGGAGTCAAATTGCTCCATAACCCGAAATTAATCCCCCAAGAGGAGTGAGTTTCTCAGATTTAATTTGTATCTTTGCCACCTCATATCAGATTTTTGCTTGTTTGATTTTGCAACACTAAGATAAGTGAAAATTCTGACATGACAAAATCCCAAGCAACTTATTGTTGCTCAGATACTTAAAAAGTTTAATTTATAATAGTGTTGCGGAATTAAGGTATATATTGTAACTTTTACGTAATTTTGTGCGCTGAAACGAACAAAAACACTTCTTAAGTGACAACTCAATGCAGATGATGAAAAGTATATTCCGTGGTGTGGGACAAGTCATGTTTCAAGGCAATGCGCTGTCGGGCGCACTGATGCTTGCAGGTATTGGTTGCAACTCCCTCCTTATGTGCATATTTGCTTTGGCTGGTAGTGCCATCGGCACATGTACAGCTGTTGCCCTTCGATATGACGCCAAAAATATTCAGAACGGCTTGTATGGCTTCAACGCTGCGCTGGTAGGTATTGCTGTACCTTGTTTCATGCCCATTCATGCCGCCTCTGTTTTGCTCATGGTAGTGGCATGTGTGCTGTCTACGCTGGTGACGCGACTGTTCGAGCGGCAACGGTTTGTACCTACGCTCACCGCACCCTTCGTACTCATCACCTGGGCAATGCTGCTGTTGAGTCACGTTTTTCCACAGCTACAGCTGCCAGCAACGACAGCTGCTGGTACTGCGGAAAGTTTCTCGCTGATTAGAGCCGCCTCACTGAGCTTTGGACAAATCATGCTTCAAGGCAACAACCTGCTCACAGGTTTGTTGTTTCTTCTTGCCATTTGTGTCAATTCACGCAAGATGGGTGTGGAGTCGCTTGTCGCTTGCGGACTGTGTCTCGCCGTGGTGAGCGTGCCGTTTGTCAGTACCACCTCGGTGAACAACGGTATGTATGGCTACAATGCCATACTTGCGGTTTTGGCAGTTGCCAACATTCTTGACGTTGGCTCGTGTACTCACGTCAAAGCATTGATAGCCCTGCTACTCTCGTTGCTGATGCAGTATGCAGGTTTGCACATGGGTTTTGTCACGCTCACCGCACCTTTTGTGTTGTCGGTGTGGTTAGTGGCTTTGTATCATACTTTCGTAGTTCAAACCAAACAAGACTAAAAAAATGAAAATTAAAAGATGGTTAAGCCCCACCTTATGGGGCATTGTGCTTGCCACGACGGTGAGCATTCCCACCTTGGGCAAGATAGTAACAGTGGACAGGTCGATAAGCATTGCCCGCAAATATGTCAATGTGAACCTTTCGAAACGTCCTGCAACGAGGGCTTCGCATCGTACACCACCTTATTATATTTATAACGACCGTCACGGACGAGGCTTCGTAGTAGTGGCAGGCGATGATGACATGGGACAAGTGTTGGGTTACTCGCACACAGGAACGCTCGACACGTTGCGTGCAAGTGAGGAACTTAAATTCTTGCTGAGTGCCTATCGTGACGCCTTTTACCAAATACAAAGACAACCCAGCACAAGAGCTACCGTTACCACTACGCCCCCTTACCGAAAGGAGGTAGCTCCGTTGCTCACAACGGCATGGAGTCAAGACGACCCTTACAACCGTCGTACGGGGTACAACTACACAGGATGTGTGGCTACGGCAGTGGCACAAATCATGTATTATCATCGTTGGCCGGAGCGGGGGAAGGGCAGCTACTCGTATGTAGTACGCTCTGACAACCGCACGATGAGCGTGGATTTCAGTAAGTCGGTATACCAATGGGGCAAGATGTTACCCAAATACAACACACGCATGGCACTTGCTGATGCGGAGGCTTGCGATGCCGTGGCGCTGCTCATGCGTGATGTGGGCGTGTCGGTGAATATGCAGTATACCCCCACTTCCAGCGGTGCACAAACCTTTATGGCTGCCAAGGCACTGAAAACGTATTTCAATTATTCCACCTCTATGCTCAACAAGTCTGATGAGGGTGCAGCTGCTTTCACCCAGATATTGCGCAAGGAGATAGAAAATGGCTTCCCTGTGTACATCAGTGGCAGTGTGAAGTCGGGCGGTAGCGGGCACGCATGGGTGGTAGACGGTGTGGATAAGAACAACCTATTTCATATGAACTTTGGTTGGGGAGGCGGTGGCGATGGCTACTTCTCCGTTACAGCACTCAATCTTTCCACCACAGGGCAGGAGTTTGGCGGAAAGCCACTCTCCTTCAACAAGCAGGTGCAGATTGTCTTGGTGCATCCTAACAAACCGGGAAGCTCACCCATTGATGCCGAACTTGCTGACGATGCCCCCAACTTATGTTTCAACTCGGAGGGCAACATGACCGTAGTTGGCAGCATGCCTACCAACAAACAGCAGCCAGTGACGGTTAGCTATCATCACTTTAAGAACCAAGCCGACGGAACGTTTGCCGGAGATATTGGCTTGGGCGTGTACAACGAGCAGGGCGAACAAGTAAAAGTAGCGCCATCGCCATGGCACGACAAAGGCGGGTACACCGCAGAGCGCGGCAAGTATAACGGTGGCGTGCTGCAATCGGGACAGCTGATTGACGATGCTTGCACGTTTACGATGAATCTTGAAGGTCTTGCAGATGGACGTTACTATTTGCTGCCCGTATGCGCCAGCATCAAAAATAATACCACCTACGGAGCATGGTGCAGGATGAAAACGGCACCACGCATAGCCTTTCAGGTGCAAGACAACGATGTGCGCCTATTTGAGAAGCCCGATAACAAGGCACCTTTCGCATTGGCGTCCCACCCCTATACGCTCAAACTATGTACTGCCGGCAACAAAGCCACGCTGTGTCTGAGCATACGCAAACTCACGGGTACGCCTTTCGATGGTACGGTGAGGGTGTCGCTCGTGGATGATGATGACCATACGGTTGCTATGGGAAAAACAGCAGATGCGGTGGACTTTGAGATGTTTGCCGAGACCGAGGTGAGGGTGGACATACACTTGCCCGACAATCTGCAGTCCAAGGAATACAAATTGAAGGTGGAGGTAATCAAGCAATATGATGCCGGCAACATTGCCACGGTGGGCATGGTGCATGGTAACGAGCCGTCTACGTTGCAGGTGGAGGCCGCTAAGCCAAGCGACAAGCTTTTCGTACAACTCTTAGGAATGGTGCAAGACGACAGCGGTTCTACCATATCGCCCACGAACGTAGACCTTGGTGGCAATCCATTGCTCAAGATTGGAGTGGTGATGACGCTCGCACCTCAAGCCACCTACAACGGCACATTGACGCTTTGCCTGATTGATACACAAACTCAGCGACGCATATCCTTGGGCAGCAATGCTCAAAAGCAATACAACTTGTTAGGTGGAGGGGATAATGAAATATTTTTTACAGGATGGTTGAAGAACAAAGATAACTTATGCGTCATCAACAACCGTATATACCGATTGGCGTTGATGGGCATAGTAGACGGTGTGGAGTGTGATTTGTGGAACGAGAATTGCGCTCCCTTTGAAGTGTCGTTTACGAACAGTATTTACAATGATTATCCTGACGAGACCACGTATATAGACGCAACACAAAGCTCGCTACGCATGGTGAGAGGTGGTAACTGGATTGACGTACAGGGTGAGGACTTGGCGCATGTGCAGCTGTTCGCACTTAACGGAACTCTGATTGCCGCCTCCGATGCCCACGGACAACATACGGTGAGGTTGCATATACCTGCCACGCAAGTGGTTGTAGTGCGGGTGAAAACTCTTCATGGCAGCACCTTGACGAAGACGCTAAGGTAAAAGCATTGAAAATGCAGCTTCAGTACTAGTCAATTCTGTTCAAACTCAACGAGGTTGCAGTGCAAGTTACAAAACGAAGTGCAATAAAAGAGTAGCCCTCGACGAGATATGCAGACAACCTCTCGCTACGCTTCGAGAACGTCTGCATCTCTCGGCGAGGAAAAAGAAACAACCAGCAATACAACCTTAATTCCGCAGTATTTTTTCTTGTGAGAAAATTTTATATGTTGAGATGTCTTTTTGGGGCTCTATATGTTGGTATGAGGTGCTTCGGTGTTTTTTGGGTCTTTTCTAAGCATAAAATCCCCCACCCAAACCAATGGGGAAGTATGAAAAACCACAAAAAATGATGTTTATTCAATGAAGACCTCAGCGTAGTAGTTTTTATTTGTATATAGGTTCAGAACGTTCTGCCTTCCAGTGCGCACCCATTTTGCTGGTACGCTGACAAAATGGAGGATAAAGGCTTTCAGCCTGCTTGTCTTTTTCAATGGTTTGACCTTATCGCTGATATGACGGACGAGATAGAGATAGAAGTTCTTCAGCATAGCGGTAACCATCATGAAAACCATGTTCTCAGCCATAAAGGAAAAGGGCAGATGTGACCATCCGAAGTCATTGTTCTGTATGTCGAAGTTCTTTTCGCTTGCTCCACGCTCATTATAAAATGTAATGATGTCTTTCTCGGTAGATATCCAGTTATTGGTGAGGATACAGCGGTATGTGTATATTACTCCGAACATATCCGTCTGTTGCTTGCCATCCTTGTCTTTCAAAGGACTACGCTGTATGACAAGCCTGTATGACTTTCCTTCTATTAAGTTGTCTATGCTGACGGAGGTGACATCGCATCTCTCATAATCAACCTCAACACTCTTCCATTCTTTCAGCTGGCGGAAGTCCTCGTGTCGGCTGCCGCAGTTGGCAGCACGTATATAGAACGTGTTGCAGCGCTGCTCTACGGTTTGGATAATTTCCTTTGAGAACGATCCGCAATCAGCACGGAAACGCTCTATTACCACACCAAGTTCTGAGGTTACACGGTCCATAATGCGACGGAGCGTGTCTTCTTGATGGAATCTCACATTGGTGTTTCCGTCACGATTCTCACCTCCGACTATGATTCCCCCAATGGAAGCCCAACCAGGGAAATAGCCAAAATCCTGCTTGTAAGAATACTTTGCATCGAACTTGTGGGCTGGAATAAACTGGTGATCAAAGTCTAAGTCAACATGACTGCCCACCTTTATAAGCCCCATTCTTCGTATCATCCGTAATAGTAAGGTATTCAACTTTTCTGCTGTGTTGAAACTATACGACTTGTTGGAGGTCTTGCTCTTATAGACAATATTTTTCTCGGTAAGCTCCTTTAGTCCGCGCCCCACAGTGTCGGCACCAGGTAACAGCGTATTAGGNGAAAAACGCTCTTTTTTCCTAAAAATATACTAATTTTGTCCCTATTATGGCAACAGTAGAACGAAATATAACAGAAAACAACAAGCGAATATCACATGTTAAGTCTTTAGTCAAGGAGAAGGCTGATGAGTTGATATTGATTCCTGAGACGCAGGAGACTCCTGTGTCAAAAGGGATTTCTTGGAAAGACTTAGTCTTCTCACACCCTAATAGGACTATAAGACTTGGTACAATGTTCAGTGGCATAGGAGCGATAGAACATGCCTTGCAAAGATTGAAACTAAAGCATCACATAGTCTTTGCTGGTGATATTGATGCTAAATGTAAACAAAGCTACTTTGCCAATTACAATATAAAAGAAGAAGATTGGTTTGATGATGCACGAACCTTCGATGCACGAAGATACAACGGACAAATAGACTTGCTTGTGGGCGGAGCACCGTGTCAGGCTTTTTCTATGGTAGGGAAGCGTTTAGGATTTGAAGATGCACGTGGTACACTCTTCTATGAATTTGCACGTGTCATTAAAGAAACACAGCCTAAAGTTTTTATTTTTGAAAACGTTAAGGGATTGATAAATCACGATAAAGGAAGAACTTGGATGGTTATGCACTCTATTTTTTCAGAGTTGGGTTATCAAGTGAATTATCGTGTTTTAAATAGCAAGGATTATGGTATTCCACAACACAGAGAAAGAATCTTTTGCATAGGTTTTCATACACCAACAAAATTTGCATTTCCTGCTCCAATCCCTTTGGAATACAGGATGTATGATTTCTTAGAAGACTATGTAGATACAAAATATTTCTTAAAGGAAAAAGGTATAAAATTTGTGACCAGTCATAAAAATCGAATTAAATGCTACACACAGATAAACGGTGATATTGCTTTGTGCCAAAAGCGAAATCAGCAGTTTAATTGGCATGGAGATTTTGTTTTCCATCCAATTGCAACTGATGAAATTCCAGAAGACGATTTTGATGAGTTTGTTTTTAACGTTAAGGAAGTAGAAGAAAAGTATTATCTTTCAGAGAAACTTAGGAACTATGTACTTTGTCCAGGTACCAAGAATTTCAAGACACGTATTGAAACAGACCTTGATGTTGCCCGTCCACTTCTACACTCAATGCATAAGATGCATAGAGCAGGGGTCGACAATTATGTTACACACAAAGGGCGAATTAGGAAATTAACCCCAAGAGAATGTCTTCGTCTGATGGGTTTTAAAGATTCTTTCGATATTGTAGTTTCTGATACCTCCGTGTATCAACAGGCAGGAAATTCAATAGTTGTGGATGTACTGATAGCTTTACTTAAACAAATCGATATAACAAAATACGGAGAATTATGATACAGTTAGGCGGAGAAAAATTCAAATTCATAGATGTATTCCCAAAAATCTTAACCGTCCCCGACAGTTTCGTAGTGAGGAATAACAAAATACAGACAACAAAAGATAAAACGAAGGAAAGCCATGGAGAGGCAAAGCTCTATATTTCTTCTAAAAACATTATGAGAGATTTTTATGGACACGAAGGGTTTCATGCTACTTGCTTTATGCTGAAACAAGACCTCATAAATTATCTCAACATTCTAAAAATAGAGTATCTTAATCCCTCGCAGAATTATCGAGGAATGGAAAATTTCTCTGCTTTATGGGAAGAACGAATGAACAAGATAGTTCACCTGCAAAACGAGATAATAACCTTTGAGGTTTCAGACCAAAATCAAATTAAAGGACCAAGAGGGTATGTAAATTCTACCGATATGGGTTATCAACTTATCAGAGAGTTATCTCTGCCTTTGGTAAGCTACATTCTTGTGAAGAAACTTTCTGACACTACTGGTAGCGAGCTTTACTATTGGAAGCTGTTTGTGGACTTTGAGGCTATTGAGCAAATGAAGTCCCTCCCTACTGTATTTGCCTACGGAAAGAGCAAGTTGCAAGCTCAAGAAACAAAAGAGGCAGAAAAACAAATCGAAGAAGAGGTTACAAATATAAAGAGAGGAAGGGACGGACAGCAGAAGTATCGTGAGAAATTGTTGGAACAATGCCCATTCTGCCCATTCACGATGGTTGCTGACGACCGCTTGCTCATAGCAAGCCATATCAAACCTTGGGCGGTTGCGGACGAAAAAGAGCGTACCGACCCATACAACGGTTATATGCTCACACCCACCTACGACCGTCTGTTTGATAAAGGCTTCATTACTTTTACGGAAGACAGACACGTTCATATATCCAATTTCCTATCCAATCGTACCTGCAAGCAGTTGGGATTGGAGGATGACAAGTTTATCCAAATGCTGCCAATGGACAAGAAGCGGATAAAGTATCTTGAATTTCATAGAAAGTCTGTATTCAAAGATTAGCAATATCAATCCATTACTATTATCGTTCTCCCCCCTATGACAGAAGAAAACGCTTTTGAATTTCAGATACACTACCATCTGAACCAAGAAGACCTCCATCAAATGGATGCCAGGGTATTCAATGAATGTGAAAGACAATTACTTGATGCTTTTGACATTGTAAAGACTTTTACAGGAGGGTATAATATTGAAATCGCTCCAAAGAAAAAGGGCGGTCTAATTGAAATATTAGTTATTCCTGCTATCACTATCATTGGCTATGAAACGGTTAAAAATCTTTTTGATGCCCTAATTCAAAAATTCTTTTCTTCTACACAAACCAAGCTCACCAATACCAAAGATAGAATTGAGATACTTGAAAAAATCAAAAGCGGAAATTTAACGAAGGAGGAAGCTGAGATTTTAGTGAATGACAAGAAGATAAAGAGATGCGTCAGTAACTTTTTCAAGTCTATTGACAAAGAAAATAATGTTACCAATATTGATGTTTCTGCTAAAGCAAAAGGAGAAACAGAACCTTTTAGCTCAGCAAAAATAGTCAGAGCCGATTTCACAAAAAAGATATTGTCAGATACTACCATAGAAGATAAAACAGAAATAGCAGGAACAACGATTCGTATTCTTTCGCCAGTCTTACAGCAAGGACATGGAAAAGTTTGGAGGGGCTATTATTCGGCAAAGCCGATAGATTTTAAAATGTTGGATAAAGAGTTCTTGAAACAAGTCTATGACAATGAGATAAAGTTTGGTACAAATACCGTAATAACTTGCACATTGATAATTTCTACCAAGCAAAAGATAGAGAATGGTGAAGAAACAGAGATTAAGACAGAATATGTAGTAAAAGATGTGCTAAAATGGGAAGATGATGATACTATCCAAAATTATACAAAGAGATACAAGAAAATCAAGGCTAATGAAAGAGAATTGAACTTATTTAATCCACCACCAATAAGAAAAGAGGAATAATGTTGTTAGCGAATATAAATGCTTTAAATACAAATTCAGCGTAGTAGAACGAGTATGTCTGCTACGCTGAATTTTTATTTTACGGATTCTCGTCATTTCCGCCACCCGAACCACCAGGCTTGGCTTTTGCTTTCTCTTGCTTCGCCACACGAAAGAACTCGACATTCTTCGTAAGCATCCAATATTAGCCGCCTTTGTGTAACATTCTTGCTTTACTACCTTTGCCCGAAAAACTTATGTTTGTACTCAACGAAACAAATGTTTTTCGGGTTTGTTGCACTCCTGTGGACATGCGTCAGGGTATTCTTCGCCTGTCCCAATTGGTACGCAGCAATAACTTCAATCCTTCTGATGGTGCTGTCTACGTTTTCTACAATCGATCCCGTAACCGAATTAAATTGCTGCACTGGGAACGCTGTGGTTTTGTCGTCTATCATAAACAGATGGCACAGGGTTGCCTGAGTCCTAAAATCATACGGGCGAGAACTGGATTTTATGAACTTCGCTGGGACGAATTGGTACTCTATATAGAGGGTATAAATCCTAATTGCTACCGAAGAAAAAGATACAATAAATCTTAGTATTTTCTTGCCAGTGTCAGATATTTTTTGTAACTTTACATCGTATAAAGAACTGATAATGTGATGGATATGCCTTATTGCACAATGACATCTGACTACCATTCTCTCACTCGGGAAGCTGTTGTTAAACTTCTTGAGCAAAGGGATGCTGAGCTTAAGAACAAGGATACTCAACTCAAGAACAAGGATGCTGAGCTTAAGATTAAGGATGCTGAGTTGGAACGAAAGTCCCGTCGTATTCTTGAACTTGAGCGCATGGTATTTGGCAGGCGCAGCGAGAAACGCTTGCCTGAGAGTGCAAGCGGCTGGGCGGGTACGCTTTTTGACGAGCAGTGGGCCAAAGAGGGTTCCCTGGCTCAGGTGGAAGCCCTTCCCATCATCAAGGAGATAAAACAGCAGGCCGGACAACGCAGGTCATCACGCCGTGTGAGCCGTCCTTCCAGAAAGGGTAGAGCCTACGCCTCCTATGTTCCCGAGAATATAGAGCGACAGGTGACGGAGATATATCCAGAGGGTTATGACGCTGAGCGCATGGTCATCATCGGGCATGACAGGAGCGAGCATCTGTGCCTGCGTCCCTCATCCTTTTATGTCAGGGTGGAGGACCGTGTCATCTGCCGTCTGAAGGAAGCCCGGCCAACGGATGCGAAGGTTGACATCCTGGAAGCCCCCTTGAAAAAGCAAGCGGTGGATTGTTTTGCCGACGCTTCCCTGCTCGCCGAAATCATCACCGCCAAATTCGCCTATCACCAGCCCGAGTATAGGCAATGTGAAAGATGGAAGGAACTGGGCGTGAACATCCCCACCTCAACCGTCAACAGTTGGGTTCACGATGCCGCCGATGCACTTTATCCACTTTACAAACTTCAAGTAAGCCAGATCCTGCAAAGTCCTTATCTTCAAGTTGACGAGACCAGCGTACAGGTTGCCGACCGCAAGGGAAAGACGCGCAAGGGATACTTGTGGGGCGTGCGTGACGCCATGCACTCCCAGGGTGTGTTCTTCCATTGGAAGGGCGGGTCGCGGTCGGGCGCTGTGGCAGATGAGCTCTTCAAGGGCTACCAGGGTGCCATACAGTCTGACGGGTATGAGGTCTACAGCAGGTTTGAGAACGTTCAGGGCATCGTGCTGTTAGGATGTATGGCACACGTGAGACGTAAGTTCGAACATCTGGCGGCTGACGATAAGAACGCCGCCCATATCATCGAAACGATAGCCACGCTTTATGAGTTGGAGGAAAACCTCAAACACAAGAAAGCACCACCCGAGGAAGTGGAGACAGAACGAAAGGCTAAAGCTTACCCCATTCTTAAGTATTTGGAGACCTATATGTTGGATGTACACAAACAGTACACCCCAGGCGAAGCTATGGAGAAGGCACTGCGTTATGCCTTCGCCGTATGGATACGCATTGGCAGGTATGTGCAAGACGGACGCTTCAACATAGACAACAACCTCATGGAACAGGCCATCAGACCCATCACGCTTGGAAGAAAGAACTACCTGTTCTGTGGTAACAA
Organism: Prevotella ihumii; assembly: GCF_900155655.1. GTDB lineage: Bacteria > Bacteroidota > Bacteroidia > Bacteroidales > Bacteroidaceae > Prevotella > Prevotella ihumii. The sequence continues at coordinate 3,028,481 of NZ_LT706987.1, forward strand.
TGAGGGAGCAGAGAACAACGCCATCTTCTATACCTTCATGGCGTGTTGCAGGGAAGCAGACATAGAGCCATACAAATGGATGAAGGAAGTTCTTTCAAGACCCCTGCCGGACATGACGGAGGAGGAACTCATTAAAATGCTACCTTCAAACTTCAAATAACAAATAACCCTTATATGCTGCCAGACATATAAGGGTTATTTGTTGGTGTGAAAGTCGGCTAATATTGGATGCTTACCGTTCAGCATAGTCCTGCTGACCAGCGGTTACATGTGAGCCGTTACGCCCATAGACGTTATTAAACATACCCGTTCCTATCCTTGAAGCGATTCGTTTGTCACCAATGAAGTAATGCTTTGTAAAGCGATTCTTATTTACAAAGAGGATACTTGCAGGATAAAGCGTGAAGTTGTCCGTCTCGTGGAAGGTAATACCCTGTGGTGCACCATTGATATACACACCTTCCATCGTACCATAACTCTTCATCATGCGTTCACCAGCAGCATTGTAAGTGTAACGACTCGTCTTGCCATTGTCAGAGAGTACCATCAGACGGTTGTCCTCATCCAAGTACATCTCGCAGGTAGTTTTGGTTGAATCGTTCGTTACCAGTGTTGGTCATTTCATATTAATAGACATCGTAGTGGAATATTCATTGCGTAGTGTCCACTTTTTTTTATTTTCGTCAAATCTATATTGTACTTCTGAAATAATTTTCTTTCTTATACTAGATTTGTCTGCGCAATACAGTCTGACAACTATATTCCCTTTTTTTATAAATAAAATAGGCCAACCGATAATGTAACATTTCTTGTTGGTGTATTTTTTATATTCAGAACCTTCAATTACATTCTTTTGTTGGTTTTTGAAAAGCCAACTTGGGAAATAATCCTTATTTATATATATTAAATGCCGAGGGACTCCCGACCTCTGCAAAGAGCCTATCGCTCTCTTAACGGCCTTAGCATAAATACTGTCAAAGTCTATAAGCTCTCCTTGCCTCACAGCATTCTCATACTTATAACATAAGTCCATCTGAGAGATTTTAATTTCCTTAAAAGCCTTATTATCTACATTAAAGAGTGATGTATATTGGTCTGTAAAGGCATACATTTCATCTTGTCTGCAAGAGAGCTGCCCTATCTTTATCAGCAATGTGTCCCTGCCCATCATTTGTAAAAGCGGATATCCGACATGATTCTTTCCTGTTATGGGCTTGCCGTTCTTAAGGTATAAATGATTCCAGCCCTTTATTCTTTGAACATTAAAACCATATGGATTATAATTATTGACGAGATAGAAGTCTTTTCTGTCAAATTTATCTTTCCACCTGTCAGGTACTGTTCTTAAGAAATTATAGTATGAGATTTCCAATGCTTTGTTTAAAGAAGCATTCTGTCCTTTTACATTTACGCTAGATATAATCAATACAATACAGAACTGAATAAAAACAATTTTCTTTTTCATTTCTTGAATGATTTCTATTGATCTGTAACGGAAACCTCCTTAAGACCTCTTCTTGTTACTTGACCAAAATTCTGATAAACATCTATTTGTATCTTAGATAGGATTCCTGTATGATTATAAATATATACATTCTTATCTCGCATGGAAATAACATAACGTGTAGAGGACGCTACATCTATATCCACTGCAGACGGTCCTGGAATCCAATAAGAATTTCCATTTGTTCCGCTAGGGTGTGTATGGATATATACCAAATCAGGATAATCTCCCGAACTAACACTGACAGTACTGTTTTTAGCAGGATCACCAACATCTCCTATCCTACAATAGACTGAGGTCTCTGGATCATTTCGAGTGAAGGATAAACCATATTCTCTATTATTATTGTCAGATGTTCCTCCCATCCCATTATCACCAATCTTTGATACAACTTCATTTCGGACTCTGCGACTTCCATCTATTTCTACGAAGTTCTCTTTATTACTAATATCTTTTTCTTTTATTATACGATTCCTTATCTTATTGTCAAGCCCATTAATTTTGGCATTCCCATACGATTCAATATTCTCTTTGTTGGACATCTTTAACACATATAGTTTTTGATCATCTTTACCATCAGAGCCTAAATATGTACCGTCCCCAGTAATATAATCTCCAGCAGCCTTTCCTGTCCGATCTATAAAGCGAATAGGATTACTTAGACAAATGTTATATGAGCATATTTGCAAGAACTTCTCCGCCAACGGATCTACCCCATACCATAAACTCGTGACAGGGTTCATGTACCTTGCGCCGTAATAGTATAGACCAGTTTCCTCATCGAACTGTTTGCCATTGAACTTGTAAGGTAAGTTTTCGGATGATGAGTGTTCGTCAACTAACAGTTCACCGTATGGTAAGTAGGCATCATACTGTGTGATGTTGGCTTTGTCGTCTGTGATATAAGATGTACTACCGAGGTGGCCACTGTGATAGAAGAAGATTTCTTCTTTCGTAGTGTCGTTTGGAATATAACCATAACCAGCCTGTGGGTCGTCAGGGTTGCTCGGGTCATTCCAGCTTACAGGTGGACCGGGGTTGGTATTCGGTGTGGTGTTGGGGCGTGGAGTCTGAATCCAACCCTGTGGCACATCGTGGTTACCGAGTGTGTCAATGATAGAGTTATATCCTCGTTTTGTATTCTCCGGATCACCATACGCACCCTTCATCGTCGGCACGCCGGGGGCAATGCCCTGCTGCTTATAGTATACCTCTTTCTGCTTCTGTATCTGATTCATACGTTCAGCATAGTCCTGCTGACCGGCGGTTACGTATGAGCCGTTGCGCCCGTAAACGTTGTTGAACAGGCCTGTACCGATACGGCTGGCTATGCGTTTGTCCCCGATGAAGTAATGCTTCGTAAAGCGGTTCTTGTTGATGCTGATTATCGAAGCAGGATAAAGCGTGAAGTTGTCCGTCTCGTGGAAGGTGATACCCTGCGGAGCACCGTTGATGTACACACCCTCCATCGTACCGTAACTCTTCATGTCTATCCTCTGTGTATATACATGAGAATCTATCATTCTTCATTTACACTCAAATACAACATTTTGATATTCCACAAAAGATTTGATTTGAAAATCTGATGTATAGTATATTGCCTCAATAAGCTCATATCTTTCGAGAGATTCTTTTACTTTTTTCATTCTCATTGATGAAAAAAGGTTCTCAGTCTCCTTCTTGATAAAAACCGTTTTTTCATCAAAAGGAGAACTTCTATAAATATAGGTAGTATCCTTGAGAGACAAAATGATATGATGTTCTTCATCATAGTATGCATTGGCTTTTCTTGTCAATTTGGTTCTGTTGACAGCTTTCTCTTCTTTCCCATTTTCATCTAAAGATCTTATTATAATTGAATTCCCAGAATATTCTACTTTAATTTGATTTTTAACTTTTCCCATAAATATCTTTTCATTTTGCTGGCTACATGAAGCAAAGCAAAACACAAGACATATTCCTATGGTCTTCCCAACTATAGTAGACTGTAAAATGTGCGAATTGAGATTTATCATTTTATTCTTTTACTTGTTTTTTTTGGGGGGGGTAAGTCCCATTTCCTTCATAGTGTTTAGATAATTGACAACTCCAATGTTTGATTGGTTGTTGTCTTTCAAATCAGCATGGTCTTTGTTTCCATAAGGATCTTGGGACATCATCCTGCTTATTATTTCATAAGACTTGGCAGTTGTCGTTGAGTCCACCTTCTGTACCTTCGTCAGCGGTTCACTCATCCGTCCGAACGACATTACCATATCGTAACTTGCACTTTTTGCCTTACCGTTTGCATGAACAAGGCGGTTCAGTTCGTCATACTCATACGTATGCGAACTCTTTCCGCCCAGCTTCGCCTTGTTGAGTTTTGTCAGCGATGTTGGGTTGGCGGCATTCGTAATACCAAGGATATTATCCACAGCATCATACTGGTACCTGTTCTCCATGACAGTCTGACCGTCCGCTGTAAGGTTCATCACCTGCAGACGTTCACGCTGCTTATCGTAGGTATAGGTAGTCTCCGTGCCATTACCGAGCTTCGTATAGACCGTATGACCCTCCTTGTCGTAACCTATCCTGTCAACTATAACGCTCTGACGTCCCTGTTTATTGCTCGTCAAGTGTTTAGAGAGCTACAGTAACATCACTCTGTAATTCTGTTTTTGCAATGTCTTCATCAGGTGCTTTCTAATAAAAATAATCAAAATGACCATGTAGAAACCCCTCTTCTATAATAATTCCTTTACTATATTTTTTATCCTCATACGATACTATAATACGTCTCCCATCTTTAGCATAGAATTTCCATCTTCCTATTCTGCTAAAAGTCCCCTTGTCTCTTTTTACAAAGCCTTCTTCTGCTATATCATTATTTGTATAATAGTTTTGTACAAAATAGATAGAATCTGTATCAGATACGCTAAACTCCTTAAATTGCTTTAACTTATTCTGGGGTATTATTCTTAACACCTGTCTCATTTTCTTTTGCTTTTCCATTTTACTTATCTCCAAGAAAAGACTCTTTCTAATAATATTTAAGGTATCTAAGTCTAAGTCTTTACTCCATTTTCTTAATAATGGAGAATAGGTATAGAATGATGAACCATAATAGAAAGATAAACGGAAATCGCCGATTCCTACACAGGAGTATCTAAAAGAAAGATTCTTATATATGAGACCTCCACCCAAATCATACCCCTTTATTCCTATCGAGTCTAAGGATAGAGGATAGGTATGTCGTTCCATATTGTATTTTTCTATCTTAGCGATTAGTTCATCTCCATGACTGTAGTATGAATTAAGCATAAAGCTATCATAAGCTGTTTTGCCAATGAAAAAAGCTAAGATAGATAACAAACAAATAATTATAATTTTCTTTTTCATTTTTTGTTGTTTGATACAATAAAGTTAAACTTATCTATACTTGGTACATATTTAATGGTCTTTTCTAAATTATTAATTTTTATATCCATAGTTCTGGCATCCGGATTAAACTTCAAAAAGATATTTCCAGTATTATTTCGATTAAATTTATCTATTAGGTTCATTACATCAGCCTTTGTATTCTCGTTAGGTTGATAATAAGCATTCATTACATACTCTGAGAACTCTGCAGCTACGTTAAGCTTCCATTTGCCAGATGTATGGGCAAAGGTCCTGGTACGACTGGCTCTCTCATCAACTGATGCATGTAAAAGATGATTTTTATAAGCGTTTCTTTGATCATCAAGTTTATGGAAATACTCATGTTGTAATGTATTCATTAAGTTATATTTATTATCTAACCATCTATCTACAGTTCCATCTGAATTAGATGGTTGTAGCCAGATCCCTTTGTCACTATAATCATAATTAGCAAAAATACCAAGTATTTCATTACCTTTAGCACCTACTAATCCATGGACGCCTGCTTGTTTTGCATAATAGCCAGCAATATTAGCCACTATTTGGCGATAATCTCCTCTTCCAATTCCCAAAAAATATGGAGAAATATTATAACTAGATAGACTATGTCTATTCCCTTTGGGATCAACGATCGTTATATAGGCAGAATGATCATTTATAACTTTCACGATTCTTCCATCCCCATTAATATGGACTTCATCATTTCCATCAACGTCAACCCGCCTTACAGGGTTTTGCCTGCAATAAAGATATGAACCACTCGCTTGATACTTCTCTGCCAACGGATCCACCCCATACCACAGACTCGTGACAGGGTTCATGTACCTTGCACCGTAATAGTACAAGCCTGTTTCCTCATCAAACTGTTTGCCATTGAACTTGTACGGTAGGTCTTCGGATGAAGAATGCTCATCAACTAACAGCTCACCGTATGGCAGGTAGGCATCGAACTGGGTGATGTTGGCATGATCATCTGTGATGTAAGACGTGCTACCGAGGTGGTCACTGTGATAGAAGAAGGTCTCTTCTTTTGTAGTATCGTTTGGGATATAACCATAACCAGCCTGCGGGTCATCAGGGTTACTCGGGTCATTCCAGCTTACAGGTGGACCAGGGTTGGTATTCGGCGTAGTGTTGGGGCGTGGAGTCTGAATCCAACCCTGTGGCACATCATGGTTACCGAGTTCTGTGAGGACGGCATTATACCCTACACCAGTGTTCTCTGGATCACCATACGCACCCTTCTCTGTAGGTACTCCAGGGGCAATGCCTTGCTGCTTATAGTATGCCTCTTTCTGCTTCTGAATCTGATTCATACGTTCAGCATAGTCCTGCTGACCAGCGGTTACGTATGATCCGTTGCGTCCATAGACGTTATTAAAAAGACCTGTCCCTATCCTTGAAGCAACTCGTTTGTCACCAATGAAGTAATGCTTCGTGAATCTGTTCTTGTTGACAGAGAGGATACTTGCTGGATAAAGCGTGAAGTTGTCCGTCTCGTGGAAGGTAATGCCCTGTGGTGCACCATTGATATACACACCCTCCATCGTACCGTAACTCTTCATGATGCGTTCACCAACAGCATTGTAAGTGTAACGACTCGTCTTACCATTGTCAGAGAGTACCATCAGGCGGTTGTCTTCATCCCAATACATCTCACGGGTAGTGTTGGTAGAGTCGTTCGTTACCAGCGTTGGATTACCATTGGCATCGTAGGTGTAATGGTCATGACCAATCTGCGTTGGAGCCGTCGGATGGTTACTGTCCTCGTACTTATAAGCAAAGTTATAAGACTTGGCAGTTGTCGTTGAGTCCACTTTCTGAACCTTCGTCAGTGGTTCACTCATCTGTCCGAACGACATCACCATGTCATACGATGCACGCTTCGCCTTACCACTTGCATGAATAAGGCGGTTCAACTCATCATACTCATACGTATGCGAACTCCTTCCTCCCAGCTTCGCCTTGTTGAGTTTCGTCAGCGACGTTGGGTTGGCAGCATTCGTGATACCGAGGATATTATCCACAGCATCATAACGGTACCTGTTCTCCATCACAGTCTGACCATCCGCTGTAAGGTTCATCACCTGCAGACGCTCACGCTGCTTGTCATATGTATAGGTAGTCTCCGTGCCATTACCGAGCTTCGTATAGACCGTATGACCCTCCTTGTCGTAACCTATCCTGTCAACAATAACGCTCTGACGTCCCTGTTTATTGCTCGTCATGCTCTCCACCTGTCCTGCAGCATTGTAGTGATAAGTCACCACTTCACCGTCAGGATAAGTCATCGTCTGCACCCGGTTCCAGCTGTCATAGGTGCATTATAGGTACAGGGTATAAATTTTATTGATCAGCTGTACATATGGTTCGAAGACTAGAATTCTTCTATTATTTTTGCTATTTCTTTATCAATCTTTTCCATTTTAGGACAAAAAAAAGTTCTCTTATACATTTTTCTAAAGATAAGCACATCTGTTATATTATTTTTTATCCAAAGTTCAAAGACGATCAGAAGGTCTAATGATAGTTTTTTCCCTGTATAATCAGTGATTAGAACATCATAATCACCTATTCGTTTATAGACTTGATTCCCGTTCGGATATAGAGTATATCCATTATTATTAAAAAACTTGATATTTCTCTTTATAAAATATGAATATTCCATAATAACGCTTATTTTGTAGAAGGAACATATCCTAGTCCTGGTATAATAAAAATAATAGCAGGATCAGCCCCATGTTTTATAGCATTGTCTATATTCTTAGCACCATTTTCGTAAGCATCCAATATTAGCCGCCTTTGTGTAACATTCTTACTTTACTACCTTTGCCCGAAAAACTTATGTTTGTACTCAACGAAACAAATGTTTTTCGGGTTTGTTGCACTCCTGTGGATATGCGTCAGGGTATTCTTCGCCTGTCCCAATTGGTACGCCGCAATGACTTCAATCCTTCTGATGGTGTTGTCTACGTTTTCTACAATCGAGCCCGTAACCGAATTAAATTGCTGCACTGGGAACGCTGTGGTTTTGTCGTGTATCATAAACAGATGGCACAGGGTTGCCTAAGTCCTAAAATCATACGGGCGAGAGCTGGATTTTATGAACTTCGCTGGGACGAATTGGTACTCTATATTGAAGGTATAAATCCTAATTGCTACCGAAGAAAAAGATACAATAAATCTTAGTATTTTCTTGCCAGTGTCAGATATTTTTTGTAATTTTACATCGTATAAAGAACTGATAATGTGATGGATATGCCTTATTGCACAATGACATCTGACTACCATTCTCTCACTCGGGAAGCTGTTGTTAAACTTCTTGAGCAAAGGGATGCTGAGCTTAAGAACAAGGATACTCAACTCAAGAACAAGGATGCTGAGCTTAAGAACAAGGATACTCAACTCAAGGATAAGGATGCTGAGCTCAAGGATAAGGATGCTGAGCTCAAGGATAAGGATGCTGAGCTCAAGGATAAGGATGCTGAGCTCAAGGATAAGGATGCTGAGCTCAAGGATAAGGATGCTGAGCT
>NZ_LT706987.1:3036990-3149725 GCF_900155655.1 Prevotella ihumii
ATTCTTAAGTATTTGGAGACCTATATGTTGGATGTACACAAACAGTACACCCCAGGCGAAGCTATGGAGAAGGCACTGCGTTATGCCTTCGCCGTATGGATACGCATTGGCAGGTATGTGCAGGACGGACGCTTCAACATAGACAACAACCTTATGGAACAGGCCATCAGACCCATCACGCTTGGAAGAAAGAACTACCTGTTCTGTGGTAACAATGAGGGAGCGGAGAACAACGCCATCTTCTATACCTTCATGGCGTGTTGCAGGGAAGCAGACATAGAGCCATACAAATGGATGAAGGAAGTTCTTTCAAGGTCCCTGCTAGATATGACGGAGGAGGAACTCACGAAAATGCTACCTTCAAACTTCAAATAACAAATAACCCTTATATGCTGCCAGACATATAAGGGTTATTTATTGGTGTGAAAGGCGGCTAATATTGGATGCTTACCCATTTTCCCAAGTTGGACGAACAGCCTTATCAAAGCCTAATCCACATAGAGTACCAAAATAGGGGATATAAGAAGGCGTTTTTAGAACTCCTTCTGTTAAATAATATGATTGATCTTGGATAGTATTAGAAGTGATACCCTTATAAATACTCCCTCCAATATCTATTGTTGTAAGTACCGCTGCAGCCCGTCCAAAAATGTTAGAATACCTTGTAAACACAGGGAGCTTCTTACTTAAAGTTTGATTGACAAGCCGAGAAGTATTTGCGTTTCTCCATATTTTACCTGTCTGATCTATTTGAGTCAATCTTCCATTATATAAATATTGAGTAAACATGGAATTATACATTTTAGAAAGATCCTTTGTCCTTTTATATGCTGCAATATCGGCAAAACCTGCTATGGGGGTTGAAAAATCATTAACTATCATATTGTCAGCTATTGGTAACTTCTTAGGCCCAAAATCCCTTGTTAACGTTCCACCTGTTGTATATGCCTTTGTTCTTGTCTCGTCCATAGCGACAAACCATTCCCCACTTTCGCTATCTTTGTGGTATTGTGCACCCCTTTCTGAGGCTACTTTCTTAGCAGTATCTTCATCATATAATCCAGTAGGATCTATAAGCCTAATCGGATTATCATGGCAATAGGTATAAGAACATATATTAGCATACTTCTCTGCCAACGGATCCACCCCATACCATAAACTTGTCATAGGATTCAAGTACCTTGCACCATAATAGTACAAGCCGGTTTCCTCATCAAACTGTTTGCCGTTGAACTTATAGGGTAGTTCTTCACTGCTACTGTGCTCGTCAGCTAATAGTTCGCCGTATGGCAAGTAAGCATCATATTGCGTGATGTTAGCTTTATCATCTGTGATGTAAGACGTTGAGCCGAGGTGGTCACTGTGATAGAAGAAGGTTTCTTCACGTGTAGTATCATTTGGAATATAGCCATATCCAGCCTGCGGGTCATCAGGGTTGCTCGGGTCATTCCATGAGATTGAGGCACCGGGGTTGGTATTCGGTGTGGTGTTGGGGTGTGGAGTCTGAACCCAACCCTGTGGCACATCGTGGTTACCGAGTGTGTCAATGATAGAGTTATATCCTCGTTTTGTATTCTCCGGATCACCATACGCACCCTTCATTGTAGGTACACCTGGGGCAATGCCCTGCTGTTTATAGTATGCCTCTTTCTGCTTCTGAATCTGATTCATACGCTCTGCATAGTCTTGCTGACCAGCGGTGACATAACTGCCGTTTCTTCCGTAAACGTTATTAAACAGACCCGTTCCTATCCTTGAAGCAACTCGTTTGTCACCAATAAAGTAATGCTTCGTAAAATGATTCTTGTTAATACTGATTATCGAAGTAGGATAAAGCACCTCATGCAGCCGTTCGAAGTCGTAGGTGTAAGAGATGTAACCCTTGTCAGATATCGACCTCCTAAGTTTCGCCGTAAGCTTCGTCAGGAGGTTACCTGCCGCATCATAAGTGTTCCTACCTTCGTGGTCAGGCAGTTGACACTTGCCTCATCGAAGTTCGATTGGAAGAAGGGGAAGGCTGAAAAGAGTACCTCGGTGTTATCAGTTCTGAATATAAATAGGTATTCTAGTTATATGATACATCACATCTTTATTGTATATATGATATTATGATTTAGTTCATATTGGACAAGCCCCAATGACTTATTCCAAACAATAGACTTTACTTCAAGATGAGGCTGATCACCTAAATTATTATTCATGTTGTTTGAATTAATCACAAGGCAACTATCTAATTTACATCCATGTATCTGATATTGAGAAAATTGGACATTTTCATATGAAGTGCTTTTTTCACCAAATATTATGCTATAACGTAGAGGATCTGTATTTTTATTTCTTCGAATATAAAATCCTACGACAAATGATGTACCGGAATGTCTTAATTTCATCTCAACATATGCATTCCCATGAAATTCATGGGAGCCATCATACCATCTAACACCTTCTGGGTCAAATACAAAGGTATTCCTTGGGTTTGAAACTCGCATTGAAATTAATGTTAACGTATCCACCCCCTTGTTTGATGTGAACACAAGTGTATCTGTATCATGGTAATGGTCAATCCATGATAAGTCATCTTTAGTTAGTTGAACCTTGTGTACATAAGGTAAACCACACGATGTTAACAGAACAAGAAAAGAAAATACAAATAGTTTATTCGTCACGATCCTTATAAAAATAGTTGTAGAAATCATCAATCGTATGAGTTGCACCAGTCCCAAGTTGAATGTAATTTATAGCACCTGGTATATCTACATTAGTATTTGACTGGAAATTATGTAACATATCCCCACCATAATAAACGTCTTTTCCAAAAATAGTAAATAATTTCGTTCCTAATGCGATATTATTGGTAATATGACTAGGATTCCCTAATAAATCATCACTTGTTACAGCTGCTGGATTGAATGTAATTGCATCAAAACCAGTTGCCATACTTGCTGCTGCCGCCTCTCCACCACCAAGAGAATGACCAACAAATGTAAAATCTACATTATTGCCATACTTTTCTTTCAATATACTTGATAATATCTCTGCGTTTGCAACTGCCATTTTGTACTGATTTGGGCTTCCTCCATAGTATTGGTCTATGTCGTCAACAACATCACTCCAATCGTCTGTACCAGCAAAAGCATAAACAAATTCTACATGTCCATGATTCGTTCTTTTATATAATTGAGCTTTATAACCATTATCAGATTCACTATTTAACAATACATCATTAATGTTTTTCGTAATTTTATCCACTCCCTTTACAATTTTCCACCCGGAAGCTCGTAGGTCTTTCCGAGTTGTAGTAGCATCATCGCCCCCATAAACATGTTTGGATATAAGAGCAGCTTCAGCAGTTGATGGACGTTTGCCTCTCTGATCTATTAATCTTATGGGATTATCCAACGTATAGACATATCCTCCCGTCGTTGCATATTTCTCAGCTAACGGATCTACCCCATACCAAATACTCGACATAGGGTTCATATACCTTGCACCATAATAGTACAAGCCTGTTTCCTCATCAAACTGCTTACCATTGAACTTATACGGTAAGTCTTCACTCGATGAGTGCTCGTCTACAAGGAGTTCACCGTATGGTAGGTAAGCATCATACTGGGTGATGTTGGCCTTATCATCTGTGATGTAAGATGTTGAGCCGAGGTGGTCACTGTGATAGAAGAAGGTTTCCTCTTTCGTAGTGTCGTTTGGAATATAGCCATATCCAGCCTGCGGGTCATCAGGGTTGCTCGGGTCGTTCCAGCTTACAGGTGGACCGGGGTTGGTATTCGGTGTGGTGTTGGGGCGTGGAGTCTGAATCCAACCCTGTGGCACATCATGGTTGCCGAGTTCTGTGAGGACGGCATTATAACCAACACCCGTGTTCTCCGGGTCACCATACGCACCCTTCTCTGTAGGTACACCAGGGGCAATGCCCTGCTGCTTATAGTACGCCTCTTTCTGTGTCTGTATCTGATTCATACGTTCAGCATAGTCCTGCTGACCAGCGGTTACATATGAGCCGTTGCGTCCATAGACGTTATTGAACAGACCTGTTCCTATCCTTGAAGCAACTCGTTTGTCGCCAATAAAGTAATGCTTCGTAAAGCGGTTCTTGTTGATGCTGATTATCGAAGCAGGATAGAGCGTGAAGTTATCCGTCTCATGGAAGGTGATGCCTTGCGGAGCACCGTTGATATACACACCTTCCATCGTACCATAACTCTTCATAATGCGTTCGCCGGCAGCGTTATACGTATAGCGTGAGGTTTTGCCATTATCAGAGAGTACCATCAGGCGGTTGTCCTCGTCCCAGTACATTTCACGGGTAGCGTTGGTCGAATCGTTCGTTACCAGCGTTGGATTACCGTTGGCATCATAGGTGTAATGGTCGTGACCAATCTGCGTTGGAGCCGTCGGGTGGTTACTGTCCTCATACTTATAAGCGAAGTTATAAGACTTAGCAGTTGTCGTTGAGTCCACCTTCTGCACCTTCGTCAGCGGCTCGCTCATCCGTCCGAACGACATCACCATATCATACGATGCACGCTTAGCCTTACCGCTGGCATGAACAAGACGGTTCAACTCATCATACTCATACGTATGCGAACTCCTTCCTCCTAACTTCGCCTCGTTGAGTTTCGTCAGCGACGTTGGGTTGGCAGCATTCGTAATACCAAGGATATTATCCACAGCATCATAGCGATACTTGTTCTCCATCACAGTCTGACCGTCCGCTGTAAGGTTCATCACCTGCAGACGCTCACGCTGCTTGTCGTAGGTATAGGTAGTCTCCATACCATTACCAAGCTTCGTATAGACCGTATGACCCTCCTTATCGTAACCTATCCTATCAACAATAACGCTCTGACGTCCCTGTTTATTGCTCGTCATACGCTCAACCTGTCCAGCAGCATTGTAGTGATAAGTCACCACTTCACCGTCAGGATAAGTCATCGTCTGCACACGGTTCCAACTATCATACGTAGCACCATAGACATAAGTCCTGATATCTGCCACGCTCGCCATGACTGTACGGATAGTCTTCGTCACCTCACCCTGTCCGCCATAGTAATAGGCTTCACCGCCACTCGCATCCTCTACGAGGGCAAGACGACCGGCACGGTTATACTTATCGCCAGCCTTACCATAGGTATAAGTAACACGGTTGAAGAGATTTTCTGGATAAAGTACCTCATGGAGTCGCTCGAAGTCGTAGGTGTAAGAGATGTAACCCTTGTCAGATATCGACTTTCTAAGCTCTGCCGTGAGCTTCGTCAGGAGGTTGCCTGCCGCATCATAGGTCATATCCGTCTCACCAGCATCAGGATGATTCACCATCAGTTTCCGACCAAGCAAGTCGTATGCATACTTCGTCTCCCTACCGTTAGGATGCTGAACCGTCAGCACCTGTCCGACAGGGTCATAGTTGTACTTCACCGTGATATCCTCACCACGAGCATGCTGCACTGTCTCACGGTTGCGTCCCTTGGCATCGGTATAGCTCTCCGCATGTCGTCCCAGTGCATCCGTGACTGTTGTCTGGAGCATCGGCTCACCGTCATGACTGCCGATAGAGTAAGCCGTACGTGTCACACTGCCGTCAGCAAGCGTCACACTCGTGGTACGGTCGTGTGTATCATACTCCGTCTTTGCCTGCAAATCACCTGTAGCATGATTGTAAGTGGCGATGTTACCATGACTCTCCGTCATTGGGTAATAAGCCGCAACATTACGTCCGAAGGCATCGATGACAGCCCTTCCACTGACGATAGAGACTTTCTGATTGCTGCCACCAGACCACACCACACCCGTCTGTTTCGTCTGGACGGCACGCATCAGCGAGTCGGCAAAGGTATAGGTATCTATGTTGCCTTCCTTAGAATAATGGATGGTATGTGCCTTGCGTTCTGCGGGGAAGTATTCAAAGCGGATAGTAAACGGCTGACCGCTCTCTATCTCATACGGAGCACGGACAGTCTGCTGTCTGCCCAGTGCATCGTAGGTGTATTCCATCTTCTGCCCGTTAAGGTCGGTCGTTACAGATGGAGCATTCCAAAGACCATCATAAGCCGTACTGGAGCTATAGCCGTATGCATCCTTGACATTTGTCACAAGACTATGATAGCGGTCGTCATACGTATAAGCATAGAACATACGCTGATGATTATAGTTCTCAGGCTTCGTCATGCGTGTGATGTTACCATAGCCATCGTAAGTCATGTTATAGACAGAAGGCTTGTCACCGTTATGAAGCATGATCTCCGTTATCTCACCGTTGCCATCCACCTTCGTTGAGCGTTCACGGTAAGTCTTACCGCCACTGCTGACAGTGATATGGCTCGGAACACTGACAATATACTTGTCGGCTATCTCATGATAGTTGATGTTTGCCTCTAAACTATAATCAGTTGTTGTCTCCTTATATCCCTGTAGGTTACCATAGTCATCGTAAATATTATTGACCGCAACCGCCAGACTGTCCCCACTATTTACATCAAAGTTACTCTGAACAAGCGTCTTTAGAGCAGGGAAGACAACAGCATCTGTCGTATTATTACCAACGGCGAGTGTCTTCAGGTCGTAGTCATAGACAGCACCCTGCAGTTTCTTTCCCTCAGCGGTATAGAGATATTCACTCGTAACAAGTCCATGAGTATAGTAATCCCTGTTCTTGCCATAGGTCTGTACGGAGTAACGATAAAGTCTATCACCATTCTCCGTGTCTATCTGATTGGTACGTACCTGCTTGAAACCATAGAAGTCACGCTCACGGCGGTCACGATAGCCACCGCTATATTCAAAGGTGTTCCTGCTTCGTATTGCTCCGTTCTCCTTGTATCCACCTGTCGTCTCAACCGATGACATCACCCAGCGACGTCCCGGCAAGTCGTAACTTGGAGTTGTCTGCTCATAGTTGATATTGATATGTCCACCGAAAGGAAGCGTCACAGAGCGCAGAATGTTCGTTCTGCCCGTAAGGTTGCGGTAGACAATAAGCTGCTTTCCTCCGTCAGCGACGACGATATCGGGATGTCCGTTACTGTCGATGTCCCTCATTGCGGCCTCGGTACAGCTGATGCCGTCGGACAAAGAGCCTACTCCCTTGAACGTAAGCCTGAATTTCAGTATGCCATCCAAGGGCATCGCATAAAGCATCGGCTGTAGTAGAGATATTGGCAATATTGTATCTAAAGTTTTCATTAGAACATTGTAGAGTTCTCTGTTTCAGGGGGTATTATGGCTTATAGGTCGTGTAAACCAACCAATTCCGAATAGCTTTGACATTATAAGCTTTATCATAGAAAATCGTTATTACGGGAACCTGCTTTATATCTATGTTGAATATTGAAGTTGAATACAAGTTTAAACTTTCTTTTTGTATCAGAATCCTATGCCGTCTAAATCTCCCTCCTGTATATATTGAATCAGATAACTGAGTTACTGACATGAGCAGTTCTTTATCTCCGCCGTAATCAGATGTGAAAACATTGTCGTGATCGCGATAATACTTTAAGACTTCTCTATAGTATAGTCCTTTTTTTTCGATAATTGTTGTTGTGTCATTATTAACATCAAGCATAAAATATATAACATTGTCTATCGGCAACAAAATATGCTGACTTTTCGATTTACAACAACCCAATATGCTGATACTTGTAAGTATCATACCGATTTTAATAATGTTTTTTGTAATATTTAGAAGCATCATTGAAAATGGATTTTAATTTTTTGTTTTGTCCGATTAACTCTGAAACCGTTTTATAGTACAACTTAGACCCTGGTAATTTCGGAGATCTTCTTATTAAATCATGATGTTCATCATTACCAGACAAATTCTTCCATATTTTTTCAGCAACCTTGTAATTATCGGTTTTCATATATGTATCCAGCACACCTGAATATCTAGACAGATGTACAGAAAACTCATGGGTAACGGTCTCTGTTAGTTCATCCGACGAATAGGATAAATCAAATATTATTGTAAATTGAGGCTTACCATCTTGATCTTTAGACATTTGCGTTTGGGCTGCAATCCAAGATCCATCATTGTCAAGAAATTTGGCTGTGCGAATTTGTTGATCAGTGAATGCCTCTTCATCCAAAACAAGATCAAATTTCGCGTATTTCCCATTTCCTTTCACCCCAAAAATAGTCTTACCTTTTTCCGTGAAGTCGGCCAGCACCTTCTTTCCATACGTTGTCTTTGCAAAAGCCTTCATCGCCTTACTAAAATTTTTCGGACTTCTATAATAACTTACAGGCTTTTTACTATCATTAACATACAACTTTGGAATTACTTTATTGCCATCAGGATCGACAAGATTAATTGGATTCTCTAATGTGTATATATATCCACCAGCAGTGACATATTTCTCCGCCAGCGGATCCACCCCATACCAAATACTTGCCACAGGATTCATGTACCTTGCACCATAGTAGTACAGACCAGTCTCTTCATCGAACTGTTTGCCGTTGAACTTATACGGCAGGTCTTCGGAGCTGCTATGCTCGTCAACTAACAGCTCACCATAAGGCAGGTAGGCATCATACTGAGTGATATTGGCTTTATCGTCTGTGATGTAAGACGTTGAGCCGAGGTGGTCACTGTGATAGAAGAAGGTTTCTTCTTTTGTAGTGTCATTAGGGATGTAGCCGTAACCAGCCTGTGGGTCATCAGGGTTGCTCGGGTCATTCCAGCTTACAGGTGGACCGGGGTTGGTATTCGGTGTGGTGTTGGGGCGTGGAGTCTGAATCCAACCCTGTGGCACATCATGGTTGCCGAGTTCTGTGAGGACGGCATTATAACCAACACCCGTGTTCTCCGGGTCACCATACGCACCCTTCTCTGTAGGTACACCAGGGGCAATGCCCTGCTGCTTATAGTACGCCTCTTTCTGTGTCTGTATCTGATTCATACGTTCAGCATAGTCCTGCTGACCAGCGGTTACATATGAGCCGTTGCGTCCATAGACGTTATTGAACAGACCTGTTCCTATCCTTGAAGCAACTCGTTTGTCGCCAATAAAGTAATGCTTCGTAAAGCGGTTCTTGTTGATGCTGATTATCGAAGCAGGATAGAGCGTGAAGTTATCCGTCTCATGGAAGGTGATGCCTTGCGGAGCACCGTTGATATACACACCTTCCATCGTACCATAACTCTTCATAATGCGTTCGCCGGCAGCGTTATACGTATAGCGTGAGGTTTTGCCATTATCAGAGAGTACCATCAGGCGGTTGTCCTCGTCCCAGTACATTTCACGGGTAGCGTTGGTCGAATCGTTCGTTACCAGCGTTGGATTACCGTTGGCATCATAGGTGTAATGGTCGTGACCAATCTGCGTTGGAGCCGTCGGGTGGTTACTGTCCTCATACTTATAAGCGAAGTTATAAGACTTAGCAGTTGTCGTTGAGTCCACCTTCTGCACCTTCGTCAGCGGCTCGCTCATCCGTCCGAACGACATCACCATATCATACGATGCACGCTTAGCCTTACCGCTGGCATGAACAAGACGGTTCAACTCATCATACTCATACGTATGCGAACTCCTTCCTCCTAACTTCGCCTCGTTGAGTTTCGTCAGCGACGTTGGGTTGGCAGCATTCGTAATACCAAGGATATTATCCACAGCATCATAGCGATACTTGTTCTCCATCACAGTCTGACCGTCCGCTGTAAGGTTCATCACCTGCAGACGCTCACGCTGCTTGTCGTAGGTATAGGTAGTCTCCATGCCATTACCAAGCTTCGTATAGACCGTATGACCCTCCTTATCGTAACCTATCCTATCAACAATAACGCTCTGACGTCCCTGTTTATTGCTCGTCATACGCTCAACCTGTCCAGCAGCATTGTAGTGATAAGTCACCACTTCACCGTCAGGATAAGTCATCGTCTGCACACGGTTCCAACTATCATACGTAGCACCATAGACATAAGTCCTGATATCTGCCACGCTCGCCATGACTGTACGGATAGTCTTCGTCACCTCACCCTGTCCGCCATAGTAATAGGCTTCACCGCCACTCGCATCCTCTACGAGGGCAAGACGACCGGCACGGTTATACTTATCGCCAGCCTTACCATAGGTATAAGTAACACGGTTGAAGAGATTTTCTGGATAAAGTACCTCATGGAGTCGCTCGAAGTCGTAGGTGTAAGAGATGTAACCCTTGTCAGATATCGACTTTCTAAGCTCTGCCGTGAGCTTCGTCAGGAGGTTGCCTGCCGCATCATAGGTCATATCCGTCTCACCAGCATCAGGATGATTCACCATCAGTTTCCGACCAAGCAAGTCGTATGCATACTTCGTCTCCCTACCGTTAGGATGCTGAACCGTCAGCACCTGTCCGACAGGGTCATAGTTGTACTTCACCGTGATATCCTCACCACGAGCATGCTGCACTGTCTCACGGTTGCGTCCCTTGGCATCGGTATAGCTCTCCGCATGTCGTCCCAGTGCATCCGTGACTGTTGTCTGGAGCATCGGCTCACCGTCATGACTGCCGATAGAGTAAGCCGTACGTGTCACACTGCCGTCAGCAAGCGTCACACTCGTGGTACGGTCGTGTGTATCATACTCCGTCTTTGCCTGCAAATCACCTGTAGCATGATTGTAAGTGGCGATGTTACCATGACTCTCCGTCATTGGGTAATAAGCCGCAACATTACGTCCGAAGGCATCGATGACAGCCCTTCCACTGACGATAGAGACTTTCTGATTGCTGCCACCAGACCACACCACACCCGTCTGTTTCGTCTGGACGGCACGCATCAGCGAGTCGGCAAAGGTATAGGTATCTATGTTGCCTTCCTTAGAATAATGGATGGTATGTGCCTTGCGTTCTGCGGGGAAGTATTCAAAGCGGATAGTAAACGGCTGACCGCTCTCTATCTCATACGGAGCACGGACAGTCTGCTGTCTGCCCAGTGCATCGTAGGTGTATTCCATCTTCTGCCCGTTAAGGTCGGTCGTTACAGATGGAGCATTCCAAAGACCATCATAAGCCGTACTGGAGCTATAGCCGTATGCATCCTTGACATTTGTCACAAGACTATGATAGCGGTCGTCATACGTATAAGCATAGAACATACGCTGATGATTATAGTTCTCAGGCTTCGTCATGCGTGTGATGTTACCATAGCCATCGTAAGTCATGTTATAGACAGAAGGCTTGTCACCGTTATGAAGCATGATCTCCGTTATCTCACCGTTGCCATCCACCTTCGTTGAGCGTTCACGGTAAGTCTTACCGCCACTGCTGACAGTGATATGGCTCGGAACACTGACAATATACTTGTCGGCTATCTCATGATAGTTGATGTTTGCCTCTAAACTATAATCAGTTGTTGTCTCCTTATATCCCTGTAGGTTACCATAGTCATCGTAAATATTATTGACCGCAACCGCCAGACTGTCCCCACTATTTACATCAAAGTTACTCTGAACAAGCGTCTTTAGAGCAGGGAAGACAACAGCATCTGTCGTATTATTACCAACGGCGAGTGTCTTCAGGTCGTAGTCATAGACAGCACCCTGCAGTTTCTTTCCATCAGCGGTATAGAGATACTCGCTCGTAACAAGTCCATGCGCATAGTAATCCCTGTTCTTACCATAAGTCTGTACGGAGTAACGATAGAGTCTGTCACCGTTCTCAGTGTCTATCTGATTGGTACGTACCTGCTTGAAACCATAGAAGTCACGCTCACGGCGGTCACGATAGCCACCACTATATTCAAAGGTGTTCCTGCTTCGTATTGCTCCGTTCTCTTTGTATCCACCCGTCGTCTCAACCGATGACATCACCCAGCGGCGTCCTGGCAAATCGTAACTTGGAGTTGTCTGCTCATACCCGATATTGATATGTCCGCCGAAAGGAAGTGTCACAGAGCGCAGCAGGTTCGTTCTGCCCGTAAGGTTGCGATAAACAACAAGCTGCTTTGCCCCATCAGATATGATAAGATCAGGTAGTCCGTCACCGTCAATATCTCTCAAGGCTGCGCTTGTAAAACTAACGCCACTTGACCAAGATTTGGTAACCTTAGCTGTAAACCTTAGTTTTAAAAACAAAATATGTATTGGGATGGAGACAGCAAAATTACCATATTGAGAAACGGACGTTGCCAATGACTCATTGAAACTACCTTGTTGCTCTTCGGAATAAGGAATAAATCCCGACCCAGTATTCAACATTATAGTGAACTTTTCACCACTACGAGTTACCATATCAGGTAAACCGTCGCCATTAACATCTATAAAAGACACATTGTACTTTGTTGTTGTCTTCGTTCCATTGACGCCAAAGGATATATCGGCATTACCAAGTACCTCGATGGATGTACCAAGTCCTGCACCCCATGTGCTATTTTCAGAAGACTCCAATGACGTAACACCGCTATTCTCTTCATTTGTAAAGTCATATCCAAGACCAAACTTCACTTTATCACCAAAGAGCATATCAGGAAGTCCGTCACCATTAAGGTCAGTCCAATCACTTTCTGTATGAGAGGTTCCAGAAGTAAAGTTCCCACTTGCACTCACAGACACACTGGAGATAGCATTACCATTGGATGAATTATGTCCATCACTACCGCCTGATGTTTCATCGTCTTGTGGTTTAGGGTTGATACTGATAGCTAAAGCACTCTTTGACGAAGCCCGTTTTGATAGACTAGCATCTGCTCCTATAGTAGAAGAACTTGCTTTAAATTTTGGTCGATTGACATTTAACTTCATGCGACCTTTCCCAAGTGTACCAGTTGCATTGGTATATTGAGTAACAATATTGCCATCTACCTCCTCTAACCAATCAGGATAACCATTACCATTGATATCCATTAGAGCCACCTTGCTATAAGAAGTCTGTGTATTCTTACTGCCACTGAGTCCTGCATAAGAAACTCCACCGCTTACACCATAGCCATTACTCTTTGACTCACTCATAAGTACAGGTGCAGACAATTCGCCCGCATTTTTAGCATAATGAACACTGTCAATTATAATAGCATCCTCGCCGATACGAGAACTACAGATTGTATCTAAAGAGATAAAGACATGCTCAGATCCACCAACATACATCCTCTTGTTTGCATCATATCCCATAACAAAGAAGCGCTGTTCGTTGACAGGAGTAAGACTCTTTGCAAGTTGATTGCCATCGTGTGTAGATTTATAATGCTCGGCTATATCCTTATATTTATCCCTGTCAATGGTCAGTGCTGATACTTCTATTGGCTGGGTGGCATAGGCTTTATTGCCATTATAGGCGAATTGTCCCCATCCTCGGTAGAGCCTTCCATAATCAACAGAGTTATACCCAGAAAAAACACAAGCCTCTAACGTATCCACAAGAACACGCTGTTCAGCAGTAACAACTGTAGATGTGGCACTTTGGTAAGAAAGACTATCGCGTAAGAAACTAACTTTGGCATGAGTAGATTTAGATAATTCGTTACTTACTGCAAAAGTAGCAGTCACCTTACTTGTATTTAATCGTTTGATAAGTGTTGTGTCTGTAACTATGATGGTATCTACCTTGAGCGTATTGGAAGTATTCAGACGACAGGTGTGGCGCAATACGGGAAGCCCGTTTTGATCATGTAAAGTGAGGTAAACTGTAGCAGTATCTGTGTCATTCTTTTTATCTTCACGCACAACGGATAGTGTTGGGACAATGAAAAGTTTAGGACGGTATTGCCTATTCAATACAGTAACACCCTGTTTCAACACTTTACTCTCTGCTATACTTACAGGCTTGTTGAACATCCTACGAGATGCTACAAAACGTACGTTTTCTTGGTCATCTTCATAATTATAGTTACCCGTCCATTGTACCTTTGTCCAATCAACTGGGGATGTGGTTGTGATTTCAAAGAAGAATGAAACAGAATCTTTCTCATTTATGTTATCAGTATAGTCATAGGAGCCATTGACAATACTATCAGCAGGAAGTTTAAGTCGTTTTACAATTGTTTCACCATTATGATCCAATCGTGTAACGATAAGTGTAACATCATCAGAAGTCTTCCCTTTCATATAAGGGGCGTGGAGCGTAACCTTACCAGTACGATTAAATATAGCTACATTGTTTTCACCCTCTATATAATCAGCCTTGCTATTATATGTTTTTAAGTCTTCTGACAGATACCGATCCTTGCCAACAGGTAAAGAGACATAAGTAATTATAGGATTCCAAAGAACCTTATCATCCTCACCATTATATCGGGACTGAAGACGGAAGAAAATTCTGTCTCCTACTTTTACATCACAATTAAGATTGTTGGTTTTGCTACCAGCTTGTAATAAAGAGTCGCGGACCATGAAGCCATCACTCTCATGTTGAATGCTGTAGATGATGCCATCACCTTGATTGCTAAGTTTTTTTATAGTACTTTGTATGTTGATCTTGCCAGCAAAAGGTGCGCACCACATCCGGACGGCATCATTCAGGGGATATTCTTTTTCCAAAGAGTCACGGATAACCTTATAGTCTGGAATAAAATGCTTATCAATAGGTGCTCCTTCGCCAATAATAGGATTAGCAGTCACATTACTTGCAGGACTAAATACAGGTTTACCGTCTACAATATGATTGAAATAGACCTGACCATTGACAGCTATGTCTGTAAGTCCATCACTGTTGAAATCATAAAGATAGGTGGTAGTCTTATCTTGGTCTTTTGAATGTGTATAAGAAATTCCAGCAGAGGCTTTAAGTTTACTTGAAATACCAAATTCAACAGCTGCATCAGCATTAAAAGAGTGAGTGGTACTATTTCCATCAGAGAAAGAGTTTACCCCTGATACCAATATAGTTTTTCCAAAGAGTAAATTCTTTCCATCTGCGCTCATGTTCTTACGATAGAAAAGTTGGTTACCTCGTTTGAAGAGTTTATCGGGTAGTCCGTCACCATCAATATCTACAAAAGCAACTTTACCTGAATTTGAACTCTTACTATTAGAGAAAGATGGACCAACATTTACTGTTCCAGCAGCGAAGCCAATACCTACCATTGTTCCCCAACCCGTAGTGTGGCTTTTTGAAGCTCCACCACCAAGAATACTAAGATTGTCATCACACCCACGAACCGAATGACTGAGGAATGCTTCGTAATCTTCTCCTTCGGCCTTCCATATCTCTGCCTTAGAAGAGAAAAGCCCATTTTTGAGGTCATTGTAATAGTCAAAGGATTGTGTAGCAACCTTACCATCCCTACTATCGTTCTGATCAATGCTCTTTAGCAGCATTTTGCCAAACTGTCCTTCTTCATAGTTTAAGCTATAGCTGCGGAGCTGCTGACCATTATTCTTCACTGTGACCTTACGGAGTAGCCCTTTGTCCTTTTGCATAATGCCAAGTCTTCCGCTACTCGTCACATCTTTTCGGTCTGTGGCTATAGAGTCAATATTGAATTCAATGCTATACAGTCCTTCCGTCTCTCCGAATCCTGTCCATGTATAACGTTCAGGATAAAGGTTATTGCCAGATTTCATGTAATGGAAAGCGGCAAAGTTTCCGTGAACATCGGTAACACGGTCAAGTGCCCATTTGATACGGTTCCCTTTGGTGTCGGTAAGAGAAGTAGCATCACTGACATGACCACCATGACCACCATAACTGTAGACTGTACCATCCTTACCAGTCACTTCCCAGTAATAGTTCTTCGGGCTGTTACCCTTTCGGATAATCCTACTGAACCCGCCTTCAGTCATTGGATAGAACTGCTTGTCAGTCTGACGTGACAAAGAGTCGGTCCTACGATAGAGTCGGTCATTGAGTTGCTGTCCCATGAGGAGATAGCTCTCACTTTCTGACTTATCATCGAAACGTGGTACACCCCATCGGGTCTCTACGTCAATGCTCTGTACAGGAAGGCTCCATCCATAGCCTACAAAGCTACTGCCTCCCTCACTGCTGTACTGTAAGCCGGCACTTACACCAATATCATTACGCCCTGAAGGAACTTCGAAAGGATAGGACAGTGTTGCCGTACCATTCTGATTAGCTGATGGGGCTTCTATCTGCTGAATACCTGCTGCTGGGTCAGCAGCCTTCAGCTCACTGATACCTGTAGGGACATAATTCTGTGTTTCGGGACTCTCTGGAACCTTGATGATACCGTTGATGACATCCGTAAAGTGTGATGTCTCTGCCATTGCCACCTCACGTTTAGTATCAATACCTTTTGACTGGAGCATTGTCCAGCGTTGGTGCAGTTCATCATAGTAATAGGTGTGAATATCATCTACAGTATAGCCTTTCGGAATCAACGTGCTGTCGTAAGGTACTGAGATACTTGCCAGATGATGGACGAAGTGATTACCATGAGGTAAGAAACGATAACCTGACACCGTATCGGTTCTTGCCATTAAGGTGTCACAGCCACCTGTAACATTCACCATACCCGTAGGCAAGGTTGGTAGTTCACCTTTTCTAAGTGGTGTAATACTAAGAACTTTACCCTTTGCCATAGCCTCACGTGGAACGGCAAGTTGGGCACGCCCAACATTGAGCGTATCGCTGTCAGAGTTGGCAAAGAACTTGCTGACAGTACGTTTGCCTAAGTCTGCAAAAAGTCTTGCAGATTTCCTGTTCGGCTTGTGAGTATCTACACGATTCCCCTTTTCTTTTCTTGCGATTTCTTCGGAGATTCTCTTCACAGGTGAGTTCTGTACACTGTCCTTAACTTGTTTTCGTAAGGAAGTAGCCTTTCGGAAAATGCTATCTTTTTGTACAGAAGAGATTGTATCAGTACATGTAGAATCACTGATTACCGTTTCTTTAGCAGAACGACTACTTCCACCATTACAGGAGTTTAGTATGATTCCTGAAAGCAACAGGAACGGAAGGAGGAGTGAATATGTAGAATACTTCATTATTCTTGCTATTTTGTTTCAGACCTAAAGGTCTTCAATATATATATACTTGCGTTGGAAAATTTTATAAAATAAAAATGAGATTTACTTCCTCACCAGTTTAAATGTCTTTTCTTTGCTACCACTTTGCAGTGTCAATAAGTAGACACCTGTCTGTGGAAGATAGACTTTGGTTGAAAAATATGTATCAGGCATATTAGTCTGACGACTGACAAGAGCTCCACCCGTCGTATAGAGCGCCATATCCAATGGAGCTACTTCGCTCAGTTCCACCTGCACACTGACATATCCATTCACCGTTGGATTAGGACTTACACTTACATTTGCAAAGATGTCACTACTTCCGTCAGAAGGATTCATGGAAGGAATCTCTGTGATACCTGTCTTCGAAATCTGAAACTCATTCTCAGCCTTGTTGCCCACATGGTCTGTCGTCGTAAGAAGGTATTTCCCTTCTATGAGTCCATCGGCAGACTGTATGCTGTCGCTTGTAGTACGATTGAAAACAGACATGTGTTCTCTCTGTAGAGTCATCTTGTAAGGGGCAATACCGCCTGTTACTCTGACAGAAAGTGTTCCTGTGCTACCGCTCTTCTCCGTTGGCTGCACTACTTCTATCGTTGTAAACATATCTTTGGCAGCTCGTAGCGTGAAGACATCACGTCTTCCTAACGGTATATTCTTAAAGACAATACTATCACCAACTGTCGTATTTGCCTTATGATAGCTTAGAGTTTTGACAGGAAAGCTACCCGTTCCTGTAGGGTCAACGGCAAGATAGTAACTCTCACCTTCTGCAAGAGGCTGTATCTGGCGTAGCTGCTTGCTATCAGCTACAATATCAACATTAGGCTTATCAATCCGTGTTGCTGTATCCATCCATCTTCTACCGAGCCACTTGCCGTAAGCCTTACTCTGACGGAAAAAAAGTTTACCATTGTTGTCACCCCAAAGAATACTCTCACCATCTTCAAGAGGCTTGCTCATACTGATTGTAAGAAAACCGTCTTCCTCACAGCTCTTGGCTCTTGTCTTATGTAAGGCAGAAGCCTTGTCTGAGATAAGACCAGCTATACGGTGACTATAGGCCTTGTTGGTATAACCATTCCAAATAACCTCACTTCTTGAATTAAGGTAACTGCTGCGAAGGCTTACGTCATATTTTAAAGCAAGATAGCTTTCCACACGGCAACGTTCTGTATCAGAAAGGCGGCGATCGAAGACGGTATACTCAACAGTTCTACCATCAAGGTCCTTTACAGGTAGTTTGGTGTTTCTATTCCGACCGATATGCAGAGTCTGACCATTGCCAATATTGGAAGAGGTCGTATAGCTGTAAAGTCGCATTTCAGGCAGCGAGTCCTTGGCATAATTCATGAAAGTACCATTGCCAAGGTTTGCAGCACGCTCAGTTGTCTGCATACGAGTAATAGCTTTTCCGCTTCCAAGAGACCATATTGCCTGCTCCTTTTCGCCATATACCTTACTTACGCCTATATAGGTAAGTCCAGCACCAGCAGAGACACAGACAGAGGTAGAATCGTGTGACCATACCATTGGCTTATCTACACCACCAGGGGTCTGAGCAGTAGCAGAAAGAGTGAATAGAAAGAAGAAAACTGCTGTGAGGTATTTATGTTTCATTTAAAGACCGTTTTAATATGATTGTAGTTATGCTGCTTATTTAGCTTTGCCAATAGGAAGACTGTAACCAATGGTAAGGCTGACAGTCTGAAGATTATTCATACGCTCCTGATAGCCATAGTCATTGGCACTGGTGCGGAGCATATCATTAAATTCGAAACCGTATTCCAGTCCTGCCTCAAGACCGTTCTTTATATCAACATAGCCAATTTTTATAGTAGGAATGAATACTACTCGTGCTTTGACAGATTCTCTCAGATGATCCTGGGTACGTTCAGCCTGCTGTCGGTATACCTCTCCAATGCGGTCATTGGTGAAGTCGATATTACGGCTGCCAAACGGAATAGCGGCACTAATTCCTGCTCCCATATAGAACTTTGGGAAAGCATAGAAACGAAGCAGGACTTGTGGAGTAATGAAATTATAATGAAATCGTGTAGTCTCGGTTACATTTTCAGGTATCTTATGCTCTGTCAGCTTGCTGAGAATACGGGTGTAATCAATGCCCAGCTCAGCACCTAATCTACGATATTGCCATGTGCCAAAGATTCCAATACGAGGATTTACACCACCACGTTCACTCATTGTGAAAGTAGGGCGTATATCATAGTTTTCAATAATACTGCTTAATCCTGAAATGCTGAAATAACCAACTCCAGCTCTGAGTCCTATCCGAAAAAGGTGATAGTGAGGAAAAGAATAAGTTATCAAAGATGGTGTATCTTTCGGAATTTCCTCTACTATGGTGGGCTGGCTATTCATAGAGTTGTCAAGAACATGTTCACCTGTTTCCAGATTTGTTGGCTCATTGTCTGGTTCGCTCATCTCATGTTTTCTAATGGCTGTTTTATCGTTTACAGATGAAACGTCAGTTGATAACGATGGAGAAAGGATAGGCTGCTCTGACGAGGAATGTTTGCCATTAGCGGTTTTCCTTGTCATGCTTGATTTTTTAATTCTCCTTGTATTGATACTTGTAACGTTTCGGGACACATTCCCCAGCTTATTATATACACAATATGAACGTCCCGAATCTTTCTGCACATTTGTCTTGTCTAAAGAAGAAGAGACATGCGGTGTAGTAGATTGTGATAATGCCTTGTCTGCTGTCTTTTGTTCTATACGCTGCTCAGACTCTGGTTCGTCATTAACACAGCGTTCTATACCAAAAAGAGTAGCTATGCCAAGAAAGATTCCTGCCAGAATATAACGTTTTTTTCTGTTGCTCTTGTCCCTCATAGATAAGCTCATAAGGGCTAAAGTTTAAAAAGATAGCTGATACTTAGCTCTATGTTCTGTCCATGGGTTGAATGTTCTGCCCAGTTATAGTCATTACGTTCTGTCTTAATGGTAGAGTTCAATCCGTGAAAGTAACGTAAATCTAAAGCCCAGTGGTTGCCAATTTCATATCCAAAACCACCGCCAACGGCAATATCTGGCTGCCCTGTTAACTTCTCTTTCATTAGACGTTCCGTCTCATCGACAGTGGCAAAATGATAGTTTGCAAACTTACTTTCTTCTTGATTACTCTCGTAAGATATGCCCTTGCCATTAAGGTTAGCTCCCGCGCGTCCTCCAATTGAAATATTGAAGCCTTTGCGCCAAGGATAAATCTTCAACAGAGCAGATACGCCAATGTAATTATAACGAGGTGTAACTTTATAGTTTAACTCCTTATTATCATTATAGACAAGCTGTGAAGCCTTCTGCCAATAGCTAAATCCACCTTCAACACCTATGATGGAACCATCGACATGATACTGAGCAAATACACCAACTGTTGGCGTAAGCTGCCACTTGTCTTTGAAACTGTAATTGGAATAATAGTCTTCAGGAACAAGAATCTTATCCAGACCAGTAGTGACAGACATGCCGCCACCCAAACGGATGCCTAACTTGAAGGTGGAATCCTGCGCAGATAAATGCCCGCATGAGAGACATAGTGCTAATACGGTGACTGACTTGATGATGTTCATATTGCTAACTGTTTGATAATTTTTGCAAAAATACGAAAAACAGTGAAAATCAACCGCAACTGTCGTAAATTTAACATTTTTGTAGGCTTAATTCCCTGTAAAAGGAATGAATAGTATGAAAAACTGTGGACGAGAGGTAAAATCCATTGAGTTTGTTGGATATTTCATTTTTAGTTACTATCTTTGCCGTATCTATTGGTCTTTGAAGCATTGCAGAATAAAGAAAGGAAAAGAAACTCGCTCGTTTCTTAATCGTTCACCTTAATTATATCATATATTCTGCTTTCTATTAGTAATCAGCCAATTACATTCATACCCACTACTTTCATTTTGGAGTAGCACAAAAATTGTGTACCTTTGCTCCGAGGTTAATTGATGATATTTCACAATACAAAGTTAATTAATCTTGGGGAGACAGAGGTCTCCCTTTTTTATTTTTTAAGCATTGCTTGTTGATTTTCCACTCATGGGGGCTGCTCGCCCCAAATCCCTCGGTGTTTTCTGGTATAGATTATTAAGCTAAACCTACACCTGAAATTGCAGTTCTATGTTGAACTTGCGTACCCTCTGTTTGTTTCATTTTAACATTTCAATCTGTGAAATAGAATTGTTTTGTATTTCGTATTTATAGTTTCAAAACACGTATTGTTGATTTGTGCGTTCCCAAAGTTTAAGTTTGGGAGCCTCAAACATATATGTATTGCATTGTCATAGTTCAACTTTGGTGGGCTCATAGTTCAACTTTAGGTTGCTAAAATACCACGAAACACCGCATATTTTGTTGGTTTTGTCGTTTTTATAGTTTTATGTTTCCAAAGTTTCGGGTGCATTGTTTTGCACATATTACTTATTATGTGTGTTAATGTTCTGTTTATTAAGTGTTTACGATTGCACACAAATTTAGCCCAATCTTGTGTGCAATATGTCTTTATGTTCTAAATCTGTGAAATATGGCATGATGAATTAACATTTCCGTTCTATAAATCAGAAAATATGAAGAGAATAACCGACAATAAATATAAGGTTGGTGGGGCACAATTGTGCTAAATGATGTTTTGTGCGTAAAGATGCGCCAAAAAGTTTTAGTAAAAACGTCGTTTTAGAAGTGCAGAATTAGCGTTGGTGATGCAACTGTAAAGGTTGTTTTGCGATTTCTTTACAGCATTATTTGACAAATTCCTTAATTCCGCAGTATTTTTTCTTGTGAGAAAACTTTATATGTTGAGATGTCTTTTTGGGGCTCTATATGTTGATATGAGGTACTTCGGTGTTTTTTGGTCTTTTCTAAGCATAAAATCCCCCACCCAAACCAATGGGGAAGTATGAAAAGCCACAAAGAAATGATGTTTATTCAATGAAGACCTCAGCGTAGTAGGTTTTATTTGTATATAGGTTCAGAACGTTCTGCCTTCCAGTGCGCACCCATTTTGCTGGTACGCTGACAAAATGGAGGATAAAGGCTTTCAGCCTGCTTGTCTTTTTCAATGGCTTGACCTTATCGCTGATATGACGGACGAGATAGAAGTTCTTCAGCATGGCGGTAACCATCATGAAAACCATGTTCTCAGCCATAAAGGAAAATGGAAGATGTGACCAGCCGAAGTCATTGTTCTGTATGTCGAAGTTCTTTTCGCTTGCTCCACGCTCATTATAAAATGTAATGATGTCTTTCTCGGTAGATATCCAGTTATTGGTGAGGATACAGCGGTATGTGTATATTACTCCGAACATATCTGTCTGCTCCCTGCCATCCTTGTCTTTCAAAGGACTACGCTGTACGACAAGCCTGTATGACTTTCCTTCTATTAAGTTGTCTATGCTGACGGAGGTGACATCGCATCTCTCATAATCAACCTCAACACTCTTCCATTCTTTCAGCTGGCGGAAGTCCTCGTGTCGGCTGCCGCAGTTGGATGCACGTATATAGAACGTGTTGCAGCGCTGCTCTACGGTTTGGATAATTTCCTTTGAGAACGATCCGCAATCAGCACGGAAACGCTCTATTACCACACCAAGTTCTGAGGTTACACGGTCCATAATGGAGCGTGTCTTCTTAATGGAATCTCACATTGGTGTTTCCGTCACGATTCTCACCTCCGACTATGATTCCCCCAATGGAAGCCCAACCAGGGAAATAGCCAAAGTCCTGCTTGTAAGAATATTTTGCATCGAACTTGTGGGCTGGAATAAACTGGTGATCAAAGTCTAAGTCTACATGACTGCCCACCTTTATAAGCCCCATTCTCTGTATCATCCGTAATAGTAAGGTGTTCAGCTTCTCTGCCGTGTTGAAACTATACGACTTGCCGGAGGTCTCGCTCTTGTAGACAATGTTCTCTTCAGCAAGCTCCTTTAGTCCGCGCCCCACAGTGTCGGCACCGGGTAACAGCGTATCAGGTCTCTGCTTGAACTGCCCAATAAGCGCATTGATGTCCTCAAGGCATTCTCCACCACAAAGGTAACTGAAGAAGAGAGAGCCGAAAATACTTCCATAACAGAATGCTTTGCCGCTACTTCCACGTTTGCCCAATACAGATTCGGTAAGTTTTTCAAAGCCCAACTTTGAGAAAACGTCCATAATATGATAAATTCCACCGAAAGAAGTGATATTCTCGTTTTTAATTGCTACCTTTGCCATATTAGTTTTTTGCTTACTTGTTATGTTTACAGCACCAAGATAGGTGAAATTTCTGACATATCCAAGTGTTTTGAGAACTTTGTTTCTCAGGCACTTGGAGTTCTCACAAGAATTTATGCTACGGAATTAAGGTATTTATCGGAATATGGAAAAGATTAATCGAATAAAAGCTGTGCTCGCAGAAACCGGGCACACGGGAAAGTGGTTGGCTTCTCAATTAGGGAAGGATCCAACGACAGTCTCAAAATGGTGTATAAATAAGATTCAACCAGATCTTCAAGTGTTGTCAACGACAGCTTCACTATTGGATGTCAATATCAGAGATTTATTGGTTGACTCTAAAAAATAAGAGGAGAGTGACGATGCAGACAGAGAAAACCTACAACTTGACCTTTACAGCTGGCACACTTCTCTTGAATGAGACTTATGCCGTGGCCGAGGCCTATCTGGAGAGTGGATGCGACTGGGGAAAGACCCAAACCATTACTTTCGAGCAAAATCTAATGGCCAAAGATAAGGTCAGTACCAACCGACGCTTCTTTTCGCTGGTGAAACAACGTATCTCGGTGCTGAATGAAGAGGAGCTTGATTTGTTGGCCAACAGCACTGTGCTTATTCGCCGACAGATGTTGCTGCTGGCCATTTGCAAGGCACATGCACTAATCTTTGATTTCATCTCCGTGAATGTGCGCGACTGTTTCTTCGCTATGCAAGAACGAGTGACGCACGCTAATTTCAATGAGTTTTTTAATGAAAAGAAATATGTGCATCCCGAGCTGGAAGCAATCACCGATCTCACGGTTGCAAAGATTCGTCAAGTGGTTTTTCGCATCTTAGAGCAAGCCGAGCTCATAGAGTCTATCGATACGGGGCTGATTCAGCGACCTTACCTCTCAGAAAAAGTCGAACGGGTCATCGTCAAAGACAATCCCAAATGGTTGGCTGCTTTTCTCTATTCAAATAACGAAATCAATAATGCCTGCAGTTTGTATGAATAATATAGATATGGATACCCTCTTCGAAGGGGTTTATCAGAAGCTCATTTCACCCGACTTCGGCAAGAATTTGGGCGGAGAATTACCGTTGTTCATTCAGCCTATCCCCAATGCGGGACAGACTGAACTGAATGCACAAACAGAACGCTTGACCACGCGCCTTTCCAAGAAAGGGAAAACAGCCCTCACCATCGACCTTTATCAGCTCTGCATGACGCTGTTGGAGGAAGAAGGTGCGTTAGAAACCATTCTGGAAGAAGAACCTAACATCGCATCCGAAGATATTGTCTCTACGATTGACAGCATTTTAGATATGAAATCGGTGGTAATCCCTCGTATCAGTGAACGTATTCAGACTGAGAACCCCAACTATGTGTTCATCACAGGCGTAGGACGTGCTTATCCTTTCGTGCGTTCGCATGGCATCTTAAACAATATTGACGAACTGGCCAAGGGGAACAAGCTCATTCTCTTCTTCCCTGGCGAGTACAACAACTTACAACTCTCTCTCTTCGGAATCATTTCGGATGAGAACTACTATAGAGGCCACAACCTCGATGACTGCTTAAGCTTGATGAGCGTAAGCGAATAAATAAGCTCAAAATCTAACAAAGCTAATTTATAGAACCAGCCTAAAAGTTACACTTGATAAAATCTAAAACAATGATACAGGAACAAATTTACAAGAAGGATATTAACCGCGTAATCGACGGCGTAATCAAGGCCGACAGCGTGGCCAAACTCAAAGACGAAATCACAGAGTATGTCATTACAGGTGAACAGCTTAAACTGCTGCCTTGCTTGTTTAATACGTTAGTGCCACCCCGGCAGCCCAACTGTGTATGGATTTCCGGCGATTTCGGTAGTGGTAAGTCTCACTTGCTGAAAATTCTCTCTTATGTTCTTGAAAACAAATACGAGATTGAGGGCCGTCTCTGTGGCGACCTCTTTGCAGAAAAAGCGGCCGACGATTTTGAGCTGGAGGGACAGATTCAGAAGGCCTGCAAAGTGCCTACTGAGTGTGCTTTGTTTAATATCCAGGAGTTGTTCGATGGCTTCGGAAAGAATGCCAGCGATCCAGTGCTCACCATCTTCCTGAAGGTGTTCAACAAGAAGTTTGGTTATGACGATAAGAAACCTGAAATTGCAGAAATCGAACGCTATTTCGATAATAAGGGCCAATACCAACATCTCAAAGCAATGTACCAGCAACGCTTCGGAAAGGCGTGGGAAGACGACCGCAAGTCCATCCTACTCAACCTCCATAAGTTGGCAGAGGTAGTGGCCGAACTCGAAAGTACCGACAAGGATACCGCCGAGAAGAACCTTCGTGCGCAGATTCAGGGTTTCAAGATGGATATTGATGGTTTCGTGGCCATTGTGAAGGAGTATTTGGCCAAACAGCCGGCCGGTAGCCGTTTCATCTTCTTTGTCGACGAGGTGGGTCAGTTCATCGGCAAGGACGTACATCGTATGCTCTCCCTCCAGACCATAGCCGAAGGTTTGACTGACAAAACCAAGGGCCGTGCCTTCTTGGTAGTGACTTCGCAGATGGATATGGATGCCACGGTGGGTGACCTGAATGCGCAGCAGAGCTATGACTTCTCGCGTATTCAAGGCCGTTTCACCACCCGTATCAACCTGACCAGCGCCAATGCCGATGAGGTGATTCAGCGTCGTCTGCTCGAAAAGAAGGACGAGCCTAACCGTCAGCTCTGCCTCGAATACGACAAGCAGAAGAACATCATCCGCAGCCTCTTCAACTTTGGCGACCAGAGCCAGTTTAAGAATAACTATAAGAGCGATGAGCAATTTGCCATCTCTTTCCCCTTCGTGGATTATCAATTCGACCTCCTGCAGGCTTCCATCATCGAGCTGAGCAAAAACAATGCCTTCAGTGGTAAGCAGCAGTCGGTAGGTGAACGAAGCATGCTCACCATCACCCAAGCCGTGGCCCAGCAATACAAGGACAAGGATTTGAGTCAGATTGTGCAATTCTGCGACATGTACGAAGGCTTGCGCGGTGTGCTACAAACTAAAATTACCAACGATATTCAGCAGGCAGAGCGCACTTTGGGCAACGAACTCGCCTTGAAGGTGCTCAAAACGCTCTTCTTAGTGAAATATGTCAAGGGATTCCCCTCTACGCTCGACAATATCACTCGTGTGATGCTGCCCACGCTCGACACCGACTTCCCTGCTTATCGCAGCCACATCCACGAAGCTTTGAATAAGCTCGTGCGCCAGTCGTACATCGAAAAAGGGGCTAACGAAGAGTACCACTATCAGACCAACGAAGAAAAAGATATTGAGACTGAAATCAAGAATGAAGAACTTCGTCCGGAAGCCACCAATGAGGAGTTGAAGAAAATCTTCCGCGATGAGATATTCCCTGATTCCAAGATTAAACTCTCTGCCTATAAGATATTCCCCTATGGTCGAATGGTTGATGAGGTGCAGGATGGCCGTGACGCAGAGATGTTTATCCATTTCCTCACGCCGCTCAACAACCTCAGCGAGACTGACCGCAATAATCTGTGCATGTACTCCATGCGTCACCCCAATCAACTCATTGTAGTGTTGGGTGAAGATAAGGACCTGCAAGACGACCTCGTGATGTTCAAGAAGGCCGACAAATGTCTCACTCGTTTGCTCTCCAGCAATGATGAAGGCTATCGTCAGCAGATTATCTCGGATAAGCGTCGTGTCAACAGCCGTCGTCGCGAAGCTATCGTAGATCGCCTCACACAACTTACCAAGTCTGCCAAATTATTTATTGGTGGCAACGAACTCACCGACATCCATTCGCAAGACATCAAAAATCGTCTAACCGATGCTATGAAGTGCCTTGTAGAGCAGGTCTATACCAACTTGAAGATGCTCACCATCGAGTACGATGATGCCATGCTCAAGAGCATTATCAATAGCACCACCACAGGGTCAGTCTTTGGTGGAATGCAGGAGGATGCTTGCAGCATGGAAATCTTCAACGAAATCAGTAAGCAAAAACGCATAGCTGTTCGTACGAAGATTAAAGATTTGGTAGAATATTTCAAGGGCAATACCTATGGTTGGTACGAGACGGCTATTCTTTGCATCATTGCGAAGCTCTATAAGCTGGACAAGATTTCGTTCCGCTGCAATGGACAACCCGTGGCCGATCGCGACCTCTATAATGCCTTGACCAACTCGATGCAGCAAGCCACCACCCTGGTAGATATTGAAGAGGCCATCACCCCTGCACAGGTCAATCAGTTGAAAGGCTTTTATAAAGAGTTTTTCAACGATGAGAGTTGCACCGCTCAGAGTGCCAAGGATGTACATACAGCCTTCATTGAGCGTCTAAAACGTGATATGGAGGAGTATCGTTTGCTCTCCGATCGCCATCGTTTTGAGTTCGTCAAAGGTTTGGATGAAGTCATGGATTCGCTTTGCGAACTTTCAGCCCTCATTTACCCGGGCCTTTATCAGAACAAGAAGAAGCTGGAGGATACACTGGACGACAAACTTGACATTGCCGATGCCATTCGCAACTTTACCAAGAGTCCACAGTTCAACATCTTCAAGCAGGTGGAAGTATGGACTACCGGCAACCAAGCTAACCTCTCGTATGTAGCCCGTGAACAGCGTGAGGCGCTGACGGCCATCTACCAGAGCAAGGAGCCTTGGAAGTTGATGACAAGAGCCAATGAAGTGATTCAGACCATTAAAACTGAAATCGAGGAATTGCAGGCCGCAGCTCGCAATGAAGCGATAGCAGCCATCAATAGCAAGCTGGCTTCCATCAAGGCAATTCCTGCCTACACGAAGATACCCGATACGTTGCGTACGCAGGTGGAGAGTTTCTTTACCCTTTTGACAGACATAGCCCAAACAGACCGCTTCATCGGTAACCTCAAAGCCATGAAGTCGGACATCGATAGGGCTTACGACAATAGCGTGAAGTCTATCAACGCTTGGGTGGAAGAGCAAGCTACCAAGCCCGCACAACCTGCGGCTGCAGGAGGCGGACAATCGACACCTGCGACTCCTGCCCACACCATCAAGGCGGTAGTAGGTAGAGCGAAAGCCATGAATGTGGACTTCGATAAGCCCGTGCTGGAGACCGAGGAAGATGTGGAACAATATCTGGCTGCCCTTCGCACCAAGATGCTGTCCTTTATCCGTGATAACAAGAACATTATGTTGAACTAACTTGCGCCTAACGCTTATGGCAACAAATACCGCTGCACTCAAAACTTTTGCGCAGCAAACCCGCATCAAACTTCGTTCGCTCATTGCTACGAAGATGGAATATATCCTGACTCAGGACACGGCTGAACTCCGTGGCTTTGAGTCGCAGATTCAGAAACTGAAAGACGAGATCGCCGCCAAGGGGCGTGACCTTGTGGTAGAAGAAGTGGCTTATACGTGGTTCAACCGCGTGATGGCACTCCGTTTTATGGATGCTAATGAATATACCTCGCCCCGAGTGGTGACACCGGGCACTGGGCAGATGCGTCCGGAGATCTTGCAAAATGCTATGGCAGGCAGCGTGGATGAGGATCTTCACCTGCGTCCCGAGGACTTGTCATTACCGGAGGCCAAGCTCTATCGCAAGTTATTGGTGGCTTCGTGCAATGCTTATGGCGCGTCGATGCCTTTCCTCTTTGAGCATATCAGCGACTATACGGAACTGCTCCTGCCGGATGATCTGCTGTCGGAGCAGAGCTTCGTGACGGACATTCGTCGCGGCATGACGGACGAGGATTGTCAGAATGTGGAGGTGATGGGTTGGCTCTATCAGTTCTATATCACCGACCGCAAGGCAGATGCTGAGACCAAGAAATCGAAGAAAGGTGGACTGAAGAGCGATGAGCAGGCAGCTGCCACCCAGCTCTTCACGCCTCACTGGGTGGTGCGCTACATGGTGGAGAACTCGTTGGGCCGCATCTGGATGACACTCCATCCCGAGAGCCGCTTGGTGGATGAGATGCCTTACTATATCCCTACGCCCGAAGGGCAGACAGACGTGATCCCCGAGGACATCCACTCCGTGAAGGACATCCGCCTGATCGACCCCTGCGTGGGTAGTGGCCATATTGCGGTCTATGCTTTCGACCTCTTCACGAAGATGTACGAGGAGGAGGGTTATCAGACGCATGAAATTCCTGCAGAGATTCTTACGCACAATATCTATGGCATCGACATCGACCGTCGTTGCTACCAGTTGGCGTGCTTTGCACTGACCATGAAGGCACGTGCTTACCATAGTCGCTACCTTCGTCGTCCGGTGCAGCCCAATGTGATGGCGCTCCAAACGATTGACCACGATACGATTGCTTCTACCGGTGACTGGAGCAGCAAATCAACCCTGTGGCAGATGGAGTATGTAGATACCATTGGTTCGCTGCTTCAGATTTCGCCGGAGGAGTGTGCCGCGATTCAGGTGGAAGAAGGACTGTTTGTCGAACGCCAACGGATGTTGAAAAAACAGGCGGAGTACCTGAGCGGGAAGTATCATTGCGTGGTGACGAACCCGCCGTATTTGGGGAAAGGAATGGGAGATGAGTTGAAAGGCTATGTTTCTGAGCATTTTCCCAATTCCAAAGGTGATGTTATGGCGACATTTATGGAACGATGCTTAGAACTTGTTTCTAAAGCAGGGAAAGTCGGAATGATAAATATGTTATCATGGATGTTTTTATCTTCCTATGATGAATTCCGTAAAGATTTATTAATCTCATGCTATATAGATTCATTATTGTTATTAGGAGCTCATGCATTTGATGAAATTAGTGGAGAGATAGTGCAATGCACAACTTTTATATTAGCTAATCATTCTTCAAATAGTGGGAGTGTTTTTTTTAGATTAATCGGTGGTAAATGTTCTGCTGATAAAGAATCAACATTTCTCAAGGCTAAAAAAGATCAAACAGACAATATTTATTATTCCAATATCTCAAAGGAAAAATTCGAAGATATTCCAGGTTACCGTTTGGGATTTTGGTTGAATAAAAAACTTGTTTCTATATGGAAAAATCAAGTTCTGAATGATGACAATTTGGTAATTAGACAGGGCTTAGCTAGTGGATCAAACGAGCGATTTATTAGGCTTTGGCATGAAATCAATAGTAATACTATGGGATTTGAATTTAATTCAATAAACGAAGCTATAGAATCTTCTAAGAAATGGTTTCCATACAATAAAGGTGGAGATGCTCCCAAATGGTTTGGAAATAATTACTATGTGCTTTCCTTTGATGAGAACTCTTATAATGCTCTGTCTCAAATGGGCAACAGGCTACCATCTAGGCATTTGTATTTTAAGGAAGGTTTAGCTTTTCCTCGTTTGGGCAACGGACATTTTAATTCTCGATTTACGCCTAAAGGTTTCATTTTTGATTGTAATGCTCCGATGGGATTTGCAGAAACAGATCTTTTATATAAATTAGCTTATTTGAACTCCAAAGCTATTGACCTGTTTCTTTCCGTTCTTTGTCCAACTCTTACATTTCAAGTTGGAGATGTTAGATTATCTCCATATACAAAGGATAAGAATAATGAAGTTGAAAAACATGCAGTAGATTGTATCTCCATCTCTAAGCAAGACTGGGACTCTCACGAAACCTCATGGGATTTTCAACAGAATGAACTCCTCTCTCTAATAGGCCAATCTGATGAAGACCTCAAGCACCTTGCATCGCTGCAAGCCGCTTGCACTAACGTAAACGTCTTGTTGAGTGACCTCGTAGATAAGTATCATACCAAGTGGACAGCCTTGTTTATGCAGCTCCACACCAATGAAGAAGAACTCAACCGTCAGTTCATCGATATCTACGATCTGCAAGACGAGCTCACCCCTGATGTTCCCTTGAATGAAATCACCATCCTGCAAAAAGGCGAGATTGACATCGAAGACGGAGAGATCGTGTGGAACGATGCCGTTATCATCAAGCAACTCATCAGCTACCTCGTAGGCTGCTTTATGGGTCGCTACAGCGTAGATCGCCCCGGCCTCATCATCGCCTCGCAGCACCAAGACCTGACGAGCCTTGGCCTTAAAGTGGAAGGCATCGATAATGGAGCCGAAGGCCGCCTGCTCATCGACGACGACGGCATTGTGCCCATCCTCGAAGGCGAATATTTCAACGATGATATGACCGTACGTATCGAGGGAGCCATCAAGACCCTCTTTGGAGAAGCCCACTTCCAAGAGAACCTGAAGTACCTCGAACAGACCTTAGGCAAGAGCCTCCGCGACTACCTCTTTAAGGACTTCTTTGCTAACCATATCGATGGTAAGATGTATCAGAAGCGTCCCATCTACTGGCTCTTCTCCTCGAAGATGGGTGACAAGAACAAGAAGGGTTACTTCAAGGCCCTGGTGTATATGCATCGCATCGAGAGCGACACCCTCTCCAAGCTCCATGCCGACTATGTGACGCCCTACATTGACAAGATCGAGCAGCAGAAGCGGGAAGCCGAGGATCAAGCCGTGCGTGACGACCTCAGTCAGGCCCAGCGCAACAAAGCCACGAAGCAAGCCGACGAATATGCCGCCGCCCTGCGCGAAGTCCGCGAGTTCGCCACCATCCTTGCCCAGATGTCCACTCAGCGCCTCACCATCGACCTCGATGATGGCGTGCGAGTGAACTATCCCAAGTACTATCCGCTGGTGGAACCCATCAAAGGACTGGATAAATCAGAAGATTAAAGTTATGATCGAAGTAAGAGACATACAGGATTTTAGCGACTATCTTGACACACTGCTCAGCCAGACAGAGTGTGACGATATCGAGTTTAAGAGTGCGGCAGGAGGTTTCCCGGATAGTTTTTGGGATACCTACTCTGCTTTTGCCAATACGGATGGCGGAACCATTGTATTCGGTGTAAAAGAAAAGGACGGAAAGTTTTCTTTGAATGGACTAACAGACGCTCAGATAGATAAGTACAAAAAGGACTTCTGGACCAATATGAACAACCGTTCCACCATTAGTTGTAATCTGATGAAGGAAGCGGATGTGGCGACACCCGAATATAAAGGTTATAAATTCATGCTATTCTTTGTACCCAGGGCAAGCAATGAGCAACGCCCAATATTTCGCACTACAAATCCTTATAATGGAACCTTCAAACGCAACTATGAGGGTGACTATAAATGTACGGAGCGAGAGGTGAAGCGCATGTTTGCAGATGCAGATGAGCAACATCCTGTGGATTGTCGTATTCTGAAAAACTATACATTGAATGATATAGACAAGGAAGCTTTGAATAAGTACAGACAGCTATTTAAGCTCTCTTCACCTGATCATCCTTGGTTGTCCTACGATGATGTGGAGTTGCTGCGCATGTTAGGCGGTTATCGCAAAGATCGTCAGACAGGCGAAGAAGGTTTTACCTTGGCAGGACTGCTCATGTTCGGCAAAAACCAGGCAATAACAGATCCCGAGTGTGCTCCTCATTTCTTTCCTGACTATCAGGAACATCTGACCGAGGATGAAGATGTAAGATGGACCAACCGCATTTGGCCAGATGGCACATGGGAAGCCAATCTATTTAACTTCTATCAAAGAGTACTTCCAAGATTACAATCCGTGTTGCCCAAACCGTTCAAGTTAGAAGATAATATTCGCAGGGAAGAAACGCCAGCTCATGTAGCTGTTCGTGAAGCCCTTATCAACCTTTGTATTCATGCAGATTATACTGAAAACGCTTCACTTGTGGTCAGACATAATGCCAATGGCTTTATATTCTCCAATCCAGGTACGATGCTTGTTTCCAAAGATCAGTATTATACGGGTGGAGAAAGTGTATGCCGTAACAAGTCTCTTCAGAAAATGTTCGCTATGCTGGGTGTAGCCGAGAAGGCGGGCAGTGGTACGGATAAGATTATGAAGGGATGGAAAGAATCCAACTGGCGAGCACCCAAAATAGACATCAAACAGGAACCTGACAAGGTGGTTCTGACGATGCCTATGGAATCTCTTCTTTCAGAGAATGCAAAGGCAAAACTGGAGCATAAGTTTGGAATCGCAGCCAATTCATTCGATCACAATGTGTTGTCTGTATTGGCTTTGGCAAGTGATGAGGGATTTGTGACCAATGAAAGATTGCGCTATTCGCTCAGCCTTCATAAAGCACAAATTTCAGAATTATTAAAACTCATGTGCCATAATCAGCTCCTTGAATCTCAAGGTTATGGACGAGGTATGAGGTATTATCTACCCGAAGGGGAGTTGAATGTCTTTCGGACAGAGGCTAATATAGCAACTTCCGATACTAATATGGCAACTTCCAATGCTAATATAGCAACCTCCAATGCTAATATAGCAACCTCGGACGGTAATATAGCAACCTCTGATTCCAATATGGCAACCTCTTCACCTAACAAGCAGTATAAGAAAAGACTTTCTGCAGATGAAATGCGAGCAGCAGTGGTGGAAATTGCCAGAGAATGGGTGACATTGGATGAGATCGCCTATAGGTTAGGTAGAAATAAAGCTTATGTGAGAAGTTTTGTCATTCCAAATCTTCTTACGGATAAAACGATAGAAATGCTATATCCAGGTACACCTAATCATCCAAGCCAAAAGTACAAAAAGAAAGAATAAATGCTATGGCAGAATCAAATAAAGACAAAATACAGAAAGTGCTCAGTGAGCAGTTCAACAAGTATCGTTACATCTTCTGGTACGATACCGAAGGCGCGATGGAAGAGCTGGTCACGGGTTTAGTTGTGGAGGGCGTGAAAGTACTCACGCTCTCACACAACGCCTTCTCGCTGAAACATCGCATCGTAAATGGCGACCAGCCCGCACGTGGTTTCCTAATTTACAGCCAAGAGGCAGAGCCTACGAAGGAGAACAACTGGCTGCTTGACCTGCAAATGGAGGGCCTGAAGTTTAGTGCCGATATGGCTTCGCTCTACGCTACGGAGTGCAACATCCCCATGGAACTCAAAGAGCGCATCATCGATGAGCACTTAGAGTTCTTCAAGGTGGCACGCCATCGTGAGAAGTTGGCCGAGCAAGTGAGCGCAGGCATGAGTGGGGCTGACATTATCGGACGAATGCTGGCCGTAGCGGCTCATACGCCCATTGCGACCTATGACCTGCTGACCTATATGTTGGCGGATGAGTGCATCCACGAGAAGAGCGACCTGCAATACCGATTGGAGAAGTACAACTTGCTGGCTACCTATTGGGAGATGGCCGAGAAGGCCTTTGGCTACGACAAGGCCCGCCAAGTGAAGGATCTCGTCATCGTGCTGTTCCAAGACGAGCTGGCCAGCATCCTGGGCCAAAGCAAGCTGACCAACGAGGCTCATATCTTTATGCGCGACTGGCGCGACAGCCGTCAGTACGGCGAGATGTACAAACTTTGGGCTACCCAGCTGGAAACGGAGTTGGGCATCATGCAGCAGATTCAAGGGGAACCTATCGAACGGCTGGTGCGCATCGAAACCTTCCCATGTGTGGATAAGGTCATCGCCAAGTATATCCACAAGGAAGTGAAGCATGGCACCATCACGACTGAGAAGCTGGAAGCAATTGTAGAAGAACGTCGTAACAAGATATTCTTCAGTGTAGCCGCTCATACGATTAATGGTTTCTTGGAGGCTCGACGTTTGCTGGAAGCTATCGAAAAGCTGGCGACAGGGCTAAGCATCATTTCTGCCGAAGAAGGGTTTAAACTCTACACCAGTGATCTGTATGTGATTGACCAACACTACCGTCATTTCTTCCGTGAGGCGAAATTGGCTGAGAGTACGAACTTGATTGGTGACATCAAGCCCAAGGTGCAGCAGGTCTATACCAATACCTTTCTTTCGGCTTTGGCTGCCAAGTGGCAACCGGTGGTGGATGCCATGGAACGTTGGTCTATCTCTGGCGTTTATTCTCAGCGCACCTTCTTCACTACCTATGTGGCACCCTTCACGCAGAAGGGCAAACGATTGTTTGTCATCATCAGCGATGCGTTGCGCTACGAAACGATGGTGGAACTGGAAGGCCGCATAGCGCAGGAAAACCGTATGGAGACCAACTTGAAGCCGGCGATGCTTTGCGTGCAACCCTCTTATACCCAACTGGGCATGGCAGCGCTTTTGCCACATCGTGTACTGTCGTACGAGAAAGAATCGGCAGAAGTCTTTGCAGATGGTGTGAGCACACAAGGAACGACCAATCGTACCAAGGTGTTGCAGGCCAGCGTACCTAAAAGTATCGCCATCAAAGCAGAGGACTTCTTGGAGGTGTGTTGCAAGGATTGGGTAAAGGATTACGATCTCGTCTATATCTACAGCAATACCATTGACAAGGTTGGCGATGCATTGGCCACGGAAACGAATGTGTTCAAAGCTACTGAAGACGAGATGGATAAGATTGTTCGACTGGTGAAGGTCATCAGTTCAAGCAATGGTACTAACATCCTCATCACAGCCGACCATGGCTATATCTACCAAAACGAAGAGCTCGACGAAACGGACTTTACCGATTTCAAGGCCCAAGGAGGTACTTGCTACATCGAAAATCGCCGTTTCGTGATTGGCCATGGTCTTTGGGATGGAAATGGGGCCAAGAGCTGGAAGAGCGAAGAAGTAGGACTCAAAGCTGGTGTAGATATTCAAATCTGTAAGGGATTGAGCCGTATTCGCAAGCAAGGTTCAGGCTCACGTTTCGTGCATGGTGGCAGCATGCCGCAGGAAGTGGCCGTACCAGTACTGCATGTCAACGTGAAGAAGAAAACGGACGTGAAGCAGGTGGATGTGGATATTCTTGGCAAGCAGACGCGCATCACGCAGATGAGCCAGTCGGTGAAGTTCTACCAAACGGAAGAGACAACGGAGAAGACAAAAGGCATCACTCTCCGGTTAGGCTTCTATTCGGCTGAAAGTGAAATCATCTCCGACCAGGTGATGCTGACTTTTGATAGTGCCAACACCGATTCCATGCAGCGTGAACAGAAGCATACGTTCAAGTTTAAGAACATCATCTCGAAACTGAACGGACAGACGGTGACGCTTCGCATGGAGAAACAGGTGGAGAACTCTGACCAGTTTGCACCCTACAGAGAAGAAGAATACAAGGTAAGTGTGATGTTTGAAGCGGAATGGTAATATGAATGAATTAGACGCAAAACTCAACGAATACTATGGTGGTAAAGTCGTTCGCAAGGATCTCACCAAAAGTATCAAGGAAGGTGCCAATGTGCCAAGCTATGTGTTGGAGTACCTGCTGGGCATGTATTGCGCCACCGACAATGAAGACGATATTGAGCAAGGGGTAAGCATGGTGAAACAGGTGCTGG
This sequence comes from Prevotella ihumii, assembly GCF_900155655.1. Lineage (GTDB taxonomy): Bacteria > Bacteroidota > Bacteroidia > Bacteroidales > Bacteroidaceae > Prevotella > Prevotella ihumii. The sequence continues at coordinate 3,073,403 of NZ_LT706987.1, forward strand.
CCAATAACTTTGTACGTCCGGATGAAGCGGAGAAGATTAAGTCGAAAATCCGTAAGAAGGGTCGCTACAAGATTATTGACAAGGTATCGGCCAAACTCAATGAGCATACCGACTGCTATGAGGGAAACATCTTCAATATCAACATAAGTAAGGTGCTGATAGACGATGCTTACATCAAGAAATATGAGAAGTTGCTATGTGGCGGCATTTGGTGCATCATCGATATGGAGTACCTCTACGATGAAAACAGCAAAGGAAGCCCCTTTACCATCGCTTCGCTCAAACCGATACAGATGCCAGCCACGGATATGGACGACTACGTGGACGGCCGCAAGCACTTCACACTCACGGAATGGATTGAAGTAATCTGCCGGAGTGTGGGCATGGAGCCATCGAACCTCGACGAAAAGACACGCTGGCACTTGGTAGCTCGTATGATTCCGTTTGTAGAGAACAACTATAATCTCTGCGAATTGGGACCACGAGGTACAGGTAAGTCGTATGTCTATGATGAGCTATCGCCTTATTCGATTCTCATCTCAGGTGGACAGACCACGGTGGCCAATTTGTTCTACAACATGGGCCGTCATCAAGTGGGTTTGGTAGGCACTTGGGATGTCGTGGCCTTCGATGAAGTGGCAGGCATTCACATGAACGACAAAGACGGCATTCAGATTATGAAGGGTTACATGGCCAACGGTTCGTTCAGCCGTGGTAAGGAAAGTATCAATGCCAATGCTTCGATGGTGTTTGTGGGCAACATCAATGGCAGCATCGAAAACATGGTCAGAGTCAGTCATCTGCTTTCTCCTTTTCCCAAGGAGATGATTGATACGGCCTTCTTCGACCGTTTTCATCACTATCTGCCCGGTTGGGAAATTCCCAAGATGCGTCCGGAATTTTTCACGGATGCCTATGGTTTCATCTCCGACTATTTTTCTGAATGCCTGCGTGAGCTACGCAAGCAAAACTTCGGTGGAGCTATCCAGAAATATTTCTGCTTAGGCAAGGATTTGAACCAGCGTGATACGATCGCAGTAAAGCGCACCGTGAGTGGTCTGCTGAAATTGCTCTTTCCGGATGGTAGCTATCAGAAAGAGGATGTACGCCAATGTTTGGAGTATGCCTTAGTGGGGCGTCGTCGCATCAAGGAACAGCTAAAAAAAATAGGCGGACTGGAGTTTTACGATGTACACTTCAGCTATATTGACTTGGAAGATGGTGAGGAGCATTTTGTGAGTACGCCAGAGAATGGAGGATCGGCCTTGATTCCGGAAGGTGAGTTGCAACCCGGAGCACTCTACAGTATTGCTCATCAGCCGGGTGACGGCCAGATAGGTCTTGTACGCTTGGATCTGCAGGTGATGCCGGGCAATGGCAAGTTCACCCATACAGGCTTTGGTAGTGGCAGCGCCATCAGCGATGAACTGAAGGAGGCGGTGAACTACTGCCGTAGCAACTTATCGCGCATCACACAATCGGCTCAATTCGGAGAGAACGAGATGCACCTCAAAGCGACCGACATTAATGGAATCGGCACGTTGCAAGGCCTTGAACTTGCTGTCCTCGTATCACTCATATCGGGCTTGACAAACCGTCCTGTGCAACCTCAGATGTGTGTACTTGGCTCCATGTCCATTGGTGGTACCATCATTCCCACCACTGACCTCGCCGGTGCTTTGCAAATAGCCTCCGATGCCGGTGCCAAACGCATTCTCACCCCTGTGGCTGATATGATTCAGTATGGCAAAGTGCCGGCTGACCTCATCGCTCAGTTTAGTTTAGAAGTATATTCAACTCCCGTAGATGCTGCGTTTAAGGCTCTCGGGATAAAATAAAGAAAAACGTATGTATAAAGCAAACGTCTATAATATTATGATTGGTTGCCCCTCTGACATATCTAAAGAAGAGGTTAACACTATTTTCGATGTTATACATAGCTGGAATGCAGACAATTCTCATTCAATGGGAATTGTTCTGCTCCCTACGCATTGATCAAAGAATTCTTATCCAATGATGGGTAAAGACCCCAAAAGATTATCAATGAGCAAATGATAGATAATAGCGACATTATCATCTGTTTATTTGCAGGTAAACTTGATACTCCAACATCAACACATAAAAGCGGTACTGTAGAAGAACTACAATCACATATCGAAGAAGGTAAGCCAGCAATGGTGTTCTTCAAAAAGAACTTCTGCCCAGGAACGCCCGAAGAATATAACCGTATATTCAACTTTAGTAAGACTCTTGAAACTAAAGGATTATGGCTGGTTCTATAAATTAGCTTTGTTAGATTTTGAGCTTCACTACTGTCCACGAAATTCCTTTAACATTAAAAAAAAGTATTGCTGTCCGGTAAAACTTCGTGAATTCAACAAGCAAGTGCAAATTTACTTAATTAGTTCGTAAAAGCACTCATGTGGTGTTCTAAATTCTACGTAGTCGACCCTCAAAAAGGCGACATCGCATTTTTCATATAGCCCTGCGGGAAGAATTGGTGTTGAAAATTTAAGTTCAGCCTCCCACAGCACCACATCATCACTCTTTCAATTAGGCACAAAAGAAGCCTCATGGCTCTTTTGAAGTTAAATGCGGCAGCTGCAAGCATAACATTGATGGAGTCTCCGAAGAGACCCTTGTAGAAGTTCCTCCCCAACCGGTGGTCTGCCTTGCAGTGGCCAATGACAGGCTCTATTCCTGCCCGCTTGCGGAAGAGTTTGTGCTTTTTGTTCTTGGCGTACCGTGAGTCTGTTTTCTTGGGCGTGTCCGGAATTATGATTTGTGTCTGCCCGCTCATGCTTTGTCCTCGGTATCCCCTGTCGCAGGCAAGTGTTTTTATTTTCCTGTCATACAGCCGCCTAACCTGCTCCATTGCCTTGTCTATCGTATGGCCGTCATACTCATTGCGGAATGACAGCGCACCGATGATGAGTCCGTCCCATAGTCTGACGATGGAGACCTTGTTGCCGAACTCGTACTTCTTGCCCTCTTTTCCCTTGCTGATACAAAGCACGTCTGGCTCGTGAAGCGAGTAGATCTTATGGCCGTCCAACCGCTCGCCGTTGACAAGCCTCATGCAGATGTCAATCCGCTCCTGGTAGGCATTTCTATCGGGCAGCAGGCGAAGCAGCTCCCTGAGCAACCTGCCCGCAATGGTGCGCATCCGCTTGTCGGCCTTCCTGACTTTGGCCTTGCTGTTCTTCCTACCCCTGAAACGCTGAACGAGCTTCAGTTCCTTTATCTCCTTGGCATAGCTCTGNACAAGGAATGTTGGTGCAGAATGGCTCTGTAAGCAGACCATTGATAAGCTGGGACTGGAAGAGTTCCTGCNCGTAAGTTCAATTAAGAAATGCAACTTTTGGCAATAAACAAAAGGAGCGAAAAAGATATTTTTTCAGAGAAAAGAGGGGGTGTTCCCCTCCCTCTCCGATGGAAAGTTTTAGTATCTTTGTAGCCCCTTCCAAAAGTTACAGAAGATGACACAACTCACCAAAGAACAAAGGTACACAATTTCAGTGATGCACAAGCAAGGTTTTCAGCAAAAAGAGATAGCTGAGACTATAAACAAGGACAAATCAGTCGTAAGTCGTGAACTTAGCCGCAATCGCAACAAGCATGGAGCGTATAGTTACTCTTATCCCAAGTTTAACGGGCATAATTATTTTTCATAAATTTTCAGTGTGTTTTGAGGGTTTCAGGTTTGCTAAGTACTTAATAATCAGCCGTAGCGTTTTCTGAATACGGGCTAAATCTGATTTGTAGGACACCAGCATATCAATTTTTTTTTGTTACTTTGCACCTATGCACGCAAANACAAGATTCTACGATGATAGGTGTTAAACTTGGGTTAATTCGGTTACGGGATCGATTGTAGAAAACGTAGACAACACCATCAGAAGGATTGAAGTCATTGCGGCGTACCAATTGGGACAGGCGAAGAATACCCTGACGCATGTCCACAGGAGTGCAACAAACCCGAAAAACATTTGTTTCATTGAGTACAAACATAAGTTTTTCGGGCAAAGGTAGTAAAGCAAGAATGTTACACAAAGGCGGCTAATGTCGGATGCTTACGATGCTTACGAAATAAATTAGCAGACCCTAATGAGAAACCACCTTTGCTCAACGAGCAAAGGTGGTTTCTTTTTGCTATGAATAGTGTGTTTCTTATCTTACAATCTTTTTACCATTAATGATATAAAGTAAGCATCCAATATTAGCCGCCTTTGTGTAACATTCTTGCTTTACTACCTTTGCCCGAAAAACTTATGTTTGTACTCAACGAAACAAATGTTTTTCGGGTTTGTTGCACTCCTGTGGACATGCGTCAGGGTATTCTTCGCCTGTCCCAATTGGTACGCAGCAATGACTTCNGAAAGAGAAGCGATCAGATTGTAAACTTCTCGTCCTGGCCCTGTGTATCAATAAGGAGGGCTTCATACGCTATTCTTCTATCCTGGAAGGCAATACGGCTGACCCTAAATCACTGCCTGATATGATAGATACGCTGGCAGACAGGAATCCTGTACAAAAAGAAAAATCGCTTATTGTGATGGATGCAGGTATTGCAACCGGAGAGAATCTAAATCTCATTAAGGCAAAGGGTTACAACTATCTCTGCGTATCCCGCACCAAGCTGAAAGATTACACGCTCAGTGAGGACCATAAGAGCGTGATGGTAAAAGACGCCCGAAAGCAAACGATAACGCTCAACAAGGTACACACCGAAGGTGAGGACTACTATCTTGAGATAACCTATCCATCTAAGGCTATGACCGAATCGTCAATGAACAAACTTTGGCGTGAAAGGTTTGAGACAGAGCTGAAGAAGATAAATGATGGTATTGCAAAGAAAGGTGGAACGAAACTCTACGAGAAGGTTGTAGAGCGTACGGGACGAGCCATACAGAAATATCCTTCTATCGCAAGATANACCCTGGCTGATATGGAGATGGAATACATCGCGCAACATCTCGCACAGCCTTGCAAAGGGGATGTACTGGGAATGTCCGAAGTAAGCAATTATGGCGTTTAGATTAGGGCCGTATGAAATGCGGCTGGTATACTTCTTTGAGGCTCTGCACTTGTTCATGTGCCCGCATTTGCAGCGTTTGCCGAGCAGCACGTGCTCCGTAGTGGTGGGTTGTATGGAGGGAATGTCAACAACCTGCGACTTGCCAATCACCTCGGCCTCCACATCAGCGNTTGGACACGTACATTCGCTCATCCTACTCAATATTGGTTTTGAACCTTCTCTCACAGCCTTGCAGGTGAGAAGAATTGCTTTTGCACTTACAGAGCGTTTTAAGAACAGAGGAACTAATTCTTTATTTGGCAAGCATTTGGAGGGGCTTACTGAANCTCCCGTATGGTTTTATCCTTCTGGTTTACGAGACGGTTGAGACGGCTTATTTCGGTATCCTGGTCGGATACCTTCTTCTCCAACGAAGCAAATCTGTTTTCTATCGTCTGGAGTACATCTGCCTTGTCTGTCACTTGCTCATTCACGCTACAAATATACTACGTAAATTCATTTCCTGCAAGAGTATTAGAAAACTTAAACAGTTGAGATACAGACTGTTAAATGTAATATGGCGACTTTTAACAAAGCCTACCCCAAGGCGTGTAGGGGACTATGTTGAGTCTCCGAAAATAGATACAAAACACTGATACATAGGCGAATAAGCGTACTTTTGCTACCATCAAAAGGTATTTCCCGTCCTCTCGGGCAGCCGTTCGTTTACTATTTGGAGCGGTTAGTTTTAACACTTCGGATTACTCTCTGATGGATTTACCATAGGGGTACTGAGTAGTTACATGATTTGGCAACAGTGCTAAATTCTGCAAATTGCATACGTTTGCTTACCAAACAACTCTTTTGTCTGCAAAAATACAATATTTCTTTAAAATAGAATGCGAGAACCACGTTAAAAAATTATATATTGGAATAAAAGTGAGAATAATTCATTATCTTTGCAGAAAAATAAATTATTATGGATATTAATCGCTTGAAAATAGTACTTGTTGAAAAGAAAAGAACAAGCAAATGGTTGGCAGAACAGTTAGGAGTGAATCCTTCTACTGTATCAAAGTGGTGTACGAATACATCGCAACCTCCATTAGAATCTATAATTAGTATATCGAAATTATTAAACGTTGACATTAAAGAATTAATAAATAATTATGAGTAGCAAAAGTAACGACCAAGGACGTGCTTACGAATACATTTGCTTGCTTTCTTTGCAGAATGCAATAAGTGCTATTCGTAAATCACAAATAATTCATAATAGCAGCTATGAAGCTGCTGAACACGCATGGAACACATTAAGTGTTGCAGAAAAAGCATTATATACATTGAGTGCGAAGTCAACTATTGATACAATATTTGCATTAGAACCAAATATTATAGAAGTTGATGACGATACCCTAAATTTATATATCCAAAGCGATGAACATGGTGAAGAAGCTGATGTTCGTGATATTATAATTAAACGTAAAGATATTATTTGGGAGATTGGACTAAGCATAAAGCACAATCACATGGCTGTAAAGCATAGTCGTTTAGCAAAAACTTTGGATTTTGGTCAAAAATGGTATGGAGTTAACTGTTCCGAAGAATATTGGAACGCTGTAAAGCCAACATTTGATTTTCTTGAAGTAGAAAAATCAAATGGAACTTACTTTAGAGATTTGAAATCTAAGGAAGATGATGTATATGTGCCATTATTGAAAGCTTTTATGCAAGAAGTAAAGACGCAAGTTGCGAACAATGCTGACATTCCTCGTAAACTGGTTGAATATTTACTCAGCAAATATGACTTTTACAAGGTTATTAGTATAGACAATAAAAGAGTTACCACAATACAGTCATTCAACATGTATGGAACTTTAAACCAACCGAGCAAGAAGCTGAATCCGTCTTTAGAAGTTCCTGCAATGGAATTACCTACGACTTTACTTTATATGGATTTCAAGCCTAAAAGTAAAACGACTGTAATAATGAGTTTCGATAACGGATGGCAGTTCTCATTCAGAATACATAACGCCAAAGATACGGTAGAACCATCTTTGAAGTTTGATGTTCAGATTGTAGGAATGCCTCCTGCTGTAAATATAACTTTTAACTGTAAGTGGTAAATATGAATTTGATTAGTCTTTTTTCTGGCGCTGGTGGTCTTGACAAAGGATTCCATAATGCAGGATTTCATACTGTTGTTGCCAATGAATTCGACAAAAAAATATGTCCAACATTTAAAGCTAATTTTCCCGATACGAAATTGATTGAGGGAGATATTAGGAATATACCGTCAGATGCTTTTCCCGTCCATGTGACAGGTATAATTGGCGGACCGCCATGCCAGTCATGGAGTGAGGCTGGTTCATTAAAGGGCATTGAAGATGCCCGTGGTCAGTTGTTCTATGAGTATATCAGAATATTGCGTGATACCCAACCTTTGTTTTTTGTAGCAGAGAATGTGTCTGGTATGCTTGCCAAACGACATGCGACTGCTGTTAGTGGATTTATGGAGTTGTTTGATGAAGCAGGGTATGATGTTAATTTGAAAATGCTTAACGCTAATGACTATGATGTACCTGAAGACCGAGACCGTGTTTTCTACATTGGCTTTCGCAAGGATTTGCACATAGATGATTATGAATACCCTAAGCCACAAGAGCATAAACCTACTTTACGTGAGGCTATTTGGGATTTGCAAGACACTGCAATACCTGCAAGAGAAAAGAACCATACAAATGGAAATGCTTGCGTGGTGCCAAACAATGAATATTTTACGGGTGCTTTCTCACCAATATTCATGTCACGTAATCGTGTAAGGTCATGGGACGAGCCAGGGTTTACAGTTCAAGCGAGTGGAAGACAATGCCAACTTCATCCGCAGGCACCTAAAATGATAAAGGTAGAAAAGAACTTGCAAAAATTTGTTGAAGGGAAAGAATATCTATATAGAAGAATGACTGTCAGAGAGGTCGCTCGTGTTCAAAGTTTCCCTGATGATTTTAAGTTCATATATGATGAAGTGAATTATGGATACAAGATGATAGGTAACGCCGTCCCAGTCAATCTTGCGTACCATGTGGCATTAAGCATTATCGAAACTTTAAAACAACATAATATCAATATAGATAATTGATGAATGTAATATCACTATTTGCAGGATGTGGAGGTCTTGACCTTGGGTTTGAAAGGGCTGGTTTCAATGTGATTTGGGCAAATGAATGTGATTCTTCTATATTTGAAACATATAGAAAAAATCACCCAAATACCATGTTGAATACTGCCGATGTGCGCTTACTCAAAGACCAAGACATTCCTTCTTGCGATGGTGTTATTGGAGGTCCACCATGCCAGGCATGGAGTGAAGGTGGCAAGCAACTTGGATTTGAAGACCCAAGAGGTCAGTTGTTTTTGGAGTATATCAGGATCGTAAACTTGAAAAAGCCAAAGTTCTTTGTCATTGAAAATGTGCAGGGAATACTTGAAGACAAACACAAGCAATCGTTGAAATTTATAATTGAAAGTTTACGATCTATTGGTTATTCAATAAGTTATCAACTCTTAAACGCTGCAGACTTCAGAATTCCACAGGATAGATTAAGGGTTTTCTTCGTGGGAATACGAAATGACCTACAAAATACATTTGCTTTCCCGAATGCAATGTCTGGCAAAAAAGTGACTTTAAGAGAAGCTATTGGAGATATTATTGAGAAGCCAAGATTTTTCAATGAAGGAAAAGTCATGTCGGAACATCCAACAAGAAAGAATCATGATGTCTACACAGGAAGTTATGATGCAAAGTATATGGCACGCAATCGTGTTCGTTCTTGGAATGAGCAATCTTTTACGATTCAAGCACAGGCAAGAAATGAGCCTCAACATCCACAGGCTCCAAAGATGCCTTATGTTAGTTCAAATGTTAGAATTTTTGCAAAAGGACGCGAGCATCTTTATCGTCGTTTGAGCGTTCGGGAATGCGCAAGAATACAAACTTTTCCTGATAGTTTTGTGTTCATATATGATGACATAAAAGACGGATATAAAATGGTGGGTAATGCAGTACCGCCACGATTAGCCTATGCACTCGCTGTTCAAGTAAGAAAAGCTATGTGCTAATAATTTTCAAAATGTAAACTTGTAAAAAATGGAAGCAAATCGACAGAAACTTTCCGAATGGAATGCAATTAAAAATCTTATTCCAATAATAAACAATAAATTGGGAATTAATATCTCTATGTATGATAAACAATATGAGGCAGAGATGCCTGATTTCATTTTCCATGATGAAAAAGGGTACTCCATAGGTGTTGAAGTCGTGGAATGCCATCCTTCTGTAAATATAAACAAGAAACGTAATGCGGTAGAGAGAAATACGTTCAAAAACAAAGTCTGTAACATAGTGCAAAAAAATATCTTCTTGGAAAGTATGACCAAAGAAAAGAAGTTAAACATTTTCATTGATAGATATAATTTTACAAATAAGGGAGATTTGGATGGAGATAAAGTAAAATTAACACCAGAAGCATTTGCTGAAGAAGTCGAAATCTATTTAAGAAATATGTTTAATGGATTTATATATCCTACTAAGCATATTAAAAGAATTAAAGTTTGGGAGACACGTGGTAGAAACATAGTTCAATTCAATTCTATAGCTCGAAGGGATTCTGTACCTTGGCAAGATTTAGAAAAATGTATAGAATCTAAAAACAGCAAATACTCTATCTATCAAAAGAAAAACAAATGTGATGAATATTGGCTTTGCATTTATCTTCCTTTTGAAGAGAATAAGCATCCTTATGAGGTGAGTAATGAGTTGCTTTCAGAAAATGCAAAACAAAAGGTTATGTCAAGTCCATTTAAATGTATTGTTGTAACATCGGTAATGCCTATAGATTTAGCGATACTAAAGGATTGATAAAAATTAGATAAAAACGTAGAAAGCATTGGAATTAAATTGTTACTAACTTCAAATTGTTCGACTTGGGAGGAACAATTTCCCAACTAACATATTTCTTTTGGGGAGTTACCCAAAAGGTTTTGAGTAACTCAAAACATACCTTGCTGTGTCTTTATGGACACCATGTTTTGGCAAGAGTAAATCTAATACCATTGAAAACACTGCGGAGGTTCGCCCAGTGGATGGAGGCGCAAAGCCTCCAAGGAACGGCTCATTTTCTTTATGCTAAAGGATGAAAACGAAAAAAATCCCGAAGAATGAGTTTTCCTTGAATGCCATTCCTCGGGATGAACAAAAATGTATTCCTGCATGTCATACGTTTTATATGTCATACGATAAAAATGTAAAACGTATGGCATCAATGCATATATGCTTACACACTTCTTTGCATGGATACTTCTTTATCAAATTGCAACTGCACTTCCATACGACAATGAATCAGTACGTCAATAAGTCAATACGGCAGCGAATCATCGAAGCGTCTAAAAAAGCGACCATTCTCAACTAAAGGAATTAGTCCCTCCATATAGTTGCAAGACAATGTTTGTTTTCTCTTTTGCTCCGTACAATCTCTTGATGATGGCATCACGAAGTTGTGCCGCACCATTAGAGTTTAGACGGAAGCAAATGGCAACAACCATAGGGAATCCATACAACGTTTGCCAAATACCCTTGGAAAGTTCTTCCCTTCGTTGGACTTCCGACATAGACAACATACCCTCTTTATATAGTCGACCCTCAAAAAGGCGACATCGCATTTTTCATATAGCCCTGCGGGAAGAATTGGTGTTGAAAATTTAATTCTTGTCTTCCACAGCACCACATAATCACTCTTTCAATTAGGCACAAAAGAAGCCTCATGGCTCTTTTGAAGTTAAATGCGGCAGCTGCAAGCATAACATTGATGGAGTCTCCGAAGAGACCCTTGTAGAAGTTCCTCCCCAACCGGTGGTCTGCCTTGCAGTGGCCAATGACAGGCTCTATTCCTGCCCGCTTGCGGAAGAGTTTGTGCTTTTTGTTCTTGGCGTACCGTGAGTCTGTTTTCTTGGGCGTGTCCGGAATTATGATTTGTGTCTGCCCACTCATGCTTTGTCCTCGGTATCCCCTGTCGCAGGCAAGTGTTTTTATTTTCCTGTCATACAGCCGCCTAACCTGCTCCATTGCCTTGTCTATCGTATGGCCGTCATACTCATTGCGGAATGACAGCGCACCGATGATGAGTCCGTCCCATAGTCTGACGATGGAGACCTTGTTGCCGAACTCGTACTTCTTGCCCTCTTTTCCCTTGCTGATACAAAGCACGTCTGGCTCGTGAAGCGAGTAGATCTTATGGCCGTCCAACCGCTCGCCGTTGACAAGCCTCATGCAGATGTCAATCCGCTTCTGGTAGGCATTTCTATCGGGCAGCAGGCGAAGCAGCTCCCTGAGCAATCTGCCCGCAATGGTGCGCATCCGCTTGTCGGCCTTCCTGACTTTGGCCTTGCTGTTCTTCCTGCCCCTGAAGCGCTGAACGAGCTTCAGTTCCTTTATCTCCTTGGCATAGCTCTGGCGGACCTTGAGGTTTTCCTTCTCCGCCACGCCGTGGCAAAAGTCTATCACCTTGTTCAGGAGTTTCGAGTCCGTGGGGAAGGTCACGTTCTTCTCCTGCACCGTCGTGTCGATGAATGCGGTATGCTCCGCATCGGGCTTGCGTCCACGTCCATCCTTGCCGTCTTTCCCCTGCATCTCCTCTTTTCTGTGATCGCCGATTAAAAGATTGATGCGGATGCTTTCCTTGAGTATCAGCTCCATACCAGATTCACCGATGCGACGGCGGAACTCGACAAGCTCGGTGGGAACGCAGGGAGCGTCGGTGCGGAATGCCTCCATCCCGCAAAAATACTGGAAGTAGGCGTTCTCCGAGAACTGCTCCACGACGCTCTCGTCTGAAACGTCACGAAGGTGTTTCAAGATCAGCAGACCGACCATCAGACGGATGGGCTTGGCCATACGGCCAGTGTCCTTGCTGTAAAGAGGGGCAAAAGACTGCTCAAACAGATCCCAATCGATCAGATTGGCTAACTTGTACAGGGAATTCTTGGGAGAGAGCATTGTCTCAAGATCCCAGAATAATGATGCCTGACGGACTTTGGATGGAGATTTATACATCGTTGAATTGCAAGATTTTACTATACAAAGATACAAAACTTTGTAGAAATATGCAAGTTTGAGAACGATTATTTTATTGATAACCAGATGGTTAAATACTTTTCAAGGGGAGACTATATATAGCTCGTATCACAGCATTGAGTTTCGGGGCAGTGATATAAAGCATATCAATCAACTCACTCTCATTCATCCACAAGTCCTCCAAGTTGGACGGAATGGAAAGCCTTCCATTGCCATCCACGGTGATTACAGTCCGTTTCATGCCATTCCTCCCATTACAGGCAAATGCCCCTTGATTCGACTTTCAAAGACAGATATGTCATGGTCAAGTTTTGTGCTTGTCACCTTGGCGTATATCTGTGTTGTGGTGATATTCGTGTGACCAAGAATCTTGCTCACGCTCTCTATCGGCATACCATACTCCAAGGCTAAAACTGCCCAACTATGACGTGAGACATGAAATGATACATGCTTCTTTATACCACACATTGCAGCAACTTTCTTGATGCGCTTGTTAATGCTGTCAAGATTACCGATATTGAACAAGTGGTTGTCTTTTCTGAAAGACTTGTATCTCTCAACAATCTGCATGGGAATATCCATCAGCTTGATTTGGAACGGTACGCCTGTCTTCTGACGCTTGGACACTATCCAAGGAGCACCGTTTACCATGCTGATGTTATCTTCCGTCAAGTTCTTGATGTCGATGAAAGCTATACCTGTCCAACTGCCAAAGATAAAAAGGTCTCTCGCAAATGCCATGTTGGGGTCTTCCAACTTTATCTCAGTCATGGCGGTAAGCTCGTCCAAGGTCAAGAACTCTCGTTCCTTGTGGTCTGGATCAACGTGGTACATGGCAAACGGATTTCTCTGTATCTTGCCGTTGTAGTGTGCCGCCGTGACGATATGTTTCAGAGGTATGGAGTAAATCCAAATGGAGGACTGCGCAAGCCCTACCACATTTTTCAAGTAAAGGCAATAGTCACGGATAAACTCCTCGGTAAGCTCATTCATGGACATATCGCTGCGCTTGTACTGATACTTGATGAACTCGGCAACGTACTTTCTCACCACAAGATACTTGTTGTAAGTGTTCTTGGCTCTGTCCTTGCCTACACGTTTGGCAAAGGCAGCGTTCTCCTTGTCGAAAGCTCTGAGCAAGGTCTCGTATTCGGTGCCTATGCCTTGATAGGCGTTTCTCACCATTTCAGCAGTAACGAACGCCTCACGGTCGGAAAGTCGCTGGTAATGCTTGGCGATTTGAGCCTTGATGTTGTCAAGCGCAAAGTTCACCTCCTTGGCTTCCTTGCTCTTGCCAATGGCTCTGTTGCCCTTGGCATCCCAGATAGCCTTGGTCACGCTCTGCTTGCAACTGAACTGTGCGATTGTTCCGTTGATTGTCACTCGCCCCATGATTGGGACAATTCCATTTTTCTCCTTGCTTCCATTTACATAGAAGACTGTCTTGAAAGTGCATCTCATAATTCTTACTTTTTTGTTCGGTGCAAAATTAAACTATGAGAGTTGCATGGCAAAACCAAAACTTACGCAGAATGGAGAAGATTGAACCGCCACCGTTAAAAATGCTTATTAGGGCGTTTCCATTGGGTAATGATTTGAAAGCGTTTCTACTTCTCTAATCTGCTTTTTCCTCATTTCCTTGTCACTGCCAACTAAAGCCAACGACTGCCACAACCACTTGAAACTCAAACCAAATGCTCTATTTTGCTATTTTTTGCCTTTTTAGGCGTTCTTTTTGTTCAAAATGTAAGTTCGTTCAGTCGTGTAGCTCGCTACACTCCTTCACGCTCTTGCATTTTGACCTCAAGAATAAGCTCAAAATCTAACAAAGCTAATTTATAGCACCAGCCTATAAAGTGTAGTTTGCCAATAGGGCTAAGCAATGCCGTGAGGGCAATTCCCTCTTTCACCTTATTATATTATAAGGATTGGAGAATGAACGAAAAAAAAGTAGTATCTTTGCACGCAAATACAAAAATATGAGCAGGAGAAAGAAACCATTACCTATTTTAGAGAATGTAGAGATAGAGGCAGTAGCAGCTGAAGGCAAATGTGTGGCACACGTCAACGATATGGTGGTATTCGTACCCTTTGTTGTTCCTGGCGATGTGGTCGACCTTCAGGTGCGCAAGAAGCGCAACAGCTATTGCGAAGCCACGGTTGTCCGCTTTGTAACTTATAGCCCTAAGCGCATCAAACCAGCGTGCGAACACTTCGGCATCTGCGGTGGTTGCAAGTGGCAAAACCTACCTTACGAGGAACAACTCAAGGCTAAACAGCAACAAGTGGTTGACCAATTGACACGAATTGGTAAGATAGCCTTGCCCGAAATTACACCTATTATGGGTTCGCAACAGATATTCGAGTACCGCAACAAGCTGGAATTTGGCTGTTCTAATAAGCGTTGGTACACCAAAGAAGAACTTGAGGATCTCCCTGAAGGTGTAGGACTGGGCGAGGGCGCAATAGGTTTCCACATCACAGGAGCGTTCGACAAGATTTATCCTATCCAAAAGTGTGTCTTGATGGACGACTATTGCAACAAGGTGAGAAATGCTATTTATAGCTATGCGGTAGACAACGGACTCACATTCTACGACATTCGTGCGCAGCACGGCTTACTCCGCGACCTTATGATACGCAATTCTAATACGGGCGAGTGGATGCTTCTTGTGCAATTCCATTACGATGAGGAGGGCGACCATCAGCGTGCAATGGGCTTGATGCAATACATTGCCGACCAATTCCCCGAGATTACAGCCTTGCTCTATGTAGACAATCAGAAGGGTAACGACACTTACAACGACCTCGACCTCACTGTTTTCAAGGGTAACGACCATATTTTTGAACTGATGGAAGACCTTCGCTACAAGGTAGGTCCAAAGAGTTTCTACCAAACCAATACCGAACAGGCTTACCATCTGTACGATGTGGCTCGAAAATTTGCAGGTCTTACAGGTGAAGAACTCGTTTACGACCTTTACACAGGTACAGGTACGATAGCCAATTTCGTTGCCAAGAAGGCACGCAAAGTTGTTGGTATAGAGTATGTTCCTGAAGCTATTGAGGACGCAAAAGTAAATTCGGAGGTGAACAACATTACCAACACATTGTTCTATGCAGGCGATATGAAAGATATTCTTACCGATGATTTCGTACGCCAACACGGTCGCCCCGATGTTATCATTACCGACCCTCCACGTGCGGGAATGCACACCGATGTTATCAATGTCATACTCAATGCCCACCCTAAGCGCATTGTTTACGTCAGCTGCAACCCTGCCACACAGGCGCGCGACCTTGCTTTGCTCGATACAGCCTATAAGGTGGCAGCCGTTCAGCCTGTGGACATGTTCCCTCATACGCCACACGTTGAGAATGTAGTGTTGTTGGAAGAAAGAGTTTAAACCCAAATAAAGCATTTGTGGAAGTGTATTTTCATTATTTTACGCTCGTACAAATGCGCTAAAAAGATAGACCGATTAACCCAAATGCTTATTGGGGATTATCAAAAAAGAAAGGGTAAAAAGGCGAAGCACTGATGCTTACCTTTTTACCCTTTATGTTTTATCTTATTTGCGTGCCTTTTATTCAGCCAAAAGCTTTTCTATTTCAGCTTGAATGTTTTCTATTTTCTCTGTTGGTTCAAAACGTGCAACTACCATACCCTTCTTGTTGATAAGGAATTTTGTGAAGTTCCACTTGATGTCCGACTTAGCTTTGTAGTCTGGATCAGCTTCTGAGAGTATCTTGTCGAGAATAGGTGTGAGCTTGTGGCTTTCGTCCCAACCAGCAAAACCCTTCTGTTCTTTCAAGAAGGTGTAGAGTGGGTCGGCATCTTCACCATTCACCTTAATCTTCTTAAAGCGTGGGAACTCTGTACCATATTCCAACTTGCAGAACTCGTGAATGCTTTCGTCAGTACCAGGAGCTTGGTTGCCAAACTGATTGCAAGGGAAGTCTAATACCTCAAAACCCTGTGCGTGATACTTCTTGTATGTAGCTTCAAGCTCATCGTATGTAGGTGTGAAACCACACTTGGTAGCTGTGTTTACAATCAATAATACTTCGTTGCTAAACTCTTTCAAAGACACATCACCGCCTTTTCTATCTTTGACAGTGAAATCATAAACTGTTTTCATTTTCTTTTCTATTTTAATAATCTTCTACAATTTGTAGTAATTGCAAATATACGATTTATATTTTGAATTGCCCTAAACAAATATCTTAAAAGTCCTAAAATCTATTATAGATTTGATTTGCATCGTACTTAGAACTTTCAGTTTTTACTTTTAAGGACGGTTCTATAAATTAGCTTTGTTACATTTTGAACCGAAAAGAAGCCAAAATAAGGTGCAAAGACGAAGAAAAGCATACATCTAAACGCTTTAAAAAGCCTTTGCGGTCTAACGACCGATTTGGGTTAGAGTTTCACCTTCTTTTGTTTTCCTACGCTTTCGTTACTCATTCTGTCTAATGCTGTAACTACGTAGATGTACTTTGTGTTTCCTTCTTTATAATTGAGTTTGAGTGCGTTTGCTGTTGTTATGGCTACTATTCGTGCAGGATTGTCGGTGTCTATAGGTTCATCGGCTTCAAATTTGTACACCACATACTTCACTGCTTCGTCGTCCCACGTTTTGCTTTTTGGAGCTTTCCACATGAGGTAATATCCTTTCTCTCTCCATCTTGCCTTTACCTTTCTTGGTTTTTTAGGTGCTTTGTCATCAATAAAGGGCATTAGGGGTTGTAGGGCTGGTGTGCGCCAGTAGTTGGTTCGTAGCATTGTAGCATAATTCCCAGGGTTGTCCACTACCGATGCAGCGTACCACAGCACTGTTCCTTGTACGCTTTCGGCCTGTTGGTGCAGTCTGTGCTTTGCTGGCAACTGGTGCGAACGTGGATTTTGTGGGTCTGCATTCTTTACCGTGCGCAATACGTCCTCGCCTATATAAAGCGGTCTGTTGGCAGCGTATCTGTTCCACCACTGTATCAATTCTTTGTAGTCGGCAGCCTTATTGCCTATCTCCCAATATATCTGTGGCACGCAATAGTCTATCCAACCATTGTTCACCCACTTGAGTACATCTGCATAGAGGTCGTCATAGTTTTGCAAGCCATTGGTCTTACTGCCTATGTTAGGTGCGTTTTTCTGATTGCGATAGATGCCAAAAGGCGACACGCCAAACTTTACCCAAGGTTTTGTTTCGTGAATGGTTTCGGACAATTGTTTGATAAATCGGTCAACATTATCACGTCTCCAGTCTTGAATTTTTCCAAATCCTCCGCCGTAGTTGCTAAACTCTTTCACATCGGGAATGGTCTGTCCTTGGGCTGGATAGGGATAAAAGTAGTCGTCTATGTGCAGTCCGTCTACATCATATCGTGTAAGAATATCTTTGACGATGGTGCAGATGTAGTCTCTGTTTTCGGGTATTCCTGGGTTAAGTATCATCAGTCCATCGTACGAAAACACCTTTTGTGGTTCTTTCACAGCGATATGCGATATTGCCAATTGGTTGGTAGTTTTTGTTTTGGCTCTGTATGGATTTATCCAAGCGTGCAGTTCCATTCCTCTTTTGTGACATTGGTCTATCATCCATTGCAGTGGATCCCAATAAGGCGTAGGGGCTGTGCCTTGGCGTCCTGTAAGAAACTTGCTCCAAGGTTCGTATTTGCTGGGGTAGAGTGCATCACATTCGGCTCTTACTTGGAAGATGATGGCATTTACGCCCATCTTTTGTAGTTCGTCAAGCTGATATGTGAGTGTGTTCTGCATCTTTTCGGTTCCAAGATTTTGAAACTGTCCGTTCACACATTGTATCCACGCGCCTCTAAACTCACGTTTCTTAGTAGGGTAGGCAGCTGCGATGGCATTGCATACGCTCCATACAAGGATTAATGTGAGTAGTGTTTTCTTGATGAATTGCATATTTTTTCTTCTTTATCTTGGTTTGTCTTCCTTTTTGTTCTTTTTATTTTGCTACGTTTTTGAAGTATTGTTTATGAAATCTGCGTTCTGCTTTCAGTGCCTCATTGAGCTTTGTAGCAGGTATGAGTTTCATCATTTTGTTGTGGTATTGTTGTTCTATTTGTTTTTTCTGTATGCGCAAATTATCGGTTTGAATGATGATGTTGCGTGCTTTGGCATCGTTTGCAGGTTTTGTTTTTTGCAGTTGTCGTATGCGTTGATGAATGTTTCGTTGTTTGTTTTGCATCTCTTCGAATAGTGGGAAGAAGCGTGCTGCCTCCTTATCGGTGAGATGTGCCGTTGCAATGATATGGTGTTTCAGTTCAGCCTTGAATTTTTCTGGGTCGAACTTACATTGTGCGCTAATTGTGACAGCACAGATAGCTATGGTTAAGATAAGTGTTATTTTCTTCATTGTCTTTCTGTTCTAATTTGTTTTTAGCCTTTATGCCCCTTAGTTTTCAGCAAGATATGCGTACATCTCGTCCTCGTCTATCATCATATATTCGGCTGCGTCCTCTATTTCTTGTTGTTTTTCTTTTTGTAGTAGCTCTTTCTTTGCTTTCTGCTGTTTAGCTATTTTGTTGCCTTGTGCTGTGTTATCCTTGCCATTTATTAGGTTGAGGGTAATTGTGGCACAAGCTATAAGCCCTACCACCGATGCTGCTACGAGTAGCGGACGCATACGTCTAATAGGTTTTATGGTAACCTTGGGCTGTTGTGCCTCTGCCTTTTCCTCCTCGGCAATGCGTGCGAATATTTGCTCCGATATGTTATCGAAGTAATGTTCGTCCACCTTGAAAGGTCTTTGGTTGCCGTATTGCGTTTTGAGCTGTTCTTCTAAGTCCATAGTAGCCTTAATCTATTGGGTTGTTTCTCTTGTTTGTATATATGATGTATCAACAATGCTAAGGTTTAATTGGTTTGGTGTTTTATTGATATTTTTTGATGTATTCTGTTATTTTCTGTACTGCAATGTGGTACGATGCTTTGAGTGCTCCCTCGCTTGTTCCCAATATTTGGTGCATTTCGCTGTACTTTTTTTCGTCATAATAGCGCATTATGAATACAGCTCGTTGTACTTCTGGTAGTGTAGCGATAGCCTCTTGCAGTAGGGCTTGGCCTCTATCTCCGTCAAAATATTCGTCCGACATTAGTCGTTGTGCCACTCCGCTTTGTTCTTCGTCTATATTTGCTTTGTTAGTGGTCTTGTTCCGTCTCAGAAAGTCTAACGACTCGTTTATGGCTATGCGGTATAGCCACGTTGATATTTTAGATTTTCCTTGAAATTCGGCAATGTTTTTCCACGCTTTTAGGAAGGTGTTTTGCAACACATCGTCAGCGTCATCGTGTGTGAGCACGAAACTTCTAATTTTCCAATATAGCGGTTTACTATATTCGTTTACCAATAGTGCAAATGCCTTTTGGCGTTGGTTTGGGTTTGCAAGCTGTTCTAATAGCTTTTCTTCATCTATTTGCCCCACAAGTTATGGATATGGATAGCTGAATAAAAAAATCTTATCTTATAAATATTTTTCTCACAACGTTGCCCACCTTTACTATATAGCAGCCCCTTGGTAGGCCAAGGTTGTAGCGTTTGTCCTGTCCTTCTACCTTGATGCTCATTACTCTAACGCCTGTAACGTTGTAGATGTACAGCATTTCATCGTTAGCCCCTTCGATGTGCAACACAGAGCCCGAAACCGAGATGGTTACAGCGTTAAAATCTTGGTCGATAAGTTCCAATGATGTTTTTGCCATTACTTCGTGAGGCATCACAAAGCTAATGGTAGCCAAAGCTAAGAGGAGTGTAAATATTTTCTTTTTCATACCGCTATATTCTTTTATTGTTCATTGTCGTTGTGGGGGGAGATTTGGGCTTTCGCCTTATCCATTTCCACTATCTATTTGTATGCAAAGATACAATTTTTATTTCATCAGGTGATATATATGATTATATTTAGAGCGTTTTTTTAATATAATTTAAAGCTTTCCGCCCTCCCTTTTCTCTACTATTTATACACATCTCTCGTTAACAAAGCTATTGCCAAAAGAAGCTCTCTTTTGAAATAGATATTAATGTGAGCAAAGCCCCTACACTTTGCCGTGTATAGAAAATTTGAAATTCCCATAACGGAACTAATTTTTAAGTTATTCAAGATGAGTATAAACAATTGCTTTTTTCGGTCTGTGTGTTGTGTTGAGAACGCCTTATTATTTCTTCCGAAATACACAATACATCATCTTTATGGGCTGGTTATAAATAGAACAATCTGCCGAACGATAAAATGTCTGTTCCCGTATTTGTAAGCTGTTGGTTATAAGTGTGTTATGTTTTTGATGTAAAACATATATGTTTGACAATGCAAAAGCTATATGTTTTGCCCTATCAAAGTTGAACTTTGACCGTGTCAAACCTATATGTTTTGCTTTCCGAAAGTTGTGCTTTTACAACGTGGTAATAAATAGGCGAATGTTCTATTTGGGCTGGTTCTATAAATTAGCTTTGTTAGATTTTGAGCTTATTTTTGAGGTCAAAATGCAAGAGCGTGAAGGAGTGTAGCGAGCTACACGACTGAACGAACTTACATTTTGAACCAGAAAGGAGCCAAAAGATAACAAAACGTATTTCATAAAAATTTAATGACGATATGCGGTGGTAATTTATAGAACCAGCCTTTGACGATTAACGTTTCTTTTGCTCCGTATTTCATCTCTTTTTTGTAACTTTGCAGCATTATGTTGAAGAAGATTTTTAAATATATTCGCTGGATAGTCGCAATGCTATTTATTTCGTCTATCTTGGCAGTTGTGGCTTATCGGTTTATCCCCGTTTACTTCACACCGCTGATGTTTTCGCGCTGTTTTGATCAGATAGACAAGGGCGAAGATGTGAAACTTTACCATACGTGGATACCGCTTGCGGAGATGCCAAAGTCGATGCCCGTAGCTGTGATAGCGAGCGAAGACCAACGCTTTTTGCAGCATCACGGCTTTGATTATCAAGCCATTGAGGCTGCGGCACTTGACCATTTGGAAGGCGGCAAAAAGTTGCGTGGAGGTAGCACCATTTCGCAGCAAACTGCCAAGAATGTGTTTCTATGGCAAGGGCGTTCGTGGGTGCGCAAAGGCTTAGAGGCTTATTTCACGTTTTTGATAGAAATCCTTTGGAGCAAGGAACGCATAATGGAGGTGTACCTCAACTCGATAGAGATGGGCGACGGCATCTATGGTGTGCAAGCTGTGGCAGAGCAAAACTTTGATGTAGATGCGAAAAATCTTACCCGAAGCGATTGTGCGCTTATTGCTGCCACACTGCCCAATCCTCGCCGCTTCTCGTCTAAAACCCCTGGCCCATATATGCGCAAGCGTCTCCGCCAAGTGGAGCAACAGATGCGTCACATACCTGCTTTTAAACCATAAGATTGTAAGATGGAAAACGAAAAGATAACGCAACTGTTGACACAGTTGAACGACAATCAGCGTGCAGCTGTAGCGTATTGCAGCGGGGCATCGTTGGTTATTGCTGGAGCAGGGTCGGGCAAGACACGTGTGCTGACCTACAAGATAGCCTATCTCATTTTGTCGGGCGTACCGCCTTATCGTATTCTTGCGCTCACCTTTACCAATAAGGCAGCAAAGGAGATGAAGGCACGTATAGCAACGTTGGTAGAGGGCGAGGCGGCACGTAGCCTATATATGGGTACGTTCCACTCTGTTTTTTCACGCATATTGCGTGTTGAGGCGCATCACATAGGCTATAATGGCAACTTTACCATATATGATGAAACCGACTCACGCTCGTTGCTCAAGACCATTGTCAAAGCTATGGGGTTGGACGATAAATTGTACAAGCCTGCCACAGTACACGGGCGCATATCAATGGCTAAAAACAATCTTGTTTCGCCCGTAGCTTATGCCAACGACCCCTCCATAAAAGAGCGCGACCGCTTTGCTAAAATATCGGCTATGCCACAGATATATGAGGCTTATCAAGCTCGATTGCGCCAAGCCAACGCAATGGATTTTGACGATTTGCTCTATAATACCTATCGCTTGTTGAAAGAAAATGCGGAGGTACGGGCTAAGTATGCTGCCCACTTCCAATACATCTTGGTAGACGAGTATCAAGACACCAACTTTGTGCAAGTGGAGATTGTAAAACTCTTGGCGCAAGAACACCAACGTGTGTGTGTGGTGGGCGACGACTATCAGAGCATTTACTCGTTCCGTGGGGCTAATATCGACAATATCTTAGGTTTCCAAAACGCATTCGACAAGGTACAAGTGTTCAAGTTGGAACGCAATTACCGCTCGACACAAAAGATAGTGGAAGCTGCCAATTCGCTAATGAAGCACAACGCACAGCAAATTCCAAAAGACGTATATTCTAAGGAGAGCGAGGGCAGACGGATAAGTTACAAACCTTGTTACAGCGACAAGGAGGAGGCAATGGTGGTAACAAAGGAGATAAACCGATTGCGCCGAGGAGAGGGGTATGATTATGATAATTTTGCAATACTCTATCGCACCAATGCCCAAAGTCGTAGCTTTGAGGACGAATTTCGTAAAAATGCTGTACCTTATAAGGTATATGGTGGACTTTCGTTTTACCAGCGTAAGGAGATAAAAGACATTATTGCCTACTTCCGATTGGTGGCAAATCCTAACGATGAAGAGGCTTTTAAGCGCATTGTAAACTATCCTGCACGTGGCATTGGCGAAACCACTGTGGCTAAAGTGGTGATGTGTGCCACAGAAAACAAGGTGAGTTTGTGGGAGGCAGTAACCAAGGCTGAATACTACGGACTGAATGTGAGCAAAGCCACACTGAATAAGTTGAAGGCTTTTGCCGACCTTATCACCTCCTTTATCCAGCAATTGGCAGTAACAGACGCCTACACCTTAGGTTCGGAAATTATCACACAGAGCGGTATTGCAGCCGACTTGAACAAGGGGTCTGAGCCTGACGACCTTGCAAGGCGTGAGAATATGGAAGAGTTTCTTGCAGGTTTGCAAGCCTTTGTTGACGAGAATAGCGAGACAGGGCGTGAGGGCGAAACCTTCCTTACCGACTATCTGCAAGAAGTAGCCTTGTATTCCGATTTGGATAAGGCGGACGATGATGCACCAAAGGTTACACTGATGACCATTCACGCTGCAAAGGGATTGGAGTTTCCTGTGGTGTTTGTGGTGGGATTGGAGGAAAACATCTTCCCAAGTATGATGTCGGTAGGGTCGAGAAGAGCGATAGAAGAGGAACGCCGCCTGCTTTATGTAGCCATAACACGTGCGGAGAAATTGTGCTATCTCACCAATTGTAAGAACCGCTATCGTTTTGGTAAGATGGAGTTTAACAACCCCAGTCGCTTCCTACGAGATATAGACCCACGTTATTTGGATACCGATGAGGCTTTTGCAGCGGTGCAGAGTAGCGGCAGAATGCCTTGGGATAAGCCTTCGGGAGGCGATAACTTTCGCGATTATGAGCCTAACAAACCTTACACGGGCAGTAGGTCGTGGGGGCAAGACAGCGGACGAATGGGGGGCAGATGGCAGAACGACAATCCTGTGGCATCGCAGTTTAAGGCTGACCCACAACCTAAGATAACGCAGCGAAAAGTGGCTGAACAGGCAGTAGACCCATTGTCGGCACGTACCAAGGCGCAACTCTTGCGTGAAGGAGGTAACTTCCGTAAACTTTCTTCTGCTATTGCGAATGGCGGACGAACCTTGTCTGCACCTTCCGAAACAAATGGCGGAGGCGCAGCAATGGTAAACGGACTGAAAGAAGGGGTCATGATAGAGCATCAACGCTTCGGCGTTGGCAAGGTGTTAGCACTTGAGGGGGTAGGCGAAAATGCAAAAGCCACGGTGGAATTTCGCAATGCTGGCACAAAGCAGTTGTTGCTGAAGTTTGCGAAATTTAAGGTGCTGTAAGGCTGAACTATTGTTTTTTTTTATGGCTTTTTAGTGGTTTTGTCGGACCTGTCGGACCTGTCGGACTTGTCCGACCCGTCCGACCCGTCCGACAGAATCGATTAACCCTATTCTTTAAAGTACGCCTTTATTGCTTCCAACTTTTCCATTGCAGCCGCTCTGCCAAGTTCGTAGGTGTGTTGCATATCGTCAGGATTGTGCGATATTCGCCCTATTGATAATGTTTCTTTTGGTCTGATTACAAGTGCGTTGCCAGCTTCTTCCTGTTGACGTACGTATAAGGTTTCCGCATTGTACATATTGTGTCGGTTTGCCATAGCCTCAATCATGCGTGGATAATGTCTTAACGACCATTTTATAAGCGGCATCATTGAAACAGGCTTTTTCACATAATCTAAAGGTTGGGTAAGAATAACGAGGTTGCGGTCGTACCCCTGTTGCTCGAAGAATTGCAAAGGAATAGAGTCGGTCATTCCACCATCGAGCAAGCGTTTGCCATTGAGGCGTACAATCTTCGAAATCATTGGCATAGAGGCAGACGCACGTATGTATTCCAACATTTCATAGTTGGCTTCCATCAAGCATTTGTATTCTGCTTTACCCGTTCCTACGTTTGATACCACTGCCCAAAACTCCATTGGATTGTTGTTGTAGGCTTCAAAGTCGAACTTGTCAAGTTGGGTTGGGATATGATGGTAATCGTACTCGCCGCCGAAGAAATCGCCTGTAAGCAATAGCGAACGATAAGAGGCGTAACGCCAATCCTTGGCAAAACGCTTGTTGTAACGTATGACCCTGCCTATTTGTCCCGACTTGATATTGCAGCCGAAAGCAGCACCTGCCGATACGCCAACGATGCCATCAAAGGTGATGCCCTGTTCCATTAATACATCTGTAATACCTGCCGAAAACAAGCCACGCATTGCACCTCCCTCTAATACTAATCCTTTTTTCATACGCACAAAGGTACGGCTTTTTGCGCAGAGCAAATAAAAGATGGGTATAAAAAGTAGAGATGGGAAAACAAATTAATAGTGCAAAAATCACAAAAACACCTGTATTTTTGTATTAATTGCGCTTGTCTTAGGGGTAAAATATAATTATTAGAAAAATTAACACTTATAATTTGTAATATGTTCAATTCGGCTTTATCTTTGTAGCGAATAAAGAAATAGAACAATTTAAATACAAAAAACATTATGAAGAAATATGAATGTGAAACCTGTGGTTATGTATATGACCCAGAAGTAGGTGATCCAGACGGTGGTATCGCACCAGGTACAGCTTTTGAAGATATTCCTGAAGATTGGGTTTGCCCTCTTTGTGGAGTTGGTAAGGACGATTTCGTAGTAGTAGAAGAGTAATCTTTTTCAAATCACAGAATATACTAAGGAGAGTAGGTCAGTAATGGCTTACTCTTTTTTCTGTGCTTTGATTGGCGGAAAATGGTGTGTTGAGGAGTTAAACCCAAATCGGTCGTCGGACTTGTCGGACCAGTCGGACTTGTCGGACGTGTCAGACGTGTCGGACGTGTCAGACAAGTCCGACTGGTCCGACAAGTCCGACGACCGATTTGGGTTAAAAAGCTAACCTCTTGCTATCTTAAATCGATAACTTCAGCCGATGGTGCATCACTTTGTTTGAAGCGGAATGTATTATCGCTCTGATTTACAGCACGGAAGTTGCGTATGCTGATGGTAGTCCACTTGCCGCCTTGCAACATCTTTATCTGTGTGGGCTGATAGTTCTTCGCCACCTTTATATATAGTTGTTGTACGCTGCGCGAACGGTTTGTGGCTTTGAGCGTAATGTTGTAGGTTGCGCCTGCTTTTTGCATACTCATTGTGTACCCCGACTTGTACATTGTGATGAACGAGTAGGGGTTCATTGCCATTCGTTGTGCCTCGGTTGGGGTAGAAACATTCACCTCGTTGGTGCTTTTCATATAGCTCCATTGGGTTCTGCCGTCAAACCAGACGGTGGCTTGAGGTGTTACTGCCTTGAATTTACTTCCCTTGATGGCAAGTTTGCCTGAGGTTGTGCCGTAGCCTCCGCCCGATATAGTGAAGTTGGCAGATGCACCGCCACGGCGTCCTACTACGCTTGCTACCTTATTTAATACGGCTTTCGCCTGTGCGGCAGATTGTGCAAACGCACTTGTACAGAGCAATAATGCTATGGCAAGAATAATATTTTTCTTTGTTTTCATACGTCTTGAAGTTTTTATTAGATCAGTCGGACCAGTCGGACCAGTCGGACCAGTCAGACCAGTCAGACTAGTCAGACGTGTCCGACAAGTCCGACAGGTCTGACATTTCTGATGGGCTAAAGCTCTAATTATATTTTACGTTCGATGAAGGGTGGCGAACAAAGCCTCTAAGCTAACCTCGTCGCCTATCAATACTTCACGAGGCTTTGAACCTTGGGCTGCACCTACGATACCAGCCTTTTCCATCTGGTCCATTAGTCGTCCAGCTCTGTTATAGCCTATTGCAAAGCGTCTTTGTATCATACTCGTTGACCCTTGTTGGTTTAAGACAATGGCACGAGCTGCCTCTTCGAAGAGTGGGTCTATATTTTGATCGTCCAAACCACCACCAGCAACGCTTCCGTCTTCGGCCAGTGGTTCAGGAATTTCCAATGGTGCGACTGGTCCTGGTTGGTCGGCAATAAACTTAGTGACGTTCTCTACCTCTGGTGTATCTACAAATGCACACTGCACACGTATAGGCTCGCCACCGTTAAGGTAGAGCATATCGCCTCGTCCAACAAGCTGTTGAGCTCCAGGACGGTCGAGAATAATGCGTGAGTCCATCATCGCTCCCACACGGAAAGCAATGCGTCCTGGGAAGTTGGCTTTGATGTTACCTGTAATGATTGAGGTAGTTGGACGCTGTGTAGCGATAATCATATGAATACCTACGGCACGTGCCAACTGTGCAATACGGGTGATAGGCATCTCTATTTCCTTACCCGCAGTGAGAATAAGGTCTCCAAACTCGTCGATGATGACTACCATATAAGGCATAAACTCGTGACCATCGGTGAGGCGGAGCTGATGTGTGAGAAACTTTTTGTTGTATTCCTTGATGTTGCGAGCACCTGCTGCCTTGAGCATATCATAACGTTTGTCCATCAAGACACAGAGACCTTTAAGCGTTTTCACCACCTTTTGCACGTCAGTGATGATAGGTTCGTCCTCGTTCTCTTCCACTGCCGCCATAAAAGGTTTGGCAATGGGGGCGTAAACACTAAATTCCACCTTCTTAGGGTCGACTAAGACGATTTTTAAGTCGTTCGGGTGTTTCTTATAGAGTAATGATGTGATGATAGCATTTAGACCTACTGACTTTCCTTGACCCGTAGCACCTGCCACAAGGAGGTGAGGTATCTTAGCCAAGTCTACCATATATACATCATTGGTGATGGTTTTTCCCAAGGCAATGGGCAGCTCCATTGTGCTATCTTGGAACTTTCGTGAGTTCAAGATAGAATACATCGACACGATAGATGGTTTTGCGTTTGGCACTTCTATACCAATTGTGCCCTTTCCAGGCATCGGTGCGATGATACGAATACCAATGGCAGCAAGGCTGAGTGCAATATCATCCTCAAGATTTTTTATCTTTGAAATTCTCACACCTTGAGCTGGCGTAATCTCGTAGAGCGTAATGGTAGGACCAACGGTGGCTCTAATGCTTCTGATTTGTACACCGAAGTCGCTCAAGACCTTGATAATGCGGTTCTTATTCGCCTCTAACTCTTCTTTATCAACATAGTTTACTTGTTTGTCAGAATCGTATTCTTTGAGCAAACTAAGTGTTGGATACTTCCATTTGGTGAAAGGTTCGTGTGGGTTGATTGGTGTAGAGAGGTCGGAAGTGTTGGCTACTGTCTTGCCTGAGGCTTGTTCCTCTTGCTTTGGCATATTAACGGTCATGCCCACAGCCTCGTTCTTTTCTTTTCTAACCTTTGCCTCTTTCACAGCCAATTGCGATTCCTCTGTAACGTTATCCTCTAAAAATTCGACCGTTTGAGGTTCAACGCTAAGAAAGTCTTCCACTTCTTTTTCGTCCCCAATGATGGTTTCGGGAGTTTCTGTAGATTGATTTCCATTGTGTCGAACCACGGTAAACTTCACCTTATCGCGCAAGTATCCCACAGGATTGAGCATCTTTCGGATAATGGTGATGGTTTCTGAAGTGAGGTAAGTGAGAAAGGCTATCATCACAATACTCAACAATGCGATGAGCCCGGGCGAACCAATCATATTCTCTACCGTTTCTACAATATACGCACCATGGTCGCCTCCAGGGTTAAAGATTTGCTCGCCCATCAATGGCGTAAAGGCTTTTGAGAACGTAATGGAGCACCAAATCATCGTCAAAGCTGAACCGAAAAACCATTTCCATAGCCGTATTTTTTCGTAAGCCTTGATAAGTTTTACACCACAGATGGTAATATAGAAAGGAATGATGAATGCTGCCAATCCAAAACAACGTGCGATGAGGAAGTAAGACAACAATGCGCCCACCGACCCACAATCGTTTTGAAATTCTTTGGTCGTATTTTGTATCTCCCCTGGACGAAGCGACATTACCAAACTTTGGTCGGCTTGACCTGTAGAAAGATAACTGAAAAATGCAATATAGATATAAAGGGCAAGACAGAGGAGTACCAATCCAAATACAAATCCAGTCTTGTCATTGATAATATAATTGAGTCCGAGCGCTTCACTAAATGTCTTAGATTTCTGCTCCTTTTTTTTCTTTGCCATCAACGATTTCTTTATTTATGTGCAAAAGTAGTAAAAAATAACCATATACTCGGATATAATTTCAGAAGTTTTTTCTAATTTTGCAAATCGAAACAAGTAGAAATGATAACTAAATTATTTAACAAATTCGATAAGAAGCGTATTCCTGAATTGCCTCGAGTATTATTTCCAGGACGTATTGTTGTGGTACTCAACGAGGCAGAGGCCGAGAAAGCAGTGAATTACTTGCTCGCTTCCGACATCATAGGTATAGATACAGAAACTCGCCCTGTGTTTCGCAAAGGTCAGCATCACAAGGTGGCGTTGCTTCAAGTGGCTACACGAGATATATGCTTTCTGTTTCGGCTTAATATCATTGGTGTTCCGCCTTGCCTCATTAGGTTGTTGGAAGACAAAACTGTAACAAAAGTGGGTTTATCGCTCCACGACGACTTTATGATGTTGCAAAAGCGAGTGTCTTTTAACAAGGGAAAATTCATTGATTTACAGGATATTGCGAAAGACTTTGGTATAGAAGACCTTAGTTTGCAAAAGCTCTATGCCAACCTTTTTCACGAGCGTATAGCCAAGCGAGAACAACTGTCCAATTGGGAAGCTCCAATTCTACTTGACAAACAAAAGAATTATGCTGCAACAGATGCGTGGGCTTGTATTATGATATACGAACGACTGATGCTGTTGAAGCAAACCAATAGTTACGAAATAATAAAGGTGGCAGAGCCAGAACCTCAACAAGAAGTTGCGAAAAATGAGGGTGAAGCACCTGCACAATGACAATAGAAAGGCAAAGAAATGTACAAACAGATATATTTAAAGAAAGGTAAGGAAGACAGCCTATTGCGCAAGCACCCTTGGGTGTTCTCTGGTGCGATTGCAGGAATGGACGATGGTATCGAAGAGGGCGAAGTGGTGCGTGTGTTGACACGTAGTGGCGACTTCATAGGTGTGGGTCATTACCAAATAGGAAGCATCACTGTACGTATTCTTTCGTTCAGCGATGTGAAGATAGATGCCCATTTTTGGGAAAGCCGACTTGCTGCTGCCTTAGCTGTGCGAGAGGCCATAGGCGTGGTCAGACCTGAAGAAAGCGTTGCCAATAAGTCGTTGACCATCAATAATACTTACCGACTTGTACACGGAGAGGGCGACAACTTGCCAGGACTGATTGTAGATGTGTACGACAAAACCTGTGTGGTTCAGGCACACTCGGTAGGTATGCACGTGTTCAGACACGACATCGCAAATGCGCTCAAGGCTGTTATGGGCGACAGAATTGAAAGTATATATTACAAGAGCGAGACCACACTGCCTTTCAAAGCCGACCTCGGACAAGAAAACGGATTTATTCTTGGCAAGACAGACAATAACGTTGCGATAGAGAATGGTCTAAAGTTCCACATCGACTGGTTGAAAGGTCAAAAGACAGGCTTCTTTGTTGATCAACGTGAAAACCGCAGTTTGTTAGAGTTTTATGCTAAAGGACGCAGCGTGCTAAATATGTTCTGCTACACAGGAGGTTTCTCTGTTTACGCTATGCGTGGAGGTGCCGAATTGGTTCACTCGGTAGACAGTTCGGCAAAGGCTGTGGAACTGACCAATGCCAATATAGCTCTGAACTTCCCTAACGACACCCGTCACGCCGCATACTGCGAAGATGCTTTCAAATACCTCGATGCCAATAACGACAAATACGACCTTATTGTGCTCGACCCACCTGCTTTTGCCAAGCATCGTTCGGCATTAAAGAATGGTTTACGTGGCTATACTCGTCTCAATGTGAAGGGCTTTGAGAAGATAAAGAAGGGTGGTATTCTCTTCACATTTAGCTGTTCACAAGTTGTTACCAAGGAACAATTCCGTCAAGCAGTATTCACCGCAGCGGCACAAACAGGACGAAAGGTGCGCATACTGCACCAAATTCATCAGCCTGCCGACCACCCGATCAATATCTATCACCTTGAGGGCGAATATCTAAAGGGATTGGTTCTGTATGTGGAATAAGGTAGAACAATACATCAAGGAGCATCAATTGCTCAACAAACAACAACGCTACATTGTTGGTCTCTCAGGTGGGGCTGACAGTGTAGCGTTGTTGGTTTTATTACACAAGCTCGGCTACCAAGTTGAGGCTGCACATTGTAATTTCAAACTACGAGGCAAGGAAAGCGAAAGAGACGAAGAATACTGCAAGAAACTCTGTCATCAGTTGGCTCTGCCTATACATATTGTGCATTTCGATACAGCTGTTTATGCCGAATTGCATAAGGTGAGTATTGAGATGGCTGCACGCAAATTGCGCTATCGCTATTTCGAACAATTGCGAAAGGATATTCACGCTTCGGGCATCTGTATAGCCCATCATCGTGACGACTCCATCGAAACCATCTTGATGAACATCGTACGTGGCACAGGACTAAAAGGACTGATGGGCATACGTCCACGCAATGGTTACATTCTCCGACCCTTGCTCTGTTGTACACGTAACGAAATAGAAGCCTACGTGCAAGATGTTGGAATAGAATACGTTACCGATAGTTCGAATATGGTGGACGATGTGAAACGAAACAAGGTGCGCCTGAATGTTGTTCCTCAACTCAAAACGCTCAATCCCTCGTTTGATGAGGCAATGATGAAGATGGTAAACCACGTTGAGGAGGCAGAAAAGATAATCCACCAATCTATCTATACCGCCTTGCAAACAATGGTGTGTGTGGAAGGAGATATGCCGTTGTGGTTAGAAACCTTAAAGCAGGGTAGGGGAAGTGTGACTTTGCCCAACTTCACGTTGCGTATAGACAAACTCACCGCATACGTTTCGCCCGAATACCTTTTATATTATGTGCTTTCGCCCTATGGATTTAACGCCACACAGACCGAACTTATCGCCCAATCGCTTACTGGGCAAACGGGTAAATCGTGGGTGTCCGACCATTTTGAGGTTGTAATAGACAGAACCCAACTCCTTGTTGCTAAGCGTGAAACTGTGCAGCAAAAGGCGATGAAAATTCCTGAAACGGGCAAATACATTTACTCCGAAGCATTGTCTATCCGCATTACAGAAGAACAAGTTGATGAAGGTTTCGAAATTCCTAAAGCATTGCATACCATTGCTTTAGACAAGCAAAAGGTTGCTTTTCCCCTCCTTCTTCGCCCCATTAAGCAAGGCGACCGCTTTACGCCCTTTGGTATGCGTGGCTCAAAGCTCGTTTCCGACTTCCTCACCGACCAAAAAGTAGATGCGCTCACTAAGCGCAAACAATTGGTTTTGGTAGATGCTATGGATACTATACTTTGGGTTGTGGGCAGACGAATGAGCGATAAAGCAAGGATAGGCAGCGCAACAAAAGCCGTTTACCGCTTAGTGGTAGAATAAAGAAAAGATTATCAGATAAGTTTTGACTAGTCTGACTAGTCCGACCCGTCCGACCCGTCCGACCCGTCCGACAGAATAAAAAACAAAAAGTAAATACAAAACTATGGCTATTATAAAATCAGCAAGAGGAAAGTCGCCAAAATGGGGCGAACGTTGTTATTTCTCAGAAAATGCCACATTGGCTGGCGACATTACGATGGGCGACGATTGCTCCGTGTGGTTTGGTGCGGTATTGCGTGCCGATGTAGATGCTATTCGTATGGGTTCGCAAGTGAATGTGCAAGATTTGGCGTGCATACACCAATCGGAAGGACATCCCGTAATTATAGAAGATGGCACAAGCATTGGTCATTCGGCTGTAATCCACGCAGCCACCATTCGCAAGAATGCCCTCGTAGGTATGAATGCCACCGTGTTAGACGATGTCGAAGTGGGCGAAAACTCGGTTGTGGCAGCAGGTGCAGTAGTGCTTCAAGGCACAATTATTCCTCCTAACGAGATATGGGGCGGTATTCCTGCACGCCGCATCAAGGCTGCCAAAGCAGGTCAATCACGCCTTTATGCTGACCATTATCTTTATATAAAGAAGTGGTACGAGGAGGAAGAAAGTGAATAAATAGCAGCTGAAAATAACCTAATCAATACTATATGGCATTAGAAAACATTGAAGAGTATCAATATGTAGAAAGCAGAGTAGAAGTTGTGAAAAATATCTATTCGTTTTATTCTTATCTCAAGAGCGAAGATGAAAAAGAAAGAAATTGGGCAATAAATTATCTTAATAGTGCCATTCTTTTTGTTGTTGAGACATTTGGAGATACTTTATTATTTGCTCCTTGTTGTTATTGTGGGTTTAAGAATAATTCGATGGAAGCTTATTCTAAAGTTTCTCGGTTTAGACAAGAGGCAAAAGATAATTTAATAAATCATAATTTATATTCTGAAATCAAAGATGAAACCATTCTCGCTAAATTTAATATTTTCATTAAAGAATTTGGTGTAGCTGAAAAACAAAATAGTTTTTTAATTCCTAATGGACTAAAAGTAAGTGATTTACTTTCTTCTCATCAATCTTATTTTATTTGTCCAACACATTGTAGTGGACAAAAGCCAAAAGCTTGGAAAAGCTTCTTGGACAATAATATTATGGCAATAGGTTGGAAAAATAAAGATTATACCAATTTTACACCAGATGAAATTGCAAATGAATATGAACATAGTGATAAAAAGGCTATTGGACCTTTCAGATTGATGAAGCAAATTAAAAGTGGCGACATTGTTTGCTGTACGAATAACAATCATGGCATTTTTGGTATTGGTGTGGCATTATCGTCTTATAAATATAAAGAGAATATACATTATGCAGGTAGCAAAGAAAATATGAAGTGCTACTATTCTCATTATGTAGATGTTGCGTGGCTTTGTTATGCAAAGCGTGGCTATATGCGGACTAACCTTTTTAATGTGAAAAAAGCTGAAAAACAATGGACTCCTCATGGAACATTGAGTGTAAAGAATTATATTCCTCATTACATAAAAGATTATCTTTTGAGGGCAAGAACTACTAACGATGTAGAAAATAAAAATGATGAAACAGCAGAAAATGTTCTTCTGTTGCGAGACTTGCTTTTAAAAAATCATAATCTTGTCCTCACAGGCGCACCCGGTACTGGTAAAACCTACTTAGCGAAAGCGATAGCAAAGGCAATGAATGATGAAGAGGGAGTAACGAATGAAATGGAAATGGTACAATTCCACCCCTCATACGACTACACCGACTTCGTAGAAGGATTGCGCCCAAAAGAAGATGATAATGGTAATATAGGTTTTGAACGCAAGGACGGAGTGTTTAAAACATTCTGTAAAAAGGCACTTAAAGAAAATAACTTTGAAAGTAATTTTGATGAAATTTACCAACAATATATAGACATTCTTCTTGATGAAGAAGAACGTGAGCTTAAAACGCTTGTGCATCATAAACCATTCAGAATTACTGTTAATTCAAAAAATAATATTACGGTTTATACTTCTAAAACACAATTTGTAGTGTTAAAAGAAGTGATTAGACAATATATTGAGGAAGGAAACATTGTTGATTGGAAACCTTATGCTACTGCTATTGGCGAAGATATACGTGCTACTTTTCCTGAATTGCGTGTTAAGGAGAACTGCAACAATATAGAAAAGAATTATATTTTCATCATTGATGAAATCAATCGTGGCGATATATCTAAAATCTTTGGCGAGCTATTTTTCTCTATCGACCCTAATTATCGTGGCATAGAAGGAAGGGTTACTACCCAATATCAAGATTTAGTGCCTGAAGGCGATGTGTTCAAAGAAGGCTTCTTTGTACCCGAAAATGTTTATATCATAGGTACAATGAACGACATTGACCGCAGTGTGGAGAGTATGGATTTTGCAATGCGCCGCCGCTTTACGTGGAAAGAAATCACAGCCGATATGAGTGCAGAGAATATGGATATTACGGGCGATGTGCGCCGTGCGATGGACAACCTTAACGTTGCTATTCTTGAAACCGAAGGTTTGAGCAGTGCATTCCAAATAGGCGGAGCATACTTTAAGGACGTTACCAATTTGGAGGATTTGTGGAATTTGCACCTTGAAAGTCTATTGCACGAATATCTAAGAGGAATGTCCGATGCAGAAAGCAAGTTAGAAAAGTTGAAAAAAGCCTACTTTACACAAACCGATGGCGAGGATACGAACGACGGACAATAATTGTGGAACTCCGATAGACAGCACGGCTGTTGCCGACTTGTTGCCTTATAGCGGTGTGAAGATTGCCGAAATCAACTCCGACCTACACCCAGACGTGCTTATCTTTCCGCAATGCTTGGGCTGTAAAAATGGCGACGAGATAGAGCAATCGGTCATTTATCGTGTGGTGGGCAAGGAGCTGCATACTACCAACATTGCAGGTTTTCTTAGCATTGGCAACACGCAGATGGCTATAAGTTCACGTTTTACACAGGAGAGCGACAAAGACTATTTCCTTCACTATCTGCTGCAACGAGTAATGGGTATAAACATCGTAGATTTTAAAGCGCAAAGCGACAAAGAAAACATTTACGATCTTTTGCCCTATCTTTTTCCGCATCTCTTGCTCAATGCCTTACAACAAGGTATTTACAAGGAATATTGCACCCGCAATTACAACGACAGCAAGGTGAAAGGCACTGTTGATATAGCTCGCCATATCAAGCTTAATCAGCCTTTTCGGGGCAATATAGCCTATCGAGTGCGAGAATACGCATACGACAACCGCATCACTCAACTTATAAGATACACCATTGAGCATATTTCGCGAGGAATGTCGAAGGCGGTATTGCATAGCAACAAAGAAATAGAAGCGGCGGTGAAAACCATTCAGCAAGCCACTCCTTCGTACGATGGCAAGTCGTTGCAGCGTGTGCTTGGTGCAAATATGCGTTCTGTTGGGCAACCCTATTTTTCTCATTATATCCCTTTACAACGTTTATGCTTAATGATATTGCGCCATAGCCGAGTGTCGTTTGGCACAGACGCACAGCAGCTTAAAGGAATACTCTTTGATGTGGCGTGGCTTTGGGAAGAACATCTTGCCCTGTTGCTTCGTCCTAAGGGCTTTAAACATCCTCAAAACAGGTCAGGAAAAGGCGGTATGGACGTTTTTTCATCACTTACCGATGCAATACCGAATAAGCGTTTCTATCCTGACTTTTGGAAAGAGGGTGTTATACTTGATGCAAAATATAAACGAATGGAAAAAGAAGAAGGGCGATACAGCATTGGTGCAGCCGACCTTCATCAGCTTATTTCTTATCTTTACATCACTCGTTCCACTTGTGGAGGCTTCGTTCTCCCCTCTACAAGGCAAACGGCTTTGTACGATTATGGCTGTTTGCAAGGCTATGGAGGCAACATTTCTCTTTTATCGCTTCGTATTCCGCAAACTGCCAATACCTTTGATGAATTTGAAAAGCAAATGAAAGTTGAGGAAGAAAAGTTGAAAGCGAGTTTGCAAAATATAGCGTAAACGAAGATAATTGGATTACAAACATTTTAGAGAATACGATATAAAAAAAGGAGCTTTAAAGCTCCCTTTTTATTTCTGTAAATCCATACGGAGCGTTTTACTCCACTGGCTTCATATTCGTATAAACATTTTGTACATCGTCGAAGTCTTCGAGCTTTTCAATCATCTTGTCGATTGTTTCACGTTGTTCGTCGGTTACGTCCTTGAGGTCGTTAGGAATACGGGTAAATTCGGCAGAAGTGATCTCAAAACCATTGTCTTCTAAGTGCTTTTGTATTTCGCCAAAGCTGGTAGGTTCGCCATAGATGGTGATTTCGTTTTCTTCTTCGTCTTGATCAAACTCGTCTTCTACACCATAGTCGATAAGGTCGAGGATGAGTTCTTCCATATCCAATCCGTCTTTCATCTTGAAGGTGAATACAGCCTTGTGGTCGAAAAGGAATGCCAACGAACCTTGTGTGCCGAGTGTTCCGTTGAACTTATTGAATACCGAGCGCACATCGCCCACGGTGCGGGTGGTGTTGTCGGTCAATGTGTCTACAAAGATTGCTATTCCGTGAGGGCCGTATCCTTCGTATGGCACTTCTTTGTAGTCGCTTGTGTCCTTACCCATTGCGTTCTTTATGGCACGCAGGATATTGTCTTTTGGCATATTCTCGCGCTTGCAAGTTGCGATAATAGCACGCAAACGTGGGTTGGTTTCGGGTTCAGGACCACCAGCCTTAACAGCAATAGCAATTTCCTTACCCAATTTTGTAAATGTACGAGCCATGTGGCCCCATCTTTTTAGCTTTGCAGCCTTACGATATTCAAATGCTCTTCCCATTGGAATTGTGTATTTAGCGGAGTTCTGCTCCGAGTTTTGTTGTTATGTTTTTAATTAATTTCTGCATTATGGCATCAATTGCCTTGTCGTTCAGGGTCTTTGTTTCGTCCTGAAGTATGAAGTTTACTGCGTAACTCTTCTTGCCTTCGGGGAGGTTTTTGCCCTCGTAAACGTCGAATAGTTCTACCTTTTTCAAGAGTTTCTTTTCGGTCTGGCGTGCTATCTCCTCTATTTGTGCAAAGGCTACGCTGCTATCGAGGAGGAGGGCAAGGTCGCGACTTACATTTGGATATTTTGAAATCTCTTGAAACGCTAACTTATTCTTGCGAATGGCCTTCATTATGGCTGTCCAGTTTAGGTCGGCATAGTAAACTGGTTGGGCAATGTCCATCTTCTTTAAGAGTTTGTGGCTCAAGATACCCATTTCTACCACTACTTTTCCTGCACGTGTTTTGAGTGCGAGTGCCTTGTCGAAGATGTTGTTATCCGATGTTTCGCTTACTAATGTGCCTTGTGCCAAGCCCAATCGGCGGAGAATATGCTCTACATAGGCTTTGAGTTCGTAGAAGCTTGTGTCCTCATCGGCGTGTGCCCACGACCCTTGTACTCGCTTACCTGTTACCCAGAGTGCGAGGTGATAGGTTTGGTTGTATGCCTTGATAGGACTTTCCTCTGTCCATTTCTCTTGTTCGTATTTGTAGGTATTGCCCACTTCAAAGAACTTTAGGTTTTGTGCCTTGCGGTTCACGTTGCGACGAATGCTTTCCAAACCCCCAAAAAGCAAGGTTTGACGCATCACGCCAAGGTCGCTCGATAGTGGGTTCATCACCTTTACGGTTTGTTCCCAAGGGTAAGCATTGAGTTCGGCACCCTCGTAATAAGACGAAGCCGTGAGCGAGTTGTTCAATATTTCATTAAATCCAGCACCCACAAGTTGCTCGCTAATGATGTCTTCCTTGTGATAGTTCTTGTCTGCCTCTTCAGCAATGGTGAGCGACGACTTGAGTTCGGTAGGGATTTCTACATTATTATATCCATAGATACGCAAAATGTCTTCCACTACGTCGCAAGGGCGTTGCACGTCTACACGATATGGAGGAACGATGAGGTCGATCCCTTCAGCGTCTTCTTTCACAATCTCCATTTCAAGACTTGTGGCAATGCTCTTGATGGTATCTGCTCCCAATTGTTTTCCTATCAAGCGGTCGCAATATTCATAGTTCAAGCGCACAGGGAAACCCTCCATCTTTGTAGGATATTCGTCACGGATTTCCATACTTACCTTACCGCCTGCCAACTCTTTGCAAAGAATAGCTGCTTGTTTCAACGCATAGATAGTGCCGTTAGGGTCGATACCACGTTCGAAACGGAAACTTGAATCGGTAGATAAGCCGTGACGGCGTGCGCTCTTGCGAATCCACGTTGGGTGGAAGTAAGCACTTTCTAATACCACGTCTTTTGTATTCTCGTATGTTCCGCTACCTTTTCCCCCGAATACACCAGCAATACACATTGGCTCTTCGGCATTACAGATAGCAAGGTCGTGTTCGCCTAAGGTGTGTTCTTCGCCATCAAGTGTAACAAATTTCTTTCCTTCGTTCTTATCTTTCACAACGATTTGCTTACCTGTTACCATCGCTGCATCGAAGCAGTGCATAGGTTGTCCGTAAGCCATCATTACATAATTGGTAATATCTACAATGTTATTGATAGGTCGAACGCCAATGACATTGAGCTTGTCTTTCAACCATTGTGGACTTTCTTTCACCTCACAATCGGTAATGCTCAAACAAGCATAGCGGCGGCAAGCCTCCGTATTCTCTATCTTCACATCAATGGTGAGGTCGTTATTGTCTACTGCGAACTTGTTGCAGTCAGGACGGTGCAACGATGTTTCATAACCATTCTGCTTCAACCACGCATAAAGGTCACGAGCTACACCATAATGGCTCAACGCATCGGCACGATTGGCCGTGATGTCTATCTCTACGATCCAGTCGCTATCTATCTGATAGTATTCAGCAGCGGGCATACCCACTTGTGCATCTTCAGGCAGAACAATAATACCGTCGTGGCTTGTTCCCACACCTATTTCGTCTTCTGCACAAATCATACCCAAGCTCTCTACGCCTCTCAGCTTGCTTTTCTTAATGGTAAAGCTATCCTCGCCATCGTACAACACACAACCTAAGTCGGCAACAATTACCTTCTGACCAGCAGCTACATTTGCCGCACCACATACTATCTGTTGTGGCTCGTCCTTACCCAGGTCTACCGTTGTTATGTGCAAATGGTCAGAGTTAGGGTGTGCTTCGCAAGTAAGCACCTTGCCCACATAAAGCCCCTTTAGTCCGCCACGGATAGTTTCCACTTCTTCCACGCTTCCTACTTCCAATCCCGTTGATGTTAGCGCAGCTGCCAACTCCTCTGGAGTAAGGTTGAAGTCCACGTATTCTTTAAGCCATTTGTATGAAATATTCATTTATTATAGATATTTTATTTATTCAAAGTTTGAGGCTACTCTATAAGTAACGTGCAAAATTACTAATTTTCATCTACATACGCAAATGATAAGGGGGCAATTTGGATATATAAGATTAGTGCAACGCTGCTAAATTCATACATTCTTTTAAATCAAATCGGTCGTCCGACCAGTCCGACCAGTCCGACCAGTCCGACCAGTCCGACAGGTCTAACGACCGATTTAGGTTAAGCCTTTGCACATAAGTCAAAGGTTTACTTATATGCTGCAACTTTTTTTTGCTATTTGTTTGCATAACTTTAAAAAGATGTTTAACTTTGCGAATATACTAATTCATTAAACAAAAAAATATGGACGAAACAATGCAATTTAATAACCCAGAAGTTGGAAATAATAGTTCAACTCCAATGCCTCCAAAGCCAGACAACTACTTGATTTTAGCAATACTTACAACTGCTTGTTGTTGTTTGCCAATCGGAATTTATGCCATAATTTTGGCAAATAGAGTAAATACTTACTACTTTGCAAAGCAATACGATTTAGCAGTACTGACAGCTCGTGAAGCAAAAAAATGGAGTATTATCGGAATTGTTGCAGGCATTGTTTTTATGTCGGCTTATTGGGGCATCTACGGCGTAGCAGTCTTCAGTATGCTCGACATTTTATGAAAAAATTGAAAAAGTTTGCTATTCTTGTTGGTATTCTAACAATAGGAGTGGGGTTATACTATTTTAACCCTACTCAATGTTGGTTTGCTCCAAAATGCCCTGTTAAATTACTAACGGGTTGGAGTTGTCCAGCTTGTGGAATGCAACGATTTATACATGCGCTTTTGCATGGAAATTTTAAAGAGGCAATTAATTACAATTATTATTTACTTTATGTTTTGCCTTATTTGTCATCCCTTTGCGGCATAGCAATGATGCCAGCGGGACCGAAAAAAGAAACTTTAGAAAAAATAGTGCAACATCGGTATGTTATTTGGACATACATTGTAACTTTTTTTATATGGTTTTTGATAAGAAATTTATGGCTGGATCTATAAAATTAGCTTTGTTAGATTTTGAGCTTATTTTTGAATAAAAAAGAAGCCAAAAGATAACAAAACGTATTTCATAAAAATTTAATGACTATATGCGGTGGTAATTTATAGAACCAGCCTTATATCATATATAAGCAATGGACGAAAACAAAATCGATCAATTATTAATGATTTATGGCGCCAAACTGCCCTTTGAATCAATAGAAATGGTGCGAGATTATTTAAGAACAACCGACCCTTCCAACATAAATTTGAAATTTACGATGATGAAGGACCCAACCCTATCAATTATTCTTTCTGTCTTACTCGGACAAATAGGGGTAGATAGAATTTATATTGGTGATACTCTTTATGGTATTTTGAAATTAATCACCTGTGGCGGATTTGGCATTTGGTGGATAGTAGACCTCTTCCTTATCATGGACGCAACAAAGCAAAAGAATTTGGAAGTGCTATTAGGAACCAATATGTATTGATAAAAACGCAAAAGCTAAGCTATTTGCGAAAATCCTAACATATAGCTAAAACGGCAATTTAGCCTGCAAGTTACAAAACGAAGTGCAACGGGTCTCAGCTTCCTGCTGAGATAGCAGCTCCGCCCAACTGCCACAGGCATCTGCCTGAACCACTACTACATCAATGGACACGGATCTCCCAGCCATGAGATGATCTGTGTCCATTTTATTTTCATACCATTGTCGAGGGGGACATAAACCCAAATCGGTCGTTAGCCCGCAAAGGCTTTTTAAAGGGTTTAGATGTGTCCGAAAGGAGCTCTCTATCCAAGACGATAGGACGGAATCCGACAATAGGATAGAAGTGACGTTGCTCAAAGGGACAGCTGAAAACAACTTTCCACACACCGTGAGGTGTAAAAGTACGAAACCGCTGTATGCCGAACGGCACGTACGGTGGTGTGGGAGGTAGGTAAATGTGAAAGTAGGAGGTAACTGCCTTTCATGAATAACATTTACCTCCTACCCGACTCTGCGTTTGCTTATTTATATTGGAAAGTCATAAACTTCGTATTGATAGGGCGTAAGTAGCCCTTTGTGTCAGATGATCGAGATGTGTAGTTTGAGAAATCTGCATAATCATAATATGCA
The DNA here is from genome assembly GCF_900155655.1 of Prevotella ihumii. Classification (GTDB taxonomy): domain Bacteria; phylum Bacteroidota; class Bacteroidia; order Bacteroidales; family Bacteroidaceae; genus Prevotella; species Prevotella ihumii. Next base: position 3,115,102 of record NZ_LT706987.1, read on the forward strand.
CCAGTCTTACCATCAATAACTCGCCCCTCTCTAAATGAAATTTCCTTAGCAGCATTTTTCGCTGTAAAATTACTTACAGGACCTACAAAATAACCCGCAGTAAAAGGACGATTCTTTGGGTCTGCTGATGCAGCATACGTTAAACCACTGAACGGTGCATTCTTCAATGTCATCGTGCGCGTAACTATGGTTTTTCCATAATTTCCGAACATACTCTCTGGATTTTTATCATCATCGTTATGTCCAATTTCTTTTAAAAGCTCTTCTGTTGTCTGATACATACCTTCATATAACTTCATAAACAAAGGACCTAAATAAATAGTTTTTACCTCCATTTGGTCCGTATCGTTATTAGTCTTAGAATAATAATATTTCATGAGGCAGAAATGTTTTGAGCCTTTTGTTTGGGCTTCATTTTCAAAGAAACGCAAAGCATATACATACTTGTTGTTCGGATATTCCGCATTTGTAGCAGCGTCGCCACCTGGGAAGCGTTGATACACACTGTAATATGGATAATTAGTGCCATCGCCAAAGGTTACACTTTCCTTTGCCTTAGCTTTATCATAAGTAGCAGAACCACCTTCTGACCAATCATACGAACCGTCATTAAAGTTCTTTGTATGCTCGTTATTTTGGTCGTTTGTTAAGAACATGCCTGTCCATTGTTCCTTAGTAGGAAGCTGCCAAGTGTTGTTTTTGCTTGCGCTATTCTGTGCAAAAGTTTTAGCCCAAGTACCATATTGGGCATAATCTTTAGTATTATTCTTACACCAGGTTGGCTTGTCGTTATTATAATCATAATTATAGAGATTATCTTGTGCCATTTGCTCTGCTGGCAGTACTTCACGCTGCTTAATTCTGATAGGGCATTTTATAAATGTACCCAATTTATTAGTGAAGTCGTCTTGCAACACCTTAGCCAACACCCAGTCCATATTAGGAGCTGCGGTCAAGCCTTTGGCTACCATATCGTCAAAGTTTGCATCGCTGGTGTAAACGTACTTATATGTGCTATTGTATGGAGCGCTTAATGGTTTTGCCTCGGTATTGTCAAGTTCAAGATAGAAACCTGTACGTGAAGGGATAGAACCCGCAGGTTTCATTACGTTGGTCCAAATCAGAATTGTGCGATAGGTATTATCGCTTTTATATTGCAAAGATTTTTCGGAATCTAATTTAAACGCATCTCCAAACTGCCAACTCCTTCTCATCCACTTTCCTGTTGCATCTTTTTTAGCTCCTGTTTCTTCTGAAACTTCATATGTCCACTTGAATGCTTCATATTTGTTATTGTCTAACTTAGGCAAGCCATTAGAGCTCAAGTCGTAAACAGAGCTGGTTGCCAATGTTGTAGATTGTAAAGAAAGGAGGTTTAGTGCTAAATTATATTTCGTATCATTCTTTACTAATACTTTCATCAACATTCCTTGCGCTTTGAAGTGGATATTGTCGATATTGCTAAAAGTTTTGGTATCGGTTACTGGTGCCAACTTTGTCCAAGTTGAAAGGAAAGGAATATGATAATTTTGCTGTGTATCAAGGTTGCTACTGGTTCCTTCGTCATTTGAATTAAACTCAGCTGCAAATCCCTTACATGTCATGGTCTTTTTCTGTTCATCAAAAGCACCGCCAATCATTCCGAGCATGTACCATTGGTCGCCAGGGTTAATCTTAATATCTTGATTTGTAGGGGTAAGCGTTATCTTACCATCACAGATAATCTTTATATTCTCTGTTAATTCTTGCGTTTTTTGTGCTGGGTCTTGCTTAAATATTACTTTACCATACATTTCTGTGCCATCTTCAAGAGCCTTTGTTGTAGGATTGTAGCGTTTAAAAACGCATGTAGCTTGAACTGTTTTCTCGTTATTGGCGTCTTCGTTAAGTGTGAAGAATGGAACTTTTTGTTTATATTGTAATTGTAAACCACGTGATGAAGGGTCGCCACTCGGCATTTCTTGCCCAGCAGTAGCTTCTAAATGCACATTCATTGTTATGGTTTTAGTTTGCTGTTGCTCTTGATTTGGGGTGTCAGCAACCAGCTCATCGCTGCTACAGCTACCAAAAGTAAAAGCTGCAAGTACAGCAGTAATGCCTATAAGCAATGTCTTTTTTGTTGTTTTCATTTGCTCTTTATGTTCTTTAATTTACTTTTTTTTAATGCGTTTACTTCTATTCAACTTTATTCTCCTTCAGCGAAATCGTCGTCTGGGTCTCCCACAACTCCTCCGTTGGTAAAGCCTTCTACGTCTCCATGCTTACTCCCTGCAAGTAAGTCATTTTCATGATTTACTAAAACAACAGTAGCTTTGGGTGCTACATACTCTTTTTTACTTACCATATTAATTTGTTTTTTGTTAAAAATATTTTTCTTTACCTCAATACCGCAGCACTATTATGAATTAAATATTTTAAGTGTCTGAGCAACAATAAGTTGCTTAGGGTTTATTATGTCAGAATTTTCACTTATCTTAGTGTTGCAAAATCAAACAAGCAAAAATCTGATGTGATATGGCAAAGTTACAAATTAAATCTGAATAACTCACTCATTTTGAGAATTATTTTCGGGTTATGGAGCAATTTTACTCTACGGTTCGATTTATCGAGTTCCGTATCGCGGTAAGGGTTGCTTGTGGAGCTCGATAAATCGAACCCCTACATTAAACCCAAATCGGACTCGTCCGACCCGTCCGACTTGTCGGACTTGTCTGACTTGTCGGACTTGTCTGACTTGTCTGACTTGTCGGACACGTCTGACACGTCCGACCCGTCCGACTGGTCCGACTGGGCTAACGACCGATTTGGGTTAAACGCCAGACGGGTTGTGGATATTTAGAACAATTCTGCCAAAGGCTACAACGTGTGAAAACGTATCCACAACTCATTGATAATAAAAGGCTCGCATACTCGTTCTAAAACATATATGTTTCACCACCCCAAACATATATGTTTTACCGTCTCAAAGTTGAACTTTGACAACACCAAACATCAACTTTTGGAAGCTAAAGGTATAACGATGATATGCCAAAGGGTAATGAGTGGAAATACAGAACAAAAAAAAGATGCACCCACAAGCGTGCATCTTTTTGTTTTGTTGAAGTATGAAATTTATGCTTCAGCTGGTGTTTCTTCAGCTTCCTGAGCTGGTGCTTCTGCTTCAGCAGCTGCTGCCTGAGCAGCTTCAGCCTCAGCTTGTGCAGCAGCCTTCTTTTCAGCTACTTTCTGAGCAATTGCTTCATTTGCCTTCTTTTCTGCTTCGAGTGCCTTTGCTGCATTAGCCTTCTTCTCATCAGCAGTCTTCTTTTCCAAAGCCTCTACAGCTGCTGTCTTACCGCTTTTCCAAGCGTCATACTTCTGCTGACAAGTTGCTTCGTCGAATGCGCCCTTCTTCACACCACCGCGGAGGTGCTTCATCATATACACACCTTCGCCCTTGAGCAAGTTGCGTACTGTGTCTGTAGGCTGAGCACCTGTCTCAACCCAGTAAAGGGCACGGTCGAAATTCAAATCTACTGTGGCAGGATTGGTGTTAGGATTGTAAGTACCAACCTTCTCAATAAATTTACCATCACGTGGTGCACGAACGTCAGCGATTACGATGCTATATACAGCATAGCCTTTACGACCACCGCGTTGCAATCTGATTTTTGTTGCCATAATTTTGTTTTTATATTTTAATTAGGTTTGAATTTAATGCTATTATCTCGTAATAGCGACTGCAAAATTACAACTTTCTTTTCTAACTACCAAACTATCTGAACATTATATCGCTTTCGATACGGATAAAAAACAAAAAAGGTGCACATTGCGTAGCAATATACACCTTATTTATCCCAAATCGGTCGTTAGACCAGTCCGACCAGTCCGACCAGTCGGACCAGTCTGACCGGTCTGACCAGTCCGACTATTCCGACTGGTCTAATGACCGATTTGGGTTTATATATATGTCTCTTATCTGTTTATTCCGTTTCAGTTGGCTTTGCTGGGGCTGCTTGTTGCACCCAGTTGATAGAAACGATGCGTTTGTCTTGCACCTTGGCTTGGATTGCAAATCGTTTAGACGACTTTCCGCCCTCGCGTTCTATTACCAATTGGGCAGGTATCTTTATGGTTTGCATCACCGACCCATCGTCCATCTTGTCGGTTGTGGCTGCTGTTGTGCTGCCCAAATGCCAATTGACGCTCTTTACATCGGCTTGGTAAAGTCGCTCACGCATATAGGTTGCTACATCTTTGGTGGTAGCTCCACTTGCTCCAAGAAAGCTGAATTGGGTTGCCACTACTGCGGCTATCTTTTCTGTACTCTTGGTGTTGATGCCTCGCAAGAAGTCGCGCACTAAGCTTTCGGCTACACGCTGTTCGTCGGGCGATGAGGTATTGTCTAACAACACCTTCAGTTTCTCGTCGGCTTCCTTATTGTGTACACCGTTAGGATATTTCTCTTTGTACCCCAAATACGATGCTTCGTTATCCAGTCGGGTGGCTTCTGCCCACGCCAATTCGTCTATTCGCTTTACTATTTCAGCCTTATGCACGGTTTTGGGATGACCTGCAAGATAGCTTTCGTAGGTAGTTATGTTGTTGGCTTTCAATACTTCTTCCCAGTCAGCGTTCTCTTGTTTCAGCTTCTGCACCTGTGCTTTCACGGCTCTCAGATGGGCTATTGGCGCATTGCTGTGGTCGTTAAGATAGGTGTTCATTACTTCTATATCGTTGCTACTCATTGCCGTTTCGTAGGCTTCGGCTTCGTTGCTTGTATTGCTTTTCTTATTGTAAAGGAATACAAAGAGTGCTGCCGTGAGGAGTGCCAATAGTACCGAGACAAGGAGCGGTAGGTGGTTGTTGTTCTTTTCTTTATCGGTTTCGGTAGGTGTGGGGTCTTGGGTTAGGGATTGTGCCACAAGCGGTTCGGCTACCACTTCTTGGGTTGTGGGCGCTTCTTCCGCAATGACTTGTTGGGGAGCAGTAGGGGGTGGGGTGGGGAAGGGTTCGGTATCTTTCTCCACTTCTATATTTTCGGTAGGCTGTGGGGTTGGCGTTTCCTCTATAATAAAATCCACAATCTGTCCTGTTGCTACCGTTGTTGACTCGTGATAGTCGGTCGTTTTAACTGCCTCTGTTTGCCGATCCTTAGGCGTTTCCTCTACTTTGGGTGCTTCGTTGTGTGACTCTTCTGTGCAATGGCAATTGGGACAAATAATATCTTCTTTAAGATATATTTCTCCACAATGCGAACACTTGGTGATGTGGCCTGCTATTTCTACTCCACAACTTGGGCATACAGGAGCTTTATCGCTCACTTGATGCCCACATTCAGGACACTTTATAATCATTGAATCTTATAATTTATTTAGTTTTTATTGTGTCTATTTCCTTTATTTACAGCACGTTTTACCGTTTCCGATTGTATCTTATTTCTCGCATACTGTGGCGTCCTATCAGTCTACTCTTGTCTACATAGCCTCGTACGCCATTAATGCTGCCCTTACCCGTGTACTGCCAAGCAAAGATGTCTCGACCATCGTTCAGTTGTGGTTCGCGTCCGTTGTATTGGGCAATGAATAGTTTGTAACCATCTAATGAACCTGAAAGGTGCTTGTTGTAGAAGTTGGTGTAGGTGTAAACCAAGGGGCGAACGCCGTATTCTTGGGTCATCAGCTCAAGAAAGGTGTTGAGACTATCGCGCAAAGCATAATCGCTTAGTCCCCCAGTGGTTTCTATATCTACCATCGGAATAAGGTCTTGGTCTTGTGGACGACATTGTGCACGGAAGTTTCTGAGTTGTTCTATCTGTGGGGTACGTGGTCGATAGAAGTGATACGACCCTACTTTCATTCTGTGGCGTTGTGCCGCCCGAATATTTTCGTAATAGCGTTTGTCTATAATGGTGCTACCCTCTGTGGCTTTAAGATAGACATAATAAAGTTTGTGATTGCTGTTTTCGGCTACCGTTTCCCACCACACATCGCCTTGGTAATGGCTCATATCAAGGCCGTGTATGTGATTGCACGTATCTTCACACTGAATACTATATTGCGCTTTCGCTGAACTTACGAAAGCTATACACAAATATAAAAATATAATCCACTTCTTTATCATATCTTGCAAAGATACAATTAATAATCCATATATGGAAAAGATAGATTTTTATTTAGCCAAATTTAAGGTGGGTTTTATTCATGATCACTGATAAACCCAAATCGGTCGTCGGACTTGTCGGACCAGTCTGACCAGTCTGACCAGTCGGACCAGTCAGACAAGTCGGACCAGTCGGACCAGTCTGACTATTTCAGCAATGCTGCACCCATACTCTTGGCAGCCTTTCGACCGTCACCCATTGCAAGAACAACGGTAGCAGGTCCGTGAACGATATCGCCACCTGCATAGATTTCAGGGTTAGAACTTTGCATTTCTTCGTTTACAACGATGGTGTCTTTCCAACCTAATTCAAGTCCTTCTATCGACTTAGGTACAAGCGAGTTAGGTAATACACCTACTGCCACAATGGCTTGGTCGCACACCAACTCGATAGTCTTTCCTGTTTTCTTAGGCGAACGGCGTCCGCTCTCGTCTGGTTCGCCAAGTTCCATCACGTCAAGGATAACACCCTTTACCTTGCCTTCTTCATCGGTGAGGTACTCTTTTGGATTGTGCAAGGTGAGGAAATTGATGCCTTCTTCTTTTGCTTCACGTATTTCTACCTGACCAGCTGGCATTTCTTCTTCCGAACGACGATATACTACCGTAACCTCTGCACCCAAGCGTTTCGCTGTTCGGCACGAGTCCATGGCTGTGTTACCACCACCAATGATGATGACTTTCTTGCCTAAGAAGATTGGCGTTTCGCTTTCTGGATTGGCTGCGTCCATCAAGTTGAGGCGTGTAAGATATTCGTTGCTCGACATAATATTGATAGCGTTCTCACCAGGGATACCCATAAAGTTTGGCACACCTGCACCCGAACCTACGAAAAAGCCCTTGAAACCATTTGCACGCAACTCGTCTATGGTAACTGTTTTGCCAACAATAATGTCGGTTTGGAAATGAACGCCTGCACGTCTGAGGTTTTCTATTTCTACATCAACAATGCGGTTAGGCAAGCGGAATTCGGGAATACCATATTTCAAAACACCACCCAACTCATGCAAAGCTTCGAATACATAAACATCAAAGCCTTGTTTTGCCATATCGCCCGCAAAGCTCAATCCTGCAGGGCCTGACCCCACAACAGCTACCTTAATGCCATTGGCAGGTGCAACCTCGATAGGTGTAATATTGCCGCTCTCTCTTTCATAGTCGGCAATAAAACGTTCCAAGTTGCCAATTGCTACTGCTTCGCTCTTCATCTTCAAGTGAATACAGCTGCCCTCGCATTGTTTTTCTTGTGGACAAACACGACCACAGATAGCAGGGAGCGAAGATGTAGATTTCAAAACTTTAGCCGCATTGAGTATATCGCCACGTTCTATATTCTTAATAAAGCTTGGAATGTCGTTATGAACAGGACAACCTTGCACACAAGTAGGCTTAGCACAGTCTAAACAGCGATGTGCTTCGTTGATAGCCATATCCAATGTTAACCCCTTACTTACTTCCTCCATACGTGTTGTAGCACGATAGGTAGGGTCGAGCATTGGCATTTCTACACGCTTAATTGCAGTGCGCTCTTTGGGTTTCATAGCCTTGCGCAATGCTTGACGCCACTCCGCATCTCTGTCGGTTATCATTTCGAGGGTTTCCTCGTTGTGGGTAATGCCTTCAAAGGCTGCGCTATCGGTTTTGTTTTCTTTGTTCAGCAGACCTATATCTTGGCGTTTTACACCCTTAGAAACCTGTGTTCGCTTGATCACTTCGTCCCAGTTTACTGCATTGCCATCAAATTCTGGGCCATCAATACATACAAATTTAGTGCGTTCGCCCACAGTGATACGACACGCTCCGCACATACCTGCACCGTCTAACATAATGGTATTGAGGTAGATGCTATTCGCTATATTGCGTTCTTTAGCAAGGGTAGACACAGCTTGCATCATCTTTGGTGAACCAAAAACATAGACTTTGTCCACTTGTTCACGACCCATTACTTGCGCTACACCCATCACAGCTGCGCCTGCATTGCCCATTGAGCCATCTTCGGTCATAACGATAACCTCGTCAGCAACAGCCTTAGCCTCATCAGCCATAATGATTTGTTCCTTTGTAGCTCCCGAAAGCACTGCAACGACCTTGTTTCCAACTGCTTTTAATGCTTCCATAACAGGCAGCAAGGCTGCATTGCCAAGGGTTTCGCCTGCACAAACTACGGTACCAAAGTTTTCTATCTTAGAAGGAGAACCCAATGGTCCAACGATGTCGGCTACATTGTCGTTTTCAGAAAGTTGACTTAGCTTAGTTGAAGATACGCTGTTGGCTTGCAGAATAATAGATATTGATCCACGTGACGGGTCTACCTTTGTAATGTTATAAGGCATACGTGCACTCTTTTCGTCTACACGAATAATTACAAAGTTGCCAGCTCTGCAACTGCGTGCAATCTGTGGTGCTTCTACTTCTAAGCAATACACATCGTTTGCGAATTGCTCTTTGCGGAGAATCTTGTTCATGTCTTATTAGGTTAAAAATGATTTAAATCGTTTTTGTAATTTTGTTTTATAGAACCAGCCTATAAGGTCTCGGGGCACTCCTTTTCCCCATAATATCAGATTGTAGTGATTGGAAAAGAGAAGCGCAAATCCCACCTTATATATATATTAGCGCACGTTTACGCTTCTCTTTTATGTTTTTAGGTTATATGTTGTCTTAGAAATTCTTATCGTCAAGCATATCGAAACCACAATAAGGAACGAGTGCTTTTGGCACACGGATACCCTCAGGAGTTTGATAGTTCTCGATGATAGCTGCCACGATACGAGGCAAAGCCAATGCCGAACCATTCAGCGTATGGCAAAGTTCTATCTTCTTATCCTCTGCCTTGCGATAACGACAGTGCAAGCGATTGGCCTGATAGCTCTCAAAGTTGGAAACCGAACTTACCTCCAACCAGCGTTCTTGGGCTGCACTCCACACCTCAAAGTCGTAACAAATGGCTGATGTGAAACTCATATCGCCACCACAAAGACGAAGAATGTGGTAAGGCAACTCCAACTTCTGAAGCAAGCCCTCTACGTGGGTGAGCATCTCATTGAGCGACTCGTACGAGTGTTGTGGCGTGTCGATACGCACAATTTCTACCTTATCAAATTGGTGCAAGCGGTTCAAACCACGTACATCCTTACCATAACTACCTGCTTCACGGCGGAAACAAGACGAGTAAGCACAACGCTTGATAGGCAAGTCTTTCTCGTCAAGAATTTCATCACGGAAGATATTGGTTACAGGAACCTCAGCAGTAGGAATTAAGTAGAGGTCGTCTGTCTGTGCGTGATACATCTGTCCTTCCTTGTCGGGCAACTGTCCTGTGCCTAAGCCTGATGCCTGATTGACAAGCAATGGAGGTTGTACTTCTAAGTAGCCGCTCTTGCGCGCTTCTTCCAAGAAGAATGCTTCCAATGCACGCTGAAGACGAGCCATCTTGCCAATATAGATTGGGAAGCCTGCACCCGTTACTTTCACACCAAGATCGAAGTCTACGAGGTTGTACTTCTTACACAAATCCCAATGGCAAAGCACTTCGCCCTCCAAAGAAGGCATCTCTCCACCCTCTTTTACGATAACATTGTCGCTTGCGTCACGACCTTCAGGCACGTCAGCATTAGCAATATTAGGAATGGTGAGCAACACTTCGGTCATATCCTGTTGTGCCTTATCCATTTCCTCTTGCAAGGTTTTGTCGGCTTGCTTTAGCTCTGCCACCTTGTTTTTTATGTCGTTAGCCTCGTCTTTCTTGCCTTCTTTCATCAAGCCACCTATCTGCTTGGCAAGTAGGTTTTGCTGCTGCTTGTTGCTATCCAACTTCTGTTGGCATTCACGACGCTGCTTGTCGAATTCTAAAACTTTGTCAATAGCCTCTTTCGCACCTGCAAAGTGCTTCTTCTCGAGACCTTTTATTACACGTTCCGTTTCTTCGTTGATAAGCTTTAATGTAAGCATATACTCTTAAAGGTTTAATGTTCTTATTTGGTCAACAAAGTTACAAAAAATTATTCTATCAGCATTGGAAATCAGCCATTAATCTATAATTTACGAACAGATTGTTTGAGAAATGGCTCATTTCATCGAATATTGTACAGAAAGAAAAACATAAGGGTGGCTATTTGCAATGTGTGCATAGCGTTTCAAGACCTTAGCGGTTAGAAAGAAAAGATAAGCACAAATAGCAGCAGAACCTTAGGCTTCAAAAAAGACAATGGGTGAGAACAAGCCTTTTGCTTGCTCCCACCCATAGGGGTATCTAAAATATTTTCTTATGCTACGTTTTTAGAAGGTATAGCCCAATGTTAACAACAATTGACCTTGATTGTTTTCAATCTTGGTTGCACCTGTGGTGTTGCTGAAAGGTATTTCCACATCCTTTTGGGTCTTCTTGTCCTTCATTGTTACCGAGCCTACCATATTAGAGAATGGGTAGAAATCGCCCTTTTGCGCTGAGTATTGGTAAGCCAAGTCGACAGAGAAATGCTTTACCTTATAACCTACACCGAGGGTAAACCTATTGATTGCGTCCCAATTGGTGAAATCGGTAGTTGACGAATAATAAGTACCTGGTGAGAAAATAGTTGGGTCTTTTTGGCGATCCTTGTTATACTTTCCGCTTACATAGTTGTAACCTGCACGCAACGAAAGGTTCTTAACAGGCTTGTATTCTGCACCTATCTTGAGTGTGCTTACACCTTTCAATGTGTTCTTGGTGTGATTGTTCATATTCACATCAGGACTTGTCGATTCGTATGTGCTGCCTGTGTAGTAGTCTACTTCCACACCATCGTTGATGCGCGTATTGATAGTGCTGTGGTCTTCGTACTCGTACGTCAAACCGAAAGCAAGGTAATTGCCAACCGTGTGACCCAACGAGAAGCCAAAACGCCAAGGTGTCCAAATCTTAAAGTCGTATGCTTCAGCCGCTTTCGCACGCTTTGAAGAGCCACCCACAGTAGTACCATTCTCAAGATAAGTTGCATTCTCTGTGCGAAGGTCGTACCAAGTAGGCGACTTCACATAAGCACCCAAACGGAATGGAGACTCAGCTATGGGGCGAACAATAACGCCTGCTGTAACATCAAAACCTGTACCTGTAATGCAACGCTCGTCAGCCACATCTATAAAGCCTCGATTATTGGCTAATGCCTCCTTGTACGATGTGGTTCTATCATAGTGTACATCCTTCATTCCAAAGGTCAAGCCAAGGAATACACGCTCGTCAATATTGGTACTAAAACTGAAGTCGTAATTGGCAATATAACCCGTGTTGGCACGAAGCATATCGAACGAACTTGCTGGGTAATCGTATAGTCGGCCGCCCTCCTTTGCATCAGGCAGTACCGATGTGCGGTAAAGGTGGTCTATCTGACTGTATGTAGGGTCGTTTTTCTCAAAACCGCTGCCCAACAGAGCCTTGATATACGACTGACTATTCTGCGAACTTGAAGTATTGGCATTTGATGCTTCAAAATTGCCTGCTGCACTAAGCACATAATTAAAGTTTCTACCTTTGCTATAGTTGAAACCGAAGTTTAATGGTATGCCGTTCATCTTAGGCCTATACACAAAGCCTATTTGGTCGAAACTTGCGTTGGTCTTACTGCCATTAGCAAAATTACGTCCGTTGCTTTGCATCAGCAGACTACCAGTAGCAAAGATAGAGCTGTGTCTATTCAGACCTAAACCTGCAGGGTTTGAACCGATAGTAGAAATATCTGCGCCGAGGGCTTCCAAAGCTCCACCCATACCCACATATCGAGCCGTACCATTAAGGTCGTGGTCGGTAAGTCGAGCATTTTCGTAAGTTTCTTGTGCTGCTGCTGGCAGAGAAAGCAAGGTCGCTACCAGCAAATAATATTGCATCTTCATAATTATAAAATTTATTTAGACGTTATGAATTTCCGATAATTGTGTATGCTTTGGGGCTTATCTGTGTCCGCCAAAGCCACCACTGCCGCCCGAACGTGAACCGCCAAAGCTGCCACCTGATGGACGTGAGCCACCAAACGAGCCTGAACCAAACGAACGTGGAGTAGTATTCATACGTGGTGTATTGAAGTCGTTGTAGCGTTGATTAAATCTATTGTTATACGAACGGTTGCGATTGTCAATGCGCACATCACGGCGATTGAGATTGCCAAAGCTATTTGTATTTCTACGTTGGTTATAGTAGCCACTGCCACGATTGATTACTGCACCTCTGTGTCCACCAAACTGATTTGGCGAATAGCTGCCGCTGCCAGCCCAGTGGTTTTGTGTGCCCGTGCGTCCGCTGTAATAACCATAGCGAGGCGCCCAATAGTATCCATAGTAAGGACGGCTGTAATAGAAGCTGTCGTAATAGTATGGATAGCCGTAATAGCCATAGTAGTGCCAAGGGCGGCGATAGCCATAATAGCCGTAGTATCCGCCATAGCCATAATACCAAGGGTCGTAGAAGTCGTCAAACCAAGGGTCGTAGAAGCCCATTCTATAATAATAAGGTGAAGGATAACACCAAGAGCCGTAATAGCCATAACCATAAAAACCATCAAAACGGCTCATTCGGCGACTAAATCTGTAATCGTCCATATCGTTATAGTAGTAGCTGTCAGCCATATACACCGTATCTATACCAAACGAGCCATCGTAGGTGCGGAAACGAATAATGTCGTTGCCCAATGAATCGCTACCAATACGCTTGTATGTGCCTGGTACACGATAGCGACGATTGTAATCGTTTTCCGACTTATTGATACCTCCATAATAAGTAGGCGATTCGGCTACATCGTCGCCAACATTCTTTTCTACCTTAGGAGAAGGTGTAAAATACAAATCATCGTCTTGTGCTAAGAGCGATGTTGGCAGTACACCCAATAAGATTGCAAATAAAATAAATCTTTTCATATTGTTACCTCCAATTGTTTTTTTTATGTATTGTTTTTGTGCTATTGCATCATTTGCTTATCCGTCTGTGCTGTGGATTTAGTTGACTGAACATTAGGAATCTGCTTACCCCAACCGCTTCATTCAAGTTTGTCCCCTCACGTCTAAGGTGCAACAAGTCATTCAAGTTTGTCCCCCCACGTCTAAGGTGCAACAAGTCATTCAAGTTTGTCCCCCCTCACGTCTAAGGTGCAACAAGTCATTCAAGTTTGTCCCCCCTCACGTCTAAGGTGCAACAAGGCTGTTAAGTTTGTCCCCTCACGTCTAAGGAGCAACAAGTCTGTTTTTACTTTCCTCCACCTCGTACCAAAATATGTGTTTTGTATTATTGTGCAGTTAGTGAAGTTTTTGCATTATGATGCAAATATAATAATACTCTTTCTGCAAAAGTACGGATTTTCCCTAACTTAGAATAGGATTTCCCTATTTTTTTGCAGAAAATAAGTAGCTTTAACCCAAATCGGTCGTCGGACTTGTCGGACCAGTCAGACCCGTCCGACTGGTCCGACTGGTCCGACTGGTCCGACTGGTCTGACTGGTCTGACTGGTCCGACTGGTCCGACAAGTCTAACGACCGATTTGGGTTAAAAAAAGTTGTTGTAAGTTGATGATTATCCAATTATAATTATTAAATTTGCATTAAACGCAATGAAAAAGAGAAAATGGAAGACTTAAATCGCATAAAAGTAGTGTTAGTAGAGAAAAAAAGAACCAATAAATGGTTGGCAGAGCAGTTAGGAAAAGATCCTGTGTCTTTTCCTGAAAAAAGTTGACTCTAAAAAGTCAACATAATGTTTAAGTACAACTGTACAAAGCGTAACCTTTATTATAATAAAGTTATTGCTTTACATTTCGAAAAAGGCTACGGTCATTCACATATAGCCAAACTTATTCCTGTAAGTGAGAAAACAATCTCACGTTGGATTTGTATCTTTGCAGAGGAGAATCAGCTAAGACAATCAATGAAAGAAAAAAAATCATCAGCCCGTATATCAGGCTCAGCGTCCTCAGAAAACTCAGAGGATCTGTTATCTCTTCGTCGTGAGCTTAAAGCGTTAAAGGAGGAACTTGCAGCAGCATCATTACGTGCTGATGCTTATGACGAGATGATTAATGTTGCAGAAAAGCAATTTAATATCTCTATCCGAAAAAAACTGGCGCCAAACGGTGAAGAACCTGCATGACAAGTCCTCTCGTCTCTATCCAGTCGAGAGACCTTGTCAGCTGTTTGGCGTAACTATGGTCTGCTAATTTATTTCTTTCATACAACCTTGTGGTGTGGGTAATCTCCTTCCCCAGATAGGTCTTGTCGGCCTGTATCTCCTTGGGCAACATGCCGAAACGCTTTTTGTAGAGTTCCAGCTGCATGCCGAGGTCGGATGATTCGTTATAGGCGTCCCAGCTGACAAGGTTCACTTAGGTGTAACCGCTCACGATGCTGGCACCGATTTTCGCACCGAACTCAACCGTGACCTTCGCCTTGCCGCTGACAATGGGACGGAGATGCGGCTGGTAGATGCTGCTGATGCGGTCGGCACATCTGCGGACGTTCTGCTCGAACATCATTTTTTGCTGTTCATACATCTTGAACGCTGCCTGAAGACATTTGTAGTCATGGCGGCTGAAGCAAGCTCCGCAAGCATCAGGGTCAGCATGTAGAAGAAGTCATGGTCGAGTCGCTTGCGAACAAGGACGAACAACTCTGGAACGAATACCGGCTTTTCCGTAATTTCATTGCGATTCTTGAATGTTTTAACATCCAAAGGTAGTCAGTTTAGGCGAATTGACCAAATTTTATACAACATAAATAGTTAATTGTTAGATAGTTATAGTTAATTAGTAGACCCTAACTACCTTACAGATGTCACTCAGATTCTGACCTCCAAGGCCTGTACTACTTGAACGTATCATACACGAACATCTCTATTTTGCTATTCCTTTCGGCATAGCTTGATTCTGAATACGGCCGTCCTTCTGTATGTACGCACAGGTACGGTAGTCGCTGTTTTGAACGCGCTGTGCCGATGCGGAGAGCGAGAGGGCAAGACCTAACACCACTGCTGCCATGCGAAGGCTGAAGTGCTTACGGCTGAAAAGATAAGTTGATGTCATACTAAGTTATTTTTAATTGTTATACAAATGGTACAATTCACATCCTTTTCCCACCGTGACACTTAACATTGGGCTCGGTTGGGGCAGCTCGCAGCTGACTCTTGATGTTTATCCCAAATCGTCATTAGACCAGTTTAGGGCTTGTCTATCTATTTACCGAAACTTATGAGATGTCTTTTTGCCTTATTTTGGCTTTATTTTACCTATATCGGCAGTCACATAGCCCGCTATGCTTCTTTGATATATGCAAAATAAATCTCAAAATAAGCTCAAAAAATACATTCTCATTCTAACGACCGATTTGGGTTTAATCTCTCTGCTTCTTTATTTGTTCGTGCTTGATTCTTTCGTCTAAAGAAGGAATATAGATGTCGAACGATTCGTTAAAGATAAACTGATGCGTTTTGTACAATTCACAAGCATCTCCCGAGAGTGTTGTATATCTATAGTTTGCTGTACTTACTGGTTTTATATAATCAGCCATCAATTTGCAAAATGGTGCGAATTTCAGTGCACTGTAGTCAGGTACAAAGCTATCATAGAGAATGCAACAAAGCAAGCCAAAACTCTTAGCCGTCTTTCTACCAAAGATAGTGTTAAAATCATCAGACCGCGTTGATTTTCCGTGATAGGCATTGCGAATATTGGATATTACCTTCTTTAGGAATTCAAGCTTTTCCTTTGGATTATCAATCTGCACTAATTGATAATTACCATCGATTTTTTCTTCTCGTACAGGACTTGAAGCTCCAGACAGTATAGCAAACTTCTCTGAAAAATCTTCTGCTTTCTTGCAGTGTCCGGCAACCTCCCGCAAAAATTTGAGCACATCACGTGATTGGTATAAGCGCACACTCATATTGCGCATCAGCGTATTCGAAATGGATGCGCTAAAAGTCTCGGCTATATCTTCCATCACTGGGCGTAATGTTTCTACAGCCCTTTCTTCTTCTTCATATTGTACACGAGCAGCAGGCATAAAGCGATGTCTTGGAATAAGCCAAAGCAGATAATATCCTATGTCTAAGACCTTCTCACGCTGCTCATCGGATAAATACGAACTTTCGCCAACAATGTCGATAGCCTCCTTTAGCTCTTTAGCCATACTATAAACTTTTATTCCTGGGATATGGATAATCAGACTATTGGTTTTTACAGATGGACCCATAAACATCGAATAGGCACTCAACCACTTTGGGTACTCTTCGGGCAGGCACTCGTGGAGCTGTCTACTTACCTTTTCTGCAATCATCTTTTCCGTAGGAATATCTTCCATTCCCGCTTCTTTTATTTTAAGTAAAAGGCCTAACGAATATGGATCACCATTTCTTTCGATAAAACGAAAAGTCTTCTCTTCACCCGTATCGGGATTTTTATAGAAGAATCGATAAACACAAAGTTCAGTATCTTGAATCATAGTAGGTTATTTTATCCTTAATTCTGCAACACTATTATAAATTAAACTTTTTAAGTACCTGAGCAACAAAAAGCTCTTGCTTTGGCAAGCGGCAGAGCCGAGCGGCTCAGGATTTTGCCATGTCAGATTTTTCACTTATCTTAGTGTTGCAAAAAAAAGAGAATCCGACAATAGATATGGCAAAGATACAAATTAAATCTGAAAAACTCACTCCTTTTGAGGGATTATTTTCGGGTCATAGAGCAATTTGACTCCACATTATCCCAAATCGGTCGTTAGAATGAGAATGTATTTTGCGATTATGTTGAGTTTTATTTTGTATATATCAAAGGAGCATAGCGGGCTATGTGACTGCAGATATAGGTAAAATAAAGCCAAAATAAGACAAAAGACAGCTCATAAGTTTCAAAAAGAATAAAGTAAGCACCTAAACTGGTCTAATGACGATTTGGGTTTAATGACGATATGCGGTGGTAATTTATAGCACCAGCCTTAAAAGAATAACCCGTTGGCGGAATTATTTTTTAGCTACTATACCAATTGTTATCTTATTCGATAGATAGCGTATTTCTCTTTTATCTTTTTCTCTTTTTCCGTTTTACTTCGGATAAGTGTTAAATACAAGGGTCATAATTCTCGTATATGCGTTGAAAAGAAGCGTGATACACAAAAGTGGCATAAATGGGTGTGCAATTGTATACTGTTGATTGACAATGAGTAATGAGTAAACAGTAAAAAGTGTGCAAGAATACACTGCTTAGATTGCGGAAATATAGAACGAATAAAGGAAGAATGTGAACAAGAAAAGTGTTATTAAGTGGTGTTTCAGAAGGTAAAAGTAGAACTTTAGCTTTGCCAAACATCAATGTTGAGGAGGTAAGACATATATGTTTGGCATTGTCAAAGTTGAACTTTGGCTTTCTATACTATTAATAAAGGAGATTTGGAATATATAATAAGAAATATCAAACAATTCTATTTGGGAAATTAAAATGTTAAATCAATATAACAGCAAAACCCATAGGGTTTATTGCACTTAGTTTTGTAACTTGCAAATTGAACTTGTTTCCGTACCGTTACCCAATGATAAAAACATAAAAAATATTTTTCAAAAAGTATACTTTTCTTCCTCATTATTAGCTAAATACCAATTTTTAGGTATTGTGCATTTTTAGGTAAAGTTCTACTTTTGTAGCGTTAATTTAATCTGTAGTATTCACTAAAAAACAGACAAAAATGAAAATTTTTAAAGTAATGATTGCAACCTGTGTGTTGCTTTTAGGTTGTGTGTTACAGACACATGCAGCCGACAAAATGTTATTTAAGGTTACTTCTGCTAAGGGCAAAGGCAAAATGATTTTTCCAAGTATGACCATAGCCAGTGGGAAGAAGTGCAGAATCAGAGTTGATGAGGGCGATGGAAAAATCATTGATTTCAAGCTAAGTAGCTATTCTTCAGTTGAATTGAAAGGCGAAACCGTAACTTTTTATTGCGACCACCCAGAATATATAACGTTTATCAATGCAAGCTTCTCTAAAGCTACTGCATTAGATTTTAGTGGTGCTGTTGGTTGTAAGGAAATAAATATGTTTGTAAACGAGCTTCCAGCCAAGTCTATGGCAGCTTGTATGGCATCGCTTCCAAAGACCACTGACGGAAAAATAACAGTAAAAAATTTCACTAACACAAACGATAAAAGCGTT
The DNA here is from genome assembly GCF_900155655.1 of Prevotella ihumii. Classification (GTDB taxonomy): domain Bacteria; phylum Bacteroidota; class Bacteroidia; order Bacteroidales; family Bacteroidaceae; genus Prevotella; species Prevotella ihumii. The sequence goes on from NZ_LT706987.1 coordinate 3,133,400, forward strand.
ATTTATAAGTCGCATGTGGCTACTGCTAAGGAAAAAGGCTGGACTGTTTATGCTTTTTCGGATGTTGTAGAGAAGAAAGCACCATACGAAGGCGAGGCTGACCCTGTAGCACCTCCTGTTGTTCAGAAAGAAAAGATGTTATTCAAGATTACTTCTGCTAAGGGTAAAGGTAAAATGATTTATCCAAGTATGACTATAACTGATGGAAAAAATTGTAAAATTAAGGTTGATGAGGGCGATGGAAAAATCGTTGATTTTACATTAAATAAGTATTCTTCTGTTTCCTTGAAAGGCGAAACCGTAACTTTTTATTGCGACCACCCAGAGTATATAACGTTTATCAATGCAAGTTTCTCTAAAGCTACTGCATTAGATTTTAGTGGTGCTGTTGGTTGCAAGGAGATAAATATATTTGTAAACGAGCTTTCAGCTGAGGCTATGGCAGCTTGTATGGCATCGCTTCCTAAGACTACGAGTGGTGTAATAACTGCAAAATGTTTTACCAACACCAATGATAAAAACGTTATTTATAAGTCGCATGTGGCTACTGCTAAGGAAAAAGGCTGGACTGTTTATGCTTTTTCGGGTTCAGTTGGAAATAAACAACCATACGAAGGCGAAAATGAGGGCGGAACTATAACCGAAGAACCAAATGTAACGATGAAATCATCTGGCGATGCTATAGTGTTGAAGGTAAAAGGTACAGGTAAAATGGAATGGACTACGCAAGGTGGCGAGAAACAGGACCTCATTGCGGGGATTAATTTCCTCAATGGTGTGAAGAACAAACAAGTATTGCTCACAGGAGATTTTACTGAAATGGTATGTTTTCAGAGCGACCTTACCGAATTGGAAATTAAGAAAGCACCTAATCTTGTTTACCTAAACTGCTGTGCCAATCGTCTTAATGAAAATGCAATGAAGAAGCTTGTAGCAAGTCTTCCTGACAATAACAATATAGAAAAGCGATTGGTAGCAATTGACACGAAGAACGAATACGAAGGAAACTATCTTTCCGACAATTTGGTTGCCGATGCGATTAAGAAAAATTGGAAAGTATTGGATTGGAATGGAGGTGAACCTACTCCTTATAAAGCACCTGTCCCAGCTATTATGATTAGCACCTTAAAGCAGAAAGGCGACATGATGCAAATGGCATTCAAGGGCAAAGGAAAGCTGATGCTTGATATGGGCGATGGAAACCTTGTAAAGGTGGACAACGAAGATAATATCTACGAACTCAAGGGAACCTATATTCATGTTTACGGAGAAGTGGAAATTGCTGACCTTAGCAATGTTGCTGCAACGGCAATAGATGCAACAAATGCAGCGGTATTAAAGGAATTGGATTGCTCGTTGAACCGACTTGATGATGCGGCTTTCACACGTTTTGTAGCAAGTCTTGTAACTTGTCCGAAATCTGCAAAAGGAAAAATTATTGCAATTGATAGTGATAATGCAGCTGAACGCAATGTTGTAAGCAAAACCAATGTGGCATTGCTTTTGAAAAAGAATTGGCAAGTATTTGCTAATACCACTAATGGTTTGAAGGAATATGCAGGTATAGCCGTAACACCTAAAGAGCCATTGGCAGTAAAGATGCAAACCACACTCGAAAAAGGTAAAGAAATAAAAATATTTGCTGAAGGAACAACTGATTTATGGGCAGATATGGGCGATGAGGTACTTGTACACCTTAGCAAAACTGGCCACAATACACTTATTGTAAAGGATAAAGAAATAAAAATATACGGCAATCTTACATGGTTCTCTGTTCAAGAAGCAAGCTTAACCAATTTTGAACTTGTTAAAGCACCAAATCTTTTAAGTCTTTTTGTGAACAAAAACAATCTTGAAATGCTTGATGTTTCAGCAGCAACAAAGTTGGAGTTTTTAAATTGTGCTGATAATAATATTAAGGGGAAGGCTATGGACGCACTCGTAGAGTCGCTTACCGATGCTACAGGCTATAAGCGTAAAGCACAACTCTATATTATAGATAGTACCACCAAGGGCGAAAAAGATAATATTGCCACCCAAGAGCAATGCAAGAAAGCTACCGATAAGGGTTGGGAAGTAAGAGACTTCAATGGTGGACAAGACAATAAACCTATCTATGAAGGTGAAGGTGTAGTTCCAAACGGAATAAGCAGTTTAAGTGCTACCAAGGCTCGAATTTATACCAACCCAAATAGTAAGCAAATATTTGTAGAATATCCTGTCGCTAAACTCCGTACCATTGATGTTTATTCTATTGACGGACGAAAGATGGAAACACGCATACATACTGATAATATCAATAATACAACCATTGATTGCACCCAATTACAAGAAGGATTGTATATTGTTCGTGTAGGTGAATACTCACAAAAGGTAATGATAAAATAAAAAATTATTGTTGTCAGCTAAACACAAGAAGTCGGTTTGAACCCATTGTTATTCAATAAATTCAAATAAACTTCTGCATTCCAAGCCCTCATGCGCATATGTGTGAGGGCTATTTTTCTGCTTCGTCAGCCTCCGGTGGGCGCTCCAGAATGGCAGCCAATGCCTCCTCCCAGTCTTTTTCGGGATGCTCAAGGAATCCCTTCACATCGATGTAGTACATCAGCATGATTCTGACGATGGTGGCAAGTCCAGAGAAGCTTCATAAGCGGCTGACGCCCTTTTGCAGTAGCGTAATGAGTAGATTGGCGATGAGCGTTACCCAAACTTGTTTCTTGATGGCGTTGGCACTCTCTCCGTAGAAGTATCTGAGTGGGAAATTCTGCTTTATCCTAAATCGGTCGTTAGACTTCTTCGAGATTTGCGAGCTTATTTTGAGCTATTTTTGGTTGTTTTTGAAGACGTTTAGCGAGCTAAACAACTGAAAAAACAAACGAAAAGAGCCAAAATAAGGTGCAAAGACGAAGAAAAGCATAACATCTAAACGCTTTAAAAAGCCTTTGCGGGCTAATGACCTCTAAGTTTGCAGAAGAATGCGACGCAGTCGCATAAACATTAAATAGTGTTTACTGAATAATTTATAACTCTCTGATATTTAAGTTTATATAACTTTATTTCTTTGTTTGTTTAACAAAAAAATCGTACCTTTATATAGTTAAATCCATAGCAAGATGAAGTTTTACGCTCCAAAATACAAGCAACTTGACCTCGGTTTGCTCCGCTCATCCCTTGATGAGTTGGACAAGACAAACCGATGGGTGGCTCTCGGTGACCTTCTTCCATGGACAGAACTTGAGAAGGAATACAACTCAAGGTTGGACAATCAGAAGAAAGGTGCAGGGAACAAGCCGGCACGCATGATTCTCGGCGCAATGATTATCAAGCACAAACTAAACCTAAGTGATGTCGAGACCATCGAGATTATCAGAGAGAGTCCCTATATGCAGTACTTTTGTGGATTGCATGGGTTCACCGACAAGCCTATATTCGACCCAAGCCTATTCGTCACGATACGCAAGCGAATCTCAGAGGAAGAACTAAACAAGATGACAGTCAAGCTTCTCGACAAGCAGAAGCGCCTTCTTGTAGAGAAACGCAAGCGTGAGGAAGAAGAGGCGAAGAAGAATGATGAGGAACCACCGACTCTAAAACCAGAGGATCCGAATGCCGCTTCCTTCACCGACTCAAAAGGTCGCGAGCACAAGGGAGTGCTGAAGATTGATGCTACCTGTGCCGATGCAGAGATGCGTTATCCTGTTGACGTTGATATAATACATGATGGTTGCCGCAAGGTTACCGATTATATTATAAAGGTGTGCGATATGTTTGAGCTGCACAAGCCACGAACGAACTACAAGCATGCACGTCAGGCATACCTTCAACTTGTCAAGAAAGCCAAGAAGAAAGGCAAGATGGTGCGTGGTACTATCGGGTTGATGCTCAACCACTTGCGCAAGGATATCCGCATCTTAATGAACTTGCTTGCAAAGAACAAGACGTACTACGAGAGCCTATTCCTATATGAGAAACGCACCTTGACTGCCATCCTCAAGATGTACCATCAGCAGGAGGAGATGTACAGATCAAAGACTCATACTTGTGCAAACCGCATACTGAGCATCTTTCAGCCACACGTCCGTGCCATTGTCCGTGGAAAGGCTAAGGCAAGGACTGAGTTCGGGGCCAAGATAGGTGCAAGCATAGTCGAGGGCTATACGTTCATCGACCACCACAGTTGGGATGCCTACAACGAAAGCCAGGACCTCTTGCTACAGATTCAACTTTTCAAAGAACGCTTCGGCTATCTTCCGGCCACCATCCTTGCGGATAAGATTTACCTGAACAGGTCAAACCGAGATATACTTGAGGATTTTGAAATCCATTCATACTGCAAACCGTTAGGGCGACCACCGAAGGATTCTCCTTCAGATGAGATGAAATCCAGAATGGCCAAAGCCATCGGGGAACGCAATGAAATCGAATGCTCATTCGGTACTGGCAAGAGAATCTATCGAGCCAATGACATAAGAGCCAAGCTTCCAGATACAGCACGATGCTGGACAGGAATGTGCTACTTCGTTAAAAACGTGATGAAGTTCCTGAAGGAACTTTGTCTTGCCCTGACCGAAATCTGGCGTTTTTTCATCATTATTGTCACTATGAGGGTCTATGTCTGCTACCCTCTGTCGGTGAAAAGATAATAATTCAGCAGACCCTAATTAGTAGGATTGTCAAAGAACTCATTGGCTGGCAGCCTAAGGCTGCTCATCTTTTCTGTTTTCATACGCTTTGATGTTTTGTGGCAAAATTACCAAATTCAAAGCTTTCATCACTTATGCAGAAAACTGCCGACCGTAGCAACAGCCACACATGCGAAAATAATTCAGTTACCAAATATTACTCCATCGTTACCTATGGCAAAATTGGGTAACGGTTTGGTAACTGAACTTCTGCCTAAATCTGCATATTCCTGCCCTCTACAAACAGTGCAGTCTTATGCAAACCGTTCCGTTTCCTCCTCATTATCAGTCGATTTACATCAACTTCGATTTTTCTTCATTTTCTTTGGATCAATACTTCGTTAATTCCAATGTAATCGTTTGAAAATGAGAGAGTTAATTAACTTAATATAACTAATAAAATTTGGGCAAGTGGCTGATTATCAGTAACTTTATAGTAGCAAAAACATAAAGCAAATGACATCAGAACCACTCGACCAATATACAGAAATCTGCAGAGATGCCATCAAAAGCTCATCTGCAAAATTAGGCAAAACTTTTGAGAATCTACTCTTGGAAATACTCTTATTGTACATGGCGATACAAAGAAAGATAAATTTCACTCAAATGGAGCGTTACGGCACCCATTGCGAGCAGACCTACAGAACGAATTTCAACCGCAGCCGGGCTAAGTGCATCAACTGGGTTAAGTTCAACCTCTCCCTTTCCCGGCGTTATCTGAACATGGACGGACTGTTGGCTATAGCCATAGATCCGAGCTACATCAGTAAGTCAGGCAAGAAGACTCCGCATGTTGGTACTTTCTGGTCCGGCTGTGCAGGTTCCATGAAACACGGACTTGAAATCATGGGACTTGCCCTTGTCGATGTCTACGCCAACAACTGTATGATGCTTCGTGCCCATCAAACCCCTTCTACAAGAGAGTTGAAACTGCGTAGCATGACTCTTGTGCAGCATTACATTGCCGTCATCAAACGCTACAGGAAAGAATTGTTGAAGGTCACCGATATTGTTGTCGCTGATGCTTTCTTCTCTATCCGTCCGTTTGTGGAGGGAATCAAGGAGCAAGGCTTTCATCTTGTCAGCCGTTTCAGGGATACGGCGAGCCTATACTATGTGTACACGGGACCTCGTTCCAATAAGCCCGGGCGTCCCAAAACACTTGACGGGAAAATCAATTACAAGAAACTCGACCTCATGCGTATGGCGAAGATGCATATCGAAGGACTTGAAGGCACAGCCTACACACTCATTGCCTATTCAAAGGCACTGAAGCAGAAAGTGCGTCTTGTCATTTGGGTGATGCCGAACAGCAAGCACAAGCTTTTCTTCTCCACAAAGACATCCATGTCGGGTGAGGAAGTATTGCGCACATACCGCTCAAGATTCCAAATCGAGTTTTGCTTCCGTGATGCCAAGCAGTATACCGGACTCGCGCATTGCCAGGCAAGGCACAAGAATCAGTTGGACTTCTCCTACAACGCATCATTCGCATCACAGAATGTGGCAAAGGTGATGATGAAGGAAAACGGGCTACCGTATTCCATGGCTTCTTTCAAGGAGCTCATAGCGAGCACATACATTGCAAAATTAATTTTCGACAGGTGTCGGAGCATACCGAACCGAAAGTTAATTAGTCATACTATCAAAGAACTCTTTGGCTGGCAGAGGAAAGCTGCGTAGCAATTATCTCAAATTTTAACGAACTATTGTTGGATAGTTGCACGGTAAAATAATAGGTTTTGGACCTCGAAACAATAGGTTTTGAAGCTCAAAACAATGGGTTTTAAAATGGGCTAAAATAGCGTTTGTTCTAAATTTCATAAATTTCGGATACCTAAATAATGTAGACTTGTAAGGGAAAACTACATATTCAAAACTGAAAAATACAGCATGACAAAATTAAATAATCGTGTTTTAAAACCTTAATAGTATTGTTTTAAAAACAAAATAGGCAATAATATCATTAAAGCGTAGTTGTTTTAGCGTTACTTTTTACAAATCATTATCTATTCTAAAATCATAAATTTTGAGTATTGCCATAATGTTCCCATTATAGTAATTTTGCAATTCTAAATGAGTGAATTAGCTACAGAGGTTATAATGACACTAAGAAATCGAACGAACAAGTATGGTTTTCTCGCCATATCTTCTCTCTTTTTGAATCTTTCCTGTTTTGCACAAACAGGCAAAGACACACTTTCTGTACGCGAAGAAACACTCGATGAGGTTATCGTTACAGGCTATGTTAATAAACCAAAGGAAATATATACAGGTTCGGTTTTTACCATTGATAGCAAAACACTCAAGAGTCAGGTCAATACAAACCTATTGGAACTGATAAAAAACAATGTTCCTGGTTTTGAATTAACACCTAATAATAACTTTGGAGCTGACCCTAACAAGTTGCCCGATATGGTAATTCGTGGGCGAAGCAGCTTTATTGAGGGCGACCGCACTAATCTTCCACTGTTCATTCTTGATGGTGTAGAAGTTGATGTGCGTGTAGTTTTCAATTTGAAACCCTCTACCATTTCTCAAATATCGGTTTTAAAAGATGCGGCAGCCACAACCTATTATGGTTCAAAAGCAGCCAATGGTGTCATTGTCATAACCTCTTTGCCTACTCGCATCGGCAAATTAGATGTCGATTATACCAATCGTTTTCAAATAAGTGTAGCCGATTTATCGGATTATAACCTCCTCAATGCAGCCGAAAAGTTAGAGTTTGAGCGCAAAGCTGGCTTGTACGGCAATTTCACAGGTAGCAGCGATATAGACGTAAAACGCCAAAAAGATTATTACGAAAAGTTGGATAGAGTAAAGGCAGGCATCAATACAAATTGGCTGAAAATACCTTTGCGCACAGGATTGACACAAACCCACAACGTGAACGTTATGGGTGGTACGCCACTTTTCCGCTATACGCTCATGGCAGGTATTAACGATGTGCGAGGCGTTATGGACAAAAGCGACCGCCGAGATGCTTCCGTTAGAGTGAATTTAACCTACGGCGATTTCTCAAAATTATTCTTGCAATACACAGCACGCATAGAAAGTGGACAAAGCCATGACGTTCCTTACGGAAGTTTTGCCGATTATGCCCAATTAAATCCTTATGATGCGCCTTACAATAACCACGGCGAACTCAATACGGAATTGGCTTTTGGCATGGCTAATCCCATTTACGAAAAGACCCTTTCCAGCTATATTGAACAGAAAAGCAGAGTAATTTCCAACAGTGCTAAACTGCGTTGGAACGTTGTAAAACATTTGCGTTTGGAAGGAACAATAGCTTTGACCCAAACACAAAACGATAATGAAACATTCTTTTCGCCACGCTCCGTAAAATTTAATTATACCGACAAGGCAAAACGTGGAAGTTTTGACATTCTGCACAGCAATGCTACTGATTTTTCTGCCAATGTTTTTGCAGTTTGGTCAAAGGCTTTTAAGGCTCATCAAGTAATTGCTACATTGGGATTGAACCTTCAAGCAACTGAAAATGAAAGCAATGGCTTTACGGCAATAGGCATACTTTCCGACAAAATAGACCACGCTTCGCAAGCAGCAGCCTTTGCCGAAGGCAGCACACCAAAGGGCGGAAAAGACAAAGCGAGAATGTTTGGCGGCTATTTGAATGTGCAATATATCTTTGAAAACAAATATTTTATTGACGCATCGTTCCGCCGTGAAGGTTCGTCAAAGTTTGGAACATCAGAGCGTTACGCCCCTTTTAGTATGGTAGCCTTAGGTTGGAATTTACACAAAGAGCGTTTTTTGGAGAATACACCCATTAACTTACTGAAAATCAGAACCAGTATTGGCACTGTGGGCAACGTTAGTTTCAGTCCGTATCAAGCCCAATTAGCCTACCGCTACCACGCCAATTACATTTATAACAATGAAATTGGAGCTATGCCTGTGGCTTTGGTCAATCCAAATTTGAAATGGGAACGCACCACAAAAGCCAATTTCGGATTAGACTTTAGTTTGTTTGCCGACCGCCTTAGTGGGTCTTTCGATATTTATAAGAATACAACCAACAATTTGGTAATGACCGTTTCTAAACCGCTGCATACAGGTTTTGCCAATGCAAAAGAAAACTTAGGGCAAATACGCAATAGTGGTTACGAGTTGTCTTTGCGTGGTAGAATCATAGATGGTAAGTTTTGGGGACTGAACGCATACGTTACGGCAAGCCACAACCGCAACCGCATTGTGAAAATAAGCGATTATTTAAGAAATCAGAATGCAGAAAACACAAAGCAATCTAACAAATTGCCTGTTGCTATATATGCTGAAGGCGAGTCGCTTACAGCCTTAAAGGTAATGCGTTCGGCTGGTATCAATCCTGCAAATGGAAAAGAAATATTTGTTGTGAAAGACGGAAAGCAAACCTATACTTACAATTATAACGACCGAATTGTAGTTGGCGACCTAACTCCAACCCTGCAAGGCGCATTCGGTTTGGCTGCCAATGCTGGCAATTTCAGTCTGTCGGTATCGTTTACCTATCGTTTAGGAGCTACCATTTACAACGCAACATTGGCAAACAAGGTGGAAGGCATCAATCCAATGCACAATGTAGACCGAAGAGCGTTCTACAATCGTTGGCAAACTCCTGGCGATAAGGCACTTTATAAGCATATTGCAGCGCAAGAGATAACCCCTCCTACATCACGATTTGTTAAGAAAGAGTACGCCTTAGACGGCACATCGCTCATGTTGGGCTATGATGTTCCAAATGGTTTGTGCCAGTTGCTTCATATACAATATGCTCGTTTAACTTTTTCGATGGGACAATTCTTGCACCTATCCACCATAAAGCGCGAACGAGGGTTGGCTTATCCGTTTGCAAATATCTATGAATTAGGACTTAATATTAAAATTTAAGGCATGAAATCGATTAAATTTTTCTTCATAATAAGTCTGCTTACATTTACTATTTCGGCGTGCAATTTCGTTGAAATAGATACCCCTGGACTCATCAATGATAAGCAAATGTTTGACGATGAGCAAGGTGCAAAAGATGCGCTTACAGGTATTTACGCCACACTTACCAAACCCGAACTCTATGGAAATAGTCTTTCGTTTGGTTTTGTAGACGAGATAGCACAGTTGTATTACAACGACCACGAGGCGGCTACGACTACCATACTTGCAAAAACCTACAATTTGCAATATGAGGACAAAGATGTAAGAAGACGAATTGACCAGATTTGGGCAACGGCTTATTATAATATTTATGCAATTAATAGTCTTTTGGAACACATAAAGGGAAAGACGACCCCAAAAATGAGCAGTTACAGAGCGCAAGCCCTAACGCTTAGGGCTATGTTGCATTTCGATTTGCTCCGCCTTTTTGCACCCAATATCACTGAACCCAACGCATTGGGTATTCCATATGTAACGAAAGCAAGCAATCAGGCAAGTGAAAGAAAAACAGTGAAAGCGTGTTATGAAAACATTATGGGAGACCTTGATGAGGCGAAAAAAGAGTTTTTAGCCAATGAACAACCCGATAGTAAAAACGTTTACATAACCCTCGATGCGGTAAAAGCATTGCAAGCGCGTGTGGCTCTATGGGGAAACGACATGGAAAAGGCAGAAACATTGGCAAAAGAGGTAATAAATGGAAAGTATAAGTTGGTGAAAGAAAATAACGTATTGCAACTTTTCATGGGCTACGATGCTCAAACAGAGTGTATTTGGGTGTTGAATGCACCTAAAATGTACATCTATGTGCGCCAATTATTCTTTCCTGACCATAGCACACCCACCTGCAATATGGTAAGACAGAACTACAAGCGTTTATTTAAAACTGAGACTTTCTCAACCGTAAATAACGATTACCGCTATCAAGCCTATTTCGCGGCAACCAATTGGGGCAGACCTGTTACGGCATTTACCAAACTTTACGATAAAGATTACGAGGAAAACCACCAATGGAAGTCGAACAGAATCCCTGGAATCAATATGTTTCGATTGCCTGAAATGTATTATATTTTGGCTGAAGCGGTGTACAATAAAGATAAGCAAGGGTCGCTCAACGCTATCAATTCAGTTATTACGGCTCGTGGCTTGCAACCTATTGGTATGGAAGAGATTAGTACAAAAGAGCGTTTTCAACGTTGGATTGCTGACGAAATTACAAGAGAATATTGGGGAGAAGGACAAATTTTCTTTACCAACAAACGCTTATGGCGCAACATGGAAGGACTAAATGGCAAGCGCATAGAAGCCAATAACGAAACCTACGTCCTACCATTGCCTGAAAGTGAGAAAGGTTTGGAGAAATGAAAAATAAGGAAAAAGTTATGAAACAAATATCTTCAATCATTCTTTTGTTGTTCTCGCTATGGGCAATAGTGGGTTGTTCGTCCGATTTTATCGAGCCTACTAAAAGCGGAATATGCTTTGAAAAGTCTACATACAAAGTAGCTTTGGGCAGTTTGCCGTATGCTATAACCGATTCAACAGTGAGTGTTCTTGTTGAAACAATAGGCGAATTGCAGTCGGAAGAACGTTTCTATAAGTTGCAAATCATTGATACTGCAACCACGGTAATAGCCAATTTGCATTACAATCAATTGGATTTAAACCGAAAAATAAAGTCTAATGCAACCCACGATACACTGAAAATTAAGATAAATCGTCGTGCTTTAGACGACCATTCCGACTATGTTTTAACGCTCGGTATTGACGATTCATCGCCATTGCAGCCACAAATTTTAGAACGAAGCCTTACTAAAATTGTTTTCAACAATCGTTTAGATATGCCAATTTGGTGGACATCGGTGGCTTATTGGTTGGGAGAATACGATGTAAGGAAATACCAAAAATTCATAGAATACAACGGTAATCCTGTTACAAAGGAACAGTTTGAGAGTCGAAAATACGAATACTTGCGCATTTTTAAACGAGTAAAAGACTATTTTGATGCCCACCCTGAAGAAGGAATAACCTTTCCTGATGTAGTATGGGAGGTGTAAAAATATGATAAAATCGATTGAACCATAAAGGAAAAAATAGAAACAAATTAATAGAAACAAATAAAATGAAAAGACTAAAGAACATCTACTTGTTGCTCATAGCGGTGTTATTGATGACTGCTTGTTCTGAAAACAAGTTGGACGACATTGTTCCACAACCTGAAAAGAAGGAAGGAAAATTAACCAATGTTGAAGGTATTGAAAAGGCATACAGCCTAAAACAAGGGGCAATATTGAAGATTAAACCCAATGTAAAGTTTGATAGCGAACAAAAACAACAACTTACTTATGAGTGGAACATTAATCACGAGAAAGTAAGCAATGACGAAACCCTCCATTATACTTGCTCAAAGTTGGGCGAATTTCCATGCTTTTTAAAAGTAACTGCTGCCGACGGAACGGCAAAAATCATAGAGTTTAAACTCTTTGTTTATTCAGATTACAACCGTGGATTGCTCTTATTTACCGAAGGAGAGCAAGGAGCAGAACTTGCTTATAAGGCTTTAGATATTCAAAACATACCAATGGCAACCAATGTTTTCAAGCAAAGCAACCCTAATCTTATGTTGGGAACAACGCCATTGGCACTCTGCTGGACTGGAGAAGGTATCACAAATCCAAATAATATCAACGATTTTGAAGGATTAAACGTTGTGGTTAGTACCGATAATCCACGAAAAGTTTACTTGCTCGACCCTAATACGCTTGAGGTTAAAACAGAAATTGTGTATGACGGAAAAGGCGAATTTTATCCAAACTTTGCTTTTGCACCATTTGGAGGACAAAATTTCCGCTGGAATCCAGACTTTAATGTAATCTATTTTATTGGAAATGGAAAAGACTACATGATGACTTTAGACTATCATTTCCTCGAAGGAAGAAAAAACCACCAACTCCCTAAAGACGTGAGAATAGCCGATTTAGCTTGTTCTATAATTCCTTTGCCAACCGATATGGTACGCATTCATTTTGATTTAAAGTCAAAACGCTTACTTTATGTTGCTGGTTTGGGTGGTACAGCCTTAGGAAATTTAGTTTGCGATGTTACGCCAATGGCTTTGCTACCTTGCGATGGAGTTTATGCAAACGAATTAGCGGACCATCGTTATGAGCCTCGCCACTTCTTATTTGTAGGATATACAAGTGCAGGAGAAGTAAATATTTATCGCCTATCGCCAAAGGCTTTGAAGGGAGAAGAGACGGTTTTAACCAATATTCAGTCGAAAGGCAACATTAAAAGTAGCGATGCCATTGGTGTAAACCCTACAAAACCAATTATGTATTATGGCAAAGAAAATGGTAAAATCTTCGCTTTCAACTATGAAGCAACCAACTTTAGCAATAAGCCATACATTGATTTGGGCGATGATTTCGCTATCAAGCAAATCATTTTCAATCCGTATAATTCCAACGAAATGTATGTTGCAGCCGAAAATAAGAAAGCTCCTGCCTATGCGTGTGCCTCAGTTTTCATTATCAATGCTACAAATAAAGAGGGTGGAAAAGTAGTAGAAGCCGACCATCATGTGGGTGGAAAAATTCGCAGAATGGTGTTTAAAGGTAACGGACAAGAGAATTTAGACCGAAAGTAATAATCAAAAAAGTAATAAAACAAATAAAAAGAAATGATGAAAGTAATTTACAGATGTTCATTTGTTGCTTTATTTGCATTTGCAGCCTTATTGGTGAGTTGCAGTAAAGACAATGATGAAATCAAGCCAACACCCAAAGAAGAACAAAAAGAACCTGAGAAGTTTGCGAAATTGAAACTCTCTACAACCCAATTATCAATACAATTGGGCAACAAAGCAACCATAAATATACTTGAAGGCAGTGGCGATTATAATTGCCAAATGGCTGATACAAAGGTGGCAACGGCAGTTTTAGAAAATAATATAATTACGATTAATTCGATTGCCATTGGAAAATCCAACTTGATAGTTACCGATAAGAAGAGCAACGAGCAAGTGAAAGTTGAAATATCAGTAACAGAAGCTGCTACACCAATGCCTGATGGCGTTATTGTTAAAGACCATATTTTGTACAAATGGCCACAAGAATTAGTGCCTGCTGACGGCAAAATTATTCTTGAAGAAGGTATTGTGGGGATTGAATGTGAAGCCTTTAGAGAATCTCCAGTGCGTGAAGTAGTATTCCCTTCTACACTGAAATTCATTGCAAAACACGCTTTTATTTACTGCAATGACTTAAAAAAAGTCATTCTACCTACTCATTTAGAACGCCTTGGCGAAGGTGCTTTCCTCCAATGCCATGCCCTTGAGGAGGTAAGTGTGCCTCAATCAGTGAAAGAAATCAAGCAAAATATATTTGCTTATTGCGACCAACTTCACAAAGTAACTTTAGAAGAAGGACTTGAAACCATAGGCGAAAGTATGTTTTATGGTTGTAAAGCATTGACAGAAATAAAATTGCCTGTATCTTTAAGGCAAATTCAGAACAACGCATTTGGCGATTGTTCAAACTTACAATCAATCGTAATTCCAAATAATATTGTAGAGATTGAGTCAAATACCTTTGAGAATTGCACTTCATTAAGTTATGTTCAACTCTCTGAAAAGTTAGAAATAATAGGTCGTTATGCCTTCCATAATTGTGTATCACTAAAGGGAATAAAACTCCCCAAAACCTTAAAGACACTTGGTTCTTTTGCTTTTGCAAATTGTATCGAATTAGACGGCATTAAAATTCCTGACAATGTAGATGATATGGGAGCCTATCTCTTTGCTGATTGCAAGAAATTGAGTGCAATAAATATCCCTAATAAGGTGAAAGTTATTAATGTTAAAACATTCCATAATTGTGTTGGTTTGACAAATATTGTTCTCCCTAAAGCGGTAAACAATATTATGCACTCGGCATTCCTGAACTGTACAAATTTGAATAAAATAGATTTGCCTTCTACACTGAAATCAATTGGCGTAAACGCATTTACAGGTTGTATAGAACTTGCTGAAGTATTCTGTCGTGCAACAACGCCTCCTACAGCAAATGCTGCCATTTTTAGCAAGACACCGACAAGCAAAAAACTTTATGTTCCCAAAGGAAGCAAAAAACAATATAGTAACAATGCTACATGGGGAGAAACTAATTTTGCAGAAATAGAAGAATTTTAACTCAACAAATAGAGTAATTTATACATTTAATCAATAACAATTAACAAACAAATTAAACAAACAAAAAGTATGAAAAAAAGTTTTCTCACACTTATGTTTCTCATTGCTTTAAGCGTTCAAGCTATGGCACAACGAGAAGTAGTATTCGATTTTTCAAAAAATCCGTGGAATGCGCCAACAACAACTAAGGAAGTAGCAGACAAAGATGCAAACGTTGCAAAATTAGAAGACGATAGCAAAATTCTTACAACCGATGGCGTAACAATTACCCAAAAGAAAAAAAATGCAAAAAATTGGAATAGAATTGTAGATAAAAAATACATTTGTTATAGGGGTAATATCTTTACTTTCTCGGTAGAAGAGGGGAAAGGAAATATTACTCGTATTGATTTTTACTGCGAAAACCCTAATTCTGATTTTGTAGAAGACCCATATAAACTAAGTATACGGACAGAAGATACAAAAGGGCATTCTTCTTGGACAGGAAATAGAACAAAGGTTTCATTCAAAGGAGAAGATGTTTCTGATTTTAAAAAGATTGTAATTACAGTAGAGGGCGGAAATAGTGGTAAAGGTAACGATGATTCTAAGCCAGAAGAAAATCTTTCTATCTTTGATTTCTCAAAGAACACATGGGGTGTTCCTACTACAACTGCTGAAGATGCTATAGAAGATAAAAAAGCAGGTAAATTAGATGATGATGTAAAGATGACTACAGGTTCGGTAACAATGAAACAAAAGAAAAATAGTGATTCGTATTGGAACAGAATTATAGATAATGTGTATATAGCATATAAAAAAAATGACTTTACATTTACTGCCAAAGAGGGCAAGATTATTACTCGCATTGAGTTTGTAAACAAACCTTATTTCTGCGATATTACATATAAAGGTAAAAAAGTGGAATGCGATAATGAGGACGATACTCCTTATATTTGGACAGGTAAAGAAAAGTCTGTAACATTTAATGCGACTCTAACTTCAAAGTTTAAAGCAATTAAAGTAACATTAGAGGATAATGTTCCAAATGAAATTGAGGCTATTAACGCAATAAATCAAAAGGCAAACAATAGAATTTATAATATTCAAGGTCAATATGTAGGCACACGTTCAGAATTGAGTACTCTTCCAAAGGGTATTTATATCATTAATGGTAAAAAGATTGTAAGATAAGAAACACACTATTCATAGCAAAAAGAAACCACCTTTGCGTAAGCATCCAATATTAGCCGACTTTCACACCAACAAATAACCCTTATATGTCTGGCAGCATATAAGGGTTATTTGTTATTTGAAGTTTGAAGGTAGCATTTTAATGAGTTCCTCCTCCGTCATGTCCGGCAGGGGTCTTGAAAGAACTTCCTTCATCCATTTGTATGGCTCTATGTCTGCTTCCCTGCAACACGCCATGAAGGTATAGAAGATGGCGTTGTTCTCTGCTCCCTCATTGTTACCACAGAACAGGTAGTTCTTTCTTCCAAGCGTGATGGGTCTGATGGCCTGTTCCATGAG
>NZ_LT706988.1 GCF_900155655.1 Prevotella ihumii
GGCACGTATTGTCTAATCAGTCCGTTAGCATTTTCTATAGCCCCTTTCTGCCATGAAGCGTATGGGTCAGCAAAATAGACGGTGACACCAAGGCTTTTGCTTATCATTTCATGGCAAGCGAATTCTGTGCCGTTGTCCGTTGTAATAGACTTGACATACTCTTTGAATGGAGATAGCAAATGTATTACAGTGCGTGCTAACTCCTTGGCATTCTTTCCCTTTTTAAGTTTTCTCATAAATAGCATATTTGTACTGCGTTCTATCAGTGTCACAATAGCACCATGATTTCCTCTTCCAACAATTGTATCCATCTCGAAGTCCCCAAAGCGTTTTCCGTCAACTTCAGTAGGTCTCTCGCTGATACTTGTTCTATTGGGTATGGATATACGTCTGCTACCAACAGGCTTGGCACGATGCTTTAGCTTGTGACGACAGTGTTTATATAGTGTTCCACCTTTTGCCTTGTCCTTACGTATCGTACGATATATGGTTTCATGGCTAATACGTTTACCTTCCTTAGCCAACACGCCAGATATTTGTTCAGGAGACCATTGTTCTGTAATAAGAAGACGTATCGCTTCATCCATAACATCCTTTTTGATTGAATGATTGCCTGGCTTTTTTCGCTTTGTGAGAGCTGCATTTGCTTGGGCAGTTTCCCAATTATACTGTCCTTTGGTCCCACTATTACGTTTTATTTCACGAGATACTGTACTTGGACATACTTTTATCGCTTTCGCAATATCTTTTAATTTAATTCCATTTTGGAGTAGCACAGAAATTGTGTACCTTTGCTCCGAGGTTAATTGTTTGTACATAACAATGCAAAATTAATTAATCTTTGGGAGACAGAGGTCTCCCTTTTTTATTTTTTAA
>NZ_LT706989.1 GCF_900155655.1 Prevotella ihumii
TTTTCTTGCAACATTGGCAGACTTTTTCTATCTTTGCAACATCATATTAATTGCTCTCCCCCTTTGTTCGGGTGTCAAGGCAGACTTGTACTGTTGTGAGCGAATTACATGTTATGGGGTCCCTCTCCAATGGACATTTATCCAAGTGACCTACCAAACTATGGAGATTGTTGTTTTAGCAGGTTTATCTTTAAAACCGCAACAATCAAATCCCTCTTGGGAGCATAGGTAGTAACGTGTATTTAAATATGATAAAAATGAAGAAACATTATTTTATGGTTGCAGCAATGACAGCGTTTCTGTCTTTGCCATTGTTTATTGCTTCATGCGGTTCTAATTCTGACGACGGCGTAGAAGCTATTAATGCAGAGAACTCCATCATAAGAATGGAAATTTCGATGCAAGGTGATTACGCCAAGTTTAATCCTTTCATTTCATTCAATGCCTGGGACTTAAAGGGGAAAGGAAAGGATATTCACACCTCGACAGGTAAAGATGTTAATATGTTTTGGGAGCAGCACTATGAAGATAACCCTTTCTCAACAGCATCTGCCCAAATCAAGGGCTCTTACTCGTCTTTCTCTGCCTCACTTATTCTTACCAACTCTGACAGACAGGAGGGTAAAGTAAGTGTCCGTGCCACGGTGTATAAAGATGAAAAAGTTATTCGTGACCAGACTTTGAACGTCGAAATACTGCCTTCTGACATATCAACCAGTATAGGCTATGTACCAGAAGAAGGTTTTACCAAAATCAATTAGGAGGGCTGACGATGGAACAACAAGAAAACAGAATCGTCCTTTTTGCAAACCAAAAAGGCGGAGTCGGTAAGACAACCTTATGGTAAGCATCCAATATTAGCCGCCTTTGTGTAACATTCTTACTTTACTACCTTTGCCCGAAAAACTTATGTTTGTACTCAACGAAACAAATGTTTTTCGGGTTTGTTGCACTCCTGTGGATATGCGTCAGGGTATTCTTCGCCTGTCCCAATTGGTACGCCGCAA
>NZ_LT706990.1:0-2195 GCF_900155655.1 Prevotella ihumii
TTGCTGCGTACCAATTGGGACAGGCGAAGAATACCCTGACGCATGTCCACAGGAGTGCAACAAACCCGAAAAACATTTGTTTCATTGAGTACAAACATAAGTTTTTCGGGCAAAGGTAGTAAAGCAAGAATGTTACACAAAGGCGGCTAATATTGGATGCTTACTTTTCAGTTGTTTAGCTCGCTAAACGTCTTCAAAAACAACCAAAAATAGCTCAAAATAAGCTCGCAAATCTCGAAGAAGTCTAACGACCGATTTGTAGTTTCCTGATTTTGGTTGACTACTTGCTTGTCTTAAGTCTTGATAAAGTTGACTCAGTTAAACATTAAAACTGATTATAGTTGACTATTGATCCTTATCACTGATATTTGTTGACAGAGTCATTCTTATAACTGCCCAGGGTTGACTGGAGGGCGTAGCCCGGAAGTCAACCCTGGGCATGGCTGCAAAGGTAAACCATTCTCAGGGATTATACAAAAACTTTGATTCTCTTTTATATGAATCTCCCTAAAACTTGTCCATCTCTTAGTAATTTCACCCACACATAAAGCAGCTTCTTTGGGTGTCATCATATCGATACTCATGTGTGGACGTTCTTCGTTGTAGAACCGTACCGCAGATGAGACAGCCTGGGTAACTTCATCGATATTACGGAATGTCATTCCCCTGAGTAGTTCATTCTTCATCGTGTTGTTGATTCTCTCTGCCTGAGCATTGTCCTTGGGGTCTCCGCCCTCGGTCATGCTTATCCGGATCCCGTGCTCCTTCAGGATTGCCACGTACTTGGCGCTAGCATACTGGCATCCTCTGTCGGAGTGATGGATGAGGTTTACGTCTTCTTTGGAAACATCTGCAATCCTGCAAAGTGCCATCTCAAGAGCCTTGATGGGATATACCGCATCAAGCGTCTCACCGACACACCAGCCGACTATCTCCTCGCTATAGGCATCAAGGATTAATGACAGATAGCAGAAGCTGTAATGCTCTGCGTCTGTCCATATTGTCATATACGTGATGTCACTTACCCAGAGACGATCAGGTGCCAGAGGTATATATTCCTTTATTAGATTGGGGAACACGGAGAGACCATGGGTAGAGTCTGTCGTGCGTGGTTTACGCATCTTTAGGCGGACCTTCAAGCCATACTTGTCGACAATGTCAGCAAACCGGTCACGTCCGAGCGGATGATTGCCTTCAAAGCTTTTGCGATACATATACCACAGCTTGCTTCCGCCTATACCCGGATCCTTCTTACGGATTTCTTTGATGTAGGACACGGCAAACTCCTCACTTGCAATCCTCTCAAGAAGACGGTTCTCGTCATACTTGTAATAAGCCTGCTTCGTGAAGCCAAACAGCTTGCAGAGACTCTCTATCTGATAACGGCGAGAGTCTTCTGCATGCAGGTTCTTTACTGTTTGGCGCCAGCTTTTTTTCGGATGGAAATGTTGAACTGCTTCTCTGCAACGTTAATCAACTCGTTGAAAGCATCAGCACGAAGTGATTCGTGAGTCAGTTCCTTCTTCAAACGTGCAATCTCTGCCTGCAAGTCTTTGATCTCTGTATTCTCGGCATCTGCAATAGGAGTTCCAGAATGGATGAATGTTCGACGTTTCATAATGACTTTGACTTGGTTTTCACTTGCAAAGTTACGAATCCATCTTGAAATTGTTGTCTCTCCAACAGGAATGATTCGAGAAATTTTTGTGCGCCCCAAACCCTCTTGGGTATAAAGACGAATTACTTCATCGTAATACTTGTTACGTTTCTCACAATTGTACTTCCACATAATTGTTGATTTTGCGAGTCAACTTTTTCTAGGGAAAGACAATTTGGGTTAAAATGCTCTGTAAGTGCAAAAGCAATTCTTCTCACCTGCAAGGCTGTGAGAGAAGGTTCAAAACCAATATTGAGCAAGATGAGCGAATGTACGTGTCCAGCCACGTCACGATATGACTCTTTTAGTCTATAATAAAGAGCCTTTTCACCAGTTGCCGGATTAAAACGTGTCTGTACATTTGCGTGCATAGGTGCAAAGTAACAAAAAAAAATTGATATGCTGGTGTCCTACAAATCAGATTTAGCCCGTATTCAGAAAACGCTACGGCTGATTATTAAGTACTTAGCAAACCTGAAACCCTCAAAACACACTGAAAATTTATGAAAAATAATTATGCCCGTTAAACTTGGGTTAA
>NZ_LT706990.1:2305-23244 GCF_900155655.1 Prevotella ihumii
GTCGTTAGAATGAGAATGTATTTTGCGATTATTTTGAGATTTATTTTGCATATATCAAAGGAGCATAGCGGGCTATGTGACTGCAGATATAGGTAAAATAAAGCCAAAATAATCCAAAAGACAGCTCATAAGTTTCAAAAATAATAAAGTAAGCACTTAAACTGGTCTAATGACCAATTTGGGTTTAAAAAGCCTTTGCGGGCTAATGACCGGTTTGGGATAATGCTTTCTAAAAGGAAAAACAGACAACAGATAAGTTAATCTTAGAAGCCTAAACCCTCAAGAATGCCTTGCAAACCTGACCCTACTTCTAATACTTTGTCTAATATTCCGTCTTTTGCTCCCTTAGCCATATACTTTGCACATTCTCCCTCCAAACGGCGAATACGTTGGCGTTCGGCTTCGTTATAGTTATGACGAGAGATGTCTTTGCGCAAGCTTATAAATTGGTTAGCAGCTATTTCCCAATCTTTCACACCATAATTGCGACTCTTATCACGCAGTTCGTAAGAGAATTTCTCTAAGTTATTGATAGCTGCTTCCTTAGTGGTACAAGCGGTTAACGCTAAAAACATAGCACACGCAAATAGACTAAAAATAGTATTCTTCATCTTTTTCATATCTGTTTGTTATTTGCTTAGTTACGATTTCCCTTGTTGGTCAAGGTGGGAGACTTCCTCCCTATCGTGCGCAAAAATAGGAATTTATACGCAATAAAACCAAATTTTTGCTCCCAAACTATCCTTTTTTAGTACTTTTAACCTACCTTTGCGGTATGAATTTTACACACGAATTGCTCAAATGGTATGCACAGAATGGCAGAGATTTGCCGTGGAGAGCCACCAAAGACCCTTACGCAATATGGCTTAGCGAGGTGATATTGCAACAGACACGCATAGCGCAAGGACACAGCTACTGGGAGCGCTTTATGCAACAATGGCCACAAGTAAACGATTTGGCTGCGGCTACCGAAGACGAAGTATTGCGAGCGTGGCAAGGATTGGGCTATTATTCGCGTGCAAGAAATCTGCACACAGCTGCCAAACAGATAGCCGAACTTGGACATTTCCCTACTACATATAACGAAATTATAAAGCTAAAAGGCGTTGGCGAATACACTGCAGCTGCCATAGCCTCAATAGCTTACAACGAAGCTGTGGCAGTGGTAGACGGCAATGTATATAGGGTGTTGGCACGATACTTTGGCATCGATACACCGATAGATACCACCGAGGGCAAGAAAACCTTTCGGGCAATGGCACAAGCACACCTTTCTACAACCGAACCAGCAGCTTACAATCAAGCCATTATGGATTTTGGGGCTATTCAGTGTACACCCAAGTCGCCCGATTGTTCTGCTTGCCCACTCGTAGAAACGTGTTTCGCTTACCAAAATCATAAAATAGACTTGCTCCCTACAAAGAGTAAAAAGATAAAACAACGTGAACGCAAGTTCCAATACGTCTATATAAGATGCAATAACCATATCGCTATTCGCCGCCGAGGTGCAGGGGACATTTGGCAAGGCTTATGGGAATTTCCCACCACAGATGCCTTGTCGGTTCCTCTCGCTTCGCTCCATCTCCTCCAATCTAACGCAAAGCACGTTCTCACTCATCAAATTATCTATGCTGATTTCTACCTCTACGAAACCGCCACACGCCCCACCCTCTCCTCCGATTTTATATGGATTGAGGAAAGCGAGATAGATAAGTATGCTTTGCCAAGACTAATGGAGATAATGCTAAAGCACTTGGAAAAATATCATTAATAAAGGCATAGCACAACAAAAACATAGAAACAATAAAGCCTTACAATTCCTTTATGAGTTTAGGAATGTAAGGCTTTATTATTTAACCCAAATCGCTCATTAGCCCGCAAAGGCTTTTTAAAGCGTTTAGATGTTATGCTTTTCTTCGTCTTTGCAACTTATTTTAGCTCTTTTCGTTTGTTTTTTCAGTTGTTTAGCTCGCTAAACGTCTTCAAAAACAACCAAAAATAGCTCAAAATAAGCTCGCAAATCTCGAAGAAGTCTAATGACCTATTTGGGTTTAATATTTCTACCCTTATATATCATTGGCTGAAACTCGTATTGCTAACCCTATGGCTTTGCCCAATAGTGGTGGCACAGCATTGCCTGTCTGAACAAGTTGTTTGTTTTTGGGACCTTCAAAGATAAAACTATCAGGAAACGACTGTAAGCGTGCCATTTCGCGTGCGGTAAGCACTCTTGGCAGCTTTGGGTGAATGTTTACACCGCCATGATTCTCTTTTATTGTACAAGAGGCTTCGTCCCAAGGACATTTTTTCCACGCATCCGAATAACCTTTATAAAGACTCTTTCCTTCAGGGCAAGCCAGTATTCGCTCTTGCATTTCAGGGCGGTGCTTTGTAGGAACATGGTTGAAAGCAAGGTCTTCAGGGTGATTGATTAAGTCGCCTATTGCTTGTCCTGTGGTAATATACTTATCCGATGACAATATAGGCTTAGGGTGAAAGTTCGACCTGCCTATTCTATTGCCTATAAATATCACACGTTCACGCTTTTGTGGTGTATAATAATCGGCTGCACAAAGCGTTGTAACATTCATATCGTAACCAATAGTTCGATAATCTTCTAATATCTTTTGTTCCACACGACCATTGAGCATAGACCGCAATCCCTTTACGTTTTCACAAATAACAAATTCGGGTTGTAAGACTTTGACAATCTCCAACATCTCTAAATACAAAGAATTACGTGGGTCGTCAACTATTCTATTACCTGCCATCGAAAAACCTTGACAGGGGAAACCCCCAGCGATAACGTTAAGCGGACGACCATTAAGTTGCTGTTTAACGGTGTTATAAAACTCTTCCTTAACTTCAGGTAATGTTATATCGCCATTTACAAAAGGGTGGTTAAAGTTTCGTCGATAGGTTTCACCTGCTTCCTTGAACCAGTCTAAGCCACAAATACCTTGCAGCCCTGACATTTCAAGTCCTTTAGATAATCCGCCAGCACCGCAGAACAGGTCTACAAAAGTAAGGTCAGAAGGAGTTGGACTATCCCAATATTGGCTAATATCTATCCACGAAGTTTCGTTCTTTATCGTTTTTGAACGAGATAAAGGTTCAGCGATAGGATTACCAAAAAAATTGTATTGTACTTGCTTTTCAGTATTTGAAGGCTTATTAATAAAGTTTTCAAGAGCAGAAATAGGAATTCTGTATGATGTTCCTATCTTTATAGCATTCAGTTCATTTGCTGCAATATATCTTCTAATCGACTTTTGAGACAGCTTTAATTGCCCTGCTACTTCTGCTATTGTATAAAATGGTTCGCTCATGTTTTACATTCAATTTGTACACTATTGTCTAATGTGTATGAAAAATTACGAAATAAATCTTATCTGGCAAAGATTATCCTTTCTTGAACACAAATATATATTCGTGCTTGAAAAGGAATGTGTCGCTTTTAAGTGTACGATAACGCCACAAAGCCTCCATTCCTATTTTACCTCTGTTGCTCACCATATCTTTTACAACAATGCCTTTAAGCTTGCATTTTATTTGCTTTCTAATCGAATACATTAAATAAAAACCTAAAGGAACGACCTCTTGATTTCGATATAAATCACCAACCACGATTGCAAAATGTTTACCTGCACGAAGAAATTCTACCATATTCTTCATTGCTAATGTGAATTGGTTGATGAATTTGTCTAATTCTATAATATTGGATAAGTCTTCCTTACAATCCGTAGGGCAACTTGTTCCATATACCCAAAACGAACCTTTATAAAAAAGAATATAGCGCAACATTATGCTGTTACGCTATATTATGGAATTAATATCTGAAACATCAAAAACTTATTCTCCGCTATCTTTCTTACCAAATGTCGGGTCTACCTTCAGGATTGAGGCAACGAGGAAGGGGAAAAGGCACGATACCATAACAATAACAAAGAAGTAATGGTAGCCCACAGCATCGGCTAACGTACCTGCAAATAAGCCAGGAAGCATCATTGAGAGTGCCATAAAGCCTGTACAAAGTGCATAATGGCTGGTCTTGTGTTCGCCTTGACTGAAATAAAGCATAAAGAGCATATAGGCACTAAAGCCAAATCCGTAGCCAAAATTCTCAACAAAGATAGCTGCACTGATGGCAAAAACACTTTGCGGAAGTACAAAACCAAGATATACGTAGGCGATGTTGGGAAGCGTTATGGCAATGGTCATAGGCCACAACCATCGCTTTAGTCCGTCACGACTTGCCACCAGTCCGCCAAGTATTCCTCCAACAAGCAGTCCTACCACACCCACAATGCCATTTACAACACCAAAGGTTTCCAACGAGAGTTGCAATCCGCCTTTTGCCGTTTCACCACGAAGGAAGAGTGGCGCAACGGGATTTAAGAGTGCTTCGGGCAAACGAAAAAGTAGCATAAAGGCAATAGCGGTCAGTATTTGTTTCTTGCGGAAGAACGAAGCAAAGGTTTCTATAAATTCGGAAACAAGTTCGGAAGCCGAAAGACGTGTATGTTCGGCATCTGCAAGTGGACGTGGCAACACAAAATTATGATAGAGTGCCAAGCCAATAAATAAGGCTGCTAACCCATAAAACACCAACGACCACGAGAGTTGGACGCTCATATAGGTCTGTAACAATCCTGCAAGAGCCACCAAGCCACCCTTTCCAACTATCATTGAGATGCGATAAAACGTAGAACGAATGCCTACAAAGAACGATTGTTCGTGAGCGTTGAGCCCTAACATATAAAATCCATCTGCGCCGACATCGTGTGTGGCACTCGAAAACGCCAACAACCAGAAGAAACATATCGTACCTTGCAGCCAAAGCCCTACATTTATGGTAAAGGCTACACCTGCAAAGGCTGCGCCAAGAAGCAATTGCATAGCCACAACCCACCAACGCTTGGTGCGGATAAGGTCTAAGAACGGACTCCATAGTGGCTTAATTACCCAAGGCAGATAGAACCAAGAGGTGTAAAAAGTAATCTCAGCATCTGACAAACCCATTTGCTGATACATTACCAACGATACCAATGTAACTGCCACGTTGGGCAATCCTTCTGCAAAATATAGGCTCGATACCCAAGCCCAAGGCGATATTTTATGCTTTGTTTCCAAACTATTTATGTTTTTACAAGTGTATTCTAAATGTATAAATGTTATGCGGAACTCGATACGCATTGATGAACTTGCTCATAAACCGAGTCCCTACACCTTTGCCGAATGCAGCATATTTTAGCACAAAGGTAATAAAAAAAATACAAACTCCTTATGTTTTCTTCTCTTTAGCAAGCAATCTCTTCATACCATCACTATAAACATTGTCTTGACAACAAATAAAAAGGGATTAAAAAAGTTTATAAGCAACAGCACGTGAATGGGCTTCTGCAATGTTAGCCACTTTGAGTTTATTGAACACATTGCGCTTATAAAACTTTATACTATCAACACTTTTACACATCTTTTCTGCTATTTCGCTCATTGTTAGTCCCACTGCCGAAAGCCTCAACACCTCTATTTCCTCGTCTTTCAGCTGCACTGCCGTGCGTTCTTTCCATTTATACGAAAGGAAAGCGTATTCCCAATAATTACGATTGCTCTCCTTGTGCAATTCTACGTGTCCTTTGTCTTTGTGCGAAGATGGCGAAACCACACACATAGCTATCCATATCCGCCCATCGGCAGTGAGTTCTACGGGAGTAAGGCGATGGTTCACCAAGGTTTGCTTCTTCCCATTTTGCAAATGAAAATCGTACGACATAGAACATCTGCACTTATCTTCTATACTGAAAGTATCGAAAAACTGAAATCCACTTCTATTGATTTCCACCAACATCTTTTGTTCTTCTTTGGGTACGTGCTGCAAATAAAAACTATACCCCATCGCCTTTACCTCCTCAGCGGTGTGTCCACAGAGAAACAAAGGATTGTCGGCAACATATAGAAACTCTTGCTTGTAATAATCTATCAAGTAAACACTCTGATAGGTTACACGTGCAAAAGTCTCCACCGTCTGTATCACTGCCGCAATTGTTTTCGCATTATAAGTTGGCATTTCTTTCACTTCATTGAGTTCAAGAAAGAAGTCTTTCACATCTACCATTGTCGTATGCTTAATTATTCATCTACAAGAATAAACAAAAACACCGAGCCAAAGCAATATCATTACACAAAAGTGTAAAAACAAACCTTCATACTTAAAATTTACACAAAAGAATAATGAAAATATTTAAAATCAACTTACCTTTGCATAAGATAATTTGTCGTAGGTAAAGCGTAGGAGCGTGACTTATTCGCAAGCTCATCAGACGTATCACGTTCCAAAACATCAACTTCGCAACAGAATAAAAAACAAACAATGATTATGAACAGAAACATCTTAAAACTCCTTACTTTGTATTTTGTGCTATTTAGCTTTAACATTGCAAAGGCACAACACTATCGACCATACGAGGCATATACCGCCAGTGCTTTTGTAGAATATAACGACCTCCATCCTAAAGAAATAGCCACAGCCGACAACAATTGGGATATACTAATGGCATTCCGACAATGGCATAAGCCCAACTATTTAGACTCGCTAAACGTACCTTACACCCAAAGCCAACTGATGTTGCTCACCATCAACAAAATGCTAAAGGCGGATAGAGACGGTTACATTTCTACAATACCTCTATTCGACTCGCTCGCCACAGCTCGTATGCGCAAGGATAGTCGAATATTTGTAGAACAAAACATTGACCACATCGCACCTTATTGCACACAATTGCGCCAACTAATGGCAAAAGACAAATGTGAAGCCAATACATATAGCATCCTCTTCTCGTATATCCTCGACACCATTACGTGGGAGCTTCTCAACACCAACAGGGATAGTATGACCATAGCCCCAACGTGGAAAGGTGCTTTCTACTTACATTATTACCCTCGTCAAAATGCGTGTGGAACCAATACCTACGGCAGTATGCAGATGGCTATTTCGCATAATTACAGAATAAAGGGATTCGACTACATAGACGGATTACCTTTTGAAGAGATTGCAGCGGAATATCAGAGAAATGGTTGTATCAAAGACGAAAAACTAAAAAAGCAAATTATGCCATACGGAGTTTGTGATAAAAACGGCAAAATACAGATACCTGTCATCCATTTCCAAAAAGAATCACAACTCAACCTTATTGCACTGAACATTGCGCAAGCCATAAAGAAAGATTTTACACAAACCGCATACGTTCAAAACTTTATGAAACAATATCACATAGACAAGCGTCAATTGGCAATTGTTATTCTCTATCACGAATATATGTGGGACTTGCTCGACATATTATGTGAACGTAAGCTGATACAACAACCCAAACTTTGGACAAGCAAGACCCACGATATAGCCGACCTGCGCTATCAACTATTTTTGCTCAAAGTGAAAGAATAGGTTACAAATAGCTTAAGGCTGGTTCTATAAATTAGCTTTGTTAGATTTTGAGCTTATTTTTGAGGTCAAAATGCAAGAGCGTGAAGGAGTGTAGCGAGCTACACGACTGAACGAACTTACATTTTGAACCAAAACGGAGCAAGCCGAATGCAATCAAACTTATTTGAATGGTTGAGGCGCAACCTGTTTTATATAAAAAGAAGCCAAAAGATAACAAAACGTATTTCATAAAAATTTAATGACTATATGCGGTGGTAATTTATAGAACCAGCCTTAACATTTAGAACTGCAAGAACACATAAGAATTATAGGGTATAAATAGATTCAAACCTCTTATATCGAACGCTTATTCATCTCAAATAATCGCCTATTTTTCCGAATACAAAGATATAAATGTTAAAAATAAGCCTCATAACTCTCATATTTGCAACCACAAAGGCTGTTGGTTGTAAATATGAGAATTATACGTGTGCAATCATAAATTACTGATAATCTGAAAGAAACAAAGACATACATAGAACTGTGCAAAAACACACTGCTCTTAATACACGAATATAGAACGCTAAAGAGGAAAATACAGACAGGAAATTACGCATTTGTACATATTTAGGAGGGCTAAACATCAACTTTGACCCTCCCAAAGTTCAACTTTGACACCCTCATACATATATGTTTGACATTCTCAACATTGAACTTTTACAGCATTACACTTCCGTTTCAGAGTTTTAAAATATAATATGCGAAAAATCGAATAATCCTATTTCGGAATTTCAAATGTTAAATCGCAATTTCTCAACTCAGCATTTGGCATAGCTTTTGTATATACCGAATAAAAATAAGAAATGAATAAAAAACGAACAATTTTATAAGAATAATAAAAGAAAAATAGAACAAAAATATTACCTTTGTAAAACTAAGAACAAAAGTACATAGACTGCTAACAAGTTTCATCACATACGAAAGGATACAAAGAAAGCGAGTTGTTAAACCCGCTTTATTTGTTTTCACAACGGAATAATCCTTATTGTGATTTGCTAAAAAATCGTGGTGCAAATATAGCAATTTTATTACAAACTGCCAAATAATTAGTAAAAAATATTACTTTAAACCAAAACAGAATAAAAAATGAAGAACATTTTAGGTTTAGACTTGGGAACCAATAGCATTGGTTGGGCTAAAGTCTCAGTAGACGAAAATGGAAAGGTGATGAGCGACATACAACTTGGAAGTCGCATTATCCCAATGACTCAAGATGTATTGAGCAAGTTTGATAACGGACAAACGCAGTCGCAAACAGCCGAACGCACGGGCTATCGTGGGCATCGCCGCCTCTTAGAACGCTCGCTTCAACGAAGAGAGCGACTTCACAGAGCCTTGCACGTGATGGGTATGTTGCCCCCACACTATGAAAAAGAAATAGGATGGAACAGAAACGAACCTAAAACATACGGAAAATTTATAGATAATGCCGAGCCAAAAATAGCTTGGGAACGTGGAGAAGATGGAAAAATGCAGTTCCGTTTTATGGACTCGTTCCACGAAATGTTGGCAGATTTTGCCCACCATCAACCAGCATTAGTAGCTGATGGAAAACGTATTCCATTAGATTGGACACTCTATTATCTGCGCAAAAAAGCACTCACCGAGGCAGTTACAAAGGAAGAATTGGCGTGGATATTGCTTAGTTTCAACCAAAAACGTGGCTATTACCAGCTGCGTGGAGAGGAGGAAGAAGAGGATATAACCAAACGAAAGGAATATCACGAGTTAGAAGTGGAACGTGTAGATGCCACAGGCGAAAAGAAAGGTGACAAGGAATGGTATAACATTTGGCTAAAAAATGGTTGGCTGTACAGAAGACAGAGCAGCATACCGCTTGACAATTGGGTAGGAAAGATTAAGAAGTTTATCGTTACAACCGAATATGAAGCTGATGGTATAACCATTAAAAAGGACAAAGAAGGCAACGAACGCCGTTCGTTCCGTTCGCCTTCGGAAGACGACTGGACACTAAGAAAGAAATGTACCGAACAGCAGATAGAGCAATCGGGCAAAACTGTGGGTGCTTTCATTTATGATCATCTGCTTGCCGAACCGTCTGACAAAATTCGTGGCAACTATGTGCGCACCATCGAACGCAATTATTATAAAGACGAATTACGGGCTATATTGCAAAAACAAAGAGAGTTTCACGAGGAATTGCGTAACAAAACGTTAGTGGAAGCTTGCGCAAAGGAACTCTATCTACGCAATGAAACACATCAGAAGGTTCTTATGCAAAAAGATATGGTGCACCTATTGCTCGACGACTTGATATTCTATCAACGTCCATTGAAGAGCAAAAAGTCGCTCATAGCCGATTGCCCATACGAAAAATATAACTATACAGATAAAGAAACAGGAGAAATAAAAACCCAAACAAAGAAGTGTGCCGCAAAGTCGAACCCTTATTTTCAAGAGTTTAGATTGTGGCAGTTTGTTCAGAACTTACGTTTGTATAAGCGTGAGGACGATGCGGACGTTACGGCAGACTACTTAAAAACAACTGAAGACTATGCTAATCTCTTTGATTTTCTTAACGACCGCAAAGAGATAAAGCAGAGTGTTTTGCTGAAAAATTTCTTTAAAATAAAGAAAACAAAGGTAGGCAAAGAGTCAATCTTCCCCATAAGATGGAACTATATAGAAGACGAAAAGAAGACTTACCCTTGTAACGAAACTCGATATGAGCTACTATCTGCTCTGAAACGTGCAAATATAGAGGGAGATTGGCTCACAAAGGAGCGTGAATACAGAATGTGGCATTTGCTTTACTCTGTGGAACACAAGGACGAAACACGTAAAGCATTAGAGAAATGGGACGAGGGTGAAGACTTTATAAATGCTTTTCTAAAGGTGAAACCATTCAAAAAAGATTATGCTTCATACTCCGAAAAAGCCATAAAGAAATTGCTTACCGTAATGCGAATGGGCAAGTATTGGGAGGAAGACATAGTAAAAACCATTGCTGGAAAGCAAATAGAAAAGATTATTAACGGTGAAATAGACGAAAAACTAAAGGAGCGTATTCGTAATGCAAAACTGCCATTAGAAAACGTGAAAGCCTTTAGTGGATTGCCTGTATGGTTGGCTTGCTATGTGATATATAGTAGGCACTCTGAAACTACACAGATAACTAAATGGGAAAGTCCAGAAAGTTTGATGTCGTTTATCAAAGGCTTTAAACAAGGCGAAATGCGCAATCCTATTGTTGAACAATGCGTGTTAGAGACCTTACGCACCGTTCACGATATATGGAAAGCTGCAGGACATATTGACGAAATTCATATAGAGTTGGGACGTGAAATGAAACTCACAGCAGAAGAACGTCAACACAGAACAAGTGCTATACTGAATAACGAAGCAACCAATTTGCGCATCAAACAGTTATTGATGGAGTTGAAAAACGATAATAGCATAGAGAATGTGCGCCCTCACTCTCCTATGCAACAAGACATTTTGCGTATATATGAGGAAGGTGCACTGAACGAATTGAAAGCTGAAGATGCAGAATATAATGACATTCTAAAGATTTCGCACACTGCCCAACCTACCCAAGATGAACTTATACGTTACAAAGCTTGGTTGGAACAGAAATATCGCTCGCCTTACACAGGTAAGCCTATACCGCTCGGGAAACTATTTACAGCTGCATACGAAATAGAACACGTAATTCCTAAAGCACGCTACTTTGACGACTCACTATCTAATAAGGTGATTTGTGAAGCCGAGGTGAACAAAACGAAAGGAACTATGTTGGGATACGAATTTATCAAAGAGAAAGCAGGAACAAAGATACATTGCGCTGCCATAGGAGATGTAGTAATATTCAGTCAGGCTGAATACGAACAGTTTGTAAAAGAGCATTATGCGAACAACACAAAGAAACGCAACAAGCTTTTAATGGACGAAATACCACAAGACTTTATCAATCGCCAATTGAATGACAGTCGCTATATCAGCAAGATGGTCAAATCGCTATTATCAAACATTGTACGTGAACAAGGAGAAAGCGAAGCTACATCAAAGAACGTAATACTTTGCACTGGTGGCATTACAGACAGGCTCAAGAAAGATTGGGGAATGAATGATGTGTGGAACAACTTAATATATCATCGATTTGAAAGAATGAACAAACTAACTGAAAGTGAGTTATTCGGACATTGGGAGAATAAGAACGGAAAACGCGTGTTTCAAACCACAATGCCTATTGAGTTGCAACGTGGATTTAATAAGAAGCGCATAGACCATCGCCACCACGCAATGGACGCATTAATAATAGCTTGTGCATCACGCAACATTATCAATTATCTAAACAATGAGTCGGCAGCTGATGAGAAGAAGCGATACGACCTAAAAGCAAAATTATGTGGAGAGAAAGGAATGATAAAGAAACCTTGGGATAGCTTTACACAAGATGCTCAAAAGGCATTAAGCAATGTTGTAGTAAGTTTCCGTAACTATGTGCGCATTATCAACAAAGCAACAAACTTCTATGAGCGTATAGACGAAAAAGGAAAACATACACTTGTGCCTCAAAAGACGAAAGAAATGTGGGCAATACGCAAACCATTGCATAAAGAAACCTATTATGGAAAAGTGAACCTCAAACGTCCAGATACGGTATCATTATCAAAAGCATTGGAACAAGTGGAGCGGATTTGCGACAAAGAATTGCGCAAATATATCCTTCAACTAAAAGAGCAAGGAATGAATAACGCCAAGATAAAAGCACATTTCAAAGCGTTAGAAAATCGTTGGAACGAAAAAGATGTATCGAAAATAGATATTATCACCTTTACCAATGATAAAGGTGATAAGGAAGCAATGGTAGCATCAAGAAAGCCATTGGACACCTCGTTCGACGAAAAAGCAATCCGCTCAATAAGCGATACAGGTATTCAGAAAATACTTCTCAACTACCTTAAAGCCAAAAATGGAAATGAAAAGTTAGCTTTCTCGCCTGAAGGTATAGATGAGATGAATAAAAATATTTCGCTTTACAATGATGGAAAGCCACACCAGCCAATCCGCAAAGTGAGAGTAACCGATAAATTGGGTCTGAAATTCCAAGTAGGACAGCAAGGCAATAAAAAAGATAAATATGTTAAAGCTGAAGTAGGTACAAATCTTTACTTTGCAATCTATAAAGATGAAGAAGGCAACAGAGTTTATAATACGCCGGAATTTAGCGATATTGTGGAAAGACTTAAACAGGGTCTCAAGCCTGTAAAAGAAACATACAATAATGCTAAATTATTGTTCACCTTATCACCCAACGACTTAGTTTATGTGCCAACAGAAGATGAAATGAACATAGATAATGTAAAGGAATTAAATCCTGAACATATCTATAAAATGGTTAGCTCGACAGAAAATCGTAGCTTTTTTATTCAGCATAGAGTGGCAAAAAGCATACAAGATAAGTATGAGTTTTCTTCAAAAAACAAAATGGAGCGTGCTGTTGGAGATACAGATGTAATGATAAAGTCTGTCTGTTGGAAACTTGAAGTTGACCGATTAGGCAATATCACTAACATCATAAAATAGTATTGAACAAAAGAAAGGAGGAATATATATGATAAAGAAAACATTGTGTTTCACAAATCCTGCCTATCTCAGTATGCGCAACGACCAAATGGTATTGCGCATACCAGAGGTAGTAACAAACGAAGCGTTGCCACAAATGCTGAAAGACGAAGCTGTACGCACCATCCCAATAGAAGATATTGGGGTGGTAGTACTCGACAATAAACGCATCACCATAACAAGCGGCTTAATGGAGGCTTTGCTTGCAAACAATTGTGCAATAATCTCTTGCGATAGCAAAAGTATGCCCACAGGGATGATGTTGCCCTTATCGGGTAATACGCTACAAAACGAACGTTTTCGCCATCAGTTAGAATCTTCTTTACCATTACGCAAGCAGTTGTGGCAACAAACCATAAAACAAAAAATACTTAATCAAGAACACGTATTGCGTACCAACACCACCACCGAAACAAAATGTATGCGTGTATGGGCAGTAGAGGTTCGTAGTGGTGATGCCGATAATACAGAGGCACGAGCAGCAGCCTATTACTGGAAAAATCTATTCCCTACTATTCCTAACTTCGTCCGCGATCGTGAAGGCATTCCATCTAACAATCTGTTAAACTATGGGTATGCCATTCTGCGTGCAGTAATAGCTCGCTCATTAGTAGGAAGCGGACTCTTACCCACACTTGGCATTCATCACCATAATCGTTACAACGCATATTGCTTAGCCGATGATATAATGGAGCCCTACCGACCTTACGTAGACCAATTGGTTATCAGTATAATGAATACCGAAACCGATTATTCGGAATTGACCAAAGACATAAAAATGAAACTTCTCGGTATACCAATGATAGAAGTTGAAATAGGCAAAAGGCGCACACCTCTAATGATAGCTTCACAGCAAACAACGGCTTCGCTGTACAAATGTTTTGCAGGAGAGATACGCCAAATAGCATATCCAGAACTATAAAAAGAAAGAGTTTATGAGCGGTTTAGATAATTTAAGCGAATATAAAATTATGTGGCTACTTGTATTTTTTGACCTTCCCACCGACACTAAAAAGGATAAGAAAGCATACGCTGACTTCCGAAAAGTATTAATAAAAGATGGATTTACGATGTATCAATTCTCCATCTATGTACGCCATTGCGCAAGCAAAGATAATGCAGAAGTACATATACAGCGAGTGAAAAACAATCTACCTCGCTATGGTAAAGTTGGCATTCTCTGTATTACCGACAAACAATTTGCCAACATCCAGTTCTTTAATGGAGCTAAACCTGCCACCGCCACAGTTCCTTACCAACAGTTAGAACTATTTTAAACAGCCATTTACAGCTGCAAAAACCTATCCTTACCTATTGCAAAATTAATTAGGACCGCTGAATTAATAAATTGCCACGACTACAAAACAGCGGGCTCTAAACTTTGCAATGGTATCTGCCCATAAATTGAGCTTAATTTCGAAAAGGGCAAGACAAAGTTCCCTGAGGAACTTTATCACGTTCTTGACAAAGTAGCACATTCCTGTCCAGCATTCTGCTGTTTCTGGAAGCTTGGCTCTGATGTTGTTGGCTCGATAGACTCTCTTGCCTGTGCCGAAAGAGCATTCGACTTCGTTTCGTTCTCCGATGGCCTTGGCCATCTTCTTGAGATATTCGGGACTTCTGGGTTTCTTTGGCGGTCGACCTAATGGTTTGCAGCAAGTCTTTATCTCATATTCTTCCTCTATCAATACTTCGTTAATTCTAATGTAATCGTTTGAAAATGAGAGAGTTAATTAACTTAATATAACTAATAAAATTTGGCCAAGTGGCTGATTATCAGTAACTTTATAGTAGCAAAAACATAAAGCAAATGACATCAGAACCACTCGACCAATATACAGAAATCTGCAGAGATGCCATCAAAAGCTCATCTGCAAAATTAGGCAAAACTTTTGAGAATCTACTCTTGGAAATACTCTTATTGTACATGGCGATACAAAGAAAGATAAATTTCACTCAAATGGAGCGTTACGGCACCCATTGCGAGCAGACCTACAGAACGAATTTCAACCGCAGCCGGGCTAAGTGCATCAACTGGGTTAAGTTCAACCTCTACCTTTCCCAGCGTTATCTGAACATGGACGGACTGCTGGCTATAGCCATAGATCCGAGCTACATCAGTAAGTCAGGCAAGAAGACTCCGCATGTTGGTACTTTCTGGTCCGGCTGTGCAGGTTCCATGAAACACGGCATTGAAATTATGGGACTTGCCCTTGTCGATGTCTACGCCAACAACTGTATGATGCTTCGTGCCCATCAAACCCCTTCTACAAGAGAGTTGAAACTGCGTAGCATGACTCTTGTGCAGCATTACATTGCCGTCATCAAACGCTACAGGAAAGAATTGTTGAAGGTCACCGATATTGTTGTCGCTGATGCTTTCTTCTCTATCCGTCCGTTTGTGGAGGGAATCAAGGAGCAAGGCTTTCATCTTGTCAGCCGTTTCAGGGATACGGCGAGCCTATACTATGTGTACACGGGACCTCGTTCCAATAAGCCCGGGCGTCCCAAAACACTTGACGGGAAAATCAATTACAAGAAACTCGACCTCACGCGTATGGCGAAGATGCATATCGAAG
The DNA here is from genome assembly GCF_900155655.1 of Prevotella ihumii. GTDB lineage: Bacteria > Bacteroidota > Bacteroidia > Bacteroidales > Bacteroidaceae > Prevotella > Prevotella ihumii. The sequence goes on from NZ_LT706990.1 coordinate 17,957, forward strand.
GACTTGAAGGCACAGCTTACACACTCATCGCCTATTCAAAGGCACTGAAGCAGAAAGTGCGTCTTGTCATTTGGGTGATGCCGAACGGCAAGCACAAGCTTTTCTTCTCCACAAAGACATCTATGTCGGGTGAAGAAGTATTGCGCACATACCGCTCAAGATTCCAAATCGAGTTTTGCTTCCGTGATGCCAAGCAGTATACCGGACTCGCGCATTGCCAGGCAAGGCACAAGAATCAGCTGGACTTCTCCTACAACGCATCATTTGCATCACAGAATGTGGCAAAGGTGATGATGAAGGAAAACGGGCTACCGTATTCCATGGCTTCTTTCAAGGAGCTCATGGCGAGCACATACATTGCAAAATTAATTTTCGACAGGTGTCGGAGCATACCGAACCGAAAGTTAATTAGTCATACTATCAAAGAACTCTTTGGCTGGCAGAGGAAAGCTGCGTAACAATTATCTCAAATTTTAACGAACTATTGCTCTATAAAACCTGAAATAAATTCCCGCCAAAGTAACTAAAACGGCCGTTTTTCGGGACAACCTCACATACCAAGTGTATACAGACTCCTCTCCGAGCCTGCATAAATTATAATGATACTTTCCTCTTCGAGCTCAGGGCGCACACTGGGTTCCATCGCCGACCATGTCGTTGGTTAATTTGCAAAGCGAGGTCACATGCCATCACAAAGATAGTAGCCTTTCCATGGCCGGTATATCGTGCCATCCGTTTTAGGCGAATGTTTCGATTCTGTTGTCGAAGTCCTGGTACGGAACGTTTTCTCCGAGAATGTGCCATGCGCAGACGAGTATCTTACGCGCGATGGCTACCTGTACTTTCATCTTATTCTTCTTGAACACACCAAAAACTTTCTCAATAATTTCGCCCGTGCTGCTTAAAATACAAAGAAAAATGCTATCTTTGTGCACGTCAAGGCCACATACGATTCTCATAAGCCTACATTTGAGGATTATTAATTTTTTGCTCAAAGATAATACATATTGTGACATAGAGCACGCATTTAGGACAAAGAATTTATGCTGGCCTTGACACTTTTCCGTCAAATGGGAAGGCGATTCGGGAATTTATTTCCCGTTTTTTATTTCCACAGGCTTATATTTCGAGATTTTTATGTATCTTTGCAACATAAGTACAGTACTAACAGCCGATATCAATAGCAAATGGCATCCCATCGGGTCATCGGAGCTATGACAGACTTGTAATTAGACAAGCGGAGGTTAGTATTAGCCCGATAAGCGATAAGGTGATAAATATCCTTATCGCTTACTTTTTTAATTTATGATAAACCAGCAACCCAGTTCTTGGTTTAGTATCTTCAAGAATATACCACGATTTAAACACCATTTTACTTTTTTGAATTTTGCAAATGCACACAATAGCTACATCTTTATAAAACTTTATTAGATGCCACTCTGTGAGTTGGTAATCCTTTTGCTGTTTATCTTTATAACTTTGCCCTAACCATACCTCATCAGGATTTTCCTCTATAAAACCTGAAATAAATTCTCGCTAAAGTAACTAAAACGGCCGTTTTTCGGGACAACCTCACATACCAAGTGTATACAGACTCCTCTCCGAGCCTGCATAAATTATAATGATACTTTCCTCTTCGAGCTCAGGGCTCACACTGAGTTCCATCGCCGACCATGTCGTTGGTTAATTTGCAAAGCGAGGTCACATACCATCACAAAGATAGTAGCCTTTCCATGGCCGGTATATCGTGCCATCCGTTTTAGGCGAATGTTTCGATTCTGTTGTCGAAGTCCTGGTACGGAACGTTTTCTCCGAGAATGTGCCATGCGCAGACGAGTATCTTACGCGCGATGGCTACCTGTATTTTCATCTTATTCTTCTTGCGGACTTGTGTCTGGTGATAGGAAAAACGGTTGAAGAAACAATCTTGGGTTCGGCTTGCGCCCTATGAACACTGGATGATGGTGCGTCGCAGATATCGGTTGCCATATGTGATACGGCGTGACTTGAAGGTTCCATTTGACTGGTCGTTGCGTGGTTTCAGTCCGCTCCATAAAGTAAGATGGCCCGCCGTCTCGAAGTGTGTTATGTCTGTTCCGATTTCTGCAATCAGTGATGTGGCGGCTCTCATTCCCACTCCTGGGATGGTCTGAAGATTGTGAAGGGCTTCGGCGTATTCATTCTCGCAGATTTCTTGCATCCTGTCCATACATTCCTGCTTGTGCCGCTCTGCCATGTCTATCTCGGCCGTGAGCTGCGCATAATGTCAATGTCGTATGCCGTGATGCATCCTGTGAGCGAGGCTATGATGACCTCCCTTCTATGGTGTTTGATAATCCGCCCGTGGACTTCTCTGACGAGCGTCTCGGGATCTGTTTCCCCTCGCATATTTTGCCAATCACGTTCTTGTAACTCTTGCTGTCCGTACTCGAGACGTAGTTGCTGAGCCGTATGGTGCAGCACTGCACCGCAGCGTCAAGTTTGCTGAGCTTACGCACGATCTCGTCATCAAGGTCGTAGATGCGACGGTCGTATTGCTGGATGCGCTCCAACGGGACAAAACCTCCACGAACCAGTTCCTTGAGCATGCACTCCGCTATCCATTGGGCATCTTTGACATCACTCTTGTGTCCGGGAAGCTGCTTGATGAAATAAGGGTTGATGAGCTTCAGGCGGAAGTGCGGCTCAAGCATGCGCCATACGGAATCCAATAAACACTCGTGCTTTCCATCCCGACTTCCTGTACTTGATATTTGAGCAACAAATCACGCATTTCGTACAGTTCGAGGGTCAACACACCAAAAACTTTCTCAATAATTTCGCCCATGCTGCTTAAAATACAAAAATAAATGCTATCTTTGTGCACGTCAAGGCCACATACGATTCTCATAAGCCTACATTTGAGGATTATTAATTTTTTTGCTCAAAGATAATACATATTGTGACATAGAGCACGCATTTAGGACAAAGAATTTATGCTGGCCTTGACACTTTTCCGTCAAATGGGAAGGCGATTCGGGAATTTATTTCCCGTTTTTTATTTCCACTGGCTTATATTTCGCGATTTTTATGTAAATTTGCAATATAAGAAACAACTTCTTCCTCATATTGCATCAAAGACATATAGTTGTGATTTGCTCGAAAAATCGTATCTTTGCAATATAAGAAACAACAGACGGTAAAATTATTTTAGAAGTATGGAAGTTGTGATTTGCTCGAAAAATCGTATCTTTGCAATATAAGAAACAACCTTCGTTTGTTCTGGGGTTGGTAAAGAAAGTTGTGATTTGCTCGAAAAATCGTATCTTTGCAATATAAGAAACAACCAGCTGCTGATACTAAGATTAAGCTCAACGTTGTGATTTGCTCGAAAAATCGTATCTTTGCAATATAAGAAACAACAGCGGACGTATGATAGCACAGTGGTGGTAAGTTGTGATTTGCTCGAAAAATCGTATCTTTGCAATATAAGAAACAACGACGGCAGATGGTGTACTTTGCTCTTATACGTTGTGATTTGCTCGAAAAATCGTATCTTTGCAATATAAGAAACAACCGTTATGTAGAACTACCTTTCCAACGTGCAGTTGTGATTTGCTCGAAAAATCGTATCTTTGCAATATAAGAAACAACAAATTCTTCGATGAAATCATTGCTGGCACAGTTGTGATTTACTCGAAAAATCGTATCTTTGCAATATAAGAAACAACAAAGCAGAGTTGAAAAACGTTAATCCTGTAGTTGTGATTTACTCGAAAAATCGTATCTTTGCAATATAAGAAACAACCTTAGTGTCGGGATTATAATTCTGATCCCTGTTGTGATTTGCTCGAAAAATCGTATCTTTGCAATATAAGAAACAACAGAGCTTTTCCGACTGGACAGACCACGCCCGTTGTGATTTGCTCGAAAAATCGTATCTTTGCAATATAAGAAACAACTTAGTGTTACTTTTGCATCGCAGTCGAACAGTTGTGATTTGCTCGAAAAATCGTATCTTTGCAATATAAGAAACAACTAATGCTTCAGTAATATAATAGTCTATAATGTTGTGATTTGCTCGAAAAATCGTATCTTTGCAATATAAGAAACAACCTCAAATCAACAGGGCAGCGTATGCAATCCGTTGTGATTTGCTCGAAAAATCGTATCTTTGCAATATAAGAAACAACGTGTTACAGATAGAGACTTTTACACCAATAGTTGTGATTTGCTCGAAAAATCGTATCTTTGCAATATAAGAAACAACCACCGCCTGGCACACCGCTACCCCCCGGACGTTGTGATTTGCTCGAAAAATCGTATCTTTGCAATATAAGAAACAACTGACGCTACGTGTAGGAAAGGCTGCGCCTTGTTGTGATTTGCTCGAAAAATCGTATCTTTGCAATATAAGAAACAACGTTCTGTTGAAAAAACCGCCACATATAAGAGTTGTGATTTGCTCGAAAAATCGTATCTTTGCAATATAAGAAACAACGAGTTCTCTAATGCTATACCCTTCGGCTCTGTTGTGATTTGCTCGAAAAATCGTATCTTTGCAATATAAGAAACAACTCCCCCTCGATGGTGGTAAGTCCATCACGCGTTGTGATTTGCTCGAAAAATCGTATCTTTGCAATATAAGAAACAACAGAAAGTATGCCAGTAGGAGGGAGGATTAGGTTGTGATTTGCTCGAAAAATCGTATCTTTGCAATATGAAGTTACGAAAAGAGTGTAATTTATTGAAAATGAGCGTAGGTTAATTGCTCTTGATAGTAATAGGTTACGATTTAGTTAGTTATCTACTGCATTATCCTTCTGCGCGTCGCGTAACCTTCAAAGAACTCTTTGTATGCAAAAGTAGCTATTTTATCCGAGATTTTGATATAAACTCCCGGATTTTTTATCACCTCATTCATTAGTTTTTCCGTAAAAGCGGTATTGTTCGTCGGAACACCATTGCCCAAAACGAGTTTAGAACAAACGTGTGCCGACTACCGCATAGCCAGAGAAAAGGGCATTGCCTCACGCCTAAACGATGTTTAGACTGATGAAGCAATGCCCCTTTCTTTTGCGCCTATGCCAAGAGGTGCTTTTACGGGTTTTCAAATGATTTTTCTTTTTTCGCTGTCTCTTTTGCCGTAAGCATCCAATATTAGCCGCCTTTGTGTAACATTCTTACTTTACTACCTTTGCCCGAAAAACTTATGTTTGTACTCAACGAAACAAATGTTTTTCGGGTTTGTTGCACTCCTGTGGATATGCGTCAGGGTATTCTTCGCCTGTCCCAATTGGTACGCCGCA
>NZ_LT706991.1 GCF_900155655.1 Prevotella ihumii
CAAGGCTTCATCATCATTGTGTGGGGATTACTATGTTCTTTCCTTTCAATGCAAATATTCAGCTGCAAGTCCCGATTTATGGTTTCAAGCACCTTAACAAAGTCTTTCCTCACGTCCAGTCCGAGCATTGTGGCTGCAAACCAAAAACAGTCCCCCGAATAGGCTTCATTGCCAAAATCCTTCATTCGGTAGCAGCCGGACTTGTTGTCGAGATAGATATTGCACGATGCACGCTTGTCGTCATACAAAGGATTTCGAAAATTGCGCTTTGGCACAAAGTCGATGGGCATATAGAAGCAGAACACATCCAGTCCTTTGTTGGTTCGGCTTAGTATTTCTTCTTTGATGTTCATAGTTCCTCAAATAAAGTTTGACCATTTCCCATATATCCTTTAAGGACACCATCCTTGTAGGCGTTGAGTCGTTGCAGGGCTTCCACCCGTCTGAAACCCTTGAAGGAGGCACGTCCGCTCTTGACGGCGACGTAAAGTCCCTTGAACGGATAAGCAACGTGGTTGCATGATATATACCTGAACGGGATTGCGTTGGTGTCCCTCCATCGGGCAAGGGATGCCCGCGAAATGCCCAAGAGTCTGATGACGTCGGAGGAACTGAGTTCCATCTTATCCTCCAAAACGGAATAATCGCGTCTCATTTCCACGATAAAGCTGGCTATTCGCTCCATGTCGTTCCTTAGTGAGCGTAACTCTGCAATTACCGTCTTTTGTAAATTATCTTCTTCTGTCATATGCTACTTCTCTTTTCAGTTTAGGATTGAATTGTTGCTCTCCGTGGATTATCATCCGTCTGGAAATTCAGAGTCCTTCCCCAATTGGTGCAATAACTGCATAAGATGCTGCTTAAATCTTCTACTGTCTAGCTTGCACAGCCGATTGAGAATAACGATGAGATCTTCCTGCTCCATTGTGGAGAAGCGAAGGCTTTTATGGGGTGTGGTTGCAATCATGGAATCAATCATTCCCTTTGGGAGATGTATCAGCAGCACATCCATATCGAAGGCTGCGGCACATCTTGCATAAGTGTTGATACGAAGGTCGGTCTGCATCTTGCAGTGTTTCATAAAGTTGGAATATTCCATATCGGCATAGCCTGCCCTTAGCTTGCAGTTTTTGCTGGCGGAGAGCATGATTTCAAGCGTCGGAAGTACAACGTAGAATTTTGCGTTACTTCCAGAGTTTTGTTTCTTTGTCTTCATATGTATCCGTCTTTTTGTTAGAAATAATGCTGCAAAGTTCTTAACAAATAGGGCTTTAGAAAGAATATTAAATTGCCAATATTGGCATTATATTGCCATTTTGCATTTTTAACATTATGCGTTATTTGTTGCC
>NZ_LT706992.1 GCF_900155655.1 Prevotella ihumii
AACTCATTAAGTCGTTCCACATCAGCGTGTTTCGCCAAACTCATATCAAAATGAAGCACAGGGCGTTGTATCCACTCTGTTTCCAATTTCTCTATGGCTAATCCCTTGAACAATTCTTTTTCGCCTTTGAAATAGCTTTCGAGGGTTGAAGTGAGCAATGATTTACCAAATCTGCGTGGTCGACTTAGGAATATATATTTTGAACTTTCGTTTGTAAGTTTATATATAATTTCTGTTTTATCAACATAAATACATTTTTTGTTGATAATCTCTGAAAATGTCTGTATTCCTATGGGATACTTCATATTGCTTCCTCCTTTAAGGCTGGTTCTATAAATTACCACCGCATATAGTCATTAAATTTTTTGAAATACGTTTTGTTATCTTTTGGCTTCTTTTTATATAAAACAGGCTGCGCCTCAACAATTCAAACAAGTTTGATTGCATTCGGCTTGCTCCATTTTTGGTTCAAAATGTAAGTTCGTTCAGTCGTGTAGCTCGCTACACTCCTTCACTCTCTTGCATTTTGACCTCAAAAATAAGCTCAAAACCTAACAAAGCTACTTTATAGAACCAGCCTTAAAACTACTTGTTGGTTATCTCCCAACTCTCAATATTCTTTGTTTCGCTGCTGAAGTTTACTCCTACCTTTGTGAGGGGAAGTCCTGCGAGTGCAAAACGTTCAGGATATTGTTTCAAGTCTATTTGTTGCAATGCCTTTTCAGATGAAGCGTCTATCTTAAATTCTATAAGGTATAGACGTGTAGCAGTTCTTAACACCATATCCACTCTGCCCTGTGGTGTACGTATTTCTATATCTACGTATTGCCCTAACAGACTGAATATAACATAGAACAACGACTGATAATGTCCTTCGTATTGCGTGTTTTCGGTGTAAGGTACAGTGCCGAGAAACGTTTTGAGGAGATTAAAAAACTCGTCCAAATCGTCTTTTAACAGCTTTGTATATAATTTCGCCACCGTTGTACTTGCTATCTGCGGTTGTTTCACATAGTTGTTTA
>NZ_LT706993.1 GCF_900155655.1 Prevotella ihumii
TGAAGAAGATTGATAAATATTCGTTCTATGAGGTTTACGAGCTTACGAAGGTAACCTTGCCGAAGTCGCTCACCGAGATAGCAAGCTCGGCATTTTCACACATAAAGAAATTAACAACCATTACTTTACCCGAAAATCTTGAGCAGATAGGCTTTGGCGTGTTTATGAATTGTACGGGACTGACCGAAGTTCACACCCTTGCGGCTGCGCCTCCCTACTGTGGTTCGATGGCATTCTATAATGTGGATTTCGACCAATGCAAGCTGTTTGTTCCTCACGGAAAGCTAAACGTTTACAAAATATCTACACCTTGGTCGTCGTTCAAGCATATCGAAGAGGCTACAGAGAAGTCTTATGTAACCTTTACGACAAGCCAGAAAGTTGGCAGCGAGGTTGTTTTCCATATTGTTGGCGATGATATGACGTTCGACGGAATTAAGTTCTTGAAGACGAAAGATGTATTGGGTGAGAAGTTTGACTACTATCAGGTTACGAAGAAAGATGTAAGAATAGAAGGCAGAATTACGGATATGAGCGTCGATAACTTTGAAGTGGAGGCCCTTGATGTAAGCCATTGTCCTATGCTGAAGGTGCTAAGCTGTAAGAACGGCAAGTTGGAGAAGTTGGAATTGTCTAACAACAAAGACCTTGACACTTTGATTTGCAGCTACTGCGGACTGAAGGAATTGGATATTACGCAGTGCAGAAAGCTTGTTTTCGTGGATTGCGACGAAAACGAACTTACGAAACTCGATGTCAGCAAGAACCTTCTTTTGAACTTCCTTTCAGCAAACAAGAACAAGATTGGCAGCATCGACGTGAGTGCGCAGAAGTATCTTGAAACGCTTTCGCTGAACGGTACAGACATAGAGTAAGCATCCAATATTAGCCGCCTTTGTGTAACATTCTTGCTTTACTACCTTTGCCCGAAAAACTTATGTTTGTACTCAACGAAACAAATGTTTTTCGGGTTTGTTGCACTCCTGTGGATATGCGTCAGGGTATTCTTCGCCTGTCCCAATTGGTACGCAGCAA
>NZ_LT706994.1 GCF_900155655.1 Prevotella ihumii
CCATTACCAAGCTTCGTATAGACCGTATGACCCTCCTTATCGTAACCTATCCTATCAACAATAACGCTCTGACGTCCCTGTTTATTGCTCGTCATACGCTCAACCTGTCCAGCAGCATTGTAGTGATAAGTCACCACTTCACCGTCAGGATAAGTCATCGTCTGCACACGGTTCCAACTATCATACGTAGCACCATAGACATAAGTCCTGATATCTGCCACGCTCGCCATGACTGTACGGATAGTCTTCGTCACCTCACCCTGTCCGCCATAGTAATAGGCTTCACCGCCACTCGCATCCTCTACGAGGGCAAGACGACCGGCACGGTTATACTTATCGCCAGCCTTACCATAGGTATAAGTAACACGGTTGAAGAGATTTTCTGGATAAAGTACCTCATGGAGTCGCTCGAAGTCGTAGGTGTAAGAGATGTAACCCTTGTCAGATATCGACTTTCTAAGCTCTGCCGTGAGCTTCGTCAGGAGGTTGCCTGCCGCATCATAGGTCATATCCGTCTCACCAGCATCAGGATGATTCACCATCAGTTTCCGACCAAGCAAGTCGTATGCATACTTCGTCTCCCTACCGTTAGGATGCTGAACCGTCAGCACCTGTCCGACAGGGTCATAGTTGTACTTCACCGTGATATCCTCACCACGAGCATGCTGCACTGTCTCACGGTTGCGTCCCTTGGCATCGGTATAGCTCTCCGCATGTCGTCCCAGTGCATCCGTGACTGTTGTCTGGAGCATCGGCTCACCGTCATGACTGCCGATAGAGTAAGCCGTACGTGTCACACTGCCGTCAGCAAGCGTCACACTCGTGGTACGGTCGTGTGTATCATACTCCGTCTTTGCCTGCAAATCACCTGTAGCATGATTGTAAGTGGCGATGTTACCATGACTCTCCGTCATTGGGTAATAAGCCGCAACATTACGTCCGAAGGCATCGATGACAGCCCTTCCACTGACGATAGAGACTTTCTGATTGCTGCCACCAGACCACACCACACCCGTCTGTTTCGTCTGGACGGCACGCATCAGCGAGTCGGCAAAGGTATAGGTATCTATGTTGCCTTCCTTAGAATAATGGATGGTATGTGCCTTGCGTTCTGCGGGGAAGTATTCAAAGCGGATAGTAAACGGCTGACCGCTCTCTATCTCATACGGAGCACGGACAGTCTGCTGTCTGCCCAGTGCATCGTAGGTGTATTCCATCTTCTGCCCGTTAAGGTCGGTCGTTACAGATGGAGCATTCCAAAGACCATCATAAGCCGTACTGGAGCTATAGCCGTATGCATCCTTGACATTTGTCACAAGACTATGATAGCGGTCGTCATACGTATAAGCATAGAACATACGCTGATGATTATAGTTCTCAGGCTTCGTCATGCGTGTGATGTTACCATAGCCATCGTAAGTCATGTTATAGACAGAAGGCTTGTCACCGTTATGAAGCATGATCTCCGTTATCTCACCGTTGCCATCCACCTTCGTTGAGCGTTCACGGTAAGTCTTACCGCCACTGCTGACAGTGATATGGCTCGGAACACTGACAATATACTTGTCGGCTATCTCATGATAGTTGATGTTTGCCTCTAAACTATAATCAGTTGTTGTCTCCTTATATCCCTGTAGGTTACCATAGTCATCGTAAATATTATTGACCGCAACCGCCAGACTGTCCCCACTATTTACATCAAAGTTACTCTGAACAAGCGTCTTTAGAGCAGGGAAGACAACAGCATCTGTCGTATTATTACCAACGGCGAGTGTCTTCAGGTCGTAGTCATAGACAGCACCCTGCAGTTTCTTTCC
>NZ_LT706995.1 GCF_900155655.1 Prevotella ihumii
GAACTGGGCGTGAACATCCCCACCTCAACCGTCAACAGTTGGGTTCACGATGCCGCCGATGCACTTTATCCACTTTACAAACTTCAAGTAAGACAGATCCTGCAAAGTCCTTATCTTCAAGTTGACGAGACCAGCGTACAGGTTGCCGACCGCAAGGGAAAGACACGCAAGGGATACCTGTGGGGTGTGCGTGACGCCATGCACTCCCAGGGTGTGTTCTTCCATTGGAAGGACGGGGCGCGGTCGGGCGCTGTGGTAGATGAGCTCTTCAAGGGCTACCAGGGTGCCATACAGTCTGATGGGTATGAGGTCTACAGCAGGTTTGAGAACGTTCAGGGCATCATGCTGTTAGGATGTATGGCACATGTGAGACGTAAGTTCGAACATCTGGCGGCTGACGATAAAAACGCCGCCCATATCATCGAAACGATAGCCACGCTTTATGAGTTGGAGGAAAACCTCAAACACAAGAAAGCACCCCCCGAGGAAGTGGAGACAGAACGAAAGGCTAAAGCTTACCCTATTCTTAAGTATTTGGAGACCTATATGTTGGATGTACACAAACAGTACACCCCAGGCGAAGCTATGGAGAAGGCACTGCGTTATGCCTTCGCCGTATGGATACGCATTGGCAGGTATGTACAAGACGGACGCTTCAATATAGACAACAACCTCATGGAACAGGCCATCAGGCCCATCACGCTTGGAAGAAAGAACTACCTGTTCTGTGGTAACAATGAGGGAGCCGAGAACAACGCCATCTTCTATACCTTCATGGCGTGTTGCAGGGAAGCAGACATAGAGCCATACAAATGGATGAAGGAAGTTCTTTCAAGGCCCCTGCCGGACATGACGGAGGAGGAACTCACGAAAATGCTACCTTCAAACTTCAAATAACAAATAACCCTTATATGCTGCCAGACATATAAGGGTTATTTGTTGGTGTGAAAGTCGGCTAATATTGGATGCTTAC
>NZ_LT706996.1 GCF_900155655.1 Prevotella ihumii
TATAAGTAAGTGAGCAAAATTAGTTTACATAAAATATTTATTGTATTTTTCCGTTTTATATGCAATGGGAAAGCCAAAAGTATTGGAGTTGACGGAGGCAGAACGCCTCGCACTCGAAAAAGGATTTCGCTTAGGCGAAAAGCACTGCTTCCGCATGCGTTGTCGTGCTGTGTTACTGAAAGCAGACGGACTGTCTTCTGCAGCAGCGGGCGTGCAAACGGAAATGAGCCACGTGAGCGTAAACGCTTGGGTAAAACGTTTCAAGTCCGAAGGAATAGACGGATTGAATACCCGTTCTGGCAGAGGTCGAAAACCTATTATGGACTGTTCGGACGAGGAAGCTGTGCGTCGTGCAATAGAGCAAGACAGACAGAGCGTGAGCAAGGCAAGAGCGGCATGGGAGCAAGCCTCGGGCAAAGAGGCAAGCGACTCAACATTCAAACGTTTTTTATCAGCATTGGCGCAAGATATAAGCGAATAAGAAAACGCCCAAGGGGAGAACCCTCGCCGCAACTCTATGAATACAAAGTCGAGAAGTTGCAAAAACTTGAAAATCAAGCGTCTGAAGGACGCATTAGGCTCTATTATGCTGATGAGAGCCACACTTGTACTGAAGGATATGTCCCTTACGGTTGGCAACTGCAAGGGGAGGATGTTTATGTCCCCTCCCAAAGGGTGGCACGACTCAATATCTTTGGAATGATAGACCGTGATAACCGTTACAATGGATTCACCACATTCGAAAAGATGACGGCAGATAAAGTCCTCAGTTTCCTTGATGATTTTTCGTTCAACTTGGAGATGGACACTTTTGTTGTCCTTGACAATGCTTCCGTACATAGAAACAAGAAGATCAAAGAACTTCGCCCAATATGGGAGCAAAGAGGACTTTTCCTCTTTTTCTTGCCTCCATATTCGCCACAATTGAATATTGCGGAAACACTTTGGCGTATTCTTAAAGGCAAGTGGATAAGACCACAAGATTATATAACTACTGACATACTTTTCTATACCACCAACAGAGCTTTGGCAGATATCGGAAAGGGGTTGCGTATAAACTTCTCTAAACATGTCGCTTAATTTTGATTAGTTACTTA
>NZ_LT706997.1 GCF_900155655.1 Prevotella ihumii
CCCTACTTGAAAAGTACAAAAGTACAGGTATCACAGGACATTCCATGTTCCTCTATGAGTTGAACAAGCACGGAGTAACCATAGATCGTATGAAGAACAAGCAGAGCAAGGTCTATGGCTTGAAGTTCTCATACGGAGAATATGCGTTCAAGGCATCGGAAGTAGGCAGAGAGTTTGGCTACCGTTCCTTGCAGAGGAACTTTGAAGCATCCAACAAGGAAGAATCAAAGATGCCACACCAAACAATACAGGAACCGATAGAAAAGAACGAACAGCCTGATACAGGCTATCAACTCGTACCCAAAAGCCGTTCCTCTATCTCACGAGACAATGACACTCCACGAGTGCAGAATCCCATTAGTGCAGTGGCAGACACCATTGTTAGTGCAGCCGATGAAGTTGTGGAAGGGTTAGGCGATTTGATTACACCATCCGCACAGGGCGATGATTATGCCGAAGCAGCATGGCAGCGCAAGCTCAGATACCAAGCGAACAAGAAAAAGAGAGGACGAAGACTATGATACAGTTGGTAGGATCTTTTGTTTCATGGTGATAAACTAGCAGGGAGTGCCAATTTGACACTCCCTGTCTTCTTAGATGACGTTAATGTTTCGTGTCTTTTGGAGGGCAAGAGTCATTACCATAACTATTAGGATTCTGAATCTTTCCATCCTTTCCATGAGGAATAAGTTCTGCCCCTTCTTTCTTGGCAAGATTGCGTCCCCAGTCCATTGCCTCCTTCTTTGTTTCAAAGTGTTTTGAGGCTCTGTCTGCATTTGGTCACTTTGCGTCCCACCCTCCGTCTGGATTAGAAACAACATGAATTTCTTTTCTCATATCAATCATTTTTAGTTGATAGTTTTTCTTACGGTGTCCTTCCGATTCCGCTACGGTGCAATAACAGCATATCTAAAAGCAAAATAGCAATTATGGTGCCAAAAATTAAAAATATTATTTTGGGTCTTCCGGAATTTGGAGTGATGGTATTATATTTTTCAGGCTTCCTGTTGATAAAAAAGGTACTGTAAACCCTTAAATATAAGCTCTTTGTGGTGTGGATAACCCATGTAAGATAAGTATAAATTTTGTAGCCTTTATTTTAGCACTTTATTTTCTTTAATATTCAGTAAACAAAGGGATGTGAAAGAATAGAACTCACAAAAGTTATTGATAATCAGATATTAAATGATATCACTCCAAATTCCGGGAGACCCATTATTTTTTCGTTTTTATGATAAAACAATCTGTTTCTAATTTCAGTTTGTAACAGATTCTATAATTTCATATAGCTTATAGAAAGATAAAAATTATTAGGTATATTTCATCCAAAGCGCTTGTTATTCGGTAACAAAATATTATCTTTGCAGACAGAATAACAAGCGTTCTTTGTTAGGCAGAAAACAGCAAAGCCAAGTAGCTCGCTCGTTTCCAAATCGTTACCTATTCAGTTATGCCGACAAGGTAACTCCTTTATTTTCAATAAGTTGTATTTTAGATATTATCTTACAATGCAAAACATATATGTATTGGGGTGTCAAAGTTGAACTTTGAGAAACCACGAAATACAATCCTACTAACTCACTGATTACAAAATAGTTACAAAAAACAAAAGATATACGCAAATATTGGTCTATTCTTTCTATTTTCAAGTTTTATAGCTTTTTCCGTATTGTTCTATTTGAGAATTAATAAATAGCTCTTAGATAAATTTTCTACCAAAAGTAAGACAAGGCAAAATAAATGTTGAACAGAATGATTTTGAAAGCAGAGCTTTGTATATCTAATATTTTGTGTAACTTTGCACTTTAGAAAATTCTAAAACATACTATGAACAAGAAGTATATTCTCGACCTAAAGGTGGTAGCGGTGGAACAATTGAACGAAAAGAATGTGCTTTTAAAGCTTTCGCAAGATGCCCCACTACCCGAAATGTTACCAGGTCAGTTTGTGGAAGTCAGAGTAGACGGTTCGACTTCTACTTATCTCCGCCGTCCTATTTCAGTAAATTTTGTTGACAAGGAACGCAATGAGTTGTGGTTAATGGTAGCTACCATTGGCGACGGAACTCGCAAGTTGGGACAGCTCAAGGTGGGCGATACTCTGAATTGTGTGCTGCCATTGGGCAATACATTTACAATGCCTACATCGAAAGAGGACAATATTCTGCTTATCGGTGGTGGCGTGGGCGTTGCTCCACTGCTCTACTTTGGTAAACAAATCAAAGATTTTGGAGCTAACGTAACTTTTCTTTTAGGAGCTCGCACAGCAACCGATTTGTTAGAATTAGAAGAGTTTAGGAAATATGGCGAGGTGTATTGCACTACAGAAGATGGTTCGGAGGGCGAAAAAGGTTTTGTAACCAACCATTCTGTATTGCAAAAAGGCAACTTCACACAGATTTCTACTTGTGGCCCTAAACCAATGATGGTGGCAGTAGCAAAGTATGCGCACGCTGCAAGAATACGCTGCGAAGCTTCGTTAGAAAATCTTATGGCGTGTGGCGTTGGAGCTTGTCTTTGCTGTGTGGAGAAAACAACGGAAGGCAATAAGTGTGCTTGCACCGAAGGTCCTGTGTTCGACATCAACAGATTGTTGTGGTAAGATAGCGCAACACGTATATTAATAATGTATATCAATACGTAAAATAGTATGGCAGATTTAAGTGTAAAAATAGATAAGCTGAAATTAAAAAACCCTGTGATGACTGCCAGTGGTACGTTTGGCTATGGGTTAGAGTTTCAAGATTTTGTTCCATTAGACCAGATTGGTGGAATTATCGTAAAGGGAACAACACTCAAGGCTCGTGAGGGAAACGATTACCCACGTATGTGCGAAACGGCAATGGGTATGCTCAATTGTGTGGGGCTGCAGAATAAGGGTGTAGATTATTTTGTTGAAAATATCTATCCGCAAGTGAAAGAGATAGACACAAACATTATTGTGAACGTAAGCGGAAACTCGCCTGATACTTACGCCGAAACAGCCGAAAAGCTAAATCAGCTTGACCATATACCCGCCATAGAGCTCAATATATCGTGCCCAAATGTGAAGGAAGGCGGAATGGCGTTTGGAGTAACGTGTGCAGGAGCTGCCGAAGTGGTGAAAGAGGTGCGCAAACGCTATCATAAAACATTGATTGTAAAGCTTTCTCCCAATGTTACAGATATAGCAAGCATTGCTCGTGCGTGCGAAGACGAAGGTGCAGACGCTGTTTCGCTTATCAACACCTTGATGGGAATGGCGATAGATATTGAGAAACGCCAACCCAAATTGAGTATTCGCACAGGTGGTCTGAGTGGACCTGCTGTGAAACCTGTTGCCGTAAGAATGGTGTACGATGTGGCTAAGGCTGTTAAAATTCCCGTGATTGGCTTGGGAGGTATATCAACTGCAGAGGACGCAATCGAGTTTTTAATGGCTGGAGCAACGGCTATACAGATTGGCACAGCTAATTTTGTCGACCCACAAGTAACTATTAAGGTGCGTGATGGCATCAACAAATGGTTAGACAAGCACAGCTGCAAATCGGTAAACGAAATCATTGGCTGCTTGAGATAGATGCTAAAGGAAGGATAAGGATTGATTTTCAAAGAGTTGAGATAATTCGTAAGATTGTCTAATTTAGAGACTTTAAACCCAAATCGGTCGTTAGACTTCTTCGAGATTTGCGAGCTTATTTTGAGCTATTTTTGGTTGTTTTTGAAGACGTTTAGCGAGCTAAACAACTGAAAAAACAAACGAAAAGAGCCAAAATAAGGTGCAAAGACGAAGAAAAGCATAACATCTAAGCACTTTAAAAAGCCTTTGCGGACTAATGACCTCTAAGTTTGCAGAAGAATGCGACGCAGTCGCATAAACATTAAATAATCAAGATAAAACTATGATTACTAAAGACAGTTTCGTACCTTTGTTGTAAAAAGGTAGAATCGGTCTGTCGAAGAGGTAAACCAGCTAATGACCCAACTAAAAGCTATAAATCGTTTCGGACCTCATCGACATAGTTGCAAAGACCAGATAGGAAATTATCGGCTCTGAGCCTTGTTAGAGTGTTAGTCCATACAACTATCGACCAATTCTACTTAATAAAATTGTACAAATATATGAAGAATTTATTTATCGGAGTTGATTTTTCGAAAGAAAAAGTTGATGTGGCTATCATTTTTGCAGACGGTCTGACAGAAACGGCCCCAAGAGTGTTCAACGAGTTCAAGATAACAGTGTCTGGCTACAAGCAACTGGTCAAGTGGGTGGAGAAGAATTCCTACGGCATCGACCCTTCCCTGTGGCTCTTCTGCGGTGAAAATACTGGCGACTACAGCAAAGGGCTATGCAACTTCCTCTACGGCAAAGGCTACGATATGTGGCTTGAGAACGCCAAGAGCATCAAGGACGCATCAGGTCTTAGACGATTGAAGTCTGATCGCACCGACGCCTCGATGATTGCACAATACGCTATGAGAAATCACGACAAAGCCGTTATGTACGAGCCACTTAGCGAGTCACTTGCACAACTACGAGAGCTGTTTCTGTATCGTCAAATGGTGGTACGCCATAGATGCAGCTTTCAGGTGCGTAGAGGCGAGAAGAAGCTCACCATGGAGAAATCGCCTATCAAGACGATGATATCGCAGAGCGGAAGGCATATCGTGTCAGAACTCAACAAGGAAGTTGAGAAGATAGACAAGCGAATCGCCGAGCTCATTAAGCCGGACGAAGAGCTCACCGAGGTGTTCACAATCGTGACCTCGGTGCCTGGCATAGGAACGCAGAACGCTGTCTGTCTGATGGTGTATACAGACAACTTCCGTCGTTTCAACTACGACTCGCACAAGATTGCCTGCTATTACGGCTTAGCCCCATTCGGAAAAGACTCTGGCACCAGTGTGCATTCTGATCCGCATGTACATTATATGGAGAACCGCCAGATAAAGGCTATGCTGACACAAGCTGCACTGGCTGCCGTCAAATTCAATCCCGTTATGGCGAGGTACTATATGCGCCTCGTGGAACGCGGAAAGAAGAAGCAAGTTGCATTGAACAATGTCAAGAACAAACTTGTGCATTTGGTCACTGCAATGGTTAGAAACCGCCAAACATTCACCCCTGAATATAAAATCTCAGCATAAATTGAAAATAACGGTCAAAACATTTGGATATTAACATAGAAAGCGATTTGGGTTTAATTTTGTTTTGCGGAATATACTGAGTATGTGCAGATAACTATGGACTTTTCTTGTTTTTATCCTTTTATTCTCCATTTTTATGCTTATCTTTGCACATATAAAACAAAATAAGCAAAAGATTATTATGGCACGAAATAATAAGAAGCGTGGTTTCAGACACTCCCTAACCTTTAAGATACTTTGTGGACTGGTGGTGCTTTTTCTATTAGGAATGGCTTACAACTTTATTGTAGCTGAGAATGACGAAATTTCGGAAGAAGAAAAAGTGGAGGAGGAACAACGCAAGGCTGCATTGGATACGTTGGACGTAATAGGAGATTATTTATGGCCTGCAAGCAAACCACGTCAGGAAGACTTATTGACTGGTGATGAAAAAGCTGCATTGGAAGAAGCAAAAAATAAGAAGGCCGAGGATAAAGAAACGCAAAAGGCTGTTAAGAAGGAAAGTGATGAAATGAATAGTGAAGTTTCTAATCCTATTCCAGCTCCTGCTGCCGACCCTGTGCCAACAATTTCGCCAAAGCCAGCTCCTGCACCATCAATAGAGAAGGTAGAAAGTCCACGTGTGGAACAATTGGAATAGTAATTGTTTAAAAGTAAGTATAAATAAAAGGTTGTACGCTGTCTTGACTAAAGTTTATTGCCAATTGTATTGTAAGAAGAACGACAATAAACTTGACAATCCAATGTGAGGAAATGAACTTTTCTTGCAACCATTCGTAATCTTGCTTGCGAATAGCGAGGAGCTCTAAACCTACGAATAGCAAAAACAGCCACATAGGACGCGCCATAAGGAAAGGATAGAAATCGGTAACCGAAAAATCATTAGCTATGTTTTGGAGAATATGGAATGCTGTATCTATATTTGCAGCACGAAAGAATATCCAAACAAGGCTGATATAGCTGAATGTGATGAGCCAACTTGTAGATTTTACAAGTAAGTTGTTGGGAATTTTGTTTAAACCTATGTTCACGCAAAACTTGTGAGCAATAAGTCCTAACCCGTGTAAGATGCCCCAAAGAAGGAACATTCCTGATGCACCGTGCCACAGTCCAGCGATAATCATTGTAAAGAAACTATTGATGTAGGTACGTAATTGTCCTTTACGATTGCCTCCTAAAGGAATATACACATAATCTCTGAACCACGATGAGAGGGCAATATGCCAACGATGCCAAAACTCTGTAAGGTTGAGGCTTTGATAAGGGAAGCTGAAGTTATTGCTTAGTTCGTAACCCATCAAAGCTGCCAAACCAATGGCAATATCGCTATAACCTGCAAAGTCGCAATAGATTTGTAGTGTATAGCCTAATACACCCATAAGATTTTCAAAACCAGAGTAAGCTAATGGGTCGTTGAATATCCAATTATTATATTGTGCCAAGTAGTCGGCTAATATTGCTTTCTTAATCAATCCACAGATGATAAGCCATAAACCTTTGTTTATAAGTGCTTTATTGGTAGTTTGCGGAGTGTGTATTTGTGGAATAAGCACCTCTGCACGAGTAATTGGGCCAGCTATGAGCAAGGGAAAGAAAGTGAGATAGAAAGTGAAGTCGAGAAGTTTTGTAGACTTTGGGAAGCGTTCCTTGTGCACATCTATTGTGTAGGATATGGCTTGAAAAGTGTAGAAAGAAATGCCTACGGGGAGTATAAGTTGCAAAGGAGAGAAGTTGGTTTTCAACAATGAGTTGAATATATCAATTGTAAAGTTGGTATATTTATAGTAGAGTAGGGGAAGAAGTTCGATGGAAAGTACAAGAAATAAGCCTATTTTGCGTGGCTTACCTCTGCGTAAACGCATCATCTTTTGCGTAAAAAACCACGATGAAAGTGTTGTGAGGGGTAGGAGAAGCATCAATGCGCCATTTGCTTTGTAGGCAAAAAAGAGGCTGAAGAGTATTACGTATGCTTGCTTCGATACCTTTTTGTGCTTGTTTAGTCCGATATAAATAGCAAAAAATATTAAGAATGAAGCCATAAAAGGAATTGTACAGAACGACCAATCCTTTGTTGGTTGGAACAAAAAGGACGAAAACGAATTTACAATATGTTGAAAATCTATGTTCATCTTTTATCGCTTGAGTATCTTGTTGTTATTTCTTATATCCTTCAAATGCAGGTTGCAAGAGCTTTGTGTTGGTGGCTTTATGATGTGCCTTTGGAGTTTTTAAGCGTAGAGGATAAGTTGCTTTATTGCTTTTCATAAAGTCTGCAACCTTGTTCATCCATTCTGCTGAAGCTTCCCACGTAGGGTGATAATGGTCTGCGCCACGTTCTAACTTGAGCGGTCTGCTATCATAAAAACTTCCTTTGGGAACGTGTTTCTGAATTAGGTCAATAATTCCAGTTTCGCCATTCCAAACAGAAGGGCTTATCCATACGTACGGATAGTTGTGCAACTTCTTTGTAATCTCTTCAATATATGTCTGTCTGATGTCTAAATCATTGATAAACAACTCGTTGCTTCCTAAACATAGAATTATATAAGTAGGCTTATATTCTTTAATAAAATGTTCTATTGTTTGTGTTTTTGCCCATTTCTCAGTAGTAGAGCTGTACCAAATAACAGTATAGAGTTTATGCTCATTTTCGGCTGCATAGTCGCCAAAGCGGCGTGAAAGACCCTCTACCATTGAGTCGCCAATGAATAAAAATGTGTGATGTTTGATTTTATTGGTTTTCTTTCTTTGTGTTTTAGTTATTGTTTTATTCTGTTCTATCTTGTTTGCATTCTCTTTTGTATTACTTTTCAATGCAGTAATACTCATCTTTTTAAGGAAAAACTCGCCCACTGCTATTTGTTGTGGAATAACAGCATAAATACAGACGGCTGCTAATACAGCAGCCATCAGTAAGAGAGTTTTTGCTTGTTCGCTCATCTGTTTACAGATTTACTTCCACTTCTACTGGGCAGTGGTCACTTCCAAATATGTCTGTATGTATCTTTGCATCAATGAGTTGTTCTCTAAGACGTTCAGACAATAGGAAGTAATCGATGCGCCAACCTGCATTCTTTTCACGTGCTTTAAATCTGTACGACCACCACGAGTAAGTTACTTGTTCGGGGTATAACGTGCGAAAACTATCAATAAAGCCACTGTTAAGGAATTGTGTCATCTTAGCACGTTCCTCATCGCTAAATCCTGCATTCTTATGATTGGTCTTTGGATTTTTGAGGTCAATCTCTTCGTGTGCCACGTTTAAGTCGCCACAAACCAACACAGGCTTCTTCTTGTCCAAAGATTTGATATAGTTTTGGAAGTCGTCTTCCCATTTCATTCGATATTCCAAACGTTTCAAACCATCCTGTGAATTGGGTGTGTAGACAGTTACAAGATAAAAGGTATCCATTTCAAGTGTAATGACACGTCCTTCGTGGTCGTGTTCATCAATGCCTAATCCGTATGTAACGTTTAATGGTTTATGTTTGGTAAATATAGCTGTACCCGAATAACCTTTCTTATCTGCATAGTTCCAATACGACTCATAGCTCTCAAAAGCGATGTCGAGTTGTCCCTCTTGCATCTTTGTTTCTTGTAAACAGAAGAAGTCTGCGTCAAGTTTAGCAAAACTTTCTTTAAACTCTTTGCCTACGCAAGCCCTTAATCCATTTACATTCCATGATATAAATTTCATTCTTAATCCTTTCTTTACTCGTATGTTTTAGATACCTACGGTCTCTTTGCTGATAAGGTTCATAAACTCTTCACGTGTTTTAGCCTGATTGAAAGCACCGCTAAATGCACTTGTTGTAGTGATAGAGTTGCGCTTTTCTACGCCACGCATCTGCATACACATATGTTTTGCCTCAACGATAACCATCGTACCTAATGGGTTTAAGGTTTCTTGAATACAATCCATAATCTGTTGTGTCAATCGTTCTTGTACCTGAAGGCGATGACTGAAGATGTCTACAACACGTGCAACTTTGCTCAAACCTGTGATATGTCCGTTAGGAACATAAGCCACGTGAGCCTTGCCATAGAAGGGCAACATATGATGTTCGCACATAGAGAAGAAGTCGATGTCTTTTACGATAACCATTTGGTTGTATTCTTCGGCAAAGAGTGCATCTGTAAGCACCTTACGTGGGTCTTGTGTATAGCCACGAGTGAGCGTCTGCATAGCTTTAGCTACACGCATAGGAGTTTTCTCTAATCCTTCACGTGCAGGGTCTTCACCCAATAGTTGTAATACTTCTTTATAGTGTGCAGCGAGGTCGTCCAAACCTTCGCGATATTGTGGGTCTATTTGCATTTTATTATTGTTGTTTTATAATTAAATATTTAGTTTCTTAGTTGTCCTAATATATTTTGTTTAATATGTATAATCTTCTATTTCAGGAGCTAATGTTGGTTCTCCTACGACCTCTGTTGTCTGTATTGTAACCATTGTTCGAATAATATTAGCGTGCGTAAATCCTTCTTTCTTAAGTTTTTTTATCACCTTACGGGCTTCGTTATAGTTTGTAAAGTTCCCTACCTGACACATCCATCTTGGTGAATAGAAGTGTACATAAATAGGTTGATCGGGAAGGATTTGTTTAGCTTTCTGTCCCATTCGTTCAGCTTCTTGGCGTGCTATGCGTGTGTTTCCGCCTGAATAAGCCAACACTCTGAAGCCTCTTACTTTCTTTACGCCTTTGAGAACACGCTTGGTAACAGTATGTTTTGTTTCAGTGCCATCAATAGGGTCAATTACTTGTTTTCGTACTCTACGTCTCACCAATTTTGTGCGTTGTGTCGACGATGATGTTGTGTTAGAGTTGATTGTAGGCGACTCTATTCGTGGTGTAGGCACAGTTTTTATATCAGCCTTGGGAGCTTGTATTTTTTTTGTGTTGGGTGCTTGTGGTGTATTGTTCTTTTTGTTGTCTTCCTTGTTAGGCTTTTTGGCTGCCTTTTTCTTTCCATTCACCAATGCATCTATATCCGCACTTTGTGTAACGGTTACCGTTCCTTGTGCACAGACAGCAAGCGTGCCGATGAGTGCGATGATTAATGTGGTAAGGAATTTTTTCATTTGATGTTATTTTAGTAAATCCTACAAGTGCTTTAGCATTGATATAATAGCACTTGTAGGACTTTTTATTTATCTTTTATTTCTTCCAAGCGTCGATAATAGCCTTGAAATCAGCTGCCTTCAATGAAGCACCACCAATCAAACCACCATCAATATTTGGTTTAGAGAAAAGTTCAGAAGCATTTTTAGCGTTGCAGCTACCACCATAAAGGATGCTTGTTTCTTCTGCAACTTCCTTGCCAAACTTGTCTGCTACGATAGAGCGAATGTAAGCAAGCATTTCTTCAGCTTGGTCAGATGTAGCAGTCTTACCTGTACCAATAGCCCAAATTGGTTCGTAAGCAAGGATAATGTTCTTCCACTCTTCTGCGCTGAGATGGAATACAGAGCCTTCAAGTTCTGCCTTTACTACTTCGTTCTGCTTATTAGCTTCACGCTCTTCAAGACTTTCACCGCAGCAGAAGATAACCTTCAAGCCATTAGCGAGTGCCAACTGTACCTTTTCTTTCAAGATTTCAGCTGTTTCAGCATAGTACTGACGGCGTTCAGAGTGACCGAGGATAACGTATTCTGCACCAGTGCTCTTTACCATTGCAGCAGATACTTCACCAGTGTAAGCACCCTTTTCTTTGTCTGCGCAGTTTTCTGCACCAAGACCCACTAAATCCTTATCCAAAACGTTAGCAACACTTGCCAAATGTATGAAAGGAGTGCAAATTACAACATCGCAATTTGGTTTGTCTGCCTTGAGTGCATCATTGATTTCAGTTGCCAATGCAACACCTTCTTGCAGGGTTTCGTTCATCTTCCAGTTACCTGCTACAATTTTTTTTCTCATTTGTCTTTTACGTT
The DNA here is from genome assembly GCF_900155655.1 of Prevotella ihumii. GTDB lineage: Bacteria > Bacteroidota > Bacteroidia > Bacteroidales > Bacteroidaceae > Prevotella > Prevotella ihumii. The sequence continues at coordinate 11,062 of NZ_LT706997.1, forward strand.
TTAAAAGTTGATATAATTTGGTTGATTGCTCATGCTTTATCAGCCATTCTTCTTTTTCTTTCAGCCACATTTCTCGCTTCTTTACCCATTTAGACCAAGCTAAAAATCGGTCGGCAATGATAAGCACCACCAAAGGAAGGATATAGCAAAGAATCATCGCAAGAATTTTTGTCCAAGTATTATTCTCTGGTTCCCGTCCAATGGTGAGCATCGGAAGTGGCGCATTAAGCTCTTCTATCGTTGGAATGTCGTTATGACTCCATTTGTTGATGATAGTTCCTTTATAAAGCAATACCAATCCTGGGTTGCTTCTAATGACGGTTTTCAGCGTTGTACCGTCCATCGTGTAGAACGGATATTCTGCTCCCGTTACGTTGCGCCAATGCTTTATGCCTTGTTCGGTACTGGCTGTCAATCCATAGAAGCTATAACCATTCTCCTTTGCATATTCGTAAATGCCGTCTATGTTTCCAAAGTTTCGGTCTTGTGCAACCTCCAAGTGTGGTGATATGAGCAAAAAGGTGTACCCCTCTTTTGTCAATATCTGTTCGGTAAGGTCTTCTCCTGTAGCATCATCCGTGATACTGAAATCGTGTATTGGAGGTTCATATCCTTGTTCCAATACCTCTTGTTTGGTATCTACAAACACCCAAGTGCTATCGTTATAAGGATAAGTACTCTCGTCAAATTCTTTTTGAACTCCATTCTTTGTGCAAATAAACGTTGTCTTATATTTGGTTTGCTTTGCACCTTTTGGCATTTCCATTCCTTTTTTGATATTCTGCCCAATGTAGTAGGGACGGAAGTCGAATACAGGAAGATGGTATAAGCTAAGCAGCGACACCGCAAATATGAAGATTATAGTGAAATGCAGTGCGATCCATTGATTGTTTTGCGAGATAAATCTCGTCTGATACAAAGGATAGCGCATCACCACAATTGCCCCAAATAGCAGTACGACATTCTTAACAAAGGTTTCTGTATTGCTAAGATGAATGGCGTCTCCAAAACAGCCACAGTCTTGAATAGGGTTGCCAATGGTAAGCCATAACGACACAATGGTCATAAAAACCATCAATCCTACAGTGATTTTGCTCACTAAACGGCGTTGAATGGCCAAGAGAATAAGCACACCGAGGGTAAACTCCAATCCTGAAAGCGCAATAGATGTTCCTAATTGCACCCATTCAGGCACTACTCCTGCCAATCCCAATGCTTCTAAGTAGTCGCCAATCTTGTATTGCGTACCCAAGGGGTCGATACTCTTGACAAATCCAGAGAAGATGAACGTTAAGGCAAGAAGAAGTCTACAAATGTTGACCAATAGCGATTTCAGCTTACTCATAAAGTCTTAATAGCTCCAAAAACTGCGTAATTAATGATGTCCATATAGTTGGCATCTATTCCCTCGCTTACCAAGGTGTTGCCATTGAGTTGCTCAATTTCTTTCACACGTTGTATTTTAGTAAGGATAAAGTCGGTATAACTACTCACACGCATATCTCTCCACGCCTCTCCGTAGTCGTGATTTTTCTTTAGCATAAGGTTGTAAGTAGTTTTTGCAAAACCTTGATAGAGTGCTATTGCTTCTTCTGGCGTAATGTCTACTGTGTCCACGTATGGGCGTTCCAACTGTATCAAGCCTATGATGCCATAGTTGATGAGTGCAATAAACTCTTGTCTAATGTCGTCGCCCACAAGGTTTTCGCCCGTTATTTCTATCGAACGAATCCGTTTAGCCTTTATAAAAAGCTGGTCGGTGAGCGATGAAGGACGCAATATGCGCCACGAAGCACCATAGTCGTGTAGCTTTTTGGTGAAGAGTGCTTCACACTCCTGCAAAACTTCCTTAAACTCTTGTTCTGTATTTAAAGTCTGTTGTGACATCAGTTTTATTTTCTATTTGATTGCAAAAATACTGAAAATAAACGAATAAAGCAAGTTGAAATAGGTAAATATATGGGGTAGTGAGGTTAAATGCTGTTGTATATATATAAATTGAGGATAAAGGTTGTGTTAAACCTTCATCCTTAATTGTGAATGAATAGCCCTGTGATAGGACTTTCTATTTCAATATTTCTTTTAACGGCACCATAACAAACTCACGTTCCTCCATTAAGGGGTGAGGAACAATAAGGTCGGGCTCGTTAATTTTTAGTTCATCATAAAGCAGAATGTCAATATCTATAATGCGGTCTTCGTATTGCTTGTCCTTGGTTTTATGCGCTCTCCCCATGTCTTTCTCAATGCGTTGTGTGGCTTCAAGAAGTTGGCGTGGAGCTAACTCTGTTTCTACACAAATACAAGCATTTAGGAACTTGTTAGGACTTTCAAATCCCCAAGGTTCGGTCTCTATCAGTGACGATTGGCGAACTACCTCGCCTATTTGCTTAGCAATAAGTGTGATGGTGTCACGCATTATGGCTTTGCGATTTCCTAAGTTTGAACCTAATCCTAAATATACTATATGCATTGTCAGAATATTTTATAGTTTTGCTTTACGAATAAGGTTTGTCTTAATCGTTGAGAATTAATAGCGAGTCACCGAAACAACCAAACTTATAACCTGCCTTTACCGCCTTGTCGTAAGCTTCCATCACGATGTCGTATCCTCCGAAAGCTGCTGTTTCCATAAGAAGCGTAGAGTAGGGGTGATAGAAGTTTACAAGCATAGAATCTGCCAATCCGAAGTCGTAAGGAGGGAAGATAAACTTATTGGTCCAGCCATCATACTCCTTTAAGAAACCATCTGTACCCACTGCGGTTTCGGTAGCCTTTACAACGCTTGCCCCCACTGCGCACACACGGTGTCCAGCCTTCTTGGTATCGTTTACAATGCGGCAAGCCTCAGCAGTGATGTGCATTTCTTCAGAATCCATCTTGTGTTTTGTAAGGTCTTCCACTTCTATATCGTGGAAGTTTCCTAAGCCACAATGCAAGGTGATGAAAGCAGGAGTAATACCCTTTATTTCCATCATCTTCATCATATGTTCTGAGAAGTGGAGATTTGTACCAGGTGCAGTTACAGCACCTTCCTTATCAGCAAAGACTGTTTGGAAGTTCTCCAAATCGTCAGCGTCAGCGTGTGCAAAGTCTTCGCCTTCTTCTTTCTCTCTGTTGTCAATGATGTAGCGTGGCAATGGAGCTTCGCCCAATGCGTACAATTCACGCTTAAATTCTTCGTGGTCGCAATCGTAAAGGAAACGAAGTGTACGCCCACGTGATGTAGTGTTGTCGATAACCTCGGCTACCATTGAGCCTGACTCGTCAAAGAAGAGCTTATTGCCAATACGTATTTTGCGTGCAGGTTCTACCAACACATCCCATAAACGCATTTCTTGGTTGAGCTCACGGAGTAAGAATACTTCAATCTTTGCATCGGTCTTTTCCTTTGTTCCATATAGACGAGCGGGAAACACCTTTGTGTCGTTGAGAACGAATGTATCTCCTTCATCAAAGTAATTCAAAACATCTTTGAAGCGGAGGAAGTCTTCTTCTTTTGGGTCGCCTTCCACCTCTTTATTATACATATCTATTGTACCCGACTTGCGATGTATTACCATCAATCGAGCCTCATCTCTACGTGTAATTTTAAACGTTTGGCTTGTTCCGTCAGCACGATTAAGTACTCGCTCTGACGAGTGAGGGTACAACACTACTTGCTCTTTTGGTAAATTGAATTTAAATTGTGAAAGCTTCATCTATTTTATTTTTCTATTGTCTGTGAGTTTAGCCATTCTTGGAAATGGCTGTAATCTATACATTCTTCTACTTTTACATCGCCTACTCGTGTGCGACGCAATGCGGTGAGATAAGCTCCGCTTTGCACGGCTCTCCCCAAGTCGCGTGCTAAGGCTCGGATATAAGTTCCTTTGCCACAGTTTACACGCAATGAGAGTTGCATCTTTTCTTTATCGAAATGGGTTATTTCTATCTCGTCTATGTGTATATGCTTTGGTTTTAGTACCACTTCTTCGCCTTTTCGACGATAGTCGAACGCTCGTTTACCATCTATTTTTACTGCGCTATACGTAGGAGGTATTTGTTCTATGTCGCCAATGAATTGGGGAAGCACATTGCGAATAGCTTCCTCTGTGATATGCTCGGTTGGGAAAGTTTCGTTTACCTCGTGTTCCATATCATAGCTGGGCGTTGTTGCCCCCAACTGCAAGGTGGCGGTGTATTCCTTTGAGTGCGCTTGAAGCGTCTCTATAAGTTTGGTTTTCTTTCCTGTGGCAAGAATAAGTACACCTGTTGCCAAGGGGTCGAGTGTTCCTGCGTGTCCTATTTTCACCTTTCCGCCTACTGCCTGAGAGCAGAGATAGCGCACGTGAGCCAAAGCCTTGAAACTGGTGATGCCGTATGGCTTGTCTATGGGAATGATAACTCCTTCTTTAAAATCCATATTCTATTGTTAGTCAGAATGTTAATCAACCATATTCAGCGATACACCTGAAAGAATCATTATCAAAATTATTGCGCCTACGATAATTCTATACCACCCGAAGGCTTTGAAACCATACTTGGTGAGAAAACTAACGAACCACTTCATAGCCAATAATGCTACAACGAACGATACTATGCTACCAACGCCAAGGAGCATAAAGTTTTCGCTTGTAGCCCAACTTCCATCGCCTTTGAGAAGGTCATAGAGGTCGAGAATGGTCGCACCAGCCATAGTAGGTACGGCAAGGAAGAATGAAAATTCGGCAGCCTTCTTACGTGTCAGCTTGTTTGCCATACCGCCCACGATGGTTGCCATAGAGCGGCTCATACCAGGGATGACAGAGAGGCATTGGAACAAGCCAATATTGAAAGCATGCTTATAAGTTACCTCGTTTTCATCTACGCCCTTATTGAACAACTTGTCGCAAAAGAGCATAAACACACCACCAAGGATAAGCATTACTGCCACTACCTCAACAGAGTCTAACAGCCAACCCAACAGTCCGCTTTTCTTTGCTGCAAGTCCCACCACAACGGCTGGCAACACACCCACAACGAGCTTTGCATACAGGCGTAAGGTTTCTTCGTTGAGGCTGAAAAATCGTTTCCAATACAAGCAAACCACAGAGAGGATAGCTCCAAACTGAATGATGAAGGTGAAGGCGTGTACAAACTCGTTGCCTTGCTCTACGCCTAAAAGGTTTTGCGTAATAATCATGTGCCCTGTTGACGATACGGGTAAAAACTCGGTCAATCCCTCAACGATGGCAATAATAATTGTTTGAAGTAAATCCATTATTCAGCAGTATTATCCTCGTTTTTTGGTCGATACATAATTGCGCCAATGATTGAAACGAACCCAAAGAAGGTAATCATAGGAGCAACCTTGATTTTCATCGCACTAAAAATTTCTGGATTGTACTGCGCTTCGGTAGAACTTCCACCGCTCATAAGGATAAAACCTAAAATGACTACTGCAATGCTAATGCCTAACAAAATGTAGTTGATTTTGCTAAATGCTAAATTTCTCTTATCCATTATTTTATAATTTTTCCCACAAAGTTTTATTGCACGAAACCTTGTGGGAGTTGGGTTTATTCTGTTTTTAAATCTTATAAAGCGAACTTGCCTTCATCTTCAAGAACTTGTTTACCGAAAGCCAAGAGCAGAAGAAGGTTATCAGTACACCAAAAGCAAGCATTACCAAAGCGGTGATAATAAGCACATTCCAATTCAATATCACGGTAATTTCAGGGTCGTATTGGAACAATAGCGACATACCTACGCCCAATACTGCAATGGCAATAAGTGCTGAAACCAAACCTTCGATGATAGCGACACGAAGGAAAGGCATACGGATAAAACTCCACGATGCACCTACCAACTTCATTGTGTGAATGGTAAATCGGCGTGCATAAACGCTTAAACGAATGGTGTTGTTGATAAGCGAGAACGAAACCACCGTGAGCAAAGCAGCTATAATGAGCAAAACAAAACTAATTTTGCCCAAAGTGCGGTTTACACTCTCTACCAAGTCTTGACGATAAGTAATGTCGCTAACGCCTTTATAAGTCTTTAGATCTTTAGCAATCCACTTAATCGAATCGTTGTTGGCATAATTGGCCTTCAACTGCAATTCTATTTCAGCTGTAAAAGGATTTTCGCCTGCAAATTCGGCAGGGTTTGCACCCAATTCTTTTGTACCTTCTTTGAGTGCTTCCTCCTTGCTGATGAAGTTGAGGTTGCTAATGTATTTTTGTTGGTCAACCCTTTCGCAGAGTGCAGCACACTCTTCGTTGCTCATATCGGGCTGAAGAATCATTGTTATAGTGAGATTTTCTTTTACATATTGACTGAGGTTGCGGCTTGTGAACACCGTCAAAACCACCATTCCAATCAATATAAGCACCATAGCTGTACTAATGCACAACGTTATTACTTGTAAGCTGCGAGGCTTACCTGCCTTATTTCGTTTTTTTGCCATCTGTTCTTGTCTATGTAGTATATACCTAATCAAGTGCAAAGTTACAGCAAAATAAACGAATAGCAAAAGAATTTATATTTTATTTATAATCTATCTAAAATTCAAACAATATGCTTTCTGTGTCTGAAGTATTTATTCTAACTTTGCGTAAAGCAAACCCCCAATATTGGGGAATTATGGGTAAACCTTTCTGATATGTCCGACCCGTCCGACTCGTCCGACAAGTCCGACTATTCTAATCGCATCGCCCCAACCTATCAACCAAAACATTACGACCAATGAGTACAATAATTTATCCTTCTCCTATTTTCGGTCCTGTAAAGAGCCGTAGATTAGGAATTTCTTTAGGCATAAACCTCCTCCCTGGTGATGGCAAGGTGTGTACATTCGATTGCATCTATTGCGAATGTGGGTTTAACAAAGACTTTCGCACAAAGTCGGCTTTTCCTACTCGTGAGGAAGTGGCGGAGAAGTTGGAAGCAAAACTCAAAGAAATGAAAGCTGCAAACGAACTGCCCGATGTGCTTACTTTTGCAGGCAATGGTGAGCCAACGCAAAACCCTTATTTTCCTGAAGTGATAGACGATACCATTCGTTTGCGCAATGCGTATTGCTCTAATGCGAAGGTTTCTGTACTGAGTAATTCTACGTTTATACATCGTCCAAAGGTGTATGAAGCATTGATGAAGGTAGACAATAATATATTGAAGTTGGATACCATCAGTGATGATTACATAGATAAGGTAGACCGCCCTGTTTTGCCTTCGTATAGTGCAAAGAAAATTATCGAAGGAATGAAAGCATTTAAAGGAAATCTTATCATTCAAACCCTTTTTATGAAAGGAACATCGCAAGACGGCATTGATGTGGACAATGTAAAAGAAGCGTTTATCGCACCTTGGTTAGAGACTGTGAAAGAGATTGCCCCTCGTGGAGTTATGATTTACACCATAGCACGTGAAACTCCTGACCCTAATCTTCAGAAAGCTACCAAAGACGAACTCGACGCTATCCGTGACCGAGTTATTGCAATGGGTATTCCGTGTAGTGCATCGTATTAAGGATAGGGAGAGTTGTATCATTCAAAAGAGGTGGTTATGCAGAATAGTTTAACCAAAATCGATTATTAGGATTTCTCTTTGCCGTACGACACAGAGAAATCCTAATGACGATTTGGGATAAAGGGGCTGACCTCTTGGGCACCCCCTTTGTTAACATTGTAAATTGATAGGTATGAATTATAATTTACTGATAATCCCTTCGTTCGTATTACGAATAAATTCTACAATATTGCGTATTTCTGCCGAGTCTGGCACTTGTAGGTCTACCTGAATACAAGCATCAAATATGGAAGTTTGACCGTGGAATACCAAACGATAAGCATTGGCAATATGCTTTCGTACCTTTTCGTCGATGCCTATGCTTTCGCAGATGCTTGTGTTTACTCCACCGTATGCGATAGGATTGCCTCCAGCGATAATGTATGGAGGTATATCACGATCGAAGTTTGTACTTGCTTGTATTGTTGCTGCTTCGCCTACTCGCGTATGTGTCTTCTGAATAACTCCCGAGCCAAAGATAGCGTGGTTGGCAATCTCGCAGTCGCCTGCAACCTTTGTGCCATAACTAAAGATGCAGTGGTCTCCTACCTTGGTGTCGTGGCTGATGTGAACGCCCTCCATAAGGAAGTTGTTCGACCCAATGATAGTTTGGCAGCCACGATGGGTGGCACGATTGATTACTACGTTTTCACGAATGATGTTGTTGTCGCCAAGTATGCACTCGCTTTTTTCGCCTACAAAACTGAAATCTTGTGGTAGTGCGCCTATTACAGAACACTGATGTATTTTGTTTCCATTGCCTATGCGTGTGCCATTGAGAAGGCTTACGAATGGGAAGATAATACAATTGTCGCCAATTTCTACATCGTCTTCAATGTAAACGAATGGGAATATTTTGCAGCCGTTGCCTATCTTTGCTTTGGGAGATACTTCGGCTTTTGGACTAATTTCACTACTCATATTCTTATCCCTCACTCTTTCGTGCGGAAAGGGTGCTCAACTTGCTTTCGAGGGTTTCGTGTTGATAGTTTTATAATGCTATTACTTATCGATTATTTAGACCCGCCACCAAGCGCATAGTAAAGATTTACGATGGCTTGAAGTTTAGAAAATTGGTCTTGAACTTGAGAGATTTCTGCATTGAGAAGATTTTGTTGAGCTGTGATAACTTCAAGATAGTTACTTGAACTCTGCTTGTAAAGCATTTGTGATTGCTCCACACTCTTCTTTAGAATGTCTATCTGCTGTGCATAGAGTGCATTCTTTTCTTCGGCAGCATTGTAAGCTACCAAAGCATTACTTACTTCAGAACCAGCTGTAAGTATGCTGTTCTGCCACTTGTTGTAAGCTATTTGATATTGATCTTGGGCTACACGCAAACCTGCCTTAATCTTTCCTTTCATAAAGAGCGGTTGGGTAAGTCCTGCAACAGCATTGAGGAGAAGTTTGCCAGGGTTTACTAATCCGTTAGCATTGCTCCAGCCTCCTGTTCCCGTGATAGTTAAAGATGGATAAAAGCGTCCACGAGCTTCTTGCACATTATAGAAACATTGGGCTAAAGCCATCTCGTTGGCGTGAACATCGGCACGATTGCTCAACATTTCTACACCTATGCCACCTGAGAAGTTGGTTGGAAGACTCTGGTTGTCCAATGTTCCACGTGCTATGCCGTGTACAGGTTCGCCCATTAATAAACTTAGTGAGTTTTCTACTTCACGGATTTGGCGTTTTATGTCGGTTGCTTTGGTCTGAACGCTGTAATAAGCCGATTGTGCGCTCTGTACACTGGTAGAACGAGCACGACCGTAATCCATCTGAAGTTGCATCATTTCCCACGTGTTTTTGGTCAATGAAGCCATATCTGTTACAATTTGGTTTTGCTTATCAAGCATTAAAAGTGTGTAATATAAGTTTGCTACATTACAAATCAACCTTGTTTGTACTGCAACCTTATAATCTTGCAGTTGGATAAGCATCATTTGGGCAGCCTTTTTCTCATTGCGTAATTTTCCAAAGAGGTCTATTTCCCAACTTGCAGCTATCGGAAGGACGTACGATTTGGTTGCTTCTGTGTGAGAACCAAAGTGAGATACTGTGCCTTGTGGTGCAAGCGCAAACGAGGGAAGGAAAGCCAATTTGGCAGCATTTATCTGCTGATCGGCTATGTCAATGTTGAGTGCGGCATTGAGAAGGTCAGGATTATTAGTTAAAGTCTTCTCTATGATAGCTTGAAGATTGGGGTCGGTAAATACGTTACGCCAAGGAAGAAGTCCAAAATCGTTAGCTCCTTCAAGCGTTGCCTCTGCATTTATAGGGTCACGTACAATGCCTTTGGTTTTTACCTCTGGTCGTTCGTATGTGCCGTATAAGCTCTTGCAACCTGCCAGCGACAGGGTTGCAAGTCCTAAAACGAATATATTGATTTTCTTCATTTTTATCTTTCTTTTGTTTTCTACTGCCTTTATTCTTCTATTTTGTAGCTTTCGGCAGGTCCGCCAATAAACTGTTTGAGTTCTTTAGCTACTTGCTTGTTCTCTTCATCTTCAAATACCATTGGCTTGAGTTTCTCTTGCAGATATTGGAAGACAACGAATAAAGACGGAACAATGAACACCTGACAAAGCGTACCTATAAACATACCACCCACGGCTGCAGCTCCAAGGGTCTGGTTACCATTGCGACCCACACCGCTGGCAAACATCAAAGGAAGCAAACCTACAACCATTGCCAACGAAGTCATAAGGATAGGGCGCAAACGAGCACCTGCACCAAGGATAGCGGCATACTTTATAGCCATACCTGTTCGGCGGCGTTCCAATGCAAATTCTACAATCAAAATAGCATTCTTAGCCAAAAGACCGATAAGCATAATGAGAGAAATTTGCATATATATATCGTTGTTGTGTCCGAACAGCATTGTGAAGAGGAATGCACCTGCCAAACCGAATGGAATAGATAGCACTACTGCCAATGGAAGCAAGTAGCTTTCGTATTGCGCACTCAAGATGAGGTACACAAAGACAAGACAGAGGGCAAAAATCATTGCTGTTGAGTTAGAAGACTCTTGCTCTGAACGTGTCAAACCAGAGAACTCATAGGTGTAACCTGCTGGTAGTTTTTGTGCTGCCACTTCCTCCACAGCTTTGATAGCATCACCCGATGAATAGCCATCTGCTGGTTGTGCGTTCACCATAATTGATGTAAAGAGGTTGAAACGTGCAATATTGGAAGGACCATATACACGCTTGAGCGTACAAAATTCGCTTACAGGTGCCATTCCGCTCGGTGTTCTAACGTAGATGCTGTTGAGTCCGCTTTCATTAATTCGGCTTTCCACAGTTCCTTGTATCATTACACGATAGAGCTTGCCATACGCATTGAAGTTAGAAGCGTACATACCACCGTAGTAACCTTGAAGTACAGAGAGTATAGCGGCAGGAGATGTGCCTGCTTGTTTAGCTTTTGCCACGTTAACATCTACCATATACTGCGGATAGTTAGGGTTGTACGAGGTCATCGCATTACCTATTTCTGGTCGTTCGTTAAGTGCTTTGAGGTAATCTTGCGTGATAGCGAAGAATTTGTTCAGGTCTCCACCCGTTCTGTCTTCCATTGAGATAGTCAAACCATTAGACATAGCAAAGCCAGGAACCATCGGAGGGCCGAATGCAAGCACTCTTGCGCCCTTGATGCTGGCAGTTTGCTTGTAAATCATTCCTAAAATCATATTAGAAGATGTAGGATCGATGAACAAGCCTGCAATTCCTGCACCATTGAAAACAGATTTGATGCGGTCAAACATACTGTACTTACGTTCTTCGAATGGTTTCAACTTCACAATAAATGTTGCTTGGTCTGATCCCTGACCAGCTATAAAGTTGTAACCTATTAATTGCACACGACGTTCAACGTATGGATTGGTTTCCAACATCTTATCTATTTGGTCTGTTACCTTTCTTGTTTCAGCTTGAGACATACCAGGCTCTAATGAAACAGTTGCAAAGAGTACGCCTGTATCTTCGTTTGGAATAAGTCCTGTCTTGGTAGTTGCCATCGTTATAACCAATGCCACGATGCCTAAAACCACCGCACCACCAGTTACAACACGATTGCCAATAATCTTTTCTACCGACTTTTTATACTTCTTATTTATCTTGTCATACTGCGTATTAAAGGCTAAATGGAAACGGTCGATACGGCTCAGATTCTTATGTTCTTCCTCTTTATGCGGTTTAAGGAATATTGCACAAAGCGCAGGCGATAAGGTTAAGGCATTCAAAGCCGAAATCACAATTGATACAGCCATTGTTACACCAAACTCGCGATAGAACGTCCCCGAAGTACCACTCATAAATGATACAGGCACAAACACAGCTGCCATTACCAATGTGATAGAGATAATCGCACCAGAGATTTCGTTCATAGCATCGATAGCTGCTGTTAATGCACTCTTATAACCTAAATCCAATTTTGCGTGAACTGCTTCTACAACCACAATAGCATCATCGACCACAATCGCAATGGCAAGTAAGAGGGCTGAAAGTGTGAGCAAGTTGATAGAGAATCCAAACATCCAAAGGAAGAAGAATGAACCTATCAATGCCACAGGTACAGCAATCATTGGAATTAATGTAGAACGGAAGTCTTGCAAGAATACATATACCACAAGGAAAACCAAACCTAATGTGAGGAAAAGGGTAAAGATAACTTCCTCCATTGATGCGAACAAAAATTCTGTAACATCTTGTTGAATGGTGACTTTCATTCCCGGAGGCATATTCTTTTGCACATCGTCAAGTGCTGCCTTCACATCTTTTGCAATCTGTGTAGCGTTAGAACCCGCAATTTGTTGCACCATTCCGACTACGGAAGGCTGTTTGTTGTTAAGCATAGAGACCGAATACATCAGTCCGCCCAATTTTATATCAGCTACATCGGATAGGTGTAATATCTGTCCATTGTTATTCGACTTGATAATAATATCCTCGTATTCTTTTTCTGTTTGCAGTCGCCCTTTGTAACGTAAGGTATATTCATACTTCATATTACTTTGTTCTCCAAGCGAACCAGGTGCAGCTTCAATGTTTTGTTCTGCCAATGCGCCAGCGATGTCAGATGGTACAAGTCCATACTGCTTCATCTTTTCAGGCTTCAGCCAAATGCGCATAGAATAGGTTTTCATACCCGGTGTCTGCACATCGCCTACACCATTGATACGCTTGATGAGGGGCACAACGTTAATGTTGTTATAGTTGGTGAGGAACTCATCGTCATATCGACCGCCATCGCTTGTCAATGAGTACATTACAACATTGGATGTCTGTCGCTTAGATACCGTTACACCTGCACGAGTTACTTCTGCTGGAAGCAATGCTTGTGCCTGTGAAACACGGTTCTGCACGTTTACAGAAGCCATATTTGGGTCTGAACCTTGTTTGAAATACACAGTAATCATTGCACTACCATTATTGGTGGCTGTGGACTGTATATAAGTCATATTTTCAACACCGTTGATACTCTCTTCCAATGGAGTAATCACGGAGTTCAATACCGTTTGTGCGTCAGCTCCTTGATAGTTTGCCATTACCGAAATGGTAGGTGGTGCAATATCAGGATACTGCTCAATAGGAAGCGATACCAATCCGATTGTACCCAAAAGTACAAAGAAGATGGATACCACCGTTGAGAGTACAGGACGCTTTATAAAGTTTGTAAATGTCATATTCTTATCCTTTTATCCGTCTTACTTCTTATTACTTCCGCCCGTCATTGCCTTGAGGAAACCACCTGCAGAACTTTGATTTTCACCCAGTTGAGCTGCCTTCTTTAAAGCTTGGTCGTATTCAGCCAAAGTCAATGGCTTAATCTCATTTCCGTCTTGCAAGGTTGATAACCCTTTGCATACTATCTTTTCGCCTATGCGCAATCCGCTTGTAACGATATAGTTCACACCATCATTTTCAGGACTTACTTGTATTTCTGTGTAATGCACCTTATTATTAGCATCAACCTTGTACACAAACATCTTGTTTTGTACTTGCACGGTAGCATCTTGTGGAATGAGAAGTGCGTGATTGTTGTTCTTAGCAATAATTACCTTGCCACTTCCGCCGCTCTTTAATAAGTGCTCAGGGTTAGGGAAACGAGCTATAACACTGATAGTTCCTGTTGCAGGGTCTATAATTCCGCTGGTCTTGACTATCGCTCCTTGATGATTGTAAATAGAGCCGTCAGCCAATTGCAAGCTAACACTGGGCATAGCGTTGATAGCGTTTGCCATTCCACGATTTGTACGTGTAAGTGCAAGCACGTCAGCCTCGGTCATTGAGAAGTAAACTTCCATTGTCGAAACGTTGCTTACGGTAGTAATAGGCTGTACAGACGAAGGACTAACCAATGCACCCTCCTTGAAAGGAAGACTACCTATAAAGCCTGTTGCAGGGCTCTTTACGTAACAGAAACTCAACATTTCCTTTGCATTTGCCAAACCTGCCTGCGCTTGTTTTACAGCTGCTTCTGCTTGTTTTACAGCTGCTTGAGCTGCTGTTACTCCGCTGCGTGCTTGGCTCACAGCTGCTTGAGCTGTTTCGTATGTATTCTTAGCGGCTTCCATTTCATAGTCGCCAATTACCTTATTTGCATATAGGTTTTTGCTATTGCTGTAGGTTAGTTGTGCAGTTGCTGCTTGTGCATTTGCCGAATTTAATGCTGCTGATGCTTGAACTACACCTGCTTGCGCACGACTCACACCACTCTGTGCAGACAATACGCCAGCCTCAGCTTGGCGCACTGCAGCTTTATATGTAGCATTGTCTATTTCGAACAACACTTGTCCAGCTTTTACGGCTTGACCTTCGTGAACATACAACTTTGTAATAAAACCGCTTACCTTTGGACGCACTTCCACGTCCTGAATACCTTTCAATGTAGCAGGATAGGTGGTTTTCAATTGTGCATTGGCTGCCCCAATTGTAATTACTGGAAACTCATTAGTGGTTGGCAAACTTCTTTTTTCACTACCGCCACAACTTGTAAATACTGCAACAACAACTGCTGCTAACAGTAAAAACTTGCTTTTTTTCATACCTATACTCTATATAATCTTTATATTTTATTCTTCTGTATCCGCTATAAATCAATTATATAGATACAGTTTATAAATTCTTAATGCTGAAAACTATTAAATAAATGTTAGTTTTCGCAATGCAAAAGTACATATAAAAATTGAAGTATTCCTCCAATACAATACTTTATTTAACAATAATTATAGCTCTGTGTTTAAACAACTGAAAAAACAAACGAAAAGAGCCAAAATAAGGTGCAAAGACGAAGAAAAGCATAACATCTAAACGCTTTAAAAAGCCTTTGCGGGCTAACGACCGATTTGGGTTTATACTCCTCTTAGCTTTCTGTATTTAGCTTTCAAGTCCCATTTCTTTTGCTTTTTCTTTTAGCAATAGCATTAAGGGTTCTCGCTCGTTAGGCACTCTGTTATCAAGTACAGCCTCTTTTAAAGCCTTCTTTAGCTCGCCAACCTCACGACTTGGTTTCAGATGGAACATTTCCATAATCTCGTCGCCATCAATACAGGGCTGCAATAATCGTTTATAATCGCGTTCTTTTAAGTCTTCCAATTTGTTGCGAACAATGCGGAAATTCTCCAAAAAACGTTGTTTCCTGACAGCGTTCTTGCTCGTTATGTCAGCTTCACACAGTGTCATTAGGTCGTCAATGTCGTCTCCTGCATCGTTCATCAGTCTGCGTACAGCCGAATCGGTTACTTCCTCGTCAGCAATAATAATAGGTCGCATGTGCAAGTCTACCAATTTGCGCACGTATTTCATCTTTGCGTCCATCGGAAACTTCAGTCGTTTGAAGATGGTTGGTATCATTTTTGCACCTATTATATTATGGTTGTGGAATGTCCAACCAATGAGTGGGTCCCATCGTTTGCTTTTGGGCTTGCCAATATCGTGGAACAATGCCGACCAACGCAACCAAAGATTATCTGTTGTACGAGCAGCATTATCTAATACTTCCAACGTATGAAAAAAGTTGTTTTTGTGCGCACGTCCATTACGTGTATCTACCACATCCATTGCCACCAACTCTGGCAAGATGAGCTGCAATAATCCACAGCGATAAAGGTCTATAAAACCCTTACTTGGCGTGCGTGTTGCCATAATTTTGTTTAGCTCATCGGCAATGCGTTCCCCACTTATTATTTTAATTCGTTCTGCATTTCGCTCTAACGCCTCAAAAGTTTCATCCTCTATGAAGAAGTTCAATTGTGTTGCAAAGCGCACACATCGCATCATTCTCAATGGGTCGTCAGAGAAAGTTACATCAGGGTCGAGTGGGGTACGGATAATGCCGTCCCATAAGTCGTCTATACCGCCAAAGGGGTCAACCAGCTCTCCAAAGCGGTCTGCGTTGAGGCATACAGCCAACGCATTGATGGTAAAGTCTCTGCGGTTTTGGTCGTCCTCCAATGTACCATCTTCTACAATGGGTTTGCGACTATCTCTGTTGTAGCTCTCTTTTCGAGCTCCTACAAATTCTACTTCTGTATCGTGATATTTTACCTGTGCTGTTCCAAAGTTGTGAAACACAGATATGTGTGCTTTCTTGCCTAAGATGTTTTTCAATTCGTTGGCAACGCTAATTCCACTGCCTACCACTACTACATCAATATCTTTTGATGGGCGTTCTAAAAATAAGTCGCGCACATAACCGCCTACGACATAACATTCTAATTGGAGTTTGTCGGCAGCTTGAGAAATTTTATGAAATATATCCTTATCTAATAATTTTGCCAATTCGGCATCAGAGAGGTCTCGCATTTATATATAATCTTTAGGATTGCAAAGATACAATAATTCTATCGAAAGTCCAAATACTCACCTCCTAAAGGTAGATATGTAAACTATATGCAAAACCCATTTATGGAATTTGTTGGGTGCATACTTTATGTTCCTTAGAAGGTTGATGATTTCAAATCTTTTTAAATCAAATTATAGGATAGTTCTATAAATTAGCTTTGTTAGATTTTGAGCTTATTTTTGAGGTCAAAATGCAAGAGCGTGAAGGAGTGTAACGAGCTACACAACTGAACGAACTTACATTTTGAACCAAAAACAGAGCAAGCCGAATGCAATCAAACTTGTTTGAATTGTTGAGGCGCAGCCTGTTTTATATAAAAAGAAGCCAAAAGATAGCAAAACGTATTTCATAAAAATTTAATGACTATATGTGGTGGTAATTTATAGAACCAGCCTATAAGGAAAAATGGCGAAGTTATATAACCCTTGCAATACTCATTTAATATGATTTTTATTGCATTTTTAGACCTATAAATGAGGATAAAAGTGTTTATAAATATTTAATTCTTATTCGATATTGTCCAAATAATCAATCCAAATAGTTGTGTTTAAAATGTTAATGCTTAAAACATTAGATTTAACATTTAAAATCGCTAAATATGAGTGTTTGATATTTCTTATTTAATGTCCTAAAATGCTTATCATCAATGTGTGGCAAGTCAAAGTTAAACTTTAGTATTCCCAAACATATATGTCTTACCCTCCCAAAGTTGAACTTTGGCAGTTTCAAAGTTGAACTTTAGCGCTCTAATTTACCACGTTTTTATGCTTTTGTTGTTTGATTATACTTTTTAATAGTTCTATATATCCTTTGAATAACTACATTCTTTTTGCACATTTTGTTCTATTTCTTTTTATTTCGTTATATATCAATGGGTTATAATTGCACACAAATTTAGCCCGCTTTTCTGTCCGAATATGGTCTTGAGCCCAAATCAGCGAAATATGAACGATGCAATTAACAATTGAGCAATATAAATAGTAAAAATAGAAGAGTAAAACGGACATAATAGAGAGATGAATGAGGGTTAAAACAAAGAATAATCTTAACTCCCTGAAAAGAAAAAGAGCGAGCGAGTACCCTATAACCATTAATCCCTTAAACCCAAATCGGTCGTTAGACCAGTTTAGGTGCTTACTTTATTATTTTTGAAACTTATGAGATGTCTTTTGGATTATTTTGGCTTTATTTTACCTATATTTGCAGTCACATAGTCCGCTATGCTCCTTTGATATATGCAAAATAAATCTCAAAATAATCGCAAAATACATTCTCATTCTAACGACCGATTTAGGTTTAAAGCAGCTACTCTTAAGGCTGGTTCTATAAATTACCACCGCATATCGTCATTCAATTTTTATGAAATACGTTTTGTTATCTTTTGGCTTCTTTTTATATAAAACAGGCTGCGCCTCAACCATTCAAACAAGTTTGATTGCATTCGGCTTGCTCCGTTTTTGGTTCAAAATGTAAGTTCGTTCAGTCGTGTAGCTCGCTACACTCCTTCACGCTCTTGCATTTTGACCTCAAAAATAAACTCAAAATCTAACAAAGCTAATTTATAGAACCAGCCTTATTGGAATTTACAAGTGCAATCATCTTATAAAAGTTCGGGAAGCTCGAATAGTTTGATGCGATTGCTTCCCTTGATGAGAATGTAAAAGCCTTGCGGTTGTTCTTGTCGAATTGCCCCTTTTACCTCTTCTATGTTCTTATATTTCTGAAACGTTGTTGTTGTCTTACCAAATTCCTCACCTACCAACCAAATTTGTGGAATGGGAAGGGTGTTCAGAAGGTTAATAACCTGAACTCGGGATAATTTTCCCCTCATATTCTGTTTTATCCCAAATCAGTCGTTAGACTTCTTCGAGATTTGCGAGCTTATTTTGAGCTATTTTTGGTTGTTTTTGAAGACGTTTAGCGAGCTAAACAACTGAAAAAACAAACGAAAAGAGCCAAAATAAGGTGCAAAGACGAAGAAAAGCATAACATCTAAACGCTTTAAAAAGCCTTTGCGGGCTAATGACCGGTTTGGGATAATGATACAACGAGGAGGGGTGTATGGGTGCTCCAAGAGGTGTCTATGCCTCCTCCCATTTTTTATAAGTGCCAAACCACAACAGTGGTTGCTGTCCAGAAGAAACACAATAGCTTTCACACTTTAGGAGATTTCGCTCAAAAAAAAGTTTTTAAAAATTTTGCTGATATTCGGAATTTATGTAATTTTGCAACGCAAACAGGATAATTAAAAGAAAACTAACAAAAAGGCAGTTCCTTGATACAAAACGTGTTTCATAGAAAGGAACGAAGATTAGTCAAAAAGAAAACATTTATTTTCTATATTTTTTAACACAAAATATTTGCATAATTAAAATGAATTTTTACCCCCCCCACGTATTTATCGCCATTTAACAGGAATGCTGCAATTTGGCGTTCTTTGTTTTCTGTGTATATGTACTTGCACGGATTTCCTTGAAATCCTTTCTGTTTTTCTCAACAATGCTGCCGTTTGCAGCATATCGCCTTTGTAAAAAGGCATTACTTTTTCCCTATTTTTTTTATTACAATAGTTCGTTAAAATTTGAGATACGAAGTATTGTTATTAGTTTTTCAACCTATAGGACGAATATCAAACTTCTTATAAAAATGAAAAAGAAATACATTGCACCAGTTTGTCATATCACCCCCATAGAACTCGAAAGTCTACTTACCCAAGTAAGTGGACAAAACTCTGACATCAAGGATTACCAACATGTTGACTTTGATCCAGGAAAATCAGGAGATCCCAACGCATCTGATAATCAAGATTACGAAGATTATGAAAATTGATATACAAAAGAGACAACCAAGTACACAACATTGAAAAAAAAATGAGACGAATAATTTTATTAACAAAAACTATCTTTTGCACCATAGCATTGCTTGTCTTGAGTACAGGATGCGCAGACGAAACATTGCCAGAGCCTAACTCCAAGAAAACAGAAACGAGTAATGAACGTGCCACATCTGTCATTACCATTGACAATGGCAGCGCAGGCGTGAGCTTGCCACAGTCAACAGCTTCCACGCGGGCAGCTGTCACCATGAACGAGATGTTTCAGCTGACAGAGGATAACGACTTTGAAACCGATGCTTACCTTATCAAGGAAGACGATGATGAAAGCATCAACGACAAACGAAAGTTGGCATATCTGCACATACGGTGGAAAAACAAGACCAAAACTGCCAATGGGTGGAGTCTTAGTACCTACGAGCCAAGCATCACGTTAGAATGGATTAACAAAGAAGCTGTAGACATTATGCCTGGCGAAAACTGGTATGTGGCAGGCATTGTAGGTGGTGATATGGAAAGAGAGGAAGGCATTCCTAACACTGTAGAGTTTTATGGGCAAGATGGTAAAAAACCAAAGGTGATGAACGCCTCTGTTGCTGGCAGTGACAGCAAACACAAGTTCAATGTACCGTTTGTGGCTAACTGGGTGAAAGTAGGCATCAAAGGGAAGAACAAAATAGAGTTCCAAAACATGCACTTCGAGCCGCAAGGCGTAGTGTTTAAGGTAAAGGTGAAGCGTAACGAGAAGCTATTGAAGCCAGAAGAACACGAATATATGTTCTCCAGCACAGGACTGTCGTCCAATGTCTTCTTCAGTTTCGTAGACTATGATAAGGGAATAGACCCACGACAAAGCCACAACGTAAGGGTATCGCACAATAATCCCGTGAAGGACTATTGGGTGTGGCACCATCCAACAGACTTGCGCGACTTAGGGGATGGCACCGAAAAGCAAACGAATGGAGCTTGGTTGGCGGCTAATAAAACATTCCAATTCTCACATACCACTGAACTGCGTTATAGGTACACATATCCAGCTTCTAAAGTCACGGGCAAAGACTACGATGTTTTCTATGTATGGGGCATGCCCATCAATGGTGGTGAGTTCGTAGAATATCTGTCGTACACGGGTACTGGCAACAAAGAGAAAGCCAAATCAGACCTTTCCAAAGCAAAGTTTGAATTAGACAACACCACTGCCATTACTTCCGCACATGGTGGTTTTATGCTGGGCTGGCTCAATGGTGATAGCAAAGTGCGAGGAGAGTTTCTTTGTGGAACACCACACACCAACGAATTTCAACGCATAGACGACTGGAGTCCGTACATGGGAAAAATCATGGACGTGAACCTCAAGGTGATGCGCCCTGGTGACAAACGTTACAAATGGCGTGTGCCGCTTGCACGCATGGCAAAATCGAACTTGGCTCGCCCAGAGAGGGTATATAATGAAATACCAATAGATCAGCTGGCTTTTACAAACGATTTAGAACCAAACTTAGGTAAAGGGAAATTTAAACAATCGGAGCTTCAAATATTAGTAGAAGCAGGAAAAGCTCCCGAAGGCTATCACATCCCCTCTATTGAAGAATTTGGTGCCGCATTACCCTATGTAGCCAAGAAGTGTGACCCAGACTGGACGGAAAACCAAAAAGATTTGGAGGGTAGCAACCTTGGATTTAAGCCAGATGGTCTTGGTCCTCAGCTTGACGGTTATTTCAAGGAGTGGCTTCAGCTTAAAGACTTGCAAGGATTCTCTGCGCCATCGCTCTACAACAGCATATATAAGACAGTAATAGACGGAAACAGCAAGGTGATATACGCTATCCGCTTTGAGCATGTTCGCAGCACTGGCAACAGAGACCTCACTGGCAATCGCTACCGCTGTGCCTACCGCTTCGTAATACACACAGCAGACAAAAACGGGTGTAATGTAGATGGACGTGGACGCAGGCTGGGCATTACGGCACGCTGGCTGGGCAACCTACCTATAACCATTGACGAGATAGCAAAACCAGACTATTGGGAAAAGAACAACAGCAATGACGTTGTTCGCATACTCAATGATGACGGTGACAGGAAAGGAGCGCAAATAAGTGACGACGCCTGCTACTTTTCGGGGTCGAAACCATACACTACGTATGACGACCCAACTAACCCCAATAAGACCTACTATTGTCGCTATTTTCACCCCAATGGTTTTTATCGCGGATTCATGATAAAAGGGAGTGGAGGCATGTATGCCCCTATCCGCTGCTTTGCCAACTGGGATTTAAGCGAAAGCGCACCTAACGCACCACGTCAGCAACGCATTACAGGGATGTACAATGAGGAACATTACAAATAATGACACAGGTGACACCTACAGAACAGCAGATACATACGCATCGTTAGAAGATGACGCTATAAATCATCCATGATGCCGATTCGATAGCACAGCAACCGCCAAACTTCATCATGAAACTTGGCGGTTGTTTTTATTTGGAAACCGATGATACCAATCACACAAAACGCATTATTTTATCTTAAGGTTGGTTCTATAAATTACCACCGCATATCGTCATTAATTTTTTATGAAATACGTTTTGTTATCTTTTGGCTTCTTTTTATATAAAACAGGCTGCGCCTCAACAATTCAAACAAGTTTGATTGCATTCGGCTTGCTCCGTTTTTGGTTCAAAATGTAAGTTCGTTCAGTCGTGTAGCTCGCTACACTCCTTCACTCTCTTGCATTTTGACCTCAAAAATAAGTTCAAAATCTAACAAAGCTAATTTATAGAACCAGCCTTAATACATATCTCGAATAAAAAGTAGTTATGCCTAACAAGGAGTTAGCCCCTACACTACCTTTGAGCACATTCATATTTGTTTTAAAAGAGTGCTTTCTTTTAGCAATATTTTTGTTGAACAGAGGTGTGTATAACGAGTAGCCAAAGGTGTCAACGATGATTAAAAAAGATAAAAATGCAGCCTAAAGGAGCAGAGCTATTGAGTTTTTAAGTACCTTTGTAAGTCAATATGCACAAACCTATTGAGTTGCTGGAATTGACACTGGCTAACTTGTAGGTGGAATGATAAAAATGTAGAGGCAATGAAATATTCTATAAAAGAGGTAAGCATACTTGTTGGAGCTGAACGATATGGAACAGTTGAGACAAGCATTAGTTTTGTATTGACAGATAGTCGTTCGCTCTGTTTTCCTGAAGAAACGCTGTTTTTTGCACTCAAATCGGAGCGCAACAATGGGCATAACTACATAGAAGAACTCTATCGTCGTGGGGTGAGAAACTTTGTTGTGGAAGATGTACCGCAAGGGTGGGAAGCTAAATATGAACGAGCTAACTTCTTGAAAGTGAGCCACACATTGCAAGCTCTGCAACGACTAACGATGCACCATCGCTCACAGTTCAATATTCCTGTGGTGGGTATTACGGGTTCGAATGGTAAAACGATGGTGAAAGAGTGGCTTTCGCAGTTACTTTCACCCGATATGAATGTTACACGCTCGCCCCGCAGTTATAATTCGCAGATAGGTGTGCCGCTTTCGGTGTGGCTCTTGAACAAGAATACCGAAGTGGGAATATTTGAAGTAGGTATAAGCAAGGTGGGCGAAATGGAGGCTTTGCAACCCATTGTTTGCCCAACGATAGGCGTATTGACTTCGATAGGAGCAGCTCATCAAGAAAATTTTGTGTCTTTAGAAGCCAAATGCAAGGAGAAATTATTGCTTTTCAAAGACGCTGAAGCAATAGTTTATCAGCTTGATGATGAGATAGAAAGACAATGTATAGAGGAGTTTGACTATAAGGGCGAGCAACTTTGCTGGTCGGAAAAAGATAATAGTGCAGCTCTTTTTGTGGAATGTATCACAAAAGAAGAGCTATGCTCAACTATTCATTATACGTGGAAAGGCGAGACAAAAGGAAGTTTTACTCTGCCTTTTATCGATGATGCAAGTATCTGCAACTGTATTACCTGTGCTGTTGTTTCCCTTTATATGGGTATGGCGACAGAGGCTTTGGCTGAAAGAATGGCAAGGCTCGAACCTGTTGCAATGCGTTTGGAGGTGAAAGAGGGGCAACACGGCTGTACGCTTATTAACGACTCGTACAACTCGGATATAAATTCGCTTGATATTGCGCTCGACTTTATGAATCGTCGCCCTGATAGAAGAAAACGCAAGCGCACACTCATTTTAAGCGATATTTATCAAAGCGGACAAACCGAGGCTGCACTATATAAAGAGGTGGTAGCATTGGTGGCAAAACGTGGGGTGAAGAAATTTATCGGCATTGGTAAGGCATTGTGTGGACAATCGTCGGCTTTTGGCAGTTTAGACGAATGTTATTTCTTTGAAGATGTCCCTGAATTTATTGATAGTATCGTGTTTGCCAATCTTCAAGATGAAGTAATTTTGCTGAAAGGCGCACGTTCTTTTGGCTTTGACAACTTAACGGAACTGTTGGTAAAGAAGGTTCACGAAACAGTGTTGGAAGTAAATCTTAATGCCGTTGTCGACAATTTGAATTGGTATCGCTCGTTCTTAAAGCAAGAAACCAAGCTCGTTTGTATGATAAAGGCAGATGCCTACGGAGCAGGAGCAGTAGAGATAGCCAAGACTTTAGAGGATCATCGTGTGGACTACCTTGCTGTGGCGGTGGCAGACGAGGGCGCAACACTTCGCAGAAACGGAATTACGAGCAACATAATGATAATGAACCCTGAGATGAGTTCGTTTAAAACCTTGTTCGATTACGAGCTTGAACCAGAGGTATATAGTTTCCGACTTTTAGATGCTTTGGTAAAGGCAGCCGAAAAAGAAGGTATAACGGGCTATCCTGTGCATATCAAGTTGGATACAGGAATGCATCGCTTAGGCTTTAATCCCAAAACAGAGATTGACGAACTTATCCAACGGCTGAAGCATCAGAATGCTGTTATTCCTCGTTCGGTATTCTCCCACTTCGTAGGATCGGATAGCGACGATTTCGATAGTTTTTCGGAGGAACAATTTAGGTTGTTTGATGAGGGGAGCAAGAAGTTGCAAGCGGCTTTCGACCATAAAATATTGCGCCATATAGACAATTCGGCAGGGATAGAACATTTCCCTAACCGCCAGTTGGATATGTGTCGATTGGGCTTAGGACTTTATGGTGTAAATCCTCGCACCAATGCTATTTTGAGCAATGTGTCTACGCTTAAAACCACTATTCTGCAATTGCGGAAGGTGAAAGCTGAGGAAACAGTGGGCTATTCGCGTTGTGGAAAGATAGAAAAAGATAGTGTGATAGCTGCTATTCCTATTGGTTATGCCGATGGGCTGAACCGCCGACTGGGCAATCGCCATTGTTATTGTTTGGTGAATGGTAAGCCTGCCGAATATGTGGGCAATATCTGTATGGACGTGGCGATGATAGATGTAACTGGCATTGATTGTAAAGAGGGCGATATGGTGGAAATCTTTGGCGACCATCTGCCCGTAACCACATTGAGCAATGCGCTTGAAACCATTCCTTACGAGGTGTTGACCAATGTTAGTAATCGAGTAAAGAGAGTGTATTTCCAAGATTAAAGAACTAAAAATATTGGCAAAGTCAGACTTGTTTGACTCGTCCGACTTGTCGGATGTGGGCAACATTTCCCTAATAAAAACAAATTATGTCCTTACTTTATCTTCTTATCGGCATCGTTGTTGGTGCAGTTTTTTGTTATCTTTACTTGCGCAATCAAAGTGTAGAGATGAGGAGCAAGCTCTCAGCAGAGTTGGCTGTGGTGCGCAATCAGTTGGCTATGAGTCAACAAAATGCAAAAGAAAGTGTGATGGCAGAACGTCAGCACGCTGAACAACTTCGTGTAGAGCTAAGCAAACAGGCTGAAGCCAAAAACAGACTCTTGCAGGAAGAGATGAAAACGATGACAAACGAGCTGTTTGAGCGCAATCGCGAAGAACTGAATACTGTGGATAAAGACCGATTAAATAGTTTGCTAATGCCATTAAAAGAGCGATTAGAAGCATTTAATCAGTCGGTAAATACAAACAGCAAGGAGAATGCGCAACATAAAACAGAACTAAAGTCGGCATTTGAAGAAGCAATGAAGCGGTTGCATATAGAGCAGGAACTTACGATAAAAGCAATGCGTGAAGATCACGAACGCACCGTAAAAGAACTGAAAGAGCAAACCGAACGCATAGGAAACGATGCGGCTTCGCTCACTTTAGCCCTCAAAGGCGACTCTAAAATGCAGGGCGATTGGGGAGAAATGATATTGGAGAAAACGCTCGAAGATTGTGGATTGATAAAAGACCAACAATACTTTCTACAGCAAAACTATAAAGATGATGATGGGAAAAACTTTCGCCCAGATGCTGTTATCGAATTTCCAAATGAAGACCGTGCGGTGATTGATGCAAAGGTGTCGCTTACTGCCTATCAGTCGGCTATTAAGGCAGAAACCGAAGATGAACGTGAGCAGTTCTTGCGTGAACACATTGGGTCGATAAAAAAGCACGTTGACGAACTTTCGGCTAAAAACTATGAGCAGCTTGTACCCAATTGCATTGGCTATGTGTTGATGTTTATTCCTTATGAAAGCGGTTATTCGGCTGCAATAAAGACCGATGCTAATATTTTGCAATATGCTTATCGCAAACACATCATCATTCTTAGTCCGAGCAACTTGCTGATGGCATTGCAGCTAACACATACGATGTGGCAGAATTACCGTATCAATAAAAATGTAGAGGAGATACTCCGACAGTCGAATGACCTATACGATAAGTTTGTTTCCTTTGGCGAAACCTTTATAAAAATAGGTGGGGGGATCGAAAAACTGCAAGCTGATTACGATAAAGCTCATAAGCAGTTAACTGATGGGAAGGGCAATATCGTTCGCCGCCTCGAAGGTATGAAATCGTTGGGTATAACGCCTAAAAAACAATTGCCCGATGGATTGGAATAAGAGGGTGAGGGATTAGTCTTAAAGGATAGTTCTTGGGAGATTAAAACATTTTTTATTCAAAAAATTTGCTTTTAGGATTTAAATTCAGTATCTTTACAAACAAATTAAATACTGACAACTATGATGGAGTACATTGTTCAAAATCTTTGGTTGGTATGGGTGCTGATAAGCATTCTCTGCCTTGTGTTAGAATTGACAAGTGGCGACTTTTTCATTCTTTGTTTTGCTATTGGAGGAGCTGCCGCTGCAATTGTGTCGTGTTTTACAGATAGTCTTACAGCGCAAATCATTGTTTTTGCCATTGTTACGGTTGTAAGTATCTTCTTTATTCGTCCGTCTGTGTTGAAGCATTTGCACAAAAAAGGCGACAATAGGGTGAGCAATGTAGATGCCATCATTGGCAGAGTAGGCAAAGTAACTGAACGAATTGAAGACAAAGGTTACGGCTGTGTGAAGGTAGATGGCGACTATTGGAAGGCACAAGCTAAAAACAAGCTCGCTATAGAAGAAGGTATGTCAGTGCGGATTGTTAGCATTGACTCGGTAATCGTTACGGTTGAAATTGCTTGAAGTTGACTATCTTTGCATTTCACATCTATAAATTTAGCATATTAATAAAATCTTTATAATAACCAATCAACACATTTTAAATATTATGACTATCGGTTCGTACGTTTTGATTGCCATCGTATTGTTGGTAATTCTTTTCGCCAAGATGGCGATTGTTATTATTCCACAGAGTGAAACACGTATCATAGAACGCTTAGGACGCTATTATGCTACGCTCCAACCAGGTGTAAACATTATCATTCCGTTTATCGATCGTGCCAAAGAGATTGTGGCTATACGTAGTGGACGTTATGTTTATACAAACGTTATTGACCTTCGTGAACAGGTGTACGACTTTGATAGACAGAATGTAATTACAAAGGATAATATACAAATGCAGATTAACGCATTGCTTTATTTCCAAATCGTAGATCCATTTAAGGCTGTTTATGAAATCAACAATCTACCTAATGCGATTGAAAAGTTGACGCAAACCACACTTCGCAATATCATTGGTGAAATGGAACTTGACCAGACACTCACCTCACGTGATACTATAAACACCAAACTACGCTCGGTTCTTGACGACGCAACCAACAAGTGGGGTATCAAGGTTAATCGTGTCGAATTGCAAGACATTACTCCTCCCGAAAGCGTACTTCAAGCTATGGAGAAGCAAATGCAAGCTGAACGCAACAAGCGTGCAACCATTCTTACCAGTGAGGGTGAAAAACAAGCTGCAATCTTGCAATCAGAAGGTCAGAAGGCATCTATGATTAACCGTGCAGAGGCTGATAAACAGCAGGCTATTCTTGTAGCTGAAGGTGAGGCTGAGGCCAAGATTAGAGTGGCAGAAGCTGAAGCCATAGCTATTCAGAAGATAACCGATGCGGTGGGACAAAGCACCAATCCTGCTAACTACCTTATAGCTCAAAAGTACATTCAAATGATGGATGAGTTGGCTAAAAATGGTAACCAAAAGACAGTTTATCTGCCTTACGAAGCTACGGGCATAATGAGTTCCATCGGAGGAATTAAAGAAATGTTTAAAGGAGAATAATACTTTTCTCCCAAAACATTGAGACAAGAAACAAAAGAAAGGAATAAAACATAAATGAACACAGAGAGAAAAGAATTAAAAATCTGTATATTTTGTGGCGCACGCCCAAACTTTATGAAAGTGGCACCTATCATTCGTGCTATTCATAGACAACAAGCAGAGAACAGCGGTTCAAGAGGGGTATCGTATAAGTTGGTTTATGCGGGGAAAGCGTCCGACCCAACGTTGGAAGACGGTTTGTTTGCCGACCTTCAAATATCACGCCCTGATGTTTGTTTGGGTGTGGTTTGCGAAAATCTTAACGAACTCACAGGGCAAGTGATGTCAAAGTTTGAGTTGTATTTGCAAGAGAATGAAACCAATGCTGTGATTGTTGTTGACGATTTGGCTTCAACTATGGCAGCATCAATTGTAACAAAAAAGCAAGCCATAGTTTTGGCTCACATCGCAGCAGGTACACGTTCGTTCGATATAACAATGCCTAAAGAAATCAATCGCTTGGTAATTGACGGCTTGTCGGATATACTTTTCACAGCAGGATTAAGCAACAATAGCATTGCAAATAAGGAAGGTGCAGAACTTTCAAAGGTATATATGGTGGGCAATATCTTGATTGATAACATTCGTTTTAATCGTGAACGAATGAAAGATATGTCGTTAGAAAGCATTGAACACCTTAAAGCATTAAGTCTCCAACCTAATGATTATCTTGTTTTCACGCTCAACCGTAAGGCTCTAATGGCTGATGCTGAAAACCTTAATCGTATGTTGGAAGCATTGTTAAAGTCGGCAAATGGAAAAACAATCGTTGCTCCATTGCGTAGTTCGGCTATAAAGGCTATCGCTGCTTTACCTATTGCGAAGCGTCCAGAGTTTAGCAATTTCAAGGTAACAATGCCATTGGGCTATTTAGAGTTTGGCTATCTTGTGTCTCATTCGTGTGGTATTATCACCGACTCGGGTAATGTAGCAGAAGAAGCAACATTCAATAATATACCTTGTGCAACCATTAACAGCTATACCGAACATATAGAAACTGTAAAAGAGGGTTCGAACGTGCTTGTGGGCGAAGATGCAGAAGCATTGGCTAAGGCTGTATCGCAAATGGTATCAGGCACTTGGAAACACTCTAATATTCCTGACCGTTGGGATGGTCGTTCGGCAGAGCGTATCCTTCAGATATTGATGGAAACTGTGAAATAAATCACAATATAATCTTGAAAAAGCAATCTCATTCTAATACTCGATTTAAGTTTTAGAATGAAAAGAGCGGAGGCTATAATTTCTAACAGCATTGTTGGAAATTATAGCCTTCGCTCTTTTTTGTTTATATACGGAAGTTTCTCCTTTTGGAAGTGGGCTGTAAGCATCCAATATTAGCCGCCTTTCACACCAACAAATAACCCTTATATGTCTGGCAGCATATAAGGGTTATTTGTTATTTGAAGTTTGAAGGTAGCATTTTCGTGAGTTCCTCCTCCGTCATGTCGAGCAGGGGCCTTGAAAGAACTTCCTTCATCCATTT
>NZ_LT706998.1 GCF_900155655.1 Prevotella ihumii
TTTTTGTTACCATACACCACTTCGGGCAACAATGTGTCCGACAAGCTACGGCTACAGATGGCAGGTGTTAGGACAAGACCTCTATTCAGGCTACAACTAAAAGCAGTAAAATGTATGAAAGCTATTTTCAGAGCAGTCTTCTATCTCAGAAGCAATTATGTGAACAAGGAGGGCAAGACCCCTGTCATGCTGAGAATCTATCTCAACAACGAACGCCTTTCCATCGGCTCGACGGGCATTGCTGTCCAACAGTCTCAATGGGACAGGGAGAAGGAACGATTGAAGGGAAGGACAACTGAAGCACTTTCCACCAACCTCGAACTTGACAACATTCAGAGCGGACTCCAGACCATCTTTAAGAAAGTAGAGATGACGGACGAGGTGTCCTTGGAGCGTATCAAGTCGGAGTATCTTGGCAAAAAGGAGGATGTGGACACCCTAATGAGCCTCTTCAACAAGCACAACAGTGATGTTGCACGGCAGGTAGGCGTGTCGGTCGAAGCTGCAACCTTACAGAAATACAACGTCTGCAAGAAACACTTCTCAAATTTCCTTCGTGATAAATACGGTCGGTCTGACATCCGCCTGTCCGAACTCGGCTATATTGTGATACACGACTTCGACATTTATCTCCGAACGGTTGTCGGGCAGAATCCCAACACCGCCACGAGGATGATGAAAACCTTCAAGACGATTACCATTCTGGGCAGGAAACTTGGTGTCCTGCACCATGATCCGTTCCTCAACATCCGTTTTCACATGGAACCGGTCAATCGTGGATTCCTCACAGACGAGGAAATCCTTAAAATTGCTAACAAGGATTTCGGCATCGGTCGTTTGGAACTTGTAAGGGACGTGTTCGTGTTCTCATGCTTCACGGGACTTGCGTACATAGACGTGTACAACCTCGCTCCGGAAAACATTGTCACGCTCAACGGCAAGCAGTGGATAATGACCAAGCGGCAGAAGACGAGCGTGGAGACCAACGTTCTTTTACTCGATATACCCAAGAGCATCATTGCAAAATATAGTGGCAAGACCTATCGTGACGGCAAACTTTTCCCCATGCTGACGAATCAAAAACTGAACAGTTATCTGAAGGAAATTGCCGATATTTGCGGTATCAAAAAGAACCTGACCTTCCACCTCGCCCGGCACACATTTGCCACGATGTCCCTATCCAAGGGAGTTCCCATCGAATCCGTAAGTAAGATGTTAGGACACACCAACATCAAGACAACGCAAATCTATGCCCGTATTACCAATAAGAAGATAGAACACGATATGGATGAGCTGGCTGACAAGTTGGGCTCTTTCAATACGGCATTAGGCATTTCCCCAAAATAATGTATATAACCCTAAAATTTTGAATTTATGACAACGACAAAGAAAGAACTTTCCTACTTCCGTCTGAAGTTGGAAGCGTATCTCGGAGAGCATTTTCCAGAGAGAGTGAATGACAATGCGTTTATAACCGCTCGAGCAGACGAGGCATTGACGGCTTACTGCGATGCCGTGGCGCAAGGTTTCTCCTACCCAGAAGCAGAGACGATGGCAAGCGAGGTACTGTACCACGACCTGCATTTCTCAAAGTATGATACCCTTGTTTCCTTACTGGAGCAGGAGTTTGAGAAGGAACTGCCAAGTCCGCTTCCCGAAAGGTTAGCACTAATTTTGCTGAACAACAAGGCAATTCAAGCGGTATTTGCCAAGTACGAACTCACGGACGACTTTGCGGCAGGTACAGAATACGACAAACTGTACACCGAACTGACCGGTACAATCGTGCTGCTCATCGAGGTCAATGGTCTGCCAACGATAGGCGGTGAGAACATGGCTTGATATAACACGAACGGGGGCTTTTGTAGTGTCAAGAGCCAAGATAAATGCTCCACTCCACACGTCAAGAGTTTTGCAAACACTTGTCTTTGTGTTGTGTGCGCATCTTGTTATCGCTCTTGAAACTATTAAAAGCCTCGATTATGAATAATACAATCATCATGAATCAAGACATTCAGCAGCCCGCCTTCATCAAGGCAGACGCATCGTATAAAACCGAGAAGAACAGGCAGCTGCCGACTTCTCCCAAGCAAGTCCGCCGCTTCGGTTGGACACGCTTCATCGAACTCGCCGTTCTGCTTTCCATCGTTATCGGTGCGATTTACCTCATCTCGAAGATAGTTACTCCGCAAGTCGTAACCGCCGTTTCGATTATTCTCGGTTTCCTGATACTACGCTTCATTGTTAAAGTTATTCTGCAAGTAACCTTTACAATCCTGCGTTGGCTGTTCTGGCTTGCCGTCATCTTGGCAATCCTGCTCTGTGT
>NZ_LT706999.1 GCF_900155655.1 Prevotella ihumii
AGCTGTTTGTACAACGACTCGATAGCCCATCTTAGGCGGTAGATTTCAGCAATGTCCTCAACAGTAAAGTCAAAGTTGTTGGTCAATAGTACAACAGGTCTCTTTGTCTCGTAAAATATCTCCACCCTTCGTGCCTCGTGGGTGAGTTCTCCTCTTGTAAAAAGCACTTTCTGATCAATATGCGTTACGAGGCCCTCTGCATTGACATACGTAACGGATTTAAGTACCTCATACTTAAGGTTTTTCTTCATTTTGGTCACGTAGCAAACGCCCTCTTCTGTAAGACGTTGGAATTGCGCGACATCGACATAACCACGGTCCATTGCTAAAGTGGCGTCTTTGGGCAGATGCACCTCTTTGAGCAGGTAATGGTCGTGTTTTGCAGCTGAAGTGAGTTGCACCACCATTGGCACGCCGACATGATACTTCATTACCGTATGCACTTTCATACCGCCTTTCTTCTTGCCTGATTTTGGATGCCGCCCGACACCTTTGAGTATGTTGTCAAAGAGCGTTATAGTGGTAGAATCCATCATGTAAAGCAACTTCTCCCAGTCTTTAGGCTCGTGCGTCTGCCCCTTATAGCACTTGGAAGGGCGGCTGTCCGCTAAAAATTTGGCATACTTCTCCAAAAGATACGCATAAACACTTGCAAAGAACTCCTGAGGGCGGCGTATATTGGCCTCAGCAAGCGTGCTGCGACGAACCAAATAGCTCATTCCGAGGTGTCTGAGCTTGTGAGCCTCAGCCTTCATGCCTATCTCAAGTTCGCGCAGAGAATCAAAGTGTTTGAGTATGCCGAACAGCATTACGACGAGATGTTGGTAGCCGTCAAAGCGCTTCACGTAAGCCTCGCTTCCTTTCGTTTCGCAGCTTATCTGAAGAATTTTCTCTTTGTCGAGTAACTTTAATACTTGACTATAGACCGGCTGTCCGGTAAAATGACTATCTTTGTTCATGGTTATGTTTTATTTTAGTAAAGACAAAGATAACCAAAAGGGCTGACACCTCGTGAGATGTGTCAGC
>NZ_LT707000.1 GCF_900155655.1 Prevotella ihumii
GCTCCTTGGCGGAATGCTCGCCATCAATAAACTCAATCTTGGATACTGTCCAAGGTTCTGACAGGCCTAATGCCATTGTAAATATCTCGGTACTATTCATTTTGCAAAGGTAACATTTTGACGAGAAATATTCGATACCTACCCACACGATTCGTTATAGAGCCGGAATGGGTCTATAACGTTTCATGTGGGTAATCGAGTTTTAATCCACCTGTTACGAAGTAGACCATATACTTAAAGTTTTCTGTATTGACAAATCCTCTTGCCCTCTTTTTAGCGAGTTGTATTTGTGAGTTAAGTCCCTCAAGGATTCCATTATTGACCTCCCTCATTGCAAAGAGATTCTTTATGCCGAACATGTGCGATCTGACCATCGCCACAAAGTCTGTCATGGGCTTGATGGCAGATTCCTCTACCATCTTGCACCACCGTTCAAGCCTTTCCACGGAATCCTTTGTACATTCGTTGAATATATCTGCGAAAGATTCCTTGAAACCATAAGCTTTGCCAATGGTTGGATATGTCAGCAGTATGGTCTCTAATTCCATCGCCTTTTTCTCCGAGAGATTCTTTTTGTTGTACAGCAGCGTGAACCGATGTCCCTTGAGCAGTCTGGTATCCGTATGTTCCAGCTTGCGTACCGTGTCGACAGCCTCGTTGAGAGCCTTGAAGATATGGAACTTGTCAAATATAATCCCTGCCTTGGGAAAGTGTGTCAAAGCTCCTGATATGAACGACTTGGACATGTCCATACTGATTGCCTCGATATTCTCTATCTTACCCTTCTTCTCGACAAGAGCCTTGCGGAAAGCCTCGAATGTACCCGCATCCTTGCCGTC
>NZ_LT707001.1 GCF_900155655.1 Prevotella ihumii
ATTAAGTTACTATGTTTGCAAAGGCTAACACACTAAGACAAGTCGGATGCCGCTCTTCGGAGGCTTCGCGCCTCCGGCCGCATGGCAAACCACCGCGGTGTTTTTCATAGTCTGCAAGGAAAAAGTTGGTACGATAATAATTGGATTGTATATTTGTAGTGCAAACGACAAATGACAAACAATTAGAACCGTACCGATATGCAAAGAAACAAAATTTCCTTCAAAGGACAAAAGATTTACATCGGAATTGATGTGCATGCAAAAACTTGGGAGATCTGTGTGCTGACCGAGTCGGGTTACAAAGAGAGGCACCCGCAGCAAGCCTCCGCAAAGACGCTCTTTGACTTTTTGAAGAAGCATTTCCCTGATGGCGAGTACCATGCCGTGTATGAGTCAGGCTTCAGTGGTTTTTCCACATACTACGCTCTCAAGGAGTACGGCATCAACTGTGTCGTGACCCATGCCGCGGATGTTCCGACCACCCAGTACGAGGAGGTGATGAAGACCGATAAGGTAGATGCAGCCAAACTTGCGCGCTCCTTGCGCGCCGGTGACATCCGTCCCATATACATCCGTGAGAAAGAGAATATCGATGACAGGTCAGTCATCCGCATAAGGAAGACCATACAGAAACAACTCTCTGGCTACAAGGCAAGGGTGAAACACCTGCTGCACTGCAATGGCGTGGAGATACCCGAGCGGTTCGCAAGACCGGGGACGCACTGGTCAAAGGCTTTCATCAAATGGCTCAAGGAGGATGTCGTGCTGCTTTCCTCCTCAAGATTGTCGTTGGACTTGCTCGTCAAGCAGGTGGAGACGATACGCCAGACACTCTTGGACGCGACAAAATCCATACGAAAGCTTGCGCAGACCGACAGGTACAGGAACAATTACGAGCTTCTGATATCGATACCCGGCATAGGTGTAAGTGTAGCCATGTGCATACTGACAGAAATCTACGATGTGAAGAGATTCCGTAACGAGAACCAGTTCGCCAGTTATCTCGGCCTGATACCGACCTGTCATAGCAGTGGAGAGAAAACCGCAAGCGGAGAGAAGACTTTCCGTGGCAACAAGCATCTCGGACCGATGATCATAGAGGCTGCATGGATAGCCATCTACAGAGATTACGGACTGGGAATGGCCTATGCCAGATACAAGCAGTCCATGAAACCGCAGGAGGCCATAGTCAAAATAGCCAGAAAGATGTCCAACATCATTTTCTCGGTACTCAAGAACAGTAGGAAATATGAGCCATACAGATGGGATAAAGAATAACATACAGACTTTCGGACAACTTCATAAAACGACTCCTTTTCATAATTGATGGACCTTCGGGTGTCATCTCCGATAAGATTGTTGCGTTTTACCTATATTCTGAAGAAGTAAATTGTTGGGCGGATACGTCCGTGTCAACTCATAGAAGTTTGTCTGATAGGTCTGTTGTTCGTAGCCTTTCCATACCCGGTGTTCCCATGCCGGGCTGGTGGCTGTTGCTTCTTCTAAAGTCATCGTACTAATAAACTTCACGCTAAGTGATTGATAATGAACAGTTAATAAATTACAAATATTTTCCAATTATTTGGAAAGCAACATAGAAGATATGAA
>NZ_LT707002.1 GCF_900155655.1 Prevotella ihumii
TAGTGTTTACTGAATAATTTATAACTCTCTGATATTTAAGTTTATATAACTTTATTTCTTTGTTTGTTTAACAAAAAAATCGTACCTTTATATAGTTAAATCCATAGCAAGATGAAGTTTTACGCTCCAAAATACAAGCAACTTGACCTCGGTTTGCTCCGCTCATCCCTTGATGAGTTGGACAAGACAAACCGATGGGTGGCTCTCGGTGACCTTCTTCCATGGACAGAACTTGAGAAGGAATACAACTCAAGGTTGGACAATCAGAAGAAAGGTGCAGGGAACAAGCCGGCACGCATGATTCTCGGCGCAATGATTATCAAGCACAAACTAAACCTAAGTGATGTCGAGACCATCGAGATTATCAGAGAGAGTCCCTATATGCAGTACTTTTGTGGATTGCATGGGTTCACCGACAAGCCTATATTCGACCCAAGCCTATTCGTCACGATACGCAAGCGAATCTCAGAGGAAGAACTAAACAAGATGACAGTCAAGCTTCTCGACAAGCAGAAGCGCCTTCTTGTAGAGAAACGCAAGCGTGAGGAAGAAGAGGCGAAGAAGAATGATGAGGAACCACCGACTCTAAAACCAGAGGATCCGAATGCCGCTTCCTTCACCGACTCAAAAGGTCGCGAGCACAAGGGAGTGCTGAAGATTGATGCTACCTGTGCCGATGCAGAGATGCGTTATCCTGTTGACGTTGATATAATACATGATGGTTGCCGCAAGGTTACCGATTATATTATAAAGGTGTGCGATATGTTTGAGCTGCACAAGCCACGAACGAACTACAAGCATGCACGTCAGGCATACCTTCAACTTGTCAAGAAAGCCAAGAAGAAAGGCAAGATGGTGCGTG
>NZ_LT707003.1 GCF_900155655.1 Prevotella ihumii
ATAGAAACAGAATTATGAGTACAAGAAGAGAAACAAACAAATTCAATATCAAATAATGAAATCATAAAATGTTCATACTCTTAGCAATACCTCAAGGATAAACGTTACTCCAGAAAGGAGGTGTTCCAGCCGCACCTTCCGGTACGGCTACCTTGTTACGACTTAGCCCCAATTACCAGTTTTGCCCTAGGTCGCTCCTTGCGGTTACGAACTTCAGGCACCCCCGGCTTTCATGGCTTGACGGGCGGTGTGTACAAGGCCCGGGAACGTATTCACCGCGCCATGGCTGATGCGCGATTACTAGCGAATCCAGCTTCGTGAGGTCGGGTTGCAGACCTCAGTCCGAACTGGGACCGGCTTTAAAGATTAGATCGTACTTACGCACAACCAACATTCTGTACCGGCCATTGTAACACGTGTGTAGCCCCGGACGTAAGGGCCGTGCTGATTTGACGTCATCCCCACCTTCCTCACACCTTACGGTGGCAGTATCCCTAGAGTGCCCAGCATTACCTGATGGCAACTAAGAAAAGGGGTTGCGCTCGTTATGGCACTTAAGCCGACACCTCACGGCACGAGCTGACGACAACCATGCAGCACCTTCACCAGCGTCCCGAAGGACCTCAACATCTCTGTATCGTGCGCTGGCAATTCAAGCCCGGGTAAGGTTCCTCGCGTATCATCGAATTAAACCACATGTTCCTCCGCTTGTGCGGGCCCCCGTCAATTCCTTTGAGTTTCACCGTTGCCGGCGTACTCCCCAGGTGGGATGCTTAATGCTTTCGCTTAGCCGCTAACACCAGGTGCTAACAGCGGGCATCCATCGTTTACTGTGCGGACTACCAGGGTATCTAATCCTGTTCGATACCCGCACCTTCGAGCTTAAGCGTCAGTTACACTCCCGTAAGCTGCCTTCGCAATCGGAGTTCTTCATAATATCTAAGCATTTCACCGCTACACCATGAATTCCGCCTACGTTGTGTGCACTCAAGTCTTCCAGTTCGCGCTGCAATTCAGATGTTGAGCATCTACATTTCACAACACGCTTAAAAAACCGCCTACACTCCCTTTAAACCCAATAAATCCGGATAACGCCTGGACCTTCCGTATTACCGCGGCTGCTGGCACGGAATTAGCCGGTCCTTATTCGAAGGGTACAT
>NZ_LT707004.1 GCF_900155655.1 Prevotella ihumii
AGGCAGCCAAAAACTGCATTCTTTTCCTTGGAGAAGTACCCAGAAAAAGAATATGCTGTATTATTTGTTCAAAAATCTCAAATACTGAGTCATATGGGCACACCTGCCCTTTCCATACTATCTATGGACTTGTAAAATTATCCTTAAGTTTTATTAGGCAGCCTTCTTCACACTCCGAGCCATCTCCCTTGCGGCAAGAATGGCAGCATTTGCTGTATGGATTCCGAAGAAGAGTAGTAGCCTCTCGCTAAACATATTGCACGCCTTGATGCGTCCAAGGCTATAGTGTTGCTTTTGATTTCCAAAGCTACCCTCCATTACCGTAGCTCTGAGGTTTCCAATAATCTTTCTCGCTATCTTGAGACATTCAGCTTCTTCTTTGGGTCTTGGACCTTTTCTAGTGAAACAGGTCGTTATGCCTTTTTCAGTACACATAGTGCGGTTGGCATTGTTGGCATATATGGAATCGGCACCGACACGCTTGACTTTGATTCCCGTCAAAGATTCCTGATATTCAATACATTGCTTAAGGCGGACACCCTCGTTGAATGCCTCAAAGCTGTGGTGCTCTATGAATGATATGCCGTCTATCTGTATGTTGTTGACCTTTGCACCAAACTCTACACGCTTGTTTTCCTTGCCCCTGACAATGGGACGTAGATAGGGACGGTCGATGCTGACGATACGGTGCTTGACTTCCTTGCCAGAGAATAGTTCTGACTGTTGGAGGCATACCTCACGCACAGCGGACAGCCGCTTTTCTTGTTCTGCCGACAGACAGATGCAAGGACTGTACTGTTTACGCAGACGATTCCATTGGGAAAGGAGTTTGGACAGGAGCCTCAGGAGTCTTCTCCTGAGCTTGCGCGTGGACGAGGCTGTGTGCTTGCGCTGCTTGGCGTATGCAAGCCTGGCCTTGTCAATATTATTATACTTGCTTCTCGGAATACGCTCTGAAAGGTGTTTACACTCGGAGACCAGCAGAGTGTGAAGCCAATGGCAACACTCCCAGAGCAGCTTGATATCCGTAGGAAAACGCAGGTAGCTCTCGTAACAGGTTGCATCCGTCAAACATAGATCTTTATCCTTGA
>NZ_LT707005.1:0-37818 GCF_900155655.1 Prevotella ihumii
ATGCTTTGAGTTGTATGGTGTTGCTTTTTAGTAATATCATTTTAATAGACATCTTGAATATGTTTTATGATACATTTTGCTTGTGAAGATTGTCACCTTCTACGGTGCTGCTCGAGTCTCTTTAATAAGAGTTATGCTAATAATTTAGTTAATAATTTAGTTAATGATACTCAATGAGTAGTAACTGATATGATTTAATTAGGTGGTTATTGCGTTGGGGTTCCACCTCTTCCCATTTCGAACAGAGAAGTTAAGCCCAATTGCGCCGATGGTACTGCAATGCAATGTGGGAGAGTAGGTAGCTGCCTTTTTTTACTGAGAGAGCTTTAAGAAGAAATTCTTGAAGCTCTCTTTTTTGTGTACGCTCGGCATGAGCATTATCTAACGGGTGGAAGTCCCGAGTAAGCCCTAATAGCGGGAATTACATAGCCAAGAGCAAGGGTGTTCACCGTGAGGTGAAATCTGAAGGAAGCTGGCGACAAACATCTGACCTAACGTAAGCATCCAATATTAGCCGCCTTTGTGTAACATTCTTGCTTTACTACCTTTGCCCGAAAAACTTATGTTTGTACTCAACGAAACAAATGTTTTTCGGGTTTGTTGCACTCCTGTGGATATGCGTCAGGGTATTCTTCGCCTGTCCCAATTGGTACGCAGCAATGACTTCAATCCTTCTGATGGTGTTGTCTATGTTTTCTACAATCGATCCCGTAACCGAATTAAATTGCTGCACTGGGAACGCTGTGGTTTTGTCGTGTATCATAAACAGATGGCACAGGGTTGCCTGAGTCCTAAAATCATACGGGCGAGAACTGGATTTTATGAACTTCGCTGGGACGAATTGGTACTCTATATAGACGGTATAAATCCTAATTGCTACCGAAGAAAAAGATACAATAAATCTTAGTATTTTCTTGCCAGTGTCAGATATTTTTTGTAATTTTACATCGTATAAAGAACTGATAATGTGATGGATATGCCTTATTGCACAATGACATCTGACTACCATTCTCTCACTCGGGAAGCTGTTGTTAAACTTCTTGAGCAAAGGGATGCTGAGCTTAAGATTAAGGATGCTGAGCTGGAACGAAAGTCCCGTCGTATTCTTGAACTTGAGCGTATGGTATTTGGCAGGCGCAGCGAGAAACGCCTGCCTGAGAGTGCAAGCGGCTGGGCGGGTACGCTTTTTGACGAGCAGTGGGCCAAAGAGGGTTCCCTGGCTCAGGTGGAAGCCCTTCCCATCATCAAGGAGATAAAACAGCAGGCCGGACAACGCAGGTCATCACGCCGTGTGAGCCGTCCTTCCAGAAAGGGTAGGGCCTACGCCTCCTANAGCATTGCTTGTTGATTTTCCACTCATGGGGGCTGCTCGCCCCCAAACCCCTCGGTGTTTTCTGGTATAGATTATTAAGCTAAACCTACACCTGAAATTGCAGTTCTATGTTGAACTTGCGTGTTCTATATCCTCATTTGACACCTCCAACATATTCACGACAAGAAAAGGTTTCTCGTCCATAATATTTTGTTTTTCTATGTCGGTATAGAAACGCCACTCAATTCCGTTAGTGAGTACCCCGAAACGTGCGTTGCTTGCCACGAAATACCTTTGTAATTGTGTTGAATGTAAGTCTAAGTTTTGCTTATTATGCTTGCACTCAATCAGTATAATAGGCTTTCCGTCCTTGAATATAGCATAATCGATTTTCTCGCCTTTACTCTTTACGATGTCGCAATCCGTTTCGGGGACGACCTCAGTAGGGTCGAATATGTCATATCCAAGTGCGTGTATAAGTAAGTGAGCAAAATTAGTTTACATAAAATATTTATTGTATTTTTCCGTTTTATATGCAATGGGAAAGCCAAAAGTATTGGAGTTGACGGAGGCAGAACGCCTCGCACTCGAAAAAGGATTTCGCTTAGGCGAAAAGCACTGCTTCCGCATGCGTTGTCGTGCTGTGTTNTCTACGCCTCCTATGTTCCCGAGAACATAGAGCGACAGGTGACGGAGATATATCCAGAGGGTTATGACGCTGAACGCATGGTCATCATCGGACATGACAGATGTGAGCATCTGTGTCTGCGTCCCTCATCCTTTTATGTCAGGGTAGAAGATCGTGTCATCTGCCGCCTGAAGGAAGCCCGTCCAACGGATGCGAAGGTCGACATCTTGGAAGCCCCCTTGAAAAAGCAAGCAGTGGATTGTTTTGCCGACGCTTCCCTGCTCGCCGAAATCATCACCGCCAAATTCGCCTATCACCAGCCCGAGTATAGGCAATGTGAAAGATGGAAGGAACTGGGCGTGAACATCCCCACCTCAACCGTCAACAGCTGGGTTCACGATGCCGCCGATGCACTTTATCCACTTTACAAACTTCAAGTAAGACAGATCCTGCAAAGTCCTTATCTTCAAGTTGACGAGACCAGCGTACAGGTTGCCGACCGCAAGGGAAAGACGCGCAAGGGATACCTGTGGGGCGTGCGTGACGCCATGCACTCCCAGGGTGTGTTCTTCCATTGGAAGGACGGGTTGCGGTCGGGCGCTGTGGCAGATGAACTCTTCAAGGGCTACCAGGGTGCCATACAGTCTGATGGGTATGAGGTCTACAGCAGGTTTGAGAACGTTCAGGGCATCGTGCTGTTAGGATGTATGGCACACGTGAGACGTAAGTTCGAACATCTGGCGGCTGACGATAAAAACGCCGCCCATATCATCGAAACGATAGCCACGCTTTATGAGTTGGAGGAAAACCTCAAACACAAGAAAGCACCACCCGAGGAAGTGGAGACAGAACGAAAGGCTAAAGCTTACCCCATTCTTAAGTATTTGGAGACCTATATGTTGGATGTACACAAACAGTACACCCCAGGCGAAGCTATGGAGAAGGCACTGCGTTATGCCTTCGCCGTATGGATACGCATTGGCAGGTATGTGCAAGACGGACGCTTCAACATAGACAACAACCTCATGGAACAGGCCATCAGACCCATCACGCTTGGAAGAAAGAACTACCTGTTCTGTGGTAACAATGAGGGAGCGGAGAACAACGCCATCTTCTATACCTTCGTGGCGTGTTGCAGGGAAGCAGACATAGAGCCATACAAATGGATGAAGGAAGTTCTTTCAAGACCCCTGCCCGACATGACGGAGGAGGAACTCACGAAAATGCTACCTTCAAACTTCAAATAACAAATAACCCTTATATGCTGCCAGACATATAAGGGTTATTTGTTGGTGTGAAAGTCGGCTAATATTGGATGCTTACGGTGGAAGTCCCGAGTAAGCCCTAATAGCGGGAATTACATAGCCAAGAGCAAGGGTGTTCACCGTGAGGTGAAATCTGAAGGAAGCTGGCGACAAACATCTGACCTAACGAACAGGAACTTCATACAAGGCATATAACCATGGATAAGATTGCACAACAAATCAAAGTCCTATAGCTATTCGGAATGGTTGGTGTAAATGAAGTAGGTATAAGATGGAAAGATAATGTTCTTATCCGAGGAGGTCTCACGGACGTTTCAAATAGTTGTTTTACGAAAGAAGCGGAGTAAAGCTTGCCGTGAGAAGTCAGCAGACGCCATAGTAGTGGAGTATTCGATAACGCTCCATGAAGGGCTGAACCTATATAGTCGACCCTCAAAAAGGCGACATCGCATTTTTCATATAGCCCTGCGGGAAGAATTGGTGTTGAAAATTTAATTCTTGTCTTCCACAGCACCACATAATCACTCTTTCAATTAGGCACAAAAGAAGCCTCATGGCTCTTTTGAAGTTAAATGCGGCAGCTGCAAGCATAACATTGATGGAGTCTCCGAAGAGACCCTTGTAGAAGTTCCTCCCCAACCGGTGGTCTGCCTTGCAGTGGCCAATGACAGGCTCTATTCCTGCCCGCTTGCGGAAGAGTTTGTGCTTTTTGTTCTTGGCGTACCGTGAGTCTGTTTTCTTGGGCGTGTCCGGAATTATGATTTGTGTCTGCCCACTCATGCTTTGTCCTCGGTATCCCCTGTCGCAGGCAAGTGTTTTTATTTTCCTGTCATACAGCCGCCTAACCTGCTCCATTGCCTTGTCTATCGTATGGCCGTCATACTCATTGCGGAATGACAGCGCACCGATGATGAGTCCGTCCCATAGTCTGACGATGGAGACCTTGTTGCCGAACTCGTACTTCTTGCCCTCTTTTCCCTTGCTGATACAAAGCACGTCTGGCTCGTGAAGCGAGTAGATCTTATGGCCGTCCAACCGCTCGCCGTTGACAAGCCTCATGCAGATGTCAATCCGCTCCTGGTAGGCATTTCTATCGGGCAGCAGGCGAAGCAGCTCCCTGAGCAACCTGCCCGCAATGGTGCGCATCCGCTTGTCGGCCTTCCTGACTTTGGCCTTGCTGTTCTTCCTACCCCTGAAACGCTGAACGAGCTTCAGTTCCTTTATCTCCTTGGCATAGCTCTGGCGGACCTTGAGGTTTTCCTTCTCCGCCACGCTGTGGCAAAAGGCTATCACCTTGTTCAGGAGTTTCGAGTCCGTGGGGAAGGTCACGTTCTTCTCCTGCACCGTCGTGTCGATGAATGCGGTATGCTCCGCATCGGGCTTGCGTCCACGTCCATCCTTGCCGTCTTTCCCCTGCGTCTCCTCTTTTCTGTGATCACCGATTAAAAGATTGATGCGGATGCTTTCCTTGAGTATCAGCTCCATGCCAGATTCACCGATGCGATGGCGGAACTCGACAAGCTCGGTGGGAACGCAGGGAGCGTCGGTGCGGAATGCCTCCATCCCGCAAAAATACTGGAAGTAGGCGTTCTCCGAGAACTGCTCCACGACGCTCTCGTCTGAAACGTCACGAAGGTGTTTCAAGATCAGCAGACCGACCATCAGACGGATGGGCTTGGCCATACGGCCAGTGTCCTTGCTGTAAAGAGGGGCAAAAGACTGCTCAAACAGATTCCAATCAATCAGATTGGCTAACTTGTACAGGGAATTCTTGGGAGAGAGCATTGTCTCAAGATCCCAGAATAATGATGCCTGACGGACTTTGGATGGAGATTTATACATCGTTGAATTGCAAGATTTTACTATACAAAGATACAAAACTTTGTAGAAATATGCAAGTTTGAGAACGATTATTTTATTGATAACCAGATGGTTAAATACTTTTCAAGGGGAGACTAAGTAAGTATCTTAATGACTGGCCTTCATTACAGAAAGATTATCAAGAGAAGTTTGGGAAGGCAACAAATTGTTATGATTGTGAGTATAGGTCCATTCGTTTAGCAAGGAATGAAATAAATATAGCTTACAGAACAGCAGAGCAATTGCGCTGGCAGCAGTTTGATTTCATTCTCGGATATAAAATTAAATTGTCTGGTTCACACCCACGATATGATATTTGCGATGATTTGGCAGGTGATTATCCAAAAGATTTTAAGTTTGTTGGCTGGCATCCTAATTGTTTGTGCTACACAGTTCCGATAGTAATGAGCGAGGAAGATTATTGGTCTGATGATAGAAATAATAGCTCCAATAAGGTTACAGCTCCTCCAGAGAACTTTAGCAAGTGGGTCTA
The DNA here is from genome assembly GCF_900155655.1 of Prevotella ihumii. GTDB lineage: Bacteria > Bacteroidota > Bacteroidia > Bacteroidales > Bacteroidaceae > Prevotella > Prevotella ihumii. The sequence goes on from NZ_LT707005.1 coordinate 5,559, forward strand.
TGACAACTCTCAGAGAATACAAGAAGTGGAATCTCGTGGTACATTGCCATACTGGATAAGAGACAACAAGTCCCTTATTTCTCAATCTATCAAAATGGGGTATGGTGAATTGTCTTTTAACGAGATAGCGGATAAGATTAAAAAGTTTCCAAATGTTATAACACAAGAGGTTTTCAGCAGAAATGGGATTTATTGTGAGAGTCGTCGCAGACTTCATAATGATATTGTTAAAACTTATTTGGGGGATGCAAAAGTGAAGTCCGATTGTGTATATATGCTTGGCGGTGCTCCAGCAAACGGAAAGAGCACACTTGTCGATAGTGGATTGTTGCCTCACCCAAAAGGAGCTTTAGTCATTGATCCAGATAAGGTTAAGGGTATGATCCCCGAATATCAGAAGATGATTATAAGTGGCGATAAGGCTTTAATCGCTGCTGCCGCTAATTTTGTCCATGAAGAGAGTAGCTCCATCGGAAAAAGAATACAAAAGGAGGCTTTTAGGCAAGGCATAGCCACGGTTATAGATGGTGTAAATGATGGTTCTTTTAAAAAAGTTGCAAAAAAGGTTTCAAAAATAAGAGAAATGTCTGGTAAGCGGATTAGAGCAGACTATGTTTCGCTCGATACTGATTTGAGCTTAAAGCTTGCAAGGTTAAGGGCGGAGAAGACTGGCCGTGTTGTTCCAGAATCGTATATTCGGAGTTGTAACTCTGAAATATCAAAACTTATACCAAAGGTAGTAAGTAGTGGAATTTTTGACGAGTTGTACCTGTGGGATACGAATATAAATGGTACGCCAAGACTTATTTTGAAGATGATTGACGGAGAATTAAGTATTGAGTCAAGAAAGCTATACGAATCTTTCTTAAATAAAACAAAAAAATGACTTTATTTTTCGTTTTTTACAAATAAAAATACTACTTTTATATCTATCCCAAGTTTAACACCTATCATCGTAGAATCTTGCTATTATTATACTTTTTCAGTTTTGGCTATGGACTCTGTGTCCTACAAATTTTTATTTTTCTGAATGGTGCATATTTCAGTTTTAATTTATCGTATATAGCAGTTGCCTGCTTTGAGGGATTGCTGCATTGTCGCATCTGTACGATGTCTCCTAACGGGTTCCTACCTTCCGTGGTTACAAGTTTCTGGGTGCTCATCCTCCGCACGATTTCGGTCCAATAGCAGGATTCGCCTTCTCGCTTCAATTGGCAGCGGATGGTATTTACCACCCAGTAGGCAAGCAGACCGAAGAAAAGATGCGCATCGCTCCGGTCATCGGTCTGATGATATATAGGACGGAGGTTCAGGTCGGTCTTCAACTGCCTGTTGGTACATTCGATTTCTCGTATGAGGTTGTAATAGTCCCATGTGGTACGCTCGTCGAGTGTTTCTACATTGGTCCGTAGGAAGTATACGCCGTGTCCGGACTCGATGGCTGAGAGGTCTTTGAGCTTCCAGTCTACACGTAGCATTTCCTTTGGTTTTTCTTCGTTTCTAATGTAGTCTATCGCATAGTATCTTGCGATAGAAGGATATTTCTGTATGGCTCGTCCCGTACGCTCTACAACCTTCTCGTAGAGTTTCGTTCCACCTTTCTTTGCAATACCATCATTTATCTTCTTCAGCTCTGTCTCAAATCTTTCACGCCAAAGTTTGTTCATTGACGATTCGGTCATAGCCTTAGATGGAGAGGTTATCTCAAGATAGTAGTCCTCACCTTCGGTGTGTACCTTGTTGAGCGTTATCGTTTGCTTTCGGGCGTCTTTTACCATCACACTCTTATGGTCCTCACTGAGCGTGTAATCTTTCAGCTTGGTGCGGGATACGCAGAGATAGTTGTAACCCTTTGCCTTAATAAGATTTAGATTCTCTTCGGTTGCAATACCTGCATCCATCACAATAAGCGATTTTTCTTTTTGTACAGGATTCCTGTCTGCCAGCGTATCTATCATATCAGGCAGTGATTTAGGGTCAGCCGTATTGCCTTCCAGGATAGAAGAATAGCGTATGAAGCCCTCCTTATTGATACACAGGGCCAGGACGAGAAGTTTACAATCAGATCGCTTCTCTTTCGACCTACCAAACTGTGCCTTCTTGCTTTCACGCTTACTACCCTCAAAGTAGAAGTTTGTCAAGTCAAAGAGCATCAGCTTGTTATCTATATTAAAAAGGTTATCTGTTACATTGCACAAGTGACGTTCTATCTTCTCTTTAAGTTCATAGAGTTTGTCCGTTACCTTGTACAGGGCATTGATACCCGGAGTCCAGTCTTGCGACCCAGTGTAAAGTTCGGCGGCAGCCGAATTATCCCTGAGATAATAATACGAGGAACGTTCAGATACGGCATACACAGTCCGGATGATGAGCGCAGAGAGTGCGGTGTGGATAGAATGGTTGCTCCATCCTTGGTCACGCAGGAACTCTTCCAGCCCCAGCTTATCAATGGTCTGCTTACAGAGCCATTCTGCACCAACATTCCTTGCGTCAGTATGTTCTGCCGTAGCAAGATCGATATAACGTTCAGACTCCTTTCTTGCCTTCTGTTCCTTCTTATCGAATCTATCAATTCCACCTTCCTCTTTCATCCGTTGCCACCACTCATCCGCCTTAGCCTGTTCCAGTTCAGTAAGCCCCTCCAAATGCTTGCCAAATAAAGAATTAGTTCCTCTGTTCTTAAAACGCTCTGTAAGTGCAAAAGCAATTCTTCNCGTGTAATCTTTCAGCTTGGTGCGGGATACGCAGAGATAGTTGTAACCCTTTGCCTTAATAAGATTTAGGTTCTCTTCGGTTGCAATACCTGCATCCATCACAATAAGCGATTTTTCTTTTTGTACAGGATTCCTGTCTGCCAGCGTATCTATCATATCAGGCAGTGATTTAGGGTCAGCCGTATTGCCTTCCAGGATAGAAGAATAGCGTATGAAGCCCTCCTTATTGATACACAGGGCCAGGACGAGAAGTTTACAATCAGATCGCTTCTCTTTTGACCTACCAAACTGTGCCTTCTTGCTTTCACGCTTACTACCCTCAAAGTAGAAGTTTGTCAAGTCAAAGAGCATCAGCTTGTTATCTATATTAAAAAGGTTATCTGTTACATTGCACAAGTGACGTTCTATCTTCTCTTTGAGTTCATAGAGTTTGTCCGTTACCTTGTACAGGGCATTGATACCCGGAGTCCAGTCTTGCGAACCAGTGTAAAGTTCGGCGGCAGCCGAATTATCCCTGAGATAATAATACGAGGAACGTTCAGACACGGCATACACAGTCCGGATGATGAGCGCAGAGAGTGCGGTGTGGATAGAATGGTTGCTCCATCCTTGGTCACGCAGGAACTCTTCCAGTCCCAGCTTATCAATGGTCTGCNCAACTTAAAAAGTTTCACAAGTCATACTATGATGAAACTGATATATTAAGCACAGCGAACGAGTTGAAATATACAACGGAAATAAAGACGATTTTCCTAAACGACATCAAATCTCCTGCATCTTCTTTCGTGGAGTATTTTGTCCGTCAAGTTTATTCTGGCCGTGTTACTCAATCTGTAATAGAGCAGTTTACTCCAATAATAAAGAAATCCATATCAACCGTGATAAATGATGTGATTTCCGATAGGCTTAACTCTGCTATAAAGAACGAGGAATTACAATCAGAAAGCATTCAGAGCAACGAAACAACGACAAAAGATAATGGAATAGTTACGACACAAGAAGAACTTGATGCTTTTGAAATAATAAAAGCTATTCTTGCTGAGAAATTCGATGTGTCGAAACTATGTTATAAAGACTTCAAAACTTATTTCTTGATATACTACGCAAATGAACAATACTGGTGGGTATGTAGATTATCTTTGAAACAATATTCAAAAGCTATCATCTTTCCTGACAAGGAGCATAGCGGAAACTATGAAAAGGTAAGCATTACAAGTATAAACGACCTCTACAATCTAAAGGGTAAATTATGGGAGGCTATGAGATTACAAGTGGAAAGGAAACAAGAATGGGACAACAAACGCAAATAAAAATTAATATTAAGTAGTCTCCCCTTGAAAAGTATTTAACTATCTGGTTATCAATAAAATAATCGTTCTCAAACTTGCATATTTCTACAAAGTTTTGTATCTTTGTATAGTAAAATCTTGCAATTCAACGATGTATAAATCTCCATCCAAAGTCCGTCAGGCATCATTATTCTGGGATCTTGAGACAATGCTCTCTCCCAAGAATTCCCTGTACAAGTTAGCCAATCTGATTGATTGGAATCTGTTTGAGCAGTCTTTTGCCCCTCTTTACAGCAAGGACACTGGCCGTATGGCCAAGCCCATCCGTCTGATGGTCGGTCTGCTGATCTTGAAACACCTTCGTGACGTTTCAGACGAGAGCGTCGTGGAGCAGTTCTCGGAGAACGCCTACTTCCAGTATTTTTGCGGGATGGAGGCATTCCGCACCGACGCTCCCTGCGTTCCCACCGAGCTTGTCGAGTTCCGCCATCGCATCGGTGAATCTGGCATGGAGCTGATACTCAAGGAAAGCATCCGCATCAATCTTTTAATCGGTGATCACAGAAAAGAGGAGACGCAGGGGAAAGACGGCAAGGATGGACGTGGACGCAAGCCCGATGCGGAGCATACCGCATTCATCGACACGACGGTGCAGGAGAAGAACGTGACCTTCCCCACGGACTCGAAACTCCTGAACAAGGTGATAGCCTTTTGCCACAGCGTGGCGGAGAAGGAAAACCTCAAGGTCCGCCAGAGCTATGCCAAGGAGATAAAGGAACTGAAGCTCGTTCAGCGCTTCAGGGGTAGGAAGAACAGCAAGGCCAAAGTCAGGAAGGCCGACAAGCGGATGCGCACCATTGCGGGCAGGTTGCTCAGGGAGCTGCTTCGCCTGCTGCCCGATAGAAATGCCTACCAGAAGCGGATTGACATCTGCATGAGGCTTGTCAACGGCGAGCGGTTGGACGGCCATAAGATCTACTCGCTTCACGAGCCAGACGTGCTTTGTATCAGCAAGGGAAAAGAGGGCAAGAAGTACGAGTTCGGCAACAAGGTTTCCATCGTCAAACTATGGGACGGACTCATCATCGGCGCACTGTCATTCCGCAATGAGTATGACGGCCATACGATAGACAAGGCAATGGAGCAGGTCAGGCGGCTGTATGACAGGAAAATAAAAACACTTGCCTGCGACAGGGGATACCGAGGACAAAGTATGAGCGGGCAGACACAAATCATGATTCCGGACACGCCCAAGAAAACAGACTCACGGTACGCCAAGAACAAAAAGCACAAACTCTTCCGCAAGCGGGCAGGAATAGAGCCTGTCATTGGCCACTGCAAGGCAGACCACCGGTTGGGGAGGAACTTCTACAAGGGTCTCTTCGGAGACTCCATCAATGTTATGCTTGCAGCTGCCGCATTTAACTTCAAAAGAGCCATGAGGCTTCTTTTGTGCCTAATTGAAAGAGTGATTATGTGGTGCTGTGGAAGACAAGAATTAAATTTTCAACACCAATTCTTCCCGCAGGGCTATATGAAAAATGCGATGTCGCCTTTTTGAGGGTCGACTATATAGGTTCAGCCCTTCATGGAGCGTTATCGAATACTCCACTACTATGGCGTCTGCTGACTTCTCACGGCAAGCTTTACTCCGCTTCTTTCGTAAAACAACTATTTGAAACGTCCGTGAGACCTCCTCGGATAAGAACATTATCTTTCCATCTTATACCTACTTCATTTACACCAACCATTCCGAATAGCTATAGGACTTTGATTTGTTGTGCAATCTTATCCATGGTTATATGCCTTGTATGAAGTTCCTGTTCGTTAGGTCAGATGTTTGTCGCCAGCTTCCTTCAGATTTCACCTCACGGTGAACACCCTTGCTCTTGGNGTATGAACTTTCAGGACTCAAAAAAGATTTCGTTGGTTTTAGTGCAACTAAAGTAGACCAAAAATGCACCTATATTCCAAAGACTTGAGTAAAGTCTTAGGTGTTGACGTAATCAGAGAATAACAAAAGGCGGTGTAACAACCGCTTTTATTTTTCTGTCAAAATCTTATACCTTAATTCCGCAACACTATTATAACTTAAACTTTTTAAGTACCTGAGCAACAAAAAGTTGCCCAGGATTTTGCCATGTCAAAGAATTCACTTATCTTAGTGTTGCAAAACAAGCAAGCAAAACTCTGATATGGCATGGCAAAAATACATATTAAATCCGAGAAACTCACTCCTTTTGGAGGAATATTTTCAATCATGGAGCAATTTGACTCCACATTGTCATCTGTAATCGACTCGACCCTCGGTCTAAGGTGTAGATCATTCGGTTATCAGTACAGCGAAATCATCCGTTCACTCATGAGTATCTACTTCTGTGGTGGCTCATGTGTTGAGGATATCACTACTCATTTGATGAGCCATCTCTCGCTTCATCCGACACTTCGAACTTGTAGCTCTGATACTATCCTCAGAGCGATAAAGGAGCTGACGCAAGAAAACATCTCATACACGTCAGATACGGGTAAGAACTACGATTTCAACACGGCTGACACTCTCAATACTTTACTGCTCAATTGTATGTTTGCATCTGGCCAACTGAAAGAGGACGAGATGTATGATGTTGATTTCGACCATCAGTTCATAGAGACAGAGAAGTATGATGCAAAGCCTACATACAAGAAGTTCCCTGGTTATCGCCCTGGCGTGGCGGTTATTGGCGACTTAATCGTTGGCATTGAGAATAGCGATGGCAACACAAATGTTCGTTTTCATCAGAAGGACACGCTGAAGAGGTTCTTTGAGAGATTTGAACAGAACGGCCTTACTATCAATCGTTTCAGAGCTGACTGTGGATCATGTTCCGAGGAAATCGTAGAAGAAGTAGAGGAACACTGCAAATCCTTCTATATCCGCGCAAACCGCTGCAGTTCGCTCTACAATGAAATCTTTGCTCTCAGAGGTTGGAAAACTGAGGAAATCAATGGCATTGAGTTCGAATTGAACTCTATCCTTGTTGAAAAGTGGAAGGGTAAAGCATACCGACTTGTGATTCAAAGACAGAAACGGTTGGATGGTGTATTGGATCTCTGGGAAGGAGAATACACATACCGTTGTATCCTGACTAACGACTATGTATCTTCCGTAAGAGAGATTGTCGAGTTCTATAACCTTCGAGGGGGAAAGGAACGTATCTTCGATGATATGAACAATGGTTTCGGATGGGACAGATTGCCCAAATCCTTCATGGCAGAGAACACCGTGTTCCTTCTTCTTACATCACTTATCCGTAACTTCTACAAGGCCATTATCCAAAGACTTGATGTAAAGAGGTTCGGACTCAATACAACAAGCCGCATAAAAGCGCTTGTCTTCAGGTTTGTCTCTGTACCAGCAAAGTGGATCAGGACATCAAGGCAGTATATGCTGAATATCTATACCTGTAACAATGCTTACGCGGATGTGTTCCAGACAGATTTTGGATAACGCCTACAACTTATGGGTATGATACTGCGTATTGCCTCAAGTCGCATTGTGGGGTAAGGGGATGTTGTAGGCTGAAGTGGGGATTTCAGTTCTAATTATCTGCAAATTCAGTAATGAGAGGATGTGTACACGCAAGAAGGACGTTGAAAAGTTAAGTTGCGGATTTGAGGTTATATGCTTTATGGTACTTTCTTAACCTTTCAACATCTTTGTTAGTAAGCTCATTCAGCCTCGTGACATCCATATTGTCTTTGAGGTCTGCTAACTTAACTCTCCGCCCAATAGGATTTGATTTGCATCGCTGAATGAAATCAAAATAGTCTTCTCCTTTATTTCGAGAAACAGATAGAACTGCGTCTACAAGGTATGTCGGAAATCCCTGCATGAGCAGATATTCGGTTGTAATATCTCCATCTTCTATCGTGTCGTGTAAAAGCGCAACTATTTTACTGTCATAGTCATTGCACAACTTCTCAACACGAAGCGGATGTCCTATGTATGGATTTCCTCCCTTGTCTACTTGCGAACTATGCACCTTGATAGCGATTTGCATAGCCTTTTCTCGAAGTTCAGCGAAATTTTCCATTCGTCAATTACTCAAAATTCAACTCTAAATTCTTACCTTTCGATTTCATCTCATCAAGTTCTTTCTTGATTTCTTTCTCTCGCTCGTTTTGTGGAGCTCTTTCACCACTCCATAACTTGGAGTATATCAAATCCAAATCAAGGTCTGGAGAATTTACATACTCCTCATAACTATTATACTTTTGTCCTTCTGCGTCTACAAACATAGCCCAAGTTTAACGGGCATAATTATTTTTCATAAATTTTCAGTGTGTTTTGAGGGTTTCAGGTTTGCTAAGTACTTAATAATCAGCCGTAGCGTTTTCTGAATACGGGCTAAATCTGATTTGTAGGACACCAGCATATCAATTTTTTTTTGTTACTTTGCACCTATGCACGCAAATGTACAGACACGTTTTAATCCGGCAACTGGTGAAAAGGCTCTTTATTATAGACTTAAAGAGTCGTATCGTGACGTGGCTGGACACGTACATTCGCTCATCCTACTCAATATTGGTTTTGAACCTTCTCTCACAGCCTTGCAGGTGAGAAGAATTGCTTTTGCACTTACAGAGCGTTTTAAGAACAGAGGAACTAATTCTTTATTTGGCAAGCATTTGGAGGGGCTTACTGAACTGGAACAGGCTAAGGCGGATGAGTGGTGGCAACGGATGAAAGAGGAAGGTGGAATTGATAGATTCGATAAGAAGGAACAGAAGGCAAGAAAGGAGTCTGAACGTTATATCGATCTTGCTACGGCAGAACATACTGACGCAAGGAATGTTGGTGCAGAATGGCTCTGTAAGCAGACCATTGATAAGCTGGGGCTGGAAGAGTTCCTGCGTGACCAAGGATGGAGCAACCATTCTATCCACACCGCACTCTCTGCGCTCATCATCCGGACTGTGTATGCCGTATCTGAACGTTCCTCGTATTATTATCTCAGGGATAATTCGGCTGCCGCCGAACTTTACACTGGGTCGCAAGACTGGACTCCGGGTATCAATGCCCTGTACAAGGTAACGGACAAACTCTATGAACTCAAAGAGAAGATAGAACGTCACTTGTGCAATGTAACAGATAACCTTTTTAATATAGATAACAAGCTGATGCTCTTTGACTTGACAAACTTCTACTTTGAGGGTAGTAAGCGTGAAAGCAAGAAGGCACAGTTTGGTAGGTCAAAAGAGAAGCGATCNGAGCCCTCGCCGCAACTCTATGAATACAAAGTCGAGAAGTTGCAAAAACTTGAAAATCAAGCGTCTGAAGGACGCATTAGGCTCTATTATGCTGATGAGAGCCACACTTGTACTGAAGGATATGTCCCTTACGGTTGGCAACTGCAAGGGGAGGATGTTTATGTCCCCTCCCAAAGGGTGGCACGACTCAATATCTTTGGAATGATAGACCGTGATAACCGTTACAATGGATTCACCACATTCGAAAAGATGACGGCAGATAAAGTCCTCAGTTTCCTTGATGATTTTTCGTTCAACTTGGAGATGGACACTTTTGTTGTCCTTGACAATGCTTCCGTACATAGAAACAAGAAGATCAAAGAACTTCGCTCAATATGGGAGCAAAGAGGACTTTTCCTCTTTTTCTTGCCTCCATATTCGCCACAATTGAATATTGCGGAAACACTTTGGCGTATTCTTAAAGGCAAGTGGATAAGACCACAAGATTATATAACTACTGACATACTTTTCTATACCACAAACAGAGCTTTGGCAGATATCGGAAAGGGGTTGCGTATAAACTTCTCTAAATATGTCGCTTAATTTTGATTAGTTACTTAACAGGCATTATGAATGCGTTCTTTGTTGCTTCTTCCGTAGCAATAATATCTTGCTGCTTTTCTATTTTTTCAGATAGTTGTTGAATTAGGTCTTTGAAATCCATTGCTCTTTACATTAGTATAATAGTACAAAGGTAGCATTTAGGCTCGATATTCCAAAGGGAAAAGGTTAAAAATTTGATTTTATGCCTTATTTCCGCAGCGTTTTTGCTTGCAAGAAATGCAAGTGCCTGATACATAAAAGTATTCAAACACTTGCGTATGTCAGAAAATTCACTTATCTTAGTGCTACTAAACATATAAAACAATAAATCAACTGACATAACAAAAGTAGCAATAAAATCTGACAAAATAACCTCTTTTGGTGGAATTTTTCACGTAATGGATGTTTTTTCCAAACTTGGACTCAATCAAGTCATTGACTCCTCGCTTGGTCAGCGTGGCAGTACAGGTACGGCATTCCAATATAGTGATATTATTTCATCGCTGTGTTATAGCTATTTGTGCGGTGCTGATTGCTTAGAAGATATTAACACGCTCGTTGCTCAGTTTTCATTATCTTCCAAATGTACACTTCCAGGGGCAGACACCGTTGGTCGTGGTTTAAAAGAACTTAAGGAAGCAAATGTGGTTTACACTTGTGATAAATCCAAGCACGTCTATAAGTTCAATAAGGCTGAGAAATTAAACCAACGATTTCGTTAAGCCAGACGAAGCATGCAAATGAGCAAAGCGAAATTTGTACATGCTCGTGGCGAGAAATCGCACTTTGAAAAAGAACGTTAAATTCCATCAAGCAGATACGCTGGAACGTATTATGACACGTGTAAAAGATACATTAGGTGTAACCATCAATCGTTTCCGTGCTGATTGTGGTTCCTTTTCAAAAGGCATCATTAAAACCATTGAGAAACATTGTAACCTATTCTATATCAGAGCCAACACCTGCTCAGGAAGATATGAAGATTTTTCAGAATACACTCTAAGTTTGCAGAAGAATGCGACGCAGTCGCATTCTTCTGCAAACTTAGAGTATTTTCTGTGTGTACCTTTTATATATGTTTTCCTCGTTTTTGTGTATTTTACTGTTTTATTTCTTGTTTTTGCTTTAATGTCTTTATTTTTTTTGTGTTTATTGTTTTATATTTCGTATAAATTCTTTATCTTTGTGATCAACAGTAAAAATAATAATTTAAAACTTAAAATATGAGATTATGAAACAGATAACCTTTTTATTATTGACCATCTTTGCAGTCTTTAGTATTACCTCTTGTGAGAAAGCAATTATTGAGGAGGACGGGCAATCTTCTAAAAGCACAAAGAAGACACGCATTGTATCTTTGCGTATTGATGAAGAAGTAATAAGCACAAGTGAAATGCCTATTGCGACAGGAGGAAATATAACACGAGCAGAGGGTATAACGCTGTCAGGTGGAAATACAATACGAACAGGGGCTATAGCGCATATTAGAGGAAATGTAAGTCAAATAGAGGGTATAACACGGTCAGAAGGTATAACACGCTCAGAAAGCAAGATATATGCTATTAATGTTTATCAGAAGAAAAGGGGAGCTAAGTCGTATTCTAAGTTTGCCTATGGTTTATTCAATGACCCCTCTGCCATCTCCTTAACACTTACCGAAGGTTATGTTTATAAGTTTGAATGTCTCGTTGCTACCAATGGAGAAGATTGCATCTATCAGAGCAATGGTGAATACCTTGCGCCTTTTTTACACGGAAGATCTAATACTCCAACCCGTATCGAAAACAAGTTTATCAAATCGTCCAAAGAAAATATGCAAGGCATTGTTCGAGGCGACACCAATATTGAAGCTAATAAAACAACAATGTATCCACGGCTTACCAAATCGTTTGGTGTAGTAGAAGACTTTGACCCTACCGCCGAAGCAGTGGTTACTATGCAAACCAAACGAGCCGTATTTGGCTTACAATTTCATATTGTTCCACCAGAAGAAGGCCACTTAGAACTTACCTACCTTTACAATACGCTCATCATAAAGAGTACAGAACCAATTTACGAGCACACCTCAACCTTCTCATTTAACAATATTCCAAAGGCAGCAATGGAAGGCTATTCGGGTGATGTGGTATTAGAACTGAAGTGGAAATTAGCTGATGGAACGATTAAGACCTATAATAAGACCATTACACTTAAGCGAAACGTATGTACGAAGATAAATATCGAAGTAAAGAAGCCCACCCCTAATAAGTTTCAGATTAACGAGGAAACAGGTGAACTCACACAAGAAGTAGTAGATTGGGTGATTTAATACAATGCTATATAAGATTTTTTGAACTTTTAATTAGGGTCTGCTAATTAACTATAACTGTCTAATAATTAACTATTTATGTTGTGTAAAATTTGGTCAATTCGCCCAAACTGACTACCTTTGGATGTTAAAACATTCAAGAAACGAGATGAAATACTACTCACAATATCGCAGTCACGACCTGTTTGAACTTCAAGAGTCGCTTTCTGGATTGAGCAAATCCAACCGTTGGGTCAAGCTGGCCGACAACCTTCTCTGGGACAGGATAGAGAAGGAATACAGCAAACGTCTGAGGAACAGTCACAATGGCGCCGGCAATAAGCCTACAAATGTGTTCAAGCAGCGTTCAAGATGTATGAACAGCAAAAAATGATGTTCGAACAGAACGTCCGCAGATGTGCCGACCGCATCAGCATCTACCAGCCGCATCTCCGTCCCATTGTCAGGGGCAAGGCGAAGGTCACGGTTGAGTTCGGTGCGAAAATCGGTGCCAGCATCGTGAGCGGTTACACCTATGTGGATCATGTCAGCTGGGACGCCTATAACGAATCGTCCGACCTCGGCATGCCGCTGGAACTCTACAAAAAGCGTTTTGGTATGCTGCCCAAGGAGATTCAGGCCGACAAGATCTATCTGGGGAAGGAGAACAGGAAGCACATCAAGTCCTGCCATATCAATTGCTACAACCGCCCATTAGGCAGACCTCCCAAGGAAGAGAATGACACACACGCAGAGGACAAGAAGAGAGCCATCGACGGGCGAAATGAGATAGAAGGCACATTTGGAACAACCAAGAGAGCTTACCGAGCCAACGACATCCGAGCGAAACTTGACCAAACGGCTGACACTTGGATAGGAGCTTGCTTCTTCGCTAAGAACATCATAAAGTTCCTACGGGGACTTCTTTGTCTCATTTTCGAAAAATCGGGCTTGAAGACTTTCCAAAAGAGAATTATGAGCATTTTTGACAGCATAGAGGCTGTATTACCCACACCACAAGGTTGTATGGTAAGCATCCAATATTAGCCGCCTTTGCGTGGTCTTCCTTCCTTACTACCTTTGCCCTAAAAACTTATGTTTGTACTCAACGAAACAAATGTTTTTCGGGTTTGTTGCACTCCTGTGGATATGCGTCAGGGTATTCTTCGCCTGTCCCAATTGGTACGCAGCAATGACTTCAATCCTTCTGATGGTGTTGTCTACGTTTTCTACAATCGATCCCGTAACCGAATTAAATTGCTGCACTGGGAACGCTGTGGTTTTGTCGTGTATCACAAGCAGATGGTACAGGGTTGCCTGAGTCCTAAAATCATACGGGCGAGAACTGGATTTTATGAACTTCGCTGGGACGAATTGGTACTCTATATTGAAGGTATAAATCCTAATTGCTACCGAAGAAAAAGATACAATAAATCTTAGTATTTTCTTGCCAGTGTCAGATATTTTTCGTAACTTTACATCGTATAAAGAACTGATAATGTGATGGATATGCCTTATTGCACAATGACATCTGACTACCATTCTCTCACTCGGGAAGCTGTTGTTAAACTTCTTGAGCAAAGGGATGCTGAGCTTAAGAACAAGGATACTCAACTCAAGAACAAGGATGCTGAGCTTAAGAACAAGGATACTCAGCTCAAGGATAAGGATGCTGAGCTCAAGGATAAGGATGCTGAGCTCAAGGATAAGGATGCTGAGCTCAAGGATAAGGATGCTGAGCTCAAGGATAAGGATGCTGAGCTTAAGATTAAGGATGCTGAGCTGGAACGAAAGTCCCGTCGTATTCTTGAACTTGAGCGCATGGTATTTGGCAGGCGCAGCGAGAAACGCCTGCCTGAGAGTGCAAGCGGCTGGGCGGGTACGCTTTTTGACGAGCAGTGGGCCAAAGAGGGTTCCCTGGCTCGGGTAGAAGCCCTTCCCATCATCAAGGAGATAAAACAGCAGACCGGACAACGCAGGTCATCACGCCGTGCGAGCCGTCCTTCCAGAAAGGGCAGGGCCTACGCCTCCTATGTTCCCGAGAATATAGAGCGACAGGTGACGGAGATATATCCAGAGGGTTATGACGCTGAGCGCATGGTCATCATCGGACATGATAGAAGTGAGCATCTGTGTCTGCGTCCCTCATCCTTTTATGTCAGGGTAGAAGATCGTGTCATCTGCCGCCTGAAGGAAGCCCGTCCAACGGATGCGAAGGTCGATATCCTGGAAGCCCCCTTGAAAAAGCAAGCGGTGGATTGTTTTGCCGACGCTTCCCTGCTCGCCGAAATCATCACCGCCAAGTTCGCCTATCACCAGCCCGAGTATAGGCAATGTGAAAGATGGAAGGAACTGGGCGTGAACATCCCCACCTCAACCGTCAATAGCTGGGTTCACGATGCCGCCGATGCGCTTTATCCGCTTTACAAACTTCAAGTAAGACAGATTCTGCAAAGTCCTTATCTTCAGGTTGACGAGACCAGCGTACAGGTTGCCGACCGCAAAGGAAAGACGCGCAAGGGATACCTGTGGGGCGTGCGTGACGCCATGCACTCCCAGGGTGTGTTCTTCCATTGGAAGGACGGGTCGCGGTCGGGCGCTGTGGCAGATGAGCTCTTCAAGGGCTACCAGGGTGCCATACAGTCTGATGGGTATGAGGTCTACAGCAGGTTTGAGAACGTTCAGGGCATCGTGCTGTTAGGATGTATGGCACACGTGAGACGTAAGTTCGAACATCTGGCGGCTGACGATAAAAACGCCGCCCATATCATCGAAACGATAGCCACGCTTTATGAGTTGGAGGAAAACCTCAAACACAAGAAAGCACCACCCGAGGACGTGGAGACAGAACGAAAGGCTAAAGCTTACCCCATTCTTAAGTATTTGGAGACCTATATGTTGGATGTACACAAACAGTACACCCCAGGCGAAGCTATGGAGAAGGCACTGCGTTATGCCTTCGCCGTATGGATACGCATTGGCAGGTATGTGCAGGACGGACGATTCAACATAGACAACAACCTCATGGAACAGGCCATCAGACCCATCACGCTTGGAAGAAAGAACTACCTGTTCTGTGGTAACAATGAGGGAGCAGAGAACAACGCCATCTTCTATACCTTCATGGCGTGTTGCAGGGAAGCAGACATAGAGCCATACAAATGGATGAAGGAAGTTCTTTCAAGGTCCCTGCTAGATATGACGGAGGAGGAACTCACGAAAATGCTACCTTCAAACTTCAAATAACAAATAACCCTTATATGCTGCCAGACATATAAGGGTTATTTGTTGGTGTGAAAGTCGGCTAATATTGGATGCTTACGTTGTATGAAAGAAGTAAATTAGCAGACCCTATTTAGCCCTACTAAAAAATAAAAGCGAGTGTATTGAAGCTAAAATACACTCGCTTGACTTTAACAGCTTAAATGCAGCCTTTGTTGGTTAGAGAATGAAATCGTTAGATGTTTTAAAACGATTAGAATTAGAGAATACGTGTGGTGATACCAATCTTTAAAACAGGGTAAACAGTTAGTTTTTTTACGATATTTGATAATGTATCATCACCGCTTTTGGTGTCATTAATATTTACTTCAGTTCCATCTTGGAAGACTTTTATTTTGCCCATAAATTGACAACCCAATTCAGCACGGAAGCCAACACGATGTTTGGTTATCATTCTGCCAACGCCCAATCCTAAATAAGGACGAAAATCGTTCACGCGCAGTTCACCTTTCACATCACCATTCTTGTCAAACTTTATGCTATATTTGTCCAATTCGGCAACAATTTGTCCTTCCAAACTCGGATTTCCACTAATTTTCTGGCGGATACTTTCGCTATGACCTGTAACTTTTGCAACCGTACCACCACCAAACGAGAATCCTGCTGCAACAAAGAAAGGACTATTGCCACCAAAAGGATAGCAGTTTACCTTAAAATCTACAGTTGTACGAGCAAAATTGCCTTCCAAATCTATTTCGTCAATGTAGTTATTATTTTCTACTGCCATAATTTGTTTCACATTCACTTTGCCCTTTACTTTTATACCAGGCATCATATTAACTCCTACGCTGAACTCTAATAAATTAGTGCAAGGACTTGCAGCAGAAAGATGTATACCTTCGGTTCCAACACCAGCATTTACACCGATTCTATTAAAGATACCGCGAGAAAACTCCTTTGTTTGGGCGGTTGCAGATGTACAAAGCATCGCTGCCAAGCTCAATAGTAAAATAGTTTTTTTCTTCATACGAGATAATTTTAGAATTTATTGAATGTTTAATATAGGTTCTACCAAGATAGTGCAAACTTGTTACATTTCTTCATAATATAAACTCATTCTATCGCAAAGATAGCTGTAATATTTTGTTAATGCAAAAAATATGTAAAAAATAGTCCAATCACTATAAAAAAGTTTGGACGCAAAAAAGAAAGTAGGTGCATATCATTTCTCCTACCCGACAATTAGACCAATTGCAAAAAGAACTTGTTGTTAAAAAGTTGTCTTTGTAACTGTCTGATTATTAGTGTTTTATATTCTGTTTGCAAAACATATATGTTTTACTACCCCAAACATATATGTTTTACCACCTCAAACATATATGTTTTGCACCCTCAAACATATATGTTTGGCTTTGTTAAGGTTGATGGTTGAGCGATGGAAATTTGGTAGAGGAAAAATAGAATAATGAGGTGTAGGCTTATTGTACGCGAAAGGAAAGTGAGAAATATGTTGTTGTCTTCGAAGTAGAGAGTACTTGTAATGGCTTTTTGTTGCTTATTTTCTCATTTTTGTAATCATATATTTGTTTCTTATTTTTCTATTCATTACCTTTGTAAGGTATAAAGCTAAGACTTGAAGTTGTTATGAAACGCCTAATTATTTTGATATTGACATTATTTATTACAAGTTCTTTATCGGCTCAAAGTGCGCATAAGTGGGAAGAAATATATGAGGAACTGTTGGTGTCTGAGGAGCAAAGCACTGAGGTTATAGAGGAGTATTATAACTTGTTGTGCGACTTAGAGGCGAACCCTATAAATCTTAACGTCGCTACTCGTGACGACTTAGAGCAATTACCTTTTCTTTCGGCTCAGCAAGTGGAAGACATTTTGGCTTATATCTATCAGTATCACAATATGCAGACTTTAGGCGAATTGATGATGATAGAGTCGCTCGATGCTGTGAGGCGCGACCTGCTGTGTTGTTTTGTTTATTTGCAGCCTGTAGAGTCTAATAATGTTCCCACCTTTTCGCAAATGCTGAAGCGTGGCAAACATACAATTGTTTTTACGGGTAAAGTTCCTTTTTATAAGCGTAAAGGCGATGAAAATGGCTACTTGGGTTATCCCTATACCCATTCTGTGCGTTATAAGTTGGCTTATTCCGATTATTTCCAATTAGGTTTGGTGGGTGCGCAAGATGCTGGTGAACCTTTTTTTACAGGTGTGAACAAGTTGGGTTACGACCATTATAGTTTTTATGCAATGGTGCGAAAGTTAGGGAAGTTGAAGGCGGCTGTTGTGGGACGATACAAGGTGCGTTTTGGGCAAGGATTGGTAATGAATACAGATTTCAGTTTCGGAAAAGTGGCATCGCTGACCACCGAAGGGCGTTCGTACAATGCTGTTCGTCCACATTCCTCTCGCTCCCAATCCACTTATCTGCAAGGCGCAGCAGCTACTGTGGCTTTGGGGAGGTTTGTTGACTTTACCGCCTTTGCTTCTTATCGTTATTGCGATGCTACATTAAATTCTGATGGGAGTATCCGCACCCTCTTAACCTCTGGCTATCACCGCACGCCAATGGAGATAAGTAAGAAACATAATGCGTCTCAAAGTGCTTTTGGAGGAAATTTGAATTGGCGAAAAAATGGACTTACATTCGGCTTAACAGGACTTTACACCTCTTTTAATAGACCTTTAAAGCCTAATGTGTCGCAATGTTTCCGTCTGAACTATCCACAAGGTAGTGGCTTTGGGAATATTGGGTTGAGTTATGGTTATATAAATCATCGATGGAATGTGAATGGCGAAACAGCACTCTCTGCAAATGGTGGACTTGCAACGGTAAATACGGTAGCTTTGCAGGCAACGCACACCCTCTCTTTTACTGCTATTCAGCGTTACTATGCTGCTAAATATTGGGGGATATATGCTAATTCGTTTGCTGAAGGTGGGAGAACGCAAAACGAGTTGGGATTATTGATTGGGGCTAAGTGGGTAGCCTTGCCCCATCTTACATTGATGTGTTTTACCGACTATGCTTATTTCGCCCAACCTCGTTATCAAGCCTCAGTGGCGAGTAGTGCGTGGGATAGTTTTCTCTCTGCTATATACGCCCGTGGTAATCATTCACTCTTGCTGCGCCATCAGTTTAAGTTGCGTCAGAAAGACGATGCCAAGCACATTTTTTTGCTCAATGATATAACCCACCGAGGACGACTGTCTTACACCTATTTACAACCAAAATGGAGTTGTAAAACCCAACTTGATTTTTCAAATAATCATTTTAAAACAAATAGTTTTGGCTATATGGTAAGCGAAACTGCTACGTGGCACCCCCTTGATTGGTTGCAAACCGCCTCTTCGGTAGGCTATTTTCATACAGAGAGTTACGCTTCACGCCTTTATACTTATGAGCGTGGAATGGCATATAGCTTTTATTTCCCTGCTTACTATGGTGAAGGGCTGCGCTTTGCTGTGTTTGCCCAAACGAAGATAAACAGCCATCTTGTGGGAGTAGTAAAGTTTGGTATGACGAAGTATTTTGATAGAGACCAAATTTCTTCAGGTTTACAACAAATCAACTCTTGTGTAATGAGCGCATTAGACCTACAATTGAGATGGAAGATGTAAACTATTTATAAGTAAGTGAGCAAAATTAGTTTACATAAAATATTTATTGTATTTTTCCGTTTTATATGCAATGGGAAAGCCAAAAGTATTGGAGTTGACAGAGGCAGAACGCCTCGCACTCGAAAAAGGATTTCGTTTAGGCGAAAAGCACTGCTTCCGCATGCGTTGTCGTGCTGTGTTACTGAAAGCAGACGGACTGTCTTCTGCAGCAGCGGGCGTGCAAACGGAAATGAGCCACGTGAGCGTAAACGCTTGGGTAAAACGTTTCAAGTCCGAAGGAATAGACGGATTGAATACCCGTTCTGGCAGAGGTCGAAAACCTATCATGGACAGTTCGGACGAGGATGCTGTGCGTCGTGCAATAGAGCAAGACAGACAGAGCGTGAGCAAGGCAAGAGCGGCATGGGAGCAAGCCTCGGGCAAAGAGGCAAGCGACTCAACATTCAAACGTTTTTTATCAGCATTGGCGCAAGATATAAGCGAATAAGAAAACGCCCAAGGGGAGAACCCTCGCCGCAACTCTATGAATACAAAGTCGAGAAGTTGCAAAAACTTGAAAATCAAGCGTCTGAAGGACGCATTAGGCTCTATTATGCTGATGAGAGCCACACTTGTACTGAAGGATATGTCCCTTACGGTTGGCAACTGCAAGGGGAGGATGTTTATGTCCCCTCCCAAAGGGTGGCACGACTCAATATCTTTGGAATGATAGACCGTGATAACCGTTACAATGGATTCACCACATTCGAAAAGATGACGGCAGATAAAGTCCTCAGTTTCCTTGATGATTTTTCGTTCAACTTGGAGATGGACACTTTTGTTGTCCTTGACAATGCTTCCGTACATAGAAACAAGAAGATCAAAGAACTTCGCCCAATATGGGAGCAAAGAGGACTTTTCCTCTTTTTCTTGCCTCCATATTCGCCACAATTGAATATTGCGGAAACACTTTGGCATATTCTTAAAGGCAAGTGGATAAGACCACAAGATTATATAACTACTGACATACTTTTCTATACCACCAACAGAGCTTTGGCAGATATCGGAAAGGGGTTGCGTATAAACTTCTCTAAACATGTCGCTTAATTTTGATTAGTTACTTATCAAAAACTTATATTTGCATTATTAGATGGAAATTTATATTTTTGCAAAAGTAATCATTTAAAAGATACAATTTATGGAAGGATATGTAGATTATGTAATTCAGTTAGATCACGAAATTACACGAGAGTTCGAAAGAGATCTCTTAGGCATTGAAGTGCCTTATATGTCAGAAGAATATGAGAAATGGATGATCTCTATTGATAGGAAAACATCTAATGTTGCTAAAACATATATATACTATATTAAAGCTGCAGATAAGAATTATTTTTCTTGGGAGGACGATTTCTTTGCTTTACTTCCCAAAATGGTAAAAGCAAATGACGAAGAAGGTGTTTCAGCGTTGTTTGATAAATATCTTGCTATTCTTGATGATGAGTTAGTATTCTCTAAAAAGGAGGGTGACGAACGTGATAGCAAGGATGCAAGCGACAGGAGAAGTGCGTTCCGAAATTATCGTCGCTTTATTGAGGAATGGCTTTTGCCAATAATGAGCGGCAAGTTGGAAAAAGATATTCAGTGTAGTACTGAAGAAGCGAACGCATATAAGCGTTTATTTGCCGAAGACGAATTTCTTTACTGGCTTACGAATGTTGATGAAAAAGGCATAGCAAGTGCGCAGAGTTATGTTTCGCGGTTGAAGCGGTTGGATCGAGAACTGTGTGGAGTGATAACGCTGAAGCAACCTGACGTGCATAGTGTCTTTGGTTTGGTACCAAGATATTTTAAAGAGAAGCGAAGTAAGGATGCTGTTAAGCTGTTATTTGACATTGAAGAGATATTAAAGGGGCAAGTTCGAGCTAACAACACACAGCTTATGCCTATTGAGGCGTTAAGAAACTGTATTAGTGCGTTACGAAAGTATAGACAGTTTTTCTTATCAGAGTATATTTGTGATGCATTCGATATTGATGAAAGTTCTAATAAAGATTTTGCAGAAAACACCCTAATGAGGAGTTGCGACACTGTAAAGTCTTACGACTACTCTACGCTTGAAGACAACTTCTATTTTAGAATAATTAGCCAAAACCGCATAAGCGAGGGTAAGGATGTGTTTTTCCCAATAGGGCTTATAGCGCGCATATGCCAACTGAGTGAGAAATTTCCTGCAGACGTAACTATGTACAAAAACGCATACAAATACTTTAAGAAATGGGTGAATGATTGTTCTGCCGAAATCCGTATTGCAACTGATAAGGGCTATTTTATACTGGCAGATTTGAGCGAACAGAATGCAATGATGATCGACACTGCAACCAAGGAGGTTACGGTTACGTTGCTTGATGGTAGAACGGCAAGAATGCTAACCGAAACGGCAGACGGTAGTTCTGCTCCCCGCGTTATGAAAGTAGATAGTTTGGATCAAATCCATATAGACCATTCTCCACAGATAAGCAATGTTCTTTCAGAACATCTTTCAGAACTTTTTACTATGGAAAAATTAACAGCTATAATACGGGAAGTTGCGGTAGCACATAAATTACCTATTACCCGAGAAAACTTTTCTGCTATTTTTCGACATGTTATCGACAGTGAAAAGTATAGTTTGGAACTGTTGAAAATGCTTCCGCTTCTGTTTCGTGAGCTAAATTTGATTCGAGAAAACTCTACGCTATGCTTAATGGAAGCAGAAGAAAATTTGAAAAAGAAATAATAATCCTACCACAGAACAAAACTCAAAGAAAAATAGTCGATGATGAAGTTTTCTTTAAGGTCCTTTTTAATATCGTATGAATGATATTGATTTAACGAGTCTTCTTGACTCTGAAATATTTAAGCAGGAAGATTTTCAGCCTGACTTTAGTAATAGTTCTTTAAGAGACTATGATAAATGTCGTTTGGTTGATAAGATAAAGCAGATGCACTGCGAGTCATTACTTAGAATGCATTACGAAGTGTTTATAGCTTTGCTAAGGACTGATTTTGATGATTTATTTTCAGCAAACAGAATATATCTTTCTACTGTGAAAGGAAACAACCTAACGGAGATATTTAAACAGATTGATATAGACTCTCAAAAATGGGAAAGCAATATTATCGTTAATTTCGTGTTTAAAAAAGGTATTGAATTAAGTGAACTTGGGACAATCTTCGAAAAGATGAATGCTTTTTCGCAATTTCTTCAATTTAAGTGGGGGTTTGCCATAAATCCCAATTCTTCTGATAATTATTCCTTCGAGTTGATAACCTATAGTTGAACGAAGACTATGAAGCTGACAGAAAGCCATTCTCTGCTTTTTGCAGAACTGGAAATTTCTATAGAAAATCTTCCAAATATGCTCTTGTTTGAGCCAGAGACGTTGCTTAATAAGATGGAAGTCAGATATGTAAAACTTAAAAATAAGATACTATGTAGTGATAATTTAGATTGTAAGTAATCTATATGGCAAGGCTGTCATATCGTTTTTAAGGAGTATATACGGTTTATCGAAAGTATTATTGAAGATAGAGGAAGAATGCGGGTTTATCTCTTATGGAAGTACTTTAATGAATATGGCGATATAACGAAAATAAGTAAAGGAAAATAAAAAAGATTAAGTTTTGTAGAAGTTGACTACAATTCCGTTACATCTTGTAAAATATTTAATTTTTAAGAATTATGAATGATGAGATTCTTTTTGCAAATGAAAATATAACAAAGCTTGAACCTAATGAAGTGTTTGTTTTTGGTAGCAATTTACAAGGCTATCATAGTGCTGGTGCTGCTCGGTTAGCATTAGATAAGTTTGGAGCCGTATGGGGGCAGGGAGTTGGTCTGCAAGGACAGTCGTATGCTATTCCTACAATGGAGGGAAGTGTAGAAACTATCAAACCATACGTTGACGACTTTATTGAGTTTGCGCGCCTGCATCCTGAATATAGATTTCTCCTTACACGCATTGGATGCGGTATTGCTGGCTTTAGCGATGAAGAAATTGCACCGCTCTTTTTAGAAGCGTTAGCATTGCCCAATGTCTCATTTCCCAAACCATTTATAGATGTTATTGTGAACTTGCTATAATAACAATAGTTCGTTAAAATTTGAGTATATGGCTACGCAGCCTTAGGCTGCCAGGCAATGAGTTCTTTGACAATCTTACTAATTAAAGTTCGGTTCGGTCGGCATCGGGATATGTCGAAAATTAATTTCGTATTATTGCTGTCCGGTAAAACTTTTTGGTGGCTATCTGTGTTAGTAAAAATAGACTTAAACTTATTATTTCTTAGAATTATCGGTTATTATAGGTCTTTTCTTGTCAAAATAAGTGCATTTTATAATGCTTACAGTTTGAAACTGAAAACCAAGCCCCAGGATGAGTAAAACGGCTGCAATACCGATGGATAAAGAGATACAGAGCTTTCAGTTTATTTTTACCGGACAGCAATAGAAAAGAATAAAAAGCAGTGGAAGTACAGAGAAAGGAAAGATGAATTACACATATTTAAGGACACTACCCGGTACCCAATATAAAACCACCCGAAACAAGATGGAGTGTTCCGGGTGGTTTGATTTTTTGTTTATTTCTTTCTGTTGTGTGTGATTACTGACAGATGGTGTGTCGTACGGGCATTTTGAAGTTTCGCTTGGAAACGATTTTCTGTTTAGCTGTGCGAATTTTCGGTCCGGGTACGAACGGACTGTGCAGCAATACGTATTGCATTCTTTTGGTTTGTTCTTCTGTAAATTTGTTTCTGAGCGTCCAATAGTAATCCATTATGTTGTTCGATGTGAACTGTTCGCCTGTAATGCTGTTGGTTCTCAATATCCACTTGTTTACGTCCTCCTGTGTGAATTTTGGATGTGCCAGTTTGTATTTTGAAAGCTCCTTCAGGTATTTCTTACGGTTATAGGTGGGTGTGTCTTTACAGAAGTCGCTGTCTTCGTTGTAGTCGGTTTTCATATTGGCATCTTCTCCAAACACGTGTCTCAGTCCGAGGTAGTGTCCCAATTCGTGAGCGATGGTTGATACGAAGTTGGTGCTTTCGAGGTTGTTTCCGGGTTTGGTGTAGGCATAGAGGCTGTTTACGCTGACGCAATATGAGATGGGCAATTCGGTCGGCGCAATGTTGTTTGGAAGTTTTTCCAGACCGTCGAGCGTGTCGGGGGCTATGGTGTATGGGAGTGTTGTGACGCCGGTGATATCAGGATCAGAGAAGTTGTACAGGCAGATGTTCACGTAGCGGTTTTGATCCCACAACAAATCTCTGTAGCGTTTTGGAGCAGCTTCTGTATACCCCATGAACCGTTTGTAGTCTATCTTATCGATGTTCCACTGTACTCTGTGTACTCCTGGTTCGGTCATTGTGACCCCGTTAGGCGTTTCTGTTGCCATGACGAATTCTACGTTGAGGTGAGGTGCGGCTTCTTTCCATATTTTGTTTACATCGGATAGCACTTCTTTTAGGTATCCTTCGCTTAAGTTTTGCTTTTCGTTGTTTGCGTCTCGGTAGATGACATGAAATACGACGGGAAGTTTGTAAGCGTAGTTCTCATCAGGTTTCTGGGCAGTCTCCTGTACTATTTCGATGGTTTTCGTTTGTGTTCCATCTACTGTTGCGATGGTGAGAATGTCTTTTCGCTCATCTCTGTACAGGTTTTCCGTTATATTGATTTCTACTTCTCGGCTGCCTTCTCCGTTTGTAATTTCAGGAACGGCCCATCCTTGTTTCGATGAGATAGTCCATGCCACGTTTGATGTGACCTTGATGTTTATTTTTGCTCCTTCTACCGGGGCTTTTATTTCTGTTTCGTCAATTTCGAGTATTGAGTTTTGTATTACATTCTCATCTTCGCATGAAGCAAAAAGCATTGCTGTTCCGAGAATCATGAATGCCATGATTTTTTTTATCTGTTTCATAATCGTGTTCGCTTATTTGTTAAAAAATGAATTGTTGATGCTTTTTCGGGGCATGGCTTTTCTCAGGATGTTGTTTTTCCTGACTCCGAGGATTCCGGGTTTTGCGTGTTGGCTGTAGTCGGCAATTCCTGATGTGGGGCCTGTATAGTCAATGGTGATGTGTTTACCCTGTGGTGTTGTCAGATCTCCATTGACCGTGATGTCTGTCCCCTTGGTGGTAATGGTAAGTTTTCCTCCACTCACCAGTCCTATTGACTCAAAGTCGAGTGCATCGCCGATGCGGGTGTAATACGTTCCTTGTGGGACATACATTCCGAACACTTCTCCGTACAGACCTGCGATGATTGTAAATGGTTGTAGGGTTATGCCAGGGGCGGACGTCACTACCTTGTCGTATGTGCCTGCCAATTTGCTGATGTCCATGGATGGGCTGTAGGGTGTGAGCAGTGTGAGATTAAGTAAGTCGCCTGCTCCTGAGATGAATCCGCTATTGTCGATGGGCGTGTTGAAGAATGTCAGATTATATGTTCCGTATTGTCCGGCTTTGTCTTTGGAGTAGTTGCCTGACATATTGGTTGGAACTACGTTCACGTCTTTCTCCAGTGGGTTGTAAACTGCCGGGTCAAGGCAGGTGAATGGGAGCTTTCCGCTGAAGTGGCATTTGATGTTTTTCTCTATGCCGTTGTCTTCAATCTTCAGGTCAGCGTCAAATGTATAGACGTCGTCTTTTGTTCGGTCTACTTTTACATCTCCGTCAACGATTTTGTATTCGTATCCGTTTGATGCCACTCCGTCTTTTACTTCTGTTGCGATTACGAAGTTACAGTTGAAAGCATCGGCGGTGCCTACCTCGTGTCCGTCAGACAGATGATAGGTGCCTGGATTCAGTTTTGCGTTTCGGCTGTCGTTTGAGAGGACATCGCCTATGAAGAGGCGAAGCGCATGGTCGTTCACGCGGGTTGGGAGTCCTGATGTGCTTATGGGACCATCGGTAAAGGCCAGCATGTAATAGCCTATGTTGTTTTTATAGAAGTCTCCGTAGTACTGTATCCATCCTTCTTTCAGCTCTACATCGTAGGCGTATGTTTTTCCGGTTGTGAATGCGAGTGTTGTAGTTTTTACTTCCGTTACGTTGCGTACTGCTATATATACAACGTAGTCTTTTTCGGGGAGGAGGTTGTTGATGGTTACTTCCTGTTTCCCGCCTTGTAGCGACAATGCCTGTCCGTCTTTGAGTATTGTGGCAGGTGTGGGAGCTTTTTCTGCTGCAAGTTGGCAGATGTATGCTCCGGCTTCTGTCGGGTGTCCTTCAACGCTGAACTTGAATGATTCTGTTCCGGTTTCGATGGCAGTTGCCGATAGATCGGGTATCACTGCCCGTGTTTCGTCTGTTTCGCAGCCTGCCAATGCCAATGCTGTCAGCAGGAGAAATGCATAGATAAAATTTTTCATAAGTGTTTTATTATTATTATTATTGTTATGTACGAATCGGATTGTCTGCACGATGGTTTGAGTGCTGTCTTCGTGCGATGGAACGCTGCGTTTCGCCAGTTACAAAATTAAACAATTATGTGGAAAAGGTTAATAAAAAATGGAAAATTGTGTGACTTTACATAAAAAGTCACACAATTTTAGGATTTTGTATGTATTTTTGCTATTTTCTGATAATCTGATGGTGACAATCCTGTAACTCTTTTGAAGGCTCTCGAAAAGCTTTCTCTTGCCTTGAAGCCTACGCTGTGTCCGATGGATTCAAGTGTGAATCGTTGGCTGTTGGTTATATCGTTCATGCGACGGCACGCTTCTTTCACTCTGTATTCGCTCAGGAGCAGAATGAAGGATTGTCCGAACTTTTCGTTGATGACTTGTGATATGTCCTTTTTCCCGGCATGGCATAGTTTTGCCAACTGTTCGATGCTGAAATCCTCGCTGTAGATTTCTTCCGATTCTTTCATTACTTTTTCTATTTTCTGTCTGAGCATGGATTTTCCTTCTTCGTCGAGGTTGCTTTTGCTGTATTTTGGTTTGCCTCCGGTAATTTGTAGTTGCATTCTCTGATAGAGAGTGATGTTTTGATTTTTCAGTCGTCTGTTTTTTCTGAAGAGTATAATGAGAAAAGCTATGGTTATGAGTACGATACCAGCGCTAAGGAGTGCCAATAGATTTTGTAGTCGGCGTTTTTGTTTTAGGTTGCTCACTTCGTTTGCAAGGCTGCGCATGTTGCTGAGCAGGTGATAGTTTTTCACGCTATTGAGGTTGTTGGCAATGAGCAGTGAGTCTCGATTTCTGTAGTATGCCAGTTGGTATCGGTCGGCGCTTTCTTTCTTTCCTTTTTCGTTAAACAGTGCGCAGAGCAGTTTGTCGGCATCAGTTTCCACGTCTTTCAGTTTCAGGGTTCTGCCCATTTGTTCTAGTTTCAAGGAGTAGGCGAGTGCCGAGTCTGGTTGTTCTGCCATTTTATATATGCTTGCTATGTGCCAACATGAGGCGCATCGCAGGCGATCGTCTATGCTGTTCCCTCCGTATTTCATTTGTTTTTTCAATGTGGCGGTGGCTTCTGCGTAGCGTTTTTTTTGTAGTGCTCTGACCACTTTCAGCATCATTCGGGCATATTGCTGGTGTGGTGTGGATTTGGTGATGTGTGTTTGTTCAAACAAGTCGGTCTGTTTCCTGAATGCGTTGATGTTTTCTTTTTCCAGTCCGAAGTTCCAGAAGTTGATGAACGAGGACACCATATTTGTCCAGTCTTTCATCTGGAGTGCCTTGTTGAATGCCTTTCGGTAGTAGTGGCGTGCCGCTTCTACGTTGTTTGCCGATGGGAAGCATACGGCATAAAGGCTATAGAGGTGTCCCATGTTTTGATTGATGGATATGCGCAGTTTTTCGTCTTCGCAATATTGGTTAGCTTTTATGAGGCACTCCATGGCACTGGCGTAGTCGAAAAGATAGAACATATAGATGAATCCGCTTCGGTTGTAGCCTATGGCGATGTAGCGTTTTTCCTCGGTGGTAAGTCGTTTTTTGTGTTGGAGTTTAGTGATTAGCATGATGTTGTAAATCAGTGCGCTGTCAGGGCGGTTACCTACAACGAGCGCAGCGTCTGCCATGTTTAGCAGTTGTCTTTCTGTCATTTTTGTTTTCAGCCCGCTCCATTCCTCGTTTTGCGCATGAATCAATGGCAGTGTAAGGAGCAGAGAGCACAGGACGATGCTATAACGTTTCCAATTCATATTGCAAAGATACAACTTTATATTGAATGCGAGATGAATATCTATTTCAAAAAAATGTTCTTTCCTTTTCAATAGTGGTATTGTCTGCCAATAGTATTAAAACAATAGTTCATTAAAATTTGAGTATATGGCTACGCAGCTTTAGGCTGCCAGCCAATGAGTTCTTTGACAATCTTACTAATTAAAGTTCGGTTCGGTCGGCATCGGGACATGTCGAAAATTAATTTCGTATAGTTCGCATTGAACATCAACGACTTAACTTTTGCCATGGAATTGTCCATGCCATTGTCTTTTATGAAGACAATGGCGGCATTCAGTGAGGCGAACGATGCGTTGAACGCAAAGTCCAACTGTCTCTTGTGTCTTGCCTGACAATCCATAAGTCCCGTAAACTGCTTGCTGTCGCGATAGCAGAACTCTATCTGGAAACGAGTGCGGTATGTCTTCAATACTTCCTCACCCGTCATTGAGAGTTTTGTCGAGAAGAGCAACTTGCACTTTCCACCGGGCATTCGCCAGACGACAAGTCGCACCCTCTTCTTCAGAGCCTTGGCATAAACCTCGAGGGTGTACGCCTTTCCGTCCAGTCCATCAATGTGCAGTTCTTCTATGCATGAGAGGTTGAGGTTTGCCAAGTCAATCTTGTCTCCCTTGACTCTTGGTCGTCCATGCCTCTTTTTCCCCTTGGGAATGTAATGCAGACAAGCGTTGTCACGGAAGCGGCTGACCAGATAGAAGCCAAGCTCCGATATGCTCTTCTCGAACGTGGATGTGGAGAAGAATGCGTCAGCCACTACTATATCAGTGATACTCAGCAGTTTCTTTGAATACCGCTTTATAACACTGATGTAATATTCGACGAGTGTTTTGTTCCTCATCTTCAGCGCGGAGTTCCCTATTGTCTGATGGGCACGCAGCATCATGCACTTGTTGTTGGCAACATCCAGCAAGCCGATGCCCATGATTTCAAGTCCGTGCTTCACCGCCCCTGCACATCCCGACCAGAACCGTCCGATATGAGGAGTCTTCTTCCCGGCCTTGCTGATATAGCATGGGTCTATAGCAATGGCAAGTAAGCCATCCATGTCCAACACACGCCTTGCAAGAGACAGGTTCAACAGAAGCCAATCGATGCAGTCTTTCTTCTTGCGATTGAAATTCTGACGATAGGTCTGCTCGCCATGCTTGCCGTAGCGAGCCATCTGTGTGAAGTTTATCTTTCTGGGTAAAATCATATATGAAGTCAGTATCTCGATGAGCAGAGTCTGGAAAGTTTTTGCAAACTTTGCACCAGATTCTTTCATTGATGTACGAATTGCATCCTTGAGGATCTCCTCATATTGGCTAAGTGGTTCTGAAATCATCATACTTTTAAAGTCTTAAATCAACTATAAAAGTACTGAAAATCAGACACTTAGCCAAATTTATTTAGTTATGTTTTGTTAATCAACTCGCTCATTTTCAAACAATTATGTGATTATTAACAGAGTATTGCTATATAATACTCGACAAGTGTTTTGCTTCGCATCTTCAGCACCGAGTTCCCCAAAGTCTGTTGGACACGCAACATCATACACTTATTGTTCTTTATATCAAGCAAGCCAATGCCCATAATCTCAAGACCATGCTTCACCGTTCTCGCACAGCCCGACCAGAACCGTCCAATATGAAGGAGTCTTCTTTCCTGATTTGGCTTATGTAACACGGAGCTATGGCTATGGCCAACAAGGCGTCCAGATCCAACACATGCCTGGCAAGGGACAAGTTCAGTAGAAGCCAGTCGATGCAGTCCTTCTTCCTGCGGTTGAAGTTCTGACGATAGGTCTGCTCGCAATGGCTGCCATAGCGTGCCAGCTGAGTGAAATTTATCTTCCTGGGTAAAATCATGTATAATGTCAGCATCTCAACGAGAAGATTCTGGAATGTTTTTGCTAACTTTGCACCAGATTCTTTCACAGATGCTTGGATTGCATCCTTGAGGAGTTTCTCATATTGGCTAAGTGGTTCTGAAAATTTCATACCTTTTAATTTCTTATAATAACTATAAAGTTACTGAAAATCAGATACTTAGTCAAATTTTATTAGTTATATATTATTAAATAACTTACTCATTTTCAGGCAATTAAATATTAACAGAGTGTTGAATTTAACCTTGTTACAAAAAAAGTAAACGGTATTATTGTTGTTTTCAGTAAAAAAGCTGTATCTTTGACATCGTAAAAATATTAATTTTGAAGAAATGATAAGAAATATTTTTCAATTTATACTCTATTTATTATTTATCATATCATTGAGTTCATGCATTGTTTTCCGAGAGATGCATGCATTGGTGAAACACGCACCTAATCTTCGTGATGGTCAGTTGTTTGCTCACGACACTATCTATAATAATCCAAATTCTGTATTTCTGTTTGCAGAGCAGCCAACAAATGAACGGATATTAGACACTATGAGATTTAACTTTAATAACTATGGCAAACCTATCAAAAATAAAACCTTTGCCGAATATACTTGCAGAGACGGTGGTGCATCAGTTTTTTTGATTATACAGAACGACACGATAATATATGAACATTATAATGGTTGGTTAAATAAATCAGATAATGTAAATATCTTTTCTGTTTCAAAATCCATTACTGCATTGCTATGCGGAATAGCCGTAAAAGAAGGCAAGATACATAGCATAGATGACTATGTAACCGATTATATTCCAGAACTATGTACTGCTGACAAGCATTTCAAACGCTTAAAAATACGGCATCTGCTGAATATGCAGGCAGGATTAAAATTTAAAGAAAACTATTCTAATCCCTTCTGCTCAATGGCATTGTTGTATTTTGGGCATGATATGATACGTCAAATTAAGAAGCTAAAATTTAAAAGTGAACCCGGTATCCAATATGAATACAATAGTATGACAATTGCCATTTTAAGTTATGTACTTGAAAGGGCTACAGGTAAAAAGTATGCACAATATTTAAGTGAAAAACTTTGGAAACCTTTAGGTATGGAAACTTTGGCAACTGTAACCCTTGATAGCAAAAAAAATCGAAATGCAAAGAGTTATGGAGGCATCAATACCAATGCACACGATTTGGCAAAAATAGGCAGATTAGTATTAAATAAGGGAAATTGGGAAGGTAAACAAATAGTAGATTCTGCATGGGTGGAACAAATATATGTACCTGCAATAAAAGATAATAATAACAACTATTCGCTCGGTTGGTATAATTTTACAACCAGTAAAACAATATATGCACATGGATTGTTTGGACAATGTATTGTTGTTTATCCGAAATATAACATAGTTGCAGTACGTTTGGGTGAAAATAAATGGAACGAATACGAGGTGTTGGTTCGTAATATTATAGACCAAATTGAAAACGGAAAACACTAAAGATAATAAAACGATAGGTTTGGAATCTTGAAATAGACTCTTTTTTATATAGAACGCTTCATTCAATAGTTCGTTAAAATTTGAGTATATGGCTACGCCGCCTTAGGCTGCCAGCCAATGAGTTCTTTGACAATCTTACTAATGTAAGCATCCAATATTAGCCGCCTTTGTGTAACATTTTTGCTTTACTACCTTTGCCCGAAAAACTTATGTTTGTACTCAACGAAACAAATGTTTTTCGGGTTTGTTGCACTCCTGTGGATATGCGTCAGGGTATTCTTCGCCTGTCCCAATTGGTACGCAGCAATGACTTCAATCCTTCTGATGGTGTTGTCTACGTTTTCTACAATCGAGCCCGTAACCGAATTAAATTGCTGCACTGGGAACGCTGTGGTTTTGTCGTGTATCATAAACAGATGGCACAGGGTTGCCTGAGTCCTAAAATCATACGGGCGAGAGCTGGATTTTATGAACTTCGCTGGGACGAATTGGTACTCTATATTGAAGGTATAAATCCTAATTGCTACCGAAGAAAAAGATACAATAAATCTTAGTATTTTCTTGCCAGTGTCAGATATTTTTTGTAATTTTACATCGTATAAAGAACTGATAATGTGACGGATATGCCTTATTGCACAATGACATCTGACTACCATTCTCTCACTCGGGAAGCTGTTGTTAAACTTCTTGAGCAAAGGGATGCTGAGCTTAAGA
>NZ_LT707005.1:37928-91669 GCF_900155655.1 Prevotella ihumii
ACGAAAGGCTAAAGCTTACCCTATTCTTAAGTATTTGGAGACCTATATGTTGGATGTACACAAACAGTACACCCCAGGCGAAGCTATGGAGAAGGCACTGCGTTATGCCTTCGCCGTATGGATACGCATTGGCAGGTATGTGCAGGACGGACGCTTCAACATAGACAACAACCTTATGGAACAGGCCATCAGACCCATCACGCTTGGAAGAAAGAACTACCTGTTCTGTGGTAACAATGAGGGAGCGGAGAACAACGCCATCTTCTATACCTTTATGGCGTGTTGCAGGGAGGCAGACATAGAGCCATACAAATGGATGAAGGAAATCCTTTCAAAGCCCCTGCTAGATATGACGGAGGAGGAACTCACGAAAATGCTACCTTCAAACTTCAAATAACAAATAACCCTTATATGCTGCCAGACATATAAGGGTTATTTGTTGGTGTGAAAGTCGGCTAATATTGGATGCTTACTAACTTTTGCCATAGAATTGTCCATGCCATTGTCTTTCATGAAGACAATGGCGGCATTCAGTGAGGCGAACGATGCTTGAACGCAAAGTCCAGCTGGCTCTTGTGTCTTGCCTGGCAATCCATAAGTCCCGTAAACTGCTTGCTGTCGCGATAGCAGAACTCTATCTGGAAACGAGTGCGGTATGTCTTCAATACTTCCTCACCCGTCATTGAGAGTTTTGTCGAGAAGAACAACTTGCACTTTCCACCGGGCATTCGCCAGATGACAAGTCGCACCCTCTTCTTCAGAGCCTTTCCGTCCAGTCCATCAATGTGCAGTTCTTCTATGCATGAGAGGTTGAGGTTTGCCAAGTCAATCTTGTCTCCCTTGACTCTTGGTCGTCCACGCCTCTTTTTCCCCTTGGGAATGTAATGCAGACAAGCGTTGTCACGGAAGCGGCTGACCAGATAGAAGCCAAGCTCCGATATGCCCTTCTCGAACGTGGATGTGGAGAAGAATGCATCAGCCACTACTATATCAGTGATACTCAGCAGTTTCTTTGAATACCGCTTCATAACACTGATGTAATATTCGACGAGTGTTTTGTTCCTCATCTTCAGCGCGGAGTTCCCTATTGTCTGATGGGCACGCAGCATCATGCACTTGTTGTTGGCAACATCCAGCAAGCCGATGCCCATGATTTCAAGTCCGTGCTTCACCGCCCCTGCACATCCCGACCAGAACCGTCCGATATGAGGAGTCTTCTTCCCGGCCTTGCTGATATAGCATGGGTCTATGGCAATGGCAAGTAAGCCTTCCATTTCCAACACACGCCTTGCAAGAGACAGGTTCAACAGAAGCCAATCGATGCAGTCTTTCTTCTTGCGGTTGAAATTCTGACGATAGGTCTGCTCGCCGTGCTTGCCGTAGCGAGCCATCTGTGCGAAGTTTATCTTTCTGGGTAAAATCATATATGAAGTCAGTATCTCGATGAGCAGAGTCTGGAAAGTTTTTGCTAACTTTGCACCAGATTCTTTCATTGATGTACGGATTGCATTCTTGAGGATCTCCTCATATTGGCTAAGTGGCTCTGAAAATGTCATACTTTTTAAGTCTTGAATAAACTATAAGGATACTGAAAATTAGGAACTTAGCCAGATTTATTTAGTTATGTTTGGTTAGTCAACTCGCTCATTTTCAAACAATTATGTGATTATTAACAGAGTGTTGATTGAAGGAGTAAAATTGAAAACCTCGTCAGACTGCTTGGTTGGAATTGAGGGCGCTTACTTCCTAAATCCTTATTTTGGAGTTGGAGGTAGGGCTTCGCTTAGTCACATGCGTATTATTGTCAATGATGTTAAAACTGAAGATAATTCAGTTGATGCCTTGAAATTGGGCATAGGAGCCTATTTCTCTTACCCACTTTCTAATCGTTGGTTAGTGGGAAGTCGCTTGTTACCAGAATTTGTACATTATCGCCCCAACCTAAAATCCATAGAAACAAGTACTCATTCAAGAATTGGAATAGGACAGGTCTTTCGCTTACTTATAAAGCCAGTAAAAGTTATGCCGTTCGTGTCCTATTTGATTACGACCTCCTGCCTCCAAATAGCAAAAAGAGTGGTGAATACATGCATTTTTAGCCATTGGAACATCATATCTTATTAGCTTTTAATGAATAAAATCTTATTATTACGGAAAAACAAACCATTTTTATATCTGTAATAAATATGTAATAATTTTGTAGGATTTTGATAAAATCATAGTAACGATTCTGTAATATTGCTCTCGTACCTTTGCATCGTCAATAAAAATTCGATAAATAAGGAATGAAAAGCAAAAAAAAATTAGTAGCAATCGCTACGCTACTTTTGGTAAATTTAAATGCTATGGCACAAGAGATTTGTGGCATGGTGAAGGATTCTAAAACAAAAGAACCATTGATTGGGGCTACTATAGAAATGGAAGGGGGTAAACTTTTAGGAGTAACCGATATTGATGGAAAGTTTTTGCTCACCAATTTGAACGAGCAAAGCTATGTATTAGTAATTAAATATGTGTCGTATAAGCCAAAAAAAGTAAGTGGCATACGAGCAGAAAAAGACGGTACACAAGTTCTTAATATAGAGTTAGACCAAGACGAACAAATGTTAGCTGGGGTTACGGTAACAGCTAATGGACGACAAACAACCCAAGCATCGGTTGTACAAATGGCAAAGAATAGTCCATTTATGATGAGTAACATTTCGGCACAAGAAATAACAAAAACACAAGATTCCAATGCTGGTGAAATTATCAGACGTGTTCCAGGAATCAGTTTGATAGAAGATAAGTTCGTAATGGTGCGTGGCTTATCGCAAAGATACAATAACGTATGGATAAATGGGGGAGCTGTGCCAAGTTCGGAAGCAGACTCACGCGCTTTCTCGTTCGATATTATTCCAAGTTCACAAATTGATAATTTATTAGTGGTAAAAACTCCCTCAGCTGAGTATCCTGCTGATTACAGTGGCGGCTTTATCATCGTTAATACAAAGGAAATACCATCAGAAAACTCATTTTCGTTGAGCCTTGGTGGTAATTGGAATACAAAATCGGCCTTTCAAGATTTTAAAAGTAACAAAGGTTCGAGTACAGATTTTTTAGGATTTGATGGTGGTTTACGTAGTTTAAAAGGTGGAATCAATGGGGAATTAAAGAAGTTATCAGGCGATTTGACCGACCTTTTGAATAACGGTTTTAATAATAATTGGTTAGTTAGGACTAAAAAGCCATTAGGCGACTTTAAGTTTTCTGCCAATTGGAACCATCAGTGGCATATTGGTGACAACAAGTTGGGTATGATTGCAGTGGTAAGTTATAACAACGAGTACCGAAGTTACCGAAACATGGAAAATAATCTTTTTGGAATTTACGATGCCCAAAACGATAAGGAAAATTATCTAAGGCATTCGAAAGACGAACAATTTAATCACAACGTGAGATTAGGTGGTATGTTGAATTTAACCTATCTATCTGCCAATGGAAATCACAAATTTCATTTAAAAAACATCTTTAATCAGCTCGGCAATCAGCGTTATACTTGGCGAGAGGGCGTGAATGCACAGTCGAATAAGGAAAATGCTGCTGAAGAGTACTATCGTAGTAGAAGTATTTTTAATACGCAATTGACAGGAAAACACTTGTTGAATGAAGACGAATTAGATTGGAGTGTAGGATATGCTTTTGCAAATAGAAACATACCAGACCGTCGTCGTTACTTGATCGACGATGCTATTGAAACTGATAAAATGGGACTTTCTACTGGAAACGATATTTCTCGCGAATGGACGAAGCTAAATGAGCATATCGTTTCAACTGGAGTAAACTACAAACACCAATTTAATTTTAATGGTTGGGAACCATTTTTGAAAGTGGGAGGCTATGGAGAATATCGCACAAGAAAGTATAAAACGCGCGAATTTATTTACAATTGGAATGTAGCATACAATGAAATGCCCGCTGGATTCAGATATATGGATTTACCAACCTTGCTGAGCGATGAGGCTAACTTTGGTGAGAATAAGCTCCATTTGTTAGAACAAATGCATTTCCGCAATGATTATGACGGACACAACACCTTGGGAGCAGGCTACATTACGGTATCTTTGCCTTTTGGAAAGTTAGGCGTTTATGCTGGTCTTCGCTTCGAACACAACAATATGGAGTTGGTTTCGAACACAAAAGACACGGAAATAAGTCATGTAAGTACTTACTATAAAACCAATGATTTCTTCCCTTCTATCAACGCAACGTATAAGTTTAACGACAAACATCAGTTGAGATTGTCTTACGGAAGAAGTATTAACCGACCTGAATTTAGAGAAGTTTCTTCATCAGTATTCTATGATTTCGACCTCGCTTCCAATGTTCAAGGTAATCCAAATCTTACCAATGCTTATATCAACAACGTTGATTTACGTTACGAATATTACCCAAGCAGAGGTGAACAAATTTCTTTTGCAGCATTTTATAAGAATTTCGACTCTCCTATTGAGTGGACTTATACGGTTGCAGGTGGTACTGATTTGATATATTCTTACAAGAATGCGCTTTCAGCCAATAACTTTGGAGTTGAACTTGATATTAAAAAGACACTTGATTTCATCGGACTTTCTAACTTTAGTTGGTCGTTTAATGGAGCATTGATAAAGAGTAAAGTGAACTTTGAGAAAGGTGCTAAAGAAGAAAACCGTCCAATGCAAGGTCAATCTCCTTACTTAATTAACACGGGAATATTTTATAATGATACAAAAAATCAGCTTAGTATTGCTTTGCTTTATAACAGAATCGGAAAAAGAATCATTGGTGTGGGACGCAGCGAAGGCACTTCTTCAGGTAACGATGTAAATTCTCGTGTTCCTGATAGCTACGAAATGCCTCGCAACATGATAGACCTTACTGCATCAAAGAAATTTGGTGAACATTTTGAAGTGAAGTTAAGCATTCGTGATTTGTTGGCAGAGAAGGTTTATTACAAACAATTTGCGAACGTTACTTATCCAAATGGTGACCATAAAGAGATAACAGAAGTTTCACGTTCATACCAACCTGGACAAAACATAGGTATCTCTGCAATCTATAATTTCTAAGATAAAACTTAAAAAAGGAAATAAAATTCATAAATAAAATCTCTTATTTAAAAGCAAATATTATGATGAAAAATTTGAAAACTTTAGGATTCATGGCAATCCTTGCCGTAGCAACAGGATTAACCGCATGTAGTAGCGATGACGAAACTGTTGTAACACCAACCCAGCCAACCGCTTATCAATGGGGTACAGAGGGCTCTATCAAAACATGTAGCAACGTTCTGTTTACCAATGGCAAAGAAGATGCTAATGGAAAAGAAATCGGTAATGGCGACCAAGAATTCATTTTCAAAGGAAAACAAACCTTGAAGCGTGGTACCTATTTATTGAAAGGTTGGGTCTATATTGCTGAAGGAGCTGAACTTACCATTGAGCCAGGAACGATTATAAAGGGTGATAAAGCTACAAAGGCTGCTTTGATTGCTGAACGAGGCGGAAAGTTGATAGCCATAGGAAATCAAAAAGCACCAATTATATTTACATCTGCGCAAGCAAAAGGTAGCAGAAAACCTGGCGATTGGGGAGGAATTATTCTTTGTGGACGTGCTGTGAACAACCAAACGGAAATGCAAATTGAAGGCGGCCCTCGCACAAAACATGGTGGAAATGACAATCAAGATAATTCAGGAGCGTTGAGTTATGTACGCATCGAGTTTGCTGGCTTCCCATTCGAGAAAGATAAGGAAATCAATGGCTTGACACTTGGCTCAGTAGGTAGCAAAACTCAACTTGACCATATTCAAGTTTCTTACTCAAATGATGACTCTTACGAATGGTTTGGTGGTACAGTTAATGCAAAATATCTTATAGCTTACAGAGGTTGGGACGATGATTTTGATACAGACAATGGATTTAGTGGTAACGTACAGTTTGGTTTAGTAATTCGCGATTCTAAAATTGCTGATACTTCACAGAGTAACGGCTTTGAAAGCGATAATAATGCTTCTGGTTCAGACGTAAAACCTTACACAACAGCAAAATTCTCTAATATAACATTCGTTGGTCCAAAGATGGACAAAAGTTTTGTAAATTCTGTTGATTATATTAATGGTGGTACAATGAATCCAAACAATGGTTCAGCACTCGGAAAATTCCAAGCAGCCATGCACATTCGTAGAAATTCTCGCTTGAGTTGTTACAACTCTTTGGCAGTTGGTTATCCTATTGGTGTCATCTTAGATAATGAAAAGGGTGCAACCCAACAAGCAGCAACAGCTGGTGCATTGAAATTGAACAACATTTGGCTTGCAGGTATGGATATTGTTGGTTCAGATTACAACAAAATCTACAAAGATGAGTTGGTAACTGATTACAAAAACAAGGTAACCGACCCAACAAAGCCTTCATTCACATCAACTTTCTTTAAGGCTCAAAGTGGCAATAATATCTTGCCAACATGGGAAACACTTGTAGGAATGAACGGTTACACACCACTTGCAGCAAGTCCTATCCTCAATGCAGCTTCATTCCAAAATCTTACAGGTTTCATCTCTGTTCCTTACGTTGGAGCTTTCTCTGCAAACGACGATTGGACAGCAGGTTGGACTGAGTTCGACCCACAGAATGCAGACTATTAATGGGCAAGAATAATTTTTAACTGACATAATTCAATTTTTTAGGCAAGCAAGTGAGGTTTTAAAACCAAGTTTGCTTGCTTTTCTAATATATTGTTTGAAAGACAAAACAGCCTATATTGATAGAATTTGTCGGATTCAGATTTGGACAATACTATCATCTTATGATAGAGTCGAAACTGAATCCCAACGAAAAATTATAACGTTTGACAAAATGCACCAGTTATTCTAATTTCATTAATATCAGATAGTAAATGAATATTTGCATTTCTAAACTTTATTCTATTTGCAATTGGTAACTGTTACGATAAAGTTCACAAAAGCGAAAAATGCCCAACAAAATGTTGAATTTGTGTATTTTAGTAACTACTCAGTACCCCTATGGTAAATCCATCAGAGAGTAATCCGAAGTGTTAAAACTAACCGCTCCAAATAGTAAACGAACGGCTGCCCGAGAGGATGTGAAATACCTTTTGATGGTAGCAAAAGCACGCTTATTCGCCTATGTACCAGTGTTTTGTATCTATTTTCGGAGACTCAACATAGTCCCCTACGCGCCTTGGGGTAGGCTTTGTTAAAAGTCGCCATATTACATTTAACAATCTGTATCTCAACTGTTTAAGTTTTCTAATACTCTTGCAGGAAATGAATTTACGTAGTATATTTGCAGCGTGAATGAGCAAGTGACAGACAAGGCAGATGTACTCCAGACGATAGAAAACAGATTTGCTTCGTTGGAGAAGAAGGTATCCGACCAGGATACCGAAATAAGCCGTCTCAACCGTCTCGTAAACCAGAAGGATAAAACCATACGGGATCTGAGGCAACGCCTGTCAAAGTATGAGGAACCACCAAAGGACAGTAGCAACAGTAGTATTCCGCCCACCCAAGACTCAATAGGAAACCAGATTGTTCGTCACACTAAGTCGCTCAGGAAGAAGAGCGACAGGAAGACAGGCGGTCAGCCCGGGCATGAGGGGCATTTCCTTGAGACCAATGAAGATCCAGATTTTATTGTCCACCACCATCCTGATGATGTGTGCGAGTGTTGTGGCGAGTCACTCGCTGATGTGGAGGCCGAGGTGATTGGCAAGTCGCAGGTTGTCGACATTCCCTCCATACAACCCACCACTACGGAGCACGTGCTGCTCGGCAAACGCTGCAAATGCGGGCACACGAACAAGTGCAGAGCCTCAAAGAAGTATACCAGCCGCATTTCATACGGCCCTAATCTAAATGCCATAATTGCTTACTTCGGACATTCCCAGTACATCCCCTTTGCAAGGCTGTGCGAGATGTTGCGCGATGTATTCCATCTTCATATCAGCCAGGGAACGGTGCAGAACATACTGACCCGGATGGGAAAGAAATCGGAGAATGCCTATAGGGAAATACGCGACCGTATCGAAGAGGCCGAAGTCGCTGGCGCCGACGAGACTGGGCTGTACGTCGGTGGGGAGCACCATTGGGCATGGGTCTTCCAGAACGACAATCTCACCTATCTCTTCCAGGACAAATCCCGCGGCAAGGCCGCAACGAGGAAGCATTTCCCCAACGACCTTCCTGATGTCACGCTCGTGACGGACAGGCACAGTACCTATTTCAGGCTGAACGTCAAAGGACATCAGGTATGCATTGCGCATCTATTGAGGAACATACAATATCTCACAGACCTGGATAAGAACCAGACATGGTCAACGAGACTTACGGAGTTGTTGCAGAATGCGATTCACCTAAGGAAAAGCAAAACGATGGAGAAAGTCAAAAAGGCTGCAGCCGGTTTCTACGAAAGGCTCGACAGACTGCTTGAAGAAAGCACCAATCACTTACACAAGGACTTCAACGCCTTGAAAAAAGGACTCTACAAATGCCATGACTACATCTTCACCTTCCTCACCGATAAGCGAGTTCCATATGACAACAATGCCAGTGAGAGAGGCGTGAGGAACATAAAAGTCAAGCAGAAAGTAAGTGGTTGCTTCAGAACAGACGCTGGTGCTGACATCTACATGAAACTGCATTCGGTGACTGACACCGCCAAGAAAAACGGCAATTCCAAATTTGACGTACTGCTCGCCCTTGCTAATTTGCAAGGGTAAAGGCAGCATACCTATTTCTATAGGGGTACTGAGTAGTTACACTGCATCGCATTCTTCTGCAAACTTAGAGGTCATTAGCCCGCAAAGGCTTTTTAAAGCGTTTAGATGTTATG
The DNA here is from genome assembly GCF_900155655.1 of Prevotella ihumii. Classification (GTDB taxonomy): domain Bacteria; phylum Bacteroidota; class Bacteroidia; order Bacteroidales; family Bacteroidaceae; genus Prevotella; species Prevotella ihumii. The sequence goes on from NZ_LT707005.1 coordinate 46,802, forward strand.
CTTTTCTTCGTCTTTGCACCTTATTTTGGCTCTTTTCGTTTGTTTTTCAGTTGTTTAGCTCGCTAAACGTCTTCAAGAACAACCAAAAACAGCTCAAAATAAGCTCGCAAATCTCGAAGAAGTCTAACGACCTCTAAGTTTGCAGAAGAATGCGACGCAGTCGCATAAACATTAAATAATCAAGGTAAAACTATGATTGCTAAAGACAGTTTCGTACCTTTGTTGTAAAAAGGTAGAATCGGTCTGTCGAAGAGGTAAACCAGCTAACGACCCAGCTAAAAGCTATAAATCGTTTCGGACCTCATCGACATAGTTGCAAAGACCAGATAGAAAGTTATCGACACGAAGCCTATTTAGAGTTCTAGTCCATACAACTATCGACCAATTCTACTTAATAAAATTGTACAAATATATGAAGAATTTATTTATCGGAGTTGATTTTTCGAAAGAAAAAGTTGATGTGGCTATCATTTTTGCAGACGGTCTGACAGAAACGGCCCCAAGAGTGTTCAACGAGTTCAAGACAACAGTGTCTGGCTACAAGCAACTGGTCAAGTGGGTGGAGAAGAATTCCTACGGCATCGATCCTTCCCTGTGGCTCTTCTGCGGTGAAAATACTGGCGACTACAGCAAAGGACTATGCAACTTCCTCTACGGCAAAGGCTACGACATGTGGCTTGAGAACGCCAAGAGCATCAAGGACGCATCAGGTCTCAGACGATTGAAGTCTGACCGCGCCGACGCCTCGATGATTGCAGAATACGCTATGAGAAATCACGACAAAGCCGTTATGTACGAGCCACTTAGCGAGTCACTTGCACAACTACGAGAGCTGTTTCTGTATCGTCAAATGGTGGTACGCCATAGATGCAGCTTTCAGGTGCGTAGAGGCGAGAAGAAGCTCACTATGGAGAAATCGCCTATCAAGACGATGATCTCGCAGAGCGGAAGGCATATCCTGTCAGAACTCAACAAGGAAGTAGAGAAGATAGACAAGCGAATCGCCGAGCTCATTAAGTCGGACGAAGAGCTCACCGAGGTGTTCACAATCGTGACCTCGGTGCCTGGCATAGGAACGCAGAACGCTGTCTGTCTGATGGTGTATACAGACAACTTCCGTCGTTTCAACTACGACTCGCGCAAGATTGCCTGCTATTACGGCTTAGCCCCATTCGGAAAAGACTCTGGCACCAGTGTGCATTCTGATCCGCATGTACATTATATGGCGAACCGCCAGATAAAGGCCATGCTGACACAAGCTGCACTGGCTGCCGTCAAATTCAATCCCGTTATGGCGAGGTACTATATGCGCCTCGTGGAACGCGGAAAGAAGAAGCAAGTTGCATTGAACAATGTCAAGAACAAACTTGTGCATTTGGTCACTGCAATGGTTAGAAACCGCCAAACATTCACCCCTGATTATAAAATCTCAGCATAAATTGAAAATAATGGTCAAAACATTTGGATTTTAACATAGAAAGCGATTTGGGGTTAATGATGTTCTAAATTCTATTGAGCATAAAAAAAGAACCCATTCTCCTTGAAAATAGGTTCTTTTATTTGTACTGTTCAGCAATTTCTTAGAAGAAGTAAGCTATGCCAATTTGCCAAGAATTATTGCGGCTGCTTTCTTTCTTAACGAGGTCTTTTGTAAGGTCTTCTGCCAATTTTAAAGGCTCTATTTCAGCAGTTTTTCCACAAGCGATATTGTAGTTTGCGCTGATTTCCAAATTACCCATAACGGTAACACCAAGACCTGCATTTACGCTGAAATTGCTCTTTTTCAATGAGTAACTGCTTTGCTTATCCCATTTGAAATCTTTATCACCAATATTAAGTCCCCATTGTGGACCTGCAAAGAAGTGTAAGTTGACTGTGCTTCCCAAGCCAATAGAATAACGGAGGTTTACAGGGATTGCCAATTGTTGCTGCTTGATAGTCTCTTCAGTTCCTAATGGAGTATTTACCTTTGCTGAGCGGTAATCGTAGAGTGCAGATGCGTCAATGCCCAAACCTACGATAGGAAGTGAGAACTTAGCGGTTGGTCCAACAAAGCCACCCATCTGGTTAGACTTCTTGAATACTTTGCTGCTAAGGTGCATATCTGTAACGTTCAAACCACCTTTGATACCAAACTTAACGCTTTGTGCGTTTGCTGCTATTGCTGCGAATAAGCCCAATGAAACGAGGGCTAAAGTGAATATTTTCTTCATATTACTAAAAATAAGACCGCTCTTAACAACTACTATTGGGTAGCTGCTAAGAGCGTTTGGATTAAACTTATATTTCCTTTGAATTTATTCTCATTGCATCTTGTCTTTGGCTTAATGTCGCTGACGGCGTACCGAAACACGTGCTGAATTATTGGTAGAAGTATTGCGTGTAGTTTTGCTCTTCTTAGTTGAAGTCGCTGAAGTTGTTTCTCCTCCACCTCTACGTGTGCGACGATTACGTTTCGTAGTCTTGACGTTTTCTTTTGTTGCTGCAATGCTGTCCAAACTGTCACGTTTTGCTTGGTCGCCAAAGATATTCTTTTCAAAGTCTACCAATTCTTTTTCTATCTTCTTTTGTTCAGCTGTCATTGCTGAGTCGGTTGGGCAATACTGCGAAAGCGTTCTGCCGAGCATATTGGTAGTTTTGTATATCTTGCCTTGATAACGATTCATTGTGAAGTAGTCTTCCACACTCATTGTTGCTGCATTATTGAGATTGCTCGTCATAATGGTTTGCTTTGAGAGGAAAGGTGCTAAGTCGTCATATTTCACCCAAAAGAGTGGATACTTCACTTCGCCGTCTCCAAACTCATCGGCACGTGCCATAATAGGGCAGAGGGCTATAACCTTGCGATGGAATGTAGATGTACCTTGGTCGTAATATGCACTTTCTTTTAGGTAGTAACCTTTCACTTCTGCAGATGGTATGTCGCTGTTGTCAAGACGAATACCACGATTGGTGCGTTCGTAATAGATGTGATAGTTGTCCAAGAACTGCAAAGGCTTGATGCGTGCAGAATCGGTAAATACCTCATTGCCATCCATACGGTATTCGTATGCCGAGATACCTCCATTGCGTGGTCCCATCATCATCAATTTGAAGATATAGGTGAACAGGTTCATTTGTGAGCCTACAGGTTCAGTAGGGTAGTAGAGCCCAGCGTTAGCATCTTCCACGAGGTTTAGTTCACGATAGATGTCACGTCTCCACACCACATCTTCGTTCATTGGAGTAGTGGTAGGGAACGAAATCTGTGCACGAGTAGTTATCGTGTTTGTATTCGATTTTCTTTTCTGTTGTTGCTCTGTACGACGGCGTGCAGGTTGTGCACTCACACCTAAAGCTACTAAAGCAACACATACTATTAATGCTATTCGTTTCATTGTCTATATCGTCTATAAATCGTTAGTACTTCGACAATCGAAGAATGAACGTTGATTATCTATTTTTATTATTGAACTATTACCTCCATATTGCGTCCGTTGAGCGTGCGTGTTGTGCCGTCAGGACCGTGTACCACAACATTGGTTATATAGAAGCGCTTGTTGCGGCTCAAGTGGCGGAACTGCTCTTTCTGTTGTGCAGAGAATTGTGCGCCATTGCTTGCTAAAGGAACTGCATTGCCCATATTATCGAAGAATACGGTGCGGAAACTGGTTACTGTAAATGGGATGTCCAACAAGCCATCGTCAATAGCAGCCTTGATGCCAGGTGCTGCCATTAGTGCAGCTTTTGATAATGCGCCACTCTTAAAGCGGTCGCTACCCATAGTAATATAAGGAGACGGATCTGGCAATTTGCGTACACGGAACTCGTATTTGCCTATTGCACGTCCTTTTGCCGATACCGATATGGTAACGTTTTTTCCAACGCTTGTAGGGCGTGCCACAAACTTACCGCCGCCACGAGCCACTAAGGATCCACCTGTCATTGTTGCTTGCACCTCGCTTTGTGCTGTGTTCGGAATACTTATGGTGATAGGGTTATCAAATCCTGCGTACAGTACGTTCATCAAGTCGGCAGCAATTGTCGCCATACCTTCAAAGGCTGGTGTCTTTTGCATACCATCTGGGCTGATGTAACGCTCAGGTTGAGGACCGCCTGTTACCCAATAGTCTTGCGAGAAGTTTCTTTTGATAACGTTACCCACAAGGTCTTTTATCAAGATATATCCCGATAGAGTGTGTTTGCCAGGTGCACCAGCTTTCACTGTGACTTGGTTGCCTTTGATGAGTTGACCATTCACATACACTTGTGGTTGCTGCGTAGAGTCTACTGCAGCCATAAACATTTGTGCTGTAAGTGTTTCGCCAGGGTAAAGACGAGTCTGACTTGGTACAACGAAAGCTTCCAACTTGTTTACACGCAAATCCTTTAGTCCAATGTTTGCCACCAATGTGTGCAGCACTTCACCTTCAGCGTAACGAATATCACTCTGCAATTTTGAGAGCAATGTAATAGCTGCCGCCACAGGCATATCTTCAAACATATATTCCTCCCAGTTTTTATTCAGTGTGCTTTTAGGAACATCTGTTGAGAGGTTGCTTGCTATTAAATTCTTTTGACGAGGGTCGGTAACAAACTTTAAGATGCGTGTGCGATAGCTGTTGATAGCATTGAATAGTTTGTGTCCTTGGCCTGTTCCTGGAGCCAACATTACGTAGCTTGCTGCTTCCAAGTTGTCTTTATTCTTTATATGTAGTGGGTTTCCGTCTTCACCGTCAGCCTCTTTTGCTATGTCTACCTTCAGTTGTTGAGCGTAGTTGTACAACGAGTCGCTCATATTTCTTACGGTCGAAGCCATAGCAAACCATTCCTTCACCTTTTGAGGGTTTTTCTGCATCATCTTCTCTATTTCGTTGAAGATAGCAGAATTCTCCTTTGTAGAGTTTCCCGTGGTGCGGTTTAGGCTTTCCTCCACTACAGAGAAACCGTTGAGCACCTCCGTAGAGACGTTCAATGCAAGCATTGCCATCAGAACGATGTACATCAAGTTGATCATCTTCTGACGTGGGGAAACCTTTTTCTTTATGATTGCCATTTACCTTGTTTCTAAGTTATTATAACACGTTCTGTAGCTGTGCAACCTACAGTACCTCTCTTTTGGGCTTACTTTTACTCTTCTCCCGTGGGTTGTGGAGCTGGTGTTGTAGGAGCTGCCACACGCATATTCACGGTCATTGCCTCAATCATACGTGCGTAAACCTTGTTGAGTTGCTCTATTTGTTGAGCCATCTTGCGTGTCTGTTCGTTTATTTGGTCGATAGTGCCAATCTGCTGACTTGCGCCCTTGAGTTGCATTTCGTAAACCTTTGTAATGCCTGTAAGCGTACGATTAAGGTTTTCCATTTCCTCACTATCACGTGTTAGGCGTTCGCTCTGGTGACTTACTTTACCCAACATATCAGTCAGACTCTTCAGTGCATCCACATAGTTGGTTTGTGCCTCTACCATTTCAGGAGTCTGTTGTTCCGCATTAGCGATTACTTGGCTTTGCTGATTTACTACAGCTGCCGCAATTGCATCGGCTGTTGGCATCGTTTGTCGAGCCACTTCACCCACGTTCATAGCTGTTGTGTTGGTCTGTATTTGTGGGGCGTAAGCCGCTTGTGCTTCGTCTTCCAACTCTTCTTCTTCAAAGTGAGTAGGTATTTCTTTTCCGTCATCAGTCTTGTCGAAAGGTCTATCGAAAGCCGAGAGGAAGAACACAATGACTTCAGTACCCATACCGAGATACAACCAAATGTTTGCACCTGGCAAGTGGGTAAGCTTAAACAATGCACCCAAGATTACGACGGCTGCACCCCAACTATAACCATAGTTCAAGAAGGTTTGCCCAGGAACGGTATCAATCCATTTTTGCAGACGATACACAACATTATATTTACTGTACTGTGTCATTATTTTCTACGTTTTTTACTTTTCTTACTTGCTTTCATTGCTTGCTTTGCAGCCTCGCTTGACGAGCTTGCCAAGCTGCGTACGCATCTAAATCCTATGTAACTACGTGGTTGGTTTTGGTATTCCCAAGTGCGCCAAGCACTTCGGATATAGCTCTCAGGGTCTTTCCAGCTACCACCACGCACACTCTTTTTCTTCAATCGGTAAGGGTCTTCCTTTGCCGCCTTGTACTCTAATTGCGGGTTGAGGTCGTTCATTGCTTCTACGCCAGCCTCGGTATAGATGGTGCTTGTCCATTCTGCCACGTTACCTGCCATATCGTACAAGCCGTTCGAGTTGGCACTATAAATTCCAGCTCTGCTGGTTATCAAGTTGCCGTCTTTGGTGTAATTACCCCTATCAGGCTTAAAGTTGGCATAGAAACAGCCGTTACCACTCTTCACATCTTGGTTTTCCCAAGGGAACTCGTCTTGATTCTTACCACGAGCTGCGTATTCCCATTCTGCTTCGGTAGGAAGGCGATAGCGTTGTACAAAGCGTGCTTCCTTGCCCAAACCCTTGAGCAAATAGTCGGTACGCCAAGCGCAGAACGCATTAGCTTGTTCCCACGTTACACCTACAACAGGGAAATCGTTATAAGTGGAATTGCTAAAGTAATTGCGAAGATAAGTTTCGTTTTCCGAATTACGGAAATCGTTCACCCAGCAGGTTGTGTCAGGATAAACATTGACAATGTATGTATTCAAGAAGTCCCAAGGACCAGACAATGGTCGGTTGATGGTTTCTTGATGTATTACGCCTTCATCGTCAATGTAGGCTGTATCTTTAGAAATCATAACTACCTCGTTAGGGTCTACCGTAACATCAGTATTCAGATTGCGTTCCTCTGGGCGCAAACGATTGCGGCGGAGTGCTGCTGTGGTGTAATCGTATATCTCGTAACGGTAGTTTAGTTGTTTTGCATCAATGCTCTTTTCTCCTGTTACAGGATTTATGGTATAAAGACTTTCAAACGCACGCAATTCGTCTTCTGTAGGCTTGCGTGGTAGACGCTTGCTCCAGTCCAAGTGAGGCTTTACAGGGTCGCCATTCTTGTCTTCGGTTATCATATAGGTTTCATCGCCACCGTATGCTGGGTCTGCCAATCGTGTGCGAAGAATAGAGTCCTTCACCCATTCTACAAACTGCTTGTATTCTGAGTTTGTAACTTCTGTTTCGTCCATCCAAAACCCATCAACAGATATGTCCTTTGTTGGAGTTTCTTTTCCCCAAAGGCTATCTTGCTTTTCTACACCCATCTTCAACCAACCTCTTTTTACCATCGTCATACCGAAGGGAGCTGGTTCGCGGAACGATTTTCCACCACCTACACCAGTTACTTCTCCACCTCTACCCAATGATGATGCCGACTTGCCACCAAAACAGCTGCTAAGCGACGCGAGTACTATTGCGCTAAGACAAAGCGTGAATATACTTTTCTTCATTTTCATATCTCTTATTTCTATAGAAATCTTACACTTTTATGTTTGTTTCTGCCTTTTTTCTGAAGGTTTATATCTGTTTGATAACTTACAAATAGTTCGTGGCTGCCGTTTCCTACATCAGCTGTACCTGTGTACATTTCGTAGCTATAGCCGATGTTTATGCCGTGAAAGCTTCCACCAATAAAGCCTGTAACCGAGTTTGTAGGGCTATACGATATGCCTCCGTACATCACCTTTTTATCGTTGGTATATTGCAATCGAGCCGTAACATCAGCTCTATATGCTTTACCATCATAGCGTGCCAATACAGAGGTTGGTATAGATAAGAACGGATTTCTAAACTTTATATTGTATCCGCCCATTAAATAATAGGTGCGGTCTATCTGCAAATCGTTCTTTTCACCTAATGCCACCATTGGAGCGTTTACATGTTGTGCCGATACGCCCACATACCAATCCTTATGGGTATAGTAAGCACCGAAACCCATATCGAGCGACTGCCCCGTCACTTCTGCACGTGCAAATGCAGGGTCGTTGGCGTCTTCCAAATCGAGTTTCGACCCGTCAAACTTCTCTAATATCAGTCCCAACTGCACACCTGCCGAGAGCATACCTCCAAAAAGATCTTTACGATAAGCATATTGTCCTGCAATGCGTTGATGGGTGAACAGACCTATCTTGTCGTTCATTATCGATGTACCCACACCGTGGTATTGCTTCATAAAGTAGAGCGGCATGTCTGCGCCTACATACATCACCTTTGGTTTGTTGCGATAGCCTGCAAAATTCATTGCGTAAGCTCCCACCACATTTAGCTTGTTGCCTTTGCCCACTGCAGCAGGGTTGAACGATGGCTCCATAGCCCAATAGTGACTAAAGGAGGCATCGTATTGCGCCCAAGCTACATTTGTTGCAGCCGAGACAAAGAGGCTTATTATGAGTATTAAACGTTTCAACACGAATAAATAACGTTATGGAAAAAGATTTATTGCATTATGAAGCGAATAAAATATTTTTAATATTGTACACATCGTCAGTCTTTTATACATAAAATTGTTTTGTTCATCTTGTCGTAAAGGTTTATTTATTGCTCTATATTGAGTATTGCTTGCTTCTCGTTTGTCCTATTTGTAATATAGGTCATAAATTGTGCATCAAGAGATATTGGTTGATTTGCGAACTTGCTATGAGTTGCTGCAAATGAATAAAGCGTGAACTTTTAGGTTCGTTACGAACGATGATAGTTCACGCTTTGTTTTTGCTTGTCGATTAATCCGATAGCGTTTTTAGTACTTTAAGCCCATATTGTACAAAATGAAGCTGTACACATCGGCTTGTTCTTCCAATTGTTTGCTCAATGGTTTGCCGCTACCGTGACCAGCTTTGCTGTCGATGCGGATAAGCGTAGGTGCATTGCCGCCTTGGCAGTCTTGCAATGTTGCTGCAAACTTGAACGAGTGGGCAGGCACTACACGGTCGTCGTGGTCGGCTGTGGTAACGAGGGTAGCAGGGTAGTGTGTGCCTGGCTTGAGGTTGTGGAGTGGGGAGTAAGCTCGGAGATACTCAAACATTTCTTTGCTGTCGGCACTTGTTCCATAGTCGGGAGCCCAGTTCCAACCGATGGTAAACTTATGGTAACGAAGCATATCCATAACGCCTACTTGCGGAATACACACCTTAAAGAGGTCGGGGCGTTGTGTCATACACGCACCTACGAGCAATCCGCCATTGCTACCACCTACAATAGCCATACGCTCTTTGCTGCTGTACTTGTTGTCAATGAGATATTCGGCTGCCGAGATAAAGTCGTCGAATACATTTTGCTTGTTCATCTTTGTTCCTGCAAGATGCCATTCTTCGCCATACTCGCTACCACCACGGAGGGTAACTTGGGCGTATATACCGCCATTTTCAAGGAATGGTATGCGCATTGGAGAGAACGTTGGGTGAAGGGCAACATTGAAGCCGCCGTAACCATAGAGGAATACAGGGTTGTTGCCATTGCGCTTCAAGCCCTTCTTATAGGTAATGAACATTGGTACACGTGTACCGTCCTTGCTTTGGAAGAACACTTGTTCGGTGGTGAAAGCACGTGTGTCAAACTTTACCTTTGGAGCGGTGTACACGCTACTCTTGTTTGCAGCGATGTCGTACTTGTAGATAGTGGCAGGGGTAGTGAACGAAGAGAAGCTATAAAAACATTCCTTGCTGTCTATCTTTCCAGAGAAGCTTGCATTACCTACCCCAGGGAGAGCTATCTCGCGAAGCTGTTTACCGTCCAAGGTGTAAAGATAGGCGTGGCTTGCAGCGTCCTTTGCGTAGGTTGCAACAATCTTTCCATCTATGAAAGTTACATCTTCCAATACGCTTTCACCCTCTGGCAGCACCTCTTTCCAATTGTTGAAAGCAGGATTTTTTACATCGGCTACCATCAATCTATTCTTTGGCGCACCGTTGTTGGTAAAGATATAAGCCTTGTCGCCAATGATTTCGACAGGGGTGTATTGCAACTCCATATTGTCGGTGAGCTGTGTAAATTGCTGGTTAGGACGACGAAGGTCGCGTATGAAGAGGTTGTTGCCCGAGCCACCACCACTTTCGTAGAGGAACATAACGGTTTCGTCCTTGTTCACACTTACGTGATAGAAACACAATGGGCGTGATGGGTTCTGATAAAACAGTTGGTCTTCGCTCTGTGGTGTGCCTATCTTGTGGTAATACACCTTGTGTACCTCGTTCTTGCTGCTAAACTCTTTGCCCTTTTGAGGTGCATCGTAAGCCGAGTAATAGAAGCCGTCTCCATACCATACAGCTCCGCCAAACTTAGCCCACTCTATGTGGTCGGTAAGGTCTTTGCCTGTTGCTACATCCTTGACGTATATTTCTTGCCAGTCGCTACCGCTGCGTGAGATGACGTAAGCTAAATATTTGCCGTTGTTAGAGAACGATATACCTTGTAAAGCCACTGTGCCATCGGTGCTCAGTTGGTTAGGGTCGAGAAACACACGCTTCTCGCCTCCGAGTTTGTCCATTTGGTAAAGCACACTTTGGTTTTGCAGTCCGTTGTTCAGATACATATACCATTTGCCGTGCTTCTCAAAAGGTATGCGCACACGTTCATAGTTGGCTACCTCTTTAAGACGCTTCAACAGTTTGCCACGGAAGGGTATTTTGCTTAAATAAGCGTTAGTTACAGCGTTTTCAGCCTCTACCCAAGCGGTGGTTTCTGCACTGCGGTCGTTTTCTAAAGGACGATAAGGGTCGGCTATTTTAGTGCCAAAATATTCGTCCACTGTTGCGTCGTGCGGTGCTTTAGGATAGGTAATCTTTTGTCCCATCATAGTTGTTGATGCCAGTACAAATGCTGACAAGAATAATGTTTTTTTCATATTTTAGTTATAGAATTTTTGTTTCAATTGCTTTGTTTATCTTTCTCAGATTTATTGTTGATTAAGTTTTTCTGCTTACAAAGATAAGAAATAATATTTGTTTTTAGTGGACTTAGGCAAGTTTAAAGGTGTTAAAGAGCATCTTAATAAGGTGTTAGCGGTTTTTTAGAATGGTCAGACCCGTCCGACCCGTCCGACCCGTCTGACCAGTCCGACTAAAATCCAAAAACCCACCACAAAATCTTTGCGATGGGTTTACTTCTTCTTTTTAATATTCGTCCTCATTCCATAAGAAGTCGTCCTTCGATGGATAATCGGGCCAAATATCTTCAATGCTTTCATATACATCTCCTTCGTCTTCTATTTCTTGGAGATTTTCAAGTACCTCGAGTGGGCAACCAGAACGCATTGCATAGTCAATCAATTCGTCTTTTGTTGCTGGCCAAGGTGCGTCCTCTAACTTTGATGCTAATTCTAATGTCCAATACATAGGTTTAATATTATTTGTAATTGCGTGCAAAAATAACACTTATTTTCTTATTTACAAGGATTTTCCCATTTTTTCTCATCTACTTTCTCTATAAAGTTGAGATAACGTGAGAGAATAAAGAAATAGTCTGACAAGCGGTTGATGTATGTCAATACATTCGCATCGACAGGCGAAGTCTCATCTAAAGCTATGATGAGGCGTTCGGCACGACGACAGACGGTGCGGCAAACGTGAGCAATGGAAGCCGAACGACTGCCCCCTGGGATAACGAAACAATGCAGCTCGGGAATGATACCTTGCATACGATCGATGCTTTGCTCTACGTGTTCGATGAGTACAGGTGGAACTGACGATTCTTTAAGCTCCTTTTTAAAGTCTTCACCCATAGCGAGATTGCAACCGATGTTGAACAATACATTTTGCATTTCGGCAATCAACGTAAGTGTTTCTTCCTCTGTAATGTAGGTTGAGAGCAACCCTATTTGTGCGTTAAGCTCGTCTATTGTCCCGTAAGAATCGATGCGCGGGTCGCATTTCTTTACTCTTGTTCCGCCAATAAGGCTTGTTGTACCCTTATCGCCTGTCTTTGTATATACTTTACTCATCGTGTTGGAGCTTTAAAAGTTTATGATATAATTTTGTTTAGGTCGCTTATCAAAGAAGGCAATGCCTAAATAGTATAAGTCGTAAGAAAAGCTTACCCGTTCATCGGCTACAATGCGCTGCCAGAAAGTTTTGGTTACGGGGTTTTTATTAATATCGTCTACGATAAGAAAACTTTGTTCGTTTATCACCATTCTCAAGGTTTCGTACCATTGTTGGTAGTTATCGGCGAGCGAAAGATAATAAACCATTGGTTCTGATTTGTCTTCTATGGGCTCTAACTTATCCTTTATTGGTTCTGGCTTATCCTCTATTGCGACTGAAACTACCCTTGTTTTGGGGCAGGCAGCCTTGATATAACTTTCGTAATTGGGAATGACAGAGGGGAAGAACACGAACGAGTGAGCTTGAGCAAAGCGACTAAGCCGAAAAAGCAGTCGTGCTTTCTTGTGTTCCAAACGACTTGTTACCTTGCCTGAAGCCAATAGTTGTGTGTAAGCCTCGTACTTATTATGGTCGTTTATCACCTTCCTGTCAAACGAAAAAGCGGAAGGCGACTGTATACCAAATCCTTGCGCATACTTCATACGCTGCAACCATATCGCTATTCTTTTTATTTCGTAAGGCAACATCTATGTTTCTCTATTTTTTATAAGTGGTGCAAACTTACATAAAAATTATGAAAATGAGAAGTATCAGACCGATAAAATCATTGTGTTCCGCCCATTTTATCAGTTAAAATAAGTACCTTTGCCCTCGTTTGCAACATTGTTATAGCTCGTTTCTAACATAATTGTAACTTGTTCGCAATATCATTATAATTGTTTTCTAACATAATTAGAACTCGTTTGCAACATCATTATAACGGGTGGAACTGAAAGTTTTACCAACGAGAGATGGTTATTTGCATCACGAAATATACAGATTTAACGTTGTGTGCTTACTGCAATGAACTACATCGAAGTCATTTTACCACTTCCTTTAGAAGGAACTTTTACATACGCTGTACCCGAAGTAATGGAAAAAAAGGTGCAGATTGGGGTGCGAGTGCTTGTACCTTTTGGCAAAACTAAGATGTATGTAGGAGTGTGCAACTCGATGCCTGCGCCTTTAAACATTGATGAAACAGAAGCAAAAACTGAACCAACAGAAACAAAGATAGAGCCAACAACGGCAAAAGTTGAGCTAACAACGACAAAGGTTGAACCAACAGGAGCAAAGACTAAACCAAGAAAGTCTGTAAACTACAAAGAGATACTTTCTGTGATGGACAACGAGCCCGTACTCTTGCCTCAACAACTGCGTTTATGGCACTGGGTAGCCGACTACTATATGTCTCCTTTGGGCGATGTGTACAAGGCTGCGCTCCCTTCAGGGCTAAAAGCAGAAGACGGCTATCGACCTAAGATGGAAACATACGTCTGCCTTGACGAACGATACCGCAACGAACAAGCCTTGCACATAGCTTTAGACAGTTTGAAACGTGCCACAAAGCAACAGAAAATACTCATTGCTTATCTTGAATTGTCGGGCATTGCAGCCGATGCAACCCTACTTCTTGAAGATGTAACGACGACCAATGTCGACACATTGCGCCTAAAACGAGTTACACAAGAAGAACTTCTGAACACCACACATAGCACAATAACCCTGTTTCGCAACCTTATAGACAAGCACATTCTGCGCACTTATCAGCGTGAAGTGGGCAGACTTGGTTGCGGAGAGACAGCTGACGAAGAACGCATAAAACCACTGAACGAGGCGCAAACCACGGCTTATAATCAATTGTTGTTGCAAATGATGAGCCACAACGTTACGCTTCTTCACGGTGTAACCTCATCGGGCAAGACCGAAATCTATATCCATCTTATTCAGAAAGCCATTAATGACCATCAACAGGTGCTTTATCTCTTGCCAGAAATAGCTCTTACGGTGCAAATTATGGAACGTTTAAAGCGTGTGTTTGGCCATCGGTTGGGAATATACCACAGTCGTTATAGCGATGCAGAGCGTGTGGAAATATGGCAAAAACAGCTCTCTGCCCACCCATACGATGTTATCCTTGGTGCGAGAAGTGCAGTATTCTTACCTTTCAAACAATTGGGTTTGGTTATCATAGACGAAGAACATGAGACGAGCTTTAAACAGCAAGACCCTGCACCACGCTATCACGCACGTTCGGCAGCCATAGTCTTAGCACAGATGTATGGAGCTAAAACCCTGCTCGGTACAGCTACTCCGTCAATGGAAAGCTACTACAATGCGCAACAAGGCAAGTATGGAATGGTAACCCTTGCTACTCGCTATCAAGACATACAGATGCCCGAAATAGAAGTGGTAGACGTGAAAGACCTCCAACGTCGAAAAATGATGAAGAGTATGTTCTCTCCTCGACTGCTTGCGGCTGTACGTACAGCTTTAGAGAATGGCGAACAAGCCATACTATTCCAAAACCGACGAGGCTTTGCACCTATGGTAGAGTGTCACGTATGTGGGTGGGTGCCTAAGTGTCCGAACTGTGATGTGTCGCTAACCTATCACAAGAATATGTCGTTGCTTACGTGCCATTACTGCGGTTACACCTATCGTGTGCCCGACCATTGTCCAAACTGCGAAAGCAAGGAAATACGTGGACGAGGTTATGGAACAGAGAAGATAGAGGACGAGATAATGAATATATTCCCCGAAGCACGTGTCTCACGAATGGATTTAGACACTACACGCACCAAAAATGCCTACGAACGGATTATCAACGATTTCTCTTCAGGGAAAACCAACTTGCTCATTGGAACGCAAATGATTTCTAAAGGGTTAGACTTTGATAAGGTTTCGGTTGTGGGAATACTCAATGCTGACACAATGCTCAACTATCCTGACTTCCGTTCTTACGAACACGCTTTTATGATGATGAGCCAAGTGAGTGGTCGTGCAGGCAGAAAAGGCAAACGGGGGCTTGTGATTTTGCAGACCAAAAACCACGATTTGCCCGTTATTCAACAAGTAGTACGCAACGATTACAGCGGTTTTTATGCCTCATTATTAGAAGAACGCAAAGAATTTCATTATCCTCCGTTCTATCATTTGGTGTATGTCTATCTGAAGCACCGCAATGATGACACAGTAAACTCGGCAGCCTTAGAAATGGGCTCACGCCTCCGCGAACTCTTTGGTACTCGTGTTTTAGGACCAGACAAACCAGCCGTAGCACGTATAAAGACCCTGCATATTCGCAAAATAGTATTGAAACTGGAAAATGGGTTAGACTATCGCCTTGCCAAGAACTATCTACGTCAAGTAAAAGATGCAATGATGGCAGAAAAACGCTATGGCGCATTGACCGTATATTATGATGTTGACCCATTGTAAAGGATAAAAGAACACTCGCTTAACCCAAATCGCTCATTAGCCCGCAAAGGCTTTTTAAAGCATTTAGCTGTTATGCTTTTCTTCGTCTTTGCACCTTATTTTGGCTCTTTTCGTTTGTTTTTTCAGTTATTTAGCTCGCTAAACGTCTTCAAAAACAAACAAAAATAGCTCAAAATAAGCTCGCAAATCTCGAAGAAGTCTAACGACCGATTTGGGCTTAACTGTATATTTATCTGTAAAATAAATCCTATCTCTGCGATTGATAAAACTTAGAACGAGAATAGCTTTGTTGATTTCCTCCTCACCCACATTTTAACATTTAAAAGAGCGAAATAAAGGTTGTAAAATAAATTATATTATGTTTTGCGTTTTCACATTTCATCTTTTTATTTCTCAAAGTTCAACTTTGGCAATCCCAAACATATATGTTTTGCACCCTCATAGTTGAACTTTGGCAAGGTCAGACATATATGTTTTACGCTCGCTTTTTGTCCTTTCGCAACCTATACTGTTCTATATAGCGGGTAAAAGCCTTATGTTTCATTGCACAGAGGTACCCCATAAGTGTATAACTTGCAGGCTATCAAACTATTACATTTGCACGCACATATTTTGCACGTACGTAATAAAAAGTTCGAAAGCTGATTTTGCGACTATTCTCAGTAAAGGATTTAACAGAATTAACGTTTGTATACGATTTATGAAATAGGCAAAATAAACTGCTCTTTATACACATCTTTCTTTAACCCAAATCGGTCGTTAGAATGAGAATGTATTTTGCGATTATTTTGAGATTTATTTTGCATATATCAAAGGAGCATAGCGGGCTATGTGACTGCAGATATAGGTAAATTTAAGTTAAACAAAGGTGTGTAGAAAGAGTAGAAAATAAAAAGGGGAATTGAACGTGTCAACTCCCCTTTGTATCTACACTTTAAGCTGTGGATATTGTATTCGGGTGTGGTACATAGCCTTGAGACGGTCTATCAGAACTTTTTTGGCTATGTTGATGTCACGGAAGGTGATGGGGCATTCGGTGAAATATCCCTCGGCCATTTGGTTGTCGATGAGCTTGTTGACCAATGCACTAATGCTTTCTTCGGTGTATTCGGGGAGCGAACGAGATGCAGCTTCCACGGTGTCGCTCATCATCAATATGGCTTGTTCGCGCGTTGTCGGATTTGGACCGGGATAACGGAATGGAGCTTCGTCTATCTCTTCGTCGGGGTGGGTGTTCTTGTAATTGATGTAGAAATACTTTACAAGTCCTGTTCCGTGATGGGTGGTTATAAATTCTTTGATAACCTTGGGGAGGTTGTATTCTTCCGCCAATCGCAATCCTTCTGTAACGTGATTGATAATGATGCGTGCGCTCTCAAGGTCGGAAATCTTGTCGTGCGGATTGATACCTGCTTGGTTCTCGGTGAAGAAAACAGGGTTTTGCATTTTTCCGATGTCGTGATAGAGTGCGCCTGTACGTACCAATTGCCCTTTTGCACCAATCTTATTGGCAATCTCTGTACCAAGATTGCCCACTGTGATGGAATGTTGGAAGGTGCCTGGGGCTATTTCGCTAAGGCGACGGAGTAAGGCATTGTTAGTGTTTGACAGTTCAAACATTGTTACAGTTGAGACAAAACCGAAGGTTTTTTCGATGACCAACATCAATGGATAGGTAAAGAGAAGAAGAAATCCATTTACTGTGAAGTGGATATACATCGTTTCGTCCAAAGCAGAGAGGTTGTTGGCTTGCAGCAACTGTATAGAGAGGTAAGTTGTAGCATAACCTATTGTGACCAAAAGTGCGGTTAAGAATATCTGACTACGTTTGGATAGTTCGCGCAAAGAGTAGATGGCTAACAATCCTGCAACGAGTTGTACGACGATAAATTCGTATTGGTATTTCACGGCAATTGCCGAAATGAGTATCATTACCGTATGCGAAATGAAGGCTGTACGGGTATCCATAAACACTCGGATAAAGATGGCTGCCATCGTGAAAGGAAGGACATACACGCTCAAAATGTTGTGTCGCATCATTAGCGAGGTGAGCACAGGGAAGATTACTATGAGCGAGTAGAGCAAGAGAGTAGAACGTATTTTGCTGAAATATTCTCGGCGGAAGAGTGCCAAATACACCGTAAAGAGGAAGACAAGAATAAACACGTGTATGGCTTGTCCTATAAAGGTGGTGGTGATTTGGTCTTGGGTTTCGCTGCGTTTAGCGGTGGCTTGTTCAAACGAATTTAATACAAGGAATGTTTTAGCATCTACAATATCGCCTCGGTCTATGATGCGCTGTCCCTCCATAACCATTCCTGATGCTTGTGGAATGAGGCTAAGAAGGTCGTTCATTTCGCTTTCGCTTCGTTTTTTATCGTAGATGAGGTTGGGTTCTATATATTCATTGAGGTTGCACTGTTGCAGTATGGTGCGGTTAACTGCCAATTGTGGGTCGGCAAATATTTGTTCGTATGCTTCTAAAGTGGTGTAGACATTTGCTGCCGACTTGGTTATCGCCTGCTTTCCTGTTACTACGTGTATTACGTTGTTGGTATCTTTTCTGAGCGATTTGGACTGCGTGGAACTTACAATACCTGCATCGTATAGCTGTTGCAAACGACTTGCCACATGGTCTACATAGTCTGTAGATAGTCCCAATATACCCGACTGATACTTGTTGCGAAATTCTTCTATCTTCTTATTAGCCACACTTGCGTCAGCATTGTAATAAGGTATGAAGTGTTGCATAATAGAGTCGCGCTCGTGTTTGAGTGTTTCCTCGGTTTTGAAAATAGGGAAATCAAACTTTGCAATGAGCTGCCCGTAAACCCAAGGTTTGCCCTCATCGTAATGGTACATTCGGTTTTGCGAGCGTGGAAGAAAGAGTACTATCAGCGTTACTACGATGAGTACCAATATGCTTCTTGAAATGAAATTGCGCCAAAAAAGGCTATCGGGATTATTAAATTTTATCATTGTGTATATCTTGTCTTATTTGTTCAATATGCGAAAATACACAAAAAAAAGCGTATAGTCGAAAAAAATAACTAATTTTGCACAAAAAATAGAAATTAAGCAATGGCAGAAAGAAAAGTCAGAGTGCGTTTTGCACCAAGTCCAACTGGAGCTTTACATATTGGCGGAGTACGTACCGCCTTGTACAATTACCTCTTTGCACGTCAGCACGGAGGCGAATTAATCTTCCGTATTGAGGATACAGACTCTAATCGTTTTGTCCCAGGAGCGGAAGAATATATTCTTGAGGCTTTCGAATGGTTGGGTATAAAGTTTGACGAAGGTGTAAGTTTCGGAGGAAACTATGGTCCTTATCGTCAGAGCGAACGCCGTGATATTTACAAAACATACGTTAATCAACTTTTGGAAGCTGATAAGGCTTACATCGCTTTTGATACACCTGAAGAGTTGGCGGCAAAGCGTGAGGAGATAAAAAATTTCCAATACGATGCTCGTACTCGTATGCAGATGCGCAACTCGTTGACGATGGCGAAAGAAGAGGTGGATAAACTCATTGAAGATGGTGAGCAATACGTAGTTCGTTTCAAAATAAATCCAGGCGAAGAGGTGCGTGTTGACGATATGATACGTGGCGAAGTGCGTGTGAAAACTGATATTCTTGACGATAAAGTGCTTTATAAGAGTGCTGACGAATTGCCAACTTATCACCTTGCCAACATCGTTGACGACCACTTGATGGAGGTCAGTCACGTTATTAGAGGTGAAGAATGGTTGCCAAGTGCACCATTGCACGTGTTGTTGTATCGTGCTTTTGACTGGGAAGAAAGTATGCCTCGATTTGCCCATTTACCATTGTTGCTCAAACCAGAGGGCAAGGGTAAACTCAGCAAGCGTGATGGTGATAGATTAGGTTTTCCAGTCTTTCCATTGCAATGGAAAGACCCTAAGACAGGTGAAATTAGCTCTGGTTATCGTGAAAGTGGCTACTTCCCTGAAGCTGTGGTCAACTTCCTTGCTTTATTGGGTTGGAATCCAGGCACCGAACAAGAGCTCTTTACCCTTGACGAGTTGGTAGCAGCATTCGATATTACTCGTTGCTCAAAGGCTGGAGCTAAGTTTGATTATCAGAAAGGAATGTGGTTCAACCACGAATATGTATTGAAAAAGAGCGATGAAGAGATAGCTAAACTCTTTGCTCCTATTGTGGCTAACAATGGTGTAGATGCATCATTGACCGAAGTAACACAGGTGGTGCACTTGATGAAAGACCGTGTTAGCTTCGTAACAGAACTATGGGATCTGTGCTCATTCTTCTTTATGCCGCCTACAGGATATGATGAAAAGACCGTGAAAAAGCGTTGGAAGGAATATTCTGGACAGCAGATGCAAGAGCTTTCGCAGGTTTTAGCAGATATAGAAGACTTCTCTATTGAGGGTCAAGAACCCGTTGTGATGAAGTGGGTTGAGGACAAAGGCTACAAGTTGGGCGATATAATGAATGCGTTCCGCCTTGCTTTGGTAGGCATTGGCAAAGGCCCTGGAATGTTCGATATTACAGCCTTCTTGGGCAAAGACGAAACTTTGCGCCGTCTTCACAAGGCTATCGAAGTTTTGGGATAATATCTTTCCAAACGTCAAAGCTCATTTGCAGCGAGTTGCTCATCACATAAATAAAACAATTCTTTCGTATAAAAAAGAGATTAAACGCAGCTTATGTTATACAATATAATAATGTATGCAATCCAAATAGGCATTGCTATCTACAGTTTGTTTAACCAAAAGGTGAAGCAAATGTGGAAAGGCGAGCGAGCTTCGTTTGATGTTTTACGAGAGAAAGTTGACCCTAATGCGAAATATGTGTGGTTTCATGCTGCCTCATTGGGCGAGTTTGAGCAAGGTAGACCCTTGATAGAACAGATAAGAAAGCAATATCCTGAATACAAAGTATTGCTCACCTTCTTCTCTCCATCGGGCTATGAGGTGCGAAAAAACTATGACGGAGCAGACATAGTTACCTATCTTCCAATTGATACAGTAACGAATGCACAACGCTTTTTGCGAATAGTGCGCCCCGTAATGGCGTTCTTTATCAAGTACGAGTTCTGGTACAACTATCTTCACATTCTACGTCACAGAGGCGTACCCGTGTATAGTGTGTCGAGTATATTCCGTCCCAATCAGATTTTCTTTCAATGGTACGGAAAGCAATATACAGCTGTATTGCGCTGTTTCACACGCTTTTATGTGCAGAATGACGAGAGTAAGGCTCTGTTAGGTCGTATTGGTATAGATGCGGTTGAGGTCGTTGGCGACACACGATTCGATCGTGTGCTTCAAATACAGCAAGCGAGCAAAAAACTACCATTGGTTGAAAGCTTTGTAGGGTTGAAGGCTGACCGCCCTGTGTTCGTTGCAGGCTCGTCTTGGTTGCCTGATGAAGAAATATTCTTGCAATATTTCAATACACATAAAGCGTGGAAACTCATCATCGCACCGCACGTTATAGGCGAAAACCATCTATCTCAAATCATTGATAGGATAAAAGATAAGAAGGTGGTACGCTACACACAAACCACCGAAGATGAAGCTGCTGAGGCTGATGTATTGATTATAGATTGCTTTGGCTTACTCTCTTCCATTTATCATTATGGTGATGTGGCTTATGTGGGTGGAGGTTTCGGTGTTGGTATTCACAACGTTCTTGAGGCAGCGGTGTGGGGAATGCCCGTCCTCTTTGGGCCTAATAATAAGCAATTTGTGGAAGCACAGGGCTTAAAGGCAGCCCGTGGAGGTTATGAAGTGAGCGATTACGCAAGCTTTGAACACACGTTTGAGACCTTGACAACCAATGCTGATACATTAAAACAAAGTGGTGAAGCAGCTCACACATACGTGCAGAGCCTCGCAGGAGCAACCGAAAAGATTTTATCAACCATCGAATTATGAAATATCAGATAACTTGCGACAATTGTGGCACACAGTTTATAATCAATGCAGGTGAAGGAGAAACCATAGAATGTCAATGTCCGCACTGCAAGGGCATAATGGAAATAACGCTACCTGTGATCTCTGCTGGCGAAGAGTTTGATGCACAACGCAACAACGTTGCATCTTCTACTTCTCAGCCATCATCTACTACGCCTCAAAAAGACCGCACAGTGCTCTATGGAGTTATCATTGGACTCTTTGTCGTTGCAATTGCTGTTGCCGCATACTTTGTGTGGTTGAAACCTGCAGATGCACCCGAACCCGACCCCAATGCGGCTATTACAGACACGATACCTTACCAAATAGAGCAAGAGGTTGTGCCTGTGGAAACCATCGATACAATGGTGAGACCCGAAATACCACAAGAGGAGAAGAAAGATACAATCAAACACAATGCTCCTGTGCAAGAAGAGGTAGTCGATACTGCTACTATTGGGTAATAATAACTTGATCAATGGTAAATGATACTTCCAACTTTTATCATCAAGCAAAAGAATATCAGTAGGCAAGAAAGCACTTTCAACCTTTTGAACCCACCAAAACAGACTAACGAAAAAGAAAGAATATAGATATGGGAAAAGTAATTTTAACTGGTGACCGCCCAACGGGCAAACTTCACCTTGGACACTATATAGGTTCGTTGCGCCGTCGTGTAGAACTCCAAAACGCAGGCGACTTCGATAAGATGTTTGTCTTTATGGCAGACGTACAAGCACTGACAGACAACGCAGAGAACCCTGAAAAGATTCGTCAGAACATCATCGAGGTGGCATTAGACTATCTTTCGGTAGGCTTAGACCCAACCAAGTGTACGCTTTTTATACAAAGTCAGATACCAGAGATAGCCGAACTCACCACGTTCTTTATGAATCTCATCAGTGTAAGTCGTGTTCAGCGCAACCCAACGGTGAAGACAGAGATAAAGATGCGCAACTTTGAGGCAAACATTCCTATGGGTTTCTTCAGCTATCCTGTATCTCAGGCAGCCGACATAGCAGCATTTAAAGCTACGACAGTTCCAGCTGGCGAAGACCAAGAACCAATGTTGGAAGTGGCTCGCGAGATAGTTCGCCGTTTCAACACCATCTATGCTCCTGTGCTTGTTGAACCTAATATTATGCTTCCTGAGAATGTTACGGCTCGTCGCCTCCCTGGTACTGATGGTAAAGAGAAGATGAGCAAGAGCCTTGGCAATTGTATTTACCTTTCTGACGATGCTGATACAGTATGGTCGAAGGTGAGGGGAATGTACACCGATCCTACCCACTTGAACGTTTCAGACCCAGGTCACGTGGAAGGCAATGCTGTGTTTACCTATCTTGATGCCTTCTCAACAGACGAAGACTTTGCAGAGTTTTGGCCTGAATTTGCCAATCTTGACGAATTGAAAGCTGCTTATACAGCAGGTGGCATTGGCGATATGAAGTGTAAGAAGTTGCTCAATAACGTTCTCAACAAGATGCTCGACCCAATTCGTGCACGTCGTCATGAATTTGAACAAGACATTCCTGAAATCTACAACATTCTCCGTAAAGGCTCTGACGCAGCACGTGAAACCGCAGCACAGACAATGGCTGAAGTGAAAGCAGCTATGCAAATCAATTACTTTGATGATGCTGAGCTAATCCGCAGCCAGGCAGAACGCTTCAAAAAAGATTAAGAACTACAAAAATAAACTCGTACAAAAATCCCACTCAAGGTGCAAACTTTGAGTGGGATTTTTGTATCTCTTAGGTTGAGAAGGTCTACCGAATGAGGATTATTTCAGTACTTTTACAATTCTTCTCAAGCCCTCTTCCAATGTAGCACGTGGACAAGCAAGGTTTATTCTTATATACCCCTCGCCATCACGATCGCCATAGATAGTACCAGCGTTTACTTGTACCTTGCCTTCGTGCACCAGTTTGTTAGCGAGCGCATCAGCCGAAAAACCACTCGCATTGATGTCTACCCAAGCCAGATATGTACCTTCCAATTTTATCACCTCATACGCAGGCAATTCTTTTTGGAATGTTTCTTTTAGCAAAGCATAATTGTCAGCCACGTAGTCCATCAGTTCGTTCACCCAGTCTTCGCTCTCGTTATATGCAGCCTCTAAGGCTATTGGCCCGAAAGGATTGACATCGCACACCTCAAAAATATTGATAGCACGATTAATACGCCTGTACCACTCCTTATTAGCACAAATAATGTTGGCAATCTGTAAGCCCGCAATGTTGAAATTCTTAGTTGGCGAGTTGCATATAACGCTGTTTTGCTGACACTCGTTGCTCACTGTGGCAAAAGGTGTAAAGGTATAGCTCGGCATAATCAGCTCGCAATGGATCTCATCACTAATCACTTTCACATCGTGGCGCATACAAATGTCGTTCATACGTGCCAATTCGTCTTTTGTCCACACACGTCCTGCAGGATTGTGCGGATTGCAAAGCAAGAATAACGTGGTCTTTTCGTCGGCACACTTTGTTTCAAAATTGTCCCAATCTACAACGTATGTATCGCCTTCACGCTTCAACGGACTTTCTAACACTTGTGTACCCTGATTGCGAATACAAGAGTAGAAGCAGTTGTAAACAGGTGTTTGAATGAGAACCTTCTCGCCTGGCATAGTCAAAGCGTGGATAGCGGCACTAATGGCAGGAATAACGCCCGTGGTATAAATAATCCATTCTTTATCTATTTCCCAATTGTGGCGACGCTTAAACCAACTTGTAATAGCCTCGTAATAACTATCGCCTACAAGGGCATAGCCAAATACGCCGTGTTTAGCACGTTCTTCCACGGCTTTGCGAATGGCAGGAGCAGCGGCAAAATCCATATCGGCTACCCAAAGCGGAATAATTCCGTCCTCTTTCTCCTCGTCCCATTTCACGCTGTTTGTGCCACGACGGTTGATGATTTCATCAAAATTGTATTTCTTCATTCTGGTTAATGATTAATTAATGGGAATGTCAGACTTGTCGGACGGGTCGGACGGGTCGGACAAGTCGGACGGGTCCGACCTATCTGACCAACCCAATAAAAATTCTAAGAACGCTTTTTAGGCTTCCTCTATCACACAATCTTTACCCTTGGCAAACTCATCGTAAGTCACTTTGCCCACCTTTTCGGCTACAATTTTTCCTGAAATAGGATTTTTGATTTCAGTAATTGCGCCCTTTATCTTTGCGTCAATGTTGCGGCTGTCTTCAAAGGCACGGTCGCAAGCTGCATCAAAGGTGCAATCTTCCAATACAATACCGTCCAAATAACACAAAGGTTGTTCGCCACTGATGTGACAGCGTACAAGTTTCACGTTCTTGCTGTGCCAAGCCAAATATTCACCATCGAGCACAGAGTCGTAAACTGTAACGTTCTCGCACTCCCAGAACGAGTCCTTGGTGGTAATCTTTGCGTTGTGCACCTCTACATTCTTGCAGTATTGGAACACATATTTTGAATCGGAAACCAATCCGTCTACATATATATTATTGCTGAACATAAAAGGATAAGTGCCATCGTGCAACTCTACATTCTTGAGCTTCAAGCCGTCCACCTTCCAGAAAGTTTCGTCAGCATCGGTAATTTTCACGTTTTCAAGCTCTACATTCTTCATCTCACGGAAGAACTTAGGGCCGTCAATTACGCAGTCGCGCATCACCATATCGGTAGAATACCAAATGGCAGAGCGTGAACCAGGGGCAAAATAACAATTGGTAATAACACTCTTGTCAACGTGCCACCAAGGATATTTGCCATAAAACTTAGAGTTATCACACTCTAAATTCTCACAACACTTGATGCCCGACTCTCCATCAACAATCTCAATGTTCTCCATACGCACGTTTTTTGCGCCAAAGAGAGGGCGTTCACCGCCAAACTTCTTATCTTTTATAATTTCCATCTTTTGAATTTATCTTCCTTTTGAAGTTTTTAGTTTATTATCTATTTTGCAAATATACGAATAAAAAACTATTATCCATAGGAAATTATTAAAATATTTCCCGAATTGCAAAACTTTAAACTTTAATTTCGTTTTCTGCAACTAACTTCGTTTGTTTAATGAAAGTTAATAGTGTTAAATACTCTGCTGAGAATAGTCGCAAAATCAGCTTCTGAACTTTTTATTGCACACGTGCAAAATATGTGCGTGCATTGGTAATAAACTGATAGTCTGCAAGTTGTACACTTATGGGGTATCTCTGTGCAACGAAACATAAGGCTTTTACCAGCCGTATAGAACAGTATAGGTTACGAAAGGGTTAAAAATGAGCGTAAAACATATATGTCTGACCTTGTCAAAGTTCAACTATGAGGGTGCAAAACATATATGTTTGGGGTTGTCAAAGTTGAACTTTGAGAAATAGAAAGATGAAACGTGAAAACGTAAAGCGTAATATAATTTATTTTACAACTTCTATTTCGCTCTTTTAAATGTTAAAATGTAGTTGTATGAACGATGATGAAAGATTTCTTACTTTTACGTTTTTGAAGATAAAAATACTTCTTCTATATTTCCTTAAAATGAGGAAGTTAGCTATAAAACACATCAAATAATGAAGTTTTTAGTTCAATCTCTATTATTTATTTGATTTTTATGAAAAAATCTTCCACACCATATAGGGGTTTTTGTATGTTTCATCGTTTTATAGTTAAAGCGCAGCCTACTGTGTAGCTTAATAAATGACAAAATAAACATTTTACGTAGTAAAAGATAATGAAATTTAAAATTTTCGCACTATCTTTGTGCTGCCTACTGACTTACGGCGTAGCTTTTGCGCAAACCGATGCTACCGAAATGCCTCGCAAGAACGAGTTTCGGATAGGTTATAGCGATGGGCAAACCCTTGGCAAAGCAAGTTTTTGGGGGATTGGTTTGGGCAATGCTGTGAGCGGCACTACTCGTAAAAAAGACGAAGCAACGGGAGTGTTCAGTGTAGGTTATCGTTATAGTATAAACAGACTCAGAATTGGTATTGATTTAGGTTTGGTCACAGTAACGAGTACATACGACTGGCAAGGAAGTGGAAGCGAAGATATAAGACGCACACAGAGCAACTTTATGGTGATGCCTGTGGGCGAATTTCTATATTATAAGCGAGGTGTAGTGGAGCTTTATGGTTCGCTTGCAACAGGAATAGACATCACTTCCACATCGGAAAAAGGCCTAACAAGGCGTGGTATAGAGTATGCCGTTACGAAGCACGTTGCCGATGTTGATTTTGCCTTTCAGGTAAATCCCATTGCCCTCCGCATAGGAAACAACCACATAGGTGGCTTTCTTGAAGCAGGAGTAGGCTATCGAGGATTTGTTACAGGCGGACTAAGCCTTCGATTCTGACGCAGCATAAATTTATTTATGGTTGACGAACGAAAAGAAAAGTTTAAAATAAGATTTGAGAAATACTACTCTATGTTGTGCAGAATAGCATACGGGTATGTTTCCAATGCCGACGATTGCGAAGACATTGTACAAGAGCTCTTTGTGAACGTTTGGAATAAAGAAAAAGACTTGTTGTCGGAAGAAGAGTTTTTGGCTTACATCAAAATCTCTGTTCGCAATAATTGTCTTACTTTCTTGCGTCAAGGGCGAACCTTTGATAAGGTTTCGGCAGCTGAAGAGTCGGCAGCCTTGGCCACCATAACCGATGAGGAAGAACCTACACGCGACCTCAACGAACTGTTGGAACATTTGTTGGAGCGTATGTCGCCAAAGTGCAGGGAAATCTTTATGATGAGTAAACTACAAAAGATGAAATATAAAGAGATAGCAGCTAAGTTGGACATCTCTGAAAAAACGGTAGAAAGCCAGATGGGAAAGGCAATTAAGATATTGCGCTCGTTTGTGTCCAATCGTGCAACTATTCTGCTTTACTTAATCGCAAACTTCATAACATATAAACTATGAGAACGATGGAATGTGTAGACGATATATTGGCACGCCAATTGGTGGGTGAAGCCTTGGCAGCCGATGAACAACAGTCGTTGGACAAATACATACAAGAACATAACAACGAGTTCGCCAAGATGGAAAGCTTGATGAACGACCTTGAAGGCGCAGAACGTATATTCTCCGTCGATACTGCTGCAGCTTGGCAAAAGGTTGAGGCTCGATTAGAAGTAGAGAAAAAGCCAACCCTTTTGCGCCGACTTTATCCAGTTTTGGCAGTAGCGGCATCATTGCTTTTGCTCTTTGGCATAGGTACAATGGTTTACAACCAGTTCTTCACCACTGATGTAACTTTTGCTAACGCTACCCAAACCATTAAAACCATTACCCTCCCTGATGGGTCTACAGTAAAGCTTTCGCCTAATGCAGAGTTGGCTTACACGGAAAGCGATGGAACAAGAAATGTAGAACTTAAGGGTAAAGCCTTCTTTGATGTAAAGCACCAAGACGAGCCTTTTGCTGTAGAAACTGGCGAATTGAAGGTAGAAGTTTTGGGAACATCGTTTACTATTAATTCTGAAAAGGCTGCCAACCAAGAGGTTACGGTGGCTACGGGTAGAGTAAGAGTAACAAGTGGTAACGATGATGTGGTATTGACCAAAGGCGAGCGCGTGTCTTACGAAGCAGGCAAACTCTCTGATGTGAAAAAGAGCGATGCAAAGGTAACAAACGTAAGTCTTGTTTTCGAAAATACACCTATTACAACTGTAATAGCCCAACTTGAAAGCGAGATGGATGTGAAGATAGACTTAGGCGAAGGCTTAGATAATAATAAGATTGCAACCCGATTAAGTTTGAGCAACCCAAGCAATGTGGTGAAAGAATTGTCGCTACTCTGTAATTGTAAGTACGATTCTATTTCTCCTTTGCACTTTAAAATGTACAGATAATGAGCTGAAAACCCTTGTGGCCAATGCATAAAATTCTGTTGATGCTTATGCTGGTCTTTTCCTCCTTATCGGTGAAAGGGCAAAGCACAGTGGCAGAAGAAGTAATCAGGTTTGATGCTTCTTCTGCTTCTGTGCATACTTGGTTTAATAGAATTGAGCGACAAGCACACATCACGCTTTCGTATAATGCGATGCTTATTGATACCAAGAAGAAAGTTGGGGTAGGGGTAGCAGGACGAATGAAGGTGGAACAGTTGTTGGCTGTTTTGCTGCAAGGTTACGACTACAAACTTATAGCATTGCCCGATCGAAAACTGCTCATTCAGGTAGGAGACAAGAACGATATACCTATAAAAACAGAAGCCCTACCCTTGGCATTGGAAGACAGGGTGTTGCACATTGACAATAAGCCTGCTACGGTGGGCAAATGGTTTCAGCTTATAGCCGAACAAACCCAAGTAAAGATAACATACGCCTTTCTTTCGCTTAATTTAAGTCGTGAAGTGAAGTTCGAACGCAGTGGTGAAATCACCATTGGACAGCTCTTAAAGGTGCTGTTGAAGGATTATGACTATCAGTTGCATCACCGTAAGGAGAACGAACTTTACATCTCGGTCATTCGCTCGTTGGCTGTCAATATTACAGGCGTTGTAGCCGAAGAGGTTACAAACGAGAAGTTGCACGCTGCACAGATATATCTTACTGATGCCAGTGGAATGGTGCGCTTTGTGCAAACCGATGCGAATGGCGTGTTCAATATCAATGTTGGGCGAGGCAAATGCAAGTTGGTAGCCTCTTATTTGGGTTATGCTTCTTGCGAAAAACATTTCTCTGTAGATGCCGACACGATGCTCTCTATCAAGTTGGCTTCTATTCCTTACGAAATTAAAAACGTGAAAGTGCAACGCCGTAAGAGCAACGAAGAGATGAGCGATGTTGCACCTTCTAATATGATTTCGTTTACTAATTCCGACTTGTTCTCGCAAATTAGAAGTTTACCAGGTGTATCTATTGCTACTGCTAATTCGGGTATGAACGTGTTTGGAGGTGGTACGGACGAAAATATTACTTTGTTGGAAGGTTTCCCAATGCACAATGTGAACCACTTGAACTCTATGCTTCCGCTCTTTAATGGTGATGCTATTAAGAGTGTGTCGTTCTACAATAGTTTCATTCCTACGCAATACGAAGGGCGTCTTTCATCGGTTACAGATGTGCGGTTGCGCGATGGTAATAAGCAACAGTTTGCCAATACGCTCTCTTTGGAAATGCCTTCTGCATCGGCAGTGTTGGAAGGTCCTATCGTGAAAAACAAACTGTCGTACCTTGTGGCAGGGCGGCATAGTTGGCTCAACTTCTTTGATAGCTTTCTAACAAGTAAGGAAAAAATGAACCATACGTTCAGCGATTTGAATTTAAAACTTGCGTGGGATATAGACTCTGTTACCTCGTTAAAGCTCACCGTATATAACTCTACAAACGACTATAAGTTCCCTGAACAGAGCAGTTCATCGCCTATGCTGCATTGGAACAATCAAATGTATGCACTCCATTTCAACACTATTCTTAGTCCAAAGTTCTCCAATACTACATCGTTGGCTTTCTGTGTAAATGACAATAGTGCTAACGCTAAGGAGTTTGGGCTCGATACCATACCTAAGCTGAAGAGTGGTATTGATGCTTATTTCTTGAACACAGAGTTTACATATCACCCTGGAGGATTTTACACAATGCGATGGGGAATGAAAGCAAGTTTAGAGAAATATAAGTTGGCAACCTTTGGCTTGGGCACAGGAGCATTGAAAGAAGAGGTGAAACAGTTGTCTTTATTCTATGATACACGTCTGCGATTGACCGATTGGCTGTATGCACAAATGGGCTTAAACTACGTGCTTTATCTGCCAAAGTCGTCGCGTAAATATGGCAGTCTTCAGCCTCGTATCTCGCTAAAGTCCTCATTGGGCAACAACGACTTGCTCTTTGTGAGTGTTTCACGTATGGAACAGTTCCATCATCACGTGCCTTTGGCTGATATAACCGCATCGTTCGACTTCTTTATGCCAAGTATCAACAACTTTAAGCCTTGCAAATCTATCCATTACGAGGCAGGGTGGAGGCATTATTTCCCACAGGGAACGGTGGAATTGAGTGCTTATTACCGTCGAAGAAACAACATCTTGACCCTTAGCCCCAATAGCAACGTGTTGGACAGTCAATGGGACAAGTACATAATGTCGGGCGATGGAGAGGCTTATGGGTTGAACTTTTATATGTTTAACAAGTGGCGTCGATTAACTTGGCAATTGTCTTATACGTTGTCAAAGAGCAAAGAATGGTTCGATAAAATTAAAGAGCGAGGAAAACTACCTTCGCTTTACGATATGCCACACGTGATAAATGCTGTTGTAACATACGATATAGGAAAATGCTCGGCAGTAACTGTAGGGGGTAATTTCCATTCGGGTAAGATACTCTACGACCCATTCTATCTTGATTTGGGCAATACTTTGGAGAGCTTTAGAACGATGAAAGACCCGTTCAGATACCGCATTGATGCAAGTTATTCGTATCGTACAGAGTTCAAAGGGTATAAGCTGTTGGTACGCTTAGGTTTATACAATGTCTTTGGAAATCCGTCCGAAGACGAAATGTTGTACTACTTCTCGTACAAAGTGAATGGAAAGCGTGTGCCGTTTGGGTCGATAACTTTCAAGTTCTAATTCGATTACTTTTGAGTTCTAAAAGGTGGTTTAAGATAAAAAGGGTTAAACTTTGCACTATGAAGAAAGGAGTTTGCACAATGCAAATTACGCTTTTATAAACTTAGCTTTGCACAAACTCCTTTTTATAATTCTATGTTCTAATTTGAGAAGTGAAGCTTATTTGATTGCTTTGTTAGAACTTTTCTGCAATAACCTTTGCTTCTTCTCCTTCAAAATATAGAATTTCTGTGATTGCTTTGTAGCGCAATTGATCAAATTGATATAGGCATATTGCAGCAAATTGATGGTCGTCTGAGACTGCTAATTCTAAAAGATAATTGCCTAAACCTGACTCTTGAAGGTGTTCAACATTCTGTGCTCGTGCTACGATGTCTGAACTATTGCCACGAAGGAATTGAGCTATTTTGCTGCCAACTTCGGCCGAATACTCCTTCTTGTCGCACTTTATGGTGCTATTGGTTGGGTTATAAACTGCCTTTTTGCTGAATAAAGACTTCTTGATAGATATACGTAAATCGGTAGATAGGACATCGCCCATCTGTAAACTATTGATATTTGCCATTTTAAAATTAAAGTGTTTGTTGTTGATTATTTGTGATATTGATGGTTTGAGTTTGAGATTTTAGAACTGTTGGTATTGCTAATTAAACCAAAAACGTTCAATGTTTCCCCAATAACAATCAATATCTAAATAATCAAATGCCGAAGTCGAAAAACGTAATAGTCCGACTGCGGCACAAGCATTATTC
This sequence comes from Prevotella ihumii, assembly GCF_900155655.1. Classification (GTDB taxonomy): domain Bacteria; phylum Bacteroidota; class Bacteroidia; order Bacteroidales; family Bacteroidaceae; genus Prevotella; species Prevotella ihumii. Next base: position 78,287 of record NZ_LT707005.1, read on the forward strand.
TACTTGTCGGAGACGCCTGCAAGTCTTTATAATGCCTAAAGAATACATCTTTAAAAATAAAATATGGTTTTGTACGTGTTGTGTTATTGCTAAATGAAGTGTAAGAGGTAGAAACAATACGTTCAGGACGTGAACTGCAAAGGTGCATCAATTGCGATGCATCACTTATCATAGCTTGTTGTTTTTGCTGGCTTTTGCTGAACGTTAGCCAGTGTTCCACCAACTCTTGGTCGTCAGAAACGTTGGTTGCGCTCGCTTTTTGTTGCCAACAACCCATGGTCATTAGCAAGAATAGCAGCATTATATGTAGCCAACGTTGTTTCATCTTTCCATTTATCAATTTTACAACATCTCTTTCAAAGCTGTTAACACTTGTTTTGCAAGTATTGCAAGGCTTCGTGAGAATGGCTGCAAAGATAATCTAAAAACTTGAATAGAACGAAAAAACAAATACTTTTTGCGCACGTTTGCAAAATATCTTATAACTTTGTAACGCACAAGATGTGAATTATTAACTTACATAACATTAAAAATAAGATTTATGAAGAAACCCTATCTTACTTTACTACTCCTTTTCTTAGGCGTGTTCTCTGCATTTTCACAGAGCACTTTTACGCTCCTTCCCAAGTTCAACGTGGGTGATACGCTCACTTATGAATTTACTGGAAGCAGCGTTATATTAGGTTCTGAAGAACCCACAAATCCTTCTAAACACGTGTACGACCTCATTGTGAAAGATGTAGATGCGAATGGTAACTTTAAAATAGACTATGTTCTAAAAGCAATAGATTTAGCATTTGATGCTGACGAAATAAAAGAAATGCCTTTTTTAAAGCAGTTTGCGGAGTTCTACACTAAAGATATGCTTCGTCTGCCTATACATCTTACGGTAGAAAGGTCGGGTAAATTGGCTAAAATAGACAATGCTGAAGAAATCACCACGCTATGTCTTAAAAAGGTGCGACCAACTTTAAAGAAATGGGCAGAGGAACTTTCAAAAGAAAAAATAACAGATGAGGCAGCTGATAGTGTTATCCGAGAAAAGTGGGACAACGACTTAGTAAGTACAGTGTTTGAAGAAATTCCAGCTATGTTTAAGTACTATGGCAAACCATTGATGTATGGTCGGTCGCAAACAGTCGATTCTGTTACCACCAATTATACCATTGCTAAGATGGATGATGGCGGCATTTGGCTCAAAACAAAGATAGATATGATGAAAGGAAAAGATGGCGAAAGCGTGGGAATCGACCTTGCTATGGTTGAAAACGAGGAAGGTTCAGAGGGTGAAGACGAGTTAGACTATGTTGATATTACGTTCTTCGAATTTGAGGACTACAAATTTTTACCTAACGGACTTCTAAAGTTTCTCTCTTATAAAATGGAGTTGGGTAGCGGAGAGCCAGGTGAAAATGCTGGCGGAATGTCAGGTAAGACAACACTAACCTTGTTGAAACACACTTCGCAACACTAATTTTTAGAAATAGAATACATAGAAAAAGGCAACCAACGACGATGTTTGGTTGCCTTTTGTTTTATCTTGTGTTCGTCCGAACTATAGCTTTCGTTATTAACATTGAGTGTTTAGGAAATCCAAACTACCACTTCTGTTAAATAACGATAATCCTTTTGTTCGTCCGAGCCCTAATTTCTTGTGGTTAGAGGTTAGCGTTATCCTTCTTCCACTCCTCAACAGCAGGGATGATACCCAAACCTACAATCTCCTCACGCATCTTGCAGAGGTGTTCGTATGAAGCCTTCAATGCTGCCATTTCTTCATCTGTGCCAGTTGGCATTTCGTAGTGAACACCAGTTGTGTCGATAGTTGTAGGCATAGCCATCATAACGTTCTTGAAGCCGAGCTTATCGTCGTTAACGTAGCAACCTGCAGGAAGAGTAAACTTCTCACCACCCATAGCAGCCTCAATCATCTTCACTGCATTGTGTGCAGGGCTTTGGAATGAGCTACGACCACGAAGTTTGATAATGCGTGAACCGCCCTGAATAGTGTTGTGCTTTACTTCTGCCCAACGTTCTTCAGACAAATTCATTTCAGCCAATGGCTTTCCATCAATCTTAACCTTTGATGCAAATACAGCCATCTGTTCACCGTGACCACCGTATGTGTGTGCACCAGTTACCTTATCTTGCTGTACACCAAATTCAAGAGCCAATGCTTGTTGCAAACGAGTAGAGTCGAGTGCTGCCAAAGATGTAAGTTGGTTTGGCTTCAATCCAGAGTGGATAAGTGCAGTAAGTGCTGTAACGTCAGCAGGGTTGAAGATTACTACAACGTGCTTTACTTCTGGGCAGTACTTCTTAATGTTTTCACCAAATTCAGCAGCAATCTGGCAGTTGCCTTTGAGGAGGTCTTCGCGAGTCATACCTTCCTTACGTGGCGCACCACCTGAAGAAATGATATACTTAGCACCTGTGAATGCTTCTTCTGGGTTAGTAGTCCAAGTAACGTTAGCACCAGGGAAACCGCAGTGAGCAATTTCGTCTGCCACACCGTGAAGTCCTGGTTCGTAGATGTCATAGAGACATACGTTAGGAGTTAAACCGAGTGTAAGTACGCTCTGAGCCATGTTTGAACCAATCATACCGCCTGCACCGACGATAACAAGTTTCTCGTTTGTTAGAAATGACATAATTGTTTGTTTTTTTATTTATTAATTATTGATAATCCTCTATTCTTTTATTATCTGCAAATTTAATAAATTCAAACTAAATAATCGCATAATTTCAACTCTAATTTGTTATTTTATGCAAAAGTCTAAGTTTTGCTATCTGTACTTATCAAAACACGTTCTATACACCGCTAATTTATATCACTCTTTCGTTAGACGCTTCTTTTTTTCGCTCTTATGTTTTGTAATGAAACTTTAAAAATATCGTTATGAAAGCTAAAGCTTCTCCTTTTTTGTCTGTTTAACCCAAATCGCTTTCTATGTTAAAATCCAAATGTTTTGACCATTATTTTCAATTTATGCTGAGATTTTATAATCAGGGGTGAATGTTTGGCGGTTTCTAACCATTGCAGTGACCAAATGCACAAGTTTGTTCTTGACATTGTTCAATGCAACTTGCTTCTTCTTTCCTCGTTCCACGAGGCGCATATAGTACCTCGCCATAACGGGATTGAATTTGACGGCAGCCAGTGCAGCTTGTGTCAGCATGGCCTTTATCTGGCGGTTCGCCATATAATGTACATGCGGATCAGAATGCACACTGGTGCCAGAGTCTTTTCCGAATGGGGCTAAGCCGTAATAGCAGGCAATCTTGCGCGAGTCGTAGTTGAAACGACGGAAGTTGTCTGTATACACCATCAGACAGACAGCGTTCTGCGTTCCTATGCCAGGCACCGAGGTCACGATTGTGAACACCTCGGTGAGCTCTTCGTCCGACTTAATGAGCTCGGCGATTCGCTTGTCTATCTTCGCAACTTCCTTGTTGAGTTCTGACACGATATGCCTTCCGCTCTGCGAGATCATCGTCTTGATAGGCGATTTCTCCATGGTGAGCTTCTTCTCGCCTCTACGCACCTGAAAGCTGCATCTATGGCGTACCACCATTTGACGATACAGAAACAGCTCTCGTAGTTGTGCAAGTGACTCGCTAAGTGGCTCGTACATAACGGCTTTGTCGTGATTTCTCATAGCGTATTCTGCAATCATCGAGGCGTCGGCGCGGTCAGACTTCAATCGTCTGAGACCTGATGCGTCCTTGATGCTCTTGGCGTTCTCAAGCCACATGTCGTAGCCTTTGCCGTAGAGGAAGTTGCATAGTCCTTTGCTGTAGTCGCCAGTATTTTCACCGCAGAAGAGCCACAGGGAGGGGTCGATGCCGTAGGAATTCTTCTCCACCCACTTGACCAGTTGCTTGTAGCCAGACACTGTTGTCTTGAACTCGTTGAACACTCTTGGGGCCGTTTCTGTCAGACCGTCTGCAAAAATGATAGCCACATCAACTTTTTCTTTCGAAAAATCAACTCCGATAAATAAATTCTTCATATATTTGTACAATTTTATTAAGTAGAATTGGTCGATAGTTGTATGGACTGGAACTCTAAATAGGCTTCGTGTCGATAACTTTCTATCTGGTCTTTGCAACTATGTCGATGAGGTCCGAAACGATTTATAGCTTTTAGCTGGGTCATTAGCTGGTTTACCTCTTCGACAGACCGATTCTACCTTTTTACAACAAAGGTACGAAACTGTCTTTAGCAATCATAGTTTTACCTTGATTATTTAATGTTTATGCGACTGCGTCGCATTCTTCTGCAAACTTAGAGGTCGTTAGACTTCTTCGAGATTTGCGAGCTTATTTTGAGCTATTTTCGTTTGTTTTTGAAGACGTTTAGCGCGCTAAACAACTGAAAAAACAAACGAAAAGAGCCAAAATAAGGTGCAAAGACGAAGAAAAGCATAACATCTAAACGCTTTAAAAAGTCTTTTCGGACTAATGACGATTTGGGTTTAATACATTTATAGTGCCCAAAATCGTTGTTCTAATTTTCTTTGTCTTATTATATAATAAGGTGTAATATGGTCTATGGTTCGCAGATATTTGCACAAATAAAAAATAAATGTGCAAATATAATAGAGCTTTAGAACAATATATGTAACTTTGCAACCACTTTTAAGAAGTATATTACTAATTTTATAAGGATTATGAAACAAAGAAAAGCGTGTGCTATTGTAGGTTTATTGGCAATAGCTTCAGCAGTTCAAGCAGGTGGTTATCTTACTAACACCAATCACAACATTGCGTTCAATCGTAACTTTGCCCGTGTGGGTACAATAGGTATTGATGGTGTATATAGCAACCCTGCTGGTGTAGCATTCCTTGAGAATGGTTTTCACGTATCATTCAACGTTCAGAATGTGTATCAAACTCGCACCATTACCTCAAGTATGACCCTCCCTGCATTGCAAGGCACTCCTTTTTATCAACCTTTCAAATTGAATGGTGGTAACGAAAATGGTGAAAAGCAATTTGTAGGTAAGGCATCTGTGCCTGTGCTTCCAAGTTTCCAGATTGCTAAAAACTACGATAAGTGGGGCTTCCAGTTAGGTTTTGGAATTGTTGGTGGCGGTGGCAAGGCTACTTTCAATGCAGGTTTGCCTTCATTCGAGCGTAGCATTTCTATGCTTCCTGCTTTGCTTTATAGCAAGGATCTCAAGAGTCCTACTCCTGGATATAGCGTAAGTAGTTATATCAAAGGTCAGCAGTACGACTTCGGATTGCAGTTGGGTACAACTTATAAGGTGAACGACAACCTCGCTGTATATGGTGGTGCACGTTTCAACTATATTTACAATAAGTACGAAGGCAATATCCTCAACATCTCTGCAAATATAGGTGGACAAAACAGAAACCTCTACGACTTCTTCTCTGAAACCGCTGTAGGACTTACCCAGCTTGCTTCTCAGTATGCTTCTCAGGCAGCTGCTGCAACCGACCCTGCTACCAAGGCTAAACTTGAGGGTGCTGCAAAGATGGTTGAAGGCAAACTTAAGGAAGTAAATGAGACAAAAGAAAAGGTAAAAGACAAGTATCTCGATTGTACACAACGTGGTTGGGGTATCACTCCAATCATTGGTATCGACTACCGCACAGGCAAATGGAACTTTGGTGCACGCTACGAGTTTACCACCAAGTTTAACATTCAGAACGATACCAAACGCGACGATACAGGTATGTTCCGTGATGGTGTGAACACCCCTAACGACCTTCCTGGCATCTTGGCAGTAGGTACACAATACTCAGTACTCGACAATTTGCGCCTTATGGCAAGTTTCCACTACTATTTCGACAAGGACGCACGTATGGCTAACGACAAGCAACGCCTCATCAAGAGCAACACACGCGAATACCTTGCAGGTGTAGAATGGGACGTAACTCCAGCCATTACCCTTAGTGCAGGCGGACAGTCTACACGTTATGGCTTGGGCGATGGTCAGTACTTATCCGACCTCAGCTATGTAACCAGCAGTTACAGCCTTGGTTTCGGTGCTAAAATTAAAGTGGCAAAGAATGCCCATTTGAATGTGGCTTACTTCTTTACCGACTACGAAAACTTCAAGAAGGAATACGAAACCACAATTCCTTCTGCCGTAGGCCCTATGAAGGCACAGAATGTTGACGACTTTACACGTACTAATAAGGTACTTGGCGTAGGTCTCGATATTAAGTTCTAAGCCTCTAAATCTCGGTTTTAATTAATATATTAAACGCTCTAAGTTTCCTCGTGATACTTAGAGCGTTTTTTCTAACTATCCCATTCCGTTACCCATTTGCACCTTTTTCTCTTTTTCGCTTTATTTTTTCTTTTCTTCTATTAATACTATCAAAAGTGTTAAATCCAACTATCATATTTCTCGTAAGTGCGCACGCAAGGGAAGTTGTACGCAAATAAGCGAAATATGCGTGTGCAATTGCAAGCTATTGTTTTACAGAGAGATATGAATATGTGCAATGAAATGTGCAAGAAAACAAGTCTTTAGAAGCGGAAATATAGGTGTCTAAATGTGTGATAAAGAATATTTTTACTCTCTTTTTTTGATATTTTAGCCTACCAAAGTTCAACGCTGACCGTGCCAAAGTTCAACTTTGAGCCCCTCAAACATATATGTTTGGCATTATCAGAGTTCAACTTTGATACGATATAAGTAGGCTATCTGTGTTATAGAATATAAAATAAGAAGTATCAAACAATGCTCTTTCGCTGTTTTAAGTGTTAAAACACCCTTTCTTTTTGTTAAAGAATTTCTGTCGAAGAGATTATTGACAAAATGTAATACAAGTTGTTAAAAGAATCATAGTATTTAGATTTTCGGCTTTACAGTTTGCTTGTTTCATTCCTTTTTATTATCTTTGCTTTACTAAATTTAGCAATGATATGACAAATACAATCAATGACCGCATAACCGAATTGCGCAACGTGATGCAACGTGTAGGTATTTCGGCTTTTATCTTTCCAAGTACCGACCCTCATCAAGGCGAATACATACCTGACCATTGGAAGGGTAGGGAGTGGATTTCGGGTTTCGATGGCTCGGCAGGTACAGCAGTTGTTACCCTAAAGCGTGCAGCCTTATGGACAGACTCACGCTACTTTATTGCTGCTACCGAACAGCTTGCAGACACAGAGTTTGTACTGATGAAAGAGCGCATTGCAGGCACACCCTCAATAGCTGAATGGTTGGCAAGCGAGTTTGAAGGTTGCGACGATGTAAATATTGGTGTCGATGGTTGGGTATGTTCCAACGCCTTTGTTACCGAACTTGTGGGTGCATTAGGCGAATTGGGCAACTTCTTTGTACAAACCGACTTCGATCCCTTGGCAGAGTTGTGGACCGACCGCCCCTCTATTCCTAAAAATAAGATAGAACTGCAACCAATAGCGTATGCTGGCGAAAGCACAACCTCAAAGTTGGCTCGTATTCGTGAGGCGTTGGCTGCTCAGTATGCTGATGGCATTATGGTTTCTGCGCTTGACGAAATAGCGTGGACGCTCAATCTGCGTGGTAGCGATGTACACTGCAACCCTGTGTTTGTGGCTTATCTGCTTATTGGAGCAAAGACCGCTAAACTCTTTGTTGATGCCGATAAGTTGACCGATGAGGTACGTGCATATTTGGCTAACGAAGGCGTAGAGGTGAAGCGATACGATGAAGTGCTTTCCGAATTGGCTGCATACAATGGTAGCAATTTGCTCTTAGATGGCAATCAGCTCAATTTCCAAGTGTTCAACGCTGTGGAAGAAGTGCTTACCCTCGTTGCCCCATCGCCTATTCCAGCAATGAAGGCTGTAAAGAACGAAGTGGAAGTGGAAGGCTTCCGCCAAGCTATGATACGCGATGGCGTGGCAATGGTGAAATTCTTGAAGTGGTTGAAACCCGCTGTTGAGGCTGGTGGCGAAACCGAAATATCATTAGACAAGAAGTTGACCGCATTCCGTGCTGAACAAGACCTGTTTAAAGGCATTTCGTTCGATACCATTGTAGGCTATGAAGCGCACGGAGCTATTGTGCATTACGAGGCTACACCCGAAACCGATATACCCGTAGCGCCTCACGGATTGGTGCTCATAGACAGTGGTGCGCAATACTTGGACGGCACAACCGACATTACCCGAACGATAGCTTTGGGCGATGTAACCGATGAGCAAAAGAAGATATATACCCTTGTGCTGAAAGGACATATACAGTTAGACCTTTGCAAATTCCCTGCTGGGGCTTGCGGTTCGCAGATTGACGCCTTTGCACGTGGTGCAATGTGGCGCGAAGGCTACAACTTTATGCACGGCACAGGTCACGGCGTGGGTAGCTACCTCAATGTACACGAAGGCCCTCACCAAATTCGTATGGAATGGCGACCAGCTCCGCTGAAGGCAGGAATGACCGTTACCAACGAGCCTGGTATTTATCTTGAAGGCAAGTTTGGTGTACGTATAGAGAATACATTGGTTATTCAGCCTTACAAGACAACAGCCTTTGGCGAGTTCCTACAGTTCGAAACCCTTACCCTTGCACCTATTGATACCGCTCCTATCGACTTCTCAATGATGACCACAGAGGAAGTAGAGTGGCTCAACGCATACCATAAGAAAGTGTACAATACCCTTTCGCCTTATCTTAACGATGAGGAAAAGGCGTGGTTGAAAGCAGCTTGTGCAACAGTATAAAAAGACTTAAAAAGACAATATAATATTCTTCTTAACGAATAAACAGTAAAAACAAAAGAAAGATAATGAAGAAAATTTTAACGATGATGCTTCTTGGAGTATCAATGGCAGCTTCGGCAGACAACAATCCGTTATGGATGCGCCATAGTGCCATTTCTCCCGATGGGCAGACTATCGCCTTTTCTTATCAAGGCGATATTTTTACCGTACCAGTGACTGGCGGTAGTGCTCGACAGTTGACCACCAACCCTGCTTACGATGCTTATCCTGTATGGAGCAACGACGGGCAGAAAATAGCTTTTGCTTCGTCACGTGAAGGAAGTTTAGACATCTATGTGATGGCGAAAGAAGGTGGAGCGCCCACGCGTCTTACCACCAATAGCGGCAACGAGTTGCCAATGACCTTTGTTGGAAACGACAAAGTGTTGTTTACAGCTTCAAATATGCCTACTGCAAAGTCTATCTTCTTTGCATCGGGCGTATTTCCACAAACCTACGAGGTAAGTGTTAAAGGCGGCAGACCACGCTTGTTTTCACCTTTGACAATGTGCGATGTGAGCGTAAATGCGGCAGGCGATATACTTTATCACGACCAAAAAGGCTATGAAGACAACTTCAGAAAGCACCACCGTTCGCCAGTGGCTCGCGATATATGGATGTATAGCAAAGGAAAGTATAAGAAACTGACCACCTTTGAAGGTGAAGACCGTACACCCGTATGGAGCAACGATGCGTCGGCTTATTACTACTTGAGCGAAGAAGATGGAACATTCAATGTGTACAAACGCAACATTGACGGAACAGGAAAGGTACAACTGACCCATCATAAGAAGAACCCTGTGCGTTTCCTCACTGCAGCTAAGAACGGCACATTGTGCTACGGCTATGATGGCGAAATCTATACACTTTCTGCCAATGGCGAACCTAAGAAGGTGAACATCAGTATCACCACCGACCAGATAGTGTCATCGCTCGACCGCCAATTGCGTACATCGGGTGCAACCGAAATCAAGGTGTCGCCTAACGGAAAGGAAGTAGCATTTATTCTTCACGGCGATGTGTATGTTACATCACTCGATTATAAGACTACAAAGCAGATAACCAATACAGCTGAACAAGAGCGCAATGTAGATGTTTCGCCTGATGGAAAGAGCATTGTATATGCTTCAGAACGTAACGGACTTTGGCAGATTTACCAAACTAAGATTAAGAGCGATAAGGAAAAAGAGTTTGCTTACGCTACCGACCTTGTGGAGGAACGACTGACCAATACCAACCAAACATCGCAGATGCCACAATATAGTCCTGACGGAAAGAAGATAGCTTACTATGAAAATAGAGCTTCGCTGAAGGTGATGGACTTGAAGAGCAAAAACGTTGTTACGGCTACCGATGGTCAAGATGTGTATTCTTATCAAGATGGCGATATATGGTTTTCATGGAGTCCTGATAGCCGTTGGATATTAGCACCTTATATGGGCAATGGCGGTTGGAATAACCCTGATGTGGCTTTGGTGGACGCTTCAGGCAAGAAACCTATTTACAACTTGACTCAAAGCGGTTATGGCGATGGCTATGCTAAGTGGGTATTGGGCGGAAAGGCTATGCTCTTTAGCAGCGACCGTGCAGGTTATCGCAGTCACGGAAGTTGGGGCTCGGAGAATGACGTTTACATTATGTTCTTCGACCTTGATGCTTACGAGCGTTTCCGCATGACAAAGGAAGAACGTAGCTTGGCTGATGCTGCTGAAAAGGAAAAGAAGAAGGCAGAGGAAGCTGCAAAGGAAAAAGACAAGAAGAACAAGAAGAAAGGCAAGAAAAACGCAAAAGCCGACAAGAAAGATGAGAAGAAAGAGGACGTGAAAGCATTGGCGTTCGACTTAGACAACTGTCGTGACCGTGTTGTGCGTCTTACTGTAAATTCGTCAGACCTTGGCGATGCTGTGCTCAATCCTGATGGCGACGTATTGTATTATCAAGCTGCTTTTGAAGGTGGGTACGACTTGTGGAAACACGACTTGAAAGAAAACAAAACACAACTTGTATTGAAGGGCATTGGTAGTGGTGCATTTGAGGCTGATAAAGACTTCAAGAACATTTACTATTGCTCACGTGGTAGCATCAAGAAGATTGACCTTGGTAAAAACTCTATTGGAAATGTAGACTTTGAAGCACGTTTCGATTACAAACCATTTGCTGAACGTGAATACATCTTCAACCACGTATGGCAGCAAGTGTACGACAAGTTCTATGTGGAAGATATTCACGGTGTAGATTGGGCAGGTTATAAGAAGATATACGAACGCTTCCTACCTTATATTAATAACAACTACGACTTCCAAGAGATGCTTTCAGAGTTGTTGGGCGAATTGAATGCTTCGCACACTGGTGCACGCTTCCGTCCTTATGGCGCAAGTTTGAATACCGCTTCGCTTGGTTTGTTCTTCGATAACGCTTACGAGGGTGATGGGCTCAAGGTAGAAGAAGTGATTAAGCGTGGTCCGTTTGCCGTAAAGAAAACAGGAGTTGAGGCTGGTTGCATCATCGAAAAGATAGATGGCGAACCTATCCTTGCAGGCAAGGACTACAACTATATGTTGGACGGTAAGACCAACCGCCCTGTACGTGTATCGGTTTACAATCCAAAGACCAAGAAGCGTTTTGATGTAACGGTGAAAGCCATTAGCAAGGGTGCTGAAGAAAACTTGCTTTATAAGCGTTGGGTAGACCGTAATCGTGCCCTCGTAGATAGCATTTCGGGTGGAAAGATTGCATACGTTCACGTCAGAGGTATGGATAGTCCAAGTTTCCGCACGGTGTATAGCGAATTGTTGAGTGCTGAGAACAGAATCAAGAAGGCTGTTATTGTGGACGAACGTCACAATGGTGGTGGTTGGTTGCACGATGACCTTTGCACGCTGCTTAGCGGTAAGGAGTATCAGAAGTTTATTCCTCACGGCAAGTATATTGGTAGCGACCCATTCAATAAGTGGAACAAACCATCGTGTGTGATGATTTGCGAGGACGACTACAGTAATGGTCAGGGTTTCCCACAGATATACAAGTATTTGGGTATTGGTAAACTTATTGGTGCGCCAGTAGCAGGTACGATGACTGCCGTATGGTGGGAAACACTCATCAATGGAATGGTGTTTGGTATTCCACAAGTGGGCTGCCAAGATATGAATGGCAAGTTTGCTGAAAACCAAACACTCAACCCTGATATTGAGGTTTACAACACACCAGAAGACTATATCAATGGTTACGACCGTCAATTGGTACGTGCTGTGGAAGAAATGATGAAGAAGTAGGCACATTTAACCTAAACCGCTCGTTAGAATGAGAATGTATTTTTAGGCTTATTTTGCATATATCAAAGGATCATAGCGGACTATGTGACTGCCGATATAGGCAAAATAAAGCCAAAATAAGGCAAAAAGACATCTCATAAGTTTCAATAATACTTGAAGTAACAGCTAAACTGGTCTAACGACGGTTTTGGGTTTAACCCAAATCGGTCGTTAGACTTCTTCGAGATTTGCGAGCTTATTTTGAGCTGTTTTTGGTTGTTTTTGAAGACGTTGACGAGAAATATTCGTTACCTACCCACACGATTTGTTATAGAGCCAATATTTTCAAAACAATAGGTTTTGGTGGCGCAAAACAGGCTATTTCGAAACCCAAAACAATAGGTCTACGTTTTGACATAAAACGTAAGCATCCAATATTAGCCGCCTTTGTGTAACATTCTTGCTTTACTACCTTTGCCCGAAAAACTTATGTTTGTACTCAACGAAACAAATGTTTTTCGGGTTTGTTGCACTCCTGTGGACATGCGTCAGGGTATTGTTCGCCTGTCCCAATTGGTACGCAGCAATGACTTCAATCCTTCTGATGGTGTTGTCTACGTTTTCTACAATCGATCCCGTAACCGAATTAAATTGCTGCACTGGGAACGCTGTGGTTTTGTCGTGTATCATAAACAGATGGCACAGGGTTGCCTGAGTCCTAAAATCATACGGGCGAGAACTGGATTTTATGAACTTCGCTGGGACGAATTGGTACTCTATATAGAAGGTATAAATCCTAATTGCTACCGAAGAAAAAGATACAATAAATCTTAGTATTTTCTTGCCAGTATCAGATATTTTTTGTAACTTTACATCGTATAAAGAACTGATAATGTGATGAATATGCCTTATTGCACAATGACATCTGACTACCATTCTCTCACTCGGGAAGCTGTTGTTAAACTTCTTGAGCAAAGGGATGCTGAACTTAACCCAAGTTTAACGGGCATAATTATTTTTCATAAATTTTCAGTGTGTTTTGAGGGTTTCAGGTTTGCTAAGTACTTAATAATCAGCCGTAGCGTTTTCTGAATACGGGCTAAATCTGATTTGTAGGACACCAGCATATCAATTTTTTTTTGTTACTTTGCACCTATGCACGCAAATGTACAGACACGTTTTAATCCGGCAACTGGTGAAAAGGCTCTTTATTATAGACTTAAAGAGTCGTATCGTGACGTGGCTGGACACGTACATTCGCTCATCCTGCTCAATATTGGTTTTGAACCTTCTCTCACAGCCTTGCAGGTGAGAAGGATTGCTTTTGCACTTACAGAGCGTTTTAACCCAAATCGGTCGTTAGACTTCTTCGAGATTTGCGAGCTTATTTTGAGCTATTTT
>NZ_LT707005.1:91895-91981 GCF_900155655.1 Prevotella ihumii
GCTGTGGCAGATGAACTCTTCAAGGGCTACCAGGGTGCCATACAGTCTGATGGGTATGAGGTCTACAGCAGGTTTGAGAACGTTCA